>NZ_VTWS01000009.1 GCF_008727875.1 Larkinella humicola | reverse complement strand
GGAGATGTTGAACAACCCCAACCTGAAACCACAGAATCCGGGGTATCCGAACTAAAAGTGGGTAAATTCTTGTATAATACTGGAATAGCACAAAATAAAAAAGCCGAACTTGCAGTGAAAATGGTCTTACTAGTTCTGTTCGGAGTCAATGATTAGAATGAAGCTAAAAATGACGAGCCGTATTGGGATGTGGATGGCGGGATTGGCGTGTTTCTCCGGAAGTGTGCTGATTCAAAGCTGTAGTGGGGTGGAAAAACCGGCTGAAATTGAAGCGTTGGCGGATCAGCTTCCCGAGAAGGTGGATTACAACCTGCACGTGAAGCCGATTCTGTCCGACAAATGTTTTTTCTGCCACGGTCCCGACAAAGCTAGTCAGAAAGGCGGTCTGGAACTGGCGACCCGTGAGGGAGCGATGGCGGCTTTGAAAAAAGCGAAGAATAAAAAACACGCCATTGTTCCCGGCGATCTGTCGGAAAGCGAAGTCTATTACCGGCTGGTGACGACGGACGAAGACGAGATGATGCCTCCCAAGTCGTCCAACCGCGTTCTGACTCCGTATGAAAAAGCCGTGCTCCTGAAATGGATTGAAGAAGGGGCCGAATACAAACCGCACTGGGCACTGCTCAAACCGGAAAAGGCGAAACTGCCAACCGTAAAAGACGCCCGTTGGCCCAAAAATCCGGTCGACTATTTTACACTCAACAAAATGGAGGAGAAGGGTTTAAAACCGTCTCCTGAAGCCGACCGGGAAAATCTGCTGCGCCGGGTTACGCTCGATTTGACCGGTTTGCCGCCCACGGTGGAAGAGCAGCAGGCTTTTCTGGCCGACCGTTCGCCGAATGCCTACGAAAAAGTGGTGGATCGGTTGCTGAAATCACCCCATTACGGGGAGAAAATGGCCGCCGATTGGCTGGATTTGTCCCGGTACGCGGACACGCACGGCTACACCGTCGATCGCTACCGGCCGATGTGGCCCTGGCGCGACTGGGTGATCAAGTCGTTTAACCAGAATCAGCGGTTCGATCAGTTTGTGACCTGGCAACTGGCAGGCGATTTGCTGCCCAATGCGACGCGGGAACAACGGCTGGCGACGGCGTTCAACCGCAACCACTCCCAGAACATGGAAGGCGGGATTATCAACGAAGAGTTTCGGGTGGAATACGTCGCCGACCGCGCCAACACCGTCGGAACCGCCTTGATGGGCCTGACGGTGGAATGCGCGCGTTGCCACGACCACAAGTTCGATCCGTTTTCGCAGAAAGATTATTACAGCCTCTTCGCGTTTTTCAACAACGTGGACGAAGCCGGGCAAATTTCCTGGGACGACGCCATGCCGGTGCCGACGATGTTGCTGACCCAGCCGAAACACGACAGCCTGCTGACGTTTCTGGATACCAAAATCAAGACGACGGAAAGCGCGATCCGGCAGACGGTTCAGCAGGAACAACCGGCCTTTGAGCAATGGCAGGCCAAAACCGCATCGGCCCTTCCGTTCGATGCTCGGAAAGGATTACAAGCCCATTTTACGTTCGATAAGCTGGCAAACGGCAAGTTTCTGAACGCCGTTAGCCAGAAAGACAGCGGCAAGGTGCTCGATCCGGTGTTGGTACCGGGCAAACGCGGCAACGCTTTTCAGTCCAACGGCGACGATATTCTAACGCTGGGCGAGGTCGGTATTTTCAATCGCTCGCAACCGTTCTCCATCGGCGTCTGGGTCAACATTCCCAAAGACGTTTCCAAGGCGGCTCTCGTTCACAAAGGCAACGGCGATATTCTGTACAATTTTCGGGGGTATTTCCTGAACCTGCGCGACGGCAAACCGGAGTTGCTGATGGCGCATACATGGCCTTACAACAGCATTATTCGGATCGGGAAGCAGGTTTTGCCGAAAGAAAAGTGGATTCAGTTGACGATGACCTACGACGGTTCGAGCAAAGCGAACGGTTTTCGGCTGTTTGTGGATGGAAAAGAAACCGCGCTGGTGACCGAAAAGGACAATCTCTACAAAGACATTCTGTTCAAAGGCAAGCAAAGCGGGTTGATGGTCGGTGCGGACATGCGCGGCCCCGGTTTCAAGAAAGGCGCGCTGGACGAACTGGTGGTGTATAACCGCGCCTTGTCGGCTCTGGAAGTGCAGGCGCTGGTTCAATCGACCCAAACCCTGCCCACTGTCAAAGGCGAACCGCTGAAGGACTATTATCTCAGCACGGTTTCGACAACCTATCAGCAACAACGCGACGAATTGCAGAAACTGCGGGCGGAGCGAAACCGGAATGCGGAGGAAATTCCGGAAATCATGGTGATGGAAGACATGAAAACGCCCCGGCGCACCCACATTCTCAAACGGGGTGTGTACGATGCGCCCGGCGACCCGGTTCAGCCCGACGTGCCGGCCAGCGTGTTGCCGTTTCCGAAGGAATACCCAAGAAACCGGCTCGGTCTGGCGAAGTGGCTGCTGCATCCCGACAACCCGCTGACGGCCCGGGTGACCGTCAACCGCTACTGGCAAACGTACTTCGGGACCGGTCTGGTGAAATCGGCCAATAATTTCGGTAATCAGGGCAATCTGCCCACGCATCCCGAATTGCTCGACTGGCTGGCGGTTCAGTTCCGGGAATCCGGCTGGAATGTAAAAGCCATGCAGAAGCTGCTGGTGATGTCGGCGACCTACCGGCAATCGTCGCGCGGGCGACCGGACCTGCAACAGAAAGACCCCGAAAATACGTGGCTGGCCCGTGGCCCGATGTTTCGGTTAACCGCCGAAATGATCCGAGATAATGCCTTGGCTTCGAGTGGTTTATTGTCGGGCAATTTGGGTGGTGAAAGTGTGAAACCGTACCAGCCGGAAGGTTTGTGGGAGGTGAACAACACGACGTATGAGCAGGACAAAGGCGAAAAATTATACCGCCGGAGTCTGTACACGTTCTGGCGTCGCACCAACCCGCCCCCGTCGATGAACACGTTCGATGCGCCCTCGCGGAGTTATTGCGTGGTGCAGCGGCAGAAAACCAGTACGCCCTTGCAGGCGCTGGTGCTGCTCAACGATCCGCAGTTTGTCGAAGCTGCCAAAGTGGTGGCGGCCCGGTCAATTGCGCCCGGCAAACCGTTGCCCGACCAGTTGACCCACCTGTTCCGGTTGTTGACCAGCCGAAAACCGGTCGAAAAAGAGTTGACGATTCTGACGAAACTATACCAGCAGGAATACCAGAAATTCCGGAAAAGTCCCGCCAAAATGCAGGGCTGGATTGACGCTGGCGAATACAAATTGCCCGAAGCAACCGAGAAATCCGCCCTCGCGGCCGGTGCCGTCGTCGCCAGTGCGGTGATGAACTCGGAAGCGTTTATTACGAAACATTAGAACGGTTTACGGTTTTCAGTATACGGTTTTCGGTGGCTGACGCATTTGGGCTACCGCCGACCCGGAAATGCGTCATCAAGCACGCGTCAGCCACCGAAAACTGAAAACTGTATACCGAAAACCGGTAAACTTATGAAAGAGAAACTCGCGCAAAGTCTGGCCGATACGTTTAACCGGCGGTCTTTTCTGAACAAAGCTTCCTGGGGCCTGGGCTCGCTGGCGTTGGGTTCGTTGTTGCCTTCGCAGCTTTTCTCCAACCCGGCCGAACGCATCGAAACCGTGCCGAACCGCGCGCCGAAAGCCAAGCGGGTCGTTTATCTGTTCCAGAGCGGGGGGCCGTCGCAACTGGAGACGTTCGACTACAAACCGTATCTGGAAAAAATGCACGGCAAAGACCTGCCCGCATCGGTGCGGAAAGGCCAGCGGCTGACGAGCATGAGCGCCCAGCAGTCGGCACTGCCGCTGGTGAGTTCGCCCTATAAGTTTGCCCAGTACGGCAAAAGTGGCGCGTGGGCGAGCGAACTGATGCCCTATACCGGCAAAGTGGCCGATGACCTGTGTTTCATCAAATCGATGTACACCGAGCAGATCAACCACGACCCGGCGCTGACGTTTTTTCAGACGGGCAATCAACTGGCCGGGCGGCCCAGCATCGGTTCATGGGTGAGCTACGGGCTGGGGTCGGCCAACGAAAACCTGCCCGCGTTCATCGTCATGGTGTCGAAAGATGCCCCGCAGGATCAGCCGTTGTATGCCCGGTTGTGGGGCAACGGTTTTTTGCCATCGAAACACCAGGGTGTGCAGTTTCGCTCCGGCAACGACCCGGTTTTGTATCTGAGCAATCCCAACGGCTACAGTTCGGCGGATCGGCGGTCGATGCTGGATGCGCTGAAAGATCTGAATCAGGTGCAGGAGGAAATCTACGGCGATCCGGAAGTGTCGAACCACATTGCGCAGTACGAAATGGCGTTTCGGATGCAAACGTCGGTGCCGGAAGTGAACGATCTGTCCGACGAGCCGGATTGGGTATTTGACCTGTACGGCGAATCGGCCCGAAATCCGGGGACGTATGCCGCCAACTGCCTGATGGCCCGTCGGTTACTGGAGCGGGATGTAAAATTTGTGCAGTTGTATCACCAGGGCTGGGATCAGCACGGGAACTTGCCCAAGAGCATCACCAAGCAGTGCAAAGCGACCGATCAGGCGTCGGCGGCTCTGGTGCAGGACCTCAAGCAACGCGGGTTGCTGGACGACACGCTCGTGGTGTGGGGCGGTGAATTTGGCCGCACGAACTACTCACAGGGCAAGCTGACGAAAGACAACTACGGCCGCGATCACCACCCGCGCTGCTTCACGATGTGGATGGCGGGTGGCGGTGTCAAACGCGGCATCACCTACGGCGAAACCGACGAGTTTGGCTATAACATCATCAAAAACCCGGTCCACGTCCACGATTTTCAGGCGACCCTGCTCCACTTGCTGGGCGTCGATCACGAAAAACTGACCTACGAATTTCAGGGCCGACGGTTTCGGTTGACGGATGTGGAAGGGAAACTGGTGAAGGGGATTTTGGCGTGAAAACTTGTTGACGTATTCCTGGGCTGATTCAAAGTCTGTATAATCTAGACACCCTAATTGATCTAATGTTACTCTTTAACATTAGATCAAAAGTTACTTCTATATTTATCCCTTTTGCTTATTGGGCTGATTATAGTCTAACTTGGTTGTTTCCTGTTAACGATAGCAAACCTTGCTTTTTAGATTTGCCAAACGCTTATCAGCCTGTGTTGTAATAAGAAAAATTTGTATAGTGAACTAGCTATTTTGTAAGGCTCCTTTAAGCCATGCGCAGTTCTACAAGCAAAACGCTATGTCATTAATTTTGCTTTAATTCTCAAAATTAATTGACGATAAGATAATTTTACTTTTTCGCCAAGCGGGAGCAATTCTTCCTGCATCTCCTGTATTCTGTCGTCTGCTTCTGGCCAAGTCTCACCACTAAAAGGCTTTTTTATTGCACTATAAATTATCCCTTGTTCATATTCAATTCTCATATACTCTGTAATTTTTACGCCACTTTGTTCTAGTTCCCAAATAGTAGGAGACTTAGTTCCTTCTTCGCGGAAAAATTTTGCGGCACACTTATAATGAAAATCATTTAATACAACAATAAAATTCCTATAAGGCAAATCAAGTTCTTTGTCTAAAAAGTGGTTCTGGGTTTCCTCATAAAACTTCTCTAAATTGGTCCAAATATTGTAGTAATACGCGCTTGTATATAAGCTATTTGCTGCTGTCGTAATACCTTCCTTCAAAATAATTTCACTACATATGTTCTTTATTAGCATATAAATATTTTTATCATGACTAATAATTCCTATCTGTGAGTGCCTAGTTAATATATTATCGTAATCTTCTATTATTGAAATAAGAGCAGTTTTAAGGATAGATGTAAGAATAGATCTAGAGCTAGGATCATCACTGTTGTAGTTAGATATTCTACGCCCTCTTATATCAAATGGTAATACTTCCGGTTGGCCGAATTTTGAGTTATTAATTAAGATAACTCTTTCCCATCCCAATACGTGTACTGCAAACCCTAGTTCAATCAGTACGTTAGGATTGGGGGTTAATCTTTTCTCAATGCGCCCATCTGCTGAAGAATTATTAATAATTGTTATATCACAAATAAAAATATCTGCTTTACTAATTTTCTCAAAGATTGTATCTGCGATACTAGGGCTTCCACTTTTGTTCTTTGTATCTCTATCAATACCGATTTCAAACTCAAGATTAGAAATGTTCTTTTTATTTATTTCTTTTTTTGCCTTCTCAACACAACTACTTATTAAATTTTTGTTGTTTTTTGCGTCTAAATCCGATTGCCAAGAATAAAAGGCTACATACGTTTTCTTTGTGAAATCCACACTCAACAGACTCATAATATTGCCTATTTTAAACTAGAACTTATTATTATGTTTTTAATACTTAACCCCCAACTGAGAGTATTATCTATATTTAGTTAGAAATTAATACTATTGCGTACCTAAACAAAGAATCATTTTATTGGCTGACAGATGGATTTTGAAGCAACTTTCTTAATTTACATCTGCTCTATTATTCTAGACAAAACACTAAACTAAAGCCCCTTGACAATAGAAAAAACTTAAATGAATAGGGGAATATTACAATACTAGATAGCAAAAGGCTATTCTGCAAGAGTAATGGTAAAAAGTTTCAGTAAATCAATTATTTAAGCGAGTTTGCGTTCAGATATTGAATCGGGATTTTTGGCTTAATTCTGAAAGTCAGCTAGCTGTTTATTCCGCCTTCCACATTCCCTTTCCCTCATAAACACCCTTTCCGGCCGTTTACCATTTTCAATCACTAGAATCCCGTTGCCCAGCACGGATAAAAAGCCACACAGCGATTCGCAAACCAACAGCGGTTTTACTAAACGATACCCAACCCTGGAATTAGCCAATCCCAACCCCCTCCAACCCAAAATTCACCTCAATCCTACGCCCCGCTGCAACCATCCCGCCCAATTTGTCATCTTTCGAGCATTAATCGGACAAACAGCATGACCGCGACCCCTCTACTTTTAACGTTCGTGACCTTCTTTACCCTGCTGGTGGCTTCCAGTCAGGCCCAGAACCAACCGGCTGATCCGGCTTTTCCCCAACTTGACCGGGCCGTCAGGCAACTCATGGATAGCGCGAACGTACCCGGTTTGTCGCTGGCTTGGATTCAGAAGGGTCAGGTTTCCTATCGCCAAGCCTACGGTTTCACCAAAGCCGACTCAACTCAACGCGTGGATTCCAACACCGTCTTCGAAGCCGCTTCGTTGACCAAGCCCCTCTTTGCGTATGCGGTTTTGCAACTGGTGGAAGAAGGGCGTCTGGATCTGGACAAACCCCTGGTTGACTACCTGCCTTATCCGGACGTGGCCGACGATGAGCGGTATACGAAAATCACGGCCCGGCTGGTGTTGAGCCACCGCTCGGGCTTGCCAAACTGGCGTAAAAACCGGCGCTCCTCCCAACTGGCGATGGTTCGTTCACCCGGCGAACGGTTTGGCTACTCCGGGGAAGGATTCGTTTATCTGCAAAAAGTCGTTGAAAAAATCACGGGCGAACCGATCAACGCGTTCATGGAAAACCGGGTCCTGAAACCGCTGGGGATGGCGCACAGCAGCTTTGTCTGGCAACCGGCCTTCACCGCCAATTACGCCCAGCCGCACGACGAATCGGGAAACGTTGGGCAAAAATACCAACCGGCGCAGGCCAACATGGCCTATTCCCTGCACACCACCGCTCCGGATTATGCCCGGTTTGTGCTGGCTCTTCTCAACGTAACGGGACTGAAACCCGCCACGGTCGATCAGATGCTGAGTCCGCAAAGCCAGTTGCCCACCCGGTTTTCCGGCTCCGATACACTGGCGGCCGGTTCGTATTGGGGATTAGGGATTGGCCTGGAACAAACACCGGCGGAAACCTATTTCTGGCACTGGGGCGATAATGGCGCTTTCAAATGTTTCGTCATGGCGAACCGCACGCGCAAAGACGCGGTGGTCTATTTCGCCAATGGATCGAACGGCCTGGACTTTGCCGACGAGATTGTGCGCCAGACGGTGGGTGGTCAGCATCCGGCCTTTCCCTTTCTGGGGATCAACTGGCGGGCGCAGGCGGGGAAAACTGCCAAAAACCGTTGACGAGCACGTAGGAAAAACCGGCGAACCCCGAACGAGTGGCTAAAATGCGTACTTTTAGGGCCGAAGAAATCCGTTTTTCCTAAATTCGACCCGTCAATCATCTGAGTATGAAGAGCAAACTGGCCCTTCCGGCATTGGTATTCGTGCTGTGTAGCAGCTTTGGGACTTCCCTGCCGACTTCTGAGCAGAAGCCAATCAACCGGCCTCCCAACATCATTCTGATTCTGATCGATGACATGGGGGCGGCCGATGTGGGCTGCTACCGACCCAACTCTTCAGCCAGTTCCTTACCGCCTACGCCCCACATCGACCGGCTGGCCGCCGAGGGCATTCAGTTTACGAACTACTACAGCGCGGCCCCCATTTGCTCGCCTTCGCGCGTGGGCCTGTTGACCGGAAACGTGCCCGGCAAGTGGCGCATTACGTCCTTTCTCGCGGACCGGAAACACAACCGCACCTGCGAACAAGCCGATTTTCTGGACGCTTCGGCGCCATCCGTTGCCCGGGAACTCAAAGCAGCGGGCTATGCCACGGCACACTTCGGCAAATGGCACATGGGCGGGGGGCGCGATGTCGACAATGCCCCCGGAATCCGGCAATACGGTTTTGATGCGTACGCCAGCACCTGGGAAAGCCCCGACCCCGACCCGCTGCTGACGTCGACGGACTGGATCTGGGCGAAATCCGACAGTGTGAAACGCTGGAACCGAACGGCGTACTTCGTTGACAAAACGCTCGATTTTTTGAAGCGAAACCCCGACAAACCCTGCTACATCAACCTCTGGCCCGATGACGTGCACACGCCCTGGGTGCCCGACGAAACGACCCTCAACGAGTTTCCGAAGGGAACCGAAAAACCGCGCGAATTCAAGACCGTTCTGACCGAACTCGACTTGCAGATTGGCCGGCTGATGGCCGGTTTGAAGGCCCTGGGCGTGGACGAAAATACGCTCGTTGTGTTTACGAGCGACAACGGGGCCTTGCCTACCTTTCAGGGAAGTCGGTCGGGGCTGTTCCGGGGCAGCAAGCTCTCGCTGTATGAAGGGGGCATTCGGATGCCGTTTATCGTTCGCTATCCGGCCCGAACGCCCAAAGGACGGGTTGATAATCAGTCAGTATTGAGTGCGGTCGACCTGTTGCCCACGTTTGTGAGTCTGGCGGGCAAAAAGGGGCGGAACACCGGCGCTGACGGCGAAAACCGGGCCGGGGTTCTGCTGGGCAAACCGACTATTCGCAAGAACCCTCTTTTCTGGGAATATGGTCGCAATACCGAATCATTCCGTTATCCGGGCGGTCGTGACAAAAGTCCGAATCTGGCTATGCGACAGGGCCACTGGAAACTGCTGGTCAATGCCGACGGTTCCGGCACCGAACTCTATGAGCTGGACACTGACCCTGCTGAACAAACGGACGTAGCCGCTCAGCACCCCAGGCTGGTGGATGAAATGCGACCCAAACTGATGGCCTGGCGGACGGGGTTGGCGAAAAAGTAAAGGAACCGCAAACGATCACTCCGCTTTCCCCGCATATCCTTTCCCCATCAACACCTGCCCCGGCCGCTTACCGGTGTGCTTGCCGTTTTCAACAACCGGAATCCCGTTGACCAGCACGTGGGAAAAACCGGTCGAGTAGGCGTGGGGAACATCGTAGGTCGATTGATCCGATACGGTTTTTTCGTCAAAAATGACGAGGTCGGCGGCATAACCGGGTTTCAGAATCCCTCGATCGTCGAGCTTAAACCGCTGGGCGGGGAGCGACGACATCCGCCGGACGGCTTCTTCCACCGGAATCACTTTTTTCTCGCGCACATACCGGCCCAGCACCCGGGCGTTGGTGCCGTAGCCGCGTGGGTGCGGCATGCCCGACTGAAACCGCGCCACACCCGCATCCGAAGCAATCATCGTGTTCGGGTAGCGCATGATCGTGGCCACGTCGTCTTCCGACATCGTGTGGTAGACCATCTGAATGCGTTTCATGGCGGTTTTGTCCATTAGTTCCAGCACTAGATCCGCTTCGGTTTCGGCGTTGTTTTTTCGACCCAGTTTCTGGTTGATTTTGGTGATGCTCAGACCATTAAAAGTCGTATCGGCGGGGTAATACGCCACCACGGCGTAGTCGAAATTTTTTCGGTCGTTTTTCTTCAAACCGGTGAGCATTTCCTTCCGGATTTTGGCGCGGGTGACCGGGTCGCGGAAACGGAGGAGCGTGGCCGAGTCGCCGTCGGCCAGTGCCCAGGAAGGAACGATGCTGGAAAGGGAGGTGCTTGAAGCGGTATACGGATATTGATCGACGGTTACATCATAGCCGTCGCGCCGGGCGGCTTCCACCATCGCGACGGTTTCGACGCTCGACCCCCAGATCGGTTTACTGGCGACTTTAAAGTGCGAAATCTCGACCGGAATACCGGCTTCGCGGCCAATCTGAATGGCTTCTTCGATGGCTTTTTTAACGTCCTGCCCTTCGTTGCGCATGTGCGACGCGTAGACGCCCCCGTAGCGTGACGCCATTTTGGCCAGATTGACGATTTCGGGCGTGCGGGCGTAGGTGCCGGGCGTGTAAATCAAACCGGTCGAAATTCCGACGGCACCGTCTTTCATGGCCTGCTCGACGAGCGCTTCCATCTCGGTCTGTTCTTTGGCCGTTGGCTCGCGGAACGCCATTTTCATCACTTTCAGCCGTACGGTATTGTGGCCGATCATCGACGCCAGGTTGGGCGAAAAACCGCCGATGCGCAGCGAATCGAAGAAAGTGCGCAGGTTGGTGGCCGAACTCCCGCAATTGCCGGTAACGAGGGTCGTAACGCCGTCGTAGAGGAAATTTTCGGCACCGGGACGGTCCTGCAAACTGCCTTCTACGTGCGTGTGAACGTCGATGAAACCGGGGGCCACAATCTGGTTTCTGGCGTCGATCACGGTTTTGCCCTCCGTGGCCGGAATGGTGCCAATCCGGGCGACTTTGCCGTTTTGAATGGCCACATCGGCGTAGTACCACGGATTGCCGGTGCCGTCGACCACGCGGCCGTTTTTGATGACCAGGTCGAACGACTGGCCGTAGGTGAACGTGCTGATGAAGAGGAAGTAAAGCAGGTGTTTCATGAATTAATCAGAGTCCCAAAGGGTGATGATCCGGTCGGAATGAAGACTTTTAAACACGTAAAAAAGCGTACTGTACTTGCTGCTGGCGGCATAATCCGGAATGGCCTTTTTGGGAACGTCTTCCCATACTTCCTCCGCATCGGTTTCTTCCGCCAGGGTATAATACAGGGATTTTTCGAACAAGGATTGCGCATCAGAATCGCCGGCCAATTGCCGGTAGAGCGGTTTTGAACCATAACCGATAAACCGGGCATAATCCCCGTCGGCGCAGGGCCATTCCCAATCCTGCCAGGTCACGAGGTGTGGGGTGGTTTTCTCCAGGTCGAGTGTTTTCTGATCGGCCAGATCGTCGATGTCGGCTTTACTCAGCGCTGGATTGGCTTCGTTAAGTTGCCGTTTTAATTCCGTCACATCGCCCTGGCAGGTATAACTATCCCGTTCGTAAAGCCGACCGTTCGATAAACAATCCGGGCAAATAAAAGCAAGTTCGTCTTCGCCGAAAAATCCAGCCGCGTCGAAACACGGTTTTTGCTGGTGGCACAGATCGCAACGCGTCTCTTCATCGCTGACGCCAATAAAAAGCTCCGGTTGATCGAGGTAGGTAAAGGTCATAATAGGCTGCCCTTTTGTGATGCCAGACACTAACTTAACAAACAAACGCCGAATTTGCCAGTGGAGAGGGCCAACAAACGAACTACCGCCCGATTACCTACCGCCTGTTGGGACGCGGATTGAATGAATGTATAGGGCAAGAGCCGAAAAGGGAGAAATCCGGTATTTCGTACCAAATGCCACAGATTGCCGCGTAGACTGTAGCTCTATTTATTGAAATAGTTACAAATTAAACGCAAATTTGTGTCTAAAAATAAGGATAGTTCAAAAAGGGAATGAAAACAATCCCGGTATTTCTCCTAAATTGCAGACATACTATCACGAAGCACCACTATGGGATTAAAAAGTTTGTTGCCCAATTCACTCAAGACCTCCTTGAAAAAGATAATTCCAATCGAAATGATCGACCGGCTGGAATTGCTGACCGGTGAACGCGACGCGTTGACGCCACCCTCCCGAATGATCTTCATCGGCGACGGTGATTTTAAAGCCGTTGGGCGGAAGTCGGTTGATCATATCAAGGAACTGGTTGGGTTAAATTCAACGGACAACGTCCTCGATGTTGGCAGTGGAATTGGCCGGGTTGCGATCCCGTTAACGGACTACATCTCCGCTCCGGGTAGCTACGACGGAATCGAGATCGTTAAAAACGGCGTGGATTGGTGCACGAAAGAAGTAACGAAACGGTTTCCGCACTTCCGCTTTCACCACCTGAATGTATACAATAAGATGTATAATCCGAATGGAACCATGCAGGGCCATGAGCTGCGGTTTCCGTTCGAGTCTTCGACCTTCAGTCTGGTGATTCTAAATTCGGTGTTTACCCACATGCTCGAAAATGACTTTGAGCAGTATCTGGCCGAAATTTCGCGGGTCCTGAAAAAAGGGGGACGAGCCTATATAACCATGTTTTTGCTCAACAGCGAGTCGCGCAAAGCCAACGCAGAAGGTAAAAGCCTGTATGGCCGTCAGTTGACGCCGTTTACGGAACGCACCATGGTGCATATTCAGGAACTGCCCGAAAGCATGATTGCCTTTGACGAGGTGTATGCCAAAGAAGCTTTTCAGAAAGCCGGCTTGACGATTCGGACGATCAATTACGGGAGTTGGGTCGGCCGCACCGGCACCATCGACTACCAGGATCTGCTGTATGTGGTGAAATAAAAGACAGCCGGGCTATTCCGGAAGGGGCAGCAGCACGCTGGCTTTTGTTCCGGCCAATTCGCTGGATTCCAGCCAGAACCGGGCGCCGATCGTCTCGGCGCGTTCCCGGATGTTGTGCAGCCCGGTACCGCCTTCTACCGACGGGTTCAGGCCGATGCCGTCGTCCAGAACCTGCACGGCCAGCCACTTGTCATACCAGATCAGCTTGATGTGTGCCTGCCGGGCCTGGGCATGACGAAGAATGTTCGTGCATAGTTCGAGACAGATCACGTACAGATTGAACTTGACTTCCGGACTGAGCGGCAATTTGCCGCTGGGATCATAGTTCAGCGAAAACACCGTTTTTTCGACCAGATTCAACTTTTTAACCAGACTCTTGAGCGATACCAGCAAGTCCTGCTGGAGCAATTGTTCCGGCAAAATGTTGCGCGACAGTTGATGAACCTGCGTGACGGCGTCGTTGAGCAGGTTCAGGCTGTTTTCGTACAGGGTTTTGTTGCGGGGCGATAAAATATCGGCGTCCATCGTTTGGAACGTCATCTTGGTGGCACCGAGCAGACTGCTCACCCGGTCGTGGAGTTCGGTTGCCACGCGTTTGCGCTCAAGGGTCTGGCCTTTGATCAGCGCCATTTCAATCTCCCGGTTTTTGGTCCGTAACGTCAGGTTGGTTCGCCGGAGCCGCAGGCTATAATACAGCAGCAGAAACCCCAGCGAGCTGATGATGGCAATTCCAATGTACAACAGATTTCGGATGCGTTTCTGCGCCGACAGGCCCAGCCGGAGCTGGTCGATGTGTAGCTGCTTGATGGTGGCTTGCTGGGTGGCCTGCTTCTGAGCGGCAGCGGTTTTCAGTTGCTGCGTTTCGAGCTGGTGTTTCAAGGCGTTGGTCTGGGCCAGCCGACGGAATTCATTCGTTTTGAAGGTATTGTTAAGCCGGTCGATTTCAGCCTGTTTCGCCAGCGTCTGGTACCGCTGGTTTTGCAACAGCCGCTCCTGGCGGTAGGCCGTTTCGAGTCGTTCGCGGTCGAACCGGGCCTTGCTCCGCAGGCTTTCAGTCTGGTTGATGGCCCGTTGTTCCTCCCGTTTTTTGTCGTTATAAAGTCGCTGGTAAGCAAAGGCACTCTTCCAATCCTGCTGGTGCTCATAGGCATTCATCAGCACGGAATAGGCCGTTAGCATGGGCGCGTGCACCTTCTGATTCTTCGCCAGAGCTTCCTTTGCGTTGGCAATGGCCTCGTCATACTGCTTGTTACCGAGGTAAGAAACTGCCAGATCGGCCAGTGCGTCGGCCTGAGGAAGGGGCGCTTTGAGCTGCTCCCAGTACGCCACCGACTGTTTCAGGTACGGAATGGCCTGCGTGAATTTCTGCTGGAGGTTATACACCAGGCCGATGTCGTTGGTCAGGTAGGCCTTGTTGGAAATCGACACCCTGGGTTGTTGGTTCAGGATGTCCCAGGCCCGGAGGGCGTGCATTTCAGCCTCCGCCAACTGCTGCTGCCCTTTGTAGGCATTGGCCAGAATCCGGTGGAGGTCGGACAGATGAACGGGGTCGATTTTTTTGTCTTTTCCAAACCACGCAATGCTCTTCTGCAAATAGGCCACGGCTTCGCCATCCTCCCCGATCGAACTGCTGATGTGGCCGAGATTCCGGTAGATGCGCCAGAAATAGAGGGCATATACCTCCGGGGCGGTTTCGATCAGCGACAGCAGGCGGTGGTTCAGTTTGATCGCCCGGGGGTAATCGGTTTTGACCTCCCGGTAATACCGCTCAGTAACCAGCAGCCCTTTGATCTGGTATTTGATGTTCTTTTTCCGCTCGGCGAGGTGGATGAGGTGGTTGGCCACCAGCAGCGCACTGTCGCGGTGGGTCATGCCACTGTAGTGGACATACGCCATAAAATGCAGGTATTCCATCCGGGCGGTATCGACCGTGGGGGCGGGGCGTAGCCGGTCGAGGCCAAGCAGCCGGATTCGGGTAGTTTTCAACAAACTATCCACGTAAGCCCGGTCCATACTCCGGTCGAAGTCAAAAGGCGGGGTGTAATACCGCTGGGCCAGCAGGGAAGCGGATGAACCCAGCCAACTGATCAGCAAAACGACTCGTTGAAACCATTTCATAGACACCTTGAACACTCAAAATCCTCCTTATTTCACACGGGTGGCGACGATTGGATCGAAAAATTACCGGATTTAGTGCCCAAAAATCACGGATACCAGTGATTTTTGGGCAGCCGGAAAAGTGACCTTTATATCAGTAATGAACTGATACACACACTTAAAAGTAATACCTCTTCGGGATTGAAACGAATCACATCACCCCCGATTTACTAAACGGTGATCACGACCCGGCTTTGGTCCGGGTCGTGAACGGCATCCGCTGATAGCGGGTAGTCCCTTTTTTAATTTCCACATCCATTCAATTCGCCCGCTCGAATGGGTCGGTGTTGTAGGTAATTTCTATCGGCTCGTCTGATCGCAAAGCCGCCGGATATATAAGCTGGATTCGGTTCGCGACGGGGTTGTATTGATAATCTTTTCCGGCTTGTAAAATGGCATCGCCTGCTTTGACCGTTATGGTCTTCTCATCGATGCCAAGTGTCGGCAAAAAAAACGCTCCTTTTATCAGCGTATCGGCTGATTGATTTTTACCGGGCTTTACGAAGACCGTATGAAACCGTGGCAAAAATCGTAGCGCAGGTTGAGGAATTAGAAACATTGGTCTGAAGGGTGCGGGTTGGTGTGAAGGAAGCGAATCAGGCCCGGCGAAAGGCGTTGGCTCCCCGGCCGAATAGGCGTGATTCAGAACCGTAACGCTGATCAACAGGGCGAATAGGAAGGCGGTTTTCATGGAGCGGTTTGGAGAGAAGGCTTCTGGAGAACAACGGGTTACGTGTTTTTTTGTTGTGTCGCCATAAAAACACCCTAAATAACAAATGGTGAGGATTAATTTGTCAATTCTTACTAATGCCAAACCGCCTGTTTGTTTCGTTCTTTATCAGCTACTTTTGAGTTTTCGTCGTAGTTGAATGAGTCGGAATTTTATGTTGTCGTAAATTAAGCCTAAAACTAAGGCAGCTGCAGCAAAAATCAGGGCGTGAAGTTTCATCTTTGAGTATAGAATTCCACCAAGGATGCCACCAATAAAAAAGAAACTGATGATGGTCAGCCGAAGTTTTATTGACGATAGAAGTTTGTGCTTCTGTTCCCGCTCTTTGTAAAAAAACAACTGCGATAATTCAATGCCCAGATCGGTAAAAAGCCCCGTTAAATGCGTTGTCCTGACGCTGGCATTCGAGATGGTGGTAACCAGGGAGTTCTGTAAACCCATCGCAAAAAGCAAACTACAGGCAATAGTATTTGGGTTTTTGATGAGCAAATTCTGTCCCCAGAAACCGATAGTAAATAGAATCAAACATTCTATCGAAGCAGGAACTACGTAAATATAATGATCGTCTTTTTGTGAAATAATTTCAATGAGAAAACTGGAAACAAAAGACCCTAAGAAAAAGAAAAATATATACAGAAAATAGACAAATCCTTGCCAAAAATTGAGTTTAAAAACTTCTTCTACGAAAAATGCAAAATGACCGGTTACGTTCGTTGTCAACCGCTGAACAGCAAAAAAACCGGCTACGTTTACAATGCCGGCAACAAGAGATAACAGCGAAGCAATTTTTAAATTATGGCTTAACGTTCGTGTCTTGCCCTGATGTCTAAACATGGTATATTTTTTCTTCTTCTATAATTGAGTCGATAAAATCATTGCTATAAAGTTCTTTTAATGTAGCGTATGCCTTTCTATCTTGATTCGCCTGATCAGCTAAATCGTATTTCATTTGTTGATATTTTACCCTTGCCCATTCATTTTTCCTTAAAAAATTTCTGGATAGAATATGGCGTTCCAATGCTTTACTATCAATTGGACAAACATAAAGATGATGCTTTATGGTGTCTAATATGGTATTAGCCAATTTTCCATTCCTTTTAAATACATCACGGTCTTGGATTCCCTGATTACCATTATGGTAGTACCCCAACTTTTCGAGTCTCGCTTTTATTTTCTCAAAATCTGAGGTATCGGAATAGATAATATCGATATCGATGATTGGTTTTGAATCCAAATGGGGTACAGAAGTGCTTCCTACGTGTTCAATAGAATAGTCAATCCCGTCCAGGGAAGGTTCGATCTCACGTTGTATGTCCGTAAAATTCTTAATCCAATTTGAAGTATATTTTTCGAGTATCATTCTGTCACTTTAAAATGACGCATAACGTTCAGGGATGCAAAAGTTTTTTCGTAGTAAATATACTTGTTTGAACTATTGATGAGAATGGTGTATTCTTTCTTATTTCCCGATTGTCGAACTATGACGTGCATAGCTCAACTACAACAATAGCCGGACCACTAAGCCCGGCTATCGCTATAAATTCAATCAACCTCCTAAAAAAACCTTAGAAGTTGTTTGAATGAAGGCCGGAGGCCTGTCCTGTCAATAGGCAATAGCCGATGGATGCTATTGCCTATTGACAGATCGCCTTTCCAGGGCTCTCCCCGGTTAATTCAAACAGCTTGTTACACTTTCCCCCGCAAAAAATCCGCCGTGTAATTCTCGCCCTGCGGTAATTTTACCAGCTCTTCCGGGGTGCCGGCAAAGGTGACGTAACCGCCCGTATCCCCGCCTTCGGGGCCGAGGTCGATGAGGTAGTCGGCCGATTTGATGATCTCGGTATTGTGTTCGATGATGATGACACTGTCGCCCTGATCGACCAGCGCGTTGATGGCTTTCAGCAGCTTGCGGATGTCGTGGAAGTGCAAACCGGTGGTCGGTTCGTCAAAAATGAACAGCGTTCCGCCTTTGTTGGCGTTGCCTTTTCCCAGAAACGACGCCAGCTTAACCCGCTGGGCTTCACCACCCGACAAGGTGTTGGACGACTGCCCCAGCGTAATATAGCCCAAACCGACATCCTGCAACGGCATCAGTTTTTCAACCATCTTCGGTTCAGCTTTCCGGAAGTAGTCAATGGCTTCATCGACGGTCATTTCCAGAATATCCGCCACGTTTTTGTCGTTGAGCGTCACTTCCAGAATTTCCTGCTTAAACCGCTTGCCGTTACAGCCTTCGCATTTCAGGAAAATATCGGCCATGAACTGCATCTCGATCTTGACCTCGCCTTCGCCCTGGCACACCTCGCAGCGACCGCCATCCACGTTGAACGAAAAGTGCGACGGTTTATAGCCCCGCGCTTTTGCCACGGGCTGTTCCGCCATCACCTGCCGCAAATAATCGTAGGCTTTGATGTACGTCACTGGGTTCGAGCGCGACGACTTACCAATCGGATTCTGGTCGATCATCTCAATGGAGGTGACGCGGTCCAGACTGCCGCCCAGGCTGTCGTGCTTGCCCGCTTCTTCCGAACCGTCGCCCTTCAACCGCGTCAAGGCCGGGTACAACACCTTGCGGATCAGCGTCGATTTGCCCGAACCACTCACGCCCGTCACCACCGTCAGCGTGTTCAGCGGAAACCGTACGTCCAGATCCTTCAGGTTGTTTTCCCGCGCACCGTTCACTTCGAGCCAGTGCGTGGCTTTCCGCCGGAATTTCGGCACGGGCACGGTTTCTTTTCCCGTCAGAAAAGCGAGGGTGTGCGAATTGTTAGTGAAGACGGGGCCGCCCGGCGGTGAAGAGGTATGAGTTACGACGGAGTTGCCAGGCGGTTGTTCTTCGTTCTCACGATAACTCTTCACGCTTAACTCTTCACTCATAATTTCCTCCCAGGTGCCCTGAAACACCAGGTGGCCGCCGTTGACACCCGCATCCGGGCCGATGTCGATGAGTTGGTCGGCCGCCCGCATCACTTCTTCTTCGTGTTCGACCACAATGACAGTATTGCCCAGATCGCGGAGGGTTTCCAGCACGCTCACCAGTTGCCTGGTGTCGCGCGGGTGGAGGCCAATGCTGGGTTCATCCAGAATATACATCGATCCAACCAGCGCACTACCGAGCGAGGTTGCCAGTTTAATACGCTGGTATTCACCGCCGGACAATGTGTTGGTCAGGCGGTTTAGCGTTAAATAGGTCAGCCCGACGCGCTCCATGTAGTCCAGGCGGTTGCGGATTTCGGTGAGCAACCGTTTGCCCACTTCCTGCTGGTGCGGGGGAAGTTCCAGATTCCGGAAAAAACCGGCGGCTTCCCCAATCGGCATCAGCACAATGTCGGTGATGGATTTTCCACCGGCAATTTTTACGTAACTGGCGTCCTTCCGCAGCCGCGAACCCCGGCATTCGGGGCAGGAGGTTTTGCCGCGGTAGCGCGACAGCATCACGCGGTATTGGACCTTGAACGTCTGGCTTTCGACAAAATCGAAAAACGCATTCAGGCCCTGGAAATATTTGTTACCCGTCCAGAGTGTTTCTTTTTGCTCCGGCGAAAGATCTTTATACGGGCGGTGAATCGGGAAGTCGAACCGGATGCCGTTTTTGAGCAGTGGTTTCAGAAACTCCTCGTTCATTTTCTCGCTTCGCCAGGGTGCCAGGGCACCTTCAAAGACCGACAGATTTTTGTCGGGAATGACCAGGTCCGGGTCGATGCCCAGCACTTTACCAAAACCGTCGCACCGGCGGCAGGCACCATACGGGTTGTTGAAGGTGAACAGGTTGACGCTCGGTTCTTCAAAAACCAGCCCGTCCAGTTCGAATTTATCCGAGAAAACGCGTGATTCTTTGCCCACGACATCGACCCGGCAAACGCCTTCGCCTTCGTTGAAAGCGGTCTGGATCGAATCCGAAAACCGGTATTGACTGTCTTCGTCGGGCTGCCCGTCCGCATCGAACTGAACCGTGCTGCGGTCGATCAGAATTTCCAGCGCGGCCCCCGGCGCGGGTTCTTTCACACCCTGTTCCAGCATTTCTTCCATGAACAGCACTTCGCCGTCGGCCACAATCCGGGTGTAGCCTTTCTGGAGCAACACTTTCAGCTCGTCGGCCAGCGTCCGGTCGGGCCGGATGTGCAGCGGTGCCATAATCAGCACACGTTGCCCCTGTTCGTAGGTATACAGGTATTTAACGACGTCTGTTACCGTATCTTTGCGCACTTCCTGCCCCGAAACGGGCGAGTAGGTGATGCCCACACGGGCAAAAAGCAATTTCAGGTAGTCATAAATTTCGGTGGTC
Source organism: Larkinella humicola (assembly GCF_008727875.1). GTDB lineage: Bacteria > Bacteroidota > Bacteroidia > Cytophagales > Spirosomataceae > Larkinella > Larkinella humicola. Next base: position 255,427 of record NZ_VTWS01000009.1, on the reverse strand, counting down.
GTTCCAACCGTTGAGCGGGGATTGCGGGTCGTTACCTTCTGTTCGATGGCAATGGCCGGCGACACCCCTTTGATGTAATCGACCTCGGGTTTTTCCATCCGGCCCAGAAACTGCCGGGCGTAGCTGCTCAGGCTTTCGACATACATTCGCTGACCTTCAGCAAATAACGTGTCGAACGCCAGGGAGGATTTACCCGAGCCCGAAAGGCCGGTGATCACCACCAGTTTGTTGCGCGGAATGGCGACGTCGATGCTTTTCAGGTTGTGAACCCGGGCACCCTTGATGATAATATACTGTTTGGGATCAAGATGTTCAACGTTGGGTTGCTGAAAGGAGCCGTCAGGCGGCAGACTAACCGATAAATTCATCCTATAAATTTAGCAAAACTCTATCTTTGGACTAACGGTTTTTTTGAAAGGATGGTTTCCTTTTCAATAACGATTGCCCCCAACCCCCTGAAGGCCGGGCGCAAACCTTCGGTTGGGGTCAATGAATCAGGAATTAGCGTAACCAACGGAAATACATGGATTCGATTGTTCAGGAAGACATTCTAAAACTCCTGCTGGCGATGGTGCTGGGCGGTCTGATTGGCGCGGAACGCGAATACCGCAGCAAATCGGCGGGACTCCGAACCACGATTCTGATCTGTGTCGGATCGGCGCTGTTCACCATCGTTTCGCGCCGTTTCAGCGACGACGACCGGATTGCGGCCAACATCGTCAATGGCATCGGTTTTCTGGGTGCCGGGATTATTTTCCGGCAGGAGACCAGCGTCAAAGGCCTGACCACAGCGGCCACGATTTGGGCCGTAGCGGCCATTGGAATGGCCGTTGGGGGTGGTTTTTACGACCTTGCCGTGGGCGGTTTTATCATCATTGGGGCTACGTTGCTGGTGTTGCCGGGGTTGGCCGCCCGCATTGCCCGCGTCAACCAGGCCCGACAATTCCGAATTGTTACTACCTTTAAACACAAAACGCTGCTGGCGTACGAAACGCTGTTTGAAGAATGTGGGTTGCATCCCCGGTTGCAGAGTCAGCAGCGCATTGGCAACGAAATCATTGGCATCTGGCGCGTTACGGGTTCCGAAAAAGCCCACGAGCGCTGTATTCAGCAGTTGCTGAATGACCCGGAAGTAAAAGAGTTTGGGTTTTGAGTGGGGGCCTTATTGCCAGAACCCGCATTTTGCTGCCCCTAAAGCCCCTTCAGGGGATTTGGATGCGGTTAATCCGGATGCTAAAGTCTCCTTTGAGGGGGTTAGGGGCGGTAAGCGCAAGTTTTACTTACTAAAAACCCCTATTTTTTCGTTTATAATTTGAGTATCCATTTTTGTTCATTAATCAACTCTATGAACCTCATACAGAAAGGTTTATTAGCAATCATGCTGATAAGCAGCAGTGTAGCCTTCGGGCAAATTACCGAAGATCCGGAAGAACGACGCGGAGAAGGAAAAGACCCCTTAAAAACCAAAACGCCGGAAGGAGAGCCGTTGCCGTTTTCGCAGCGACTGCGGTTTGGGGGGGGCATCAGCAACGTGTCCATAGGCAATCCCTTCAGCATCGGTGTTGCTCCCGTTATCGCCTACCAGGCTTCCGAGCGGGCCATTCTGGGCGTCGGTATCAATTATGTCTATTACCGGGCCAAACTATACTACCAGGGTGGTGCCACTGAAATTTACCGGGCCAATCAATACGGCGGACGGGTGTTCGGGATGTATGAGATTGTCCCCAACATTGTGAAAAACCTGTACGTTCACGGGGAATTCGAAAATACGAATGTTGGCTACACGAACTACAACATCATCCCCTACGAAACGCAGCGACGCTGGGTGAGTGCCGGGTTGGTCGGGTTGACGTATTCCCAGCCCATCAGTCGGCGGTTCGGCGTGAATTTAACGGCCTTATACAACCTGAGTTACAATGCCGATCCGACGTTCTCGTCGTTCGTTTATGGCGGCAGTCCCTGGGTGATTCGGGTGTCGTTTTTTTAATTGAGAGAAAAGACGCGGGAGTAGAGAATAAAGACCGTCGCAGGAACGATTTTTCTTTATTCTCTACTCCCGCGTCTTTTCTCTTCCTTTTTAGCATTAATGCCATTAGAATTATAAAAATTTCTACTTAATTCGGGTAGATTTTCAAAACCGAATTAAGACCTTGACCACCGAACGGCAGCCCGACTCACTTCTCTGGAACGCCCTGAAACAAGGCGACCGGCGGGCTTTTGCCGAACTTTACGAGCGGTATTACCGCATCCTCTACAACTACGGATACAAACTGCTGCCCGACGCGGCTCTGGTGGAAGATGCCATTCAGGATTTATTCGTGGATCTCTGGCGGATTCAGCAGAATCTGGCCGAAGCCGAATCGGTCAAGTTCTATTTGTTCCGTTCCCTGCGCCGAAAAATTCACCGCCTGAGTGAGAAAGAGAACCGGTTTTTATCCATCGACCAGGCCGCCTTCCCGTTGCAGACTGACACCACGCCGGAGCATCAGTTTACCGACGGGGAGCAGGAGCAGCAATTGACCCGGCAACTGACCCAAGCTCTGAAACAACTGCCTGAACGTCAATTGGAAGTGGTTACGCTGCGGTTTTACGAAAACTTCAAAACCAGCGAGATTGCGGCCATTATGGGCATCACCGACAAGTCCGTCCGGAATACGCTGCACAAGGCCATGAGCCACCTCCGCGAAAATACCCGTTATCTGGCTCCTTTTCTGGGGCTTTTGTTTCTTCTTTTGGCATAGCATCCTCCGCAATCATACGGGTTTCGTTTTTTCAGTCCGCGGTTTTAACCGGGGCTGATAGAACCATGCCGGCCGTAATCAAGTCCGTAAATCAAGAGTCGGGTAGTTTGCGGTTTCGTATCAAAAGACAGCACATAATGCCGTATGGAAAATAGCATACTGCAACTGCAAGCCGGAGATTGGTACGTTGAGCGACTGCGTAGAAATCAAAACGACATTGGCATTTGTGTCCGAAAAAAGACAGGTAATGTCCACTTTTGGACATTACTTCTTATGAAGTAATGTGGTTAACTTATTGATAATCAATTGTATGAATTCAAATGGTTGGGTGTTGGCAGGATATTTGTTCTACAAAAGTTAAAGTATTCCTGATTTACGAATCGTTGTTTTCTGACCAACCCCAGTCCACAGGGACATAGACTGGTATCTCAGGCAATGCAGCGTAAAAAAAGTCCATGAGTAAGTACTAAAATCTTTATTTTGTGAAAAGGTCTCACCGCTTCCTGCTTATCCTAGCCTTCGTGGCCCAGCCCTTTCTATCGCATGCCCAGGCCAGCAGGGCACTCGACAGTTTGTTTCATGCCTTAGATACAGCCCATGTTTTTAACGGGAATGTGCTCATTCGTGAGAAGGGTCAGACCATTTATCAACGGTCAGTTGGCTTGTCGGACTTAAAAACCCGCAAAAAGCATTCGTTGCATTCCGCTTTCCAGATTGGCTCCATCTCCAAGACGTTTACGGCCGTGGCAGTTATGCAATTAATCCAGCAGCACAAACTTGGTCTTAGAGACAGTTATCAAAAATACTTCCCGGATTTCCCTTTCGCACAGATTCACATCGACCATTTGCTTTCGCATACGTCAGGTCTGCCCGACAAGGAAGAATTATTCTTTCCGCTGATTGATCAGGATTCAACCCGACAAATAAGCAACCACGATATTATTCCGGCTCTAAAGCAGTGGAAGAAAGAACTGGCTTTCTTACCGGGCAGTAAATGGCGTTACTGCAACATCGGCTATGCCTTGCTGGCTACTTTAGTCGAAAAGATAAGCGGTGAACGTTTCGGCGATTACTTGACTCGTCATATCTTCCGCCCGGCTGGTATGCACCACAGCTACCTGCTGGGCAACCTTCCCGGCGATACCCATTCTGTGACGGGTTATCTGGTTCGTCACCATTACCTCAACGACATGGAAAGTATTGGCAGCAGCCAAAAAGTTAGGCGCTGGACGTTTAATCTGCGTGGGCTTTATGGGCCAACGAACATCGTCAGTACGACCGGCGATCTGGCTACCTATGCCACTGCCCTGGACGAGCACAAGGTACTGAGTAAGGATATGCTGGACCTGGCCTTTACGCCCTATCGACTGACAGATGGCACTTCGGCCGCCCCCGGCGGTGAGTTTGGGGCGGCCAACTATGGATTAGGTTGGTTTCTGCCCACCAACACCCAACTGGGTCGAATCGTCATGCACACCGGTCGCGAACCTGGTTTCTTTACCTTTTTCTGGCATGATCTTACACACCATCGGACCATTATTTTACTCGATAATGCGGAGAGTACCGGTTTTGGTACGGCCTGCAAGCAAACGATCAATCTGGCTTACCAAACTCCTTTTTTCGGGACGGAACAACCCGGCAAGCGGTCGCTCTTCCTGCCTTACGTTCGAACGTTGCTGAAAGAAGGGCCGGATGCCGCTGCGACCTTATTCAACCAGCTCAAAGCCGACACCGCTCATTACTTTACCGACGAGCGGGAATTGAACGAACTGGGTCTGGAGCTTCTGGCAGACCACCATGACACCGTTGCGCTGGAAGCCCTCAAGCTAGCGACCTTGCTTTACCCGCAGAGTTGGAACACGTATGATAGCTACGGAAAAGCCCTGCTGCAAAGTGGCAGACGCAAAGAAGCCATCGCCATGTATCGCCAATCGGTCCTGATGTTTCCCGGTAATTTGCCGGGCCAAAAAATTCTGAATGAATTGACGAAGGACTAGTGAAGACCGTATTTGTCTTTCAAGCGGTTTTACTCACTCGAATCAGACGGTAGCACGTACTGAAAAGGAGTACAGTTCTGCTTCACACTCGCATACGAACGCCCTTCAACCGAGCCCACGATTCAAATCGTGGGCTCGGTTGAAGGGCGTTCGTAATCCAACGCGTAAATCCAGAGTCAAAATAAAAAGATCAGAAAAGGAGGGGACACTTCGCTACTTCCAGGCTCTTGGTATATAACAATGGAATAGTTATCTATTTTATGGGCCGGATGCAATGAATGACTACCGTAATTATACCACCGAAGACTTTGCCGAAGATGATTTTTTCCGACGCTGGGTGCTGGCACCCGATGTCGAAACCGATTCGTTCTGGCAGGGATTTCTGGCGGAGCATCCCGGAAAAAACACGGTTATTCTGACTGCCCGTTCGCTGTTACAAGCCATTGCGCAGGTGCAGACCATGCCCACGGAAGCGCAGGGTCAGCGAATGTGGGCCGCCATCGAACACCGCACCGCCGGACTTCCGGGGCTGGAGCAACAACCGGAACCGGAGGGTGAAAACCGCTGGGTTTGGCCAAAAATCGAACGCCCGAACTGGTTTCAGTTGGCGGCTGCCATCCTGTTGCTGGTAGGAATTGGCTGGTGGTATATGCTGCGGTCCAAACTGGCAGAAGAACCGGGGACTTATTCCGGACTCGTGGCCGGGTCGACGGTTGATCTGGTCGAAAAAATAAACAACACCCCGCAACCGCTGACCGTCCGGTTTGAAGACGGCAGCACGGTGGTCTTGCAACCCGGCAGTCGGGTGAGTTACACGGCCACGTTTACGGGCCAAAAACGGGAAGTGTATCTGTCGGGCGAAGGGTTTTTTGAGGTCTCCAAAAATCCGGAGAAACCCTTCATGGTGTATGCCAATGGATTGGTTACCAAAGTGATCGGGACCAGTTTTATGGTTCGGGCGCTGGAGGAAGCCAGGGGCGTAACGGTCATTGTGCGAACCGGGAAAGTGGCGGTTTTTCCGATCAAAGCGCTTGATCGGATGCAACCCGAAACCGGGCAACCGGCGGGAGCGCTCTTGCTGACGCCCAACCAGCAGGCCTTTTTCGATGCCGATAGCGACCGGCTGACCCGCAAACTCGTGGAAGCTCCGCTTTTGCTCAAAACGCCCGAGAATAACCACAACTTTATTTTTGAAAATACGCCGGTGGGCGAGGTCTTCAAAACACTGGAAACCTCGTATGGCGTGTCGATTGTCTACGATGCGAAAACGCTGAAAAGCTGCAACCTGACCGCCCCGCTGGGCGACGAACCGTTGTTCCGAAAACTCGACATCATTTGCCAAACCATCGACGCTACCTATGAAGTCTGGGATGCAAAAATTGTGGTAACCGGAAAAGGCTGCCAACCAACGGAATGAATCCTGAATTAGTGATACCGTATTGAGCTAGTTGGATGCTAAAAAATAAAATAGTACAAATAACTCATAACTCATAACTCATAACTGAATCTTTAACCCTGATTGCATGAAAAAACACCGACCTGTTGATTAAAAAAAAGCCGGAACAGAACCGTACTGTTGCGACCAGTACGGCTCCATCATCCCGGCGAATCAGTGCCCCCCCTTGCTTTACCGGTATTGCGACTACCCTGAAAAACGGGGACGGGGATTGTTTTTGCCTCTACTTCTGAAAAATGTTGAACAAAAACACTGCTAAAAGTATGAAAAAACTGCGGGATTATTCCCCAACTCTTTGCCAGATTATGAAGATTACTTGCGTACAGTTGGTGCTGGCCGTAGTCTTTGCCGGGCTTACCCTGGCCCGAAATGGAATGGCGCAGGAGCTGCTCAATCGATCGATCTCTGTTCAATTGGAAAATAAGGACTTACGGACCATTCTGAACCGATTGGAGAAAGCTGCTAATGTAAAATTTACGTACGTTCCGCAACTCATTTCGGTCGGCAATAAAGTGACACTCCGGGCCGAAAACGACCGCCTGGAGGTGGTGCTGAATCGCCTGCTGAAACCGCTGAACATCACCTATCAGGTTTCGGGCAATTACATCGTGCTGAAAAAAGAGACAACCAGCGCGGTGTTGCCCGAAGAAACGACCCTGGAAGCGCCAGCCCTGATGGCGGAGATACCCATTACGGGGATGGTTACAGACGAAAAAGGCGAAGGATTGCCCGGTGTTAGCGTGTTGCTGAAAGGCACGCAACGCGGCACGGCCACCGATAGCAAAGGGACATTCCGGCTGGCGGTGCCCGACAATTCGGCGGTTCTGGTGTTCAGTTTTGTGGGTTACAGAAATCAGGAAATAACCATTGGTTCACAATCGACCCTGACGGTTCGGCTGGAAGCGGACGAAAAATCGCTCAACGAAGTGGTCGTGGTCGGCTACGGAACCGTGAAACGCTCCGATCTGACAGGTTCGGTGGCCAAAGTGGGCGAAGAAAACATCAAAGCGACGCCCATCGTGGCCCTGGATCGGGCCATGCAGGGCCGGGTGGCCGGTGTGCATGTGACCACCAATTCGGCCCAGCCCGGCGGTTCAACAACGGTCCGTATCCGGGGAACGGGTTCGGTGAATGCGGGGAATGAACCCCTGTATGTGATCGATGGCTACCCAACCGGCAACCTCAATTCCATCAATCCCAATGACATCGAATCCATTGAAATATTAAAAGATGCCTCGGCGACGGCTATCTACGGCTCGCGGGGCTCCAATGGGGTCGTTATGGTTACCACCAAGCGCGGCAAAGAAGGACAATCGAGGGTCAATTTCGAGAGTTACTACGGTGTGCAGTCGGTCCGTCGGAGCGTTCCGCTGATGAATGCCCGGGAATATGCTGAATTCATCAACGAAGCCCGAATCAATGGCGGCAGCACGGCCTATTTTGACGGTTCTTCGGCCGACCGTCCATTGCCGACGTCGCTGGGCGAAGGCACCGACTGGCAGAAGGAAGTGTTTCGGGAGGCACCTATTCAGAGCTACCAGATGAGCTTCACGGGGGGCGAAACGAAAACCCGGTACGCGATATCGGGAAGTTATTATAACCAGCAGGGCATCGTCAAAAACTCGTATTTTCAACGCTTTACGCTTCGCGCCAATCTGGATCGTGACGTAAAGTCGTGGCTGAAGATCGGTTTATCGATGCAGGGCGCCTACACCAAATCGAATGCAGCCCGGACGGAAACCGATGGCGGGATTAACAGTGGCGTTACGACATCGGCGATCAACTACGCGCCGGTTTTTCCGGTTTACAATAGCGCAGGCGGCTATTATCTGGATCAGGGTTCTTTAAACGGCAATCTGGTCGATAACCCGGTGGGGCTGGTGAACGAAATCACCGACCAGAATCTGAACGCCCGGCTACTGGGAAATGTGTTTGCCGATATAAAGCTGGCCGAGGGACTGACGTTCCGCACGAGTTGGGGGGCCGACATCCTGAATACGAAATCAAACTATTATGCTACCCGGCAGGTTCGTCTGGGCGCTACATCCAACGGAAGTGCTTCCGTCAATTCGGGCTTTAATCTGAATTGGCTCAACGAAAATACGCTGTCGTACACCCGAACCATTATCCCAAAACACACCCTGAACGCCCTGATCGGGTATACGACGCAAGGATATCATAACGAAGGAGTTACGGCGAGTGCGGTCAACTTTACCGACGACTTTGCCCAGTTCAACAATCTGGGGGCCGGAGCTACGCTGCAAACTCCATCCTCATCGGCGAGCGATTGGGCGCTGGTTTCGTATCTGGCCCGTCTGAACTACAACTACGATGATCGCTTTCTGCTTACGCTCACCGCTCGACGCGATGGATCGTCGCGGTTTGGAACCAACAATAAGTACGGTTTTTTTCCGTCGGGAGCCTTGGCCTGGCGCATTATCAATGAAAAATTCCTGCAAAATCAGAAGGTATTGACCGACCTCAAGCTCCGGACCAGTTATGGATTGAGCGGAAATCAGGCCATTGGCGATTATCAGTATTTATCGGGGTTGGGCGTCAGTACGGCGATCCTGGGCGGAGCTTCTCCCGTTTTGCGGACTGGCTGGACCCCCACGGCCATCAGTAACCTGGATTTGCGTTGGGAAAAGAATGCCCAGTTTGACGTAGGACTCGATGTTGGTTTGCTCAATAACCGGATTCAGTTTACCGCTGATTATTACATCAAAACAACTTCTGATTTGTTGTTTTCGGTTAATATTCCCCAAACGACCGGCTATAGCACGGCGCTCCGGAACATTGGCAAGGTCGAAAACCGGGGCCTGGAACTAGCGTTGTCAACGATTAACGTTGACAAAAATGGCTTCCGGTGGAATACGGAGTTTAGTATGGCCGTAAACAGCAACAAAATTCTGACCCTCGATGGTCGCCCTGAATTTACGACGGGCAGTGGCATTGGTCACCTTCAGGTATCCAACACCGTTTTATTGAAGGTGGGTGAAGCACTGGGTAATTTCTACGGACGGGTCATGGACGGCATTTTCCAGAACCAGGGGGAAATTGACAATTCGGCCCAGAAAACCGCGAAACCGGGCGATATCAAATACCGGGATCTGAACGGCGATGGCATGATTAACGACAACGACCGCACCATTATCGGAAATGGCTATCCTAAACTCTTCGGTGGGCTGAACAATACCGTAACGTACAAAGGCTTTGAGCTGAATGTCTTTTTTCAGGGCGTTACAGGAAATCAGATCCTGAATTACCTGCGGTTTGACCTGTATAATCTGAACGGAAACAACAACCAGGCCGAGGAGGTGGTGAACCGATGGACTCCAACCAACCCGAGCAACGAAATTCCACGGGCTACGCTCACGGGCGGTCAACGGATTCTGTCGACGTTCCAGATTGAAGATGGGGCCTATTTGCGGCTCAAAAACTTCTCGCTGGGCTACAACCTGCCTTCAGCGCTGCTGAACAAAATTGCCGTTCGGAATGCCAAAATATACGTGGCGGCTCAGAATTACCTCACGTTTACGGCCTATAAAGGCTATGACCCGGAGGTGAGTCGCTTCGGTACTACGTCGATCAGCCAGGGGATGGATTATGGGGGGTATCCGGCAGCTAAAACACTTCTTGTTGGTTTAAACCTGACCTTCTAAACGCCTTACTATCATGAGATCCTCTATTTTTCTACTGTTTATAACCGGATTGCTGACGGCCTGTTCGACCGATCTGGATTTGAATCCGCTCGGTTCTCAATCGGTCGGGACCTACTACAAAACGGCTTCCGATGCGGAGGCCGCGGTGTTGAGTATGTATGGTCAGTTGCGGGGAATGTACCGCGATGAAATTGTCGTTACGCCAAATGTGATTGCCGCCGACGATGGCATTCCGTTTCTGACGGGGAATGCCGACCGGGTGGCGATGTGGCGGTATGGCCTGATTTCGACCAATACGTTTGTCGGAAACATCTGGAGTAATGCCTATACCGGTATTCAACGATCCAACCTGATCATCAGCCGGGCTCCGGCCATTCCGATGGAGGAGGCTACCCGGAAAAGCTACGTTGGAGAGGCTAAATTTCTGCGGGCCATGCACTATTTTACGTTGGTCCGCTTTTTTGGCGATGTGCCGCTGGTGACCACCGAAACGACTTCACTGGAAAATGTGAATGTAGCGCGGGCTTCGGTCGATGAGGTGTATAAGCTAATTGAAAGCGACCTGAAAGAAGCCGAAACGGTATTGCCTAAAAGTTATACGGGCAACAACATCGGTCGGGCAACATCGGGCGCTGCGAAGGGCCTGCTGGCCAAAGTCTATCTAACCTGGGCGGGAGCCAATGCGAGTTCGCCGTATTGGGCACAGGCGGCTGCTAAGGCGAAAGAGGTGATCGATTCAGGGATTTATGATCTCTGGGCCAATTATGCCGATGTGTTTGATCTGAAAAACCGGGGTGGAAAAGAATCCCTTTTTGAAGTCATGTACATCACCGATCTGGCGGGCAACAATTTTACTACGGGGTATGCCCCGCGTGGAGCACCCATCGTACCGAGTACGGGCAGCGGTATTTTTCGGGTCAGCAAAAGCTTGTTCGATAGCTACACGGCCGCCGATAAACGCAAAGCGGTCACGTTCCTGACGTCGTATGTTCATCCGACTACCAAAGCAACCGTTACCCTGTCAACCGACGATGCCGATCCCGCCCGGGCCGTGTCGTTCTGGAAATTGGCCGATGTAACCTCTACCGTCAGCGGAGGAGGGGGGAAAAGTTTTAGTGTCCAGCGCTTTTCAGATATTCTGCTGATCTACGCGGAGGCACTCTCGGAAGCCAATAACGGCCCGAATGCCGAGGCCTATGCTGCGATGAATCGGGTGCGGGTGCGGGCGGGTCTTCAACCACTGAGTGGTCTCAACCGGCAGCAGTTTAAGGAGGCTGTTTTGCTGGAACGGCGGCTTGAGTTTGCTTTTGAAGCGAACCGGCGGTTCGATCTGGTTCGGACAGGACGTTTGCTGGATGCGGTAAATGCCGAAACGTCGTACGGTCGGAGTCCCGCCATCGAAGCAACCAACGTCCTGTTCCCCATTCCGCAACGTGAAATGGATGCAAATTCGGCTTTAAAACAAAACGACGGCTATTAAACGCGAACGCAATGACTTTTCGAAAACAACTTTTATTCCTGGTTTTCCTGCTTTCCTGGAAGGCCCAGGCCCAACAAACCTATGATGTCGTCGTGTATGGCGGAACACCAGCGGGGGTCATGGCAGCTATTCAGGTAGCGCGTATGGGCCAGTCGGTGGTCGTATTGGAACCGGGTAAGCATCTGGGGGGCATCATGGTCGAAGGGCTGGGCGGAACGGATATCGACAATCAAAAAGATTTTCAGAATAGCCCTGCCGTTGGGGGCCTGGCCCTTGAATTTTACCGGCGGATTGTCAAAGTCTATGGCCGTAGCGATGAATTTGAAGAGGTGCTGCGTTCCAGAACCAAAAAAGCAGACATCTGGCGCTTCGAACCGCACGTGGCCGAGCAGGTAATCAAGAACTGGGTCGCCGAGCATAAGATTGTCGTGGTGTATGAAAGCCAGTTGCTGGAAACACCGGGGGCTGTCTCGAAAAAAGGCACAGCCATCCAGCAAATCAAACTCACGAACGGAAAAACGTATCGCGGAAAAACGTTCATTGATGCGACATTGGAGGGCGATTTGCTGGATCGGGCCGGGGTCAGTACGGCCATTGGGCGCGAAGCCAACAGTGTTTATAACGAAACCAAAAACGGCATTCGGGCCGTCACGGACCACAACCAGTTTGCGGTGAAGGTAGACCCGTACAACGTGCCGGGCGATCCCTCCAGCGGGGTGATTTATGGGGTATCCGGCGAGCCGCTGGGACAGCCTGGCTCAGGCGACCACCGTCTCCAGGCCTATTGTTTCAGAGTCTGTCTGACCAACAAGCCGGAGAACCGAATCCCGTTTCCGAAACCGGCAGATTATGACCGAAAGAAGTACGAACTATTCGAACGGTATCTGAAAGCGGGCGGAAGGTTGTATCGTCCGGGTGCGAATATCCCAAATCAGAAGACGGATTTTAACGGGGGCCGGGACGTATCGCACAACCTGAACGGGATGAATTATGCGTATCCGGGTGGAACGTACCAAAAACGAAAGGAGATCATTGATTTCCACCGGCATCACACGCTGGGACTTTTCTATTTTTTAGCTACGGATCCCGAAATTGGCCGACTGGACCCCGATCTGCAAAAAACCTGGTCGCAGTGGGGACTCGCCAGGGATGAATTCACCGACAATGGCGGCTGGCCCCGGGTATTCTACGTACGCGATGCCCGCCGGATGGTATCCGACTATGTGATTACGGAACACCATGTCAAACAAGACAACCCGACGCCGGTTGAAGACCCGGTGGCCCTGGCCTATTGGCCTCCCGACGTACACAATGTTCGTACCCTCGTAAAAGAGGGCTATGCCTACAATGAAGGATTTGTGTTTGGCGGCCATGAGTGGCAACCGTTACCCATTTCATACCGGGCCCTGGTGCCCAAAGCCTCGCAATGCACCAATTTGCTGTCGGCTTCCTGTCCATCATCCAGCCACATTGCTTACGGAGCCATTCGGATCGAATTTACCTTTATGGCCCTGGGGCAGGCCTGTGGCACGGCGGCCGTGCTGGCGAATGAAAAACGCGTAGCCGTTCAACAGGTTTCGTACCCCAAACTACGGGAACGGTTGCTGGCCGACCGGCAGGTGATTCGTCTCGAAAAGACCGACGCACCCGCTAAGTAAAAAACCGGTCTTCGGGCCTTTCTGGTACATGACTACCAGCAGGATCAAAACCCTTCTTTTCTATAGCATTCTTTTCCTTTCGTGGCCTGGGAACGGAGTTGGGCAAACGCCCGACTTCTCCCGGGTGCCGGGAGTGATCGTTGCCCACAGCCCGGCGTCTTCCGGGCTGTATATCGGTTCGCCCAGCCTGTGCGTGTTGCCCAACGGCGATTATCTGGCGTCTCACGACCTGTTTGGCCCCCAGTCCAATGAGTTCGTTAAACCGAATTCGCGCATTTACCGCTCGACCGACAAGGGCAAAACCTGGACGCAGATCGCGGAAATCAACGGGCAGTTCTGGTCAAAACTCTACGTCCACCGCAACGGTCTGTATTTCTTTGGCACCGACAAACACCACGGCAACACGATCATCCGAAAATCCGACGACAACGGCGTCACCTGGACCAGCCCGACCGATGGCGAAAACGGCCTGTTGCTGGCGGGCGAGTACCACTGCGCCCCGGTGCCGTTTCTCGAACACGACGGACGACTCTGGCGGGCGATGGAAGACGCGATGGGGCCCATCAAAAAGTGGGGCAAACGCTACGGCGCGTTCATGCTGTCGATGCCGCTGGAAGCCGACCCGATGAAAGCTGCTAACTGGACCAGCAGCAACGTGTTGCGGCACGATTCGACCTACCTGAACAACGGTTTTGGCGGCTGGATTGAAGGCAATGCGGTGTTGAGTCCGAACGGTGAAATGCTGGATATTCTGCGCGTCGATCATAAAGTCTCGCTGGACGAAAAGGCCGCTTTCGTGCGCATCAGTACGGATGGCAAAACCGCCAGCTTCGATGTCGGTACCGGTTTTGTGCCGTTCCCCGGTGGCAGCAAGAAATTCACGATTCGGTATGATCCGACATCAAAGCTCTACTGGACGCTGACGAATTACATTCCGCAGGCGTTCAAGCAGGCCAATGCTGGGAAAAATCCGGCCAGTTTGCGGAATACGCAGGCATTGTGCAGCTCGAAAGACTTGAAGACCTGGGAACTGCGGCAAGTTGTGTTGCAGCACCCCGACGTTGCCAAACACGGTTTTCAGTACGTCGACTGGCTGTTTGAAGGAAAAGACATCATTCTGCTCTCACGCACGGCATATGATGACGGTCTGGGCGGGGCGCACAACAACCACGATGCCAACTTCCTGACGTTTCACCGCATCAAGAAGTTCCGGAAAAAACCGTTCGCCGGTCTATGAGCTACCCCGATCGTTTAACGCTTTTTTGCGGCTACTAAAGATTTTGCTGTCGAGGGTTTTGCTATAAAACGTTTCGATAACGGTTGTAATCGTCGTCTGGCTCCCGACTATCGTATTGCGTGTCGATTGCTGTTCGTACGTAATCACGTCGCCCACGGTAACGACTTCGTACTCTGTCTTTCCGTAGATGCGATAAATCTTCCCTTTTTTGTTGCTATACCCCCAAACCGATGCTCTGGGTACTTTTTCGGTCCGCCCGTCGGGGTAACGAATGACGACCTGCTGGCCACTCAGGAAAGTGGCCCCGACGGATTTGATGGGCTGGCTGGGTTCGGTGCGGTAGAGATCACTGCTTTGGCGCAAAAGTTGGTTGGGCTCCATCTGCAAGCCCTTTCGCGGGCCGGGCGAACAGGCTGCAGCAATCAAAAGGAGAAAAAGCAAGAACCGGCACATGATAAGGAAGGGGTTAAGGATTGATCAATAGCCGAATGAAAATACTAAAAAGGAATCATAAATGAAAAATGATGAATGTTGAATGTAAAAGTAGTGAAGCACTACAAACACTTTTATATTTAACATTCTCCGTTAACCAGATTGACGGTTTTCGTGTTTAGCAGCTACACGATTTCATCAACACGGCTCCTAACCATGAAAAACAGGGATGTTATTGCCACCGGTTTGCAATTCCCGGAAGGTCCGGCCTTTACCTCCGACGGGACGTTCTGGTGTGTCGAGCAGGAGGGAGCCAGCTTGTTTTGGCTCAAACCGGATGGAACGAGCGGTCGGGTTCATGTGGGCATTGGGAGCCGCCCGAATGGTCTGTATATCGATGACCGTGACCGGCTGTGGTTCTGCGATTCGGGTCTGCACGCCATCCGTTGCATCAATTACCCCGATCAGGAGCCCGAAACCATCGTTGATCACATTGCCGACGAACCGCTCAACTGGCCCAACGACCTGATTTTCGACCCGGAAGGCAACCTGATTTTCACCTGTCCCGGTTCGCCCGACGACGACGAACCGGGTTCTGTCTGCGTGTGTTCACCCGTGGGCGAGGTGAAAAAAATCTCCGAAAAACTATTCTACCCCAATGGCCTGGCCTTTTTGCCGAATGGCCGAACCCTGCTCGTGGCCGAAACCCAGCGCAAGCGCATCTGGGCCGGTCGCTGGGATTCCGTTGGTCTGAACTGGATCAATCCGACGGTTTGGGCCGAAACCGGTCCGGACGGTTTCGGCCCCGATGGGTTGACGCTGGGGCCGGATAATCTCCTCTATGCGGCCATTTACGGCGGTAGGTGCCTCCGGATCTACAAGCCCACCGGTGTTTTCGTGGATACGCTCCCACTCCCCGGCGAAAACCCCACCAACTGCGCCTTCGACCCCACCGGACGACTCGGCCTGGTGGTGACGGAAAGCGAAAAAGGGCAGGTGATACGGATAGAAATGTAAAAAAGGAATGTAAAATGATACCTAAAAAGCCCGAAGGGCTGCCAATCTGATAACCCCGGATTGCATCCGGGGCTAGGCGGACGTATGAAGCCAACCATGCTAACCCGGAAAGGGTTGAGTCGGTCAGGGCCTGAGTCAACCCCCTCAGCTCACTGTCCCGTCCCCGGATTGCATCCGTGGTTATCCACAGGGCAGCCCTTCGGGCTTGTGCTGAGTCTGGTTCTTTCCCGTGCGGCTCAGGAACTTATGTCTTTTCAAGGTCAAAACCTACTGGCGTAACCTTCAGGTGGGGCCGACGTTGGGGAAGTTAGGGATAAAAGCGAAAGTCCTGATTCACGTTTACATTCCCCATTTTGCATTACTCATTTTACATTCCATTTTACATTATTTCCCCTCCCTTTCCAACCTTTTCCCTTCTTTTCTGCCCTTTAGGTTGAACGTTCAACCCAAGCCTGGCTCCTTTGACGCTGACGCCCGATATATCGGAAAGTGAACTCGTTGACTTCTGTCTGCGAAAGGATCGGCCTGTGGCGCAGCGGATGGCGCAACGGCTGTTGTTCGAGCGGTATAAACGGGCGATGTTTTCGGTGGCCCTGCGGATTTTGAACGACAACGACCACGCCAATGATGCCTTGCAGGATGCCTTTGTGGAGGTGTTCCGGCATCTGGACTCGTTCCGGTTTCAGTCGACGCTGGGAGCCTGGATCAAAACAATTGTGGTTCGGCAGGCGCTGCGAAAACAGCAACTCGAATGGCGGTTTGAAACCCTCGACGAACAGTTTCACGATCAGCCCGTTGAGGTGCCGGACACGATCACCGGGGCGGTTCTGGATGCAGCCATTCGGTCGTTGCCCGACGGCGCCAGGGCGGTTTTTGTGCTGGCCGAAGTCGAAGGGTATAAACACCACGAAATTGCGGCCATGTTGAACATTTCGGAAGGAACTTCCAAATCGCAGGTCAGCTACGCCCGGAAATTATTGCGAAAAAAGCTATCTGAATTCAGGTGACGATGAACTGGACGAAAGCACTGCAACAACTGCCCGAACACGAACCCCGGCCCGATCTGTGGGATCGGATCGACGCGGATTTGCGGGCGGATGCAACGATTGACCGGGCGCTGGACGACTTGCCGGTTTTTGACCCGAAAGCCGATGCCTGGGAACAGATTGCCGGGCAACTGGAAAAACCGGTGGTTCGGGCGCTCTGGAAGTATTCATTCAGGTGGGCAGCCGCAGCCGCTGCGGTAGTGACGGGAGCCTGGCTGGTTGTGCGACCGGCTTCCGACGAAAAAGTGACGATTAGCTACCAAACCGAAGTCGTTGAAACGGAATTGACGGTGGCGTCGGAGCCGCTGCAATCGGCTGCTGATCAGAAAGTTGAACGTTTTATTGACGAGCAGTGTGCGCAGCAAACCGTTGTGTGTCAGAAACCGGAAGTGAAGGAACTGAAACAGCACCTGAACGAACTGAGCAGCCGGAAAGAAGCCGTTGAGCAGGAATTGCTGGTGTTTGGCAACGACCCGGCGCTGGTGCAGGCCCAGATCAAGATTGAAAACGAACGCGCTGAGGTGACCAAAGAACTCGTCCGGATTTTAACGATATGAAAACGCTGCTTTTTCTACTGACTTTCGTGACGATTTCCACCCTGGCCCAAACCCGGCTGCAGGTGGTGACGAAAACCGTGGAAAAAGAACTGCCCTACAGCGTCGGCCAGCGCGTGAACCTGACGGCCCAGAAAGCCGACATTACGATCAAAGGCTGGAGCAAAACAACGGTGCTGGTGCGGCTGAAACTGATTGCCAAACACCCGGAGCGCGAGGTGGCCGAACGCGAACTGGGGTACCTGAACTACGACATTCAAACCCGCAACAACGTCATCGATCTTTCCAACCGCTTCACGATTCCGCAGCGGGCGGGCGCGATCAAGGGCAATCTGAAGGCGGTTTATGAAATCTGGGTGCCGACGCGCTGCGCCGTAAGCCTCCAGAATACCTTCGGCGACGTGATTCTCAGCGATCTGGCTGGCGACACGAGTTTGAAGATGGAATTTGGTAAACTCTCTCTTTTCAGCCTGAACGGAAAAACAACGGTTATCTCCGACTATGGCGACATCGATGCGACGGAGCTGGGCGGTTTTTTCACCATCAAAGCCGAAAAAGCCGAAATCACCCTCCGCGACCTGAGCGGCAACGGCACCATTCAAAGCCGGTATGGCAAACTCTCGATTCAGCCCGTCACCAGCCTGACGGCCCTGACCGTTCAGGCCGCCCGCACCGAGGTTTTTCTGTATCCCAAACGGCTGGACGATTTTCAGTATGAGATCGAAACGACGTTTTCGACGATTCAGGTGCCGGAACTCTACAGCGGACACCTGAGTGCCCACAAGCGACGCTTTCGGTATTCATCCAGTGGTAGTAAAGGCATCATTTCCGTAACGAATTCATACAGCCCAATGGTCATTCAGCCAAGCGTGGGCGGGGTGACGCTGGCGAAGTAAAAGAGGTTGACAGAAATACTAAACAAATTGGATATGAAGGCGATTGCCGTTTTTACTTTTGCGATGTTTTGGGGATTATCTTCCGTTTTCGCCCAGCAAACGACCTATTCTCAGGAAGACAGCACGATCACCACCAGCGAACTCAAGCGGTTTTATCGCTACATCACACGGGCCAATGTGGAGGAGAAAACGCTGTTCAAACTGGGATTCTGGCCGAATGCCGGGGATCGGGATTTTACGGGAAGGCCTTCATTCCGAATTGGTCTGAACGCGGATGTATCGGTGGAACGGAAAATAACGCCTTCTTTTTCGGTGATGGCTGGGTTTGATTTTATGCTTCGGTACAATAAGTATGATCAATTTGCGGTGCCTTATTATAATAATGGAACTTATATTGATACCGATAGAATGTTCAGAGGATTTGTTTATGCCAAAGTAGGAACTCGGTTTTATTACGATATGGCAAAACGCATCCGGGAAGGAAAAGCGGCCAATAATTTCTCGGGAAACTACATTGGTATTCAATATACTCGGGCGCTTTCGGTTCGAGTCATCGAACACCGCTATGATACAAAAACTGGATCATCCGCAGGGACGAATAATTATGATATAGGGGGGGGCGTATGGCGCACCACTGCTTTCAGCCATGTGGGGATTTCAACGCCGGATCGGGCGACGGGGTTTTGTCGATCTCAATGTTGGACCAGAAATCACTATTCCAAAACGGGAGAAAAACCATGTTTACGGGCCGGGTCGTGCACTCGGGGACTTTTATAAAAATACGTATCAGCCCAGCCTTGCTCTCCGCGTCAACGCCGTCATCGGTTTGGGCTGGTAATTTAATTCGAGCAAAATATTTATTCCTGCCGGTGTTCAATTTTGAATACCGGCAGGAATAAACCAATTTCATATCAAATCGCCGGATCAGCGGGGGTATTCGGATTCGTTAACCGCTCCTGGTCGGGATACGGGTAGAAATTCCGGTTGCGTTCCGTCAGACTGGTCGGCGGGGCGGGGCGTCCAAACCGGCGGCTGTCTTCGAGCCGCAGCCCGGTCAGGAACAGTTCGGTTCCGCGTTGCTTGTAAATCTCCGTTAACAACGCTTCCGCTGTAACGGCTCCGGCGTAAGCAGCCAGTCCGGGATACACCCCGAACGGATCACCGGTTCGCTGCGTCCGAACGGCGTTGATGTCGGCTACGGCGGCATTCAGGTCGCCATTGCTGCGCACCAGGGCTTCCGCCCGAATCAGCCGCACCTCGTCGGGCATATACACTGGAATGGGCCGGTCGATGGCGTCGAAAAACCCTTTGAGCGTTTTCAGGGCTTCGCCATTGACGGTTTTATCGGGTGTCGACAGGTAAAACGCCAGCCGACCGTCGCCCGCTTCGAGCAGCGTGGCCGGTAAGCCCAGCGTGGCCCGGGGCGCGTAGTTCGCCGAAATCTGCACCTGCTGGTAAATCGGATTCGGGCTTTGCGTGTTGTACACAAACTGCGAGCGAGCCGTCAGATTCACCGCATTGGCCGCGGCCAGTGCCGCCGGGTAATTGCCTGCCGCCAGATTATACCGCGCCCGGTAGGCCTGAATGGTGTTGACCAGATCGAAATCGGCCCCCGTTACCTGGGTGGTGAACGTCGCCGTTGGCGGGTTGGTTGCCACGAGCGAAGCGGCTTCGTCCAGCAGCCGGATGGCTTCGGTCAGGGCGGCTTTGCGGTCGGAGAACGTCACAGACCCGGTTTTGTTGGTTTGCAGCGGCACCTGCTCAAAAGCCGTGGCGAGTCCGCCGAGGGCCATTGCCTTGAACAGATTGGCGTGGGCGACAATGCCACTGCGAAGGGCCGGTTCGTTGGCTAAAACCGTGGGCGCATTGGCGATCAGATCCTCGGCCATGCCCATGACCCGCAGCATCCGCAGCCAGAGGCCCAGCACGTTCCCGTTGAACGTGGGCAGGCCCGTACCGCCCGCTTCCAGCTCCAGAATATTCGTAAAGGTCGTAATTCCTTTGATTTCGCGCGTGGTGGTGCCGGGGGCCAGCAGCAGCGATTCGAGCGCGGAAGTCGAATAAAACTGCCGCATCCCGATGCTGAGCGTAATCATGCCGTCGCGGGTGCTGAGCACCTGGGCGTCGGTGGGGCCGTTGGGGTTGGTGATGTCGAGCTTACAGCCCGCCAGCAGCAGAAAAGCGAAGAAAATGATTAATCGTGTTGGCTTCATATCAAATGGATTGGAAAGAACAGGAGACCGCCGAAGCTGCCCCCGGTTTACCAGATAAAATCGTTAAAACGTTGCGTTGATGCCTACCGTCAGCGTGCGCGGAATGGGAACCTCCACGAAGTCGAAGCCCCGAACGGCATTGGATTGACCGGCCGCATTGGTTTCCGGATCGTAGCCGCTGTAGTTGTCGATCGACAGCAGGTTGCGACCCGCTACGCTGAACCGCACGTTGCGGAAGCCCCAGAATTTAGGAGTCACCGTATAAGCTGCCGACAACTCCCGGAGTTTGACAAACGAACCGTCTTCGATCCAGTTTTCAAAAATACTGAACAGGGCAGCACTCGTGCCTTTCGGAACTTCTCCGCGCAGTTCGGGCTCGTAGCCTTTCAAACCGCCGTACAGATCGCGGTCGCCCACGCGCTTGGTGAAGTTGAACACGTCGAAATTCTGCATGGCATCCCACTGCATCCGGAACGACCAGCGCGATCCCACCGCTACTTCGTTGATCAGCGAGTAGATGGCGGTCGGGTTGGGGTTACCGATCACCTTGCTCAAAATCGTGCCGCTCGGCTGGCCGTCTGCGGCCCGTTGAACGGTGTATGTACCGTTGGCACCCTGAATCCCCCGCTCGCGCTGGGGCAAACCGCCCGGCGTCAGCAACAGGCTTCCGTCGGGATTACGGGCAAAAAACGTGGCGTAAAAAGCGCCCAGTGGGTAGCCGTTGACGGCCGCCACCTGCCCAAAACCGCCCGCGAAAGGCAGCACGCCGTTGCCTTCGACACCGTCGGTCACGTTTTTATTCTGCGTATAGGTCGCGGTAATGTTCCAGCGAACGTTTTTCGTCTCAACAGGAATCGCCCGCACCAGCACTTCAAAACCGCGGTTGGTCATGGTACCGATGTTGACAAACCGGTTGTTGTAGCCACTGCTCGGCGACAGCGTGCGGTTTAGAATCAAATCCTTCACCTCCTTGTGGTAATAGGTAAACTCCACGCCGATGCGGTTTTTGGCCAGACTGAAATCCGTTCCGATTTCGAGTTCAGTTTGCCGTTCGGGTTTCACGCTGAAGTTGCCCAACTGCGCGGGAGCAGCATAGCCCACCTGTCCGCCCACCGAAACCGGCGAATAGTTGGTAAACCGGTCGTAGGGACCGATGGCCGTCAGGTTACCCGCTTGTCCCCAGGCCGCCCGAATTTTGAAGTCCGGCAAGGCGTTTGCCAGCGACGAGTTTTTCCAGAACGATTCGTCCGACACGACGTACGAACCGCTCACCTTGGGGTAAAACTGCCAGCGGTTGTCGATCCCGTAGACCGAAGCGGCATCCACCCGACCGGCGGCTGTCACGAAAAACCGGTTGAACAAACCAAAGGTTTGCTGCGCGAATACGCCAAAGAAACTCCGTTCAGTACGGCTTTCGGCCGCGAGGATGTTGGCCCCGTTGTTCACGGTCTGGCCGAAAACGCCCAACTGCTGGGCGGTGATGCCCGTCGTGAAGCTGCGGTCGTATTGCAAGGTAGCGCCGATGCCGGTCGTGGATTTCAGCCATTCGGTGGGGCTGGCCTGGTAGCGAATGTTCAGGTCGTTGTTCAACTGCAAAATCGACGCTTCGCTTTTGCGCGAATACCCGGCGTTGTACGAGGGCGTCGTGTTGTTGGGCGGAATGTAGCCCGTGGCCAGTTGGGAATACGTATCCAGACCGAACGTGAAGTCGATGCCTAAACCGGGCAGGGGCGTCAGGTTAAGCTGGGCATCACCGATGTAGCGGCTCGTCCGCTGGCGGAAATCGAAGCGCGCAATGGCTTCCAGCGGGTTCGTGCGACGCACCACCGAAACCGGGGCCGTCGAGGGATAAACGCCCGTGGCCGGATCGGGTTGCGGATTGATGAAGTTGTTGCTGAAAATAAAACCGGTGAGCGCACCGTAGGCTTCGTTGATCCCGCCATTCGGAATTTCCTTGCTGTTGCTGTAGGTATACGCCGAACCGATGCTCAGCGTCGCCCACTTGGTCAGCGTCTGCTGAATGCGCATCCGGCTGGAAGCCCGGCTGAAATCCGACCCCTGAACAATGCCCTGATTGGCAAACAGCGACCCGGAGAAAAAATACTGGGTCGTGGGCGTTCCACCCGAAACCGACAGGTATTGCTCGTGGCCGGTGGCGGTTCGGAAAATGTCTTTCTGGAGATCGTAGCGCGTAACCGGCGTCTGCGTCTTGTCCGTTACGGTCGCGTTGGCAAACGTAGCGGGGTGTTCGTTGTAAGGCAGCGTTTTCCGAATGTCACTTAACCGAAACTGGGTGGAAAACGTAATCGTCGGGCGGCCTTCCTGGCCCCGTTTGGTGAAAATCTGTACGACCCCGTTGTTGGCCCGCGACCCGTAAATGGCCGCTGCGGCCGCACCTTTGATGATTTCGATGCGCTCGATGTCGTTCGGGTTGATGTCGACCAGGCGGTTTTGCGAGTAACCTCCCAAGTCGATCAGTTCCCGCGAATCGTTGTTGACGATCACGCCATCGACAATGTAGAGCGGATCGGACGAGCCGACGATGGTGCTGGGACCCCGCAGCCGCACGCTGATGCCACCGGCGGGGTTCCCGGAGTTCTGGGTAATCTGCGCGCCGGACACTTTACCCGCCAGTGCCTGATCAATCGAGGTGGCGGCTGAGAGTTGCAGGTCCTTGGCCTGCACGGTCGCAATGGTATTACCCAGTTGTTTCCGGCTGGTGGCGCCGGACGTTCCGGTAACAACCACTTCGTCGAGGCCCAGGGCATCATCGGCCAGGCTACCGTCGGTCGAAACGGTGGTAGTCTGCGAGAGCGTAACGCTCTGCCGCTGTGTCTGGTAACCAATGGAACTGAACTGGAGCGTGTAGGTGCCGGGGGTTAAATTAGCCGTAAAACGATAGGCACCATTTTGGTCGGAAATGCCGCCGGACGTGGTGCCAATGACCCCTACCGCTGCGCCGGGCATCGGCTTGCCATCGTTTTTTGTCGTTACCTTCCCCTGGAAGGTATACGTCATAGTTTGGGCCTGAATTTCCCGGCCGACCAGCAGAAAAAGGACAAAGAGTAGCCCATGAAAGCCACTTTTCACATGAAATAGTTTTGATTTCATAGAATGTTGATAAAAAACCTGTAAATAAGACGAAGAATGATCGTCCATTTAGTAAGTAACTAAATTTTTAGGAAAGAAAAAAAACGTCTGTGATGAATGGAAGGCGCTTTCGGATCGGGTTGCGACGTACGATCATTTTTCTGAATGGCGCGGCAGATTGGGGCGGTTTTTGTTCTGCTATCAATAACTTTCTATACTTTGTCCTGTCAACACCAAACTGATGTCAACCGATACTGTCTTTCAAATCGTCAATACACTCGTATTGCCGCAATGGTTGCTGATGCTCTTTGCGCCCCGCTGGGCACCCACCGATTGGCTCACCAAAATGCTTCCAATTCCGGCCCTGCTGGCGGTTTTTTACATCTATTATCTTTTTTTTGGAGATAGTGGCCTGGATTGGCAATCGTTTAGCACGCTGGCGGGAATAAAAACGTTATTCAGCCAGGGTGCCGCCTTGCTGGCCGGCTGGATTCACTACCTGGCGTTCGATCTGACGGTGGGAAGCTGGATGTTGCGCGACAGCAAACGCCGGAAAGTACCGCACGGCTGGATGATTCCGTGTCTGCTGTTCTGTTTTCTGCTGGGCCCGGTCGGTTTACTGCTGTACCTCGGCGTTCGATCCATGAAACAGCAGACCATTTATTGATACGCTATTTTTTACACTGATGAAAACGCTTTCTTTTTTACTGGTTCTCGTCTCCACGACCACATTTTCGCAATCCCTGCTGTGGAAGGTATCGGGGAATGGGCTAAAAAAACCGTCATATCTCTTTGGTACCTACCACATTATGAAGGATAGCTACCTGAACCAGAATCCCAAAATCAAGTCGGCCTACGAAGGGGCGGAGGGCGTGGTGGTCGAAACCGAAGTCGATTCGTCGGCCATGCTGTCGATGGCCATGCGGGGGCTGATGCTCGACAAAAGCCTGGACAAACTGCTGTCGCAAACGGATTACAAGCTTGTGGCCGACGAATTCAAGAAGGGAACGGGCTACGATCTGGCGCTTTTCAACCAGATGAAACCCATCGTGACGGCCACCATGCTCAGCCTGGCCTACGTTCAGAAAGAGTCCGATACGCTCAACAGCTTCACGGGCTTGCCGCTCGATCTGTATTTTGCCAGCGACGGTCGCAAACGCCGGAAAACCGTCAGTGCGCTCGAAACGATGGAGGAACAGATGGCTTTTTTGTTCGACCACGATCCGGTGGAAAAACAGGCGCAGCACCTGGTGGAAATGGTGAAGGAAAAGGACGAGATGCACGACATGAGCAAATCCGTGACGGAACTGTACCTGAAACAGGATTTGCAGGGCATGTGGAAACTAAACGAAAAATCCGGGAATACGTTCGGCAACATGACCTACCTGCTTGATGAGCGCAACCACAACTGGATGAAGCGTTTACCGGGCCTGATGGCTTCACGGCCCACTTTCGTCGCTGTGGGCGCACTGCATTTGCCCGGTCCGCAGGGGCTGATCGAGTTGCTGAAAAAGGAAGGCTACCAGGTCGAACCGCAGTAATTACACCGCAAACCGTCGTTTCAGAATGTCGACCAGCATCGCCACTTCGTCGCTGCTCATGTCCCACAGATACTGGGCGGCATACCGGTATGAAACCAGATCGCGGGCCTGATCGTAGCTCGTTGCGCGGTTCAGTTCTTCAATCGCTTCGTTGTAGGAAGCCGCATTGCCGTTGAACAACTGATTGATAAACATGAATTTCTGATTCAGCGAAATGCTTTTGCTGATGCTTTCGATGGGCGCGCGGTAGAAGGTTTCGCCAACCGTAGCCGGGCCGGTCGTTTCGGCATCCACTTTCAGGCTTTCTTCGAGCGTCGACGTTTCGGTCAGATGGGCGGTTGCCTGGCTGGGCTGCATCGACGGTGCGGGCGGTTCAACGGAAGAACCTGAATCCGACAGAAAAAGCGGTTGTACCGGGGCATCGTCATCCGGGGGTGTGCCATTAACCGTCAGGCCCGAACCGTTGACGGGTGGTGGAACGGCGGGCGTTGCCGGAACGACGGTATTCTCCACTTCAGTATCAAAAAAGGACTTGTTCGCCGTTGGCGTCGGTTGCGGGGGCGAAAACTCGTAGGAGGATTTACGGAGCAAAACCACGGGGTCGAGCAGCAGTTTTTCCGAAAACAACGGAATGTATTTCTCCGGTTTTTCCAGCTCGCGGCTTCGCTGCATCAAAATTTCATCGAGCCAGTTCAGGGCCTGGTTGACGTAAACGACGCTTTTTCCCTTCATGCGGTCTTCAATAGCCGCCGGAACAAACTTGTTGATCTGGGTATAGCGGGTCAGTTGGTGCGCGGCTTCGGCCGTCAGGGAAAAATCGGGCTGGTTCCGCAGGGCTTCGTCGAAATAGTGGCGCGGGTCGAACAGCAGAATCAGCGTCCGGCGGGTGGCTTCGGTCAGCAGCGGCTCCAGATGTTCCCGGCGCACCGAAATGTGTTGCGACACGGTATTCATAAACACCTGCATCGCCTGCCGGACATCCGGGTGTTCAAAATCAAAAAAAGGACTGCGAAAACGCTCCGCATCGCTGCGCCATTTGTCGGACAGACTGCTGATAACGAACAAATTGACCTGACTGACGGGGCTTAGTTTTAGGAGTTCCTGCCCGCTGATGACGGTATGATGGGCAAAAAAATCACCCGCCACTTTTCGGGCGTATGATTTGCAATATTCAGTAAGGGAGGAGGCATTGAACTTGTTCGACATATCAAAATATCTTTGCTTTGTAAAGATATGGTTTTCGCTTAGAATATTCCGATCAGACATTGGTGAAATTCTCGTTAAAGCCAGTTTGGCCACTACAAGAAAGGTGCCAGATTAGTAATCTATTCAACGCTACGAACGTATGTTTATTGAACCGAACCGCCGGCGTGAACCGCCCCACCTGCGCACGGGTTGGATTGAAGTGATTTGCGGCTCCATGTTTTCGGGAAAAACCGAAGAACTGATCCGGCGCATCAACCGGGCCGTGATCGCCCGGATGAAGGTGGTGATTTTCAAGCCGTTGATCGACACGCGGTATCACGAAGAAAACATCGTTTCGCACAACGCCAATGCCGTTCGTTCGCAGCCCGTCCAGACGGCCCACGACATCCTGACGCTGGCCGGTGATAGTGAGGTGGTGGGCATCGACGAAGCCCAGTTTTTTGATGATAAAGAGCTGATCGAGGTGTGTAACCACCTGGCCGACAACGGAAAGCGCGTCATTCTGGCCGGGCTGGACATGGACTTCGAAGGTAACCCGTTCGGCTGTATGCCGCAGTTGATGGCCATTGCCGAGTACGTCACGAAAGTCCACGCCATTTGCGTGGTGTGTGGCGACATCGCCAGCTATTCCTACCGCCTGAATCATTCCAAAGAAAAGGTATTATTGGGCGAAACCGACAGCTACGAAGCCCGCTGCCGCCGGTGTTATAATCTGGGGGATCAGGTGGTTAGCAAGGAGTGGGTGTATGAAGACAGTAGTAATGAATAGCGCGGACGACTCCGAATGAATAATGATCAATGAATATCGAATATTGAATATTGAATATCGAATAGCGAAGGGTGGGAGCGTGGTGGGGGTGGAAAACCGCTCAGGACAGGCATTCGTTATTCGTTATTCGTTATTCAAGGTTCGATATTTAATACTGTTTATTCATTGTTTAGTATTCACGGCTCCCTTCGCGAAGGCGCAGCCCGGCACCTGGCATTCCCACCCCAGTTTTCTTTCTGCCCAGACGCTGGCGGCTGTTCAGAGCAAAATCTACTGCGCGTCGGAGAATGGTTTTTTTTACTTCGATCCGGTGGCGAATGAAGCCACGCGGCTGAGTCGGGATGACGGATTTAGCGAAACCGGCGTCAGTCAGTTATTTTATGCAACGGACCAGAAACGGTTGCTGGTTGGGTACCGCAGCGGCACCATCGACCTGCTGTCCGTTAGCGATTCCGGCGAACCCGGAACCCTGACTACGATTACCCTTATACGCGACGCCACGCAGATCCCCGGCAGCAAACGCATCAACCACGTGTCCCGCACCGGCAACGACGCCTACCTGGCCTGCGATTTCGGGATTGTGGTGCTGGATGTTGTCAAATCGGAAATCCGCGATACCTACCGAAATATTGGCCCGAACGGAACGCCGGTGGTGGTGCATGCCACGGCTCTGGCGAATGATTCCATTTACGCAGCCACCTCGCGCGGACTGCTGGCGGCCCGATTCGCGCCAACGGTCAATCTGGCATTTTTTGGCAACTGGAAAACCGTCTCCCTGCCGTCTGGTGCTTCCGTTCAATCCGTAGCAGGCGTCAACAACCGCCTGTATGTGGCCTGGCCGGGGCAGGGCGTTGCCGAGCGGCAGGGCGGGCGTTGGACGGTGGTTAAACCGTTGCCGACGATCACCGGTTTGCTGGCAACGGCGACCGAGTGGATTGCCACCGCGCCCGACGAACTCCAGCGTGCCTCGGGCGCGCTGATGCAAAACGCGTTGCTGGGCGAGCCGAAGGAAATAGCCGAAGCCGCCGGAAGTTTCTGGGTGGCCGATTCACTGTCCGGATTGCTGCGCATTACCGGCATCGCCGTTCAGTCCGTTAGTCCCGACGGTCCGGCTTCGGATGTTTTCCAACGGCTGGCTGCCGACCCGTCGGGTCAGGTACTGGCGTTGCCAGGCGGTTTTTCCGACGATCTGAAACCGCTGCGTCGCCGTCGGGGCTTCGATCGGTTCAGCGATGGGCGCTGGCAGAATTTTCAGGCGTTATCACTGCCCACCGATTTCATCACAGCCGCTTATAATCCGACCGATCAGCGGACGTATCTGGGCAGTTTTGGGAGCGGATTGTGGTCGTTCGGCAACCCCAATTCGCCGGAAGTCGTGAACCGGGTGCTGGCCTCCATCAGCAGCCTGGCGGTCGATCCAAACGGTGACATCTGGCTGGCAACACCGACGCTTGATTTCGGAAAAGCGACGATTCAGGTCCGGCGGAAAACCGGGCCGTTTGAATCATTCATTCCGGGGCGGGGCGATAGTCAGCAACTGATTCTGGACGACAACGGTTTTTTGTGGATGCGCCTGAGTGCCTACAACGGCGGAGGTTTGCAGGTTTTTGATCCCAAAACAAACCGGACCCGGCTTTTATACAACCAGTCGGGCGAGGGCGATTTGCCGGATCGGAACGTTCGGTCGCTGGTGAAAGACCGCGACGGCCTGATCTGGATTGGAACGGATAATGGCGTGGCGGTTTTTGATAATCCGGCAGCGGTTTTTACCGGAACCGTCAACGCGTACCGGCCGGTTTTCGACCGTCGGCGGTTGCTCAGTGGCGAGTCGGTGACGGCGCTGGCGGTCGACGGCGGTAACCGGAAATGGATTGGAACTACCAACGGAATCTATCTTTTCAACGAGGACGGGACGGTTTTGATCAACAATTTTACCGCCGACAACAGCCCCTTGCCTTCTTCCCAAATCACCGATATTGCCATTGAACCCACGCGTGGCGAGGTGTTTATCGCTACGCCCAACGGCCTGGTTTCATACGGCGGAACGGCCAGCGAACCCGCCCCGGTTTTTGCGGGCATCACGGTTTTTCCGAACCCGGTCCGGCCCGATTTCGGCGGGTTGGTCAGCATTCGGGGGCTGGTCGAAAATACCGTGGTCAAAATCATGGATGCGGGGGGGCAACTGGTATACGAAACCCGATCGCAGGGCGGAACCGCCACCTGGAACCTGCGCGACTACCGGGGCCGATCCGCCGAAACCGGGGTCTATTTTGTGTTTGCGGTTTCGCCGGATGGAAAAGAAGGATTGGCGGGGAAATTGGCCGTCGTGCGGTAATTGTGGTTTCAACGTTTTATTTTTGTAGAATGACCACCAAACCATTCATTGTCGGGATCACGGGCGGGAGCGCATCGGGAAAGACATCGTTTTTGAAAGGACTGATCTCCGCGTTTTCGGAAGACGAAATCTGCCTGATTTCGCAGGATAATTATTACAAACCACTGGATCAGATTCCGCGTGATGACATTGGGGTGCACAATTTCGATTTGCCGCAAACCATTGATCACCTGCGGTTTGCCTGGCACATCCGGCAACTTCACGAAGGAAAAGTGGTCGAAACGATGGAGTACACGTTCAACAATCCGAATGTGGTTCCCCAGAAGCTGATCTTCAAACCAACGCCCATCATTGTAGTGGAAGGAATTTTTGCTTTTCACTTTGACGAAGTGGCGGAACAGCTTGATTTGAAGGTATTTATCGACGCCAAAAACAAGATTAAATACGAACGGCGGATGGTGCGCGACCAGGCCGAACGTGCCCTGACACCCGAAATGATCAAACACCAGTGGGACTACCACGTCCGTCCGACCTACCAGGAATTTATCAAACCGCACAAAGCGATGGCGGATATTGTCATTCCCAACAACCTGCACTATCAGAAGGGGCTGGAGGTGGTGATTGGGTATTTGAAAGGGAAAGTCGCTACTTTCGAGCCAAAATAATAAAAACCGGTCGCCGGATGCGGTGACACTACTTCCTAAATCCATTATGAATTTCACCCTAACGCTGCTTTCAGCGACGCTCTTACTGGCAACTTCTGCGATGGCTCAAAAACCGGAAACCGTTGACCTCTGGCCCAAAAACCAAATTCCAAATGCGATACCGAACGAGGCCGTTCAGGAAAAATCGGAGCTGGGCAAAGACGGTATTTTACGAATCAGCGATGTGAAAGTCCCGACAATCGCGGCCTTTCTGCCGCCGAAAGACAAGGCCACCGGAGCGGCCATTCTGGTCATTCCGGGTGGAGGGTACAGCCTACTGGCCTACGGACACGAAGGCGAAGAAATGGCGAAATGGTTCAACGAACGCGGTATGGCGGCTTTTGTGCTGAAACACCGCCTGCCCGACGACCGGACGCAGACGAACAAACACGAAGTGCCGCTGGCCGATGCCATGCAGGCCATGAAGCTGATCCGCCAACATGCGACCAAATGGAATGTCAATACCGACCGGCTGGGCGTGATCGGTTTTTCGGCGGGGGGCCACCTCGCTTCGACTTTGTCGACCCATTACCACCGGGGCACCACCGCCAGCGAAGACGCCAAGCCGAATTTCGCGATTCTGATGTATCCGGTGGTGACGTTCGGGGCCAAAGCGCACGGCGGTTCACGGGAGAAATTGATTGGCAAAACGCCCAGCCAGGAGCAGATTGCGTATTATTCGAATGAATTGCAGGTGAATGGCAAAACCCCGCCAACGTTTCTGGTCCATGCGCAGGACGACAAGGGCGTGCCGGTGGAAAACAGCATCGACTATTACCTGGCACTGACCAAAGCCAACGTCCCCGCCGAAATGCACATCTACCCGAAAGGCGGCCACGGCTACGCGCTCCGGGTGCAGGGCAAAGGCTCCATCGAAAACTGGCCCGCGGCCTGTGAAGGCTGGCTGAAGTCGATGGGGTTGCTGGAGAAGAAATGATTGTTTCGCAGAGTTGATCAGAGGAAATCAGAGTTACACAGAGTTTATTTCTCTCTGATAAACTCTGATGTTCTCCGCTTAACTCTGCGAAACAACTTATTTATACTCTCAAGAACACCTTCTTCTTGTACAGAAAATACAGAAACGCCCATTTCACGGCCAGGAATGCCAGCACGGCGCCCACCGCCCGGATGGGTTCGGAGAAGAAACTGAGGATGCCTTCAAAAAAGAATTTGGCCGCGTAGTCGAAGTCGATAAACTCCCCGGCAATGTAGATCAGGATGGAATTCATGCCGATCACCGTGAAGAAAAACGCCCAGCCGCTTACTTTCCGGACGTCGATAATCCAGTAAAACAACGCCAGCATCAGGATGCTCCAGCCCCCGGCTACGAGCGTGAACGAGCTGGTCCACAGGTTTTTATTGATCGGGAACACCAGCCCCCAGCAATAGCCCAGCACCAGACAGGAGATGCCGCCCAGCACCAGCCACAGCGTTTTCTGATCGCGGTGGGCGGATGGGCCGTCGCTGCGGAGCAATTTCCCGGAGAAAATGCCGAGTAAGGCCGTGGCGATGGCAGGAATGGTGGAAAACAGGCCCTCCGGATCATGCACTTTGAGATACAGACGACCCGGCAGCACCGACCGGTCGACGTAGCCCGCCAGGCTGCAATCCAGCGTTAAGATGCCCGCTCCGCAGCCCGGTACCGGAATGAGTTTCATGGCAGCCCAGTAGCCCAGCAGCAACCCGGCAAACCAGGCGTATTGAACCTTCGGATTCGGGAAATACAGGTAGATCAATTGACCAAACATCCCGGCCAGACCGATCCGGGCCAGAACGCTCGGAAACCGCATGTCGCTGATGGGTTTGGTGAACAAACCGTTGTTGTAAACGATGCCCAGTACCACCAGAATCAGACCGCGCGTGATGATTTTTCGGGCCAGTTCGCTTTTGGCAACCCCCCGTTCCAACCGGCTTCCGACGGCAAACGGGGTGGAAACACCCGCCATGAACAGGAAGAGCGGAAAGATGCAATCATAAGGCCGAAAACCGTTCCACTCGACGTGGGTGAACTGCTCGGCCATAAAAAAGGCCCACGCCCAGCCGGTGGTTTTGGCTAAAACGTGAAAAATTTCTTCTCCTCCGGCAATCCAGAACATGTCGAAACCCCGCAGGGCATCCAGGGACATCAGGCGTCGGACGGGCGCCGGTTGGGCAAGGGCAGGCTCTGAAGCAGCCGTAGAAGTTGATTGCATACCAGTTTGTAGAATAGACCGTCTATAGTACTGCTTGGGGTTTGGAATGGGCTATTGCTGCTGAAAAGCAGTTTTTCGGAGGCAAGCCGGTTATTTATCATTCAGAATCAGCGGCACATTTCCGCGTCCGCCCAGAACGATAATTTTGGCATTGGGCGAAGCGGCCAGTTCGCGCTGGGCTTTGATTTGTTCATATTGCAACTGGCGGTCAGACAAGCCGGTTGACAGGATTTTCTGGTAATCGGCAATCCCCTGTGCTTCAACGCGTTTTCGCTCCGCTTCCTGGCGTTCTTTTTGCAGGACAAACTGCATTTTCTGGGCATCCTGTTCGGCATTGATTTTCGACTCGATGGTGGTTTTTACGGATGCGGGCAGGTTGATGTTTCGAATCAGCAATTGTTCGAGCAGCAACCCCCTTTTCCGGAAATCAGCTTCGATGGTTTTGTAAATCCGGGTCTGAAATTCATCCCGTTTGGTGGAATAGAGTGCCACCGCATCGTAATACACGGCATTGTCACGAATGCGGGTACGGGTAATGGGCCGAACCACTTTATTGGTATAATCCGTACCGATGCTGCGGTAAATCTGGGGGGATTCCGATGGAATAACACGGTACAGAACCGTCAGATCGATTACTACTTCCAGCCCATCGGCGGCCAGAACCCGAATGGCATCGTCGCCCTCGTTGTTGCCTTCGTCATGCACCGCTGACATCGTGTAGTTTTGCGTTTTGATGTCGAATTCAGTAATGCTGACCAGCGGATTGACAAAACTCAGGCCGCTTTCCAGCACGCGCTCCTGCACGCTCCCGAATAAACTCTGAACGCCCACCGTTCCGGCGTCGATCTGACGAACCGAGGAAGAAAGAAAACCGATGCTAACCAGAATCGTGCCGACTACTTTCAGCGGCCGGGAAAACCGGGCGAAGGCCAGTGAAGGGGTATTGACGGCAAAACCGACGATGAGGGCCAGTATGCCAAGAATGAAGAAAAACATCGTTTCTGCGGTGAGTTTAGGGTCGTCGCCGGTAAACCGTTAGTCAAGTCAGCTTACCGCAAGTAAGTATACAAACTTTTAGCCACAGAAGCGGGTGATTTTTTTGACAGGAACGACCGGGACGCGATTGAATGGATTTTTACGAATAAATTAGTTTTGATCCGTTCAATCCGTGTTCCTGTTACCTATTCTACGCTGAACCGCTGAATCCACTGCGCAACGGTGGCGTTGGACAGATTGAACAACAGATTGGGGAACAAACCGAGCAGCAGTGCCAAAACCGCCAGCGGAATCAGCATGAGCCGCTCGCGGGCTGTGAGGTCCGTAAGCTGGCCGGTGAATTCGGTGCGCGACCAGAGTGGTCCGAAAAACATGCGCTGGAGCGTCCAGAGAAAATACGCAGCCGCCAGAATGATGCCCAGTGTGGCAACGGCCGTCATCCAGCCGGGCAGCCAAAGCGATTGAAAACTCCCCATCAGTGTAAAGAGTTCGCCCACGAAACCGGAAAAACCGGGTAGCCCCAGGGAGGCAAAAAACGCAATGGCGGTTAGGGCCGTGTAAGCGGGCATGGTGCTGGCCAGACCCCGGTAGCTATCGATGCGCCGGTCGTGGGTGCGGTCGTAGAGAACGCCGGTGAGCAAAAACAGCATGGCCGACAACACGCCGTGGCTTGCCATTTGGTAGACGGCGCCGTTGACGCCTTCGGAGGTTAGGGAAGCTATGCCGAGAAGCACAAAACCCATGTGGGACACGGACGAGTAGGCAATCATTTTCTTGAGATCACTCTGCGCCAGCGCATTAAAACCGCCGTAGACAATCGAAATAACGCCTAAACCGGCCAGCAGCAGGGCATACTCGGCGGCTCCGTCGGGAAACAGCCCCCAGCCGATTCGCAGAAAACCGTAGCCACCGATCTTGAGCAGCACCCCCGCCAGCACGACCGAAACCGGCGTTGGCGCTTCCACGTGGGCGTCGGGGAGCCAGGTGTGAAAAGGCACAACGGGCAGTTTGATGGCAAATCCCAGAAAAACGCAGAGGAAAGCCAGCATCCGCGACGGAAGGCCGAAGATGACGATTTCGCCGGTTGGCCCCAGAAACGAGTCGGGCAGGTAATTGCCGCCGTGGGCCATGTAGCGCAGGTCGAAGGTATGCACCAGTTGCTGCGACTGGATTTTGTAGTCGGCCAGCAGAAACTGGACCTGACGCATGATGTCGTCGGTGATTTCCGACCGGTCGCCAATCAGACCGATGTTGATGGCGGTTTCGACCGGGTCCATGACCGACAGATACAGGCTGATCATCACCAGCAGAATCAGCACCGAACCCGCCAGCGTGTAGAGAAAAAACTTGATGGAGGCATATTCCCGGCGTGGTCCACCCCACAATCCGATGAGAAAATACATCGGCAGCAGCATGAATTCGAAGAAGAGGAAAAACAGGAAAAAATCGAGGGCAATAAAGCAGCCGATGATGGTGGCCGTCAGCAAGAGATACAGGGCGTGGTAGGCTTTTAAGCGCTTATCGATGGTCCAGGAGGAGAGGGCACCGACGAGCATGACCGCGCCCGTCAGCAAAACCAGCGGCAGGCTAATGCCATCGATACCAACCAGATAATCAATGGAAACAACGCCGAGCGACCCCAGCGGCAGGCTGATCCAGTCGAAGCGTTCGAGGAGTTGGTAGTCGGCCTGCGCGGGGTCGAAAACGGCATAAACCGCTCCGCAGACCAGCAGTTCCAGGCTACAGGCAACCAGGGTAATCCACTTGTAGACGTTTTTTCGGCTGTCGGGCAAAAGAACCACGAGCAGCGAACCGAGCAAAGGAATGAATAGGAGTGATGACAGCATAATAGTTTGCCGGAAACCGCCCAAGCGGGTGCCGACTAGATCAAAAACCAGAGAATGACTAATAAACCTACCACCGCGCTGGCAATGTAGGATTGCACCCGGCCGTTTTGCACGGATCGCGTCAGGTTGCCCAGCCGATGGGCCAGCCACGACGCCCCGTTGACGAGTCCATCAACAATCATACGATCGGCCCAGCCGATCATGTGTGCCAGCACGACAGTGCCAATACCGGCGAAGTCAACCAGCTTGTCGATGACCCGGCGGTCGAAACCGTATGAAAGATACGCCAGCCGAACGAAAGGCCGAACAATCAGCCGTTTGTAGAAGCCGTCGAGGTACCAGTTGTGTTCCGACAAACGACTCAGGGAAGTGGATTGGGTCGAAACCGGCATTCGCCAGCCCAGCCACCCACCAACCACAACCACTGAAATGGAAAGCAGCGCAATCCACAGATGGCCCCCGTGATCGCCGACGGCGGGAAATAACCGGAAAAACCAGCTCTGTTCCGCCGAGAACGGGTTTCCGGAAAACACAAAACCGATGGATAAAACCGCCAGCAATAGAACGGGCGCGGTGAGCATCGGGCCGGATTCGTGAACGGGCGCACTACCCACGGGGTCAGCCGGCCGATAACTTCCAAAGAACACCAGCTGACCTTGCCGGGCCATGTAACAGGCCGTTAGTCCGGACGACAAAACTGCCAGCACGGGGATGCTGTAGGCCAAACCGCCCTGTGCACCCGCCCAGCCGAACGCACCGGTGAGAATGGTTTCTTTCGATAAAAAACCGGAGAAAAAGGGAATGCCGGCCAGCGCAGCCGCACAAACCGCCCAACCGACAAAGGTGAGGGGCATCGCTTTGCGTAAACCGCCCATCTGCCGCATGTCCTGCGTATGAACGCCGTGAATGACCGACCCGGCCGCCAGAAACAGCCCGGCTTTAAAAAACGCGTGCGTCGTCAGGTGAAAAAGCGCTCCGGTTACGTTGCTGGTTCCCATCCCGATCACCATCAGGCCGAGTTGCGAGACGGTGGAATAGGCCAGTACTTTTTTAATATCGGTTTGATAGAGAGCCGAATAAGCCGCCATCAGCATGGTAATCGTGCCGATACCGGTAATGATCAGCAGGGCGTCGGGCGTCAATAAAAAGTGGATGCGGGCGAGCAGAAAAATACCGGCAGCCACCATCGTGGCGGCATGGATCAGGGCCGAAACCGGCGTTGGCCCTTCCATCGCGTCGGGGAGCCAGGTGGTGAGCGGAAACTGGGCCGACTTGCCAATACAACCGCAAAAGAGGCAAAAACCGGTCAGCGTCGCCAGCGGCCCGTTGGACACAAATAGATCGGAGAGTTCGGTCAGTTCGGTGGTTCCTGATTGAAAAAGCAACAGAAAAATGCCGAGGAGAAACCCCGCATCGCCGATGCGGTTCATGATAAATGCCTTTTTAGCGGCCGCAGCCGCAGCCGGTTTTTGGAACCAGAAACCGATGAGCAGATACGACGACAGGCCGACCAGTTCCCAGAAAGCGTACAGAACAATCAGATTGCCCGCCAGAACGATGCCGAGCATGGAACCGATGAAGAGACTCAGAAACCCGAAATACCGGTACCGGTCGCGCTCGTCGTGCAGGTAGGAAATGGAGTAAATCTGGACCAGCAGTGCGATGAAATGAACAATGATCAGCATCAGCCAGGTGAGCGCGTCGAGCCGGAAAGTGATGGGAACCGCCCGACCCGGAATCAGAAGCCAGTCCGTGTGGAAGGTCAGGACATGGGTGCCGGTTTGGGTGGCTACGACGACCGACAGGACCAGTCCGATCAGCGTCAGCGCTGCAGCTACACCACCAGCCCTGGAATTCATTCGCCGACCCGCCAACAGGCTCAGGGTGCCGCTCAGAAAGGGCAGAACGATGAGAAGCCAGAGAAGATTTTGGATGGTATTTTCGTCGAACATCGCGCAAGATAACGCCGGACGTTTGCCGGGGCAAATATCCTGAATAAACCGACCAATAAAAATAATTAGTTGGCCGTAACAACCTCACAAGCTACCGAAAATTACAGCATGAATCTCCCGTGGACAGAGTCTCGTTTTTCGTTCTGTTTTTTACCACCCACAGCGATTCGATGCGCATCACGATTCCGACGGATCGGCGGGCTGCTTCTGAAACCGTTCCGGAAATTGCTGGGGCGGTAAGCAGCAGGTTGGCTCGGTTTTGTGTATGTAGGAAACAATAGCACTGGGCTAGCCAACCCCGCCCGCCAACATCCTTTCAACTCCCGGAATCAAAATTATTTTTTGGAAAAATGAGTACACGGCTCCCACAGATCCGTGTTAGGGGTGGTTTTTGATTTTGCCGCCATCAGACTGCCACGTACTCCCTACTTTTTAACAAAAAATAATGACTCCAGACTATGAAAAAAGCATTACAGAGTAGCCCCTGGGTATTCCTGGTTCTAAGCGGTCTCCAGTTTCTGGTGGCGACGGGCTTCGCCGGGTCAGCATTGGCCGCCGATGCGGGTGTCCGGGTTCCGGCAGGCCCGTCGGCATCGCGGCTGGTCGATTTCACCGTAAAAGGGAAAGTAGTCGATGCCGAGAAAAACGAACTGCTGCCCGGCGTGAGCATCCTCATCAAAGGCTCGCAGCGCGGAACCACCACGGATGAAAAAGGCCTGTACTCCATCGTCGTTCCCGACGACAAAACCGTGCTGGTGGTCAGTTTTCTGGGCTACGAAAGCCAGGAAATCCTCGTCGGCAGCACTACCGTACTGGACATTGCCCTGAACGCCGATACCAAATCGCTCAACGAAGTGGTCGTGGTCGGCTACGGGGTGCAGAAGAAAACGTCGGTTACGGCGGCCGTATCGACGCTGAAAGGCAAAGAAGTGGCGTCGATTCCCATCACCAACCTGAGCAACGGGCTGGGTGGCCGGTTGTCGGGCGTCATTGTCAAGCAAGGCTCTGGTGAACCAGGCCGCGACGGCTCGAACATCTTCATCCGGGGCGTTTCGTCCACCGGCAACAACCAGCCACTGCTGATTGTCGACAACATTCCGCGCAGTTTTCAGCAACTTGACCCCAACACCATCGAGTCGTTTACGGTCTTGAAAGATGCCGCGGCCGTGGCGCCCTACGGCGTGGCCGGTGCCAACGGCGTAATCCTGATTACGACCAAACGCGGAAAAACCGGGGCACCGTCGCTGACGTATAATGGCTACGTGGGTTTTCAGAACCCGACGGTTTTGCCGGACTATGTCACTTCGTACCAATACGCGCTGCTGCGGAATGCGGCCGCCAAAAACGAAGGACTGCCGATTCCGTTTTCCAATTACGCCCTGCAGAAATACCAGGACGGTTCGGATCCCGATGCGTATCCCACGTTTAAAGACATCTGGGGTTCGCTGATCAACAAAAATTCCCTCCTGACGTCCCACAACTTGGAACTGTCGGGCGGCACCGACAAAGCACGGTATTACGCCAGTCTGGGGTATCAGCATCAGGACGGGATGTGGGACGCGACGGGCCAGAACCGCTACAATGTGGCCATCAACCTGGACGCGCAGGCCACCCGAACCACCAAGATTTCGATGAACCTGAACGGCTGGGTACAACAGGGCAAATATCCTTCGATTGCCACAGGCCGGATTTTCGAACTAATCGGCTATCTACACCCGCTCTACGGCCCGCTGCAATACAGCAATGGCATGTATGGAACCTTCGTCACGGGCAGTCTTTTCAACAGCGGTTACCAGAAAACCAACACTTCGGCCCTGTATTCCCAGTTGTCGATCGAGCAGGACATTCCGTTCATTCCCGGCTTAAAATTCAAAGGAACGATTGCCTACGACCCCACGACCATTGTGAGTAAAACGTGGACTTTGCCGGTTCAGAAAGCGTCGATTGATACCACAAAAAGGCCGTATGTGATCAAAGATGGTGTTTTTGGTCAGGCTAAACCGTCGCTCAGTCAGGGACTCGACCAGATTCAGCAGATTACCTATCAGGCAGGGTTGAACTACAGCCGCTCATTCGGGAAAAGTACGATTGGCGCGCTGGGTATTTTTGAAGCCAAATCCAACGACCTGGCCAGCCTGAGTGCCAGCCGCCGGAACTTTAATCTGCTGGTGGACGAAATCAACATGGGCAGTTCCAGCCAGGCGGACATGTCTACCGCGGGCATTTCGAGTTCGGCCCGGCAGATGGGTCTGGTGTATCGCGTGACCTACGATTATGCTGATAAATACCTCGTGGAAGCCAGTGGCCGCTACGACGGCAGCTACTTTTTTGCGTCCGACAAACGGTACGGTTTTTTCCCCGCCTTTTCGCTCGGCTGGCGGCTGTCGGAAGAACCGTTCCTGAAAAACCAGGTCTCCTGGCTCGACAACCTGAAACTCCGGGGTTCCTACGGCGAAGTGGGCGCGCTGGCCGGAAGTGCGTTTCAGTACCTGAGCACCTACAGCGTGTTGGGGACTAACTACGTCATCGGCAAAAACGCCGTTCAGGGCATCCGGGAGCGGGCCGAATCCAATCCGAACATCACCTGGGAGCGGGCGAAGAAAACCGATATTGGGCTGGAAGCGACCTTATGGAAGGGGCGGTTTACGTTCGAGGCCGATTATTTCTACGAAAAACGCTCGAATATGCTGGTCAATCCCGATGTGGTGGTGCCGGCCGAATACGGGGTCGCTTTGAGTCAGGTGAACGCCGGGATCATGGACAACCGCGGAATCGACCTGTCGTTCGCGACCAATTACCGGTTTTCGAACGACCTTCAGGTGTCACTCGGAGGCAATTTTACGTACGCCAAGAACAAACTGCTCCAGGTTTTCGAGTCGCCGGTGACTGCCAACAATCCCAACCGCCAGCTGACCGGCCGTTCGCTGGGCACGCAGTTTGGCTTTCAGGACCTGGGCTATTTTCAGGTGAGTGATTTTGACGAAGCCGGGAATCTGAAACCGGGGATTGCCGTCCAGCCGTGGGGAAAAGTGCAACCGGGCGACATCCGGTATGCCGACCTGAACGGCGACGGAAAGATCAATGACAACGATTTGACCGCCATCGGTGATCCGGCGGCTACCCCGCGCATTATTTACGGCCTCTCGCCCAACGTCCGCTACAAAGGCTTCACGCTGGACCTGCTGTTTCAGGGAACGGCCAGAACCAACTGGTATTATCAGCCCTCGTCCGTGATGCCCTTCTGGGATACGATGCTGCCTTACGTTCAGAATTTTGACTACTGGACCCCCGAAAATCCGGATGCGAAAAACCCCCGGCTGACGTCCTCACCGACGGTCAACAATTCGCAGATTTCTTCTTTCTGGGTGGGCGATGCAAGCTACCTGCGTCTGAAAAATGCGACACTGGCCTACAGTCTGCCTTCGTCGGTGACGCAGAAGATGAAAATTCAGAACGTACGGGTTTACGTTTCCGGTCAAAATCTGCTGACGTGGACCAAACTGGTGAATTATGACCCGGAAAT
Source organism: Larkinella humicola (assembly GCF_008727875.1). Taxonomy (GTDB): domain Bacteria; phylum Bacteroidota; class Bacteroidia; order Cytophagales; family Spirosomataceae; genus Larkinella; species Larkinella humicola. Next base: position 214,883 of record NZ_VTWS01000009.1, on the reverse strand, counting down.
CGGTCCGAACAACTCCTGGCAGCCCAACGGTCCCTGGTCGTATCCGCAGCAAAAAGTATTCTCAGTTGGCCTGAATGTGACCTTTTAATGATTCAAACGAGACTGATTATGAACAATTTATTTATCAAAAGACGAACCCGCATCGTCGCTTTGCTCTGCCTCGTTCTGGGCATTTCTTCCTGCCAGGATTTTCTGGAAGTAGAACCCCGCGATCAGGTATCCGACGGAACTCTATGGAGCAGCACCGCCAACGCCGATCTGTTTTTGCACGATGTGTATGCCGGTGTTCCGACCATGGACTCCGGTGATCCCTGGGAAAACTATTCCGACAATTCCCTGAATGGGCAGGCTGGCCGGACGAGCGCCATCCTGTACGGGGCGTCGATTTATACGCCCAGCAATGCCCCCAACCGGTGGGCGCTGTACGTTCAGATCCGGAAAGCGAACCTGTTCATTGCCAAAGTAACGGCGTCGGCCTTGCCGGATGCGTGGAAAAAACAGCGGCTGGGGGAAGCCCGGTTTTTGCGGGCCTATTATTATTCGCTGTTGTGGGTATCGCACGGCGGAGTACCGATTATCACCGATGTGCTGAACCAAAGTACGCAGGGCGACGCCATTTTCCGGCCCCGCAATACCTCGGAAGAAACCTATAAGTTCATCGCCGATGAGTGCGCGGCCAGTGCGGAGGATTTGCCCGTCACGGCCGAAGCGGGCCGGGCCACCAAAGGCGCTGCCCTGACCTTAAAGGCGTGGACCGAGTTGTTTAACGCCAGTCCGCTGAAAAATGCCACCAACGACAAAGCCAAATGGGCAGTGGCGGCTGCCACCTACAAAAAAGTGATGGATCTGAAAGCATACAGCCTGTTTCCGGACTACAACACCTTGTTTTTTGAGGAAAATAACAACAATGTGGAGGTGATCTTCGACCGGCAGCACCTGGGCGGAACCGCGCTGGCCAACTACCGGGAGTCGTATCTCGGCCCCCGCTTTGTGTATGGCACCCTGACCGGTTTTGGGCATGTCGATCCGACGCAGGACATCGTGGATGAATATGCCATGGCCAACGGTCTGCCCATCACGGCACCCGGTTCCGGCTACGATCCGCAAAACCCCTACGTGAACCGCGAAAAACGTTTTTATCAGTCGATTGTCTACGACGGTTCGACCTGGCTGGGCGATCTGATGATCATGAAACAGGGCGTGGGCAGCCTGAATGCGACGGATTTGAACAACAGCAGTGTATCGACCAAAACCGGGTATTACCTGCGAAAAGGCATGAACACGAAATACGCCAGCGTCAACAACAACCTGAACGGGGCCAATTTCATTCTCTTCCGGTATGCAGAGGTGTTACTGGGGTATGCCGAAGCGCAGAACGAAGCCGTTGGGGCCGACGAATCGGTTTACAGTGCCGTCAATCTGGTGCGGGCCCGTTCCGAACTACCGCCCTTAACGCCCGGCATGACCCCCGCGCAGATGCGGGTGGCCATTCACCGCGAACGCCGGGTCGAGCTGGCTTTTGAAGACAAACGCCTGCCCGACCTAATGCGGCTGAAGCTGGCCGAAAAAGTATTGAACGGAACGGTCCACGCTATGAAAATTGACATGGTGGGCGGAAAACCGGTCTATACCGTCATTCCGGCAGCCGGAGGGGCCAAAGTGTTTTTCCCGGAAAAGAATTATGTCCTGCCCATTCCGCAGTCAGCGATCGATAAAAATTCGAAATTGACGCAGAATCCCAATTATTGAGTACGTTACCACCCCGGCTGAGCGGGTTTCCATTCAGCCGGGGGTTATTCCGATTCATTATGCACGGTTTTACGAAAATACGTCGTTGGTTTTGCTTTTCAACGGTCTGGCTGACCGGTTCTTTTTGCGGCCCGGCTGCACCCGCGCAGACCAGCCCGTTGCAACAGGCAAAAGTGCAGATTTCCTTTGGTCACCGGTCCCCGCAGCGGACGATTCAGTCGGTTCAACTGCAGGGCCGCTCACCGGGCTTGCAGGTGTCCGTCCCGACGGGCGCGAACCTCGAAAAAAACGACCGGGCGGCTCTCAAATCCGTTCTGAATACCGGCGCGGGCGATGTGGATGTCCTGCTGGTGAATCTAAGCTGGCCGAAACCCACGGCAACTCCCCGCAAACTGGCGTCCCACAAAGACCAGCATACGATCAACAACGACGCGATGTGGGGCTATTTAATGGCCAACGGTTCACCCGGCCAGGCCTCCCGGCTGAAGGACGACTCCTGGCAGCAACCCGATGCGCCTGTGCTGACCGTTCAACTGGCCGAAAACGGTACGGAAGGCTTTTCCGTGGCCCTCGAGCAGCTCCTGCGGCACGGTGCCATGTGGTTGCCGGAACACGATGTTTACCTCACGCTGGCCGATAAACCGGTCGATTTTAAGCAGCATCTGGCTTCGCTGACCGGTCAGCGAACGCTCGATCAGGTGGCAAAAACTCCCGACGCTTCCCTGGAGCAATTCAAAAAAAGCTGGGAGGATTTCGGAAATCCCAACCAGTGGGATGTTTCCTGGCAAACCAAGTACCTGGGAACCCGGGGGCATTTGCTGGTGACGGCGCCCGCACACGGATCGCTCTACAAATTTGCCATCGATCGCTGGGCCAACGTACGGCCCGATTTCGCTTCGCCCCACAAATTCCGGCTGGACCTCCTGTGGCCCGATAGCCAGTGGAAATCCCAGACGATTGTAAACGGTTTGCCGATCTGTGTGACCCAACTGGAGCGCGAGAGTCAGCAGGCTGCAATCGAGCAGTTTGCCGCGCCGATTACCACACTCCCGGTCATCGGTCGGGGTGAACTACCGGGCGTGATGCTTACCCGCGTTCGGCTATCGGGCAAAACCGGTCCGGTTTCAGTCGGTTTCCGGCTCACGAGTGAAGCGAAAAACCGCCTATTGGAAGCCCAAAAGAAGGGCGACGACTGGGTCGTTGTGGAGCCGGGAACCAACCGGATCTGGCTGATGCTGGAAACCGGCCCCGGGTTTTCGGTTCAGATCAATAAACCGTCAACGGCGAATGCCAACCCGGCGGTCGAAATCACGTGTACCGGCGAAGTGGCTGCTGGCGAAACTCGGGAACTGCTGGCCAAACTGCCCTCTCCGGCGGTCGCGGAGGCCGATTATCCAAAACTCAAAGCCGTCGATTTTGCCGCGTCCCGGACGTTCATCGTGAACTATTGGGAAAACTGGCTCCGTCAGGGTGCGTCGTTCGAGGTGCCGGAACCGGCGGTGAACAACCTGTTTCGGGCCAATTTGTGGCATGCGCTCATTCTGCCCCGGCACCGACTGAACGAAAAAGGACAGCCGCACATGGATTTGCCCTACGCCAACACGGCTTACGGCCAAACCAACGCCGACTGGCCCATCAACCAGGCGGTTTACGTGGACTATATGCTCTACGGGTTGCGGGGGCATTGGCAGGTGGCCGACGACGAGATGGCCGCGATGTTCCAGAGTCAGCAGCAGCCCGACGGACGGATTGGCGGTTTTGCCAACTGGGGCGTTTATTCGCCGGGGCAATTATACGCCATTGCTCAGAACTATCTGCTCTCCCGGGACCGCAAGCGGTTTGACGTCCTGCTGCCCCAATCGCTCAAAACGCTGGACTGGTGTCTCGCGCAGGTGGCCAAAGCCGGAACCGGCAGCGGTGCTAACGGCCTGATTCGCGGTCCTTTGAATGATTTGACCCACGCTGAACGGGAATGGGCCTTTACACAGGCTTACTTCGTGGCCGGACTGGAACGCTTCAGCCAGGCCCTGGCCGTCTACGGTCATCCGCGGGCAAGCGAAGTGCGTCAGGTGGCCGCGAAGATGAAGCAGGACGTGGAACGGGCGTTTGCGCGGAGCAGCGTGCAGTCGGCGGTGGTACAACTGGCAGACGGAAGCTGGAACAATTTTGTGCCGACCGACGCCATGACGCCACGCCGGATGATGGAACAATGGTATCCGACCGACGTGGATTGCGGCCCGCTGCACCTGGCCCGGCTGGAGGCAGTCGATCCGCGCGGCTGGCTGAGCACCGCGATGCTGCACGATCACGAAGACAACCTGTTTCTGAAAAATCAGGGGGCCGCCAACGAGCCGGTCTACGTTCAGCAGGCCCGGGTTTACCTGCGACGCGACGAAGCAAAGGCCGCCATTCGGGCTTTCTACAGCCTGATGGCTTGCGGTTTTTCGCACAACCAGCTTTCGCCGGTCGAACACCGATGGGCGTGGGGGCAATATTACGGCCCGCCGAGTACCGACGGGGCTTGGTTTGAATTGTACCGGGATATGTTGCTGAATGAACGCGATAACCAGACGCTTTTGCTGGGGCAGGCCATTCCGCGGACGTGGCTGGAAGCGGGCAAACGGATTGCGGTTCGGAACGCACCGACCTATTTTGGGCCGCTGTCGTTTACGATGGAAAGCCAGACCGCGACCGGCTCGATTACCGCCCGCATCGAATTATCGAACCGCAACCCGCCCGGGGAGTTACTCGTCCGGTTTCGGCATCCGCAGGAAAAACCGCTGCGGAGCGTGCTCGTAAACGGAAAACCGTGGACCGATTTTGATGTCAAAAAGGAGTGGGTTCGCATTCCAAAACCGGTTGCCGGTTCTTATGTGGTGACGGTTCAATACAAATAGTCAACGGTATGAAAAACTTTTTATCTTACGTCTAAATACGTCTTGCATGCGACCTAAAGCCTTCCTTTTGAGTATATTAGTCAGCGTTTCGGTGCCGCTTCTGGCCCAACCGGTTCAGGTCAGTGTGGGGTTTGGCGAGAAAGAAGGCCCCATGCGCATGGAACGGATGGCGTTGGGGCAGGGCGGTCTTTCCGAAGAACCGATGATTGCCAGCCGCGTCACGGAAATTCGCGCGCTGCACCCCGGCATCATTCGGCTTTTTGTCAGTGAATATTACGACCTGTTGCCCAAACCCGGCACCTACCATTTCAAAACGCTCGACAGCATGGTGACGTCCGTTCTGCTGACGGGGGCCAAACCGTTGATGAGCCTGTGTTTTAAACCGAAGCTGCTTTTTCCGAAAATCGACCAGGACATTGTTGAACCGACGGACTACAAACAGTGGGAAGAACTCGTTTACAACGTCGTGAAACATTACCGCGACCGTAAGGCCGGGATTCAGTACTGGGAAGTGGGCAATGAGGTGGATATTGGCGAAGACGGCGGAACGCCCTACCGCTTCAAACCGGAGAGTTACGCCCGGTATTACAAGCACACGGTGGCGGCTGTCCTGCGCGCCGATCCCACGGCCAAGGTAGGTGGTCCGGCTTTGGCGTGGTTTAAGTCGCCCATTTTGCCGGCTCTGCTCGAGGCCTGTTCGAAAGAGAAACTACCGCTGCATTTTGTTTCCTGGCACCATTACAACAACAGTCCGCAGGTGATCCGGAAGCAGATCGACTACGTTCTGGATCTGCTGAAAAAACACCCGGATCTGAAGGCCGAAACCATCATGGACGAGTGGAATGTGGACTTGTTCAACCCGATTCTGGACCCCCGCTACCAACCCTGCTACGTAGCCGAAACCATCTGGCAGATGAAAGACGCCGGGCTGGACTGGTCGTGTTACTACCAGATTCGCGACTGGTACGTCTCCTACGACACCTTTGCCAAGGTATTCTCGCCGTCGGGGGCGGCTTTCATGACCCGCTGGTGGAACCGGCAGGCGCAGTTCAGCGGTCTGATCGATTACCAGAACCAGCTTCGTCCGGCGTATTTTACCTTCAAACTGCTTTCCCGCATGGCGGGCGAACGGCTGAAAGTCAGCTCGTCGAGCGACAAGGTGCACGGTTTTGCGACGCAGGACGACCAACTGCAAATGCACAATATGATGCTGTGGAATTTTTCGGACCAGACCGTCGAGGTCGAAATGAGCCTGAATGATCTGCCGAAAAAGATGCGAACGCGGCACATTGTTCTGGATGCCACTGGAGCGGGCAATGACGAAAACCACCGGCTCCGACCGGACCCGTTCATTCAGCTCAACCCGGGAAACCAGAAATTGACGGTGAAACTGGAGCCCTGGGCGGTGCATTACTGGTCGCTGGAATGAGCCGGTTGGCCGGAATTTGTTTACGTGAGCTTACTGAGAAACCATGATTGTTGATATTCACACGCATTTTTTTCGTCCCGAAACCGACTTCGGTCCCAAACTACAAGCCGACATGGCCCGTTGCGGTGTTGATGCCGCCGTTTGGGGAGATGTGGGCGAACGGCACCTCGAAACCACCCGCGACGCCGACGTGGCCATTGTTTTTGGCCTTCAGGCTTCCCAGACCGACTGGAACATTCCCAACGAAGTGGTGGCCGCCCACGTCGCCCGCGCCCCGGAACGGCTGCTGTTCTTTACGTCCATCGACCCGGTTTTGCCCGATTTTATGGAACAACTGGAACGCGACCACCAGGATTTGGGGGCGGTGGGCGTCAAACTGGCTCCGCTCTACCAGAACATCCATCCCGGCGATCCCCGGTGCTACGAGCTGTACCGGTATTGCGTCAAACACGGTTTGCCCATCCTTTTTCATACGGGAACGTCGTTCGTGGGCGGTACCCCGCTGGACTATTCGCGTCCGGTTCATTTCGATCAGGTTGCGGTCGATTTTCCGGATTTGCGGATGATCATGGCGCACCTGGGGCATCCGTGGGAAGGCGAAACCATTGCCGTCATTCGGCGGCACGCCAACGTTTTTGCCGATTTGTCCGCCTTGTATTACCGCCCCTGGCAATTTTATAATTCGATGCGTCTGCTGGTGGAATACCGGGCGGATGCGAAAGTGCTGTTCGGTTCGGATTATCCCTTTACGACAACGGGTTCGTCGCTGATCGGGGTGCGCGGCATCAATGCAGTTCTGGGAAACAGCGGGTTACCACCGATTCCGTCGGACGTTCTGGAGGGGATTATTCACCGCGATGCCCTGCGTCTGCTCGGTCTGCCGCATCCCGCGACCCGCATCCGCCCATGAACCGGCCTTCCACCATGCAGGCGCTGCAAATGCGCGGCATCCGCGAACTGGTGAAAACGGAGCTTCCCGTTCCATCGCCCCAACCGGACGAGGTGTTGATCCGCACCCAGGCGGCTACGATCTGCACGTCGGATCTGCACGATCTGGCGACCAATCCGTTTAACATTATTTTGCCCCGTGTGCTCGGCCATGAAGCTGCCGGGATTGTCGTGGCCTGCGGTTCGGCGGTAACGCAGTTCGTTCCCGGAAACCGGGTGGCGGCTCATCCGGTGGTTCCCTGCGGTTATTGCGAAGAATGCCTCCGGGGCTTCGATCACCTCTGCGCCAACATGGGCCATCTGGGCTATGATCGCGAGGGCGGTTTTGCCGACTATTTCGTGCAACGTGCCGACCGGGTTCGGGCTTTGCCGCCGGACGTATCGTTTTCGCTGGGGGCCTTGCTGGAGCCGGTATGCGTTTGTTTACAGGCGGTTGCGCGGGCGGGCGATGTTCGGGGGCGGGTGGTACTCGTGGTTGGCGACGGCCCTTTCGGGAATATGATTGCGCGGCTGGCGCGTCGGGCGGGAGCCAGCCGGGTTCTGGTGGTGGGTCGGGAGCCGTTCCGGTTGCGGCACATACCGGATGCTGAGATTGTCGAGGTTCCGCCAGCCCGGTCGGTGGACGTGGCGATTCTGGCGGTCAGTTCGGCGGAAGCGGTGGGCGTTTGCCTGTCGGCGCTGCGGCCGCGCGGACGGCTGGTTATTTTTAGCGCCGTGCTTCAACCCGTTCCAATCAATCTTTTTCCGCTGCATTTGTCGGAACTGGAAATTGTGGGAGCCTGCAACGACGAAAACCGCCTGGACGAAGCCCTGCGCTGCCTAAGTGATCCCGAGCTGGCTTTGCACGAAGTGATCACCCAAGAAATCCGATTTGAAGACTGGAAAAAAGCCTTTGATCTGGCGAGTCACCAGCATGACCGGGCCTTGAAAGTGGCTCTCGTTTTTGATCCTATTTGACTGAACGCTATGAAAATAACCAATGTAGAGGCTTTCATTCTTGAATCGCCCTTCAAATACCAGGCCCCGGAAGGCAGCGAGGAAGCGCGGGGCGTCAAACACTGTTTCCTGCTCAAAGTCAGCACGGACGAAGGGCTGGTGGGCTGGTCGGACGTCGAAACCGCCCCGCACGTCGGCGAAGCTGTGGTCAACGCACCCGAAAGCGGGTCGGGCGTTTTCGAAGGACTCCGGGCGCTGGTAATCGGCGAAGACCCGTTCGATGTCGAGCGGCTCTGGGACAAAATCTACCGGGGTTCCATTTACTATGGCCGACGCGGGGTAGCGATGCAGGTGCTTTCCGGGTTCGACATTGCCTGCCATGACCTGATCGGGAAAGCCATTGGCCGACCGGTGTACAAAATTCTCGGGGGCGCGCGTCGCGACCGGGTGCGGGCCTATGCCTCCACGCTTTTCCGCCCTACGCCCGATGACATCCGGCGTTCCTGCGACTATTACCTGGAGAAAGGCTTTACGGCGGTGAAATTTGGCTGGGGTGTTTTCGGGCAAAACCGCAAGCTGGACATTGCGCTGGTGGCCGCAGCCCGCGAAACGCTGGGATCCGACGTCGAACTGATGATCGATCCGGGCTGGATGGTAAACCGGTCGGCCTACGACGCCATCGAGTTGTGCCGGGCGCTGGAACCCTACAACATCTTCTGGCTGGAAGACTTCATGCACCCCGAAAACTACGAGGGCTACGCCAAGGTGAAAGCCGCCGGGGTTCGCACCCGACTGGCCGCCGGGGAGCAGGAAGCCACCGCCTGGGGATTCCGCGATCTGATCAACCGGGGCGGTATCGACGTGGTGCAGCCGGATTTGTCGCGCTGCGGGGGCTTTACGCAGGTCCGCAAAATCATGTGGGAAGCCGAACACGCCGGGATCGACGTTTGCCCGCATGCCTGGCTCACGGATTTGCTCACGGCGGCCAGTCTGCACGTGAATGCCGTCTTGCCGCGCGCGCTTTTTCTGGAATACAATGTGAGTGATAACCCCATGCTGCGGGAAGTGATCCAGAATCCGGTGCAGATGGACGCCGAAGGCTACATCCCCGTTCCGCAGGGGCCAGGTTTAGGAATCGAAATAAACGAACAGGCCGTCCGACGGTTTTGTGTAAATCTCTAATGAAAATGATCAGCTTAGCTATGAAAACTGCCCTAAACTTTCCCTCCGATGAAGAACGGTTTAGTTGGATAAAAGAAAATCTGTATGTCCCCGTGGTGTGTGACGTTCTCGACGGTCTGGGGTATCGGAATCAGGCCATGCACCACCGCTTGCGGCCGCTGGACCCGGACCACTGCGTCATTGTCGGACGGGCCCGGACCTTCCGCTGGATGGATACCGACTACGTAATGGACGATCCGTATGGCCTGGAAATTGAAGCGATGGACGCGCTGGGCAAAGGCGATGTGGTGGTGCATTCCACCGACCCGGCCGGAACCAATGCGCCCTGGGGCGAGTTGATGAGCACCATCGCCAAACGGAACGGGGCCACCGGCTGCATTTGCGACAGCATGATCCGCGACTGCCGCAAAATCATGGCAATGGAGTTTCCGGTATTTTACGGTGGTATTCGTCCGCTGGACAGCCTGGGCCGGGGGCGCGTCATGGCCTACGATGTCCCCGTTCGGTGTGGCGACGTGCTGGTGCATCCCGGCGAGTTGATTTTTTCGGATTTCGACGGCATCGTGGTCATTCCGCTGGGGCTGGAAGACGAGGTGCTGGCTCAGGCGTATGAGAAAGTTACGAAGGAAAACCAGTCGCGGATCGACCTGCTGAACGGGGATTCCCTGCGGACTGTATTCGACCGGCACGGGGTATTGTGATGAGCGCAAAACCGATGAATATTCTCTGCGTAACGGCCCATCCGGACGATGCTGAAATTCTCTGTGCGGGTACCCTGGCGCGGTACGCCAGTCAGGGGCATACCGTCACCATCGCCGTGTTTACGAGCGGCAACATGGGCGATGCGAAGATTCCACCGGACGAGCTGGCGGTGATGCGGGAGCAGGAAACGCGGGAAGCCGCCGACCTGCTGGGTGCCCGGCTGATCTGGGCCGGGATCGATGATGAACACGTTTTCCCAACCCTGGAGCAGCGACGGATCATGATCGACATTCTGCGGGAAGCCGATCCGGACGTGATTTTTACCCACTCGCCCAACGACTATCATCCCGACCACCGGTACGTCGGTCAACTGGTTTTCGATTCGTATTTCCAGAAAGGCCTGCCCCACATTCCCGGACAGCAACGCCCGGCCTGCCGGTTTGGCCAGGCGCAGGTTTATTACCTGGACAACCTGGGCGGCATCGGTTTTCTGCCCACCGAATACGTGGACATCAGTGCGGTTTTCGAGCTGAAAATGCGGATGCTGGCCTGCCACCGCTCGCAGGTGGTTGCCATGCAGGAACTGGCCAACACCGATTTGCTTGGCATGATCGAAATTCAGGCCCGGTTCCGGGGGTTGGCGGCCGGTTGTCGCTACGCCGAAGGGTTCACGCGGCTCGATGCCTACCAGCGCGGATTGACGAGCCGGATTTTACCCTGACGGTTTCGGTTCAAAACCGGCCGACGGGGCTTTTTCACACGAATGCCTACAACCTTCCCCATGAACAACTTCCACCTTACGCTTACCGATATTGTCATTATTGTCGCCGAAATCCTGGTCGTTGTCGTCGTCGGCTTGCTGGCGGCCCGCAAAGTGGTTCGAACAACGGAAGGTTATTTTCTGGCTTCGGGCCGCATGCCGTGGTACCTCATCGGGGCGGCTTTTGTGTCCACCAGCGTTTCCAGCGAGCAGATTGTCGGCACCATCGGCGCGACCTACAAAGGCGGTCTGGCCATCGCCAACTGGGAATGGTGGTGTCTGCCCACCTATTCGCTGATGATGGTTTTTTTCATCCCGCTCTACCTGCGCAACAAAATTGTAACGGTGCCGGAACTGCTCAACCGGCGCTTCGGCCCGGCCTGCGGGGCCATCTACAGCAGTGTGATTCTGGTGGGCTACGTCTTCATTTTCCTGCCGCCGGTCTTGTACGGCGGCAGTTTAACCCTCAGTGAATTAACCGGTTGGTCGCAGTGGTACGTGCTCGCCGGCATTCTGATTCTGACGGCCAGCTACACCTTGTTGGGCGGACTCAGTTCGGTTATGTGGACGGATGCCATTCAGTGCGTGATGCTCATTGGGGGCGGGGTGCTGCTGTTCTTCGTGGCCCTCGACAAAATTCCCGGCGGCTGGGAAGCCATGACGCTGGCGGCACCGGATCGTTTTCACCTCTACCGCCCGGCCACCGACGAGGAAGCTCCGTTTTTGGGGTTGATTCTGGCGTCTTTCGGCGTCTTTTTATTCTATCAATCCTCCAACCAGGTGATGGTTCAGCGGATTTTGTCGGCCCGGAGCACATGGGACGGCATGATGGGGCTGGTTTTTGCCGGTTTCATCAACATCATTCGGCCGCTGGTGACCTGTCTGCTGGGTCTGATCGTGTATCACTGGCTCGATGTCATGCACCAGGGGCCGTCTTTGCTGCCCAACAGGCAGGATCAGGCGTTTCCGTACTCCCTGGCGGTTTTTGCGCCGTCCGGTTTGCGTGGCATCATTCTGGCCGGTTTTTTTGCCGCCGTCATGGCGTCGGTCAGTGCGCTCACCAATTCCGTGGCCACCATCTTTTCGCTGGATGTCTACCACCGGTTCTGGCGAAAAAAAGCCGGCGATAAGGAATTGATCACAACGGGGCAGGTGTCAGGCGGGCTAGCGTTGCTGATTGCCGCCGTTGTTTCGCCGATTGTGGCCAACGTGGGCATGTTCAAATATTTCCAGACCGGGGTTACCTACATGGCGACGCCGTTTATTTCGGTGCTGCTGATGGGCATTTTCTGGAAACGCACGACCTACGCTGGTGCCGTCGCCGGGATGCTCGGCGGTTTGGTGATCCAGATTGCCCTGGCGCTCCTGATCTGGGCGTTGGATAGTAAAATCAACTGGCTGTACGTCGCCGGGATGGCTCAGGCCCTGACCATGCTGCTCATTGCGGTGGTTTCGCTCTACACCACGCCCCCGACGACGGAACAATACAAGCCGTTTCTGTGGCGGTTTTCCTGGTTGCGCGAACTGGAAGAAGGCACGCAGGTGCGCCCCTGGTGGCAGCAGGTGAAATTCTGGTTTGGTTTGTACGCCGTCGCCTGGTGTTACATTTACTGGCGGTTCTGGTAAAATCCGGCTTGCGCGTCGCTCCTTCTGATTCTCCTAACCCTGATCGAAAATAGGCTGTCTAACAGCCTATTTTTCATTCACGTCGGAAGCGCGTACAGCCGATTTACGGTAATTCAACCGGTATTCGACGGGCTGGTAATTTTTGAATTTCTTGAACTGGCGGTAGAAGAACGTCAGGCTCTCATACCCGGAAGCGTAGCACACCTCGGCAATCTGCAGATCGGTTTCGATGAGCAGGCGGCAGGCCACGTTGATTTTGTATTCGTTCAGAAATTCAAAAAAAGAGCGTTTCATGATCTTGCTGAAAAACCTCGAAAAATACTCCCCGCTCATGTTGACCTTTTCGCCCACATCCGCCAGCGTTATCTTATGCTGATAATGGGTTTTGATGTAGTGGTAAACGATGTTAATCCGCTCGTGATCAATGTAGTTCAGGTCGTGGTCGAAGCCCTGTTCGCACAGAAACGAACGCTGGCTGGTGGTGGCAAGCCGATACAGAATCTGGACGAAATGCATCAGCTTTTCAAAAGGGGGGAGCGAGGCCAGTTCGATGAAGCTGGATCGTAATTCCACCGCCAGAGCCGTGTTGAACTTCACGCCTTTTGGCGATAGTTTGAGCAAATGGTGGATGGCTTCGAACTCCTTCGTTTGCAGAAATCCCTTTTCCAGAAACTCCTGTTTCCAGTAAATAACCACCGCGCTGGCCGATTGCCCCAGATCGTCGTTGTTAACCCAGGCATGTGGCAAATTGGGGCCGAGCAAAACCAGGTCATCTTCGAAGAAATTCTCCACGCTGTTGCCGACGTAGCGCACCCCCGGACTCGACAGGATGTACGTGAGTTCGTATTCCGGGTGGTAATGCCATGGATACTCAAATCCTTTGTTTTCCTGTTTGTCCACGCTGATGGAGTGAAACTCCAGCGCGGGAATTGGTTTGTACAGTGCTTTCATCTCACTTGCTTCCGTTTATACCTCCCTTTTATTTTTTCGGCCCCCGTCTCATTCTGAATGGATGGACTGCACTACCGATTGAAGCCCGTTTGGGATTGAATTCGGATGGCACGACAAGATAGTGTAAGGATTGAACAATATCGTTGACAAAAACGGGTATTTCATTCCTGTATATTTGTTCAGGTTATTTTTTATACAGGATAAAAAGAATGGTATAGTGGCAATTGGTCGTCATTGTATAGAATATAATTCTAAGAAATGGCAGATACTTAAAATATTGGTTGGTCTGTCGGGGTCTTCCAACGGCCTTTGGTTTTGCCGCTGTTGTACACTTTATGGATAAAAGTCGGGTACAGCATAAATACCCGGTTTTCATGGACACTAACGCGTTTACTCAGACTAAATAAATTCAAAATGAGCGCATTTTCGTATCACTATGTGGGTGCCAATGAGGATTCGTTGGTTTGGGAAAAATTCAGGAGGGGTGATCAGATCGCCCTCGGCCGGATTTATCGGAAGCAGTATAACGCCCTGGTTAGGTACGGTTTATCGCTGGTGCAGGATGAAGAACTGGTGGAAGATTGCATTCAGAATCTGTTTGAAAAGTTATGGCTTTGCCGCGACCGGCTGGGCAGCATTCTCGTCATTAAGCCTTACCTCTTCAAAGCCCTTCGCCATCACATCATCGACCAGTTGACCCTGCAAAAACAGAAGTCACAGTTTCTGGCTACGTACTTCGAAAAGTATACGGTTACGGTATCCTGCGAAGAAACCCTGATTGCCGAGCAAAGCCGGGAGGAACAGCGGAAAAAACTGCTCCATTCCCTCGGATTGCTGTCGAAACGGCAACGGGAAGCGGTGTATCTGAAGACGTTTGAAGAACTGGAGTACGACAAAATATCGGAAGTGATGCTGCTCAACCAGCAATCGATCCGCAACCTGATTCATCAGGCCGTCAAAACCCTCAAAAATAACCGCAGTCAACTCGCGTGCTGACGTCTGCCCGTCGCTCAAAACTCCTTGTCCCCAAATTCGCTGGCCGGCAGCCGGGCCTTTCTGGAAGTCTGATTAAAGGTGTAACTGAGGTTCAGCAGGAAAATGTCGGTTTCCTGGATGTAGTTGGTCGTGGTGTAAAAATTCCGGCCAAAGGTCGTGATGCGTTGCTGGTTGGTGCCCAACAACCCCAGGTCGATGTTCTGCCATTGCAGGGTGGCCGTCATCCGGCCCTTCAAAAAGGTCTTTTTGGCCGACGCCCCCGGAATGATAAACCGGGAATCTTCACCTTGGGCCGTGATTCGTTTCGAGAGGTAATTAAGGGTGGCCTGGACCTGAAACGTGGGCGAAAACCGGACCGTCGTATTGGCGTTGATGGAATAGACCACACTCGACGTATTCACGATCACGGCGTTGTTGAACAGCCCCCCCTTGATCTGGTAGCGGTACACATTTCCGCCCGCATACACCTGCCAGGCCTTCGTCAGATTCAGGGTCGTTCCGGCTTCCAGTCCCCAGGACGTGGCCAGCCCGGCATTCGTATAAATCCGGTTCAGAATCGTGTCGTTGTAAACGCTGTTGACGCGGTTGACCACATTTTTAATCCGCTGGTTGTAGAGCGTTACGAAGAGGTTTCCCTTATCAAAATCCTTGATCAGTCCGATTTCCGACAGGTCGATGAACTCCGGCAGAATGTTGGGATCGCCGGATTCGAGGGTTTCGGAGTGTTCGCGCTCCGGGAACGGATTCAGCTCGTTGTTGGTCGAGCGTTGCACCCGTTTGCTGTATCCGGCTTTGGCCCGCAGGGTTTTGCTGATGGCGTACTGGACATTCAGGGACGGGAAAAGGTTGGATAAATTCAGGTTACGGGTTTCCTGATTCCCCGCCGTAAACGCCCGCGTGGCGTATTCATACCGCAGTCCGCCGATGTATTCCAGCTTACTGGTTTTGGCCGAATACTGCCCATACACCGAATGAATCTCGTTGAGAACTTTCGTCGTGCTGCTGAACTGGGGAACGGCAACAAACGCACCGGTTTCCAGATTCTGGTCGAGGTACTGAAAATTGCCTTTCTGAACCTGGTTGCGGTATTGGTAACCGGTTTCGAGTTTGCCCTTGCCCACCGTGACGGCGTAATCGGCCTTTAAGCGGTAGGCATTCAGCGGGTTTTGGCCGGGGTTGCGGGTGTTTTGCAAAACCGTCTGGCGGTCGGGCATCCGCAGGTTTGCATTGGTCGTCAACCCGTCCAGATCCGCCTTTTCGAAGAGACCGGAAACCGTCAGGATGGATTTGTTGGGAAAGGTATGGACGTAATCCAGGTTGCCGAGCGTAATGGCGCTGGTCTTGCGGGCGATGTTCGAATTGAAATACGAGATCCGGCCGATGACATCCCCCGTAACCAGGTCGGTTTTGGTGTTGTCGTAAACGATGTCGGCCCGGCGCGACTGGGAGCGAAAACCGGTGTAGAACCCCGCCGAAAACGCGTTGTTTTCGTTGGGCGTATAGGTCGCCGAAACCCGGCCTGTGTAGTTATACCGGATAAAACTCCGTTCGCCCACCGAGGGGAAGGCCGTGTAGCGGTTGCTGATGGTGGTATTGACGTCGCCCACCCGCCGACCGGCGATGTCGTTGCGGAAATAATTCCCGCTGACGGTTACATCCCACTTGGCCGACTTCATACTGAACGTGGCATCGGCGCCAAACCGGACGGGCTTGTTCAGGTTGTCGTAGGTATACAGGGAGGGCAGACCGCCCTGGATATTGGCCGCAAAAGACCGCTGGCCAACCTGTGCGGTTTTGGTCGTAATGTTGATGATGCCGCCCTTTCCGTCCGGGTCGAACCGGGCCGAGGGGGAAGTGATCACTTCGACGTTTTCAATCGAATTGGCGGGAATCTGGTTTAAAATCAGGGCCGGATCGGTCTGAACCGGTTTTCCGTTGACCAGCACCAGAAAGCCCGACGACCCCCGGAGCGTAATGCCGCCTTCGCTGTCGACCGTGACGGAAGGCGTGTTTTTCAGGACGTCGATGGCCGTTCCACCCTGGCTGCCGATGAATTTATCCGCCCGGTAGACCTGCCGGTCAATTTTGTTTTCGACGGTTTGCCGTTCGCCCTGGACGTTCACCTGCTGAAGCGTCTGCGTATCTGCCTGTAATGCGATGGTTTGGGGGGCAGTTGACTGGCCCGAAACCGGAATGCTGAACCGTTTTTTGCGGTAGCCGATGTACTGGACTTCCACGTAATACGGCGCAGCGGGCACGTTGTCGAATCTGAAATTTCCCGCGTCATCCGTCAGGGTGCCGTTGACCAGCGTCGAATCCTGGCTTTTGTAGAGCGCCACCGAGCCAAAAGGCAAGGGGCGACTGGTTTCCTGATCGACCATTTTACCGGTAATCGATCCGGGATTTTGGGCATGAACGAACGGGATCGCCAGAAGCGTGGCCAGCAGGGTTACAAAAAATTTCATCGGAAGTTATACCTTCGCCTGTTGAGTTAGTCAGGGGCAAAGGTATCTCCCGGTATGTCAGGCGGTTTTGTAGATTACAGCCATAAACTGGTACATTCAGGAAATTCCTTTCCGATAGATACTTGGCAAAACGCCCGTCTGGCGTTTAAAGAACTTGTTGAAGTGGGAGGGGTCCGTAAAGCCCAGTTCATACGCCACTTCTTTCAGAGTCTGGAAGGAATACAGAAGCAGTTTTTTCGATTCGGTCGTCAGCCGTTCGTCGATGATTTCGCCCGCCGTTCGGTTCACCATTTTCCGGCAGGTGTTGTTGAGCGTTTTGGACGTAACATTCAACTGTCGCGCGTACTCGCCCACCTCGCGGTTGGTTCTGAATTGCGCATCGACCAGCGCGAAGAACTCTTTTAGGAGGGTTGGAAGTGCCTGGCTTTCATCCGATTTGATTTCCCGTTTCAGCAGGTTGAGCAGCAACTGGAGATAGGTCTGAATGATGGCCTGGTAGTTACTGTTCTGCTGTTCATATTCGACCTCGATGTTCCGGAACAGCTCAACGATGGTCGGATGGATATGGCTCAGGTCAAAACCGCTCGGAAAAGCCAGCGGAAACGTTTGAAACAGCGCTTCGTAAAAAGGATGATCCAGCAAAAAGTCTTTCTGCACCATCACCACGTATCCTTTCGGAATCTCGGTCAGTTCCCAGCTATGGATCTGGCCCGGCATCACCAGATACAGGCTATGCGGTTTTACGGTAAACCGGTTGAAATCAATCTGATGCGTACCGGCACCGGCGTCGAGGTAAATGATTTCGAGGTAGTCTTTGTGACCATGCGGATTCGTGGTTTTAATCACCTCCTTCATCCGTTTGATTCGGAACAGTTCGCGCTGGTTCAGCTTGTTTTTGATGGTAATCTGCATGGGTTAAGGGTCGTATAACGAAGCGGTTTCTTCGTCGGCTAGTGTCGTAACGCGTAAATCGGCTGTCGGTTTTATTCTATTTTCAGAATTGCCACCCGTCTACCTTGGCGGCACAACAAACGCTAAAAGTACAATGAAATTTGCAACCTTGATTTTAGTACTCGCGGGAACATCCACGTCGTTAATGGCCGGGGTTTTCTACGCGTTTTCCTGCGCCGTCAACCTGGGGTTGGGGCGTTTGGCCGATGTAGCCTACCTCACCGGTTTTCAATCCATCAACCGCGCTATCCAGAACCCGGTTTTTTTCATTAGCTTTTTCGGAGCGCCCTTGTTTCTGTTGCTTAGTGCGTGGCAACAGTACAGTCCGTCTGCTTCCCTGCGGTTCTGGTTGTTGCTGGCGGCTGCGGTGGTGTATCTCGCGGGCGCATTGGGCGTCACGGTTTTTGGCAACATTCCGCTAAATACGCAACTCGAATCGGTCGACTTACTCTCCGCT
This sequence comes from Larkinella humicola, assembly GCF_008727875.1. Classification (GTDB taxonomy): domain Bacteria; phylum Bacteroidota; class Bacteroidia; order Cytophagales; family Spirosomataceae; genus Larkinella; species Larkinella humicola. Next base: position 196,834 of record NZ_VTWS01000009.1, on the reverse strand, counting down.
TCACCGGACGAACTGGCCCGGATCCGGGTGCGGTTTGAAGGTCCGTGGAACCGGCTGAATACTGTTCGCACGCTGGCATCGACGCTGGCAGTTGTGCTGTTGTTTCTGGCCTGTCTCAGCCGCGAGGAACTGTAGAAGGTCTCAAGTAGCGGTTTTCTCTGGAAAACCTGCCGGAAGAATGATAAAATTAGTCTGTATTGTACTAATTTGCTGCTTTCCTATTCCTACAATCCTGATGACCACTTCCCGCAGAAAATTTCTTCAGAAATCGTCCCAAATCGCCACCGGCGTTGGCCTGACAACGGCCTTGACCGAACTCGTTGCCGCGCCCGTAAAAACCGCCCCGGCCGATGAAGTGGTGGTGGCCCTGATCGGTTGCAACAGCATGGGCTGGTCCGACCTCAACTCGATGCTCAAACAGCCGGGGGTGCGGTGTGCCGCCTTGTGCGATATCGACAGCAACGTGCTGAACAAACGCGCGGCTGAACTGGAAAAATCGTCGGGTAAAAAACCGGTTCTGTACAGCGACTTTCGGAAACTGTTGGAAAACAAGGACATCGACGCCGTGATCATCGGCACGCCCGACCACTGGCATTGCCTGCAAACCGTCTACGCCTGTCAGGCTGGCAAGGATGTGTATGTGGAAAAACCGCTCGCCAATTCCATTGAAGAATGCAACCTGATGGTGGATGCGGCCCGAAAACACAACCGCATTGTGCAGGTGGGACAGTGGCAGCGCAGCGGTCTGCACTGGAATGCGGCTCTGGACTTCGTGCGTTCGGGAAAAATCGGCCGGATTCGTTCGGTGAAAACCTGGGCCTATATGCCGTATGGGAAGACCTTTCCGGTCAAGCCCGACAGCCCCGTTCCGGCGGGTGTCGATTACGACTTCTGGCTGGGACCGGCCCCGAAACGCCCGTTCAATCCGAACCGGTTTCACGGCAGTTTTCGCTATTTCTGGGACTATGCGGGGGGGCTGATGACCGATTGGGGCGCCCATATGATCGACATCGGGCTGGCGGGCATGAACGTCAGTTCGCCCAAAACCGTCGTGGCGCTGGGTGGTAAATACGGTTTTCCGGATCATGCCGGCGAAACGCCCGATACGCTGCAGGTGGTGTATGATTACGGCAATTTTACGCTGCTCTGGGAGCAGTCACTCGGCACGGGGCGCGGCCCGTTCGACCGCGAACACGGCGTGGCTTTCGTCGGCAACCTGGGAACGGTCGTAATCGATCGTTCCAAATGGGAGCTTTTTCCGGAAACCGATGCGGGGAATTACCTCGTTCCGGCCATGCCGCCGAAATTCGGGAATGGCAAGGATCTGGACAGCCATACACAGAACTTTGTGACCTGCGTCCGGAACCGGCAGAAGCCCAATTGTCCGGTGGAAGTGGGCCGGGATGTGGCCCTCCACGCGCATTTGGGCAATATTGCCTACCGAACCGGTGAGAAACTGGTGTGGGATGCCGAAAAAAGACAGATTGTTGGCAATGAGAAAGCCAACCTGCTGGCTCAGGCCCATTACCACGGCAACTGGATTGTGCCCCGCTCGTAGCAAACGGCTTTCAATCATTTTGCCCTTCAAAATAGTGACTTTCGCGAACAAAAAACTTCTAAAGTAGTATTACGACTTTCGCTTGTTGCTCCTTAATCCCCTAAAGGGGACTTTTGCATCCGGTATAAGCTGTGTTCACGCCCCCTTTAGGGGATTGAGGGGCAAGATGTGAGGGCAACAAAGGTATCAGACGTAAGGAATAATGTTTGTACAATAAAAAAATGAACACGCCGAAAGACCGCCTATGAAAACGACTACGCGCCTGATGAAGGTTCTGCGAAATGCTTCCTTGATGCTGGGATTGGGACTGTTGGGAGCCCGTGTGACGGTGGCGCAATGCACCCAGAAAAATGCGAAGGATCAGACTGTTGACTTTCGCTTGACATACGATAAAGCCACCCAGCGCTTCACGGCCTGGTATGTGCCCTCCATATCGAGTACGCACCGGCTGGTAACCGCCCAGTTTAGCATCATTACTCCCAACGGATTTACGGCTCCGGAAGCCGGTTCGGGGCGGGATTCTCCGCTCGAACTCACGAGCATAAACGGATCGTGGCAGGACTTCGTGTTTGACAACGAACTGTTTACGTCAAAGTCCCTTTCTCCCCTGGCGTCGATGGAGAGCGTGGCGGTTCATCAGGTAGGAATGGCTCCGCAGGCCACGGATGTTGGGGCCGTTACGGCGGGCGTGCCCGTACCGCTTTTTTCCTTTGTTTCAACCGAACAGGAAGGTGTTGTTCGGATTGCCGAAACCGGAGAGAAAATACAGAAGGATATTCTGAGCCGATTCGGCAGCAACATCAGCAATGAAATGGCCATTCAGTCGCCGATCAAAGCCTTTGTCCGGGCCGAAGAGCGGTATTGCAAAAACGATGTGCAGAACAAAATTGAATTTAAAAAACCGGTTCTGATTGATCCCAGCGCGGCCACAACCGTCAAACCGACGGCGGGTGTTCAAACCGTGGGGGTGGCCGGAACGGATGAGTTACTGGGCAACGAGCAACTGATGGTGACGCCGAATCCGGCCACGGTCGAACTAACGGTGTTGTACCAACTGCTGTCGGCCGGCAATGCCGGGATCGATCTGGTGGACGGGCAGGGCCGGATCATTCAGACGCTGGTGGCCCGCAAACACCACGCGATTGGCAAATACCACCTGAAAGTGACCTTGCAGGATGTGGCCGCCGGGTTGTATTTCTGTTCTTTGAAAGGTGAAAATGTTCAGAAAGCCGTGAAAGTGATCATTGCAAAGTAGTAAAAATGTCCCTGAAAGTAAAAAGCCGGAAACTGCCTCGTTTCCGGCTTTTTTGTTTGGGCAATCGTATTCTGGGTCTTCGACCGTTTCCGGCATTTTCTGGTCATTCCGTCTTTGCAACCGCTGACAGGGTCTTCGACCGTAGCGACGGTCCGACGCTGTCAGGGTTTCATCGTGTCCGTTTCAGGACGTAAACTGTCCGCATTTGGACACTCACCCGGTGGGAATATGCTGAAATAGAGCTACAAGAGCGCATTGGCTGGTTTGGCAAAAGATTTGTACGATAAAATAGAGACTAATACCGGAATCCGATGCGTCGTACTTATCTAGGAGAGTTTGAAGAGATCGTTTTGTTGATGGTGGCCATTCTCGACGGGGATGCCTACGGGGTGACCGTCAGCCAGGAGATTGAGCAGCATACAGGCCGCCAGGTGACGTTCGGAACCGTTCACAACACGCTCATCCGTCTGGAAGAAAAAGGCTTTGTGACGTCCCTGCTCGGCGGGTCCACGGCCGAACGCGGTGGCCGGCGCAAACGGCTGTTCAAAGTCACGGCACTGGGCAGCCGGGCGTTGCAGGATATTCAGCAACTCAGGAATGAACTCTGGCAACTGCTTCCTCCCAACACCCTGAAACTCGGCGGCTCATGAAGAAGACTCCTCCACCCATCCACTCCCATCCGCCCCGCTGGGCGCAGCGGCTTCTGGTCTGGCTGCATCCGTCGGAAACGCTCGAGGAAGTCGAGGGCGATCTGGATGAGTTATATACCTACTGGCATCAGCGGGCGGGTAAAACACAGGCCACGTTGCGCTATGTGCTCAATGTGGTGTCGGTTTTGCCGCCGTTTGTGCGTCGTCGGCAACGGAAAGAAATGGATCAAACCCCTTCAAGCCTTCACCCAGCCATGCTTCAAAGCTACTTCAAAATTGCGCTCAGACATCTGATCAAAAACCGGGTGTATTCGTTCATCAACATCGGCGGTTTAGCCCTCGGCATCGCCTGCTGCCTGCTGATTTTCCTGTATGTTTACGATGAACTGAGCTACGATCGGTTCAACGCCAATTACGACCATATTTACCGATTGGTGGAAAAGCAGCAGCAGCCGGGCGGCATTTTTGACGTTGCGGCCACCCCCGGTCCGTTGGCGGCCACCCTCACGAACGATTTTCCGGATGTGCAGCAGGTCACCCGCGTCGGGCGGTGGTCGGGTTTGCTGAGCCAGGGCCGTCAGTCGGTAGAATCGAATCAGATGCTGGTGGTTGACCCCGGCTTTTTCAGAATGTTCAGTTACCGTCTTCTTGTGGGAAATCCCCTGACGGTTTTCCGGGCGCCCGATGAAGTAATTTTCAGCGAGGCTACGGCCGAACGGTTTTTTGGAGCCAACTGGCGGCAACAGAACGTGCTGGGGCAGTCGGTCAAGCTGAACAACGAGCAAACACTCATGCTGGTGGGCGTGGCGGAAAATCCGCCGGTTCAGTCGCACATTGAATTTGAGGTTCTGCTGCCATTCAAGTGGCTTGAACGGAACGACGAGTGGAGCATGAAATGGAACAGCAACAGCTATCATACCTACGTTCAGCTCAAACCCGATCCGTCGGGTGTCCCCGCCGACCCAACCGCGTTTGCGGATAAAGTCCGGCACCAGCTCAAGCGGTATGATGCGGGCAACGAAACGCCCCTGTTGCTGCAACCGCTGTCGGAAATCTATTTATACTCGAAATTTGCGTTCGAAACCGATCACGGCCGGCGCAGTGATATTGCCTACATCCGCATTTTCGTCACGGTGGGGCTGATGGTGTTGCTCATTGCGGTGATCAATTTTATCAACCTAGCCACGGCGCGGGCGTCGCAGCGGGCCAGAGAAGTGGGCGTTCGGAAAAGCGTTGGGGCGCAGCGAAGAAGTCTGGTGACGCAGTTTCTGGGCGAAGCACTGCTGATGACCGTTCTGGCCGTGGCGGTATCGCTGGCGCTGGCCCAACTGCTGTTGCCGCTGTTCAACGATCTGGCGAACAAAAATCTGGAGATTCCTTATCAACGGCCGGTTTTCTGGTTCACACTGGCCGGATTCACCGCGTTTGTCAGTTTGCTGACGGGTCTCTACCCGGCTTTTTTTCTCTCCTCTTTCCGGCCCATCCGGGTGCTCAAAGTCGGTGTTGCGGGCCATTTTTCGAACGTCAAAGCCGGGCGGGGGTTTCGGCAAACGCTGGTGATCGGGCAATTTGTGTTGTCCATTGCACTGGCGATCAGTACCATTGTGATCTATCGGCAGTTGTCCTACATGCAGAATACCAAATTAGGGTTCGATCAATCGCAGTTGCTGTACGTGCGGCTCAAAGGCGATTTGCGCGGGAAGTCGCAGCCGCTCAAAAGGGAAGTGGAACAGTTGCCGGGGGTTGAACAGGTATCGACTGCAACGAGCAATCTGGTCAATATGAACAACAGCTCGACGATTGAATGGGAAGGGCAGGCTCCGAAAGATGAGTTTCTGATTACCAACATGAACGTGGATGCCGATTTTGTGAAAACCGTCGGCATGTCGCTGGTTGCGGGCCGGAATTTCTCGACCCGAATCACCAGCGACACCTTGTCTACCCTGGGAGCTTACCTCATCAACGAAACAGCCGCCAAACGCATGGGGTGGACCCCCGTGAGCGCCGTGGGAAAACGGGTCAAATTCTGGGGGACGGACGGCAAAATCGTTGGCGTGGTGAAAGATTTCCATTTCCGGCCTTTGCACGTCGGGATCGAACCGTTCATTTTCCGGTTCCGGCCCAAAGAGTTCTATTTTACACTGTTGGTCAAAACCAAACCCGGTCTGGTGGCGCGCACGTTGAGTGACATCACGCAGGTGTATAAGAAGATTGACCCCGACCATCCGATCAGCTACGGTTTCGTGGATCAGGATCTGGATGCGCAATACCGCTCCGAACAACGGATCGGGCGCATTATTCTCTGCTTTGCCATTCTAACGATTCTGGTGTCGTGTCTCGGTTTGTTTGGTCTGACCGCGTTTACGGCGGAGCAACGCACCAAGGAAATCGGGGTTCGGAAAGTGCTGGGAGCTTCCGTCGCCAGCATCGTGGCGCTGCTTTCCAAAGATTTTCTGAAACTGGTGGTGATTGCGCTGGTGATTGCCAGCCCGCTGGCCTGGTACGCCATGAAGTACTGGCTGGAAAACTTCGTCTACCGAATCGAAATGCAATGGTGGATCTTCGCGTTGGCTGCCGTCCTGGCCGTCGGCGTTGCGTTGCTGACGGTCAGTTACCAAAGCATCAAAGCCGCGCTGATGAATCCGGTGAAGAGCCTGCGAAGCGAGTGAAAAAGAAAGGAATGATAAAGACCAAATGATAAATGCCAAATGTAAAAGTCAAACGCGTGCAGGGCTACTTTATCATTCATCATTTTGTATTTATCATTTGACATTACAAAATTTCAGATGCATCCCTCAAATCACCCACATCCGCCCCGCTGGGCGCAGCGGCTTTTGGCCTGGTTTCATCCATCGGAAACGCTGGAGGAAGTCGAGGGTGATCTGGATGAATTGTATGCCTACTGGCATCGGCGGGCGGGCAAAACGCAGGCCACGTTGCGCTATGTCTTGAATGTCGTTTCGGTTTTGCCGCCGTTGGTGCGCCGACGGTCTTTTAAAAACGAGTATTCCCAACCCTCATCGCTTCGCCCGGATATGATCCGTAATTATCTCAAAATCGCTTTTCGCAACCTGCTGAAAAACAAGGTTTTTTCGTTGGTCAATCTGACCGGGTTGGTGGTCGGCATTACGGCTTGTCTGATGATTTTGCAGTATGTCAGTTTTGAGCTGAGTTTCGACCAGTTTCATACCGACATCGACCGGATCTACCGCGTCACAAACGACCGTTTCCAGCAGGGAAAACTCGTTCAACACGGTACCATTACCTATCCAACCATCGGCAAAACCATGGCGAAGGATTACCAGGAGGTGGATTCCTACACGACGATGGTCAACGGCGGAACAGTCAAGCTTCGGAGGGAGAAGTCGATTTCTCAGGACGAACAACTCTTTTATGTGGATGATCATTTCCTGACCTTTTTCACCTTCCCCCTGCTGGCTGGCGACGCCAAAACCGCCCTGAAAGCGCCAAACAGTATGGTGCTGACCGAAAGCAATGCGAAGCGGATTTTCGGCGTGGAACCAAAGGATTACGCCCGACTGATCGGCCAATCCCTGTATGTCGATCTGGACACTGAACCGTTCCGCATCACGGGCATCCTGAAAGACATTCCGGCCACGTCGCACCTGCAATTCAAGACGCTGATTTCGTACGAAACCCTGGTCAGAACCTGGGGCGATTGGGTGAAAACCAGTTGGGACGGATCGGACATGTGGCATTATCTGAAGCTAAAACCGGGCAGCGACGCGGCAGCTTTAGAACAAAAATTCCCGGCGTTCAGTGATCGGTATTTCCAGGGCGACAAGGTGTCGGGAAGTGTGGAGAAATTCTACCTGCAACCCCTGCGGAAAGCGCATCTTTACTCCGATTACGAGTACGAAATTGGCATTGTCAACAACGGAAAGGCGGTTTGGACGATGCTGATTATTGCGGCTTTTATCCTGCTCATTGCCTGGATCAATTACATCAATCTGGCCACGGCGCGGTCGCTGGAGCGGGCCAAAGAAGTGGGCGTGCGAAAAGTGGCCGGGGCCACGTCGGGGCAACTGATCGGGCAGTTTTTGTCAGAATCCGTTTTGCTGAATCTGTTTGCGCTGGTTCTTGCCATCATACTAACGGTTTCGCTGCAACCGGTTTTGAATGAGATGGTTGACAAACCGTTGTCACTGTCGTTGCTGACCGGTCAGGGCTACGGCGGAAGTGCCATGGCATTGGCGTTGGTGGGCGTGTTTGCGCTCGGGCTGTTCTTATCCGGTTTTTACCCGGCTTTTGCCTTGTCGGCTTTTCAGGCCATTCAGGTGCTGAAAGGCAGTTTCAAGCGGTCGGCCAAAGGAATCTGGGTTCGGAAATCCCTGGTGGTTTTTCAATACACGGCTTCGGTTGTCCTGATTATCGGGACGTTTATCGTGTTCCGGCAGCTCGAATTTATGCGCAAAGAAAACCTCGGTTTTAACATGGATCAGGTGTTGGTCGTTCCCGGTCCCGCGCTGACTCTTTGGGATTCGACGGCCATCGACCGGATTACCAGCTTCAAAGCCGAAGTGAAACGGTATCCGGCCATTCAGGCGGCTGCGTCATCCATTAACCTGTTTGGTAATCGGTTGTCACGAACGTTTAATGTAAAGCGGGTTGGGTCTAATCAGGAAAAGGGCGTAACCATTAGTCGAATGGTGATTGATTTAGACTTTTTCGATACCTACCAGATCAAGCTTTTAGCGGGCCGGAACTTCATTACGACCGACTCCGACCCGGACGGCCGAAAAGTAAAAAATGCAATACTCAATCTCTCCGCGGTCAGGTTGCTGGGTCTGCCTGATGCGGCTTCGGCCCTTGGGCAGAAAATTGCGTGTTATGGCCGGGACTGGGAAATTGTCGGCGTGGTCAGCGATTTCCACCAGCAGTCGTTGCACTATCCCATCGAGCCCATTGTTTTCCAGCCTTTCTACGCCAATGGTGGGTTTTACTCTTTCAAAATCGCGTCGACCGATCCGGAAAAGACGATTGACCAGATCGAGCAGAAATACCGGGAGTTTTTCCCCGGTAATACTTTCTCGTATTCCTTCATGGATGAGCAGTTTAACCGCCAATACCGGCATGATCAGGTGTTTGGTAAAATCACCACGTTCTTTTCATTTCTGGCGGTATTGATTGCGTCGCTGGGGCTGTTCGGGCTGTCGTCGTATACGATTTCGCAACGCGCCAAAGAAATCGGGGTTCGGAAAGTGCTGGGCGCATCCGTGGGCAGCATTGTCGCCCTGTTGTCGAAAGATTTCCTGAAACTCGTGGGGATCGCCATCGTTATTGCTGCACCCATTGCCTGGTATGCGGTTTCAACCTGGCTGGATGACTTTGCCTATAAAATCGATCTGTCCTGGTGGATTTTCGTCGTGGCCGGTGTGCTGGCTGTCGGCATTGCCCTGCTGACGGTGAGCTTTCAAAGCATCAAAGCCGCGTTGATGAATCCGGTGAAGACGCTGCGAAGCGAGTGAAAAAGAAAGGAATGATAAAGACCAAATGATAAATGCCAAATGTAAAAGTCGAACGTATACAAGGCCATTTTATCATTCATCATTTTGTATTTATCATTTGACATTAAAAAATTTCAGATGACCTCCACAAATCCCCCACCTCCTCCCCGCTGGGCGCAGCGGCTTCTGGCTTGGCTTCATCCGGCGGAAACGCTGGAGGAAGTCGAGGGCGATCTGGACGAATTGTATACGTATTGGTATAACCGAGCGGGGGAAACTCAGGCGGTTTTACGGTATTTGCTCAATGTGCTGTCAGTTTTGCCGCCGTTTGTGCGCCGACGACATCGTAAACATCACTACAGTAACCCTTCAAACCTGCGTATTTCTATGATTCGGAATTATCTAAAAATCACCTTTCGCAACCTGAAACGACAAAAAGTTTCCACCGGCATCAACATAGTTGGGTTAGCCATCGGATTGGCTACCTGCATACTAATTATGCTATACGTGCAGGATGAATTATCCTACGACCGGTACAATGAGAAAGCAGATCGGATTTTCCGGGTCAGACTCAACTTGCGGTTGAACGGTAAGGACCTTGGTGGAGACGGTTTAGGCCAGAATGCCGCCCGAAATTTGAAACAGGAATTCCCCGAAGTAGTAAACGCAACGCGTATCCGCGGGGGAAGTGAGTTTGTCAGCTATGGAACCACCTCATTCCGACAAGATAACCTGCTGCTTGCCGACTCCTCTTTTTTCGAAGTATTCACCATTCCGTTCCTGAAAGGGAATCCGAAGCGGGCGTTGACAGAGCCAAACACGGTGGTATTGACCGAAGAAACCGCCAGGAAATACTTCGGTAATCAGGAGCCGATCGGAAAAATCCTGTCATTCGGCAGCGACAAGACGCCTTATCGGGTTACAGGCGTGGTCCGAAATGTACCGACGAACTCTCATTTTCAGTTCGATATGCTGGCGACGCTGGTCGGTCGTGACGAAATCATTGATGGGTCGGGCTGGTTGTATAACATGAGCTATCAAACCTATCTGCTTCTGCCCGAGCGCTACGATTATAAACGGCTGGAGGCCAAACTTCCCCAACTCGCCGAAAAACAGATTGGGAGTGAAATACAGCAATTCCTGAAACTGACCCCGAAACAGTTTCGCGAGCGGGGTGATGATTTCGGCGTTTTACTGCAACCACTCACCGAAATCCATTTGTATTCCAGGACCGAATCGAACAAGGGTGGGAATATCATGTACATATACGTGCTGACAGCCATCGCCGGCTTTATGTTGCTGATTGCCTGTGTAAACTTCATGAATCTGTCGACGGCCACGGCGGTCCGTCGTTCGCGTGAGGTTGGGGTACGTAAGGTGATGGGGTCGGTGAAAGGACAACTGCAGCAACAGTTTCTGCTCGAATCGGTTCTGTTGGCGCTGTTGGCACTGTTGGTTGGTTTGCTGGTTGTTGGTATAGCACTTCCCTCCTTTAATCAACTCACTGGCAAGACCCTGACAATCCATTTATTGACCGAGCCTTACATAGCGGCTGGTTTGGTAGCGGGAACGGTATTGGTGGGACTGCTCGCCGGTAGCTACCCGGCTTTTTACCTGTCTTCCTTTAAGCCGGTTTTGGTCTTGAAAGGGCGGTTTACAGCCGGAAGAGGGCGTTTCAACCTGCGAAGCGGTTTGGTGGTCTTTCAATTTTTCATCACCATTTCAATGATTATTGCTACCGTTACGGCAGATCGACAACTGCGCTACATGCAAAGCCAGAAAGTGGGTTTTAATCGCGAACAGGTACTGGTGATTCATGATTCGAACATGCTTCGAAGCAACGAAGCCGTATTTCGCGATCAGATCATCCGATCTCCGCAAGTCGTCATGGGGAGTATTTCGGGGCAGGTTCCTGTCGGGAAAACCAACCTGGATAACACCACCGTCAGGGCTAAGGAAAATCCGGATCAGGGCGTCATGACCCGGTTCTACTTTGTTGATCCGGAGTACATTCCTACTTTGGGAATGCATATGGTCCAGGGGCGCAATTTTTCAAAACAGTTTCCTACTGATGCTTCAGGGGTTATTCTGAATGAAACCGCTGTTCAGGCATTGGGCTGGCAGAAGAATCCGATTGGAAGGGAGTTGATCGGCTCCACGGACGATAAGGGCGCATATATAATTTACCGGGTAGTTGGCGTGGTAAGCGATTTCCATTTCGAATCCCTGCGGCAGAAAATCGGGCCATTGGCCATGTTTTTGGGTAGAAACTCCGGCAACATTCTGGTCAAAACCCGTACAGATAACCTTCCGCAGCTTCTCACTTCCTTAAAGCAGCAATGGGAGGTATTTTCGCCCGCAGCCCCTTTTTCCTATTCGTTTCTGGACGACCGGTTTGAACAGGTTTATGTCGGTGAGCAAAAAATAGAACAGGTATTAACTCTCTTCTCCAGCCTGACGATCTTCATCGCCTGTTTAGGGCTATTCGGATTGGCAACCTACAACGCCGAACAACGTACGAAAGAGATTGGCGTTCGGAAAGTGCTGGGCGCATCCGTGGGCAGTGTGGTGGCCTTACTCTCCAAAGACTTTCTCAAACTCATTCTGATCGCGCTGGTACTGGCTTCTCCGGTTGCCTGGTGGGGCATGACCCAATGGCTAGAAGAATTTGCCTACAAGGTTACAATCGACTGGTGGATTTTCGTCGTGGCCGGTGTGCTGGCTGTCGGAATTGCCCTGCTGACGGTGAGCTTTCAAAGCATCAAAGCCGCGTTGATGAATCCGGTGAAGACGCTGCGGAATGAATGACCCAATGGACTATCGAATACTGAACAACAAATAGCGAATAACGAAGTTTGACGGCGGTTTTCTGGTTTTTTGGATAAAAATGGCTGATTGTGCGAATTTGGCACAGGATCAACAGCATTTGGTACAGGATTAACAGGCTATCCAGAACGAGAGCCGGAACTTTGGGTATATTTAGAAACCCAACTCCCGCCTTCATGAAAAGATACGCTACTTTATTTTGGAGTATTAGTCTGTATGTCATCAGCTTGGCCGGTTGGTCGCAAACGCCACAACTTCGCTTGCAGACCGTTGCGACGGGACTAACCAAACCGGTCGATGTGGTCAGTGCCGGTACAAATCGGCTGTTTGTCGCCGAAATGGGCGGTAAAATCAAGATCATTGAGCCGACCGGTACGGTTCTTTCAACGCCTTTTCTCCAAATTCCTGCCAATCGACTGATTGATGTCGAATTCAATGGGGTTTACAGCATCGCTTTCCACCCCAATTTTGCTACCAATGGCTATTTCTACGTCTTTTATAATCAGAAAGACGGACAAAGCATTCTCTCCCGGTTTACCCGAAACGGCAGCAATCCGAATATCGCGGATTTGGCGAGTGAGCGGGTGCTCATCACCTTTCCGTTTCCCGATAAAGGCCATCGGGGTGGCAAAATCCTGTTTGGGCCCGATGGCTATCTGTACATCTTTGTCGGCGATGATGGTTACATGGGCCGGGGACAAATGGGCGATGTGCTGGGGAATGCGCAGAATCTTCAGAAATGGTACGGGAAAATCCTGCGCATCGATGTCAACAGCGGTTCACCGTACAGTATTCCGCCGACCAACCCGTATCTGACTCCCGGCGATGGGATTCCGGACGAAATCTGGGCCCGCGGTTTGCGCAATCCCTGGCGGTGTAGTTTCGACCGGGAAACGGGTGACCTCTGGCTGGGTGACAATGGACAGGACGGGTACGAAGAAGTCGACTTTGTGGCGGCCAATGCCAGTAAAATCGTGCCTGCGGCCCAGAATTTCGGGTGGCGTTGCTACGAAGGTGCGCATCCGTACGCAACGGCCGACTGCAATCCGTCGCAAAGTCTGGTAATGCCCCTGCACGAGTACGCGGGTTTTTCCAACAACGGCAACCAGTCGGCTTCGGTGGTGGGGGGCTACGTCTACCGGGGCAATGCCTATCCATCCCTGCGGGGCTGGTATGTATACGGGGACTATGCGCAGGGAAAATTGTGGTTGCTGCGCCGGGAGGCTAATAATACGTACCAGACGATTCTGCAATCGCCAGCGTTGGTGAATCCCATCGGTTTTGGCGAAGGATCGGATGGCGAACTCTACGTTCTGACGTTCAACGAAGGATCGCTGTACCGGATCGCAACGACTGAATCACCGGTGGTAACGAATCGTCCGCCCGTAGCGCCATCCCCGCCTGCGCTGGCCGCAACGGCTGGCCAGGCTTTCACAACTACCCTGCCGGTTTTTGCCGATCCGGATGCCGACCCCTTAACCTATGCGCTGACAAGCTTGCCTGCGGGGCTGACCTTCAACGCCGGTAGCCGCCAGATCAGCGGGACGCCTACCCAGTCAGGCACGTTTCCGCTGGTTTATTCGGCAACCGATGGTCTCCTGAAAACCGACCTGTCGATTTCTCTGACGGTGGCTGCGGGCGGTGCGGTCGTCACCGGCAATTTTGAAGGGTATCTGGATGTGGTCAATTGCAGCACCCTTTCCGGCTGGGTCTGGAACCGGGACAAACCCAACTTGCCCCTTTCCGTCGAGTTTCTGGACGGTGCCACGAGTGCCACGGCGGTTTTGATCGGGTCGACGCTGGCGAATATCTACCGGCAGGATCTGAAAAATGCCAACAAAGGCAATGGCGAACACGGGTATAGTTTTGTCGTACCGGAAAGCCTGAAGGACAATCAGACGCACACGATCTGGGGGCGGGTGCAAGGCTCCACGTATATTTTGAAGTGGTCCCCCAAAACCATCAACTGCGTGGGTACAGGTCTCCCGCCGACCAACGCAGCCCCGGTGGCTCCATCGGTTTCGTCCCTGACGGCTCCGGTCAACGTGGCCTACACTTCGGCCGCCCTGCCTGCTTTCTCGGATGCCGAAAGTGATCCATTGTCGTATTCCCTGACAAGCCTGCCGTCGGGCTTGAGTTTCAATGCCGTTACCCGGGTGATCAGCGGAACGCCCACGCAGCCGGGGACTTTCAACCTGACGTATGCGGCCACGGACGGTAAACAAACGCCGGTTTCGACTACGCTGACCCTGACCGTCAACGGAACGGTTGCTCCTCCGCCGGTTGTGACCGGAAATTTCGAAGGGTATTTGTCGGTGGTGAACTGTCAGGAAATACGGGGCTGGGTCTGGGATCGCAACAAACCGAATACGCCCCTGACTGTCGAGTTCTTTGCGGATGGGAACGCGATCGGAACCGCCGAAGCCAAAAATTACCGGCAGGATTTGAAAGATGCCGGTAAGGGCAATGGCGAACACGGGTACGTCTTTCAAACGCCTTCGGCGGTGCGGGATAACGTCAATCACCAGATCAGTGCGAAGGTGAAGAACAGCACCTACACGCTCAAAGGCTCCCCGATAGCGTTACAATGTGCCTCTTCCGCCCGGTTGTCGGCATCCACCGAAGAGCTTGGGCTGGAGGTGATCATTCGGGGAAATCCCGTCACCGGCGATGAACTGGTGGTGGAAGTTCGGGGAGCCGCCGGTCAGCCGCTGCGTCTGCAACTGAACGATCTGAACGGGCGACTCATCAGCGAGCGACAACTGGAGCAAGCGCAGGAAGTGGAGCGTCACGCGCTGGGCTTGAATCATCACCCGGCGGGTCTGCTTTTGCTCCGGATCAGTACGCCGACCCGGAGCAAAACGGTTAAAGTCGTGAAACTAAACTAACCGGTTTGGGAATCAGGCTTCGGCCCGCAACACTTCCAGGGGCGGCCGCACCAGCACCCCGCGGCTGTTGAGCAAACCGATGACGATGGTCAGGCTGGTGACAATGCCCACAACCGCCAGCAAGGGCACGAAATTGGGGCTGAACGGCACTTCGAAGACGAAGTACGCCAATGCCCAGGTGCCGAACAGCGATAAGACGATCCCCGAAAAAGCTGCCAGCAGACCCAGAAACAGGTATTCGATCAGCGTGATGAGCAGAATCTGACGGCGGTTGGCACCCAGCGTTCGGAGCAGAACGCTCTCCTGAATTCGCTGGTATTTGCTGATAATCACCGAACTGCTCAATACCAGCAAACCGGTAATGATGCTGAACAGGGCCATAAACCGGATCACGAACGAGACTTTTTCCAGCACTTCATCGATCGTTTGCAGAATCAATCCCAGGTCGATGGCCGAGACGTTCGGGAAATGAGTAACCAGATCCCGCTGAAACGAGGCCGATTGCTGGGTGTCGCCAACGCGCGTCATCAACACGTGAAACTGCGGTGCCTGATCGAGCACGCCTTTGGGGAAAACAATCAGGAAATTGGTCTGAATGCGGTTCCAGTCCACCTCACGGGTTCCGCCCACGATGGTCGGCACGATCAAACCCTGTACGTTGAACGTCAGTTTATCGCCCAGCTTCAGTTTCATGCGCTCCAGATAGCCTTTTTCCACCGAAATGTAGACCTGGTCATTGGTCTGGTAAGGTGCTTTTCCGGCGGTTAATTTTTCGGAACTGATCAGTGAATCGCGGTAGGTCACGCGGTATTCGCGGGTCAGCGCCCAGTCGGGAATTTTGGCACTCGTGTCTTTCTGAATGGCTTCTACCGTCCGCCCGTTGATTTCGGTCAGCCGCATGGTGACCACCGGAACGTTCTGAAGAACCGGCAAACGGTGGTTTTTGACCAGTTGCTGAACCCCGGCTTTCTGCTCATTCTGAATATCGAACAGCACCATGTTGGCCTGATTGCCACTGGACGAGAGTTGCACCCGGCTCAACAACAGCGTCTGCGTCAGGTACAGCGTCGCAATTAGAAACGCGCCTAGCCCAATCGAAATCACCAGAATAAGCGTCTGATTCTGGGGTCGATACAAATTCGCCAGACTTTGCCGCCAGATGTAACTCCACGAAACCGGGAAAAACCGGCGTACCAGAACCATTAGCAGTTGGCCAATGCCCGTCAGAACGCCAAAGGCAAAAGCCAGCCCGGCCGTAAAACCGACGGCCATTTTCCAGTCGCGAATTTGCCAGTAGGCAAAACCGGTAATCGACAGTACTATCAGAAAATAAACCGCCCACTGAAGCGGATCACGGCCGGTCACATCGTCGTCGTACGAACTGCGGAGTGTGCGCAGGGGCGACACCTTCCGGATCACCAGCAACGGCAGCAACGCGAACAAAATGGCAATGATCAAGCCCGCACCGACGCCCTGGGCCACGGCTTTCCAGGATATTTCAGTAACCACATCGACCGGCAGAAAACTCCCGAAAACCGCAGGCAGCATCAGTTGCACCACCGAACCCAGAAGCGCCCCGACGATGGCACCCAGCAGACCCATCAGCGAGGTTTGGATGAGGTAAATCAAAAACGCCTGCCGACCCGTTGCGCCCAGGCAACGCAGCACGGCCACCGAGGCCACTTTCTCTTTCACGTAGAGATGCACGGCACTGGCCACGCCCACACAACCAAGTAACAAAGCAACAAAAGCGACCAGATTCAGGAACTTGGTCAAGTCCGCGAAAGCCCGCCCGGTTTGCTCTTTGCGTTCCGTCACCGTGTCGGAATTGATACCCAGTTTGTCGAGCCGGGGCGAAATCGTTTTGACGTATTTGTCAACATCAGTGCCGGGTGCAAACTGGTAATACGAACGGTAGGTTGCCCGGCTGCCGCGTTGCAGCAGGCCCGTTTCCGGCAGAAAACCGTACGGAATAAAAACCGTTGGCGCCACCGTGGTCGTAACCGCCGACTGCCCCGGAATTTTCATCACCCGACCGGCCACGTAAAACATGAGCTTCCCGACTTTCACCGAATCGCCGGGTTTGGCATTCAGTTGCACGAGCAGCGCATCATCGACCAGTGCAACCCGCTGCCGGTTTTGGTTCGCTTTCCGAAACAGCGCCACCGCATCGGCAGGCTGGGTGTCCCAGGCCCCGTAATACGGAAATTTGCCCTGAATGGCTTTCACCTGCGCCAGCCGGACGCCCTGGGAGCGCGGAAACAAAACCATCGACGGAAACGCCACTTCCCGGCTGCGTTCCGGGCTGATTTTGGCCAGAAACTGCTCCGTGTTTTTGTTGATTTCTTTGTTGGACGACAGCACCAGATCGGCGCCGATCAGTTCGCGGGCCTGCTCATCGACGCTGCGCGAAAGGTTGTCGCCAAACGAATTGATGGCGACCAGGGCAGCAATGCCGAGCACAATGGCCGACATGAATAAAAACAGCCGTTGCCGGCTCCGGCGACTGTCGCGCCAGGCCATTTTCCACAGCCAGGGATCGAAAATCGAGGCTGCCTGCGGTTTTATCTTGGGAATTTCACGATCCATCAGTTGGTAGCGATACGGTTTCCGGTTAATGTATCTGACACCAGATTGCCGCCCTTGATCCGGATGATGCGCTGGGTGCGGGAGGCCAGTTCGAGGTCGTGCGTCACCAGCACCAGCGTCGTTCCGGCTTCGCGGTTCAGTTCAAAAATTAAGTCAACCACCGTGGCGCTGGTATCGGTGTCCAGATTGCCCGTTGGTTCATCGGCAAACAGGATTTTGGGGCGGTTGGCGAAGGCGCGTGCCAGCGAAACCCGTTGCTGCTCGCCCCCCGACAGTTGGGTGGGGTAGTGGTGACCGCGCTGGCCCAAACCCACCCGTTCCAGCAGTTCCTGAGCGGTTTTTCCCGCCCGTTTCTCGCCCCGCAATTCGAGCGGAACCATGACGTTTTCGAGGGCTGTCAGGGTGGGCAGCAACTGAAAATTCTGGAAAATAAAGCCGACGTATTGGTTGCGAACGGCAGCGCGTTCGTCTTCGCTGAGGGTGTCTAATTTGATGTTATTCAGATAGATGCTGCCCGAAGAGGCCCGGTCTAACCCGGCACACAGGCCCAGGAGGGTGGTTTTACCGCTGCCCGAAGGCCCGACGATGGAAAAGGTATCACCAGGCTGTATTTCGAAACTCACGGAATTCAGAACGGTTAGGGTTCGACCTCCGCTCTGGTAGGTTTTTGTCAGATTCTCGGCACGCAGAATACTCATAAGTCAGTAGCTTAACGGAATGTTTAGATAACCAATTCGTTGCCGTTTTATTCACCGCGAGGGACGGAATATTTGATAAAGGGTAAGAAATGGGTCTAAATGGATAAAATACCCTTATTTTTGTTGGTAATCGGCTGAAACTTCATCCTGAAAATTGCGTAAACAATGAATTTATTGAAAACCATGGCGAATTATAAGGTCTGGATAGCCGGTTTGTCGCTGCTGGCGTCGGTGGTGGGCTGTACTTCCAAAACGGAAACCAGCCAGGCGCAGGAAGAAAAACCGGCTGCGGCCGACAGCACCCAACCGGCAAAAAGTCAGAAAAAAACGATTTTGTTCTTCGGGAACAGCCTGACGGCGGGCTACGGCCTGGACCCGGCGGAAGCCTTTCCGGCCCTGGTTGGCGAAAAAGCCAAAGCGGCAGGCTATGACTACCAGATTATTAACGCCGGGGTGAGTGGAGAAACGACGGCGGGTGGTAAAAGCCGCATCAGTTGGGTGTTGCGAAAACCGGTCGATGTGTTTGTGCTCGAACTGGGGGCCAACGACGGGCTGCGCGGCATTCCGCTCGATGATTCCGGGAAAAATCTGCAGGCGATTATCGACACCGTAAAGCTAAAAAATCCGCAGGTTCAGATTGTGATAGCCGGTATGCACATTCCGCCCAACCTCGGAACCGATTATTCGAGTCAATTTTATAAGCTTTTCGTAACGTTATCCCGGAAAAACAAAGCCGAGCTGATTCCCTTTTTGCTCGAAGATGTCGGCGGTATTCCTAAATTGAACCAGGCCGACGGCATTCACCCTACGGCAGAAGGCCATAAAATCGTGGCCGAAAACGTCTGGAAAGTGCTGGAGCCGGTGCTTCAGAAACAATCCTTGTGAGTGAATGAATCTACAGACCAATCTATAAACCCGTTAGGTTTTTAAAACCTAACGGATTCCCTCCCCCAACCTTTTTCATAAACCTACCCTGCTGTGCGCAAACTTCTAAACAACCTGACTTTTCGCGTTCTGGTCGCCATTACGCTCGGGATTCTGATCGGTCACTTTTTCCCCACTACGGCGGCTAAACTCAAACCGCTGGGTGATCTGTTCATTAATCTGATCAAGATGGTGATTGCACCCATCATTTTCCTGACCATCGTGTTGGGAATCAGCAATATGGGCGATTTGAAGAAGGTGGGCCGGGTAGGGGGGAAAGCGCTTCTGTACTTTGAAATCGTGACAACCGTTGCGCTCATAATCGGGATCGTTATTGCCAACTGGGTGAAACCGGGTGCCGGGGTGGATGCCTCCTCGGTGCAGGGCGGTGATATTTCGGCGTATACGTCGCAGGGAAAAGACCTGGACTGGGTCAAGTTTTTCATGCACATCGTTCCCGACAATGCCATCAAAGCCTTCGCCGAGGGGGAAATCTTGCAGGTGCTGGTTTTTTCCGTGTTTTTCGGCATTGGGCTGACGCGCATGGGCGAGCGCGGGCATTCGCTGATTGTGACGTTCGAAAAGCTGTCGCGGGTGTTTTTCAACATCCTGAACGTGGTCATGACGCTGGCTCCGCTGGGCGCACTGGGCGGTATGGCCTACACCATCGGTAAATTCGGACTGGCCACGCTGCTGCCGCTGGCTAAACTGATGGGGACGGTTTATCTGACCATGTTCCTGTTCATCTTCGTGATTCTGAACCTGATTCTGCGCTATTACCGCGTCAGTTTGTGGAGTGTTTTGAAATACATCAAGGAAGAACTGCTGATCGTTTTCGGGACGTCGTCATCGGAGTCGGCCTTGCCGCAGGTGATGGATAAACTGGAAAACATGGGCTGTTCGCGGTCGGTGGTGGGGCTGGTGATTCCGGCGGGCTACTCGTTCAACCTGGATGGTACGACGATTTACCTGTCGATGGCGACGATTTTTCTGGCGCAGGTTTTCAGTGTGGATCTGACGCTGGGGCAGGAACTGACCATCATCGGCATTCTGATGATTACCTCCAAAGGAGCCGCGGGCGTGACGGGCAGCGGTTTTATCGTACTGGCCTCGACGCTGACGGCCGTGCGGGTGATCCCGGTCGAAGGGCTGGCGCTGCTGCTGGGCGTCGACCGGTTTATGTCGGAAGCCCGTTCCATTACCAACATCATCGGCAATACGGTTGCCACGATTTTCATCGCCAATAATGAGAAAGAGTTTGACCGGGCGAAAATGCAGAAGGCCTTCGGTAAAATGGAAAAAGAGGAGCTGACGGATTATAAATACTGACAAATGCCCCCAACCCCCTAAAGGGGACTTCAGTCATCCGACAAAAGTCCCCTTTAGGGGGTTGGGGGCGAAATACTGACGGTACGATAAAAAAGCCCTGCGGTGTCAGGAGAAAAAATGTATTTTTGTTTTATTCAGTGCAAAAAACAGTTCAGGGGCGCGTCAGTGCATATCAACGTAATGGAATGAGAGTTTCGGGAATTTGGGCAGGAATTATTGCCATTTGTATCCTCCTTGGGTGCGATTCGAGTGAAGAGAAGAAATTGAAGCGTTCGGCGAATGCCATGCACAATTGCGCCGAGGAACAGACCCTGAGTTCGGCGGAGGAGCGTGCCATTCGGCAACAAATCGGGGCCGATGCGAAAATTGCGAAAATTGAAGCCATCATTCGCGGCAAGGTGCGGGCGGGTTTCAACGGCAACGTTTTGATCGCGCAGAAAGGCGTTATTCTTTACAAAAACACGTTTGGGCTGGCCCATTTCGAAAGCTCTTCCCGCGACTCGCTCAACGAAAACTCCAAATTTCAGTTGGCGTCGCTTTCCAAAACCTTCACGGCGGTGGCTACGCTCAAACTGATCGAAGCCGGGAAGCTGAAACTGAACGACACAATTCAAAAATTCTTTCCGGATTTTCCGTACCACGGCATTTCGGTCGAAAACCTGCTGTCGCACCGGAGCGGTTTGCCGAACTATGCCTACGCTTTTGAAGACAGCATGCGGACGAATTTTTACAAGTTCGAAAAACCGTATCCGAACAACAGCGAAATCATGTACTGGTTCGCCAACGTGCATCCTACACCGCAGCGCTACAACATTCCGGGCCGCACGTTCAGCTACAGCAACACCAACTACTGCGTGCTGGCGGCCATCATCGAGAAAATTACGGGCATGTCGTTCGATCAGTTTGCCAAGAAAAACATCTTCGAACCGCTCGGCATGAGGAACACCTGGGTAGCCACCACCCGCAACGATTCCATCAACCAGTTTCGCACGGCAGGCTACCAGTGGAACCGCCGGATTCCGAAGGATTATTACGATAACGTGGTGGGTGACAAGGGAATCTATTCGACCGTTGGCGATTTGTTTAAGTGGTATCGTGCCCTTAACGGCGACTGTCTGATGCGGAAATCCCTGCTGGCCGAAGCCTTTTTGCCCCGCAGTTTCGAGCGCAAAGGCACGAAAAATTACGGATACGGTTTTCGGATGTACGTCAACAACCAGAATCAGCCGGAATACATTTACCACACCGGCTGGTGGAAAGGTTACAACAGCCTGTTCTGGTTCAGCCCGAAAGACGATTTTGTGATCATTCTGCTAGGCAACCGCTACAACAAGTCGATTTATCAGGTCAAGGAACTGCTCGAAGTGCTGCACGGCCACCCCTCCAACGCCGAACCGGAAGCCGAAACCGGCGAGGTCGACGTTTAAACGGTTTCTTTCTCGATATCCTGGTTAAAATGCAGTCCCCGGTTGTCGTGCCGGGCCATGGCGGCTTTGATTACTAGATACGCCACTTCGATCATATTCCGCAGTTCGCAGATCCGGTTCGAGACTTTCGACTGCCGGTAGAGTTCTTCGTGTTCCAGATAAATCAGCTCCAGCCGGTCGAGTGCCCGTTTCATCCGCCGGTTGGTACGAACAATGCCGACGTAGTTCGACATGATCGACTCCAGTTCGCGCTGCATTTCCGTCACCAGCACAAGTTCTTCCGGGTGCGTCGTTCCGGCGTCGTTCCATTCCGGCAGGTTATCCGGGATCGCGGCTTCGTTGAAGTTCTCGACGGTTTTCAGATACGCCCGGTGACCGAACACCACCGCTTCGAGTAAGGAGTTGGAAGCCAGTCGGTTGGCTCCGTGCAAACCGGTGCAGGAACATTCGCCGGCGGCATACAGGAAGTTGATATTCGTTTGGCCGTATTCGTTCACCTTGATGCCCCCGCAGAGGTAATGCTGCGCGGGAACGACGGGAATGTAGTCTTTCCGGATGTCGATGCCCAGGTTATCCTGGCAGTAGGCCGTAATGTTGGGGAAATGCTCGACAAATTTCTCGAAATCGCAGTGCGTCACGTCCAGATACACGTGCGGATCACCGGATTTTTTCATCTCGGAGTCGATGGCACGAGCCACAATGTCGCGTGGAGCCAGCGACAGACGCTCATCGTAGTGCTCCATGAACGTCTCGCCCTTGATCGTTTTCAGAATACCGCCAAAACCGCGCACGGCTTCGGAAATCAGGAAGCTCGGTTTTTTGCCCGGTTCGTACAAGGCTGTCGGGTGGAACTGGATGAATTCCATGTCCTTGCAGATCGATTTGGCGCGGTAGGCCATGGCAATGCCGTCGCCCGTCGCAATCGTCGGGTTGGTGGTGCTTTGGTAGACGTTGCCAATGCCACCCGTGGCCAGTAGCGTGGTTTTCGCCAGAAACATTTCGACCTGGCCGGTATGCGTATTCAGCACGTAAGCTCCGAAACAGCGGTTATCGTTGTCGTAGCGGTGGACGGTTTCGCCGAGGTGGTGGCGCGTGATGAGGTCAACGGCGTAGTAATGCGTGAAAATTTCAATGGCCGGTAGTGACTGGGTTTTTTCCAGCAATGCCCGCTCGATTTCGGCCCCGGTGATGTCTTTGAAGTGCAGAATCCGGTGGTCGGAGTGGCCGCCTTCGCGGGCGAGGTCGTAGTCGCCGTCGTCTTCCTTATCGAACCGGGTACCGTAGTCGATCAGTTCGCGTATCCGCTCGGGCGCTTCGCGCACCACGATTTCGACCACCTCGCGTTTGCTCAGGAAGTCGCCCGCGATCATCGTATCCTCGATGTGTTTCTCGAATGAATCCTCCTCGGCCCACACGGCGGCAATGCCGCCCTGGGCATACTTGGTGTTGGTCTCGTCGGCCCGGACTTTGGTAATGACGGCAATCCGGACGGGCTGGCCGGTTTCTTCAAAATGAATCGCCAGTTTGGTGGCGTAGCTGAGTCCGGCAATTCCGGAGCCGATCACGAGGAAATCGAAGTGTTGGGGCATGGGTTAGGAAATTATTATTTCCACTTTACTGAAATGGAATAGAGTGGAAAATAAGCATCTTTACTGACAACAGTTAGGCCCTCTGATAAGGATTGGGCAATCAACAGACGGTCGAATGGGTCGTGATGATGAAATGGTAATTTGGTAAGTTCTATAATATGAGTGGGCAAGATAGGCATCAAAGCGATAGAAAGATTAGGTAACTCATTGATAATATCTTGTATCGAACGCGTTAACGAAAGCTTACCCAAGCTTTGTTTGATGCCTATCTCCCAAATACTAACAATACTCACAGAAAGACGATTAACCGGTTTTTTCAGATTAATAAGCGTTTCGACAGGAATCAATGTATCATCTTCCAATAGCCAAAGGAGAACGTGCATATCCAGTAGGTACTTCATACATTTACATATAGTCCTTGAAATCATCCAAAGGCGCATCAAAGTCATCAGCCATATAGGTCACAAGGCCTTTCATTGTACCGAATTTCCTTTCTTTAGCTGGTTCAGGCTTTTCTGCTGCTGTTTCAGTGGATAGAACGGCTTGTAAAGACTGCTTCTCTTCCGGCGAAAGTTTCTTGACGGCTTGGAGCAACTCCTCAAAGCCAACTTGAGCAGTCAGTTCCATAATCAAATTGTTTACAATCCCTTACTCATTTCCAGCATCCGCAAAACCGACGCTTCCGCTTTCACGCGAATGTCTTCCGGGACAAAAATCTCCGGTTTTTCGTAATACAACGCATTGTACAGCTTTTCGAGCGTGTTCATTTTCATGTACGGACATTCCGAACAGGCGCAGGTATTGTTCTCACTCGCCGGAGCCGGAATGATTTTCTTGTTCGGAACCGACTGCTTCATCTTGTGCAGAATACCGGCTTCGGTGCCAACAATAAACACCTCGTCGGGTTGCTCCGTCACGTATTTCAACAGGCCCGTAGTCGAACCCACGTAGTCGGCCTGGCTCAGAATGTGTTCCTGGCATTCGGGGTGAGCAATGAACTTGGCTTCGGGGTATTTCTGGCGTAAAGCCGTCAGTTTTTCCAGCGAAATATCGATGTGGACAATGCAGGCCCCATCCCATAACACCAGATCCCGACCGGTTTTCTTGGCCACAAACCGCCCCAGGTTGGCGTCCGGCGCGAAGATGATTTTCTGGTCTTTCGGCAGACTTTCGACAATCTTCACGGCATTGGACGACGTGCAGATGATGTCTGACAACGCCTTGATTTCCGCCGAGCAGTTGATGTAACTGATCACAATATGGTCCGGGTGCTGGGCTTTGAAAGACGCAAACTGGTCGGCCGGGGCCGAGTCGGCCAGCGAACAACCGGCGTTCATGTCGGGAATGACGACTTTCTTGTGGGGCGACAGGATTTTGGCGGTTTCGCCCATGAAATGCACCCCGCAGAACACAATCATGTCGGCACTGGTGGCGGCTGCCTGCTGCGACAAGCCGAGGCTGTCGCCGATGTAGTCGGCCAGATCCTGAATGTCGCTGTCGACGTAGTAATGGGCCAGAATCACGGCGTTTTTCTCTTTTTTCATCCGCCGGATTTCGTCCATCAAAACCTCTTTTTCTTTCGGCGTGGAGCGGCTGATGTAACCGATTTGCCGGATTTCTTCATCTAAAGTGAGTGGGATCGTTGCCATAGTGTGTAAACAAATTCAATCTAAAAATTATTCGCCAAGTACTTTTTGAACCATTGAAACCAGTTGTTTCAATGTGGAAAGATGCCTGGGTAAACGCTCATATACCTCATCAAAGACCGATTCTTTATAAACGTGACTCAGTAAATTCCGGTCGTTGATCGTCTGAAAAAGAGCGTCCGTCATGTCTTCGTCGCTGAATAAATTCAGAAAGTAATGCCGGTAGACCAATTTAGGTGATGCGGGCGATTCTCCTCCCTGCTCGTCCAAAATCCGCTTTACAGTTTTCCAGCCTAACTCGGTACAGTATTCAAATTTCTGAATACAGGCATTTTTATAGATGTCCAGTTCAATGGAATTTCGACCGCTGTAGTCATACTGCATGACCTGACCGAAGCCGTCGACGGCTCGTTTTAATTCAACAATTTTTCTGCGGAGAGATTCGCTGGGCTGTTCCACCATTGTACAGATTCTGAGGCAATACGTTTAAAATCACCATCCCGGATTTGAGAAAAGTCTACTAAATCCACTTTATACAGCAAATCGCTTTCATCAAAGATTTCCTGCAATCGATCCAATATAGCTGGATTGATTGGTTCTGGCCCGATAAATCCGATGTCGATGTCTGAATGGCGACGCCCTTTTCCAGCAGCCCGGCTTCCAAACAGAAAAACGCCGTATCGGTTGAGGTCGAGGTGTTTCAGAACTATCTCACGGCAATAGGTCAGTGCTTCCTCCTGTCGTTCACTCAGCGTTTTCATCCGTTAATAGGCTTTCAAACTCATGTCCAGGCTCTTAACCTGGTGGGTCAGGGCACCGGACGAAATGTAATCGACGCCGGAATCCGCGTAGTCGCGCAGGTTGGTTTCGTTGATTCCGCCCGATGCTTCCGTCACCATCCGCCCGTCGATCAGTTCCACCATCCGCTTCAGTTCCGCCGGTGCAAAGTTGTCCAGCAACATCCGGTCGATCTGCCCGATGCGCAGCACCTCTTCCACTTCCTTCTGATTTCGCACTTCCACTTCAATCGGCAGGGTGCGCCCGGTGGCTTTCAGATACTGAACGGCTTTGGTAACGGCGGCTTCAATCCCGCCCGCATAGTCGAGGTGGTTGTCTTTGATCAGAATCATATCAAAGAGACCGAAACGGTGGTTGATGGCACCCCCGATTTTGACTGCCATTTTTTCGCAAATCCGGAAGTTCGGCGTTGTTTTTCGCGTATCCAGTAACCGGGTTTTGGTGCCTTCCAGCATGTTTACCATCGTTCGCGTGTGGGTAGCAATGCCGCTCATGCGCTGCATGCAGTTCAGCACCAGCCGCTCCGCTTTCAGAATCGACTGCGCCCGGCCGCTGACCGTCAACACAATATCGCCGTAATGAATGGCCGAACCATCCTGCATGTTGATGTGAACCTGCAAGTCCGGGTCCACTTCCCGAAAAACCGCTTCGGCCACTTCAACACCCGCCAGCACGCCATCTTGCTTCACCAAAAGCCGGGCGCGCTTCTGGGCATCGGCCGGAATGGTCGAGAGCGAGGTATGATCGCCGTCGCCAACATCTTCAGCTAGGGCCAGTTTGATAAACTCCTGTAATGTCATTTTCAATTATTTCGGCGAAAGTTAGTGGACTTCTTGAAAAAATACCCGAAAAAAACCGATTTGCTTTCTTGCCGAACTATCACGAAATTTGTTCCCCTCGTTCCGGCGAACCATTTTAAACGTCCATGAAGCAACAGCGTAACGATTGTATTCGTTTGATGAGCCTCTTCCTGACCGGCTTGCTACTCCTGGTAGCATCGGGCGGGCCTTCGTGGTTGTCTGTTGAACAACTTTCCGCAAAGCAAACTGTTCAAACGCCGAAGAAGGAAAAGAAAGCCGCCGATGCCCAGCAGGTTGTCGTTCAGGCGACCTCGTTTGATGCCGTTGTCACGCCCGCGCTGACGTTTGGTTTCGCGCAGGCGGTTTATCTGCTGCCACCGCCCGTCTTGTTTTTTGTTCTGAAACAGACGGTTATTCCCCGGTATTCGGAGGTTCCTTATTTCTACTTCTCGTTTTTTCGCTACGTTTTCGGGCATCACATCGCCATTAATGCGCCCTGATTTTTCTAGAAGTGAGAGGTTAGACAAGAGATGCTAGAATTATAACCGTACTGAATACGGTTTTTCGATGTCTCCCGGCTTTTCACTCTTCGCGTTCTCTTTATTCTTTAATCTCATCTCTTTTTTCTATTTCAATGCAAAACCGAGTCGGAATACTCATTCTGACGGGTGTAGTTGCGCTATTGTGCATTTACTATCTGTCGTTTACGTTCGTGTCGAACAGCATTAAAAATGACGCGACTACCTACGCTACCAACACGAAGGGTGATGTGGACATCACCAAAAAGCAGCATTACATCGATTCCCTCTGGAAAGAACCGGTTTATCTGGGCAACACGCTGGAAGAAGTAACCACGCGCGAATTGGGCCTGGGTCTTGATTTACAGGGCGGTATGCACGTCGTTCTGGAAGTGTCGCCCTCCGAAATCCTGCGCGGTCTGGCCGGTGGCACCCGGGATCCGAAATTCGAACAGGCGCTGAAAAAAGCGACTGAAGCCCAGAAATCGGGGCAATCGAAATTTGTGGATAATTTTATCAGCGCCTACAAAGAGGTGGCGCCCAACACGAAACTGGCGACGATTTTTGCCAACAGCACCAACCGGGGCAAAATCAACTTTCAGTCGTCGGATGCCGAAGTTCGCAAACTGATCAACGACGAAGTCGACGGTTCCATCAGCCGGGCGTTCCAGATCATTCAGGCGCGGGTCGATAAGTTTGGGGTTGCCAACCCGAACATCCAGCGGTTGCCGGGTTCGGGCCGGATTCTGATCGAATTACCGGGTGTTGATAATCCGGAGCGTGTTCGTCGTCTGTTGTCGGGGGCTGCCAAACTGGAATTTGCCGAAGTCTATACCCTGAACGATGTGGCCGGTGGGCTGGATCAACTGGGTGCTTACCTCGTGCAGATGGAAGCCGAACGAAAAATTGCGGCTAGCCAAAAACCGGCTGTAACGACAGCAACCACGGACACGACGAAAAAAGACAACTCGCTGGCGGCTCAGTTAGCGCAGAAAAACCAGGCGGCAAAAGGCGATAGCGCCAAGTCGGATACGTCGGCAACGGCGGCCCAGAACGCGGCTTTGACGAGCCTGTTCGTGCCGATGTCGCAGAACCAACTGGGGGTTTACCTGAAAGATACGGCTCGCGCCAACGATATTCTGAGCCGTGCCAACGTGAAAGCGTTGTTTCCGGCGGATGCCGTTCTGATGTGGGATCGGAAAGCCATTGTTACCAACGACAACAAGGAAATTCTGCCGTTGTACTTTATTCGGAAACCGGCGGGCAAAGCACCCCTGGAAGGCGATGTGATTGTCGATGCCACCAACGATTACGACGACCGGGGCCGTCCGGAAGTCACCATGCGAATGAACGCGGAAGGGGCCCGCAAATGGCGCGCGCTGACGGCGGCCAACATCAACCGTCCGGTTGCCATCATTCTCGATAACCTGGTGTATACCGCGCCAACGGTGCAGAACGAAATTCCGAATGGAAGCTCCAGCATTTCGGGAAACTTCACCGTGGACGAAACCAAGGATATGTCCAACATCCTGAAAGCCGGTAAATTACCTGCGCCTACCAACATTGTGGAAGAAGCCGTCGTTGGTGCCACGCTGGGTTCAGAAGCGGTTTCGGCGGGGGTTCTTTCGTCGGTAGTGGGGTTGATCATCGTCCTGATTTTCGTGGTAGCCTACTACGGTAGCGCCGGTTTCATTGCTGACCTTGCCCTGTTTGTCAACCTCTTCTTCCTGCTGGGCATCATGGCTTCGCTGGGGGCGGTTTTGACCATGCCCGGTATTGCCGGTATCGTGTTGACGATCGGTATGGCCGTCGATGCCAACGTACTGATTTTTGAGCGGATCAAAGAGGAACTGGCACTGGGAAAACCGTTCAAGCAGGCGATTTCCGACGGTTTTACGAATGCTTATTCATCCATCATCGACTCGAACGTAACAACGCTCTTAACCGGTGTGATCCTGTTTATCTTTGGAACGGGTCTGATTCTGGGTTTTGCCACCACGCTCGTCATCGGTATCCTCACATCGCTGTTTGCCGCCATCTTCATCACCCGGATTATCCTGGAACAATACGTGAAGAATGGTAAAACGTTGCCTTTTGCAACCAGTTGGTCAAAAAACCTGTTCAAAGACTCGTCGTTTGACTTCGTATCGCGCCGGAAGTTGTATTACACGATTTCGTCGGTTATCATCGCTTTGGGGATCATTTCGGTGATTTTCAAAGGCTTCGGTCTGGGGGTTGATTTCAAAGGAGGACGGTCGTATGTCGTTCGTTTCGAAAACAGCGTCAGTACCGATGACGTGCGAAATGCACTGGAAAATGAGTTGCCTGGCTCACTCGAAGTAAAAACGTATGGTGGTACTGGTATTGGAGCGGCTAATCAAGTCAAGATTACGACCAGCTACCTGGCTGATGCCACTACGCCGGAAGCCGACAAACAGACGGAATCGAAATTGCTCGCCGGTCTGACTAAAATACAGGGTAATAAAAGCAGCATCGAAAGTTCGCAGAAAGTAGGTCCCGCCATTGCCAATGACCTGATTTACTCGGCCCTCTGGTCGATTTTGATGGCCGTTGCGGTGGTATTCTGTTACATTCTGATCCGGTTTAAGAAGCTGGCTTTTGGTTACGGTGCCGTCGTCGCGTTGTTCCACGACGTGCTGATCATTCTGGCTATTTTCTCGATTGGTAATGGCTGGTTGCCGTTCTCACTGGATGTCGATCAGGCGTTTATCGGGGCTTTGTTAACCATCATGGGGTATTCCATGAACGATACCGTCGTCGTCTTTGACCGCGTTCGGGAATACCTGAACGATACGAAAGGCCGCAAGGAAAGCATTCCGGTGATTATCAACAACGCTTTGAACAGTACCCTAAGCCGCACCGCCGTAACGGGTCTTTCGACCATGCTGGTGTTGATCGTGCTGTTCTTCTTCGGTGGCGAAACCATCCGTGGGTTCTCGTTTGCGATGCTGATCGGGGTCATTGTCGGAACGTATTCGTCGCTCTTCGTGGCAACGCCGATTGTGGTCGATGCTTTGAGCCGCGACCAGCTCAACGAAGTAGCCGTTACGCCGGAACCGCCGGCAACCGGCAAAGCAGCCCGCGCCAAAGCCTAAGGGTGATGCATGAAAAAAGGGATAAGGACTATGATCGTCTTTATCCCTTTTTTATATTTCGGTTTTCTTGTATTGACTACAACCACAAAAGCCTTATTTTGCAAAACATTTAATCCGTAAAATTTTATTCGGTTCTATATGGAGTCTACCAAAGCATCAACCCAAACTAAGAATCAACTTTGGGCCAAGAAGTCGATCACCAAGCTCATGGAAGAGACGGCTGCCGAGCCAAACAGTCTGGATCCGATTAGTCAGGAGGGAACTTTAAAACGCACGTTAAGCTCAACGAACCTGATTGCTCTCGGGATTGGGGCCATCATCGGTGCCGGGTTATTCGTCCGAACCGCAGCCGCGGCTGGGGGACACGCCGGGCCGGGGGTTACCATCTCGTTTGCCATTGCGGCCTTTGCCTGTGCGCTCGCCGGGTTGTGTTATGCCGAGTTTGCGTCGATGATTCCCATTGCGGGTAGTGCCTACACCTATAGTTATACTACGATGGGCGAATTTATCGCCTGGATTATTGGCTGGGATTTGGTGCTGGAATACGCACTGGGTGCGGCCACGGTTTCGATTGGCTGGTCGCAATACCTCAACGCACTCTTCTATGACTTCTTCAAGTTTCACATACCCTATCAATGGTGTCACTCCCCCTTTCAGATCAGCGACGGGCTGGGCATGTACGCCGGTGAAGCGGGTGTGCACGGGATCATCAACCTGCCAGCGGTCTTTATTCTGCTGATGTTGAGTTTGTTATTGATCCGGGGAACGCAGGAGTCGGCGACGTTCAACAACATTATCGTGATTGTGAAAGTAAGCATTGTTTTGCTGATCATCGCCCTCGCCTGGAAATTCATCAACCCCGCCAACCACGTGCCGTATCTGATTCCGGCTGATGCGGGAACGGCTACGCTGAGCACCGGCCAGATTCACAACTACGCCGATCCGCTCAACCACGGCTGGCTGGGTGTGTTGCGGGGCGCCGGTATCGTGTTCTTTGCGTTCATCGGTTTCGATGCGGTTTCAACAGCCGCGCAGGAAGCCAAGAATCCGCAGAAGGATATGCCCGTCGGTATTCTGGTTTCGCTGGCGATCTGTACGTTTCTGTACATTCTGTTTTCGCACGTCCTGACTGGTCTGGCACCCTACAAAGAATTCATGGGCCACGGGGGAGAAGCGTCGGTCGTTTACGCCATTACGCATTACATGCCCGGTTATGAGTGGCTGGCTTCCCTGGTAACGGTAGCGATCCTGGCCGGTTTTTCTTCGGTAATTCTGGTGATGTTGCTGGGTCAAACCCGCGTATTCTACACCATGAGCAAGGATGGGCTGGTGCCGGCGATTTTTTCAAAACTGCACCCGAAATACAAAACACCGTACCGGTCGCAGTGGGTGTTTTTTGTCTTTGTTTCCATTTTTGCCGCGTTCATTCCCGATAGCGTCGTGGGTGACATGACCAGCATCGGAACGCTGTTTGCCTTCGTGCTGGTGTGTCTGGGCATCATGATTCTGCGCAAAACCGACCCGAATCTGGTTCGTCCATTCAAAACCCCCATGTACCTGATTGTGTGTCCGCTGGGTGCGTTCATTTGTCTGGCCATGATCATGAGCCTGGGTTGGGAAAACTGGACCCGCCTGCTCGTCTGGATGGGCATCGGTTTGTTGATTTACTTCGTCTACGGACGGTACCATAGCAAGCTGAGAGCTAAATAATTATGAATGTAAAATGCTGAGTAGTAAATGTAAAAGGACCACACAAGACAGCACTTTTACATGTATAACTCCTTTTCCAGCGATGTCAAAAACGCCTGAATCTTGGTCTAGATTCAGGCGTTTTTATTAAATGACCCCTGGCTTTGCCAAAGTTTTCTCAACTTTGGGCACGGAAATGAATCGTGATGATAATCGAACAACTTTATACCGGATGCCTGGCTCAGGGAGCCTATTATATTGAAAGTGAGGGCGAGGCTGCCGTGATTGACCCTTTGCGTGAAACCGCTCCTTATCAGAAAAAAGCCGAACACAATGGAGCCCGGATCAAATACGTGTTTGAGACGCATTTTCACGCTGATTTTGTCTCCGGCCATCTTGATCTGGCCAAAAAGACGGGCGCAACGATTGTGTATGGCCAGACCGCACAAACCCGTTTTGAGTCCTATATTGCGCAGGATGGAGAAGCGTTCAAGCTCGGGAAACTGACCATCAAAGCCTTGCATACACCAGGCCATACGCCGGAATCGACGACGTATCTGCTGGTGGATGAAAACGGTAAAAACCACGCGATTTTTACCGGCGATACGCTGTTCATCGGTGATGTGGGCCGCCCGGATCTGGCCATCAAAGGCAATCTGACCGAGCACGATCTGGCCGGGATGCTGTACGACAGCCTTCATGCGAAGATTATGCCGCTGCAAGATGACGTCATCGTGTATCCGGCGCACGGGGCTGGGTCGGCCTGTGGGAAGAACATGAGCAAAGAAACGACGGATACGCTCGGGAACCAGAAGCGGTTTAATTACGCACTGCGGGCGCAAACGAAAGAGGAGTTTATCAAGGCCGTACTCGACGGACTAACCAAAGCTCCGGCGTATTTTGCGGAGAATGCCCGGCTCAACAAAGAAGGCTACGAAGCCATCGACGACGTCATGGAACGCGGCCATCAGGCTCTGTCGCCAGAAGCTTTTGAAGCGGCTGTCAACGAAACCGGTGCGCTGGTGCTCGACGTCCGCGACGCGCCGGACTTTGCCAAAGGCTTTATTCCCAACGCGATCAACATTGGACTGGACGGCCAGTTTGCCCCCTGGGTGGGCGCGTTGATTCCGGATTTGAAGCAGCCCATTGCGCTCGTCACCGCCGTTGGTGAAGAAGAAGAAGCCGTTCGGCGACTGGCCCGCGTGGGCTACGATCACAGCATTGGCTACCTGGAAGGCGGTTTTTCGTCGTGGCAAAAAGCCGGAAAAGAAGTGGATGCCATCGACTCCGTCTCAGCCGGTGCGTTTGCCCGACAACATGGCGAAGGAACCGTCGTGGATGTTCGCCGGCCCGACGAGTTTGCCATTGAACACGTTCGGGATGCCAGGAACTGGCCGCTCGATACGCTGAATGATCACCTGACCGACGTGGACAAAACCGAGCGGTTATACATCCACTGCGCGGGCGGTTACCGCTCGATGGTGGCGGCTTCGATCCTGAAAGCCAGAGGGTTCGACAACCTGGTGAATGTGGAAGGAGGAATCGCTGCGATGAAGAAGACCACGGTACCGATGGATTAACGGGAACGGTTGTCCGTGGTATGAGTTCGGGCGTGCTCGCCGAACTTCTGGTTTTCTTCCTTCCATTCACCTGCAACACCGTTCAGTGAGCAGTCTCAGATCTGCCTCCTCCTAAAATCTCTCATTTTTTTCGATAAAGCTGTTACAATTCCTTAGTCTACGTGAATAATCAATTGTAACAAGCTTAGGCCAAGATTTCCGGTTCCTCCACGCCCTTCAATTTGTGCCTGGCTCTATGCTAATTGGAGCCAGGTTTTTTAAATCATTTAATCTGATTTTTGACTACTTGTAGGGCTTACTTTCAACTATGAATCGAACGCTATTTCTGTATTTGCGAATCACCGCCAGGCTGTTCTTTTCGCAAACCCGTTGCCAATACCTGAGCCCGACAGCTATGAATCATTTACTTTTTACCACACTTCTTTTGCATCTATTTCTGGCTCCTTTTGCCTATGCCCAGAAGCCGGAGCTGGTGGTGCCGGTTGGGCATACAAGCAGTATTAAATCTATAGCCATTTCACCAAATGGAAAATATGCGATATCAGGATCGGGAGATAAAACGGTGCGTCTATGGGAAGTTGAGACGGGCCGTGAAATACATCGATTTGAAGGGCACACGGATGACGTAACAACAGTTGCCTTTTCCCCCGACGGTCACTACATCGTTTCCGGCGGAAGCCTGCACGATAACAATATCATCCTATGGGATATAACGACAGGTCGGGAAATACGTAGGTTTAGAGACGACAAAGGATTTACGAACCGAGAAAGCAATCGTCTTTATAAGAAAATAGGTAAATACCCAGGAAAAGGGAGAATGTCTTACGTTTCATCTTTAGTTTTCTCTCAAGATGGGGACTATATTTTATCAGGCTCTTGGGACAACACGTTAAGACTGTGGAAAACCAGTACTGGCAAGCTAGTTCGTAAGTTTAAGGGGCATACTGGTGAGGGGGGCTCCTATGTTAGATCTGTCGATATTTCACCAGATGGCCAGTATGCCCTTTCAGGAGCAGGATGTAGTGATTCAAACTGTGAAACTAACCAAGACAAAACAATACGGTTATGGAATGTGGCTACTGGTGAGGAAATTCGTCGGTTTGAAGGCCACACAGACGCAGTCAACTCGGTCGCTTTTTCCTCTGATAGTCGCTATATTATTTCAGGATCTGGGGATAAGACCATCCGGTTATGGGACGCCAGTAATGGGCAAGAAATCCGACAATTTAAGGGACATCTCAAGTCAGTCAACTCGGTCGCCTTTTCCTCTGATAATAAATATATTATCTCCTCAGGCTCTCACGATGAGACTGTACGGTTATGGGACGCAGGCAGTGGGCAAGAAATCCGACAATTTTTGGGGCTTAGAGAGCACGTTTGCTCGGTTGCTTTTTCGTCCGATGATAGCCATATTCTTTCGTGTTCGAATGATGATATAAAATTATGGAATACCCAAACAGGGCTAGTTACCCGGAGTTTTCATCAAAAAATGTCTCGTAAGGAACCCAGATTTGCTTTAGCGCCTAATGGCGATTACATTATATTGAGTTCTTATCTTGAGCCTCTGCAACGATGGAGCTTTACCAATAGCCAGGATTTTCGCTGTTTGGGATATGAGGATGATCTAAGATGGATGACTGGGATCGCTTTGTCGCCTAATGAGAAGTATATTTTATCCAAAAGAACATGGAATAATACTTTCAGACTTCATGATGCTTCAACAGGAAAAGTAATTCATAGATTTTCGGTAGGCAACAGTGATTTTAGTATTAGTTCTATTGGCTTTTCTCCGGACAATCGTTACATTTTTTCGGGAGAGGGAATCGTAAAAAGTGGAGGCAATTTGCAGCAATGGGACATTGTGAGTGGCCAACTCATCCGTGAGCTTAAAGGGCATGAGGGAAAAGTTAATTCTATTGCCTTTTCCTCTGATAGTGTATCTATTATTTCGACGGGCTGGGATAAGACCATCCGGTTATGGGACATACGCAGTGGGCAACAACTCCACCAATTTAAGGGGCATACTGGTGCCGTTGAGTCTGCTGCTTTTTCCCCCAATAACAAGTACATCGTTTCAGGCTCCTGGGACAAGACTGTACGATTATGGGACGCAGTCAGTAAGCAGCAAATCTATCAATTTGAAGGGCATACAGGAACCGTCAACTCGGTCGTCTTTTCGCCCGATGGTCAGTATATTGTTTCAGGATCTGATGACAATCAAATTATAGTATGGGACATTACTACAAAAGAAAAAAGGATAATCAAGGGGCATACTGATAGGGTTAGGCAAGTCAGCTTCTTACATGACGGACAAATGATACTATCAAGTTCGTGGGACAAGACAATAAAAGCCTGGAATACAAGTACCGGTAAAGAAATCGCAACCCTCATTGCCGTTGATTCTACCAATTGGGTCGTAACCACCCCCTCCGGCCTGTTCGATGCGTCACCAGAGGCCATGAAACAGATGTATTACGTGGTAAACGACCCCACCGACCGCGATGAGCCTTGGAAAGTCATTGACCTGGATCAACTCAAACAACGTTATTATCAGCCGGGTCTGCTGCCCATTCTGATGGGATCTAGAAACGAGCCGCTCCGTCAGGTACCTGCCTTTGAGAACGTCACCCTGCCTCCGGTTATCAAGCTTTCGATTCAGAGCGACAAACTGATTGTTCAACTTAACAATCGAAAAGGCGGTATTGGCCCGGTCTCCGTTTTTATTAACGGCGCAGAAATAGTGGAGGATTTACGCCGGGACCCCAAGGGAGATAGCAACCAGAATACGCTCTCGCTTGAGTTGCCACTGGCTTCCTTCACGAATCATTTCTATACAGATGCGCAAAATAGTATCCGAGTGGTGGCGCAAAATGGGGAAGGCTGGCTCCGCAGCAGCCCGGTAGAAATCAGCTATAAACCGTCCATCACTGCCCGTGGTGGTGTGCCTGAGAAAACACCGTCATCCGTTGATCGCAAAACCGTACGCTTTCGGGCCGTGGCCGTCGGAACATCCAACATTGGGCTTCATTTTGCCCATTCCGATGCCGAGCAAATCGCCAACGGGCTTACGCTGGCTGCCAGTGAGCTATTCGGTCCGGCCAATGTGACTGTACAATTGCTGGTCACCAAACCCGGCGGCCTTGCCCAGTCTACCAAAGCCGCCATTGTGAAGGCATTGGTAGAGGCTCAACAGACGAAGGCTGAGGATGTTTTCGTGTTACACCTCTCTGGTCATGCCGTCAATTATGGTGGACAGGATGGGGATTTGTATTTTCTCCTGGCCGGAGCCAAATCAGCCGATGTGAGCTATCTGAACGACCCCGCCATTCGTCAGGAATACGCGCTATCGAGTCAGGAACTTATTGGTTACCTCCGGAAAATACCAGCCAAGAAAAAAGTGTTGATTCTGGATGTCTGTTCGGCCGGGAAAGGAGCCGAAAAAATTCTGGCGGCCCGCGATGTTCCCGGTAGTCAAATTCGGGCGCTGGACCGGTTGCAGGAACGAATGGGGCTGTACGTACTGGCCGGTTCGGCTGCCGATGCCGTAAGCTACGAAGCCAACCTATATGGGCAAGGATTAGTTACCTATGCCCTGCTACAGGGCATAAAAGGCGCAGCGCTACGGCGTGACGGAGAGGAATTTTTAGATGTAGCCACCTGGTTTACGCATGTGGAAAACCAGGTTCCCATTCTGGCTAAAGGCGTTGGTGGTATTCAAAAACCGTTTTATGGAAAGGGCAGTCATTTGGGAGGTTCCGTTCCGGGGCAAGCTACGGAAGGGAGTTTCGACATTGGCAAAGTCACCGAATCAGTAAAAGCTAAGATTCACATTGCCGAACCCAAGCCCGTGTTACTGGTCAAAAATTTTCAGGAAGTTACCGAAATCGACGATGTACTTGATCTGAAAAGCAAGGTCGAAAGTGCTTTAAATGATTTCATCGCCACGCGGGGAAGCGATGCGCCTATGCTGACGATGGAAGCGAAAGACTATCCGGGGGCCTATACCCTGAATGGTCTTTATACGCTACAGGGTGAAGCCTTATCCGTATCGTGTAAAGTAAAAAAGGGCTCAGTGTCAGTAGGAGATTTTGTTGTAACCGGAACCAAAAGCAAGCTGACCGATCTGGTGCAGGCAGTGTTGGCTAAAGCGAAGGAGTTCGTGAAACCATAAGATCCTCGGCTATCGGGTTATCGTATACCCGTTGAAACGGATTGCACAGGCGTGCAATCCGTTTCTGTTTTTAGCGGAAAACGGAGGTAAAAGGAAATCAAAAAAAATCCGGAAAGGGTGTTACATCCTGCCTCATTCCCGGAATATCCGTTTGAAGCAACTAACGATCTCATCAAGTCCCATGCAAAAACAAGTCATTTCCGCTCTGTGGTTGGGCACAGACACGTTCCATCCAAAATCACCTTTTAACGTTTACACCTTTTTTAATTCACTTTCTATGAACCTGTTCTCCATTCATTCAATCCGTACTCTGCTGGTGGTTTTCACCACCATCCTGCTGTTTTCATCTTGTAGTAAAGACGAGCCTGACCCACTTGACCAGTATGTGGGTACATGGACTGAGACCAATGCGCAGGCCGGTAATGGTCTTAAAATTACCATTAGTAAATCAGGAAATACCTTAACGCTGGCTGATTTCGCGCCCAATGGCAGTCTCACCGCTACGGTTAGTGGTTCAGGTTTTCAGGCTGATAACAAAAATATTGCGACTGGCATACCGCAAACGTTCCCTGATAACAGCCAGGGGCAATTTTATCTGCAGAACCTGGGTGGTAGTCTATCGGGTGGCAATCTGACGCTCACCTATACCCTCTTCAGCCAATCTCCTACGATGTACTATAAGCAAGACATTACGAAGGTTTTTGCAAAAAAATAAACCGTTGGTCTGAGGGTGGAGGCAAGTGTTTCTGCCTTCAGACCGACTCAAAATACCGCCATTAATCCTAAAACTTCTCCAATAATCAGGCATGAGCGCATACGCTCCATTGAGTACTGTAGCCAACACCACTCTGATAGAAAACCATTCAAATCAAGTAGAAAGCCAAACTCATCATTTCCAATGAAATCAGTTGTTTTTACCATCGGGTGCCTGCTTATTGCCCTGACCAGCCTGGCCCAGACCCGGGAGATTTACACGAATGCCAATTTCAGGAATATTGCCCAGAATCATAAGGTGCTGGCCATTTTGCCCTTCAGAACGAAACTACAACTGCGGCCCAAAGAAGTCGAAAAAAACGGTGGCGCAGCCGGGGTGGCTGTTTTGGAAAAACGGGAGGGGCTAGCGGTGCAGAGTGCCATGCACTCGTACTTCCTGAAACGCCAGGAATCAAGAGACTTATTTATTGATGTGCAAGACCCGAACCGCACAAACTCTCTGCTTCAACGCAACGGCGTTACTGACGAAACGCAAAGCGGTTTTACCCCCGAAGAATTAGCCAAAATGCTGGGCGTCGATGGCATTATTTCCGGCACCTTTGAAAGCACCCAGCCTATGTCAAACGGTGCAGCCATAGCCCTTGGGATGTTGGGCGGTTTCGGTGGGGCTACCAACACCGGCAAAATGATGATTAACATTAACGATGGAAAAACCGGTGAACTTCTCTGGAAATATGACAAAACACTTTCCCGTGGCTTCGGAAGCGATACGGGTTCGATTGTCACAACCATCATGCGGAAGGCTTCAAGACAACTGCCCTACGACAAAGATTTTCGGGATTAGCGCCGGTGTATAGCCGGTTGATTGCCAGTTCATCCTTGATTTCAGCATGATCCGTGGTGCCGAAATACGACCGGTTATTTCTTCAACTCATTCATCTCATCGAGTTGAACCGTGTTGAAATGGCGGTATACCTGCAAAATAATCGCCAGCGCGATGGCGGCTTCGGCGGCTGCGACAATCATCACAAACAGGCTGAAGAGCTGCCCCTGCAACCGAACCGGGTCGTGTTGACTGAACGCAATCAGGTTCAGGTTCACCGCATTCAGCATCAGTTCGATGCCCATCAGAACCATAATCGCGTGGCGTTTCAGGATCACAATCGCCAGCCCAATGCTGAATAAGGCGGCTCCTACGAGCAGAAACAGGCCGGAATTAATTTCCATCGGTTCGTTATTTAGTTCGGGATGAAGCCGCAATGGTCGTGGCACCAATCAGAGCCACCAGCAGCAGGACGCCCGCTATTTCGAAAGGAATGAGGTATTCGGTCATCAACTGCCGACCAATCGTACCGACCGTCGACCGGTAAGATGGTTCGCCCTGATTCAGCAAGACGAAATTTCCCCGCACCAGCGCCCGGTACAACACGCTGAAAATACCACCCGCCACCAGCAAGGCCCACAGCCAGCTCCGGTGTTTGGTCAGAATGAAGTTCGGTTCGGTATAATCGGTTTTGGCGGTATCGGTTTTGTGCGTCAGCATGACCCCGAAAATGATCAGTACCAGCACACCGCCCACGTAAATCATGATTTGCGAAACGGCCAGAAAATCGGCACCGGCCAGCACGAACAGCCCCGCAACGCCCAGTAACGTCAGCAGCAGAAAAAAGGCGGCATACAACACATTTTTGGTCAGTAAAACCGCCAGGGCCGATCCGAGCGTGAAGAGGACGAATAAATAAAAAACGATCTGAACCACTGATTTAGCTGATTTTCTTGATGACTAGGACTCGTCTTTCGGCGGTAGTTTTGGTTTCAGCGTCGGCCGAAAAACCGGTCGGGGCTTTGGTGCTCCGTCCGGTTTTTGCGCGTCCACGGGCGGTTCTGGTTCTTCCGGTTGTGGTCGTAGTTCGGCAACGGGCTCTGCCGGTTTGGGATCTTCTACAGGCGGAGCCGACGCGGTTTTCGGCCGCATGGTTGGCCGGAACGCCGGTTTGGCGGCAACGGGTTTTTGTTCTTCCGCGACCGGTTGGTCAATCTTCGCGGGTTCCGTTGGTTTGGGGTCTTCAACGGTTTTTGATTCCGCAGCCGTCGGGGCGGTTTTCGGTTTCAGGGTCGGTCGAAAAACCGGCCTGGCGGCTACCGGCTTCGGCTCTTCAGTTGTGGCTGGCTCCGACGAAACCGCTTCCACCGGTTTGACTTCTTCGGCTGGCGGGGCGGTTTTTGGTTTTAAAGTCGGCCGGAAAACGGGTTTTGCCGCGACGGGTTTGGCTTCTTCGGCTGGTTTTTCCAGACCTGCCATCGCAATTTTCTCCGCTTCGTCCGGGGTTACATCCGTGAGCGGGTGTTCAGCCACCGAGCCCGCCGAATTTTGTTCTGTCAACGGTTTTGCCTCCTCCTTCGGCGGTTGAGAAGGCGTTTTCAGCGTCGGCCGGAAAACCGGACGTGGTCTTGGCGTTGGCGGTTCTGCCACCGGCGTGGTTTCAGCCGCTTCCATAGACGGTTCCGGTGCGACGGTTGGCTCAGCAGGCGGTTCGGCCGGTTTGGGAGCGGGTTTCATACCGGGCCGGAAGACCGGTTTTTTCGGCGTGTCCAGCGTCGGCGAAGGGGCCGGAGCGGCTTTGGCAGCGGCCTGCTGCGCCTTCATGGCTTCTTTCTCCAGCACAAACTGTTCGTACAACCGCCGTTTTTCATCCGCCTGTTCGGGCGTCAGGTTGGCATAATGGTAGGTCATGTTGCCCAGCTCAAACTCGCTGAAGTCGTAGGTCTTCGTCATCGTCAGGCATTCGGTCGGGCAAACCGTTGTGCAAAGACCGCAGTAGCAACATTTGGCCATGTCGATGTCGAACTTGCCCGCATACAGCCGAATCGGGGAGCCATCCGACGCCTTTCCCACTTCCTCCGTGGCCTTAATCGCATCGATGGTGATGCAATCGACCGGGCACACTTTGACGCACTTATCACAGACGATGCAGTCTTCCATTTCGTTGTGGAGCCGGTAGCGGCCATTGTCCGGCACCTGAAGCGTCTCAAACGGGTATTGCAGCGTGACAATGCCCGTGTCCTGCCCGAAATAATCCTTCTGCTGGACATTGATCGGTTTTCGGCTCTGGCGGGCATCCAGCAAATGCCGGAACGTGAGCTTCAGCCCCGTCAGCGTCGTTTGGATGCCTTCCTGTATATCTTTGAAATACTGGCTCATTTCGTGCTGGAAGAAAGAAGTTAGAATAGAGAATAAAGACTTTGGCGCTAAGCAATCTGCTCTTTCTTCTTTCTTCTAACCTCTTTTCTCTCCATATAATTTCGGGAAACGGGCCGGTTCGGCTTCGTTCATCAATTCATACACCACATCAAAAACGTCTTCGGCACTGGGTTTGGAGAAATAATCGCCGTCGGAACCGTAGGCCGGGCGGTGCGCCTTGGCCGACAGCGTCCGGGGAGCCGAATCGAGATAGCGGTAAGCATTTTGTTTTTCGATCACCTCCTGCATCATGTAGGCCGAACCGCCACCCGGAAAATCTTCGTCGGCAAACAACACCCGACTGGTTTTTTTGATGGACTCTACGATGGCATTTGACCGGTCGAACGGCAACAGGGTTTGCACGTCGATGACTTCGACGTCAATGTCGAACTGGCGAAGTTGCTCGGCGGCTTCCAGCACAATCCGGCACATCGACCCGTAGGTCACAATGGTAACGTCGGAACCCTCGCGCAGGATTTCGGGAACGCCGAGCGGCAGGCAAAATTCGTCCAGGTTCTCCGGCAGCCGTTCTTTCAGCCGGTAGCCGTTCAGGCATTCGACCACCAGGGCCGGATCGTCGCCTTTGATGAGGGTATTGTAAAAACCGGCGGCCTGGGTCATGTTGCGGGGCACCAGAATGTGTAAACCGCGCAAACTATTGACCATCGCGCTCATGGGTGAGCCCGAATGCCAGATGCCTTCCAGCCGGTGGCCGCGCGTCCGAATGATCAGGGGCGCTTTCTGACCACCTTTGGTGCGGTAATGCAGCGTGGCCAGGTCATCAGTGAGCGTCGCCAGGGCGTAAAAGATATAATCGAAATACTGAATCTCAACGATGGGTTTCAAGCCCCGCATGGCCATGCCGATGCCCTGCCCGATGATGCTGGTTTCGCGAATCCCGGTGTCGGTGATGCGCAGTTCGCCGTATTTTTCCTGCAAACCGGCAAATCCCTGGTTTACATCGCCGATTAGCCCGA
This sequence comes from Larkinella humicola, assembly GCF_008727875.1. Classification (GTDB taxonomy): domain Bacteria; phylum Bacteroidota; class Bacteroidia; order Cytophagales; family Spirosomataceae; genus Larkinella; species Larkinella humicola. Next base: position 154,383 of record NZ_VTWS01000009.1, on the reverse strand, counting down.
CATCTTCGCCCAGGGCCACCACGCGCGGGTCGCGGCCGAAGAGGCTGTCGAAATACCGTTGCATCAACTGGTAGCCGTCGATCAGCGGACTTTCATCCGTATAACGGGCTTCTACCGGGGTCACGTTCAGCGGGGAATCCGGCGACTGACTGTATAAATGGGAGCTATAGCGTTCTTCATTTTCGGCGGTGGTGCGTTCCAGCCAGGCCAACAAGCCCTGTTTGGCTTCTGAATCGTCGGTTCGCAAAAACCGCAAGGCCCGTTTCACTGCTGCCGTTGCATCCCGCCGGATCGGCACGTGGGTGGTGCGCAACTGGTCGCGGATTTGGGCAATGGGTTCGCCCTGCCGGGCGGTTTCGGCGGCCTGTTGCAGCAGCAGCATAGCCTCGTCAAAATCACCTTTTAAGGAGGCTAAATAGGCATTCCAGGCTTCCTGGCGGGCGGCTTTGGTGACCCGGGTGGCTTCGCGCTCGATGGCATCCAGCTCGTCGTGACTGGCGTATCCGTTTTCGAGAATCCACTGGCGAAACTGCCGGTTGCAATCGTGCTGGCGTTCCCATTCCAGGCGTTCGGCGGTTTTATAGCGTTCGTGCGAACCGGACGTGGAATGACCTTGTGGTTGAGTAACTTCCTGAACATGAACCAGCACTGGAACGTGTTCTTCCCGGCAAATGCGGGCGGCTTTCTGGTAAGTTTCCACCAGGGCCGGATAGTCCCAGCCTTTCACAGTGAGAATTTCGATGCCTTTCTCGGTATCAGTTCGTTGAAAACCGGCCAGGGCTTTGGAGATACTGGCTTTGGTGGTCTGGTATTCGACCGGAACGGAAATGCCGTAGCCATCGTCCCAGACCGACATTAGCAGGGGAACCTGCAAAACCCCGGCGGCATTCATCGTTTCGAAGAACATGCCCTGCGAAGTCGAAGAATCTCCGATGGTTCCGAAAATAATTTCGTTACCATTTCGGGAGAATGTCGTCAAAAGATGTAGATGGGAATTCTGACGATACAGCCGCGATGCGTAGGCCAGCCCAATTGATCTTGGAATCTGGCCTGCCGTCGGGGCAATATCACCAACGGAATTGTATAGTTCGGTTTGATTGCGCCAGAGACCTTTTTCATCGAGCCAGCGGGTGGCATAATGGCCGTTCATCTGGCGGCCCGCCGAGTTAGGGTCGGCTTCGATGTCGGTGTGGGCGTAGAGCTGGGCGAAGAATTCGGTCCACCGGAGTTCGCCGAGTGCCGTCACGAAGGTTTGGTCCCGGTAGTAACCGGAACGGAAGTCACCGGCTTTGAAAGCATGAGCGGCTGCAAGCTGGGCAATTTCCTTGCCGTCGCCGAAGATGCCGAATTTGGCTCGTCCACCCATCACCTCGCGTCGGCCCAGCAGGCTGGCGTGGCGGCTTTCACAAGCCAGTCGATAATCTTGCAGGATTTTTTCCTGTGTCAGCGTATCGGTCGTATTCAATTGTTCGTTTGCAATCACAGAACGGCCACAGTTTTAGAGGTTCCAGTTAGCTCGATTAATTGCCTGTTCAAGGGTTTGTTGGTGGTTTTCAGGCGGATACCCAAAACGGATGATCATTGAACAAACAAAGTAACTCCGGCGATCGGAGTAAAAATAATATAAAGTTTGGCAGCTTTCAAAAAAACGATTTTTTGACTTTCTTTGTTAAGCGAACATATGCCGTAATTTGCCTGGCAAACTTTTATTTGGCAAACCTTTTGTAGTATATACCTAGGATTGTAACGTTGTTTACCCGTTTGTTTGTAACTAAATTTTAAAAAGAAATGAAAAAGGCTTTTTCACTAATCGTGGTATTTTTTGCCATTACGACCATTGCTTTCGCTCAGAAAGGCGTTATTAAATTCACCAAAGAGTCGCATGACTTCGGCAAGGTTCCCCAGGGTACGCCCGTTACCTACACGTTTGAGTTTACCAACACCGGTACTGACCCCGTGGTGATCTCGAACGCCCAACCTTCCTGTGGTTGTACAACGCCTGACTGGACCAAGAGCGCCGTTTTGCCCGGTCAGAAAGGATTTGTGAAAGCCACGTACAATGCGGCTTCGATGGGTTCATTTAACAAGAACGTGACCGTGGTGAGCAATGCCGAACGGGCATCGATTCCCCTGAACCTGACGGGTGAAGTAACCGCCAAAGAAGGTGCTTCTACCGCTGCCGCCACACCGGCTGCTGCGCCTGCCGCTGAAAAAAGCAAGAAAAAAGCTTCGAAGACTTCCCGCTAATAGCAAACGAAGGCCATTCGGTACTGCCAAAAAAGGCATCCTGCATTTGCAGGATGCCTTTTTTGGCTTTTATAAGTCGGTTTTCCTAGTAGTTGATCGAGGTACCCCGGCGACGGCTGAGTTTCAAATCCTGGAGAATCGCCGACTTCACACGGAGATCGAACGAGTAGAAATTGGACCGATACCGGTTGCCGGAAAACGGCGTGTAGCTGAAGTTCATGTCCCAGCAGTGCAGGTCGCGGTGCAGCGTGATCGTGGTCAGCGAAGGGGCTTTGGCCGAAAAGTCGAAACCGGTCTGGAGAGAAACCTTCCATTTGGGCGTCAGACTTAAATCGCCCGTTACCTGCAGTGTTTGCAGAATCTGGCTTTCGATGGGTGTGAACTTCGTGAGGCTGAACGTGTAGCTGAGGTTGACGGTCCAGGGAATGTTGAAATCGACGTAATCTTCCGGATTCCGGTTCATGTGCCGCAGTTCAGCCGCGTCGGTAGGCGTCTTGGCATTGGGCGCCACCTTCGGTTTTTTCGAGTCCTTGGGGGCAAACTGCGTGCTCAGATAGAAGTTCAGATTCTGCAAATGCGCCAGCCCCTGCCCCTGGGTGATCGCCAGTTTGTCGATTTTATTGATCCGGAAGTTGTTGACATACGGACCCGTTTGGTAAAGTGTTGATTGGTCCGGCACGTAATAAACACCGGTTGGAGTACTGACCGTGTCAGAAAACGCGTACGGGTCGAAAACCGCCGAGAAGTTGAAACTGACTTTCTTCAGAATCTGCGTATTGGCACTGAAATTCACCTGCGAAAACTTGAACTGCGGAGCGTAGGGGTTGTAGGATCCCGACAAACTGATGTTGTCGAAGAGCGACACTTTCTCAAATTCCTCCTTGGCGGAATCGCTCCGTGCCCGGACTTTCATCTCCAACTGGTTAACAATGCTGTAGCTGATGGATGCCGCCCGGCCTGTAAAGCTGGACGCCCCTGCCGTACCGCCCAACCCCCGATAGCGCGAAATCTTGAGTACTTTCGTGGTATCGTACGGATCGCGGAACTGCGTTAGGGTGGTCGTAAAGGCGCTGGACAAATCCGGCGTGTAGCTGAACGAAATCGAAGGCGCAATGGTGTGCCTGATGGCTTCCAGCCGCCCCGCCCGTATGAAAAAGGTACCATAGGCGCGGGTGTTCATCGAGGCACTGAAAGACAGGAAATACGTCGCCGAAATACCACTTGCAGTATCCACCTTCACGGCTTTACGATCCGGCAAGTAGGTATATCGCAGGCTTTTGGTGTAAACATCACCGCTCAGCGACACCCCCGGCGTAAAGTTGAGATAGCGGGCCAGCTTGAAGTTGGGTAACGAAATCGGAATCGAATACCGGCTCTGCACCTGGGCGTTTTTCAGGATGGTCGGCAGGTTTTCGACGGTCATCGGAATCAGGTTGGAGTTGGTATAAATCTCCTGATTCGCCACGGCCGCCAGGCTGTCCCGCAGCCGTTGCAAGGTATCCCCCCGAATCGTTAGTGACGTCACCACCGGGAAGCCCAGGTTGGTAATATCCACGGTTCGGAGGGTGTTGTTGACGGTGGCCTGGGCATTGAAATCCATCCCCAGCCGGAAACTTTCGAACCATCGCCCGGTACCGCCTTTGAGGGCAAAGGGGGCAATCTGGGCCACGCCGAGGTTAAAGCCCGACGAAATGTTCGTTTGACCGCTTTCGCGCAGGTTGGTAACCGGATTGTATTTCCCGAAGTTCTGGCTGACGTTGATGTTGGCCGAACTGGTCACATACTGCCCAAACTTGTGGCTGTAGTTGACGCCGGAGTTGGCCGCATTGGAAACGTAACGGCCCGACGTCAGCGAGGTGTTCAACTGGTTGTAGCTGTTGCTGCTGACGTTGACGTTGGCCGAAAACTGCGAGTTGCCACGGGGCCGGGGCGAGTGCGACCAGATGATGCTGAAGTCGTTGCGCGGCTTCGTGGCTGTATCGACGAGCGATGTGGTCCGGTTGCGGGCGTAGGAAAGGGCGAAGTTGCCGCCAAAGCGGTAGCGTTTCAGGTATTCCGACGAAAGGCCAAGCCCCCAGCTACCGTTGGAGTAAATCTGCCCCCGAAGGCTCATGCTGATGTACTGGCTGATGGCGAAGTAATAGCCGCCATCGCGGAGGTAAAAACCGCGTCCGTTGGGTTCCTCGCCGTATTGGGGAAAAATCAGCCCCGAGGTGCCGATTTCGTTTTTCTTGGGAATCGGGAAAAAGCCAAACGGAAGCGCTAAAGGGGTGGGAATGTCGTTAATAACTAAGTTGAAAGGCCCGGAGATGAGCTGTTTATTGTGAACAACCTTGATCTTGCTGGCGTTGATGTGAAAGTGGGGGGTGGTCAGGTTACAGGTCGTGTAAATGGCATTTCGGATGTATAAATTGTCTTCAGCGTCTTTTTTGACGGTTTTTCCCCGAACATTGCCTTCGCCCTGAGCCGTAATAACGCCCTTGATAAAGCCTTTTTTGGTTTTGAAATTGAAGCGGATTTCCTGTGTATCGTAGCGGCCGCTCCCGTCCTGAAAAATAGGCAGACCGACCATTTTCTTGGCGGTTGAATCGTAGCGGCCTTTGGCAAACACCTCGTTGGTGGTCCAGTTCAGCTTGATGTAGGCGGCCGTCAAGTGAATATCTCCGTAATCGACCTTGGCATCGCCGAAAAGTTCGACAATCTGGCCCGTTGCATCAAAGAGCGTGGAATCTTTGGCTGAATAGTTGACGGTTGTTTGTAAATTACTGCCGCTATCGACCGAATCCGGGCGACTCACCGTTCCGCGCGTCGTATCGACCACCACCGAATTGCCGGTTACGGTGGCTGAAGAAGGAGTTGCCGAGCGCGGGTTAAAAGCCGGAACGGTACGACGCGCCGGTTGTTGCTGACCGTGAACCACCAGTGGAAAGAGGGCGATCAGGCAACAAACCAGATTCCGGATAATAAAGTATGGATTTTTCAGTTTTATCAAAAAAATTATATTTGCTCACAATCCAGCGCTGGCTTCCGCTGTCAGCCCGTCCGGTCGAACGGCCAAAAGGGTTCCGGCCTACTCCGGTTTACAAAGTTAGTCGCTAACTTCATTCCAATACTGCCTTGAAACGGTTAAACCTGTTAAAAATTATTAAAGTATTCCGGACGGTCCCAAAAACGCCTGCCCGGACCCTCTTGCCTGCTTGTTGTTTGGTGATCGCCGTTCTGTGTCTGCTGGCCTTGCCCGGAATGATCCCGGTTTTACCGCAGGATAATCCAAAACAGGAGCAACAGCAGGCAGAGATCCGGCCCGGTCGACTGCGAACGGTCGTTCTCGATCCCGGCCACGGGGGCAAAGACCCCGGCACCATGACCAAGCGCAACCGCGAATCGCGGATTGTGTTGAAAATTGCGCTGGAACTGGGTCGGCGCATCAAAGAAGAACTGCCGGGCGTCAAAGTGATTTATACCCGCTCAACGGATGTGTTCATCGAACTGAACGAGCGCTCGGCCATCGCCAACCGCAACAAAGCCGACCTGTTCATCTCGATCCACGTCAATGCCAGCCCATCGTCCAGTCGCGTCAACGGCACGGAAACCTACACCATGGGGCTGCACAAAACCAACGGGAATCTGGATGTGGCCAAACGCGAGAACGCGGTTATTTTGAAAGAAAGCAATTACAAGGAAAACTACCAGGGCTTTGATCCGGACTCGCCATTGGCCCACATCATGCTGGCCAACTACCAGCATGCCTTCATGAACAGCAGCGTCGATTTTGCCCAGAAAGTGGAGTGGAGTTTCAAGAAAAATGCCGAGCGACCCAGCCGGGGCGTCAAGCAGGCGGGTTTCCTGGTGCTGTGGCGAACCACCATGCCCAGTGTGCTGGTTGAAACCGGTTACATCACCAATCCCGACGAAGAACGGTATTTAGCTTCGGAAGAGGGGCAGGATGCCTTGGCAAATGCCATTTTCCGGGCCTTCAAGGCGTATAAAGACGAAGTAGATGCAGTAGAGTAAGCAAGTTGTTGTTAACTTCGCAGCGGTTTTTATTGTTGAATGGCTATATGACTAAGAATGGTCGGATGGCTAAAAATGGTTTTCAGGGTTACGAAGGGTTGAATGTTGAAGTGCCAGATCAGGACGGGTCACCAATCATCCAGCCATTTTAACAATTTAACCATCAAACCATGTGTAATCCTCTAGCCATCAAACCATTCATCCATTCACACTCCGCATGAAAATTTCAAAAGAAGCAAAGGTGGGCATCCTGGCAGTGGTAGCATTGGCGATGCTTTATTTCGGATTTAATTACCTCAAAGGTGCCGATATCTTTTCCCGATCGAATAAATACGTAGTCGTTTATGATAACGTGGATGGGCTGACACCCTCAAACCCGGTGCAGCTCAACGGCCTGAATGTCGGGCGGGTGGATCGGATCGATATTCTGCAGCAGCAGGGTAACCGCTTGCTGGTTACGCTGGACATCGACAAACGGATTCTGGTGGGCAAAGGCTCCAAAGCCATTCTGGCCGATGCCGGCGTATTGGGCGGCAAGCTCATCATTCTGCAAATCAATCGGTCGGCGGGTGAACTGGCCAAAGGTGATACGCTGGTGAGTGGGAAAGAAGCGGGACTAACGGCCTTGATCAAAGAGAAAACGCTGCCGGTTTTGAATACCGTCGATTCGCTGACCATCAACCTGAACCGGATCGTCAAGCAGTTCGATCGCACCGGCCTGGTGTTGACCCGGACGCTGGAAGGCGTGGAAGCAACCACCGGAACCCTGCAACTCACCATCGGCGAAAACCGCGAAGGCATCAAGCGACTGATGACCAACCTCGGCGCTTTGTCGGCGTCGCTGGCCGAAACCGAGAAAGAAATTAAACCGCTGCTGTCGAAAGCCAGCACCTTTGCTGATTCGCTCAATGCCCTGAAACTGAGCCAGACACTGGCCAGCGCCAATCAATCCATCGGAACTTTGCAACAAATGCTGGCCGACATCAACAGCGGCAAAGGCACGCTGGGCAAGCTGAAGGGCGACGAGGCACTGTATAAAAACGTTAACAACGCCACCGCCAGTCTGGATAAATTGCTGACCGATTTCCGCGAGCATCCGAAGCGGTACGTGCATTTTTCGCTGTTTGGCAAGAAGGAAAAGGCGGTTACCACACCGGCGCAGAGCGCCACCATCGTGGTGCCACTTTCGGATTCGACAAAGTAACACCTGTCAGGTTTTTTTTACCTGACAGGTGTTAGCCTTATGTAGAAAAAAGCGGCAAAGGTTGCATCACAGACCTGAGCTAGAAAACGGTAAAAAGCGACACCTGCAAGGTTAAAAAAACCTTACAGGTGTTTAACCGCCTGACGACGATGACTCCGCTTCTGGAAGAATTAAACCGCAAGTCTACCCAAACCCAACTCGGTGGTGGCCCGAAAAAAATTGAAGACCAGCACCGGAAGGGTAAACTCACCGCCCGCGAGCGCATTGCTTATCTGATCGATCCGGATTCTTCTTTCATTGAAATCGGGCTATTTGTCGGGGATGGGATGTACGCCGATCACGGTGGTTGCCCGTCGGGGGGCGTGGTGGTCGGTCTGGGCTACGTATCGGGAAGGCAGTGCGTCATTGTGGCGAATGACGCGACGGTGAAAGCCGGGGCCTGGTTTCCGATTACAGCCAAAAAGAACCTCCGGGCGCAGGAAATAGCGATGGAAAACCGCCTGCCGATCATTTACCTGGTCGATAGTGCGGGCGTTTATCTGCCGCTTCAGGACGAAGTTTTTGCTGATAAAGAACATTTCGGCCGGATTTTTCGCAACAACGCCCAGATGTCGGCGATGGGCATTGTCCAGATTGCGGCCATTATGGGCAGTTGTGTGGCCGGCGGAGCGTATCTGCCGATCATGTCGGACGAAGCCCTGATTGTGGAAGGCACCGGATCGATTTTCCTGGCCGGTCCCTATCTGGTCAAGGCGTCGGTGGGCGAGGACGTCGATGCCGAAACCCTCGGCGGAGCCAGCACCCACAGCGAGATTTCGGGGGTAACGGATAACAAATACCCCGACGAAAAAAGTTGTCTGGACGCCATCCGGCGCAGTTTTGATAAACTAGGGGAACCCGAAAAAGCCGGTTTTAGCTACACGGAACCGGTTTTGCCCGCCAAAAATCCGCAGGAACTGTATGGCCTGATTCCGGTCGATCGCGTCAAACCGTACGACATGCGCGAAGTGATTGCGCGGCTGGTAGACAAGTCCGAATTTGATGAATACAAGGAACTGTATGGACAAACCATCCTTTGCGGCTACGCGCGGATCAACGGCTGGGCGGTCGGCATTGTGGCCAACCAGCGGAAAGTCGTGAAGGCAAAAGGCCGGACGGGCGCGGGTGGCGCTTCCGGGCCGGGCGAAATGCAGATGGGCGGGGTGATTTATTCCGACTCGGCCGACAAAGCCGCGCGGTTTATCATGAACTGCAACCAGAAAAAAATACCGCTGGTGTTTTTGCAGGACGTCACCGGTTTTATGGTCGGGAGTCGTTCGGAGCAGGGCGGTATTATCAAAGACGGTGCCAAGATGGTCAACGCGATGGCCAACTCGGTGGTGCCGAAATTTACGGTCATTGTGGGCAATTCCTACGGCGCGGGCAACTACGCCATGTGCGGCAAAGCCTACGATCCACGGCTGATTGTGGCCTGGCCTACGGCGCAGATGGCGGTGATGAGCGGGGCGTCGGCGGCCAAAACGCTGTTGCAAATCCAGGTGGCATCGCTCAAAGCCAAAGGCGAAACCATCACACCGGAAAAGGAACAGGAATTGCTGCAAAAAATTACGAATCAGTATAACGAACAGCTTTCGCCCTACTTCGCGGCTTCGCGGCTCTGGGTCGATGCCGTGATCGATCCGCTCGACACCCGCACCTGGCTTTCGATGGGCATCGAAGCCGCTAACCACGCGCCGATCACGAAGGCGTTTAATGTGGGGATCATTCAGACGTAGGGCGCTCTCCACCGGATTTCATTGCCTCCGTTGCCCCATTCAGTCTCTTTTTCTGCGGCTTCAGGGGGCCGAATCAGCCGTTGATGACAAAACCGTCTGGGAAAGCACGCTCCTGATGCTAGTTTGCAGCGTTTTATCAGCCACTCCGCCGGTCAGTAAGCGGAGCGCGCTGTCATCGTAACGCTCCACCACCAGCCATGATCACTTCCGCTTTGCAGAAAAACCGCCCGTGGTTTTTGCTATTGGGTTTCCTCGTTTTGATGAACCTGAGTGCCTGTTCGCCCAAGTCCACGCTTTCGCAGGAACCGGAGCCGACCGCTCTTCGACTGCAAAAAATCACGGCGGGCGAAAAGAACTTTCAGCAATATCACTACAACTCTGCCGGTCTTTTAGCCAAATTTCAATCGAACTGGGCGTATACTGACAGCACAGTAGCGATCCTGAATGCAGACCTGGAATACGACGCTGAAAACCGCCTGAGTCGCATCATCAGCAATGGAAGCCTGTCGGTGAAGTTTTATTACGAAGGGAAATTGCTCGACAAAACCGAAGAATACGATCATCGAAACCGGCTGGTGGTTTCGCATTTTTACCTTTTTGGCGCGGAAGGCCGGCTGGTCGAACTGCTCGATCAGATTCACGATACCGATAACGACACCTTTGAAACCGCTACGTTTATCAAATACCGGTATGAATACGATCGTCGGGGAAACGTGACGCAGACCCAATCGTTTATCAGAAAACCGGGTAATTCGTCTTTTAAGGCCTGGGAAACGGTTTCGTATGAAGCCTATGACGACCAGAAAAATCCGCATTGTCCGCTTGTTCTATACCCTTATCTACCCCAGGAGCGGACGATGGTCAACAATCCGGGAAAAATTACCGTTAAACGGGCGGAGGATCAGTCGGTTATCTCGGTTTTGACCCTAACGTATCAGTATAACCAACAGGGCTATCCGACGCACAAAACCCAGCAGATGACAACGACGAAGCCATTTCCGGCCAGTACGGTTTATTACCACTACGAGTAAGAGACAACGCGTCAGTTCAGCGACTGCAGGGAATCGGTCTGGACATAGTGGTGAAGCATTTTGATCACTTTCGGAATCGTAAAATAGAACGTCGTTCCCTGGCCTACGGTGCTGTCGATCCAGATTTGTCCCCCGTAAATGTCGATCACTTTTTTGCAGGTAGCGAGCCCGATGCCGGTACCGGAATACTGATTGCGCCCGTGAAGCCGCTGGAAAATCTGAAACACCCGCTCGAAATACTGGCGGTCGATGCCGATGCCATTGTCGCGGATGGCAAAGCGATACTGGTTGCCCTCATCCGTCACCTGAATGCTAACCCGGGGAGCCACGTCGGGTCGGCGGTATTTGAGAGCGTTGGATAGCAGGTTTTGAAACAACTGTTTCAGGTCGGTGCGATGCCCCATAATTGTGGGCAGGGTGCCCAGATCCACCACGGCCCCCGTGGCCTGAATTTCGGCTTGCTGTTCCTCCAGAATTTCATTGACCAGTTCCTGCAGATCGACATGCTGGAGCGCAACATCACTGCCAACGCGCGAGAAATCCAGCAGATCGTTGATCAGGTTGCGCATGCGCTCAGCCGCAGCCGTCGACACCCCAACGAGCCGCCGGGCATCCGGGTCGAGCTGATCGCCGTGTTTGCTTTCGAGCAGCGACAGGTAGTTGGCGATCGTTTTCAGGGGCGATTGCAGATCGTGCGACGCGATGTAGGCAAACTGCTGCAACTCCTGATTGGAGCGCGTCAGTTCCTGCATGGCCAGTTGGCGGTAGGACAGTTCGCGGTCATATTCTTTCGATGTGCGCAGCCCAACTGCTTCGTTGAAATACCGGATCAGGGCAACGACCGTTGCCACCGACACCACCGCCGTCAGAAAACGGATCAGGGCGTTGATGCGGTAGGCCGGAATCCAGAACATGGCGGCATCAATCAGGTGGGTCAGGCCACAAAACAGGATAAAGGCACCAAAAAGCCAGAAAACACCGGCCAGGGGTACTCCTTTTTTGATGAAGATAAAGCGAATCAGAATGAGGGGAATTGCCATGTACGCCAGCCAGATGGTCAGGTCGGATAGAATATACAGCCAGCCGTGAAAATCGGTCCAGGTCCCGCAATTCCAGCGGGGCGGCCAGTCGCTGGTATCGGCGAGCCGTTGGAAAAAATCAAATACTTGCTGCATCGTGCAAAACGGGCCAACAGCGCGGGTTCGGCGTCTGCCAGTTGCCCGGTAGAGCCTACTGAATAGAACACCTGCCCGGCCCCTGAACCACTACTAAAAATGGGGGATTTTGTTCTAAACTTACTGGAAAGTCAGCTTAATTTCCCAAAGAACCCCTACTTTTTTCGCTGATGAATCACGTTGCGGTTAGGGCAACGGGTTAATTACCAACCAGCTGCTCGTTCCCGATTCGTTGACGGACCTCATCCGGGTGCTGGGTTCCGACCAGTAGCGTCCGTTTTTTTCCTTTCTGTTTTATCGCGATGCCCCAATTACCGGAAACCGTATGGGCGGTTCCGTTCCAGGAAAAACGAATGCCCCAGCCCCCAAATTCGCCGAGAGCCGAATACCTGCGGACGGTAACCTGTTCCATCTGATTCCATTTGATTACGCGGTAGGTTGGCTGAAACGGAAACCATCGGTAGGCAATTCCTTCCTGATCGATCCGGGTTTCCAGCCGCAAGAACCAGAACAAGCTCAGCACACCCGCCATGATGCCCACATGAATGGGTTGCCCGCGATAAATGACCAGGGCCAGGCTGCCGAGCAGCAGCACCCAGAGCCAGGGTTGACGAAAGTGTTGTGTTTCTTTGTACATGGCAGACGTCGGTTTCCAGCATTCACACCTGGATTTTGCAGCCGTGGGTGCTGTTTTTTAATTGATTTTCCAGCGAGTTTCCGTCGAGTAAGGCCCAATGTTCACGGATTTTTCCATCGGTTACTTTAAAACACCGATAGCCCACCACGGAAGCTTCTGCCCCAACGGGTTCGATGCCGCGCCAGACGCCGATCTGGCGCACCTGCATGGTGAATTTGATCAGGCAGGTATCGCCTTCGGTTGCCTGCTCTTCAATGCCGGTTTGGTGTTCGAATGCCGCGCTGGTGGTCAGAATCCATTGCTTCAGTCCCTGCTGGTTGGCCGGGAACGACGCCGGCAATGAGTGATCGATAAATTCCGGATGAAGATAATCATCGAGCGTTTCAAAGCGGTTTTTATTCCAGATGTTTTCGATAAAATGAGCAACAATCGTGCGGGTATTGGCTGGAGTATCCATGTGGTTTTGGTCGTTAAAGCGTGAAACGGCAGCAAAATTCGCCCTATTTTCTTCGATCAACCTGTGACGAAAATCACAAAATGAAACGCCTTACCGGTTTTTGCGGATTCGGCTGACCGTTTCCCTGGCCATGCCCAAATAGGAGGAAAGCTGCGACAGCGAAACCCGTTGCAGCAACTGCGGAAAATGACGAACCACGTAGGCGTATCGTTCGGTGGGAGAGTGGATTCGGAAAAGATTGGCGTGGTCTTCCTGATCGACCAGCATCTGCTCCAGCAAATTCCGTCCAAACGATTCGATCTCGGCCGACTGGCGGTATAAATCCAGCAGGGTTACCTTCGCAAACTCCCAAACGACGGTGGCTTCACCCGCCTGAATCCAGCAGGCCGAAGGAGCCCCCGAACGCAGGCTTTTCAAATCCGTCACAAATTCGTTTTCGAACGAAAACCGGGTGTTGATTTCTTTGCCGTCTTTGTTGTAAAACGTTCGTAGATACCCTTTTTCAACGTACCAGATCGTTTTGCAAACCTGGCCTTCCGGCAACAGAACCTGACCTTTTGCCAGCGGTTTTTGCCGGGTAGAGCAGATCAATAAATCGGACGCGTCCCGCGAGAGTTCCGCAATCGATTGAATGCCCGCTTCGAGGCTACGGTGTGTCATGGGTTTCTGGTTGAATGGAATCACTCAAACTCCCATTTACTCACCCACAAATCCTTCGTCTGCTGCTGAAACCGTTTGAGCTTTTCCTGCATCCGTTTCAAGGTCGCCCGGTGTTTGGGGTCATTGGCCAGATTGCGGACTTCGTCAGGATCGGTTTGCAGGTCATACAACTCGAACCGCGGGCGATTCAGATAGGCGGTCACAGTCCGTTTTCCGTACAAAGTACGACCGGTTTTGCGAACATCCTGCCACGTAAACGAATGATACAGATCGAGCGCCATCGGAAAAGGCAGCGCATGAGCCAGGTTGAAAATCAGCTTGTAGCGTCGTTCGCGCAGCACCCGCATTGGGTAATACATCGTCACCTCATGCAGCGAATGCGACGCATACACTTCGTCCCAGCCCGTTACCTTTTCCTGTTCCACAATCGATTTGAAACTCCGGCCCTGGCTGTAAATCGTGTCTGACAACGCACCCGCAAAATCCAGCAAAGTGGGTGTTAGATCGACCCACGAAACCATCGCATCCTGCACAAATCCCGGTTTTTGCGGTTTCGGCAGTCTGACGATGAGCGGCAGTTTCATTCCCGGTTCATATAACGTCGTTTTTGATCCGGGAAACGGTGCACCATTGTCCGATAAATACACGATCAGCGTGTTGTCATACTGCCCGGTTTCTTTCAACAGCGCCACCAAGCGTTCTACCCCCTGATCCAGTCGGCTGATCGACTCGTAGTATTGGGCCAGCTCCATCCGGGCCGCCCGCGTATCCGGCAGATAAGGCGGCACCTGAACCTGAAAAGGTTGGTAAAACACGTCGTGAACCTGCGGATAACCGCCCGGCCGGTTGCCAAACCGATTGGCTTGATCACTCGTAAAAACCGGCAAACCACCCGCCGACACGGCATTGCTCCGGTGCGGATCGTCGGTGGCAAAGTAGAGAAAAAACGGCTTTTCGGAGGGTTCGGAGAAGAGCGAATAACACAAATCGGCCATCGAAACCGGGCTGCGGCCAATCGACGCCGGATCGTTGACGCCACCGCCCTGCAGCACCTGCTGAAAATGATAGGTTCGTTCGGGAGCGACGTGAAATTTGCCGATCCGGGCGGTTCGATACCCGGCTTTATCGAGCAACACCGGCAGCGTTCGGACCGTGTCGAAGGAACTAAAATGGTGTTCCCGATGCTCCAGACCGTACATGCCGTTGGCGTGGTTGTGAAGTCCCGTCAGCAACACCGACCGGCTCGGGCTGCAACTGGCCGTGGTGCAAAAGGCATTGGTAAACCGGGTGCCTTCGGCAGCTAGCCGGTCGATGTGGGGCGTTTTGATCACCGGATTGCCGTAACAACCCACGGCTTCGCGTCCGTGATCGTCGGCCACAATCACAACGATGTTGGGTCGGGAATCTTTGCGGTGGCTGCGGGGCCGAAAAGCGGTAATCGCTACCAGCAAAAGCAGCGTCAGGGCGAACAGGAGTCGTACCATCGTTCACTTTTTACCGTAAAAATAGGGGATTTACGGGGCAAATTTCAGGAAAGATTCAACCGCTTTTCATAACAGTAAAACCGCAAACCAGGCCGGAACCCCAGCCCAATTTCACCGGCAAATACATAACCGGCCTTTGGAAAAAGCCGCTGGGTAGCTTCGTTTTGGGTATTCGTATCGATTCGGAGCACGTCGATGCTGCGTTGGCGGGCTACTTCGTCGGCCTGCGCCAGCAGCAGAGCGGCAATGCCGCGGCCCCGAACGGCAGGATCAACCGCCAGGCGATGCACGACAAGGGCCGTTTCGCTCAAATCCCAGCCCACCTGCGCATATTCCGGCTCCTGATCCGTGGTGATAGCGGCCACCCCGACCGGTTTTCCGTCCCGTTCAGCGATCCAGAGCTGGTTCAGCGCAATGTCATTTTCGAAAACCGCAGCGTTCGGATACTGGTCGTCCCACTGAAAATTACCGGAAGCCTGCATCAGCGGAACTACGCGCCGGATCAATTGGAGTAAAGCCGGGATGTCATTTGAAGTCGCCAGGCGTACGGTCATGGAGGATGAAGTCTGATCGTTTAAAAACCGGGGTAAAATACGGAAGTTTTCGGCTGGTTACCCCCGCTACGGCGGTTTTTATCCAATTTCGTGCATGACTTTCTCCGGCCGGGCTCTCGTTTTGACGACTTCCGGCTCTACCGGATTCGGAGGTAGTTTCATCCCGGTCAGGAAAAACAAAGCCGTAAAGAAGGAGTAAAAGACCACCCCGTGTTGCTGCGACCAGACATTTTCGGTGAAGAAGGTAATGCTGACAATCATCAGCAAAATGGCGTAGAGATGATCGCGCCGTCGGAACGCATTGGCAAACTGAACTCCCAGAATGAGCAGCAGCAAGCCAATGCCAATCAGGCCAAACGAGAGCCATTGGTTGATGTATTCGTTGTGCGTGTCGTAGGCCACCAGCGGAATATGAAGCATTTTCGAGTAGACCTCATACTGCGCAGTCAAGGCCTGATCGACATAGCCGGGGCCCAAGCCTGCCACCCAATGTTCTTTCAAAACGTCCAGATCGACCGACCAGATCACCTGGCGCATCTGCACCGAATTGGCATTGGGATTATCGGTCGGTTTGGCGTTGATTAAAGCCGAAAATTCACCGATCCGCTGGCTGCTGAACGGGATGGAAATGCAGGCAACCGATACCGAAAGAATCAATACGGCCAGAATGGGGACAAGCTGGTATTTGTGCATCCGGTTGATCCAGCCGTAATACAGCAGGATGACGAACAGCGCAATGACGGGGGCTTTGGGCATCAGTGCCATCAGAAACAGGAACAGCGGGAAGAGCACCGCGCCCAGTTTCCAGCCTTTCAGTTGCTGCCGGTGTTTGGGCGAAATCAACAGAATGGCGGTGGCAAAACATAGGTTGATACCCATGTAAGTCGGGTGAAAGCTCGTGATTTTTTCAAAATAAAGCCGGTATTGAATGTGGGCTTCCGGGCCGCTGATTTGCCAGCCATATTCGAGGAGATAAAACAGATTTCCCGCCAAACAGGAAATAAAACAGGCGTAAACGAAGTAAATCAGCTCACCCGAAAGGATTTTGCGCGTTTGGGGTTGTAAAAAAAGAAGGGCAAACGGCGCGACAAACAGGCTGGCTTTCTGTTCAAGATCAAAAAGGACGCCGGAACGGTTGGCGGGATCGGTGAAGGGGACATGGAGGGCGTAGAGTACGTAGACACTGCCCAGTAAAAAAGCTCCGCCGTAGGGTCGGAAGGCTCGGTTTTTATTGAAAAAATTGTCTCTGACGACCCAGAACAGAAAAATTCCCATCAGAACAAAAATCTGCACCCGGTTGGGCAGTAAAAAGGCAAACATCACAATCCGGGCCAAATGCTTATCGTACGCAGTCAAGCTATTCATTCACGTTGTTTTTATTGGAGACTGCGTCATGCGGACAGGCTGGGGCGACGATAACGCCACACGACCAAGCTGCTAATCAACTGTTTAGAGGGGATTTTGCCTTCGAAAAACCGGTTATCCACCCCCGCATGCGATCCCACCGTTTTCTATAAGACCCTGTAGACCGGGAAGTAGTTGTAATTGTTTCGCTAATCTTATCGTATAGCCCCGGAGGGTACGAAGAAAATCGGGGTAAAGGCTTGTTCATCAGGGCTTCTTTCCCGGTAAATTTTCCCGGACTTTTTGCAGGCCGGTAAAAGCCGGGGGCGTCGTTCCGGTTTCGGCGTACACCGTTGCCCGCTTTGTCAGGAGTTCCCGAAAAACAAGCTGACGGGGCCCAACAAAGGCGGGGTCGGCACCCTGCTCCAGCAAAACCTGGCAGATTTCCCACAAATCCTGGCGCGCAGCCGCCAGCAGCACCGAATGGCCGACCAGCCAGCCGTAGTCGGCAGGTGGGTAGACGACATTGGGGTCAGCACCGTGCGCCAGCAGCAGCCTTACTTTTTCCAGCCGTTCTGTGGGATCATCCAGGACGACAAGCAAAACCGGCAGGTTCTGATTCTGGCGGTGTTTCGCGTTGGCATCGGCTCCGTGTTTCAGAAACCAGGCCAGCAAGGCCGCCGGACCTTGCCGGGCCACCAAAACGTGCGTCGGCGTATGGAGCGAATCGGCGGTTTCGAACGTGGCCCCTTTCGCCAGCAGCAATGCCAGTGCTTCCACGCGGAACGGTTCCTCAGGCCGACCGGCGGCCCGAAGAGCCGCGAAATCGAGCAAGGTGGTATGCTCCTCACCGCTTTCGTTCAGCCGGGGGTGGGGGCCGCTCAGGAGAGCTTTCAAGTGCGGCAGGTCGTTGGCCGCAATGGCCTCCGCAATGCGTCGCTGGTCGGGATCTTTGAAATAATACGACCCATCCCACCGGCCCTGATTGTCTTTTTCGGTCCGGTGTGTGTAAGAAAACACATACGCCCATGTACGCAGACTCAACGCTGCCGGAACCAGCAGGGCTACCAAAACCGCTATTTTGGTAGCCGGAAAAGGCAGCAGATTCAGGCCTAGAACCGCCACCAGCAGAATGGCACCCGCAAACAGGTAGCCCACGGCCAGTCCCCGCCCCGCAGCGTCGGTGCCGGATTGATTCAGCGTCAGATACGCAATCAAAACGGCATAGCAGCCGATGAGCGACCAGTTGGTCAGTGCAAGGATTTTCATACGCTGAAAGTACGCCCCGAAAATCGGGAACACTACCCGCACTGAACAACGGGTAGCGTTCAGTACATAGCTGGTTATGAAATGGTTCGAGTTTCCTTGGCCTACTCGTTGATATCTGCCACGTTGTTCTGCGAATTTTCGTCCAACGCGTAGCCATACGGATCGATCGCGACGGCTTTTGGCTTTTTGGCGATGGTCAGTTGAACGATCGTGCGCGGCTTTGCGAAACGGTATTTCCGGCTGTAAACGGGTTTTGTAGCCGCAGTCCATTCGTCCGAAGGCTGATCAAAAACCGCGATTTCCCATGCATCGTCGGGTGGCAGGACCACTGGTTTGCCACCGTTTCCAGGCTCAGTTTTCGCTAGATTGACTTCCAGTGTAAGCGCAAACTGCCTGTTAGCAAGCGATTTACAGGAAAGGACCCGAATGGACAAGGCGTTGGTGACGACGCTCCGCAAAACCTCATCGATCAGTCGGCGCTGTTCTTCCGTTGCTTCCCGTTTCAGGGCCTGCACCAGATCGTCCGGTTTTGGCTTTTTCCGGGGATAGGTGTGGTCGGTGAGGAGTTGGCGCAACGCCCGGTTGAAATGCTCTTCACCCATCTGTTCCTGAATCCGGCACAGCACCAGACCGCCTTTTTGATACCCGGCAAACGGCTGATTCTCCGTGACAACCAACGGCAATTCCGCTTCCGACTGATGGCGGCTGGCAAAATAAAAATTCTTATCGCCCTGAAAATAAGGTCGTAAAATCATTTTGCCGTACCGTTTTCGGAGAACGGTCGCTTCCGTGTATTTCGCCAGCGACTCCGTCAGCAACTGATCGCCCGGCCCGGAAACCGGCCGAAGCTGGTGCGCCCACCACTGATGAGCGACTTCGTGTACGACGGTGGCGTAAGCATAATTCACCTTTCGAGGCTCCCGAAAATCCGTCAGGAAATTGAGTTTTTCCCGGCTGAAAACCGTTCCCGGATAGGCCGTTGCCGAACCGCCATACTGCGGGATTTCCGCCAGCGTCAGGTGCCGGAACGGATACGGGCCAAAATGATGAATGCCGTACGCCAGCGCATCCTTCAAGCCCTGCATCATGGCCGGGATATTGGCGGTTTGCCCCGGTTGATACAGAATGCGCAAGGCCACGCCTTGATACACGTCGGTTTTTTCCGCATACCGGGCCGAACTCAGCGCAAACATGAACGGCACCGGGTGGCTTGATTGATAGGAGAAATACCGTCGGTCGCCCTGAATCCACGATTTTTGCAGTGTCCCCACCGTGGCAATCTGCTGGTCGGCAGCCGTTGAAATCGTGGTTTCCAGATCGATCCGGTGGTAGTGGTCCGAAGGATTCCGGACGGTTTGCCGGCCCAGGTCCGCTGCCCGGCGAACGGTTTCATCGTCGGATTCCAGCCGGGTGTTGTAGCCCAGAAACGGCACGTATTTCTCCAGTTCGATGTAGGAACCGTTTTCGACCACCGAGTTTTCACTGTTAAACGGCATAAAACCGGTCCGCAAAACCGCCATCGAGAAGTGCAGCGAGGTGGTTTCGCCCGGCCGCAACGGTTTGGCCAGTTCGAACTGGTATTGATGAAAAACCGGGTCGTAGGTTTTCTTCTGACCGCCGGGGAGCGTTAGTCGAACGGCCGAAACCTCCGGGTCGACACCCAGCCAGATCCGCTTCAGGGGCGTTTTGGATTGATTCTGAAGCTGATAACGTCCCTTTACGCGGTATTGGCGACGTTCCGGGTACACATCCACCTGCATTTTCAAGGCGGTAATCACCGGCTGGGGGAGTTTTGCAAACCGTTTGTAGGTCTGTTCATAGCGAATTTGCCAGTTCTGGCGGGTGGCTTTGCTTTGGTATTTCCCAATCACGTTAGTCTGGTAATAAATCAATCCGCCCACCAGCAATCCGAGCAGAAACGCTCCGCCGAAAAGGATTCTTCCAGTTTTCCCGACCTGTTTTCCGACGGTTTTCAGGCGGTGCCGCGCCCGGACGTGCAGCGTAGTGGGCCAGAAGCCGACGGACAGAATCGTGAGCAAAACCGCGCAGCAGCCCCAGTAGGCCATATACCAATTGAAAGCGGGGGCATAATGACCAAAACCGTTCATCAATGAATAATTCAGTTCGGGAACGACGGCGTACCGGAGCAGGTAATGTTCGATGCCGAGTCGGCGGCTGAAAACCAGCAGGGCCGCCACCACCAGGCTGAGGAGTAAGCCGAGGTATTTGTTCGGGCTGAGGGTTTGGATAAAAACAACCAGAACCGCAAACCACAGCAGGGGCAAACCGCTGTAATAGTAAAGCGACCCGTAAAGCAGGACGCCAGGTTCTAAATAGCCCGCCATTCCCTGAATTGTCAGCCCGATCCCGATGTTGATGCTGATGATCAGCCCAATGAGCAGGGCTAAAGCCGCCAGTTTGGCTCCGACGAAAACGAGCGGATGCGCGGGTGTGCTGGCGATTAATGCCTGCCGCTGACCCAATCGCTCCCGTCCGACCAGTTCGGCTCCCCAGAAAATGATCAGCAATAGGGCGGGCCGGATCGAGCAGAGGTATTCGACGATCACCCCCGTATCCGGATACGTCACGATGCCGAACCAGCCGTTGCGCAGGTGGTCTTTCAGGTCGATTCCGGTCAGGAAAACCCAGAGAATCAGCATCACCCAAACCGGGAAATTTCCAAAAACCGCCCTGGCTTCTGATTTTAGTTGCGCTCCGAACGCCATTGCCGTATGCCGCAACGTGCCGGGCGTCAGGTGGTACCGGCGATACAGTATTCGCGGCCCAATGGATGACTCCGGTTTTGTTTTTCGGGAACGAACCGGTTTGGTTTCGCCGAACGAAAACCCGCGATAACTGACCGCCAGCACCAGCAGGGCCAGTCCGCTCCACACCAGGCGGTTGATCCCGAACAAACCGTTGACGGGAAAAAGCTGATGATTTCGCTGCTCGACGGTCCAGAAACGGGTTTCCTGAAAAAACGGTGCCAGTCCGAAAGGGTCCATCAGAAACGGGAGCAAGCTAGTCGAATCCGCACGGGGTGCCGAACCCGCCATCAGGGGCGAATTGCCCAGAACCGAACCCAGCAGATACAGCACGTAAATCAACACGCCGGTGGTATAAACCGCCCGTGGGCTCCGGCTCAGCAGGGCCGTGCTAAAAATGAGACTGATCGAAAAGAAGAGATTCGGCACCCCGAACACCAGCATTGGCCAGGCGTAAAAAGCCAGATGAACCGGTCCGCGCCGGGCTGGATCGCTCAGAAAAGAACCGACGAAGAGGCCCAGAACCGCCAGCCCCAGCAGGCTGAAAACCGCCAGGAATAAACCCGAAAACCGGGACGTAAAGTAAGAAAACCGCCGGACGGAACTCGTGGCAACCAGCGCGTCCATCCGGTAGGTGGTATCGCGCAACACCACGTTGGCGCACAGCAATGTGCTGACCAGGATCGAAAGAAGCGAAAGCAACGCCACCAGGGCATTGACGACGTAGGGGGCGTTGGTAAATACCGCGTCGCCCCCGAAACCGCCCCGCACGGCGATGAGTCCAAACAGAAAGAACAACCCGGCTGCGGCCCGGAACGAGAGCTGGCGGCTGTGATACCAACCTTCGAAGCGAAGTAAGCGGTTTAGCATACGGTTTCCTGTTTGGTTTCCGGTAGAACCGAAAAATATACTTCTTCCAGACTGGGCGAAACCGGTTCGAAACCAGCCTCAGGGCATTCGTCGGCCAGCACCAGCACCTGGCGTTTTCCCGAAAATCGGCGGGTCGACAAAACCGTGTAGGCCGCCTGATACTGCGGCAGCGTGTCGTTCGGGATGGTTTTGCCCCAGACCCGGCCTTGTAGCGTGCTGGTGAGGTGGGCCGGACTGCCCTGCGCAATGATTTTTCCCGACGCCAGGATCGCCAGTTGCGGACACAACTCGTAGACGTCTTCCACGATGTGCGTCGACAGAATCACCACCACCTCCTCGCCGATTTCGCTCAGCAGATCGTGAAAATGGTTCCGCTCTTTGGGATCGAGACCCGCCGTTGGTTCGTCCACGATGATGAGTTGCGGGTTTCCCAGCAGTGCCTGCGCAATCCCGAACCGTTGCAGCATCCCGCCCGAAAATGTGCTAACGGCCTGTTTCCGAACCGTGTAGAGATTGGTTTGCTGCAAGAGCGCATTGACCTGTTCACGCCGGTCGCGCTGGTTCAGCAGTCCTTTCAAAATGGCCAGGTGATGCAGGAGTTCGCTCGCCGACACGTTGGGATACACGCCGAAATCCTGCGGGAGGTAGCCCAACTGACTCCGCAAGTGCTGCGAATGCTGGTGAATGTCGACGCCATCGAAGAAAACCGTACCGCTGTCGGGTTGCTGGAGGGTGGCGAGGGTACGCATGAGGGACGATTTGCCCGCGCCGTTCGGGCCCAGCAGGCCAAACAAACCGTTCGGGATGGTGAGCGAAACCGCGTCCAAGGCTTTCACGCCGTTGGCGTATTGTTTGCTGAGTTGGTTGATTTGTAAGCGACTCATACCAAGTTGGTTCGTAACGAAAGAGAGTCGAAAAGTAGGGGAGATCGCCATCATTGACCGGTTTACATGAGCAACGCAGCCGGTTTCGTGACGAACGATGCATCCGGCCTGATTTTAGCCTTCCGGCGACGTTCGTCACCGGCTTCGGTCCGTTTGTCATTTTGATTTGGGGATTCCATCGTAACCCGCTTTCTTGATCGTCCCATGACCACGAATACCGTAGTTTACCAACCCGAACGACTGCTTCGATACCTGGAGATCGGGCTTTTTCTAGGGATGGCCAGTGCGTTAAGCATCGCCAATACCCTGACCAACCGACCGACCACCTGGCTGACCTATTGCCAATCAGTGCTGTCTGTCAGTGTATTACTGCTGCCGGTTCTGGTTTTTTCCGGGTACAAACCACACTGGAAACAGCAACCGCCCCGCCGTCGGTATCTGCAACGGTGGCTGGCCTGTTTCGCATTTTACCTTCCCGTCAGCACGGCGGTTTTTGTCTATTTCGTCCCGTTTGGCTTGCCCGCTTCGTTGTTCATTCTGACCGCTTTCTACGCGCTTCTACTCGAGTTGCTGCTGGAAAGTGCAGCCTACCTGCAAAAGCAGCTTCGGCGGGTTCAGTGGTTGCAAAAATTTGGTCTGGAAGAAGCCCTCATCATCAGCGTCACGCTGATTTCCGTCACGCTGGCGGCCATGGCCGTTTCGAGCCTGGGCAACCCGTTGTATGATACGAAGGAGCAGTTGCTGATTGCGTTTACGCTGGATTTTGGTAAGCTCTTCCACCATTTCGGCACTTTCCTGAGTTATGCGCTACAGTTTTTGTTGATGTATTTGAGCGGTTATCTGTTTTTTTACCTCAACAGCCACTTTCTGGTTTCCCACGTTCTGAAACAGAAGGGGCTGGTGTTTTACACCCTGAGTGTGCTGGCGACCATCGCGTTGCTGTATCCGCTGATCGCTCAGGCGTTGCTGCTGTTGCCCATCAACGAGCGGCTGGGCGGTTTTTTTTCGAGCAACCCGTTTCAACTGGAGAATGCGTTTGCCGCTCTGGCGGTTATGCTGGTGAGCCTGCCCGTGGTGCTGGCGTTGCAGTGGTTCAACCAGAACGCCCGGATCGTGTCGCTGGAGAAGGAAAAAACCGAAGCCGAACTCGATTTGCTGAAACAACAGATCAACCCGCATTTCTTCTTCAATACGCTCAATAACCTCTACGCCCTGAGCCTTCAGAAATCGGAGCGGGCACCGGAGAGCATCCTGAAACTGGCCGAACTGATGCGGTATGTTATTTATAAAGGCCGGGAACGGCAGGTAACCATCCGGCAGGAAATCGACTATCTTGAAGACTATTTGTATTTGCAGCAACTCCGGCTTCAACGGCAGGCCGACATCCGGTTTGAACAGGAAATTGCCGACGATCGGCGGCCCGTAGCCCCACTGTTGCTCATTGTGCTAGTTGAAAATGCCTTCAAACACGGGATTGAACCGGCGCAGGACGCGGCCTTTTTGCACCTGCTGGTTCGATCCGATGTCCGGCAGCTTTCTATTCGCTGTGAAAACTCGTTTGAGCCGCCGGAAAAAAGCCAGACCGGGATTGGGTTGCAAAACCTTCAAAGGCGGTTGACGTTGCTGTATCCGGGAAAGCATACGCTGGTCATTACCGCTACGGATCAGCGGTTTACGGCCGAATTAACGCTGTTGTTCTCATGAAGATGCGTTGTCTGATTATTGACGATGAACCCCTGGCGCATGACGTCATTCGGACGTATGCGGAGGATGTGCCTTTTCTGGAGATTTGCGGGCAGTGTTACCGGGCCACGGAAGCACTCGACTTTCTGAGCCGGCACCCGGTCGATCTGATTTTTCTGGACATCCGGATGCCCCGGCTCACGGGCCTGGATCTGTTAAAAACCCTGACCCGAAAACCGCTGGTAATCATTACGTCGGCCTACGAAGAATACGCCCTGGAAAGCTTCGATCTCGATGTTTCCGATTACCTGTTGAAACCCTTCCGGTTCGACCGGTTTTTGAAAGCCGTCAACCGGGCGCTAGCTGATTTCTCCCGTCGGGAACCGGTGCTTATTCCACCTTCTCTGGTTTCTCCGGCTCCCGCGCAGATCTACATCAGGTCCGACAAAAAGCAGGTGTTGGTCAATCTGGATGAAATTTACTACCTGGAAAGCCTGGGCAATTACGTGAAAGTCTGGCGGGAAACCGGTTTTCTGCTGACGCCCCGAACCCTGAGCAGTTTTGAAAACCAGCTTCCTGCGGACGCGTTTATCCGCATTCATAAATCCTACCTGCTCAACAAACCGTATGTGCAGTTTATCGAAGGCCATACGATTGTGCTCCGGAACGGGAAGCGGTTGCCGGTTGGGAAAAATTACAGACAGTTGGTGCAAGATTGGATTGTGCAGGGTTGATTTTTTGTTACAAGGGAATGATAAATGTAAAATGATGAATGCCAAATGGAAAAGGAGTTGTCAATCCGGCACTTTTACATTTAATATTCATCATTTTACATTTATCATTCCTTATTATAAAAAAATACAAAAAACAGCCCGGCACAAGCAGTACCGGGCTGTCTGAATTATCCCTAAACCCTTAATCTCAAATTCTTACAATTTATTTTTCAAGCAGAACATTGTCCTGCGCATTGGCCTTGAAGGTGTTGACGGTCGAGGCATCTGCGTTGAGTTTTGAGCTGTAACTGACGAAGATTCCGTAGCCGCCACCGTTGGCGATCGTGGTATTTTTGACCGATAAATTACCGCCGTACAAAGCCACATTAGCCTTTTTACCTGAAACGATGGCCAGACTACCACCGTGGCTGATCTCCGCGTTTTCGATCACATTCCGGGAGTTGTTCGAGTAAATCATCAGGCCTTTCCAGGACGCGGAGGTGCGGTCGGCACCCGTGAAGGTCACTTTTTCGGTGGCCGTTCCTTTGGCAATCAGATAGCCCTTGCTATTGATCATCATGACCACATCGCGGGCTGCTTCGATCGTCACACCGGGGCTCAGTGTCAAGCCGGATTCGACCGCAAAATCACCAGCCAGACGATACGGCGTTTTGTCTTTAAAACCGCCCCAGGTAATGTCGCTGCCTTCCCGCAGGTAATACCCCTTGATTTCAACCACATTCCGGCCGTTTTCACCCGTGAAAGCCGAGGCCGCATCCAGTTTGTCGACGTTGGCCGGATCGAGAACAATCCCGGCTTCGGTATTTTTCGTAAAGCTGTTGGTGGCAAATTCGCGCAGAATACCGCCTTCCTGCACCAGCAGGCCATAGCCATCATTTTGCGAGAAAAGGCTGTTTTTTAGGGCGATCTGGGCTTTTCCACCGCCAAACAGGCCCATCCCGGCTTTGGTTGCGCTGATGAGGGCGCGGCTTCCGGCGTGCATCACTTCAATGTTTTCAAACACGTTGGCGTTGCTGCCCGAGTAGATCATGATACCCACCCAGTAGCCTTTGGTTTTCTCGGCACCGATGAAGCGGATTTTCTTCTCGGCAGTTCCTTTCGCGATGATCAAGCCACCGCCGTCGTTGATGTCCATGCGGGTATCCCGCTCAAAGGCGATGACGACACCGGGGTTGATGGTCAGTTCGTGTGAGACCGTGATGCTTTTGGTGACGATATAATCCGGATAGTCGGGGTTGGCAATGCGGTCGGTCAGCACGGTTTTAACGGTGATGCTCTTGTCGATGGCAACGGGCTGGGCGACGGAAGCGGCCAGTTTTACTTTATCCTTGCTGGTTCCGTTGGCGTTAGAAACCGTCAGTTCGAGTTCGTAATCCCCCACTTCATCGGCGACGAAAGTGGGTTTGGCCGTGGTGGCCGCCGAAATGGCTGCCGTACTTTTGGCGGGTTTGGAAGCAATCGTCCACTGAAAAGTCAACGGGGCTCCTTTGGTGTCGACGGAGGCACTGCCGTCGAGTTTCACGGTTTCGCCCACCTGCACTTCCTGGTCGGCACCGGCATTGGCCGTCACGGTGTTAGAGGGAGCGGGGGTTGGATCGACGTCGTCTTTTTTACAACCGGTTACGAGGAACGTGGCTGAAAGGAGGATGGCAAAGGCGCGCTGGGTAAATACGGTGGTGACCCACGCGGAGTTTTTCGCGAATGGCATCGCGGCAGGAATTCGTTTTTTCATGATTTGATGTTGTTTACTGTTTTGTGCGTAGCGTTCAACTACGGGTACAAAGGTGCGGGATTCGTCGGATTGCGGCTGTCGCATTTTCCGACAAAAAAGAGACTTTATACGCCACCTCGTGACCACTCACTCAATCGACCGCAGAAGGGCTTGCGTTATTCCCTGTACTTATACCATATTCTGTTTTATCATACCTTTTGTTATGACCTTTCGCGGTTTTGGCGACTACCTTTGCCAGGCGGAAGTCAGGAAAGCTGGTCGATAATTACCATCCTGATGAGCAAATACAAACAAATACCATGATCACAACAGATATTTGCATCATTGGCGCGGGTCCCGTAGGGCTGTTCGCCGTTTTTGAAGCCGGTTTACTGAAAATGCGGTGCCACCTCATCGATGCGCTGCCGCAGGTGGGCGGCCAGTTATCCGAGATTTATCCCCAGAAACCAATTTATGACATACCCGGCTTTCCTGACGTCAAAGCGCAGGAGTTGGTGGATAACCTGATGGAACAGATCAATCCGTTTCACCCGACGTTCACGCTGGGCGAACGGGTGGAAAATCTGGAGCGTCAGGCCGACGGCTCGTTTTTCATTACCACCAACGAGCAAACCGTGGTGCATTGCCAGGTGGTGGTGATTGCGGGTGGTTTGGGTTGTTTCGAACCCCGCAAACCCGAAATCGAGGGGCTGGAAGCGTTTGAAGGCAAAGGCGTTTCGTACATGATTAAAAATCCGGAGTTGCTGCGCGACCGGCGGGTGGTGCTGGCGGGCGGGGGCGATTCGGCCCTCGACTGGACGGTTTTCCTGGCCAATATTGCCAAAGAAGTGACCCTGATTCACCGCAGCGACAGCTTTCGGGGCGCACCCGATTCGGCCGAAAAAGTGTTTGAACTCGCCAGCGAAGGCCGGATCAACCTGATTCTGCAATCCAACATTACCCGCGTTTCCGGGAACGGCCATTTGCAGGAGATCACCATCACGGGCAAGGACAAAACCGTAACGACACGCGCCACCGATCACCTGATTCCGCTCTTCGGCCTGACGCCCAAACTCGGCCCCATCGCCGACTGGGGGCTCCAGATCGATAAATCAGCCATTCAGGTCGACACCACGGATTATGCTACCAACGTGGAACGGATTTACGCCATCGGCGACATCAACACCTACCCCGGCAAGTTGAAACTGATTTTGTGCGGTTTTCACGAAGCCGCTTTGATGTGTCAGAGTGCGTTCAAATACGTGTACCCCAGTCAGAAATTGAGTTTTAAATACACCACCGTCAACGGAATACCAACCTTTTAAAAAGACAAGAGAGGGTAGACAAGAGAGGATAGACCTGTGACCACCACAGTTTTTGTCTCTATTCTCTGGTCTATCCTCTCCCTTCTACCCCATGATCCACTTCACCATTGAAGATCAAAACGGCGGACAGCAGCCGATCGAAATACCGGAAGGCATCAGCCTGAGCCTGATGGAAGTACTGAAAGCTTCCGAATACCCGATTCTGGCCACCTGCGGGGGCATGGCTCTGTGCGCCACCTGCCATGTGGCCGTGCTGGAAGGTGCCGCCCGCTTGCCGCCCGTGAACGATGCGGAAGGCGACCTGCTGGATACCTTGCCCGACGCGGATTCGGACAGTCGGCTGGCGTGTCAGTTGCGGGTCGATGAGTCGCTGGATGGCGCGGTTTTCCGGTTGCGGGCTGCGTAGCGTACCTGGTGGGGGAAATGCGTTCAAATGATGCATTTTAGTTGTATTTTTACGTCATTTGAAAACCGGTACAACGAACCAGCGTTTTTGCCCACCGACCCCTTCCTTTCTCAATGATTACCAAACGACGCCCGGCGTGGCTATTTTTCTTCTGGCTGCTCAGTTTGAAGGTGCTGGCCCAGTCTCCCACGCTGTCGTTTCAACGCTTATCACTGCGCCAGGGGCTGGCCACAAATTTTACATCGTCTATTGCACAGGATGATCTGGGGTTTATCTGGATCGGGACGGTGAACGGCGTCACCCGCTTCGACGGACTGCGTTGCATCAATTATGCCCCCCAGATCGGAAACCCCCAATCGCTTTCCCACCGCATTGTCCGCTCCGTTTTTAAGGCGCGGGACGGCATCCTGTGGATCGGCGCTCAAAAGGGATTGAACCGCATCGACCCACAAACGCAGGCCGTCAAACGGTTTTATTTCACGGCTTTGGGCGACGGCTGTAACTTCGTCCGGACGGCGGCACAAAGCACCGATGGCGTGCTGTGGTTGGGAACCAACGGCGGAATCGTACGCTTCGATCCGGTTACGGAAAAAGCCAGTTTGCTCACCGTTCCGTCCGACTCTACCGACCGCCCAACCGCCAATTCGATCCGGTATCTGCTGGCCGATGGCCCCACCCTCTGGATTGCTACCCAGGCCGGACTCTATGCGTATAACCGGCAAACGAAGCAATTCCGGACCTTTCGCCATGCGGAGTCGATTCCCACCTCTTTGCCGGATGATTATGTGTTGTCGCTGGCCCGGCATCCGCGTTCGGGGGCGATGTATGTGGGTACTAAAAAAGGGCGGGTTGCAATTCTGGATCCGGCCACCGGCCAGTTTCGGAATTTGCCCATCCGCGTAAGCCAGGGCATTGCGTCGATCCTGATTACCCGGAACGAAACCGTCTGGATCTGCACGGCAGGGGAAGGACTGTACCGGTATGATGCGACTAAAAACCGGTTTTTAGGTTACAAGAACGACGAAAATAACCCCCGAAGTCTCGTTTCAAATTCATTAAAAACCTTGTTCGAAGACCGGGCGGGCATCATTTGGGTTGGTTCCGACGACGCCGGGGTGAGTTGGTTTAACCCCAAAGTTGACAAGTTTCGCTCTCTTTTCGACGACGTTGGCTACCACCCCGTTTCAACCCTGGGGCTGGATGCGGCCTCGCTTTCGTTTGATCTGAAAGACCGTCTCTGGATCGCTACCCGCGACGGCCTGACGATGATCGATCCGCAAAGACAATCCTATCGGGTCTACCGGCATGACCCGCAGGATCCGGCCAGCCTCCGGAACAACCTGACGTATTCGGCCCTGGCCGACCGCAACGGGGACGTGTGGGTGGGGCAGTTTACGGGCCTGAGCCGACTGGATACGGTAACGCAGCGGTTTGAACACATTCCTTGCCTGCCATCCGCCGACGATCCGGCCGACTACCCGGTTTTTAACCCCAAACGACGCGATTTTGTGGCCGGCAATCAGGTCTTTTCCGTCATTCAGGGGCGGGATAACCGGGTATACATCGGTACGAACGAGAAATTGACGATTTATGACCCCCGCACCCGTACCTTTAGCAACCAGTTCAACGACGAACGCATCCGGAAACTGCCCGGAAAGAACTACAACACACTTTATCTCGATCGCTTCGGCAATTTGTGGGTAGGCGGTTTAGGGCCGGTTTTTAAAATCAGCCCTGACCTGAAACTGCTGGATCAGTACGTCCACCGCGAAGAAGATCCCCACAGTTTGCCCGACGAAGGAGTAACGGATTTTGCCGAAGATGAAACCGGAAAGCTCTGGATCAGCACGGACAATGGCCTGGCCCGGCTCGACGAACAAACCAAACGCTTCGATGTCTTTACGACCCGCCACGGCCTGCCCAACAGCGACATTGCCGGCCTGCGACTAACTGGCGATACGCTCTGGATCAGTACTTCCAACGGGGTGGCGGTGACCGATATTCGTCAGCTTCGTTTTATTCCCTTCGATGAAGCCGACGGCCTGCCGATGACCGAATTTGAGTCGGGGTCGAGCGAGCGTGATTCGAAAGGACGGCTTTACTTCGGCGCCATGCGGGGGCTGGTCTACATTCAGCCCGGCCGGGTTCGGATCAATCGCTTTGTGCCGCCGGTGTATCTGACTTCCTTCAAAGTCAACGGGCGGGAGTACTTGCGGAACATTTCGGCCAATCCGCCGGACATCGGTCTCGATTACGACCAGAATCAGTTCAGTTTTGAAATCGCGGCCCTGAATTTCGACAACCCCGGCGCCAACCGGTATGCCTACCGGCTCGAAGGCTTCGAGGAACGCTGGAACCAGACCGGAAACCGTCCGTTTGCCAGCTACACCAATGTGCCTTCCGGCGACTATGTGCTGCACGTCATTGCGGCCAACAACGACGGCATCTGGAACCGGGAGGGTTACCGGATGCGGGTGATGATCCGGACGCCCTTCTGGGAAACCTGGTGGTTTCGGCTCTCGGCCATCGGTGCGCTCATTGCCCTCGTGGTTTTCATTGCCCAGTGGCGCAACCGCCGGGTGGCGAAGGAGCAACAGGAGAAAAGCGAACTGCGGGAACGGATTGCCACCTCGGAAATGAAGGCGCTGCGCTCGCAGATGAACCCCCACTTCCTGTACAATTCGCTGAATGCCGTCCGGCTTTTTGTGCTGCAAAACGACAGTGACAATGCGGATAAATATCTGGTCAAATTTGCCCGGCTGATGCGGCTGATTCTGGGCAATTCGCGGCAGGAATGGGTGACGCTGGCCAGCGAAACCGAACAGCTTCAACTGTATCTGGAACTGGAACAACTGCGGTTTGGCCACCAGTTCGATTTTTCGATTGAAACCGATCCGTCGCTGGACCAGGAGCGGGTTTCCATTCCGCCGATGATTATTCAGCCCTACATTGAAAACGCGATTCTGCACGGCATGGCCCACAAAAAAAGCCGGGGCTCCATCCGGGTTTGCATCAAACCCGTCGGTGAACACCTGGAGTGCATGGTGGACGACGATGGGGTGGGTCGGCAAAAAGCCGCATCCCTCAAAAGCCACGCGACCTCGTCGCACCAGAGCGTCGGCCTGAAAGTGACGGAGGAACGACTGCAACTGATTCAGCAGCGCAGCGGAAAAGAAGCGGGAGCAAAAATCATCGACAAATGGAATGACGACGGCGAACCGGCCGGAACGCAGGTTGTGATTCGACTGCCACTGACGCTTCAGGAACCCGTTTGAGCCGTTCGCTATGAATCTGGAAGGGAGAAATCCCTTTTTGCCTACCTTTGAATTTTGCCAACCACCGTCCGTTCTTCATGAAACACCTTGTTGCCTTCCTGGTCTGTCTTACGCTTTCGTTTTCCCTGATTGCCCAATCCGACAACGCTTACAACCTGCTTCCTTTTCCGGCCCAGTTTGCGGGTAGCGACGGCCACTTTACGGTTTCGCCCGCTACACGCATCGTCATTGCCGCCAAAGACGCGGGGCAGCGGGCAGCCGCCCAAACGCTGGCCGGTCAACTGAAAACCGCCAGCGGTTTTCAGGTTGCGGTGGCGTCGGCAACACCCGCCCTGGCGAAAGGAAAGCACATTGTTTTTCAGACGCATAAAGCCGGTCGCTGTGGCCCGGAAGGCTATGTGCTGAACGTGAAACCGGAACGGATTGTGGTGGAAGCCGAAACGCCCAAGGGCTATTTCTACGCCGTACAAACGCTCCTGCAACTTCTGCCGACGGCGGTTTTCAGCCCCGCAAAAGTCGACAACGTGGCCTGGACCATTCCGGCCTGCCAGCTTCTCGACCGGCCCCGCTACGGCTACCGGGGGCTGATGCTCGATGTTAGTCGACATTTCATGCCCGTGTCGTTCGTCAAGCGGTTTATCGACCTGATGGCGATGCACAAACTCAACACCTTCCACTGGCATTTGACCGACGACCAGGGCTGGCGGATCGAGATTAAAAAATACCCCAAACTGACGCAAGTTGGTTCCAAACGCAAGGAAACTGTGGTGGGTCACAATGCCGAAAACTACCCG
Source organism: Larkinella humicola (assembly GCF_008727875.1). Lineage (GTDB taxonomy): Bacteria > Bacteroidota > Bacteroidia > Cytophagales > Spirosomataceae > Larkinella > Larkinella humicola. Next base: position 122,085 of record NZ_VTWS01000009.1, on the reverse strand, counting down.
TTTCAGTACGATGGAAAAGAATACGGCGGTTTTTATACGCAGGAACAGATCAAGGAGGTGGTTCGGTATGCGGCCGCCCGGCACGTGACGATTGTTCCCGAAATTGAAATGCCGGGCCACGCGCTGGCGGCTCTGGCTTCCTATCCCGAATTTTCGTGCGATGCGGCCAAAAAATACGAGGTGGCGACACGCTGGGGCATTTTCAAAGACGTCTACTGCCCCAATGAGCCAACGTTCGTGTTTTTGCAGCATGTGTTGACGGAAGTGATGGCGCTGTTTCCCGGCAAATACATTCACATCGGCGGAGACGAATGCCCGAAAGACGCCTGGAAAGCGAGTGCATTCTGCCAGGATCTGATCAAAAAACTGAAGCTCAAAGACGAACACGAGTTGCAGAGCTATTTCATTCAGCGCATCGAAAAGTTTGTGAACTCGAAAGGCCGGGCTATCATTGGCTGGGACGAAATTCTGGAAGGGGGTCTGGCTCCCAACGCAACGGTGATGAGCTGGCGCGGGACGGAAGGCGGAATTGAAGCCGCCAAACAGAAACACAATGTGGTGATGACGCCCGGCGAGTTCTGCTATCTGGATCAGTATCAGGGCAATCCGGCGCAGGAACCGTTGGCGGGTGGCGGATATTTGCCCATCGAAAAAGTGTACAGCTACGAGCCGACGCCCGCCGAACTGACGCCCGACCAGCAAAAATACATTCTGGGGGTGCAGGGCAACGTCTGGACCGAATACATTCCGACGACGCAGCACGTGGAGTACATGGTTTTTCCGCGGGCGTCGGCGCTGGCCGAAATCGGCTGGATGCCAAAGGGACCGCGCAATTTCGAGGATTTTGCGATGCGCCTGAAGGAACACCTGAAACGCCTGAATTACCTGAATGTCAACTATTCCAAACGACTGCTCGATGTGCGCGCCGTGACGCAGTTTACCGACGCCGACCAGTTGCAGGTTCGGCTGGAAAAGCTTGATTCCGACAGCAAGATTTACTACACGACCAACGGCAAACAACCGTCCACGACCTCGACCGAATACACGATGCCGATTGCGCTGAAAAAAACAACGACGATCAAAGCCGTGACAACCGCCGGAGCCAAATTTGAGGAAACGTTTTACATTCACCGGGCGAAAGGAAAACCGTATACCTACGCCAATACCGCTGCCGAAAAAGCCGACCCGACGAAGAAAAAACTGACCGATGGACAGGTGGCCCAGAGCCCCCGCAACAAGTCGGAATGGGTGAGCATAACCGGCGAAGATCTGGAGGTGACGATCGATCTCGGCGAGGTGCGGCCCGTAACCAAAGTGTCGGCCAACTTCCTGAAGCGTATTTCGTACAATGATTTTCCGCCTTCTGCTGTCGAAATCGGGTTATCTCAGGATGGCACGACCTACAAGGACGCGATCAGCCAGCCTGTCAAATATCCGCTTGAAGGATCGTGGGGCATGTTGCCGGTGGTGGCCGATTTCAAAACCGCCCGGGCGCGGTATGTGCGCATCAAAGCCAAAAATGCCGGAGCAGCTCCGGCGGGGTTGCCAAGGGAAGGGTTGCCGACGGCGGTGTCGGTGGATGAGGTGGTGGTGGAATGACAAAATTGGTATCTTTACTTGAAAGAAACCGATGACAACATGACCACTCCATCCGAAAGACTGAAAACCCTCGACGCCGTCCTCGACGGGCTGATGAGCCGGTATCGGGAACGCGTTCCCGACGTGTTGAAAATCGTCGATGCGCTCATTGATGAAAACGTGATTCGGGCCGTTGATGAGATTGAAAATGACCACATTGCGTTCCGGACGATGGGCGTGCCGAGCCTCGGAATCCAGTCGTTCGAAAAGATCTTTCTGCACTACGGTTACGAAAAACGCGAACCGTATGACTTTAAGGAAAAGAAACTGAACGCCTGGTGGTACAGTCCGCCGAAACCGCATTATCCGCGCATTTTTGTGAGTGAACTGCGGGTACAGGATTTGTCAGACGAAGCCCAGCATGTCATTTACAAGTACACGGATACCGTCGTTTTCGATCCGGTCGATGCGCTGGATCTGGACGATGCCGGGGCCGTCGATCAGTTTCTGCATCAGCCGCTCTGGCAGATTCCCACCCTCGACGACTACCGGACGTTGCTGAACGAAAGCGAATATGCCGCCTGGGTGATTTACAACCGCTATTACCTCAACCACTTCACGATCAGTGTGCACAACCTGAAACCGGGATACAACACCGTCCAGGACTTTGTCGCTTTTCTGGAACGGCGCGGAATTAAGCTCAACACAGCGGGCGGGACAATTAAAATTAGTCCGGACGAAGGTCTGTTGCAGGCCTCGACCGTTGCCCAGATGATTGACGCCGAATTTGCCGACGGCAAGATCCATCGCATTGCCGGCTCGTACGTCGAGTTTGCCGAACGGCGGGTGTTGCCCGAGTTTCAGCACCTGCCCGCCGATCAGATCCGGCGCGAACACCGGCGCGATGGTTTTGAAGCCGGTAATGCCGACAAGATTTTTGAGAGCACGTTTACATCGCAGACCGGGAAATAATCAACCCGGCTTCTTCTGTTAACAAATGGTAAAGTTGATTCAGAAACGAATCAACTTTTTTACATTTACAGGAATTAACGACCCAAACCTCCTGTATGAAAAAATTAGTTCTACTTGGCCTGCTGGTCTGGACGGGGTGCCGCACCCCAAAAACCGAAACAGCGGCTTCCGCCCGCGAGAAGCCCGTCACCACGATTGCCTTCGGTTCGTGCAGCGATCAGAAACGGCCCCAACCACTTTGGGATGATATTGTGGCTCAAAAACCGGAGGTCTGGATCTGGCTCGGCGACAACATTTACGGCGATTCGGAAAACCTGGATACGCTGAAGGCCAAATACGACCGGCAGAAATCCAACCCTATTTATGGCCAGTTGCGGCAGTCCACCAAAATCATTGGCGTTTGGGATGACCACGATTACGGCGTCAACGATGGCGGCAAGGAATATCCGCGCCGGAAGGAAAGCCAACAGTTGATGCTGGATTTTCTGGACGTATCGGCCAGCAGCCCCTTGCGGAAGCAGGAAGGCGCTTACTCGTCGCACGTTTACGGGCCAAAAGGCCAACGGGTGAAGGTAATTCTGCTCGATGGCCGGTATTTCCGCGATCCGTTGAAAAAAGTCAACAAAGTCAATGCGCCCGATCCGTCCGGGGATATTCTGGGCGAAGCGCAATGGCAGTGGCTGGAGCAACAGTTGACGAAATCCGACGCCGATGTCCACATCATCGGGTGTGGAATCCAGTTTCTGGCCAACGACCATACGTCCGAGAAGTGGGGGAATTTTCCCACCGCCCGGCAGCGGTTTTTCGATTTGTTGAGCAAAACGAAGCCGAAAGGGGCGATGCTGATCAGTGGTGACCGGCACATCGCCGAAATTTCCAAAATCAGCCTGCCGGGACTGGGCTACGATCTCTACGACATCACCAGCAGTGGTCTGACGCACACCTCCAAACCCTACGAACAACCGAATGCATACCGCGTTGGCAAAATGGCATTTGACCTGAATTACGGCTTGTTTTCCATCGACTGGGCCAGAAAAACGGCAACCGTTCGGGTGAACGGCGACAACCGGGCGACGTATCTGACGCAGGAAATACCGTTTTGATACAGCTTCCTGATTGCTCAACGTTATGAAAACTATTTTTTTACTCGGCTTGCTTGGCTGCACGCTCTGGACGGGGTGCCGCACCCCGAAAACCGAAACGGCGGCTTCCGCCAGTCAGCAACCCGTTACTACGATTGCCTTCGGTTCGTGCAGCGATCAGAAACGGCCCCAACCACTTTGGGATGATATTGTGGCTCAAAAACCGGAGGTCTGGATCTGGCTCGGCGACAACATTTACGGCGATTCGGAAAACCTGGATACGCTGAAGGCCAAATACGACCGGCAGAAATCCAACCCTATTTATGGCCAGTTGCGGCAGTCCACCAAAATCATTGGCGTTTGGGATGACCACGATTACGGCGTCAACGATGGCGGCAAGGAATATCCGCGCCGGAAGGAAAGCCAACAGTTGATGCTGGATTTTCTGGACGTATCGGCCAGCAGCCCCTTGCGGAAGCAGGAAGGCGCTTACTCGTCGCACGTTTACGGGCCAAAAGGCCAACGGGTGAAGGTAATTCTGCTCGATGGCCGGTATTTCCGCGATCCGTTGAAAAAAGTCAACAAAGTCAATGCGCCCGATCCGTCCGGGGATATTCTGGGCGAAGCGCAATGGCAGTGGCTGGAGCAACAGTTGACGAAATCCGACGCCGATGTCCACATCATTGGATGCGGGATTCAGTTTCTGGCTAACGACCATATCTACGAAAAGTGGGGGAATTACCCCACCGCCCGGCAGCGGTTTTTCGATCTGTTAGGCAAAACAAAACCGAAAGGTGCCATGCTGATCAGTGGCGATCGGCACATTGCCGAAGTGTCCAAAATCAGCGTTCCGGGGTTGGGTTACGAGTTATACGACATCACCAGCAGTGGCTTGACGCATACGGCCAAACCGCGTGATGAGCCGAACGCCCTGCGGGTTGGCAAGGTGGTTTTCGACCTGAACTACGGCTTGTTCACCATCGACTGGGCCAGAAAAACGGCGACGGTTCGGATCAACGGCGACCATCAGGCGACGTATCTGACCCAGGAAATTTCCTTTTAACGGTTCTTTCCGTCGTAAAAATTACCGCGACTGATATGGGCCGTGAATGGCTTTTACCCGGAACGACTCGTCGGTGTCTTCCAGAATGAGAACGCGGTAGGTATCTCCGCCCGGATCGACCCGCACCAGCACATGCCCGGAATCGCTTTTTAGACGGTTTAGCATCTCGCCGATCACCAGCTTGTTGGCTTCCAGCATGTCAGTGGCAAATACGTCGCGGTCGCCCGCGTAGACCTGCTGCGTGTAAATCCGCGCTAGCACATCGTGTCCCGGATGGTCGGACGACCAGACCGGAATCACCAGCACGCGGGGGCGCAGGCTGCCGAGCAGAAAACCGTTCTGCGAATCGCGGTTGCCGTGGTGATCGAGCAATTGCACCTCCACCGGCCCAACCGACCGCGCCACCGGTGTTTCGACATCGTGCCACATCGGCGCGCCGAATTGCAGGACGCCGGGAATGTCGCCCCCCGAAAAATAATCGAATTTGCCGTAGCTCAGTCGCAACGCCATGCTGCACATGTTCTCGTTCGGATACTGATTTTGGGGCAGCGATTTCAGTTCCGGGAAATGCTGACGCGTGACCGACCCAACGCCCGTCCAGATCTCACCGTTGACGGCCAGATTCCGGATTTCAAACCGGTCCCTGTATTTCGCGGGTTGTTTCAGCAACCGAATCTGGTCGTTGCGTCCGGCCTGCAACCGCTCCACTTTCAGGGCTTTGTTCTGCATTTGCCAGCTCAGAAACTTCCGGTAATTCGTCACCAGCGGGTCCTGCTCGAAGGAGCGAGGGTAGTTGTAATCCGGCCAGCCCCGGTCGATGACGGTTCGGATGGGAATGTGTTCACCCACTTCGGTAATCCCCGTGAGCAGATAACCGCCCGCCGATTTTTTGGAAGCCGACGACGGCGCCCCCATGTGGTCGTCGTGAAAATGGGTCATGATGGCGTAGTCGATGGCCGGATCAGGGCGAAAACTTTGGGCTTTGCGGGCATAGCGGGCAATCCACTCCCCGGCATGGCGGTCGGCACTGGGCCGGGCGGGGGTGTTGCGCGGGCTCGTCGTTCGCGGGTCGGTCAGATCCAGCTCACCGGCGTCGATCAGGGCTGTGGTGCCATCGGGCAGGATCAAAAACGCCGAATTGCCGCGACCGGTATTGATCTGGTGGATGTCCAGATAGCCTTCCTGCCAGACCGGCAGCGGCTGGCCCACCGTCTGGCCGTAGCTGATCAAGGCGTTTCCGAAAACAAACAGGCAGGCAAGTACGTAAAACCGTTTCATAGGGGTAGAGGAATAGTCGAACCGTAAGCGGACAAACTTAATCATTTCAATTTTACCGACGAATCGTTCGGTGTAAAGGGAATGTTAAAGTAATATTTACCGGATCATGAACACATAGTTGAGCGGTTTGACCACAAACTTTGCAGCATTACCCACACCCGTTTGGAAACGGAATTTTCTACCGGTTTTTTTGAAGTACACTCGTTCAGGCAACTACCTATGAAACTCACTTTTTTAATCGCACTTCTGGCCGCTTCTCCGGTTTGGGGACAATCCGACGATTCCACGGCCGCCCCCGTCATTCCCGCCAAAAGCAATTTCAGATCCAGCTTGATCATGGAACCCGGGTTTGCGTATGCGGTAACTCATCTGCCCGCTATGCAGAGGTATTTTCGTGACAATCAGGTTAAAGTAGACAAGTCGCTGGACCGGATGGCGCTGGCGGCTTTTGCCTATCGGCGACAACGATTTAAAGTGACCCTGCAAGCGTTTTTTGGGATTGACAAAAGCTTACTGCCGCCCGATAAAAAAGGCACATCCCTGTTTGCCCGGAGCCAGAGTGTCAGCGGTTTGACATTCCTACTGGGATACGATGTGGCCAATACGCGCAACAAACGGGTCTTTATCAACGCCGGTTTGGGCAGTATTAACTACGAATACAGCTTGTTTCGACCCAGCAGTCAGGTGGTTTCGTTTCAGAATATACTCCAATATACGCCACCCGCAAGTGTACCTTCTTTAAAACAGACCACCGGTTTCTGGGATGTGAATGTGGAGGTTGCGCAACGTGAAAAACGGCCTAATACGTTTCAATGGGTTAGCCGGGTCGGTTACCGGCGCAGTTTTCAACGTACTCCCTGGCATTCTGAGGCTTATCAACTCGTGGATGCTCCGAAGGAACGCCTGGGCCAATTCTATTTCCAGGTAGGGCTGTATATTTCCCGCAACTACATGGCGCGCCGTAAGCCATGAAAACGCTTCTGTTCAGTCTGCTGATGTCAGTTTTGGTGGCAAATGACAACCGGCAACCGATCCAAACCGAACCGGCGCAATTGATTTTGTATCGCGAAAAAGAGTTTATTTCGGGATTGGGCAAAGCCTATGCCTTCAAAATAAACGATCAAAAAGTCGGCGAACTGTCGCCCAATCGGTATGTTCAACTGCCCGTACCGCCGGGCCGGATTAAAATTGAGTTCATCAGTGATTATTTTACCGATAGCCGACCGCTTTGGGTACGGGTGCAGGCGGGTCAGACCTATTACATCAAGGCGGTTGTGGAGGTTGATTTCCTGAGTTCCATGATGCTGATGGCGCCGGTCGATCCGCAGCAGGCCCGGCAGGAATTGCGTCGGATGAAACCCGAAACCGTCCGGCCAGTCCTGCAACCCGATTAAGGTCACCCGTTCATGAACCGACGTTTTGTGTTTTTCCGGTCATCCCTGCTGCTGGCAGTTTCCCTGCTGGCCCTGCTCACCTACTGGGGGTGGCGGCTCTATCAGGTCGTCTGGCCCCGGCGGGATCAGGAACTGCCGGATTTAGGCAGCCTGATGCGGTATCTGCTGGGCCTGCTTTTTTTGCTGCTCTGTATGGGGTTGCTGGCTTTTCTGAATTACCGGCTGGCTTTCCGGCGGTGGATGCATCAGGAAAAAAAACGGCCGTATTACTGGTGCTGGTTGTGCCTTTTCGCCTGGTTGCTCTTCGAAGCCCTACAAGTTCGTACCGATCAGGAACCCGCTTTTGTGGACGAAAATATTCTGGTCACTGTGCTGCTGGTGGGCTTTCTGATTCTCTACGGTTTTATCGCCGATGTGCTGCAAACCCGGCGGCAGCAGCAGCAACTGATCCAGCAAAAAACGGAAGCCGAACTAACGGCGTTAAAGGCCCAGATCAATCCCCATTTTTTGTTTAATGCGCTGAATACCATCTACAACGAAGCCCAGCAATCGGACAACGAATCGGTGGCGGATCTGATTGAACAGTTGTCCGGCATTCTGCGGTTTACTTTGAAGGACTCGACACGCCCGGTGATTTCTGTCGAACAGGAGTTTCAGTTTCTGGAAAAATATTTGGCCCTGCAACGCGCCCGGTTGCCGCACCTGGACACGTTGCATCTGCACACCCGGCTGGAGTGGGACGGCCAACCGGCGCAACTGCCTCCTCTGTTGCTGATTCCGTTTGTCGAAAACATGTTTCAGTATGGTGTCAGTCTCATTCACCCAACGAAGCTGGAACTGGACGTGACAGTCGAAAACCGACAGCTCCAGTTACGCGTTGTCAATACAATCGGAGCCACAGCCGGTACGAAAACCGGCTCCGGAACCGGCATTGCCAACGCCCGCAAGCGCCTGGCACTGCTCTATCCCAACCGGCATGAGTTGCAGATTTCGCAAACCGATCAGGCATTTGTCGTTACCTTACGCATTGATTTATAATTACCTATGCTCCGAGCCATTGCCATCGATGACGAACCCGCAGCCCTGGAGGTCTTGAGCCGGTATGCCGAAAAAGTGCCGTTTCTGGAGTTGGTTCAACCTTTTCTGAATACGACCGATGCGCTGAATTTCCTGCACACCCAACGGGTTGATTTGATTTTTCTGGATATTCGAATGCCGGATCTGAGCGGGACGGATTTTGCCCAACTGATCGCTCCGCTCAACAAATCGATTGTTTTTACGACCGCCTACGCCGACTATGCCCTGGAGGGGTTTGCCCTGAATGCCCTCGATTATTTGCTGAAACCCATCGCCTTCGGCCGGTTTTTGCAGAGCTGCAACCGCGCCTACACGCAATACCTGCTGCAACGCGGGGAACCGTCGAGCATTTTTGTGAAAGATGGCTACGACTGGGTGCGGATGAATCTCAGTGAGGTGCTCTACATCCATTCAGACACCAACCTGCTCTTCATTCACGAAGAAAACCGGCAGGTATCTACTCGCATGACGTTGTCGGAAATGATCGAAATGCTGCCAGGTGACCAGTTTGTCCGGGTCCACAAATCGTATGTCGTGGCGCTGAAAGCGATCCGCAAACTGGAACGACACCAGGTAACGGTGGGCCACGTCACCATCCCGCTGGCCGCCAGCTACCGGCAGGCACTGGAGCAACGTCTTTTGCGGAAGTGAGGAGGTATTTCGCGGAGTTGAGCGGAGTAAAAGAGAGTTTAGGGAGTAATTAATTTTCTCTGCGTAACTCCTTTTTACTCCGCTCAACTCCGCGAAACAACACCTCATTGCTGATAAACCCGCACATAATCCACTTCAAACCGCGCCGGGAATTTCGTTGCCGAGGGGTCACCGCCGTTCTGACCGCCGATGGCGAGGTTCAGGAGCAGATAGTGCGGTTGGTGGAACGGGGTTTTGCCGCTGCCGTCGCCGTTGATCGTGGTCGACAGCGCCACCGCGTTGAGCAACTGATCATCCACGTACAGTTTGATAAAATCCTGGTCCCAATCCATGCGCCAGGTGTGGAATTTCGCCGACCACTTTGGATCGGTGAAGTCGGTGATGGGTTTCTTCGTCGTCCGCCATGCTGCTTTCCACTTTTCATTCGTTCCCCAGGCGACATTGGCAAGCAGCATGTTCCGGTAATATTCCATGATGTCGATTTCGCCGTTGGCCGGCCACTCGCCCGACACGCCCAGCGTCCAGAACGCGGGCCAGAGACCCGGACGGGTGTCGATCCGTCCCCGCATTTCAAACCGGCCGTATTGCCACTGGTGCCGCCCTTTGGTCAGCAGGCTGGCGGCCGTATACCGGATGGAGTCGCGGCTGGTTTTCCAATTGGTGCTGCCGGGCTGATGAGTAGGATTCGGGCGGTTTTCCCGACGGCCTTCGATGATGAGCAAACCGTTTTCGCAGCGGGCGTTGTCGGGCTGGTACCATTGAAGCTCGTTGTTGCGGACAAAACCGGTTTCGAAGGCCCATTTCTTTGGATCGGGTGGGCCGGGGGTGTTGAATTCATCGGCCCAGACCAGCTTCCAGTCGGCGGTTGGTGGAGCAGATGGCCTGGCAAAAAGACAGAGAATCAGGCAGTAAAGCGGGGTCATAAGCAATCCGGGTTGGAATAGAGCGGTAAATGTAAAGGTTCGTGGCAGATTTCGAAAATAGGGTTCAGAAATCATCGAAAAAGCGGCAAAAAGGACAAAATTTAGTACAATCACTCTGTGCATATGCTGATGTTGGCGCAGTGGTCATCCGCGTTTTTCCATATTTTTAATCCGGTTTTTTAAACCCAAACTAAGTTTTTTGAGTTTTATTTGCTCGGATGCCCCCTCTTTTTTTACCTTATACGTTTGCTTACAAAACCTCAGCTAAGACAGAATAAAGACCGCGCAGGTCTGTTACCCCTATAAAATGATTGTACCAACAGCCAACATAGCCCCTTCAGGAATCAATTTGACCAATTGTGAAACAGAGCCTATTCACATTCCCGGTTATATCCAGTCCCACGGCTTTTTAGTGGCCATTTCGGCAAATGATTTTGTTATTCGCTATTGTAGCGAGAACAGCAGCACGTTTGTAAACCGGCCGGCGACCGATCTGCTGGGAAAACCGCTCGATGCCCTGCTGACTGAAACCGACCTGACGGCCGCCGAACTGGTGTCGATTCTGAACGTGGGAAAACGGGAGAACGCCTGGTCGCGGATGAACCCGCACCGGTTTCGCATTAACGGGAACGAATGGAATCTGATTGCCCACCAACACGATACCCTGATCATTCTGGAATGGGAATCGGCGGTGGCCGCTCATGCCCATTTTGAACAACAGTTGATTGCTGATGCGTTGAGCGAAGTGCAATCCAACCGGACGCTGATCGAACTGATCCAGAATACCGCCCGGCGGGTGAAGCAGATCATTGGCTATGACCGTGTGATGGTCTACCGGTTTGCCGCCGACTGGCACGGCGAGGTAATCGCCGAAGAGAAAGAATCGCACCTGGAATCGTATCTGGGCCTGCATTATCCGGCTTCGGACATTCCGCGGCAGGCCCGGGAGTTGTACAAAACCAATCTGGTGCGGATTATTGCCGATGTGAAAAGCGCCCCTTCGCCCATTTTTTCACTGCGTGACGGAGAGCAGGCAGAAGGCCAGCCGCTGGATTTGACCCATTCGGTGCTGCGGGCGGTGTCGCCGATTCACATCGAGTATCTGAAAAATATGGGTGTACAGGCCTCCATGAGTATTTCGCTGCTCTACCGCGGTGAACTGTGGGGACTGATTTCCTGCCACCATTCGACGCCCCGGTTTGTCGATTTTCCGGCCCGGCAGGCGGCTAAATTTGTCAGCCAGTTGCTGTCGTCGGCCCTCGAATTCCGGAAGGACGAAGAGGACCAATCGCTTCTGTTTCAGATTCAGCAGAACGGGCAAACGCTCAATAGCCAGATTCTGAAAGACTGGGATGTTGTGGTGGGTTTGACCCAACACCCGTTGACGGCGTTACACATCAACAGTGCCACGGGGGCGGTGTTGGCGTTTGACAATACCTTTTATTGCATGGGCAAAACCCCCACCGAATCGGCGGTGGCCGGGATTACGAACTGGCTCAAAACGCAGGAATTCGATACGGTTTTTGAAACAGACCGTTTGCCGGAGCTGTATCCACCGGCCGAATCCTTCCGGGAAGTGGCTTCCGGGGTGCTGGCCATTGCTTTGTCGAAGGAACTGGATGAATATTTGCTGTGGTTTAAACCGGAGCAGGTTCGGCAGGTGACCTGGGCGGGCAATCCGGATAAACCCGTGACGGTTTCGGAAAACGGCCGGCAGCATTTGCACCCGCGTAAGAGTTTTGAGGCATGGTCGCAAACCGTTCGCAATACGTCGGAACCCTGGCGGGATGCTGAACTCGCGGTCGCCATCAAGCTGCGGGAAGATGTGTTGCAGGTGGTGGCCCGCAAAGCCAACGAAGTCCGGCAATTGAACGAACGGCTGCGGGTGGCTTATGAAGAACTGGATGCGTTCAGCTATACGGTTTCGCACGATTTGCGGACGCCCCTGTCGTCGATTCGCTGTTATTCCGAAATCATTCTGGAAGAACAGGGTGCCACGATGGATGACGACACGCGCGTGATGTTTCAGAAAATTCTGGATTCGACGGAGCGAATGCGATCCCTGATCCGACATATTTTGTATTATTCCCGGATGGGACGCACCGAGTTGAATTTCACAAAACTGGACATGCCAAAAATGCTGGACGTGATTCGGGACGAAATTCTGATCACTGAAAAGAATAAAAACCGGAACGTCCAGATCGAATTTGGTGCGATGCCGTCGATTTATGGTGATCCTACGATGGTGAACCAGGTGTTCACGAATCTGATTTCCAATGCCGCCAAATACACCCAGCGAGTCCCGGAAGCGGTGGTTTGGGTGGAAGGCCGGGAAACCAGCGATGAAGTAACGTATACCGTGAAAGACAATGGGATTGGCTTCGATATGAAGCATGCCGCTAAAATGTTTGACCTTTTCAAGCGTTTGGAAAATGCGGCCAGCTTTGACGGAACCGGGGTCGGACTGGCCATTGTCAAGCGGATCATCAACCGGCACCGGGGAAAAATCTGGTTTCACAGCGAACCCAATCGTGAAACCCGGTTTTCAGTTTCGTTTCCAAAGGAGCAACAGACTCCGTAACCTTGTACGACAATGTTAGATCTCTTGTATGTTGAAGATAATCCGGACGATGCCGACGTTTTTGGTCGGGTGATGCGGAAAATGGAGAAAACGATCTCCTACAAAGTGATCAATGTGGGCTCCGAAGCCCTTGATTACCTGAGTGCCGAAGGAAAATACCAGACCGAGACGGCTCCCCTGCCCAAGCTGCTGCTGCTCGATCTGGATTTGTCGGAATACAGCGGGTTTGATATCATTGAAAGAGCGCGTTCGCTGTCCCGGACGCGGCTATTGCCAATTGTGGTTTTCAGCACTTCCGACAATCCACAGGACATCAGCCAGTCGTTTCAACTCGGTGCAAATGCCTATGTCGTCAAACCGGGTACGTACCAATCGATCGGGCAGTTGTTGCGTCGGCTGTGCGACTTCTGGTTGATCGATAACAATGTAGTAAACGCATGATGACGGTAGCGGAACGACTGCGGCACGAAACCCGTGCCTTACATGAACAAACGGAGGCCTTGCTCTATACCGAACCCTTACGGGCCGGTGCGATGCATCCGGAGCAGTACCGGCATTTGTTGCAGGCACATTGGACGTTTCACCAGGCGCTGGAGGCCGCCATCGATCAAAATCCCGTTTTTTTTCGGTCTTACGATCAAAACGACCGCCGGAAAACGCCCTGGCTGGAAGCGGATTTGGCCGAGTTGAACATGGACTTGCCAGACAGTAGACCTGATTTGTTTCAGCATTGGTCGCCCATTGACTTGCTGGGAGCAGCTTACGTGGGCGAAGGCTCGATGCTGGGGGGGAAAGCGGTGATGCATTATTTGCAGAAAAGCCCGGAACTGCAACCCCTGCTTATAAATGCCCGGTTTTACCGGGGCTATGGCGTCGAAGCCCTGGACAAATGGAAAGCGTTCGGGGCAATTCTGGCTGCTCAGGAAGAGGCAAATCACGACCGGATTATCGAAGCGGCTCAACGGGCTTTCTTAGCGTATCACGACATTTTCAGACATACACAACCGCAGCGTCAGGCGGTAGCTTAACCCGTTCTGCCATATACCGGCAGAAACACTTTGAAGGTGGCACCCCTCCCGACCTGGCTGGATACGTCAATGGCTCCGCCGTGAATTTCGGCTACTTTTTTACAGACTGCCAGCCCGATGCCCGTTCCGCTGTAGGCCGACCGGCTTTCCAGCCGCTGGAAGGGTTGAAAAATCCGCGATTTGTATTTTTCGTCAAAACCGATTCCATTATCCGCCACTTCAACCAGCAGAAAGAGCCGCTGGGACTGGCTCTGCAGTTCTTCCGGCAAGTCTTCGGGTTCGGGATAGCGGGCATTGATCTGAATCTCCGGTTTCTGGTCGGCTTTCTGAAATTTGATGGCATTGGCAACCAGATTCTGGAACAACTGCCGCAAGCGCAGCGGATTTCCGAGCAAATTAGGCAACGGAGCTACCTTAACAATGGCTTTTTTCTCCGAAATCGACATTTCCAGATCCCCCAGCACTTCCTTGATTAAACGCGCCAGCGAGATGTTTTCAAACGGTTCCGTTTGAGTCGACAGGCGCGAATACGTCAGCAGATCGCGCACCAGTACCTGCATCCGTTTGGCCGAATTCTGAATCCGGCGGACGAGGTCTACTTCGCCATCGGCCAGACTATCCGCAAACTGACTTTGCAGCACATCGCCGAAAGCCTGCAGTTTTCGTAACGGTTCCTGCAAATCGTGGGATGCGATGTAGGCAAACTGCTCCAGATTTTCGTTGGAATTCCGGATCTGGTGGATGGTGGCTTCCAGCTGATGCTGGATGCGTTTATTTTCGGTAATATCCAGAAACGTAACCCGAAGCTCATCGCCAAACCGGTCGGCTACGACCGTCAGCCAGCGGTCCATGCCGTCGCTGTTGTAGTGGTGTTCGAGTTTGAGGGGCTCATCCTGGGTGAGTGCCCGGCAATAATGGTCGAAAATGCCGTTGGTTTTGTAGGTCGGAAACCACCGGCTGTGGAGTTCGCCAAGGAGAGCGGAGGGTTCCTGGTCGACAAAGATCGCCAGTTTTTTATTCACAATGGAAAACCGGAAATCCGTTACTTCGCCCTGATCGTTTCGAACCGGTTGCAGCAGGAATAAAGCCGACTGGGCGCTGTCCATCAACGCACGCAATCGTGAAATTTCGGTTACTAAGGGGTCTTGAGCTGAATCCTGGGGTGGTTTATCCATTTCAAATCAGCCCAATCAAGGGCTGGTATATGCGGTTTAATCAACTAAGATAAACGGTTAATTGTTGATTTTTTTGCCTGAAAAGCGAAAATCTATCGTTAGGGCCTTCCCGAAAACCGGGCCAGCCAGTGCCGTATTCAGGGTATTCTTCCAATGAGGGCGGTTGGTATGGCGTATTCTGGTATTTTTGCCGGGAAAGTCTCATGTAAAAACCAATCTTGGATGGCAACGCTCGATTCTCTTTTTATCAACGATGAAAACCGGCCCTGGGAAACCGTTGGCCCCGGTGTTCGACGCAAAATCATGGCGTATGATGCCCATCTGATGCTGGTGAAAGTGGCCTTTGACGCGGGTGGCATCGGGGCCATTCACCACCATTACCACACGCAGATGAGTTATATCGAAAGCGGGCGGTTTGCGATCACGATTGCCGGCGAAACCCGCGAACTGAAAGCCGGGGACGTTTACCACCTGCCCCCGGATGTGCCCCACGGTGCCGTAGCCCTGGAAGCCGGTGTACTAGTGGATGTGTTTACGCCGATGCGGGAGGATTTTGTATGAGTATTTGGTTAAATGCCGTGCAGACGGGTACTTCTATTCATGTGCTGGATTGATTGAATTGATAAAATTCAGCCAATTTAGCTTCGAGCAGGTGCTTGTCGGGTAATTGGCGGGTATAGTCAGCCACCAGCGTGGGCGACAGCGTCCGGCTGAGGGCGTATTCCACCACGGCCTGGTCGCTGCTGGCGCAAAGCAACACGCCAATACTGGGATTCTCGTGGGGCTTGCGTACATCGCGGTCCAGCGCTTCCAGATAGAAATTAAGTTTACCTATATACTCCGGTTCAAACGGTCCGGCTTTCAACTCAAAAGCCACCAGACACTGCAGATCACGGTGATAAAACAGCAGATCCAGCCGGAAATCGCGCATTCCCACCTAAACGGGATATTCTTCGCCCATAAACGTAAAATCACGGCCCAATTCGAGTAAAAAGCGTTTCATGTTCTGGATCAAAGCCCGTTGCAGGTCGCGTTCAGAGTGACGCTCGGGCAAATCAAGAAATTCAAATACGTATTGATCCCGGAAAATGCCCTCGCCAAACGAGTCGCGAGCTTGTTCCTGTAATTGGGTCCTCACTGTGGACACATTGGGTGAAAGCATGACCCGTTCATAGACACCCGCTGCAATCTGGCGTTCGAGTTCGCGAGAACTGTATCGCTCTCTTGTCGTAAGCAACAAGTAGAATTGTCGTTCTTCCGGCGTTTTGCATTGAGCCAAAATAGTGAGATGATTTGTCCAGCTTATTTTTGACAGCACTGCTGTCAAAACTTCGGGGGCATTGCGATAAGTTTCATAAAACCTCCTCATTCGGTAGAGGCCTCTATAACTAAACCCTATCCAGTCAGGGTGTTACTTTTGTAGATAATCAGCTAATTGCACAACGGTAGCATCGCCCCATTCACTGGTTTCTACTTTTCGACTGATGTAGGCTCCGACATTCCAATACAGATCGATCAGTTCCCGGTTCACATGGGCTATCGCACGCTGCCGGGCCTGTTGAATTAGCGTAAGTAGTTCAGCAAAGTAGGGAATTGGATTCATTGTTAAAATTTGGAGAGTTCAGAGGGGTGGAAAGACCTATTGGCGGACCAAAAAGACTGCCAAAGTTATGAGTTTACGATCCGAAAAATCCTAATCAACGGGTTATTAATCGTTTCCGATTTCACGAGTTTTCGAACAACCTTTATATTCACTACAATCCTGTCCAGTAATTCACTATTTTGAGACCGGATTTCACCACGGCCCTTCACATGAATTACCGTTCCCGGGTACTCTCGTTTTTATTTGCGCTTTCCACCATTACCTACATCGACCGAACCTGCATTTCGCTGGTCGCATCGGACATCAAGAGTGACTTAAAGATCGGGAACGATCAGTGGGGCTGGATCCTGAGTGCCTTCGCGCTTTCCTACGCCCTTTTTGAACTGCCAACCGGTGCCCTCGGCGACCGGCTGGGACCCCGGCGGGTATTGACGCGGGTGGTGGGCTGGTGGTCGGTTTTCACGGCGCTCACCGGCACCGCCACGAGCTGGCTTTATCTGGTCATCGTGCGGTTTCTGTTCGGTGCGGGCGAAGCCGGGGCCTATCCCAATGCTTCCATCGTGGTTTCCCGCTGGTTTCCGCGGCAGGAAACCGGTCGGGCGCAGGCCTACATCTGGGCCGCTGGTCGCGTGGGCGGAATGCTGGCCCCCTGGATCGTGGTGCCGGTGGCCACGCACTTCGGCTGGCGGGCGTCTTTCTACGCGATGGGTTTGCTGGGTCTGGTTTGGGCGGTTTGCTGGTATATCTGGTTTCGCGATTTTCCCAACGAAAAACAAAACATCACCGCCGACGAACTTGCTCACATCGAAGAAAACCGGCGGTTTCGCATTTCCAGCCACCACATTCCCTGGCGGGCGGTTTTGCGGAGTCAAAACATGTGGGCCATTATGCTGATGTTCCATTTTTACATGTATGGTGCCTATTTCTTCACGGGTTGGCTACCGACCTACCTCAAGGAAGGGCGGCATTTCGATAAAGAACACATGCAGCTTTTTTCGACGCTGCCCTTTTTTCTGGGTGCCATCGGCTGCTTCACGGGCGGTTATTTGAGCGATTGGTTATCGAAACGCTACGGGTTAAAAGTCGGTCGGCGGGTGGTGGGCATCGTGGGACTGGGGCTTTCGGCGGTGATGATCCTGCTGTCGGCACTGACGGAAGACAATCAAACAGCCGCAATTTTTCTGTCGATGGGCATGGGTTTCAAGGACTTGACGCTCCCGGTTTCGTTTGCAGTTTGCAATGATGTGGGCCGGAGTCAGTCGGGCATGGTGTCGGGTGCCATGAACACCGTCGGGCAGTTGGGGGCGGTTTTTCTGGGCGTGTTGTTCGGCTACATCGTCAACCTCACCGGCGATTTCAACCTGCCGCTGTTTCTGATTGCATTTCTGTTGTTGTGCAGTTGCCTGCTCTGGCTCCGCATCGATCCCACGGAGGAGGTGGTTTTAACGTAACCCTGACAGCGGCTGCAAGCCCTGTCAGCGGTTGAGACTGGAGCAATTGTATAATTGAGAGAACAAAAGTCAAAAATCGCCCAAATCGAATCATTACCGCATAAAGCGATACGGAAAAGGCACTTGGCCGCGCCCGTAAACTCCTTCTCCAGCCGTTCCAGTACCTTCAGGCCAAGGTTGGGTAGCACTCCAGACAGAGTGCTACCCAACCTTGGCTCTTACTTTCCTTTCAAAATCTTTACGGTTTTTTGCTGGGTTGGCGTACTGACCCGCAGCAACAGCATTCCCGGTGCCTGATGGAAAACCGGGAGCCTGTGGTGTTCAACCCGACTTGCTTGTTTTACCTGCTGCTCACTGACCAGATGCCCATTGACGTCCGTCAACTGCACGTGCAGTGGTTTTCCTTCGGCTCCCCGGATTTCTACCTCGACCTGATTCGAAACCGGGTTGCCCAAAACCGTCACCTGTAAGTCAGAAGTAGATTCGGCTGACAACCGGGTTGGGGCATTACACTGGTATTCCTTCGGTGACCCTTTCAAAACGAACGTAGAACCCAGCACCCGCGCCAGCACCCTGGTGCCGTTGGTGACGCTGCCCGGTGGCGTGAAATTATACGCATGTGCGCCATTGCCTTTTCCGGCCTCTTTCAGATCGACCCGGTAAATATTAGCCAGCGTACTGCCCAAAGGCGTGATGGTTCCCGGACTGGGTTCGAGGTAAAATTCGACCGTGACCGGGGTATTGGGTTTGTTGCGATCCCAGACCCAGCCGCGAATTCCTCCGCAATCGAGTTTGTCCAGATAGCCTTCGAAGCTGCCCGTGACGACGGTTTCGGCCGGATTGACGGTCAGGTTGAAACTCACGCTGTTCATCGCTCCTTTCTCATCGGTCGCCGAGTAGGTTAGCGCAAAGCTTCCCGCGATCTCGGTTTTTCCGCTAATCTGCCGGGTACCGCTGGTGAAGGTAAGGCCAGCAGGCAGACCTGCCAGCGCATAGCTCAGGGCACCGTTTTCCGGATCGGTGAAAACCGGTAAGGTCGTGGTAAAAGTCACCCCCTGCTGGGTGGTCAATGGCGTCATCGTGGGAGCGACGGGCGGTTTATTCGGTGGGGGCGGAGGGGTTCCGTTCTGGCAGCGGATGGTTTTCGGGCCGTCCTTGAGGGTAAAACCGCTACCCACCACAGTGGCGGAGAGCGTATGTACTTCGCCATCTTTCAGCTCATCCGGAATAGTCCACCGAAACGCATGAATCCCATTGCCCTTGCCACCATCTTTCAAATCCTGCCGAAACTCGTTGGCCAGAATCGTACCCTTGCTTTCGGAATCCACCAGAATCTCGACCAAAATGGCGGTATTGGGTTTGTTGCGATCCCAGGCCCAGCCCCGGAAACTGGTGCAATCTCCTCCGTAAATGAACCCATCGAAGGAACCGGTGACGGTCGGCGCGGTGACCACGACGGTTACACTGGCCGGATCACTGACACAACCACCGACGTTACAAGTGGCCTGGTAGACGAAAGTGCCGGGGTTCGTTGTCTGGACAGAAATGGCTCCGGTTCCCGACGAACCGCCCGGGCCGTTCCAGGTGAGAGTTCCGGCACAGTTGCTGGCGGTTAAGTTGACCGTTGGTGCTCCTTGCGTGACGGTCGTGCTGGTCAGATTGGGGGGCGCAGGAGTACTGGTATTTCCCGAAACCGTAATACTAGTAGAGGCCGAACAACCCCCGTCCGCCGTGACGGTGACGGAATACGGTCCGGCGGCACTGACGGTTCGGATGGCATTCGTGGAATTGTCGTCCCAGCGGTAGGAGCTTCCCCCGCTGGCGGTCAGGCTGACGGTCGGACTGGCGCAGGTCAGCGTCGCACTCGACGGCGTGATGGTGGCCGTGGGAGCCGTATTGCCCGTTACAGTGACACTGCTGGTGGCGGTGCAGCCTGAGCTGAGATTGGTGACCGTCACTGTAAAGGCTTTGGGGCCGGTGGTGAGCAAGGTGGCACTCACGGGGTTGGTTGTGGTGCTGCTCAGGTTGGCTCCAGCTGGGGCAGCCCAGCCATAACTCAGGTTACTGCCGCCCGTTACCGTTGCCGACAGACTAATCGCCTGCCCGATGGTGACGCTGGCGGAAGAAGCCAGGGTTGACACGGTGATGGCTCCCGGTTCTCCCTGAAACTCGTAAGCGCCCATGTCGACCCGGTTTCCGTAAATGCGGGGATTCCCGGCCAGATCCGTCTGGGGCAGGGCCGTAACACTGTAGGGGCCGGAAACCGCCGTGGCGCTGGCCGGATCACCGGCATTGACAGCCGCGGAACAGGCCGTCAGTTGGAGGTTATCCGAACTGACAAAGGGTGAGGTGGCGGTAGTGAGGTTGTGGGAGCCAGTGTAGTTGGTTACCGAAGTTTCGAACAGACTGTAGCTGGCCGTTGTCGCTGAGGTTGCATCGACATATATCGAATTACTTCCTCCATTGTTCCAGAAAATGCAATTGATGAGATTGGTATTGCTGAAGGTAGAATTAAAGAATCCCCCTCCAGTGCTATTTATAGCTGTATTTGACGTAAAGCTACAGTTGATCAGGCTGGAACTGGAGTTATTAGTAACTATTCCCCCACCATAACTTGCGGTATTTGACGTAAAGCTACAGTTGGTCAGGCTGAAACTGGAACTCTGACTCACCATTCCTCCCCCAAAAGAACCAGCTGTATTTGACGTAAATCTACAACTGGTCAGACTGGGACTGGAATTAACATTAAACATCCCCCCCGCGACATCAACAGCGGTATTTGACGTAAAGCTACAATTGGTCAGGCTGGGACTGGCGGCAGAATAGTTATAGACCCCTCCTCCATCAGTAGCCGTATTTAACATAAAACTACAGTTGGTGAGTATCGGATAACATTCAGTACCATTAAGCATTCCCCCTCCATTAGTAGCCGTATTTGACGTAAAGCTACAATTGGTCAGACTGGGACTGGAGTCAGTATTATAGACCCCTCCTCCATCAGTAGCCGTATTTAACATAAAACTACAGTTGGTCAGGTTGGGATTAGAGTATGCGTAATTATAGATTCCCCCACCACCACTAAAAGATGTATTCGATATGAAACGACAATTGATCAGGGTTGGGTTGGAATTAGCATTCAACATCCCCCCACCGGTAGCCCTAAAATTGCTCAAATTATTAAAGCTGGCATTCCCACCCGTAATTACAAACCCGTTCAGGATGGCCGTACTGGTGATGCCTGAGTTGAATATGACATGATAGCTGTTGTCGGCGGGGTCGCCCACCGTCCCAATGTCACCACTCAGGGTGGTGCTGGACGGGGTGGTCAGGTTGAGGGCGGGTCGCTCGCTGCGGTTGGCTTCCGTTCCCACAAAACCGCCGTAGATGGCAACGTTGTTCTTCAGGCTGAAGCTAATGTCGCGGTTGGTTCCGGTGGTGGGTTTGTAGGTTCCCCCGGCCACCCACACCTCACCGCCCGCGCTGAGCGAGTTGATGGCGCCCTGCAAATCGGCGGTGGCGGTGGCCCAACTGGTGGCCGTCGCCGGATTGGAGTTGGTGCCGGTTGTCGACACAAACCGGGTGGTCGTCTGGGCGGAAACGATCAGCGAAAAACCGAGCAGGCAACCCAGTAATAAAAACCGGGTACGCAATGCCGCGATGGCCTCGGTCGGGAATAGTGAGGTAAAACGTTTCTTCATTTTACATGGATCGATTAAGGACGAAAAATGGAAACCGCCGGAGCATCGGTTCGATGCGTGGTGGTCGGTTTTTACGGGTTGTCAGTCCGGCAGCTTGTACCCGAGCGAACTGCCAACGAAAGCCAGAAACCGCATGAGCCCGTGGGGCGGGTTGGCCGACTTGATTTCTTTTTCGTGGTCCACGAAAAGCATCGAAATCCGGATCAGGGAACCGAAGTTCTTTGGCGGCAGCGTCATTTTTCCACTGGTAATCAGGGTGTGCATCCGCCGGAAAAACCGCTCAAAACCGAGGGCAGGCTTGTGGATGTTGAGGAGCCGAACCGGTTCGGGATGTGAATTTTTGAGCGTATGCGGCACACCCGCCGGAACGGTTGCGGTTTCGCCCGGTTTGACCAGCCGCCATTGTCCGTCGATCCACACATCCAGCGTGCCTTCCAACACCTGATAGCTTTCCTCGGCCTGGGGGTGAATGTGCTGCGGAGGCCCCTCAAAACCGGGCACCAGCACATTAATGACTTCAAAAAAAGCCCCGTTGGTCTCTTGCGTGTCTTTGGTAATTTGCCACCACATGCCGGCGGCTGGAAAATCCAGAATTCGATCCGAATCCGTTTTGTCTAACTCTTTCATGGTCGCTGTTTTAAATAAGGGCAGGAGCCACCTGCCGGTGGAAAATGCAGTTTCCAGTGACCGGTTTTCAGGCCCTGGTTAGCGACACAAGGATACGGAAGCGGGGTGTGTAGGGAGGTGGACTATTGTCCGAAATGGTGGACTATTGTTTAATTGGGGCCAGAAAGCCGAAAACTGGCGGGCGAAATGCCGAATTCGTCGGAAAATACCCGGCTGAAATACTTGGGGTCTTCAAAACCGACGGCGTAGGCCACTTCTGAAATATTCAGATCCGAAGCGGCCAGCAGTTCTTTGGCTTTGCCCAGCCGAAGCGCCCGAATATACCGGGTCGTGGACATGCCGGTGAGGGCAACCAGCTTGAGGTGAAGCGTGGAGCGACTCATGCGCATCCGTTGGCAAATGGCCTCAATCGAAAAATCGGGATTGTCCAGCTGCTCTTCCAGCGCCGTCCGCAGCTTCAGCAGGAAAAGGTTTTCCAGTGGATCGGTTCCTTCGGCAACTGTCGGATCGGGTGCGCCGGTTTTTAGCGCCAGTTGGCTGTAATGCGCCTGCAGGATTCGCCGGGACTGAAGCTGGTTTTCCAGCACCACCCGCAATTCTTCCCGCTGAAAGGGTTTGGTCAGGTAAGCATCCGCGCCCCGCCGGAGCCCGCTGATGCGGTCGCTGGCAGCGGCTTTGGCGGTCAGTAACACGATGGGAATGTGGCTGGTGCGCGGATCGTTTTTCAATTCATCACACACTTGAAAACCGTCCTTCTGCGGCATCATGACGTCGCTCAAAAGCAGGTCCGGTATGGTTGAAAACGCCAGATCAATACCGGTTTGGCCGTTTTCGCCCCGAAGAATCCGGTACTCGTTCCCAAGGCAGGATTGGATGTACGTGGCGACATCGTCATTATCTTCCACCAGCAGCAGCACCGGTTTGTCACCGGCAACCGGAGCCTCCGGTTCGGTTTCGACCCGGTTTTGCGGGCTGATCAGAACAAGGCCGGTGGTCGCAACGTCGGTTGGCGTAACGTCGGTTGGCGGAGCCTTTTGGGTACGGGGCAAACTGACCACAAACTCGGCGCCCTCGCCGGGTAAACTCCGCACCGCCAGTCCGCCGTTCATCAGGAGCACCAGTTCGCGCACCAGCGACAGCCCGATGCCGGTTCCACCGGTTTCGGAAACCGGGCGGATGGAAACCTGAAAAAACCGGTCGAAAATGTGGCGCAAACTCTCGGGTTCGATGCCCGGCCCGGTGTCGCGCACCCGGATCGAAAACCAGGGTTCACTGCGGTGTTTGGTGGGAGAAATGTCCTCGTAAAAACCCTCGCCCGGCGGATTCCAGTTGTCGTGAATGACCAGATGGAAATACACGTCGCCCCCCACGGGGGCAAATTTCAGGGCATTCGTTAACAGATTCGAAAGAATGTCCTGTAGTTTATCCTGATCGAAATCCGTTTCGCAGGTTTCTACATCGGACCGGAAATGGAGTTGAATGGCTTTGCGGTCCGCCATCGACTGAAACGATTCGGCAAGGTACCGGCTGAAACGAACCAGATCCGACCGAACGGGCTGGAGTTGCATTTCGCCCGCTTCGAGTTTCGACAGATCCAGAATCTGGTTGATCAACCGCAGCAGGTTGCTCCCGTTGCGTTCGATCAGGTCGGATGCCTGTCGAATCCGGTTGGATGGCTCATCCCGTTTCAGTTCCGACGACATGCCCAGAATAACCGTCAGGGGTGTGCGGAATTCGTGGGAAATATTGGCAAAAAACCGGGATTTGGTTTCGTTCAGCCGTTGCAGCACCTGCGCCTGTTGGGCAATGATTTCTTTGTCGTCCTGAATTTGGGCGGTGGCCTGTCGGATTTCGGTTTGCAGTCGTTTCTGTTCCTGCTGGTGGTTCCAGATGCGCCACCGCAGCCAGCCCCAGATCCCGCCAATCAGCAGCAAAACCGTCAGGATCATAAACCAGATTTGTAGGTAAAAAGGCCGGAGAACCTCAATCGGAATCGTCAGTGTATTAGCCGACCACTGTCCGTTGGAAGCCTGCCCTTTGATCAGCAATTGATACGTGCCGTAGGGTAAGTTTCCGAGCCGCAGCGACGACTCCGCCTGGTGCGTCCAGGCATTGTCCAGACCCTTAAAATGATAGGCGTAGACGTTTTTTTCGGCATCGGCGTAATTCAGCAGCGCAAAATCGAGTACGGCAGTCTGGTCACCGGGTCGGATGGTGATTTGGTGAGTTTGGTTCAAATCGGCGGTTTTGTCAACGATCTGGTTGATGTTTTGGTCAAACTGCCGAAACCCAACGATTCGCATCGGGAGCGTAACGGGCGGTTTTTCGGCTTCCAAATCCCGTGGATCGAAGGCAGTAATACCGTTGAGGCCGCCGAAATAAATTCGCCCGGTTTTATCCTGAAAATGCGAAATCCGGTTGAATTCGTTGTGCGTAATGCCATCCTGCACAAAATACGTCCGGGTGGTCAGCCGAACCGGATCGAACCGCATAATTCCGTAGTCGCTGCTCATCCACAGATTGCCCCGCCGGTCGGGGTAAATCGCGTAAATATTATCGTTCGATAAGCCTTCCGAACGTCGGAACCGACGAAAGCGGTTTTTGGGGCGATCCCAGCGGATCAGGCCGGCATTGGCCGTCGCGAGCCAGTAAATGCCTTTCGCATCCTGGTAGACATGCTGAAAATTGTCGGCGGGCAGGTAAAAACCGCCTTTGCCGCCACTCCAGTAGCGGGCGGTGATGCCCCTGGCGGGGTCAACGACATACAAACCCGTGTTGGAACCAAGCCAGATGGTGCCCTGCCGGTCGGGCGCGATGTGGAGCACATGAGCCTGAGCCAGTTCTTTAAACTGATGATAAGCCGTAAATGGTTTTGACTGCCCGGTTTGAGTATCCACAAACCGGAGGCCGGTTGGCGTTCCGACCAACCAGGACGCCGGGGTAAGGGGATGGAGAGCCCAGATGGAGGACGCATCGGACAACGGGATAGTGGAAGAACGGCGCGATTGGGAATTATACTGAACCAGTTGATTCCCGTTTCCGGCGTAAATCTCTCCCTGCCCATCCGAGGCTAAGCCGTACGCAAAAACCGTGTTCCCGTACAACTTTTTGGGTAAGCCACCCGCTCCCGGAACCGCAAAGAGACCCCGTTTTTCCAGATTGGCGAAGACCTGATCGCCCAGCACGGTGATGCCCCGGGTCGCTGCTTGTTCTGCTTTATTACTTTCCTGGTAAAAGAACCGGTGAAAGTGATTGTGAGTTAATTTGACCTGGTAAACGCCGAAACTGGTTCCCAACCAGAATTGCCCGCTTCGGTCGCGGTAAAAACTCCGGTTTTCGATGGTTTCGCCGGAAGTCTGGCCGGCAATGGTGAGTAACGTTTGGTTGGTTGAGTCCCGTAAACTGATGCCATCCCAGATCAAACCGGTTCGATCGAATGGATAGCAAACAGGTCCAATATACCTTTTCATCGATTCGAGCAAAACCGATGACCACTCCCGCCGATGCCCCGATTCATCGACGCTAAAAAACTGGTGACGCTGTTTTTGGGCCGGATTATACACCGTGTAGAAGAATTCAATCCCGGCGTTTCGCTTTCCCAAGCACCAACTGACGACGTCTTTTCCGTGCGAAAACTGACGTAAAATACGCCCATCGGCGGTGAGTTCAACGAGCCGGTTTTCATCCGCAATCGCCCAGACGGTGTTGTGGGCGGTGGCCCGAAACGTGCCCAGCGACTTAAATTGCGGAAGCGAAACCACCCGCAGGCCCGAGGTCGGATGATAGGAGAGGAGCGCAGCGGGTTGGTAGTTTGTTAGATAAATGGTTCCGTTATCACTGCTCACCAAGCCCTGAAGATCCGTAAATGAAGTCGGAAGTTGTTGCTTTTCAAACCTTTTCTTTAACGCAATCGACTGGTTTGTCAGCGGATTAAATACCGCAATATTGGTTTGGCTTTTGAGGCCCATCAGCCACAAATTTCCGTCGGCGTCCCGGGCAATCGACTGAATATCATCAAAATAAAATCCGTTGTGGCCCTTGGTGAATGTGGTGAAGGTTTTGCCATCGAAGCGATTGAGACCGAACTTGGTTCCGAACCACATGAACCCCTGTTTGTCCTGAGAAATGGCATTCACTTCGCGGTGCGACAGGCCATTTTCCGGCCCGTAGTGTTTCACCGAGGCCGCGAACTGCTGGGCGTTTGCCAGCGTAAAAAAACTAAGAATCAGGCCTGTCAGAAGGCTCGCGGTTTTCAAGGTGGGTTTTGTCAAAGCCCGGAAAGAGAAAACAAATTTATAAATGAAAATCAATCGGAGCGGTGTCCTGATCGTTAAATGTACTTTTTAATTAAATGAAGAGACTTTTTGGGGAATAATAAATGTAAAATGATGAATGCTAAATGTAAAAGTGTTTCAGGCGCGTCAGCCCACTTTTACATTTAGCATTCATCATTTTACATTTATTATTTATTTTAAAAAACTGCTTCTCAATAATACCGCCCGATCAGCCGGTTTTCCACAATCTTCCGTTTCATTTCCAGCGGATCGATCGGCCCTTGTTTGCTGTAGACGATTTTGCCGCCCGGCTCCACCAGAATCGTGTAGGGCAAAGCGCCCTGCCAGTTGGGATCGATGGCTTCGATCAGCGCGTATTTGTCGTCCGAACTGAACAGGTAATTCTGGTTGGAGGCTTCCTTCTTCTTCAAAAATTCGAGGGCTTTGGCTTTTTTGTCGGGCTTGTCGGCCGAAACCGTCACGAACTCGAAATCCCGCTCGCGGTACATCCGGTCGATGGTGATGAACTCCGGAAATTCCTGCACACACGGCCCGCACCAGGTCGCCCAGACGTTGATCAGCCGCAGTTTGTCGGAATCGTTTTTGATCAGTTTTTTCAGACCAGCCACGTCCACATCGGCCAGGGAAACCGGTCGTTTCGCCCATTCAGCCTGCTGTTTCCTGATGTAATCACTCTTTTCGATCCATTTCACCGAACAGCCGAAGGTTTTGGTGGTGGCCATCGGCACCTTCTGACCGGCCAATACCGCATCCAGCGCCGTCCGGGCATCTTCGGCGTTGGCCGAGCCCGGTTTTTCCTTCGCATCGAACCGCCCGGCGTATTGCAGCTTGCGGTCTTTGTCGAAAATGAAAACGTGGGGCGTCGCCACCGGGCCGTATTTCTCCGACGTGGTTTGCGTGTCGCCGTCGTAGAGATACGGAAAATTATAGCCCTTCGCTTTGGCGCGCACCTTCATCTCGGCGAAACTGTCGCTCAGATCGGTGTAGCCCAGTTCGGCCAGGCTCACGGTGGCCGGGCTGTTGGGCGAAATGACGACAAAGTTCACCTTTTTCGGTTTGTAATCGGTCACCAACTGAATCAGGCGGTCTTCGTAGGCCTGCGCGGTGGGGCAGTGGTTACAACTGAACACGATGACCAGCGCGGGTGAACCGGCAAAGCTTTTCAGGCTATACTGCTTTCCGTCGACGCCGGGGAGCGAGAAATCCGGAGCCGAAGCGCCAATTTCCAGAGTTTTGTGATCCGCTTTCGGCATAAAAGCCAGCGTGCCGATCAGAACGACCAGTCCGGACAGTCGGTACAGCCTTTTGATGAAGAGATTGATACTCATCGGAATAGTTCGTGTTGTGTAGGAATACTCTACTTTAACCTGAAAATAATGAAATAAAACCATACGGGAAAAATCCATACCGGAATCTGACGGTTTGTGGGCTAAAAATGCGGATTCAACCGACTATCTTTTGAAACAAATGGCCGGTAAACTACTTTTAGCAAACGGTTCAACGCCCTCGCATCCGGCCCATACGAAACGAGAACAACCCGATTCCGTGAACAAAGTGACCCTGACCCAACCCGGCAACCGGGTCGAGCCCATCAACGACAAATGGCTGCAAATCATCGGCACACCGGTGGCGGTTTTGCCGTTCGTGTTTTTTTACATGAATGAATACGGCTACGATTGGCGTCTCTTTGCGCAGGCTTTTCTCTGGGGACTGGTTTCAACCGCCTGTGCCTGGCAATTGCTGCGGTGGTGGGTGATGAAGGTGCGGGTGCGCTATGCCGACCGGACGCAGTTCCGGCAACGCATCCTGACGACGTTTCTGGGGTATTCGCTGCTGATCATTCCTGTACAACCCATCGAAACCTGGGTGGTGAGCCATGTTGATTTTACGGGGATGGTTACGCCGGCCGAATTTCCGCGCGTTTACCTGATTCACATCGGCATGGCGCTTTTGTTTGCCCTGCTGGTGGGGGTGATTTACGAGAGTATGTACTACCTCCAGAAAAACCGGGAAGCGATCACGGAAGCCGAAGCGCTCAAAAAGGCGACCTTGCAGAGCCAGTACGACACGCTGAAAAACCAGGTCAACCCGCATTTTCTGTTCAATTCGCTCAATTCGTTGTCGTCACTCATTACCGAGGACAAAAAACAGGCCGGGGCGTTTCTGGACGAACTGGCGAGCGTCTACCGGTATTTGTTGCAGGAAGGCGAGCGGGAATTGACTTCGCTCCGCAGCGAGGTGGCGTTTATCCGGTCGTATCTGTTTCTGATTCAAACGCGGTTTGGCCCGGCCATTTCGTACGACATTCAGGTGGAAGACCGGTTTCTGGACGATATGCTGCCCCCGTTGACGCTCCAGACGCTGGTCGAAAATGCCATTCGGTACAACGTCATTTTGCCCGAAAAACCGTTGCGGCTGACGATTGAGACCCTGGGAGACGGTGAGTTGCTGGTCACCAATCCGATTCAGCGCAAACCGCTCCGCGTAACGGCCATTCCCATCGGACTGGGGACGCTCACCGACCGCTTCCGCCGATTGGGCCTGCCCGCGCTGGAAATCAAAGACGACGGCGAGGAGTTTCGGGTGCGGGTTCCGCTGTTGCGGAGGTAGTAAATTCGGTTTACGGTTTTCAGTTTACGGTAGCTGACGCATACTTCCTGGCGGGTTTTGCAGCGCGTTAGTCCCGGCGAGGAACCG
This sequence comes from Larkinella humicola, assembly GCF_008727875.1. GTDB lineage: Bacteria > Bacteroidota > Bacteroidia > Cytophagales > Spirosomataceae > Larkinella > Larkinella humicola. The sequence goes on along the minus strand of NZ_VTWS01000009.1, from coordinate 92,912 downwards.
CACCGTAAACCGTAAACTGAAAACCGTAAACCATTTTTAAACCAAGTAAACAACAACCATGAACACGTTAAAAATCAGTTTCTTCGCGGCTCTGTTGAGCAGCACCGTTGGAATGGCCCAATATGTTCCGCTGGGCGCCATCACGTCGTGGACCGACGGCTATGTCGTAACGACCGACAACGATACCATTCGCGGGAAAGTCCGGGTGGGCGCGATGGTGAATGACGCCCCGGCCAGCGTCGTAGTGCGCACGGCCGACGACAAAAAAATAACCTTCAAAGGCGAGAAACTCCGTCTGGTGGCCCAGGACATTCCAAAATTTGCCTATGCTACCGGGGCCATTCCCCGCGTACGGGAGCAGGTGGTTTTTGAGCGGGTGCCCAATCCGCGCAAAGACGGAAAAACCGCTCTGCTCGAACGGCTGAGCCATCCGGGCAAAATTACGCTGTACTTCGACGCCAGCGGCTGGAAGAAAAGCGCGGAGTATACCTTCGGCAATTTCACGATCGGCACCAATCCGAAAGACCTCAGCTTTGTGGTGGTGAAAGACCAGACCAACGCGCGCATCGTGAAAAAAGGAACCATCGACGAGGAACACGAGGCTTTGTTTGGCGACTGCCCGGCCTTTGTGCGGCAGTTTCCGGCCGCCACGCGCCGGGACTGGAACCGGTTTGGCGAGATCGTGGAAGCGTATAACCGGACGTGCGTGATCGGAACGGCGTTGAACTGACGGTTTCCCAAAAAAAATGCGAGGGGTTGTAGCGTTCGTTCCGCGCGTTACGTCATGGGTTTAGTAAACACTAAACAGACTTATTTCCATGAAAATCCATTCCATTTTATCCAGCTTCCTGATGGTTCGAAAAATGTCCGCTCTGTTGAGTCTGGCCGTCCTGTTGACGCTCGGGGCCTGTAACCAGGATTCGGCCAACGAACCCGCCCCGTCGGACAAAGACCTGACGAGTTTGCAAAAAAGTGCCGAAGAATTCGACCGGGCCATGAACGCCCGTACCAAAGCCGAAGGAACCCAGTTTACCATCGAGAACGTCACCCGTGACGGCAACATCCTGACGGTGAAAGTGAAAGGCGGTTGTTCGCCCGAATCCTTCAAGGCCGTCTGGAACGGGGTCGAAATCATGATTTATCCGCCGACGATCCACCTGGCGCTGATTCATGAAACCGGCGACGTTTCCGGCTGCCCGACCGATCTCGTACACACGCTCAAAATTGACGTTACCAAAGTGATTGGTGAAGGCGATCATTCCAATACAACCTTTGTCGTCTATAACGGGTCGAAGGTGCAGGACACCACGCTGAACCCGGACGGCACCGTTTCCAATTCCAACCGGTAAAATACCACTCATATCCGGAACGGTGGGCCGTCGGGCTCACCGTTCTTTGTTATCGCCCGCAGCCGGTGATATGGCACCAGATTGTACTCCTTTTGAACGACAACTCATCGAAGGATGCCGGAACGGCAGCCCGCAGCACCAGGAAATGTTTTACAAACATTTTTACGGGTTTACAATGGCCATTGCGTTGCGATACCACCCGGCCCGGCAGGAAGCGGGCAGCGTGGTCAACGATAGTTTTATGAAAGTCTTCGACCGGATCGACCGGTATGCGTTTGACGAAACGTTCAAAGGCTGGCTGCGCCGGATTGTGGTCAATACCGCCCTCGATCATTACCGGAAACTGACCAGGCACGCCCAAGCCCTCGATCCGGAACAGGCCGACAGCCAGGCCGTTGCCCTCGAAGATTCGGTCATTAGCCAACTCACGGCGGAGGACATTCTGAACCTGCTCCAACACCTTCCCGACCACTACCGCATGGTGTTTAACTTATACGAAATCGAAGGCTATTCGCACGACGAAATCGCCCGGCAACTCAATCTGTCGGTCAGCTCGTCGCGGGTTTACCTGGTTCGGGCGAAAGAAAAACTTGCCCGGTTGGTGAAAAATTATTTCCCGAATCACAATGAAAGATTCTATCCATAAACGGCTGACCGATCAGATCCGAAAGACGATGGGACGGTATGAACCGGCTTACGAGCCCGGTTCGTGGGAGGAATTTCAGCGGCTCCGGCGCAAACGGCAGCAGCGGCAACCGCTGGTCTGGTTCCGGTATGCGCTGGCGGCCTGTCTGTTGCTCGGCGTTCTGGGCGTGCCGGTTTGGCTGTATGTCGGTCGGCAGGATTCGGAATCCCTGGCAAAAAATCAACCCAAAACCGGTTTTTCGGGAAAGAAAACCGTTCCGTCGTTGGTGGAGAAGCACCGGGTAGAAGGAGCGGGGTTAATCTATAAAAAGGAACCCGTTGAGCCTGATGGAAAACCGCTGCTTTCGCTTTCCACTCCTGGAGTCGTGCGCGACCCCGGTTTTGCCCCTAAAGTTGTTCTTGACCCCGGTCCTAAAGGGGACTTGGACGCGGCAAAATCTGGATTCAGAAAGTCCCCTTTAGGGCCGGGGTCGCGCACGACTTTAGGGGCAAGGCCGGTGCCGCGCACGACTTTAGACGCAAGGCCAGAACCAATTGCCGTTCGCATTCGCCCCGACGAATCAATCAGCCAAACCGGCTCGTATGACTTCATCACGCCACGATCCATACCGATCACCCAGCGCCCGCTCCGGCCTTTGGGACTTCCCTTGAGTCTATGGACTGACCAACCGGTGGTGGCAAAAATAGACCGGTCTAAAATGGGGCAAAAGCCCATTTGGGGCGTTAGTCTGGCCCCGCAGTCGGTATATGCCGCGGGAAGTTCGGCATCGCCAGCCGTGGGGGGCGGACTTTTTTCCGAAATTCCGATCAGCCGCCGGTTTAGCCTGTCGACCGGGTTGTCGATGGCGCAGCAAAAATTCGGAACCGCCGGGCCGGAAGTGTTCGTTGTTTCGACGATTCCCCAGTTGATTTCGACCAGCATTCGGCTCACGGCGGTCGATCTGCCGCTGAACATACGGTTTCGACCCAAAAAATCGGCTAATTTGGGCTTCTACGCCGAAGCGGGCCTGTCGTCCGTCGCCTTTCTGAACGAACAGTACGCTTACACCTACCAGCAGCAAAAAGAGGTGACGGTGGTGGTGATGGGAACCAACGGGCAGGAACAAACGACCACACAGTTCGTGACGGCGCAGGAAACGATAAACCAGGCCGCACCGGCTTTCCAGAAAATTTACTGGGGTCGAATCCTCAATCTGTCCATCGGCGTGGAACGCCGGATCGGCACCCAATTTCGCTTATCCGCTGAACCGTATCTGAAATATCCGATCGGGCCGTTTACGCGGGAAAACCTTCTGCTTGGTTCGGGGGGCGTCAGCCTGCGGCTGGGTTTTCAGTCTGTCCGGTGATTGCAATTGACAGCGAATCTGGTTCTGGTACCATTTCTGGCCGGAACCAGATTTTTTTCGTCTAGTATAAGGCTCTTACTTTCAGCAGGTTAAAATCTTATTTAAAAACATTCTTACTAATAATCTTATAACCAGTCTAAATAGTATTTACATTTACGGCAGAATAACCTTTTATCGAATCCATCATGTTCAAATTAAATGTACTTGCCCGATACATTCCCATTGTGTTGGTAACCGCCAGTCTGATCGCCTGTAGCAAAGACGACGATGACAATGGCATCACACCGCCTGAGAACCTGCGTTCGGCTATCGACTATTCCAAATTAACGGACACTACGGCCTACGCCAACTTCTTTGCGGATGTCAGCGGTGCCAAAACCGTCGATCTGACACCGGGTAGCACCCAACTCCTGATGTTTCGCGCCATCAATACCTACAACGGCACGGCGGTAGGAACCGGCGCCACGCTGGATTCGACCGTATTGAAAAATATGTTTTCCAACACCGGCAACCCCTTTACCGATGCGGCTTTGAATACGTCCGGCGTTAACCTGCGGTCGATTTTTGCCTCGTCATTGCCAGCGGCTGATGCCGAAAAAGAACGCAAAACACTGGAAGCCGCTTTTGGACCGATTGCCACCGCCAGCAAATCCGTAACGGCCATCGCGTCGGAAGGCAAAGCGGGCAAGCTCGTAACGGGAACCAGTTCCTATCTGGTGGACGCCAGAGGCATTGAGTGGGGCCAGATCATCCAGAAATCGATGATTGGCGGCATGCAGGTCGATTACATCAGCAACGTGTTGCTGAGCGACAAGAACCTGGCACTGGACAATTCCAAAGTGGTAACCGGTAAAAAATACACCGAACTGGAGCACAACTGGGATCAAATTTTCGGCTTGCTGACGGCCAATCCGGTTTATGGCAGCAAAGCAACGGCTACGTCGTCCGGCGAAAGTTTCATCGGTTCGTACCTCTGGGAATACAATAAAGAAGACTTCCCCAAAATCCACACGTCCTTGCTGAAAGGCCGGGCGGCTATTGTCAACAACGACCCGACGACCCTGAAAGCGCAGGTGGCTATTCTACGCCCGGCCCTGGAAAAAGCCCTGGCTGCTGCGGCTTTAGGCTATCTGGGGAAATGGAAAACGAACGCAACCAACGACGCAGCCCGTGCCCACGCCATCGGCGAAGGACTGGGATTCATTTACTCGCTGCGGTTTTGCAAAGTAAACGGGGCTGATGCGGCTTTCTCGGACACCATTCTGGCGGGACTGATCCTGGCACCGAACGGTTTCTGGGGGCTGACCAACACCAAAATCGATGCAGCCGCTGCGGCCATCCGGACGAAGTTCAAGATCACGAATTAATGTAGGGTTTATGGTTTTCGGTTTTCAGGTTACGGTGGCTGACGCGCGCTTCATACACGTCAGCCACTGTAAACAGTATACCGAAAACCGTAAACCATTTTTAAGTATGGCACATTTCAGTTGGAAAACCGTCGGTTTTTTGTTTGCTTTTTTGGGGTTGGTCTGGGCTTGTTCGACCAGCAAGGATACGCCCGATCCGGACCCCGATCCGAATCCTACAAACCCTGTTGGCACCGACCGCAAGGCGATGCTGACGCACCTGGCGGACAACATCATTCTGCCGGGCTACGCCAATTTTAAAACCAAATTTGACCTGATGCGGGCGAAGTCGGAAGCCTTTGCGGCCAAACCCGACCCAACCACGCTGACGGAATTCCGGCAGGCCTGGGTCGATGCTTATACCGAATGGCAAAAAGTGGAGCTGTTCGATGTCGGCCCGGCAGAATCGCAGACACTCCGGTATTTTTTTAACATCTATCCCGCTAACGTGACCGGGATTGAGGAGAATATCGTCTCGGGTTCGGCGGTGATGGACTTGCCAGCCGCGTACCCCAAACAGGGTTTTCCGGCTTTGGATTACCTGATCAATGGCCTGGCGGCCACCGACAATGCCATCCTGCTGCGGTATACGACGGCTGCGGATGCGGCCAAACGGATTGCCTACCTGAAGCGAATCACCACCCAGATGAACACAGTTTTTACCGCCGTTCTGACCGAGTGGACAACCGGTGGCTACCGGGACAAGTTTGTGAACTGTACCGGCATCGACGCGGGGTGCTCAACCTCGAAACTGGTCAATGGGTATGTACTTCATTATGAGCGGTATATCCGTTCGGGGAAATTCGGAATTCCGACGGGCGTGATGGCCAGCGGCACTCCGGCTCCCGAAAAAGTGGAAGCGTTTTACAAAAAAGACCTGTCGTTGGTTCTGGCCAAAACCGCCCACCAGGCCGCCATTGATTTTTTCAACGGGAAAGACGTGAAAACGGGGCAGGAGGGACCCGGTTTTAAAAGCTACCTCAACGCTCTGGGCGCCAAAGACAGCCAGACCGGGAAGTCGCTGGTGGAGGTGATCAACGCGCAGTTTGAATCGACCAACGCGAAACTGAATGCGCTGAAACCGAATCTGCACGACGAAATTAAGACGAATAATGCTGCGGTGGTGGCGGTTTACACCGAAATGCAGAAAGCCGTACGAATGCTGAAAGTGGACATGACGTCGGCCATGAGCATCACCATCACCTACGTGGATACGGACGGCGACTGATGGGCCGGTATTTTCGGACATACACCTCAGCGGCTCCTTTGGCCGTTTTCCGAATCGCCTTTGGTGTAATGCTCCTGGGCAGTGTCGTTCGTTTCTGGGCAAAAGGCTGGATCGAAGAGCTTTACATCAAACCGGCTTTTTTCTTTCCGTATTACGGTTTTGAGTTCATCGAACCGCTCGGCGAATACACCTATCTGCTGTTTGCCGTCTGCGGTCTCAGCGCGCTGCTGGTGGCCCTTGGCTGGTTCTACCGGGTGGCTTCCGTGCTGCTTTTTCTGAGCTTTACGTACATCGAACTAATGGACAAAAGCACCTACCTGAATCACTATTATTTTGTGAGCCTGGTAGCGTTTCTGCTGATCTTCCTGCCCGCTAACGTCTATTTTTCGGTGGATACTTACCGAGATCCCCGTCGGTTTTATGACCAGATTCCCCGCTGGACGATCGACAGTTTGCGGCTGCTGATGGGGATCGTTTACCTCTACGCTGGGCTGGCCAAACTGAACTCCGACTGGCTGCTGGAAGCGCTTCCGCTCCGGATCTGGTTGCCCGGTCGCAACGATTTACCCATCATCGGTTTTCTGTTCAACTACCGAGAAACGGCGTATGCGTTCAGTTGGCTTGGCGCGCTCTACGACCTGAGCATTCCGTTTTTGCTGCTCAACCGCATCACGCGCCCGTTTGCCTACGTCGCCGTGGTGGTTTTTCACGTGCTGACCGTCATTCTGTTTCCCATCGGCATGTTTCCGTACATCATGATCGTGGCGGCTCTGATCTTTTTCTCCGCCGGTTTTCACCAACGCATCATTGCGGTTTTATGCCGTCTGCTGCGCCTGCCAGATAACCTTTTAGAGCGTCATAAGATATTGATTTATAACGGGCTACAGTCCAAGAGACTGTTATCCGTGCTGGCTCTGTTTTTCATCATCCAACTCCTTTTTCCCTTTCGGTATACGCTCTATCCCAACGAGTTATTCTGGTCGGAAGAGGGCTACCGGTTTTCGTGGCGGGTGATGCTGATGGAAAAAATGGGGCATGTTCAATTCAAAGTCGTGGACGAATCGGGGCGGCAGGCCGTCGTCAACAACCACGAATACCTGACGCCTTTGCAGGAGAAAATGATGGCGACGCAGCCGGATATGCTGGTTCAGTTTGCGCAGTATCTGCGGGATCAGTACGCCCGGAAGGGTTTTCAAAACCCGAAAGTTTTTGCCGATACCTACGTCAGTCTGAATGGTCGACTGGGCAAACCGTACATTGACCCGACGGTCAACCTGGCGCAGGAAACCGACTCGTTCCGGCCCAAAAAGTGGATTTTACCCTTTGGCGATGAAATTAAAGGTTTATAGATCGATTGCCCCTAAAGTCGTACGCGACCCCGGTCCTAAAGGGGACTTGGACGCGGCAACATCCAGATTCAGAAAGTCCCCTTTAGGGGTATTTTTGCTATTCTTTCTAATTGCAAATGCCGGTCTGGCCCAACACACGCTGCGGGGGCTGGTTCATGAAAAAACGAGCAATGCGCTGGTCGATGGGGCCAGCGTCTACCTGAAAGGCTCCCGGACTATTTTTATGACCGACAGTTTGGGGCAGTTCACCATTCCCAATTTAAAAAGCGGCACCTACCAACTCCAGTTTTTCTCCCTGAATCACAAACCGTTTAAAACCGAACTGACGGTTCGCTCGGATACGACGCTTGACATTTCGCTGGAAAGTTCTGAAAAAACGCTCCGGGAAGTGACCGTTACGGCCCAGCAGGGCAGTTTCGGCATGACCCGGCTGCGCGAAGTGGAAGGCACGGCCATTTTTGCCGCCAAAAAATCGGAAGTGATTTTGCCCGACAACCTGGTCGCCAACCTGGCCACCAACAACGCCCGGCAGGTGTATGCGCGGGTGGCCGGTCTGAACATCTGGGAAAACGACGGGGGCGGTTTGCAACTGAGCATCGGCGGCCGGGGCCTCGACCCCAACCGGACGTCGAACTTCAACGTCCGGCAAAACGGCTACGACATCAGCGCCGACGCCCTGGGCTATCCCGAAAGTTATTACACCCCGCCGACGGAGGCACTGAAACGCATCAAGATTGTGCGCGGAGCCGCTTCGCTGCAATACGGAACGCAGTTTGGCGGGTTGCTCAATTTCGAAATGCGCCAGCCCGTTACCGACCGAACCATTGAAGTGACGTCACGGCAAACCGTGGGGTCGTTCGGTTTTTTCAACTCGTTCAACAGCGTGAGCGGCACGGCTAAAAAGCTGAGTTATTACGCCTTTTTTCAGTATAAACGGGCGGACGGCTGGCGGCCCAATTCGCATTTCGACAGCAAAACCCTCTATGCCGATCTGCACTACCAGTTGACCGACGACGCCAAAATCGGCCTGGAAGTGACGCACATGGACTACCTGGCCCAGCAACCGGGCGGGTTGAGCGACGCCATGTTCCGGGACGATCCCCGGCAATCGAACCGGGAACGAAACTGGTTTAAAGTGGACTGGAACCTGTTCAATGTGCATTACGACTGGAAAGTAAACCGCCGGTCGGACATCAACCTGCTGGCGTTTGGCGTGGTGGCGTCCCGGTATTCGCTGGGTTTTCGGCCCAACCGCGTGGCAACGGTCGACAATGAAAGCGTGGAGCGGGATCTGATTGCCGGTGATTTCCGAAACTGGGGTTTTGAAGGGCGGTTTCTGAACCGGTATAAACTGGGCCAAAAAGACGGCGTTATTCTGGTCGGAACCCGGTATTACCACGGTTTCAACCACAGCCGACAAGGCGTTGGCCCAACGGGCAAAAACGCAGATTTTACGTTCGTCGAACCCGATCAACTCACGTCGTCCGACTACCGTTTCCCGAACCGAAACGTTTCGTTTTTTGCCGAAAATGTGCTTTTCCTGAACTCGAAAGTATCCATAACGCCCGGTCTGCGCTACGAACACATCCGCACCACAGCCGACGGTTTCTACGGCAACGTCGTCCGCGATCTGGCGGGCAACATCATCGATATTACTAAAACGCAGGAGAAACGGGTCAATCCGCGCGGTTTTCTGATTGCCGGTATTGGCCTGAGTTACAAGCCGTCGGCTCAGCTTGAAGCCTACGGGAACATCTCCCAGAATTACCGATCGATTACGTTCAGTGACATGCGAATCGCGAACCCGTCGGCGGTGATCGACCCCAATTTGCAGGATGAACGCGGTTTTTCGGCGGATGTGGGCGTGCGGGGTGAGAAAAACGAAGTGCTGAATTATGACCTGAGTCTGTTTGCGCTCAACTACGGAAACCGCATTGGCGAAGTGCAGTTTTACGACGAAAACGACCGTGTTCTGCGCAAACGGACCAACATCGGCCGGGCGTTGATCGTGGGGCTGGAGTCGTATGGCGAAGTGGAACTGTTGCGGCTGTTAGAAAACCAGTCCGATCGCTGGGGCTGGTCGGTTTTCGGCAATCTGGCCCTGATTCGTTCGCGGTATGTCAACAGCCAGATTCCGGGGGTAGAAGGCAATGAAGTCGAGTTTGTTCCCGCCGTCAACCTCAAATCGGGCATGCGGTGGAGCTACCGCAACCTGAAAGCATCGTTCCAGTTTACGTACCTGACCGACCAGTTTTCCGACGCGACGAACGCCATCGATGGCGGTTTTTCGGGGGTTGTCGGACGCATACCGGCCTATCACATCATGGATTTTTCGCTGTCGTGGACTTACCGGTGGCTCAAACTGGAAGGCAGCGTCAACAACCTGACGAATGAATTTTATTACACCCGCCGGGCAACGGGCTACCCCGGTCCGGGAATTTTGCCGTCCGACGGGCGGGCGTTCTTCCTGACGGTTGGCGTAAAATGGTGATGAAACCCTGACAGCGGTCGAAGACCCTGTCAGCGGTTAGGTGACAGGGTCTTTAGCTGCTGACAGGGTCTTTAGCCGCTGACAGGGTCTTTAGCCGCTGACAGGGTCTTCGACCGCTGTCAGGGCTATAATACTTTGCTCAACAGTTGTGGTCGTTCGTTCACCACTTTCAGAATCAACTCCCCGAACAACGTATTGGACCAGGCAAACCATTTGCGGGTGAACTTCGCCGGATCGTCTTTGTCGAAGGATTCGTGCATGAAACCGGTGTTGGCGTGGGTCTTTTTCAACTGGCGGAGTTGCGCCAGAATCTCCTGATCGTCGGTGGAGGTGAGTGCGCGCATGGTCAGGCTCATGGGCCAGATGTTGTTCACCAGCGTGTGCGGACTGCCGATGCCTTCGGCGGCTTTTCCCCGGAAATAATACGGATTGTCGGCGCTGAGCGAAAACCGGCGGGTGTTTTTATAGATGGGATCGCTGGCCGAAACCGCTCCCAAATACGGTAATGAAATCAGATTGGGCACATTGGCGTCGTCCTGCAGCAGATGATTGCCAAATCCATCGACTTCCAGCGCGTACAGTTTGCCGAATTTCGGATGCGTATAAACGGCGTATTGCTTCAACGCTTTCTCCACTTCGTCGGCCAGCGCCCGGCATTCGTTCGCAAAAGCCGCATCGGGTTTAATTTTATCAGTCATGGTGGCCACCTGCCGGAGCGATACCACCGCAAACCAGTTGGACGGCACCAGAAACGGGAAAACCGTGGCGTCGTCGGAGGGGCGGAAAATGCTGTGAATCAACCCGACCGGGCGCGTTGGATTGCCGTAGCCATTGCCCGGAACGGTATCCGTCGACCACGACGTTTCGCGGCCAAATTTGTAGGGACCTGGTCCGGTTTTGCGCTGCTGTTCGCGGCAGGTTTTCACGACCAGCCGCATGGCGTCGGCCCAGTCGGCATCAAAAGGGCTGGTGTCGCCGGTGGTTTGCCAGTAGTGATACGCCAGCCGGATGGCGTAGCAAAGGGAGTCGAGTTCCCACTTCCGCTCGTGCAAACCCGGTTTCATGGCCGTAATGTCCTTCTTCCATTCACCTTCCTTTTTCGGGTCGGAATAGAACGCGTTGGCGTACGGGTCGAGTTTGATGCACTGCGTTTGCCGCCGGATCACGCCCGCAACCAGCTTCCGCAGGGGTTCATCGTCTTTAGTCAACGGCAAATACGGCCATACCTGGGCAGTGCTGTCGCGCAGCCACATGGCGTCGATGTCGCCCGTAATAACAAATGTATCGGGTTTGCCGCCAGCCTCACTGAACTGGACGGTGGTGTCGAGCGTGTTGGGAAAGCAATTTTCAAAAAGCCAGGCCAGTTCGGGATCTTTGACGGTTTTCTTCACGCGTTCAATCGCCCGTTCGACGGCGGCACTGGTGAAGTTGCGTTTGTCGGCGGCCACCCGAACCACCGGGAAAGCGGGTTCGCGGGTTGCAAAAACCGGCTGAACACCCAGCAGGATACCGGCACTGGCTCCGGCGGATTGTTGAATAAAATGACGACGATTCATACTCGGTTGGCTGGTGATGGGAACGCTGATTGAACGGATCAAAACAGATTCAATCCGTTTAATCTGTCAAATCCGCGTTCCTATTACCAAAAGTAGGAAATAAATGGCTTTCGAACGGGCCTTTTTCCAGCCGCCACCAAACTGTCCAGATGCGTACAGACATTGTCCAAAAACGGACAGAACAATTAGTTTCCGGTTTTAAAAACATATGTCTATTTGCCGGAAACGCCCCTTTTCCGGTTTGGCAAAAGATTTGATATACGGAAATAGAAGAAATCAATCAGACTCTTAACCCAACTGGTTTTGGCTCATGCGACGCAGTGATCTAGGCGAATTTGAAGAAGTGGTTTTACTGGCCGTGGCCGTGCTGGTGCCAAAAGCGTATTCCGTGATGATTGCGGAAGAGCTGGAACGGGAAACCGGCCAGACCGTCAGTACCGGAGCGGTTCACGCGGCTCTGCAACGCCTGGAGCAAAAGGGCTATGTGACCTCGGTGCTGGGCGAAGCAACGGCGGAGCGCGGGGGACGCCGGAAGCGGCTGTTCACCGTTTCGGCGCTGGGCGGCCGGGTACTGACGGAAGTTCGCTCGGTCCGAAACCGGCTCTGGGATCGCATTGTACCGCCAACGCTGCTGGAGTGGAGCTAGGATAATGATCAAAAATTATAAATATCAAATGTAAAATGATGAATGTAAAAGGCTTCTAAAAACCGGACCCGGTAGAGTAACTTTTACATTTAATATTCATCATTTATTATTTGAAATTGGAAAAATGAAGTCCTCCCAAACCCCAAAACCGAATCGTCGGACCGGAATGCCGGACCACGCGCCCCGCTGGCCGGACCGCCTGCTCACCTGGCTGATTGCTCCGCACCTGCGCGAGGAGGTACTGGGCGATCTGCACGAGCGGTATCAGTTGCGGGTGCAGCGGCTGGGTGAAGCCAAGGCCCGGCGACGGTATTGGCGGGATCTTCTGGCCTATGTGCGGCTTTCGATGATCAAACGACAATCTTCTGACTACCCAACCCCTTTTTTTCTAACGCCCGGTATGCTACGCAATTATGTAAAAATCGCCTTTCGCAATCTGGTCAAGAATCCGGTTTTTTCCGCCATTAACGTGATTGGCCTGGCGCTGGGCATGATCTGCTGCCTGTTTATTTTTCTTTGGGTGCAGGATGAAGAGAGCGTCGATACTTTTCATGCGAACGGCAAAAACCTGTATACGGCCTATCAGACCTTTTCAAGCCCTGGGAAGGTGGATGGAAAATACGGAACGCCCATGCGGGTGGTGAACCAGCGCGCGGTTTTTTTACTGGAGGATGTGAAATCCGCGGTTCCCGAAGTGCAAAACACCGTCTTTTATGCTACGGGGTATGAACTGCCGTGGGGGCATCCCGAAACGTTTCAGACGGGGGAAAAGAAATTCAAACTGGAGGGTTCCCGCGCGAGCCGGGATTTCTTTAAAATGTTCAGCTATCCATTGATTGCGGGTCATGCGGAAACGGCCCTGAACGACATCGGCGGTATGGCTATTTCCCGAAAAATGGCCGAGCTGTTTTTTGGCAGTCCCCAGAATGCGCTGGGTAAAAGTCTCCGGTATGAGAACAAACTGGATTTCAGGGTAACGGCAGTTTTTGAAAATTTGCCGGTACAAAGCTCGCTGAAATTCGATTTTCTGCTTACCTGGGAAGCCCAAAAAAGTAAACTGGAATGGGCTTCCAACGACTTCCGGACGTATGTGCAACTGGCGGAAACGGCAGACCCCAAAACCGTCGAGACGAAAATCAACCGGTTTTTGCAACCCCGGCTGGCCAGGAATACCGGCGTTACAACCCAGATCGGGCTTCAGCCGTTTGGCGAACAGTATCTGCACGGCAATTTTGTGAATGGTAAACCCGATGGCGGACGCATCGAATACGTCCGGATTTTTAGTGGTGTCGCCCTGTTTATCTTACTCATTGCCTGTATCAATTTCATGAATCTGGCCACAGCCCGTTCCGTCAAACGGGCCAAAGAGGTGGGCGTTCGGAAAGTGCTGGGCTCAACACGCGGCCACCTGATCGGGCAATTTTTTGGCGAAGCGTTGCTGCTCGCGTTTCTGGCCATGCTGGTTACGTTGTTGCTGGTAACGCTTTTCATGCCCCTCTTTAATGCGTTCACAGGCAAACAGATTGCCTCGCCCCTCACCCAACCTTCCTTCTGGGTTTCGCTGCTTGGCCTGACGGTCTTCACCGGCACGATCGCGGGGAGTTACCCGGCACTCTTTCTGTCTTCGCTGCAACCGGTTCGCATTCTGAAAGGGGTTTTGCGGTTTACGCAAAGCGCCATCTGGTTTCGGCAGGGATTGACGGTTTTTCAGTTCGGACTGGCTATTATTCTCCTGGTGGCCACCATCGTCGTATCCCGGCAGACCCGCTACGTACAGGACACGCATCTGGGTTATGATCGCGAAAACCTGCTGTACGTCCGGATTGAAGGTGAACTGATGACGCAGCGCAACTATCTGTTATTTAAAGAACAGGTCTCCAGAATGCCGGGTATTGCACTGGTCGACCGCAGCAGCGAAGCTCCGCACGTCATGGGATTTGTGGTGGATGCCAACGACGGAGCGGCCAACACCAGCCAGGATGCGATCAATTGGGAAGGCAAGGAAAAGAATGTTTCCGTGGGCTTCAAACCCACCTCGGTCGGCTTCGATTTTGTGAAGCTCATGAACCTGAAAGTGGCCCAAGGTCGCGATTTCTCCCGAGCCAACGCGACCGATTCGACCGATGCCTTCCTGGTGAATGAAGAAGCGGTGAAGCAGATGGGGCTGAAAAAGCCCATCGGGAAATGGATCTCCGCCTGGCAAAAAAAGGGGCATATCATTGGTATCCTCAAGGACTATCACACGCACTCGCTGCACGAGCCCATCAAACCGCTGGTGATGGATGTGAAGGAATACGAGTATTTCGGGGTGATCCTCGTGCGCACCGAAGCCGGCAAGACCAAAGAAGCACTGGCCAGTTTGGGAAAAGTATATAAAGAACTGAATCCAAACTACCCCTTTGCGTATCAATTCATCGATCAGGAATACGAAAAACTGTACCGCAGCGAAGAGGTGATGGCGAAGCTTTCCAATGTGTTTGCGGTTCTGGCGATTCTGATTTCCTGTCTCGGTTTGTTGGGTCTGGTCATGTTTTCCACCGAGCAGCGCACCAAAGAAATCGGGATTCGGAAAGTGCTGGGTGCTTCGGTAAGCCAGATCATCATGCTCTTTTCCCGGGATTTTCTTCGGCTGGTCTGGATTGCCATTCTGATTGCCTCGCCCATCGCCTGGTATGCCATGAATCAGTGGCTACAAAGTTTTGCCTACAAGATTGATATCGCGTGGTGGATTTTTGCCGCATCGGGTTTTGGCGCGCTGGCCGTTACGCTGCTGACGGTGAGTTTTCAAAGCATCAAAGCCGCCTTGATGAATCCGGTGAAAAGTCTGCGGAGTGAGTGAAAATGAGGGGAATAATAAATGCAAAATGCTAAATAATAAATGTAAAAGTATGACCAGGGAAGCACGTTGAAAGCGTGCGGAGCCACTTTAATATTTAACATTCATCATTTATTATTTGAAATTCATTTTATGAAAACCCCAAAACCGCCCTCCTGGCCTGACCGACTGCTTTCCTGGCTGGTGGCTCCGCACCTGCGCGAGGAGGTGCTGGGCGACCTGCACGAACGGTTTCACCGGCGGGTGGAGCGGCTGGGCGAAGCCCAAGCCCGGCGACGCTACTGGCGGGAAGTGCTGGCGTATCTGCGGTTGTCAAACCTGAAACGAAAACCATCGGCGTATTCTTCACCATTCTATCTAAGCCCTGTCATGCTACGAAATTATTTCAAAATCGCGCAACGAAACCTGCTGAAACACAAGGGCTATTCGCTCATCAACATTGGCGGGCTGGCCACGGGCATGGCAGTGGCGATGCTCATTGGCTTGTGGATATACGACGAATTGTCCTTCAATACATACCACCAAAAGTATGACCGCATTGCCAAGGTGATGCAAAGTGCGGTCGTGAACGGAGAGTTTGGGGCCGGAGAGTACATGCCCATTCCGTTGGGAAATGAACTTCGCACCGCGTATGCCGATGATTTTATATCCGTGGTGCTGTCTTCCTGGACCCGCGAGCATATCCTGGCCTATGGCGACACAAAATTGACGAAAACGGGGAATTTCATGAGCCCGGAAGCGCCCGATCTGCTGACCCTGAAGATGCTCAAAGGGACGCGGGAAGGACTGCGAGATCCGTCGTCCATTCTCCTGTCTCAATCCGTTTCTGACGTGCTTTTTGGGGATGCAGACCCGCTGGGCAAAATCGTGAAGATCGATAATAAGCTGAACGTCAAGGTAACCGGTATTTACGAGGATTTACCGCACAACACCGCGTTTCGGGACATGACATTTATGGCACCCTGGGATTTGTACGTTTCGTCGGAGTCCTGGGTGAAGCAGGCGCAGGACAACGCCGACTGGGGGAACAACTCCTGGCAAATTCTGGCTCAGCTTGCAGCGAAATCTGATTTTGAAGCTGTTACGGCAAAAATTAAAAATCTAAGGCTAAAGCATGTTCCCGAAACGGCGTATATGAAGCCGGAAGTTTTTTTGCATCCGATGAGCCGCTGGCATTTGTATACGGGCTGGGACAAATCCGGTAACGTAGAGGGCCGGATTCAGTACGTCTGGTTATTCGGCATCATCGGCGTCTTTGTGCTCTTTCTGGCCTGCATCAACTTTATGAATCTCTCGACGGCCCGGTCGGAAAAGCGGGCGAAAGAGGTGGGAATCCGCAAAGCCATTGGCTCCCTCCGAAGCCAGTTGATCAGCCAGTTCTTCAGCGAATCCCTGCTGGTGGTGGCGATTGCCTTTGTGATCTCGTTGCTGCTGGTGCAGCTCATGTTGCCGTTCTTCAACGAGGTGGCCGATAAAACCATTGCGATTCTGTGGGCCAATCCCATTTTCTGGCTTTCCGGGATCGGTTTCAGCTTTCTGACCGGCATCCTGGCGGGCAGTTATCCGGCGTTTTACCTGTCGTCTTTCCTGCCCGTCAAAGTGCTGAAGGGTACTTTTCGGGTGAGCCGGTTTGCTTCCATTCCCCGGAAGGTGCTGGTCGTCGTTCAGTTCACGGTTTCCGTCACGCTGATCATCGGTACGATCATTGTTTTTCGCCAGATCCAGTACGCGAAAAACCGGCCAATTGGCTACGACCGCAGTGGCCTGATTACGATTACCATGAATACACCGGAATTGTACGGACGTTATAATGCCTTGCGCAACGAACTTCTGCAAACGGGGTCGGTCACGGAGATGTCGACCGCTTCGACCCCGGTAACGAATTTGAATTCACGGCTGATCGGGTTCGACTGGGAAGGCAAAGACCCCAATTTGAAGGAGCAATTCGGGACGGTTGCCGTGTCCCATGATTTTGGGAAAACCGTCGGTTGGCAATTCATCGAAGGGCGCGATTTTTCCCGGGCCTTTTCAACGGATTCGTCGGGCATGGTGCTGAACGAAACCGCCGTCCGGTACATGGGCCTGAAAGATCCGGTAGGCAAAACGGTCAAATGGAATGGAAAACCGCATCGGATTATCGGCGTGGTCAAAGACCTGGTGATGGGCTCGCCTTTCGAACCGGTTTATCAGACGGTTTTCCTGTTGAGCTATGAGTGGGCCAGCGTGATCAATATCCGCTTGAACCCCAACCAGAGTGCCAGTGAATCGATGGCTAAAATTGAAACCGTCTTTCGCCAGTTCAATCCCGGTAGTCCTTTCGATTACAAGTTCTCGGATCAGCAGTATGCGTTGAAATTCGCCACCGAAGAACGGATTGGCCGACTGGCTTCGGTGTTTGCTGCTCTGGCCATTTTCATCAGTTGCCTGGGCTTGTTCGGGCTGGCGTCGTTCGTCGCCGAGCAGCGCACCAAAGAAATTGGGGTCCGCAAAGTGCTGGGAGCCTCGGTCTTCAACCTCTGGCGGTTATTATCCAAAGATTTTGTGATGCTGGTCGTGATCGCCTTCGGGATCGCTACGCCCATTGCCTGGTATTTCCTGCATCACTGGCTGCAAAAATACGACTACCGCACGGAAATCTCCTGGTGGATTTTTGCGGTTTCGGGCTTCGGTGCCCTGGCGATTACATTGCTGACAGTGAGCTTTCAGAGCATCAAAGCCGCCCTGATGAATCCGGTAAAAAGTCTGCGAAGTGAATGAGAATGACGGGAATCATGAATGCAAAATGCTAAATAATAAATGTAAAAGTATGACTCAGGAAGCCCGTTGAAAGCGTGCGGAGCCACTTTACTAGTTGACATTTATTATTCATCATTTGATATTAAACCATATGAATCGAAAACCGTGTCCGCCCCGTTGGCCCGACAAACTCCTGACCTGGCTGATTGCTCCGCACCTGCACGAAGAGGTGCTGGGCGACCTGCACGAACGGTTTCACCGGCGGGCGGAGCGGCTGGGCGGGATCAAAGCCCGGCGACGGTATTGGCGGGAGGTACTGGCGTATGTCCGGCTGTCATTCATCAAACGAAAACCATCAGCGTATTCTAAACCCACCAATACGGACATGATCAGTAACTATTTCAAAATTGCCTTCCGCAATCTGGTTAAAAACCCGGCCTATTCGTTCATCAATATTTTTGGACTGGCCACGGCTATGGCCGTGGCGATGCTCATTGGGCTTTGGATGTATGATGAGCTGTCGTTCGATAAGCAGCCTAAACACTACGACCGAATTGCCCAGCTCTGGCAGTTTGTCAAGTTCGATGCCGAAAAATCTTCGTATGCTGTTCTGCCAATCCCGCTGGCGAACGAACTGCGCAGCAAGTACCCCGATTTTGAATCGGTCAGTCTGGCGGTTTCCCGTGAAGCGGTTCTGGACGCCACCGGTAATCAAAAATTCACCAAAATCGGTAAGTATGTTGAACCGGGTTTTACCAAAATGATGTCTCTGACAATGCGGACCGGAACCGATGCCGGTTTGAACGATGTCAATTCGATTCTGCTTTCCGAATCGACCGCAGCCGCCTTTTTTGGTTCCGCGAATCCGGTCAACCAACTGGTTAAACTGAATAATAAACGGAATCTAAGGGTGTCGGGGGTTTACGAAGATTTTCCTTCGAACAGCACCTTCAGCGATGTATCGTTTCTGGCTCCCTGGAAGTTGTTCGTGGCTATCGATGCGGGAGCCAAAGACTCGCAGAACAAATGGGATAACAACGATTACCAGATCTTTGCGCAACTCAAACCGGGTGCGGATTTCGAGGAGGTTTCGGCCAAAATCAAGGATATCCGGATGAAAATGGATAATCCGCCGGGCTATAAACCGGAGTTTTTTCTGCATCCGATGCGCAAGTGGCATTTGTATTCGGATTTTAAAGATGGCGTCAATACCGGGGGGCTGATTGTCTTTGTCTGGTTATTTGGCATCATCGGCAGTTTTGTTTTGCTGCTGGCCTGCATCAATTTCATGAACCTGAGCACCGCCCGGTCCGAAAAACGCGCCAGAGAAGTCGGTATTCGCAAAGCCGTTGGCTCCGTGCGGAGCCAGTTGGTCGTCCAGTTTTTTAGCGAATCGCTGGTATTGTCTCTGTTGGCGTTGGTCGTATCGCTGCTGTTCGTCGGGTTGACGTTACCGTTTTTCAATCAGATGGCCGACAAACAAATGACCCTTTTATGGTCGAATCCCGGGTTCTGGCTTTCCGCACTGGGCTTTAGTTTACTGACCGGCTTGATTGCCGGCAGCTACCCGGCTCTGTATTTGTCGTCGTTTCAGCCCGTAAAAGTTTTAAAAGGCGCTTTTCGGGTGGGACGGTTTGCGGCTGTTCCCCGCAAAGTACTGGTCGGCTTTCAGTTTACGGTTTCGGTGACGCTGATCATCGGCACCATTATCGTTTTTCGCCAGATCCAGCACGCCAAAGACCGACCGGTTGGCTATAATCGCAGCGGGCTGATTGAAATCAGGATGAATACACCGGACCTGTATGGACATTACGAGTCACTGCGCAGCGATTTGCTGGGAACGGGCGCTGTTGCTGAAATGGCGGAATCAGATGCTTCGATAACGGTTCAGAATGGGGGCATGACGAATGTTAGCTGGCGAGGGCAGGCCGCTGATCTGCGCCCCCTGATGATGTCGAACCGGATCACGCATGATTATGGCAAAACGGTAGGCTGGCAGGTGGTAGCCGGTCGTGATTTTTCCCGAAAATTTTCTACCGACTCCGCAGCGGTTATTCTCAATGAAACGGCGGTGAAATTGATGGGCTTCAAAAACCCAATCGGCGAAATCATTACGTGGGGAGGGGCAAAGTATACCGTAACCGGTATGGTCAGGGATATGGTCAGGGAGTCTCCCTTTGAGCCGGTTAAGCCTTCTTTTTTCGTCTTGAATTATGAAGCGGCCAATACCATCCACGCCAAACTGGCACCCCAGCTTCCGGCCCGTGAAGCCCTTGCCAAAGTGGAGCAGGTGTTCAGAACCTACAGTCCGGCCTCGCCTTTTGACTACAAATTTGTGGACGATGGCTATGCCCGGAAATTCGGCCACGAAGAACGCATTGGCAAGCTGGCAGGTGTTTTTTCCGGTTTAGCAATTCTGATCAGTTGCCTGGGTCTGTTTGGGTTAGCGTCGTTTATGGCCGAACAGCGCACCAAAGAAATCGGCATCCGCAAGGTGTTGGGGGCTTCGGTCTTCACGGTCTGGCGGCTGCTCTCAAAGGAGTTTGTGGTGCTGGTCATCATCGCGTTCTGTCTGGCGGCTCCTCTGGCCTACTACGTTCTGTCGGACTGGCTCCAGAATTACGAATACCGTACCGAGTTATCGTGGTGGATTTTTGCGGCTTCGGGAATCGGCGCCTTGGTGGTTACGCTGCTAACGGTGAGTTTTCAAAGCATCAAAGCCGCTTTGGTGAATCCGGTAAAAAGTCTGCGAAGTGAGTGAGAATGAAGGGAATCATGAATGCAAAATGCTAAATAATAAATGTAAAAGTATGACTCAGGAAGCCCGTTGAAAGCGTGCGGAGCCACTTTACTAGTTGACATTTATTATTCATCATTTGATATTAAACCATATGAATCGAAAACCGTGTCCGCCCCGTTGGCCCGACAAACTCCTGACCTGGCTGATTGCTCCCCACCTGCACGAAGAGGTGCTGGGCGACCTGCACGAGCGGTTTTATCGTCGTGCGGAACGATTGGGCAAACGCGAGGCCCGGCGACGGTATGAGCGGGACGTCCTGGCGTATGTCCGGCTATCATTCATTAAACGAAAACCATCCGAGTATCCGAATCCAACTCCTACCACCATGCTGTACAGCCATTTTAAAATTGCGTTCCGCAACCTAATGGGCGGGAAAAGTTTCTCCATCATCAACATCGGTGGGCTGGCGGTGGGCATGGCCGGAGCCGCCCTGATTGCCTTGTGGCTCCAGAATGAGATTAGCTTCGACAAATTTCATCAGCACAAGGACCGGCTTTATCAGGTATATGGCCTCACCAACAGCGCAGGTGGAGAACCGGTTGCGATACCGGTCACCTCCCAACCGCTGGCCCCGACCTTGCAACAAAATTATCCGGAAGTAGAAGCCGTTACGCGGGTAAAAGACGTCGACCAGTTTCTGATCCGGGTCGATGACAACCGATTCACCGGTATTCCGGGGGCGTTTGCGGACCCTTCTTTCCTGCAACTGTTCAGCTTTCCGTTGGTGGAAGGGTCTAAAAACGAGCAGCTCACCACGATTTCGTCCATTGTCATTACCGAAAAACTCGCCCGGAAGCTGTTCGGCACCACCGACGCGCTGAACAAAACGATCCGGCTCGATTCCGTCGATCATTTCGTGGTCACCGGTGTTTTAAAGGATTTACCACCAAATACGCGTTTTACGTTTGAATACCTGTTGCCGTGGGATTATCTGAAAAAACTGGGAAGCGGCTGGAGCAACGAGAGCTGGCTCAGCAACAACACGCCAACGTATGTCTTGCTGAAACCGAATACGAACCCGGCCGCCTTCACGGCAAAAATCAAAGACCTGACGCAGCGGTATGCGGGGCGCCGGGATGTCTGGACGCATTTCCTGTTCCCGCTGAGCCAGTGGCACCTGTACGCTGAATTTGAAAACGGAAAACCGGTGGGGGGGCGCATCGAAACCGTCCGCGTGTTTGGGCTGATTGCCGCCTTTATTTTGCTGATTGCCTGCATCAACTTCATGAACCTGAGTACGGCCCGAAGTGAAAAACGGGCGAAAGAAATTGGCGTGCGGAAAGTGGCCGGGGCCGGGCGCGGGTCGTTGATCGGGCAGTTTATTACTGAAGCCTTTCTCACCGCCTGTCTGGCCGGGGCCGTTGCCCTGTTACTGGTTGGGCTGGCCTTGCCGGCGTTCGATACGCTCATCGGCACGCAGCTTTCGATTCCCTACCAGCAGTATTCGTTCTGGCTCTGTACTGTTGGCTTTGTGGTTCTCACCAGTTTGCTGGCGGGCAGTTACCCGGCTTTTTACCTTTCCTCCTTCCAGCCGGTCGGCATTTTTACGAAGCAATTCAAAAAAAGCCAGTTGGGCCTGTCGCCCCGGAAAGTGCTGGTGGTGCTCCAGTTTACCTTTGCCATCGTGCTTGTTACTGCCACGATGATTGTCCGCGACCAGATCATTTACGGCCAGGGACGGGACAAAGGTTACGCGAACGACGATTTGATTCACGTCAATTTTGTCGGTGACATTGAGAAGAATTACGCGCCGATCAAACAGGAACTACTTCGTTCGGGGGCTGCGGTTTCCGTCACAAAAACCATGACGGACCTGACGAACGACGGCTGGCGGAGCTGGGGGCTTCGGTGGCCGGGCGAAAATCCAAAAGATACCAACACCGCCATCACGATCTTCAGTTCGGATGCCGATCTGGTCAGAACGGCGGGCATGACGTTGGTCGAAGGGCGGGATATCGATGGTTACCGGTACCCGGCGGATAGCTTTTCCGTGGTGTTGAACGAAACCGCTGTCAAGCTGATGGGCTTTAAAAATCCGGTCGGGCAGACGCTTTCCAACCGGGACCAAAAGCGAAGCTGGCGGGTTGTGGGTGTGGTCAGGGATTACATTGTGGGGTCGCCGTATAACCCCATTCCGCCAGTGGTTATTCAGGGGCCGGGGGCCTGGTTCAATACCATGCACATCAAGTTCAACCCCGCAAATTCGACGGCGGAAAATCTGGCAAAAGCCGAAGATGCTTTCAGAAAATACAACCCGGCCTATCCCTTCGATTATCAGTTTGTGGATCAGGAATATGCGCAGAAATTCGAGAACGAACAGCGTACCAAAACCTTAGCGGGCCTTTTTGCGGCCCTGGCAATTTTCATTTCCTGTCTTGGGTTATTCGGATTGACCTCCTTCACGGTCGAGCAATCCCGGAAAGAAATCGGCATCCGGAAGGTGTTGGGCGCCACGGTGAGCCAGATCGTTACGTTCTTATCCAGAGGCTTTCTGAAACTGGTTTTGATGGCCTTTCTAATGGCCACTCCGATTACGTGGTACGCCATGAGCCAGTGGCTTCAGGATTATTCCTACCGCATCCGCCTTTCGGGGTGGATTTTTGCCGCAGCCGGACTGCTGGCGTTGGTGATTGCGTTGCTGACCGTCAGTTTTCATACTATAAAAGCGGCTTTGTCCAATCCGGTGAAGAGTTTACGAAGCGAGTAACCCGGACTCCATCACCCCGATTTGGGCGGAAGCAGAATTTTTTGACAGGAACGCGGATTGAACCGATTGTACAGATAAGCACAGAGCAAAATCGGTTCAACCCGTGTTCCTGTCAACGTTACATCATCTTAATCCCCACTTCTTTAAACCGCCGGTACAGATTCAACAAAACTTCACTCCGAAACTGATCTTCTTTGTTGACCGAATTGATCCAGACCCGCACTTTTAACTCGATGGCATCGTTCGTAATGGTCGAGAGAAAAATTTCGGGTTGCTGGCGTTTCACGGCGTTCGGATGTTTCGAGATCTCTTCTTTAATCAATGCTTTCAGCGTACTTAATTCGTGTTCCGCATCAGCTTTAATGGTCAGCTCAATTCGTTTGGCTTTGTGATTAATGGTCCAGTTAATGACCTGTCCCGACAGCAGATCGCCGTTGGGAATGATCACTTCCGAACCTTCCGTTGTGAGCAGGCGGCTGGAACGAATTCCGATGGTTTTCACGCGCCCTTTTTTGTTGGTAATCTCGATAAAATCACCGATCTGAAACGGTTTATCGAAGATCAGAATGATACCGGAAACCAGGTTATTGACAATGTTCTGAAGCCCTAGCCCAATCCCGACGCCCAACGCACCGACAATCACCGTTACCTTGTCCAGCCCGATTCCGGAAGCCAGAATGGCGAACAAAAAACCGCCGATGAGCATGAAAAGCCGGATCATCACCAGCCGCGAATCGGCATTGCTGATGTTTCCGCCGATTTCGTCGTCGGTTTCTCCGAAAAAATAGCCAATGTATTTCCGCAGCGCACCGGAAAGGTATAGAACCAGGAAAAACAACACGATGTTTCCCCACGTAAAGGTCGTGCTGCCAACACTTCGTTCCGTTCCTAAAAAATGGGAAACGGTTTGATAAACGGCATTATAGACGTAGAGGTTGTTGGTGAAAATAATCAGCCAGGCGATTACGGCCAGGGCGCTCATCAGCCGGTGTAAGCCGATTTCCAGTTTGGCGTAATTAAACCGGGCGGCAATGCCATCGGCGAGTTTTCCACTCACAACCTGAAGCGCAAAGGCTTCGTTGATAATCTGAATCAGCGTGAAAAGTCCAACGGCCTGCGTCAGGCCGTAAATAGCCGCCGTCGAGAAGATTTTCGCCAGGCTCATTCGGCCAAGAATATTGCAGAAGACTGCCAGGACATTCAGGATAATATACAGAATGGAAACCTGTTTGATAAAACCGGTGAGCGAGAGCGTTTTGCGGATTCGGAACAGAAACAAGAACCCGAAAACGACCGATATGGCATTGAGAATCAGGAGCCAAAGCCGGAAGGTGATGCCCGGGTCAATGATTGACGTTCGGGTGATGATGACCAGAACATACAGCGCAACGATGGCCAGCCAGTTGAGAAAAAGCTGCCGGGGCCAGCTTCGGAAAAAGAGACCGGTAAGCGCCAGTAAAAGGATAAACTGCGTCAGTTCGACGTAAACGGCCGGGGGGCGAAGATCGAAAAAAGGAGCGAAATTAAAGACGAGAACCAGCACCGGAAAAACAGGCATGGCGCGGAGGTATTTAATTTTTAATTCCTTCCGAATTTCCTGCGGTTTTCCGTGACGTTTGATAATCGAAAAACTCCGGTATACCCAGGCAAAAAAGGCCGCACCAATGATCAACATGTAGAACCCGTTGCCGGCACTTCGGTCGAAATAATACGCCAGCATGTCCCGCTGTCCTTCGTAGGAACGTTTGATCAAATTATCCAGGTGATCGTCGGAACCCACGCTTTTGGGAATGGCCCAGATAAAATCGGTTTCCTTGCCGGTAATTTTGACGTTAAACTCCCGAATGCGCTCGTTGACGACATTGGTTAACTCGGCGGTTTCGAAATATCCGTCGGAAACAGCGGCCTGAAGTTTATTGATGCGGGTCAGGTTTTTATTGGTCGATTCACTGGCGTCGATCCACTGTTGCCGCAATTCTTTCAGTGAGTTAAAATACAAAGCCCGGTATGAACTATCGGCGGGGAGAACCAGCACCGAATCCCGCGCCAGCGAAATCAACTGCCCGTTCATGCCCGACAATTGTTTTTCATACCCGGAAAGTGTTTCCCGCCAGACCTTAAGCTGCGTTTGCATGTCCTCGAGCAGCACCTGAAACATGAGCATGTTTTTCATGTCGTGCACCTTTCGATACAGCGCCAGGTTAGTCCGAATCGTTTTGACGTACGACTGAACTTCCGGAAGGTTGTTCTCGATTTGCCAGGTGCTGAATCCCCGCCGGGTTCGGTTGCTGATGTCGTTTAAGGCCGTATGCCCTTTTTCAAGCCGGGCAATGATGCTATCGACCGGAATACCGGGTTGCGGAATAACCGGTAAACTGTCTACCGGATTGCCTCCGGCGGTTTTCTGGGCATACAGGCCGTAGGAGAATATTAGAAAAAATACTACTAAGCCACTGAACGTCAGGTGTTTTTTGGTGCTGTATTGGTCTGTTAAATGGATTTTATTCCCAATCATTCTGCTACCGGTTTTATTCAAATCAAGCTCCTCATTCGTTGTGTCGCTCTACATGAATACTACCGAAATTCGATAATTGTTATGATTTGGGAGGTGTGTGCCCCCGGCAGACCTCTGAAACAGGGAACCGGGATGCGAATCAGAAACCGATCAAAACAGGTTAAAATCGGTGTAAATCCGTTTCATCCGTGTTCCTATCCGGCAAAGATCACCACCTTTCCAGCCCCAGCAGTTTTTTGCCCAACTCGCTCAACTCAGCGGTTTGGTATTTCAATTGTTCCCAGCCGCGCGGGTCGCCGGGAAAGGCATAGCCTTCGGGGGCTTTGCGATCCTTCCACGACGTGATGCGCCACTGCCGCAGGGTTTCATGGTCTTCCTGGGCGGGCATCATGGAGATGTATTGCGCAATCCGGACTTTATCAGTGGTCCGGTTCGGCCGAATGCCGTGTGGTTGTGTGCTGTTAAAAATCAGCAGATCGCCGGCTTCCAGTTTTACTTTTACCAGCCCAAAACCGGTCGTATCGGGTTTAAAATGATCGCGGTCGGCGGGCTGAGTCAGTTTCCAGGTATCGTAGGTGCGGTAGAGTTCGGGAATGCACTGAAAACCGCCCATGTTTTCGTCGGTTTGGTCGGCCAGCGCCAGTACGCCCTGCACGTTTTGCGGTTTGGTTTCCGGGTCGTAATCCCAGTGAATGAAGCCTTTGAATTCATAACCGGGTCGGGCGGGCAGGTTAAGGTTGGCGCGGTCGATGGTGACCCAGAGTTTTTCAGTTCCCCAGATGTCCACAAAGGCGTCATAAATGCGGGGCGACTGCCGGTTATCCCACAGATACTGGTGGTTGTAAAGCTCCACCATACCGCTGTTGCTTAACTCCTTCATTTTCATTTCGGCGCGGGGTGGTGCATACCAGGTTTCCGGATCGTTGGGGTCTTTTTCTTCAAATTCCCACAGAAACTGCGCTAAACGTTCCGCCTGTTCTTTTGATACGGCATTTTTAATCACGATGTAGCCGTTTTCCATCCAGAACTGCCAATCGGCTTCCGAGAGCACCCGAAGCGGTTTTCCGTTCGAGCGGTCGTTGAGTTTGAGGTGGCTGCTGGTGGCCGTCGACGGGTTTCCGGGCATGTCTTTGTGGGCATTGTCCGGGGTCATTGTTGGTGTCATTGATTCCATAAGTCGGATCAGTTAAGGATTGGATAGGACAAAGGTAGCACCCGACTACCGGCGAACGCTACACGTCCACTGGCCAATACTTGAACAGGATTGATCTATTGGTTATTAATTTGGCGGTAGTATGTATAGTTTTGTACAAATAGTACAGCGATGAAAGCGTATTTGGAAGAAATCAAACCCGATCGCGACAGTTCATTCCGGCTGTTGCTGACGCCCCATCTGAATGATTTTTTCATGTGGCATTTCCATCCGGAATTCGAGCTGGTTTTCATCGAAGGCGCTGACGGTCCGCGCCATGTGGGCGATCATCTTTCGCGCTACGAAGGCAGCGACCTGGTGTTTATCGGGTCATACGTGCCGCATCTGAACTTCGATTATGGGGTTCGGACGGACTACCGGAAAGTTGTGGTTCAGATGCGGGAGGATTTTTTGCGGGATAACTTTCAGAAAATGCCGGAGCTGGCCGCCATCGCCCGCTTGTTCGATCAGGCCCGCTGGGGAGTTGCGTTTTACGGCAACACCAAACGGCTGGTGGGAAAGCGGCTTGCGCGATTGCACGGGCGGTCCCACTTCCGTCAACTGATCGAGTTGCTGGAGATTTTTCAACTACTGGCCACCTCGTCGGAGTCGGTTTTGTTGAACAACCGCCCGGTCGGATTTCCGTATAACCAGAAGGAACAGCAGCGATTGCAGCGCGTGTACCGGTTTATCGACGCTAACTACCAGCGGAAAATTGAGATGGCCGAACTGGCCGATGTGACCAACCTGACCGTGGCTGCTTTCTGCCGGTATTTCCGAAAGATGACCCGAATGACGTTCACGGAATTTGTCAACCAATACCGAATTCGGGAAGCCAAGCGGCTGTTGCTGGCCGACCAGTCGGTGACTGAAGTCTGTTTTGCAAGCGGTTTTGAGAGTTTATCGTATTTCAACCGGGTTTTCAAAAAGGTAACCGGAGTGAACCCGATGGGATTTAAGAAGGTGCACGGGTAGCCTCAACGTTGTCCGGAATGATTCACAATCAGGCTTTTCGCGCCTAAACTTTCCCCGGTTTCTGCCGATACCAAAACCCGTAAAACGGAATTCCGGTGGCAATCAATCCGAGCCCCATCAACGCTTCGCGGGGCTGTTCGATGAGGGTGATGACCACCAGCGTCATGCAGAAAAGACAGAAAACGACCGGCAAAACCGGGTAGCCGATAACGCGATAGGGGCGGGACAAATCGGGCTGGGATCGCCGGAGCAGCAGGACGCCAAAGGCCGTTGAACCGTAGAAAATGAACGACGCAAAGACCAGCATATCCGTCAATTGATCAAACGTGCCGGACCAGACCAGCGCCACGGCCCAAACCGCCTGCCAGACAATCGACACCGAGGGCGACTGAAACCGGGGGTGAATCCGGGCTACCGTGCTGAAAAACAGACCGTCGCGGGCCATCGCGTAATACAGCCGGGCCGATGTCAGAATGGAACTGTTGGTGGCGTTGAAGGTCGTACACAAAATCAGGACAGATACCAGCGTGGCCCCGGTCGAGCCACTGACCCGCCGGATAACTTCGACGGCGGCAATCCGGCCGGGCGTCTGGTTAAGCGCGATCAACTCCTCGATCGGCAATACGTATACGTACATGACGTTCAGGAGCAGGTACAGGCCCACGACGAACAAGGTGCCGATGCCAAGCGCTAGCGGCAAATTTCGCTGCGGATTCCGGATCTCCTCCCCCAGAAATGCGATGTTGTTCCAGCCGTCGTAGCCCCAGAAAGCGCCCAGCGACGCGATGAAGAGGGCTTTGACCAGAACCATCCCTTCAATAGCCCCGCCGTCGAAGGCCGGGCTATTCCGGCTCAGGTGGTCGAAACTGCCCAGCGGAGAACTGAACCCCGCGATGGTGATCCCGACAATGGTGAGCAAAATGACGCACATCAGCACCCAACTGATGCCGCCCGCAAACCGGATGCCGCGGTAACTGGCCAGGCTGAGGAGGATAATGAGCGCGGAAGCGATTCCTTTGGTCCAGAATCCGGCTTCGTCATTCAACACCAGCAAACCGACCAGCGACTGGGCAAAGATGTGCGCCAGCGCGGAAATAGCCGCCGTTTTGACCACCGTGAAATTGCTCCAGCCGTAGATAAAGGCAAAAAAGCGGTTGTAGACTTTCTGGTAATAGATGTATTCGCCCCCCGAATTCGGAAACATGCCCGCCATTTCAGCATTGGTCAGCGCACCGGCCAGACTCACCAGCCCCGCCAGCAGCCAGCAAAGCAGAATCAGACCGGGCGACTGCAGGGCGTCGGCCATCGGGGCGATTTTCTTGAATACGCCCGATCCTACCATGACGCTGATCACCAGTACAATAGCAGTGGGCAAGCTCAATACCCGGGCTAATTTAGGGGCTGGTTTCATCGGTTACAGGGTTAAGTCGGTGAGTCCCAAACCGGGCAATCCGGTGGGCCGCATCAGGCCATTTTCAATGCTAAAACCGCCCTTGACAACGTCTTCGGCGAGGTCCAGGCTGCCGTCCAGATCGAGGTAGCGGGTATGTGGACAGGCAAAAGCCGCGTGCAAAGCGGCCGCAATGCTGACAATACTCTCGTCGTTGCAGCCCCAGAACAGCTCAATCTGGCTCAGCCGGGCCACCGTCGCGATGTCGAATGCGCCCCGGATTCCCCCGCACTTCATGAGTTTGATGTTGAAAATCCCGAACGGTTGCGGCTCCTGCGCCAGTTTCAGCGCGGCCTCACCCCCTTTCAGCGATTCATCGGCGGCCAGGCGCTGGCGAAGAGGCAACGGCAGTGAGCGGAGTTCTTCCTCCGTTCCCACCGGCAACGGTTGCTCGATCAGTTCGACGCTGGCGTCGTCGGTCTGTCCGATAAACTGAATCAACTGATCGACGGTATACCCCTGATTGGCATCGACGCGCAGCACGATGTCGGGGCCAAACTGTTCCCGAAGTTTTCGGATTCGTCCGATGTCTTCGGCGACGTCGAGTCCGGTTTTGACTTTCAACACCCGGAAACCCTGCTGAATGTATTCGCGCGCGGCTTCCAGCGTTTCGGCAATCGGCATGATCCCAATCGTGATGGAAGTGGGTAAGGCCCTGACTTTTTGTCCGTACAGCTCGACCACCGGAATGCCCAGAAACTGCCCGAGGGCATCGTGGAGGGCAATGTCGAAAGCCGCCAGTGTGCCGGGCAGATTTGGAAACTGCTGCCCGGCTTCGTCGATCAACTGAAACGCATGGCGAATGTCGCGGCCCACAAACCGGGCAATGCTGTCACTTTGCAGATTGGCGAACGTCTGATCCGGCGATTCGCCGACCACTTCCGGCGACGGGTTGGCGGCCCCAACGCCGATGATGCCGTTGGCTAATTCGACGGTCAGAAAGATGTTCTCAACGGCCGAAATCGTCTGGTAGGCAATCGTATACGGTTTCGTGAGTGCCAGGTCCCGGCGGTAGGCCCGGATGGATTTAATCTGCATGATGAACGGTTTTTTCAACAAGTTGACGGATGATCGGAACCACCGGCGCCAGGCCTTCCTGGAGGGGCAGCAACACCGGAATGCCTAGCCGTTCGGTGTATTCCTGTTGAAACTGCTTGGTTTCTTCCAGGGTGCAATTTTCCGTGTTTAAAGCTAGTGCTATCACCTCAGATCCGAACTTTTGGATGATTTCGATTTCCGATTCCACCGACGGAATTTTGCCCCAATGCTCGTCATAATCGAAATACGTGCGTTTGGGCGCGTGCATCAGGACAACGTGTTTTGCATTGCCCGAAACCATAAATTCCAATCCACACGGGCCGCTGGGATTCCGCAACGACGATTGGCCTTCGATCACCAGCACATCGGCACCGGTTTCCTGCCAGCACGACACGAGGGCGTGTTCGATTTCGCCGGAAATGAAATCGTTGAGCGTCGAGTCGAAAATAAAACCGTATTTTCCGCCCTGGAGCCAGCCGGTTTGGCCGGTATAAATCATCTGCGCATGGAGTCCGGCTGCCTGGCAGGCCTGGGTCAGCAGCCGGGTGGTGGTTCGCTTGCCCATCGCGCAGTCCATGCCCAGCACGGCAATGATGGGGGCGGTAATCTTGAAAACATCGCCCGACCAGAAATGCAGTTCGGCGCGGGATTTGGGTTTCCGAATATCAATCAGGTTGGCACGGTATTCTGCCGCCAGCGCCACCAGTTCAGGTCGGTCGTTCAGCAAATCATGGAGGCCATTGACAACCGACAACCCGTTTTGCAGGCACGTTTTGATCAACGTCAGAATCTCTTCCGGCAAAACACCGCCGACGGTAGCGACGCCCACAATGCCACATTGCACGGGCCCAACGGCGGCCAAGGCCTCCTCCAGCGAGGCAAATACCGGAATCTGACGGGGTTTCCCATCCAGTACTTCACCCGCGTCACGGCCAGCGGTCGGAGGGTCAATCACACCGGCGATGGTGTAGCGTTCGCTGTCCCGAATGAGTCCGTGGGCGGTTTTCGCATCCGGTGAGGCCAGCAATCCATTGGTTAGGAGTAAAGCACGATCGTTCATTGTCTATTTTGGGCGTACAGTTCGGCAAAGAAAGCGTATTCTGTTTAATCAGTATTAAAATTTCAAAAAGGACGAATTTTTCATGAAAAAATAGCTAATAAATCCATTTTTATCTCCTATTTGTTCCGTGGCCTGTTCAGAAACCCAGCCGAACAAAACCACCGGTTTTCGAGTCTACTTACCAACCAGCCTGAAAGGCTGCCATCACTAGCCCCGGGCATCACCCGGGGTTTGGGTTATCGTCCGGGGTTTGGTTTATCGCCCGGGGGGTGAGAATCATCCGGGATCGGGGGATTACCCGGGGTTTGGGGTATGGATGATAATGATCACATCCGGCGTTCCCCGGGCGATGCCCGGGTCTAATGATTACAGCCTTTCAGGCTGGTACGAATATTGGATGTGAATTTATGGGTATTCTGTGGATGTATTTGAAACCGCACCGGTGGCTGGTGGGTTTGTCGCTGCTGCTGGCGGGTGTCAGTCAGATTCTGATGATGATCGATCCGTTGATTTTTGGAAAGATCATCGACGAATACGCGACCAAACCGGCGGTGCGGCCCGAAACCGAGCTGGTGAAAGGCGTTTTGTTCTGGCTGCTGATTGCCGTCGGCATCGCCACGCTGGCGCGGCTGGCCAAATCGTTTCAGGAATATTTCATGCGGCTGGTCGTGCAACGGTTTGGTACGCAGGTTTTTAACGACGGACTGAAACAAACGCTGCGGTTGTCCTTTCAAGAATTCGAGGAACAGCGAAGTGGCGAAACCGTCGCCCTGTTGCAGAAAGTACGGACGGATACCGAGAAGTTTATTAATGCCTTCATCAACATCCTGTTTTCATCCATCGTCGGGATGGGTTTTCTGATCTGGTATGCCGTCACCAAACACTGGGCGCTGATTCCCATTTTCGTCATCGGAATTCTGGTGTTGGGCGGTTTGACCGGACTGCTCAGCAAGAAAATCAAAACCGTTCAGAAGGCCGTCAACCGGCAAACCGTGAAGTTGGCCGGAGCCATCACCGAATCCCTGCGCAACATCGAACTGGTGCGGAGTCTGGGGCTGACGTTTCCGGAAATCCGGCGACTCAAGCAGTATACGCAACGGATCTACGACCTCGAAATGGAAAAAACCAAACAGGTTCGTACGTTGTCGTTTTTGCAGGGAACTACCCTGAACGTACTGAAACAGTCGATTTTGTTTGCCTTGCTGTGGCTCATTTTTCGGGATGTGCTGACCACCGGCGAACTCATTTCGATGCAGTTCATCTCCACGGCCATCTTTGCGCCCTTGCAGGATTTGGGCAACATCATCCTGTCGTACCGCGAAGCCGAATCCTCGCTGGGACTTTTCGACAACCTGATGCACAAATCCATCGAACGGCGGCCCGACGATTCCATCGACTTTGGCGTTCTGGAACACCTGCGGTTCGACAACGTCGTTTTTCGACACCAAACCGCTAAACAGAACGCGATGGACGGCATTTCGTTCCGGGTCGGCATGGGCGAAACGGTTGCTTTTGTGGGGCCTTCGGGTTCGGGAAAATCGACGCTGGTGAAGCTGCTGCTGGGATTGTATAAACCGGTTTCGGGGGAAATTTACTTTAATGACGTGCCGGCGAGTCAGATTCGCTACAACCCGATGCGCCGGCAGATCGGCTTTGTGACGCAGGATACGCAACTGTTTGCCGGTACGATCAAAGAAAATATGCTGTTTGTGAAACCCGATGCCACCGACCAGGACATCCTGGAAGCCCTTCACAAAGCCTCCTGCGATCAACTTATTGCCCGCTCCGAAAAGGGCATTCAGACGGTTTTGGGCGAGGGCGGCATGAAACTATCCGGGGGTGAAAAACAGCGGATTTCCATCGCCCGCGCCCTGATCCGGCATCCCCGGCTGTTGATTTTCGATGAAGCCACCTCGGCGCTGGATTCGCTGACGGAAGAGGCCATTTCAGACACCGTTCGCAGCATTTCGGCCCGGCGCGAACAGATCACCATTCTCATTGCCCACCGCCTTTCGACCATTATGCACGCCGATACGATCATTGTGCTGGAAAAAGGCAAAATTGCCGAAACCGGCTCCCATGCCGAACTGCTCGACCAGAAAGGCTTGTACTACGCCATGTGGCGGCAACAAATCGGCGAACGTCGGCCCGAAACACCGGTGGTCGGTGAGGCACAAATCAATTAAAAAAGGAATTTCAAATGTGAAATGATGAATATTAAATGTAAAAGTAGCCCGGCGCTCTTCACTTTTACATTTAGTATTCATCATTTCACATTTGAAATTCCTTTTTTTACCTTCTAGGCGCTCCGCCCTGCGTAGCCGGTGGTTGCGTCTCTTGCCGCTGTTGCTGCATCGGGTTTGGTCCCTGCGCGCCCCCACGGCCACCAGCCTGCTGTTTATACAACTGGAAACGCGTCGGTTTTTGTGCCTGGCGCGGGAATGAATTGTTGTCTGTGTCGATGTCGGCGATTTCCTGGAACGGATCGAGCGTCCACTGCGTCACCTTCTTCGTGGTCGCAATCACCTTGTTGATCTGCGCATCGTTGAACCGCCAGATCTCCGCCGGAAACCGCGCCACCGAATCCGTACCGTCCTCAAACTGCATCCGAATGATCACCGGCATCGGCAAACCGCCCTTGTTCTTCAGCGTCAGCGTATAAAAATTATTCTTCGAGTCGAGCGTCTTGCGCTCCTCCTCGTTGAGCGACGCCAGATAATCCTGGTATCTCTTCTTGTCCGCATCCGTCACCGCAAACGGGTCGTAGCTATTGTAGAAATCGCGCATCGTCGAGTCCTTGGCGACTACGGTTTGGTCTTTCGTGGCCGCGTCGCGAATCTTGCTCATGGTTTTGGCTTTCGCTTCAGCCTCGGAACGGGCCAGGGCTTTCTCGATTTCGGGATTCTGGGTGTTGAGCGTAAACCAGTCGACTTCGACCAGATCCTGATCGACGGGTTCGACGCCGTAGAACCAGCCTTTCCAGAACCAGTCCAGATCGACACCGGAAGCGTCTTCCATGGTGCGGAAGAAATCGGCCGGGGTAGGATTCTTGAAGGCCCACCGGCGTGCATATTCCTTGAAAGCGTAGTCGAACAGTTCGCGGCCCATGACGGTTTCGCGCAGAATGTTCAGCGCTACGGCGGGCTTATCGTAGGCATTCGGGCCAAACTGGATGATGTTGTCCGACGAGGTCATGATGGGCGACAGCGTGGCCGGGTCCGATTTCATATAGGGCACAATGCGTTGCGGTTCGCCATAGCCGCTCAGGAAGTTATAGTCCCATTCTTTTTCGGCCAGATACTGGCAAAAACTGTTCAGTCCTTCGTCCATCCAGGTCCATTGCCGCTCGTCGGAGTTGACGATCATCGGGAAAAAGTTGTGACCCACTTCGTGAATAATGACCCCAATCATGCCAGCTTTGGTTCCGGGCGAATACGTGCCGTCGGGTTCAGGCCGACCGCCGTTGAAGCTGATCATCGGGTACTCCATGCCGCCGTAGCGCGTGGCGTGGCACGAAATGGCGACTGGATACGGGTATTGAATCGTGCGGTTTCCGTACGACTTCAGCGTGTGTTCGACGGCGCGGGTCGAATATTGTTCCCAGAGCGGATTGCCTTCTTTGGGGTAGAACGACATGCTCCAGATTTTCTTCCCATTGCCATACACGTCGGTTTGCATGGCATCCCAGATGAATTTGCGCGATGAGGCAAAGGCGAAATCCCGGACGTTGTCGGCTTTGTAAATCCAGGTTTTCTTGCCGGTTGGTTTGCCTTTTTCAGCCGCGATGGCTTCGTCCTGCGTCACAATTTTAAGGGGCATTTTCGAGGTCGATGCTTTCTGCAACCGCTGGAACTGCGTGGGCGTCAGCACCTGCTTGTAGTTCAGACATTCGCCGGTCGACCCCACGATGTGGTCGTTGGGAACGGTGATGGCCACTTTGTAATTGCCAAAAATCAGCGTGAACTCGCCCTGTCCCAGAAATTGCTTGTTCTGCCAGCCGTTCACGTCGTCGTAGGCGCACAAACGCGGAAACCAGTGGGCAATGAAGTAATTCCGGTTGCCATCGTTCTCGAAAAATTCGTAGCCGCTCCGCCCATAATAAGCCGTGATGTTGTAATTCCAGTCGACGCCGAATACGAAATTCTGACCCGGTTTCAGCGGAGCGGAGAGATCGATCCGCATCATGGTTCCGTTGATGGTATACTTCAGCGGTTTGCCGGTCGCGTCCCGAACGGCGGTTATTTTATGGCCATATTCTTTTTGGGGATCGACCTGGGCACCGGGCTCGGCATTGTTGAGGTTGTGCAACCGGGTCAGGTTGCTACCGCTGGTCGAAACCGCCGACCGGGTGGTTAAGTTGGCCGTTGAATTCTTCTCAAACAGGTTCTGATCCAACTGGAGCCAGAGGTATTTCAGGGCGTCAGGCGAGTTGTTGTAGTACGTAATCCGTTCTGAGCCAATGATTTTCTGGTTCGCGTCGTCCAGTTCCACCTTGATGTCGTAATCGGCCCGGTTCTGGAAAAAATCCCGGCCCGGTGCACCGGTGGCCGTCCGGAAAGTGTTGGGGGTGGGGAGTTGGGGGCCAAGCTGTTCAAAGCGGTCATTGGCCTTGTAAGGCGTCGTTGAAGGAGCCTGCGCCCAGATTCGGACGGTCAGGGTCATGCATACCGCAACCAGGGCGGTGATTTTTTGTCTCATGGGTTAGTAACCGTTTTTAGCGTAGAAAAGTAGATGAAGTGCGCTTTAAAGATAAAACGAAAGCGGAAGTGTCCCAAATTTTCGGCTACGATTCCGCAGAAGACCCCGGTTATTACAAAAAGCACAACGCGAATCCGGCATTCTGTGCCCGATTCGCGTTGTGCTTTTTGGTGGATTATCTCCGGATCGAATGTTCCTGTGGCCAAATTAGAAAGCGTGAATAATGACCCGCTCGGCAATCTTTTTAACCACCCAGGGCACCTCACCGGACCGCCGGGACGGCGTATGGTTGACCTTCCAGGTGCCTTCTTTCGTGCCCGCGATTAGTCTCGGATTATCGGAATTGACCAGCCCGGGTGTCCAGACCACCTTAAGCGATTGACCCGGTTCGAGAAACGTATAGCCCGCAAAGGGTTTGTACTGGTCTTTTTCCGGCAGCGAAATAACCTTCAAATCATCGTATCGTTTGCCTGGATCCCAAACCGACTCGATAAATGTATCACCCTGATAAACAAATCGGTATCCGGTGACGGGAATCCATTTGCCCTCTACTTCGTCGGACCAGGCCATGTAATCCGAGTGCAGTAAACCGGCTTCCCAGTGGGTTTCCAGCCCTTTTGCTTGATCGGTAAATTGATAGCCCGGAAGTGGTTTCCAGTCGCCCTGGGTTGGGGTCGTTTCGGCATTGAACTCCGGATGTTTGATGCCCGCCAGCCATTTTACGCCGGTGATTTGCCAGAAAAACCGGGCATCGGCATTGCCGCTGTCGGCCCACCCATACCCTGGGTCAGCCGGTTTCGACAAAAACAGGCCGCAGACCGTAATTTGGTTGGTCATGGCCACAACGAGATGCCACAACACGACCAGAGCGACTATCCCAATGGCAATTTTCTTGTAACTATTCATCCGTCAAAACCGTTTGATCGTCCTGGTGTCCTTAAAATTTGACCGAAAGCCCAACCCGCGACGACGACAGGCCGGTGTAGCCCAGTTCCAAAAAGGCACCAACTTTCGGGCTGAAGTAGTATTTGCCGCCAATAAAGTAGTTCAGGAATAGCCCGCTGCGGGCATCGTACCCGTAGCCATACGCCGAATCATTCCACCGGAAGCTGCGGTAGCCCAACCCCAGCCCGGCGTAGAGGTCGACCTTCTGGGTGTTCAACTTCAGGAGCCGGTTGACGTGAAAAGACCCACGGAGACCCAGATAAGTGGCGGTATACCGCCAGCGGGAGCTGTTGTAGTAGTAATTGCCGTAATTGCCGGAGTTGTAATCCAGTTGAGCACCGACGCTGAAATCCTTGTCGATACCCGCTTCATACGAAATGCCGAGGGGGTTGCCGTAGTAATACGATGACAGCCCAACGCCGATGTTCAGCAGGTTGTCGCCTTTTTTGTAGCCATAGCTGGGCGAGCGGCTCGATTTCCAGGCATACCCCCGGACGGGCGACGACTGGGTCGTCGTACTTGGTGGAGCCGGTGGCGGAGTGGGTGGCGGTGGTGGGGGCGGAGTAGTTTTCTGGGGAAGTTTCGACGAATTGGCCCGGTCTGCAGCGGGGGTGCCGGGCGTGCGCGGTGCCGGTTTTCTGGCAGGGGCCGCAGCCGGTGTTTTCAGAACCCGCGCTTTGGTCTGGGCGCGAACGGCAACCGGCAGACTGAGGGCGAGCAGGATCATCACTAATGTTAAGGACTTTTTCATTTGTGGGCTTGTTTAGAGAAGTTACATCTTTTTGAAATCGGTGAACTGGCCGTGAACCGTGAGGGTGTAGTTGCCAGGGCCCCGTCTGGTTGCAGAAGGATACGATTGCACCATGATCCGGTAGGTACCCTGTGTTACTTTTTCAATCGCGAGATACGTTGACTTGACCGCACAGCAGGTGTTGTCAAGTTGCTGACCGACGCTGTTCTGCAAGTTTATCCGAACGTCGATGTCGGCCGAGGAGAGATTTATATCCAGTGGCGAATTAGTATTGGTAATCTGGATCGTATAGGTATCGAATGCGGCACCTGAGGCCCAATTTCCCGATACCGTTGTCGACTGTGAGACCACCCGTTTCAGGTTACCTACTTTGCCGAATACGTTCAGGCGATAACTTCCGATGCTTCCCCGCTCACGGGTACCAGCCATAACCGTGTAAGTGCCTTTTTTCGCGGCAATAATTTTGAATCCGTAGCGGTTACCGTATTCCTTTGTAACAAGTTGCCCCAATTCATCATATAAATGCAGCGAAATATCCGTATCGGGCGATTCCAGTTCAACATCGATGCTGGTGTTATCGTCGGTAATGTCAAACGTGTAGAAATGATTCTTAAATGATTTATCGAGACCGCCACCACCCAGCGTTCCCCAGTTCTGGGTCTCCGATTGCAGAAGCTGCGACGGTATTCGGACGGGTTCACCGTTCACCCCCAGCATTGTAAGTTCAAATTTGCCCACGGCCCGCCGGTCGGAGGTAACCACCACGCGGTGTTTTCCGGTGTTGAGTTTGTGCAGTTTCGACATACTCCGCGATTGCCCGCTCACATCGATACGCTGTCCCAGCGGGTCGAACAAGGCATAGGCTACATTGATGTCGGACGAGGTAAGTCCGACAATCACATCCTGATTCGCGTTTTTTACCTCAAAATTGAACTGGTAATTTTTGAAGGTATCGAAGTTATTGAAACCGCCCCCCCCACCCTGGGCCGCCACCCACTCGCCGGTAACCTTTTGGGGTGTACTAATCGGGTCAACAGGTGTAGGAACAACGGGTGTAGGCACAACGGGGGTAGGGGCAACGGGATCAGGCTCCCCTTGTTTTTTGCAACCCAGCAGAATGCCGATCAGCAGGGCGAAAAATAGACTATGTTTCATGATCGTGTTCGTTTTGGATGTGGGTATATAATCAGTTGGTGGCCAGGGTGTAGCGGTTGTAAACGCTCCCCCGGTTTTTGACGCGGATGGTAAACAGACCGGTGTAGCGCGGTGTCCAGGAGGCCACACAGCCGTCGGTGTAATCGTCATCGCGGGCAATCAGATTGCCGTTGTCGTCGTAGATATACAGGTCGAGATCCGTGTCGCCATCACCCCGCAGGGCTACGATGGCCGACTCATACCCGCGAAACCGAATTTGGAACACGTCGACCGAGTTGGCAGAAACGCTGGTCGTGCTGCGCTTGGGGCCACCAACAGCGCCCCGGGTGGGCAGAGCAGGCTTCACCCGGTTTGCCAGGGCCAGCACGGTCGCATCGCCTTTGGCCAGCCGTCGGGCGTCGATCAGCAGTTGTTCAGGATTGGCCAGGTCGGGTTTGGCGGGTTTGGAATCCGTCGGCGCCGATTCGTAGGGGTTCTGACGGGCGCTGGCGGGCAGGGGGCTGACATTCAGCTTGTACATCATGTCGGCAGCCGTAATCAGACACAACGCGTTTTTCGTGGCATAACCGTAGCGGGCCAGGCTCAGGGCCGAGCTGTAGTCCTGCACCTTCTGGGTTTGGGGTGTTGTCGGTACGGCGGGTTTTTCGGTCTCTTCGGGCTTGGTGACCGGGGTCTTTTGGGCGAACAGAGAACCACACAACAGGGTTA
This sequence comes from Larkinella humicola, assembly GCF_008727875.1. Taxonomy (GTDB): domain Bacteria; phylum Bacteroidota; class Bacteroidia; order Cytophagales; family Spirosomataceae; genus Larkinella; species Larkinella humicola. The sequence goes on along the minus strand of NZ_VTWS01000009.1, from coordinate 53,330 downwards.
AAATCAGGGCGAAAATAGCGGGCTTTTTCATGGGACTTAGCAAAATGTTTGGTTGTTTAGTAGGTTATTCAGGAGGGGGGGTAAAATGTAACAACCCGTCCGGAAAAATTTTACAACCTTTTTTTGCCTACACGTCACGCCCGCCAGTTAACCCGGGAAAGCCCGGGACTCCTCACGGTTTCACCAGGGCCTGCGCCCGGGTCAGCACCGACTGCGCCAGCTCGGGTAGCTTGCTTTTTGTCCCCGTTACCACAAATTCGCCCACCGCAACGGTGGCCCTAAATACTTTACACGACACCGAAATCTCCTCGCCCCGCAGCGTGTAGCGACCGCTCAGGGTGTAAGCTCCCGGATAGTCTTTGGCCTCCATCGTGAGCACCGGCGCGTCGGCGCCCCGCGTGGCGATCAGGTCGTTCAGGGCATTTTCGACCTTGTTCTTCAAATCCAGCACGTCGTCAAACTGCGTTTCTTCCTGAAAGCTTCTGACCAGCAGTACCGGTTTGGGTTCGGATATCCGGATTTTAGCTTTCACCTCCTCCGTCACCCGCCCCACATCGAAACTGCGCTGGTTCTGAATTCCCCGGTAGAACGGCTGCTGGATACCACCAATGCCTTTGGCCAGCAGCGGAACCTGCTCCACGGCGTAGCCCAGCCACTTTTCTACGTCCACGAACTCCTCGGAACCTTCCCGGCGCAGGGCCGCACCCCGCAAGCCTTTCAGGAGGGCGTAGGTGAGTAACCCCTGCCCATACACGCTGGCTTCGTAGCTGACGGCATCAGCCGCCGAACCGGCCAGCACGTAAAAACCGGTTCGCTCCTGGAGTCGATCCAGTGCCCGGATCTGGCTGGCGGGAATGTCACGGGCCGCGACGAGCAGCTTCTCTGCGCCTTTTCCAGCCGCGCACACATCCAGAATCAGGAGCTTCTTCCGGGCCGGGATTAGGTTGAGAAACTGGGTCAGCTCCTGACTCGACAGGGCGTAGGTCTGTCGGATAGCGGGATCGGTGAGGTAACTGGCGTCGGCCGAGGTGGCCCCGGCGGTGAGGTAATACAAATCGCCATCCTGCCCGCCGTAGTTGATGGCATGGCCCGACAGGTGTAGTACAAACAGATCCTCCGGCCGGGTTTTCTGGGCGGCTTCCAACGCTTTTACAATGTCGGCTTTGGTGGACTGGGGTGGTGCGCCCGGCTTGGTAACGAGCCGTTGCACGCTTACATTCGTCGGGCCGAGCAGTTCGGTGGCGGCCAGTTGCAGACCATTCGCAATCTGCTCGGCATCGGTATGGGCAAAGTGCAGTCCGACGTTGGACGTGCCGACCACCACGGCCCGCAGCCGCGCGGTTTTGCGAACGCCCGGCGATGATGGCTTTTCGGCTATGCCTCCCCTTGTCGTACCACCAGTCCGGTACCTGATTTCGGCGGGGCGGCTGTTGAGCCAGTTTGCTCCGTTGGCGGCCACCACCCGGATGGTGTTCAGCATATCGAATCGATTGGCAAACCGGGTCAGCGGCAGGGTGAGCGTGAGGACATTCTGGTTGACATCACGCTGCGGATTGGCGCGTAAATCGTCAACCACCTCGGCTCCGTTGATAAAGACGGCAATCCGGCCAATACCACCCCTGCGGTTTATGAGTTTGACCGTAAGAGCTTCGCCTTTCAGAGAAAGCTGGATGCTGGGTGGTAGATTAACATTCTCAAATGCGGGCACCTGACGGAGCGGTTCTTGACTAAAACCCATCAAAATAGGCAGTAAACCCGGTTGGTAGTAGCGTTGTTTGAGTTGATTGAGTTCAATCACTTTCCAGGGTTCATTCTGGTCCGTGTAGTCGTTGACCACGTAGTGCATGAGGTCCATGGCTCCCGGCGAGGCATCGAACAGCCCGGCAGGGGTTGTGACAACCCAATCGGTGGAGTCGACAGCGATGAGGGTAGCGATTTCTTTGCCTGTGACTACGTTCCAGATTTTGAGCGTTTTGTCCCATGATCCAGACAGAATAAAACGACCGTCGGGTGAAAAGCAAACAGTTGTTACAATCCCTGAATGACTAAAAGTGTGAATCGGTTTGCCGGTGTTAACTTCCCACATTTTGAGAGTTTTATCATTTGATCCCGATAAGGCATAGTGACTATTGGGGGAGAAAGCAACCGAGCTAATTTTGTTAGAATGGCCCTCAAAACTACGAATTAACTGGCCACTATTTACATCCCATAGCTTTAGACGTCCACCATGTGATGAAGACAGTATATGGCGACCATCGGGGGAGAATGCTATTGGTGTCTGACTTAAAGAGATTTGGGTTTGCTCAAAACTGCGAATTAACTGGCCACTGCTCACATCCCAAAGCTTTAAGGAGTCGTGACCTGATCCGGACAAGACATGGCGACCATTGGGGGAGAAAGCTACAGAATTAACCCCATCCTTATGACCTTTAAAAGTGTGAATTGGTTTACCCGTATTAATGTCCCACAGCTTCATCGTATTATCCCATGATCCGGACAGGGCATAACGACCATTAGGGGAGAAATTTACGGATCTAACTCTACCTGTATGTCCAGTAAAAGTGTGAATCGGTTTACCCGTATTAATGTCCCAGATTTTGAAAGTACTGTCCCGTAATCCGGTCAGAGCAAAGCGACTATCGGGGGAGATCGCGATGGACTGAATCTCGCTTGAATTGCTCCCGAAACTACGAATTAGTCGTCCACTGTTCACCTCCCAAATCTTCAGATTATCATCCTCCTTCCCTGATCCGGCCAAGATATGGCGACCATCAGGGGAGAAAGCCACGAATTCAATTTTCTTCGAATTGCCCTGAAAACTGCGGTATAACCGTTCACTGTTGATTTGCCAAGATTTTAAATTTCTGTAGAATGAAGACGAGTCATAGTGGACATCCGGCCAAAGAATCCTGGAGGTTGCCAAACCCGCATATTTTATGTTAGTGTGTAGTAACTTCCCACTGTTCACTTCCCATAAAAATAAATTCTCTGCTGATGCAGACAGTATATGGCGACCATCGGGTGAGAAAGCAACATAAGTTACATCATCCGTATGTCCATAAAAAGTGTGAATTGGTTTGCCTGTATCAATGTCCCAGATTTTGAGGGTTTTGTCACCTGATCCGGATACAACAAAACGACCGTCGGTTGAGAAAGCCATTGAAGTAACTTTATCTGAATGGCCTTCAAAATTACGAATGATATTTCCACTGCTCACATCCCATAGCTTCAAAGTCCGGTCGCTTGATCCAGACAATGCATATCGCCCATCGGGCGAAAAAGCTACTATATTTATCTCTTGAGTATGACCCTTAAATATATGCAGGAATCGGCCGCTTTTGACCTCCCACAGTTCCATCGTATTATCCCATGATCCGGACAGGGCATATCGCCCATCGGGGGAAAAAGCAATGGAGGAAACGTTAAAAAAAACGCCATTTGAGTGGGTATAAAAATTGTGCACCAATCGGCCGCTGCTAACCTCCCACAACTTCATGGTGTTGTCCATTGATCCGGAAAGAGCAAAGCGACCATCGGGAGAGAAAGCAATGGATGATACCGGATTTAAATGTCCTTCAAAATTATGCAGTAGCTTTCCGCTGCTAACCTCCCACAGCTTCATGGTGTTGTCCATTGATCCAGTCAGTACATACCTTCCATCCGGTGAAAAGGCATGTGAAATAGAATTATCCGTATGCCCAACCGGCACCACTAGCTCCGGTTTTTGGCTGTACGTGATGAGCGGAGCCAGCACAAGATATAAAAACAGAATGAGCAGAATCAGGCGTTTCATAGTGCTTAGTTGGTAAGATTCAGGTTGGGCGTCCGTTGGGTGGAAATACGCTACAAGATAAAAATGAATTGAATTCTGCCAATCGATCCACCCCCCGGCTTCGTAGAGACCGAAACCGGGGGGTGTTTCAATGGATATGGATAAAATCGGAAAACCGTGGTGTGGCGGGTGTTACATTTGGTTATTCTTGCGGAATAAAGAAATGTAACAGGTTCGCCGAAAAAAAACCGTTTTCACATGGGCCAGCCCTTTTTCATGCACTTTGTACTGGCAGTTAGCCTGCTTTTTCCCGTATCACCCCCGAAAAAACCGGTCGATCAAACGGTTTTGATGCACCGCGTTTATGCCCGGCTGCTCCGGACCATTGGCAATCCGCCCGATGCGCCCGTGCTGAAGCTTCTGCCACGGCGACAAACCGGTGTCGAAGGCCGGTTGAGATACCGACCCGACAATCCGACCCGAATCGAACTGGGTGACGATGTGCTGTCGCTCTGCGGGGGCTTTGGTGCCGATGCCGATGCGGCACTGGCCTGTTTGCTGGGGCATGAACTGGGTCATTTTCAGTATCGGCACGGCAGTAAAAAGGAATTCTTTTCGCCGTTGGAAGTGCCAAACAGCAACCCCAATTCGTTCGAAAATCAGGAAGCCCTCGCCGATCGTTCGGGGGTATTTATGGCTTATCTGTCGGGCTACGATGCTTTTTCACTGGCCCCGGAAGTCTATACCCGGTTTTACGACGCTTTCGTACCCGGTCAATTGACGGGGTATCTCAGCAAGCAGCAACGCTTAAAAATGGTGGCCGACACCACCGACCGGGTACGGGAACTGGCGCAACTGTTCGAGGTCGGCGAAATCAGTTACCTTTTGCGCGATTATGAATCCGCCAGCAATGCTTTTGTCGGGTTAATCAAACGGTATCCGAGTGCTGCAACGCGCAACAATCTGGGAGCAATCAAACTCAATCAGGCGCTGGCCCTGATGCCTCTAGAAACGGAAAATCCCCGGCTGCGGTTTAAATTTCCGGTCGAATTCGATAGCGATAACCGGCTGCTGACCGTGCTGCGACGCGATCGCTCATTGCCGTTTCGGCAACTGTTGACCGAAGCCCGGACCCTTTTCCGAATCGCTTTGTCGGAACAACCCACGCACCAGACGGCCGGGCTCAACCTGTCCATTGCGGAGTATCTGCTCAACAATTCCGGCGAGGCCCGGCAAACGCTGGCCAATTTGCAGAAACCGCTGTCGGCCAATGCCCATCTGATGTTGGGCATCGTTCAGGCCGACCTCGGTCAGACTGACGAAGCCAGGAAGTCGTTCAAGCTGGCGGTAACACAGGGGGCTTTTCGGGCAGCCGAAAATCTGTCGTATTTTGAAAAAGGTCTGCAACCCGGCTGGAAACAGTGGCTGGACGGCTTCGTTCGGGACCGGGATGCAAAATCGGAGAAACAGACGCCCATTCCGGCCTGGCCAGATCCGAAGAATTTGCCCAAACTTCCGCCGATGGAACAACTCCCCGGCGTTTCAAAGGCCGCCCGGATCGCCCGAACCGACTCGCTGACCAGCTACTTGCTGCCGATTGCCGACGAGCCAACCAGGAATTCGTCGCCGACAGTGCGGATGCACCGGGTCTTGAAAAGCAGCCGACTGGCACTGAAAGGATTCGCCATCGGTAGTCCGGCCAGTCAGCTAAAACGGTATGGGGCACCGGCGACCGTTATCGCCGGTGCCCGGAACACGGTTTTCTACGGATTTCGGAGTGCCAAACGGTGGCTTTTTCTGGAATACCGCGACAGTCGGCTGGCGGGCTGGGTGGCGGCCGAAACTAATTAATCGGTGAAAGCGGTTTTCGTTCGCCAGAGGTTTGTTTATCAAGCTGGTAGGATTTTCCCTGGGGCGTTCTGAGCAAATAGTCGCCCTCACGCCGATCGCTCAGAATCCATTGTTTTGCATCGGCAGGCAGCTCAGGCAGGAAAAGCTGGATACGGCCTTCACCGCTGCTGTATTCGCCCCCCGACGGCCCCCGGCTGTTGAATTCAACCGAAAAAGTCGTTCGGTTAACTGAGCTGTCAGTTGCCATCCCAAAGTCTCGTTGGTCATATGGAATTTCAACCGCCAGCATTTCCGGAGCGCGGTTGTTGTAGGCCAGCCAGCCTAAGCCCACCACCAGAACGAGGACGGCTGCGGCCCGGAACCAGGTTTGTCGCCAAATCGGTACCGGCAGCGGCTTCACGATGCCTCGCTTCGGCCGGTTCGCCATGAACTGCGCTACGATTTCGCGGTCTTCGGCCTGTTTCTGCGCTTCGATTTCGCGGTTAAGCGCCTGTTGAATCAGCACATCGGTTCGAAAAACCGGGTCCTCGTCCATCTTCTGCCGGACCAGGGCTTGCGCCGACGCATCAAGTTTTCCGGCCAGGAATGCCTCGATAAAGGTCCATTTATTTTCGTCCGTAATCATTGGGCTGAAGGGGTAATGTTAAGTTTGCTTTTCAGGCAATCATAAATCTTTTGCCGGGTCTCATATAGTCTTGAGGTAGCCATTCGGGAATCCTTGTAGCCTGCCAGTTCGGCGATTTGTTCCATGCTTAGTTTGTCGAAACTGCTGTCTATCTGTTCGTCGCTTAGCGGCCCTTTGTCATAGCCTTTCCAGAATGCGTATTTGAGCCGAAGCAACAATTGCCGTCGGTCCTGTAACTTCTTGAAACAATCAGCAATGGAGCGCTGGAGTTCGGCATAGTCAATTCGTTTGAGGAGGGGTCTTTCCTCATCGGGTCGACCTGGTGTTGTATTTTCCCGGACAACCTCTTCGAACCGCAGGTGAAGATCGACACTGTCTGGTTCCTGACTGTCATCGGGTGGGACGGGGTAGTCGAAGGTTCCGATGTCGTCGTCTCCATCCGATTCATAGGTTGTTTCGAGCCATTGCCACGAATCTTTTCGATTGATGCCCAATTGTTTTAGGGCCTTATAGCGGGCAATTCCCTTCACGACGGTTGAGATGAGGGCCACCACCGGTTTTTGGTTGGCGATCATTTCAAAAAACACCCTGAAACTGTCGTTCAGAACCTCTTGTTGCTGGTCGGTGGTCCGAAAGGTGTAGGCCCCTAAAAACCGCTGGACGGTGGCCTGATTTTCGGCCATGATCTGGTTCATGGCTTCCGCCTGCTTTCGGGATGTACCGTGTACGGCCAGCCAGACCTGCGCCTGCTCCCGGGTCAGCCGCTGCGCAAAAGCGGCCTGGTGCAGCCGCTGTTTGGTGGCCACGCGCCGGATGTGGAGCGCCGTCTCAAGCGTCTTGCCCGTAATCAGGTCGATAGCTGTTTCCGGCAAATGGGCAAAGTCAGTCGCCAGGGTCTGAGCAATAACGGGTTCGATCTGTGATAGATACAGCGGGAGGTCGTCGGGAGTGCGCGGGGGGGCAGCCATCAGAAACAGGAGCGATTAAGCCACAAAGTAAAGAAAAAGCCACCACATTACACTCCCGTAATGTGGCGGCTGGTTTTTACCGCCCGGGCGGCTTGCCAGGTCGGTCTGGTGGGTCTTCGTCGGCGGAAGTCACGCGGACAGTGGGCTGCGTTTCGGCCGGAGCGGGTTCAACCGCCACCGATTCGCAGGCACTCATCGCCAGCATCACCACCAATCCGCACATGCCCATCCAGCCCATAGCCGAAGCTTTGGTCTTTTTTTGCATAGCCGATACCCTTTTACGGGTCGTTTATTGGTTGGTGAAAACCGGCTCCGGGACGTCCGCTAAAAGCTTTCGAAGCAGGGTTTCGAGGGTGTATGCCCGGCTTCGAAAAAAAAATCACAACCCGCCTGAAAAAAATGTTACATTCCTCGGCTATCGCGGAATAGGTGTGTGAAACCCAATTCGCTGCCGCATGACCAGCCAGGACCAAAAGCTCTACGAAGACCTCTGCTCAGACGACCCGCGCCGACTGGCCGGTGCGATCCGCCTGCTAACCCGGCGGGTCAACGTGATTGCCCGGCGCATGGTGCTGGGCAACAGCGGAACCCGTTCGGATGTTGATGATGTGGTGCAGGATACGGTGCTGGCTGTTTGGCAGCAGGTCCGGTCGGGCAGCTATCAGGTTCGGCCCGATGTAGCGCTGGATGCGTATGCGACGACCATTGTGCGGAATAAATGGCTGAGAACGCTGCAAAGACGGTCGGTGGTCGTACCCGGCGATCTTGATGAAAACCGGACCAGCGACGCATTCACCGAAGACCGTCGGCTCCCGGATCTGGAAGAGGCTCTGGCGCGGCTGGGTCAGGCCTGCCAGCGACTACTCAAACTGTTTTACTGGGAGGGCTATTCCATGGAAGAGATTGCCCGCCTGCTGGAGATCACGATGGAAGCGGCTAAAGTGCGGAAATACCGCTGTATGCTGCGACTGGGTGAAATCCTGCGCAAAAAAAACGGTCGGGCTGAGTGATTTGCCCGTACCGAAACCGTTCTGATTCCGAACGGATGATTGACTAAAAACACCAGGAGCATGGGCTTCGGCCCGCTCCCCACAAACCACATCTGTTATGCGACCAACCGATCAAGTACAACAATGGGAATGGATCGAAGCCTACTACCAGAACAAATTACCGGATGCCGAGCGGCTGGTTTTTGAACAGGAACTGGCCCGCGATGCCGACTTCCGGGAAACCGCTCTCCGGCTGCAAACCGCCGATGAGGCCCTGAGGATCTTAAGTTTGGAACATACCGTTCGGAAAACCGTCCGGCACGAATTGGCGCACCGCCAGCCACTCCGCCGGTGGCGCCTGGGGCGGGTCGTGGTGAGCGGAATGGTTTTGATCGGGTTGGGACTGGCGTACCTGACTTTCGACCGGGTTGATCTGCAAAGCTACCGCGACGACGTGACGCTAACCCAACGCTACCGGGCGTCGGGCGACGATTTGCAGGAGACCGACCTGACCCCCCGGCAGCGGGCGTTTTACCGCGACTTTTTCGATGCGCAGGCGTTTCTGGCCAATGGGCAACCCGAAATGGCCATTCCCTCGCTGGAGACGCTGTCGCGGGCTGACAGCCTGCGGCCGTATTTCCGGCAGGCGGTGCAGTGGCACCTGCTGAACGCGTATCTTCTCAACAACCAGCCCGACAATGCCGATGCGACGTTTCAGTTGCTCGACCAGTCGGGGGAGCCGGTGTATCCCATCAATCGAACCGATCGCTGGAAGGTCTGGTGGCAAATTCGCTGGAAAAAACTGGCACCTTAGCGTAATCGATAGTAACGGTATAGTATATACGTAGTAAAACCCAGAAAAACCGTAATGCCCATCCCCAGCCAGCCCCAGGGCCACCCGGACGGGCCGGGGTAAACGGGCTGGTGGTTGCCCATCAGGATCAGGTGAGCCCAAAAATGCGGTGGGGTAAATGCGCCTGCCGTCGCCTGCATCATCAGAAACCGGAGCTTGGCCTGTTGCAGGGCTACATCCGTCGGTTGGCCGCGCCGGAGTTCTTCATAAAACAGTCGTGTCAGGGTCGCCGTGGTACCGTCGTTGGCATTCCAGAGCGAGGTAATCACCTGCGGGCAACCGGCAGAAGCGAAAGCCCGGCTGAGGCTCAGGAGTCCTTCGCCCTCGTGGAATTGGCCGCTTCCGGTGCGGCAGGCACTCAGCACCGCCAACCGGATGTGCCGCAAATCCAGTAAATCCAGTTCGTGGGCATAGAGCCGGTGCGACGAATCGGCGGGGAAAAACGCAATGTTGGAATTACCGGGGTCGGTATCGCTGGCTTCGGCATGGGTGGCCAGGTGCAGCAACTGGTGCTGGGGAAGCAGGGCCAGAAAAGTGCTTTTGCTGGCGTTGTTTGCCGTTGAATGGGTTCCCGACAACACCTCGGCTTCAACATCTGACCCCGCCAGGGGTTCGTAGCCCCATTGCCGAACGGTTGCCAGGGCGGTTTTTGTTACGGCAAATGGCGCCATACTCAGCACCGATGGATTCCCGTCCGGGCGAGATCCCTGGCCTTCGGCTACCCGGTTCATCGCGTACGCGTAGGTGATGGCAGCATAGCGCAGCAGGTAATCATCCGGGCGAAGGCCCGTTTCCAGCACCTCAAAGGGAACGTAGTGCAGCGGCCCGTCGCGCACGATCATCAGTCGGGTGATGCCTTGTAAATCCGTCCAGACGGGACCCAGGAGCCGCTCGAACAAGGCCCGCGCCGTGGCCTGACCGGCGTATTGAAACGGGTCGGGATTGCGGTAGGCTTCGCGCCGGAGGAGGACACTCAGCCGGTTCAGGTCGGCTCCGCTAATGGGCAACAACTGCACCCGAACCGTATTCGCCTTCACCACCGTCAGCAGCAGCGAGTCGGGCGTAAGGCTGTACTGTAAGAAGGCGGTTTGGCGATCCAGGCGGCTTTGCAGGTGCTTTAGTTCATTGGGTTGCGTGGGGAGATGCCGACTGTAGGGCTGTAGCTTCTGGTAGGCGCGGCTCCAGGCCAGTTCGGCGTTGACCAGGTCAGGATCAATGGATTGCGGTATACCCGCCTGATTGCGTTCGACCCAGACGGTTTTGGCCTCCGATAACCGGCTTTTGGCCTGTTGCAGAGCTTCAATCAGGTGCGGGGGCGCGTTGGCATACGGTTTTTGCAATGTTTGGAGCAGTTCGTGCAAAACCGACGCGTTGCCCTGTTCCTGCCGGTGCAGCAAGGTTGCGAGCGTGGCGGGGTCGGGCTGCTGCCGGTAACGGGCGTAGGCGACAGCGACGGCTTCGCGATAGGCTGGGCGGAGTTTTTCCTGCACAAATAATTTGGTCAGTTCTGAACTGTATGACCCCTGCAACAGGTCGCTGAGGGCAAAGGCCCGCTCAAAAGTTTGGTCGGCCAGGCGCAGGTGGTTGGGGATTTCACGCGCCGATCGGAGCAAGCGGGCTTTCTGACAGAGCGATTCGAAGAGGTCAGGTCCATTTAAAAAATCACCGGGGGCGGGATTCTGGCTCAGGTCGGCGCTTTGAAACCGGATGCTGGCCTGCTGGATAGCCCGCTGGGCAAAGGCCAGTGCGCCGGGCAGGTCGTTCTGCTGCCGGGCAATCCGACTCATCGCCATCAAACCACGCCACTGTAACCGGTACGATGCCGCCAGCCGTTGGCTCATTACCAACGACCGGGCAAACAAACCCTCGGCCTCAACTAGCTGGTTTTTTTGTTCCCGGTACTTACCCAGGGACTGATTGAGGTAAGCAGCCAGTTCGGCTCCATCGGCCCCCGCGCGTCGTACGCATTGCCTCGCTTCACGCACGAACAGCAAGACCGAATCGGTCCGCTTTTGGTGTAATCGACACTCAATCAGACCCAGCAGTAACCATCCCCGCGTGAGATCCGGAGCGGTGTAATGTTGTAGCGATGCGCGAAAGAGCGAGTCAGCGAGAGCAGGCTGGTTTGTTTGGAGGTAGAAATAAGCGAACTGATTTTCAGCGATGGCCTGACGGGTAAGGGTATTCTGGTTGGCCAGTAGCAGGAGCCGTTTCTGAAAACAGGTTTCAGCCCGTCGGTAGTCGCCTTGTTCCAGGTAAGCCATACCCTGGTTACTCCAGAATACAGCTACGTAGGCAGGTGTTTCCCGTTCGAGGGCGTGCCGGGCCGTCAGCAGGGCGTTGGCGCGTTGCCAGAACCAGTTCAGCGAGTCGGGGCGGTTTCGCAGGTGGTACAACTCACCCAAACTGGCCCAGAGTTTAAACCGGGTGCTGTCGGCCAGCGGGCTAAGTTGAAGACCGGCCCGGCAAATCGTGGTGGCCTGGGGGTAGTTGTCGTACATCACATTATACACCGTGGCCTCGTCTACGAGAATATTGGCGACCCGGTCGGGTTGTTTGTGCCGGAGCGCCAGTTGCCGCGCCTGCCCGAAGAGCCGGAGGGCTTTGGCGGGCCCGGTGCGGTAGATGGCGTTGCCCTCCCGTTGCAGAGCCTCTGCCGACTGCGCCAGGGCAGGGAGCATCCCCAGCGGGGCGAGTAAAAGCAGCAGCCAGGCTCGGAGCGGCAGAAAAGAATGGCGGATCAAAAAAAACGGGTTTTGATGTTACTATTTCACCGAATTAGCGAATATAGATGAAATTCCTGTTTGTATGCCAACACTTTCTCTGTCAGGTCGATTCGGACTTCTTTTTTTGTTGCTACCGCTGCTGGTGCAGGCTCAGATTGACCCGCCCATTCCATCTGCTCCAAATTTGCGTAATGCTGCTGGACAACGTGTAGGTAATTGGGTTATTACTTATACGAAAACCTGGAAAGAAACAGCTCTGCCGGACAGTATCGCTTATTATCGTCTAATTTCTTTTAACAAAGCGGGCAAGCCCATCGGTATAACCCGTGATTTTTACCGTTCTGGTTCAAAGCAGTGGGAAGGGAAAATGGTTCAAATAATCCCAGAGGAAATAATGGAGGGGATTTGTATCTGGTATTATCCGAATGGAAACCGGAGCAGACTTTCAACTATTTACTTGAAGAAAGAACAAGACACTACCTACACCTGGTATCCCAGTGGTGGTCCGAGTTCAGTTATTTCCTATAAAAATGGGTTAATGGAAGGGCTGGCACAAGTTTGGAATAAAGATGGTGTAAATCATAAATTCTGGTTTGAAAAGGGACGACGCGTGGATTTGGATACGCTAACCTCGCAATTAACCACTTTAGTAAACAGGCGTCTCTTCTTGAGCGCAGTACCCGTCGCTGAGAAAATTCTGGATGTCCGTCTTAGAACAGTTGGTAAGATGAATGCTGACTATGCCGCTGATCTAAATAACCTCGCTTTATCGTATGAGCAAACCGGACAGTTTAACAAAGCTTTGCCATTGTATAAAGAGTCTCTGAAAATTCAGGAGCAACTGTCGGGAAAACTTCATCCGAATTACGCGATGATCCTGACAAATATAGCTGCGCTCGCCCGGAGTATGGGTCAATATCAAGAAGCGCTGACGTTCGCGACGGAAGCGTTAGAAATCAGATATAAAAATTTTGGCAAGGAGCATATTGACTATGCCACTACCCTGAATTTAGTAGCTGTAATAAACGTTAACCTGGATAATTATAAGAAAGGGATCGGATTAGCAGAAGAATCTCTGGCTATTGTGAAGCGCGTAGCGGGAAAAGACAGCCTTGTTTTGGCTAGTGCAATGGGTAATCTGGCCGGCATTTATGTCAAGACGTATCAATTTGAAAAAGCAACAGATCTCTACGAAAATGCCCGGATAATTATTAAAAGTAAACTTGGGCAAAATCATATCAACTATGCAGTTTCGCTGTTTAATTTGGCGAAGATGCACGTAGAGATGGGGCAATATGAGAAAGTTTTGCCATTTTATCTGGAATCCTTATCTATTGTTGAAAACTCATTAGGGAAATTAAATAATAGGTATGCTGATGTGCTGTTTAATTTGGCTGATTTTTATCAAATCATCGGTCAGAATGAAAAAGCTATTCCAATTTTAAAGGAATGTTTAACGATTAGGGAAAGAGCGTTAAGTAAATTACATCCTGACTATGCTATGGTGCTAGCAGATTTGGGCTTACTGCAAGGATACATGGGGCAAGATGATGAATCGTTGCATCTTTTTGAGGATTTTCGCACACTCGCAAAAAACATACCCGATCTGTCCAATAGTTTTCAGTACACATTAGCGCTGATAAAATTTGTTATGTTATTTCAAGCCTATGGTTATTACGAAGAAACAGTGCCTGTATTGAAAGAGGCCCTTCCTATTATTGTAAAAGTGGTGGGTAAGGGCCATCCGCTCTACGCTGAGACATTGAGAATTATAGGTACTTCGTATGTTATGTTAGGTGAATTTGAAAAAGCAAGAATAAATTTTGAAGAGTCGAAAAATATTCTTGAAAAAGCAGTAGATAGGGCTCATCCAACTTACATTAGTTCGCTCCTTCGTTTGGCATTGGTATATAAATCAATGGAACAATATGAGCTAGCGATCCCAATGATTTTAGAAGCACAGCAGCGATATAAAGTTCAGCTTCTTCAAAACGTATATATGCTCAATGAGTCAGGATTGGTTCAGTTTCAAGAAAAACTTGATTTTTCAGAAGCGGTTTACTCCCTCGGATTTGAATCACCTAAAAAGAATACGGTTCTACTCGGACAAAATTATAACGACGCCCTACTTAGCAAAGGCATGGGCCTAATGGCTTCTCAATTACTGAATACTCTCCTCACTCAAACCAAAGACAGTGTAACCATCCGTATTGATAGTCAACTCAGAAGTACCAAAATAATTCTAAACCGCCAGCTCACACTACCCTTAACCAAGCAACAGGGCGTAGATTCGCTCCAGCGTAAAGCCGCCGACTTAGAGCAGCAACTCGTTTTGCGTTTGCCCGAATACGGCCAGGCCTTCACTTCCTTGCGCATAGAATGGCCCCAGATTCAGCAAGCTCTCAAGCCCGATGAAGTCGCCATCGAGTTCGTTTCCTTTCGATATTACCATAAACGCCCGACCGACAGCACTCTTTATGCCGCTCTGGTGCTGAGACCCGGTTATACCCAACCCAAGTTCGTGTTTTTGGGCGAGCAACGACAATTTGATCAATTGCTCACTGCCGGAACCGCATCTCCTTCCGACATCAATGGGTTGTACCGGGGCGGTGTGGCCGAAACCGGCAACGGTAGCGCTCAATTAGGAAAAGGACTCGCCCTTTCGCGACTTATCTGGCAACCGCTCGATTCCCTCTTACAGGGCGTCAAAACCGTATTTGTTTCCCCCGCCGGGCGGCTGCACCAAATCGCGCTGGCGGCCCTGCCCAACCCCGCCGACACCAGCCAGCGCATGGCCGACCGCTTCCGGATTCGGCAGGTGGGCAGCACCCGCGTGGTAGCCTTGCGTACAGCCCAAACCGAGCAGCCGCTGGCTAAAAATACCCTCAAAACCAGTCTCTACGGCGGCATTACCTACGATGCCGACAGTGTGGGGTTGGTTCGGCAGACCCGTCTGAAGGAGGTTCAGCAGCGACTGGCCCTGCGCGAAGCGACCCGCTCCGGCACCTGGGATTATTTGCCCGGCACCCAGGCCGAAGTGGATAACCTGCGCCGGATACTGCCCCCTACTCAAACTACTTACCTAACCAAAGAAACCGCTACGGAAGGCAGTGTAAAAGCGTTGTCGGGTCACTCGCCGAAAATCCTGCACATTGCCACCCACGGTTTTTTCTTTCCCGATCTGCCCAAACCCAAAGCCGACGGAATAGCGCTCGTTAGCGACGAACGCAACCGGTTTCAGTTTTCGGAGAATCCGTTGCTGCGGTCGGGGCTGGTGATGGCCGGAGCCAACTACGTCTGGAAAGGGGGGACGCCCATCGAGGGCGTCGATGACGGCATTCTGACCGCTTACGAACTGTCGAACCTGAACCTGCGCGGCACCGAACTGGTGGTGTTGAGCGCCTGCGAAACGGGGCTGGGGCAGGTGAAGGGCAGCGAGGGAGTTTATGGCCTGCAACGGGCCGTGAAGATGGCCGGAGCGCGGTATCTGCTGATGAGCCTCTGGCGGGTGTCTGACCAGGAAACCGCCGAATACATGACCCTCTTTTACGGTCAACTACTCGAAAAAGGCTCTGTCCCCGCAGCTTACGACTATGCCCAAAGCCAGATGCGGAGCCGGTATCCGAAGGAACCGTTCAAGTGGGCGGCTTTTGTGCTGGTGGAGTAAGGCGTTTGATTCAGCGTAAAATCAATTTTGTGGTTTTGTTACATTCTTAAGCACCAACGGAATAATCAAAAAAGACCAGCATTTGCGCTATGCTCACCCGACTTTCTCTGCTCCTTCAATCCTTTATTTTTTGGCTCTTAATTACTTCCGTCTTCGCCCAGCCACCGTCTACCAACCGGGGCGGCAAGGCCGAGACGACTCAGACAGCATCTGGCGTCGGCACGACGGCCTACGGTGTGGTGGTGGGAATTTCGACCTACCAGTTCCTGCCGTCGCTGCGGTTTGCGGACCGGGATGCGCTCGTTTTTGCCGATTACCTCGTCCGGTCGGCGGGCGTACCCGCGTCGCAGGTCGAGACGCTGATCAACCGGCAGGCTACGTTGATCAACCTGACCGACGCCCTGACAACGGTCAAAAAAAAGGTGAAAACCGGTGATCGGGTGTATGTCTATTTTGCCGGACACGGTGACATCGAAACCCGAACCGACAGTGCCGAAAACGCCATGCTGATGCTCTACGGAGCTTCCCGCCAGGACTATAACGCAACGTTTGACAAGTGCTACCTGCGGGAGATGAAACGCTGGCTCGACGAACTAACCGCAGCCGGGGCCGAGGTGGTATTTGTGGCCGATGCCTGCCGGTCGGGGGCGTTTGCGCTGATGGGCGGAAGTGTGGGCCAAAGCCGGACGATGCTGGGTCTGGGCAAGGAGTGGGCGGGGCAGGTCAAAATCCTGTCCTGTGAGCCGGGTGAACTGGCCATCGAAGGGGTTGAATTCGGCAATGGCCGGGGGCTGTTTTCCTACTGCCTGGTCGATGGCCTGATGGGCATGGCCGACAGCGACAAGGATCGTATCGTCACCAAATCGGAACTGGAGGTATACCTGAAAACCACGGTTCCCAAAACCGCCCGACCCCACGTCCAGCATCCGGAACTGCTGGGTGGCGAGGGCGATATGTCCATCGGAACCGTCAATTCCGACTCGTTGCGGGTTTATCAACAGCGCAAAACCCGCGACTATTCCCTGCTGACGGCCACCCAAACCAAGGGCTTTGAAGCCGACCTGCTCCGGGGCCTCGACTCGACCACACAGCGGGTCTATAAGCAGTTTGAGCAGGCCCTCACCGCCCGGCATCTGCTGCACCCCGCCGGGCAGTCGGCACTGGATTACCTGCGGCAACTCCCCGCCCGCAACAACGCTAAATTGCGGGGTCTGATGACGCGAAACCTCGTGGCGGCTTTGCAAGTTCGCACGGAAGGGTTGCTACGGCCTCTGTTGCAGGAGATTCGGCTATATGAACTTCCTGCGTCTATCGCCCAGCTCGACTCCGCCATTGCTGAAATCGATACCTCTATCGTGCTGCTGGGGAATAATCACAACCTGATTCAGAACCTGACAGCCCGGCGATTATTTCTGGAAGGGAAACGGTTGTTGACCACGAAAAGGAATCGGATCGAATTCAACGATAGCCTGACCCTGATGGCTATGAATCGCTTCCGGGAATCGGCTAGATTGGAGCCGAATATGCCGTATACGTATTGGGAAATGAGTATGACAAGTTTTGTTTTAACGCAGCTCGATTCCTCAATGATATATATGGAAAAATGCCTGGAATTATTGCCGAACAGCGTAGCTGTACTAAATTTAATAGGAGAACAGTATTTGACAAGAAATCAATTTAGTAAGGCCAAAAAGTATTATGAACAAGCCCTGAAACTTGATGCTTCCAGTCCCATGAGCCATGCTGGATTAGCTAAATTTTATCATGAATCAAAAGATGAAAAACGTACTGAATTTCATCGGCAAAAAGGAATAGAAGGTTATGAAAGACAGTATAAAGGAAGGCTAAATGAAATACAAACAGCTAAGATTGACATATACCGAAAGATTGGTCAACATGACAAGGCAATCAGTATAGCGCGAGACTTGCTAAAAATGGACTCGACCTATGCTTTTGCACTGGCTGAAATTGGCTTGAACTACTTTATACAGCAAAGATGGAATGAAAGTATTGATGCCTATGAGCGTTATTTTCGACTTAACTCATCCGATGGCCTTTCGCATGCTATGATAGCCTTCGCTTATCTGCGACGATACGAAAAGACCAAACAAACTATGGACAGGCAATGGGCTGATGAAAATTCGCAAGTTAGTTTACGCTTGAATCCGGGAAATCTAATCGGATTGCTAGTGCGCTATGACCTTGAGTTCGAAAACAAGAATTATTCTGCCGCTTTGCTTTTTGCTAAACAAGCGATGTTGATCAATCCATCCTTTGCCAGTTCCCAATTTAGGTTGGGTAGGGTATATTTAGCCCTAAACGATACATTACAAGCCTGGCATTGCTTTCAACTGGCCGACTCGCTGAGTACTGAAGGGGATGATGTATCTGTAGAGCTAGGTAACCTCTATTTTTCTAATAGAAAATATATTGCAGCAGAAAGTATCTATCGCCGGGCCGTTGCTCTGATACCTGATCAGCCGGAAGTTCTGTTAAAGTTAGCTATGACATTGGTAATGGTTGGGCATCATGACGATGAAGCTTTGGCACTTTGTCAACAGGTTCAGAGACTTAACCCCAAAGATGATGCTCAATGGTTTTTAAGAGGTGGAATACTGGCTAAACAAAATAAATATCCAGAGGCTCTTGCCGCCTTTACAGAGGCCATTCGGTTGAATCCTAAAAATGTCCAGGCACTGGCTTTTATGGGAAAAATCCAGAAGATTGTCGGCCAATATCAACCAGCGGCCGAAGCTTACCGCCAAGCCGCTTACGTTGATAGCGCTAACTCCACTTACCCTATTGAAGCGGCCTGGTTATACTACAATAAGCTCAGAAAGAATGACTTGGCTTTTGAAATGTGTAGCCGTGTGCTTGCCATTGATACAGCCGCTTATCCAATAGCTGCACAACGAGACCATAAAGTGATTGAACGCCTGGCGATAGCTTACGCAATTATGGGTCACATTTCTATTGATCGGAACCAGTATGATCAAATTATCCATTGGTACGCGAAAGCAATTGCCACCAAGCCAGAAGGTAGTGATAACGACAATTATCAGTTCCAAATTGGATTAGCTCATATCGATCTGGGTCAACCAGCCAAAGCAATACCTACTTTACAGGAGGCCATTCGGTTGAAGCCATATAATATAGATTACCATAATTTATTAGCTACAGCTCAGGTCCGATCGGGTGATGCCGTCGCAGGTGAAACCGAAGCAAGGGCCGTGCTGCGCATGGACTCGATCAACGTGCGGGCTACGCAGACACTGGCCGTTGCCCTCTTGCGCCAAAACCGGTATGCCGAAGCCTGGCAGTGGGGGCAGCGGCTCGAAAAAATAGCCACGGTCAACCTGTGGGAAGCGCCCTATTTCTACGCCCGCTGGTTTGCCCGGCAAGGCAATACAAAAGAAGCGTTACCCCACTTGGAGAAAGCCTTTAAACAAGGCTTCGGCACCGATGCCAGCGTCATTCTGACCAATCCCGATTTTGATCCCATCAAACCGGACACCGGGTTTATGAACTTGATGCGAACCTATTGCCCGGAAAAGAAATAAAACCGCTACTCTTAACCCATTTCGGCCGTTCGCACCTGTTACTTTTTGCCCGGTTTTCGGAATAACCCACTGAATACGTTCTTTCAACCTAAGTCTTTTTTCTATGGATCTTCGTCAATTTATCCCGTATTCGGTTCTGGCGGTTTTAGCTGCGTTGGTGCTGGCAACGACGCCCGCGCTGGCCCAGACCAAACGCGCCCTCATTGTTGCCATTGGCGACTATCCGAACGAAACCAACAAAAACCGGGGCAACACCGACTGGCCGGATATCAATTCGGCCAACGATGTGTTGCTGATTCAGGGCGCGCTGAAACGGCAAAATTTTACGGACATCGTTGTGCTGCGCGACGCCCAAGCGACCCGGAAAGGTATTCTGGCGGCCGTAGACACCCTGATTGCCCATAGCCAGAAAGGGGATATTGTGGTCATTCATTTCTCCAGCCACGGCCAGCAGATTAATGATAATGACAGCGATGAACTGGATGCCCTCGACGAAGCCATCGTGTGTTACGGCGCACCGAGCGATACGACCGGTGAATTTGCAGCGTATGACGGAAGCCAGCACCTGCGCGATGAAGACCTGGGCGAATCCATCAACCGCCTTCGTACCAAACTGGGGGCCGATGGCGACGTCCTGCTGATTGCTGATGCCTGTCATTCCGGCACCATTACGCGCGGAAACGATGGCCCGTTCCTCTTGCGAGGCAACAAAAAGCCGATGTATCTGGCAAATCATAAAACCAAAACCGCCCCCCCGGTTGCGCCAAAACCGCGCCCTTTTTTGGCTGCGACCTACAACCGCCCCGCCAGCCAGACCGATATGGCACCCTACGTCGTGATCTCGGCAGCCCGGGCCAATGAAGTCAATCAGGAGTGCATTACGGCAACCAAAATGCCCGCCGGATCACTCTCCTACGCGTTCACCCGATCGATGACGAACCTTCGGCCGGGGGAGACCTACCGGTTATTATTCAACCGGATTGTTACGGAGTTGCTGCGCATGGGCAAAAGTCAGCACCCCGAAGTGGAAGGGGATGTGGACCGGCAACTGTTTGGAGGGCAGGTGGTGGAGCAGCAAGCCTATTACACGATCAGCGAAATGGCTGAAAACCGGCGCCAGTTGACCATTCCGGCGGGCCGGTTGGAAATGATTTATCCCGGAACAACCGTCCGCGTTTGCCCGGCCGGAACCCAAAATCCCGCGATGGCTACGAAGGCCGTTTCGGGCACCGTAGCGACCGGTACGCTGTTTTCGACGACCATCAACCTGGCCAAACCGCTTCCTCCGGGTCTGGAGAGTGAATACTGGGTGTTTCTGCAGGAGCGGACTTTTGGCGATCTAACGGTTCGGGTTAGTCTCGACAGCCTGCAGCGACCCGCCTTGCGGCAACAGATGCAGGCTTCATTGGCTAAACTGCCGCTGGTGAAATTTGACCGGACGACGCCCGACTTGCAACTCTGCCAGCGCGATTCCGCGGGATTTTCGCGGGTGGCCGTGAAGCGAATGTCTGATGGAACGCAATTTGGCGACTTGATAAAACTGGATGAACCGGGCGGGGCAGAGAGGGTGAGTCTCCGGATTCAGGATTATGTACAGGCCACATTTCTGCAAAATTTCAATCCATCGTATCCCGGTATCGACGTTCGGATGGAAATCCTTCCCAACAAACCCCAAAGCCGCGACGCCAACGATACCACCAGTCGGCAGCCGTTTCTTCAGAATGGGTTGCTGGCGTTGCCGCCGGGGTGGATTTCGGTGCGCATGATCAATGCCGGCGATTTACCGGTTTATTATTCCGTGATCGACATTCAACCCGACGGCATCGTGTCGGTTATTTTTCCCCGACCAAACACGCCCGATACGCCCGACCAATACCGACTTGAACCGAAGCAAAGCCTGATCATTCCGAGCCGCGTGGCAATTTCTGCGCCCTACGGAAGCGAAACGTTCAAAGTGCTGGCATCCCTCGAAAAATTTGACTTGCGTAATGTCATTAAAATGCGTGAACGGGGCAATTTGAGCATGAGGGGCGTCAAAAATGTGCTGGAACTCCTGTTTGGCCGGGCTCAGGTGATGGCCCGGTCGTCCGTTGCCGAAACCGGGTTCCCCGAAACCACCATCGGATCATTTAGCTACCCTTTCCTGATTGTTCCGAAAAAGCCGTAAGACTGTCTGTCTGAACCACAAAACCGTTTACTTCCCGTCTTTCTCATAAAACCGCCAGGAGGTCTTGAAATCTTTGCTCAGTTTCTGATTGGTCAGAATGGCCCGGATCATTTCGACCGGCATGGCGTTGAGTTGCAAAATGGCGTCGTGGAATTGCTTGTAGGTCATTTTTTTACTGTCCACGAATTCCTTTTTCAGGCCGTAAAACTGAAAACCGCCCGTCATGTAAGCCAGTTGGTAGAGCGGGGGATAACCGCCCACGAACGACCGGCGCACTTCGCCCTCGGCATTAGCCCGCTCGTGGCCAACCCGGTCCACCAGAAAGTCGATGCACTGCTGCGGGGACCATTTGCCGAGGTGGTAATTGAGCGAAAAAATGATGCGGGCGCAGCGGTGCATCCGCCAGAACAACATCCCGATCCGGTCTTCGGGCGACTGCGGAAACTTCATGTCCCACAGAATCATTTCCCAATACAAGGCCCAGCCCTCCGTCCAGAAGGGTGTGTCGAAATTGCGGTAGGTCTTATAGCGGTTGTTCATAAACCCCTGGAGATGGTGTCCGGCAATCAGTTCGTGGTGAACCGTCGAGCGCGAAAAGTGCGGATTGTTGCCCCGCATACTCATCAGCTTATCCTCGTGCTCCATGGTGTTCGTCGGATACGAAATCAGGATGGATTCGCCCCCCAGAAAGAACGGTGACACCTTCTGCCGGGCGGCTGCCATCATGTTCATTCGCCAGGTTTCTTCGGCGATGGGCGGAATGGTCACCAGGTCGTTTTTTTTCAGGAACGCAATGGATTCATCATACAGCCGTAAGATCAGTTCAGGCTGTTTGCCAGCCGGAACGGCGGTATTTTTGACTTTTTCCTGAGCGGCTTTCCAGTCCGCGCCAAACCCCATCTCCTGCGAAGCTTTCAGCAACTCCCGGTCGCACCACGCAAATTCGCGGTTGGCAATGTCGATCAGTTCTTCCGGCGAATACGGAATGAGTTCAAACTGAAGCTGCCGGAGCAGTTCTTCACGACCCACGGCAATGCCCGAAATACCGCTGCCGTCGTCTTTGGTCGGCGCGGCCTCTCTGACTTTTTTGGTCAGCAAAGCCGTATAGGTTGTCAACAGACTATCGGTTTTTCGGTACGGTTCGGGCACCCACCAGCTAAATTGCGGGTCGTAGGCGTTGTAGAACGTAAAGACGCTTTTCAGGGCAGCCTGCAAGCCTTTGGCGGTTCCTTCGGCGCGTCGGGCCTGCGCCGGTTCGATCTTTTCGGTTTTCTCCACCACCTTCCGAACCGTGATGATCTGTTTTCCAATGGCGTTCAGGTCCGCAGCCACCTGCTCGGCCACCAGCGGCATTCCGCGCCGACGGAGTTTTTCCAGCGCGTAGATTTTGTCCGCAAACGGAAACCAGTCTTTGGTCTGGTTAACCTCGCGTTCTTCGTCTGCTAATTCCTGAAGCGCTTTCTTCAGGTTGCGTTGAAACAGCAGGTAATCCACCCGGCTGTCGGTGCTCATCCGGTCGAAATCCAGTTGCTGCAATTGCCGCAGGTAATCAGCATGAAACGTCTTGAAACGCTCCCGCCGTTCGGGCGAATTTTCAAGGGTGTAAAACCGGCTGAGACTGCCCCGATCGGCTTCGTAGTTCGTCAGCAGATGATGAACATCGCTCGTTTGCCGGTATAATCCGTTCGCCGGATTCGGTTGAGCGAATGCCACCAGTGGGCCGACAAAAAGCAGGAAGGAAAGGAAAGAACGGGTAAACGGTGGTTTCATGGACGGTTTCATCGGTGGTTTCAATTCACTAAAGTAGTTATTGTATAATAAAAACCGGAAAATATTCGGCCAAAAACGATTTTTGCCAACTATTCTGTAACTTTTAGGCCTGTTAACCTGAACAACCTGCTCATCTATGAAACACAACTCCGTTTGCTCAGTGCTTTGGCTGGCGTTGAGTCTGACCGCGGCACAGGCCCAAAAATTTACCGGTTTTACCCCCGCTCGTCAGGCCACTGAGGAAAAAGCGGAAGCCGAATTCAAGAAACACCAGTCGTCGGCAGCTTTTAAAAAGCACCTCGAAATGCTGAGCAGCGTGCCCCACGTGGCCGGAACGCCCGAAAATGAGAAAGTTCGGGACTATATCGCCGAAACCATGCGGAAAGCGGGCTGGCAGGTCGATATTTACCCGCACGACATTTATTTACCCAAAGGTCCGGGCGAAATTGCCGTCGAACTGGTAGAACCCATTCGCCAGCCGCTGAACATTCGGGAGTATCTTTTTGCGGAGGACAAATACGCCAAAGACCCGCGCCTGATGCCGGGCTGGAATGCCTATTCCGGTTCGGGCGACGTCACGGCGGAAATCGTTTACGCCAACTACGGACGCAAGGAAGACTTCGAGCAACTGAAGGCAATGGGTATTTCGGTGCAGGGAAAAATCGTCATGGCGCGTTATGGCGGTAATTTCCGGGGCTACAAAGCCCTGTTTGCCCAGGCCGCCGGAGCTGCCGGGGTGATCATTTACACCGATCCGGCCGACAACG
The DNA here is from genome assembly GCF_008727875.1 of Larkinella humicola. Lineage (GTDB taxonomy): Bacteria > Bacteroidota > Bacteroidia > Cytophagales > Spirosomataceae > Larkinella > Larkinella humicola. The sequence continues at coordinate 29,615 of NZ_VTWS01000009.1, read as the reverse complement.
GCTACACCAAAGGTTTGACGTTTCCGGAAGGACCGCAACCCAGCGAGAGCGTCATTCAGCGCGGATCGTTGCTGACGGTTCCGTACACCGGCGACCCGCTGACGCCCGGCGAACCCGCGTTGCCGATCGACGGAAAAACCAAAATCAAACGGCTCGATCCGAAGGATGTTGCCCTGCACACCATTCCGGTGACGCCCATTCCGTACGGTTCGGCCACCGAAATTCTGAAACGCATGACGGGCAGCAAGGCCGTTCCGACGGGCTGGCAGGGCGGTTTGCCGTTTACGTACCGTCTGGAAGGCGGTTCGGCCCTGAAAGTGCGGCTGATGGTGAAGCAGGAAAAAGCCATCACCCGAATTTATGAAGTGGTTGGAACAATGGTTGGAACGGAATTTCCCGACGAATGGATCATTGCCGGGTGCCATTACGACGCCTGGTCGTTCGGGGCTACCGATCCCAACAGCGGCACGGCGATGTTGCTGAGTCTGACCGAATCGTTGGGCAAACTGGCAAAAACCGGTCAAAAACCCCGGCGAACGATCAAAATAGCGCACTGGGATGCCGAAGAGTTCGGCGTTATCGGCTCGGCGGAATGGGCGGAGCAGTTTCGGGATGAACTGACGCAGAAAGCCGTTGCCTACATGAATTACGATGCTGCCGTGTCGGGCCGGAATTTCGGAGCCAGCGCGTCGCCGTCCCTGAAAAAGATTCTGATTGAAGCCACGCAGGCTGTTCAATATCCTGATTCCAACAAAACCGTCTATGAGCATTGGCTGGGGCAGGGCGGTCGTCGGGGTGGCAGCACGGTTGGCATTGCTTCATCAGCACCGGCTACGGTCGTCAACGAGCCGGTCATCGGCAACCTGGGTGGTGGTTCGGATCACATTGCGCCCTACATGCACGTCGGCATTCCGTCGCTGAACGCCGGAACGGGTGGCCCGACGCTCTACCATTCGTCCTACGACGACCTGTTTTTCTACGATAAATTTGCCGATCCGACCTACAAAATGGGGCCGATGGTGGAGCAGGTGGTGGGAACCATGACGCTGCGCCTGGCGAATGCCGACGTGCTGCCCTATGATCTGGTGCGCTACGCCAACGATCTGTCGACGCATTTGAAAGCCGCCGAAAAAGCCATCAAAGCGTATTCGCCGACCTATTCCATCGAACCGTTGCTGACAGCGGTGGTCGATCTGAAAAAGAATGCCGAAGCGGCCGAAACCGCCCGCCAGAATTATTTACAGGCGGGTCGCACCGATAAACTGGCGGAACTGAACAAAACCATGCGCCAACTGGAACAGTCGTTCATCGACCCCAAAGGCATGGCATTCGGATCGTGGTATCGCTCGTTGTATGCTTCTTCAGATCCGAACAGCGGGTATGCGTCGTGGATGCTGCCGGGCCTGCTCTACGAAGCGTCGCTGAAATCGACCGCCAACCTGCCCGATCTGGAATCCCGCTACAAGAAAGCCATCCAAACCCTGAGCGACCGGTTGGGAACGCTGGTGGAAGGCATGGCTTCGGGCAATCCGGCGACCCTGGGCGGAGGGAAAAAATAGCGGTTTTTGGTACCTTCGGGCAGTTGAGGAGATTTTTGATTGCCCGAAGGCATCTGCCACTAACCCGACCCGTTACCATGACCTTTTTCAGTGTTCGAACCGTGATTCTTATCGGTTCATTTTGTGCGTCTTTCGTTGGATTTGCCCAAAACCAACCCATTATTCTCCGAAACCAGCGGGAGCTGTTTGTCGACGATTACCTGATCGACACACGCACCAACCTGGAACTGCGTCTGGGAACTCCGGTTTCGGCCGGAAAAGTGCTGCAATTTACCGAACCCTGGGAAGGACAGTTTTGTACGTACGTGTCCGTTGTGAACGCCGGTGACCGCTTTCAGCTATATTACCGGGGGCTGGCCGGCTATGAAGGCAAAGGTGATCAGCAGGTTACGTGTTACGCTGAAAGTCAGGACGGTATTCACTGGATGAAACCGAAACTGAAGCTTTTCAAGGTGAACGGCACGCTGGAGAACAACGTGGCGCTGGGCGACAATCCTCAGCGGAGTACGCATAATCTGGCGGTGCTTTACGACAACCGGCCCGGTGTTCCGGCCGACGAACGGTACAAAGCTGTTGGCGGAGAGTCGAACACCAAAATTCCGTCCAGCGGGCTGTTCCGGTATGTTTCGCCGGATGGCATTCACTGGAAACGCTACGCCAGGGATACCGCGGCTTTGTTCCATGATTATGCACTGGACTCCCAGAATGTACTGACGTGGGTGCCTGAGGAAAAAGTTTACGCTATCTACCTCCGCGCCTGGACGGGTGGAAAACCGGGTGAACTGTATCCCATTGGCGGCATTCGGTCCATTGCCCGGTCCACGTCCCGCGATTTCATCCATTGGTCAAAACCGGAAATGATGACCTTCGGCGACACCGCACGGGAACATCTGTACACCAACACCACACAACCCTATTTCAGAGCACCCCAGCTTCTGATTTCCATGCCTTTCCGCTTTTCACCCCAGTTAAAAGTGCTTTCGGATGCACAGTTGATCGAAAACGGGACTGACAAAACCCAGTGGAAGGGCGTTGCCGATGGCGTTTTTATGACTTCCAGGGGCGGAACAGTTTACAACCGGAAATTCATGGAGTCGTTTGTCCGGCCGGGTTCCGAGCAGAAAAACTGGGGAGCGCGGAGTAACATTCCGGCGATGGGCGTCATTGCAACCGGTCCAGCCGAAATGTCATTTTTCGTCACCCGGGCCTACGGCACCAAGGCGGTTTTTCTGGAGCGCATGACCCTGCGTACGGACGGTTTTGCTTCCCTGCATGGCGGTTATACAGAAGGAAGCGTCGTGACGAAACCGCTTGTTCTTCAGGGAAATAACCTGGTCGCTAATTACGCAACTTCGTCGGTGGGTTACGTGAAAGTGGCGGTTTTGGATGATAATGGCAAGGCCATTGCCGGTTTTGAAGAGTCGGAATTGTTGGTCGGCGATCAAATCGATGGCCTGGTAAGCTGGAAAAACGGCAAAACCGTCAAAGAACTGGGCGATCGGAAAATTCGGTTGAAATTCAACGTTCGGGATGCTGATCTGTATTCCTTCGCCATCCGTTGACCCGGCGGGCATTGCTTGTCCGGCGAATGTCTGAGCAACGGAAAGTATTCTATCTTTGCAGATCAACTTCCTGAATCCCATGAAACACCTGATTCGACACACGTTCGACCGTGTCACGTATTGTCTATTCTTCGCAACGCTTCTCCTTCCGTCCGTTCGGGCGCAAACCAACGCCACCGGTCCGGCCACGGCGGCCATTCTGAGTCGCTGGGAAAAGCAGGTGACGCCCGAAAACGCCTGGCGCGACTACCCCCGACCGCAACTGACACGGGCCAACTGGCAGAACCTGAACGGAATGTGGGAATACGCCATCCGGCCCAAAACTGAAAGTCAACCTTCCAATTTCGACGGGCAAATTCTGGTGCCCTTCTGCGTGGAATCGACGCTTTCAAAGGTTACGAAATCACTGAAATCCGACCAGCGGCTGTGGTATCGCCGGAATGTGACGATCCCCACCGACTGGAACGGGCAGCGGGTGTTGCTGCACTTCGGCGCGGTGGATTATGAATGCAATCTGTGGGTCAACGGCGGATTGGTTGGATCACACGTCGGCGGCTCGGATGCGTTTGAGTTCGATATTACGGATTTTCTGAAATCGGGTCAGAATCAACTGGTTCTGGGCGTGACGGACCCCACCACCGACGGCGAACAACCGCGTGGCAAGCAGGTTTTTAATCCCAATGGCATCTGGTATACCCCGGTGTCAGGCATCTGGCAAACGGTCTGGCTCGAACCGGTTCCCAACCCCGCTTACATTGAAGAAGTTCGGCTTACGCCGGAACTGGATTCCAGCCGGTTGCGCGTGGAAGTGCTGTTAAACCGCCCCATCACCAGCCCAACGAGCGCCATCCGGCTGACGGCGCTGGACGGAACCCAAACCGTTGCGAGCCTCTTGGTTCGGTCGGGACGGGTGGCCTATTTGCCCATCAAAAACCCCAAGGTCTGGTCGCCCGACAGTCCGTTTCTCTACAATTTCAAGGCGGAACTGGTGACGGTGAAAGACCCCTTTCCCGGAACCGAAAACCGCAACCGCCCGCGCCACAACGACGCCGAACGGTCGGCTTATGCCAAAGCCGAGGTAACGGGCAACGCCGTCGATGCCATAACGAGTTATTTTGCGATGCGGAAAATGTCAATGGGGCCGGGAAAAATCGCCGGGCAGCCCATGATGTTGCTGAATAACAAACCGGTATTCCAGAACGGCCCGCTCGATCAGGGCTGGTGGCCGGGGAGTTTGCTGACGCCCCCGTCGGATGAAGCGATGATTTTTGAGCTGGATTTTCTGAAAAAGTCCGGGTTCAACATGCTGCGGAAACACATCAAGGTGGAACCCGACCGGTATTATTACCACTGCGACCGCCTGGGTTTGCTGGTCTGGCAGGACATGCCGTCCGGTTTTTTGAGCGGCCAGGACATGGGCCGCCAGGAGGTCGTCGAACCGTTGCGCCGGTCGAAAGGCAAGGAGCAGTTTGAACTGGAACTGCGCCGGATGATGAACCGGCTGCACAATCACCCCAGCATTGTGACCTGGGTGGTACACAACGAAGGCTGGGGGCAGTACGACAACGTTCGGCTGGCGGATTGGGTGAAGGCACTCGATCCCAGTCGGTTGGTGAATGCCGCCAGCGGCTGGTCGGACCTGGGCGCGGGCGATTTTTTCGACATTCATACGTATGAAGAAGTGCCGAATATTCCGGAGCCCAAAAAAGACCGCGTCATTGTCGTTGGTGAGTTTGGAGGCATCGGCTGGCCGATCACCGGGCATTTGTGGGACCCCAACAAACGGAACTGGGGGTATCAGACGTATCAGGATAAGGATGCGGTTTTGAAGGCGTATCGCACCAAATACGCCAAAATGGTGGAAATGTACCAGAAAAATGGCGTTTCCGCAGCGGTGTATACCCAGACGACGGATGTGGAAGGCGAGGTCAACGGGTTGCTAACCTACGACCGGGAAATCATCAAGATTCCGATAGAAACACTGCGGGAAATTCACGCGCCCCTGTTCAAATGAAAGCGGTTTTCTAAACCGGTCAAAAGATAGATACGGGTTCGTCGGATTTTGAGTCAACAGAAACAGGCCTGCAACGGGCAGCATCCACTGGATGCCGCCCGTTACAGGCCTGTTTCTGTTGCTGCGCAGACGTATCGTCTTAGTAACTTCCAAAATGGGCTGGATTGCGTGCCCATTTTGATCGAAACCACCAGCTTCGTAACCGGTACAATCTGATTATCAGTCCGTAAATTCTTGTTTCGGAACGCTTTCCATCCGTTTTCGGTCAAAATTTTGTCGTTTCCTTGCGTATATAAATAAAAAACGATTACTTGCTTGTAACTACAAACAACTATTTCGATGAAGACACGATTTCTACTTCTGTTTTCTTTCATCCTGTTCAGCCTGGTGGGATCGGCGCAGGATTTGGATTGGAATACCTTTCCGGATGGCTCGCTCAATCATACCTATCCGACGGTTGGCAATGCTCCGGTCAGTGTGGGAGTTGAGACGACCGGCAGTACGTCGTCGCTCAATGCGAATGAACCCAACGGCCGTCCGACGGGCCTGCGGCTTGCGGCTGATTTTCCCGCCAGCGGCAATTGTGTTTCGGTGAAAATTACGTTTTCGCAGCCCGTCAGTAACCTGAATTTCAATCTGATCGATATTGATTACGCAGATGGGGATAGTGACTATCAGGACGTTGTAACGGTTTCGGGTAGCAACGGGGGAACACCGGTTAGTCCGAGTATTGGGTCGGCGGCTACCAACACGGTCAGCGGCAATACCGTCACGGGAACGAACAGTGACGTTGCTTTAGCCCAGAATCTGGTCACGTTCAGCAGCCCGGTCACCGAAGTAACCATTCAGTACTGCGCCGGACCGGCTTTTGCTCTTCCCGAATCGCAGGAAATTTACATTGGCGACTTTACCTGGGACGATGCTGCGGCCATGCCGGTGCGGCTGGCGTCGTTCAGTGGCAAGCGGGTCGAGCACCAGATGCTGCTGGGCTGGCAAACCACCTTCGAATCCAACAGTGCTTATTTTGTCGTGGAACGCAGCACCGACGCTCAATCCTTTGAAGCCATTGGGCGAGTCGTTTCCAAAGGGTTCTCCGAATCGATGCAGGTATACGGTTTTACGGATGAAGCTCCGCAAAAGGGAACGAATTATTACCGCTTGCGGCAGGTCGACCGCGACGGCCGGTTTGCATTATCGAAAATCCTGGGGCTGACGTACGATGCCGACGGCTTCTATTTTGAGGTACTGGCGCTGGAACGGGGCCGGATCGAAGTGAAAACCAATGCGCCGGACCCCGCGTTTGCGGTGGTGGATATACGGGGCATTGGCAACCTGGGTTCGGTTGAAAAAGTGGGCGCAACGCGGTATGTTTTGCAGGTAACGCCCTCGGGTCTGGTTACACCGGCCCTGAAAATCGTCCAGATGCGAACGAACCAGTTCGGCTACGCCAAACGCGTGCTGCTGAATGAATAACTTGAATTAATGTTTATTTGTGTATACCAGACACCCTGCCGGTTTTGCTGACAGGGTGTTTTTATGCGTATTGCTCAAGGGCTGGTGTGAACGCCGAAACACGACCGGAGAATCGCGTCGAACGTGGCTCCGTAGGTTTCCTGATCCGGGAGGTTCACTTCTACTTTCCGGGTGAGGGGCGCCCGGCTGAAAATGAAGACCTTTTCTTTGGGGAGATCGGCGGGAAGGTAGGGCGAATGGGTGGTGATGAGGCAGTCCTGCCGGATGGTTTCCGCGTGATCGCTGCGCTTTCCGTCCGACGTCGGCAATTCCCGCAGCCGATCCATCAGGTTCATTCGCCAGACCGGATTAAAGTGCGATTCGGGTTCGTCCAGCAAGAAGAGGACATTCGAAAACGAAATCATGCTGAAGGTGCCCAGAAGCTGGGCCAGTTGATGTTCGCCGTCGGAAAGAGACACATAATCGACAATAGCGGTATGATTCCGGGCGTGGAAGTTCACCCGTTCAAAACGGAAAACCTTGTCTTCATCCTGCGGCTCCGGCAACCGCGAGGCAAACCGACGCGCTTTGGTTTCCTTGCTAAACCGTTCGCGGGCGTGTTTGGGAATCACGAGATCATTCAGCATGGCGAGCTTGTGAAATGCCGAATACAGGTCGAAGGCGGTTTTCCAGAAAAACCGAAAGGCGGTTTTGGTTTCGGTATCGACCAGAAAATCAAAGGTGTAGGTTTCGGTTTTGTCATCGTACTGGTAGCAGGTGGCACAGCGTTGCAGTCGGGTCAGGTATTCTTCGAGTTCATCCGTGAGCTGAATGCCTTTTCGTTTCGACTGCTTGCCCGCGCGGGCCGGTGCACGGGGAGCTGCTCCGTGGGCCAGTTGAATGCTGCATCGAAAGGAATGGAGGTCGTCCAGGTGGGCGTGTTTCAGCAGGGCGGAACGCTGTTCATCACTGCCCAGCAGCAGATTGGCAACCAGCACTTCCAGGTGCGTTCCGTAGTCGATCAGCATCAGGCGTGTATCCTGAATACCGGTTGGCGGGGTGGCACGGTCGATCGCGCTCTCGCGTACTTCCTCCGCATACCCACTCCGGCTGAGCAGGAAAGGCAAACTCAGCGTCTCGTTATCCCCGGACGAATACCCAACCACCTTGCCGGGTAGCAATTCCTTCGTTTCGGGCGCGGTCAGTTCGCAGTTTATCCAGGCTCCGTCCACTAGCTTCCGAATCGTCACCACCGGACGGCGTTTGGTTTGCGCCCGGCGCGAAATCCGGACGTGAACCGTTGCCGGGCTGCCGTGGGGGCGGATCAGGTAGTCGACTTCGAACTGCAAACCGGGGTTTCCTTCAATGCGTTCTTCCTGACACACCACGGCATGAAAGGCCGACTGAAACATTTCGGCCAGCACCTGGAGCAACTGCGACTTGCCGGTTCCGTTGGCACCCAGCAGACACAGGGGAGTGAAAGTTGTTTGCTCATCCATTTGAGAGCGCAACGAAAGGTCGAGTCCATCGAGCAGTCCGCCACACGTATCGGCTGAAATGATGTGAATGCGTAAAAGCTTCATGGGTTTATCCGGATCAGGGTCATGGCCTGTTTTTCGGGGTCAAAGACCTGTTTCAGTGCCGGTTGTTTTTCGGAGAGAAGCGTAAAAACCGCTTCTTTCAAGGCATCGTATTCAACGGCGAGCTGACGGCGCAGTTCGTCGAACGTAAACGGTCCATCCGGCAGGAAGCGAATGGATTCCAGCACGGTTTCGGGTGAGAGTGGGGTCATTCTGGGTTTTCGGGTACGTTTGGGCAAGGGCGTCGTCTGGAATCGGGCGGTTTTGTCGGCCTGCATGCGCTGGAGAAGCAAGCCAGTGGGTTCATCTTCCGGATCTTGCGGGACCAAGTGTCCGCGAAAGGCGCTATCCAGGGTGGCGGCCGGCAACCGCTCAATTTTTGCCCGGGCCGCCACGCAGCGGGCTTCCAGGGCATCGGCATACGCAAACAGGGCGTCTACCCGGCGGACAATTTCGTGCTGCTCGGCAACGGGCGGCACCGGAAACCTGAAATGGCGGCATTGGGAAAGCGAAATGTTGATCTGCCCCGCCGACCCGCGCGTCTCGTGCAGGATGGACGCCAGGTTATCACCTTTGCAAAGCAGGTAATACAGCCAGCCGCTTGTGATTCGCGGGCCAGGCCGGAAGAGCGTCAGGGCCTGGTTGATGTTCCATTCGGGATAGGTATCGGGCACGATGGCAACCTTCCCCAGCGGTGGCCCCACGATGTTCATCAGCACATCCCCCGGCACGGTTTGCGACCTTTTCAGGGCCTTGTCGTGCGATGCCGTCGAAATGAACTGCGGTCTGGAAGTGAAGTCAATCGACTGATTGACAATATTATAAACCTTTAAAAACGGAATATTGGGGTGGTCGAGGAAACCTTCTGCGGGGGTACCGCCGTTTTGAACTTTCGCGCAAACCGCGTCTGCCCGCTCCAGTGTCCAGTCCGAAAGGTCTTTTCCGCGCCATTTCTCTGTGAGTTTTCCGGAAATAGCCGCCGATAGAATCGACTGGCGCAGGTTTTTCAGCAGGCCCAGCACGCGGTCCAGACGGTCGCGGCAGGCTTCGATTCGGGCGAGAGTAGCCCCGATTTTGTTCACAATCCGGTGCTGCTCCCGGAGCGGGGCAATCAAAACCGGCAAGGTGGCTACTCGCTTGGGTTGCGCCCGGGTGAGCGACCCCCCAACGCCCGTGACCCCCCGGCAAATCAGTTCGCGGAAAACCGGCGTGCTGAAATAATACCGTAAAAAATCAGGCGATAAAACCGGTAACCGCACCACAATCCATTCGGACGATGCAATTTGCCGGAACTCGCCTTTCGGCATCACCCGCCAGACGCGGTTGATCCGGGGGTTGATCTTGCAGATCAGAATGTCGTCGGGCTCTACCAGTTGTTTGACGGAACCAATGGCCGCGCCGGGGAGCCGTTCAGGCTGACGGGTTGGAAAGGCCGGTACGCTGTAGAGTTCAAAAATGACATCGGGTTGACTGGCCGGGTTGATCACCAGCGACGCGAATTCGTTGATTGCGCCCAGATCGACCCTGGTCCAGCCCTGTGGTACGTCGCTCATACCTCCACCTCCTCTCCCAACTCCTCCATGATTTCCCGCAATTCTTCCAGCGCCCCCTCCAGTTCTTCCATCACTTCCAACGCCAGCACGCCCGGTTCCGGCAGTTCTTCACTTTCGTCCTTGAGCCACGAAATATCCAGGTTGTCGTTGTGCTGCGCGATCCACTCGCGGCTAAACCGGCGGAAGCGGTTGGTGATGCCGGTATCGTCCCGTCGCCGGGACAGAGCCTCCGGACGCCCCAGCGGATCGTCGCCAAAGGCGGCTTCAAATTCGGAAAAGTGGTTCCGGGTCAGGAGCGTGCGTTTTCCGTATTGCGGCATGTTCGCCCGCAAATCATACACCCAGACTTCTTTCGTATTACCCTGATCGGTGTGGCCTCTTGTGAAGAAAATCACGCAGGTTTTTACGCCCTGGGCATAAAAAATGCCCGTCGGCAGACGCAAAATGGTGTGGAGATTGCATTTATCCATTAAATCGGCCCGAATCTGTTTTCCGATGTTGCCTTCGAAAAGCGCGTTGTCGGGCAATACGACGGCAGCCCGGCCACCCGGTTTGAGGCCCCGGTAAATGTGCTGTAAAAAACAGAACTGCTTGTTGCTGGTCGGGTAGGGGAGATCGGTGCGCTCGGGCAATCCCCCGCCTTTTTTGTTGCCAAAAGGCGGATTGGAGAGAATCAACGTGGCCCCCGGCAGCTTCTGACCGTCGGGCGACAGCGTATCGCCGTAATGAACACCACCCGCATCGGGGTTGAAATCAATACCGTGGAGAAATAGATTCATGAGTGCCAGTCGATGCGTATCCTGCACATGTTCCATGCCAAAAAAAGTCCGGGTGCGGTATTTTTCAAGCTGGTTTTTGTTCCAGTTTTCCGGATTCTGGTGTTCACGAATGTAATGATTGGCTGCGATCAGGAAACCGCCCGTTCCGGCCGCCGGATCCTGAATCAGATCGTCCAGCGTGGGTTTCATCACCGTCACCAGGCTGTCGATCAGCGAGCGGGTGGTGAAATACTGACCAGCTCCCGACTTCTTTTCGTTCGCGCTCTTTTCCAGCAGTCCTTCGTAAATGTCCCCCAGATCTTCCCGGCCGGCATTGTACCAGGCTAGTTTATCGATTCCATCTACCAGCGCGGAGAGAGTCGCTGGTTTTTTGATGACCGAGCTGGCATTGCTGAAGATTTCCTTCACAATCTGCTCCCCGTGTGCGCCCAGGTGAATCAGGGTAATTTTATAGGCTTCAAGTCGTTCCGGTTTTGGTTTGGCAATCAGGTTGTCCCAGCGGTGGCCCTTCGGAATCTGCCCTTCTGTACCGGTTTCCTTCGCCATCTTGAAAAAGAGCAGGTAGGTCAGCTCAGTAACGTATTGGTGATACGTCACGCCATCGTCTTTCAGCACATTACAGAGATTCCAGAGCCGGGCGATGATGTCGTTGGAAATAGGTTTCATAGAGTCGTTTTCCGGTTTGTGGGGCCGGAACTAAAAAGCCGGTTAGGCTGCGAAACCGCAGGGGTTAAAATGGATCAATGGCCCAATCTAAAGAGGATGCCTGCGAAAAACAAAGCGGAACGCGGTATTCTGTACCCTCATTTTCCGAAAAAAGTTACATGGGGTAACTGTGGTTATGATTCGCTGGAGCTACTGAGTCGGGCCAAACCTCTCTTTGTTGTTTACAAGATGAATCCCTCTGGTACATTCTCTGACGCCTTTTTGTCTTTTTCTCCTACGGTATTTGACTTTTGCTTGTGTTTAACCTGAATAATTGTTAATTCGCATGTACACACAAATAAACATTAAGCATCATGAGACAATTTGTACGATTAGCCATTTTTTGGCTATCAGTATCGGTGGGTTGGGCCCAGGACCTCAATTGGAATACCTATCCGGATGGGGAGTTAACGAATACCTATACCAACATCGGGAATATTCCGGTCAATGCCACGGTCGATATAACCGGCCTGACGAGTTCCTTTTACCTCGATTATCCCCGCCCGAGCGCCAACGGGCTGGAGCTAAATGCCAACTTTCCCACGAATGGCAATTGTATTTCCGTCAAAATTACCTTTTCGCAGCCCGTCAGTAACCTGAATTTCAACCTACTCGATATCGACCGGATCGATGGCGACAGCCAGTATCAGGACGAGGTGACGGTTTCGGGCAGCAACGGAGGAACGCCGGTTAATCCGGTTATCGGATCGGCGGCAACCAATACCGTCAGCGGCAATACCATCACGGGAATCAACAGTAACGTTAACAATGCGGTCAACTCGATTACGTTTAGCAGTCCGGTGACCGAAGTGACCATTCAATACTGTGCCGGACCGGATTGGGTCGACCCGAAACGACAGTTTATTTTCATTTCCAATTTCAATTGGGACGATGCTGCGGCCATGCCCGTGCGGCTGGCGTCGTTCAGCGGCAAGCGGGTCGAGCACCAGATGCTGCTGGGCTGGCAAACTACTTTTGAATCCAACAGTGCTTATTTTGTCGTGGAACGCAGCACCGACGCTCAATCCTTTGAAGCCATTGGGCGAGTCGTTTCCAAAGGGTTCTCCGAATCGATGCAGGTATACGGTTTTACGGATGAAGCTCCGCAAAAGGGAACGAATTATTACCGCTTGCGGCAGGTCGACCGCGACGGCCGGTTTGCATTATCGAAAATCCTGGGGCTGACGTACGATGCCGACGGCTTCTATTTTGAGGTACTGGCGCTGGAACGGGGCCGGATCGAAGTGAAAACCAATGCACCGGACCCCGCGTTTACGGTGGTGGATTTGCAGGGAATTCCGAATCTGGGAACAATTGAAAAGGTCAGTGCCACCCGGTATGTGCTCCACGTAACGCCCTCGGGGCTGGCCACGCCGGTCCTGAAAATCGTCCAGATGCGCACGAATCAGTTTAAGTATGCCAAAAAAATTCTGCTGAATTAACGGGTCTTTACGGCCAGAGCCAGATCGGCCCCGAAAGCCGGAGTTTTAAGCGTTGCCAAACCGCCGGAATGCCGAAGTGTTTTCTTCTGCTTCCGGCCGGTTTCCGGCTCAACGTAGGTGACCGTGTAGCGACCGGCGGGTAGATTCAGCGTCAGGTCCATCGACTCGGGCTGTTTCGGATGATTGCCGTTGTAGACGTACAGGGCATACTGTTTCCCGGTTTCGCTGAGGGCGTGAACCCGCACCCGCGACGGCAACGAACCGCCCGGCAAAACCGTATCCGGTTTCATCCGAACGAAATCCAGCCCTTGCATAAAGTCTTTCAGAACACCCAGTTGCTTCCGAAACGCCGGACTGCCCCCACCGGGCGATTTCGGCCCCGGCGTGTAGGTTCCGTTGGGTTGAACGGACGTGAACGAATAATCGAGGTTGTTGTAGAGACCGCCCCCGGCCAGCAAAAACTCCCAGCCTTCCTTGCGGTAGGTGGAGTCGGCAGTGCCTTTAAAACCGGTTTCGTTGTCGCCCAGGACTTTGTTCAGCCCGTAATTGAGCGGGACCGCTTTGGGTGGCGTTGCGTAGTGAAAGTTAAAAACCGACACGGCCGGATGCGGCTTTTCGATTTTGGCCGAACCATTGGCGATGTTCTGCGTAATGAGGTGTTTGTTGGGTAAACTGGTCTCGGTTTCCACAATGAGGTCGGCGATGTGGTGCTGCCAGTTTAGTTGTACCCCGCCAAAATACGGTTCGTTGCAGATTTCAAACAGCACATTGCTGAAACCGTTCAACTCGGTCACGATTTTCCGCACCATGGCTTCCTGAATGGCCAGCAAACCCCCGTTTTTGTCGAGCGTGTAGACGTCGTTCCGCCCGACCGTTCCAACCGAATTGACGTTGTTAGCGGCATTCATCGGACTGATGACCCACATTTTTTCTTCGTAAAACGGACAGAAGAGCGCCAGTTCGACAATAATGCCGCGTTTTTCAGCGGCTCCCACAAAGTCCTTCAACCGGTTGAAATAAGCCTCATCCCAACGCGAAAGGTCAAACTTGTTGCCACCCAACGCGTAGCCAGCCTGTTCGCTGCGGGGCCACGGACAAACAAACCGCCCCGTTTCCGGTGCCATCGTGTTGTGTTCGATCCCGAAGTCGCCGGGGGCTTCGCGGTAGGCTCCGGTGAAGGTGCGGGTCAGGTTCAAACCGTCTTTTTGAAGCGTGTTGAGGTACGTAATGAAATCAAAATCCAGGTTCAGAACCGCTCCGTAATGTTCGCCCGACGTAATCAACACCGTGGGTTTGCCCTGGTAGCTGAAATAATGCGGATTGTCGGGGTGCAAACGGATGGGTTGCGCTGAAAGCCAGCCCGTTAGGCTAGTTAAGGCAAGGGTCGCTAGAAACCGGTTTCTCATGGTTCAGGAGTCGAATGGATAAAGGGCTATCTATACTCTCTTGTCTTTGCTCTCAGGTCTATTTCAACAAAAAATCCCGTGCCAGTTCCAGTTGATCGGTGCTCAGAAAATCGGCACCGGCTTCGCGGAGTTTGGCCCACACCGCCGGATCTTCGGGACAGGCCCAGAGCCGCAGTTTCTTCCCCTCGGCGTGAACCCGCTGAACCAGTTGCCGGAGTTTTTGAAACTGCTCGTCCGGCATCGGCCCTTGTCCGCGCCATTGAAGCTGGTTGCCATAGGCATCGCTCACCACCGGCATCAGGTCGCGGCTGAATCCCTTGCCCAGATCGGCGGCCCGTCCGTCGATGCCTACCAAACGCTCTTTGGCTCTTTTTACGGTTTCGATGGGGCGGTTTCCGGAAATAAAAACCGTGACAGCACCCGGCTGGCAGCGGTTTCCCTTGCAGGTGGTCAGAATCGACCGATAGCGTTGCAACACCTTCTCCAAAGCCCGGTAGGTGCTGTCGGCTCCGGTTTTGAAGTCGATCATCAGGTAAACCGGGCCGCTGTAGTTGGCATACACTTTCCCGCCGTTTTGGCGAATTCGCTCGGCCAGCGGGCGCAGGTACAGATTTTCGAGTGACTTATCCGTGTTCCAGAAAGCCGGGCGGTTGTGGGCGACATACAGCGTGTCCTGGTGCGCATACACATCAGCTTCTACACTCGTAAAACCGTGATCCAGCGCATCCCAAAGCGGGCGCGATTGCTCATAATCATTGTGGGCGTGGGCGTTGGGCAGTGGCACCACGCTGGCGAGCGGCTGCGGAGTCTGCAACGGAGCCATCGGCTGCGTCCAGGCAGTTTCGACATCACCCGGTTCAAACGGATTGAATTTAGGTTTGGTCGAAATGACTTTGGCCCGCACCAACAACTCATCGGTTAACGTGTAGCTGGCTTCCGTACCGGTCAACTCACGGAGAATTTCCGCCTTTTCCTGCCCTTTCCGAATCCCGATGAACTGAATTCGGTAGGTGACATCCGGTTCGGTTTTGATCTTGAAGGCCACCGTCGTAGCGGTTTGCGTCAGACTTTCGAAGGTAACCCCCGTGGTCGCGTAAAACCGGCCTGCTTCCAGAGCTTCCACAATCGTGTTGGGTTTTAGCTCGGGCGCGTTCACCATCACCCAACCCCGCCCCGAATTGCTGTAGGTGGGTCCGAAGAAATTATAATTATGACTGTCGTCGGTGGCAAGGCCGAGCATCAGCGGTCGACCCTGGCGCAGAAATGTCAGGTTGATTTTGTCCCACATGGCCTCGGTGCCTTCGCGGGTGCTGTCGCCGTAGTTGTGCACCTGCGGGTGGCCGTTGAAGACCTCGAAAAACCGCTCGTGCCGGAGTTGCATCAGGTCGTTGGCCGTAATGGCGTAATGAAAATTGGGGTGGTTGATGTGGGGAAACATGGGCTGGCCTGTTTGCCGCCGTTGCGCTACCACCGCGTCGATGTTGTTCTGCATGACCTCGGCTACGCTGTTGCCCGGCAGCGGTTTCAGCAGGTTCTGGAGGTTGGTCATGTTGATGTGAATGGGCTTGCCCTGGTAACCCGTCGAAACTTCTTCGCTCTTGAGAATCAGGAATTTCTCCGGTTCTTCGAAATAGCTGCGGTATTCGCTGAGGTTCTTCAGCCGCACTTTCAGGGAATCATTCGGGCCGGTCTGGTATTTCACCCAATCGGGGCCGAAGGTGCGCAAATACCGTTCGAAGGTGCGCCGACGGTCGGGAGCGCGCGGCACTTTGATCCATTTTTCGCCTTCCTGAAAGGTGTTGTGATCCGACAAACCGATGAACTGGTAGCCGTTGGCCTTGTACCAGTCCATGATCATTTCGGGATAATCGTCGCCGTCGCTCCAGAGCGAGTGCGTGTGGAGGTTGCCTTTATACCAGTGCTGGGCCTGGGCAAGCGGAATGAACAACAGAAGGAAAAGAAAGAGGAAAACCGGTCGCATGGGAGCATAAATGAGGATGCAACCGGGAAAGGGATTTGAGGGCGTTTTCTAACCTCTTCCACTTCGTTATTCGGTACTAACTTCGAAATTCGGTGTTCGTTATTCACTATTCGATATTAAGTTGAAATGAATATCGAATAGTGAACACCGAACACCGAATTTCGAAGTAAAATGGGAAGGCATAAAACAAAAAAAAACATGCCGGGAAGCATGTTTTTCAAGCGTTTCAAATTATTATATCTTTCGATTAAATAACCTCTACGTTAACGGCATTCAAACCTTTTTTACCTTGCTCAACTTCAAATTGAACTTTGTCGTTCTCGCGAACTTCGTCAATCAAACCTGATACGTGAACAAAGATGTCTTTGTCTGAATCCGAAGGGGTAATAAACCCAAAACCTTTGAGTTCATTAAAAAATTTAACAGTTCCTGTTTGCATTATATTGTATTGTATTTTAAAATTTCACCAAAGGTAACAAGAATAAATCAGAACCGCATCATGTCCTTTATTTATTTTGATACAAGCCATGATGAATAAAACCGTCCTGTCTGGATTTCCCGTTTTTTTAAGCCCATTCCGTTAGTTTCTTTTCAAGACCACCGCCTGCCCGCCGGAGGGTAACAGATTGGCAGTCAGGCGGTCTTTCGACGTGACGGTGCGGGTTTGCTTCCGGATCTTTCCGGTTCCATCGTCTTCATACACCGAGAGCGAATACTGTTTCCCCGGTTCCAGAAAGGCCAGCGACAGGTCGATTTTCCGGGCTTCGGTGCTGGTAATGGTGCCGAGAAACCAGTCATTTCCTTTCCGCCGGGCCACCGACACATACTGACCGGGCGTTCCATCCAGCACTTTCGTTTCATCCCAAACCGTCGGGAGGTCTTTCCAGAATTCAATTTCCTGCCGATCCGGGAAATCGGCCGGTTTGCCGTACCAGTACAAATACTGAAGCGGACTGAAATAAATCACCGGCAACGCCAGTTGGTGGCCTTTGGTGTTGGTCAACCGCGGCTGGTTGAAGCAGAACGTATAATCGGCGGCTCCGGCAATGTACCGCGTGAAGGGCAAAACCGTGTTGTGGGTCGCATTGGGCCATTCTTCGTTACCCCGCACGCCTTCCTGCGTCAGCAGGTTCGGATACGTCCGGCTGAAACCGGTCGGGCTATATTCGTCGTGGATGTCCAGCACCAGGTGGTGTTTGGCGGCTTTGCGGATGGCGTCGTGCAGCCAGACCGTCCAGTGGTGCGAGCCCGTATGCACAAAACCGTATTTGATGCCGGCAACGCCCCAGCGTTGGTAGAGCGGCAGCAGCGTATCCAGTTGCCGTTCGAGGGCGCGGTGGTTGACGTACAAAATGACTTTCTTCCCCTTCGATTTGGCATACCGAATGGCTTCGGGCAAATCCAGATCGCCTTTCGGATTCCGGCGTGGATCGACCGACACCCTGGTGGCGTCCGACGCAATTTCGTATTCGTGGCCGTACCAGCCCGCGTCGAAATGCAGGTAGTCGATGTTTTGCTCCACCGCAAAATCAACCAGATTTTTGGCCCCGGTGGTCGACAGCGTCACTTCCCGCATCACTTTTCCCGGTTTGATCCAGCTCACGTCCTTGATTTCATTCGGCGGATTGAGGTTCTGAATCAGGTAGTTGTGTTCCAGCAGATCGCCGGGGCGGTCGGCTGCCATCACCACCCGCCACGAACTGGCAAAGGGCGAAGCTTCGGTGATTTCGCCCGCCAGTTGGCTGACGAGTTGGTTCAGACCGGCGGTTTTGAGCCGCACCAGCGGATAACTGCTCTGCTCGGCTTGTGTGATGCAGGCCCAGGTTCCGTTGTCGAGTTTCAGGGTGAGCGGCATCTGGGCGGCTTTCGTCCAGTTCTCTACGTTCCGTTCTTCGTAGCTCCCCTGCGCATGATCGGTGTAGAGGGCTTTCGTTTTCGGCGGCAGGTTGAAAAAGGTCATTTCCTGCCCAACATCCAGAATCTGCATGCGCAGGTCTTCCGGGAAAAAATACCGGAAAGCCACGCCCTCGTCGTACGCCCGGACGATGAGTTGCATCGTTCCGCCCGACCCCGGCCCGTTGCGCAGGCTGACAACCAGTTCGTTGTAGTGATCCGGAATCTCGGCGCGTTCACCCCAAACCGGTTTCCAGTTTGCTTGCTGGCTTCGTTTCGTCGCCGACACGATCCGCAGGTTCTTATCCCAGTTCAACGGCCGGGAGCCAGCGGGATTGCCGCCCAGTCCCAGCCGCGAAGGCTGAATCAGGAGCTGGTTCCGGTACGTTATTTCGTATACAGGACTTTGGGGTGATTCCGGCAGGTCGCGCAAGCCAATCGACCAGGTGAGCAGGCCGTTGGGCGAACTGATCCGGAGCGAATCCGGCGTTTGCGCCCGCCCCAAGTTGATCAGGGTCAGGGAGAAAATAGCGAAAAGAATTCGGGCCATTCAGGTTGAACGTTTAAAAGGGTACATACACCAATCTCGCTGATTGTTCGCGATGATGGTTGAATATAAGGATTAAAAAGGTGAGCCATTCATCCCGCAGGGATTTAACAGCGCAGCGTCGGTAGTAGTAGGTCAGGCGATTTGTGGCTCTTGCGTGCCGTGAGGTACGCGACCCATTCTTGCGGTATATTGTCGCGTACCTCACGGCACGCGGGACGTTGAAATTCGTTTTTCTGCTACCGACGCTACGCTGTTATGCGCCTGACGGGGCACGGTTTTTCAATTAATACCCCGGATTCTGTTCGATTTTGGCATCCAGGTTGGCATCGATGAATTTCTGCGGAATCGGGAATAATTCGTGTTTTTCGACGATGTTGCTGCCGGTTTTGGTATTGTACTTCTTCACTCGCTCCACCAATAGGGGCGAATTGGCCAGAAAACCGAAGCGGATGAGCGTTCGACGGCGGGGCTCTTCCATGATCAACTCCCGCACGCGCTCGTCCAGAATGTAGTCGAGCGTGGCGCGGTCGGCCGTAACCGGTTTGGCTTTGGCCCGGCTGCGCAGCACGTTGAGGTCGTCGGCGGCTTTTGGCCGGTCACCTTTCCGGATGTAGGCTTCGGCCCTGAGCAGGTAGGTTTCGGCCAGCCGGATTTTATAAAACTCCACGAACGTTCGCCCGGCGGTATTTCCGGCCAGCGGATCACCTTCAAGTTTCCGGGTATACGGATAATACTAGCCGGAGTTCAGCGTGTCGATTTTGGCCGCCACGGGATCAACTTTCTGTCCGAAAAAACGGGAGGAGGCATTGTTGTAATAGAACGTCCGACGCATGTTGTACGCCGAATTCCGCATGTCGTTCCAATCTTCTTTCCAGACGTCGTAACTGGCGTAGGGCGTTCCCATCACCCAACCCACCGGACGGCCCAGGCTATCGCAAACGACCATACCCGACTTGCCTTCCGGGTCTTTGATGTTGTGATACCCGGCTCCCCAGGCCCGCATGCTGCTGTTTCCGCCGAAAGCGGTCGCGTTGGTTGCATTGGTGTAGGCAACGCCACCGGGTGTCTGGTATTCGAACTGAATGGCCCAGATGGTCTCGGTATTGGCCGCCAGATTCTGGTTTTTATCCCGAAACAAATCCGAAAAAACATCGCCGGGTTTGTCCAGTTTGCTGCCAAAGCGCTGCGTCATGAGCTTGTACGAACCGTCGTTGATCACGGCGGAAGCGGCTTCGATGGCTTTGTCGTTGTTGCCCAGCGCCAGGTAGACTTCGCTCAGAAAATGGTCGGCAGCGGCTTTCACAATGCGACCGGGAGCCGCCGGTTTTTTGGGCAACCACTGCGAGGCAAATTCGAGATCCTGCCGGGCAAACTCCAGTACCTCCTGACGACTGGCCCGCGTATAATCCGTCTTGGGTGCCGTTTCGACATGCGACACCAAGGGGACGCCACCGTACAGATTGGCCAGAATCGAGTAGGTGTAGCCCCGAAAAAACCGTGCTTCGGCCAGAATGGCGTTCTTTTCAGCCTCATTCGCCCATTTGGCGGTCGGTTTATCGGCATAATCGACCACAATGTTGGCCCGCGGCAGCATTTTGAGATACGCCCATTCCCACCACAGATCGACGGACGCCAGCGTCGGCGTCAGCGAAACGTTGTAGTCGCGCAACAGCGTCGATACGGCCCCCGGCATGTAGGCGTCCGTGCCGATGTTCATGGCGTGCAGGTTCTCGGTGTCGGTGCCGAATAGTTCGTCCCGGGCAGCCGAATGAATGGCGATGATGGCGGTTTCAAAACCGGCTTTATCCACAAGCACCACATCGGGATTCAGAAAGGCGCGGGGTGTTTCGTCGAGTACATTGTCTTTGCAGGCACTGGCCCAGAAAACCAGCAGCAGCGTTCCCAGCAAGGCCAGAGGCCGTTTTGACGCTAATAAAAGGGTATGTTTCATGGGTTGAAATCCGTTCAGGGTGACAGGAATGGAGTTAAAAACTGAGGTTAATACCGCCGGTCAGGGTGCGGGACATGGGATAACCGCTGGCTTCGGAACCGATTTCGGGGTCAAAACCGGGGTACTTCGTAAAGGTGAGCAGGTTTTTGCCGCTGACGTAGGCCCGGATGGTTCCGACTTTCCAGCGATTCAGGAGCGTTTTCGGCAACTCATACGCCAGCGAAACATCCTGCACCCGAACAAAATTGCGGCTGACGTAATACCCGTGTCCGTATGGATTGGTATACACCAGCGATGCCATTGTGTTCGATTTGTTTTCGGCCGTCCACCAGCCGTTGTCCGGAAAATTCGACGCACTCCCCGGAAAATTGTTGCTCGGAATCATCTGGTTGTAACTTTTGATCCAGCCCTGCATGGCATTCAGAAAAACCGACAGCGTGAAGTTGCTGTAGCGGAACGTGTTCGTCAACCCCCAGCGGTATTTGGGTTCCAGCCGCCCCACCACCGTGCGGTCGTCGGTGGTGATTTTGCCGTCGCCGTTCAGGTCTTTCAGGCGGTAAAAACCAGCTTTATAACCGGTCGGGAGCTGATCGCCTTCCTGGTAAACGCCGTCGATGAGGTAATCGAACGCAACCTGCACGGGCTGACCGATGAACCATTTGTTGCCCAGATCATTGTCCTCTACGTCGTCGCCGTTCAGATCGCGGCTGTAGATGTGCACAATGCGGTTTCGGTTGGTCGAAAACACGATGTTGCTGCTCCATTCAAAAGGACCCCGCTGAAGGTTGGCGGTATTGATCGTCAGCTCGAACCCCCGGTTGTTGGTGGCTCCCAGGTTGGTGATGACCGACTGAAAACCGGTAGCGGAGGGCAATGAACGGTTCAGCAGCAGGTTTTTGGTGTCCATGTTGTAGTATTCGAGTGTGCCGCCGAACCGCCCTTTCAGGATTTCAAAATCAATGGCGACGTTGGCTGACGTGGTGGTTTCCCACTTCAGATCGGTGTTGGCCATGCCAGACGGGTAGGTGCCGTTATACGTTGCGCTTCCATCGCCGAAAACATACTGGACCGTCCCGGAACGGCTCAGGGATTGGTAAGGCGAAATCGCCTGGTTGCCCACCGACCCGTACGACACGCGAAACTTCAGCAGGTCGATGAAGGGCATCGACTTCAGAAAAGGCTCGTCGGAAACAATCCAGGCCAGGGCGGCCGATGGAAAGGTCGCATACTTGTTCTGCGCACCGAACACCGAACTGCCATCCCGGCGGGCGGTGAGTGTCAGCAGATACCGGTCTTTGAAATGGTAGTTCAGCCGCAGCATCGACGATATACCGTCGATGGCCGAGGCTCCCGTTGTTGTTTGCTGGGTTTGGGCGATGCCCAGGTTATTCCAGCCGTTGGCGCCGTTGAAGAAATTGGAAGCCGTAGCGGTGGTCGATTCCGACTGGCTGTGGTTGCGGCCATACAAAAGCGTTACATCAAAAGCATGATCGCGGCCCAGTTGGCGGCTGTAGGTAGCAATGTTTTCCAGCACCCAGTCGAAAATTTCGACGTTGTATTTCGTGGCATTGGCCAGAATGTTCTCGCCAAAACGCTGGTACGCCGGTTCAAAGGTGTAGTTGTGCTGCCAGCGGTAATTCGGCGAGTAATTGATCCGGTAGCTAAGTCCCTTGATGAAAGGCACCTCAATTTTGGCGTAGAAATTTGAAAACAGGTTGTGGTAAATTTCTTCATTCTGACGCCGGATGGAGTTGAAAAGGGGGTTCGGCACCAGTTGCACATCCTGCGGAAAGTGGACCGGGTCTGTTTTGGCGTCATCGTAATACATTTTGGCAAAGGGGCTGATCTGGGCCGCCCAGTTGAGGGCCACATCGACGCCCGACAAATCCCGCCGGGCGTAGGTGGCATTGGTGCCCACCGTCAGCCAGTCGGCCACCTTCGTCTCCAGATTGGTTCGTAGCGTAACGCGTTTCGCCATGTCCTTGTAAATCAGCCCCTGTTCGTTCACAAAAGCCCCGGAGACGAGGTAGTTGGTGCGGCCCGACTGGCCGGCAATGCTCAGGTCGTAGGACTGCACCCCGGCTTTCTGCGAAATTTCATCCCAGGGATCGGTGACGGTGCCATTGCGGTAATTCTCGGCTTCGGTGTTCTGGAGATAACTGACCACGTTGGCCGGATTGGCTTCCTGCCCGCTCTGGGCGCGGTAATCCAGTGTTTTCTGGAGGTAGCGTTCCGGCGACAGCATTTTGATGCGGTTACTCCAGTCGGCCACGCCATAATAGCTGTTCACCCGAATGGTCGGCTTGTCGCTTTTGCCGCGTTTGGACGTAATCAGAATAACACCATTGGCGGCTTTGGAACCGTAAATGGCGGCTGCACTGGCGTCTTTCAGAATTTCCATCGACTCGATGTCGTTCGGATTGATTTCGGCCAGACTGCCGTTGAAAAAAATACCGTCCAGAATGATGAGCGGATCGTTGCTGGCGGTGATGGAACGACGCCCCCGAACGAGGATGCTGCCGCTTTGTCCCGGTCGCCCGTTGTCGATAAACTGCACCCCGGCGACGCGCCCGCGCAGGGCCTGAGCGACGTTCGTATTGGGCAGGTTTTCGGTGACTTTCATGTCTACTTTTGCCACCGAACCGGTTACGTTTCGTTTCGACTGGGTTCCGTAACCCACCACGACAACTTCACTCAGCGCCTTGGTATCGGATACCATCTGAATGGTGAGAACCTGCCGGTTGGTAACCGGAATTTCCTGCGTTACGTAGCCAATGGAGCTAACGACCAAAACCGCCTTCCCGTCGGATACCTGAAACGTAAACTTGCCGTCTTTATCGGTGGTCGTTCCCCGGCCGGTGCCTTTCTGAATGAGGTTGACACCCGGCAAGCCCTCACCCTTTTCGTCGGTTACAGTGCCGGACACGGACTGATCGAGCGGGGCGGTTTGGGCCATGTCGTTGTCGGACAGCGGTTTTGCCACGCCGGCCGGTGTTGCGGTGAGCAGAATCTGTTTGCCTTCCACTTTATAGGTAATCTTCAACGGCGTCAGGAGTTGATCGAGGATCGTTTCCAGCCGTTCATCGACCGCCGTAAACGTTACTTTCCGGTCGGCCTGAATGAGCAGCGAGCTGTACAGAAACCGTACCTGAGCCGCTTTGCCAATGGACTTCAGGGTGGTTTTAATGTCCTTATCGACCACCTGTACGGTTACTTTCTTGTTCAGCATTTCCTGAGCCCGGCTATCGCGGGCGAAGGAGAGGCTAACCACACAGGCAGCAAGCAGCACCTGGAGGAGGGAAAGTTTCATAAGCTTGATAAAGGAGGGTGAAATCCAGTCTGGATTTTTCATAAATTGGGTCGTTTTTTGAGTCGTTTCGGTTCGAAATGGACAAAAAATCCCTCATCGACGCCCTGTTGGGCGTCTTGCAATCCGATGAGGAAATGGGTGGAACGGGCTGGGGGGCGCGGTCGGGTGTCAGAACGATGCTGTTGGAACCATTACCGGTCAGGCAGTCGGACACGCCAACCCAGCGACGTTTTCGCGAAGGCGGTGAAGAATGTAAAGTTTTTATTCTGGCATAGGCAGTGCGGGGCGGTTTTTAAAGTTAAAAATCACAAAAGCATTCATCGCTGGTCAGGGCGCGCAGCCCCGGCTGTAGATTGCCACCCGGCCATCGTTTACTTCGAACGTTGCACCAATCGCCTGGCAAATAAAACCGAGTTTTACGGACAGCGTTTCATCCGAAAATTGAGCAGTAATCGGGCATTTTTCCAGCAAATTTTCATTATAATCGATCTCGACGCCGTAGGCTTTCTCCAGCCTGGCCAGCACCTGCGTTACCGGAACGTCTTCAAAATCCAGCTCCTGGACGTGCGTGGCAACAGCCACCAGCTCCGGTTTTTCGACCAGTCCGCGTTGCAACTGTTCGGTTTTTCGGTTAAAGACCACTTCCTGATTTCGCATCAGGAGAACGCCGTTGCGGGTTTGAGTCTTCGTTTTCCGGAACGTCTTTTCAGCGAAAACCGAGACTTTTCCGGTTCGGACGGCCACGGCCACTTCCGGTTCGTGATCGAACGCCCGAATGCGGAAGCTGGTCCCCAGCACTTTGGTAACGGTTTCACTGGCGTAGATCAGGAACGGTTTTTCGGGATTCCGGGCAATTTCAAAAAATGCTTCGCCCGACAGATACACTTCCCGAAACGAACCGGTAAACGTCTTCGGGTAACGAATGCGGCTGTTTTTCTCCAGCGTAATGGCCGACCCATCGCTCAGCACCAGCGTCAGCGGTTCGTTGGTCGTATTCACTTTTTCTGAAAGCACCGTCGAACCAGCGCTCAAAGGCGGGCGGTAGGCCGTCTGATGGGTCGGTGAAGGGAGTTTCGGCCGCAGCAGCAACAAGCCCAATCCGATGATCACGAGAACCGAAGCGGCCAGACTCCGCCAGGTTCGCCGGTTTTGCCCCCACCAAACAATGGGTTCAGATCGGGATTCGTCGTCGTTTGTCCGCTCGGCCTGTTTCCGTTGGCGGAACTGCCCCACCAGGTGTTGCACTTCCTGGCGGACTTCGTCGTCCGACAAATCCACCGGTTGTTGTTTCAGGGCGTATACCAGTGCTTTGGCCTGATTCAAAACCGCCCGTTGTTCCGGGTGCTGGCTGCGCCAGGCCGTCCAGAAGGCCGTCGCGTCCGGGTCGCCGTCGATCCAGGCATGGAAGGTGGCGTCGTTCAAAAAATCGTCAACCTGCTGGTAGAGCTTCATGAAAAAGGCGGAGCGTTAAAAGGGCGGTTCAGAGAAGGAGAATCAGCATGGTGCCGGAAATAATCAAAAAAATCATTTTATTTTTTTATAAATGCCGGAAGTACCCCGACTTTTGTAGCCGCCAGAACGCCCCGGGAGCGGGTAAAAACTGGTTGATAGCCTCTTTTACCGGCGGCTCCTGGTGGAATATGGTTTTCGTTTGCCGGTTGCTACCACCAGAAATTAGTCGTACCATGCCGTATGTTTCGCTCATCCTCCCAAAACCGTCCTTCTGAATCGCCAACCGATGCGGCCCTGTGGCATCAGTTCAGGGAAGGGGATGAAGTGGCATTGGGCGAACTGGCGGAGCGGTACTACAAACGCCTGTATGGCTACGGCAGCAAATTTTCCCGCGATCGCGAAGCCATCAAAGATTGCATTCAGGACCTCTTTCTGGAAATCTGGGACAAACGGCATACCATCAGCGAACCGGATTCGGTTAAACTCTATTTGCTGGTTTCGATCCGGCGAAGAATTCTCCGGCGGAAAACCGGAGACAAGTGGCTGGAACAAAGTGAAGAGCTGGATTTCGATGCCGCTGTAGTGGGTGATTTACCCATCGAAACCGCCATCATCGAAGACGAAACCAGCCAGCATTACGTCCGGAAACTCCAGCAGCTCATTCCTCAGCTTTCCCGGCGGCAGCAGGAGATTATTTACCTCCGGTTTTACGAAAATCTGGACAATGAGGCCATTGCCGAAGTCATGTCGCTCAGCCGGGGTGCCGTTGCCAACCTGCTCTGGCGGGCCCTGAAAGAACTCAAGGAATACTGGTACGCCGGTTTACTGCTTTTGATGATACCGGGCCTGTATCTTTTGCAATAGCGGGGCAGAAAGCTCCACGTTCAAAATCACCAAATTGTGGCATCACGTGCCGCTCTATCCCCTGATTTGGGTGAAATTAACGCAGCTTCCGGCTAAAATTAGTAAAATATACCGGAATTCGCCTTCGATTCGTTATACTAGACTGCTACCAGCGCGAACCAGTTTCTGTTTCAGTTGTTAACAGAAATAGACAACTGCTAACCTTCTTTTCTATGTCGTTCAAAAAGTTTGTATTCCGACTCCTGGGTCTCTATACATTCATCCTGTTTGGTTTCGCCCGTGGGCAGGCCCAAACGTCCCAATGGTTCCACCTCGATTCGAAAGCCGACAGCGTCTGGGGAATCAGCACGGATCGTACCTACCGCGAGTTACTCAGCAACCGCAAACCGACGCCGGTCGTCGTGGCCGTGATCGATGGCGGAATCGACTCCACGCACGAAGATTTAAAACGAATTCTGTGGACCAATTCGAAAGAAATTCCCGGCAACGGGATTGATGACGATAAAAACGGCTACGTTGATGACGTCCACGGCTGGAATTTTATCGGTGGGAAAGATGGCCGGAACGTCCAGTACGAAACCGCCGAAGTAACCCGGCAATACGCCCGGCTGCGCCCTTTGTATGAAGGCAAAAACCGGTCGTCGCTGAAACCGGCCCAACAGAAGGAATTCGACCAGTTTGTGAAATACAAAACGGAGATGGAGAAGAAACGCGCTGAGTATAAGGAGCAATACGATTCGTACAGCACGTTCAGTACCCAACTGGTGACGATCATCGATGGGCTGAAAAAAGCCCTGAACGTCTCCAAACTGGACACCGCGACGCTGCGCAATCCGGCCAGCGACAATGATTTTGTGAAGAAAGCGGCTGCCGCTCTCTATGAAATGACCAGTGCGCAGGGATTCGGGCAGGCCGAAGATATTCAGGCCGAACTGACCAGAGGGCTGGAAGACCTGAAAGGCAAAGCGGAATACGCTTACAACCCCGACTTCGACAGCCGCTCGATTGTGGGCGATAAACCCGACGATCTAACCGAAACCGCCTACGGCAATCCCGACATTACCGGCCCCGACGCGCTGCACGGCACGCACGTCGCCGGCATCATTGGCGCCGACCGCACCAACAACCTGGGGGTGCAGGGCGTGGCCGATCAGGTTCAGATCATGGCCGTTCGGGCCGTTCCCGATGGCGACGAGCGGGACAAGGATGTGGCCAACGCAATTCGCTATGCGGTCAATAACGGTGCTCAGATCATCAACATGAGCTTCGGAAAAGACGTGTCGCCCCAACGCAAAGCCGTCGACGACGCCATGCGGTACGCGCTTTCCAAAGGCGTTCTGCTGATTCATGCGGCTGGTAACGACAACAAATTACTCGATACGACCGCCAGTTTTCCATCAGACCGGTTTATGGATGGGTCGGCCATTCCAAACCTGATTACGGTGGGAGCCATTACGTCCAAAAACAACGAAAGCCTGGTGGCCCCGTTTTCCAACTACGGTCGCAAAACCGTCGATGTGTTTGCGCCGGGCATGGCCATTTATTCGACAACACCCCGCAACGGGTATGACAACCTGAGCGGTACGAGCATGGCGGCTCCGGTCGTAAGTGGCATTGCCGCCGTCCTGAAATCGTATTTCCCGAAACTGACGTACAGTGATCTGAAGCGGATTATCGAAAAATCGGCCATTGTGCAAAACCGGCAGGTGCTTCGCCCTGAGTCTACAGATCTGGTCAATTTTACCGATTTATCGAAAACCGGCGCCATCGTGAATCTCTACGAAGCCGTCAAACTGGCCGAGGCCGAAGAAGCCGCAGCGGCTGCGAAAAAAGGCTGACGGTTTAAAGGAATAAAGAAGGCGGGGCGCACTATCGGGTCAGACTGAGTGCGCCCCGTTTTTGTTCAGCCAGCACGCCGGTGCCCTGCCGAAGCTGGTAGCGAATCTGCCAGCCATACACGCCAACGGGTGCGGTTTTTCCCTGATACATCCCGTTCCAGGCAAATGGCGGCTCGGCGGTCTGGAAAACCAGTTCACCCCAGCGGTTGAAAATCGACAGTGACGTAATGGTAATGTCTCCGCAGCCAAAGGGTTGAAAGACATCGTTTTGTCCGTCGGCGTTGGGCGTAAAAATATCCGGTGTATACAACACGCAACCGCAATCTTCATACGAAATGCGAACGGTATCGCGAACGGTGGCGCAATCGTTGCTCACCGATGCCTGAAAAAAACCGGACTGCCCCACGGTTCTGATAACCGCTTCGGATTGATCCTGCCAGCTAAATTTCCCCTCGGCAAAGTCGGGCCGGATCGTAAATACTTCGGCCCCGCACAGGTTTTGATCCGGCCCCAGATTCAGCCGGGGTGGCGGCACAAACCGGACCTGAATGCTGTCGGTAGCCACGCAACGAGCCTGCTCGACCCGCAAGGTGTATAAACCATCCTCTCTAACAGTGTAGGTAGGCGTGGAAGAACCGTCCTGCCAGCGGAATGTTGGCGGAACATCGGGGGGCGTTTTGAGCGTCAGGGTTTGTCCCGCACACAGCATCGTGTCGCGGCCGAGGTCGAAATCGAGGGCGTAATCCACCCGGATGGTGTCGCGCAGGACTTTGCAGGGTGTGGTGACCGTGACGGAATAATGGCCCGGTTTCGTAACCCGAAACGTGGGTGCCGTGCTGCCGTCATGCCAGCGGTATTCGGTGGCACCGGGTGTGGTGGCATCGAGCAGGAGCGTGCTGTTCCGACCACAAAGCGTGGTGTCGTTTCCGAGGTCCATTTTAATCGGGAGCAGCGAAACGTCGTCGATGAACAGGTAGAAATACCCCAGAAAAACCGGCAGTTTTTTGAAACTCCCGATGGTTAAATATTGCTCCCCGCCTTTGGCTTTAACGTAGCCCGAAACCCGTTCCCAGCGCAACATTGGAATGCTGGTGGTCAGGGCATTGTCAATCACCTGAGCATCCGCCGGAAGCAATCCTTTTTCCGGGGAAGTGATCGGTTTTTCAGACAAGAAAGCACCGATCGTTCCGCTTAAATATTTGTTCGGCGTTGGCGTCGCGACGTACATCTCGAAAAAATAACAGTCGTCGGCAACCAGCGGTTTTTTCAGGGGTGTCGCCAGGTATTCAGCCCAGCTTACATCCAGAAAAAGCCGGGCCAGGCCCTGCCCGGAACGGGGCGGCAATTCCATTTGAACCGTTGGAAAACACTGGTGATAAAAATCAGGCGTGGCCCCGTTGGGATTGTACCAGGGAACCGCTTCACCCAATAGATTATCCTGACGGGGGCAGGTTCGGTATTCCTCAAAACTGCCGTTCTGAAGCAGATTTTGGGCCATAGTGATGCAGGGCAGGCAGAATACCAGCCACCACACCATCCAATCGGCACGGCTCCGCATGTTTTAGTAAATCGCTAAAGTGATCGGGGACATCTAAATATACGGTCTTTTTGCGAATAACAGCGGATTGCATCCAGGGCTGGCGGGATCAGGCGTCTGGGAGATCGGGCAGGTGCCCCGGATTGCATCCGGGGTTATCCAGAGTCAACCCTTGCAGGGTTGTAGC
>NZ_VTWS01000008.1 GCF_008727875.1 Larkinella humicola | reverse complement strand
CCGGTGGCGGAGGTGGGCACGGAGATGGTGGTGCCGGTTCCGGTGGTGCCGTTGGTTCCGGTCCAGTTGAGGGTGCCAGTGGTGCAGCCGGTGATGGCAAGGGCGACGCCCGGGGTGTTCTGAAAAACCGGTTGGGTGGAAACGTTGGAAGTAAGCAGGAGTGCGGCCAGTGGAGAACCCTGAAACTCATACGCCCCAAGATCGATGGGGCCGTCGTTGAAAAACCGGGAATTGCCGGCCAGATCCGTGGTAACACCGTTGAGGGCCGTAGCGCTGTTCGTTCCGGCATCGATGGCGGGCGAGCAGGCCGTCAAGCTCAGGTCATCATTGGCCGCATCGGTGAATTTCGGATCCTGACCAACCCGGTTGTCGCCACCATCGGTAAAACCGGTCGTACCGGTTTCGATCAGGCTGTGGGCAACCGTGAGTGATAAATTTACACCCTCTTCAACCGCGTTAAAAAAAGCAGATGCCCCGCCGTTATCCCACAGGATGCAGTTGATCAGGCTGTGAATCGAACGAATCGTTGAAGTCCCTCCACCATCTGTATCAATGCCACCCTCATTGTAAATGACGTTACCTTGATTCTCGGTGGACGTATTCTGATAGAAGCTGCAATTGATCAGCGTCGAACGATTCAAAGCCGACCTGCCATCACTTGTTCGTCCAAAGAGATCATTAAAAATGGCTCCTCCGAGGTCGGCCTGGTTGCCGATAAAAATGCAATTGAGCATGGTCAATTGCAGATTGGCCTGCGTATTAGCGTCGTTTTCCACCGCTCCACCCCGGCTTCCTTCGTTGCGGATGAAGCGGCAATTGGTAAAGACCGGCTCCAGCAAACCGTTTTGACTGTTGTTGTCGACGGCAGTCCCTTCCGTGTTCCCGATGAAACTGCAATTGGTTATTCTGGGACGGCTAACCGACAAATTCGTGGTTTCATCCGCATCGGAAGCGGATTCCGTCCTTAGCGCATAAAAGGTATTCTGGGTAAAACTACAATTCGTCAGGATGGGGTTGGAAGTTCCGCCATCGTCAACATAAGTCCTGAATGCGCCCCGGTTTTGAGAAAAACTACAATTGGTCAGAATGGGGCTCGTGGTTCCTCCGTCATTGGCGAAACTATAGACACCGCTTGAATTCTGAATAAACCGGCAGTCTGTCAGGATGGGGCTACTGACTCCCCCTTCTCTTCCATTGTTATACATAGCACCACCATCGTACGCGAAGTTCTGGATAAACGTACACTGGTTCAATGTCGGGTTACTCTGGTTGCCCGTACCACTGCCGTCATTGACGATGCCTCCTCCTGATCGATTGCCGTCCAGGTTATTGGCATAGCCTCCTGTAAGGGTGATGCCATCGAGCCGGGTCTGGGCGCTGGCATTTTTAAACTGCACGACATGGTAGCTGTTGCCATCATCCAGCGTAGAGTTATTGTCGATGTCACCCGATAAGGTAGTACTGGATGGATTCGTCGTGCGGGCATCGGTTCCGGCGGTATACCCCCCGTACACCTGCACGCCCGAAGCAATGGAAAACGATTGCGTTCGGTCGGTCGTGGCCGTTGGTTTGTAGAGTCCAGCCCCCACCAACACGGTGGTACTGGCAGGGGATTGGGACAGCACGGCTTGTAATTGGGATGCGGGATAGGCATTGGTCCAACTATCGCCGTCTTGCGTACCGTTGCCGGTTGGGGTTACGTACTTGATCTGAGCGGAAGCCGTCAGAACACCGAGAAGCAGCAGAGTACAGGTGACGAACAGACCAATCGGTCCAGGGAAGGGTAGATTTGTTTTCATAAGTGAACCGAGCGGTTTGGGTGCGGGTCGGAAAAGTCCCAAACGTAGTCTTCGATTCACAAACTGACTATCGCAATTTTCCCAATTCCTATAACAATCTTCCCACGGATCAAAAAATGGACATCAATCCCCAAAAACCAACCTCATGGGGTTAAAATTGGGCTAGTTGCGTAGCGCCTTTGCTATCCCAATTTGACCTTTGCCTGATACTCCCTCGGGGTCACCTGGTAGTGTTGCCGAAACATCTTGGTGAAATGCGCCGGGGAATCAAAGCCCACCAGATAGGCCGTCTCCGATACCGCTTTTCCCTCCTTCAACAACTGAACCGACCGCTTCAGCCGGTGTACCCGTATAAAGTCACCGGGCGTCACCCCGGTCACTGCTTTCATCTTCCGGTACAGGCTCATCCGGCTCAGGTTCGTGTACTTTTCGATGTCTTCGACCCGAAAAGCTGCGTTATCCAGATTGGTTTCAATGAGCTGGGTGATGCCGGCCAGCAACGGATCGACGGGTGCTGGCGCCGGAATCGGTTGCGGGAGTTCGGGGTGCGTCAACCCGGCCTGTAGTTGCTCCCGCAGCCGACGCTGGTTCTCCAGCAGATTCCGCACCTGCAACTGTAACTCCTGTACGTGGAACGGTTTGGTCAGGTACGCATCCGCTCCCCGCGTCAACCCTTCGATTCGATCTTCATAGGCGACCTTTGCCGTCAG
Source organism: Larkinella humicola (assembly GCF_008727875.1). GTDB lineage: Bacteria > Bacteroidota > Bacteroidia > Cytophagales > Spirosomataceae > Larkinella > Larkinella humicola. The sequence continues at coordinate 362,102 of NZ_VTWS01000008.1, read as the reverse complement.
CAGCACCACCGGAATGTGGCTGGTCCGAAGGTCACTTTTCAGGTGGTCACACAGCGTGTAACCATCCATCACCGGCATCATCACATCACTGATGATGACATCCGGCATCCGTTCGAAGGCCAGATTCAACCCGTCCTGTCCGTTGCGGGCCTGATCCACTTCATACCCGGCTGGCAGGCTCTCGGTGATAAACTGCGCCAGTTCGGCATTGTCTTCCACGACCAAAACCCGAACCCGCTCGTCCTGCCCGTTTTCATTGGAAGGGATTGCCGGTTCCTCATCGGTCAATCGGCCCTTTTCGGTTGGTTGAGCCATTCGAACCGGCAACCAGACCCGGAAGAGCGTGCCCAATCCTTCCCGGCTCTCCACCGTGATCTGCCCCTGCTGGCTTTCCACCAGTTCTTTGACCAACGATAGCCCAATGCCCGTCCCCGATGGTCGGTTTGGCAGATTCCCCGGTCCCGGTTCTGCCTGATAATACCGGTTGAAAATCAATGGGATGCTGACGGGGGGGATGCCAATACCTGTATCACTCACCGCAAGCTCGACCCCTTCCTGCTTTTCTTGCAGGGGGCGAATATGAACCCGCACCTGACCGCCTTCCGGCGTAAACTTCAGGGCATTTGACACCAGGTTATAGACGATCGGTTCGAGCTTGTCAGAATCGAACCAATAATGGGACCGCAACGCATTTTCGAAGATCAGATCGATGCCCAGTGCTGACGCCTGTTCCCGAAACGGCAACAGCCATTGATCCACACACTGGCCTATGTCACCCAGCGACTCGTTGACGGTCATGAGGTGGGCTTCCAGCTTGGAGAAGTCCATCAACTGGTTGATCAGTCGCAGCAAATGACGCGCCTGGGTCTCCATGATCGAGACCCGGCGCTGGATTCCGGGTTCGAGTGACTGTTGCAGCAGCTGTTCGGCGGGCGACAGAATTAGTGTCAGGGGCGTTCTGAACTCGTGGGTGATGTTGGCAAAAAACCGGGTTTTCATCGCATCCAGCTCCCGGAGCTTGGCGGCTTCGTGTTCCTTCAGCGCCATCGATTGCTGCATCTTGAGCCGGTTGACGTAATTCTGAAACAGGCCGTAGGCAATCCCGGCCACAGCGATAATGTAGAAAGCGTACGCCCACCAGGTGGCCCACCACGGCGGGTGAACGACAATTTGCAGGGTTCGGATCCTGGAACTCCAGATGCCGGATAAATTGGTTGCATTCAGGCGCAGGGTGTATGTGCCGGGCCTTAAATCCGTAAAAACCGCTTCGGGTCGACGGCTTTCTACCCAGGCGGGGTCCAGGCCCACCAGTTGATAGCGGTACCGGTTTTTGTCGTGTTTGTTAAACTGCAAAACCGCAAACCCGATGGTCAGGAAGTTCTGGTGGTAGGGTAAGCTTAGCGCGTGAAGGGCCTGAACGGGTAACTCGCCCAGGGGAGAATCCGGGCCCGGAACAACCGGTTTGTTGTTGATGGAAAGGGTGGTGATCTCGGTTGCGGGCTGAAACGAATCCGGGCGGATTTGGCCCGGATAGAAAGCCGTGATGCCCTCCAGCCCCCCCATCAGGATGCGGTCATTGGGAAGGTGCAAAAAATGGTACCGGTTGAACTCATCGGCCAGAATACCGTCTTCGGTCGTGTAGGTCTGAATAGCCAGCGTTTGGCGTTGAACTTGGCAAATCCCTTTGTTCGTCCCCATCCAGACCTGCCCTTTTTGATCGGGAATGACCGAATAAATGACGTTGTTGGGCAGGCCGTCGGCCACCGACAGCCGTTGGCTCAGTCCGGTTTTTTTGTTGAAAAGACAAGCTCCGCTGCCGAAGGTTCCGATCCAGAGCAGATCCGGCTTGTCGGGGTCGGTGGCCAGGCACAACAGATTATCGCTGCTCAGGGAGTTGGGGTTGTCAGGATCGTTTTTATAGCCGGTTAGTCGACCGGTTTTGCGGTCGACCCGAACCAGTCCTTCGCTCGGTGTCGCCAGCCAGAATGCCTGATCGTCGACGGTGAACATCAGGGTAATCTTCCGGATGGCATATGGAAAACGCGTCCACCGGCTTTGTGATTCGTCATACCGATACGCCGTGGAATCCAGGAACGCCCACACCCGGCCCTGGCGGTCGGTGGTCAGCGGGCAGGGTCGTTCGCCGATGGCAATGTTTTTGAAGCGGACCGGAAAAGGGATTTTTTCGGATGTTCGGGCTTTGAGATCAACCCGGTAGAGGTCAGAACTTCCAACATTGTACCAGAGCCGCCCCTGTCCATCGAAGGTGTGGCGGAAGTTATAGTTGGACAGAGACGGGTCGAGCGGGGGGATCTGATCGGGTGGCAAAGTAAGCCATCCGTTGTTCAGCAGATCCTTCACAAAACCGGTTTGGTAGGTTGCCGTTTGAAACGGACTGAGCCGTAAATCATACTTCTGAATGCCGTTGCCCGCAGTTCCGAGCCAGAGCACATCCGATTGGTCGATAAAGATGCTGCGGTAATTAATAGGGCCATTCTCGCTCCCGGAGCGGAGCAAGCGGGGGCCTTCGGCATCGGTAAAGCAAAATAACTTATTGTCGCGGGCAAAGTAAATTGTTCCCTTCTGATCGGCAGCGAAGTAGGTATTGAACAGCTCATTTTCCAAAGGCGGAATCGGATAGCTGCGGGCCTGGTGCGTAGCGGTCTCGAAAACCGTAATATGGTGGTGGAAGGCAACGACGAGGTCGCCATTAGGCCGCAGGTACAACCCGTTTAAATACGCTTCAGGCATCCAACTGGCTTTACCGGGCTGGTAGACATGCCGGCGAAAAGACTGTGAACGGTGGTCAAAATAATCAATTGCCTTGCTGGTAAAAATCCAAAGATTATCCTCCGGCGTCGACTGCACGAAGCCGATGACATCGGAAGAAAGGGAGTTAGACTGGTTGGGCTGGTGTCGAAACAAGGTAGCTTTTTGCGTACGCAGATTGAATGAAACCAAACCGGTATTGGAACGGACGACCCACAGCCGCTCGCCCCGGCGGTCGAAACAGAAGTCGCCGATCCCGCTTTTTCCAAACCATTTTACAAAAGCCGGTTGCTGCGAAAAGTTGGTAAACTGTTCGGTAACCGGATCAAATACGTCGAGATCGTTCCGTTCTGAGGCAATCCAGATCTTCCCGGTGGGATCCACTTTCAGTTTGGTAATCCCGGCAAATGAAAGGGAAGGGCGCCGGTTTGGATCGGGCTGAAACACCTTGAACTGACTGCCATCGTAGCGCGCCAGGCCGTCGCGGGTTGCCATCCAGATAAACCCCTTTTGGTCCTGCACAATGGATGGCACAAACGCCTGGGGCAACCCTTGCCGGTCGGTGATGAACTCGGGCGCGGGCAGTTTTTCGGGTTGGGCAAGTAAGAAAGAACAGGGATTGAGAAGCCATCCCCACACCAACCACCTTAACAGGACCAAGTGACTGTCAATCTGCTTCATTCACGCCTTCGAATTACCCTCAGCACGAAGTAAGGATACTTTTTCAATATGTTACTATTCTTAGCATACTTTTTACTGAACGTATTTCCCAGGACGGCCGCCCTGGGAAATACAGATACTGTGGTCTACGGTCAACTTGTGTCGGTGCTGTAATTTTAAGCGTCGGTACTTCCTATCGAGTGGGCAAGGTCAGACAACGGAGCATCAACCCGATTAAGGTTTTCGGCGTAATTTCTTATGATTGGTAATTAATTGACCGCGACAAAGCGGGAAACCGCAGCGGTTTGCTGCGTGGCCAGCGTCAATTCCTGCGTGGTGGTCTCGACGCCATTGGAAATGGCAACCTGATAAACACCGTCGGGCAGGGCACTGACATCCAAACTCAGCCGGGCCGCTTGCTGGCGTTTGCCAAACTGCTGAACGAAGAACTCCTTGCCCGCTGGGTTGGTCAGCCGAACCACCACATTCCCACCGGTTTCTTTCTTCACCGCAATTTGAAGTTTTCCTTCGACATTGGTATACAGGCTGCTTTGGAAAGCGGTGGCTTTTTTGGGTTGGCGAGCGGGCTGGTTGGGGTCAGCCACGGCAGCGGAAAAGGATACGGTGGTCAGGGTAAAGGCAACGAGCAGGGATTTGATAAGCGTTTTCATGGCGTATGACGGTTGATTTTTGTTTCTGTTTGAATGAATCAAAGGTCGGTATCACCGGCAGAAAAGACTGTCACAAATGAGTCGATAGCTGCTACTTTTGGGAAAAGCGGGCGGGATGCCGGGCAGTTGCCTGTACGCAGCAGGAAATGTGGGGGTATGGAATGTTACAATTACCGGTTACCTTCGTACTTTCCGGTTGGCACGATCAAATACGCAGCCTGGTGATCCATCCGGCCCTGGTTTGTGCTAAAAAGATCATTACCTATGAAACCCGTACTCTTCTTCCTCTTTTTTAGTATCCCCTTTTTGCGCGTTGCGCGGGCACAAACAACCCCGGGGAGCGCTACTTTTTCCAACCCTCTGCCGATCCAATTCGGAGACCCTTACATTTTGTATACCCAGGGTACCTATTATATGTACGGCACGGGTGGTGGAGCGGAGAAGGGGTTTGCCGCTTATTCATCGAACGATATGGTTTCCTGGAAAGCCGAGGGGCAGGTGTATTTTCATACGAACAGGAATGGCTGGAGTGATCCCAAAGCCAGTTGGGGCGGGGCGTACTGGGCTCCAGAGGTCTACGCGGTAAACGGGAAATTTTACCTGTTTTACAGTGCACAATGGAAAGAAAACCCCACGCGTGAAGTGGAAAATTTCCGGATTGGCGTGGCCGTTGCCGACAAGCCTACCGGGCCTTTCATCGATCTGACCAACCAGCCCATTTTTGACCCGGGCTATCCCATCATCGATGCCAACGTGTTTTTTGATCCGAACGGCAAGGCCTATCTCTATTATTCGCGTTGCTGCTATAAGCATCCGGTCGAGAGCGAAGTGGCCGATTTCGCCCGAAAAAAGGGGTGGTATAAGGAGATTGAAGAAAGCTGGGTGTATGGAGTCGAACTCAAAGCGGATTTTTCCGGTGTCGTTGGCGAACCGGTTTTGTTGCTGCGCCCCCCGGTGCAGCTCAACGACAAACAGGCCGAATGGGAAAGTCGCTCGGTTACGGCCCGCGAAGTAAACCGTCGCTGGACGGAAGGCTCTGTTACCTTTAAAAAAGACAATACGTATTACATGATGTATTCGGCCAACCATTTCGGCGGTCAGTTTTATGCCATTGGTTATGCCACATCCAACTCCCCCCTGGGTCCCTTTAAAAAAGCAGACAACAATCCGGTATTGCAGAAAAATACCGACCGGGGAGGAGAGGTGACGGGCACCGGGCACAACAGCATTGCCTACTCGCCGGACGGCCGGGAAATGTTTTGCGTTTACCACGCCAGAACGGCCAAAACCGGGGGTGAGCGCGTGGTTTGTATCGACCGCATGGAGGTGAGAAACGGAAAAATAACCATCTCCGGACCAACCACGACGCCCCAGAAACGTCCTTCCGGCGTAGCAAAGGCATTAAAAGAGTAAACGCATTTGTCTTTTTATGGGAGGGCGGCCCCGACACAAAACCGGCGAAGCGTAGACGCCGATTGAGCTTATCCTTCTTTAGAAGAACGCCGAAGCGACTTGAAAACGGCCACAAGGCCGGCCAGCACCAATCCGACTACCAAACCAACCCCAAATTCTTTCAGGGTGGCCGGAAGGTTGGGAAATAAGGTGTGCAGGAAGTGGATGTTATGCACAAATATTCCGCCCGCAACCAGCAGAAGAGCCAACGTCCCTACCACGCTTAAAATCCGGACGATAATTGGTAGCGCGCCAACCAGCACATGGCCTAGTTTGGAAAGGAAACCCGTATGGTTCGACCGTTTAATCAACCTGTAGCCGGCGTCATCCATCCGGACAATGAGCGCTACCAGGCCATAGACGCCGACCGTCGCCAGCAGGGCCACCACGGATACCGTTAAAATCTGGATCATGGAAGGTTGGCCGGCAACCGACCCCAGCGCAATGATGACAATTTCTACGGAAAGGATAAAATCCGTCGTTATGGCGGATTTCACTTTGACTTTTTCCTGGTCGACAGGAGGAGTGGCTTGCTGGTCATCCGGGGTCGCCTGGTGTTGGGGTGCCTTTTTTTTGCCAAAGTAGTCGATTATTTTTTCGCCCCCTTCGTAGGCCAGGTAACAACCGCCCAGCAGCAGGACAAAGGTGATGGCGACCGGAAAGAAGGCATTCAGCAACAGGGCAATCGGAACAATAATGAGTTTATTGATGAATGAGCCTTTCGTAATGGACCAGAGGATGGGCAATTCTCTGTCGGCCAGGAATCCCGTCGCTTTTTCCGCGTTTACCGCCAGATCGTCGCCCAATATCCCGGCGGTTTTCCGGGTGGCTATTTTTGTTGCTAAAGCAACATCATCCATTAAGGCAGCAATATCATCTAAAATTGCAAAAAAACCAGAGGCCATTTGTAGAGTGGATTACACGAAAATTTTTTATGGCTGAAAGATAGAGATAGATTGCCTCTAAAGCACCGCCTGCATCCATTATCTGATTGTTTGGGATAAAACCTACGCCCATCCGGCGGTAACCTAGAGTTCGCCATGGAGATTGGTTGGTGGATGAAGTCCCGGGAAATCGCCCCAACGGTTTACTGTAGAAAAGGCTGGTTTTCAGCGGGGAGGTCAGAATATATGAAATCATGTTTTTGCTGCCGGTTGTTTAACGACACCACTTCTATCCTGGACCTCAAAAACCGTTGCGTTGATGATCATGGTGATTACGCGGCCTGGCGCATTGAGGTAGTGTAATCTTCGAACGGGGCTTCAATAATCGCCAGCCGACTCGTGGTGATGGCCTCATCGCGGTCGGCAGCGGATTTGTACTTGATGGCGCCGATCATCTGACTATCGTCACCGTAATGCAGGTTGAAACAATGCTTGTCGATGTCCCAGCGGATGAAGTTGTCGGTGTGTGCAGCCGCCCGTTTGACCATTCGGATGCAGCGGTGGCAGGCGTCTTTACCAGCCATGAGTTCACTGTTCATCAGGGGTTGGTGGTTCTGGGTCATTAACCGCACCTGATAATAGCCTGGTTCTTTGGCGTCTTCGATGATAAAATACATAGGGGTAGTGTTTATTAAGTTAAGCTGCTTTGAGAATTTCTTTCCAGTTGGTTGTGGGCGCTTCCGATTTATATTGCTGCTTCGTGAGCCAGTCGGGTTCAGGTTCCTTAACCGGTATGCGGTCGGCGTAAAAAACCAGATCCCGCCCAAACTTGAGCCGCAGCCGGTCAAACGCTTTTTCCAATCGACTACGGCGGGGGTCGGGCGTCTCTACGAATAGTTTTAGCTGCTGACTCGTATCGGTGCTCAGGCCCGAGAGCATCACTCCGACTTTGTGGTAATCGTACCCAGGAGTATACAGGTGGCCCAGGACGCTGGCGGCACACCGGAATAGCACCTCGTTTTCGTTGGTGGCAAAAGGTAGGCTGAAGGTCAGACTATTGCAGTATTGGGGCTTGTGTTTGGCAAATCGATTGGTATTGATAAACACCGTCATCAGGGCGGCTTTGGAGTGCTGGTGCCGGAGCTTTTCACCGGCCTTGATGACATGCCGCTTCAGCGCCTTGGTCATCGTTTCAAGGTCGGTGACGACCCGGCCAAAGCTGGGAGCCACCATGATCGCCTTCTTGGGCTTGATTTCCAATTGCAGCGGTTTACAGACTTCACCTCGCAGCTCATAGGCCAGCCGCAGGCCCTGAACCGTCAGGTTCTTCTGAATCCATCCGTCGGGAAGCCCGATAAGCTGGAAGGCGTTTTCAACTCCAATGCTATTGAGCTTCTTTTCTCCGCTATAACCAATTCCCCACAGATCGCCGACTTTTATCTCCCTCAGCACATCATTTGTCTGATCAGTCTCACCAAGGGCAAATACCCCATCATATTCTTCCCTTCGTTTGGCGATATAGGTGGCTACTTTGGCCAGTGATTTGGTTTTAGCAATACCGATCGATACGTGTAGCCGCAGCCACCGAAAGATCGTATCCTTGACCTTCCGCGCCAGTTCGATCACCTCTTTAAGTTCAGCCTTGATCTCTCCGAATCCTTCGTCGATGCTATAGAGTTCGACGGCTGGAATAAAGCGACGCAGGATGTTCATGACCCGCGTGGAAAAATCGCCGTATAACTGATACTTGCTTGAAAAAACGATCAATTTACCCGAAGTAACCAGGTGCTTGATTTCGTGGAATACGGCCCCCATCGGTATGCCCATCGCCTTGGCGGCTACACTTCGGGAAATCACATTTCCATCGTTGTTGGAGAGTACCGCAACCGCTTTACCCCGCAGCGCCGGATTGACCGATACGTGACAACTGGGGTAGAAGTTGTTGACATCGACGTGTATTTTCCAGACCTCCTCGTTCATAATTCATCCTGAGTAGGCTGGTAGGGCGGGAAAAATACAAAGGTCACCACACCGAAGAATTGAAAGTCACCGTCTTCATGGCAGTAAATTGGCGGATAATCCGGGTGCGAAGCGTGCAGAACGGAAATATGATCCAGCAGTTGAATGCGCCGGATGCGGTATCCACCATCGGCCCAAGCCATGATCAGGGTACCCGATACCACCTTTCGGCTGGCATCGACAATCAGCCGGTCGCCCGCCCGGATGCGTTCACCCACCATGCTGTCCGTGGTCATTTCAACATAGTAAGTAGCATCCCGGTTGGTGACCACGAGTTCGTTAAGGTCACAGGCACGTTTGAAATCCTGGTTGGCGGGGGACGCAAATCCCGTCGTTGGTTGGAAGCCCAGAAATTGCTCGTCCCAGCCTCGGGAATCGAGCAAAATGATCTCATCAGGTATAAGTAGGTCATCGGCAATCATGTTTACAGAGTTGCTTATAATGCAACTATAACACAATTGCTACCATATTGTCAATTTATATCACATAAATATATTATAAACCTGAGATAACGGTATGATATGTACTAATTTTTAGCTATTTTGGGCTACATAATCACAGTTAACAGAATGTTGAATCACCCCGGTTTCGATGGAGCCGGGGTATTTTTTTGTATATCTTTTTGCTATATTGGTGACATGGACACCAAACCCCGGATGTGGCTTCGTCTCAAGATCGGATCGCCCAGCCACCTTCATGGCTTTAGCCTACTTTTCAAATACTAAGGTTGTGATACAACTCTGTTCGTAACAGGAAGTAATAGAGCTTACCAGCCTATAGTTCCTGTTATACTCTGTCTCAATTCTTTGTTTGACCTCCTTATGGCTAAACGCCACGTGCTTAATGGTAACAATCTCAGGTGTAACGTTCTGAGATTGGCCATGACTCTTGGTACAGGACTGAATCAAACCACTCGTAATGACCACGGCAACTATCAGTAGTTTCTTCATTGTAAGGCCCGTCGTGCCGGTGGCGCAGCATTTGAAGTCGATTATTTCATGCCTCTTGCGCGTTTCTGACTGTGCGGTTTGGCTACTTAAATGAACACAAAAAGGATATTGTAAAAGCGTTAAACCGCTGTTCAAGATTTGTTAAAGGGTGTTACAGTTAATGTATTTACATTTAACTAGTTGATTTACAGGTATATTGTTCTTGGGTTTCGCTGTCTTTGGTAATAAACATACGAATATAAACCCTATGAAAGACCGCCGATTAGACCTGAAAATTAGCAGCAAACAGACATCCGCATTCGTGCCCGAAGGTGAAGAACATAAGATTAGCGTATCTGACGCGGTACGGGATTTAGTTGCAACAAGGTAAGAAACTCTAAATTAGGTAAAGGAAAGTCTGAAGATGAGGAGAATTAAATCGTCAACAAAGAAAAACGCAATTAGCTAAATCGTTGATTGTTAGCTAATTGCGTTAGTTAATTGTGGGCCCACTTGGAATCGAACCAAGCACCTACTGATTATGAGTCAGTTGCTCTAACCGAATGAGCTATAGGCCCGCACCGGAAAACCGGGGCTTCGACCCTGGGGCAAAGCGTCTGCAAATATACAAAAATCGACTTCCGCTTCAAATCGTAACCACAAAAGTCGCCCGATTGGATGGTCTCGCTGGTGTCGTGCAACACTCTACTCCATTTTGGCGTATATTTGTCTGTAAACCGGTTCCATTCCAGTTGGCTTCCCAGAACAAAAAAAAGATCCTGAATGACCCGGTCTACGGGTTTATCACCATCCCGAACGAGTTGACATTCGATCTGGTCGAACATCCCTATTTTCAGCGGCTCCGGCGGATCAAGCAACTGGGGCTGTCGGAACTGGTGTATCCCGGCGCCTTGCATACCCGGTTTCACCACGCCCTGGGCGCCATGCACCTGATGGGGCAGGCCATCCAGACCCTGCGCGGCAAAGGCCACCGGATTTCGGAACCGGAATGCGATGCCGCCCAAATTGCCATTCTGCTGCACGACATCGGCCACGGGCCGTTTTCCCACGTCCTGGAATACACCATCCTGCAAGGCATTCCGCACGAGCGGCTGTCGCTGCTGCTGATGGAAGAACTAAACCGGCAATTCAACGGTGGCCTGTCGATCGCCATTCAGATGTTCGAGGGAACCTACTCCCGGCCATTTTTCCACCAACTGATTTCCAGTCAGTTGGACATGGATCGGATGGATTACCTCAACCGCGACTGTTTCTACACGGGTGTGGCCGAAGGCACCATCGGCGCAGATCGCATCATCAAAATGCTCGACCTTGTCGACGACCATCTGGTGGTGGAAGCCAAGGGAATTCTGAGCATCGAAAATTTTCTGAGTTCCCGGCGGCTGATGTACTGGCAGGTATATCTGCACAAAACATCGCTCTGCGCCGAGTCAATGCTGGTGCAGATTATCCGACGGGCGCGGTTTTTGCTGACACAAACCGGGTCGGGTCGCGATGGCGAAACGGCGGTTTTTACCACCCCCGCCCTGCACACGTTTCTGTCAAAACCGATCACGATGGAAGACTTTCAAGACAATCCGGACTATCTGAACGCGTTCACGCAACTGGACGATTACGACATCTGGACGTCGGTCAAATTCTGGAGCCGGCATCCCGACCGCGTTTTGTCTACGCTGTGCCGGATGCTGCTCGACCGGCGGCTGTTTAAAATCATTCTGTCGGATCAGCCCTTTGCGGGCGATCTGGTGCGTGAAATTGAGCAGCAATTGCTGGAAGCCGGGATTCAGCAAGACGAATTGTCCTATTTTCTGGTCGAAGGTGTTGCCACTAATTCAGCTTATTTACCGTCTATCGATAATATCAATATCAAGCTGAAAGATGATCGTATTATTGACATTGCCGATGCGTCCGATCTGCCCGGTATTAAAGCCCTGACCAATATGGTCAGGCGATACTACCTCTGCTGGGCGAAAAACCTGACCCGGCAACCGGTTCGGTTGGTATAGTTCAATTTGTTCTCTACCTTAGCGGCACAAATATCCGAGTCTTACATAGCCCCAACGACGACGACGTCAACTCTATGGAATTTACAGTGAAGCAGATTGCTGCCCTGCTCGGCGGTACAGTTGATGGGAATGAATCTCTGAAAATCAGTCAACTGTCCAAAATAGAAGAGGGTAAGGAAGGCAGCATCTCTTTTTTAGCGAATCTGAAATACGAACAGTACCTGTATACAACAGCCGCGTCAGCCGTCATTGTCAACCAGTCTTTTCAACCCCGGCAACCCGTTCAGGCTACCTTAATTTTCGTAGATAACTCCTATTCCGCTTTTACAAAGTTACTGGAGCAGGTAAACCGGCTCCAGCCCACAGAAAAAGTTGGCGTGGAGCAACCCTCCTTTATCGCCGAAACAACCCGGATCGGCGACCGGGCCTACCGCGGGGCCTTTTCGTACATTGGAGAAAATTGCCTGATTGGCAGCAATGTCAAAATATACCCACAGGCTTATATTGGTAACAACGTCACCATCGGTGACAACACGATTATTCACGCCGGCGTACGGATCATCGACAATACCGTAATTGGTCAGAATTGCGTCATCAAACCGAATGCGGTGATTGGCAGCGAAGGTTTCGGATTCGCTCCCGAACCCGACGGAAGCTATCGGGCGATCCCGCAGTTGGGCAACGTCATCATTGAAGACAACGTCAGCATTGGGGCCAACACCACCATCGATTGCGCCACGGTGGGTTCCACCATCATCCGGAAAGGCGTCAAGCTGGACAACCTGATTCAGGTGGGGCACAACGTTGAAATTGGCCGAAACACGGTTATTGCGGCCCAGTGTGGCATTGCCGGTTCCGCCAAAATTGGCGAAAACTGCGTCATTGGCGGACAAAGCGGCATAACCGGTCACATTGTCCTGGCCAACCGCACGAAAGTGGGGGGACGTTCGGGCGTTACCAAGTCCGTGAAAGAAGAGGGAGTGTCGCTCAATGGCATGCCTGCTTTCGAGGTAAAAGACAGCTTGCGATCGGCCCTTGTGTTTCAACGGTTGCCGTCACTCGAAAAACGCATCGGGCTATTAGAAAATAAACTAAACAATCAGTAGTTACAAACGAACGGTTTCCTACGGAATGTCCGTTATGAAGTGACGATAATAGTCTTCTGGTCAGAAGCTTACGGAATGAATACCAAACAGCAAACAATTCAAAAATCGGTCTCGGTCTCAGGTGTGGGGTTGCATACAGGCGTTACGGCAACGATGACGTTCCTGCCCGCACCCGCCCATCACGGTTACAAATTTCAACGTGTCGATTTGCCGGGTCAGCCGATTGTCGATGCGGATGTCGATAATGTGGTCGATCTGTCCCGCGGCACCACCCTGGAGCAGAACGGCGCGCGGATTCATACCGTCGAACATGCCCTGGCCTCGCTGGTCGGGTTGCAACTCGACAACATTTTGATTCAACTCGACGGCCCCGAACCGCCCATCATGGACGGCAGCTCGATCAAGTTCATCGAAGCCTTGCAGGATGCCGGAATTGAAGAGCAGAATGCGTACCGTAACTATTTCGAAATCAACGAATACGTTCATTACAAGAATTCCGAAAAAGACATTGAAATTGCCGCTTTACCGCTCAACGACTACCGGCTCACCGTCATGGTGGACTACAATTCGCGGGTCATCACGAGCCAGCACGCGTTTCTGAACGACATCAGCCAGTTTTCGTCGCAGATTGCGATGTGCCGAACCTTTGTGTTTCTGCACGAACTGGAAATGCTCTACAAACAGAACCTGATCAAGGGCGGTGATCTGACCAACGCCATCGTCATTGTGGATCGGGATGTGCGCGAGGGCGAACTGGATTACCTGGCCGATCTGCTGAACAAGCCGAAAGTTAGCGTCAACAAGAAGGAGGGAATCCTGAACAACCTCGATCTGCATTACCCGAATGAAATGGCCCGCCATAAGCTGCTCGACCTCGTTGGCGACCTGGCCCTGGTGGGACGGCCCATTAAAGCGCAGATTCTGGCGGCCCGGCCCGGCCATGCGGCCAATGTGGCTTTTGCCAAAAAGATCAAGAAGCTGATGCAAAAAAATGCCGCGAACACGAGCCCGGCCTACGACCCGACTCAGCCTCCGGTGTATGACTTTCATAAAATTGCCAGTCTGCTCCCGCACCGCTATCCGTTCCAGATGATCGACAAAATCATCGCCCTGGACGAAAGCAGCGTGGTCGGGGTGAAGAATGTAACGATGAATGAGCAATATTTCATGGGACATTTTCCGGGAAATCCGGTGATGCCGGGCGTATTGCAACTTGAGTCCATGGCCCAAACCGGCGGAATTCTGGTGCTGAGCACCGTTCCGGATCCGGAGAACTACTGGCCCTACCTGATCGGTATCGAAAACTGCCGTTTTCGCCGGAATGTCGTTCCGGGCGATACGCTGATTTTTCGTTGTGAGTTTATCTCGCCCATGAAGCGGGGGATCGTCAAAATGTCCGGCCGGGGATACGTCGCCGGACAACTTGTCTGCGAAGCCGAAATGATCGCCAGTCTTGTTAAGAAAAAATAGGTTTAAGGTTTGAATTTCAACGTTTAAGGATGCGTTCCATTCCAACGCCCCGCTTTAAACGGAAGACGTTAAACCGAAAACGTTAAACCACGAAGTTGAATGATTCAACCACTTGCATACATCCATCCTGATTCTAAAATTGCTCAAAACGTTGTTATCGAGCCATTTGCAATCATCCATAAAGATGTCGAAATCGGTGAAGGAACATGGATCGGCTCCCATGCCGTTATTAATGAGGGCGCGCGCATCGGCAAAAACTGCCGGATTTATCCGGGAGTCGTCATTTCGGCCATTCCCCAGGATCTGAAATTCAAAGGCGAATATACGCTCACCTTTGTGGGCGATAATACCACCATTCGGGAATACGCCACGGTGAGCCGGGGAACCGAAGAACACCGCCGGACCGAAATTGGCAGCGATTGCCTGATCATGGCCTATGCGCACGTTGCGCACGATTGCCGGATCGGGAACCACTGCCTCATTGGCAATACCGTCCAGATGGCAGGCCATGTTCAACTCGGCGACTGGGCGATCATCAGCGCGTTCAGTGCCGTACACCAGTTTGCCAAAATCGGAATTCATTCTTTCATTTCGGGTGGTTCGCTGGTTCGGAAAGACGTTCCGCCGTTTTCCAAAGCCGCCCGTGAACCGATTACCTACGCCGGGATCAACTCCGTGGGGCTGCGTCGGCGCGGCTATACCAACGAGCAAATCAACCAGATTCAGGAGATTTACCGGTATGTCTACCTGCGAGGGTTGAACAACGCCGAAGCGCTCACCCGCATTGACCTGGAACTGCCTCCTTCCGACGAACGCGACGAAATCGTCAACTTCATCCGCAACTCCGAACGCGGCATCATGAAAGGCCCGTCGGGGCGGGAAGTAGGGGAGTAAAAATAATGATGAGTTATGAATGATGAATTATGAATGGGCTGGCGCGTGCAAACATTCATCGTTCATCATTCATCATTCATAATTCTTATGAAAATCACCACCGAACGACTCAGCAAGCGCTTCCGGCGCGAGTGGATTTTCCGGAACGTTGATCTGACGATGCGGGCCGGAAACAGCTACACCTTCGTCGGGCCCAACGGCAGTGGGAAATCGACTCTGCTCCAGACCCTCGCCGGCGTTTTGCCCGCTTCGGAAGGGACCATACACTATACGGTTCAGGAAAAACCGGTCGAAATTGACGACTGGTTCCGCCACCTGGTGGTAGCAGCACCCTACCTCGAATTGATTGAAGAATTGACGCTCCTCGAATTGCTGACGTTCCACCAGGCTTTCAAACCGTTCAAAAACCAGCTTACGCCCGACCAGCTTTGCGAGCTGATGTACCTGAGCCACGCCCGGAACAAGGAAATCAAAGCGTTTTCGTCGGGCATGAAACAACGCGTGAAACTGGGCCTGGCATTTTACTCCGAAGCCGCCATCGTGATGCTGGACGAACCCACCTCCAACCTCGATAGGCAGGGCGTCGCCTGGTACCGGGAGCGCGTCCGGCTGCTTTCCGACCAACTGGTTTTGATTGGCTCCAACCAGCCCGACGAATACGATTTCTGCCCCAATGTCATCGACATCAGCCGCTGGAAGTAATTTCCCGGCATTCTTAATGCTTTAAATTGTCCCTCAAAACGACTTTTCAGAAACATACAGTTGCAACTCTTCGCGTCGTTATGGAGTCATGGTGATTGAGACAAAAGAAGTTAGACAAGAGAATAGAGAATTGGCATTTTGAGAAGTATAGGCACGTGTCTTTACTCTCTGGTCTCAACGGTCCGCCGTCGCAGCTCTTTCCTCTAAAATGATTATCTTGAAATTCTTTACTGATGTCGCGGGTCTATGTGCAGAACGTTTACTTTCGCTTTATTTTTCGTGCTTTTGGGACTGCTGCCTTCCGCCTTCGCTAAGGCTCCGGGCGGGGCCGTACGGTTTGTGCAGAACAAAGGCCAGTGGTCGCCGGAAGTGCTGTTCCGGGCCGAATTACCGAGCGGTTTTTTGTTCCTGAAAAAGCAGTCGCTCCACTACGTTTTTTACGATACCGAAACCCTGGATCGTCTTCACTCGGGGTCGGTTAACCAGCCCGCAGCCCGAACCGCAGCGCCCCCCGAACGCGCCGAACCGCTGGTGAATGCCCACGGCGTGGACGTACAACTGCAAAACAGCCTGCCCACGGCCCAAATTGAAAGTAAAAACCGCGTTTCTGAACACCATAACTATTTTTTGGGTAACGATGCCAACCGCTGGGCGAGTGCTGTTCCGGCTTTTGGCGAAATCGTTTACCACGACATTTATCCCGGTATCGATCTGCGATTATTTGCCTATTACCAGACGATGAAATACGAGTTTCTGGTAAAACCGGGCGCCGATCCGTCGGTGATCCGATTGCGGTATGACGGGGCGTCGTCGGTCCGTTCGGAAAAGGGACAATTGGTAATTGAAACTAGCCTCTTGCCCTTTCGGGAAGAAAAACCGTATTCGTTTACCGAAAAAAACAACAAAACCACAGAGGTTCCGGCGGATTGGGTGCTGGAAGATAAAACCGCCACGTTTCGTTTTCCAAACGGCTACGACAAACAGCAACCGCTCACCATCGACCCAACCCTGATCTTTTCAACCTACTCAGGCTCGGTCAGCGACAACTGGGGACATACCGCGACCTACGACAACGACGGCAATCTCTATACTGCCGGAACCGTGTACGGAACCAGTTTTGTGCCAACCACCGGCGCGTTTCAAACCCGGTATGGGGCCGAAATGGATGTGGCGATTATGAAATTCAGTCTGGACGGCAAGCAATTGCTGTATGCAACTTACCTGGGCGGAGCTACCGGAGAAACGCCTAATAGTCTGATTGTGAACAGCAAAAACGAGTTGCTGATCTACGGCGTTACCTCATCGGCAAATTTCCCGACGACCGCATCGGCCTACAGCCGGAAATTTGCGGGCGGTACGGGATACATTCCCATTGGAAATGGATTGCCCGAACCGGGCAGTCTCTACGGAACCATCTACTTCCGAACCGGAACCGATTTGTTTTTAGCCAACCTCAGCACCGATGGCCGGACCTTGAAAAGCAGTACGTATGTCGGCGGTTCGGCGAACGACGGCATCAACGTGGCCGATCAGTATCTCGGCATCTACAATTACGGCGACGACCTGCGGGGTGAAATTATGGTCGACAAAAACGACAATGTGTATGTGGCCACGGTTTCGTTTTCCGCTGATTTTCCGGTGACGGCCAACGCTCCGCAGCCCAAGCTCAATGGCCCGGCCGATGCGGTTTTGCTGCAATTGAGTCCGGATTTAAGTCAGTTGCGTTGGAGTACGTATTTTGGCGGAAGTGGTTACGACGTCGCCTACGCGTTGCGAATCGGCGAGTCGGGGTCATTGTACGCCGTTGGGACGACCCGGAGTGCGGATTTGCCCGGTATCGCTGGAGCTTTTAAACCCACCATCGGCGGTCGGGAAGACGGTTTTCTGGCCAAATTTTCCAACAACCAGCTCGAACGAAGTACCTATCTGGGCACTACTGCCGACGATGCCGCCTACCTAATCGACCTGGATCCGCAGGAAAATCCGCACGTATTCGGACTAACCCGGGGGACGTACGCGGTTACGGACAGTGTTTACCAAAATGCCCGAAGCGGCCAGTTCATTCACGCATTCGACCCCACGCTGTCAAAAACCATCTTTTCAACGGTGATCGGTTCCGGTAGGGTAGGGCCGGATATTTCGCCGACGGCTTTTCTGGTGAACGAATGCGGCAATATTTATTTGTCGGGCTGGGGCGGCAACGTGAACGTCCGGAGTGCCAATGTCAACAGCAGTACGCGTGGGTTGCCTGTCACGGCGGATGCCTTCCGAAGAACGACCGATGGCAGTAATTTCTGGCTGGCGTTGCTGGAGCAGGGCGGAAAATCGCTTTTGTATGCCACCTATTTCGGCAGCGAAAACCCGGTCGGGCGCGGTGACCATGTCGATGGCGGAACCAGCCGTTTCGACAAAAGCGGGGTCATTTACCACGCGGCCTGTGCCTGCGGAGGATCGTCCTTTCCGGCGACGGCCCAGGTGTGGTCGACAACCAACAAAAGCCCCAACTGCAACAATGCGGCCTTCAAATTTGACATCGACCGGCTGAAAGCCACCTTCGATGCCTATCAGGGAACGCAGAAAGACGTCATTCAGGGATGTACGCCATTGACGCTCAATTTTGTCAACACCAGCGAAGGCGGTATTACTTACGCGTGGGATTTTGGCGATACCGGCACCTCGACTAACCCGGCGCAGGTGAGCCACACGTTCGATAAGCCGGGGGAATACACGGTTACGCTGACGGCCTATAACCGGCTGACCTGCAAGCGGGTCGATGTGGCGCAGAAAGTGATTAAAGTCTTTCCTGCCAATTTCAAGATCAGCAAAGACACCACGATTTGTCCGGGGCAGCCGGTTCAACTATTGGCGGAGGGGGGCGCCACCTACGCTTGGACGCCCACGCAGGGATTGACCAGCGCGACGGTGGGCAACCCGGTGGTGAATCCCACCAAAACCACCACGTACTCCGTAAAAATCACGAACGAAAACGGGTGTTCGACCACCAAAAACGTGACGATTACCACCGATGATTCCTTCCGGCCCGTTGCCGAGGTGCGGCTCAGTTCGGAATGCGGGCGGCCCATGAAAGTGGAACTGGTCAATAAAACCACGGGAGCCACCGGCCTGGCGTGGGCGATGGGCAATGGTGACACTCTGCGGACTAATTCGCCCGAGCCGTATCAATATCCGCAATCCGGGCAGTATGAAATTACGGTAACGTCCTCCAAAAACGGGTGCAGTCTGGCACTCAATCTGCCGGTTATCATTGAGAATATGAGTGAGGTTCCGAACGTCGTAACGGCCAACAACGATGGGAAAAACGATGTGTTCAACGTGGGATTCACAGGAGCAAAGCTGGAGATTTTTAACCGTTGGGGCAAACTGATTTACCGCAGTGAGAACTACACGAACACCTGGGGAAATGAGGCACCGGGCGGCTTGTATTATTACCTGCTGACGACGCAACGGGGAACACAGTGCAAGGGTTGGGTGGAGGTGCTGGAGTGAGTTTTCGTAACCAATTGAAGATTCTTTAAGCTTCGTCATAGAATTTAATATTAGAATTCCCATTGAATTCCAACCTATATTTCTGCAATATATAAAGTTTACTTATATATTGCAGAAATATAAGCTGCTACCCTAAATTCTATGATAAAATCACTCTATTTATCCGCTCTAATCCTGGCTGCCGTGATCAGTGTAGCTGATGCACAGACCGTTGATGCGCAGGTTTCAACGGATAGTGTGTATACTAAAGTGGATCAAATGCCTCAGTTTTCGGGTGGGATGAAAGCGCTGATGAAACTGGTAGATGGAAATCATCATTACCCAAAAGAAGCCCGGAAGAATAAGATCCAGGGCAAAGTTTTTTTAGAATTTGTTATTCACGAAGATGGAACACCCGGCAACTTTAAAGTAACCCAAGGTTTGGGCTATGGGTGTGATGAGGCAGCGTTGGAGGCATTCAGAACCATGCCCAAATGGGTGCCGGGTAAACTGGCGGGAAAACCGGTAAAAGTAAAGTTAAGAACCGCTTATCTGTATGGGATGTAAGGAAGACAGGATTTGAAATATCCTGCTAAACAGTTGGGTAATTGATGTTTGCGGAAGTGTTCATCCTATGAACTTTTTAAGTACCTTTAATGGCACTTAAATTACCAACGATATGGTATTGGCATGGTTTATATCCGTCGTTATCCTGGCCTGGTATTGCGGAAAAGCACTGCGCGCCCCTGGCAAACCGAATTGGCATAAAGCAATTGTGTCTACTCTGTTCTGGCCCTTATCCATTCTGACGAACTGGCAGGCGGAAAAAGAGGAGAAAAAATGAGTGTAAATGCCTGAACCTTAAGCTGAGACCACGGTTTTGACGATGTCCTCTACGGTATAAAAAACCGTACTATCGGCGTATGCCTCCAGTACGTCGGCGCGGGTGTAGCCCCAGGCAACGCCACCGAAGGCAATACCGGCTTCTTTTGCAGCTTCCAGGTCCCGAATTTCATCGCCGACACAAAGAACTTCGCCGGGCTTAACGCCAACTTTTACCAGGGCTTTTCTGAATTTGTACTGTTTCCCGAACAGCGAGCTACCACAGCCGTAGTGCGTGATGAGGGCTGCGGTTTCGGGGCCCAGCACCCGGCGGATATTCTCTTCCGAATTGGAACTGACGATGGCCAGCCGGACGCCCTGATGCGACAACTGCTTTAACAGATCGGGCACACCCTCAAACAACGGAATTTGCGCAATGTCTTTGCCCATCTGGCGAATAAAGGCATTGGCAATGAGCGGTATTTTCCAAGCGGGCAGCCGGGCGTTTTTCATCAACTGACGGGCATCCATGCCCCGGAGCTGATCGACATTCTCAGGATCGATGGGTGGAAAATGATAGGTCTCTGCCAGCACGTTTACCGTTTTCAAAAAATAGGGAAAGGAATCAGCCAGCGTGCCATCGAAATCGAAAATAACCAGTTTGTAGTTCATAGTAATCGTTGTTTACTTGCAGATTTAAACGCCTGAAAGGCACTTTGGATTGGAACTTGTTCCGGGCCAATGCCGACAAACTCCCAAATGTCAGGCTGATAACCGGTTTTTCCATCCATTCCCATCCAACTTTCTTTTCTATTAAAAACTTTTTTTTCAAAACCGCGTAGGGGGAGAGCTTCCGACGCGGGTCATAGCAGCATACAACAGCAAATACATCCACAAATCGCTATGACAACCATGAAATTCACCACCATTCTTTCCGCTTTTTTTCTTTTCGCTCTGGTGTCGCTGACCTCCTGCGACTTTGAACACGTCGGCCCTTATGAAGAAGACGACCGCTCGTTTGGCCTGACCAACTTCGACCGGCTCGATATGGGCAGTGCCTTCAACATCAGCGTTGAACAAGGCAGTAACTTTAGTATTGAAGCCCGCGGAAACAGCCGGGATCTCGATGATCTCGAGATCTACACCCGGGCCGGTACGCTGTACGCCCGCTATCGCAATGGCTCGTCGCGGAACCGGCGGTACGACATGAACATCACCATTACGATGCCGACCCTGCGGGGCGTCGATTTTTCGGGCGCTTCGCGGTCCGACATCACCGGTTTTCAGGGATTGCGGGATTTCGACATCAAACTAACGGGCGCATCCCGTTCAACCGTCGATCTCGACGCCGACCGGACTAACATCGATCTGTCGGGCGCATCGGATCTCGACCTCAGGGGAGCGAGTGGGCTGCTAATCGGCGAACTGTCGGGAGCCAGCAAAGTAGAAGCCTTTGATTATCCGGTCGATGAAGCCGAACTGGATTTATCGGGAGCCAGCACGGCCCGTGTCCGGGTATCGAAACGGCTCGAAGTAAAAGCCAGTGGCGCCAGCAGCGTGCGGTATCGGGGCGCACCCGAGGTAAAAACCAACATATCGGGTTCAAGCACCGTGCGCAAGGACTGATTTCAAAGATGAAAGAAGTGAGAGTAGAGAAAAAAGACTTTTTAACCAAAAAGGAGCACTTGTCGGTGCTCCTTTCTTTTGTACTTGCTTTGCAAAAGCTCAGAAGTTGTTTGAATTAAGGCCGGAGGCCTGTCCTGTCAATAGGCAACCTACATCAGCTAGTGACAGACCGCCCTTCCAGGGCTCTCCCCGGTTAACTCAAACTGCTTGTCAGTCAATCGCCTGCGCTACTTCCAGTTCCTGCGGTTTTTTCGGTTTTACTTTCTTTCCGGTAAACCGGGCGATAATCCGATCGACCACCAGATACATCGATGGAACGATCAGCAACGTCAAAATCAGCGACGACGTCAGACCGCCGATGATGACCCAGGCCATCCCGTTTTTGGTTTCGGCACCGGCACCACTGGCCAGCGCAATCGGGAGCATCCCCAGAATCATCGCCAGCGTAGTCATCAGAATCGGGCGCAACCGCTCTTTTCCGGCTTCGATCAGGGCATCGACCACATCGTGCCCTTCGGCTTTCAACTGATTGGTAAAGTCGACGATCAGAATGGCATTTTTGGCCACCAGACCGAGCAGCATGATCATCCCGACAATCGAGAAAACCGTCAGACTTTCCATCGTCAGGGCCAGCGCCAGCAAGGCGCCTACCAGGGCTACCGGGATGGAGAACAGGACGACGAACGGATAAACCACGCTTTCGTAGAGTGCCACCATGATAAAATACACCAGCAGAATGGCAATCATCAACGCCAGTCCGAGGCTGCCAAACGCGTCGGATTGTTGCTGCAACTGACCCAGATACTGAATCGAAACGCCTTCCGGCAGCTTCACGTTCGCCATTTTGGTTTGAATATCCGTACCAACGGTTCCCACCGGACGACCCACCACCTGGGCGTTAACCGTCACCGAAGAAAGCCGGTCGATGCGTTCCAGCACGCTTTCGCCAATTTGTTCCTGAACCTGAGCAAACTGCGAGAGTTCAAACGTTTTGCCCTGGTTATTGACAAACGTCAACCGGCTGATGTCTTCCGGTTTGGTGCGATCGAACTGATCCAGGCTGATGAGAATATCATACTCATTCCCCTTCTGCTTAAATTTCGACAGGTCGTTACCCCGGAAAGCATTCTGCAACGCAATCCCGACTTCAGAAGCATTGATCCCCAATTGGGCCATTTTATCCCGGTCGAGATTAACCGTTACTTCCGGTTTTGGGTCTTTTACCGAATACTTCACATCCTGCGTGCCCGGCACCGACTGGGTCACTTCCTTCACCTGCGCAGCGGCTTTCCGGATGTCGGCCAGGTTCGTTCCTTTCACGGCAATCTGAATCGGCGCCTGCGAAGCTCCCACAAGACCCACCGGAACAACCGTTACTTTCACGCCCGGAATTTTTCCCACTTCTTCTTTCAGCAATTGACCGAAGCTCTCAGTCGATATGGTGCGCAGTTTTTTATCGATCAGTTTCACGTTCAGATCGGCAATATTGCTGTTCGAGGAGGTAGCAATCCCGCTGCTGGTATACCCCACATTGGTGAACACATTGGTCACTTCGGGGTGTTTCATAATAATTTGCTCCGCCCGCTGCGCTACGGCATTGCTCTGATAAATGGAAGCCGTTGGTGCGAGCTCAATCTGGATGCTCATTTCACCCTGATCACTGGCCGGCATAAAAGCGCCCCCGATAAAACCGGCAGGAACTAAGGCAATGGAGCCCACCAGCAAGGCAAAAATCCCGATGAACACGTAGCGTTTGTGGCCCAGTACCCAGACCAGAATCCGGCCATAAGCGGCCGTCAGCCGGTCGATCAGGCTTTCAAAGCCCAGGTTTAGACGTCCCCACAAAGAGCTTTTGCTGAGGACTTCGATCTTGCCGAAGCGCGATGCCAGCAAAGGCGTCAGCGTAAAGGAGACGAGCAAACTCATCAGAGTCGAGAAAACCACCACCAAGGCAAATTCCCGCAGGATGTTCCCGATCAAACCGCCGGTCATGGCCAATGGCACGAACACCACGACGTCCACCAGCGTAATCGCTAAAGCGGTGAAGCCAATTTCACTCCGTCCGTCCAAAGCTGCCGTCCGTTTGTCTTTCCCCATTTCGAGGTGGCGGTTGATGTTTTCCAGCACCACAATCGAGTCATCGACCAGAATACCGACCACCAGCGATAAGGCCATCAGTGTCATCAGGTTCAGCGAAAAACCCATGATGTACATGAGCGCGAAGGTCGGAATCATCGACGATGGCAGGGCCACCAGCACGAACATGGCCGAGCGGAAACTGTGCAGGAAGAGCAGCATGACCACCGACACAATCAGGATCGCCAGTCCCATGTCAAAGACGACGGCATTGGCCGAAGCCAGGGTGTAGATCGACTGATCGGAGGCAATGTTGAATTTCAGCTTGAACTGGCTGTACTGTTTTTCCAGTTGCGTCAGCTTGACCTGCGTCAACTGGCTGACTGATACCGCATTGGCATCCGACTGTTTCTGAATTTGCAGCCCGATGGCCGGCAGGGCATTGATGTGGTTGATGGCGGTCGGTTTGGTGGTTGCGTCCACCACTTCGGCCAGATCCTTGAGCAACACCTGGCTGCCGTTGGTTTTGCGGACAATGATCAACTCGCGCAGGCGGTTGGTCGTTTCGACGGAAGCATCAAAACGAATCGAATACTGTGACTCCCGCGTTTCCAACTGACCGGCCGGATAACTGGTATTGGCTGCGTTGATGGCCTGCGAAACCTGACCAATCGACACGCCGTAGGCACGGAGTTTTTCCGGGTTGACGTTCACCTGAATTTCGCGTTCGTTCCCGCCAATGACGTTGACCTGACCCACGCCGGAAACGTTCGACAACTGCGGTTTGATATCATTATCGATCAGGTCGTACAGCGCCGTCGGTGACATATCGGCCGTAACGCCCATCCGCAAAACCGGGATTTCGTCGGTCGAGAATTTGTTCAGAATCGGGCGGTCGGCTTCGTCGGGCAACAGGTTGACAATCTGCTCTACTTTGCGCTGGGCATCCTGCTGGGCCAGGGTGGTGCTGATGCCGTTTTTAAGCTGAATAATCACAATGGAGGCTCCTTCCTGCGAGGTTGAGGTCATGCGATCCAGCCCTTCCAGCGACGATAGGGCGTCTTCAATGCGCTTGGTCACGTTGGTTTCCACCTCGTCGGCGGAGGCTCCGCGGTAGGTCGTGGCCACGCTGATGACGTTGGCTTCGAACTTCGGCAACAGGTTGTAAGACAGTTGCTTGTAACTCAGTGCCCCAAACAGGATGAGTACAATAAAGATGGTGATTACCAGCAACGGACGTTTGACCGCTATTTCGGATATGGACATGGTTTGAGTCGTTTAAGCCGTGGGTACGGTTATTGGGTGATCTGTACGGTTTTGCCGTCGCTCAGGTTCAGTTGACCCGTCGTTACCACCTGATCGCCAGCCGATAACCCCTCCAGCACTTCGATGGAATCGTCGAATTCCCGGCCTACTTTGATGATACGTTTCTGCACGGTAGTGCCATTCACCACATAGACGTACGGATTCTTGATGCTCTCGACCAGGGCCATGCGCGGAATTTGCAGGGCTTTCTGGTTGGATTTCTGCGAGAAATCAACGTTGACAAACGTTCCGGCTTTCAGTCCACCGGCGTTGTCGATGGTGATCTCAACCGGGTAATTGTGTTCCTCGGTTCCCTGCGGAGCGATGTACGAAATGCGGCCGCTGAACGTTTTTCCCGGAAACACATCCGCCAACACGCGGACCGTCTGGCCTTCGCGCAACCGGTACACGTCGCTTTCGTTGACTGGCACCTGCACTTTCAGCCGGGCTACGTCCAACACCGTTCCCAACACCGTCCCGACCGTAATGTATTCGCCCGGTTCGATGTTTTTCTTCACAATCCGGCCGCTGATCGGCGCTTTCACGTTGGCATCCGCAATCTGCTTCTGAATCTGCTCGGCCTGATTGACGGCGTTTTCGTAGTTATATTTTGTCTCATTCAACTGAATTTCAGTGGTTGCATTGCCCGCCAGCAGCGTGGTATACCGCGTCACGTCTTTTTTCAGCTTTTCAATGTTCAGTCGGGTGGCTTCCAGCGACAGTTCTTTCAGTTTGTTATCCAGTTGAACCAGCGTCGCGCCCTGCCGGATCGAAGAACCCAGATCAAAATTCACCTGCGTCACTTTGCCGGCGGTTGTGGCCGTAATGTCGGCTTCCTTGAACGGAATCAAATTGCCGGTTTTGACCAGTTGCTGGCTAACGGTTCCTTCTTCAACCGGCGCAACGGTCACCGGAATGGCGGTGTTGGTGTTAGTCGGCATCTGGTTTTTTTCATCGATTTTCTTCTTGTTGGAAGCCAGCCGGAAGCCGATGAGCGACGTAATGGCCACGAGAGCGACGATGACGATAATGGTGGTCTTTTTCATTTTATTCGGTTGTATTTAGCAATCAGAGCTGGTTATAGAAAGTTAACAACGTGCCCTGCGATTGTTCCAGATCGAGCCGGGCCTGGTAAAAATTAATGAGCGAATTGATGTAGTTTGACTGTGCTTGCCGGTATGAATTGTCGGCGTTGATCAGATCCGTCAGCGGTTTGGTTCCCTGCTTATATTGCAAGGTCGTGATGTTGTAGACCTCCTGGGCCAGCTTCACGGTTCGTTCGTCGTTTTCGGCGTTCAGTTTCGCTTTCTGAATTTGCGATTGGGCATTGCTGAACTGGAGTTGATACGAAGCCGTATTCAATCGTTGCTGTTCTTCCTGCGTCAGCACGGTTAATTTCGCCTGTTGCACCTGCGCGTCCCGCTGGAATCCGTCGAAAATGGGCACATTCAAGCGAAGTCCAATGCTGCCGTACCCGATAAAGTTCTTGAAGGCATTGTCGAATTGATTTGCGAAGTTCAGCGTACCGTAATTGGCCGTAAAATTCAGTGCAGGCATATAACCGGCCCGGATCCGCTGGAGTTGCAGCCGTTGCAGCGCCAGGTTCGTCTCGGCCTGCTGAAAGGTCACCAGATTTTTGGCGTCGAACTGGGTTTGTTCCACCACGGGAGCCACTTTCATCAGCAACGAGTCCGACAGGGTCAGCGGCTGATCCTGCGATAAGCCCATTTGGTATTTCAGACGGTTCAGGGCCAGGTTTACATCGTTCTCAGCCAGCGACAATTGCGAACGGGTGTTGTTGTAACTCACTTCCGTATTCGTATAATCCACGGGTTGAATCACGCCGTTATCCCGTTGCAGTTTCAGAATGTTCAACACCTGCTGCGTCCGCTCCAGGTTGTCTTTCAAGAGGGCGATCTGTTGCTGGGAAATGAAGACCTGGTAGTAATTGCTCGTGATGTTGTAAATAACGTCTTCGCGGGTTTGCCGGTTGTTGAGGTCGGCCAGTTGCTGATTCGGTTTATTCGCCTTGAGACCGAGCAGTAAAGCTTTGTCGTAAAGCGGCTGAGTGAGCTGAGCGGAAACGTTGTTCTGGTATTTTTGACCGAAGGTCAGCCGGATTGGTTCGGGCGACAGCGGTCCCGCCGGGATGATGGACGTTTGCAACTTGACGTTATCCGTAAATGTCGCTGAGCCCGACACCTGTGGTAAATAAAGCCCCAACGCCTGACGAGCCTGCTGGTGGGCGGTTTCAACCTGATAGCTAGCAATCTTCACGGTTCCAAAATGCTGAAGACCGTAATCAATGCACTGTTTCAGCGACCAGTTCGTCTGCGCCAAACCGGGCAGCGAAGCGGTTAATGAGAGGGATAAAAAGAGGGCAACGATCTTTTTCATAATTGGGAATAAACGAAGAAAAACTTATATTGTTGATAGGTCTACTGTTGATATGTCAACAATATGGATAAATAAAAATCAACTTTCAACCAAAGCTGTCAACTTCCGGAGGAGTTTGAGCAGCGTATCGACCTCTTCCGGATCAAGCTGGCTTCGCACTTCCTCGTCCTGCCTTTTGGCCGCTTCGATAATCTGATCGATAATCATCTTGCCGGCCGGGGTCAACTGGATCAGGTTTTTGCGTCGATCGATGCTATCCGGGGTAATCCGGAGGTAGCCGTCGCGTTCTAGGGTACGAATAGAGCGTTGAATGCCTGATTTGTCCTTCTGTAACGCATTGGCAATGTCCTGTTGCGAAAGCAAGCCATCGGGCGCAAAGTTGACGACAAAAAGCACCGGAAGTTGTTCATACTGGAGCGTAAAACCGGCTTTTGCCAGATCCCGGTTGGCCTTCTTGGCAACCTGGTGTAAAAAGTGGTTGACATTGAATACCACGAATCCACCCATCTGATTGAATATCTTTTCCCGTATACTGATTTCTTCTTGCGTGATCATGGTCACAAACTTATAATAGGTTGATATATCAACCAAATTTATTCTGAAAAAGTTTTGTATTTTTTGAGGATGCGGTCAATGCAAAGGATGAGCGGTAAAAGCTACCCATTCTTCATCAGCCGGTCGGCCAACGCGGGTGAGAGACGCTGGAGTAGCCGGAGCAGTTTGGTTTTCCCGATCCGGCTTTCGAACTGGTTCTTCCGAAAATGGCGAATAAACTCATCCACCAGTTGCTGGGGCGTGAGTTTACCCGTTCCCCGGCCGGCCGTCATGGGCGTATCAACCAGCGCCGGAATAATTTCGAAGACGTTTATGCCGGTTTTCTCAAGCTGATACCGCAGGGCTTTCGTGGTCGTGTGAATAGCGGCTTTGGTTCCGCAATAGACCGGCGCCGATTTTTTAGGCGCATAAATCAAACCGGATGACACCGTCACCAGAGCGGCCTCGGGGTGTTTCAATAAGATCGGCAGAAGGCCGTAGGCTAATTGCAACGGGCTGGTCAGGTTAATCGTGATTTCGTCGCTGATTTTCTGATACCCATCCGATTCGGTTAGCCAATCGTACGGGTATTGAACCCCCGCATTGTTGATCAGCACATTGATGTCTGGATAATCCTCCCGGCACCGCCGGATCAGGGCCTTGACCTGCATCGAATCAGCAAGATTGCAGGGAATGGTGTCGATGTCAGGCAATTGACGGCGGAGGTTGGATAACTTGCCCGGATCGCTGGAAACCACAATCAGCCGGTTGCCGAGTTCATAGAACCGCCTTACCAGTTCATACCCAATGCCCGAAGTGCCGCCGGTCAGCAGAATCGTATTGTTCGTGACTTTCATAGAATAGGCTGTCAATTGATAGTAAACCACTGAAAGAGAGTTTACTGACGCATCTTTTGCCGCCAAAACTACCGGACACGAAATGAAAAAAAAATGACATAGGTAAAGGAATCAGCGCTGTGCTATTTTTCGCCGGATGCGGCTTAACTGCGTCGGGGTGACGCCCAGATAGGAAGCAATGTGGTATTGCGGAATGCGTTGTTCGAGGCCGGGATAGTGTTGCTGGAAGAGCGCATAGCGGGTTTGGGCATCCAGCAAAACAAGTTCAATTTCCCGTTCTTCTTTCTGAACAAAAAACCGTTCCGCCAGCATCCGGGCCGCCCGTTCGAGATCGGGAGCGCTGTCATAAAGGGCCGAAAGGGCCGCAAAATCGGCAACCAGCAAGCGGCAGTTGGTCAGGGCCTGCTGCCAGATCTGGTTGGGTTTGCCGGTAATCAGCGAGGCATAACCACCCGCGAAGGAATTCGGGATAAAAAAATGCTTGTTGTATTCCGTACCGTCCTGATTCCGGTAAAAGGCCCGGATGATGCCTTCCGTTAGAAAGCCAATCTGCGCGGCTTGGCGTCCCTCTTCCAGAAAAAACTGGCCTTTTGGCAACCGGATTTCCGAAAAAAGCGGTTCCACCCTTTGCCAGGTTTCAGGACGAAGGGGTGTGAGGGTGTTCAGGAAGGCTTTTAAGGTTTCCAAGAATCCACAGTGCCTAAACCGCATACCGGCCGGTAGCCGAGTAATGCTTCAGCTCGATGGTATCACCCGGCAGCGGTTTGGTATTCCAGTGGTGGTGAATCGCCAGGGCCGACCCCAGGGCCGTCGCCTGCGCCATCGAAGCGGCAAACACTTCAATTTGTGGAAAAGCCGATGCCAGCAAATTCATGTAAATCGGGTTTTTGCTGAAGCCACCATCCACAAAAATGCGCTTGACGGGCGAGTTTTCCAGCACCAGGTTGGTGGAGATCAACTGTTGCGACACAATGTCGAGCATCAACTGGTGATAAGCTTCTTCGTAGGACCGGAAAACCGACAAATCGCGGTGGCGGAACAACGATTCCTGGAGCGGGGGGGCTTTGACGCCCTCAAACCGGTTGTCGGAATTGGGCCGCGATTCCCGCAAATACTGAATCAGTTCCGAATCAAAATCGACCTGCTTGTACTGATCGACCGGTGTCTGGAAATGGGCGGCAATTCGTTTGGTCTGCTGTTCGTGTTCATACCCCGCAAACAGACGCGACGCCTTGATCGGCTGGCCCTGGTAATGCAGGTAACACAGGCAATCGTACTGCAACTCCTCCGCCGTCAATGGAATGGTATTGAACGGATTGAGGCTGATGGACCAGGTTCCGGTCGAAATCAGCACAAACGGTTCCTGAAAAGAGGCCAGATAGGGGATTAAAGCCGCCGAACTGTCGTGCAAACCGACGCCGACCTTGAGCGGATGGTTCAGCCAGATGGCGTTTAGCACACTGTCCGATGTGAAAATAGGGCCAAAAAGTTTATCCAGTTGCTCGGCAATGACCCAGTCGTGGTATTGATTTTTGTTGAAATCCCACAGCATCGTGTGGCAACCGATGCTGGTGACGTCTGTCAGCACCTGTCCGGTAAACAGGTAACTCAGGTACTGGGGTAAATGCAGCGAATACCAGATCCGGCGGAACAACTTCGGTTTGTCGTACTTGATCCGGTACAGCATCAGGCCCGAATTCAGGCTGTCCAAAGCCGGGGAAGCGGTTTGCATCGCCAGCGTCGTTTCGTCGCCGTACGTGCTGTAGAACTTTTGCCGGATTGCGGCCGGATACGGTTTCAGGTAATTATAAAGGTAGCCGATGGGGCGGCTTTCCTCGTCCAGATGGACAAAACTGGCTCCGTAGGTCGAAAAATTCAGCGCCCGGATGTCAAACTCAGGTAACTGCAAGACTTCCCGCAACAGGGTCTGCACCCAGCCTGTGAGTCGGGTCAGGTCTTCGCACGGATCGCCATCGTCGTCCACGATTTCGTCAAACGGTTCCGATCGCTCCCACACGATTTCGTACCGTTCGTTAAACAGAAATAGCTTCTTGTTCGTCTTCCCGACGTCGAAAATGGCAATAACGGGCGTTTTCATATTTAATGAGTGAATGAGTGAATGAGCGAATGAGTGAATAAAGTACCATGAATCCGGCAGGTTATTCACTCATTCGCTCATTCACTCATTCACAATTGAATTTAAAGTCCTGTGGCGATGGTTTTCAGGCCGCGTTCGCCGATAAGTTGCTGGCGAATGTTCAATTGTCGGAAGAGAGCCAGGGGTTGCAAAGCGCCACCGGCCCGCCGACGGGCTTCGGCCACCAGGGGCCGGACATCGGTGCGGTAGGCTTCCTGCAAAATCTCCTGCGCCTTCACCACATCGTTGGCGTCGCGGGCTTCTTCCAAAGCCGACCGGTCGACCAGCAGTGCCTGCGCGTACGCTAGCTGAATGGCTTCGACCGATTGCAGCAAATCTTCCAGCGGATCTTTGACGTTGTGGCTGGCGTCGATCATCCAACCCAAATCGGTCGCATGGTTCATGCCCTTGGCATCCATGCCTTCGATCAACTCGTTGAAAATCAGAAATAACTGATACGGTCGAATGCTACCCACCGTCAAATCATCGTCGCCGTATTTGGAGTCGTTGAAGTGAAAACCGCCTAATTTGCCTTCCATCAACAGCAATGAAACGATTTGCTCGATGTTGGCATTCGGCAGGTGGTGACCCAGATCGACCAGCGTGTAGGCTTTCGGTCCAAGTTTATTGGCAAATAGGAGTGATGCACCCCAGTCGCCGACGGTCATCGAATAGAAATTGGGTTCAAACGCTTTGTATTCGACGAAGACCTTCCAGTCGTCGGGCAAAGCTGCGTAGATTTCCTGCAAACTTTCCTGCGTGCGTTCAAACGCTTTCCGGAAATTAAGCTGTCCCGGAAAACAGGAACCGTCGGATAGCCAAACCGTTAATGAGGTGGAGCCCAGTGCCACGCCGTGTTTAATCACGTCGATGTTGTGGTCGATGGCCTGTTGCCGAACCGCCCGGTCGACGTGTTGCAGGGAACCAAATTTGTAGCTGTGTTGCTGATTGGGCTGATCCTGAAACGTGTTGGAGTTCATGGCGTCAAACCGCAAGCCGAAACTGGCCGCCAGACTTTTGATGGCTTCGCCGTCCTTCGGAATGTCCCACGGAATGTGCAGCGAAATCGCCCCGCTCGATTGGTTGAGGGCGTGCAATAGGCCCACGTCCTCGATTTTTTCTTCCAGCGAACGCGGTTCTCCACCGCCCGGAAAACGCCCGAACCGGGTGCCGCCGGTGCCGAGCGCCCAACTCGGAATAGCAATCTGAAAATCGATCAGCTTCTGAATGATGGGTTCGGCATTTGCGATTTCATCCGTCCAGTAGGATAGCTTACGCTGGTGCGCTTCCAGTGCCTTCTGGTTATGATCGGCTATTTTATACGCTTCGAGTTGCATAAGGATTTAGGATTTTAAAAGAGTTATTTCGCGGAGTTAAAAAGAGTTTATCAGAGAAAAAAACTCTGCGTACCTATGATTTACTCTGCTAAACTCTGCGAAATAACTTCTTTCTGCTTTCTATCGAACAAATGCCATCGCTACACCACCATCCACGTTCAGGACGTTGCCGGTGGATTTGCTCAACAGTCCGCCGACGAAGGCGAAACAGGCGTTGGCAATGTCGTCCGGCAGAATGATTTCGTTCAGCAAGGTGCGTTTGGCGTAATACGCTGGCAGTTCGGCCACCGTCACCCCGTAGGCTTTCGCCCGGCCTTCGGCCCAGGCACCCGCCCAGATTTTGCTGTCGGAAATCACCGCATCCGGATTCACGACATTGACCCGAATGTGGTCTTTGCCCAGTTCGGCGGCATTGAGTCGGCTCAGGTGCAATTGAGCGGCTTTGGCCGAACCGTAACCCGCATTGTTCGGCCCGGAAACCAAACCATTTTTGCTGGCAATGTTAATGACGTCGCCCCCCAGTTTCTGCTTCCGCATGATCTCAACGCCCTTCTGGGTGACCAGAAACTGGCCTTTTACCAGGACATCATACAGCAGATCCCAGTCTTTTTCGGTGTGCTCTTCAATCGGTTTCGAGATCGACAGACCGGCGCAGTTCACGACAATATCCACCCCGCCAAACGCCAGCGCAGCCGCTTCAAAGGCCTTGCTAATGGTTTCGGCACTGGTTACGTCGAGGGTTGCGGAGGTGTGCGTATCGCGACCGTATTGCTGGCGGAATTCCTCATCCGCGCCTTTCAACCGTTCCGGATCGTTGTCGTTGATAACCACCACCGCGCCTTCGGCGACAAACCGCTTGGCAATGGCTTTTCCGATTCCACCGGCACTGCCCGTGATCAGCGCAATTTTGCCCGACAGCGGTTTGGGCTTCGGCATCCGTTGCAATTTTGCTTCTTCCAGCAGCCAGTATTCAATGTCAAACGCTTCCTGACGCGGCAGGGAGGTGTATTCCGAAATGGCTTCGGACCCCTTCATCACATTGATGGCGTTGGTATAAAACTCAGCCGCGACGCGGGCGGTTTGCTTGTCTTTGGCGAAAGCGAACATTCCGACCCCCGGCCACAGAATAACTACCGGGTTTTTATCACGGATGCCCGGACTGTTCGGGTGTTTGCACGTTTCGTAATATTCCTGGTACATCGCCCGGTAGGCTTCGTACGCCGGAGCCAGTTTTTCCTGAATCGCTGCGGCATCCGTCACGTCCTCGTCCGGTTTCAGATCGAGCACCAGCGGGCTGATTTTGGTGCGCAGGAAGTGGTCGGGGCAGGAGGTTCCCAGTGGGGCCAGCCGCTCCAGGTCGTTGGAGTTGATGAATTCCAGCACGCGTTCATCGTCCGAAAAATGGCCGACCATCGACGTGTTGTTTGAGCAGAAACCGCGCAGAACCGGTGCCAGTGTGGCGGCTTGTTTCAAACGGGCGTCTTTGTCCAGGCTTTCCAGTTTGGAACCGCCGAAAACCGGGCGGGTTTTGCCGTAGTTTTCTTCCAGGTATTCCGCACATTTCTCAATGACTTCCAGCGTGTTGATGTAGCTTTCGTAGGCCGTATCACCCCAGGTGAACAAACCGTGTGAGCCCAGCATGATGCCCCGGATACCCGGATTTTGCTCCAGACATTCGGCCATTTTCAGGCCCAGGTCAAAACCGGGACGTTGCCATTCCACCCAGCCAATGGTGCCGTCGAACAGTTCCTGCGTAATTTTTTTGCCGTCTTTGGCAGCCGCAATGGCGATGGCCGCATCCGGGTGTAGGTGGTCGATGTGGGCAAACGGCAGAAAACCGTGCAGGGGGGTATCGATCGACGGCGCTTTGGAGGCTAAATCGAAAATGCAGTGGTTGAATAGCTCGACCATCTCATCTTCAAATTCGATTCCCCGGTAGATGTTTTCCAAACTCCGCAGCCGGTCGACGTAAAGAGCCGCCAAACCGCTGCGTTTCAACGTGCCGAGGTCGCCCCCGGAACCTTTGATCCACATTACTTCGGTATCTTTGCCCGTCAATGGGTCTTTAGCCGTTGTTTTGCAGGACGTGTTCCCTCCGCCGTAGTTGGTCAGCCGGAGGTCGGCACCTAAAAGGTTAGAACGATAGATGAGGAGGGCTACTTCGTCACCGGCCAGTTGAGCGGCTTTGGCTTCGTCCCACAAGTAGCTTACATGACGAAACTCGTTCGCCTGCCGTGTTTTGTTCGTACTGAGCATATCGAATTGATGTCGGAACGCCGACGCGATTGAAACTTCAGAGCCTTATTCTGTACTAAAAAGCGGTTTTAACCAAATTATACCCAAAGATAATGGCTTCCGACAGGCTTACTTTCATGTACTGTCCTATTTTGTGCCTGAAAAATGAATTTTCTGTCTGTCAATCTGTCCCTTTTCGGACGGCAATCCGCCAATTGAGTGCGTTTAAACTCTTTTCTGTTAATTGGGTTTTTTTAATAAAGAATATAAAAACTGTATGTTGACCGTCGCACCCGTAACCATTCGGAAAATTAGCCAAGCCCATGAACCTCAGGATCACAGCGATTTGCTGGCAGTGGAAGAACCACTGGAAATCCGCCTGGGGTTTGGCCCGCCCGACGACCGCCAGCAGCGCAGCGTGGCCGTGACGATGCGGACGCCGGGCCACGATGAAGAACTGGCCCTGGGCTTTTTATTTACTGAAAATATACTTTCTACGCCTTCCCAAATCATTTCCGTTCGCCATTGCGTCACCAATTCGGAGAAAAAAGGCAATGTTCTCCGTGTTGAACTGCAACCGGACGTGGAAATCGACTGGCACCGGCTCGAACGGCACAGTTATACGGCTTCCAGTTGCGGGATTTGCGGAAAAGCGTCGATTGAAGCCGTTCAAACCGTTTGTAAAAAACCGCTTCCCGGCGATTTTGCGGTCGATTCGGAAATCATCCACACCTTACCGGAAAAACTGCGGGCTGCCCAACGGACGTTTGACTATACGGGGGGGCTACACGCAGCGGCTTTGTTTGATGAAACCGGGCAGTTGTTGCTGGTTCGGGAAGACATCGGGCGGCACAACGCGCTGGACAAACTCATCGGTGCGGCTTTCTGGCAGGGCTGGTTGCCGTTGAGCCGGTTTGGGGTGCTGGTCAGCGGGCGCGTCGCGTTCGAACTGGTGCAGAAATGCTGGATGGCGGGTGTTCCGCTGCTGGCGGCTGTGGGTGCCCCGTCGAGCCTGGCCGTGGAACTGGCGAATGAAGCCGGGATGACGCTGCTCGGTTTTGTCCGGGAAAACCGGTTTAACAATTATACGCCGGTTAGGAATGTTGTATAGCCCTGAAATTGAATGAATTGGATTGGGTAGCCCACGGTCAGAACCGTGGGCATTGATGATTGCGATACCTACTGCTTCAGGGCCGCCAGCCCCTGCACAGCCGAGGAGTCGGTGGGCGTATTGAGCAAAGCCCGGTTAAACAGTCCGCGGGCTTCGTTCGCTTGTCCCAGCATGTATTTGGTCCAGCCCAGCATGAGCAGGCTGTCATGATCGAAGGGATACAGTTTGAGTACCTTCTGAAAATAGACCTCGGCGGTTTTGTATTCCTTGCGGTAATAAAATACCAGCCCCATTCGATAATTGGTAACGGTATGGTTAGGGTCGAGTTTTAATACCGCCTGGTATTGTTCCGTTACCAGGTCCCAGTGGTTAAGG
The DNA here is from genome assembly GCF_008727875.1 of Larkinella humicola. Lineage (GTDB taxonomy): Bacteria > Bacteroidota > Bacteroidia > Cytophagales > Spirosomataceae > Larkinella > Larkinella humicola. The sequence goes on along the minus strand of NZ_VTWS01000008.1, from coordinate 326,221 downwards.
CTTGAGGCCGGTAGCGCGTAGCCCAGCCGGGCTTCAATGGAAGTTGGTCGCTGCATGATTGCCTTTTCGTAGTAGGTAACAGATTCGGGTAATAAACCGGCGAGGTAGTGGAGCCAGCCTTGCCGCAGGTTGATTTCATACGAATTGTCATTCGTTTTCTTCAGAGCTGCGATGGCTTGTTTATACTCTTTTTTGGCTTCCAGTGTATAGCTTTCCTTGAAAGCATTTAGCGTTTGGGCGTGTAGTGATGCCAGAGAAATGGCCCAAAAAACAAGGATGGCAGCAGTTTTTTGTGTGGTTTTCATCGTGTTAGGTAATTTAAACAGAGATTAAAATGGAATGGTAAAACCGCCCGTAACGGTCAGGTAGTGGTAATTTTGATTCAGGATATTCGATCCTTTCCGTTCGTATTGGCCGAGCAAATAAAATGACGTGCGTTTGCCGACACCAAAGTTGAACAGCAGGGTGGTTTTATCGCGCGTCGGGTCGGGTACGTTGTTATAAATGGCCGTGGTCGATTCCAGAAAATTAGTGGTTTGGAAATAACCGTAGCCTGTCTTGATGCTAAACTTCGGCGAACTCGTAAAAACCGCATTCAGGCTCCAGAGTGGATCCCAGGTGCTTGTGAGCGATTTATTCTGAAGCTCATAACTCCCTTGAAACCGTACCCGATGAATGGCATATTCTCCGCCCAGCCCGATTTGCCATTGGCTTTCTTTGTTCGGAATTCCCCCTCCTGGTGGTGGTCCCTGATCAGGTGATGGGTTACCGCCATTGCTGATTTGCGAATATGTCAGCAACGGAAATACTTTCCATTCGTTTCCGCTTCGGGTCAGGTTGAGGTGAAAAACCGTTCCGCGCTGTTGAAAGCCGGTCATGGTAGTGCCGGTACCAGTGACCGAAAACCGATGAAAGGCGGGTGAAACGAGCCAACCGGGTGATAGACGCAGGTCCGTACGAATAAAATACTGGAGCTGAATGAGATGGATATCAGTGCCGTAGCCTTGCGAAAGTCGACTAAGCGACTGGTATAGGTGCATAAACGGACTAAGGCGGTGCTCCAGGCCAACCGTTAGATACGTGGCATTTCCGACCTGATCTGGAACCGAACTGACCTTGATTCCACTTTCCAGGTTCAGGGAGGTAATGAACTGGCGGGCGCGAAATCCCAGGCGTTGTTGCAAAACCGTCGGAAACGCATCGGCACGGGCTACGGCTTCGGCAGGGCGACCATCATACAGCAAATTATAGTAGAGATAAGCTTGTGCAACCGAATCGCGGTGATTGAATTGACGCGCTACGTTCAGATGCACAATACTTTGGCCGAAATCGCCCCGGAAAAAGCTGGCAATCCCGGCACGCTGGCGTAACGCCAGATAGTCGATTTGGTTGTTGATTGATAATTGGCTTATTTTCAGTACTTTCCACCAGTTTCGTTGTGCGTAGGTTTCCTGTATCTGGGCTTCAATACTGAGGTAATCCGGTTTGTTCTGGGCAAACCCATCCTGTATCACCACCCCAAAGAGGATGGTGATAATCAACACGGCGGCTTTTTTCATACGGTTTCCTCGATTAAAACAGGAGCGGGTAAAACGTCGGTAGAATCGGTAAACGGCAAAATCTGGCGGACAATCAGGGTGCGGTTCTGATGACGAATGGTGAATTGGGCAATGGTTTTGTTTTCGAGCAGCATCTCGAAATCGTATAGTTTCACCGACTTGCCCAGTACTTCCCTTTTTACAGAAGATTGGATCTGTATCATTTTCGGCCGGATGTAATTATCCATCTGTCCGTAGATCAGCCGGTAGGGGTAATGGCGGTAAATTGCAAAGGGAGCCAGAAAATCCTGCACCAAACGCCCCGGGCCCTGATCGATCTGATGGAGTGGAATCTCATCGTCGATTGTGGTATTCCTGTAAAATCCCAGCATTACTTTATAGGCAGCCAGGTAGAAATAGTACAAGAGCGTGTGGCGCGGACCCGTGTATGATGAAAAATAGAACATCGTTCCGTCATTGACAAAAAAAGCCGTCGAACCGGTTACAGCGCAGTGCAGATAAGCTTGATTCAGGCTCGTTGTGCCCACCACCCATTCCTCTGCAAAGCGTTCAGTCTCCGATTCTCCCTGAAATTGCAGCACCTGTCCAGGCACAAATCCGAAACTTTCGCGGAGCAGCGGGGTCGTCCGGATGTTGGCTATCGTCTCGTTCTCCTGCGGCACATCGTAACTTTTCAGGCCGATTTCGGGATTGTTTCTCAGCAGGTAATAGGTAATCGGATACTGAATCGTTGGTGCGCCCACGTCGGGTGTTGCCTGCACCTGAAAATGGATGTGTGGCTCTGGCGACCGACCCGAATTACCCAGGATGCCAACGACATCGCCCTTGCGTACATAATCGCCCAGCCGCACGGTGAAACTGTCTTTTTTCAGGTGTGCAATCTTGGAATACAGGTAATCGGCGTGTTTGATGACTATCGCGTTGCCCCAGTTTTCCTTCATGTTCATGTTGCCGATGGGGTTGTCTTCGATACCGTCTACAATGGTCACGACGTAGCCCGAAGCCGGCGCTACCACCGGCATGTTGTAGCCATAGTAATCGTCGGGGGTGAGGCCGGTGGTCCGGAAGGATTTTTCGGCGACATCCCGGATCACAAAGTCCCAGGCAAATCGGTAGGCGTCTTTGTGGGTGTGTTTTCCGTTATAGCCTTGATAAACAGTCCATTCTCCAAAAAAAGGCAGGCCGATTTCTAGGTAGGTCGATTTCCCGAACCGTTGCCGGTAGTTTCGAAACGAATACAGATTGATCTCCGGTGCATCGTGCTGATGGGTCACTTCCACCATTTCCGGAACCAGGCCACCCTTGCGCAGAGCATACATCACCAGCGGGACAATCATCACAAACGGCAGCGACAAAACGGGCAAATCCGCCTTGCCGAACAGGTTGGTGCCTGCAACGATCAACAACACGACCACTGGCATTACCAGTAAAACCAGCCCGTAGGTACGCCAGTTGGGAATGTACATAAATCCGCCCAGTGCAAGGGCTGTCAGGACGAAATTGAAGCCGATAAAATGGTCGCTGATGTGAACGGGGTTACCACCGAGGCTGCTGAAAAAACCGTATCCCGTCAGAAATCCCAAAACCGATAACGTAAAACTGATGCGGGAAGCCCACAGAATGCCCAGGACCACCAGCAAGCCGGCCACCACATTACCCTGAAACAAAATACCACCCAGCGATTGCAGGTAGAACCGTATCCAGTCGGGCAGCGGCCCGTATTGAACAAAACCGTACCACCGGGCTGACTGGTCGGCAGAAACCGGCTGGAGGTGCAGTTCCGAAAAACCGGTTACGGCCAGCATGACGATCCAGTAAACGCTCACAAAGGCCATGCTCAGTGAGGGGAGGTTCAGTTGGCTCATTTGATGAAAAAAGGCGATGGAAAGCCCTACCGTCAGCAGACAAGCGACCCCGAATAATCCAAGAAAAGCCCCGTTTACCTGAAGAGTCGATGCCAGCCCCAGCGAAACCAGCACACCATTGTAGCCGATCATTCCCTGTTTCAGCAGGGCCGGATGGGTTCGGATCAAGAGCCCCAGGAGGTTACATACTACCGCCCCCGTCAGCCCCCACAGGCCCACGGATGGGTTTGTGAACGATGCCAGCAGCACCAGCACACCCGTTACTTTGCTTTGCGTAAAAAACAATTGCGCATAGCTATTCAGGACCCCCGTAAAGAGGGTTTTGACGGTATTTTTCATAGATAAAAAGGATTGAAAGAACCTATAAATCGAGTGATTCCAGGTGGGTTGGGGTCGATTCCAACTGGGTGAGGTCTGCCACCGTTTCGTGTTTGCGGATGAGGTGTGGCTGGCCGTCCTGATCGATGAGCACGATGTTGGGGCGAAGGGCGATAAACTGCATCCACTGCGTCATGTTATAGGCCCCGACCCGGTGTACAACCATCTGATCGCCTTTGTTCAGGGGTGGGAGTTTGACATTCTCGCGCACAACGTCGATGTTCATGCAAAGTGGCCCATACAAAACCGCATCTTCGGCATACTGACTGCAATCCTGGGCGGGCGAAACGGCGTGTTCATACCAGAATGACGTAAAGAGCAAATTGACCCCAAAATCCATGATGGTAGCCCGCCGACCGTCCGACAACCGCTTGTTGGCCAGTACAGTACCGAGCAGATAGCCCGCATCGTCGATTAAAGCCCGGCCCGTTTCCAGAATCAGCAATGGCAGTTCTTCCGACCGAAAACCGGCTTTAATGAGCGTTGTGCAGATCTGTTCGGCATAGTCGTGAAAAGAGGGGGTAATGTCGGTTCCGCTCAGATAAGCGCCTTTCAGCGTATTTTTCGAGGCAAATCCACCGCCCATGTCGAGGTACTGAATGTCTAAACCGAACTGCCGTTTGATATTCAGGGCGAGGTCGGCCATTTTCGAAGCCGCTACCGCATAGGCGCTGGTGGTCAGCATAAAAGTGCCAATGTGGCAATGCAAGCCCACCAGGTCCATTTTGTCGGTCTGGATGATTTTGGTAATGGCATCCCACGCCTGGCCATTTTCGTAGTTAAAGCCGAAGCGATCCCACATGGGCAGTACGCCCGTGTCCATGTTCACACGGATTGCTACTTTCGGACGTTTGCCAAGTTTGGTACTGACCTCGATTAATCCGTACAATTCGTCGAAATGGTCAATGTGGATCGGCGAATTATTCAGCACCGCCACTCGGTGGTCGTCAGCGGTTTTGTCGGGACCGTTAAATAGGATCTTGTCGCCGGGCACGCCGTTGCCCAGTGCTTTTTCATATTCAAAGCGCGATACCACTTCGGCCCAGGAACCTTCCTGGTGAAAAACGCGGCAAACGGCGTTCATGTAATTGGTCTTATAGGACCAGGCAAACTGCACATTCGGATAGCGGTTGGCGAACGCATTGTAAGCTTCCTGATACGTCTGGCGGATGGTGCGTTCTGAAATCACAAACAGCGGAGAGCCGAACCGGGCCGTCAGGTCTTTCACGGCCAGACCATCGATGTGTGTATGGGGAATAAAGCCGGTTTGGGCTCCGAATTTATTGGTAATACCCGCATTAAGTTGCTTAATGACCGGGCGTTCGTATTTTAATTTCTGCGAGGTTTCCATTTTTAGTGAGTGATTGAGTGAATGGTTTACGCCAGTTCCAGCGGATGGATGGCCACTTCGCCCGTGGTGGCGATTTCCTGAAAGCGGCTCAGGTCGCAAATCATATCCCAGGAATATCGAACGAACATTTTGCCCGCTTCATAGTCTTGCTGCGGGGCCACGTCCTGATCCAGGGCCAGCCGCACCAGCATTTCGGGGTGGTTTTGCCCGCAGGCCGTTGCCAGATAAACCCAGGCCGGAAAACGGGGATTGATTTCGATCAGGTAGACGTTGCCGGTGCTGTCTTCCTTCATCAGTTCAAGCTCCAGACCGCCACCCCAGCGGGTTTGCGTAACCACCCCACGGGCCATGTCAAGCAGGTTTTCATCGTCGATCGAAACACCGGCCCATCCTTTGCCCGTGGACGTTATATAGGTTTTTCGCATCGCTACGGCGCCCATAAGCCGCCCTTTTCCGTCGCCGAGGGCGGTGATGTTGTACTCCTGGCCTTTTATGAATTGCTGGAGAATGATCGGGGTGCCCCATTTGGTCGCCAGTTTATGGAAGTAACCCTGGGCCTGTTCGGCAGTTTGGGCGACGTAGGCTTCGTAAAATTTGCCTTTGACCACCACCGGGTAGCTAAATTCACTGAGTGCCAGCGCCAGTTCGTCGGTGTTGAAAACCGTCAAGCTTTTCGGAACGTCGATGTGAAAGCGTTCGCCAAATTCAACCAGTTTACCTTTGAGCCGGGCATCGAACTGCTCCTGCGTGGGCAGCAAAGTCCGTATGCCCATCCGCGTCAGCCGATCGCTGATTTTGATAAAACTGAACAATTCCGCATCAAAATTGGGGATAATCAAATCAAGTTGTTCCTGTTCGTGGATGTAGACCAGCCGCGCGAGCAGGGTCTCGTGGCCCAGCGACGGATACGGAATGGCGTAAACCATGTCAACCATGCCGTCCATGTAAATGCCTGGTTCGAGGTTTTCGTAAGAGAGCCCGATAATCCGGACGGCGAGGTGACGGCTTTCGCGCAGACTGCGGATGACGGGAATGCCGGGGCCGGGATTGTCGGAATTGTTCAGGCCCGTGACCGCGATGGTGAGGGGTATCTTTTTCATGCTTCGATCAGGTTTTGTTGGTTCAGCATTTTGATGAAGTCATACAGGTCTTTCTCACAGGTCGCTTCGTCGATTTCGTATTTTTTCAAAAGCAGCGCCTTCATTTCAGTATCCGTTTGGCCTTCCCGGAGCCAGTTAAGAATCTGGGTGCCAGTCGGGTTTGTCGAGAACGAATCCCCCCGCGACGCGTTAAAAACAAAGCCATTTTCGCTAATGGCAACGCTTTTTTTGAGTTTCATAAAGAAGTTGGCATTTAAGTGACATCTGCAGTAAAGACGACGTCTAATAGAGAAAGCCTTCGGACGATTCAACCAAAACACCGAATTGTTCAGTAAACGGACCTATCGTTTCAGCTAACGGAATATGACGACCAACGCCTTTGAATCTCTCCATTGTCTGATTTATGAAGACACTTTTGACGCTGGTCGCTGGCTCAAACATGGGCTGCCCGGTTTGTCGGAGAAACCGCTGATTCGGGTTGTCAGCGAAATAGGGCAATTGGAACAGCGGCTCCGGGAAGACGATTATCATCTGGCATTTCTGGTGGTCAGCCAACTGGAAATCAACGATTTCTTGTTTATCCAGAAGCTGGATTTCTGCCCTCCCTTTCTCGTATGCAGTTCCAATCGGGCCGTAGCCGCCGATGCCTTCGTATTGGGGGCATCCGGTTTTTTGTCCAGCGAAATCCAGCCGAAACACCTGAGCCAGCAGATTGGGCAGCTATTGGCAAAAAATACGATGAGCCTGGGTGCTAGTCAGCGCCACCGGCTTCAGATGCCTTTTATCTTTGTCAAATCGGATTATAAACTGGTTCGACTTAATTTCGACGATATTCTGTTTGTCGAAGGGTTGGGCGAATACCTCCGAATCTATACGGATACAGCCAAATATGTTGTATTACAGTCATTTTCCCGGCTTATGGAGGTCCTGCCTACCCAGCAGTTCCTGCGAATTCATCGTTCATACCTCGTCAATCTGTATAAAATCAATTTTATCCAGAACAATGTAGTATCGGTTGGAAACCATCAACTACCGATCAGCAAAAGTCAAAAGAAACCTTTTCTGGAATTGATTGAACAGGTGGGGCTCTTATAACAATACCTTGGATAGCAGCCAGGAATGAACGAAGGACAGGATCTATTTTTAGCGATTCAGGGCATTCGGGAAGGCAACGAAACGGATTTCCGGCGCTTTTATGAACAGACTAAAAACCGGGTGTATAACCTGGTGCTGGGCTATGTGCGCAACCGCGAAGACGCCGAAGAAATTATGCAGGATGTATTTCTGGAAGTATTTCTTTCGTCTCATACGTTCAAAGGCGATGCCAGCGTAACGACGTGGCTATACCGCATTGCGGTCAATAAGTCGCTCGATTTTCTGAAACACCGGAAACGGCAAAAACGCTTTGCTTTCTTTACGAGCCTGTTCGATACCCAATCGGGCGAAGTGCTGCACCATCCCACCGACTTTTTTCATCCCGGTATTGCGCTCGAAAACCAGGAGAACGCGGCCCGGCTTTTCCGGGCCATCGATACCCTGCCCGACAAGCAAAAAACCGCTTACCTGCTCACAAAAGTGGAAGGGCTGAGTAACATCGAAACCGCAGCCATCCTGGCCGCCAGCGTGGGGGCGGTGGAATCGCTTTTGCAGCGGGCAACCGAAAATCTGAAGAAACAGTTGGCCCGCGTTTACAAATCCGTACAGGAGGGCGGTTAAATTCAACCCGATTCGTTGGCACTATTGATGCAAAATAAGTTAAGTAACAAATCTTTATCGTAACCCGCAGGAATCGGTTACACTTGTCGTCTCAACCGCTATGGAACCAAAAAAAGAACAATGGATTAACGATATACTGAACAGTACGGATGGAATGCAGCGGGCGGAACCTGGTGCTTTTCTGTTTGCCAAAATCCGTAATCGGCTACCATCGGGTGCCCCGCCGGTGTATGTCTCGCCCATAACCGTGTGGCTGACCGTCGCTACTTTCGCCTTGCTGATCCTGCTCAACTGGCGGGTGGTTGATTGGCCGTCAAATGCTGCGACCTCCCAATCCGCAGATTTAACCAACGTTGCCACGGAGATGAATCTTTTCCCGACAGGCAATCAACTCTATTAAAAGATGGAGCGGACAAAATTGCTGACTTTTGCAGTTGTTGGACTGATCCTGCTCAATCTGGCAACCATTGGCTTTCTGGTGTTTAGCCCAGGCGGTGGTCCGCATTCCGGTCGGCCAAACGGCCCACACGGTCGGGAAGAACCCGCCCGAATCATCATCGCACGGCTTCGTTTCGATCCGAATCAGCAACAGGCTTACCAAAAACTGATCGAAGAGCACCGGAGACAGGGAAACAGGCTGGCTGAACAGATGAAACAACTGCACCAGCAGTATTACGGTCTGTTGGCAGCCACAACCACCGATTTGGCCCGGCAAACGGCTTTGAGCCAACAAATTGCCGACAACCAGAAAGCACAGGCGGAATTAAATTTCCGGCATTTTGAGCAAATCAAAGCCTTGTGTCGCCCCGATCAGCAAGCCGATTTTCGGGCGTTGGCAGCCGATTTGTCCGGTTTGTTCGGTCGGCCTCAACCACCCCGGCCGGGTGCCGGAGGGCCGCCAGAAAATTTTCCGCACAGGCCGTAGGAATTCCGTTGGTGGCATCGTCTAACGGTGAAATTAACCACCAACCACCATGAACCGACTCCTGTTCTGCGCTTTTTTCTCGGCCCTGGGCCTTACCCTTTCCGCCTGCCATAATACGGAAGACGAAGCGTCGCCTTCTACGGGCACAACAACCGGCACCGGCAGCACGACGACCACCGTTGGTTCTGGCGTTCCGGATGTGTATAAAAAAATTTATGGGGCCACCAGCATCACGACCGACGGAACGTATGTAACTATCAAAACCACCGGAACGCCCGACCACAAAAGTATTTATTATGCCACCACGAACAGTTTGTACGAAACTTTTTCGGGCAAAACCTTCGGCGATAACACGTTTTCCAAAAACCCCAACTCCATTGCGACGCAGAATTTTACGTTTAAGATACCGCTGAATCCGAAAGTGGCGTCCACGCACTCTGCCACCAACCTGGGCGCTATCGGTGTTTCGCTCAATGGGGTTCCTTTTTTTAATCAATACGCCGGTCCCAACCAGCCGCTCTCCGGCGAAATTGTCTCTTTCGATCAGTGGTGGGGCCACCCGGCTCCCACGAGCGAATACCACTACCACGTCGAACCGAAATACCTAACCACCGTCAAGGCAACCAAATCGTCCCTGCTGGGCTTTTTGCTGGACGGTTTTCCGGTTTACGGGCCGGAAGAGAATGGTGCTTTGGTCGTCAGTTCGTCGTTGGATGCGTATCACGGCCACGCGCACGCAACGGCTGATTATCCCAACGGTATTTACCATTACCACATCACGGCGTCGGACCCATACATCAACGGAAGTGGCTATTATGGCACGGCGGGTACATTTTCCAAATAAAATTCTGGCACTTCTGGCCCTGCTGGTTGCGTGTTCCGACTCAAACGAGTCGGAACAGATGCCGGTCGTTAACGCTGCGGACGTAAAAATTCAGGCGCAAAATGGCGTGGCTTTCGCCGACAACCGACCGTTTACCGGCATCGTCTACACCTTGTGGGCGAACAAAAAAGACACGGCGGAAATTGTCGGTTTCCGGAATGGCGTCGAACACGGCGAATGGAAACGGTTTTATGAGTCCGGAAAATTGATGGAAAGACGGTTTTTCAGAAACGGAAAAAAAACAGGGGACTATGTCGCCTGGTGGTCCAACGGCCGTAAAAAACTGGACTACCATTTTGAAAATGGCGAATACCACGGGGTTTGTAAAGAATGGTCGGAGTCGGGATTGCTCCTGAAAGAAATGACGTATAAACAGGGTTACGAAGAGGGGCGTCAAAAAGCGTTTTATGACAACGGTAAAGTAAAAGCCAATTACATCATCAGCGAAGGAAGAAGGTATGGGTTACTGGGAACAAAAAACTGCGTCAATGTGGCCGACAGCGTATTTAAGAACTAGTTTCTGGCTGTTTCTGGCGGTCTGTTTTGGCTGTCACCCGTCAGAAACCAGCCACAGTTTGCCGTATTACAACACCCCGGATTTTACCCCGGTATTTATTGGAACGGCTGACCGTGTGGCCGAAAAAATCCCGCACACCATCGGTGATTTTTCGTTCCGCGATCAGAATGGCGCGACCATCAGCCAGAGCGATATTGAAGGCAAAATTCACGTTGCCGATTTTTTCTTTTCTTCCTGCGGAGTCATCTGCCCTACGATGACCAAACACCTGAAGCTGGTCGAGAAGGCGTTCCCGAATGACAAAAAGCTGGTTTTGCTTTCCTACAGCGTGACGCCCTGGATCGACAGTGTAGCGCGGCTGAAGAAGTATAGCCAGGCCAACGATATCCAATCGGAAAACTGGCATTTACTGACGGGCCGAAAATCCGAGATTTACCAATTGGCCCGGCAATCCTACTTCGCCGAAGAAGAATTGGGGTATAATAAAGACAGCACCGAATTTCTGCACACCGAACATTTTTTACTGGTCGATAAACAAAAACGCATCCGCGGCATTTATAATGGAACCCTTGAACTTGAAATACAGCAACTCATTGCCGATATAAAGACTTTGCAGCAAGAGCGTTGAATGAAAGTTTCACCGGAATCGTACTTTTGTTTTTACGCTACCGTAAAGAAAGCCCGTTATGAAACTTGCTCCTGATACCTTAACCCATTTAAAAATTACCAAACCGAAAGAAACAGCCGCCGGTCTGACCGCTGTAACCGAATCGTTTCGACACGTGTTCCGCCAGACGGAACTGGTGCGCGGCTGGAAAGCGCTGTATCAGCTCAACCAGAAAGACGGCTACGATTGCCCGAGTTGCGCCTGGCCCGATCCCGACGACAACCGCTCATCGATTGCGGAATATTGCGAAAGTGGTGCCAAAGCCGTCGCCGATGAAGTGATGACGAAACACACGGCGTCGCCGGTTCTGTTTCAGCGGTATTCGGTGGCGGACTTACTGCAAAAAGATGATTTCTGGCTCGGACAGCAGGGGCGGTTGACGCAGCCGCTGGTGATTCGGAAAGGGCAGACGCACTACGAACCCATCGCCTGGAACGATGCTTTTCAACTCATTGCCGACCACCTCAATGCGCTCGGTTCGCCGGACGAAGCGGTTTTTTATACGTCGGGCCGAACCAGCAACGAAGCGGCTTTTCTGTACCAGTTGTTTGTCCGGCAATATGGCACCAACAACCTGCCGGATTGCTCCAACATGTGCCACGAATCGACCTCCGTTGCGCTGGCCGAAACCCTCGGGCTGGGTAAGGCATCGATTGTGTATGAAGATTTTGAAAAAGCGGAGGTAATCATGATCATGGGCCAGAACCCCGGCACCAACGCCCCGCGCATGTTGACGCCCCTCGAACAGGCCAAGCGCAATGGCGCCACCATCATCGCCGTCAATCCGCTGGTGGAAACCGGCTTGCTGGCCTTCCAGTTTCCGCAGAGTGTGCGGGATATGGTGCTGGGCGGACAGAAACTGACCGATCTCTACCTGCAAATCCGGATCAACTCGGACCTGGCTTTCCTGAAAGCCATCTGTAAACTGTTGCTGGAAGAGGAAAAGAAAACACCGGGCAAAGTCATTGATCACGCTTTCATTGAGGAATATACGGCAGATTACCAGGAGTTTATCAGTAGTTTGGAACACTATGACCTGAGCGAACTGGTGGGCCAAACCGGATTGTCGCTGGCGGAAGTTCAGCAGACGGTCGATCTGCTCAAACACAAAAAGAAGATCATCATTTGCTGGGCGATGGGGTTGACGCAACACCGCAATTCTGTTCAGACCATCAACGAAGTGATCAATGTGCTGTTGCTCAAGGGCAGCATTGGCATCGAAGGCGGAGGGGCGGCTCCCATTCGCGGGCACAGCAACGTGCAGGGCGACCGGACGATGGGCATCTGGGAACGACCAAAACCGGAGTTTCTGGACCAACTGAAAACCGTCTTTGGATTCGAACCCCCACGCGAACACGGTTTTAGTGTCGTCGAAGCCGTGAAAGCCATGCACGAAGGAGACGCCAAAGTGTTTTTCGGAATGGGGGGCAATTTCCTGATGGCGGTTTCCGATACGAACTACACTGCCGAGGCCCTGCAACGCTGCCAACTCACCGTTCAGGTGTCTACCAAGCTGAACCGCAGCCACCTGGTTCATGGCGAAACGGCCTTGATTCTGCCTTGTCTGGCGCGTTCCGACCGGGATGCGCAGGCTTCGGGCGATCAGTTTGTGACAACCGAAGCCACCACCGGCGTGGTTCAACAATCACACGGCACCCTGGAACCGGTTTCGAAACACCTGAAAAGCGAACCGGCGATTGTGGCTGAACTGGCCAAAGCGGTTTTCCAAAATCGTCCGAACACCGTCGATTGGGACAAGGCGATTACCAATTATGATTACATCCGCGACCTGATCGAGCAAGTCGTTCCCGGTTTTGACAACTACAACGAGCGTGTTCGAAAACCGGGCGGTTTTTACCTGCCCAACGGCCCCCGCGAACGGAAATTTCCGACCAAAGACGGCAAGGCGCACTTTTCGATCAATGTCCCCAGCCAGATCGCCTTGCAACCCGACGAACTGCTGCTGATGACGATCCGCAGCCACGATCAGTTCAACACGACGGTGTATGGCCGGGATGACCGTTACCGGGGCATTTACGACGAACGGCGGGTGGTGTTTATGCACGCCGACGACATCGCAAGTCGGGGCCTGAAACCGCAGCAGGTGGTGAATCTGCAAAGCCGGTATGACGGAAAAATCCGCACCGCCGAGCGGTTTATCGTGGTTCCCTACAACATTCCGCGCGGCTGCACGGCGGCTTATTTCCCGGAAACCAACGTGCTGCTGCCCATCGATCAGTTTGCCGAAGGGAGCCTGACGCCCACCTCGAAGTCGATTGTGATTACGGTATATCCTTCCTGAACCGAACGTCTTTGACTTCCATCAGGTCAATGACCGTCAGGCGGTTCCGGAAAACAATGTAGACGTCGTGTTCACCCGTCACCGGTTTGATGGGTAGGGTTTTCTCGACCCACACTCTCCGCTTTCCGGTTGCGGGCGCATCCATTTCGCCCACCAATTCACCGGCAGGGCTGTCGAGCCGAACTTCGATGCTGGTGCCTTTGGTTTCGGTCGCGAGGGTGAAGTCGACGGCGCGAATACCGGTGAGGTTGAACTGGCGCATCATCACCCAGCCCGCTTTGTGAATGTCGTACAGAATGTCACTGCGCTGAAGCTCGTAATGTGCATCAAAATCCTGGGCCGTCAGCACGGGTGGGCGCAGCACCACCGTCGACTGGCGGGTCAGCGGTCGGGCGGTTTTATTCCCTTTGTCGGTGTAGGTGGCCGTCAGCACATACGTGCCGTGAGCGGCCGGGTCGGTAGAAAATTTACCTTCGGCGGGTACTTTTTTCTCGGTTTTTTCGTCTGACAACGACAGGATATAGCGCACCATTTCCGACGTTACCTCATCCGAAAGCTGCGGGTGAGCGCTCATGTTGGTTGGCCCCCACACGCCGGAACCGCCTTTCAGAATCTTTTTACTGAGTTGCTCGATGAGCGCCGGATCGGTTTTTTTCGGCTGGTACTTCACGGCAATCTCCCGAAAACTCGGCCCGACGGATTTGTCGTTCAGCGCGTGGCAGGCTTTGCAGTCGTTCTCCTCGATCCAGGTGTAACCGCGTTGGTTAGGCAATGTCAGTTCGCCTTTCTCCGAAAGTGAAACGGTTTTTCGGGTAGGCAGATACGTCAGTTTCACCTGAATTCGGGCCGGATCGACGCGGCCATCTTCGGCATCCTCCACCTTTGTCCGGTACGAAACCGCCGGGCCATACAGCCGCCCCGGTTCGGCCAGTTCAATCGTTACTTTGGGCGGATTGTTGCCCGCATTCACCACGGTTTCTGTCGCCGAACGCAGCCCCGCCCGGTCGCTGACCACCAGTTTGACACGGTAATTGCCCGGTTTCCGAAACGTGTAGGAAAGGTCGGCGGTCGTCTGGCTAAGCGGTTTTCCGTTGATGAACCAGCGGTAGGTGAGTTGGTCGTCTTTGTCGTAGTCCAGCGAGTTTTTGGCCGAAAACTGAACCGGCAACGGTACGGCCCCAGCTTCGGTCGTTTTTTCCAGCTTCGCCACCGGCGGACGGTTTCCGGCAATGTATTCAATCCGGACCAGGCGCGAATCGCTGTTTCCACCCCACAAGGCTCCAAATTCGATAAGATACAAAGCGCCATCCGGGCCGAATCGCATGGCAATCGGCTTGCGAAAAGCCGTGGAAGGCATGAACGATTCGATGGCTTTCAGGTTTTTCTGGTCATCGAACGACACGGTTTTCATCCAGTTCCGCATCCATTCGCCCAGAAACAGTTTGCGGTCGAAATAGGCCGGGAATTTAATGGGGGAGGGGTTTTTCGGGTCAAAATAGTAAATCGGTCCGGCCACCAGCGTTCGCCCACCGGAGCCTAATTCCGGGTGTTCGGTCGACACGTCGTAGGGATACGCCAGAAAAGCCGGTTGGGCCGGGGGCAAATCCCGTAAACCGGTGTTGTTCACCGAGGTGTTGATGGGATGCTGCGGATCGAACTGAAACAGGACGGAATCTGTCGTAAAATCCACCTTGGCATAGGGTTCGTTGTTGCCGATGAAAAACGGCCAGCCGTGGTTACCGGCTTTGCGGGCCTGATTCAGTTCATCGTAGCCCCGGGGGCCGCGCGATTCGGTGTCGCTGGCATCGGGGCCGATTTCGCTCCAGTACACAAAATCCGTGTCCTGATCGACCGTCACTTTAAACGGATTCCGGCAGCCCATGACGTAAATTTCGGGCCGGGTTAAGGTGTCTTTGGAATCGGCAAACAGATTGCCCTTCGGAATGGTGTAAGTGCCGTCGGGTTCGGGGTGAATCCGGAGAATCTTCCCGCGCAAATCGTGCGTGTTGCCCGCCGAACGCTGGGCATCGAAGATTTCCCGGCCGGGCCGTTCGTCGAGCGGGGCAAAATTGGTGCCGAACGGATTGGTGTTGTCGCCGGTGGTCAGGTACAGATTTCCGTGTCGATCGAACGTCATGCCCCCGCCCGAGTGGCAGCATTCCCACGAATCGGGTACTTCCAGCATCATCTTCTCCGAACTCAGATCGAGTGAATCACCCCGGAGCGTGAAGCGCGACAGCACGTTGACGTTCTGGCGGGTTTTCGGGGCATAGTACAAATACAGGTGCCGGTTTTGCATAAATCCCGGATCGAGGGCAATGGATTGCAGCGTGGCTTCCGATGGCTGCGGATCGATTTTTCCAAGCAGTTTGTTTTCTTTGGTCGCAATCCGGTGGACATACAGTTCACCGCGGTGGCCGATGTAGTACACATCGCCATTCGGGGCAATGTCCAGTTCGACCAGATCGCGGAGGTTGCCGGTGAGTTCCACTTTCCGAAACCGGTGTTCGTCGGGTGCTTCGGTCGGGCGGTCCTGCCGAAAAGCAGCCGAAAGTATACCAACGAGGATCAGTGGCAAAAAAAGACGGACTATTTTCATAGCGTGTTTAGGGACGACTCATTTAGTCAAATGTAATTCAATCCGGTTTTGTTTTGGAATAGGCCCGTTCCATTCCTTACATTTGACTTTTAGCCTGATCAACACAACACCCTATGTCAACCGTATTATTGACCGGAGGAGCCGGTGGTCTGGGCCGCTCCATTACCCAACAGTTGCTGAAAAGCGGCCATACCGTCATTGCCACCCTCGAACCGGGCGGACACACCCTCGACGCGCAGTCCAATCTGGTGACGCACGAACTTGACCTGACCGACGAAGCGGGTTGTCGGGCCCTGGTTCAGAAGGTGGTGGCCGAACACGGTGGCATCGATGCGACCATCCTGCTGGTGGGCGGTTTTGCGATGGGGTCGATCACGGACACCGATTTTGCTGCCATTGACCACCTGTTCCGGCTGAATTTTCAGACGACCTACCAGGTGGCCCGCCCGGTTTTTGAGCAGATGAGCCAGCAGGCGCAGGGCGGACGGTTTGTGCTGATTGGTGCCCGCCCGGCCCTGGTTCCGTCGGCCGGGAAGAGCATGGTAGCCTATGCCCTCTCGAAATCGCTGGTGATCCAGTTGTCCGAAATTCTCAATGCCGCCGGCAAAGACAAGAATATAATTTCAACGGTTCTGGTGCCGAGCACCATCGACACGCCGACCAACCGCAAAGCCATGCCCGACGCCGATCCGGCCAATTGGGTAAAGCCCGAAGATATCGCCGAACTGATTGATTTTGTGACTTTTGGTGCCGGACAGATGCTGCGTGAATCAGTTTTGAAAGTATACAACAAGGCCTAGAGAAACCGCAATATCTACCCGTCAGTTGGTCCGCCGGATTTCGTCATCGGAGCCGGAGCGCCGTTGCCGGGCGGCTTTTACCTGCTGGTTGCCAAACGAATACGTCAGGTTGAGCAGGGCGATGCGCGTATCGAAGGTCAGAACGCCCTTCTGGTTGGCCATTGGGGTGTTGACGCTGGGTCGAAACCGGTTGGTGTGAAACACATCCTGAACGCTGAATTTCAGTTTGAGGTCCGACGAAACCGCTTTCTGAATACCGGTGTCCAGCGCCCCCAGCCAGGGCGATGTCCAGATGCCGTTCACGGCGGGGGAGCTAACCCAGCCGTTGAGTTCCGCCGTCCAGCCGTGGCCCAGTGTGAAGGCATTGTTGCCGTTCAGCCGGCCCGCAACGTTCTCGATTTGCAGGATCGTACCTTCGTAATGATACCGGAAGCGGTTGTAGTAGCCCAGCACATTGGTCTGCAGTTGCCAGCCTTTCATCACGGTTACCGGCCAGCTCAGGGTTCCGATGTAGCCCTGCGAACGGCCGAGATTCTCCATCGTGACGTACGTCTTATTCCCTTCGGTGGCATGGATGGTGAAAAACATGAGGTCGGTGGTATAATTGGCTCCCAGCGAGGTAAAAATGCCATTTTTGAAGCTGAGTTTCCCCTCCAGCGCGTGCGTAAACTGGGGTTTCAGGTACGCATTGCCCTGGCTGTAGGCATACGGATCGACATACCCCCGCGCCGGGTTCAGATTCTGGTAGTTTGGCCGGTCGATCCGGTAGCTATACGAGAAGGTCAGCGTCTGGTTGGGCGACAGCGCACGCGACACGAACAGGCTCGGGAACCACTTCAGGTAGTCGCGGGCGACGATCTGGTTCAGGGTCAGTGAATTGCCTTCCGAATGCGTATGCTCCGCCCGCAAACCCGCCTGGATTTCAGTCTTCGGGCCATCGCCACGGCCCAACTGCCCCGAGAAGCTGATGTACCCCGCATTGACCCGCTCGGTATACTGAAAGTGGTTCGACAGGGCCGGGTCCGGCACCAGCACCCCGGCGGGTCCGCTGCTCAGGCTGAGGTCGTTATCGGTTTTCACGAAGGCACTTTTCAGGCCCGTTTCCAGCTTCCAGCCGTTCGACAGCGTTCGGTTGTAGTCGGCTTTGAACGTCTGGATGTTCACCGTCGACGGCTGCGTAATCAGAAGCGCACCGGCGGGAGGCTGCACCTCGCTACCGCTGGTTAAAACGAGGGTTTCCGTGAGCAGGCTGTTGGTATACTGCCGGGTAAAATGGCCCAGGTCGACATCCATTGTCAGTTGCCCCTTCTTTTCCCCGAAAGCGTGCTGGAGGTTCAGATTGCCAACCTGATTCTGACTCAGCACGTCATAGGTTTTATGTGTCTGCGTTTGCAGATAAACCGGTCCGCCCGTATTTCGCCGGAACGTGGCGCCAGCGGGACCTTTTTCACGGTGATCGCTCCAGAAACCCGTCCAGACGACGCCGATGGTGGTGGTTTTGGTGGGCGAATAATCCAGTCCGGCCTTGGCGTTCTGGCCCAGATCCCGAAACGTCAGGTAGGAGTACTGGCTGACCAGATTGCGCCGAAAGGCATCCGACGGGCTGGGATCGGGCTGGTTGCGGACGAGCTGAAAATCCCAGTAGTTACCGCCCCGGTTCAGGCTGTAATTGCCGAAAAGGTTCATTTTCTGCGTGCGGTGGTTCAGTTGCAGGCTTCCCCGCTCCCGGTCAAACCGCCCCGAACCCCCGGCAACCGATACCGTTCCGTTCGTCCCCAGATTGCCGTTTTTCTTGAGTCGGATGTTGATGATGCCTGAATTGCCAGCCGCGTCGTAGCGGGCCGAAGGGTTCATAATCAGCTCAATTTTATCGATGTTGTCGCTCGACATGCTCCGCAGGAGGGCGATGACATCCTGGGCGGAAAGGTAGGTCTGCTTGCCGTCGACCTGCACGATAACGCCTTCTTTACCCCGAAGCTGGAGTCGTTCGTTTTGGTAGTCGACGGTTACGCCCGGCGTTTTTTCCAGCACTTCCAGGGCCGAACTGCCGCTGCCGACGATGCTGTTCGCTACGTTGATCACCATACGGTCGATCTGTTGCTCGACAAACGGTTTTTTGGCCGTTACCTGCACCTCGGCCAGTTTGCTGCTAACCTCAGACAGAGCCAGGGGCGGTACGGTGGTCACGCCGGTGGTGACGTCTACCACCGTTGAATGCGTTTTCTGGTAGCCCACTGCCGTCGCCCGGACCACATACCGGCCGGTTCGCACGTTTTCAAAGGTATAAAGCCCCTGCTGGTCGCTGGCGGTTCCTTTAGCCAGACTCGAATCGACGGCGTTGAGCAGCGCCACGCTTGCAAACGGCAGCGGTTTGTCGGTTCCGTCGCGGATCATCCCGTTCAGGGTGGTCTGGCTATGCGATTCGGTAGCTGCCAGCAGAAAGAATCCGATCAGGGCGATCAACCTAACTGAAAGGCCCGGGAATGCTCCACGGCTCCAGATGGAGAAGTCGATCCTGCCCTGGCAATAGAGCCTGTGTGATTTCTGGTTGTGGTGTAGGGTTGCCTTCATGATAAAAAAGGGAGATGACTGTAGACTGAGTCGTTAAAAACAGACCACAGGCAAACAGGATAGGATGGAGAAGAAAGCTGATACGAACTAGCAAATTCGTAGGTTTTAATCCTAAATGTCTGATAATGTTGCTATTAAACGGTTTTGGGGTTTGCTGCAAAGCCCCGTCTGATCGCCCGAAAGCCGGGTTGGATTTGAGATAATTCCTATTTATTTTGAAACAATTCGCCTTTGCTCACCAAGGTACTATCTCGCTTTTTGACGAAGGGACGGCCCCGATTCGGAGCGAAATGAGGTGAGATTCCGGAGAAACGGGAAAGCGAACGGTGAAAGGGGGCGTTCCCGGCGGTTTCAGGAATTCCCAAATCCGCCGGAGATACCGGGCGTTTAATTCAACCGGTCGAAAAGCGGATCTCTTTTCAGTAATCTCCTGCTAATCAGAGAACTATTGAGGGAACGGTCGGTGACGGTTTCTCCGAATCAGGCTTGCGCGTGGTTTAATGTGCTGTAAAGTCCTGTTCGTGTAGTAATTTGCAGCTTTCAAAGGCTTTTAAACACATGTCCTTTTTCATTCTTTTTTTTCGAAGACTCCATTCCCTAATTAATCGACGATTTATCTGGACCGGTTTGTTGTGGTTGCTTATTCGTGCGGTGTTTGCTCAAAACCCGTCGGCGATCTGGTATCGTCAGCCTGCCCGCAACTGGAACGAAGCCCTGCCGGTAGGCAACGGTCGGCTGGGGGCAATGGTTTTTGGCCGCGCCGGTGACGAACTGATTCAGTTGAACGAATCGTCGCTTTGGTCGGGCGGCCCGGTCAATCGCAATCCCAATCCCGGTGTTGCCAAGTATTTACCCGAAATTCGGGAAGCCCTTTTCCGGGAAGAGTATGAAGCAGCCGCCAAACTGACGCAGCACATGCAGGGGCTGTATACGGAAGCCTACCAGCCGCTGGGTGATCTGTTATTGAAACAGGATTTTTCGGGACAACCTACGGATTACTACCGCGATCTGAATATAAAAAATGCCACGGCGACTACCCGGTTTCGGGTAAATGGCGTCAACTATACCCGCGAAATCTTCGTCTCCGCACCCGATCAGGTCGTGGTCGTGCGCCTGACGGCGGATAAAAAAGGAGCGCTGACGGTAACGGCAGCCGCCCGCAGTCCGCATCCCGTTACGAAATCAGCACAGGGGCGCGATGAATTGGTTATTCGCGGAAAAGCCCCCGCCCACGCGGATCCGAATTACGTCAACTACAATCCGAAACCGGTTATTTACGGCGATTCTGCGGGATGCAAAGGCATGCGTTTCGACTGGCGGGTGAAAGTCCGCTCGACGGATGGCACGGTTTCGACCGATACGGCGGGGATTCGCATCCAAAATGCCACGGAAGCGGTTCTGTTGCTGACGGCGGCTACCAGTTTCAACGGTTTTGACAAATGCCCCGATCGGGAAGGGCGGGATGAAAAACAACTGGCTGAGGGCTACCTGAAAAAAGCACTCACCAAAACCGTCGATGCGCTTCGGAAGGCTCATGTAGCTGATTACCAACGGTATTTTAACCGCACTAGTTTTACGCTGGAAACCGCATCGGCGGTCAATATGCCGATGGATGAACGTCTGAAGCGGTATGCCGAAGGCGGTGCCGACCCGGAACTGGAAACGCTGTATTTTCAATTCGGGCGGTATTTGCTCATTTCCAGTTCCCGCCCCGGCGGTCCACCGGCCAACCTCCAGGGACTCTGGAATCCGATGGTTCGACCACCCTGGAGCAGCAACTATACCACCAACATCAACGCCGAAATGAATTACTGGCCGGCGGAAATGGTCAACCTGTCGGAATTGCACACGCCCTTGCTGACCTGGATTGGGTACATGGCAAAAACCGGTCGTGAAACCACGAAGACTTTTTACAACGCCCGGGGCTGGACGGTTCACCACAATTCCGACATTTGGGGCGCGTCGAATCCCGTTGGCGACAAGGGCAAGGGCAGTCCGTCGTGGGCCAACTGGGCGGTGGGCGGTGCCTGGCTGAGCCAGCATCTTTACGACCATTACCTGTTTACGGGCGACAAAAAATACCTGCAAACCTACGCCTACCCACTGATGAAGGATGCGGCCTTGTTCTGCCTCGACTGGCTGGTGGAAGACCCGCAGGGACGTCTGGTAACAGCACCGTCTACATCACCAGAAAACGTGTTTATCACGGATAAAGGCGTCAAGCAATCCGTTTCCGTGGCCACCACGATGGACATGGGCCTGATCTGGGATGTATTTTCAAACGTCATTCAGGCTTCGTCGCAACTGGGAATTGATGCGGATTTTCGGAAAACATTGTCCGATAAAAAGAGCAAACTGTTTCCATTGCAGATCGGAAAAAGTGGCAATTTGCAGGAGTGGTACAAAGACTGGCAGGACGAAGATCCGCAGCACCGCCACGTTTCGCACCTGTATGCACTGCATCCGGGTCGCGAAATTTCTCCGCTGACTACGCCCCAGTTTGCCGATGCAGCCCGCAAAACCCTCGAAATCCGGGGCGATGGCGGAACGGGCTGGAGCAAGTCCTGGAAAATCAACTTCTGGGCGCGGCTACACGACGGCAATCATGCCTACAAACTCCTGCGCGAACTGCTGAAGCTGACGGGCGTCGAAGGAACCGATTACGCCAACGGGGGCGGCACCTATCCCAACCTGTTCTGTGCGCACCCGCCGTTCCAGATCGACGGGAATTTTGGCGGCACATCGGGCATTGGTGAAATGCTGGTGCAGAGCCACGACGGTTTGCTCAACCTGCTGCCCGCCCGGCCCGATGCCTGGGCCACCGGCGAGGTGACAGGAATGAAGACGCGGGGCGGTTATGAACTCGATATGAGCTGGAAAAACGGCAAACTGACGCGCGTGGCCGTTCGCTCGGCGCTGGGTGGCAACTGCCGGCTGCGGGTGACGAGTGCGCTGAAGGGCGATGGGAAAACCCGGCTTCAAACCGCCAAAGGCACCAATCCGAATGCGTTTTTTCAACAGCCGGAAAACCGCTACCAAACGACCAAACCCGAAACCCCCGCCAACGGCGTTTATATCTACGACGTTCCGACGGAACCGGGGAAAGCGTATGTTTTGCTGGGTGTATAAGACAAAAGCGTAAAGAAGTGAGAACAGAGACCGGAGAAGGGAGATCAGTCGCCCGTTTTCCGTCTCAGATCTCCTGTCTCACCTCTTTACTCTTTTGTCTCACTTCTTTATTCTATTGTCTTATTCCTAACGAGTTACCCTTTCTTTTACGACCATGAAAACCCTGAAATGCCTGCTTGTATTGTTGTTGGTAACCGGTAACCTGATGGCCACCGAACCCGGTAAAAAAGACGAAAAACAGGCCGTTGAGCAAGCCGTCGAGAAGCTGCGGAAAGGCATTATCGATGCCGATCAGGCTACGCTCGAATCCCTCGTCACCGATCAACTGACGTACGGACACTCGAATGGATTGCTGGAAGACAAAACCGCCTTTGTTAAAGCCTTGGTGAGCAAAGAGTCTGATTTCGTGACGATCGACCTGGCCGATCAGAGCGTTTCCATCGTCGATAACACCGCCTGGGTGCGGCATAAGTTATCGGGAACGACCAACAACAAGGGCGTTGCCGGTACGGTCAAACTCTCGGTTTTGCTGGTTTGGGTCAAGCAGAAAGGCGACTGGAAATTGCTCGCCCGGCAGGCGGTTAAGATTTAAGTTTACGGTTTACGGTATTCGGTTTACGGTGGCTGACGCGAGAGAAAAGCATGCGTCAGCCACCGTAAACCGAATACCGTAAACCTCCCTTCACTTCTCCGTAAACTTTTGCTTTCTCAACAGCCGGTTGATGGTTTCGGCCAGGCGGTCAATTTTGGTTTCTTCCGTTTTAGCCGAATCGATCCAGTCTACGTACGCTTTTTGCTCGGCTTTGGTGTAGCTTAAAAACGTTTGATGGGCGGTTGGTTCGTCTTCCAGGCACAGCAGCAAGTCTTTTTGCGTATCAACCGGAGCCTGAGCGGGATATAAGACCACTTCTACCCAATCCCCTGCTTTCTTTCCGATCTGCTTCCTGATTTCGGCTTTCACCGCCAGGAACAGTTTGCCATTGCCCATCGGCATCAGGCTGTAGTTTTTTATTTCGTAACCGTCGATCGTGCCGTTCACCTTTACCCAGTTGAAATACGCTTTTTTATCCGGCTTCACTTCGGGCAGTGCGGCATACGTCCAGCCCCCTTTCCCCTGAAATTTTTCCAACAGATACGAGCCATTGACCAACGGTTTTTCCATAGCAGTAAGGCGGCCGATTCAACGCCATGGCCCAAAGATAGGCATAAAAAAAGGTGCTGAATAGTCTGCGAAGGCAGGAAAAAAACCGCTTTTATCGACCGGTATTCAACGCCAGAAAGGCTTCTTCGGGTGAAGAGAGGAAGAGTTTGTAGAGCGTTGCGGTGTTGCCGACATGGATTTCATAGGTGTCTGTTGCGAGGGCCGTCAGCAGATCCTGGGCTACCACCGTGGGCGAGATGCCGTTGATGCCGCCAATTTCCTGCGAGAAATCAGTATTGACCAACGGCGGCATCAATTCAAACACTTTGATAGATGTATCTTTCGCCAGCGTATACCGCATCGCTTGCGTATAGGCGTGTAAGGCGGCTTTGCTGGCCGAGTAGGTAGCCGTGGTGTGGCCGGGAACAAAAGCGACAATGGACGAGACATTGACCAGCGCGGCCTCACTTTGCTTTTTCAGAAGCGGCAGTAACTTTTCCGTCAGCCGGATGATGGAAAGGTAGTTCGTCGTCATTTCTTCCCCGGCTTTGTCGCTCGCCTGAATGCCGTCTTCGGACAGAGAATAATAGAACGCCCGCCCGGCGTTGTTGATGACCAGATTCAGGGTTGGGAAGTCTTTGTTCAAACGTTCCACCAACTGATCGACATCGGCCGGATTGCTGACGTCGGAGACGATGGCTGTGGTGTTGTCCAGTTGCGCTGCGGCCTGTTGCAGCCGTTCAGCATTCCGGCCGGTGATGATGACCTGATTGCCATTCTGAGCAAATAATTTGGCGATTTCAAAACCGATTCCGGCACTGCCGCCCGTAATTAAAACCGTGTTGTTCTGCGTTTTCATGTTTGTAAAATAGACTGTGAATTGATTGGATAACTAATATATACCGATCGGTATATTGGTGCTCAAAAAAAATTAAGGTGTTGATTTTGTTTCGATGTCGTGCACCATTTTCCGGGCGGTTTCCAGCACCGTATCCAGATAAAAAGGGTTCTGCGTCGTCCGGGCAATGAAAATACCGCCCTGAATGAGCGCAACCAGCGCAACGGCTGCTTTTTCGGCATCCGTATCTGCCTGAAACTCGTTTGCCTGAATGCCCATCCGAACGATGGAAGCCAGTTCGGTCTGGGTTTCGATCAGTTCTTCCGCTACGCGTTGCCGCAGGGGCTCGTGCGTATCATCGGCTTCAACGCCCGCATTCAGCAGGGGGCAACCGCCTTCCGGGAAGTGCTGAATTTCGTCCCGACTGAACAGATCGATAAAGGCCAGCAGCTTTTCTTTCGGGCGAGCGGCCCGGCTGAGTCGGTCCCGAACCAGCTTGTTTCGGCGGGCGGCATTGAAATTGAAAACTGCCAGGGCAACGTCTTCTTTGTTCTCAAAATTTCCGTAAATGCTACCCTTCGTCAGCCGCGTGGCCTCCGTCAGATCCGATAGCGATGTGCCCGCATAGCCCTTCTTGTTGAAAATGCCGGCGGCAGTTTCAATAATGAATTGGCGGGTAGCTTCCGATCGCGGGGTAAATTTCATGGTGCAAATATACCGATCGGTATATGAAGTGCAAACTATTTCTGGATTTTTTTTTCAGGACGGGCAGAAGATCAGGCCTTGATTAATACAAGTAGGACTTTCGTTTTTTGCCCCTAAATCCCCTAAAGTCCGGCAGCGGCCGCCCGTCCTTTAGGGGATTTAGGGGCAACACTCTATTTAAACCCAAACAGGATCGGAAAAAGAAAGGTCACAAGGATGGTCCACAGGGCGTAAACGGGGAGGTAGAAGGCGGTGGCTTTTCCGACGCTGGCTATCGTCGTCTTTTTGGAAAGGACCCTGAAAAGTTGCGCCGTTACCAGCAGAAGATGGATTAAAATTAAAATATTACTGCCCAATACTGCGGTTCTATTGGGCGTAATACCCCATTCTGAAATCCGGAACAGGATGGCCGACAACGCAATGCCATTCACCACGATCGTGACCACCGATAGCAGAAAAAGAACCCAGATTTCCATCTGGCTTTTTGTGCTCTTCGATGTTTCTGCCACGGAAAAAAAGATGATGGCCATAACACCAACCAATAACGCATTGAAAAGCAGCAAAAACTCCCGGTCGTTGTAGGGATCTTTTCCGGAATAAACGATGGCTATAAGATAAATAACCAGCATGACGACGACCAGCGGACTGAATATTTTAGCGATTACCGGTGAAACTTTACCGACTAATTGCGGATTGGTCTGGGTGAGATATGTGCCAATAATGGGCGCGGCAGAAAGCCCAAAAATGCCAAAATAGTCGAAATAAAGCTTTTCAATCTCAAAACCGATCAGCT
This sequence comes from Larkinella humicola, assembly GCF_008727875.1. Lineage (GTDB taxonomy): Bacteria > Bacteroidota > Bacteroidia > Cytophagales > Spirosomataceae > Larkinella > Larkinella humicola. The sequence continues at coordinate 300,382 of NZ_VTWS01000008.1, read as the reverse complement.
TGAACAGGCCGATGGTTAAACCGGTCATGATGCCGCCGGCGATTAGGATGAGGGTGGTCATAACGATCAGGTCGCCGTTGTATCTCAAATAGTTAAGCCGTTTCTCATCGGCATTGCCCGTTTCACCAACAAAGGCGAAACCGAGTATCGACCATAGAAATAAGACAACGTGAATGCACGCTAAATCCAGGGTGTCGCTTCTCTTAACGTCGGGTAAAAAATTGATAAAAACTATTGCTACGAGGATTGAGATCGCTATAAAAATAAGCTTACCCATCGATAATTTATTCTTCCAGGCAAAGTAGGATGCCAGAACCGGGAAAATGATAAAACCGATGTTTCGGGTGTAAAAAAATTCCTTGTCGATGGATAAAAGTGCGGGTAACTTGGCGATGCCACCAGCTACGAGAGAAGCAATCAGGATAAAGATCAGGTCTTTGCGGCTGCCCCACGAAATGTCTTCCTGCGTGAAATTGATTCGTTCATTCCAAAAGGTGAGCAGAGCATTGTCTTTCAGTTCGGGATACAACGCTTTAAAGGCGCGTTTAAACGTTGGTTTGTCGGCTCTATACAAACGCTCAAGCTGTCCGGGGTTGTTGAGATTTGATAGAATTTCATCTTTCATGACACAGTAATTTAAAGTGAATACGATTTGTTTCTGCGCTTGTAAAAAAGGTTGACCATAGCCTTTCCGAACAGTACCGCACTAAAGGAGAGTATCTCAGCGGTATTCCGAACAGCACCCAGTTGTTGGTTTTTATAAAAGTACTTTGTGATTCAAAGTTAAAAAGAAATTTATAAGATGCAAGAGGCAGGCCAATTATTATTGACGGTTTTTATACCGGGCGTTCTGAAACAACCCCAGCAATCACTAGTTACGCCAAAAGCCACCCCGGGGAGTGGCTTTTGGCGTAACGGTCTTTTCAATTTCGGACTTATTTCTTTGGATTGGTCGACGACGCGCCACCCAGCGCGGCTGGTGTGGCGGTGCCTTCGGCCACGGCCGGATTGCCTTCCTTATCGAGTTCAACGACTTCGTAACCCAATCGCTGCAAACCCGGTTTGATAGCCGATTTATTACCCACCACCGTAATGATCAGGTTGTTGACCGGCAGACGCTTTTTGGCAATGGCGTCGATTTCTTTCTTCGTCATTTTTTGCAGAATCTGGCTCTGCTGCTCCACGAAGTTGCCCGGCAGATCGTAGTCGATGATCTGATTCAGGAAAAGTGCCTTCTGAAACGAGGTTTCGTACCGCAGCGCATCCCGCTGGCCGACCGAACTTTTCAGGAAGGCCAGTTCGTCTTCCGTAATCCCGGTTTTGCCGTAGTTGGTGATTTCTTTGATGAATTCGACCACCGAGCTATCCGTAGCGGCTGCTTTCACCCCGGCCTGGGCCGTGAAAGGGCCGGGCGTTTTGGTGCTGCCAAACGACGAACGCGCACCATACGTCCAGCCTTTGTCTTCGCGCAGGTTCATGTTGATCCGGCTGTTGAACGCACCGCCGAGGATGTAGTTGGCCAGCCCGGCTTTGTAATACTCGCCCGTGGCATCGTACGGCAAATCCGTCAAATACCCGATCCGGATTTCCGATTGAGCGGCTTTGTCTTTGTCAATCAAATAGATACGGGTCTTGTCGATTTTTTTGGCAACGGGTGCTTTGGGCAAGGAGACCGGTTTGGCGGCCCATTTTTTCAGAAAGTCAAGCTTCGGCAGAATGGCGGTTTTTTCGACGTCGCCTACGATGACGAGGTTTGTGACGGAGGGCGAGAAATTCTGCTGGTAGAACGCTTTCACGTCGTCCAGCGAGATGTTTTCAACGGTTTTAACCGTACCGCTGGTCGGAATCGCCCGGATGTTGTCCGCACCGTAGAGCAGGCGGCTGTAGGCTTTGTTGGCAATCACCACCGGCTGCGTGCTTTGATTCGAGATCAGTTCGAGCTGTTGTTTTTTCAGCCGGACAAAGTCTTCCGTGGCAAACTTAGGGCGGAACATTTTTTCTTCCACCAGCGCCAGCGTCGCGTCCAGGTTTTTGGTGAGTGACGAAACCGACACCTGAATTTCTTCCGTAGAGCCATAAATCTGGATGTTACTGCCCAATTTTTCCAGTTTGGCGTTGATTTCTTCGTTGCTGAAGTTCTGCGTTGCTTCGTTCATCAAAGCGGCCGTAAGCTGGGCAATCCCGGCTTTGGAAGGGTCTTTGGCCGATAGCGTGTGACCTCCTTTGACGGAAAACAGCAGCGTGACGCTCGGCACTTCGTCGTTTTTAGTCCCGATCATTTTCAAACCATTCGGCAGTTTGTCGGACCAGAACGGGGGCACTTTCAGGGTTGGGCTGGCACCGGGAGCCGGTTTTTTGCTCCGGTCGAACGAATCTTTCGCTTTGACGTATTTCAGGCCGTCGTAGCCGTAATCCGGAGCCTTGTAGCCTTCCGTCGCAACCGTATAGTTGTCGGGGTGCGCCACAATTTCCTTTTTATCTTTGGGATAAACCGTCAGAATAACGGCTTTTTTGCCCTTGATATACTGGTTGTAAACCCGCATGATGTCGGCTTTCGTCAGCGCCTGATAGCGTTTCAGCTCGGTCGGCAGGTAGTTGGGCGATCCGGTAAACGTCTGGAAAGAAGCCAGTTGGGACACTTTGCCGGAAACACTGGACAAATACCCGATGATGTCGGCTTCGCGGGTAGCTTTAAACTGGGCGAGATCATCGTCGGTGACACCCCGGGCTTCGAATTCGGCCAGCGTGTTCCGGACGATTGTTTCCGTACTGTCCAGCCGCATGTTCGGGAAAGGCAGTACTGTGAACGTAAACTCCCCGGCTAACTCATTGGCCGGATGGCCGACGTTGGCCTGAACGGCTTTTTCGGTTTTGACCAGGTTTTTGTAGAACAACGAACTTTTGCCCCCGCCCAGAATCTGAGCCAGCGCGTCCAGGGGGGCTTCGTCCGGGTGGAAACGCGCCACGGTCGGGTACGTAATCCGCAGCATCGGAAACCGGATGTTGTCTTCGTACGACACGTAGCGGTCTTTGTCGACCACCACCGGCGGAACAATGGTTCTGGTCACTTCCGGGCCTTTCGGAATGCTGCCGAAATATTTTTCGGTCAGTTGCACCACCTGTTTGGGGTCCACGTCGCCACCGATGGTCAAAACCGCATTGTTGGGGCCATACCAGCGCAGGAAGAAATTCTTCAGGTCATTGACACTCACCCGGTTCAGGTCTTCGATGTAGCCGATGGTGAGCCAGGAATACGGGTGGCCGTAGGGGTAGAGATTCTTGGCGGTATACTCATAGGACAAACCGTACGGGCGGTTGTCGTAATTCTGACCGCGTTCGTTCTTCACGGTCGCCCGTTGAATTTCGAATTTTTTCTGGGTCACAGCATCCAGCAGAAAGCCCATCCGGTCGGCTTCGAGCCAGAGCGCGCGCTCCAACTGGTTGCTGGGGACGGTTTCAAAATAGTTGGTGCGGTCACCGTTGGTCGTCCCGTTCAGGGTGCCACCGGCTTCGGTCACGAGTTTAAAGTGTTCATCATCCGCCACGTGGTCGGAGCCCTGAAACATCATGTGTTCGAAAAAGTGGGCAAACCCCGACTTGCCGATCTCTTCCCGCGCCGACCCGACGTGGTAGGTCACATCGACGTGAACAATCGGATCGGAATGGTCTTCGTGAATGACCAGCGTCAACCCGTTGGGCAGCACGTATTTCTGGTACGGAATAATCAGTTCACCCTCTTTGCGGGTGACGGTTTCCACGAGTTTCGTCTGTGACCAGGCCAGGTGGGTCAGCATCAGGCCAAGAAGCCCGATGCCGTAGCGTAATTTTCTCATTTGTATAGGCTGATGAAATCTATACAAATTAACTGGATTAAAAGCAGGATTGAAAGCGGTTTGCTTATTTGAGCGTACTCATTCCACCATCGACGCCCAGAATCTGGCCTGTGACCCAGCCGGACTCCTCCGACAGCAGAAACGTGACCATCCCGGCGATGTCGGCGGAGGTGCCGATGCGACCCAGCGGATGCCGTTTGCCAGCCGCTTCGAGCCGGTTGGGCGACACCAGCCCGGCGGCTTGTGCCAGGGGCGTGTCGGTGAGGGAGGGCGCCACGGTGTTGAACCGGATGTGGTGCGGAGCATATTCGGCCGCCAGCGATTTCGTCAGGCCTTCCACCGCCGACTTCGATACGCTGACCGACGAATGCAACCCGAAGCCGAGTTGGGCCGCTACCGTGCTGAACAACACCACACTGGCCGACTTGGATTGAAGCAGGGCGGGCATGACGGTTTTCAGGATGGCGATGGCTCCCAGCACGTTCAGCGTGAAATCTTCCTGAAAGTGATCGAGGGTCAGCCGGCCAAAGGGAGCCAGCCGGATGGAGCCGGGCGCATACACCAGCCCGTGTAACGTATCGGGCAAGCCGCTCAGGTCGGACTCCGCGGGTTGGGTGGCGTCCCACGTCAGGTGGGTGGATTGAATGCCTGCGGGTTGTCGCCGACCCGCCGTAAAAACCGTGGCCCCGGCCGCCTGAACCCGTTGGGCGGTTGCCTGACCAATGCCGGACGATGCACCGACAATCAGGATGTTTTTTCCTTCGAAACTGTTCATGAGGGGCCAACACGCTGTTGAGTGTTGTGGTTAGAAAAAAGTTGAAAGAAAGGGGAGGGGAAGGTACCTGAAGTCGTAAAAACAAAATAAGCCCATTAGAAATCTAAGGGGCTTATCCTACTAACCTATGATGAAATAGTATTCTACGGTGCAAAAGTATTGACTTAGGACGAGCTAACTATACCGTGGTCTCCTGCTCTGTACGGTCTTCTAAAAAAATAGTTCAGGGGCTGTATCGTTAGACCAGACCAACTTTTTGCTTTATGAATTCAGGAGAGCGCAGGAAGGTCTTTCTCCGGAAACTACACAGATTTGTTGAAAAATCACTATACATGGCCGTCATTTGGGGAGTAGTCTTGCACGCGCTCGGAGGGTTTGCTTCCGGCAGTTTCTATCTACCGTATAAAAAAGTACAGGGCTGGGCCTGGGAAAGTTACTGGCTCGTGGGCGGTATTTTCTCCTGGGTGTTTGCTCCGCTGATTTTTGGTCTGCTCACCGTCCCGAATCTGTTTAACGTACTGGCCGAAGCGCCAACCGAAACCAAGTGGTGGGCGTATTTCTGGGGTGTTCTCTGGGGGTTCGGCGGCTTGACGTTCGGCCTGACGATGCGGTATTTGGGATTATCACTGGGCATGGCCGTTGTACTGGGGCTCTGTGCGGTTTTCGGAACCGTCGTTCCGCCCATCTGGCAGGGGCAATTCGGCACGCTGATGAGTACATTGTCCGGTCAGGTCATCATTCTGGGCTTAGCGGTCTGTGTGCTGGGCATTTCAATTTGCGGGATTGCCGGCATGATGAAGGAAAAGTCGATGACGGATGATCAGAAAAAAGAAACCATCGCCGAATTTGATCTCAAAAAGGGCGTTCTCGTGGCGGTTTTCTCGGGCATCATGAGTGCCTGTTTTTCGTTTGGACTAACGGCCGGACAACCCATTGCCGAACTGGCGGTGCAGAACGGCGCCGACCCGCTCTACATGAACAATGCGCCCCTCGTGTTCATCCTGCTGGGCGGTTTGACCACCAACGCCATCTGGTGTATCTACCTCAATATCAAGAATAAAACGTATACCGATTACGGCAATGTAACGGCCCCCGCCGTGCGGAATATCATTTTTTGCGCCATGGCCGGGGTGACGTGGTACCTGCAATTCTTCTTCTACGGTATGGGCGACAGCAAAATGGGCGAGTACCGGTTTTCGGGCTGGACCCTGCACATGGCGTTCATCATTGCCTTCAGCAGCTTCTGGGGGCTGTATCTGCACGAGTGGCGGGGTGCCAACCGGCAGACCATGCGCACCATCACATTGGGAATAGCCACCGTGGTCTTTTCGACGGTCGTGGTCGGTATCGGGAATTATCTGGCGGAATAAAAACCGGATGAAGCCTCGGATTGTACCGGTTCTCCTGCTGATTCTGTGTTTAGTCAGGACGCACGCCAGCGTTGGTCAGCCGGGCCAGCGAAAGGTGTTGTTTGTCATTGTCGACGGCATTTCGGCGGATGTGATCGAAAAGATTGCCAAACCGAATCTGGACGCGATTGCCCGGGAAGGCGGTTATGTCCGGGCGTACGTCGGCGGACAAAAAGGGACGTATTCGCAGACGCCGACGATTTCGGCGGTGGGCTACAACAGCCTGCTAACGGGGACGTGGGTCAACAAACACAACGTCTGGGACAACGACATCAAGGCCCCGAATTATCAGTACTGGACGATCTTCCGGTTTTTTGAATCGCAGTATCCCCAGAAAAAAACCGCCGTTTTCTCAACCTGGCTCGACAACCGCACCAAACTGGTGGGCGAAGGACTTCCGGCCACGGGCCACCTGCGGCTCGACTACTCGTTCGACGGGTTTGAGCTGGACACGCTCCATTTTCCGCACGACAAAGACAAACTGTACATTCACCAGATTGACGAAAAAGTGGTAAACGAAGCCGCGGCTTACATTCGGCAGGAAAGCCCGGATCTGTCGTGGGTGTACCTGGAATACACGGATGACATGGGCCACCGGTACGGCGATGGTGAGCGGTTCCATGAGGCCATCCGGATGATGGACGATCAGATGGGGCGGTTGTGGAAAGCCGTGCAGTACCGGCAAAAAACGTTCGGTGAAGACTGGCAGGTGTTCATCACGACCGACCACGGTCGGAGTGCGGATACCGGCAAAAACCACGGCGGGCAGTCGGAGCGGGAGCGGAGCACGTGGATGGTGACGAATGCCAAAAACCTGAATCCGTATTTCCGAAATTCAACCCCCGGTATTGTCGACATCATGCCGACGCTGGCCCGGCACCTGCAGGTTTCCATTCCGAAAGAGCAAGCCTTTGAGATTGATGGTATTCCGCTTACTGGCAAACTATCGCTGACCCAGCCGACGGCGAAAAAAGAAGCCGGGAAAATCGCCCTGAGCTGGAAAGCCGCCGATCCGGAAGGCACCGTGAAAATCTGGCTTACGACCACCAACCACTTCGAAGAAGGCCAGCGCGACCGGTATTTGCTGATGGACGAACTCCCCATCAAAGCCGAAAAAGCCGTGATCGACGTCTCGAAACTGCCCACCGGTTTTTACAAGATCGTGCTGGAGGGGCGGTATAGTACGTTAAGCCGCTGGATTGTGGAGTAATGCCGGGAATGAAACGGTTAAAACCGTTGGGCTGGTAGCCGGTTTTACGTCCTGTTTCCTACGATTCAAATCGTGGGCTGGTTCAATGGAACGCAGATTCGGCATTTTTTCAACATCCCATGACCGCATCGGCTGCTCGGTTCAGTCGTGCGTGGGGTTGAAAGGCCCGATGCCATTGACAAAAAATCCATTGTCATCTTTTCTAACAATGGATTTTTTGTCAACTACTTTCAATCCAATCCATCACGCCAGAATATCCCGCACCACCTTCCCCGAAACATCCGTTAGCCGGTACCGGCGGCCGAGGTGTTTGAAAACCAGCTTCTCGTGATTGAGGCCCAACTGGTGCAAAACCGTCGCCTGAAAATCGTGGACGTGAACGGGGTTGGCAATGGTGTTATAGCCGAATTCGTCGGTTTCGCCGTACACCATGCCGGGTTTGATACCGCCCCCGGCCATCCAGATCGTGAAACTGCGCGGGTGGTGGTCGCGACCGTAATTCTCTTTCGTCAGCTTGCCCTGGCTGAAGCAGGTGCGGCCAAACTCACCGCCCCAGATCACCAGCGTTTCGTCGAGCAGTCCGCGTTGTTTGAGGTCGGTCACCAGAGCCGCCGATGCCTGATCGACGTCTTTGGTCTGGCCGGTAATCTCTACGGGCAAATTGACGTGCTGATCCCAGCCCTGGTGGTATAACTGTACAAACCGCACGCCGTTTTCGGATAACTTCCGGGCCAGCAGGCAGTTGGCGGCAAAGGTTCCGGGAATCAGACAGTCGGAGCCGTAGAGCTTGATGATGTCGTCCGGTTCTTTCGACAGGTCCGTAATTTCCGGCACGGCGGTTTGCATCCGGTACGCCATTTCGTACTGCTTGATTTTGGCATTGATCTCCGGATCATGCACTTCCTCGTAGGCCAACTGGTTCAATTCCGCCAGGCGGTCAAGCATTTTTCGGCGCGACTGGCGGCTCATGCCTTCCGGGTCGCGCAGGTACAACACTGGATCTTCGCCCTTGCTGAACTGCACCCCCTGGTGAATCGAATCCAGAAAACCGTTCGACCACAGCTTGGAATATACCCCCTGGCTGTTGCCTTTTCCCCGAGAAATCAAGACCGTGAAATTGGGCAGGTTTTTATTTTCATTGCCCAGCCCATAGCTCAGCCACGACCCCATGCTCGGGCGGTTGCCCTGCTGGGCACCGGTCTGGAAAAACGTGATGGCCGGGTCGTGGTTGATGGCTTCGGTGTGCATGGATTTCACGATGCACAGATCATCCACAATGCTGGCCATGTGCGGCAACAGATCGCTCACCCACGCCCGCGACTGCCCATACTGCTTGAAATCGACGAACGATCCGGCCAGGGGCAGGGAGGCCTGGGTGGCCGTAAAACCGGTGAGTCGCTGCCCACCCCGCACCGACGGCGGGAGGTCTTTGCCAAAAAGCTCCCGTAATTTGGGTTTGTAGTCGAACGTTTCGAGCTGAGAGGGAGCGCCATTCTGGAACAAATAAATGACCCGCTTGGCCTTCGGGGCAAAATGCGGGGTTCCGGGAATGAAATCAGGCTCGTCGGAATCGCTGTTTTTACTAAACAGATCCGGTATCAGCAGCGAACCCAGCGCAGCACTGCCCAGGCCCAGACTCAGTTTCGAGAAAAACCGACGCCGGTTGAAGGTCAGCAAATGGTCCAGCAGTTCTTTTTCCATAGCGGTCAGGATTTAGTAATGGATTCTTCCAGGTTGTAAATCATCGATACCACGCGCATCAGGGCCGCCAGCCGCTTTTTATCGATCTTTTCGGGAACCGGATACTCCCCGACGGCCAGCACGTTTTCAATCTCCGTCGTTTTTATCGTTTGCATTTCCTCCCCGAAATAGGTCACGAGTACGCTCAGTTCCGGCTGGGTCGGTTTTCGATTCACAATCAGCCGGAAGGCTTTGCCGATTTTGGTTTCCATCCCGGTGTTTTCCTGCAACAGACGGGCCGCCAGCACCCGCGAGGCTTCCAGCACCGTGGGGTCGTTCATCATCACCAGGGCCTGCAAAGGCGTATTGGTTTTGCTCCGTCCTACCTCGCACTGGTCGCGGTTACTGGCATCGAAAATGGCCATAGAGGGGGGCGGAACGGTTCGCTTGATGAACGTGTACATGCCGCGCCGGTACAAAGCCGGGCCGTGATCCTGGTTGTAGGTCGACAACATGCCGTCGCCCCCGGCGGTGGCGCTTTCCCACAGACCGGCTGGCTGATACGGTTTTACACTGGGGCCACCGATGGTCCGGTTGAGCAGACCGCTGCTGGCCAGCACCAGATCTTTCACCAGTTCGGCCGGTAGGTGGTAACGCGGTGCCCGGGCCAGCAACACGTTCTCCGGATCGGCCCGCAGCTTTTTGGGCGTAACGACAATCGACTGGCGGTAGGTGGCCGATGTGACGATCTGCCTGACCAGCCGTTTGATGTTCCAGCCGTGCTGCATAAAGTCGACGGCCAGCCAGTCCAGCAGTTCCGGATGGGAAGGAAGCTCGCCCTGCATGCCGAAGTCGCCGGCGGTTTTGACAATGCCCCGCCCGAAGAATTCCTGCCAGATGCGATTGACATAAACGCGGGCCGTTAGCGGATTTTTCCGGTCAACCAGCCATTGGGCCAGTCCCAGCCGGTTTTTGGGATAAGTAGCATTGAAAGGCAGAATGGACGCGGGAGTGCCGGGCTGTACTTCGTCGCCGTAAGCATCGAAAACCCCCCGTTTCAGAATGTACGTTTTGCGAAGCGTGTCCAGATCGCCCATGACGGACACAATCAGGCGGCTGGTGTCCGGTTTGTTGATGAACTTTAACAGGCTCTTTACGTCGTCGTTACTGATTTCCATCAGCGGTTTTTTGGCATACGACTCCGGTTTGCCGACATCGGGGTCGATGGCCGTGTATTTGGAGCGCATTTCATCGACGTTGTTGAAAAAGGCGAAGAGCTGGTAATATTCTTTCTGCGAAAACGGGTCATACTTGTGGTCGTGGCAATGCGCACATTCCAGCGTGATGCCCAGCAGCCCTTTGCCGAAGGTGTCGTTGCGGTCGGTCACGTAGGTCACCCGGTATTCTTCTTCGTCGACGGCCCCTTCTTCGGTGATTTTATGGTTGCGGTTAAAACCGGTGGCCAGGAGTTGCTCCTTGCTGGATGCACCACCGGGCGGTACGGGCAGCAGGTCGCCCGCCAGTTGCCAGGTGATAAACCGGTCGTACGGCATGTTCTGGTTGAAGGCATGAATGACCCAATCCCGCCAGGGCCACTGCGTCCGGAAATTATCCATCTGATAGCCGTAGGAGTCGGCATACCGGGCCAGATCCAGCCAGTGCAGCGCCATTTTTTCGCCGTAGGCCGGACTTTTCAGCAACTGATCGACCGCTTTTTCGTAGGCTGTTGGACTGTTGTCGGCCAGAAACTGATCCATCATCGACAAGGTGGGCGGCAATCCGGTCAGGTCCAGACTGACGCGCTTGAGCAGGCGTTCCTTATCGGATTCTTCGTTGGGGGCCAGCCTTTTCTGCTCCTGTTTGTGGAGAATGAAATAATCGATTTCATTCCGTGGCCACTCCGTCTGATCGATGGGCGGCAGGGCGGTTTTTTTGGGAGCCACAAATGCCCAGTGTTTTTCGTACTTCGCCCCCTGTTTGATCCACTTTTCAATCAGGTCGATTTCGCGGGTGGAGAGCTTCAGGTTGGACGACGGGGGCGGCATCAGCAGGGAGGTATCCGGCGTAGTAATGCGCCGGAAAGCCTCCGACAGTTCGGGCTTCCCGGCCACCAGCGCGTGGGCCGTCGGGTTTTCGGCGAGGGCTTTGAAGGCGCTTTCGGCGACATCGAGCCGCAGACCGGCTTCCCGTTTGTTGGCATCCGGTCCGTGGCAGGCCAGGCATTTATCCGACAGAATGGGCCGAATGTCAAAGTTGTAGCTGACGGTTTCCGGTAGTTTCTCCTCCGCTGACCCGCTCGACAAGCCCGTAGAGCAGGATTGGAAAGCACCTGCACCACCGGCCACCATGAACAGCAAATAAGAAAGCCTTTTCATTGTAACGTCTGGACTGACTAAAATTTAAATGACCTGTTTTATTAGGACTTACGTCTAATAATTCTGTTGAACTTACAAATTGCCCCTAAATCCCCTAAAGGCCGGGCGGCCGGAGCCGGACTTTAGCATCTGGAAAATTCCGCGTTCAAGTCCCCTTTAGGGGATTTAGGGGCAAAAGCGAAAGACCTGTTTTATAAACAAACCGCCCTGGAGCGTCTCATTCATAAAACAGGTTAATCGTGTTTTTTACCTACATTCCGCGTTAATAACCCGGATTTTGTTGCAGCTTTCCGATTAATATTTCGCGGTTGGGTATCGGAAAAAGCAGACGGTTCTGGGTCACTGCGTAACTGGTACCGGGCAGATACGATTCGCCGGCATGAAACGCCTTGATGTACTCCCCGTTCTTGTTCATCACCTCGATGGCTTTGCCGGTGCGGACCAAATCCAGCCACCGTTTGTTTTCAAAGGCAAATTCAACGCGCCGTTCGTGGGCGATCAGGTCCCGCAAAGCCGCCTGACTGGTTTGCGTCGACGGGGCCAGACCCGCCCGCACCCGAACCGGGTTTAGGTAGGTCAGCGCTTCGGCACCTTTATTTTGTTCATTGAGGGCCTCGGCCAGCCCCAGGAGCACATCGGAATAACGATAAACCGGGAAATTGTCGTCGGTATTCTGCTCCAGGCTGTGGGCGTGCAGGTACTTTTTGATGTACGGGTACGCCCTTTTACCCGCCGGTTTGACGTAGCCAACCGGGCTTTTCAGGGTTTCAATGGCCATATCGCCCACCACGCCGGTGCCTTCCGCAATGCCAATCGACGCTTCCAGCCGCTTGTCGCCGGGTTCGTAGGTGCCGATCATCTCGAACGTCGGCACGTTCCAGCCGCCCCCCTGGCGGTTTTGGGAGGTGATGCCGGTGATCTTGCTGACATCCGAAGCCAGGGGCAGAAACGGATACAGAAAGTTGCTGTTTTGCCCCTGATTGCCCTGCTGGTACTGAATCTCGAACAGCGACTCCCGGCTGTTTTTATTCGACAAACTGAAAACCGAGGCATAGTCGGGCAGGAGTGAAAAGCCCATCGGGGTAATCCCTTTCAGTTCGGTTTCGGCCAGCGCAAAATTCTTCTGCGTCAGATACACATCGGCCAGCAGCATTTTAGCCGCTGCCTGCGTGGCGCGTCCCGTTTGCGGAAACGCCGGTGCCGGTAGTTTGGCAATGGCGTCTTTCAGATCGTCGACAATGACTTTATACACCTCGTCGACGGACGAACGCGGAAGATAGGCATCACCGGCGCCCGATACGGCTTTCAGGTACAGCGGAACCCCGCCAAAATACCGTACCAGATCAAAGTAAAACAACGCCCGCAGAAACCGGGCCTGCCCCGTCAGCCGGTCGGCCACCTGTTGGCTCAGCCCCGCGCTAGGCAAATAGTCGATGATGCTGTTGGCGCGGGCAATGCCGACGTAACACCGGTTGTACTTGTCGGCGACGAGCGTACTGGTCACATCATCCAGAAAGAAATCGGTGTATTCCCGTTCGATGTAGGCCGGTCCGCGGTTGGTGTTGTTGAACTCAAGGTGCGTGTTGTCCGATCGCATCTCGCCCATGCACCAGGCGGCAATCGATCCTTTGGCGTCCCGGACAGCCGCGTAGGCACCCACCATGGCCTGTTCGAACTGGGCTTCGGTCTGGTAAAAATTACCGGAGGTGACGGAGCTTTCCGGCACGCGTTCCAGAAAATCTTCGGAACAGCCCATCAGGAGCAGGGTCGTTAAAAGCGATAGATACAGGAGCTTTTTCATGTCTTTGATTTTCGATACGATTAAAAATTCAGATTCAGGCCCAGCGCAAACGTCCGTGGAACCGGATACGGGCTGATGTCGACCCCTTCGCTCAGGCCGCTCAACCCGTTGAAACTGGCTTCCGGATTGGCTCCTTTGTATTTGGTCAAGACCAGCGCCTGCTGCACACTCAGAAAAATCCGGGATTTGGTGATGTAGCGCGATACTTTCGGCAGGGTGTAGCCCAGTGTGATGTTTTTTACGGTCAGGTACGAAGCATCGAGCGCCAGACGGTCCTGCACATTACGCGGAAATTCGGTGGTTCCTGACAGTGACCGTCCAACAATACCGGCACCGGGGTTTTCGGGCGACCGCCAGCGGTCTTTCATGTACGTTTCGACATTGAAAATCCCTTCCAGGGTTTCGGTCCATTCCGCCAGCGCATAGTACATTTTTCCACCGTAGGCCCCCGAAATCACAACATTCAGATCCAGGTTTTTGTAGGCAAACGTATTGTTGATGCCATACACAAATTTCGGATTGGGGTTGCCGATGTACGTTTTATCCAGGGTGTTGATGATGCCGTCGCCGTTGATGTCTTTCATGCGCATGGTGCCCACCTTGGACGTGCTGTGTTTGGGCTGCGAATCAAACTCCTCCTGCGTTTTGTAGATGCCATCGAACACATAGCCGTAGAACTGCCCGATCGGATGGCCCACTTCGGTTTTCCAGATCGTGCTGGAATAATTACCGATGCCGCCGATGGGCGTGTCGTTGGTTCCTAACTTGATGACCTTGTTTCGGTTGAACGAAATATTGAAATCGCTGGTCCATTTCAGCGTACCAACCAGATTCCGGGTGGTGGCGCCAAATTCATACCCCCAGAAATGGAATTCGCCAATGTTGTCCTGGATGTTGGAAAAACCGGTACCCGTCGGAATATCCACCTGATACAGCATGTTCTTGGTTCTTTTGTTGTAATAATCCGCCGTCAGCGAAATCCGGTCGTTCAGCAGCCCCACATCCAGCCCAATGTCCATCCCGGTGGTGGTTTCCCAGGTCAGGCTGGTATTCCCGATCGTGTTGGGGCTTCGTCCCTGCACGAGGGCGTTTCCGAACAGGTAGTTGGTGGAGACGATGTTACCAAACTGGCTGTAATTACCGATGTTAAAATTGCCGGCATCTCCGTATTCGGCCCGTAATTTCAGGTAACTCACGCTGCTCCATTTCTGAGCGAAACTTTCGTCCGAAATAATCCAGCCCGCCGATAGGGAGGGGAACGAACCCCAGCGGTTGGCCGACCCAAACCGCGACGAGCCATCCCGGCGAATGGAAGCGGCCAGCAGGTATTTTCCTTTGTAGTTGTAGTTCACCCGGCTAAACATCGAGAGCAACGACCATTCGGTGGAACTGCTGTTTCCGTTTTTGATGGCAGCCGCGTCGATCCAGGTAACGGCATCGTCCGGAAAGCTGGTGCCCGTGAGCCGGTTGGTTTCCTGCCGGAACTGCTGGGCCGAATACCCCACGAGCGCTTCAACATGGTGGTCTGTTGCAAAAGATTTACTGTAATTGAGGGTGTTCTCGGTCAGCCACGAGGTATATTCATTCGTTTCGTACGAGCCGGTGGCCAGTTTGGGCGGGGGCGCAAAAATACCACCCGCCGTCGACGGGTTGAAAATCCGCTGTTTGCGGCTCTCCAGATCCAGCGAGAGGGAGCTTTTAAACCGGAAATTTTTCAGAAAGTCGATCTCGGCGTAGGCATTGCTCAAAATCCGGGTTGAGTTGGTCCGGTTGGTGGTTTCCAGCAAGGTTTTTTTCCAGTTCGGAAACGTAAAAAGCCCCGGTCCGGTAAAACTCAGTTTGACAGAACCGTCGGGGTTTTTGTCATCGGGCGAAAAGATGGGGGGCGTGATGATGGCCGAATAGAGCGTGCTGTAAAAACCGTCGGTTTCCTGATTCAGACTGCGCTGATAGGTTGGGGCAATGTTGATGCCGACCCGGGCGAAGTCGTTGATCTTGTACTGATTGTTAGACCGCAGTGAAAACCGCTCGTAATTGGTGTTCAATACCACCCCTTTTTCCTTGTAATAGCCGAGAGTGGTGGCCGAACTGAAATTGTTCTTGTTCGACAAAATGGAAAGGTTGTAGCTGTTCTGCCCGCCTGTCTGCAACAGTTCGTTATACCAGTCGGTGCTTTTCCCGGTATAGGCTTCGGGGTTTTGATACAGCTCCGGTATGCCGCCCGTGTAGCCTTCGTATTTAATTTTGTCTTCAAAAATTTCCTTCCGGTCCTGCAAAAACTCCTTCGCATTCATGAGCTTGGCCCGCCCCCGCTGCGGAACCTGGGCAAGGCCGTAGGTGGCGCTGAACTGGATGGTGGTCCGGCCTTCTTTGGCCTGTTTCGTGGTAATCAGAATCACGCCGTTGGCCGCCCGCGAACCGTATAAAGCAGCCGCCGAAGCGCCTTTCAGGACGGAGAAATTTTCGATTTCGTTGGGGTTGATGTTGTTGATACCGCCCACAATCGGAAAGCCGTCGACCACATACAGGGGTGTGTTACCGGCATTGATGGAGGCCGCCCCGCGAATCCGGATGGCCATTCCGCTGCCGGGTGTGCCCGAAGCCTGGTTGATCTGGACACCGGCAATGCGTCCCTGAAGCTTTTGAGCCAACTGACCCACCGGCTGGTCTTCCAGTTGGGCCGCGGGTAGTGATGCAATGGAACCGGTGACTTCCCGTTGTTTCTGCGTTCCGTAGCCCACCACCACGATTTCTTCCAGCGCCCGGTCTTCCGGAGCAAGCGTAATGGAAAAGGTGCTCTGGTTGCCCACGGTCATTTCCTGGCTTTTGTAGCCAACGAAGCTAAAAACGAGGATGGCATTGTCTTCCGTTTCCATCTGAAAATCCCCCTCTCCGTTTGTAATCGTACCCCGCTGCGTTCCTTTCACAACGACACTGACACCGGGTAATCCTTTGCCGGTTTCATCGAGCACTTTTCCGGAAACCGTACGCTTGGGGGCGACCTGGCCCACCGGCGGGAGTGGTAGCGGTGCCGCTTCTTCGCGTCTGATAATAATGACTTTTCCGGTCAGTTCGTACTGCAAGCCCAGCGGGCTCAGGATGTGGTCCAGTACCTGTTGAAGCGGTTTGTTTTCGGCAGAAAGGGTGATTTTCCGGCTGGATTGAATCAGTTTCGAGCTAAACACAAAACGGACGTCTACCTGCCGTTCCACCTGGCTCAGAACGGTTTTAATCTCCATTTCCTGCGCTCTGACCGTGATTTTCTGATTAAGAAGCGACTGGGCTATGCCGTCGCTGGCGTAGCCCAGACCGGCGAAGCAAAAAGCGAACAAGGTCTGAATCGCAGTAAGACCCAGCGTTCGGCAGGCGATTCGATAGACGAACTGCTGATACCGTATGGTTTTTTTCATAAAAGTTAAGGGTATAGGAGTTTGAACAGGCAATAGTTTCCCAGGCTCCCCTTTTTCGGGGAGTAGCATGAAAAGCAGTTTTGAAAGGAAGCGTTGGAAGTTAACCGGATCGAACGAAATCAGCCCGGCACCTTTTCAGATTGCAGGTTTTTGGGATCATCATACCGCATAAAGTTTTAAGGGTTTAGGTTATTTCGATCAGAAAAAGAATTCAGCCAGTTTATAAACCCGCTTGACAGGTACGCTTTAATTCGTTTTACATCCCTTGCCGTGAATAACAATTTGCCCTTCCACCAGCTCATACCGGGCCTCAATGGCTTTACAGATAATGGTTAGCTGATCATATAATGCCATACTGTCCAGGGAAGCCGTTAAGGGGCAGTCCATCATCAGGTCTTTGTCATAAATGATCGGAACACCGTAGGCTTTTTCGAGCGCAGCAAAAACTTCGCTCACGGGTTTGTCTTCAAAGTGAAACGAAGGCTGAACAACGGTCTTGAGCAACACGGGTTTTTCCACCAGGGTCTTTCGCATCCGTACCTCATCGGTTTTATACACAATTTTCTGATTGGGCGAAAGAACGACCCCGTCCAGTTCGCGGTTGACGGCTTTCTCCTGTGCTCTGGGGTCCGACTGGGCAAACACCGAAACGCGTCCGGTCTTCACTTCAACGATCACTTCCCGCGAACGTTCGTAGGCTTTCACTGTAAAACTGGTTCCTAAAACTTTGGTAACCAGTCCATTGGCATAAACTAAAAAAGGATGGGCCGGATCTTTGGCGACTTCAAAAAATGCTTCTCCGGTGAGGTAGACTTCCCGTTTGGAGGTTAAAAAGTTTTTGGCGTAGTGAATCCGGCTGGCGGGCGCGAGGGTAACGCTACTGCCATCGTCGAGGTGGATCACGACGTGGTAAGATGAGGTATTCGCGGTATCGGCAACGGCCGATGTCTGATTGGTAGCAATCGTGGAGGGCGCATCCAACCGGGTGGAAGGCCGCTCGGAACGGAGATAGGGGAAAGCCAGCCATCCTGCCAGCAGAATAAGGCTTACCGACGCGGCTATCTGGAACCAGCTACGGTTATAAACCGGTAAAGGCCGCTGCCTGTATTCCGGAGTTGAGGATGACGGCTGATTGATTCTGGAAATCGTCGATTTGACAACCTGCTCAATTTCGTGTGCGGGCAGCGTAGGTTCGTTTACCTGAAGAGACAGCACAACGGTTCGGGCCTCGTGAATCCGGTCGGCGCGGTCCGGATTTTCCTGCATCCATTGATGCCAGAAGAAATCCGTCTCGCTGCTGGGCGAAAGAACCCACTGCCGAAAAAAAGGATCCCAGACAAAATCGCCGGTTTTGAAACTTCTGTACTGATCCATACCTACCTGTGCATCTATACCATACGATAGACGAAATCACGGCCGCGATACCAAAAGAAGTAGAATTATTTTGAAAAAAAATAGAATCTTGCCAATTGACCTGGTCCGGTTATCCGTAAAAATGGGCCAGAAGCAGCGTTAAGAATTCCACTTTCCAGTATTCCTTTAGTTGTCTGATGGCAATCTGAAGCAGATTGGATACCGTTTGGGGAGAAATGTCCATCACCTCCGAAATCTGGTTCCGGTCCATTTCCTGAAAGAATTTTAGATAAATAACTTCCTTCTGCCGTTTGGGAAGTTCATTCAGCAGCTTTTTGAAACGTTGGGTGATGACCCGGACGTTTTCCTGTTCAATGTACTCCTCTTCGACCGAATATTCAATATCAAATACCTCTTCGTTATCGCTGGGAAGTTCGTCCGATAATCCGGTTCGGGATTGTCCGCTGCGGTTCATCAGCCGTCGGAGCGACGCCATCAGGTAGGGCTTTACCGCCACCTCCGCACTGAGTCGGTCACGACGTTCCCAAATGATCAGAAACAGGTCCTGAATGCAGTCCTTGACAAACTCCTTGTCTTTCGAAAATTTACTGCCATACCGAAACAGAACCTGAAAATGAGAAGACATCAGATAGGCAAAAGCCACGGTATCGCCTGACAAAAACTGTTGCCATACAACAAGTTCTGCGGGTCGATTGAAGGGGTGTTTCTTCTGATCCATATGCCATTACCCGGTAACATGCGGTTCTAAACACTTGAAAGCGTGCGTGTCTTCACTGGCCTGTTTTCAATTCACAAACATCTCATCCACCAGCACCAGCCCCGGTTTTCCTTTTCCGCCGTGCCATTCGGGCAGCGTACACGGTTTGGCAACCACTTTGAGGTACGCGACGGTTTGCGGTTTGAAGGGGCAGCTAACGGTTTTTAATTCGTGCGGTTCGCCTTTGACGGGCATTTTCGGCCTGACCGTCGTGAGCAGTTTCATCTGCTCGCGGCTGTCGCCCCCCCAGATTTCGACGGTGCCCGGCGGAAAAATACCCGTGGCTTCTTCCACCATGATCCGCAGGGCCACGGAGGAAACCGTGACCGGTTTTTTATATTCGGCCACCAGCACCATGTCGTTGTTGCGAACGCCCGTCCAGTTGTTGGCCCAGGCCGGGCTGTTGGCGTTGAACGTGCCGAGTTTGTAGTCAAACAGCGATTTGGCACCCTCGGCCTGGTGAACGCGGTTGAGCGGCAGCAACAGATTGACGCTGTCGGGTTTGTAGGCACTTTTATAAAAATCGAAGGTGGCCGTACTGCTGCCAAACCAGCCATCTTTGAACGCCCGGGCCTTGATGGTGGTCATGTCGGTCAACACCGTCTGGTTGTTGAAAACCGGCGAGTGGATGCTGTCGGGCTCGGTGCCGTCGGTGGTGAACCGGATCTGAACGCCTTTGATCGGGTGTTTCAGTTGCAGGGCCGTCGGTTTGTCAAAAATAGTCGAGCTGTTTTTAATCTGCGGAGGGTTCAGCGTGATCGGGTCTTTGCCGTCGTCTTTAAAGCCGGCAATAAACGCGATGTTTCGATTGGCTTTTTGCAATTGCTGAATCTCAGAAACCGACAGTTTGGTTTCCCAGAGCGAGACGGTTTTCAGACTTTTGAAATCGCCGATCTGTTTCTGCAAGTCGGCATACGTTACTTTGGTGCCCGACAAGGTCAGGGTGTTGAGGTGTTTCAGAGCCGCCAGTTCGTTCAGGTCTTTGCCGGTGATGTCGGTGAAATTCAGGTCCAGCTTTTGCAGGTTTTCAAACTGGGCAATCGTTTTCAGATCCGCATCTTTCACCGGTAATTTATTCAGACTCAGCGAAACGACCTGTTGTTTGATGTCGCTCAATTCCTTCAGTTTATCCACGGAATACGTGTTCCGGTTATACAGATTGACCGCCAGGGCCGGTGACTCCCGGGCCAGGGGGGCAATCGTCCGGTAATCGTTGTTGAGCTTCTGCACGGTTTCTTCATCAGCCGCATCGAATTCATAGACCGCTTCCTGCTGTTCGGCGGGTTTGAGCAGGGTGGCAGCGATGCGCCGTAAGGAATCGGTGGGCGGTAAATCGATGACCTTTTTCTTGAAATCCGGTTTGCTTTTCACCCAGAGGGCCAGCAGCGTCATTTCGTCGGCCGTCAACTGTGTTTTACCCGTCGGCGGCATGTGTTTTTTCTCTTCCAGCGGCAGGTGAATACGCTGCAGCAACAGGCTCTGGTCGGGGAAACCGGCTTTGAACAGTTTGCCGGATTTGCCGCCTTTCAGCAGGGCATCGACGTCGGCCATGTTCAGTTCGCCTTTCAGCTTCTCCGGATTGTGGCAACTGATGCACTTCTGCTGGAAAATGGGTTGAATGACGTGGTCGAACACCAGCGCCTGATCGAGGGCCACCGGTTCAACGGTCGGGTTGCTGATCGGGCCGGTAATGAAGTTGTCGCCGTGCGTTAAAACCGCCCCGTAATGCCCCGCGCCGATCAGGAAAACAACGGCCAGAATGGCCCCCGATCGGGCCACCGTGGCCTGGTACCAATCCCGGTTGCGGCTCCAGTAAATCAGGCAGGAGAGGTAGAACAGGCCGACGCCCGACCATTTGTGCCACTGCAACACTTCTCCGGAATAACCGTCTTCTTTGGACAGAAACAGGCCCATGATGACCGTAATACCGGCTGATAAAACGCCAACCAGGAGCAAGTTGGATAAAAAACCGCGGTAAAACTCGTTAGCGGCATACGAAGCGTTGAACCGAAACAGTTCCATTGCCATCGCCAGCAACAGGATCACGATGGGGAAATGGAGAAAGAGCGGGTGCATCCGCCCAAGGGGCTGCACCCAGGTCGGCACCACAATCTTACTCTCGAAAAGCAGAAGAAACAGAATAAAAATGGCTGAAGCAAACAACGCCTGCTCGGCCAGACTTTTGACCTTTTTAGTCATCACAACAAGGAATCCAGTGGGTTAGGAATAGTAGGGTACTGATCAGGCCAGAATATCCCGGACCACTTTGCCGGAAACATCCGTCAAACGGTACCGGCGACCCAGGTGTTTGAAAATCAATTTTTCGTGATTCAGACCCAACTGGTGCAACACCGTCGCCTGAAAATCGTGGACGTGAACCGGATTCTGGGCGATGTTATAGCCCAGTTCATCCGTTTCGCCGTACACCATTCCGGGTTTGATACCACCCCCGGCCATCCAGATCGTGAAGCAGCGCGGGTGGTGATCGCGTCCGTAGTTGTCGGCCGTCAGTTTGCCCTGGGTGTAGCTGGTCCGCCCAAATTCACCGCCCCAGATCACCAGCGTTTCGTCCAGCAAACCGCGTTGTTTGAGGTCGGTCACCAGAGCCGCCGACGCCTGATCGACGTCCTTGGCCTGTTTGGCAATTTCGAACGGCAGGTTGCCGTGCTGATCCCAGCCCTGGTGATACAACTGCACAAACCGCACGCCGTTTTCGGATAACTTCCGGGCCAGCAGGCAGTTGGCGGCAAACGTACCGGGCACCAGACAGTCCGGGCCGTAGAGCTTGATGATATCGTCCGGTTCTTTCGACAGGTCCATTACTTCCGGAACCGCCGTCTGCATCCGGTACGCCATTTCGTATTGTTTTACTTTGGCCGTAATTTCCGGATCGCCAAATTCCTGATACGCCAGATCGTTGAGTTCCGCCAGATTGTCCAGCATATCCCGGCGCGCGTGCCGGTCCATGCCTTCGGGATCGCGCAGGTACAACACCGGATCTTCGCCCTTGCTGAACTGCACGCCCTGGTGAATCGAATCCAGAAAACCGTTCGACCACAGCTTGGAATACACGCCCTGCCCGTTGCCGATGCCGCGTGACAGCAGCACCGTAAAATTCGGCAGGTTTTTGTTTTCATTGCCCAGCCCGTAGCTCAGCCAAGACCCCATGCTCGGGCGGTTGCCCTGCTGCGAGCCGGTTTGCAGAAACGTGAGCGCCGGATCGTGGTTGATGGCTTCCGTAAACATGGATTTCACGATGCATAGATCATCCACGATTTTAGCGGTATACGGAAACAGGTCACTTACCCACGCCCGCGACTGACCATACTGCTTGAAATTCACGAATGATCCCACCAGCGGAAACGACGCCTGGTTGGCGGTCATCCCGGTCAGCCGTTGTGTTCCCCGCACCGACGGCGGAATTTCCTGCCCCAGCATTTCCCGGAGCTTGGGTTTGTAATCAAATAATTCCTGCTGCGACGGCGCACCATTCTGGAACAGGTAAATAACGCGTTTGGCTTTGGGCGCAAAATGCGGAATGCCGGGCGTAAGCCCTTCTTCATCGGTACTGTTGCCGCCAAACAGATCGGGGATCATCAGCGATCCTAAAGCCGCACTGCCCAGTCCTAAACTCAAGCGGGATAAGAAGCGACGCCGGTTGAAATTAAAGCCGTGTTCTAAGATTTCCTTTTCCATGATCACTACGTCTTTGTAATGGTTTCTTCCAGGTTATAAATTGTCGAAATCACCCGCATCATCGCGGCCAGTTTCGTCTTGTCCACTTTCTCCGGAATCGGGTATTCGCCCACTGCCAGGGCCTTTTCCGCGACCGGTTTTTTGATTTCCTTCAGCCCTTTTTCGTAATAGGCCGTCAGCATGTCGATTTCCTTTTCTTTGGGTTTTCGACCCACAATCAGGCGGAACGCCTTGCTGATTTTATCCTTCGACGCGCTGTTTTCCTGCAACAGATTGGCCGCCAGCACGCGGGACGCTTCCAGCACTGTGGGGTCGTTCATCATCACCAAAGCCTGCAAAGGCGTGTTGGTCTTCAACCGTTTCACCTCACACAAATCCCGGTTGCTGGCGTCGAAAATGGCCATCGAGGGGGGGGGGACGGTTCGCTTGATGAGCGTGTACATGCCCCGGCGGTACAGACTCGGCCCGTGATCCTGGTTGTAAGTCGACAGCAGCCCGCGGCCCGAAGTCGCGCCTTCCCACAAGCCGGGGGGCTGATACGGTTTGACGCTGGGACCACCAATTTTCCTGTTCAGCAAACCGCTGCTCGACAACACCAGGTCTTTGATGAACTCGGCGGGAATCCGGTAGCGGGGGCCACGCGCCAGCAAGACATTGTCGGGATCGTTTTTCAACTTTTCGGGCGTCACCACCGCCGACTGGCGGTAGGTAGCCGAGGTCACCATCTGTTTCACCAGTCGTTTGATGTCCCAGTTGTGCTCCATAAAATCGACGGCCAGCCAGTCCAGCAATTCCGGATGCGACGGCAGATCGCCCTGCATCCCGAAATCGCCGGAGGTTTTGACGATGCCTTTCCCGAAGAATTCCTGCCACAACAGGTTGACATACACGCGGGCCGTCAGCGGATTTTTTTTGTCGAACAGCCACTGCGAAAGGCCCAGGCGGTTTTTAGGATAGTTTTTGTTGAAAGGCAGAATGGACGACGGCGTTCCGGGTTCCACTTCGTCGCCCGGCGCGTCGTAAACACCCCGCTTAAGGATGTACGTTTTGCGCATCGTATCGGGGTCCATATCGCCCATGACCGACACAATCAGGCGGTTGGTATCTGGTTTGTTAACAAACGTCAGGATGTTTTTGACCTCGTCGTCACTGATTTCCATCAGCGGTTTTTTGGCGTAGGTTTCGGGGCCGCCAATCACCGATTCGATCCCCACTTCTTTCACGTTGTTAAAGAACGCAAAGAGCTGGTAATATTCTTTCTGGGAGAACGGGTCGTATTTATGGTCGTGGCAGTGCGCACATTCCATCGTGACGCCCATGAGCCCTTTTCCGAACAGATCGGTCCGGTCCGTGACGTACATGATCCGGTATTCTTCCGGAATAACCCCGCCTTCTTCCGTAATTTTATGGTTCCGGTTGAAACCGGTCGCCAGCAGTTGCTCTTTCGAGGCATTGGGCAACAAATCCCCGGCCAATTGCCAGGTGACGAAGTCGTTGTAATGCATGTTTTTGTTGAACGCGTGGATCACCCAATCGCGCCAGGGCCACTGCGTCCGGTAGCCATCGTCCTGATAACCATGCGAATCGGCGTAGCGGGCCAAATCGAGCCAGTGCAGGGCCATTTTTTCGCCGTAGGCCGGATTTTTCAGCAACTGATCGACGGCTTTTTCGTAGGCATTCGGACTGTTGTCGGCCAGAAACTGATCCATCAGGGGCAGCGACGGCGGCAAACCGGTCAAATCCAGGCTCAACCGTTTCAACAACCGTTCTTTATCAGCCTCTTCATTGGGAGCCAATCCTTTTTGCTCCTGCTTGTGGAGTATGAAATGGTCAATCTCGTTTTTGGGCCAGTCGGTCTGGTCAACCTCCGGAACAGCCGGTTTTTTAGGGGCCACAAACGCCCAGTGTTTTTCGTATTTCGCTCCCTGCTTGATCCACTTTTCGATCAGGTTGATTTCGCGGGTAGAGAGCTTCAGATTGGACGCCGGAGGAGGCATCAGCAGGGATGTATCCTGCGTAGTGATTCGCATGAAAGCCTCCGACAATTCGGGCTTCCCGGCGACCAGCGCGTGAGCCGTCGGGTTTTCGGCCAGCGCTTTGAAGGCACTTTCGGCCACATCGAGCCGCAAACCGGCTTCCCTTTTGTTGGCATCCGGGCCGTGGCAGGCGAGGCATTTGTCCGACAGAATGGGGCGAATATCGAAATTATAACTAACGACATCCGGCAACTTTTCGTCCTCAACGCCATGCGTCGAACCCGTATTGCAGGCCTGGATCACCCCGAGAACACTTGCCAAAACACCGATCAAATAAAAGGACTGCTTAAGCATAGGAAATAAATTAGTTCGGTAGTAGTTGAAGAATCCTACTGGTTTAGGAAGATGTGAAGCGTTGGTGTTACGCTAAAAACGCGTCCAATTTCGTGAAATAATGTAACAATAGATGATACAATTTGGTGCCATAGTGATATTATTTCATAAATTTAGCCAAGTTCTCTTTGGTTACCAACTGGAATGGAATCAACGTTTCCTTCGCGTAGGCCTCACCTTTCGCAATCTTGATGGCGGTTTCGATGGCTTTGGCGCCCTGCTGTTCGGCATTCTGAAAAACCGTGGCATCGAGCGTCCCTTTCTTGACAGCCTGCAACGCATCTGGAATCGCATCGATGCTGACCACGATGACTTTTTCTTTCAATCCGGCGTCGGTTAATGCCTTGACGGCACCCATGCCCATTTCATCATTCTGGGCAAAAACCGCGTTGATGGTTGTGCCGTACGATTGAATCCAGTTCTCCATCAGTGACATGGCCTTCGCCCGGTCCCATTCGCCGGTCTGGTGGGCAATCAGTTTCAGGTTCGGATACTGTTTCAGAATTTCCCGCGCACCCTGTTCGCGTTTGATCTGAGCCGCCTGGCCCATGTAGCCGTGCATCATCACGACGTTGCCTTTTCCGCCCAGTTTTTCGGCAATGAACTTCATCGCAATCCGTCCGGATTCCACGTCGTCGGAACCGATGAAGGCCGACGGTTTGGCGGTGGTTTCGGAGTTGACGTTGATGATCGGGATGTTGGCGGCCAACGCCTTCGTCACCGCGGGCGAGCTGGCTTCCACTTCGCAGGGATTCATGATGATCACATCGACTTTCTGCGCAATGAAGCTCTCCACCTGCTCAATCTGTTTCAAAGCCGACCGCTCGGCATCGACGGTAATCAACTCCACATCCGATTCTTTCGCTTTTTTGTCGATCTCGTCACTGACGTTGACAATGAACTCGTTCTGCATGCTGAGCATCGTCACGCCCACGGTCAGTTTTTTGTCGCCGGTTTCGCCGGTTTTTTCGCCCGATGAAGATTGATTGCAACCTGTTAGCAGGCTGGTAGTGAAGAAGGTAACAAAAATAGAAAAGAAGGTAATTGGTTTCATCTTGTTTTATTGTTCCTGTTCCGTGCAAGGTTTGTAAACTTGATTTCTGTTAAACTGATTCAGTTCAAACCCCGGCGGGGTTAAATGTCAATAGAACGTTTTCCATAAACCTCAAAGCCCCGGCGGGGCGTCCTAAAAATGGATTTGCCTTCAGTACGCCCCTGCCGGGGCTTTGCACATGGACTTTTCAATTGGCTATTGACATTTAACCCCTCCGGGGTTGTAAACTATTAGCTTTTCGGTTGATTCAAACTATCCAGAACCACGGCTCCGATGATGATAACGCCCATCACGACCTGCTGGTAGTACGAGGTAACATTCATCAAATCCAGCCCGTTGCTGATGACGCCGATCAGCAACGCCCCAATCAGCGTTCCGGTCATGGTGCCGGTTCCGCCCGAGGTGCTGGTTCCGCCGATGATGGCGGCCGCAATCGCGTCCAGCTCGAAACCGACGCCGGCGTTGGGCTGGCCCGTGGTGATGCGCGACGTCAGCAAGATACCGGCCAGAGCCGCGAGTCCTCCGCAAAGCGTGTATACCACCATTTTGACTTTATTCAGTTGAATGCCTGATGCCTGAGCGGCCTGTTCATTGCCACCCACGGCGTACATGTAGCGGCCCAACACGGTTTTTTTGAGCACCACCGAGCAGATGATAAAAAACACGATCAGGATGAGAATCGGGGTCGGAATGCCCAGCAGATGCCCGCCACCGATGAAATTAAAGGAATCAGAGAGGTTGGACACGGGACGGCCCTTGCTCAGAATGAGGGCCAGGCCCCGGCCGATGGTCATGGTTCCCAGTGTCACAATAAAAGGCGGCACTTTGCTTTTGGTGATGACCAACCCGTTGAACGCACCGAGGATCAAACCGGCGGCTAAACCGGTCAGAATGGGTACGACGACGGGATAGGTATCCGGATGGGCGAAGGACGCGGCTACCACACTCGTAACGGCCACGATGGAACCGATGGACAAATCAATGCCGCCCGTAATGATCACAAACGTAACCCCAAAGGCCAGCAGCGCATTGATCGACACCTGCGTGACAACAATCGTCAGGTTGGAAACCGTCAGAAATTTGGGCGTGACGACCGAAAGAACCAGGCAAATCAGGATGAAGGCAATGAAAATACCGTATTGGCCGATCCCCCGGATGCGTTTTTTGGTCGATATCCCAACCGGGTTGCGGTCGGTTTGAACAGGGTTTTCCATTCAGGTTTAGGATGCGTAATGATTCAATGCACGGCGTACTGCAGGATGGTCTCCTGCGTCGCTTCTGCCTTGGTCAGTAAAGCGGTTTGTTTTCCTTTCGACAGCACCAGAATCCGGTCACTCAGGCCCAGAATTTCGGGCAATTCGGACGAAATCATGATCACGGCAATGCCATCGGAAACCAGCCGATTAATCAATTTATAAATTTCAAACTTGGCCCCCACGTCAATTCCGCGTGTCGGTTCATCCAGAATAACCAGGTCCGGTGACGCCAGCAATACCTTTCCAATCACAACTTTCTGCTGGTTTCCACCACTCAGAAATGTCACTTTCTGATCCGCTCCGGCGGTTTTGATCCGCAGGTCAGCGATCATTTGGGCCGCCGTTGCCGTCTCGCTTTTGTCCTGAATAAACAGGCCTTTGGCGTGGTTCGGCAGACTCGCCAGCGTCATGTTGTGCTTTACCGACATGCCGGGAATAAACCCCAGTTTTTTCCGATCTTCGCTAACATACCCAATGCCGGATCGAATGGCATCCTGTGGAGTCTTGATAATAAGTTGATTTCCTTTCAAATATACTTCACCACTGTCAACGGGGTCCAGGCCAAAAATGGCACGGGCAATTTCGGTGCGGCCCGCGCCCATCAAACCGGCGATACCCAGCACTTCCCCGGCGTGAACCGCAAACGTAATATTAGAAAATTTCCCGGCACGGCTGAGGTTTTTAACTAACAGAATTTCAGCGCCTTTCTGCGCAACCGAAGCCGGAAACAGGTTCTCGATTTCCCGGCCCACCATCAGCTTGATCAGCGTTGGCGTGTCCAGCTCGGCGGCCGGTTTGGTGTCGATGTAGTTGCCATCCCGCAAGACCGTTATGGTGTCGGAGATTTCAAATATTTCGTCCATTTTGTGGGAAATGTAAATGATGGCGACGCCTTTTTTCTTCAAATCCCGGATGATGCCGAAGAGGGTAGCCACTTCTTTGTCGGACAGCGCGGAGGTCGGCTCGTCCATGATAATCACTTTGGCGTCGTTGGAAATGGCTTTGGCGATTTCAACCATCTGCATTTCGGCAACACTGAGGTATTTCATGGGGGTCGTGGGCGAAATCGTGACGCCCATTTGCTCCAGCAGAACACCGGCTTTTTGATTCAGTTTTTTTTCGTCGATCCAGCTAAAGAAGCCCCGGTTCGATTCCCGGCCCAAAAAGATGTTCTGGGCAACGGTCAGTTCCGGAACGATCAGAATCTCCTGGTGAATCATCGAGATGCCTTTTTTCAGAACCTCGTTCACATCACTGGCTTTTAATTCGCTGCCTTCGAAGACGATTTCCCCGGAATCGGGCGTGTGAAGCCCAATCAGAATCTTCATGAAGGTGGATTTTCCGGCCCCATTTTCGCCCATCAACGCATGAACCTCGCCTTTCCGCAGGTTCAACTGCACCTGATCCAGCGCTTTGACGCCCGAAAAAGTTTTGGTCAATCCGCGTACGGTGAGAATGTAGTAGGGATTCATAACGACAGCCCACGGTTTAAACCGTGGGAATGAGGGATAACTAATGGCTAAATCAAAACCGTTTTAACGGTTTTCCGGTATGATTCGGAAACTGTTAAAACGGTTTGGTTTGTACGGTATGATTCGGTGATTGGTCCCCTGGTTAAAACCGGGGGCTGTTATAAATACGTGTTATTTCTCCGTCCATTCGACGCCCGTATCCTGCCAGCTTCTCGATTTGGCGGAATTGATCACGGCTTCACACACTTTCTGGGTTTCCAGCGCGTCTTTGAAGGTGGGTGAACAAGGCTCACCGGTTTCTAAACTTTTCAAGAAATCGGCCACCTGGTGCACAAAACCGTGTTCGTACCCAATGCCCAGACCCGGCACCCACCACTTGTCCATGTAGGGTTGGTCGCCGTCTGTGACGTGGATGGAACGCCAGCCGCGCACAATCGACTCGTCGGAGTGATCAAAGTATTCCAGGCGGTTCAGGTCATGCAAATCCCAACGGATCGACGCGTGCTCACCGTTGATTTCAAGCGTATACAACGCCTTATGACCACGGGCATAGCGGGTCGATTCAAACAAACCCAGCGAACCATTTTCGAAGTGGCAGTGAAAAATACAGGCGTCGTCGATGCCAACCGGTTGCACTTTCCCGGTCAGGGCGTGCATCCGTTCTTTCACAAACGTTTCCGTTACTGCCGACACATCCGTAATGCCGCCGTTGATCCACATCGCCGTGTCGATGCAGTGGGCCAGCAAATCACCCGTTACGCCCGAACCAGCGGCTTCCAGGTCCATGCGCCAGGTGCCGGTGCCGCCCTGTGGAACGTCGGCATTGATGGTCCAGTCCTGCAAAAAGTTGGCGCGGTAGTGGAAAATCCGGCCCAGTTTCCCGGAAGCCACGATCTGTTTGGCCAGCGAAACGGCGGGCAGACGACGGTAGTTGTACCAAACCGTGTTGGCAACCCCGGCTTTGTCAACGGCTTCCACCATCTGTTCACCTTCGGCCAGATTGCGGGAGAGCGGTTTTTCGCAGAGAATCATTTTACCTGCCGCAGCCGCAGCAATGGCAATTTCAGCGTGGGTGTCGTTCGGTGTACAGATGTCCACCGCGTCGATGTCATTCCGGGCGATCAGGGCTTTCCAGTCCGTTTCGATGGATTCGTAGCCCCACTGATCGGCAAAAGCCTGTACTTTTTCGGCGTTGCGCGAGCAAACCGCCTTCAAAACCGGGGTGTATTCCAGTTCAGGGAAAAAATTGGGTACGCGATTATATCCGTTGGAGTGCGTCCGGCCCATGAAACCGGTCCCGATCAATCCAATTCTGAGTTCTTTTTTCGTTGCCATTCGTTCAGTTTATGGTTTTAGAGTTTGTCGTTTACGGTTTTCAGTTTACGGTTTTCGGTTGGCTGACGCATTCTGTTAAAGCTGGCGTCAGCCAACCGAAAACCGTAAACTGAAAACCGTAACCCTATTCTGACCAGCCGTGCTGATTACGGACTTTAATCAAAGCCGCGAGGATGTCGTTCCAGGTCTGTTGTTTATACATAACCTCGTTCGGGAACATACAGCCATCCCAGCAGATGTGTTTGAAGGCTTTGGTCAATTGACCGGTATCGTCGCGCAGCCAGTAGCCCGCGTCGTGGGCGATGTCCAGTTTGCCGTTGGGGTCGGTAGCCAGGCAATGGCGACCGGTTTTGTCGTGCGAGCCGGTTCCGTGAACGGTTCCGTCGTTTTGCGCGACGTGGAAGTCGATGGTCCAGGGGCGCAGGGCGTTGGTCAGTTTTTTCAGACCTTCTTCCAGCGTGGCCCGGTCGCTCCACTCAAAATCGGCAGGCAAAATCCGGTCCTGCGGGCTGTTGTAGCCCAACAGATACAGGAAGGTATGGGACATATCGGCCTGAAAGCCCATGTTGGGCCGATCGACGGCTTCGAGCGTGTCAAGCATCGCCCGCCAGCTGTGCATACCGCCCCAGCAGATTTCGCCTTCAGCCGCCAGTTTTTCGCCGTATTCAGCCGCCACATCGCAGGCTTCGCGGAACGTTTCGGCAATGATTTTGGTGTTTCCAACCGGATCGGCCGCCCAGACTTCGGGCGAGCTGGCGGAGTCGATGCGAATGACGCCATAAGGCCGAATGCCGATTTCTTTCAGGTATTGACCATATTGACAGGCTTTGCGCACCATGTCGACAAAAACGGCGCGGTCTTCTTTCGTCCCCAAAACCGGGCCTCCCCAGATGGGAGCCACCAGCGAACCGATCACCAGACCGTGCGCGGCTACTTTGTCGGCTAGTTTTTTAGCCCCCTCTTTCGGGTCATTGATATCGATGCTGGGATCGAAAAGACCGACATCGACGCCGTCGAACTTCACTCCGTCTACTTCCGCAGCCGCTGTCAGTTCCAGCATCGTGTCGATTGGAATCAGGGGTTCAGAATCCGGTCCTTTTCCGACAACACCAGGCCAGGTGGCGTTGTGGAGTTTAGGATAATTATTCGTGCTCATGAAGGGTATATGGTTTAAGGTTTTTATGCGGTTTACGGTTTTTAGTTTACGGTTTACGGTTTTCGGTGGCTGACGCATTCAGAGCGCGCGTAGCCACCGAAAACCGTAAACTGAAAACCGTAAACTACAATACTAGATCAGGATTCGCCGGGCCGAAGTGTTTCAGCATGACGATGGGGTCGGTGGACGACGGGTTGACAATCGTAACGCCTTCGACAGCCGCTTTTTCGCTGATGAAAAACTCGTCGTTGGTCAATTGGCCGTAGCGGATCAGGGCCGGGGTTTCGATGTCCCAAACGCCCATTTTGCCGTGTCCCTGCATCACGATAATGCCGTAAGCCGCGCTGTCTTTGATGGTTACGGTTTGTCCCGGTAATACCGTCAATTCCTTGGCACTGAACGCGTCCGATTTGTAGCAAACCCAGACTTCGCGGTAGCCTTCGGCTTCCATTTCGGCGGTATCTTTCACCGGTTTCGGAACCATGTACCGGTTGGCCATCATCTGCGGATCGACGTTCAGGTCCCAGTCGATGGCTTCCATCAGTTGGTCGTAGTCGCCGATGCGGTCTTTTGGGGTGCCGTTCCAGAGCAGTTCTTCCGGAATGATGGCTTCGTTGACCAGCGACTGGTACATCGCGAAAACGTCCGATGCTTTCTGCGGTTCGTAGGTACACAAACTGCCCGGTGCGTGGAGCAGTCCGGGCGGAACATCCCAGCCGGTTCCCGGTTCGAGCCGGTACGCCATCGAATAATTCGTGATTTTATTATCGCCTTTGGTGAAATTCTGCAGGCATTCCTTGATCTGCTCCTTGCTGGTGCCGGGGGCAATACCGATGAATGTATACGGAAAATCACCGCCGTGGTTGTTCAGTTGCGGGGGGAAATAATAGGCCTCCGGTTTTCCCAACTGACCGATCAGCGCAGCCTGCTCGTCGTTGTGGTGGAGGTGGTGGGGGAGTGGCCCCATGTTATCGAAAAACTTGGAATACATCGGCCACGCACCGTATTCGTTCCAGAGCCGGTCGCCAATCAGGTCGCCTTTCAGCTCATCGATGGCATCTTTCAGCAAGATTTTCTCTTCGGTGGTTCCGTCCGAATACACCACCTGGCTCAAGCCTTCGTTTTCGCCGGTCAGCGGGCCGTTTTTGGCGGGGGTTGTTGAGGACAGCCAGCGTTCGTCGATGCCACCGCGTTCACCGCCCAGCACGTAATAATCATCGGGGTGCAACTTGATCCGGCGTCCGGGTACGCAGAAAGACCGCGGCACCCAGGTCGGAGCCAGCCGCAGAATGCCTTGTCCCTGTTCTAATGCTTTTTGAGCTACACTCACTTTTTCGGTTGTTTCCATGAAAGGATCACTTTTTAATCTACCTAAACTTATTTTCCTAAAAAACGCGTGATGGAGTCCTGTTCGGTTAAAATGGACAGTTCGACTTCATACTGGCGGCTTTCGCCCGGTGCCAGAAAGATGAGTTCGTTCAACTCCCGGGCTTTGGCCTGTCCCATGGGCGTGTGGGTTCCCGGTTCGATGCCCGTTACGTATTCACCCGCGCCCCAGTGTTGCCAGTTGGTCAGCCAGGGCAATTGCGCCTTCTGAAACCGCATCGACAGGGCAAAACCGAGTTGGGCGTTGTAGAGCCCGGTGGTACACCAGCCATCGGCGTCCGGCGTAGGGTCGATGAGGGCGACTTCCTCACCAAAACCGCTGTGGTCGTCCAGTGGGGCCGGGCATTTTTTGAAGTCGTTGCCTTCTACGAAAATTTTGTATTCCTGATCCGGGTGGCGGGGTTGCCACGACCCCTGCCACACTAGTTCCGTACCTTCATCGACCAGCGGCCAGCCGAAATTGAAATGGTACAGCAGCATGTGCGGGGCCGGGGTGTTAGCCCGGTTGATCACTTCGTCGTGAATCCGGATTGTCGGCTGGCCGAGCGTTCCCGAAATCGTGCGCCGGAGTTCGAGGCTGGGGCCGAAAACCCGCGTTTGCCGAATGATGCCCGTAATGCTCATGTCCAGCTTCCCCAGGGCGGGGTCGGGCTGAATGATGGAAACGATTTCGGCGGGAATGTTGCTGATTTCACCATGCAGACCGCGTTCGCCGTAGGCATCCGATTCGGGGCCACCCACGTGCGTGAGGCCGCAGGTGGTGAGCAAGCCGCCGTTGAACGTGCGGAGCCAGTCGATGCCTTTGTCCGAAAACGGTTGCGGGGGGGTGATCCCGGAATGACTCAGCCAGGCCAGACCGTGCTGGTTGTAAAACGCGTCGGCGATGTCCATTGCCCGGTCGATCACCACTTTGTAACGGAGTCCGGTGCCAGTATTGATCCAGGCAACTCGGGTGCCTCGTCCGGCGCCGTTGTCAAGCACGGCGGTTTCGATGCCTCCCCATTGGGCCGGATGAGAAAGTTTTTTATGCCAGTTTGGTGATGTCAAAACTACGTATCGTTTACGATTTACGGTATTCAGTTTACAGTGGGCTGACGCATGCTTTTCGCTCGTGTCAGTCCCGGCGGGGAACCGCACCGTAAACCGAATACCGTAAACCGGATACCAATTATTTACAACTGCTTCAGCATTAGGTTGCGGTATTGCACCTTCATGGGCGGTCCGACGTGTACCTGAACACCCAAGAGGCCTTTAGCGGCTCCGTTGACAGTATCTTCGTCCGTCACTTCACTCATCAGAATCCCGTTGATGTAATGCTGCAGTTTATTTCCTTTCACGATCAGGTGGAACGTGTTCCAGTCTTCCTTCTTAATAAAAGCCTTTAAGGAGTCAGAACTACCCAGTGAACCGGTTACGGTCAGGCCATTCCAGGCATTTTTGCTGACGTTGGACCGAATTCCTTCCGGCGTTGCGGGGCCGGTGTAGGGCTTGATGGTGGTTTTCTGACCGCGATACGCCAGCGTTGTCCGTTTGCGTTCTTCGTAATTCTGGCCGGTGTAGCGGCTGGCACCGTCGATGTCGGCCTGATACCCCCGCAGGGCAAACGGAATGTCGGTTAGTTGCTCACTGCGGTAATTGATGCCGGAGTTGCCGCTTTCGGTGATGTTGAATTCGCCTTTCAGTTCAAAGTCGGCCGGTTGACCGCCTTTCCAGATGATGAATGAGTTGGTTTTCAGGAGGGTGGTTGGCGTGATTTCCCCCACCAGATTGCCGTTTTCGGCTTTCCAGTAAACCGGATCGCCATCCCAGCCCTTCAGGGATTTTCCGTCGAATATTTTTACGAAACCCTCTTTCTTTTCTTTCTTCGTTTGCCCTACGCAGCCGGTGGTCAAACCGCCGGTTAGGACGGCCACCAGGAGAAATCCAACTGGAAGGAAGCTATACTTTGCTTTTTTCAACATCGCATTTTTAATTTTTACACTTGAACAACGAATGCCCCATTCTCCTGAAAGAGACTTGGATACAGATAAATCCGGATGCAGAAGTCCCCTTTAGGGGAACGGGGCAATTATTTACTTATCTCCTTTTGTGGCTCCGGTTCCGCCTTTGTAGACGGGGTTTTCGGGATTGCCACCGGCTTTCAGATACGCCATCAAGTCTTTCAGTTCCTCGGGGTTCAAACTGTTGATCAGACCCGGTAACATGACCGATTCGGTGGAATACTTGGTGGAGGTAACGTCTTTCTTCGGAATTTTCCGGGTTTGATCCGGTGCAAACGGGTTCTGCGAGATGGTGTAATTCACCTTGTCTTCCGAAAGCTGCCGACCCAATACCGACTGTCCGTTTTTCAGGTAATAGATCGTGGATGCATACTGATCGGAAACCGCTTTATTCGGGTTGATGATCGCTTCCAGCATGTCCTTGTTCGAAAACCGGGTGCCGAGTTGCGTCAGATCCGGGCCGATGTCACCCCCTGCCCCCTGGATGGAATGGCAACGGCTGCACAGAATAGCACCATAGATTTTTTTGCCTTCTTCGAAATTCCGTCCCGTCAATTCCGTCCCAACAGCCGCAACGGCGTCGTCGAGCTGCCAGCGCCGACCCGGTCCTTTCGGAGCGTAGCCCATTGCCAGATCATTTCCGTTTGTCGTTAGCAAATCTGCTCCCGACATTTTGTTGTATTTGTCGAACTGATCTTTGGGAACATGTGCCAGCGCCAGTTTCCGGGCCCGGTCGATAAAGCCTACGTAGCTGCGACCGCCCTGGTATTTGAAGGCATTGCCAAACCACGTGAAATACTTGTTCCGCAGTTCAGGAGTCCAGCCGGTTTCCTGGCGGCTCAACATGACAGCATAATAGGTCTGTTGCAACGGTGGTACTTTTTCCAGCATTTTGGCAATATCCAATCCGTATTGGGGGTTGCGCAGAATGAGGTCCGAAGAGGCCGTCGCCGGGGTCAGATTGAGGTCGGCCATACCCGGCTCGTCTTTTTTGTCCATCAACGCCAGGGTTTTGGCAACTACGCCCGGTGCTTCCAGGTAAATTAATACCTTACTCAAACCCCGGTTCATCAAAGCGGTTTTGGCCGGATAATGAGGATTCAGATACGCAATGACTTTGGCCTTGTCGGCATCGGCCGGCGCACCCATCCGCAGGAAAATCAATTCAAATGCCCGCAGAACGTCAAATTGTTGCGACTCCGGAAGTTGAGCGAAGTTAATTTTCAACAAGGTAT
This sequence comes from Larkinella humicola, assembly GCF_008727875.1. Lineage (GTDB taxonomy): Bacteria > Bacteroidota > Bacteroidia > Cytophagales > Spirosomataceae > Larkinella > Larkinella humicola. Next base: position 264,799 of record NZ_VTWS01000008.1, on the reverse strand, counting down.
TGATGGCTCCGCTTTTGGCGGATTCACTGCCTTGCCGCGCCAGAGCAACAATGGCCTGCGTGGCCCGTTGCGGGTTGGTTTCGCTGAGGGCTTTTTCCTGCCATTGGGCTACGGGCTGGTGTTCAACCGCAATCCGGGCAGCATAGCGAACAAACCGGTCCGGGTGGCTCAGGTGGGGCCAGGCGGCTGCCAGTGCTGCCGGGTTGGGTTCCAGGTGGTATTGTTCCAGACTGGTCCGGAGCTTATGCTCCGCCGTAACGGTTGGTGTCAGCGGGGTGGTCGAAGTGGATTCAGAACCGTTGTAATAAACCCGGTACAGATCGGACTCCAGCCGGCGACCGCCCACCAGAAAATACATGGCACCATCGGGGCCAATCGAGCCATCCGTGAGTGGAAGTGGCGAGCCCGAGATAAATTCTTCCCGCTCGCCCTCGTAGGTTGCACCTTTCGGTTTCAGGTGGATGGAATAGATGATCCCGAAACTCCAGTCAAACGCATACAGGGACTGGCGGTATTTTTGGGGAAACTTCGCATTCGCTCCGTAGAACACGTTGGTCGGCGAACCCTGACCAATGTTCAGCAAGGGCGGTAAGTTGTCCGGATTGCCGGGTAACCATTTGCTGTTCCCGGTGCGCCAGCCAAATTCGGCCCCACTGGGAACGTGGCAAATCCGGGTCGGGCGATACCAGGGCGTGCCAAAATCCCACTCCATGTCCGAATCGTAGGTGAACATATCACCGTTTTCGTTAAATGCCACATCAAACTCGTTCCGGAAACCGGCGCCGAGCAGTTCCCAGCGCTTGCCTTCGGGGTCGGTTGTGGCAACCCAGCCGCCGGGGGCCATCCGGTCGTTGGCGTGGCCGCGTGGGTCCTTGATGAGCGGAAACAGGTTGTCCTCCTTCCAGTTGGAAGGAAGCCGATACGCATCCATCGGGGGGACGTCGGTGTGGTTACCTGCCACCACAATCAGTGATTTTTTATCGGGTGACAACACGATGCTGTGCGGACCGTGTTCGCCTTCCCCTTTCAATTCTCTCAGCAAGGTTACCTTGTCGAATTGATCGTCGTTGTCGGTATCCTGCAGGCGGTATAAACCGCTGGATTTGGGAAAACGGGGGTTTGACCGGTTGTTGACCATGACATAGAGGCTATTGAACGCATACAGCAACCCCTGAGCATAACCCATTCCTAATGTATCCTTGCTAACGCTGAGCTTTTCGACGGTTGGTTTGGTTGAACCGGAACCGATTGCCGGAATTTTGAGCCGGAAAAGTCCACCATATTGATCGGAAGTGATCATACGCCCTTTGTCGTCGAATGTCATCGAAACCCAGGAACCCTGGTTATTTTCGGAAGGGCTGTACAAATGTTCTGCCTTGAAACCGGGCAGTAGTTTTAGTTTGTCGACCTTCGGACTTTCGGCCCCCTGCCGGTTCGTTTCCGGGTAGTTTAAACCGACCCACGAAACGCCCACTAGAGCAAGTGCCGAGACCGATAGAATTAACTTGACCGATCTGTACGTAGAAAACATAAGTAATTAGGGTTTATACAGTAAAAAATGCTTGTCGACCCGGACGTCGGGCAAAGCCGTTGAGTAGGGTGTCAGTTCTGCGAGATGGTTCAATTCTATACGATACTGCTGACTGGATAAAATGGGCCTTGCGGCTCCGGGTTAGTTGGGTTTGGCGTTGAACGTATTCCCGGCGGCTAAACCGTGGTATAATAAGGTAAAAGAAAAGCCTTCTTACTGATTGAATAAAAAAGAAAGCACACTGAAAACTCGGGTCATGGGTAAATTGAACCATCCGACCGGTTTCAGCGACGAAACCGGTCGGATAAGGAACCTTAAAAATTGGGCGTCAACGCCGATTCAACTGCCGGCAGACCGTAATAATCATCCAAAACCGTGAAGGCATTTGGAGGAGGAACGGCTCCTTTCGGGAAATAATAATCCTGCGGATTGGCTTTCACCCGCGCACCGTATGCGCCGATGATCTCTTTCACCCGCCCCGTCCGGGTCAGGTCGAACCACCGTTTGTTTTCGAAGGCCAATTCAACGCGTCTCTCCTTGAAAATGGCTTCCCGCATGGCGGTTTGCGAATTGGCGGTTGTTGCCGCCAGCCCCGCCCGGGTGCGCACCTGATTGAGGTAAACGGCCGCATCGGCGGTTTTGGCTTGTTCGTTCAGGGCTTCGGCCATGAACAGCAGCACTTCTGCGTAGCGATACACCGGCCAGTTCTGACCCGTATTGTTGTGCAGCGAGTGGGTCCGGGCGTATTTCTTGATATATGGATACGTTTTGTTCTCCCGCAAACTCTGGCTCAACGTTACGTAGCCGATGGAGATGTCTTTCCGTTTGTCACCCACTTCATAAGCCGCAATCAGATCCGGGGTCGGAATGTTATTGCTTTCCTGAGACGTCGGCTGTGCGTTCGAGGTGCCGGTGATGGGCCGAATCTCATCGGCTGTGATGGGGGAGGGGATAAACCGGTAAATCTGGTTGCCGTTATAACCCGCCGATCCTTCCATATACTGGACTTCAAAAACCGATTCCGCGTTGTTTTTGTTGGTCGCCGTAAACGCAAAGGCGTTGTTGTAATCCGGCATCAGCGAATACCCGTCGTTGGTAATCACGTCTTTCAGCAATGCTTCAGCCTGGGCCCATTTTTTCTGGGTAATGTAGAGGTTGGCCAACAGCGTTTTGGCCGCTCCCGACGTGGCCCGTCCTGCTTCCTGTTTAGCCTTGTTGAGCAACAGTTTGCTGGCTTCCGTGGCATCTTTCTCAACCTGCGCGTAGAGCTGATCAGTGGTTGCCAGCGGCAACGCGGCATCCTCACGACCCGTAACCGGGGTCAGGTGCAGGGGCACTTTGCCGAACAAACGAACCAGATCAAAGTAGGCAAAGGCCCGGAGGAAATACGCCTGGCCTTTCAGGTTGTTCTTGGACTCGGCCGCGAAATTCACCGCGTCGATCGTGGTCAGGATCTGGTTGGTCCGGGCAATGATCTGATAGTTCAGACGGTATTGCACCAGAACGTTGTCATTGGCCGTCACCCCGTTGGCCGTCGGAACGGCAAAGTCGGCTACGTTTTCCGTCGGATCGACCGCCCCGTACAGTGTATTACGGCCGTAGTAGGTATTGTCGGAGTGCATTTCTTCCAGAACCCACGCCCGTTCGTTGAACATCTGGCGGAGGGGTACGTAGGCGCCGTTTACGGCCTGCTGGAAGTCGGCTTCTTTGATGAAAAAGGTGGCCGAACTCAGAGCGGTTTCGGGCACTACGCTTAAAAAATCTCCTTTGCAACCCGCCAGAGCAATCGCTAAAAGCCAGGCTGCTATATGGTTTGTTTTCATTCTGATCAACATTAAATGAGTTTAATTCCCTTCGTTCTGGCTTAGAAATTCAGATTGACACCGAGTGTATAGGTACGTGGAACCGGGTAGTTGGAGAAGTCAACTCCCTGGCTCAAGTTACCACCGTCGCCGTTTCCGTCGCCCTGGGCGCTGGTTTCGGGGTTCGGTCCACCCGTATACTTCGTGAATACATACACCTGCTGAACCGAAGCATAGAGACGGGCCGACTTGAAGAATTTGTTGACCGCGCCAATGTTGTAGCCGAGGGTAATGTTTTTGATCGTGAAAAACGAAGCATCCGCCAGGAATTGCGTGCTGTTCCAGTCGCGCTCGATACCGGTGAAGTTTCCTCCGTTATTGGTGGCGCCAAACTGACCGTTCCCCTGCGTAATGACCGTGGTTGCCTTGTTGGTAATGGGGTCGTTCTTTACCCGGAAGCGGTCTTTAACCCCCGCTACCATGTTGAAAACGCCGTCCAGGTTGGCCGTACTGTAGAGGTGACGAACCCAGAGCTGGTTGCCATACGAACCGGAACCGACGATGGAGAAATCCCAGTTGCCGTAGGTCAGGTTGTTCGTGATCCCGTAGGTGAATTTCGGAAATGGCGTACCGATGATGGTCCGGTCATCCGCATCACCGCCGTAGGTAATGACGCCATCGCCGTTCACATCCCGCATTTTAATGGTACCGATTGCCGAGCGGCCCGGAATGATGGGGGAGTTGGCGAGTTCTTCTGCACTCGTGTAATACCCCAGTTTTTCCAGTCCATAAAACTGACCGAAGGGCTGCCCTACCTGTGTGATGTGGAAGCTACCGTAGACCCGGTCGATGCCCGGAGCCAGTTCTACCACCTTGTTGCGGTTGAACGAGATGTTGGCGTTGGTCGTCCATTTCAGTTTTCCTTCCGTGTTCCGGGTGGTCAACGCAAATTCATGGCCCCAGAATTTAATCTCGCCAATGTTGTCGTTGAAGTTGCCGAAACCGGCTTCCTGCGGAATTTGAACGGCATACAACAAGTTGGTTGTCCGTTTCGTGTAGTAATCGTACGTAAACTGAACCCGGTCGTTGAACAGACCCAAGTCTAAGCCCAAATCGAATTGTTTGGTTGTTTCCCAGCCTAAGTTATTGTTTGCCAGGGATGTAACAACAGCACCCGTGGCAACGGTACTTCCAAAAACCGCATTGGTGGTGTTGTTCACCAGCGCATACTGGGTGTAGTTACCGATGTTGTTGTTACCGATTACCCCGTAGCTGGCCCGCAGTTTGGCAAAGGACACCTGTGGTGTACTTTTCAGGAAATCTTCGTCCGAGATAACCCAGCCCGCCGAAACGGATGGGAACGTACCCCAGCGGTTGGCGGTCCCAAACCGGGAAGAACCATCGCTCCGAATAGCTGCCGTAAACAGGTATTTCCCTTTAAAATTATACGACAGGCGCGACAGATAAGAAGTCAGTGTCCATTCGTTCACCCCATTGATCGTTCCGCCCCGGTTGATGTTGAGGGCACCCTGAATCGTTGGTAGCCGGTCGTCGGCGTAGGTGTCGGCCTGAACCCGTGAGAACTCCTGGCGATACCGCTGGTTGGTAAAACCGCCCAGCAACTCAAAGCTGTGATCGCCAAAATTCCGGGAGTAAGTCGCCGTATTTTCGTTCAGCCAGCCTACGTTTTCCAGACTCTGCCGGATCGAAACGGCGGTGGTCGGAATCGGAACGTTGATGGCGCTGGTGGCCGTCGACGGGTTGAAGAAGAAAAACTTGTTGTTTTCAAATTCGACGTTGATGGTCGATTTGAGGTTCAGGCCTTTGATCGGACTATACTGAATATACGCATTGCTCAGCAGCTTGGTCTGTTTGGTTTCGTTGACCAGTTCTTCCGCAGCGCGTACCCAGTTCGGGTAGGCAAAAATGTTACCCGTGCTGCCCGGAAACTGATTGAATTTGGTCAGATCGCCGTTGGCATCGTAAATCGGCATCACCGGCCAGGTATGCAGGGCGTTGAACAGAATACCGGTTCCGCGGTCGCCGTCGGTTCGGGGCGTGTTGTCGAACACATACTGCGGGGCCACGTTGAAGCCCACCCGGACTTTTTCGGAGATGTCATAATCCGTATTCATCCGGAGTGAATACCGCTGGTACTTGTTGTTGAGCACCACACCCTCCTGGTTGAAAATACCGCCAACGATGGACGTTCTGGATTTTTCCGTGTTGGCCGAAATGCTCAGGTTGTAGCTTTGAATGGGGGCTTTCCGCAGCAAGGCACCATACCAGTCGTTGTCCTTTCCTTCGTATTGCGACGGATTCTGAAATTCGGTCGGAACCGCCTGGTTCTGGTCTTCGTAGAATTCCTTCTTAAACTGCGCAAATTCAACGGCATTCAGCATTTTTACCCGGCCTTTTTCCGGTACCTGCTGCATCCCATAAAAAGCACTGAAACTCACGTTGGTCTGCCCGGCTTTTCCGCGTTTGGTCGTGATCAGCACCACGCCGTTGGCGGCCCGGGACCCATACAGGGACGTAGACGACGCATCCTTCAATACCGTAATGTCTTCGATTTCATCCGGGTTGATGGCGCCAATGCTACCGGTAATCGGGAAACCGTCGACGACATACAGCGGGTCACTACCGGCCGAAACCGACAATTGCCCCCGAATCCGAACCGACATCCCCTGTCCGGGTTTACCGGTGGTCTGGTTGATTTGTACCCCGGCCAGACGACCCTGCAATTTTTGAGTGACCTGCGAAACCGGGATGTCTTTCAGTTCTTTGGCCGAAACCGTCTGAACAGCACCGGTTACTTCTTTTTTCAACTGACTACCATACCCCACGACGACGACTTCCGACAGTGTCTGATCGTCCGGAACCAGTTTAATGGTCAGGCTGGTCTGGCTTCCTACGGTGATTTCCTGTTTCAGATACCCCACCGAACTGAATACCAGAACGGCTCTTTCGCCCGGTACGGAGATTCTGAATCGGCCTTCCGCGTCGGTGGTCGTTCCGGAGCTGGAACCCTTTACCACAACGTTGACACCCGGTAAACCGGTGCCGGCTTCATCGGTTACCTTGCCGGTAACATCAGCCACGAGAACAGCCCGGTTTAACGTTGCCCTGTTTTCCAGGCCATTTTTATTCCCGTCGGTATTGGCCCACGCGGGAGTGGTGAATAAGCTTGCGAACAGGCACGGTACCAGGAGCTGTTTTGCATAGCGTTGGGAGTTGCCCAATGAGGTAATGCGTTTTTTCATAATAGAGATGTTGGAAGGTTTAGGGATCTTGAAGTCCCAGGGTTCAAAAAAGATGCTCTCGTCAAGCATCGATCCGGTCGCTGAAACCATGACGACTCAGCATCATAGGTTTTTCTAACGGGTTTTGATTAACACATGGTGATAAGTGGTTAAATGTACATTTCAGGTTACAGGGATGGTCTTGCTTCGGATTAATAAATCACGTGGAAAAATCACTATGATCCAATTAATTGAATGAGCAAATTGCAAGTATTTATAAAATTAGTTCAATTAACAAAAAGGCAAGTCAATGACTATCCTTTACTCTACTGTTTTGAGTAAAAAAGCCTGTTTTTTTAGCTGGGGGGATTTTTTGTCCTGCTCCCAACGCGTTGGGAGCAGGACAAACGAATGGTGTGAATCAGGCTAGTAATTCCATAACGGCTTTCCCTTTTCCGTCAGGCGTTGTGTAGAAAGGCCGTTTTTCAATTTCATACTGGGTATCCGGTGAGATGCCCAATGCGTGGTAAATAGTCTGGTGGATACCGTCAATTTTGACCGGGTTCTCAATGCTTTTGCAGGGCCGTTCATCGGCGGTTTTTCCATACGCAAACCCCCGCTTGATGCCCCCGCCAAACATGAGCACGGAAGCTCCGTCGGTAAAGTGGCGGTGCATCCCGTAGAATTTCATGTCGGAGAGAATGTCCGGCTGATTTACTTGTTCCTTCACTTTTTCGCCGGGGCGGCCTTCTACCATCATGTCGCGGCTGAACTCGCTGGCCAGAATCACCATCGTCCGGTCCAGATGCCCGGTTTTATCCAGATCCTTGATGAGTTGGGCAATAGGCCCATCGATCATTTTCTTCATATCGACCATCCGGGTGTGGCCGTTTTCGTGCGTGTCGAACCCTTTAAAGGGTTCGTATTCGGTCGTTACACTGATGAACCGGGCACCTTGTTCCGTCAGCCGACGTGCCAGCAGACACCCCAGCCCAAACTTGCCGGTATTGTAAATGTCATAACTTTCTTTCGGCTCGGTGCTCAGGTCGAACGCCTTGGCTTCCGGTGAATTCAGGAGCATATAGGCCTGTTCCATCGACCGCTTGAGCGATTCTTTCTGGTAATCACTACCAAATTCACCAATCGGACTGTTGCTCACCAGATCGTTGTAGAGCTGGTTGCGACGCTCGAACCGGCTGGCGTTCATGCCCACCGGTGGCCGGACGCTTTCCAGCCCCTGGCTGGGGTCAGGAATGAAGAAGGGGCCAAATTCATTGCCCAGAAAACCGGCGGTATGAAATGCCTTCAGTTCTTCCGCTTCGCCCACCGTAAACCGCTGGCCGATGTCGATGAAGGCCGGAATCACCGGGTTTTTGGGCCCCAGCTCTTTGGCAATCCAGGAGCCGATGTGCGGAGCCGCCACGGTTTGGGGCGGTTCGTAGCAGGTGTGCCAGTGGTACTGGTGACGCGAGTGCAGAATATGTCCCAGGTCGGCCGAGACATACGAGCGAATCAGCGTCCCTTTGTCCATGACGTTGCCGATGGACTGGAGACCTTCCGAAAAATGAATGCCGTCCAAAACCGTAGGAACCGATTTGAACGTACTCAGCACCCGGTTGCCCTCCATATCTTTTTCGTAAGGCGTATACCGCTTCGGATCAAACGTTTCGGTATGGGCCATGCCGCCAGCCATCCAAAGCAGAATAACCGTGTCGGCGGTTCCGTCGGTTTGGCCGATTTTCTTGGTTTTACAGCCTGACAGGAGGCTTGCCATGGGAGCCCCTGCCGCCAACGCGGCCATCGTAGCGGCACTGGCGCGTTGCAGAAATTCCCGTCTGTTCCAACTGTTCTTCATGGTGTTCTATTTTAAAACCTGTTAGGTCTCCAAGACCTAACAGGTTTCGTGATTTTTAATTGATCAACTGAAATTCAGGGTGTAAGCTAATGGCCCAGACCAGATCCTGGATGCCTTCGATACTGGGGGTTTTGCCGACAATTTTCTCGGCAACGGCCAACTCCTTCGGTTGTGGTTCACGTCCCAGAGCGTTTCGATAGAGTTCTTTCACGATCAGGTCCGACGAAGGATATTTGGCTTTCCAGATCTGCGCGCCTTTTTTCAGGGCGTCGTTGAACTTGGCCCCGTTGGTCAGCTCCAATGCCTGCAACAAATTGGCCTGCGAGGTCCGGCTGGTGCTGACGGTTTCGCGGTTGGGTCGTCCCAAAGCGGTCAGGAAGGGGTCGTTTTTCACCAGAGACGCCCGCGGGAAGGGAATTTCCTGTTTGATGGTTTCCGGTAAAAGCTTGGTAGCCAGCGAAGAATCCCCGTAAACCGGGTTAAAGGCAATGCTGACGGCGTCGGCAAACTGCTCGGCCGAAAGCCGACGGCGCACCATGCCTTCGAACACGAAGGTCGGCGCTGTGAGCAGAGCCGGATCTTTCACGCTGATGGATGGCAACTGGTAGGTTTTCGAGGTCAGAATGGTGGTCATCAATCGCTTGATGTCGTAACCGTTGGCTGCAAAATCAGACGCCAGCCAGTCCAGCAAATCCTGACTCCACGGTTCATTGTCCATCATATCGACCGGTTCGACCAGACCGCGGCCCATCAACTGCGCCCAAATCCGGTTCACGAGCGTCCGGTAGAGTCGGCCATCTTTCGGCTGCACCATAAACTCGGCCAGTTCGCGGAGCCGCTGCTCGGTGGGGGCTTTCCCGTTGATGGTCCCCAGCTCTTTGAACAGAATACCCGTGCTGGCCATTTTGCCCGTCGGCTTGTCGCAACGGTGAATTTCCAGGGTGGTGTCGGAAAACACATTGGCGAAAGCGTAGGCGTCGGCCAGTTTCCAGTCGCTGATGAAGCTGTCGTGGCACGAAGCGCACTTCAGATTCAGTCCCAGCAGCACCTGCGACACGTTCTGAGCCGCCTGCATTTCGGTGCTCTGGCTCGAGTTGATCGTTCCGCGCCATTTGATGCCTTTGATAAAGCCCGCCGATTCTTCCGTCGGGCTGATCAGCTCGCGCACAAACTGGTTGTACGGTTTATTCGTTTTGAGGGAACTATAGAGCCACTTCGTAATGTCGAAGCGTCCTTTGGTGATGTAACCGGTTCCGGAATAGTCATTGCGCAGCGCATCATTCCAGAACGTGATCCAGTGCTGGGCGTAATCTTCGTTGCGGTTCAGCAGTTCGGTCACCAGAATTTCCCGCTTGTTCGGGCGGGTATCCGCCGTAAACGAGGCAATTTTATCGGGCGTCGGCAGCAAACCAACCACGTCCAGATACACCCGGCGCAGGTAGGTTCGGTCGTCGACGACGGTTTTCCAGGCCACTTTGTTCTTCTGGAAGTAAACGTTGACAAACCGGTCGACCGGGTTGATCAGATCGCCGGTAGCGGCCGGAATTGCGGGCATCCGGGGTTCCAGAGCGGCCACGCGGTAAATGCTTTTTTCGGCACCGCTGGGCCAGGGGGCGCCTTGTTTGATCCAGAATTCGAGGATTGCTATTTCTTTGTCCGTCAGTCGCTTGCCTTTGGTTGGCATGGCGTCGTCGTGGCCAGCCGGCAGTTTCACCCGCCGGATCATGTCGCTGTCTTCGGGGTGACCGGCTTTCAGAATGACGCCGTTTTCGCCCCCTTTGAAGAGCAATTCTTTCTTATCCAGCCGCAGCTCTCCTTTGGTTTTGGTGGCACTGTGGCAACTGTAGCAATTGTGAGCGAGAATCGACCGGACTTCCAGGTTCAGGTCCTCGATCTGTTTGTCGGTAAGCGGTTGAGTGGTATTGCTGATGAAGGCCAGATTCGGGTCGGTGGTCGAAGGGGCTTTCGCATCTTTACCGAAAGGCAGAACGCTGGTCAAATAGTCTTCGCCGTGGGTCAGTAAGGCCCCATAATGGCCGGCGATGCTGACGCCAAAAACCGTCAGAAACAACAGACTCCGGTACAGCGCCAGACGGCCCGAACGGAGCGCAAATCCGGTCACAATGGCCAGGGCCATGGTGGTAAGTCCCGACCACTGGTGAATGGTGACGGTGTCTCCGCCGTATTCTTCCTGATTAATTAAAATGAGCCCCAGGACCGCGGCTACTACCGAACTGATGGCACCGATCCAGACCAGGGCCGTAATACCGGCGCGCATATCGTTGGATTTGCGGGACCAGCCAATGATTTCCAACAACAGGGCCACGCAGAGCAAACCGACCGGAAAGTGGACGATCAACGGATGCAGACGACCCAGAAACTGCCAAAGCCAAAAGGATTCTGTCAAAATGGTCACTTTGTAATAGGGATTAGTTGACGGGTTTATAGGAAATGCACCTCACTGCATGGATCAATCCTAATTTAACATTAATCCATCCAATAAGGTGCATTTTTTACGATTAACTATCCTGCACTTTCCTTTAGTAGCCGGGATTTTGGGTCAATTTGCTGCTAATCAGAATTTGTGGAGCCGGAATCGGAAGGTAATATTCGTTGTCCGTATACACATAATCCAGCGCGTTGAAGGCAATACCACCCCGGTCGACGGTCGGTTTTGCTTTTTCTTTCGCGCCATAGGCGTTCATGAAAGCGGTTAATTCGGCCGGGGTTTTCGTTCTCCGCAAATCAAACCAGCGGTGATTTTCAAACGCCAGTTCCACCCGGCGTTCTTTCATGATCGCGTCACGGAGTGCAACCTTATCCAGACCGGTTTTGGCCGCCAGACCCGCCCGCTTGCGCACCTGGTTCAGGTAATCGAACGCTTCCGCCGATGGACCGGTGGCTTCGTTGATTGACTCTGCCAGCATCAGCAGCACGTCGGCATACCGCAACACCGGCCAGTTGTTGTCCGTCCGGCCCGTAATCGTGTGGGGGTAAGTGAACTTAATGATGTATGGGATTGGGACCACAGTGCCATTCAAGGTATAGCTGGTTTTCAGCGAAACATCTTTGCGCAAGTCGCCGGTTTCATAGGCCGCAATCATGTCGTTGGTCGGAATGTTCCGGCCACTCGGCGTGGTGTTGGCAAAACCGGTCACGGCACCGGCCGACAGCCGGGGGGCAAACAGGTACGCGAAGTTACTTTGCTCGCCAAGGTCATTGCCGCCCTGATACTGAATCTCAAAGATGGATTCGGGGCCATTTTTCTTCGCCGGGTTGAAATTGTCGGCATAAAGCGGGTTCAAAGTGTACCCGGTGACCTGCTTCAGGGTAGTAACGGCATCGGCGTATTTCTTCTGCGTCAGATACGATTTGCCCAGCAGGCTCAGGGCGGCCCCTTTAGTCACCCGTCCCAACTGGTTTGCCGGGTACGTAGCTGGTAGCAGCGCAACGGCTTCTTTCAGATCTTTTTCAACCTGTGCCCAGACTTCAGCCTGCGGAGAACGGGTGAGATCAAAAGCGGGATCCGGATTGGCCAGCGTCTTCGTAACCAGCACAACATCACCAAAATACTGAACCATATTGAAGTAACCGTAGGCCCGAATGAACTTCAACTGGCCTTCAATTGGACCTTTTACGGCTGCATCGACCGTGCTCCCCTCCATTTTTTCCAGCGCATAGTTGATGTTGTACATCATGGAATAATACTGGTTCCAGACGTTCGCAATTTCACCATTTCCCTGGTTAACGGTCGAAAACTCAAAAGCCTCCCAGCCAGCCGCTCCCCCGCGGTCGAGCGGGTTGAAATCGAGGGTCGTATTGTCCGACGGAAACTCCTGAAAAATGTAGGCCGAGCCGGTAATGGTCTGTAGCTGACCATATACGCCATTCAGTGCCTGCAGCAACTGGGTTTCATTCTTGTAAAAAAGGTCCGTACCAATCCGGGTCGGGTCGGTGGTGACCAGCATATCATCTTTGCACGAAAACTGGGCAAGACAAAAAAGCAGCGTACCTATAGCGGTTATTTTTTTCATGTCTGTGTCAATTAGAAGTTTACTTTGAGACCAGCAGCGAATGTTCTGGGAATCGGATACGACTCGTCGTCGTTGTTCAGTTCGGTGCCACCGCGTACGCCCGCTTCCGGGTTGTTACCGGGGTATTTCGTGAACAGGAACAGGTTGTTGGTGGTCACAAAAATCCGCGCGTCGCTCAGAATGGATTTCACTTTAGGAAGTGTATAGCCCAGCGTGATGGATTTCAGCCAGACATAACTGCCGTCGTAAACATACCGTTCGCTGCTTTCCCGCGACCATTTGAAGTAGCTGGTGCCGCCCTGTGAGTTTTTCGCGTTTGGATTGGAACCCGGATTTTCGGGTGACCGCCAGCGATCTTTCGCTTTGTCCAATACGTTAAATACACCATCCATGTTCATCGTTGAAGCCTCGATGTTCCGGTAGACGTCAAAATCGTGCGCACCCACAAACAGAATGTTCAGGTCGAAGCGTTTGTAGTCGGCGGCCACGGTCCAGGCCCAGGTGAACGCCGGATTCGGATTGCCAATTTCCACCATATCCTGCGTATCGTAGGAAATAACACCATCGCCCGTGGCGTCGAAGAATTTCATCGCGCCCGGAATGGCACCGTCCTGCTTCGGAGCGGCATCGATTTCAGCCTGGGTGTTGAAAATGCCTAACTTCCGGTAGCCATAGATCATCCCGATGGGCCGTCCCACTTTCTGAACGTTGTAACCGCCGTAGAAACCACCATACCAGAGCATGTCGTTCGCGCCTTTGATCGCCAGAATCTTGCTGCGGTTGAACGTAATGTTGGCATTGGTGCGGAAATTGATTTGCCCGATGTTGGTCCGGAAATCACCACCGATTTCAACTCCTTTGTTCTGTACTTTCCCGATGTTGGCCAAGCTGGTGGTAAAACCGGATACGGCCGGAATCGAAATAGGCAACAGCATGTCGTTGGTAATCTTTTTGTAGTATTCGAGGTTAAACGTCAGCTTGTTGTTGAACAGAGCCAGATCCATCCCGATGTCCAACTGATTCGATTTCTCCCATTTCAGCTCGGAGTTGGCGAACGAACTGACCACTTTCCCGGCGGCAAACGCATTGCCCAGGATGTAGTTGTTAGCGCCCACGAAGGCCAGACTGGGGTAGTTACCGATGTCGTTGTTCCCCGTCACCCCAAAGCTCGCCCGGAGTTTCAGGTCGGTCAGCCAGTCGGTTTTGGGCATGAACGACTCTTCCGTCACGCGCCAGCCGATGGAAGCGGCCGGGAAATTTCCGTACTTGTTTTTGGCCCCAAACCGGGAGCTGCCTTCCCGGCGGAACGAAGCCGAAAGCAAGTATTTGTCTTTGTAAGAATAGTTTACGCGGGCCAGTGCTGCCAGGTTAACCCAGCCAAACTCGGAGGAAGTGGCAGATCGGATGGAAGCGGCTCCCAGATACGGAACCAGGTCATCCGGGAAGGTATTACCGGTTCCGGTAAACGCCCGTACGCGCTCCTGCTGAGCCGTGTACCCCACCAAAAAATCAAGGTTATGCTGTTCGCCAATTTTGGGTACATAGGTCAGCAACTGATCCAGCGAGTAGTTGATCAATTCGGCGGTATTGTCGTTTTCGGTGGCAATCCGCGGAGGAGCACCGGCCGTTCCTGTTGCCACCGACGCACCGATGGTCGACGGAATGTACTCTTTGTACGTATTGTTATTCAGTTTAACGTTCGCCGACGTTCTGAATTTGAAATCCTTCAGAAACGTAACTTCGACAAAAGCATTGGTCAACAGGTCGGCAATGCTTCTTCTGCGGAGCGCATTTTTCAACACAAACAGCGGATTCGGGAAGCCGAAAACACCATCGACGCCGTTGCTATACGGTTTTAGACTGCCATCGGGGTTGTAAGGCGTATCGCGCGGGTCCATCAGCAGGGCACCACCCAGCAAGGCACTCCGTCCGTCCGTACTGGCCAGCTTTTGGCGGGTATACGTTCCGTTGATGTTCAAACCAACATTGATGAACTTGTTGACTTGTCCGCCCAGGTTGGACCGCACTGAAATCCGGTCGTAATTCGTTTCTTTAATCACGCCGTTTTCCTTGTAATAACCGACCGACAGCAGCGCTTTGAGCGGCCCCTGACCGGAAGAAATCGTTAAGTTGGCATCGGTGTAGGGCGCACCATTGTTCAGGATCAGGCCGTACCAGTCGGTTGAGTATTTGGTTTGTTCCGGATACCGAAAACCGATGGGAACTTCTTCGAGGGTTGGCTCCCGTTTCTGAATAATCCGGATCTGATCTTCAAAAATTTCCTTTTTGAACTGCGCAAATTCCACGCCGTTCAGCATTTTTACGCGCCGGCTGTTTGGAAGCGACTGAATCCCGTAATCAAGCGAAAAGTTGATGTTCGTTTTTCCTTCTTTAGCATTCTTCGTCGTAATCAAAACCACCCCGTTGGAACCTCTGGCTCCATAAATAGCCGTCGAAGCGGCATCTTTCAGGACGGAAATGCTCTCGATGTCGTTCGGGTTCAGGTTTTGTCCAACGTCGGTTCCGACGGCAAAACCGTCGATGACATACAGCGGATTGCTACCGGCCCCCAACGAACCGACACCCCGAACCCGCACCTCGAAGACACCGCCGGGCGCACCGCTCTTCGATTTTACGACCACACCCGCGGCCCGGCCCTGCAACAACTGGTTCATGTTGTTGGAAGGCTGCTCGCCGATGTCTTTCATGCTGATCACCGAGACGGCGGAGGTAATATCCTGCTTCCGCTGTGAACCGTACCCCACAACAACCACTTCTTCGAGTGCCTTGTTGTCGGTCGCCAGTTGAACATCGACACGGGTCTGGTTGCCAACCGAAATTTCTTTGGACAGGTAGCCGACAAAGGAGAAAATCAGGGTGGCGTTGTTCTCCGGAACATCCAGGCGGTAGCTGCCGTCGGCATTGGTGGACGTTCCTTTGGTGGAGCCCTTCAGCACGACACTGACACCTGGCAATCCTTCGCCTTTTTCATCTTTAACGGTGCCGGTGATGGGCCGGTCGAGGGGGGCATTTTCATTCGCATACAGACCCGTTACGGCCAGCATCAACAGGCACAACAGGAGCGAAGCCCGAATGAAAGTACCCGGTATGGGTATGAATTGTAAGCGTTTTTTCATTGCTTTTTTGTTAAGGAAGTAGAACAATGGGTAATTTTTTGCTGTTTACGAACTAGCTTACAGTCAGAAAGTTCGGTGCTTGATTCAACGGAAAAGAGCAAATCATGGCGGAGCCGATCAGAATCGGTTGGGCCACTTTCGGGGGCATCGGTAGAGGGTCGTACGCATAGGTCTTGGGTTTAGTGAAAAAAAGGAAAAGGTCTTGGAGCAACTGGGCTTTATCCGTCATGCTGCCACCATTTGAGATTGATTGTGTGAGTATCAGTTTCGTTTTCCCGCTGAACCCGGTGCTGAATTTTCGTCCAGAGCAGTTCCTCCAGTTGCTGTCTGGAAAGGCTACCGGTTTTTTCTTCGTGATCCTGATCCAGCAAACTATACCAATAGTCCATCATCTGTTTTTCTTCAGATGAACAGACGCCATCCATGTAGCGCTGAAGCAGTTCCAAAAAGCTTTTGTGATTCGTTTGCATTCTCAGTCACAAACCCGGAATCGTTGGTAGAGGAAAAGGATTGACTATACCGTTACGTCAATCTTGAAAAGAGAAACCGCAAATCGTACTGTTAAATAATTAAATATTTATATTATTGTGACAGGAATTCCTAAAAATTCTTTGTTTTGTTATAGGAGGGGGCTAGAGGCTACGCCCAGCCGGTAAGAAAATGCCAAACTAAAATAGGACGAAACCAAGTGCTGGCTTAATGCGACTCATTTTACGGGTACGTAAACACAGGTAAGTACAGGATAGCGTGCAGGCATAAAATGGGAATCTTAGAATAATAATTTATTCTTTTTGGGGAGTATCCTCCGCAAAAATGTTCAGGCAGACCCACTATCGCTATCTTCTATGGACTACTCGGTTTTATGTGATGCCGTTTTGGTAAAACTCTTCCAAACTGGGGACGAAGAGGCTTTTCAGGCGATTTACCGCAAATACTGGCATCCACTTTTTGGGGTGGCCCGGAAGAAATTGTATTCGCAGGAGAACGCTGAGGAACTGGTTCAGGACCTTTTCGTCGACTTGTGGGAACGGCGGGAGATCATTCAGATTGAAGACCTGAAGAAATATTTATTTGGAGCGGTCAAATACAAAATACTGAATCACATCAAAGCCCTGTTGATTCGGCAGAAATACGAAAATTTCAAGATTGCCAGCCTGTCCGACCACGACTGCCATACCGAAGATTTGCTGGCTTACGATGATCTGACCAAGGCTCTGGAGTCAGGCATTGCGCATCTGCCCGATAAAACCCGGCAGATTTTCCGGCTGAACCGGATGGAAAACCACTCCGTTCGTGAAATTTCGGCTCAGCTTTGCATCCCGGAACGAACCGTCGAATACCACATCATGCAATCGCTGCGAACGCTCCGGTGTCATTTGAAAGAGTATGTAGGGGCGGTTTAAGGAATGGATACGAATCGGGTTCAAAGCCTGCTTTCTCATCCAATTTGAACCTGAAAAAGCCCTAAACGCCCGGAATCGTTGTAGATTTGACTAAAACCTACGTCCATGCGATTCCCTAAACCTGCCCAGTTTTCTGTTTTGTTGTTTTTTCTGCTGGTACTGATCGCCGGTTTTGCCCAAAACCAGCCGCTATCCACCAACATCCGCCTGAATCAGGTCGGTTTTTATCCTAATGCCGCCAAAGTTGCGGTGGTCGTTGGCGATGCCTCGGGTGAATTCCGGATCATTACGCCGGATTTGAAGAAAACGGTTTTTAAAGGCAAACTGAGCGAAGCCCGCCAGAATGCGATTTCGGGTAAAACCGCCCGGACGGCGGATTTCTCCGCGCTGAAAACCACCGGCACGTTTGTCGTCCTGATTCCCGGTCTGGGGTATTCCTATCCCTTCGATATCAAACCCCATGTTCACCGCGCCGTCGCCGTCGGTTCGCTGAAAGGCTTTTATTACCAGCGGGTTTCGACGGATTTGCCCGCCCGTTACGCCGGGCCGTGGAGCCGTCCGGCGGGTCATGTCCGGGAAGATACGCAGGTGCTGGTGCATCCTTCGGCGGTTTCGGACGGGCGTCCGGCGCGTACGGTTCTGTCGTCGCCGGGAGGGTGGTACGATGCCGGAGATTACAACAAATACATTGTCAATTCGGGGATTACGACTGGAACACTTCTCGCGCTTTACGAAGACTTTCCGCAGTTTTGCCAGACCTTCAAAACCGCTATTCCCGAAAGTGACAACGCGATACCGGACCTTCTGGACGAGTCGCTCTGGAACCTGCGCTGGATGCTGACCATGCAGGACCCGGCCGATGGCGGGGTCTACCACAAACTAACCAATGCCCGGTTCGACGGCATGGTGATGCCCGACCAAGCTACGAAGGAGCGGTATGTCGTTCAGAAAAGCGTGACGGCGGCTCTCGACTTTGCCGCTGTGATGGCGCAGGCCGGGCGGATTTTCAAACCGTTGAGTCGGGAATTGCCGGGCTTGTCGGACTCCTGTGTGACGGCGGCTGTTCGGGCGTGGAATTGGGCAAAGAAAAACCCCGACCAGTATTACCGACAGAATGCGATGAACGAAGCGTTTGATCCAGATGTGGTCACCGGCGAATACGGCGACCGCGACGCCAGCGATGAATGGATCTGGGCTGCCGCCGAATTGTACGTAACCACGAAGAACGATGCCTATTATACGGCGGTCAACCTGTTTCCGGACGACAAAATGCCCTTGCCTTCCTGGGCGCAGGTGCGACTGCTGGGGTATTACACCCTGGCCCGGTTTGAAAAGATCCTGACGCCACGGGGTCGGCAGGACCTCCCGCAACTGAAAAAACGGCTGACCGGTTTTGCCGACGAACTGATTCGTGACGTTGAAAAACAGGCGTACCAAACCGTCATGGGCAAGTCGGCACAGGATTACATCTGGGGCAGTAGCGCGGTCGCGGCCAATCAGGGCATTGCGCTGGTTCAGGCGTATCGCTTGACGAACGACAAAAAATACCTGCGCAACGCCCTGACCAACTTCGATTATTTGCTGGGCCGCAATGCCACCGGTTATTGCTTCGTCACCGGTTTTGGCGATAAGCCGGTCATGAATCCGCACCACCGGCCCTCGGTAGCCGATGGGATTGAAGCCCCCGTTCCGGGCCTGTTGTCGGGCGGTCCCAACGGCAATGCACCGAAACAGGACAAGTGCGAAGGCTACACGGCCACGTCGGCGGATGAGCTGTTCATCGATGCGTCCTGTTCCTACGCGTCCAATGAAATTGCGATCAACTGGAACGCTCCGCTGGTGTATCTGGCCGGGGCGCTGGAAGCTCTGCAGTCGGCTCACTGAAGAAGCTCGTCATCCGATTTTGCCATCTTTAGTCTCGCCTTGGCCCGGTAGCCCAGTGCCCCGGTAGCCCCGGTAGCCCCGGGTTGCACCCGGGGTTATCCAGCGTCAAGCCTTTCAGGCTAGGTTTTTATGACGGATCGGTATCAGCAGTTATTACTTAACCTTCAGTATTTTAACGGTTTGGGCTTGGCGGGAGCTGGCAACCCGAAGCAGCAAGATACTCGGTGCGGCATGGTGTACGGAAAACCGTTGGTGTTCCACTTCGGAAGCCCGAACGACCTCTTTTTCGGCCAGCACCCGGCCTTGCAGGTCGGTTAGCAGCAACCGCAAGGGTTCGCCTTCCGCCCCCCGGATGTCGAACGAAAGCTGGTCACCCTGGATCGGATTGCCGAGTACGACCACGTCGAGCGGTTTTGGCGTTTCGGCCGATTCGGTAGCGATGCGGCTTCCGTTCGGGCAGGTCAGGTTTTTGGGTGCCCACTTGAGCACATACGTACTGCCGTACACTTTCGCACTGATGGCGTACGTCAGGCCGTTTTTCAGACTGGCGGGGGTCGGGAAACTGTACGCGTGAACCCCGTTGCCTTTGCCCGAATCTTTCAGATCCTGCCGGAAAATGTTGGCGTCGACGGTGCCGATGGAATTGCCATTGGCGAAAAATTCGACCTTCATGACGGTGTTTGGCAGGTTTTTATCCCAAACCCAGCCGCGCATCGTGCCGCACTCCACCTTGTCGAGATACCCTTCGAAATTACCCGTTACCACCGGCCCGGGACCGGGGTTGCTGACGGCGGGCTGAACGATGACCGTTGCACTGGACGCCGGGCTGATGCAGCCGCTGACGACGCAGTGGGCAGTGTAAACGAAGGTGCCGGTCGCCGAGGTCGGAACGGTGATGTTGCCTGTGCCGGTCGCATTGTTTGGCCCGCTCCAGTTCAATTGTCCCGAACAGTTGGACGCCGTCAGGACCACCGCCGGGGCATTTTGGGTAACGGTTACCTTGTTTTGACCACCGGAAGCCAGGTTCGGCGCGGGTGGACTGACGCAGGGGTTCAGACGGAATAGTTGTTTGGTGCCACCCGCTCCGGTGGCGGCAAAATACAGAACGCCGTTGATCGGAGTCAGTTCATACGGTGATGAATCGGCCACACCCGGATTGATATCGGCAATCGGGAACGTTCCGGCTTCAGTGCCATCGCTTTTCCAGAGTTCAAAACCGGTCGTAGCGGTTTTGGCACTCATGTACAGCACACCGCCCAGCTCGGCGAAACTGGTCGCATCCGATGCTTCCTGGCCGGGGTTGATGTCTTTCACCAGCACGGTTCCGGCAGCCGTCCCGTCGCTTTTCCAGAGTTCCCGGCCTTTTCCTGCTGTATTGGCGGTAAAGAAAATCTGGTTGTTGACCACTGTCAGAAAACCGGGTACGCCGTTGGATTCGCCCGGTGCGCCGGGGAGAATGTCTTTCACCAGCACGGTTCCGGGAGCCGAACCGTTGCTTTTCCAGAGTTCGATCCCGGCATTCGGTTCATACGCTTTAAAATACGCGACGCCGTTGAGGTTGGTTAGAAAGGAGACTTCGGAAGGAGAAGGACCGGCGTAGATGTCTTTCACCAGCACGGTTCCGGCTGCCGTCCCATCGCTTTTCCACAGTTCGCTACCCGTCTCCGAAGTCCATGCCGCAAAATACAAGAGGCCGTTGATGTTGGCCGAGTAAGCAATGTTGGACCCACTGGCACCGGCATAGATATCTTTCACCAGAACCGTACCGAAGGAGGTGCCGTCGCTTTTCCAGAGTTCGGAACCGTTGGTGCCGTTGTTCGCTTTAAAAAAAAGCGTTCCATTGACGTTGACCAGGTACTGCGGGTCGCCATCGGCGGCTCCGTAGTTGATGTCTTTGACCAACACCGTTCCGGCTTCGGTGCCGTCGCTTTTCCAGATTTCACTGCCATGGGTGCCGTTGTTGGCCCGAAAAAACAGCGTGCCGTTGACATCGGTCATCCAGGCGGGATTCGACTCGTAGCCACCGCTGCGAATGTCTTTCACCAGCACGGTTCCGGCGGCTGTACCATTGCTTTTCCACAGTTCCTGGCCGTTGGTGCCGTTATTGGCCGCAAAAAACAGGGTGTTGTTGACCACGATCATGCGCACGGGTGACGAACTGGCCGCGCCGGGATTGATGTCTTTCAGCAACACGGTTCCGGCGGCTGTTCCGTCACTTTTCCAGAGTTCGGCACCGTTGATGCCATCGTTGGCGTTGAAATAAAGAGCGCCATTGTACTGAATGATTTCGGTAATACCGCCGGGAAATGTTTTGAGGGAAAGGGGCGCCTGAGCCTGAACGGGAAATGTACTGACAAAGCTGAGCCAGCACCCCAGAACGAGGTGAATAAAGGTAGATTTCTTCATGGTGTTCAAAAGTAAATGGTGTGGAGAACGTAACGATGGCGTAAAACTAGGCAGGAAAGGCGTCGGGCAGGAGCGCGAGTTAACAACAGGGGAGTCCGAACGAATAATCGGTGACATTTGGCAATAGCTGACAACAAAAGAAACGACGCCTACCCCGCTCGGTCATCGGGCGGGGTAGGCAAAACCGTACGGGATCGTTAGAGAGCGTGATCCGGTTGCAGGACTTTTTTGGATTTGTTGCTTTGGACCGACAGAAAGACGTAGTAACTCAGTCCAAGCAGCATGATGAGAAAGCCCAGATTGCCGTAAAAACCGGGCCAGCCGACGCCTTTGAAAAGGATCTCACCGATCAGCGTAAAGAAGATGGTGGTGACCTGCGTCGCTTCGACCGTGGCCAGGGCTGTGGGGTTTTTCCGAACCAGTTGAATGGCTTTGAAGAATAAAACGCTCCCCAGAACCCCCGAAAAAAGGGCGGCCATCAACGACGAAAACACCTGCACTTTGACCGGTGGGCCGGATTCGTAAAAACCGTATACCGCGAGGAGAATCAAAACCGGCAGACTCCCCAGACACATCCCCAGAACGCGTTGCCAGGCACTCAGGTGAATGTTTCGGTGTTCCAGATCGAGCATCAGTTTGCGGTTGCCGAGCGGCCACAAGAAGGCGGCCACCAGCGTTAACCCCAGGCTGATCAGCGTTGAATCGCCCAGGTGGAACGATTGCATTTTCTCAAGCTGCATCACCGCAATGCTGACC
Organism: Larkinella humicola; assembly: GCF_008727875.1. Taxonomy (GTDB): domain Bacteria; phylum Bacteroidota; class Bacteroidia; order Cytophagales; family Spirosomataceae; genus Larkinella; species Larkinella humicola. The sequence continues at coordinate 242,749 of NZ_VTWS01000008.1, read as the reverse complement.
ACGAGCAGAGCCGAAAGCAGCAGGGCCTTCCGGGGAATGATGGCCCGGTGATCTGAATAAATGAATGGCGCCAGCAGCAAACCCGCCAGAATGGTGATTTCAAAACCGGCGGCTACGAGCCAGCCGGGTGCGAAAAGCGAGGCAAACGTCAGGAAGGCGTAGAAAATTCCGAAGCCGACGTTGCCCCAGATCAGAAACGTGCCGGGCATCTGTTTCAGGACGACCAGCAGCGGTTTTAACTGACGGTTCCCGGCAACGATGATCAACAGAAAAGGAAGCAGCAGCCAATACCGGAGGGAAGCCGTCCAGGCCCAGTGTGAACCGGAAAATGCCATCAGACTGTTGACAATCAGCCCAACGGAGAGGAACAGGTTACTGACCAATCCCAGCGCAATGGCCTGGATTACGGTTTTGCTTTCTTTTGTCATTGATTTACAGTGGGTTGTATTCTTTTTGCCGAAACGCAACGCAATGACATGAACACAAATCCCCCTACCCGGTGTGTTCCGACCGGCCGCAGGCTGTATGGTAGGGGAATGAATTCGATCAGGCGGGAATCACGCCCAGTTCCTGACCAATTTTGGTGAAGGCAGCCACCGCTTTTTCCAGGTGCTCCGGCTCATGACCCGCCGAAATCTGCACCCGAATCCGGGCTTTGCCCTTGGGAACAACCGGGTAGAAGAAACCGATGACGTAGATGCCTTCTTTCAGCAACCGGGCGGCAAATTCCTGCGCCAGCGGTGCGTCGTAGAGCATGATCGGCACAATCGGGTGTTCGCCGGGGATGATGTCGAAACCGGCGGCCGTCATCGCTTCCCGGAAAAACCGGGTGTTGGTTTCCAGTTTGTCCCGCAGGTGCGTCGATGCATTCAGCAACTCCAGCACTTTCAGCGATGCGCCGACAATCGATGGTGCCAGCGTGTTGGAAAACAGGTACGGCCGCGACCGTTGGCGGAGCAGTTCAACGATTTCTTTCCGGGCCGCCGTAAAACCGCCGGAAGCCCCGCCGAGTGCTTTTCCGTAGGTGCCGGTGATGATGTCGATTCGCCCCAGAACGTTGCGGTATTCGGCGGTGCCGCGCCCCGTTCGGCCCAGAAAACCGCTGGCGTGGCATTCGTCGATCATCGTCATGGCACCGTATTGGTCGGCCAGATCGCAGATTTTATCCAGTTGGGCGATGGTTCCGTCCATCGAAAAGGCGCCGTCGGTAACAATGAGTTTGCGCCGTGACGAGGAAGCGGCCTGTAGCTGAGCTTCCAGATCGGCCATGTCGTTGTGTTTATACCGGAACCGTTTGGCCTTGCACAGTCGGATGCCGTCGATGATCGACGCGTGGTTGAGTTCGTCCGAAATGATGGCATCTTCTTCGGTCAGCAAAGGTTCGAACACGCCCCCGTTGGCATCGAAAGCAGCCGCGTATAAAATGCAGTCTTCCGCGCCGACGAACTCGGCGGTTTTTTGCTCCAGTTCCTTGTGAATGTCCTGCGTACCACAGATAAACCGCACCGACGACATGCCGAAACCGTGGCTCTCAAGGGCCTGGTGAGCGGCTTCGATCACATCGGGGTGGGAGGAAAGTCCCAGGTAATTATTGGCACAGAAGTTCAGTACTTTCTGTCCGTCTTTCACGGCAATAATGGCCGACTGCGGGGAGACAATGATCCGCTCGGATTTGTAGAGACCGGCTTCTTTGATGCTGTCCAGTTCCTGCTGAAAGGATGCGCGGGTGGTTTCGTAAGGAGTCATGTTATTTCAGTTGGGATTGTGGATCGTAAATTAGGGTAAGTTGGGTAATCATTTCGCGGGTCATGGCGGGCAGATCGTAGTGCGGTTGCCAGCCCCAGTCGTGCCGGGCCGCCGAATCATCGATGGTTTTGGGCCACGAATCGGCAATTTCCTGCCGGAAATCCGGTTTATAACGGGTAACAAAATCCGGAAAATACGTTTGAATGGACGCCGTCAGTTCGGCGGGCGTAAAACTCATGCCGGTCAGGTTATACGAAGTCCGCACCTGAACCCGATCTTCGGGCGCTTCCATCAGTTCCATCGTCGCCCGAATGGCATCGTCCATGTAGATCATGGGCAAGCGGGTGTTTTCCGACAGAAAACACTCAAACGGCAAGTGTTGAACGGCTTTGTGGTAAATATCGACGGCATAATCCGTGGTTCCTCCGCCGGGCATGGACTGGTAGCTGATGACGCCGGGGTAGCGCAGCGAGCGGATGTCCAACCCGTATCGCTTGTGGTAATACATCGACCAGTTTTCGGCGGCCACTTTGCTGATTCCGTACACCGTCGACGGGTCCATGTAGGCGGTTTGCGGTGTTTCGTATTTGGGTGAATGCTCGCCAAAAGCCGCAATGGAACTGGGAACGAACACTTTGTCGAGTTTATAGGTCCGGCCTACTTCAAAGACATTCAGCAGGGTTTGCATGTTCAGATTCCAGGCACTGATCGGGTCGGATTCGCCTTTGGCAGAGAGAACGGCGGCCAGGTGGTAAATCTGGGTAACGTTATATTTTCGGATCAACCGGGCCAGCTCGTCCGGTTGCGTGGCATCCAGGATTTCAAACGGCCCCTGCGGCAGGGTCGGCATTCGTAAATCCGACGCCACCACGGAGTCGACTCCGAAACGATCCTGTAGGCAGGGGAGCAGAGCCGTACCGATTTGTCCGTTGGCTCCGATCAGTAAAATAGTGTCTCGCTTCATGTACGTGTGGTCTCAGAAAGCTGAAAAAGGGTTGTTGATGAAGTCGTTCGTGCGTAAAAAGAGGATAAGATGCTTTTGATAATTTTCTTTACAAATCTAAATAATAAACGATTTTATCTTATACAGTGGGTAAAACTCAATAAATATTGCTGTGTCAATGCGTATTGGTAGGAATTAAATCGGAATCTGCTTTCCGCCGACTCTGCTGGCAGAAATTTTTTCTAAGCCTGATTGGCAGGAACCAGCAAAGCAGGGTAAAATGCCGGCAAAGAGGTGGTAATCGAGCGGGAAACGGGATGGAAAAACCATTCGGTAATGCGTTCCTGGTGGAAGCGAACGGTTTTATTGAAAACGGGACAGAGGGAACCCGGTAATGGGTTTTTCAATTCGTTCAGGCGGTTTTCGCCAGGAAATGCCTGAGGAAGAAATCTGATAAAATAAATAATTACCGGCGAACAGATTTCGGTTAGAATCGGGACGTTCCAGATGCCATACGGGTCGCTTAGCAACCGAATGTTTGTAGAAAGCAGATTGATTTTGATTTTTTTGGTCGCGTAGCGATCTGATAAAAGATGCCGTTCGGTCGCTACGCGACCAAAAAGGATGCTGCGGTGAAACGTGTGCTATAAACATCTGGTCACTATGCGACCTCCCAAAGTAGGCTTCGGTCAGACCTGGTCTATACATATTCGGTCGCTATACGACCTCAAGAAAAGTGAAAAGGTTGTTTTCTCAGGAAACCGCCTTGAAAACAAGTGGAGGAAAAGAAGAAAGTCGTGAAAGCTGGAAGAACAGGTCTTTGCTCTCACGTCTTTCTTCTCACCTCGCACAAAATCATCAGGGCGTAATGGCCGGGATGCGTTGCTCGGTTACCAGTCGGTTGAACTCCGGAACCTGCTGATTGATAATGTCTTTCAGTTTGGTCAGCGAACCGTCGACCTGTTTTTCCAGGGCTTCGTAAACCGTGTAAGACGCTTTGGTCGGCTTGGTGTCGGCGGAAGAAACCACCGAGCTAACGCCCGCCAGTTTGTCATTCAGCCGGATGGGATAGGCCAGGGCATCCTGTTGCGCTTTTGATTTGGGCTGCATCAGCTCCGACTCCAGTTTGTCCAGTGTTTCGAGCATCGGCTGCGTCACTTTCTTGAATTTTGCCGCTACCGCCGGGTCTTTTACGTCTTTCATATACCCGCTCACCTGATTCCGGATCTGGCGAATCTGGTTGACACCCTTGTGCGTTTCCGACAGCTTGTTGTTGATTTTCGACAACAGGTCAAACTGCGCCTTGTAGTCGGCATCCGTCAGCTTCAGGCGCGGATCTTTCAGGATTTCGAACGGTTGTTCGGCCACCAGCGAATCTCCCAGCAAAAGCCGGACTTTGTATTGCCCCGGTACTACTTTGGCGCCCGTTCCACGGCCCGTCCACATCACGTTGATGCCATCGACCGGGGTTACATCCGGATACCGCATGTCCCAGACAAAAGCGTTCATGCCCGAAAGCGCCGGAGCGGTTCCCGGTCTTTTGGCTGTCGCATCGTCGTAAAATTCCTTCGCGATTTTCAGTGGTGTTCCCTTTTTGTCTTTGGTATTGGAATACGTAATGATCGTGTCGCCTGCCGTAGTCATGAAGAGCAATTTCAGTTCTTTGGCTGGTTTGTTTTTCAGGTAATACCGCACCAGAACACCGTTGGGCGCGTTTTCGCCTTCGTCCAGCGAGGGGCCGCTGCGCAGGTTTTCGGTGCCGCCGTCCATCCGGTAAGCCGGTCGCGGTTTGAACAAATGAACCGATTTGCCAGCTAACGTGCCTTTGGCCTGCTGATCGGCGATCTCGTGCAGGGGCGTAATGTCGTCCATGATCCAGAACGACCGGCCGTGCGTGGCCACCACCAGGTCTTTTTCCCGTTTGTGAATCTGGAGATCGCGGATGGGCGTGATGGGCAGGTTGAGATTCAGTTTCTGCCAGGACGTTCCATCGTTGAACGACACATAGACACCACGTTCGGTACCGGCATACAGCAAACCGGCTTTGTTCGGATCTTCCCGAACCACGTGGCAATATTCGTCCGCCGGAATGCCCGCCGTGATCGATGTCCAGGTTTTTCCGTAATCCGTTGTTTTGAACAGATACGGTTTGCGGTCGCCCGACATGTAGCGTTTGGCCGCCAAATATGCTTTTCCGGTCGTGTGCTCAGACGGGTGAATCATGCTCATGATGGCCCATTCCGGCAGTTGCGAAGTCGGCGGGGTAATTTTCTGCCAGCTTTTGGCACCGTCGCGGCTGATGTGCATCAACCCGTCGTCGGAACCCGCCCAAAATACGTTTTTCTCGATGGGCGATTCGGCAAAGGTGAAAACCGTCGGGAACGTCTCGGCACCGGTGTTATCTTTCGTGATCGGCCCGCCCGTATCGCCCTGCGTTTTCGGGTCGTTGCGCGTCAAATCCGGACTGAGGTCTTCCCAGGTATGGCCGTAATCGTAGCTGCGGTGAACGTGCTGCGAGGTCACATACAGGGCTTTGGGATCGTGTGGAGAAAAAACTATTGGGAACGTCCACTGAAACCGGTATTTCCGGTCGGCGGAAGGCGCACCCATGCTGTAGTCCGGGTAGACGTTGATGCGCTGGTTCTGATCCGTTCCTTTGTCGTAGCGCGTAATCAAGCCGTCGTAGCTTCCCCCAAACGTCACTTCGGGATTGTTCGGATCGGATGTAATGTAGCCCGACTCGCCACCAGCCACCTGATACCAAGCTCCGGCACCGATTGAGAAATCCGTCGTGCGGCTGGCAATCCGGATCGCCGAGTTGTCCTGCTGCGCCCCGTAGAGGTTATACGGGAAGTCGTTATCCAGCGAGACGTGGTAAAACTGCGCCGTCGGAATGTCGATGTCGGAGAACGTTGCCCCGCCGTTGTAGGTCACTTCGGCCCCGCCGTCGTCGGCAATGATGAAGTTTTGCGGGTTCTTCGGATTCCACCAGATGTCGTGCGTATCGCCGTGGTGAACCGGAATCCGGGAGAAGGTTTTACCGCCATCATACGACTTTAAGGCATTCACGTTCAGGATGATCAGGCCGTTTTCGTTCTGCGGGTCGGCCGCCAGCATCATGTAATACCACGGCCGTTGCCACAGGTTTTTGTCTTCGTTGATCAGTTGCCAGGTCATACCCGCATCGTCGGAACGGTACAAACCGCCTTTGGCATTTTCGACCATCGCATACAGGCGGTTGGAGTTAACCGGCGAAACCGTGATGCCAATTTTTCCGAGCAGGCCTTTGGGCATACCCGGTTTGTCGTGCAGGCTGATCCAGGTGTCACCGCCGTCGGTCGATTTGTATAGACCGCAACCCGGTCCACCGCTGCTCATCATGTAGCTATTGCGGTAGGCCTGCCACATCGACGCATAAACGATCGACGGATTGTTGGGGTCGAGTTCCACCACGGCAGCTCCCGTGCTGTCGTTTTTGGCCAGAATGTGTTTCCACGATTTACCGCCATCGGTGGTCCGGAAAACACCGCGTTCCTTGTTCGGTGCAAACGGATTGCCCAGAGCCGCGACGTAGGCAATGTCGGGGTTTTGGGGATGGACTTCAATGTTGCCAATCGCATCGGCCATTTTCAGTCCCATGTGTTTCCAGGTCTTGCCGGCATCGGTCGATTTATAGACGCCGTCGCCGTACGAAATATTACTCCGAATGTCGGATTCGCCCATGCCGACGTAGATGATATTCGGATCGGAGGGCGCAACGACAATCGCACCTACCGAACTGGATTTGAATGTGCTGTCGGAAATCGAAAGCCAGTTGGCTCCGCCATTGACGGTTTTCCAGACGCCACCGCCGGTAGTTCCGAAGTAGTACGTAAGGGGTTGGTCGACGTGACCGGCTGCCGCCAGGGAGCGCCCACCCCGGAACGGCCCGATGTTACGCCACCGCAAGCCGTTGAAAAGGTCGCCTGAAATGGGTTTGACGGTTGGGGAATCGGTTTTGGCTTTTCGCTGGGCCACGGCCGGGTCGGGGATCAGGAGCAGACCCAGCACGATCCATGCAACGGCGGCTGAGGCCCGATTGCCCAAAAAAGAAGCGAATAAAGGATTTTTCATGAATGAACGATAAGAGTTGTGCCTGCCCCGTACACGTCAGGTCTGTGCCCAAAAACACGAAATCAGTGGGAAGTATTTTCTGGTAAAACACCGGGCAACGACTGCTCCGAACACGCCGGGTCAGGCCGCACATAACACGTCGGTCGGAGACAGTCGGGCCGGTATACCAATCAAGCAAGGTCTTCCGGTTCTTTTACAGATCCAAACCGCTTTTCGTGTGTTTTGCTGCTCCCCTTCCAGAGTGGCAATGCACACAGAAAATCCGTTAGGGCGGTAAAAACCCGTTACAATAATCAATGATGAATGATCAGGATTGTCAGTGACAACCCGATACAGTTGTTATTTCAACTGCTATTTTTCGAGACCGGCTTCGAGTGCGGCTGGAAGCTGGAATCGGGTGGTAAGCCTTGTAAGTATTTCGTAAACTCCTCCCAAATATTAGAAGCAATCCAACCGATGTCAAGTTTAATCGTATTTTAATTTTGACAAATAATGATTTTCGCAGATAGAAAAAACAATATAAAAGAATAGTGCAAAATTTGGTTTACTATGTTTTGCTCAATCAGGGAAATACCAATATATCTCCTCATCAATCCAATTGTTTCGATGTACAATATATTCCGTCTATTAACGAATGAATGGAGAAAATAATAAGCTGATTTTTGTTTTAACAATAAAAAACACTGTTGAAGATTGAAATAAAAGAAAATATTATTGATCATTTCCTTTGCATTAAAATTGGCTTTTTCCTAAATTTGCCAAAGAATATTCTTCGTAACTCTCCCAGTACATTTTCAGGGCTTGCTTTATCCGCCAGCTCTGTTTATTCCCTTCCAGTCAAGCAAGAAAAGTAGCCGTTTGGAACCAATTCAGACGGAGTTTCCCATTTCTAACCACAAGTTATCATGGCTACTACTTTCTTACAATCCGCTGCCAGGCCTACACACTAACAGCCGCAGGTTTTTCAAATACACGAATACCGACTCGTCTACGGCGTCCGATCTGCCCGTCCGGTACACTGGCTTGTGTGCCACGTGTGTCCGGCGAGAGCGTAACCTGTTTGCAAACGGAAATGAATCGACCCTACTCACCGGACTAGTAGATCCGGGAAGGCTGCTACGTCCGTTTCCCACCTCCACCGGAGTTTGTGTAACCCAAAATCAACTCATCCAATGAAGCAAATTGCTACTGTTCTTATTCTTATTTTTTCCGCCCATCTTCTGCAGGCGCAGGACCGCATCCTGAAAGGGATCGTGAACAGCCAGGAAGAAAATACCGGCATACCGGGCGTGAATGTAGTGCTGAAAGGCACTTCGATCGGCACGACCACCGATGCCAATGGGGCCTATCAGCTCAGCATCAGTACCAAAGGCGGAACGTTGGTTTTTTCGTCCATTGGGTTCCAGAATAAAGAAGTGGTCGTCGGAAACCAGTCGAAAATCGATGTGGCCCTGGTGACCGATACCAAGATCTTATCAGAAGTGATTGTGACCGGGTATGGCACACAGGCCCAGAAAACCATCACGGGTTCCATTGCGTCAGTGAGCGGCAAGGCCATCGAAAACATTCCGGCTCCCAGCAGCGACCAGCTCCTGCAGGGACGGGCCGCCGGGGTGCAGGTGAGCGCCAACTCCGGTACGCCCGGGGGCGGCATGATGGTGCGGGTGCGGGGAACGACCTCCATCAACGGCTCCAGCGATCCGCTGTACGTCGTCGACGGTATTCCGATTCAGTCGGGGAGCCTTTCGGCGATTGGCCTGGGCGGAAGCACTACCAACCCCATCGCCGACATCAACCCGGCCGACATTGCGTCCATGGAAATCCTGAAAGATGCCTCTGCCACCGCGATTTACGGGGCGCGGGCGGCCAATGGCGTCGTGCTGATCACCACCAAACGCGGTGCCAACAAAAAAGCGAAAATCAGCTTCGGTACCTACATCGGTACGCAGAACCTGTGGCGCAAACCCGCCGTAGTCGACGGAACGACCTTCGAAACGCTGATCAACGAAGCGTCGGTCAACAACGGCCAGGCGGCTCCGTATGCCAATCCGGCCGGAACCATCAACACCGACTGGCGAGAGCCGGTTTTCCAGAACGGACTCCTGCGCAACCACGACCTGTCGATTACGGGCGGTACCGACAAAATCCAGTACCTGGTTTCGGTCAACAACTTCTTTCAGGAAGCCGTCATCAAAGGCTCCGATTTCAAACGGACGAGCGGCCGGGTCAACCTCGACTTTACGCCCGTCAACAAGGTGAAAGTCGGAACCAGCGTGCTGTTCTCGCGGAACTTCCGGAACCGCGTTCGGAACGACGACAACATTTCCGGTGCGCTGGAAGGCTCCTTCTTTCTGCCGCCCAACTTGCCTTTCTACCAGACCAATGGGTCATATACCAAGTTCGGAACTTTTGAAAGCCCGCTGGCGGCTGTTGAACACAACGACATCACGATGTCGACCAACCGGTTTCTGGCCAATGTATACGCCCAATACGACATTATACCGGGTTTGAGTCTGCGGTCCAGCTTCAGCCTGGATTACAGCAACATCCAGGAAGATCTCTACGACGACACGTTTCTGAACAACGGTGCTGCGGTCAACGGCTCGGCCCGTTCGGTCAACACGCGGGATGATAACTGGGTGCAGGAGAACGTGTTGACGTTCCAGCGGAGCTTCGGCAATCACTCGATCAACGCGCTGGTGGGAACGTCGGTTCAGGAGTCGGTTTTCAGCCGGACGTCGGCGACGGGCCAGCAGTTTCCCAGCAACGACTTCCGCAAAATCATCTCGGCGGCTGTTCAAACCGGTACGTCTGAAGGCTCCAGTTGGGGAATCGCTTCGGTGTTTGGCCGGTTTGTGTACGACTACAAAAACAAATACCTGGCCACGGTGAACATCCGGCGCGATGGTTCTTCCCGGTTTGGGGTGGCCAACCGCTGGGGAACTTTCCCGTCGGTGGCCGTAGGCTGGCTGCTCTCCGAGGAGTCGTTCATGAAATCGGTGTCGGCAATCAACGTCCTGAAACTCCGGGCTAGCTACGGTTTTACGGGGAACCAGAGCGGGATTACGAATTTTCAGTCCCTGGGTCTTTGGGGTGGCAACCTGAACGATCTGGGCGATGTGTCCGGTTCTTCGGCGTATGTGAACTTGCCGGGAACGGCCCCCGTTCAGTTGGCCAATCCCAACCTGAAATGGGAAACCACGGAGCAAACCAACGTTGGGCTTGACCTGGGTCTGCTGAAAAACCGCCTGAAAATTACCGCCGATTATTACGTCAAGAACACGCGGGATTTGTTGCTGGCCGTTCCGGTTCCCCGGACGTCCGGTTTCAATACGCTGGTGCAGAACTACGGTTCGGTGCAGAACAGTGGGGTCGAACTGGGCATCAATGCCGACGTCCTGCGCGGTGGAGCGGACAAGCTCGACTGGAATGTGAACTTTAACATTGCCACCAACAGAAACCGCCTGACCAAGCTGGCCGCGCCGTTCACCGTTTACAACCGGGATATTTACCGCTACGAAGAGGGCTACTCCATGTATTCGTTCTATTTCCACGAGCAAACCGGCGTCAACCGGGAAACGGGAGCACCCATTTTTACGGATGTGAATGGTGATGGCAAGTTTGATGCCAACGTCGATCGCAAGATCGTGGGCAACGCCAACCCGGATTTCTTCGGCGGGATTACCAACACGCTGTCTTACAAAGGTTTCGACCTGATGTTCTTCTTCCAGTATTCCTACGGAAACATGCAGTTGCACTGGAACCGCTTCTTCCAAGAACACGGCGGTACGCGGAACACCAACTTCATGACGAGCCAACTGGATCGCTGGCAAAAACCGGGTGATGAAACGATGATCCCGAAAATGACGGCGGAAAACTATTCCGGCAACCTGCGCCCTTCGCGCTTTCTGGAAGATGGTTCGTACATGCGTCTGAAAAACCTGTCGATCGGCTACAGCCTGCCAGCTACGCTATTGAGCAAAATTAAGCTGTCGAGTGCGCGGGTTTACGTGTCCGGCCAGAATGTCCTGACGTTCACGAAGTACACCGGTTTGGATCCGGAACTGACCGGAACGGCGGCTACCAACCTCACGCAGGGCATCGAGTTCTACACGATGCCGCAACCACGGGTGTATATGGCTGGTATCAACGTGAGTTTTTAATCGTTCTCAACCGCTACGAATAGGATGTACCCATTTAAAATTGACGCCATGAAAAGACTGAATCATATTCTTCTGACCACTGCTTTGTGCAGTGTATTGACGGCCTGTGATGTGCTGGATCAGGAACCGCAGGCCGAGGTGTCGGAAAGCGTGGCCGTTACCAACCTGAAAGGTGCCACCGCGGCCATGGCCGGGATGTATAACCAGCTCCAGGACGGAAACTATTACGGACGAAACTTCATCCTGATGGGCGATGTCGCAGCCGATATTTCGCAGAGCGTGGGAACCTGGGATTTTTACCGGGAAATGGACACCTACGTCACGGCACCGGCCAACCGGGAAAATGCCGCGATGTGGACCCGGGCCTACCGCGCGGTCAACATTGCCAACACGCTGATCGAAGCCGTTCCGACCCTGACGGACATTCCGGATGCCACCAAGAACGCCATTCTGGGGCAGGCGTATTTTATCCGGGGCCTGACGTTTTTCGACCTGACCCGGTCGTACGGGGGCGTGCCGGGTGTGGTGGGGACGTTGGGCATTCCGCTGGTGCTGAAGCCTTCCAAACAGGTCGACGATTCGTTGTTTCCGAGCCGGTCTACGCTGGTGGAGTCCTATGCGCAGGTGGAAAGCGATCTTCTGAAGTCGCTTGAGCTATTGCCGGAAACGCACGCGAACATCACGACCACCCGTTCGCAGGCCGTGAAAGGAACCGCCCGGGCGCTGCTTTCCCGCCTGTATCTGTATACCAACCAGCCCCAGAAAGTGATCGAGTATGCCAACCTGGTCATCAACGACAGCAAATATGCCTTGCTGGGTTCTTACGAATCGATTTTCTCGGGGGCATTTTCCACCGAATCCATTTTTGAACTGGCCTTTGGTTCCACCGACCAGAGCGGTCTTCGCAACTGGTATTTCCCGTCCAGTATGGGTGGCCGGGGCGACATTGCCATTCACGAGGGATTCTACGCCGAACTGATTGCCAATCCGAACGATGTTCGGGGAAAAATGACGGCCCGTGACAATGTGGTCGGTGTCTATTACTCGACGAAATACCAGAAAGCCGGTAACATCGATAACGTTCATATTCTGCGGATTGCCGAGGTGTATCTGAACCGGGCGGAAGCCCTGGCCCAAACCGGAAACCTGACCGGTGCGTTGGCCGATCTGAACCGGATCAGAACGCGGGCCGGACTGGCCGCTTCGACGGTCACCGGTTTGCAGCCGACCTTGCAGGCCATCTGGCAGGAACGGAAAATTGAGCTGGCGTTTGAAGGCCACCGCTTCTTTGATCTGGTCCGGACCAACCAGGCCCTGACCAAACTGGTGGCTGTTGCCCGGAAAAATGGTCCGCCGATTACGCTCACGAACGCGGGGCGGCAGGTTTTTCCGATTCCCCTGGCGGACATCGATTCCAACAAAAACCTGGATCAGAACGAAGGCTACCGCTAGAGAATCGACCCGGAATTGGACGATCAATAAATAACCCATCCTGATCTGCTGATGAAGCGTTAAATTAACCCTACATACTTTTTTTGAAAAAACAGTCTATGAAATTACACCACTGTCTCATTCTGACGGCTTTAGGGGGACTTCTGCTGACCGAGCCGGCCGCGGCTCAGTCGTCTTCGCCGGTGCTGGCGACCGACTCCCTGCATTTTAAAGGAATGACCTGGCGCAACATCGGTCCCAACCGGGGGGGGCGTTCCCTGGGGTCTTCGGGAAGTTCCTCGCGCAAACAGGAATACTATTTTGGTGCGGTTGGTGGGGGCTTGTGGAAAACCGTCGATGGCGGGAACACCTGGGCACCCGTTACCGACGGGCAGTTGCAAAGTTCCTCGGTGGGAGCGGTGGCCGTTTCGGAAACCAACCCGGATGTGGTCTACATCGGAACCGGCGAAACCCAGTTCCGGGGCAACATCATGCAGGGCGACGGCGTTTACAAAACCACCGACGCGGGCAAAACCTGGAAAAACATCGGTCTGAAAAATACGCAGGCCATTGCCCGGGTTCGCGTGCATCCCACCGACCCGAATACGGTTTACGTCGCGGCTCTGGGTCACCCCTACGGCCCGAACGAAGAGCGGGGTGTTTTCCGGACAACGGACGGCGGTACGACCTGGAAAAAAGTCCTGTACAAAGGTGACAAGGCCGGAGCCGCCGACCTCATCATCGACCCCACGAATCCGAAAGTGATCTACGCGTCGATCTGGCAGGTGTATCGCACGCCCTACAAAATGTGGGGGGGCGGTGGTGCCTGTGGTCTGTTCAAATCGACCGACGGGGGAGACACCTGGACCGAACTGACCAATAAACCGGGCATGCCGAAAGGGCCGGTCGGTAAAATTGGCGTCACGGTTTCGCCGGTTGATCCCAACCGCGTCTGGGCCATTGTGGAAGCTAACGACGGCGGAGTGTACCGTTCCGATGATGCCGGGATGACCTGGAAATACGTTAACTCCGAGCGGAAACTGCGTCAGCGGGCGTTCTACTACTCGCGCATCTACGCCGATCCGAAAGACAAAGACGGCGTATACTGCCTCAATGTCGGTTTCTTCAAATCGTCGGACGGCGGGGTGAAATTTGACAAAACGATTACGGTGCCCCACGGTGACAACCACGACCTGTGGATCGACCCGACTGACCCGATGCGGATGGTGTCGTCCAACGACGGCGGGGGAACGGTTTCGGTCAACGGCGGCAAAACCTGGACGGACGAAAACTTCCCGACGGCGCAGTTGTACCACATCACGGTGACCAATGATTTTCCGTACCATGTGGCCGGTGCCCAGCAGGATAACTCGACTGTGGCCGTGGCCAGCGAAGGCTGGAATCACATGCAGGCCCGGTCCAATTCACTCAAGAAATCGGAACGGTATTACGATGTTGGGGGAGGGGAAAGCGGCTACATTGCTCAGGACCCGAAAAACCCGGATATTTTCTACGCCGGTAGCCAGGGGGCGTTGTTGACGCGTTACAACCGGGCCACCGGTCAGGTGCGGGATGTGCAGGTGTATCCCCGGTTTTTCTCCGGCGAACCCTCCAGTGCGTTGCCCGAACGCTGGCAGTGGACGTATCCCATCGTGTTCTCGCCGGTCGATCCAAACCGCTTGTACGTTTGTTCACAACACGTCTGGATGTCGACCAACGAAGGACAGTCGTGGCAGAAAATCAGCCCGGACCTGACGCTGGCCGATACAGCCTCACTCGGAAAAAGTGGCGGGGTCATTACGATGGACATGAACGGCCCGGAAATTTACGCGACGGTTTTTGCGCTGGCCCCTTCCTTCCACGATGTCAATACGATCTGGGCCGGTTCCGACGACGGGCTGGTGCACATCACCCGCGATCACGGCAAAACCTGGCAGAACATTACGCCGAAAGATTTGCCGAAACACACCCGGATCAGCATCATCGATGCCTCGCGACACAAGCCCGGAACGGCTTACATTGCCGCCAAACGGTATCAGATGGACGACCGTGCCCCGTATCTCTGGAAAACGGATGACTACGGCAAAACCTGGAAAAAAATCGTGACCGGTATTGCCGCCGGGCATTACGCCCACACGGTTCGGGAAGATATGACGAAGCCCGGTTTGCTGTATGCCGGTACGGAACACGGCGTTTATGTGTCGTTCAACGACGGCGACAACTGGCAGCCGATGCAACTGGGCCTGCCCGACACCCAAATCTCTGATCTGATCGTAACCGAAAAAGATCTGGTGATCGGTACCCACGGTCGTTCGATGTATGTGCTGGACGACGTGGCTCCGATTCGGGAGTTTTCGCCCGAAGTGGCCAAAGCCGACGTGCATTTTTTCAAACCGTATAGTGCCGTCCGTCGGGTTCAGAATGCGGTTTTCCAGTATTACCTGGCGAAACCGTCCGACAAGGTAAAAATTGAAATTCTGGATTCGAAAGGCAATCTGGTTCGCAGTTTTGAAAGCGTCGATGCACCGGCCGGAGGTGAAAAAGCGGCTGCGGCTGAAATGGATGAAGACAATCCACGCGCTCCACGCGTAAAACCGCCAACGAAAAATGCCGGTCTGAACCGCTTCGAGTGGGACATGCGGTATCCGGGAGCTACCGAGTTCAAGGGGATGATTGTCTGGAGTGCGCGGCCCACGATGGGACCGCTGGCTCCTTCGGGAAAATACCAGATCCGGCTCACGACCGCTGGCAAAACCCTCACGCAACCGTTTGAAATCAAGCTCGATCCGCGTTTGAAAGGCGTAACTGATGCTGATGTTCAGGAACAGTTCCAGTTGGCCATCAAACTGCGTGATCAAACCAGCAAGGCGAACGACGCGGTGGTTCAGATTCGGGATTTGAAAGAAAAACTGGGCAAAACCAACAGCCCGGCCAACAAAAAGATCATCGAGCAACTGAGCATCGTGGAAGAAAACCTGTATCAGATCCGCAACCAGAGTGGCCAGGATCCGCTGAACTTCCCGATCAAGCTCAACAACCGCCTGGCGTCGTTGTGGCGGAGCGTTGAAACCGGGGATGCCAAACCGACCGACGGCTCGTATAAAGTGTACGAAGAACTGTCGGCAGAACTGAATCAGCACCTGGGCGAACTGGAGTCGATTCTGAAGACCAAAACCATTAAGAGTTTGTAAATTGACTAACTAACCCTGCCCACTACCAGCTAATCAGGACGAAAGTTCCGGTTAGCTGGTTCCTGTTTTTTTGAAACCAACCCGTGTTCCGCTTGCTCTAACCTTTACCCATTTGCCGGATTGAGGACGTCGATACTCATACTGCTCCTGATGACGCTGGGTTTGCCTTTCTGGGGAACCTATACGCTCCTGCAATCCCAAAAATACCGGGTCAGGAAAGACGTGGAAAACCGTCTGGAAGAGGGCCGTACGGAATCGCAGCGGGTGATGCTGAAACTGGCGGTTTCCGAAATCAAAACCAGCCTGCGCTGGGAACACGACCACGAGTTTGAATACCAGGGGCAGATGTATGACCTGATCGCAACGACGGTGGTCGGCGACAGTGTGGTTTACGAGTGCTGGTGGGACAAAGAAGAAACCCGCCTGAACCGACAACTGGCGTCGCTGGAAATGCTCGAAAAAGACGCGCAGCAGGAAGAAGAATCGACCGAAGCCTCCCCCTTTTTACAACCGCTTTTCTGCCAGGAATTGCTTTCCTGGATTTATCCCCCAACCAACTGGTTTCCTGAACAAAGGGTCGGCGGTTTTATCAACCAGTTTGCTCTCTACGTGGCCCTCACCCCTCCGCAGCTTCCACCTGAACGGTCGTTTCACATCGTGTACGTTTGATTTCCGGGCTGACCATTTCCCGTCAGCTTCGAATGCGTGTGTCTGAATGCATGTGAAACGAATACCGAAGACAAGAGAATAAAGACAAAAGAGTAAAGAGCACGCCCTTGATGAACAAAGGGTTGTCGCTCTTCTCAGGTCTTTCGTGTCTTCCTAACCGGTAAGCTATGAAAAAAATTATAATTCTCTGGGCGTTGCTCGGGGCCTACGCGGAAAGCTACGCCCAGGTGATTGCCATCAAAGACCGGGAAGATTCCCGGCCGCTCGAACGGGTGACGCTTTCGAGCCAGGAACCGACGGTTTTGCTTCTTTCAGGAGCCAAAGGCAAGGTAGACATCACCGCTTTTAAAGGCGCTGACCGGATCGAGATCCGATCCGTTGGCTACCAGGCCCAAACCGTCAGTTACGACGAACTGGCGAAAGCCGGGTTGTCTCTGTACCTCAAACCGTCGTCGCTGTCGCTGGATCAGGTGGTGGTGACGGCCAATCGCTGGAATCAGTCGAGCCGGGATGTGCCGGTCAAAATTACGACAATCTCGGCCAAAGACGTAGCGTTTCAGAATCCGCAGACGGCCGCCGATCTGCTGGGCCAATCCGGCGAAGTGTTCATCCAGAAAAGCCAACAGGGCGGAGGAAGCCCGATGATTCGCGGGTTTTCGACCAACCGTCTGCTGATTACGGTCGACGGCGTGCGGATGAATACCGCTATTTTTCGGAGTGGTAACCTGCAAAATGTGATTTCGCTTGATCCGTTTTCCATCGAAAATACGGAGGTGGTTTTTGGGCCGGGTTCGGTCATGTACGGTAGTGATGCCATTGGGGGCGTGATGAGTTTCTACACGCTGATGCCCAAATTGTCGGACAGTGCAGAACCGCTGGTGTCGGGTTCGGCGGTGGGGCGGTATTCGTCCGCCAACAGCGAGCTGACGGGCCACGCCGACGTGCGTGTGGGCTGGAAAAAATGGGGGATTGCCACCAGCATTTCCCACAACGATTTCGGCGATTTGCGCATGGGTTCGCACGGGCCGGACGAATACCTCCGCAAGGAATACGTCGAGCGGATCGACAGCGAAGACCGGGTGATTCAGAACCAGGACCAGCGGGTGCAGCGTCCGACGGGCTATTCGCAGATCAATCTGATGCAGAAAATTCGGTTCAAACCGAATGACCGCTGGGATTTCAACTACGGTTTTCAGTATTCGACCACGTCCAACTACGCGCGATACGACCGGCTTCTGCGCTACCGCCGGAATCTGCCACGCAGTGCGGAATGGAACTACGGCCCGCAGGAATGGATGATGAACAACCTGACCATCACGAATACCGCAAGCGGAGGATTATACGACCAGATGAGCATCCGGCTGGCCCACCAGTTTTTTGAAGAAAGCCGCATCGACCGCGACCTGAATACGCCCGAACGGCGGACGACGCTCGAAAAGGTGAATGCTTTTTCGGCCAGTATCGACTTCAACAAGCAGTTGAACGACAAACAAAAGCTGTTTTATGGACTGGAAGCGATCTACAACGATGTGATTTCGACGGCTACGAATCTGAACATTGTCACGAATGCTTCCGTGCCGGGTGCTCCGCGCTACCCCAAATCGAACTGGGCATCGTATGCGGCTTACCTGACGTACCAGCTAAAAGCCAGCGACAACCTGACGTTTCAGGCCGGAGCGCGCTACAACCAGTTTGTCCTGAATTCGAAGTTCGAAACCACGTTTTACCCGTTCCCGTTTACCACCGCGAAACTTAACAACGGTGCCCTGACCGGCAGCGCGGGACTGGTTTATCACCCGGCCAGCACCTGGAGTTTGAGTGCGAATCTGTCCACCGGTTTTCGCTCGCCCAACGTCGATGATGTCGGAAAGGTGTTTGAATCGGAGCCGGGTTCGGTGGTCATTCCCAATCCGAATCTGAAGGCGGAGTATGCCTACAATGCGGAGGTGGGCGTTGCCAAAGTCTTCGGAAACCGGGTAAAAGTCGACCTGACGGCATATTATACGTATCTGGACAACGCGCTGGTTCGGCGGAATTTTACGCTGAACGGTCAGGACAGCATTCAGTACCATGGCGAATTGAGTCAGGTTCAGGCGATTCAGAATGCGGCCAAAGCGACGGTCTACGGGATTCAGGCTGGTCTGGAAATCAAGTTGCCAGCCGGATTCGGTCTGTCGTCACACTTTACTTACCAGAAGGGTGACGAAGAACTGGACGACGGCACCACCAGCCCGCTGCGTCACGCGGCTCCCTGGTTCGGCATCACGCGGCTGAGTTATACGGCCAAAAAGCTGCGGCTGGAACTCTACGGGATGTACAATGACAAGGTGGCCAACAACGAGTTGGCGCAGGAAGAGCAGGGCAAGGATTACATGTATGCCATCGACGCCGACGGAAAACCGTATTCGCCGGGTTGGTACACCTTGAATTTCAAGGCGCACTACCAACTCACGGATCTGTTGTCGATCAACGCGGGGGTGGAAAACTTCACCGATCAGCGGTATCGTCCCTACAGTTCGGGAATCGTGGCACCGGGCCGGAACGTCATCGTTTCGCTGCGGGCGAGGTTTTAGGGCGGTTTTAAGTCGGTTTTCAGTTTACGGTTTACGGTGGCTGACGCAAGTTAGCCACCGTAAACCGTAAACCGTAAACCGTAAACCGTAAACCGTAAACCGTAAACCGTAAACCGTTATTGAATCACCGGTTTGGCCGACCGCGTCAGCTTCTCCTGTCGAATCCGTTTCGGGCCGTAGTAGAGGTAAAAACCGGTGACAGAAAACAGGATCAGCGCGATGCCCATGATGCTGGTATAGAGGAGTTTGAACGGTTGTTCATCCAGTTTGACCAGGGCGTCGAGGTAGGAACCGTCGTGTAGTTTTTCGATGAAATCGGACCGGCGGGTTTCGATGTGTAAGACCTGGCCGGTGGCGCAATCCAGTTGAATGCCTGCGTAGTGATCGGCAAACACAAATTTCACCATGCCTTTCTGCGGACGAATGTCGATCCGGTCCAGTTCCGGCGACAGCTCGGCGGAAACCGAGTCCCGCAGCGTGTTGAACGCAATTTTCTGGAGCGAATCGACGGGCAGCCAGGTTTTCGGATCGGCCGAAACGCCTTTGTACGATTTGGCCAGTAATACCCCGCCGGAATGTTTTTTCCAACCCAGCAGGAGCCCCGTCACCGCAATGATTAAGAAAAAGAAGAAGAGGGTTCCGCCCAATACCCCGTGAATTTTCCGGTAGAATCGAAGCCTGCGCGAACGGTCTTTAAGGTCTTTCATATGTAAAAGCAAGATACCAAATTCGGCGCGGGAACCCTATTGTTTTTGCGTCAAAAACCGGCTTATTAGGCTGCAAACGCTGCCGGATCAGTTGTTGAGTTCCACCATCGCTTTGATCACGCCGTTGGCCGGATTCAGCCAGCCGGCGAATTCGTCCCGGACCTGACCGAACTGAACCCGGTGCGTAATGTAGGTGACCGGATCGATCAGCCCCTTTTTCTGACAGGCCAGAACGTGTTCGAAATCCTGCCGGGTGGCGTTCCGGCTGCTCATCAGCGTGGCTTCGCGTTTGTGAAATTCGGGATGGCTCAAAGAGACGTCGCCCCGTTGCAAACCGACCAGAACATACCGCCCGCCGTGGGCCATATACGGGAACGCGTTGTTGATGGCCGTCCGGTTGCCGGTGGCGTCGACAATCACGGTCGGCATGTCGCCGTTGGTTATCTCGCGGAGCTGTTCAGCCACATCGGCCGAACGGGCGTCGATGGTGTAGGGCACCCGGAGTTTCTCCCGACAAAACGCCAGCCGGGATTCATTCACATCCATCGCGATGACCTGACCACCCGCAATTCGGGCAAACTCCATGACCCCCAGACCGATCGGCCCGGCGCCAACCACCAGCACAAACTCTCCGGGCTGTACATCCGCCCGCCGAATGCCGTGGGCACCGATGGACAAGGGCTCGGCCAGCGCCAGTTCGTCCAGGCTCAGGCCGTCGCCGTGAATCAGCGAATAGCTTGGAACGCTCAGGTATTCGACCATGCCGCCGTCGATGTGAACGCCCGAAACCCGGAGCTGGGCGCAGCAATTGGTTTTTCCGGCGCGGCAGGCCACGCAGGTTCCGCAGTAGAAATAGGGCATGAACGTAATCCGTTCGCCTTTCTGAAAACCGGGCGCATCGTCGAAATCGACCAGCTCTCCCGCCAGTTCGTGACCCAGAATCCGGGGATATTCGAAAAACGGCTGCGTTCCTTCAAAGGCGTGCAGGTCGGTTCCGCAGATGCCGATGCGCTGAATTTTTACGATGGCGTGCCCCGGAGTCAGCTCCGGTTTTAGGCCGGGACGGTATTCAAACTGGCCTGGCGTGGTGCATACGAGTGTTTCCATAGTTTGTCGGGTGTCAATCGTCCCGCTTTCATTTCCACTGCAAAGGAAAAGCAAATAGTTGAAGATCGGTTCTGTTTTACTACCCGATTCGTATGCAATTTTATCCTACTTTCCCAAGACCGAACGCTTTTGGAGAACCGGACTGAAGACGAAACTAAAAGTGGTGTTAACGCAAACTGTGAGATTATTGACCCCGGAGGGATCCAATTTGCTCGTAACAGTACGTGCCGCTGGCACTTAAACAACTGTTAGGCAAGGGCATCATCTCATAGTTTGCGTTGGTATTAATATATATATTTCATAGACACAGTATAAAATACGGTTTTCATCGTTATAAGATATACATTGTTAGCAAAAGCAGCAAAACGCACAATTTAGAAGCAGGGGAGCGATACAGTCGTCAGTGGATAACCGGTTGACAAGTGCCTAGTAACCCAGGAAGTTGAATATGACGACTACAAACGTAAAATTTCTGAACAAAGACAAGTCTACTTTTTTTCCGGTACTCCGTACGAGAATTGAGCAGTACTTCCAGGAAAACGCCATTTGCAAAGCGGGTGGTTCGCCGATGGTGGGTAAAGCGATTTTTATGCTCAGCCTGTATCTGGTTCCTTACATCCTGATTCTGACCAATCTATTTCCAGCCTGGGCCATGCTCATCCTGTCGGGCATCATGGGAATCGGGATTGCCGGCGTGGGGATGTCGGTCATGCACGACGCCAACCACGGTTCGTTTTCAACCTCGCCCTGGGTCAACAATCTGTTCAGTGGTAGTCTCTATTTGCTCGGCGGCAACGTCTACAACTGGAAAGTTCAGCACAACACCCTGCACCATACGTATACCAACATCGACCAGTTGGACAGCGACATTACGGGCAAACCGTTCCTGCGGTTGTGCGACCAGCAACGCCTGCAAAAAATGCACCGCTACCAGCACATTTACGCCTTTTTGCTGTACGGTTTGATGACCTTCTCCTTTCTGGTGAAGGATTTTAAGCAGATCGGAGAGTTCAACCGGAAGTCCAAATCGAAACTGACCAAGCCGTTTTCGTCGCGCGAAATCCTGATTTTGCTGGCGGGCAAGCTATTTTACGTGGTTTTTGTCGGCGTACTGCCGCTCGTATTAACCGACATCACGTTCGGACAGTGGGCGCTCGGTTTTCTGCTGATGAACTTTGTCGCGGGCTTCGTGCTGAGCGTGATTTTTCAGTTGGCGCACATCATTGAAGAGGTGCATTCCCCGATTCGGAACGATCAGGGGAACATTGAAAATGCCTGGGCCATTCACCAACTGGAAAGCACCGCCAATTTCTCGGTTTCCCGGGTTTTGTCCTGGTTCATCGGCGGGTTGAATTACCAGATCGAACACCACTTGTTTCCGTCGATCGGCCACGTGCATTACCCCGCCATTGCGCCCATCGTGCAGGCCACGGCCCAGGAGTTCGGACTTCCGTATTACCAGAAAACCTCGTTGATGGATGCGCTGGGTTCGCACGTCAACATGCTGAAAAACCTGGGACGACACGCCGGGCAAACCGTTGTCGCCCCGCGTGTCGTCTGTGTTCCGCAACCCGTTGCCAGTTCGCAGCAGGTCTGAAATTTTCTGCTAAATTTGAGAATCAACCTGCTGATTCTCTATCATGACCAAATTCTTCATCAAGGCACTCCTGCTGCTGGGCATCGCACCCGGCGTCTGGGGCCAATCGCTTTCGCCGGTTGAAAAAAAAATACTTTCAACCGTCCGGCAAATTCACCCCGAAACGGAGAAGTTCCTGGAAAAAACCGTCAACATCAACAGCGGAACGCTCAACCTCGAGGGCGTCCGGGAAAACGGTAAACTCCTGGCCGATGAATTTGAAAAGCTGGGTTTCAAGACCGAGTGGGTGACCTTGCCCGATTCCCTCAACCGCGCCGGGCATCTGGTGGCTACCCGGCAGGGCAAACGCGGCAAAAAGCTGTTTCTGATCGGACACCTGGATACGGTTTTTGAAAAAAGTCTTCCCTTCGATCCCTTTACGCGGGTGAATGATTCGACGGCTACGGGTCAGGGAGCCAACGATATCAAAGGCGGTAACGTGCTCATTTTGGCCGCATTGAAAGCGTTACACGCTCAGAAACTGCTGGATGACGTCTCGATTACAGCCTATTTCACGGGCGACGAAGAAAGCAGTGGCGGCCCCGAAAGCCGCAGGGATTTCATCGAACGGGCCAAAAAATGCGACCTGGCCCTGGCGTTTGAAGGGGCACAGGGACTGACCCACGTCACCACCGGCCGACGCGGTTCGAGTAGCTGGACGCTCAAGGTGGTGGCCCGGACGGGGCATTCATCGCGGATTTTCAGTGATCTGGGCTACGGTGCCATTTTTGAATCCGCCCGGATTCTGAACGAATTTCGGCGCGCCCTGGGGCAGGAGCAATACCTGACGTTCAATCCGGGCCTGATGATCGGCGGTTCGGAAGTGCGGTATGACAACAAATCCGCCAAAGGCGAAACCACCGGAAAAACCAACATCGTGGCCCCGTCGGCGCTGGTAAAAGGGGATCTGCGGTTTATTTCAGAGAAACAGAAAGAAAGCGCCCGCGCCCGGATGCGCGACATTGTGGAAAAAAGCCTGCCGCTGACCAAAGCGACGATCACGTTTCAGGACGGCATTCCGGCCATGGAACCGTCGGAAAAGAACGAAAACCTGCGGAAAGTGGTGGATCAGATCAGCCGCGACATGG
The DNA here is from genome assembly GCF_008727875.1 of Larkinella humicola. Taxonomy (GTDB): domain Bacteria; phylum Bacteroidota; class Bacteroidia; order Cytophagales; family Spirosomataceae; genus Larkinella; species Larkinella humicola. Next base: position 219,382 of record NZ_VTWS01000008.1, on the reverse strand, counting down.
GCCTGGGGCCGGTGCTGGCGGGTGATCCGGGGTCGCGGGGGGCGGGAGACGTTTCGTTCGTGGCGGAATACCTGCCGTGTCTGGACGGACTCGGCGCATCGGGAAAAGGCGCGCACAGCATCGAGGAAAACATCAACCTGAAAGAATACCCGTTTCTGATTCAGCGGGCGGCTTTGCTGCTGTACCGCCTGACGCGCTGACGCATCCAACAAAACCCTGCAACTCTTGAATGACGATGAACCCTTCTCCTGAAACCCTGATCATTGGGGCCGGCCCGTTTGGGCTGGGCCTGGCATCCTATCTTCAAAACCGGCAGCACGATTTCCGGGTGATTGGGCACCCGATGGAATTCTGGAAACGGCACATGCCCGCCGGAATGCTGCTGCGCTCGGGTGTCGAATGGCACCTGGACCCCGACGGGCAGTGGACCATCGAACGGTTTCTGGCCGAACGCGGAGAATCGCCCAAGCCGGAAAAACCGCTCTCGCGGGAATTGTATCTGGCGTATACGGACTGGTTTCTGGAAAGAACGGAAATCCCGGTGCAGACGGCCTATGTGACGCAACTGAGTCGGGACAACGGCCATTTCCGGGCGGTGCTGGACGACGGCTCGACGGTGGAAGCCCGGCAGGTGGTGATTGCGACCGGGTTTTATTCCTACAGCCATATTCCGGCCCCGTTGTCGAACCTGATTCCTTCGGACCGGCTCCGGCATACCCGTGACGTGGTGAATATGGCAGATTATCAGGGTAAACGGGTGTTGATCGTGGGCGGTCGCCAGAGTGCGTTCGAGTGGGCGGCCCTCCTGCGCGAAGCCGGTGCCGCCCGGATCGATCTTAGTTACCGGCACGATACGCCCCAGTTCATTCCATCGGATTGGTCGTGGGTCGAACCGCTGGTCGAAGGCATGGTCGATCAGCCCGGCTGGTTCCGGAACCTGTCGGCCGAGGAGCAGGAAATTCATCGCCTGAATCTGTGGACGGAGGGGCGGTTAAAACTGGAACCGTGGCTGGCCGAGCGGATTTTCCGGCCGGAAGTGGGCCTCCATCCCCGGACGCAGGTGACGGCCGTGACCGAAAAACCGGATGGTTTAGGCGTAACGTTGGATTCGGGCGAAGAACTGGCGGTGGATGCAGTGATTGCGGCAACGGGCTACCAGGTCGACATTCGGCGGCTGCCCTTTCTGGATGAGTCGCTGCTGGCCGAACTGGCTGTCAGCAACGGGTTTCCGGTGTTGGACGAGGGTTTTCAGAGCAGCGTACCCGGTTTGTACGTTACCAGTTTTCCGGCCGGTTTGGCCTTCGGGCCTTATTTTGGGTTTACAATTGGCGTTCGGGCAGCGTCCCGCCTGGTTGGGGAGGCACTGAACCGAAACGAACCGACGCCCGTATAAATCGACAAAACCATTTGGTTCGTGAAGGGTTTAGCTTGTATCCACATGCTCAACGCTATGAATTTTCTTTCTTTTTCGCGGGTGCTTGCCCCGGTTTTATTGCTGCTGGTTACATTTTCCTCCAAGGCTCAATTTCGGCTTGATCTTGAATCGGGGCTGGTCCTCGGAACGAATTACACGGACGTTCGGATTCCCAATCAGGGGGGGACACTGGTTGATTTAGCGAAGCAGCTAAGCGCAGAACCCCAGGTTTTTTACCGCGTCCGATTGGGCTACACCATCGCCAACCGCCACACGATTTCGGCTTTGTATGCGCCCCTAACGGTTCGTTATCAGGGGAATTTCGATCAGGATGTTACTTTTAACAACGTCTTGTTTCCGGCCAACCAACCGACGACGGCTTACTACAAATTCAATTCATACCGGCTTACGTACCGCTACGACTTTGTGACCAACGACCGCTGGCGGGTGGGAGCGGGTTTTACGGCCAAAATCCGGGATGCCGATACGCGGTTTGAAAATGAGGTAAGTAAAGCCAATTATGACAACGTTGGCTTTGTTCCCTTGCTGAATTTTTACGCGGCCTATTCGCCCGGCGACCGCTGGAGCGTGCTGCTGGAGGGCGACGCGCTGGGGGCAAAGGCGGGTCGGGCCGAAGATATATTTCTGGGAGCGGTCTACAAAGCCAGCCCGAAACTGGGTTTCAAACTGGGCTACCGGGTCGTCGAGGGCGGAGCCGATACGGACGAAATTTACACTTTTACCTGGATCAATTACGCGTCGGCAGGGGTGTTGCTGACGCTGTAAGCTGAAACGAACAATCGTATCAAACAAAATGGCCAGCCTGAAGGAATCAGGCTGGCCATTTTGGTACTGACAAACCGAATCCAGTTAGTTCGTCGCGTTTAATTTGACGATTAACCCCGGTCCATAATACAGGACGTAGTACGTATCAGCCATGTCACTTCTCAGAATATCAACCGGGGTAGGAATGGCGGATAGCAACGACACCGCAGCATTGTCTCCACTGGCGATCCGGCCGGTTGGCGCTGCTGGAGGAGGAGGCCCAAATCCAAATTCCGTTACGATGGTTTTGCCGCCGGGCGTTAAGGTAATGTCGGTCAGACCTGTATAACCGGTTTTGTAAACGGAAACGGTTCCGGTCGTCCCATTCGGCATTACGTGATAGATATTGGCTATTCCCGCTATGAAAGGTGCGCCGGTCAGCGAGGTAACCCAGAATTTCGTTCCGTCAAAAACGATTCCGGTTGGTACGGGATCGCCGGAGAAAGGACCCACTACATCCGGGAAAACCGCGTAGATACTTAAGACTCCGGTATCCTTTTTTCGGCGAACGATGGCGTTTCCGCCGGCATCCGTGATATACAGGTCTCCTTCCGGTCCAAAGGTTAAATTATAGGGGTTCGAATCTTTTGGGTCGGGTGCATTCGGGTGCTCCTGCCGAACATACGTACCGATATCGACTTTGGTCAATGAACTGGCCGAGAGGGGGGGCGTCACGCCCGGAACGAACGACGAAACATCGGCAATGTACAGGGCATCGTCGACCCCGTGCAGGATGTAGAGCTTGCCATCTCTATAGGCCAAATGATTGAGCCCTTCGGGCGAACCTTCCGGACTTTCGGCCGATAGAAAGCCGGTGATGGCGGTGAAAGTACCACTTGGCGTGATGACCGAAACCCGGCCACTGGCGGGGCTGGCGGTTCCGCTTCCGGCTTCGGTGACCCACAGATAGCCTTTCGTGTCTTCGACCAGGCCAATCGGCGAGCTAAGCCCGGCGGCCACTGGTGGGCCCTGAACGGCCGCGAAGGTAGTCGGATTCGGGAACTGGTGATCCTGAATCTGTTTGAAGCAACTGGTAACGCCAAAAATCAGCGTGCTGACCACCAGCAGCGCCAGTAGGGATTGGAGTGTAAAACGTCTGGTATTCATGCGTAAAAATGGTTAGGAATTGAAAAAAATGACTTGCATTAAGTAGAACTCGGACAAAACTGCAAGAGCCGCAAGTTAGTCCGAGAATAGAGGGAATGTTACGCTAATTTATTATCTGGTGACTTTTTTTGAGCGTAGAACCGCATTTTTGGTCAGTCAACCGGTTTTTCGCTGGTTTTTCCGGGACCGGGCTTTGGATCCGGTCATAACTTCCTTCTGTTGCGGAGTCGGTGGCGGGCTAGGTAGTTGTACCTCCTGAGCCGCTGTCAGTGGACAATAAGGATTTTGAAGGGAAAGAATTGAAAAAACGGAGACTGGGAAAATTCCGGTATTTAGTCGGAAAAGTCCCGTAAAACCGCCTGAGGTTTGGGGGTGTTTGGCGGGCGGCTGGCCGTGCTGGGGCGGTTTCGTTTAAATAACCGGGAAAAGGTTTTATTTAACGGCAAAATGGCTCAGGTTAAACCCCAATCGCCCAATGGTATTGGCCGAGCGTCAGACTATAGGTAAAAGTACGGTCTGGTAATTGGGTAATATGACTTGCATGGAGTGCGGATTTGCCTTAATTTCAGGCCATTGACTAAACGCTATCTCTGTGGAAACCTCTATCGCCTTAAAAACCTCCATCGCCATTGTCGATGACCACCGCTTGCTGGCTCAGGCCCTGGCGGACCTGATTCAGAAATTCGACCACTACGAAGTACGGATTGTGGCCGAAAATGGCCGCGATCTGATCCGGCACCTGAGCCAGGGCGACTGTCCTGACATTGTTCTGCTGGACATCAACATGCCCGAGATGGACGGTTTTGAAACCGCAGCGTACCTGAAAGAACATTGCCCGGATTGTAAAGTGCTGGCCCTCTCGATGATGGACCGCGAAGAGAACATCGTGCGGATGATTCGGAATGGCGTTCGGGGCTACCTCCTCAAAGGCTGTCGGCCCGCCGAACTGCGTCTGGCGCTCGACGACCTGCGCACCAAGGGGTATCATTATTCCGAGTTCATGACCACCCAGCTCGTCCGGAGCCTGAATCCCTCCGAAAATGGTCCCCCATCGGCTCTTTTCCACCTCAACGAACGCGAACTCTCGTTCCTGAAGCTGGCGTGCAGCGAGCTGACGTACGTCGAAATTGCCGACAAAATGTGCGTCAGTGCCCGAACCGTCGATGGCTACCGGGAAGCGGTTTTTCTGAAAATGCAGGTGAAAACCCGCGTTGGGATGGTGCTCGAAGCCATCCGGTGGGGTTTGGTCCAGCTATGAACCGGTTATCTCCGATTTTTCCCGTACTTTTGCACCAACGCAAGGCTGGGTGGTAACTACAGCCTTGCCGGGTTTATTGTCGGTGCCGGGTGACCGGTATCGTTCTACTGTTCCAGATAAAAGCACATGGCTAAAGTTTCTGATCACATCCGTCAGGCGAACGGAAAGACGATCTTTTCAATTGAAGTTATCCCACCGATCAAAGGCGACAATCTCAAAAATCTGTTAGACAATATCGAGCCGTTGATGGCGTTCAACCCTCCGTTCATCGACGTGACGTACCACCGCGAGGAGTACATCGAACGGGTCGAGCCCGACGGGACGGTTAAGAAAATCATCACCCGAAAACGCCCCGGAACGGTGGGCATCTGTTCGGCCATCATGCACAAGTTTGGGGTCGATCCGGTGCCACACGTGCTTTGTGGCGGTTTTACGAAGGAAGAAACCGAAGATTTTCTGATCGATTTGCATTACCTGGGCATCGACAATGTGCTGGTTTTGCGGGGCGACCCGGCCAAACCTTTCGATACCTTTAAGCCCAAAACGAATGGCTATGCCTACGCCAGTGAACTGGTGACGCAGGTGGCCAACATGAACCGGGGCGTGTACCTGCACGAAGGTTCGCACGCCATGACCCCCAGCAATTTCTGCATCGGTGTGGCGGCTTATCCCGAAAAACACTTCGAAGCGATCGACCACGATACCGATTTCAGGTACCTGAAACTGAAAGTCGACAAAGGTGCCGATTACATTGTGACGCAGATGTTTTTCGACAACCAGAAATACTTCGATTTCGTCCGGCGTTGTCGGGAAGCGGGCATTACCGTTCCGATCATTCCGGGCCTGAAACCGCTGAGTACGCGCAAGCAATTGCAGGTGTTGCCCCGGCTGTTTCACCTCGAAATGCCGGCCGATTTGGTGAAAGCAGTAGAAGCCTGTGAGGACGACAAGCAGGCCCGGCAGGTCGGCATCGACTGGTGCATCCAGCAGTGCCGCGAACTGACGAAAGCCGGTGTGCCGGGACTCCATTTTTACACGATGGGAAAATCGGATAATATCGTTAAAATTGCCCGGGAAATATTCTGATCGACTGGCCGGATGAAAGGCCTCCCGTGAGCTGCAAACAACAGTCACCTGCTTTCGGGCCGTCACCGTCCGGAATATCGAATCCGTCTGGCCTTGAATTTTCCTTTACTAAACTCTTCTTTCCCATGAAATCGTTCCTTTTGCTCTGCTGCGTACTGTCTGCCTCGTTTGCTTACGCCCAGTCTTCAGCCGATGAAAAAGCCGTCCTGGACATTGAGAAACAACGTTTTGACGCGCAGATTACTAAAAACTACACGGTTTTGGAACAGGTACTAAGCGATGACCTGATCTACAACCATTCCAACGGCAATCAGGACTCCAAACAGTCGTACATTCAATCGATAAAAGACGGCAAGCAACGCTACGACGCCATCGAGGCACAGGAACAGAAAGTCCGCCTGTATGGTAATACGGCGGTCGTCAACGGTATTTGTCAGATCAAGGCCACCAACAATGGCCAAAGCATCAATACCAGACTTCGTTACATGGATGTGTATGTCAGAAAAGGCTCGCAATGGCAACTGGTCGCCTGGCAATCGCTGAAGCTGGCGAATTAGGAGTGAAGAGTTATGAGTGAAGAGTGAAGAGTTGGCTGACGCACCCTTTTAACTCTTCACTCTTCACTCATAACTCTTCACTACACAGCGTTCGTTTTTCAGGACTTCCCGCCCGCCATCTTCGACGCGCAGCCGGGATTTTTCGTTGTCAAATTCTTCCCGGTGAATTTCCTTGAGTTCTTTCCGTTTCATGGCTTCCAGGAACCGGCGGGTGTCGTCCGGTGATTCGAGCAGGAGGGGAGGCACTTCGGTCGGCTTGTGGTCGTCGTCAGTGGCCACCATCGTAAAATAAGAGGTATTGGTGTGTTTGACCGATCCGGTTCGGACGTTTTCGGCAATTACTTTGATTCCAATTACCATCGACGTCCGGCCGACGTAATTGACCGACGCCATCAGTGAAACCAACTCGCCCACTTCGACAGCCTGCCGGAAGTTGACGCCTTCCACCGAAACCGTCACGCAATAGGCTCCGGAATGTTTGGATGCGCAGGCGAAGGCGACTTTGTCCATCAGAGACAGCAGAATACCGCCGTGAATTTTACCACCAAAATTGGCGTAGGAGGGAATCATCAGCTCCGTGAGCGTGGTGCGGGAGGAGGTTACGGATTTGGGGGCCATGAAACTCAAATTACGGTGAAAGGGGCCTAAAGACGCCCTAATTTCTACAAAAGAAGGGAAATCATTGTTAGAATCAGCAAAATCAGCATACAAAAAAAGGCACCGCGTGGAAGCCGACGGTGCCTTTAACAAACCTAATCAAGAATAGTGTCAGTCGCTGCTTACACGGAGAAGCTTTCTCCGCACCCGCAGGTCCGGCTGGCGTTGGGGTTTTTGAACTGGAATCCTTTGCCGTTCAGGCCGTCGGAAAAATCCAGTTCGGTGCCGGCCAGGTAGAGCAGGCTCTTCCGGTCGACGTAAATTTTGATGCCTTTGTCTTCGACGATGTGGTCGTTGGGTTGCTGCGCCGTATCGAATTGCAGATCGTACATCAGACCGGAGCAGCCCCCGCCCTGCACCGCCACGCGGATGGCATAGTTATCGTTCAGGCCATCTTTCTGGCGGAGTTCAACAATTTTATCTTTGGCTTTATCAGTTACCGAAACCATAATCTTACGGAGTAGTTGGACGCTAAGGTAAAAACCGTGTACGGAAAAGAAAAGTTTCTCATCAATTCTCTGATAACCTCTGATGTACCCTGATAAACTCTGTGGAATAACTTTTAACTTGGGGCGAGTTGTTACACAGGGTTTATCAGAGAACATCAGAGGTAATCAGAGAGATGTTGACAAATGTAGAGCATATCGGGATTGCGGTGAAGAGCCTGGTGGCTTCCAATGCCTTGTTTACGAAGTTGTTGGGCGAAAAACCGTACAAGGCCGAAGCCGTGGAGTCGGAGGGGGTCACGACCTCGTTTTTCAAAGTAAACCAGACCAAGATCGAACTCCTGGAAGCCACCCACCCCGACAGCCCGATTGCGAAGTTTCTGGAAAAAAAGGGTGAAGGCATCCACCACATCGCCTTCGAGGTGTCGGATATCTACGCCGAAATCGACCGCCTGAAAACCGAAGGATTTACGCCCTTGAACGAAACACCCAAACGGGGTGCCGACAACAAGCTGGTTTGCTTCCTGCACCCGAAAGAGACGAACGGCGTGTTGGTGGAGTTGTGTCAGGAAGTGAAAGAGAGCAAGGAGTAAAGAAGAAAGAAAAATGAACAGCCCAAGGCTTTAGCCGTGGGTATAGATCAAAATCAACCCGTTCAATAAAAACCGTTTCAACGGTTTAGCCAGTACGATTATGCTAAAACGCGTATCCATCCAGAATTTCAAAAGCCTGAAAGATGTTAAACTGAATCTTGAGAAAGTCAATCTGTTGATCGGACCGAATAACTCGGGGAAGACGAATTTTTTGAAGGCGCTGGAGTCATTTGCAATAGGGGGTATAAACTCTCAGAATGTACTTGATTTCGAAGCTGTTTCTTACAAACATCAAAGGGGGAAGATTAAATATGAATTTGATTTTGCTCCCGATCCAACTGAGTACATGACTAAATCTTATGGGAAAGAAGGTAGAGAAAATTATCATTACCTTCAAACTTTAGAGGTGAAGGTCGGTGACGGATTTGTGAATATAGAGTCATTCAATGATGATTGGTTTACGGATAAATCTTATAACAAGATAGATACCTTAACTTATGGAGGTGATAAACGTGAATTTTTCGAGTTTGTTAATACCAAGATTTTTCGACCTGATCCGTCAAAATTTTCTCATACAGTTAAGTTTTCTGCAGATGAGACTAAATTACTAGCCGATTGTTCAAATCTCATTTCATTCTATTTCTACATAGAAAATAATTACAAAAAAAAAGCAATAGAAATTCAAGAGAATTTAAGAAAATGCATTCCTGAGTTTTCATTCTTTACAACACCACCAGTGAAATCAGGCAATGAAAGCTTGATTGGATTGAAATTTTTTGATAAAGATGAAAATGGTTATTGGGCGAATGAGGTATCGGAAGGTGTACTTTATTTTTTGGCTTTGCTCTGTACTATTAATCAACCAAACCCTCCTAAACTACTTCTGCTTGAAGAACCTGAACGCGGTATTCATCCACGTCGTATTTGGGAGGTAATGAAGTTTATTTTCCAATTGGCTGATGAAAAAGATATTCAAATCATTCTTACTTCTCACAATGAGAATGTTTTGAATGAATTCACGTCTATGCCCGAAGCGGTTTTTGTTTTTGATAAGGATGAAGAAGAAGGACACACTAAAATCCGAAACTTACAAACAGAAATCATCGAACCTTCTCATCGAAAAAGCGATGATCTAGGGCTAGATAGAATCAATTTTATAGAAAATTTGGGAGAGAACTGGATGTACGGTTTACTTGGTGGAGTGCCTAAAGACGAATTATGAAACGCAATAAACGCCTTAATTATACCATTATTGCCGAAGGATATACTGAATACAAATTTATTCCATTGTATTTACGCCAAGTTGCTGAAAAAGTAGATATTCAAGTTGTTCGTAGTAGTCTGGATTTAAAAGGTAAGCAACCAAGCAAATCAAAGGTTTTACAGGAAGCTAGTAAACTTTGCAACTTAGCCATTCAGCAAAATCATCACTTAATTATTGCAGGAGTAGATTTAGATGAAGCTGATCATGAATCCGAGTTGCCATTGCATAGTGCTGTCTGTGAAAATCTAAAAATAAAGTTAAAAATTTATAGTCAGTACAAAAATCGTATTATTCTATTTGTCCCGATGCAAGCAATAGAGCATTGGCTTGGCTATCAAGCTTACAAAGTTGGTAAAGCAAATAAGTTTGCAAATAACAGCCTTGAAAGTAAACCCCAAGGAGAATTAAAGAGAATATTGTATGGGAATAAAGAAGATGGAAGAACGATGGAAACGGTCGCTGAAAAAATAGCTATTGCTGCCGATTTTGACGAACTCGCGAAACAATCCCGTTCGTTTGACCATTTTCATAAACAAATCGTTACTTTTCTGGCGTCGTACAACAACACCACAAAACCATGAAATACTACAATTCCATCATAGATACCATCGGCGACACGCCCCTGGTGAAGCTGAATAAGGTAACTCAAGGCATCCGGGGGACGGTTTTGGCGAAAGTCGAGTATTTCAATCCCGGCAACTCGGTGAAGGATCGCATCGCCGTTCGGATGATCGAGGACGCGGAGAAGGCCGGAACCCTCCAGCCGGGCGGCACCATCATCGAAGGTACGAGCGGCAATACCGGTTTTGGCCTGGCGCTGGCGGCCATTGCAAAGGGCTACAAGTGCATTTTTACGATGGCCGATAAACAGTCGAAGGAGAAAATCGACATTCTGCGGGCGGTGGGTGCCGATGTGGTGGTGTGCCCGACCAACGTGGAGCCCGACGATCCGCGCTCGTATTACTCCGTGGCCAAACGCCTGAACCGCGAAATTCCGAATTCGATTTACCCCAACCAATACGACAACCTTTCGAACACGGCGGCCCATTACGACACCACCGGCCCCGAAATCTGGCGCGATACCGACGGTAAAATCACGCACTTTGCCGCGGGCGTCGGAACGGGCGGGACGATTTGCGGAACGGCCAAATTCCTGAAAGAACAGAATCCAAATGTGGTGACGGTCGGCATCGATACCTACGGATCGGTGTTCAAAAAATACAAGGAAACCGGCATTTTCGACCAGCGCGAGGTGTATCCGTACCTGACGGAAGGCATCGGCGAGGACATTTTGCCGCAGAACGTCGATTTCAGTTTGATCGACCATTTCGTGAAGGTGACCGACAAAGACGCGGCCATTATGGCCCGGCGGTTGTCGAAGGAGGAAGGGCTTTTCGTCGGCTGGTCGACCGGTTCGGCGGTGCACGGGGCGCTGGAATGGGCGCGGGAACACCTGACCGATGACGATGTGCTGATCATTCTGCTGCCCGACCACGGCACGCGCTACCTTGGCAAAATCTACAACGACACCTGGATGAAAGACCACGGTTTTCTGGAATCGCGCGAATTTTCGACGGCCCGCGACATTGTGCGCAGCAAAAACGGAAAGGGCGTGTTGACAACCGTCGGCCGGGAACTGAAAGTAGGCGACGCCATCCGGTTGCTTAACCAGCACAGCATTTCACAGATTCCGGTGACCGAAGTCAACGGCGACATCGTCGGTAGCCTGACCGACTCGACCATCTTGAGCAAACTCATTGAAGACCCTGCCGTGAAAGACCTCACCGTCGGCGAGGTGATGGACAAACCGTTCAAGTTTGTGGCGCTCGACAACACCGTCGATGTGCTGTCGTCACTCATCGACCGCGACAACAAGGCATTGCTGGTGCGCGACGAAAACCAGCAGGTTCACATCATCACGCAGGCGGATTTGCTGGCAGCGATCACGAATTAAATGATGAGTTATGAATGATGAACGATGGATGGAAAAGCGGCAATCGGGTCGACGAAATTTTCTAAAAACCGCCGTTGCTGGCGTGCCAATTCTGGTTGGTGAAACGCCTTCGGTGACTTCATTAATAGCGGACAAGCCGGAGCGCGTTCGGCTCAGTTGCAACCTCTACTCGTTTAACGAACCGCTGATGAGCGGGCAGATGACGCTGGAACAGGTGCTGACTTTCTGCGCGGAACTGGGCTTCGACGCCGTTGATCCGACTGCTTATTACTTCCCCGGCTACCCGGCTTTGCCCGACGATAGTTTTCTTTACGACATCAAACGAAAAGCGTTTCGTCTGGGCCTCGACATCAGTGGAACCGGGGTTCGGAACGACTTTACCTTACCCGACCCAACCCGCCGAAAAGCCGAAATCGAACTGGTTAAAAAATGGGTGGGCTTTGCGGCCCGATTCGGAGCACCCGTCTTGCGGGTTTTTTCGGGCGTTGGCAAAGAACTCAAAGCCGGGTATAATCGCGAAGAAGTTACGACCTGGGTTGTTGACGCGCTTCAGGAATGTGTCGAGTTCGCGGCCCGGCAGGGCGTGATCATTGTCCTGCAAAACCACGCGGATTTTATTCAGACGGCGGATCAGCTTCTGGACGTTGTCAGACGGGTAAACTCGGAATGGCTGGCGGTTAATCTGGATATTGGCAGCTTTAAAATCGGCGATCCCTACGCGCAGATCGCCAGCGTGGCTCCGCACGCAGCAACGTGGCAGATCAAGGAAAACCTGTTTGTCAACGGGCAGGAAGTCGTGACGGATTTGCCTAAAATCATGCAGATTGTCCGCGAATCGGGTTATCGCGGTTATCTCCCCATCGAAACGCTGGGCAAAGGCGACCCCAAACTGAAAGTCCCCGTCTTCTACGAAAAAGTCAAAAAAGCCTTAAAGAATTATGAATGATGAACGATGAATGTACGTGCAGCCAATTCATCATCCATCATTCATAACTCATCATTTATTACTACCTCCGGTTGTCATCCCCCGAAACCATCCCCAGATAGCTCCAGTAGCGGCTTTCGGCGATTTCTTCGGTGCCGACGGCTTCCTTGATGGCGCAACCCGGTTCGTTGATGTGCAGGCAGTTGTGAAACCGGCACTGGTTCAGGCGGTCGCGCATTTCGGGGAAATAATGGCTGATTTCTTCTTTCGCCATATCGGCCAACCCCAACTCTTTGATGCCGGGCGTGTCGATGATGTAGGTGTCGGGCGCAATCTCGAACATCTCGGCGAAGGTCGTGGTGTGAACACCCTTGTTAGCAAAGGTCGAAACCTCATTGGTGCGCAGGTGCAGATCGGGAGCCACGGCGTTGACCAAAGAAGATTTCCCAACACCCGAATGGCCCGCCAGCAGGCTGATTTTCTGGTCCAGTAAATTCCGGAACACGTCGACGTTTGCACCTTCCGTGGCCGACGTTTCCAGACAGCGATAGCCAATGTTTTCGTATAAGTCGATGATTTCACGCTGGTAGTCCAGGGCCTCATCTTTCAGAATATCAGCTTTGTTGAAAACCAGCGTCGTCGGAATGCGGAACGATTCGGAGGTGACCAGAAACCGGTCGATGAAACCGAGTGACGTGCGCGGAAAGGCCAGCGTGACGATCAATACCGCCTGGTCGAGGTTGGCGGCCAGAATGTGTCCGTGGCCGGTTTTGTGGACGGATTTGCGGATGATGTAATTGTCGCGGGGCTCGATGTCGGTGATGACCACGGTATTTTCGAGTTCATCTTCCAGGTCGAAGCGCACGCGGTCGCCCACGGCAATCGGATTGGTGACCTTCAGGCCCTGAATCTTGAATTTGCCTTTCAGCCGGGCGCGGTAGATGTGTCCGTCGTCGTTGCGGACTTCGTACCAGGAGCCGGTGGAGCGTAGGATTAAGCCGGTTTGCAAAGTTGTTTTTGTTTCGCAGAGTTGAGCAGAGTAAAATAGAGTTAAGCGGAGTTTCTTAGTTCCGGGTTTATGACTCTGCTGATTCCTTCTTTTAACAAGGTTACGTGAAAATTGATTAACAAACCTAATCGAAATTGACCTAATTTTAGATAAGTGAGCAGTTGAGCAAAATGAACATCCGTTAATGTCTCAACGGTTTTTGTTTCGACTACGATCCGACCTTCCACTAATAAATCCATTCGGTAACCGTGATTCAGCCGAACTTCTTTATAAACAATTAGCATGGGCTTCTCCCGCTCAACATACAACCCATACTCCGATAGTTCATACTGTAAGCACTCTTGGTAAGCGGATTCCAGCAAACCCGGCCCCAATGCCCGATGAACCTCAATCGCTCCCTTAATAATCTGATACGACAACTTACTATCCTCCATATACCTCCGCTAAACTCTGTGAAACTTCGCTTATCTCCGCGAAACAATTGTGTCCTTCACAATCTCCATCACTTTAGACGTACCACCGGTATTCAGAGTAACGTAATCACCGGAAATAGCGGAAGCCGCTGAAGAATCCGCATAAAGCCGCCGGAAAACCGTGTCCAGTTCAGCGGAGTTGGAAACCGGAAAAGCCGCCCCCGCCTTCACCAGATCCACCGCTTCCTGAAATTTGCCGTAGTTCGGCCCAAAAAACAGCGGCATCCGGAAGGTCGCAGCTTCCAGAATGTTGTGCAATCCCTTCCCGAACGCCCCCCCGATGTAGGCAAAGTCGCCGTACTGGTAAAGCGACGAAAGCATACCGACGTTGTCAATGATTAAAGTGCTAAATGGTTCAATGGTTTGATGGTTAAGAAATTGAGCTTCCGAAAACCGGATGGTCTGGCCGGGGAGTTGGCTGCGCCAGCGTTCAATTTCGTCGTCGTGAATTTCGTGGGGTGCAATGATGACTTTCAGCGGTTTTTCGAAGCGGTTCAAAAACGGAATCAGCACATCCATATCCGCCTGCCACGCGCTGCCGACCACCAGCAGGGGCGTACCGGCTTTGAACAGCCGGGCTACTGGAATATCCTTTTTGGCTTCGGCCACCTGCTTCACCCGGTCGAATCGCGTGTCGCCTGCCAGCGTCACGTTGGTCACGCCGATCCTTTTCAACAGATCGACCGATTCCTGATTCTGCACGAGAATGTGGTTGAAAAACCGCAAAAAGGAGCGATAAAAACCACCGTAGGGTTTGAAAAAGATCTGGTCGGGCCGGAAAATCGCCGAAAACGAAAAAATCGGAATCTGCCGGGCTTTCAGCTCCCGCAGGTAATGATACCAGAATTCATACTTGATAAAAAACGCAATCGCCGGGTTGACGCGCCCGACAAACTGCCGGGCGTTGGCAGCCGTATCGAAGGGAAGATAAACGATATAATCAGCCCCCGCATAGTTTTTTCGAACCTCATAGCCCGACGGCGAGAAGAACGTCAGCAGGATTTTATACCCGGGATACTGTTGCCGAAAAGCCTCCATCACCGGACGCCCCTGCTCGAATTCACCCAGCGAAGCCGCATGAAACCAAGCAATCGGTACTGTATTATCAGCCAATTTTGTGTTTATTTGTTCCATCCATCCACGTCGCCCCTCCACCGCCAGCCGGGCTTTGGGGTGAAACCGGGCTGCAACCTGAAGCGCAGCCTGGTAAAGTCGGATGGACGTCGTATACAGTGCAGAAAGCAAGCGGATGTTCGTTGGTTCGATCCGTAAAACTACAAACTCAATCGGTATATTTTAACTCATCAGCCCATGCAATCGTACGATACCCTCGTTGAAGCCCTCGACGACCTCACTAAAAAAGGCTACACGCACGACTTTAATATTGCCGACGACTGCCTGATTTGCCACACGCCGAATGTCCAGCTCCGGCCCGAGGAGTTTCACATTGTGGACGTGTTCCGTTTCGAAGGCATGAGCAACCCAGACGACAGCTCGATTCTGTACGTGATCGAGTCGACTGATGGCGTAAAAGGAACGTTGGTCAGCGCTTATGGGGCCTACGCAGACGAAGTGTCGAATGAAATGATGGAAAAATTAAAGATTCACTGATTCCGAAAGAAACTTTTCCGGCTCAATAGGGCTTATAAGCACGTAGTTACGTGTGAACAAGCATCATGAACTGGAACAAACTGCAAGACAACGCCCAATTAGCCCAAATCAAACAAGAGTCGGCCGAACAGCCGGTATTGATTTTCAAACACAGCACCCGCTGCTCCATCAGTTCGACGGCTTTAAGCCGAATGGAACGCAACTGGAGCAATTCGGCCGGCATTAAACCGTATTATTTGGACCTGATTGCATTCCGTTCCGTGTCGGGACAGGTGGCCGAAGAGTTCGGAGTCGATCATCAATCTCCTCAGGTTCTGTTGATTCAGAATGGCGAATGTATTTACGACGCTTCGCATTTTGAAATTTCGTTCGATGACCTGAAGCAACAGGTCGTATCGGCATAATCCAATTCCGATCGAATTGACAAGCGCCGTCTTCCCTGGAAGACTGGCGCTTTTTTTATGCACCCGGCTTCAAACTGCCCGGTTGTGCCGCAATAGATAACCGGACATTTTGCACTTTGGGCAAGACTACCGTACTTTCGGTTGTGAAACACTACTTTTTAGGGCGGAGTCAACTTCTCGGCAATCGGGCAGTGAATGGTTTTTATAGTTAGCAGCAGAAATGAAATCAAAATTCATTGCAATCAGCGATAGCATTATCGAGAAAATTAAAACCGGCGAGTTGCAGCCGGGTGACCAGATTCCTTCCGAAAATGAGCTGATTAAATTTTTTAACATCAGTAATACAACGGCGCGGAAAGCCCTGCTCGAAATCGAATCAAAAGGCTGGGCAAAGCGGATAAAGGGCAAGGGAACGTACGTATTAAACCGCACCGACGATCATCATTTAATCCGTACGCTGGGGTCCATTTATGCAACCCGGCGCGGTTTTCACGACAGTTTAATTGCCGAAGGTTTTACGCCTAAAAACATCGTTTTGGAAAAAACCATTCTGGACGACGGCATTTCTTCGGAGATAAACGGACGGCATTTTATCATCGACGGCCCGGTTTTAAAACTGCACCAACTCCGCTATGCCGATGATTTATTGATCAAGGATGAAGTAAAATACATATCCCTTACCTTGTGTCCGAAGATCAATAAAATGCCGACGGAAATTTCGTATTTCAAAGTTTACGAAAATAGCTATCACCTGAAAATCAACGAGGTGCAGCAAACGCTGGGCGTAACGATTATGCAGCCCAATACCAACAATTTCGAGATCAGTAAACCCACACCGGCTTTTGTGCTCGACAGTGCGGTGATCTGTACGGGCGAGAAAGTGGTTGAAATTGAACGCTCGTATTACCACGGTGATAAATACAAATTCGCCGTCATTGCCAGCCCCGAACACGACTACCGACCCGCCAAACCGATCACTTCATAAACCACTTGACCAATTCGTTGACAATCAGTTGATGCCCTTCCAGGTTGGGGTGATTCACGTGCGACATGTACTTGACTAAATCCCCCTTCGCAGCCACTTTTTTGAATTGGGCATACGAATCGACCAGGCCGATGTGGTGCGTTTCAGCCAGTTTTATAATCTGATTGGTGTGCTGTTCCAGCGGATTTCCGGCGGCCAGCATATCGATCCGCTGATCGGGTGAAGGCGTCAGTAAAATGATTTTTATATTTTTGGAAAGCGCCGACTGAATCATTTTTTCCCAGGCTTCTTTGGCTTTTTCCAATCCGGCTCCCCGGTCGTTCAGGGCGTAGTCGATGAACAGAACATCCGGTTTATGTACCAGAACATCTCGTTCAAACCGTTCCTGACCCTTCAACGAATTCTCTCCGCCGATCGCCGTCACAATCACATTGATGACCGCATAGGGATAGCGTTCCTTCAGTTTCGCCAGCACCAGATTCGGATACGATTCCAGCGTGTGGACTTCGTGGTTGTGCCAATATCCGGCGGGAACCGAGTGGCCGTGAAAAACCAGGTTGATCGTCCGGTTTTTGGGCCACTCGATGACCAATTCCTTCTGCAAATCCGCTAAATAGGTTTCCGGATCGGCTGCGGCCGGTTTTTGAGCTTTCGCCATAAAGGTAAAACTCACGACGAAAGCGAAAAGTAAATGGGTCACTCGGCTCATTTTACGGCTTGTGTTTTGATCGTTTGAATAGTAACCGGCCCTAATAAACCGGATTCGATGAGTGGAACCTGTTTCCAGGGCGTCCCTTTGTACCCAATGGCCATGTTGGTGTTGGTAAATTTTTCGCCGGTGATGGCGTCGCCCGTCAGCCGGTTCGACCAGGTGTTGGCCACTTCGATTTTCAGCGTATTCTCACCGGTTTTTACAAAATTCGTGATGTCAAAACGGTGCGGTTCGGCCCAACTGATTCCGAGGTACTGACCGTTCAGCCAAACATCCGCTAGTTCCGACAATTTTCCGAGATTTAAAAAGACCCGCTCGTTTTGTGACGAATCAAAAGCCGTGGAAAATTGAAAGGTTTTCTCGTAGGTGCCGATGCCCGAAAAATACCGGATGCCGGGTTGGTCGGATTCCGTCCAGGAGATGAGTTTGGGCAGTGTTACGGATTCGGGGGCGCCCCAACCCTTTGCAAAACCAAGCTGCCAGCCCCCCGTTAGTTCCTGTGTCCTGATTTCGTTTTTGATCCGCTCCGTTGCGCTTGTATTGTTACCCGTCAGTTCGACCGTTCCCGGTTGCAGAAACCGCACACCGTTGGGTGTGTACTCAAACAGCGGCAGTGGGTTAGCCGACGCAAAACCGGTATACAGCGGTTTGGAAACGGACGGATTGAATACGATAAAACAGGAGCCATATGCCGGTAAACTCAACGGTAAACGAATCTGTTGTTTCTCCTGATTAAAAATAGAAACCGGCACAATTTCGCCCGTAACCGGGTTCCAGAGTTCCGGTGTTTTACCCGTTTGCCGAAATGAAACGTTGGCCGAAAGGGGCTGATTAGTCGTGTTTCGAATCAGGTAATAATCCGTAGACTGGTGGCGGTAATGAATGAAATCCAAAGCGTTCGATGACGGATTGATAGCACTGAAATCCGGCCCAATATTGCG
Source organism: Larkinella humicola (assembly GCF_008727875.1). GTDB lineage: Bacteria > Bacteroidota > Bacteroidia > Cytophagales > Spirosomataceae > Larkinella > Larkinella humicola. The sequence continues at coordinate 201,161 of NZ_VTWS01000008.1, read as the reverse complement.
TTTTTTTAGCAAAGACAAAGCGGTTTCATTCGAAAAATTCGTACCACTGATCACCGCTCCTTTTTTCGCCAGCTCCCGGAGTTTAGTCCGGATTTTTGGCGATAGATTTTCCACATCACCCAACGCCAGCACGCTGAACGTTGCGCCATTCGATAAAGCCAGTTTTCCGTTTTTTACGGTCAGATCATTGAGCAGAATATCCGTGTTGATAATCTCGTAATCGTAGCCCGGTCCAACCGAAAATCGGGTGTTTTTGGGCGGCACAAAATTCGGGACTTTATCGCCGTAATAATACACCACATCGGCCACGAAATCCGTGTTTTGCAATACGTGCGAAATCCGGCCGAGGTAATCCGTGAACGGTTTTACTTTCGACCACCACGTCTGTTTGGTGTTGAAGTGCGTGCCAGCTCCGTAGACAATGCCGGGAAAACCGGTGCCTTCCGGATTGTGGCTAAAGCCGTGAATAACAACACGGTTCATGCCTTCGCAAAAAGCGCGGTCGGCGATGGATTTCAGGTCGAACGGTCCTTCCTGCCAGTGGTGAAAACTCGTAAACGATTCTTCTTCCACCATCCGGCGTTTATAAATATGAGCCGCTGCCGCCACTTCCTTCACCAGCCACATGATGTCCACACTGTCAGCGTCGTAATAGTGATACCGGCTCCAGAACTCCCCGCGCGGCACGTCCAGCGACCCCAGGGCCTTCAGCGTTTCGACCGGCACATTGTGCAGCGGTGGACCGGGGCCGCCCGCTTCCGACGCGATTTGCAGGCCATACTGATTCGCAATTTCTTTGGCTTTCCGGTAGTGATTCTGGATCATCAGCTCGGATAACGTCCGGTTATAATCCTGCTGAAAATGGGCGGTTCGTTCCGGACTAAGCAGCGTTTTGTCGAACAATACCGGCAGAAATTTGTCGATCGAATAGCCGTTTAGTTGAAAGAATTTATTCGGTAACGAAGGCGTCCAGACAAAACCGGTGGCTTCATAACTTGCCAGATACAAGGTCTTTAGGGCGGTTTTTGAAAAATCCCCGAAGAGCGGTTTCAGTCGGTCGATAAAATACTGGAAATGGGCGCGGGTGGCCGTCGAATCAAAATGGTCGATAATCGGTCCGGTGGAGTTGGGACTGGGCAGTTTTAACGGTTCGCCCGAATTGGAACAAACGTAGCGGTGAATTTCCCATTTTCCGGGCGGAATTTTCCAGCTTAATGTTTCACTTTTAGCGTCGAAATACCGGGAAAGCGAAATGATTTGCGTGGTGTCCAGAAAACCGGTTTGGCCCCGCACCGGCAGCGCAACCACGGCAATCTCCTGGTGAAAAACCGGTTTGCCATCCGCACCAAATTCGATGAGCAGCGGCTTGCCTTTGGCATCGGTTTTGGCAATGACCGGGAAGGGGAGTTTGATCGGTTTTTGCGTGGAACCCTCCACCATCAGCTTCGAAACATAAATCGATTTGGCCGCTTGTTGGGGCGATGTCCAGCTACCGCCCGCGTTCCAGCTACTGGCCAGGTTCAGGCCCACTTCCAGCTTTAACCGGGTGGCTTCCCGAATGGCGATTTCGATGGCTTTCAGCGATTCCGTCCCCATAAAAGCCGGTCCAGCCTTCACCATATTGTTGGGGTTGTTGTAGGCCGGAACGCCAATTTCAAAGATGTCCACCCCACCAATGCCAGCGGTTTTCATCGCTCGCAGTTCTTCCTTCAGCCGCACCGTATCGACGTTGCCGTTCAGCCACCACCAGTAGGTTTTGGGCCGGGCTTGCGGGGACGGGTTTTTGAAGCCGTCGCGAAGGGATTGACTCGTGGCGGTTTGCCCATTTGCACAGATAGTTACAAACATTAGGGCAACAGAGAGCAATACTGTTTTCATGCGATGAGTTGTTTCTACCAGACCTTTGAGATGCCGCTGTCAGGGCGGTCGCTACCGCTGTCAGGGTCTTCGACCGCTGACCGGGTAGCGACCGCCCTGGCAATCAACGAATGGTTTTAACCGTCTGAATCGTCACCGGCCCCAGCAAACCCGACTCGATCAAGGGCAACTCGCCCCACGGAACCAGATTTTTGTTGGCCTTCGTAATGTTGGTTTTGGTAAATTTCTCGCCGGTGAGCGCGTCGCCGGTGAGCCGGTTCGACCAGGTGTTGGCCACTTCCACTTTCAGCTTGTTTTCACCTGTTTTAACTACCTCCGTAATATCGAAGCGATAGGGGGGCGTCCAGACAATGCCCAGCGGTTTATCGTTCAGCCAGACCTCACCAACTTTCGATAACCGGCCCAGATCGAGGTAAATCCGTTGATTCTGAGCTAGATTAATGGCTGGTTTGTATGAGAAAGACGTTTGATAGGTGCCGGTTCCCGAAAAATACCGGATGCCTTTCTGATCGGATTCGGTCCAGGAAATGAGTTTCGGGAAGGTTGCGGATTCGGGCGCTCCCCAGCCTTTGGGAAAACGGAGTTGCCACGGGCCTGTGAGTGTTACGGCGGGTTGGTTATTGTCAATTTGCTCAAAACCGGACTCTTTTTTTACCTCGAAAGCCCCCGTCTGCAAAAACGCCAGGCCGTTGGGCGTAAAGGCCAGATGCGGTGGATTAGGCTCGGAACCCGTTACTTCGTTGTAGTGAACCAATATGGGTTCTTTGGAAAAGACAACAAAATACGTTCCGTACGGCGGCAGTGAAACCGGCAGTTGAATGCGTCCATCTGCCTGCTTATACACCGACACCGGAGCGGTTTCGCCGGAGAGCGGGTTCCAGATTTCGGGCGTTCTGTCCGCCTGACGGAAAAAACAGTTGCGGGAAACCCACTGATTCGTGGTGTTGCGGATCAGGTAAAAATCCACCTCGCCGGTTCGGTAGTGAATGTGATCCAGTGGGGTTTCGCGCTGGTCGGCTTTCTGGTCGGCGTAGCTGAAATCCGGCAGGATTTTTAGCTCGGTCAGGGCGGGCAATGCCGGTTTTTGATCAACCAAACGGCCACCCTGTTCCGCCAGCTTTTTCAGTTTTGCCCGAACGTCCGCCGGAATTCGCCCTTCCGTTCCGATGCTCAACACCTTGTAGCGACCGACACCCGGCAGCACCCATTCGCCGTTTTCGACGGTCAGATCCCGCATCAGAATTTCCGTGTTTACGACTTCGTAATCGTAACCCGGCCCAACCGAAAACCAGGTGTTTTTGGGCGGAATCAGGTTTGGTACGTTGTCGCCGTAATAATGCAGCACATCGGCGACGAAAGCGGTTTTTTGCAGGATGTACGAAATGCGGCCCAGATAATCATTGAACGGTTTGACTTTCGGCCAGTACGTTGTTCGGTCGTTGTAGTGCGTACCGGCAAAATAGGCGATGCCGGGATGGCCCATTTCCGCCGGATTGTGCGGAAAACCGTGAATCACCAGCCGGTTCATGCCCTCGCAGAAGGCGCGGTCGGCAATCACTTTCAGATCCGACGGACCTTCCTGCCAGTCCCAGTAACTCGTAAACGACTCTTCTTCAACGATCCCGCGTTTGTAAATATGCGAAGCGGCTGCGATCTCTTTCACGAGCCAGATTTTGTCCACCAGACTATCCTTGTCGTTTTCCATGAAAAACTCGCGGTTGTACCAGTATTCCCCACGCGGTACATCCAGCGCCCCGAGTGCTTTCAGCGATTCGACCGGAATATGGTGTAAATGGCCCGGTCCGCCCGACTCCGAAATGATTTGCAAGCCGTGGCTGTTGCAGATTTCCTTGGCTTTCCGGTAGTGGTTGTTAATCATCAGTTCGGACAGTGTTTTGTTAAAATCGAACTGAAAATTGTTGGCCACTTCCGGCTGATACCATTCCTTGTTGTAGATCGCGGGCAGAAATTTATAGAGATCGTAGCCGTGAAGGTTGCGGAAAGCGGCCGGTAAGGTGGGCGTCCAGGTAAACTCCTTGGCTTCGTAACTGGCTAGATACAAGTTTTTTAACGCCGATTTGCTGAAGTCGCCGATCCCGGGTTTCAGCCGGTCGATGAAATACATCACGTGCATCCGCGTCGCCGTGGAGTCGAAATGGTCGATGATCGGGCCGACGGAATTGGGCGTGGGGCGGATCAACTGCTCGCCGGAATTGGAGCAGACATACCGGTAAACATCCCACGAACCCGCCGGAGCCTTCCAGTTGAGCTGTTCGGTTTTGGCATCGAAATAGGCCGACACGTTGATCACTTTGGTGGTGTCCAGTTGGGACGTCTGACCGGCGGGCAGGGCAATGACGGCCACTTCCTCGTGGTAAGCCGGCTTGCCATCGGTACCGTATGGGATGGGTCTTGGGTTTCCTTTTTTATCGGGTGTAATGGGTGGAAAGGGCAATTTAACCGCCTGCTCATTCGTGCCTTTCACCGTCGTTTTGGAGAAGTAAATGGTTTTTGCCGCGTGTTGGGGCTGAACCCAACTGCCACCGGCGTTCCAGCTACTGGCCAGATTGAGTCCGACCTCCAGGTCCAGCTTACCGGCTTCCCGAATCGCCAGTTGGATGTTTTTGACCGACTCCTCGCTCATGAAAGCCGGTCCGGCGGGAATGATCTGGTTGGGGTCGCTGGCGGGCGGCAGTCCGATTTCGAACAGATCGACACCTCCCAATCCGGCGTTTTTGATGGCGAGCAGCTCTTCCTTCAACCGGAGGGTATCGACGTAACCGTTCAGCCACCACCAATACACTTTGGGCCGGGCCTGAATGGGCGGATTTTTGAAGCCTTCTTTTAAGGTCGAATAACTGATCGCTTCGGTTTCGGATGCGGTTTTGTTGCAGGAAACCAGTGAAACGAAAAGCCCAATCCCCAGCAGGCAGGAGGTGAATTTCATCGGGAGGAAGTAGTTAAGGGTTTAGGAAATCATGTATTTTGCCCCTAAATCCCCTTTAGGGCAGGGCTGTTAAGTTCTTCCGCTTTTCGCCCCCAACCCCCTAAAGGAGGTTTCGAAATCCGGATGTTTTAGCCCCCTTTAGGGGGTTGGGGGCGAAAAGCGGCTCGAAATTGCCAACTTTAACGCTCATGATTTTCAGAACTTAACAGCCTTGCCCTTTAGGGGACTTGGACTCAGCAACATCCGGATGCGTAAAGTCCACTAAAGGGGATTTAGGGGCAAAATTCACCAGAATGCGACTAAATCACCGCTTACGTTTTCAACGACGTAGTGCTTGCCGTACTTTTTGTCGCCGGATTTGAAGGCGGTTTTTCCTTTTTTCCAGGGATAACTGGCATTCGTGTAGACGTTCAGACCTTGGTCGGTTACCTCGTCGTCCGGGTAAATTCGCACCGTGGCGTTTTTCAGGCCCGTCAACCGCACGCAGCGTTTCATGTGTTTGACGCCCGACGTCATCTCCTGACACGAAACCATGCCCTCAGCCTGATCGACAAAAAAGCGGCTTTCGCGGTGCCAGGCTTTGGGCATCGCATACACCGAATAGCCATTGGCCAGTTCGGTTTCGTAACCCGTCAGAATGGGCGCGCCCTGGGGCAGCTTAAACCGGTGGGTGATGGTCGTGTTCGGGCAATAGCCGGAAAACATGAACCCGTTGCTGCTGCGCGAAATGGTCAATACCGGGTTTTTTACGGAGGGATTTCGCTTGTCGACCCGGTAATCGATCCCGAATTCGTTCAGCACATACCGCATCAGCAACGGCCCCGTGAACAGTTCCTCGGGATTGTCGGGCGTCAACAGTTTTCCGCCCGTAAACTTGCTCGAATTGGTACCGCGCACGTAGGCCACTTTTCCGCCTTTCCACGCTTGATTTTGCCGCACCCAAACCACGTCGCGTTCGCTGCCAGTCTGGGTCATTTTTGCCAGCACTTTGGTTCCGGCATCGGTTTTGTTTTTGACCTGCGTAGCGACCCCGCCCCCAGAAAACAGCGCCTGATGCACGATTTTGTTAGGGTACGGTTTGGTCAGTTGATCCAGCGTGATGCTGGATTTGACCTGAAATTCACCTTCGAGCGCCTTCGTATTCTGAAGATTCAGCAGGTTTAGAAAGGCCGCTCCGGCGTGGTCGGCGGGGCCGTAAACGAGCAGTTTGCCGCCGTTCTGCACAAAATCGATCAGCTTTTTTTCGAGCGACGAACCGGCTTCCGGCACAATGGACACCAGAACCGACTCGTTGAAATAGGCCGGTTTTTCGGTAACGACTTTCTGGAAAGAAGTGGTCGAAATGATCGTATTAAGCGGAAAACCGTTGTTGATGGCCTGCCGAATGAGCCAGTCGCCGTAGTAGATTTCTGGCAGTCGGTCCGGCTGTTTGTAGGCCCAGGTGTGGTATTCCTCGAACGGATAAACCCACACCAGCGGCCCCGGCGCCGTCGGCGAATCGTAGCGGGCTTTCAGAATGTGGGGCGTCACCTCGTCGGGAACCTGCGCGGGCATTTCGCCGTAGGAGTTGTCGGCCGTCAGAAAGTTCAGGTGCGTCGGCAACCGGATTTCACCTTTGGCGTTGATGCGGGCGACCGAAAGCGGCAAGTAAATGTCGTGCGGCTCCTGCCCGTAGCGATCGAGCCAGGGGCTGTTGACCCACCACGGATCGTGGGTGTAATACCGGAAAAGATACCGCTCGTCGGGCAGTTCGGCCATGCGCGACATATAGCCCACCATTTCCAATCCGAAATCGCCGTCCAGAGCCGCCCAGGGCGAATTGGGCGGGGGCAGCATGTTGTATTTTCCACCATAAATCTGTTTCAGATCGACGCCATCGCGCGCCAGATCCGCGCCGGTGGAGAGGTTCGTGCCGCGCGTCTGGATCTGGAAGTTCGGGCATTCTTTCCGAAACAGGTTCCAGAAACCGGCAACCAGTTCTTTCGTATTCGCGAGTTTTTCAGGTAAAAATGCCTTTCCCGTAAATGTCGCACCGGTTGAGGACCAGCCTTCGACGCCGAAGCCAAAACCGTTGCTGAGCCAGATGTAATCGTACCCCAGATCGGTCAGAAAGTGTTGACTCTGGCGACCCAGAAACGTACCAAAGGGCGTATTGGCCGGAATGCCTTTCGGAAAACCGGCGTACGAATCCGTATCGGCATTCAGTGTCGAGTAGCAACTGACCATCGTTTTGTGGCCCATCGCGTTGCCGCCCAGAATTTCCGGGTGTTTTTTGTACTTAAACTCCGACTTGGCAAATTCCGGACCGGGGTCGAACGTGGCCCCAATCATCACGGGTTTGCCGGTTATTTTTTGCCCGGTTTCTTTCAGCGTCCGGATGATGAATTTCAAATCGCCGTACGTAAACGCGGGCGGGTTTTCCATGTACAGGTAGGCCCGTTCGTGAAGCGACAATTCTTTCGGCCCCGACCCGACTTCGTGCTGCGTGTTGGGATTGCCGATGTACCGCGCCCACTCCAGCGGCTGTTTCAGGTCGCCTTTGTAATCCAGAATCTCCGATCCGTCCGACGTCCAGAGCATCACCGAAACCGTGTCGGTATGCCGCAGGAGCGACTGCCACTGGGTGAAGAGTTCCGTCACCACCTGCTGGATATACGCCTTGTCGTTTTTCTTGAATGGCTTGAGCGAGGCTTCCAGCGTGATGTTGTTAAACGGTTTTCCGCGTAAGGTCGAATTGTCCAGATTCGGGGTCTCCGTGGGAATGAAGCCGAACAGGAGGAGGGTTAGTAAGGTGGCTAGGCGCATATGATAAGGGTTGTTTCGCGGAGTTTCGCGGAGTAAAAGGGAGTTAAGCGAAGTTTTAATAAAAATCTCTGCGTAACTCTCTTTTAACTCCGCTTAACTCCGCGAGATAGTTTTCAATACCCCGGATTTTGCTTGATCAGCGTCGGGTTCAGGTCGACTTCGTTCTGCGGAATCGGGAAAAGCAACTCGAAATCGTCCACTTTAAAGGACAGATTCAGGCTGGCATAGTGGGCGTTCAGCACGGTTTGCGCCCGGCCCGTCCGCACCAGATCGAACCAGCGCTGGCCTTCAAACAAAAACTCGACCCGGCGTTCTTTCTCGATGGCGGTTCGTAGTCCGGCCTGCGTCAGACCGGTCAAGTCCGGCAACTTGACCCGCGTCCGCACCTGGTTGATAAAGGGCAGAGCCTCGGCGGTTTTACCCTGTTCGTTCAATACTTCCGCATACATCAGCAGCACATCGGCATGCCGAAGAACCGTGAACGTAATGGTGCCATCGGACAGGTCGATGGCTTTGAAATCCACGAATTTCAAACCGTAGCGACTGTACGATTTCCGGCCGTTGATCAGCAAAACCGAATCGTTGACCGAGATGGCCTTGCGGGCATCACCGGTTTCGTAGGCTCTGAGCAAATCCAGCGTCGGCACAATCCGTCCGGAGCCTTGCAGGTTGCCCGGAAAAATCGCCATGCTGGTGATGGCTGGCGTAAACAAGGCCGAATAGTTGTTGCCCATGCTGCGCCCCGCGACGTATTCAATTTCGAAAATCGACTCGGTCAGGTTGTTGTTGCCGTTGGTAAACAGCGTCCGGTAATCGGGCACCAGCGAATACGTTTTGGCGTCGATCACTTCTTTCAGTTTGGTTGCAGCCAGGTCGTAGTTTTTCAGCGTCAGGTAGACTTTTCCCAGCAAGGCTTTTACCGTCGGGCGCGATGCCTTCGTCCGGTCGGAATTGAGTGTAGCCGGCAACAGCGTTTCGGCGCTTGTCAAATCCGCCAGAATGACTTCATAGACCTGCGCGGCTGGTTTCAGGGCCAGATCGGCAGCTGCCACTTCCGCCGGGCTGCTGAACTCCTGGCTGATGAGCGGCACATTGCCGAACAGCCGGACGAGGTAAAAATAGCTGTAGGCACGCAGAAATTTGGCTTCCCCCTTGATGCGGTCTTTGGTCGCCTGGTCAAAATTGACGCCATCGATGCGGTTGATGATCGCATTGCTGCGGGAGATCGTGTATAAACACGTACTCCAGGCACCCTGAATGTTCGAGTTGGTCGAAACCACCGCATTCTGGTCGAGCTGCATCTCGTTGACCGAGGGCGACGACCACTGGATCTCGGTGTTGTCCGTCGTCAAGTCCGCCAGATACACCACGTTGCTGGTGTTAAACAGACCGCGAAAGGTGCTGTAAACGCCCGTCAGGGCCGTCTCGAAATCGTTTTGATTTTTGTAAAACGTTTGGTCACTGATCTGGTATTCAGGTGTCAGGGCCAGAAAATCCTTGCAGGAGGTGGCCGTAACGAGCAGGAGCAGGAAAACGATAAGGTTCTTTTTCATGGCGGTATCTGGAAACAGGATTAGAAAGTTACCCGCAAACCGATCGTGTACGTCCGGGGGTTGGGATACGCAAAAAAGTCGATCCCACTGCGGGCAATGTTGTCGCCCGTCGTGCTTCCTTCGGGGTCATAACCGGGGTACTTGGTAAAGGTGTAGAGGTTCGTCGCGTCGACGTAAACCGAGAGTGCCTGCAACTTCAGCTTGCTCACCACCGTTTGAGGAAGCGCGTAGGCCAGATTGACGTTCCGGATGCGGACAAACGAGCCGTCGAACAGATACTTGGTTGTACCGGCACTGAATCCGAAGGCGTAGTCGTTCCGAATGGCGCGCGACATCGTTCCCGCTCCGGGTTCCGTCGGCGATTTCCAGCGATCGGCCATGATGCCCAGTTGGTTCTGCACCCCGGCCCCGTTCAGCGACACTTCACCCCCCTGAAAATAAATCTCGTTCCCCTGCGAACCGTTCACGCTAATGTTCAAGGTCAAGCCTTTGTAGGTGAAGCGGTTGCCCATACCCCAGGTGAAATCCGGCCAGGGATTGCCCACGATGGTGCGGTCGTTCTGGGTGATGGTTCCGTTGCCGTCGGTGTCCTGATACCGGTAATCGCCGGGCTGCACCCGGGGGTGTTGTTTGGGACTGGCGTTCACTTCTTCCTGCGTCTGGAATACGCCCAGAATGTTGAGCAGCCGGAAGCTGGAGATGGGATAACCCACCTGCGCTACCTGATAATCAGACGTTTGAATCCGGGCGGTTTCGGAGTTGAGCGCCAGCACCTTGTTGCGGTTCCAGCTAATGTTAAAGTCCGTATTCCACTGGAAAGCGCCTTTGCGGATGTTTTCCGAATTGATGGTCAGCTCAATTCCTTTGTTCTCCACTTCGCCGATGTTCTGGAGGGAACTGCTGAAACCGGAGGCTGCGGGCAGAATGACATTCAGCAGAAGGTCTTTTTTGTGGGTTCGGTAGGCATCCACCACAAACGACAGGCGGTTCTGGAACAACGAGAGATCAAGACCGATGTTGGTTTGCACCGACTGCTCCCAGGTCAAAACGGTATTGGCCAGACTGCTGGGCACCACGCCCGAAATCACCTGCCCATTGGAAACGTTCCGCGAGATGCCCAGGAGGCCCTGACTGGCGTAATTCGGAATCAGGTTGTTGCCGGAAATCCCGTAGCTCGCCCGGATTTTCAGATCGCTGATGAAGCTGACCGGTTTCATGAACGACTCATCGGACAGGCGGTAAGCCGCCGAAAAGGAGGGGAAGGTTCCCCAGCGGTTTTCGCGCCCAAACCGCGAACTGCCGTCCTGCCGGATCGTGGCTGTAAACATGTATTTTCCGGCCAGTGTATAATTGACGCGGGCCAGCCACGACATCATCGACCATTCACTCAAGTAATTTGTTCCGGATGTAACGGCTCCGGCGGCCAGAAACGGCACGTCGTCGGTCGGAAAATCAGACGCGCCGGCCTGCAGGATTTCATCGGTATTTTTCTGAATGGTATAGCCCACCAGCGCGTCGAGGTCGTGTTTTTCGCCAAACCGGTGCCGGTAATTCAGGGTGTTTTCGTTCAGCCAGTTCAGGCTTTTGCCTTCTGTTACCCCGGCCGTAGCCGCGCCCGTTCGGCTGGTAGCCAGCCCCACTTTCGACGATTTCCACAGGCGGGTGATGTTATTGGAATAGTTGACCCCAATCGATGTTTTGAAAATCAGGCCGTTCGCAATTTCATATTGCAGGTAATTGTTGGTGAAAACGTTGGTATTGTTCCGTTTATCGGTGAACTCAGCCGCAATGATCAGCGGGTGTTCGACCGGGATGCCCGTCGGGTCGGAAAATTCGGAATAGTAGTTGCCGTTCGCATCGTAAACCGGAATGGTCGGATCGCTGGCCAGAGCCGCCGAAATCAAGCCCCGGTGTTGCAGGTGACCTTCGGCGCGGGCAAAATCACCGTAGGAGTGCGCCCCCGAAAACGACGCTCCCAGTTTCAGACGCGGAGTCAGTTGGGCGTCGATGTTGGTACGGAGGGTAAACTTCTTGAAATCAGAGCCGATGATAATGCCTTTCTGGTCGAAATACCCGCCCGAAACGTAGTAACTAACGTCTTTGCTGGTACCGCTGGCGGCCAACTGATAATTCTGCACCAGACCCTGTTGGAAAATAATGTCTTGCCAATCAGTGCCATACCCGGAGTTGGCAAACTGGTCCGGCGTCCGGAAACCCGGTTTTACCTGCGTGGCCGTACTGCGGAGGTTGTTGGGGTCCGTGGCTTTTCCGCCGGCAAACACCCAGGCGTTGTCGCGCCCTTCGGCCACATATTGAGCATACTCGCGGGGCGTCAGCAGGTCCAGTTTTTTGGCCAGTTGCTGAATCCCGGTCGAGTGTTCGAAGTTAATCGTTGTTTTGCCCTGCTTTCCGCGCTTGGTCGTAATGATCACCACGCCGTTAGCTCCCCGGGAACCGTAAATGGCGGTGGCCGAAGCATCTTTCAGGACCTGAATGGATTCGATGTCGGACGGGTTGATCGTGCTGAGCGGGTTGATCCGGTTGGTTCCGCTGCTGCTGGCAATGTTACTGGCTGAGTAGGAACTGGAGCTGAAACTGCTCAGATCGGAGCCACCACCGCCCGTTCCGATGGCGTAGCCGTCGACCACATACAGGGGTGAATTTCCGCCGGTGATCGAGCTGATCCCCCGGATGACGACATTGACGTTCCCGCCCGGTGCGCCCGAGGTTTGCGTGATCTGCACCCCCGCGACTTTCCCCTGCATCATCTGATCGACGCTCGTGGCCGATGGCACCGGGACAAGGTCCTTGCTGGACAGATTGACGATGGAGCCCGTCAGGTCCTTTTTCCGCTGGGTTCCGTAGCCCACCACCACCACATCCTGCAATTGCTGCTGATCGGTTTTCAGCGTGATGTTGATGGACGACCGGTTTTTGACCGCTATTTCCTGGGGCGTATAGCCAATAAAACTAACGACAACCGTGGCGTTGGGCGATACCGACAGTTTAAACGCGCCTTCGGTATCCGATGTCGTTCCGTTGGTCGTGCCTTTTTCCGTCACGGTGGCACCGATCAACGGCTGGCCGTCTTCTTCGGCGGTTATTTTGCCACCAATGGATACTTTGCCACCCGACTGGGCCAGGGCAAGGGTACTGGCGACCACAATAGCGAACACACTGACCAGCAGCAGTCGCAGACGATGGAAGAGATTAGGATTCATAGGAAGAGGGTTTAGTACTTTGATTTACCGGATGTTATCACTTGATAATGACGGATTCGATTTTGAGGTACTCGGCAATTTTCCGGATCGTTTCGGCGTGGTGGCCGACGCCCAGCGCAAAATGGTGCGTGGGGCCTTCTTTGATCCAGCGTTTCAGGAACGTCCGGACGTCCGGTTTGAAAAAACCGCGCGTGTTGGTGTTTCCCGTTGGCGGAATGGGTCCGGCGAGCGATTCGCCTTCGGCAATGATGAACTTCATTTTTCCCTCGTACGTCGAGTTGATGCTCAGCATCGTAATCGGCCCCTGTTTGATTTTGAACTCGACACCCGCGCCAAAACCGGGTTTGCCGTGGTATTTTTTCAGGCTCCGCAGAATGGGCTGGCCGTCGGCGATGGCGATGTTGTGCGGGCCGTCGTGGCCCACCAGCACAAAATCTTCCTTGAAATCGACCGGGTGAAACTCCGCGAAACTGCCGCCGATGCCCAGCCGTTCCATGATCAGCATGGCAATGCAGGTTTTCAGGTCCGACTCGCCACACATCGGGAAGCCCGCGCCCTGGAGCAGCGAATTTCCCACGATCAGATTCGACATCACCACTCGCGTGTCGCTGCCATCGGGGCCGTCGTAGTAATAGGCCAGTCCGTCCAGTTTTTTCGCCTTGACAAATTTTTCGAGAGCCACCGTCACCTGGGCGGCAATGCGCAGATCCGAGTCCCGCAGTTTTTCAGAGATGGGGTCCGAAACCGGGTCGGGCGTGTCGAAAAAAGCCAGAATCCGATCCTGAACAACTTCAATCTCTTCTTCCGTGGCTTGCTGATACTGCGTAACGATTTCGTGGGCTTCACACTGCACAATGTGGGCACCGAAGTGCGCCGTCAGCATCGTCGAGTCGGAATGCATGTCGAGCATGGCCTCGATGGGGTGGCCGATGTGCCCGATTTTAGCGGTTTTGAGATCGTGCAAAACGGCGGCAATCCGGCAATATTCTTCGATTTCAGCTTCCGCAGCCGGATCGTCATACAGCGTACCGATCACCATTTGCGGCACTTTTTTACCCATCCGAACGGCCACACCGGCAAATTCCGGCAAGGCACAGATGTCGTCATTGTAGAGTTGCAGATAAGTGGAGGCCCGGCTGTAATCCATCGCTTTATCGGGTTGCAGGGCGACGAGCACGATCGGGGTATCGATGCTTTTGATAATGACGCCGAATGTGCTGGAAGTGGCGTAGGTCAGCATGTCGCAGAAAATCAGATCGAGGTTGGCGGCCTGGAGTTTCGGGACGATTTCGTAGGCTTTCGTCACGTCATCGACCAGTCCAAAATCGACAATATCCACGCTCTCGAGGGCTTCGATTCGTTTGATGAAAACCGCCTGTTTTTTCAGTAAATCATCCAGCAAGCCGTCAAACTGACCCCAGTATTTGAAGTAGCCCACGCCAAAGATGCCAATCCGCGGGCGCGTTTTTTTTCGTTTTTCAAAACCCGTCTGTACGGAAGCCACGTGATTGAGCGATTCGTTTTCCATAGTTGCTAAGTTGTATCTTTTTTCTATTTAGTTAACGCACTAAGTTGATATTGGCAAACTGTTAAAACCGCACGGTTTTCGTTGCGAAGTAGGATAAGCGTCAAAAGGCGTTTGTGTTAACAGGGCCGGTTTTTGCACCAGCCCACGGTTTTAACCGTGGGTTCAAATGGTATCAAATGGGTATTCGTCAAACCGTTTTAACGGTTTTTGGATGGTTGCTGATGATTGGGCAAAACCGTTAAAACGGTTATTGAATCGCCCCATCGCCATTCGTTTCCCACGGTTAAAACCGAGGACTGGTGTTTATAAAACCACCGGACATGCTATTGTATTCGTCAATCCGCCCGAATGCCTTCCGGAACAACGGGAGCCGAATGAGTCTCTCCAAACAGCGGTTTAATTCTGGGAATCAGCCAGATGAACAGCACGAATGCCAGGGGATACAGCAATCCCGATGCAATCCAGAGCGGGCGGTAGGAGTACTGCTGAATCACCACCCCCATCAGCGGATTGAGCAACAGACCCGAAACCGCCCCCGCCGTTCCCGACAAACCCACCACGGTGGAGGTCGCTTTCTGGCCAAACATGTCGGAAATCGACGTGATGTAGTTGGTGATCCAGAAACCGTGGGCGAACATGAACAGCGCCATCAGCGCAATGGCCACTTCCACCGTCGATACCCACTCGATGGCTGGTGTCAACAGGGTGAGTCCGGCCGCAATGCCCATGACGGTTTTCCGGGCCTTGTTTACGGAGTAGCCACGGGCAATGAGTTGCCCCGAAAGCCAGCCACCGATGATGTTGGAAAGGCCCAGGGCCAGAAACGGAATCCAGAAAAGGCTGCCAATTCGCTCAAAAGAGACGTTCCGTACCGAACTCAGGTATTTCGGAATCCAGAACATCATGAAGTAAAAAACCGGGTCGAGCAGAAACCGTACCAGGATAAACACCCAGGTTGGACGGTTTCTGAGCAATTCCAGAAACGATACGGTTGCCTTTTTTTCAGGCAGAACCGACGACTCGGTAATCAGGTTTTCTTTCTTCCAGGGGATCAGCAACCAGATCACGACCCAGGCAATCCCGATCAAACCGGGGATCAGAAAACCGCCCCGCCAGCCATAATTAGATGATAGCCAAATGGTTAGTGGTGGTGCTACGACAGCTCCGATGGCCGAACCGCCAATGGCAATGCCGTTGGCCAGTGCGCGCTCTTTCTTGTCGAACCAGCGGTAAACCGTCCAGGCCGCGCCGGGAAAACAGCCACCTTCGCCCATACCGAGCAAAAACCGGAACGTCAGCAACTGCGTGAAACTGGTCATCACCGCGTGCAAGCTATTGGCAATCGACCACAGGCCGACGGAAAGGGCCAATCCCATTTTTCCGCCAATCCGGTCGATGAGCCAGCCACCCAGCGTAAACATAACCGCATAACTGATCAGGAAGCTGGTATTGATCATGCCGTACTGCACATCCGTGATTTTGAATTCTTCCTGAATCTTCAGAATCGCGATGGAAAGCACCTGCCGGTCCAGAAAGCTCAGACCGGTTGCGGTGAAAAGCAGAAAGACAATCAGCCAGCGGAGGTTGTTTTTCATTTTTTAGAGCAAAGAAGTTAGAAGTAAGAATAAAGACCTAACCTGATAATCATTTGAGAAATCGGTCTAGAATCTCATGTCTTTCATCTCTTATCTACGACAACTTAACGCACTAAGTTGATGCTTGCAAAGATAGAAGCTACGGAAGGAATAAATCAAGTCCCCGTGGTACTTTTTTTTAAATAAATTGCAGGAATCCAACCTGAATGGTAGCGGTGGGATTCAGCCGCGCAGGGTGATCTTCGCCCGGTGGCAAACGCCCCCGATGGGTGGATTGAATTTGGAGACACTCACCTCAACCGAATCGACGTTGGGGTAGCGTTTGCGGATTTCGGTGATGATGTTGTGGGAGATGTGTTCCAGCAGCCGGGCGGGGCGCTGCATGGCTTCGTGGGCAATGCGGTACAATTCGCCGTAGTTGACGGTGGTGCTCAGCTTGTCGACGCGGGCGGCTTCGGACAGATCGGCCACAACCGTGATATCGACTGAGTATTTGTTGCCAATCTTCTGTTCTTCGTCGTAGAAGCCGTGGTAGGCGAAAAATTCGAGACCTTCGAGCGCAATAGTTCCCATAAAGAGGGGCCAGACGGTTTTTGGGCCGTCTTTCCAACCGGTTAGATTTTCGCCCAAAAGTAGAACAAAAAAGCGGACTCGACGTCCGCTTTGTGTTAAATCTGATCAAAGAATGATCCGGAGCTTTTTTTCTTTTCGCCCGAATCCGATTCCTCGTGAACAGCCTGGGGTTCGGTGGTCTCTTCGTCTTCGGATTCCTGTTCGGCAATGGGCTCCGTAGCGGGCAATCCGGCTTCGGCCGCTTCGTCGCCCTGAGCGGCAACGGGATCTTCAACGGTTTCGCTGGCCGGTGTTTCAGCCACTTCGGCCGCGTGTTCCAGTGCGTCGTCTGTGGTTTCGACATGCAGGGTCTCCGGGTCTACCAGTTCCGTATCGGAGGAGTGGGTTTCGGATTCAGTCGTCGCAACCGGCTCGGTTTCGGTATGTTGTGCCGTCACTTCATCGATTTTGGCCTGCAGGGATTGCTGGTCAAACTTCTTTTCAAACCGGTCGACGCTTTCGATGGCATTGCCCGCCAGCGTGCGAATCTGTTTGATGAGTCCTTCCTTGTATTTTTCCATCGCCTTGAAGTCGTGTTCCATCGCCTTCAGGTCGTTTAGGATATTTTCTTTGATAAACCGGGCTTGATTTTCAGCGTCCTGCACCATCAGCGTCGACCGTTTGCGGGCATCGGCCAGGATTTCATCGGCTTTCTGCTTCGATTCGCCGAGGTATTTTTCCGCGGCCTTGTTGGCCTGATCGGTAATCTGGGTGCTGGTGTCGTCGGCGGTTTTCAACGTTTTGAACAACGTCATCTCGATGTCCTTGAACTTGCTGAGTTCTTTTTCGGCCAGTTCGAGCTGCATCTTCAGCATTTTTCCTTCACTCGTAACGCGTTCCCATTCCTGCGAAAGTGACGCCAGGAAGGCATCGACTTCGTCGGGGCGGTAGCCGCCGAATCCCTTTTTTTCAAATGTATGCTGCCGTATCTCGATGGGCGTAATTTTCATAACTGAAAGGGTTAATGGTGACAAATGGTCACTTGTCTGCTAAAAGTAAAGTTATCCGACCGAAAATATCAATTTTTTAGTTTGAAATTTGTCAAAAATCCGAAAAGTAACCAAATCATTTACCTAGCGGGTAATTTCCCAGACGGAGATCAGCCGGTCGTCGCTGGCCGAAATGAGTTGGTGCTGATACGGACTCCAGAGCAATTTGTTGACCGACGTCCCGTGTCCGGCGTGCCGGGCCCGGTCGATGACTTTCAACAGCCGGAAGGTCTCCGCATCCCACACTTTGATGGCTTTATCCATGCTGGCTGTAGCAAATAACGCGCCATCCGGACTGTAGCAGATGTGATTAATGGCGAATAAATGGGCCGCAATATCACTTTTTAGGCTGTATCGGTCGGCGACATCCCAGATTTTGAGGTGGGCGTCGCGCCCCGCCGAGAGCAAATACCGCCCGTCGGGCGAATAGTGGACGGTGAAAACGGAGTTCGTATGCGCCGGAATGACGGATTTGAGCGTCAGGCTATCCTGGTCAAAAATTCGGATGCCGTTGTCGCTGTAGCCCACGGCGACCTCCCGGGTTTTCGGATTGATAGCAATGGCCCGCGCGCTTTTATCGCTTACTTTGAGGTGTTTTTTAACGACAAACTCCGCAACGTCCATCACCACCAGAACGCCATCGGACAAAGCAATCCAGGCCGTTCCTTCGCTGATTTTGATGTCGAAGATAGCCGCCGGGGTGATCTGGGCCGAGCGAACTTCCTGTTTCTGAATGGGATCGATGATGTGAATACCGTCATAATTTTGTCCCACCCAGAGCTGTTTCCGTTCCGGATCGAACGCCAGGGCATAGACGGAAGCCGGAATGCGGGCCAGGAGCGACCCCAGATCCGGTTTGTCCAACTGCCAGCGAACCACCAGCCCATCGGCCCCGGCCGAAAAAAACTCGGTCGGCGAGGCCCCGGCATCCAGCGTATACACGCAGTCGCGGTGGCCGGCAAAAGTGTCAATTTTATGGACTTGCATTGCTATAGTTTCTGCAATGATAAAGGGAAAATATTGAATGATAAATGCAAAATGATGAATGTCGAATGGAAAAGTGAATAACGAACGAACACTTTTCCATTCAGCATTTGAAATTTTACATTTATTATTACATTTTAAATTTGAGGTATGTCCGTTTATCAAACCCATCGACTGGGGGCCGACTGTACGGCGGTGTTGTGGAAAATTGAAGAAAGTGAAGACGAACTGCGCGCGCTGCTAACGCTGACGATGCCCGAGCAACTGGAGCTGGTCGAGATTACGCACCCGGCGCAGCGTGTGGAGTGGCTGGCCTGTCGGGCTGCGGTTCGGGCGCTGGTTCAGGCACACTGGACCTATTCGGGTTTATACAAGGACGAATATGGAAAACCGCATCTGATTGGTCTGGCTGCGCATGTTTCGATTTCGCATACCTCCGGCTGGGCGGCTGCGGTGTTGCACCATACCAAAACCGTAGGCATTGACATCGAGCCTTTTCGGGAGCAGTTTATCCGGGTGGTGCCGCGCGTGCTGTCCGACGCAGAAATCAGCCACGCCAACGGCAATTTGCACCGGCTGGCGGTGTACTGGTGTGCCAAGGAGGCCCTTTACAAGCTCTACGGCAAACGCCAGCTTACCTTCCGCGAACACCTGCACATCGACCCGTTTGCCGACGGTTCGGGGCTTTTGACGGGCCACGTGCGCCTGCCCGACGATGTGCGGGCGTTAACCATTCATTATTTCGAAACCGGCCCGGGGATGCTGGCCGTAGCGTTTTAGGCCGGTTCAACCAATTCGCGTTTCAGAATTAGAATGGCAGCGCGCGACTGGCCTTGATGCATATTGGTTGAAAAAGAAGAGGCCATATCCCAGCCTTCTTTGCCAAGTTCATTTAATTTTTGCAACAGGGCCTCGCTTTCAATCTGGCCACCTCCCCAAAAACCGTGTGCTTTTACTTCCAGAATTCGGTATTCGAACTTTTTCATGGTTACATCTTAAATGAGTTTTACTCAAAGTAAGACGTCAGGAAAACCTACGGGTCACTTATTCGTGTAATCCGATAAGGGCGGGGTGGCATCTTCATCGTAAACCGCATCCAGCAGTTGCTCGACTTCCTTCACGCGACCGGTATCGCCGATTTTCTCGAACGCCAGCATCAGATTCCGAAGCACGCGCCGGATGATATCCAGGTTGGTGCAGGGCTGGTAGTAGGTGTCAGCCGGTTTGAGGTTCAACTGCCCGATGTAGTGATCGATGTCCGACTTCGAAAACACCAAGCCGCGGTTGAAGACATTGATGTAAAACTGGGTATGGTCCTTTTTATAGGTCAGCACAAACAAACTGGGCAGGTTCACGCCGTAGACGGGCAAATCGAGTTGCTGGGCGATCAGCATGTAAATCACACACAGCGAAATGGGGTTGCCGCGCCGGCTTTCCAGCACCACATTGATCATCGAATTGGAAGGCGAATGAAAATGTTTGGTGTTGGCGGCAAATTTCAGTTTGTTAAAAAAGACGGTATTTAAGGTTTTAATCTGATCGATGGGATGCATTTCGGACTTGCCTTCCAGCCACACATCCAGGTAGAGTTGCTTGATTTCCAGCCGAATTTTATCGAGCGACAGATCCGGGTATTGATACGTAGCCACGATCCACAAGCCCTCCAGCAGGTCGATTCCACCGGTTTCTTTCCAGAGTCTAATTCGATCCAGAACGGACTGGTATTGCAAATCATGAATTAACTCCTCAATTTTCTTCTGGTGAATAGGACTAAAACTATCTTCCCATTCACTTTCCAGGTAGGGGATCAACTGGCCGCCCAATTCGCGGATTTTTTGTTCAACGTGTTCGGTGATTTCCTGGTCTTCATCGTCCAGCAAAGAAATCAGGGCTTTTATTTCGTTGTCGTTTATCATGCCACTCCAATGGGTTGCGGTCCGGGGTTTTGCCGGGCCGGTGCTGCAACGCTATAACCCGAAGATAAAAACTTATTTTTAGAAACCTACTGAATTTTATACTTTTGCCCCGCAAGAAACGGGCTATATCCGAATTCTTAACACGATTTTACAAAAAATGATTTTCTTGTCCGGCGTGGGCGATAATCCGAACCGATCAACTATACCGGCAAGTTTTTTGCTTTATTCGATACCATACTCAACGTTTGAAATAACGCCTTAAATGCAATTACCCACATGAAAATCTTAGTCACTGGCGGAGCCGGTTTTATTGGTTCGCACACGGTCGTCGAACTGCTGAACGCGGGTTTCGAACCCGTTATTATCGACAACTTTTCCAACTCGAACCGCTCGGCACTGGCGGGCCTGCGCCAGATTCTGAACCACGATGTTCCGTTCTACGAAGCGGATTGCAACGATGCCGAAGCGCTCAACGCAATCTTTGAAAAAGAGAATTTTCGGGGGGTGATTCACTTCGCGGCTCACAAGGCAGTGGGCGAATCGGTGG
The DNA here is from genome assembly GCF_008727875.1 of Larkinella humicola. Taxonomy (GTDB): domain Bacteria; phylum Bacteroidota; class Bacteroidia; order Cytophagales; family Spirosomataceae; genus Larkinella; species Larkinella humicola. Next base: position 180,586 of record NZ_VTWS01000008.1, on the reverse strand, counting down.
CAAAACCGCTGATGTATTACCGCAACAACCTCGACTCAACTTTGTTATTACTGGAAACCATGCAGCGGTATGGCGTTCCGAACCTGGTTTTTTCGTCGTCGTGTACGGTGTACGGTCAACCCGAACACCTGCCCGTGACGGAGGAAACGCCCCGGCTGCCGGCGCAGTCACCCTACGGCAATACCAAGGCCATTTGCGAAGACATCATTCGGGATACCGTCAAGGCGGGCGGCCCTGTCAAATCGATTGCGCTGCGGTATTTTAATCCCATGGGAGCGCATCCGTCCGGGCTGATTGGCGAATTGCCGCTGGGCGTTCCGGGTAATCTGGTGCCGTTCATTACCCAGACAGCCGCCGGTATTCGCGAGAAACTGACGGTTCACGGGGGAGATTATGACACGGTCGACGGGACTTGCATCCGGGATTACATCCACGTGGTCGATCTGGCCAAGGCACACGTTCAGGCGCTGCGGTTACTCGATTCGCGCGGTGAGACCAGTTACTACGATGTTTTTAACGTAGGCACGGGCAACGGGCAAACCGTTCTGGAACTGATCCAGACGTTTGAAAACGTGAACAACATCAAACTGAATTATTCGATTGGCCCGCGCCGTCCGGGCGACGTGGAGAAAATCTACGCACAGGTCGATAAAGTCAATAACGTGATGGGCTGGCGCGCCGAAAAAACCCTGGCCGAAGGGCTGCAGGACGCGTGGCGCTGGGAACAAAATCTACAATTGAAAAACTCAATCGTTTCGGGGTAAAACTTATGTCTAAAAAGATTCTGATCACCGGCGGAGCCGGCTTTATTGGTTCACACGTCGTTCGGCTGTTTGTGACGAAATACCCGGATTATCAAATCGTTAATCTGGATAAACTAACTTATGCCGGGAATCTCGCCAACCTCACGGACATTGAAAATGCGCCGAACTATACCTTCATCAAAGGAGATATTACGGATGCGTCGTTTCTGGAGCAGTTGTTTCAGGATCATCCCTTCGATGGCGTCATCCACCTGGCGGCCGAATCGCACGTCGACCGCTCCATCACCGATCCGATGGCCTTCGTGCTGACCAATGTCGTAGGAACCGTCAACCTGCTGAATGCGGCCAAAAATAGCTGGAAGGCCGACTTCGCGGGCAAACGCTTCTACCACGTCTCGACCGACGAGGTCTATGGGTCACTGCACAATCCGGAAGATTTCTTCACCGAAACCACCTCCTACGATCCGCAGTCGCCCTATTCGGCTTCCAAAGCCGCTTCGGACCACTTCGTTCGCGCCTACGGCAATACCTACGGCCTGCCCATCGTGCTGTCGAACTGCTCCAACAACTACGGCCCCAATCACTTCCCCGAGAAGCTCATTCCGCTGATGATCCATAACATCCAGACCAACAAGCCCTTGCCGGTCTATGGCAAAGGCGAGAACGTGCGGGACTGGTTGTATGTCATCGACCACGCGCGGGCCATCGACACGATTTACCACCACGGCAAAACCGGCGAGACCTACAACATCGGCGGTTTCAACGAGTGGAAAAACATCGATCTGGTGCATCTGCTGTGTGGCATCATGGACCGGAAACTGGGTCGTACTGAAGGCACCTCCGCCCAGTTGATCACCTACGTGACCGACCGCGCCGGCCATGACCTGCGCTACGCCATCGACGCCCACAAGCTGATGAACGAGCTGGGCTGGGAACCTTCGCTGCAATTTGAAGAAGGCCTGGAAAAAACCGTCGACTGGTTTTTAGCCAACCAGGACTGGCTCGAAAACGTCACCTCAGGGGCCTACCAGAAGTATTACGATTCCATGTACGAAAACCGATAATTAATTGTGAATGAGTGAATGAGTGATTGAGTGAATGGAAAAGCGTGATCTTTGATCCTGTTCACTCAATCACTCATTCGCTCATTCACTCATTGAAAAACTATGAAAGGCATCATTCTGGCCGGGGGCTCCGGTACCCGACTGCACCCGTTGACGCTGGCCGTCAGCAAGCAACTCATGCCGGTTTACGACAAACCGATGATCTATTATCCGTTGTCGATTCTGCTGCTGGCAGGCATCCGCGAGATTCTGATCATTTCGACTCCGCACGATCTGCCGCACTTCAAAAAACTGCTGGGCGATGGCTCGCAGGTGGGCTGTTCGTTCGCCTATGCCGAACAACCGCTGCCGAACGGGCTGGCGCAGGCTTTCGTGATCGGCGAAGAGTTTATCGGCGATGACAAGGTGGCGCTGATTCTGGGCGACAACATCTTCTACGGTTCGGGGCTGTCGAAACTGCTGCAGGCTAACAACGATCCCGACGGTGGGGTGGTGTTTGCCTACAAGGTGAACGATCCGGAGCGGTATGGGGTGGTGGAATTCGATGATGATAATAAAGCGTTGTCGATTGAAGAAAAACCGGAGCAGCCGAAGTCGAACTACGCCGTGCCGGGCTTGTATTTCTACGACAACGAAGTGGTCAAGATTGCCAAAGAGCTGGCCCCCAGTCCGCGGGGCGAATACGAGATCACGGACGTCAACAAGGTGTATCTGGAGCGCCAGAAGCTGAAAGTGGGGATTCTGGATCGGGGGACGGCGTGGCTGGACACGGGCACGTTTGTGTCGCTGATGCAGGCGGGTCAGTTTGTGCAGGTGATCGAAGAACGTCAGGGGATGAAAATCGGCTCGATCGAGGAGGTAGCTTACCGGATGGGCTACATCGACGCGGAGCAACTGAAAACCATTGCGCAGCCGCTGGTGAAAAGCGGCTACGGACAGTATTTACTGAATTTGCTGAAGTAACCAAAAAGATTGGTTGAGACCAGGGGAGTGAAGACTTGACGAATGATTTTTAAATCATTCGTCAAGTCTTCACTCCCTTTTTTCCTAAAAAAAAAGCCTGGACAACGTCCTGGCCTTTTCCAAACCTAACCTATGAGATGAGAAAATCAGCTCATCCTATCGGAGACAGGACGCACCAACTCTCTGCAAATGTGCAGGGAAGATAATAAGAATGGCAGAGAAGAAATACAGGAACGGGAAAGAAGAAATACTTTTTTTTACCGGATGGTGACAAAACCCGGAAAAGTACGGGATATTCCCTGAATGGTTACGTATTTCTACCTGATTTTCCCGGCCCTCCACCCATCCCAATCGAATTCACTTTAACTTGGTAAAGCAAATTAATCTGCTCTACCATGCAAGAACCGCGTAAACCCTCCGACAAATTTCACGGCGATGTTGGCTCCTTCATTACGGCTGCTGACGCCAAAAGCCGTACCCGCCTGCACCGCGTTTACGAAGAAGAAAAGCTGGGTCTCAAGCCCGAAGAAGTTACGAAAGCGGAGTTTTTCGGCATCAACCGCATCAGTAAGCTGATGGGTCGCAAGGATTGTGTCGGCATCCGGGTGTATTACGGCAAACGCTACGAAGACGCCGATGGCGACCCCACCACCAAAGACCAAGGCGAACTCAAACCCCGGCTGGTGTTGGTGGGTGTCCGCGCCGACGGTTCCGATATCTTCGAAGATACCGAAGGATTGAAAGACCGGGGAGATGGTGATGCGCTGGCGGATGGTGTACCGTGTCCACAACATTGCTAAGTATTAAACATTTAAAGAGCAAATGCTCCAAAGGCTATACGAAATTTTTGTCAATCACCCTATAGACTTAATTGCCGAGCTAATCAGCTTTCTTCCTTTTACTTTTGGTGTTTCTCGTTTAAAATTTTTGAAAAAAGGGGCGAGGTTTTTGCCTTTGTATTTTTTTATTATTATTGGGCGAGACTTTACTTCTAATATTTATGCCATCAAAAAAATAAATAACCTATTTCTGTATAATTCATCAGCGTTTGCTGAAATCGTATTCGTTGCTTTACTTTTCTCTTTTGAAATACATAAACCTGTTGTCAAACGAATTGTTACTATTGGAGCTGCAATAACACTCTTTCTTAGTCTGTTCTTCTGGGAAAATACCGAACTTTCTGCCGGAATACTTACGTTATCCAGGGCTTATGCATTGTTAGTAGTTCTCGTATATTTTAACCAATTAATTCAGGATATGAATGTTAAGAATATTTTAAAACATTCTCTTTTTTGGATCAGTAGCGGATTAATTATTCAATTTACCGGTACTTTTTTTGTGTATCTTTTCGCCAATTATGCACTCTCCAGTAATACTGAATCTGATCTTTTTAATTTATACTGGAATGTAAACCAGTTTATGTATATGGTTTTTTGTCTTTTCTCAACAATTGGTTTTTGGGTCAGCAAATACGATAAAGAAAATTATACGTGATTGGTTTAGATCATAACCCATTAAGAGACAGAATACGGCGGCTATAAACCGGCTGGAATGGCAGGTCCCTCCGTTTCCGTTCGCTCAAAGGTGGGCCGTGCCGAATTGCTTTCCACCACAAGCCTGTGCAACTTTGGGAAACGATTTGAAACCTCACAAGTCCATTAAAACCTCTTTTTATCATGAGTAATATTAACCCCGGTGCGGGACGCTTTATTTCCAAAGACGAAGCCGATCAGTTCAAAGGTGCTTACCAGGAACGCAAAAAACTACAACAGATTCCGCAGGCCGACACGGTTCGCTCCGAGTTTTTTGGCAGCGATAATTTACAGCAAATCCTGGATCAGCCGGGCTGCATCGGCATCCGGGTTTATCACGCCAAACGCCGGGAAACCGTCAACGGAAATGAGCACCTGGTGCCGCGCGTTGTGTTGGTAGGGATCGACAAAAGTGGCCGGGAAATTCTGGAATTGACCGATCCTGCAGAAGCCGGAATGAAAGATATGCCGTCTGGTCGGGAAGGGCAGTTAGCCGACGGGCCGATATGTCCGCCGGAGTGTAATCCGTAAGGAAATAGAAGTCTGTTGAAACGATGATTGATCATCCTTACGTCAAGTTAATATTCAAGTATCCGGATTCATTTTTACCAGATCTGTTCCTGTTGCTAGCCATTGGAACAGGTCTGGTGAATTATTTTTTTCTGGACAAGTCAAATCGGTGGCTATTACGAATGCTAATTTTTTCATTCGTAATTAGTTTGATCCAAATTCACGATGCGGCCTATCGCCATAATAATACCTATTTATACAATTTAAATTCGCTCGTTGAAATGAGCGGCTTTGCCGCAGCGTACTGGATCGAGCTAAAATCCCGGCGAAACCGGATGCTGATTCTAAGCGGTTTTGTCGTGTATGTAATGGTATTTCTGTACGACTTTAGCTGGACCAATATTGCCGGTGTTGCCCTCGGTGTTCAACGAATCATCATGATTTTGTATGCACTGCTGTATTTTCATTACATCCTGACGAAGATGCAGATCCAGAATTTATTGATTCATTCCATGTTCTGGGTGAGCGCCGGGGCCATTGTCCACGCGGCTGGCACGCTGTTTGTTTTTCTGTTCGTCAAGGTGACGTTGGGAGACCTGAGTTCAAATGGCAGTTACTATTTATACATTACCATTGTCCGAACGTTCTCGGCTTTTTTCTACCTGGTCCTTCTCGTCAGTTTCTGGCTCCGCCGGCGGGAATTTCGGGTAACGGACCGGCTGACCGTTTAATACATCGTTCTTGCGGTTCTGGTGCCAGAGTTTTATATTTCGCAAATTGGTTTAATTATCCCCGTGTATGGGAACGCACTTCGCTTCGGGCTCGCTGTGAACGAGGACATGAAATTATATATTGCCGTAGGAACGGCCGTTTTGCTGGTGATGGCGATTTTCATCATCGTATTTGTCGCCTATTACCAACAAAAACAAATCCGTCAGCAACTGATTCTGAAGGAGTGGCAGGAGAAATACCGCAAAGGTCTCCTGGCTGCCACCCTTCAGGCGCAGGAACACGAACGCCGGCGGATTGCGCAGGATTTGCACGACGAGATCGGTACGATGTTGTCGGTCACCAAGTTGAGTCTGAATCAGTTGGGCCGAACCGTTGAACACAATGACCCCGGTTCGACGGTGCTGGTGCAGAAAACCCGCTCGCTTCTCGACGAAACCATTGCCAACGTCCGGCGCATCAGCCGCGATCTGGTGCCCACCACCCTCGAACGCTTCGGCCTCGTTTCGGCCCTCGAAGAACTGGCCGAAAAAGCCAGCAACGGCGAAGTCCACGTCGAGTTGTCGTGTTCGGATAAAATGCCGACCTTGCTTCCGCAACTGGATCTGACGCTGTTTCGCATTGCGCAGGAATTGATCAACAATGCCATCAAACACGCCAATGCCGAAAACATCATCATCGATTTGCACTGCCAGCCCACCGGAATTTTGCTGTCGGTGATCGACGACGGGCGCGGGTTTGATCTGGACGAAATTCTGAAAGACAAAAAGCGCGGGTTGGGTCTGCGAAATATCGAAAGCCGCCTGAACGTCATCGATGGACATGTTACGTTCGACGTGGAAGAAGGCCGCGGTTCCCGGATACACATCCAGGTTAAAAATTTGAAACCGGAAGTAGAGGTTGAAGTGGAAGCGGTATAGAATAGATGGTTAAAATGGCTGGATGGTTAAAATGGTTAAAAGCATGGCTTGCCAATTAACCATTTTTAACCATCCAGCCATTTTAACCATCTTTAACCATAACCCTAACCATGAAAAAGATCAAGATTGCGTTAGCTGACGATCATAATTTATTCCGGAAAGGAATGGCTTCCGTGTTGAGCCAGGTGCCTGATTTTGAACTGGTGCTCGAAGCCAGCAACGGGCAGGAACTCATCGACAAGCTCACCCGGCGAATGCCCGATGTAGTGCTGCTGGATCTGGAAATGCCGGTGATGGACGGGATTGCGACCACGGAATACATCCGGGAAAACCACCCCGATGTCAAAATCATCATGCTCACCATGCACGATGAAGACCGGTTTGTGCTTCACCTGCTCGAAAAAGGCGTGAGCGGGTACGTCCTCAAAGATGCGGATCTGGACGAAGTGGAAAAGGCCGTTCACCGGGTGATGGATGACGGCGTATACCTGAACGACTTCGTTTCCAAGGTCATGCACCGGAAAATGGTGAACAAACCCACCACCGTCATCAAGCAAACCTCCACCTCAACACTCTATAATAGCAAGGTGCTGCTGTCGGAGCGTGAAAAAGAAGTGCTTAAACTGATTTGCGAAGGGCTATCGACGGCCGAAATCAGTGAGAAAATCTTCCTCAGTCCGCGCACGGTCGAAGGCCACCGCCTGCGGATTCTGGAAAAAACCGGCACAAAAAACACAGCGGGGATGGTGGCCTACGCTTTCAAGAATAATCTGGTATAAGCAGGAAAAAGAAAAAAGGAAGAAAGCAGGAAACGAAGCGTGGATCAGGCGGCCGGGAGGCCCTTTTATCCGGCCTTCGTTTCCTGCTTTCTTCCTTTTTTTTAACTTATTTCGAGCGGCTCTTGTTACCAAAGCAAAACTGGTAGGTGTATTTATAAAGAATTGAATAAATAGAAGACATCTTTCTATTTGATCGTTTAACTTTGCCATTCGAACATGGGTGATCCCGAATTATGGACAGATTCTCGTATATAGCTAACTCAGAAGCAGCCTACATCGACGATTTATACCGGGCTTATAAACAAGACCCCGGCTCAGTGGATGGAAGCTGGCAAAAATTTTTTGAAGGTTTTGAATTTTCCCAATCGTATGGCGAAAACGGGAATGGCAACGGCCACAGCAGCACCGACCAAACGACCGCAAAACCGGTTATTGACACCAAACACGCTGAAAAGGAAGTATCGGTAGCCAGTCTGATAAAAGCCTATCGTTCGCGGGGTCACCTGTTGGCCAAAACCAACCCCATCCGAAACCGCAAAGACCGCAATCCGCGGATTGGTCTGGAAGATTATGCCCTGACCGAAGCCGACCTCGACACGGTTTTTGAAGCCGGGAGTCTGCTCGGAATCGGGCCAAGTTCGCTGCGGAAAATCATGGAATCGCTGGAGAAAATCTATGCCGGAACCATCGGGTTCGAGTATATGTACATCCGCGAGATTGACGTTAAGAACTGGCTTCGGAACAAAATTGAGAAAGAAGCGTTGGTTTTTGATCCAACAATTGAAGAGAAAAAACGGATTCTGGAAAAACTGAACGAAGCAACGGTTTTTGAGAACTTCCTGCATACCAAATATTTAGGCCAGAAACGGTTCTCGCTCGAAGGGGGAGAAACCACCATTCCAGCCTTGGACGCCATTATCAACTACGCGTCGGAACTGGGCGTTGAAGAAGTCATGATCGGGATGGCACACCGGGGCCGTCTCAACGTGCTGGTCAACATCCTGGGCAAATCCTACGAAAGCGTTTTCAGCGGTTTTGAAGGCAACGTTCCCGATCAGGTGTTTGGCGATGGTGACGTGAAATACCACCTGGGCTATTCGAGTCTGATCGAGTCGTCGACGGGCAAGCAAATCAGCTTGAAACTGGCTCCGAATCCGTCGCACCTGGAAGCGGTTAATCCAATTATCGAAGGGTTCGTACGGGCGCAGGCCGATGAAGAATACGCGGGCAACTTCGACAAGATCATGCCGATCCTGATCCACGGTGATGCGGCTGTGGCCGGTCAGGGCATTGTGTATGAAGTGACCCAAATGGCGAAACTGGCCGGTTACCAAACCGGTGGAACGCTCCATTTCGTGATCAACAACCAGGTCGGTTTTACGACGGATTTTGAAGATGCCCGTTCGTCGATCTACTGTTCGGATGTCGCCAAGATCATCGATGCTCCGATTTTCCACGTCAATGGCGACGATCCGGAAGCGGTGGTTTTCTGTGCCAAACTGGCGGTCGAATTCCGGGAAAAATTCAACCGGGACGTGTTTATCGACATGGTGTGCTATCGTCGGTATGGACACAACGAGTCGGATGAGCCCAAGTTTACGCAGCCGACGATGTACAACATCATCGAAAAACACGCCAACCCCCGCGAAATTTATAACAAAAGCCTGATCGACCGGGGTGAGGTTGACGCCCAACTGGCGTCGACTATGGATGCTGAATTCAAAAAAGAATTGCAGGATCGGCTCGACATGGTGAAGCAAAAGGCCGAAATTCCGTACAAACCGCTGCGGTTGGACCGGGAGTGGGCCGAGTTGCGGGTGAGTACGCCGGAAGATTTCGAACGGTCGCCCGAAACCGGGGTGCCGATGGAAACCCTCGAAAAAATCGGAAATGCCCTCGTCACGATTCCGAACGGTTTCAAACCGCTCAAGCAAATTGATAAATTGCTGAAAGACCGTCGGCAGATGGTTTTTGAGAGCAAGCAGGTTAACTGGGGCACTGCTGAGTTGTTGGCCTACGGTTCCATTCTGCTTGAGAATAAGGTGGTTCGGTTGAGTGGTCAGGATGTGCAGCGCGGCACGTTTTCCCACCGCCATGCCGTTCTGCACGATTCCGAAACCAACCTGTCGTACAGCTCGCTGGATCACATTCAGGATGGTCAGCAGAAAATGCAGATTTATAACTCCTTGCTGTCGGAATACGGTGTTTTGGGCTTCGAGTTTGGCTATTCAATGGCCGCTCCCCATGCGCTGGTGATCTGGGAGGCTCAGTTTGGTGATTTTTCCAACGGGGCTCAGGTGATTATCGACCAGTTTATATCGTCCGGCGAATCAAAATGGGGCTTGATGAACGGCCTGGTCATGTTGTTGCCGCACGGCTACGAAGGCCAGGGACCGGAACACTCCAACGCCCGTCCGGAACGCTATCTGCAGCTTTCTGCAGAATACAACATGGTAGTGGCCAATGTGACCACGCCGGCCAACTTCTTCCACCTGATGCGCCGGCAATTGACCTGGCCGTTCCGCAAACCGCTGATAGTGATGTCGCCCAAATCATTATTGCGCCATCCGCAAGTAGTTTCGCCCCTCGAAGATCTTACCAAGGGGAGTTTCAAAGAAGTGCTTCCCGACGGTTTTGCCACGGGCAAGAAAGTGAAACGGATTCTGCTCTGTACCGGTAAAATTTACTACGAACTGCTCGAGAAACAGCAGGCGGACAAGCGGGAAGACGTGGCCATTGTTCGGGTGGAACAACTGCATCCGTTCCCGCAGAAGCAACTGGATGCGATTCTGGCCGGGTATAGCAAAACCGCTGAACTGATTTGGGTACAGGAAGAACCGTCGAACATGGGGGCTTGGACCTTCCTGCTGCGTTCGGCACCGGAGTTGAAACTGCGCGGCATTACGCGAAAAAACAGCGCGTCACCCGCAACCGGGTATTCCAAAGTCCACGCTCAGGAGCAGGCCGACATCATCCGCCGGGCGTTTGAATAAGAGTTTACGGTTACCAATCGCAGGTAGCTGACAACTGAAAACTAAGAGAAAATGGCAATAGAAATGAAAGTACCCCCGGTTGGGGAGTCCATTACGGAAGTAACCGTTGGGGCATGGCATAAAAAGGAGGGCGATTCGGTGAAGAGAGACGAGGTGTTGTGCGAACTGGAGTCGGATAAGGCATCGTTTGAATTTCCGGCCGAAGCCGACGGCGTGTTACACATCATGGCCCAGGAAGGCGATGTGTTGCCTATTGGTGCGGTTTTGTGTACCATCGAGGCTGCTGGTGCGTCCAATGGCGCGGCTCCGGCGGCTCCCAAAGCGGAAGCACCGGCCCCCAAACCGGCTGAACAAGCGGCTCCGGCTCCACAGCCCGAAGCGCCCAAACCGGAACCTGCCTCCCAACCGGCTGCTGAACCCGCTGCTGCCGCAGCCTCGAAAAGCATTGAAATGAAAGTGCCCCCGGTTGGCGAGTCGATCACGGAAGTGACGATTGCTTCCTGGAATAAAAAGGATGGCGATCAGGTGGCTTTGGACGAGGTTCTTTGTGAACTCGAATCTGATAAAGCCACGTTTGAGTTGCCGTCTGAAGCCGCCGGAACCCTCCGGATTGTGGCCGAAGCCGGTGCCACCCTGGCCATTGGTGCCGTAATTTGCCGGATTGAAGTGGGAGCTGCCGTGGCTCAACCCGCTGCGCAACCGTCTGCTCCGGCACCACAGCCTGCTGCTGAGCCCGTCGCGGCCCAGGCGGATGGCTATGCGGCCAATCACCCATCGCCGGTGGCCGCTAAAATACTGGCCGAAAAAGGCATCGATCCGAAAGAAGTCAACGGCACCGGCATTGGTGGCCGCATCATGAAGGAAGATGCCGTGAAAGCCGAAAAACCGGCGGCACCAGCACCTGCTCCGCAACCGGCTGCTGCTCCGGCCCCCAAACCGGCCCCGGTCGCTTCGGCCCCGGCCCCCGCTGGTGGAAACCGGGGACAACGGCGCGAACGCATGAGTTCGTTGCGGAAAACCATCGCCCGCCGGTTGGTAGCCGTAAAAAATGAAACGGCCATGCTGACAACCTTCAACGAGGTCGACATGAAACCGATCATGGATTTGCGGGCCAAATACAAAGATAAGTTCAAGGACAAAAATGCGGTTGGTTTGGGCTTCATGTCGTTCTTCACCAAAGCGATTTGCATTGCCTTGCAGGACTTCCCGAATGTGAATGCCACCATCGACGGCGATTCGATTGTCTACAACGATTACTGTGACATTTCCATCGCCGTATCAACGGAGCGTGGTCTGGTGGTGCCGGTAATCCGGAACGCCGAGAGCATGGACTTTGCCGGAATCGAAAAGGAAATTATCCGGCTGGCGGTTCTGGCACGGGATAACAAACTGACGATCGAGCAGATGACCGGTGGTACGTTCACGATCACCAATGGCGGTATTTTCGGCTCGATGTTGTCGACGCCGATCATCAACGCCCCGCAGTCGGCGATTCTGGGGATGCACAACATCGTGGAACGGGCGGTGGTGGTCAACGGCGAGATCGTGGTACGCCCGATCATGTACGTGGCCCTCTCGTACGATCACCGCATCATCGATGGCAAAGACTCCGTGAGCTTCCTGGTTCGCGTAAAGCAGTTGCTGGAAGATCCGGCGCGGATTTTATTGGGCGTATAAGAATAAGTAGTAGGACGGATTGTAAAACCGCCTTTCGAGCCAGAAAATGCTCGTTGGCAGAGCGGTTTATACTCCGTCCTACATTTGTATAGAGACCATTTACCTGCAAATAGATCTGTAAATTTATGCAATACGACGTCATCGTCATCGGCTCCGGGCCGGGCGGCTATGTGGCCGCAATTCGCTGCGCCCAGTTGGGTATGAAAACGGCCATTGTGGAAAAATACAAGACGCTGGGCGGCACCTGCCTTAACGTCGGCTGTATTCCGTCGAAAGCCCTGCTCGACTCTTCGGAGCATTTCTACAATGCCGCCCATACCTTCGCCGAACACGGGATTAAACTGGCGGATTTGCAGGTCGATCTGCCCCAGATGATCAGGCGGAAAGAAGGTGTCGTGGAAGCCAATGTGACCGGGATTTCGTTTCTGATGAAGAAAAACAAAATCACGGTTCACCAGGGATTCGGGTCGTTTGTCGATGCCAATACGCTGAACGTCAAGAAAGATGATGGCAGCGAAGAGCAGATTACGGCGAAAAATTTCATCATTGCGACCGGTTCCAAACCAACCTCGTTTCCGTCGATGCAGATCGACAAAAAACGCATCATCAGTTCGACCGAAGCCCTGACGTTGCAGGAAGTGCCGAAACACCTCATCGTGATCGGGGCGGGGGTGATTGGGGCCGAACTGGGCTCGGTCTATGCCCGCATCGGTTCGAAAGTGTCGTTCGTGGAATTTGCCGATTCGATGATTCCGACGATGGACAAAACGATGGGCAAAGAACTGCAAAAAGCCGTCAAAAAGCTGGGTGCTGATTTCTACTTCAGCCACAAAGTTACCAGCGTTGAAAATACCGGCGAAGGTGTGATCGTGAAAGCCGATACGCCCAAAGGGGAACAGATTACGCTCGAAGGTGATTACTGCCTGGTATCGGTCGGTCGCCGTCCCTACACCGACGGCCTGAACCTCGAAGCCGCCGGACTGGCCGCCGACAACCGGGGGCGCATCGACGTAAACGATCATTTGCAAACCAAAGTCCCGAACATCTACGCCATCGGTGACGTCATCCGTGGGGCGATGCTGGCGCACAAGGCCGAAGAGGAAGGTGTGTTCGTAGCCGAAACTCTGGCCGGACAGAAACCGCACATCAATTATCGCCTAATTCCGGGCGTGGTCTACACCTGGCCGGAAGTCGCCAGTGTGGGCTTCACCGAAGAGGAACTGAAGCAGGAAGGCAAGGCCTATAAAGTCGGTTCGTTTCCGTATAAAGCCCTGGGTCGTGCCCGCGCTTCGATGGATGTCGACGGTTTGGTGAAGGTGCTGGCCGATAAACAGACCGACGAAATTCTGGGCATGCACATCATCGGTGCCCGCGCGGCCGACATGATTGCCGAATGCGTTGTGGCAATGGAATACCGGGCCTCGGCAGAGGACATCGCCCGGATTTCACACGCCCACCCGACCTACACGGAAGCCATCAAGGAAGCGTGTCTGGCAGCGACGGATAACCGGGCGATTCATATGTGATGGAAACCGGGAAAGCGATTGCCTTTCTTTTGGCCTCCGGGCAAGGGTTACTGCTCAGTTTGGCATTGGTCGTGAAAGGATTGCGCCAGGAACGGTCGAACCTGTTCCTGGGCCTTATTCTTTATGTCCTCGCGCTCGAACTGCTCAACGCCTGGGGTATGCAGGTGCGGTATCATAGCTCGCCTGCTTCTATTCCGTTTTGGAATCTGCAATCGTACCTGTTATTGCCTCCGTCGGTCTGGTTCTTGGCCCAATTAACGACGACGCCTGGTTATGCCTTTCGGCAAAAAGACTGGCTCTTTTACCTGCCTGCGGTTGTGGAAGTGCTCGTGCGGTCTGGCTGGAGTTTCTACCGCCGGTCTACCGGAGCACCATTGCCTTCGCTGCTCGATAATTCAGGCTGGTTTCTGGTTACGGAACTCCTGCCGATTTTTGGCACCGCCATCGCCCTTTGGTTTTATGGACGGAAACTGGTCTTTTTTCACCGATCGTTGAAAGAGCACGCATTCCGGTTGTCATTCAGTTTGTTTGTGCGGCTGTATAGCCTGTTTTGTTTTCTGCTGCTTACGACGGTTATCTGGGCCGCTGGCGTCCTATTGGAATGGCCGGTTTTTGCGGGTCTGGAAATCGTGCTGACCCTGTTTTTGTTTGCCTTCGGCTATATCGGGTATGCCAATCCCGTCTTTTTTACCCTGCCTGTTCTTCCTGATGTAAAATCGTCGGAAAAGGTTGAATTCCATCACTATGATGATACGAAACAACTGGAACGGTTGCAGACGCTCTTCCGGCAGGACGCCCTCTATACGCAATCGAAATTGACGGTGGAGGACGTGGCCAAACGGCTCCAGCTACCGCCCCGGTATGTGTCGTATCTGATCAACACCCGGTGTGCTGCAAACTTTACTCATTTTGTCAATGGCTTTCGGGTGGAGGCCGTCATTCGAAAACTGAACGATCCGGCAGAACACCACAAAACCTTACTGGCCCTGGCCCTTGAAGCGGGATTTAATTCGAAATCAACGTTCAATCAGGTATTTAAACACCACACCGGACAAGCGCCATCACACTTCCTGCTGGTTAAAAAATAAGGATAGTCAACAACCTTACGGGCTCCTATCAGGGGTCATAACGTCCGGAAACACGATTCCGGACGTCCGGAAAACCGTTTCCGAGCGCATGACGACGCTGGAATGAGTTGATTTGTGTTTCCATCAACGGTTCAATCTTCAGTCATGCAAAAGCTAGTGTTCGTTCTGGCGGCCTTCGTCTGGTCGCCCTTTATTTTCGGTCAGCAGTCCAACGGTTTCCCTGACCGCACCGTTCCCACCATTCAAATACAAACCAATCGGAATGTAGAGCTGTTGGGTTTTGCGTATTTCCTGGGCTATGAAGGCCGTCAGTTGGAAAATAACGATACCTATTTGCGAGGACGCGCGATCCGAAAAAGGGACTGGTATGGCTACGGGCTTAGCCTATACCGACACTACAAAACCTACGAGCACAGCAAACACCTGGCTGTTGTGGTGGCTTTTGCCGAGAACATTTGGCTGGATTATTTGATTCATCTGTTGATCCAACTGGACGATTTCCCCCATGCCAAACTGAAAGATGAGATAAGAGAAAGCGCTTACCTCCGGTTTTCCGCAAAAAGAGACCCGGAAGAAGCCAGAAAGAACGTTGCTCTTTTTATTGAAGCGATGAACCAACTCTATCGGGAAGTCGATTTTGATACCTACTTCCGGCAGAATCAAAGCAAGTATGCTAACGCTTTGGCTCAGGTGAAAAAGGGCCTGCCGGATAAACGGTTCATTCCCGCCCTGGAAGATTTCTATGGGCAACGTTTTGACCGGTACACCTTGGTACCGAGCCTTACCATCCCTACGGGTATGGGATTTGGAGTCAGCCATACGTTACAGGATAAAACCCTAATTTTTCACGTCTTTGGTCCTTTCGGACTTCAAAACTTTAGCAATGAATCCAATGTAGATATGGGCTTTGACGACAGAAAACACCTATTGGAACTTAGTACGCATGAGTTTGGCCATTCGTTTGTCAACCCCGCTATCGACCAGCTCCCCCCGGAACTCATTACCGGAACGGAAACGCTTTTCATACCCATTAAGAGTGACATGGCCAATCAGGGCTATACCCGTTGGAAGGCCTGTTTATACGAACACTTTGTACGGGCCGGGGAGATCATAATCGCTCAAAATCTTGGTAATCATGCCGATGCGCAACGGTTAAAAACCCATTACATCGAAGATCGAAAATTTATTTACCTGCCTGCGATCGTGGAGGAATTGGAAGTATACAACAAGATCCGAACGCGCTCTTACCAGCAGGTAGTAGAAACCGCGATGAAGAAGTTAGTGAAAACCGTTTCTGAAAAGTCAACCGAATAGCAATTCCCGGATAACCAATTGGACGAATTGCATAACTTTCAACCCGGCTTTGGAAATCAGGCCGGGTTTTCTTTTTTTAGGAGATACCCCGTCCCGAGATGAAAAAACTACTTCTTGCTTTCTGTCTGTTTGCAACCGGTGTCCATGCGCAGTCGACCGACTCCGTTACGATTCGCAAAATCTACAACGAAATCCTGACCAACAGTCCGTCGTACGAATGGCTGCGTGAGTTGACCCAGAAGATTGGTCCACGCCTGAGCGGTTCGGAAGGCGCGCAGAAAGCCGTCGACTGGTCGAAGCAGCTGATGGAAAAGGAGGGGTTCGACCGGGTGTTTTTGCAGGAAGTGATGGTGCCGCACTGGGTTCGCGGTGCCAAAGAAGTAGCGTATATCCGGAACGGGAAACAAAAAATAACCGTACCGATTGCGGCTCTGGGCGGTTCGGTAGCCACGGCTCCAAAAGGCGTTGAAGCCCAGGTGATTGAGGTAAAGAGCTTTCAGGAATTGCGGGATTTGGGGCCGGAAAAGGTAAAAGGCAAGATCGTGTTTTACAACCGCCCGATGGACCCGACCAAACTGAACACCTTTGAAGCCTACGCCGGGGCGGTTGAACAACGGGCCAATGGTGCGAACGAAGCCGGCAAACTCGGCGCAGTGGGGGCTATTGTTCGTTCGATGACCACCGTGCTGGACGACAATCCGCACACGGGCGGAATGCGCTACGCGACGGGGGTACCGCTGATTCCGACGGCGGCCATCAGCACCAACGGAGCCGAGTTGCTCAGTAAGTCGCTGAAAGAGAATGCAAACCTGACGTTTTACTTCAAACAGAATTGTGAAACCCTGCCCGACGCCAAATCCTACAACGTGGTGGGGGAAATCAAAGGCTCGGAAAAACCGGATGAAATCATCGTCGTGGGCGGCCACCTGGATTCCTGGGATCTGGCCCAGGGCGCACACGACGACGGCTCCGGCTGCGTGCAGTCCATCGATGTGTTGCGAACTTTCAAGGCCTTGGGAATCAAACCCAAACGCACGCTTCGGGCGGTGATGTTCATGAACGAGGAAAACGGGTTGCGGGGCGGAGTCGGCTATGCAGATTACGCCAAAAAGAACAACGAGAAACACATTGCCGCCGTCGAGTCCGACAACGGCGGTTTTACACCCCGGGGCTTCGGCATCGTCGGAACGGCGCAGCAACGGGCCAACGTGATGCCGTGGAAACCGCTATTTGCGCCCTACGGACTGCACGAAATCGGTGCGGGTTCGGGCGGGGCAGACATTGGCCCTCTGGCGCAACTGGGGACGGTTTTGTTCGGTTTCAAGCCGGATTCCCAGCGGTATTTCGATTTTCACCACACGGGAATCGACAATTTCGAAGCGATCAACAAGCGGGAACTGGAACTGGGTGCGGCTTCGATGACGGCGTTGGTGTATTTGCTGGATCAATACGGATTGTGAGTTTGAGAGTTGTTTCGCGGAGTTGAGCGGAGAAAAAGAGAGTTTAGCAGAGAAAAAATAAATTTAAACTCTGCTAAACTTCTTTCTTCTCCGCTCAACTCCGCGAAACAACTCTTTCAAACCAAGTCCAGCGCGACGATTTCGTGATCGAGAATCCGCGGCACGCTCACCGACACTTTACCATTCTTTAACTCAAATTTCGGTTTCTGATCGCTCATCAGCAGTTTCACGCCCGTCACTTTTGCCCCTGCCGGAACCGGCACGCTCACCTGCGCTTCGACCGGGATCAGTTCCCGGAAAGGCCCCTTCATCATCATCGGATTCGTCAGATTGACCAGATGAACCGTTAGGGAGTTGGCCTGCCGCCATACCGTCACATCCAGCACTCCTGGACCCGTTACGGTGGCAACCGGTTCCTCGTCGAGTGCCCAGTGCAGAACGTTGCTCAGGAGTTGACCGTGATCGGTAGCCATGAGTTGCCAGAACGAGCGGTCCAGGTCGCCGGGAATGTAGGCAACCCGGCCTTTACCGACCTGCCGCAAATACAACTCCCGCGTATCGGTTTCGGCAATCCGTGGATAGACGTCTTCCATCGGCAAATCCGGATACGTCGGAATGAGCGTAACCGGGCTGGGAAACGAAACCGTGGGCTTTACATCGACTTTATAAATCGCGTTGATAATTCGGGGCGTATCATCCAGTCCCTTTAGAATCCGTTGCGTCTGACTGTTTTGGGTGTCGTGCCGCAGTTGCAGGTAGCTGTTCCGCATGGGGCCTTCCACTTTCTGAGCGTATGAAACTCCGAACAAACCGGCCAGTCCGAAGTCGGGCCGCGGCTGGCCTTCTTCGTCATACAAGGAGGTTTCAAAGGTCGCGACCAGACTGCCTCCCTGGTCTACAAAGGCCTGCAATTGCTGGCATTGCCTATCGGAAAGGGCCGCAATATTGGGTAAAACCAGGAGTTTAAACCGCTTCAGATCGTCGGGTGTCAGCAGCCGGTCGTTCACCATATCGAACGGAATCCGACTTTCCACCAGCGCGTGGTACAGGCCGTCGAGGTGGTCGCCACTCTTCTGTTGCCAGGGTTTCCCGCCATAATTGCGGTCGGTTTGCTCGGAATACACCAGGCCGACCCGCGCCATCGGGGCCGTGTTGCGCAGATACGCTTCATTTTTGTGGTAGCCTTCATACAACTTCGCAACGGCTTCCATCCAACGTTTGTCGTAGATGTCGCCCCCAAACTTGACGAAACACGGACGCATGCCGTTGGCGGTTCCTTCGGCCACCCAGATCCGGATTTCGGCGTCGTTCTGCACCGAGTCTTTCCAGCGAAATTCTTCCTCGATGCCCACACTGAAAATGCCGATCAGCGGTTTTAATCCCAGCGTTGAACGCAGCTCTTTCGCGCCTTTTCCATTCGACCAGGGCGCCATCAGTCCGCGCCGGGCCTGTTGATCGGCAAAAAAGAGGTCGGCTTCTTTGCCGGTCACGATTTTGTCGGGAAAACCGTTGGGAATAAACCGGGATGTCGCCTTCTGTTTGCGGATGCCGGCATCCCAGAGCGCCCACAATTCCCGCAGTCGTTTCATCCGCCAATCCGCCCATTTCCGGTACGTCAGATCCAGTTTTTCTACTTTTTGGGGCAATGTCAGGCCGGATGCCGCTTTGAAATTACGCTGGCAATGTTCGCAGTAACAAATGTCGTGGCCCGCCCAGCGGTTGGAGAAAATGCCTTCCGGCTGAAACCGTTCCATGATTTCCCGGTTCACCTGTGGCATAAACTCGAAGTTGTAGGGCCCTAAGGAGCAGGTTACCCACAAATCCGGATTGGCCCAGTGACGGCGTTTTGCCCCGTCTGCGTTGACCGCGATCCAGTCGGGGTGGGCGTCGTAGACATTCTGCCGGGCCGCGTGGGGATCGGTGCGGAGCATGATTTTCATGCCCTGTTTTTTGCAGCCTTCCACCAAAAAACCGAGGGTGTCGGAATTGCCCAGAAAATCGCTTCGGTGGTGCAGCGGAACCTGGGTTGGGTAAAAGGCCACGACGCCACCAGCACTCAATAGGGCACCATCGGCATGAATCCGCTTGAAGTACCGGAGCCAAAAATCGGGGTCGTAATGCCCCGGATCGCGTTCCACAAAAGCCAGTTGCGCCCACCGCATCGGCCCGTCGAGCCAGAATGCGTTGGCGGGCGGCACCGGGTTAGCCGGTTTTGCCAGCGTGAAAGACCCGGAAAGGGCATAGGTACTACCGAGGAGACCGGCGGTTTTTATAAAATCTCGTCTTTCCATGCAGTCCTGTGAGCCAGGAAGCTCACCGTAAAAGAGTGGGTTTAGGGCGCGGTTTTAAACTTGTTTCGGTAATATAATTCAAAATTTTATGAGTTGAGTCTAATTTTCATTTCTGGTATAAACACCGCTGGGTCGATCAAAACCGACACATTCGACCTGTTCACCTCAAATGTGTTGGTTACGGCAACGTTTGGGGGGCGATGCGCGTATCGGTTTAGCAGTGAGTCTTCCAATCCATAATCACAATGATGAGACACCAACTAATTTTAAAGAGAGTTTTAGAGAAACCGTCTGTAAAACGCGTCGTTGGCCTGGGTCCCAAACTTTTATTGATGGCCCTGTTGTTTGCCTGCTCCAAAGAAAGCGAGGACCTAACGCCAACCGGAACGGGCACCACCGGAACCGGCACCACCACCGGCAGCTCCGTTGCCATCGACAGCACGACCACCTCCTCCGCAACGCCGGAAGGCAATACCGACAAGGCGGCCAATGCGGATGATTTGCTGGCGAACTCGACGTTTTCGTCCACCGTTAGCATTACGTTTGGCACGACGGTCAGCATTTCCAATCCCCTGGCGGGCAATGGCGTATCGATTGCTCAGACCAACGGCGATGTCGTCATTACTTCCACTGCAACGGGCGTCGACTTTGTGCTGGCCGGAACCACGACGAACGGTTCGGTCAAAATTTACTCCGATAAGAAATTCAAACTGACGCTGAACGGGGTCAACATGACGAATGCCGACGGCCCCGCCATCAACATCCAGTCGGAGAAAAGAGCCTTCATTGTGCTGGCCGACAACACCACCAACTCGCTGACGGACGGCGCGACGTATACCGACAGCAGTACGGAAGACATGAAAGCGACGCTGTTCAGTGAAGGGCAGATGATCTTCAGCGGCAACGGAAGCCTGAGCCTGAAAGGAAATTACAAACACGCGATTGCCAGCGACGATTACATCCGGCTGATCAGCGGAACCATTACCATCACCAGTGCCGCATCCGACGGAATTCATACCAATGACGCCTTTATTGCCGACGGCGGCACGGTTACGATGACCACGCTGGGCGATGGAATACAGTGCGAAGAAGGCTACATCGTCATCAACGGCGGCACGTTCACGATCAATGTGGTGGATAAAGGCATCGCAGCTTCGTACGACACCGACACGACGATCGACCCGTATCTCACCATCAATGGCGGCACCATTACGATCAACTCGTCGGCCGGAGAGGGCATTGAGAGCAAGAGTGTTCTGACGATCAATAACGGAAACATCATTGCCAAAACGAAAGACGATGGCATCAATGCCGGAACGTTCATCTACATCAACGGCGGTACGGTATATGCCTACAGCACCTCCAATGACGGCATTGACTCGAACGGAAAGATCACCATCACCGGAGGGAAAACCGTCTCTGTGGGTGCTTCTGCTCCCGAAGAAGGGTTTGACTGCGACCGGAATACGTTCAAAATAACCGGCGGCATTGCGGTCGGTGTGGCCGGTGCAACCAGTACGCCAACGGCGAGTGTCAGCACCCAGCCTTCGGTCCTGCTCGGCGGAGGATCTGCCAACCAGTTGATGCACATTCAGTCGGGCGAGGGCGCCGAAGTGTTGACCTTCCTGATTCCGAAAACCTACACGACGATGCTGTTTTCGAGTCCGAAACTGAAAACCGGTCAGTCGTACAAGGTGTATTCGGGCGGGAGCGTAACCGGGGGTACCAACCTAAACGGGTTGTATACGAGCGGAACCTACACGTTGGGAACGCAATCCACCACGTTCACCACGAGCAGTATGGTGACGAAGGTTGGCGGAAGCGTCGGACCGTAGCCGGTCACTGCGTCATAACTGGGGTCGGGGTGTTTATTTTGTCAACTTCCTGCGTATTTTTGGAAGAATTCACCCTTCCGTTGCCCTCGTGCACACCCCGACCCTTTATGAAAAAATGGCTTCTGTTCGTTTGCTTGTTCGTTTCCCTGCCTGGCGTTGCGGTGTTGGCCCAAACGCCGGTCGACTACGTCTGGTGGAACCCCGCCCAATCCGACTTTCCGGTGATCGAAGGACAAGCCTGGCGTGGAAAAGACATCCTGAGTCCCTACGACCGGTTGCCCGCTGAAGCCGAAAAAAGTGTTCGGAAAGCCGTCTGGGATTTGTCGCGCAATGCCGCCGGACTGATGATCCGCTTCCGGGCCAGCACCGACCGGATCACGGTTCGCTACGTCGTAAGCGGGAAACAGAGCATGCCGCACATGCCCGCAACCGGCGTCAGTGGTGTTGATCTCTACGCCGGTAACAGCGACGGCGACTGGCTGTGGTGCAACGGAAAATATGCGTTTGGCGACACGATCCAGTATCAGTTTGCCAACCTGGAACCGAATGATGCCTACCACCAGAAAGGCCGCGAATACCGCCTGTATCTGCCGCTTTACAACTCCGTTCAGTGGCTCGAAATCGGGGTTCCGAAAGGCGTCACGCTCACGCCCCTGCCCGTACGGGTCGATAAACCCATCGTCGTTTACGGAACCTCCATTGCACAGGGTGGTTGTGCCTCGCGGGCTGGTATGGCCTGGACGTCTATTTTGGGGCGCAAAATGGACCGGCCCCTGATCAATCTGGCGTTTTCCGGCAACGGTCGGCTGGAAAAAGAAGTGGTGGATCGGGTGGCGCAGATCGAGGCCAAAATCTACGTCCTGGATTGCCTGCCCAACCTGGTTGCCAACGCCGACCGCAAGCTGGAAGACGTCTATACCCTCATTGTGGAAGCCGTTAAAAACCTGCGGAGCAAACAGCCGACGACGCCCATTTTACTGGTCGAACACGCGGGCTACACCGACGGGGGCGTCAGTCCGCTCCGGCGGAAATATTACACGGATGTCAATGAGGTGATGCGAAAGGCCTTCACGCAGTTGAAAGGGGAAGGCTTCGGGCAATTGTATCTGTTGCCCAAATCACAAATCAACCTGGATTCGGACGCGATGGTGGACGGCACACACCCGTCTGATCTGGGCATGCAGCAATACGCGGAAGCCTACGAACGGAGTCTGCGCAGTATTCTCAACGAACCGTCCGGAACGGTTTCGACCACAAAACCGCGCACCCAATCCCGCGATTCCCGGATTTACGACTGGCAGACCCGCCACCACGAAATTCTGGCCCGACTGAAAACCCACCCGCCCCGAATCGTTTATCTGGGGAACTCCATCACACACTACTGGGGTGGTGAACCCATTGCGCCCCGTGCGGCTGGCGCCGATTCCTGGAAAACCGGGTTGGAACCGCTGGGGGTTCAGAACATGGGCTATGGCTGGGATCGCATTGAAAATGTGCTCTGGCGGGTATACCACGGCGAACTGGATGGCTATTCTGCCTCCCAGGTGGTGCTGATGATCGGAACGAATAACCTGCAGCACAACTCGGATGCGGAGATCACCGCCGGACTGAAGTTTCTGGTGCAGGCCATCAAAGTACGGCAACCCACGGCCGACATTCTGCTGATCGGGATTTTGCCGCGCCGAAATGAGGAAAAACGACTCACGGTTCTCAACGAAGACCTGGCGCAGATGGCCGGGGAAGCCAACATTCACTTTGCCCAGCCCGGTTTGGTTTTCCTGAAACCGGACGGCAAAATTGACGAAGCACTTTTCAGTGACGGGTTGCATCCCAACGCGGAAGGCTACCGGCAATTTGCGGCCAAACTCCAGCCTTTGCTGAAAGCTCCGGAACCGGTTTTGAAAACGAAGAAAGCCAGTCGCTGAACGATAAACGTTCATCCGACGAAGCCTAACAGGCTTACCTGTGGATAACCCCGGATGCAATCCGGGGGTCTCAATCGGTGCTTTCTGCCTGCCGGATGTGCGGACTTTTAATCTCCTTTTTCCCCAGTTTATATGAAAACGTGAGCCGGATGTGCTGGTTTTGCAAACGGTAAGTCTGGAGCTGATGGAAGGATTCGGCTGTTGTCTCTTCCCGAATAAACGTAAACGGTGTCAGGATGGTATCCAGTCGCAGGCTCAGATTAAACCGCTCATTGGCTGATTTTTTACTGACCGTCAAACTGTAATACGTCCAGCCCGACCGGTAGCCCTGCAACCGGAGGTTGTTCGCATCGAAAAAACCGTAGACATAGACGCTGAATCCTTTGGGAAATTTATACGTCCCGTTTACCACCAGCTCCCGCGTCAAGCCGCGATTGGATAGCGCCAGCACCCGGCTTTCCAGCCAGACATACTGGAGCGTGAGCGTTGCCCCCAGCGACAGTTTCGGCGACGGTTTCCAGGTCAGGTTGGTCGACAGCCCCAGCCGTCGATTCCGGCCGATGTTCTGCCAGGTATTTTCAAAAACACCGTCGGGCCGGGCCGTTCGGATGCCCTCAATGCTGTTGCGGTTGTGGTTGTAAAACAGGGCCACATCCGTGAATAACCGGGCTGTGTTTCGGGAATAGTTCAATTGATACCGGCGGGTAATTTCCGGACGCAGGTAGGGATTTCCAAATTGAATGGTGAGTGAATCGCTGTTGTTTACGGTTGGGTTCAGGTAGGAAAAATAGGGCCGCACCAGTTTGAGCGTATAGCCCAGCTTCAACGTACTTTCCTTGCTGAGGTTTCGGCTGATCAACAGGTTGGGAACCAGGTTGTCGAACGAAGGAATCCGGAGCGCCGTGTCTTTGAAGGCGGCTGTCAGATCGGTTTTTTCGTAACGCATCCCGGCTACAAGCTGCCATTTTTCAATTTTAAACTGGAAACTGGTGTAGAAGGCATACACGGAACTCTGGTAGGAGAACGCATTCGATCGAACCGGGTCGTTGGTATAGGATTGATTGTCAATGTTATAAATCCCGAACTGACTATCGCTATTGAGATTCTTCCGGGTGAATTTGCCTCCGGTTTCCCACTTCAGGTGATCATTGACCGTTTGCGAATAATCCGCCTGGAGAGCCAGGTCGCGGTTGGCGGTTTTACTGTCGAAATTCTCCCGGTAATCGGGGCTGCCGACGCCGGGTTGTTCCAGGTCATAGCGGCTGGTGCCTGTAAACCGGAAAAAGATGCCCAAAAATGAAAACTCCTTCTTTTTATCTTTTGACGTGCCGGTATACCCCACATTGAGCGTTCCGCCTTCATTCCCGATCGGGGTGTTGAGGTTGCGCCGGAAGGTGGGAATGAGCACACCGTTTTCTGCGTAAAAATGATCCGAAACCGTGTGCGTTTCGATGCCTGACCACCGGAGCCGGTACCCCACGTTGAGGGTGTTGTTTGAGTCCAGACTGTAAAGCACATTCGCCCCACCGAAGAAATAGTCACCCGTTTGCCGGGATTCGCTTTTCTGGACGAGGCTGAATCCGCCGGTTTCCCGTTCCAGCACCGCGCCATTCCGGTTCTGGTAAAGCTGGTGAAAACCGTCTGCTTTCAGGAGCCATTTGCCGCGTTTGTGCTGAAAATCAGCCATCAGGTTTGCGCTTCGGTTGCCCAAAACGCCACTCAGGTTGCCATTGGTGGCATTCGACTGGTTTTTGCGGGTAATGATGTTCACAACGCCGTCGGTTCCTTCGGCCTCGTAGCGGGCGGACGGATGGGTGATGACCTCCACCTTGACAATACTTTCTCCGCTCAGGGATTTCAGCGCATCGGCCACCGACGAGCCGTACATTTCGGACGGTTTTCCGTCGATGAAGACCCGGATTCGTGAACTGCCACGCATCGAAAGCGAACCGCCCGGATCGACGGACAGGAGCGGAACCTTCTGCAAAATATCCGCAGCGCTACTCCCGGCAATGGGCGGTAAACTTTCCACATTAAACGTGATGCCATCCGCCCGCGTTTCTACCAGCGGTTTTTGCCCGCGTACCGTGACTGTTTGCAAGGTTTTTACATCCAGGCTTACCGTCAGAATCCCGGCATTCCGCGACGGTGTCCGGGCGTCGATTACCCAGCTTGCCGTTTGAAATGGCCGGTAGCCCACGGCACTGAACGCCAGATGGTAGGTGCCATAGACCAGGTTTTTCAGTTCAAAATACCCCAGACTGTCCGTCAGCGTTCCATCGACCCGCTGATTCTTCCGGAACAGCGAAACCGTCGCCAGTGATACCGGTTTTCCGGTGGTGGAATCCCGGAAAAAGCCGGTTAGAACGCCCCGACGATCAGCGGTTTGTGCCTGCAAATGCAGTGAACCGATCACGGCAAGAAGTAGCAGGAGAACCCGTGATTTCATGAGAAAAGGGGTGTGATGAGGGAAAAAACCGGGCAATCGTTATCCCGCCCGGCCCATAGCCGGGAAACAAGGAGGTCCATTTGGCAGAATTTAGGGAGTCACCGGATAGTTCGGAATGTTCCTGCCGAGGTAGATGTTACGTTCGCCTTTGTACATGTTGCCGACATCAACCAGTTTCACTATACCGCTGCCGCCCCGGTTTTCGAGCTTTTGGCGTTTTTCGGCCGTCAGCAGCGGATCGTCGTCAAACAGAAACTCATCGATGTAATATTCATTAAGCCCTGGTTCTTTGATGGTAATGTGGATGTGGGCTGGTTCGTTGCGACCGGGATAAGGAGCTGGTCGGAGCGTGCCGAATTTATAAAAACCGTTCCCGTCGGTTCGCATCCAGCCCCGGATGGAACCGTGGCGTTTTTCCCAGCCTTTGGCATCGGCTTTGGCGGTATAATGCCCGGTTTCGTCGGTGTGGTAGATGTACAGGATAACACCGGCTGCGGGGGTTCCATCGGCTTTGTAGACGGTCCCGTTGATACCCAACGGTTTTTTGCCGTCCCAGGTAACACCCGGGAGTTGGATGAAGCTTTTCAGTTTTTCGACCGGGATGGTATTTTCAAAAATCGCTTCGCAGCCTTCGCAGGGGCCGCCCACTTTGGCCGTTTGGCTGAATGCGTTCAGAACGCTGAAAAGGAGGGTGATGAATACTGGAAAAGGATGCTTTTTCATGGTCGTTTGGCGGAATGGTAACGGGTTCTGACACAAACCAACCCGATAAATCCGTCATTCTAAAAATTAGTAGAGCAACGACCGGGAAAGTAGATAAACCGCAGGCCCCAATCCTTTCCTCTACTTTTTGGGTCGTTGGTCGATATAATTTTTAATCCACTCGCCTTTTGTATTCATTTACAGTCGACTACCACCCGGCGGTCTCACGTCAAGACCCGTTTTCAGCATGGACTTTCTGGACCGATCCATCAAACTGCCGCTTTCCAACCGAACTGTTCCGGTCAAATATGCGCTGGTTCATGCGGGCTACTGGATCCTGATTACCGGTTTTTTTCTCTACGAAAAAAGGTACCTGATCTACAAAGCCAGTCTGTCGTATTTTGCCCTTTGCGTTGTGGTCCGCATCGGGATGCTGATTGGAATCGCGTATCTGAACCTGCACTATTTCCTGCCCCGCTATTTGCTGAAAAAACGGTATGCCCGGTATTTTTCGATGGTGCTGCTTTCCATCCTCGGCTACCTGATTTTTCAGGGGCTTTTTGACTATTACCTCTACGGCTACGTCCTCGGACCGATGCGCAACAGCAACTGGGCCGAAACGCTTTCCTACAATTTTTTCAGTACACTCTGGTATCTGGGTCTCATGGTGGCCCTGAAACTGAGCATCGACTGGTATGAACAGCAGCGGATGTTGCAGCGGATCGTGGTCGAGAAACTACAGGCCGAAGTCAACTTTCTGCGGTCGCAGGTGAATCCCCATTTTCTGTTCAATATCCTGAATAATCTGTACGCCCTGACGCTCAAGAAATCCGAGCTGGCCCCGGAAATGGTGCTGAAATTGTCGGAAATGATGGAATACATGCTTTATGACAGCGACAATGCCTACGTGCCGCTGGAAAAGGAAATTAGCTATTTGCAGAATTACATCGACCTGGAGCGCATCCGGTACCGCGAGTATTCGGACATCAGCCTGAAAATCGACGGCAACACCAACGGCCAGGAAATCGCCCCGCTGTTGCTGTTGCCCCTGGTCGAGAATGCCATCAAACACGGTGTGGGCAAACAGGCTGCAAACGCCCGGTTACACAGCACGCTGTACGTCAACCCGTCCGAAGTGCAATTTACGGTGGAGAACAGCAAACCGGCGGCCAGTCCCAAAGCCGAAAAAGGCGGTATTGGTCTGGACAACCTTCGCAAACGACTGGAACTGCTGTACCCCGGTCGGTATACGTTTCAGACTGAAGACCGACCGGAGAGCTACAAGGCGTCACTGCGTATTGTATTTTCTGCGATAAATTGAGCTGGCCACACCTGCAAGGTCTTCAAGACCTTACAGGTGTAATCTATTAAAACTTGAAAACCATGAAAACACGGCTTCATTTGAAACTGCTAAAAAAGAGCATTCTGATCGTTCTGGCAGCCGGGTTTATGCAGGCGACTTCACCGGAACCGGCGGTTTATTTCGCCACCACCCCCTGCGACGGCATTCCCCGAATGTGGTTGTCGATTCCGGCCACGGCCGACTGTGAAATGATCCAATGGAACCTGGCGCTCCAGCGGGATCCGCGCAATCAGGCACCCACGTTTTACAAACTCAGCTACGCATATGGCATTTCGAAGCCCTCGACACAGACCCTGATGAATAACGGAACACGGGGCGTGAAAGAGGGCCAATGGAGCCTGGTAAAGGATCGCAAAAACCGGGACCTGTACCGGTTGACGCCAACGGCACCCGATGCCCCCATTTCTCTGGTAAAGCTGGATGACAGGCTGCTTCACTTGCTGGATCAGGAAGGGAATCTGATGATCGGACACGCGGGCTGGAGCTATACACTAAACAGAAAATGATCATTGTAGGTATGAAAGTTAAAGTGTTATTGTTGTTTCTGCTTGGATTTGCAGGCCAGCCAAACCGCGTCATTGCTCAGGAAACTCGGGCCACCAACGTTCCGACCAAAGCGAGTGTTCGTAACCCGGTGGACAGCGGACCGGCGGTATACGGACGGTTTGACGGGCGGTTTCCCTGCGCCGAAATTGCGAAAGACTGGAAGGTGACCGTCGGCCCGGAATGTACGAAAGTAAAATGGAGTCTCACCTTGTTTCAAGACCCGAAAACCGGCCAGCCAACCACCTACAAACTCCGCGGAACCTTAGACCGGTCGGCGGCTCGGGAGGGAAAATGGGCGCTGGTGCACGGCACGAAAACCGACCCGGAAGCGGTTGTGTACCAACTGGATTCGGATAAACCGGAGGTGTCTGTTTATCTGTTGAAAGGCGATGAACATGTGTTGTTCGTGCTGGATCAGGAACGAAATTTCAGGGTTGGGGATTCGTATTTGAGCTATACCCTAAACCGGATCGTTAATTGATTGGCAATATCTTATGCTGAACTGCATAGTGATCGATGATGAGCCGCTGGCGCGTGGCATTCTGGAAGATTACCTTCGCCGGTTGCCTTTCGTTGGATCGATCCACCCCTTCGAAACGGCCCGGGCTGCGCTGGCGTACTGTAAAAACCACGAAGCCGATGTGCTGTTTCTGGATATTGAAATGCCCGAAATGAACGGCATCGAGTTTCTGAACCGGATCGCCGGTGCGGCCTTGCCCCACCCGCCCATCACGGTTTTTACGACGGCCTACCGCGACTATGCGTTTGAAGGCTTTGAGCTGGGTGTCATTGATTTTCTGTTGAAACCCATTTCGTACCCCCGGTTTTTGCTCGCCATGGAAAAGATCCGGGACTTTTTGGCCCTGAAAGACCAAAACGCTAATATTGAAGAAAACGCGCAGGAAGCCCCGCTGGGGTCGGTTTTTGTGAAAAGCGGGGTGCAGCGGATCAAGCTGAACTTTGACGAGGTGACCCACATTCAAGGCTTGAAAGATTACGCCATTATTTACACCAACACCGGCAAAATCGTCCTGAAAGGCTCCATCAAATTCATGCACGACATTTTTCCGAAAAACCGGTTTCTGCGGGTTCACAAATCGTTCATCGTGGCCGTTTCGAGAATCACCCGGATCGAGCGGAACCGGCTGGTGGTGAACGGTAATCAGATTCCCGTCGGGCGAAATTACAAGGACGAAGTGGAGCAGGTGTTGTTGAATCGAAAAAGATGAAAGAGTGGAGACAAGAGAATAGAAACCATCGAAACATCACTAATTTCCGGTCTCTACTCTCTTGTCTTTGCTCTCACGTCTATTCTCACTCTTTCGTCACCACCTCATCCAGATTCAGCATCGTGTTGGCCGTAACTGCCAAAGCCGCCAGTTCGGGCGTGCCGTCGGTGCAGGCCAGCAGCTTCCGGGCTTCTTCGGGCTGTTGCTGGTAATGCGTTTTTGTCGTGCGGTATAACTGGGTGAGCACGGCCAGCTTGGCAGGGGAAAGCGGTCGGAGCATGATGCGCTGAAAACCGGCCTGAATCTGCTGTTCCGGTGTTTTTCCCTGATACCGCATCCAGTCGGCCAAGTGCTGGGCGGCTTCCACGTACACCGGGTCGTTGAGCGTCACCAGCGCCTGCAGGGGCGTGTTGGTTCGCAACCGGCGCAACTGGCAGAATTCCCGGCTGGGACTGTCAAACGTGATCATCGACGGATACGGGGCCGTCCGTTTCCAGTACGTATACAAGGCCCGGCGGTAGCGGTCTTCGCCCTGACTCAGCTTCCAGCTTTCCGGGCTGTAGGGCGATTGCCAGATGCCGTCGGGCTGGATGGGCATGACGCTGGGGCCAAACTGTTTCTTGCTCAGTAACCCGGTGGTTGCCAGCGCCTGATCGCGCACCTGCTCCGCCGTCAGCCGAACGCGGGGTCCCCGCATCAGCATTTTGTTCCAGGGGTCCAGAGCCAACGCTTCGGGCGAAACATTGGAACGTTGGCGATAGGTAGCGGAAAGAACCATACGCCGGAGCAGTTTCTTGACGCTCCAGTGATCGGTCTCCATGAACTCCACCGCCAGCCAGTCCAGCAACTCGCGGTGCGTTGGCGGGATGCCCTGCGTGCCCACATCCTCGACGGTTTCGACAATACCGG
Source organism: Larkinella humicola (assembly GCF_008727875.1). GTDB lineage: Bacteria > Bacteroidota > Bacteroidia > Cytophagales > Spirosomataceae > Larkinella > Larkinella humicola. Next base: position 150,018 of record NZ_VTWS01000008.1, on the reverse strand, counting down.
TTCCGAACAACTGCTCCCAGAAGCGGTTGACGGCCACCCGCGCCGTCAGCGGATGCTGACGACTCACCATCCAGCGGGCCAGACCCAGGCGGTTTCGGGGCAGATCGGCCGGCATCGGCGGCAGTGATTTGGGAACGTCGGCACGGACTTTCTTGCCCTTCACCAGCCAGTTTCCGCGCTCAAAGACGAAGGTTTCCCGCACCTGATCGCCAACGCCCTCCTGCATCACCGGAACCAGTTCGGCTTTGGCATTCAGAATTTCGGTCAGTTTGTGATCCATCTCACCCAGGGCGGTTTCCGGCTGGCCCGGCAAGGCGGGCTGCACCGAAACCCACTTGACCATCACCCATTCTTTCGGGTTTTTCGGACTGCTGAGCGTCAGGAACAGGTGATGCCGCCCCGACACTTTGGGAAGCGCGAAGACCAGCGTGGTGTCTCTCCACGGACTCCCGGTTTTCGGAACCGGCTGTTGGGTCAAAACCGGCCCGTTTACGCTGTCCTGACGAATGGTCATCACGGCATCTTCGGCCTTGGTACCCCACGCCAGAATCAGGCGGTTTTTTCCATTGAGGTCCATGTTTTTGATCCGCGCCGACCCGCCGTCCTGAATGGCGGTATACATCGCACCCATCAGCGACGCCTTCACGTACTGATCGAAACTGTGCGAATTGACTTTGGGTTCGGTGAGTCGTGTGAACCGATTGGCGGTTTTCACCTGCTGCGGATTCGTTGCGTGTTGACTGACCCAGGCGTTTAATTCCTGCACTTTGACGGAATCGGCTTCCTTGTAAAACCGCAAAGTCGGCGTGTCGCTGGGCACGTCTTCGTCGCGGGTGTTGTTGAAGAACGCCAGGTATTTGTAATACTCCTCGTGCGTAAACGGATCGTAGGGGTGGCTGTGGCACTGCACGCAGCCAAAGGTAGTGCCCTGCCAGACGTCCCAGGTCGTGTTGACCCGGTCCAGAACCGCAGCCACGCGAAACTCTTCATCCTGCGTTCCGCCTTCGTCGTTGGTCATCGTGTTGCGGTGAAAGGCGGTCGCAATCAACGGATTATCAATTAACGATTCGTTATTATCGGTTTTTCCGTTGGGGTCTGTTAACAAATCGCCCGCCAGTTGTTCGATGGTAAACTGGTCGAACGGTTTGTCTTCGTTGAAAGCTTTGATAAGCCAGTCGCGATACCGCCACATGGGCCGCGCCAGATCGGCCTCGTAACCTTTGGTGTCGGCATAGCGGGCCAGATCGAGCCACATGCCGGTCCAGCGTTCGCCGTAAGCCGGAGATTTCAGCGTGCGATCCACCATTTTTTCGTAGGCATCCGGTGAAGTATCCTTCAGAAAATCAGTTACTTCCTGTTCCGTCGGTGGCAAGCCGGTCAGATCGAGCGACACCCGGCGGATGAGCGTGGCGCGGTCGGCTTCGGGAGACGGTTTTAGCACCGGAGCAAATTCTTTATCCTGCGAAACCTTATTCAGCACGAAGTGATCGATCTCGTTTTTTGCCCAGTTTAATTCGTCGCTTTCAACGATTCCAAGCCGTGACCAGAACGTTCCGATTTGGGGTACTTCCGGTTTGTCAACGGGTTGATAGGCCCAGTGGTTGCCCCATTCGGCGCCCTGATCGATCCAGTCGCGGAGCAACTCAATTTCTTCCTTTTTCAGTGGGGGAGCCTCCAACGGCATGCGTTCGTCCGGGTCGGTGAGCGTGAGCCGGCGAATCAGCTCGCTGGCGTCGGCATTGCCGGGAACAATGGCGTGTTTGCCGGATTTGGCGGCCGCGAGGGCTTCGTGTTCGAAGAGGAGACTAAAATTCGATGCTTTCTTGACGCCACCGTGGCAGGCAATGCAATTTTTGTTGAGCAGCGGTTTGATTTGCGTGTTAAAATCGACACGATCTTCCCGGACGGTCAGCCAGACCACGGAGGACAGGGTGAGCAGAACAACGAGGGCAAGACTTAGTCGGAAGAGTGGTTTCATAAATCGAGAAAGTATTGCGCTTCGTGCTTTTTTCAGAAAAGGCGAAAACCGTCGGAAAATACTAAATAAACCTGAATTATGTGATTTTATCCCAGATTTTGGGTGAGTTCGGTACCGGGCAGAATTGTCGTAATGGCTAGCTGGCGCGCCCAATGAGTTGGTAAAACCGGGCGCGGTAGGTGTCCGAAACCGGAATGAGGGCCTGCTGAATGGTGATGCGGTCACGTTCGATGGATTCGATTTTGTCGAGAGCCACGAGCCAGGACTTGTGCACCCGGCAAAACCGGTGTCGCGGCAGGCATCGCTCCAGATCGCCGAAGGTTTCCAGCGTCATGATTTTTTCGGTGCGCAGGTGAATGCGCCGGTAGTCGCGCATGCCTTCAATGTACAGAATGTCATCAAAAGCGACTTTCTGGAGCCGGTATTCGGTTTTGACAAACAGAAACGGAGGGTGGTTTTCGATCGGGGCGGTTTTCACGCCTTCCTGCGCGCGGGTCACGGCCTGTAAAAACCGGTCAAACGTATACGGTTTTAACAGGTAATCAACGACTTGCAAGTCAAAGGCCTTGAGTGCGTACTGATCGAAAGCCGTGGTCAGGATCACGGCGGGGCGTTTGGGAAGGGCTTCCAGCAACTGGATTCCCGAAAAACCGTCCATTTCAATATCCAGAAAGACCAGATCGATGGGCTCCCGTTGCAGGATCGGAATGGCCTCCAGCCCATTGTCGATGGCATGGCTCAGGGTTAGAAACGGCACTCGTTGCACGTACGCTTTGAGCCGCAGCATCGCCAGGGGTTCATCTTCAATAAGCAGACAGTTCATGCGCTTTTACGGGTAGCAACAGGGTAACGCGGTATTCATCTTCCGTCGCCTGAATTGTTAATGTATACCGATCCTGGTATAAAAGGGTTAACCGCTGCCGGATCAGGTCATTGCCCAAACCGCCGGGCGTACCCAACCCGGTTTTGCCGGGGTCGACGACGTTGACGCACTGGAACCGGATCTGCCTTTCGTCGATCGAAATCTGAATGCGGATCGCGTCGCTGACCTTCTTGTTGGTCGCATACTTGAACGCATTTTCAAGATACGGCACAAAAAGCATCGGTGCAATGAGCACATCATCGGTTGGGCCGTCGATTTGCAGTTTCACAAAGCGTTCATTGGTGGTTCGGATTTTCTGCAAGTCGATGTACTTTCGGATGTAGTCCAGTTCCTGCGTCAACGGAATCAGGTCGGCCTGGGTTTCATACAACACAAACCGGAGCAGATCAGAGAGTTTGTTGAGATACAACGACGCTCTTGGTGCATCGTGTTCGATCAGAATGTCGATGTTATTCAGGGTATTGAACAGAAAATGGGGATTGATCTGTGCTTTCAGTAAAGCCAGTTCGGTCCGCAGCGTCTTGTTCGCCAGGGTTTCTTTGACGTGAATATCCGCATACCAGGCAATGAAGCCCCGGATGGATGTACCCAAAATGCCGTTGACCAGAGCAATTAGCGAGAGGATGATAAACAGGATTTGCAGATCATTTACGGAGAGCCTGATGAGGAAAAAATTTTCAAAGACCACCGAAAGCAGGACCGAAAGGGCCACCGCAATCAACGCTATAATTCCCCCGGTGACAGCAATCGTAACCACCAGTCCCCATCGGACGAATTTCTGTATCTTTTGGGTTGGCAGGTAGGCAGGAACCAGCCACGAATAAAAGGCGTAGAAACTAATCAATCCGGTTAGCAGCGAAATCGCCAGGATGGTCAGCCAGTCCTCCCAATCCCTGAATGCCAATTCAGGCGTTTCGTTGGATAGGGCAAAAAGCAACGAAACTACCACCGCATAGAGGAGCCAGTAGCCCACGTGCAGGAGAATAACCGTTGACTTTCTCATCGTTTCGTGGCGAAGAAATACCCCGCAATGGCTTCCGCTTCGGCTAGATTGATGCTGACACCACTCATATTCGCGGTAATGGCCACAACCAGATCATTTTCCGGATACAGCAGCAGAAACGTCCGGCCCCCGTCGATCAGTCCGCCGTGGTGAATGAGCTTCCGGTTCTGCCGGTCGGTGCCGTTGCGCCAGCCCAGACCATACTGCGTGTTTTTGCCATCCAGCAGGTGTTGGGGGGCAAAGAGCAAGGCTACCGTTTCTTTCCGAAGCGAGGTGTTCCGGATCAACCCTCCGCCCAGTTTCACCAGATCGACGGGCGTTGACAAAAGCCCGCCACCGGCCCATTTATAACTGTTGTCGACGGCCGCAGCATGAACCAGTTTCTTGTTGCGGTGTTCGTAAAACCGCACCCGGTTGGTCACGATGCTGTCGCTGTAGTCGGCGCCGGTGTTGGTCATCGCCAGGGGAGTGAAAACCGCCGTCTGCATGTACGACAAATACTCCGTCTGGCTCGCACCTTCGATCACCGCACTCAGCAGCGAATACCCATAGGTCGAGTAAGTATAGGCCGTACCCGGCTTGAACAGCAGGCTGTCCTGGCTGAAGATCGCCAGACCTTCCTGCACCGTGGCATACCGTTTGGGGCAAGCCAGCGGGTCGCTGTTCCGATAATGCCGGATGCCGGCGGTGTGCGTTGCCAACTGCCGGCTGGTGAACGGGTATTTTTTGGCCGGGAACGTCGGCACATACTGCTGAACCGGCGCGTCGAGATCCAGCTTTCCATCCTCCACCAGTTTTCCGATGGCCAGTGATGTCATAGATTTGGAGACCGAACCCATGCGGAATTTCGTGTCGATCGTCACGGGCAACCGCGCTTCCAGATCGGCGAAGCCGAAGCCTTCCGCCCAGAGAATTTTGTCGCTCGTGCCAACCGCCACCGAGAGTCCCGGGATGTCCTGCCGGTTTCGCAGGGAATCGACAAAGTGTTCGGCCCGCTGGATGGCCTGCCGGTAGGCCTTGTCTTTGATGGGGCCTTTGGGCTGTCCCAAAACCGGGTGGAGGGAAAGCAGGGAAATGAGGAAGAGAAGCTTTTTCATGATGCGAACAGTCTGGTTTTAAACTTGCATCAAAATTGGAAGAACTCCGCGCCGACTCAAAAATAGTTCTGCCAACCGGGGTAAATTGCCTGCAAAAAAACGGTTTCAGCCCGCTTCCAGATTTTACTACGTGATGAAAGCCCGCAGGACTGCACAATCCCGGCTGCGGCTGTCTACGTAATGACCAGATCGTATTTGGTTAGTAAACCGGGCAGACTGTGGAGCGAAAACCTGGTCTTTTTCAGCTTGTTCTGCTCCGGGTCCAGAACCAGGTTGTAGGAAGTTGAAAAGTCGGCCTGCGTCAGGGTGTTGTTGATAAACACCGCCGATTCCAGGTTACAGTCTTTGAAAACCGCCCCGTTCAATTCGCAATTGATAAAACTGGCCCCTTTCAGCCCGCAACTTTCAAACTTCGTTTTTTTCAGGTTTCGGTTGAAAAAGTAGGTCTGATCGAGGTTGCAGGCCTGAAAACCAACCGCGAAGGCAAACGGGTTACAATGCTCAAAGTTAACGCCAAGCAGTTTGCATTGCAGAAATTGAACCTCATTGAGCCTGGTATCTTTCAGTAGGGCCGCATCCAGCGTGCAGTTTTCAAACCGGCAGTTGACCAGGTTCGCATGTGAAAGGATGGCTTTGGAAAGCGTAAGATTCTGGAACGTACATTCCTCAAAATCCTGGTAAGCCCACTGGGCCGGGGCTCCCGTAGTCGGGTCAAAAATGTGGTTGAAAATATCCATGTAACGGGTTGTATGAACGGGGCCGTAGCAAACGGCCAGGGGGTAAAAATACGGATGCAACCGGAAGAAAAGAGGCTCAACCTTAAAAAAAGTCCCCCGACGAAGCGGTTTCATCGGGGGAGCTGGTCTGGAAGCGGTGTGGAACCGCTCCGTTATTTTTTCAGGGTCGCCAGAAACTCGACCACATCGCGGATTTCCCGTTTGGACAGAATGTAGCCCATCGGCGGCATGCTGGAGGGGAGGTTTTCGCGTTTGTCGATTCGGGCGACCGGCACTTTCAGGGGTTCGGCTTCAGACGTTTTCAGAACCAGCTCGTGCGCGTTTTCGGCGTTGAGAACACCACTGACGGTTTGTCCATCCTTTAGCGTTAGCGAAACCATGCCAAAACCGGGTGCCAGTCGCGCACTCGGCTCAATGAGCGCTTGCAGAATCTGCTCCCGGGTCAGCACATCGCCGATGCCTGTCAGCGACGGCCCAACGGCTCCGCCTTGTCCACCAATGGCGTGACAGCGAACGCATTGTGCCGTGGAGTTGGTATTGAAAATCCGGCGACCCGCCTGCGCATTTCCGCCAAACAGCGCATCCTGGTATTCTGCGACGCCGGTGCCGGTTCCGCGAAGCGGAGCCAGTTTGGCAATCAGAGCCGCTGATTTGGTGGAATCCACGGCTTCACCGAGTTCCAGCGCCAGGCTGGCCGGTAGTTGCTTGCTGATCATTTTATCGATGACACCAGCCAGAATCGGTTCGGTTTTTGCCGCGGGCATGCTCCCCAGAACGCGCAGCAGTTGCTGTTGTTCTTTCACGGTTCCCTTTTCAAAAATTGCTTTTGAAACGTCTGCCAACGCTTCCGTCGACAGATTCAGACCACTGACCAGACCCAGGGCCGTGGTGCGAACATCGGGATCGGCGTCGTTCATGCCCTTTCTGATCACCGTCTCAATCGCCGGGTATTTCAACTGATGCAAAGCCGTCAGCATGGCCGACCGAACTTCGGCGGATTGGCTTTCGTCCATAATTTTGGCGAGGCTGGCGGCTTTGTCGGTTATGCCTAAATTGCTCACCATCTGCGAAATTGCCACCAAAACCGTGGGGTCGGTTTCCTGCAAAAAGACATCGGCCTGCTCCTGAATTTTGGCTTTCACCATCGCCGGATTTCGTTCAACAACACCCCGGTAGCGTCCGTCGACGCGGTCCAGCGGGGACGGTTTGGCCCAGGTTCCGAGGGTCGCCAGGGCTTCGGCCCGCAGTTCCTTGTCCACGTCTTTGCGTTTGGCAAAGGCAATCAGCGTGTTCAGTTGCTCGTCGGTACCCACCCGCAGGGCCGCGTTGATGGCCCGGCGCAGGAGCGGTTCGGACGTAAACCGGGTATCTTTCAGCGTAGCCGCCAGGGCCGGTAATGCCTTTTCGATGGACAAATCGTCGTTAATGGCGCGAGCCGCTTCCGTCGCGATGTATTCGTCTTTGTCCTGCAAAAACAGCGCAACTTTTTCGCTACTCAACCGGCGCAAAACCAAAACCGCAGCCAGGCGCAGGGATTTGTTGGGATTGTTGGCCAGTGCCACCAGTGGTTCAACCTGCCCGATGCGCGACAGGGCCAAAACCGCAGCGTGACGCAGATACACATCCTCGTCGTTGTTGGCCTTGATCAGGTCCAGCAGCGGTTCGATGGCGGGCTGGTATTTGATGCGGCCCAATGCCTGAGCGCCAAAGAATTTTACGCGCGGGTTTTGGCTCGTCAGCAAAGGAATCAGCAGCGGCCCGGCTTCCGAAGCAGCCGCGTCGCCGAGGACTTTGGCGGTTTGGGCCACGATTTCGAGATCCGCATCTTTCAGCAAGGGAAGGAGGGAAGCCGTGTAGGATTTGTCCTGCCGTTCCAGTTGCCCCAAGCCCCAGATGCCGTGAATCCGGGCCAGTTGGTTGCCGGTTTGTGACACGGCTTTCTGCAACACAACCGCTCCTTTGGCCCCGCGTTTGACGAGTTCAAACTGCGATTTCTGGCGAATGCGCATGTCCGGGTTCGACAGCAGCGACAACAGCAGGTCGTCCGTTTGCGTCCCGTAGTTCAACACCATCAGGCGTTTCGTTTCGGCCCGCAATGCTTTCAGGTCGTTTTTGTCGTCGGTTACATCCAGTTTCCAGACCCGTCCGTAATTTTTGGCGTCCCAGCCGTTGATCCAGTCGGCGATGTACAAAGCCCCATCGGGGCCAAACCGGATACCGGTGGGCAAAATCCCGTTCAGAATATTCTTCTCGCCATCGAGCACGAACGATGCGCCTTTCGGTTTCAGGCCAAACGACCAGATGGGCGAGCGGGCCGGATTCCCCACGAATTCGACCAGGAAAAATTTGTTTTTCCATTCCGAACCCAGGGCCGTGCCGGGGTTGTAGACCATGCCGGTCGGGCCGTTGTGGAAGTTCTGAATCGGTGGAATGATGTAAGCCGCCTGACCTTCCCAGCGGGGCGTATACAGTTTCTCGTCCATCCAGACCTTATAACTGTTGTTCTTCGGATCGGTGTATTTGCCATACTGCCAGTTGGACCGCCAGCCCGCATCCGAGCCTTCGACAACGTGAACCAGTCGTTCGCTTTCGCCGGGGTGATCGCCGTCGTTGTCGGAACTGATCAGGTTGCCGTAGTCGTCAAATACAAATTCGTGGGTGTTGCGCAAACCGCCCGCAAATACTTCGAAATCAGTGCCGTCCGGGTTAGACCGGGCGATGATTCCCTCGTTAGGGCGTTTGTGGTTGACGCCTTCGGCGGTGGTGATGTTGGCACCGATGTCGCCGATGTTCCAGTAAATCTTGCCATCCGGTCCTTCAATCGGATTCGACATGCCGTGGCCACCGAAACCGATGTGAACGCCGTAGCCGTGGCTGATCGATGTTTTCTGATCCAGCATACCGTCGCCGTTGGTGTCTTTCAGCCGCCACAAATCCGGAGCAATGGCCACAAACGCGTCTTCGGCCCGGATTAGCAAACCACCCGCTACGTCGGAAACTTCTTCGAAGAAGTCGTTCAGAATCCGGGTTGCTTTGTCGGCAATTCCGTCGCCGGTGGTGTCTTCCAGCCGCCAGACTTCGTCTTTTTCAACGGCAAGGTCTTTCCAGTCGTGGCTGCCGTCGCCGTTGAGGTCTTTCAGCCATTCGTTTTCCTTGCTTTTCTCAGGTGCGAAGGTGCTGCGCAGAAACGCCCGACGTTCCTCAACGGATTGCAGGGCGATGGACGGCGTCATCCAGTCGCGGTGGCCCCGGATGTCGAACTCGGAGTTTTTCTGCCGGTTGGTTCGGGTCAGATACACCCGCCCCTGGTCGTCGATGGACATGGAAACCGGATCGGGCGCCAGCGAATCCGACGCCCAGAGGTCGACTTTGAGTCCATCGGCCAGCTTGATGGCGGTGTTGTCCCGGATTTCTTTCGCCCGGGTGCGGGCGGTCGCCGGATCTTCCTGAACGACCAGCGGTGTGCTGGCGGTTTTGGACGAGCCGGTTGGGCTCATTTTCATGCAGGACACGACTGCGACGGCGAAAAGCCCCGAAATGAGCAGCGGTGTTCGAAAGCGGTTGGGTTGAATCATTGAGTAGTTGTCCCTTCATCTGGTTTTCATCCACGAAGATAAAGGATAAGATCAATGATGTAGCCGGTTTTTCTATTTTTCAGTTACCAGCTTAGCCCTATAGAAGTCACCGCATCAGTAAAAACCGCTCCCAGGCCGGATTCGCGCCGAGTTGTGACAGCAAAACCATCCCTACGCTGGCGTCACCTTCCAGCAAACAGCGTTCTCCGCGATTGGGAAGGGGCGTAACGGACGACACCCCGTCGATTTCCGGGGAGGGCAGGGCCTGGTTCAAGGTGGCATCCAGCCAGTACCGGGCGGTTTCGTCGAAAACCGGGTTCGGGTACCATTTGGCAAATTTGGAAAACAGGTGGCCGAGTCCACTTGAGCCGTGGCAAAAACCCGTGTCGGACACCAGCGTTTCTTTCCGGCTGCGACGGATAGCGGCTTTCAGCATCGTGTGTTCTGCGATCTGTTTCCAGCGGATATTCCCAACGATTTCACCCGCCAGTTGAAACGTGTGCGCGATGCCCGGATCGCCGTAACACCACGCCAGCCGACTGAAGTCATCCCGGGTTTGATCATCCAGAAGTTGTCTGGGAAATACCGCCGGATGGTCGGTGTTGCGGACGCTCCACAACCACTGCAAACCGCCTTCAACCAATCGGGCGCATTGCGGCCAGGCGTAGCCATTCTGGTACAGCAGACTCAGGAGAGCGACGATGCTGGCCGTGCCGTGCGACAAGCCCGGGTTGTAGGAAACCGACTCATCGGCGGGGTTGTTAAAATTTCGAAAGTGCCAGGTGATCGATCCGTCGGTTTTTTTGATGGCTATTCTATCCAGCTGGGCGACGATTTCCGTCAAATAATAGACGATTTCGGGCGTACGAGGGCGTTCCAGGAAATACAGACAAGCTCCTAAACCGGCGTGTAAATAATCGAAACGGCCTTTGCTCAGGTCGTCCATCGAAAGCAGAAAGAGCGGTTCGTCGAGCGCGGCCACAATTTCCTGCGGATCATCCTGACTGTCGGCCAGAAAACCGTGGTTGTGAAGGTGCAGAAAACCCCAGGCAATGCCCGAAATGCCGCCCGCGAAGGTGTGATCGACGGCCCCCGATTGAATGGCGTCGATGCCCGCACTGAGTCGTTCCCAGACCCGACTGTTGTCGGTTAATCCGAACTGACGCTGGTAATACGCTTCAAAAATCGCGTAGCCGACCTGCCCCGATAACAGCGACGGGTTTTCGGCCACCGGTTCGGCCGCCACAGTATCGTATAGTCGGTGGAGTTCCGTTTCAATCCGGGTTTGGGTATCGGTCAACAGTGCGTTCATGGCTGGTAATTACTCCGTGAGTTCGGTGGCTACTTTTTTGAAGTTTCGGAACGTGTACTCATACAGCGTTCGTTCGTCGAAAATGATGTTGCAATTTCCCTGCATACCAATTTGGATGCGCTTATCAAGTCGTTGATAATCGGTGAGTTGCACCTGAACGTTGAAGAGGCCCTTCTCGTCGGGCGTAATCGAAACCTGGCTCACCCGGCCGCGCACGGTTCCCCATTCGTACACCGGGAAGGCATCCAGTTTCAGAATTACCGGCTGCCCGACTTGCACCTGCCCGATGCGCGACGAATTCACCTGCGTGTAGGCGTACAGGGGCGCTTCCTTGTAAATCAGTTTGAGGACAATCGAACTGGCTGCGGCTTCCTTCTCGCCGTCGAAGACAAACGAAACCGTACCGGCTCGCTCGGCTTTCAGAATCAAATGGTTGTTGGCCGTAATTTCATACTTCCCAAACCGCCCTTCAATGCGTTTGTGCATCGCATCCAGCGAGCTGCGGAGCTGCGCGCCCTCGCCCCGGAAGTCGGTATCTTTTTTGGTTAGCTGCTTTTCCAGGCTTACCATTTCCAGCCGTTTGGTCTCGATTTGCTGGCGCAACGTTCGTTCTTCCTGCCCGAAATTCTGCGTCCCCGACTGGTAGGCGGATTGCGCCCGCAACCAAGTGGCCTCGTAAGCATTCAGGTCGTTTTTGCTGATGTCGCCAGTGCGGTATAAATCCTGGTTGATTTTGAAAATCCGCTGCGCGTCTTCCTGCTCAAACTTCAGCTTCACCAGTTCCGACGCCCATTTGTTCCTTTGAACGTCGATCTGCGTTTCTTTCAGCCGGATGTCTTCCCGAATCTGCGCCATTGTCAACTCAATGATCTGCTGTTCTTTGCTGGCCGAAACCGTCCGGTATTTTTCGTATTGACCGACCGCCGTGTTGGCTGCGGAGAAATCGGCCACCAGCGCGGCCACATCCGGGGCACTTACTTCCAGCAAAGGCGCTCCGGCGGCCACGGTTTGACCCGGTTTGACGAAGGTTTTTTCCACGTAAATCGTCGAAGGAAACCGGTACATTGCTTCGGCCACTTCGGATTTGACCACGAACGGCACGGCAATCATGTCCGGAAATTCAATGACAAAACCCATCGCGCCACCGACCACCGTCAACAAAACCGCAAACCAGCCCAGACGACTCAAAATCCGCTGGCGAACGTCGGCAATGGGCGCATCATCGACGTGGTATAAATTCTCGAACTGGGTGATTTCCAGATCAGCTAACAACGGGTTCATGATTTAATAGTCGATGTACGTTTTGATGAAATCGTAGTAAATGCCTTGTTTATCAATTAGTTCGCTGTGGTTGCCTTGTTCGGCGATGGTGCCGCCGTCGAAAACCAGAATCCGGTCCACGTTTTTGAGCGTGTGCAGCCGGTGCGCAATGGAAATGATGGTCTTGCCTTTAAACCGCTCGTAAATGTTGTCCAGAATCTGGCGTTCCGTTTCCACATCCAGCGCGCTGCTGGCTTCGTCGAGAATGATGATGTCGGGTTGGTCGGCCACGAAAAGCCGGGCAAAACCGATCTTCAAAACCTGTCCGCCCGACAGGTTGCTGCCAAAGCTGCCGATCATGTGGTTATAGCCCAAATGATTCGCTTTGACAAACGGGTGCAAATCCGCCAGTTGGGCGGCTTCCGCGATTTGCTCCATCGAAGCCGACAGGTTGGCGCAGCGGATGTTTTCCTTGATGGTATCGTTGAAAACGTAGGTGTCCTGCGGAAACAGGTGAACGTGTTTCCGGAGTGTTTTCGGGTGAATGTTCCGCAGTTCGGTGTCGTCGCAAAAGATTTGGCCTTCGTAGTCGGGATAGAGGTTCATCAGCAGTTTGACGAAGGTGGATTTTCCGGTGCCGTTTCGTCCGACAATTCCGATGCGTTCGCCCTGCCGGATTTCGCAGTTCAGGTTCTTCAACACGTACTTCGCGTCTTTCTGCTGGTAGCGAAACGAAACGTTGTTGAAGCGGATGGACTTCCCTGAAAACCGGGAAACCTGCTCCTGAACATTCGCGGATTCTTCGTCTTCCAGAAAAATCTCGTTGACTTTTCCGAAGCTGACACTGAGTTGCGTCACCATCATCCAGAGCATACTGACGCTGTTGATCGAGTTCATCAGAATCATGAAAATGGCCGTAAACGCCATGTATTGACCAATCGTGAGTTCACCCGTAAAAATCTGGTACGCACCGACCCAATACACCGCAATCTGGCTGAAAATGAAAATCAGCCGCTGCATGGAGTTGATCAAAATCTGCTTTTCCTCGTCGGCCATCACCGAATTGATCGATTCGCGGTGAAGCTGTTTCCAGCGAACGAGTTTGTATTTTTCGAGCGATAGCAGTTTGACGGTTTTGATGCCCAGAACCGTATCCAGAAAACCGCCCAGTGACGCCTGATTTTTGTGGTATACTTTCGACCGCAGGTTTTTAATGATCGGGATAAAATAAACCGTCGTCAACCCATAGGCCACGAAACACACCAGCGCGATGGTCGCCAGTTGCGTGTTGAAACCGAAGAGAATCGGGAAGTAGATCAGCATGAAAAACACATCCAGAAACTGCTGGATGATGATTGGATTGGTCAGCGCCCGGATACCGATGCCTTCCTGAAACCGCGACATGAATTCTTCGCGCTTGCGGCTGTCGTAATACTTCTGTTTCAGCGAAATCAGCCGTTCGAAAAACTTGCCCATGAACTCGGTTTCGAAGCGGAACCGGTAGTGCATCATCAGCATACTGCGCCCGTAGGTCAGCACGACCTGCACGACAAAAACCAGCATCAAACCCGCCAGAATCCCGACCAGCAGCTTTTTGTTCTGGTTGATCAACACGTTGTCGAGCATCGTTTGCGTAAACAGCGGCAACACCAGCCCGACGAGTTCGAGCACCAGCGAAAACAGGAAAATTTCGGCCAGCACGCGCTTGCCTTCCTTCAGAATCGGGAAATACAATTGCCGGAAAACCGACGCCTTTTTCGCCTTGTGTTCGTTGGCAACTTCCTCCAGTTCCGTGTTTTCGAAAAACGTTGAGGTCGGTTTTAACTCCAGAACAATACCGCTGAATTTATTGCAGAATTCGTCTTTTTCGTACCGGGCCTTGCCAAAAGCCGGATCGGCCACGCGCACGTAAGCATCCGTGGCTTCGTACACCACCACGAAATGCTGGCCCTCGTAATGGGCGATGCACGGCAGTTGAATCTTCTGTAAATAGGGATAATCCAGTTCGTAACCTTCCGCCTTGAAACCGAAGCTTTCCGAAATCTCCATCAGGTCATACAAACTGCTTCCTTCGGTGTTGATTTCGGCCAGTTTGGTCAGTTGGTGCCGAACGTCCTGCGCGCCGTAATGCTTGAAAACCATCGCCAGACAGGTGGGGCCGCAATCCATCCCGGCGCTCTGATCGAGGTGCGGAAACCGGTCTACCAGCGCATAAGGGCTCATTTTTCCACCCAGAATGGTTCTCAAAACGTTTTTCATTGGTTTCATGGCTAAAACGTTACGGCTTCGAGTAGAGCGTTTTTCTTCGCCAGAACCGTGCGGCCATACGTAGTCCGGTAGTACTTGTGGAGGTGGTAGTAGAGCGAATATTCGACAAACCGCTGCCGGGTGCGGAACAACCGGTTGGTGGTCATGTGAATCAGACTGCCCAACAACGATGTCAGGGGAATTTCCAGTTGATTCTGTTCTTTCAGTTGAAGAATGGTCTGGATAAAGGGCCGTAATGTTTCCCGATGTTGTTGGTTCAGTTCGTAGAAAAACTGGTGATCCTCGTTGGTTTCAGCCCACAGCTCTGTGATGGCGGTTTCAATTTCTTTGTACCGCGTATCCATTTGCTTTTTCAATACCGAGTTGTAGCCAAATTCCTGACCGAATTGAGCGGCTTTTTCGTCCGCAAAATCCAGTTTCTGTTTCAGGTCAAAACCGATCTCGTCCAGCAGCGTGTCGATGAGTTTCATGCCAAACCGCCACCGGCATTCTTCGCCTTCCGACCCTTCGATCAGGCTCAGGAAGTGCAGAATCGTTTGACTGTCCCGGTGAAAATAGTTCTCCACGGCGTCGATGGAATTACGTCCGTAGCGTTCCAGTTCGCGGTTGTAGGTGTCGTTCTTAATGGCGGTGATCACGTTGGAGGCCAGAAAAGGGGCCAGCGCATCGTGCAATTCCTGAATGATCGTCCCCAGAAAAGCCGGGTCGATGACGTGGCAGCGGAACCGGATGTGGAAGTGCGGATCACCGTAGCGGATAAAGAAAAACCGGTCGGTCCAGCCGCGCTCGGCAAACCGTTCGGCCAGCGGATGCAACACCGTCGTCAGGATCGCATCGGCGGTTTTGATCCCGGTGTAAATCTTGTAATAGAGCCATTCGGAACCGGCGAAGAATTTGCGGTTTACTGTTGCCCCTAAAGTCGTGCGCGACCCTGGCATTGCCCCTAAATCCCCTAAAGGGGACTTGGACGCGGCAAAATCCAGATTTGCAAAGTCCCCTTTAGGGGATTTAGGGGTAAAGGCTGGCAAATCCGGCTCGTTTTTAAAAGCCACCACAAACTGATTCGTGTGCCAGCCCGCTGGCGACTGTGTAATGGCATTGTCGGCCCGGAACAGAAACTCCTTGATTTGAAACTGGTCCTGCGATTTGATCTCGTTAACGAACGTTTCGGCCAGCCACCGATTTTCCAGATCCACGTACAATTCGTTGTCGTAGTCCAGCAGGCAAATGTGCCGGGGAATGCCGTACTGGTCGCGCCAGCGGTCAATCTCGGTTTTCAGACCCGGCCAGTCTGCCTTTTTGAACGCCGTCACCAGTGGTTTGACCTGCTGCGCGCGGCAATTCCAGCGGGCTTCCGACAGAACGATGTTGTCGAGAACTATGCGGGGAACGTAGACAAACACCGAATTGACCGGCCCCAGCGACAAACCCAACCACGGCCGAATGGCCTGATTTTGCAGGGCGCACAGGAAATGATAGACATCCAGCGAATTGGTCTGGGCGTAATGATGGGCGTTGGAAAGCTGGGGAACGATGGTTTTGTTGAGCAACTTCGACCGCAACACCACGCGGTTTCCCACCACCCGAATCACCAAATCCGTCACCGGAATCTGGTGTTCGCTGTCAACCGACGCCTTGCCCAAGTACGGAATCTGGTAGTTTTTCAGTTGCGGTCGGATAATAATGTTGCCGGTTCGGGCTTCGGGCAGGTGAATAATGTCGGCAAAAATCACATCGGGCCGGATCGCATCCTCGGCGTCGCTGATCTGCTGAATCAGGTTCAAAATGGAGGGATCGGTATGACCAAAACGGCCCAGCAATGACGTGCCGGTGGTTCCGCCAAAACTATCGAGCACCAGCGTTTCCCGCCCGTTCTCGCGAATGACTGAAAACATGGCGGCATTCGTGGGCGGCAGGTTGGGCCGGGCGGGTTCAATGGCCAACAGATCCTCTTCCGTAATGGCAATCCGGGCGGTGCGGTGAAGTTGGGCTTCCGCTACTTTCTGGAACAAAAACGCCTGTTCGGGAGCCACCGTCCAGGTCTTTTTGGCTTTGGCCCGTGAGCCAGCCGCCACGCCGTCCACCAGCGGGGAATCGTCGAAGGACTCCTGATCGGCCGGGAAACCAATTCCAATTTCGGGGTCGAGCGCGACGACCAGCGGGATTTCTTCGTCTTCGTATTTTTCGGTAAAGCGGTTTCTGAAGTCATCCAACGCTCCCTCACTGGTGGTAGTCAGTTTGAGGAGCGTTGGAATTTTGGCGACTAATTTATTGAGAAGTCCCCGGTTCAACTGGCCGGAGAGCGTGGGTAAATAGGTGTCGATCTGGAAGAGAACTTTGCGGTCGAACGGGGTAGACAGGTGGCTCAGTTTGTGCTCTACCTGGCTTAGTAGTTCGATTGAAGTCTCGTGCTCCCCACTTTCCAGGGTTTTCAGATCAACGGTAACCTCCTGCAACAACGCCACAATCCGGGCGATTTCATCAGAAGGATGCTGGCTGCCAATCGTTTGCAGAATGGTCAGAATTTGGACTAAAAAATTTTCGCCCGTCAGCGACGGCTCCAGTTCGCTCACCAGCAACTGGGCATCGATCACCGATTCAACGAAATCCCGGGCATCGTCTTCACTGATTTCGTCGCTGATTAAAGCCGTATACAGGCTTTCGGCCCAAACGCCCGGTTGGCTATGCTCCAGAACCGCATCGAGATACGGGCTTTTTTCGGCGCTGCTCAGGTGGTGAACCCGTTGGCCCTTGTCATACCGATACGTGACGTAGCGGTATTGGTCATTGATTTCGTACAGGCTCGAATTCGGAAAAAAACGGAGATACGGCTTTACATCGGGGTGTTTTTCCAGATCCTGCGCCAGCGCGCAGAGGTAATTCATGTCGAGCCGAACGACCCGTTTCAGGCTAACGGTATCCGCTATACGGATATTCGAGTTGATGGTTTCGATGGGCGCGGTGGCAAAACCGCCGAACAAACCGAAAGGCGTGCAGCGGGTGGCGTAGCGGGACAAATATTTGATCAATGAATACAGTACCCGCCGGGATTTTTCGTCGGGCTGACGGCTGAAATCGAACTGGATCGCTTCTTCGTACAAAGCGGGTGAGGCAATGTAGAGGGCTTCAAGGAAAGCCGGATGTTGAAGTTGCTGGCTAAGCTGGGTCCAGTCCGGATTGTCGATCGCGGCAAAACCGGCAAGGGGAACCCGAACAAAAGCGGTTTCGAAAGCAGTCGTCTTCATGACCAGAAAGTGTAGCGTGTGTGTATGGTGTGGCACTGGTAATACGGGAAGAACGAAGGAGCTTTTACACCCCTTCGTTCCGCTTCGCGATTCAACTGGTAAAAGAAGAATCGGATCTATTTTCCGATCAGGCGTATCGCAAGCCGGTTTTGCTTACGGTTCGCAAATTTTGCTGGTACAAGCCGAAGCGGTTTGGTGAGAGCGACCACCGATGACATTCTGGGCCTGGTTTTTCGACAGAGCGATGATTTTGTCGGTTTTCAACGTGATTTTTGAAACTTGCTTTTTCATGATTTGTTGTTTTGAACTGGTGTGATTGATGTGCTTACTCTGTTGCGGTTTTCAGCGTCCCCGGCGGCTTTTCTGTTTAGCCGATACAAACTTGGCGGGTTTTGAAACGATTGTGAAATCGGAACTTGTAACTGGTCGGGATTTATTGATAACTAGTAGGAAATGGCAAAAACGTTGCTGGCAGCGTCTGTATACTGCGGCAGGGCTTGGGCCAGCCTTTCGATTCCGTCCTTTTTATGATCGGTTTCTTCCGCCATGTTCAGGAAAATGAATTCCGCCACGCCGTAGATTTCCTGCAACCTTGCCACTTCATCCAGGATGTAAGCCGGTGAGCCAATTAATTCATTATGAATGCTGACCGGGCGTTCCAGGGCTTCCCGGATCTGGCGGGCTTTCGCTCCCGTTTCGGCGCAGACACCGGCCACGGCGAGATTGATTTCCGGCTCCCGGCCGTGTTTTTCGTAAAAAACCGCCCGGTATTCCTGAATTTTCTCCGCATCCCGTTTGTGATCCGTAATTTCGGTATGAAACAGGGACTTGCAGAGCGCCGTCGGCCGACTGGCCAGAACCGCCGGGTTTTTCAGGCCCGCGCTCAGCGACCAGTAGGTGGGCAAATACCCGCCGACGGGCGCAATCAGGCTGGCGTTTTCGTCCGCAAAGAGATAGTCGTACAAGGCCCGGCAGTTGTCGGCAAACCGTTCCACTTTAGGGGCAGAACTGGACAAATCGAGATCCGGAGCCAGAAGCATTCCGATTTCCGGTGGAACCCCTCCGCCAGCCACACCCAGATCGATGCGGTTGGGAAACAGGTTGTTGAGGACCTTGAACGAAGCCGCCACCCGGTACGGATTGTGGAACGCCATCAGCAGCCCCGCCACGCCGACTTTGATGCGATCCGTCATCCCGGCGATGATGGGCAGCAGCACTTCGGGGTTGTGGTAGGCCGTCGGGGTGCCGTAATGCTCGCCTAGCCAAAACCGGGTATAGCCCAGTTCCTCGGCCTGCTGCGCATAGTCCAGTACATTTTCAACCATATCCATCGGACTGACGCATCCGGTTCCGAATTCAAGAAGACCCAATTTCATAATAACAAGGAGTTGAAAGACAAGCGAATGCCGCAGGCCGGGTTTATCAAAGAAAAGAAGACTCAACAGCCCTGGGTTAGAAAGGCCGCTGAGTCCGGAGATTGGTAGGTAGTATTTTTGCTTCCTGGAAGCGTGTGCGGACGGATTACAGTTCCGTTGGGCAATACCCCGCCGTGGTGCATCCGCCAATCGTTTTGTCTTTCGGCCGGCCGCCCATGACGTTAGAAGCCTGCGTTTTGGATAAGGCAATGATCTGATCGGTTTTCAGTGTCAATTTGGCAATTTGCTTTTTCATGATGGTAAAATATGGTGTGATGGTGTGCCTACTCTGTTCGGTTTTCAGCGTCCCCGGCGGCTTTTTGGTTTGGCCGATACAAACTTGGCGGGTTTTGAAAGGATAGTGAAACCGTAACTTGTAACTAGTTGCGATTTATTGATAACAGGCTGAAATTAGGCCGTAATTTGAAAGCGGGTTCAAAGTGATTTACTAGGGTTTTCCCTAATTTTCTAAAAACGGGGGTTTCCCCTATTTTATAACCTACCTCCTTTGTCCTATTTTTGCTAAACAATATTCAATTTATCCGTTTCGTACAATCGAAACAGTAAAGGGTTAAATTAAAAAGGTGGTTCCGTTGTTAAACTGAAAACCGGTTTTCTCCCCAACGGAGACGTCGAGTGCCCATCCGAGTTAACGCATACGAATTGATGATACGAGTGTTGATTGCCGATGACCACAATGTGTTTGTTGAGGGGATTGAGTCGCTGATTTCGGGGTCTTCGGAAATTGAAGTGACGGCGCGCTGCTTTGATGTGTCATCGGTTATTGAACACCTGGGCCATGCGCCGATCGACGTCGTTTTGCTGGATATTTCCTTTCCGCAGGTGGAAGATGGGCTGGCGCTTTGTGAACACATTACGCGTACGTTTCCGGCTACCAAAGTGATCGCCCTGACGATGCACGACGACGCCAGCCTGATCAAACGGGTGGTGAAAAAAGGGGCAAAAGGGTATTTACTGAAAAACACGACCAAGGTGGAGCTGTTGCAGGCGATTCGGACGGTCCACCGCGAAAAACCGTATTTCAACGAAATCATTACGAATATTCTGCTGCATGACGAGCCCCGAAACCGGAAATCGGGCAGCGGAACGGGCCTGAAACCCAACCTGACGCCCCGCGAATCGGAAGTGCTGACGCTCATTTCACAGGGATTAACGACGCAGCAAATGGCCACGCAACTGTTCGTGAGTGTCAAAGCCATCGAATTTCACCGCAGCAGTTTGCTCATGAAATTCAGCGTTCCCAATACTGCGCTGCTGATCAAAACCGCCATGGAAATGCAGTGTATTGATTGACAGACGGTTCAGGATTGATCGACAATAAAGGAAGCGATTCATTAGTTGTATAGCATTTAACGACTCTCAAAATGGCAGAACGGGTGCGCGAGCTAGTCCGACAAAAGTGCCTGGGTGCGGTGTTGCTCCTGTTGCTTCTGGGCATGGGACAAAACGTGCTGGCACAATCGGATTCTTCGGCCATTGTCAGCCTGAAAAACCAGATCCAGCAATGGGTGCAGGAAAAGCAGTATGGGAAAGCTGCCAAATCCTATGAAGAGTTGGGATGGCTTTATCACCAGCAATACGGTTACAACAAGTATACGCTCGATGCCAATTTCAACGGGATGAAATACTACCACCTGCAAGGCGATTCGCTGGGGTATTACAACGTCCACATTGCCATTGGCGATTACTATTCGCAGGATCTGTTTATGCAGCCCTACGCGGAGCAGTATCTGGGAAAAGCGCTGCAGTATTTCAAGCGAAAACATAACCACCCGAAGATCATCGAATGCCGCCTGGCGTTTGCGAATCTGGCGCAGAAAAACGAGTTGATTCCGAAGAAGTTGATCACCGAATTGCGGGAAACCGAGCGGATGAGTGCCCACTATAAGCAGGCGTACTCACAGGCTTTTGCTATGAATCTGCTGGCCAACAGCTATTTACGGAATAAACAACCGGATTCGGCACAGTACTTCGCCATCCGCAGTCTGAATATGGCCCGGCAGTTGAAGACCAACTGGATGATTGCCCTGAACTACTTTTATCTGGGGCTGGTCGAGCAATTCAAAAACCGCCCGGAAGCGGCCATTGCCGCCTATGAGAAAAGTTACAAGCTGGCCGAGTCGGAGAAAAACGTATCCATGCTGCGGGAATTGTCCCGGCATGCCGCCGACAGTTATTCGCACCAAGGCGACTTCAAAAACGCCTATCGGTCGTCGTTGAGGACGCTGGATTTTACGAACCAGTTTTACTATTCCGAGCAGACCAAAAGCATCCGGTTGCAGGAACTGGACAGTCAGGTGAAGACGCTGGCGGTTGAAAAGCAATTGGTTGAGGAGCAAAGCCGACACCAGCATATTCTGAATTCTATGTTGGCGGGTGGATTGGTCATCAGTGTGTTGGGGGTTGGGGCGTTGGTGTTTCTGCGACGTCAGCAGAAACTGATTTCGCACCAGCAGACGGTTATTGCGCAGCAACAGATTCGGGATCTGGAACTGAAGTCGTTGCAGGCCATGATCGAGGGGCAGGAGGGCGAACGGAGCCGGATTGCCCGGGATTTGCACGACGGTCTGGGCATTCAGCTCTCGCGAATCAAACTGTTTGTGGAGGCTCATCAGGAACTGTTGCCCCTGTCGGTGAAGGAACCGTTGAACCAGTTTCTGGACGAAGCCTGTACGGAAACCCGGCTGATTTCCAGCGATTTGAGACCCTATGCACTCTCGAATTTTGGACTGATTCCAGCCCTCGAAGACCTGGTGCAGAAGTTAAATCTGGTCAATGAAACCGCTCTGACGCTGGAACATTACGGCGAAGTACCCGATCTGGGCGACGAAGCTTCGGTGATGATTTACCGGGTTGTGCAGGAATTGCTGAACAATGCCTTGAAACATGCTGAAGCCGAGACGATTACCGTACAGATTATGACCAATGACGAAGCGGTGCTCATCAGTGTGGACGATGACGGACGGGGTGGCGATTTTGAAAACAACCCGTCGAAAGGCAATGGCATTGCAAATATCAAATCCCGGATTGCCTACCTCGGCGGTCAGGTGATGTGGCAGAGCGAACCCGGAAAAGGCACCTCGGTCATGATTTCGCTGCCGATGCAGAAACTGGTGAGGAACACACTGGCGGTTTTATAATTATACCCCCAACCCCCTGAAGGGGGCTTTGAAAAACCGGATTTTTTTAGCCCCCTTCAGGGGGTTGGGGGTAAGTCTGACAAATATACCTAAACCCATACTTTTTATTTTGCAGGCCATGCCGAACTAACTCCACTTGACTGACCGGGCACCTGATCTGCCAAGGGTCTGAATTTTCACTTTTATCCGATTGAATACTCCCTACTCTCAAGCTCAGCTTTTTGGAGAGGTGCTGCTTTTTTGTCCCTTTATTTTACTTACTATGATAAAACATGTGCTTTCGGGGGTTTTGGTCTTGGGCTACTGGACATCAGTTCACGCGCAGGTCCGAACCAATACCGTTGCCGAACCGGCGAAAAACCGGGTGGTGATGGCATCACTGAAGAATGCAACCGTCGGAAAATCCGATGTCAACGCCCTCATCAAAGGGGTGGTTTCCGACGACAAAGGCAACACGCTTCCTGGTGCAACTGTGTCTGTTAAAGGCACTACGCAGGGCACCACGACGGACGCCGAAGGGCGGTTTACGATCAACACCCCGGCGGGAGCCAACGTGCTCGTGATCTCGTTCATCGGGATGAAAACGCAGGAAGTCGCGATTGGCAACCGGACCAACCTGACCATTACGCTGCTCGCCAACGACCAGTCGCTGGATGAAGTGGTGGTGATCGGCTACGGAACGGCCAAACGCTCCGACGTTACCTCGTCCATTACGACCATCAAAGCCACCGAGCTGAAAGACATTCCGGCGGCCGGCATCGACCAGTTACTACAAGGCAAAGCGGCCGGGGTAACGGTAACCAGCAACGGCGGCCAACCGGGCGGTGGTGTTTCGGTGAAAGTGCGCGGAGTAACCTCCATCAACAGCAACGACCCCTTGTTCGTGATCGACGGCGTACCGTTTGTTGGGGGGAACACGTCGAACAGCACGGGCTACGCTGGTTTGGGCGGGGGCGATGGACAAACCGGGAACAGCGTCATGGCGATGCTGAATCCCAACGACATCGAAAGCATCGACGTCCTGAAAGATGCGTCGGCGCAGGCCATTTACGGTTCTCAGGCCGCCAACGGCGTGATTCTGGTGACGACTAAAAAAGGCAAGTCGGGTGAAGGCAAGATCAATTACGAGATGTACACCGGCGTTTCAGAAGTGGCCCGGCGGCTGGACCTGATGGATTTGCGGGATTTTGCCCGCTACCAGAATGAAGTGCTGCCGATCATCGGAAACCCGGTTTCGGACGAGTTCAGAAACCCGGATTTGCTGGGAAGAGGCACCGACTGGCAGGATGCCATGTTTCAGCGCGGAACAATCAACAACCAGCAGTTGAGCTTTTCGGGTGGACGCGAGAAAACGACGTACTATCTGTCACTCAACTATTTCGACAACAAGGGGATTCTGCTGGGTTCGGATTTTAAACGGTATTCGAGCCGGTTTAGCCTCGACACGCAGTTGAAAAGCTGGGCCAAAGTGGGCCTGAGCGCCAACGTGTCCCGCAGCATTCAGAATGTATCACTGGCCGATGCGGCTGAAGGGACGATCTGGTGGGGAGCCGTCACCAGTCCGCTGGTTCCCGTAAAAAACCTCGACGGTTCGTGGGGCGGTGGTCAAACCGTCGGCGGGGTGCAGTACAGCAACTCCAATCTGGTCGGAAACAGCCAGTACCGGGGCAATACCAAGACCTCGAACAACGTGTTCGGGAGTCTGTATGCCGAACTGCAACTGATGAAAGACCTGACCTTACGGAACGAGCTATCGTATTCACTGGGCCAGGACAACAACGTTGCTTTCCAGAAAGCCGGGAATGTGGGCGGCACATCGTTTCGGAGCAAACTGATCGACTCGCGCTCGGATAGCTACTACTATTCGATCACCAACTACCTGAATTACAACAAGTACATCGGCAAGCACGGTATTCAGGCTACAGTGGGGCATCAGGCGCAATCGTCGTATTACCAGTCGATGTCGGGCACGAAAGTGGATTTGCAGGCCAACATTTTTGACCTCAACACCGGCAGTGCCGACCAGACGACCTGGGGCCTGAGCGGTGGCAAAGGCCACTGGGCGATGGAATCCTGGTTTGCCCGGGCTAATTACACCTACGACGACCGCTACTCGCTTTCGGCCAGTTTCCGCGCCGACGGTTCGTCCAACTTTGGTCCGAATAACCGCTGGGGGAATTTCCCGGGCGTGTCGGCTGGCTGGACGGTTTCGAACGAAAAATTTATGAAAGGCAATGTGGCTAACGTGCTGAATTTCATGAAAGTGCGCGCTGGTTACGGAACCGTCGGGAACCAGAACTTCCCGAGCGGTGCGCCCAATCCGGCGTATGTGGGAGCGGTGCAGTTCTTCTCCGGTCCGGTGGGCTTCGGTTCCTCGAACATGATCAACGGGATTCCGAATCCGAACCTCAAGTGGGAATCCGTCAAAACCACCAACGTTGGGGTTGACCTCGGTTTCCTGAACGGCCGGATCGATGCGACCATCGACGTCTACAAAAAAGTGACGTCCGACATGATCATCTTCCTGACCGGCCCCAACCTGATTGGCGTGGGCGACCAGTGGGACGACCTGAAAGCGCCCTTGGGCAATGCGGGACAGATGACGAACACCGGGATCGACATCGGAATTACGACCACGAACATCAAGAAAGGCGACTTTACCTGGAAAACCAACCTGGTGTTCACGCAATTCAAAAATACCTACGACCGGGCGGCCAGTGCGGCTTCGGCGCTGGATGGGAAAGTGTATTACAACAACTACCTGATTACGCACACGACGCCCGGCAATCCGGTGGGTTCGTTCTGGGGGCTGGTGACAGACGGGTTGTTCCGCACGCAGGAAGATCTGGACAAGAGCTTGCCGCAGTTTGGCTACAAGGTGAACCAGAACGAAACCTGGCTGGGCGACATTCGCTACAAGGACATCAACGGCGATGGCAAAATCGACGCGCAGGATTACACCTTTATCGGCAGTCCGCTCCCGAAATTCACCTGGGGTTTGACCAACTCACTCAACTACGGGGATTTCGACTTCTCGCTGTTCCTTCAGGGGAGCCAGGGCGCCAAAGCTTTCAACTTCCTCCGCTGGCAATTGGAAGGGCTGAACAATGCCTGGTCGAACCAGATGCGAACCGTAACGGATCGGTATACCGAAACCAACACGGACGGCGCACTGCCCCGGTTTACGACCACCAACAAGAACAACACGGCTATGTCGGATCGCTACGTGGAGGATGCATCGTACTGGCGGATTCAGAACATCACACTGGGCTACCGGCTTCCGAGAACGCTGTTGAGCAAGGTGAAAATGACGAACCTGCGGATTTACGGGTCGATTCAGAACCTCAAAACGTTCACGAATTACTCCGGTTACGACCCCGAAATCGGCTCGTTCAACAACAGCATCAAGCTGATGAACGTAGACATGGGTCACTACCCGAACCCCCGGACGTTTACCATCGGTGCGAATGTACAATTTTAAAATGATTGAGTGAATGAGTAATTGAGCGATTGAGCGATACAAAACAGGACTTGCTCCTGGTAAATTATCTTCATGAGCTCCTTCACTCAACCACTCAATCGCCCAATCACTCAATAGGAAAAGTCATGAAACGAAAATCCATATACGCCCTGGCCATTTCGGCGATGCTGCTGGCTTCCTGCAAGGAAGACTTTATCGAGCGGCCTTCGCTCTCGGGGACGACCACCGGAAATTATTACAATAACGCGGAAGAGGTTCGGGCTGCAACCAGCACGCTCTACAGCGGTTTGCCCTGGCGGAATTACGAAAGCCGGGCGCAGGATGCCATCGGCGATGTGATGTCCGGCAATATGTTTACCTACACCGACGTCGAGTACCTGAACTTTACGGTTTCCTCAGCCTCCGAGCGGATTGGTGCCGCCTGGGGTGCGTTTTACAAAATCATCGGGTATTCCAACGTGATGATCAAGACGTTCGAGGAGAAAAAAGCCGCCGGGGGTGGTGCTTCCTACCTCGATCCGGCGATTGCCGAATGCCATTTTATTCGTGGAACGCTGTATTTCTACATCGCCCGGACCTGGGGTGCCGCCCCGATCATTACCGATCCGGGTGCCACGGCTTTGTCGGGTAATTTCAATATTCCCCGGTATTTGCAAAAAGACGTGCTGCGGTTTGCGCTGGAAGAACTGCAACAGGCCGAAGCTGGTTTGCCCGAATCCGACGTGCCCGGTCGCCTGACAAAAAATGTCGCCAAAGGTATGATGGCCAAGTTGTATCTGTACAACAAAGACTACGCGAACGCCAAAGCGAAGGCTGAGGAGGTGATCAATTCCGGGAAATACAGTCTGGTGGGCGATTACACAGGTATGTTCACCAAAATGAGCATGAACAACAACCCGGAAGCGTTATTTTCGATTCAGCACCAACTGGCGCAGGACCCCTGGGGAACGGGAAACATCAAAAATCCGGATCGTGGCGCCAGCGCTCTGCGGACGGCCGAAGCCGATGCCTGGGAGATGTACATTCCGTCACTGGATTTGCTGAAAGAATATGAGTTTGGAGATCTGCGCCGGAAATGGTCGGTGATGGAACACGGCTGGACCAATCCGAACTGGAAACCGCAGCGCGTCAACGCCCCGAAATACAACGAGTTCATGGCCACTGGGTTCAAATACGATACAATCCAGCCCACGGCAGACGGCGGAAGTCTGAGCCCGACCCGTTCCAACATCGTCAAATACTTTGCCGGTCCCGGCAAAAGTTTCGGTGGGGAGTCGGTTTTGGGTCAGAATTCGGGCAACAATGTGGTGTTGTTGCGCTACGCCGACATTCTGCTGATTTACGCCGAAGCCACGCTGGCCGGAGCGGCTTCCACCTCCGATGCCAAGGCGTTGCAGGCCGTGAATGCTGTTCGAACGCGGGCGGGTTTGTCGCCCCGGACGTCGCTGACGCTGGACCAGATCCTGCACGAACGCCGGGTTGAGTTTGCCTTCGAGGGCGACTACTGGTACGACATTCAGCGTCAGGGGTTTGCCAAAGCGAAAGCGATGATCGAAAAGCAGAACCGCGGAACGGTAACCGGTGCGAGTTACATCACCACCTTCACCGAAGACAAAATGTACCTGCCGATTCCAGCCGGCGAAATCGTTCAGGACCCCGAGTTGGGCAAAGATCCGGTACCTTATTATAACTAGACAAGAGAAGTGAGAAGTGAGACAAGAGAGGAAAGGGAAGTCAATAGTCTCTTGTCTCACTTCTATCATCTATCTTCTAAACGTAACCATTTCCAATGACATTCAATCGATTTAAACACCTGGCGGGCTTGTCGTTCGTGACCCTGATGACGGGCCTGACGATGACTGCCTGCGAAGAAGATACCGACGGTCGGCCGCAGTATACGGCGGGAAATCCCGTTGCTACCAAACTGGCTCCCGACTCGGCGGCTGGTGGAACGGTCGTTACGCTGACCGGCTCCGGGCTGGGCGATATGCGCAGCATTGTGTTCGAAAAACAGAACGTTCCCGCCGGTTTTCAACCGACCTTAAACACCGACAAGGCGCTCATTTTCCGGGTGCCGGACGAGGTTGTGGGTGGTGTGCAAAACGTCATTTTTACGAACAGCGAAGGCCGGACGGTTTCGGTGCCCTTCCGGGTGCTGGCCTATCCGACGGTTTCGGAGGTTTCTAATTATAACTTTACCAGGGGCTCGGAAATTACGATTACGGGCAACAACCTGGATGATGTTACCTCGGTTAAGTTAACCGGTACATCGGATGCCGCTACCATCGTTTCGAAGGAGAAGAAGAAGCTGGTGATCAAAATGCCAGCAACGACGGTGAACCGGGCCACGCTGGACATTACCAACGGAACGGGCCTGTTGAAAACAACCCAGGAACTGGTCAACGTCGACAAGTCGTATATGATCTTCGGCGATGCGTACGGGGCTGGTTTTCAGGATGGTTCCTGGGGTGATGCGGGTGCGGTTTCGACCAAAGAGTTTCGGTCCGGAACGGCGTCGGTCGGGAAGAACTTCCAGAAAGGCAACTGGCACCTGATCGCGTTTGCCAACTGGTCGGCTTCGGCCATTTCGTATTCCGCCGATTATACCTACGTCTCGGGCTGGATCAAAGGCGCTTCCGCCGACTATTCGCTTTACCTGACCACCGACGCCAGCAAAGCCGGTTTTGGCGGTTTTGACGACAAAAACAAGATCGACGTAAAAGCCGGGGTCTGGACGTATTTCAAAATCAAACTCTCGGATGTGGATTTCTGGTCGGCGGGCAAGAAACTGACGCAGGTCGGTTTTCGGATTCAGGGACCCGACAAGCAGGATGAGACCTTCTATTTCGATGATTTGATGTTGATTAAATAAGGTTTATTTTAGCGAGCTATTTTGCCCCATTGTCCTAAAGAACGGTCGGCCGCTGCCGGACTTTTGCACCCGGTTTATCTGGGTCCAAATCCACTAATTGATTTAACTTTAATAACTGCCGAATTACTAGTTTGGCTTATCAGCCCGCTGCTTTAGCTGTGGGGAAAGTGAAAAGTATTCCCTGCTAGCAGAACCGTTTTAACGGTTTGCTGGACGATGAAACCGTTAAAACGGTTCCAGAATGGTTCGGTTTCGCTTCAATTTTCCCACAGCTAAAGCAGTGGGCTGATAAACATTCGCTTTGGCAGTTATTAAAGTTAAATTAATGAGGGGCTAAAGACCCATAAGGCCCGCAAATCATAACATTCCAGATCCGCTTTCGACGGAAAATCTTCTTCGTAATGTTCCCCTTTCGTAAACGGGTCTTGACGGTTTTTCTGATCAGTTTGTTGGCGTGTACGTCTAGGAAAACTGTAACTCCTGCCCAAACCGAACCGGCTCTGATCCGGCTCGAAGCGGAGGTCGGTAGCCTGTCGGGCGTGGAAATTGCTCATTCGGTGGCCGGTTTTTCGGGAACGGGCTACGTAACCGGCTTCGATGATGCCACTGATCAACTAACACTTTCGTTTAATGCCACGGCGGGCTTGTATGAATTAGCCATCGGCTATTCAGCTCCTTCCGGCGATAAAGGCGTTGATTTTCAGGTGAATGACGAAAAGGCCAGCAGTACGCTCACGCAGAATACTGGCTTTGGTGTGGCTAAAACCGGCAAGTTCCGGGTGCGCGAAGGACAGAATACCGTAACTTTTTTCCGGGGCTGGGGCTACTTTAGCATCGATTACCTGCAACTGACGCCGACGACGGTGGCAGCGCCGGCAAAACCGTCTAAAGCTCTCGTTGATCCGCAGGCGACGGCATCGACCAAAGCGTTGTTTTCGTATCTGGTCGATCAGTATGGCAGCAAGGTGATTTCGGGGCAGCAGGACGATGTGGAATATGTACTGGAAAAAACCGGCAAGGAACCCGCCATCGGCTCGTTCGACCTGATGGACTATTCTCCGAGCCGGGTTCAGAACGGAGCCATTCCCCAGCGGTCCAGCGAAGCGTGCATGGCCTGGGCGCGGAAAGGGGAGGGGCGCGGCATCATCAGCCTGCTCTGGCACTGGAATGCGCCCACCGATCTGATCGATCAGGCTCCCGATAAGCTTTGGTGGAGCGGTTTTTACACCCGGGCCACGACCTTCGATCTGGCGGCTACCCTGGCCGATCCGCAGGGCGAACGGTATCAGCTTTTGCTCCGGGACATCGACACGATTGCCGGTGAACTCAAAAAGTTTCAGACTGCCGATATTCCCGTGTTGTGGCGGCCGCTGCACGAAGCATCCGGCGGCTGGTTCTGGTGGGGAGCCCGGGGCGCCGGGCCATTCAAGGAACTGTGGCGGTTGTTGCATGACCGACTGACGAACCATCATCAGTTGCATAACCTGATCTGGGTCTATACCGCCACCGACTCGATCCACCCGGACTGGTATCCCGGCGATTCATACGTCGATGTGGTCGGGCTCGATATTTACACCGATCCAACGGCGTCGCTGAGTGGCAACTGGACGAATGCGCAGAGGGCGTTTGCTGGCAAAAAACTGGTCACCTTGTCGGAATCCGGCAATTTGCCGAACCCGGATTTGATCCGGAATCTTGGCACCTGGTGGTCGTGGTTTTCCGTCTGGACCGGGGGCGATTTCATCAAAAAACAATCGGTGGAACAACTCAAGGCGGTGTATACCGACAAAGACGTCATTACCCGCGATGAGTTGCCCAACTGGCGACACACTCCGTCTTCGGGGCGGAAAACCGTGGCCGGGCACTAGATTCGACCGGTGGCTCAACCGAGCAGAACCGACTTTACAGCGACGGGTTGCCAGTCTTTTCATTTGTACTGGCATAAGAACATATGCTACTCAAGATCAGGGAGTTGTATTTGGATTTTTAGTGCCTATATTGCAGGCAATACAGGACATTCTCTTCCGAACCACTTACTACCTCTCTATCATGCAACGCCGAAAATTCCTCCAAAACACCGCCCTGTGTGCGGTGGCGGTTAGTGCAACGGGTTTCGTTCATTTCAATGGCGAATCCTACGCGGGTGACTGCGAGACGACCTCCGATATACTGGGTCCTTTTTACCGGCCCGACGCGCCACTTCGGAACAATCTGCTGATCAAAGGCGCACCCGGAATGGAAGTGCGTTTAACGGGAACCGTTAAACACAAAGACTGTACGACACCGAACCAGGGAGCGAAGGTGGAACTCTGGCATTGCGGGGCGGATGGGAAGTACGACAATGCTTCAGACGAATTCCGCTACCGGGCCACTGCGCTGTGTGACGCCAAAGGGAACTATGCATTTACGACGATTCTGCCGGTTCCCTACGACGTTGGAAACGGCATGATCAGGCCCGCTCACTTTCATCTGCTGGTTTCGGCTCCAGGCTATCAAAGTCTGGTAACGCAACTGTACTTCAGCGGTGATCCCAACATCGCGACGGATGAGTACGCGTCGGCTTCCACCGCCAAACGCCGGATTCTGGAAGTCAAATCAACGGCGAAGGGTGGCAAGATGGTTTTGTTCGATGTGACGATGACGGAGAAGTTGGCCGCCGAACCCGCGGCTCTTGATAAACTGACGGGAACGTATACAGATGAAAAAAATAAAAACCAGAAAACCATCTTTTTCAAACGCGATGGGCAGTTGTGGCGCAAAGCAGGTGAAATAATCTACGGAATCAATTATGATTACATCGGGAATAATACGTTTGCCCAATCCGGCTTGCCTTCTGGTCTGCAACGAACCTATGCTTTTGAAATTCTGGAAGGCGGCTCGGTGAAAGTGACGGATACCAGCCTGGATGCGAAAGGGAATAAATTAGTCAGGGTAGCTATAAAGGACTGATAAACAGGATTTTATTCGAGAATTGGCGTCAGGATTCCATACGCTCCTGACGCCGTAGACTAAACCTTACTTGAACCGCCCGGCTTCCGTTTTTCCCGGCCAGGTATCGGTTCGGAACGGCACCGCCGGAAGCCCTTCTTTGTTGTAGAGATTGACTTCGCCATTGTCGTCGGCCCAGCCGTAATGTACCGAAACGGGCGTTGTTACTTCGCTGGAGGACACGATGACTTTATCGCCCTGAATTTCGGCTTTGGCCCAGTGAAATTTCTGGTCGGCTCCGGCCACTTCAAACCCTTTCAGATACCCGTATTTGTCGGACGATTGCAGCCCTCCGCCCACGTGGTCGAACGTCAGCACGGCTTTGTTTCCGGTTACGTCCATGGCTTTGAAAACCGGTCCCGAATACACCCGGTTTTGGCCGTAAACGGTTTTTAGTGCATTCAAAGCCAGTCGTTTGCCCACATCCTGTTTGTTTTTTGGGTGAATGTCCTTACTCTCACCAATGTCGGAGGTCACGGCCATGCCGGTATTGGGCAAAGCCAGCGTCATGGTCTGGGCTTCGCGGAGTTCACCCCAGGTGCTGCCGGTGGCACTGGTTCCGTTGGCCGCGTTGAAGCTGGCGAGTTGTACGAACAGAAACGGGAAATCGCCCTGTCCCCAGCGGGTTCGCCAGTCGGTAATCATCAGCGGAAAGGTCTTGCGGTACTGGTAGGCCCGCCCGGCATTCGACTCACCCTGGTACCAGATCGCGCCCTGGATGGCGTAGGGAATCAGCGGGTGAATCATGGCGTTGTACAAAATCGTTCCGGTCATGTTCGGATTCACCAGGGCCGGATTTCGGTTGTAATCGGCAATGCGGTATTTCCAGTCGCCGACCAGTGAAATTTCCTGGCCAGCCCCCGACAGTTTAAACTGATCTTCTTTGGCCGTAAAACCGCCCGTTCCGTTCTGGTCGTCCACGCGAATTGCGATGACGTTCCGGCCCGGTTTTAACGTGCCGCCCCGAACGGTATACGTTCGGGCCTGACCCGTCTGCGTCGTAGTTCCCACTTTGACTCCGTTGAGGTAGGTTTCATCGGCATCGAAAACCGGCCCCAGCGTCAGCGTCATTTCTTTACCCGCCAACTCCGCTGGAACGGTGATTTCGCGCCGGAACCACACCACACCGTCGAAACCGGGAAGGGCTTTCCGGTCGAACAGGTCGGGCAACCGGAGCGTTTGCCAGTTGGCATCGTCGAAATCTGTTCCCGACCACTGCTGAACCTCGGCCACGCCGGGCAATTCGCCCTGTACCGACTTGACCTGCGTCTGCAACTGCTCCAGCCGTTTGCTGGCAAACTCTTCGAGCGTCTTTGGTATGGTGGACACAACGGGTTTGAACTCCTCGAAACTGTCCATCGCTTCCCGGCTCGTCCACGACTCGGACTGGGTGCCGCCCCAGGAGGTGTTGAGCAAACCGATGGGTACGTTGTTGAGTTCTTTCAGCAATTCGCGGGCGAAAAAATAACCGACCGCCGTAAAATTACCGACGGTTTCGGGCGTGGCAGCTTGCCATTCACCACCCAGTACATCGTCTTTCGGCGACAGGCTCAGGTCGTGCGGCACCTTGAAATGGCGGATGAGCGGATAATTGGCTTCCTGAATTTCCTGAGCGGCATTGGTCGAGGATTTGACCACCCACTCCATGTTCGACTGCCCCGAGCAAATCCAGACCTCGCCCACCAGCACATCGTCGAAGGTCACGGTATTCTTTTTTCCGGCCACCGCCAGAGCGAAAGGCCCCCCGGCTTCGATTGGGTCCAGCCGGACCATCCATTTTCCGGATTTGTCGGCCTTCGTGGTTTTGGTCTGATTATTGAACTGGACCGTTATCTTCTCGTTCGGGTCGGACCAGCCCCAAACCGGGACGGGTTTCCGGCGTTGCAACACCATGTGGGAACCGAAAATCTTGGGCAAACGGACATCGGCCCACGTTTGCAGAGCCATCAGCATGAATCCGATCGCGGCTGCGTAACGAAAGTTGAATCGCATAAAAAGAGGTTTAGGAACGGTTTTTTTGACAAAAAGACTTGTATAGGCGGGAAAAATACAGATATTTAGCCCAACGTGCAATTGACCTTGATGAAGCTAGAAGATTTTCTGAGACTCCCCCACGGACACCAGCAGGAACAATTGTGGTTCCGGGGTTCGGTACTGGCCAATCGCTACGAGGAAACGAATATCTACCTCCTCTACGCCCTGGATTTGTTTTACGTCGAGTTACAATACGATGCTGCGGGCAGTCGGCTGCTCCGGTTGTCGGCTTTCACCTCCACCGAACCCCTGACGCCGTATCTGCCCCTGCTGCCGGATGATTTGCTGGCGGAGTTGGGGTAACTATAGTTTACGGTATTCGGTTTACTGTTTTCGGTGGCTGACGCATTCCATTCGTGCGGTAGCCAGCATGCGTCAGCCACCGAAAACGGTAAACCAGCCTTTCACTCCGGCAAATCGTACGCTTTCCGGACTTCTTCGTACTTGCTGTAGTCGATGGCGGCTTTCCGGCCGTTGCTCTGCTTGTCGGCCGTTACTATCACCACGCGAATGGCTTCAAAGTGTTCGTTCCCGGTTTGAAAGTCGGAGGTTCGGCGCAGAAAAACCGCTGCCAGTGTCTGGCTATTGCCGGGAAAAACAAAATGCGTATAGGCGTTGCCCTTGATGGTTTCGCCCGGAATGGAGAACCAGAACGAATCCTCTTCGTTGTTGGCTTTTGGAACCGACTGTTTGACATAGACATAAAACGCGCTCCGGTCGACAATGTCCCGGTTGATCGTCTGGGGCAGCGGCAACAGTAAATCGGTCATTCCTTCATGGTTGCGGGCGGTATAATTGATCTGTTGCACGTTCGAACTGCCATCTGCCCCTTTCGCCCCCGTATCGCCTTTATCGCCTTTCGCTCCGGCTACTCCCGCCACACCTTGTGGCCCCTGTGGCCCCTCGGGCCCTTCAAGACCCTGGCAGGCACTAATCGCCACACACCCCATCATAAGGAATTTCGTCATCACGCGCACAACTTTTTTCATACAGAATTCGGACTAGGTTGTAGAATGAATAAATGGAAAACCAGCAGGTCTTTGTCGGACGAAGCCCGCCGGATCGGATGCCGGCATTCTGCTTCGGACAGAGCCAACACCTGGCAAATTATTCAAAAAATGTGGATGGGCAGCAGGAAGGCGGTCAATCTTTGCGTGTACGGATTTATACCGCATCGATTCAGTAGGTTTAAATTGATCTTGACTTTGAATGGATATAAAATTAATAAGGGGTTTATTGAATAAGTTTATTTTATTGCGTGAAAAATCCTGTTTTAGTAGGCAGTTTCTTTGCAAGCTGACTACGGTCTGTTTGTGATGCATTTGTTTCGTTTTAAGTCCCCTTAGTCTTTCTTTCATCCTGTTCACTTTACCATCTCTAATCTCTCTTTCTCTATGAACAAGCTTCTACAATCGAGTAGTCAGGCCAGGCGCATGATCCTGTTCATCGGTATTTTCGGACTGGCTTGTTTGGCAAACGAAGCCAAAAGCCAGAGTATTTCGGGACGCATTACGGCGTCCGAAACCGGCGAAGCCCTGCCGGGCGTCAGTGTGGTAATCAAAGGCACGACGCAAGGCACCACAACGGATAATGCGGGGAAATACACCCTCAAACTGCCTGGTGCCAACGCGTCGCTGGTGGTGAGTTTTATCGGGTATCTGAAGCAGGAAATTGCCGTGGGAGGGCGCTCGACCCTCGACATTGCCCTGGAAGTCGATACCAAGGCCCTGGAAGAAGTGGTCGTCGTGGGCTACGGTACGCAGGAAAAAGTGAACCTGACGGGAGCTGTGGGGATTGCCGACAGCAAACGGCTTCAAAACCGGCCGATTGCCTCGGTGGGTGAGGGGTTGCAGGGCGTGATTCCCAACCTGAACATCGGGGTCCGCAATGGTGACCCGGCCCAGCCCATCACCTTCAACATCCGGGGCTACGAGTCGATCAACGGCGGTTCGCCCCTCATCCTGGTCGACAATGTTCCGATGGATCTGAACCGGGTCAATCCCAACGACATCGAAAGCATCAGCGTCTTGAAAGATGCGTCTGCGGCCGCCGTTTACGGGGCACGGGCGGCCTTCGGGGTAGTGCTGGTGACGACCAAAAGCGGGAAAAGCGGGAAGATCAACGTCTCGCTGAACACGCAGTTTTCGCTGGCAAAACCCATTTTTAACATGGATGTCGTCACCGATCCCTACCAGTTTGTGCAGGCCCGGAATCAGGCCAACATCCGTTCGAGCGGGGTTCCGGCCTACGATGACGACATGGTGGCTGGCACGAAAGCGTTTTCGGAAAATCCGGCCACGGCACCCCAGTGGAAAGTGGTCAACGGCGTTCTCCGGTTTTATGGCTACAACGATTACCAGAACAGCATCATGACCGATTATGCGCCCACCAGCCAGCACGATCTGTCGGTTTCGGGCGGTACGGACAAGGCGCGGTACCTGGTGTCGCTCGGCTACTTTTCCAAAGACGGATATCTGCGCTACAACAACGAGAAGTTCAAACGTTACAACATGTTGATGAAGGCGGATTTTGAAGTCAACGAATGGCTGAAACTGGACAGCAAAGTGATCTTCAATTCGCAAAACAGCGACAAACCGCACTTCTACAACTGGGACGTCAACATCAACTCGCTGGCGCGGGTCAACCCCATCGCGGCCATTCAATTCCCCGACCTCGAGTATTACATTACGCCGGGCGACCGCGAGAAATACGCCCCCTACATCGGGAAATACTTCGGCGGCACCAACTTTTTTCCGTATCTGCTCGACGGCGGGCGGACGACCTTCACCAACAACGACCTCTGGCTGACCCAGGGCGTCACCCTGACGCCTTTGCGGGGGCTCAAAATCCGGTCTGATTTTTCCTACAACATTTTCAGCCGCAACTACCAGGACGTACAGAGCAAGGTCGATATTGTGGATGCAAACCTGTTGGCGGCTAATTTACTAAGCAACGGATTTAGCGGGGACGACTGGATTCGGAACGAGAACGAATACAACCAGTATTACGTCTTCAACGCCTATGCCGAATACAAAGTCCCGTTGCCCACCAATCACAACCTGACGACGATGGTCGGCTTTAACCAGGAACGGGGGATCAACCGCTACACCGGAGCGCAGGCCCGCGCCCTGATTACGCCCCAGGTCATTGATCTGAATGCGACGACGGGAACGCAGCAAACCTTCGGGAGCAAGTCGCACGTGGCCTTGCGGGGTGCTTTTTACCGGCTGAATTACAATTACAAAGAGAAATACCTGATCGAATTCAACGGTCGCTACGACGGCACCTCCCGGTTTCCGAAAGACAGCCGGTTTGGCTTTTTTCCCTCCGTGTCGGCGGGCTGGCGGATCAGCAACGAAAAATTCATGGCCGGAACCGGAAGCTGGCTCGACAACCTGAAACTACGCGCTTCGTACGGAACGCTGGGCAATCAGTTGCTGGGTACCAACTACTATCCGTACGTGGCCACGATGGGGACGGGGCAGTCGCCGTACATGTTCACCAATGCCCTGATTCCGTTTGTGTCGGCTGCCGGACTGGTGAGTCCGTCACTCACGTGGGAAACGGTTGTCTCCAAAAATATCGGTCTGGATGTGACGATGCTGCGCGGACGGCTGGATGCGTCCCTGGACGTGTACACGCGCGACACGAAAGACATGCTGATGGATGTGTCGTACCCGGCGATTCTGGGAACCGCAGCCCCGAAAGAAAACGCAGCCGATTTGCGGACCAACGGCTGGGAGTTGTCGCTGACCTGGCGGGATAAGTTCAAAAGTGACTGGAGCTACGATGTTACGCTGGCATTGTCGGACTGGACGGCGGAGATTACCCGGTTCAATAACCCCACCGGTGCCTTGCCCAACAACAGCAACATTTACTACGTCGGTCAGAAGCTGGGCGAAATCTGGGGATTTGAAACCGCCGGTATTTTCCAGACCACGGATGAGGTGGCACAGGCTCCCAAGCAGACCAACATCGGGGCCAACTGGCGTCCCGGCGACATCCGGTATAAGGATCTGAACGGCGACGGCAACATCACCTTCGGAAAGAACACCCTCAGCGATCCGGGCGATCGGAAAGTGATCGGGAACACCACGCCCCGGTATTCGTTCGGGCTCAACGGCGGGATTGGCTACAAGGGCGTTCGGCTGACGCTGTTCTTCCAGGGCATTGGCAAAAAAGACCACTGGCCAACGTCTGACAACTGGACCTGGTTTTTTCCCTACAACGCCGGACACGTTGAGAAATACTACATCACCGACACCTGGACGGAAGACAACCGGGATGCGTATTTTCCAGCGGCACACATTTCGACCAACGACAAAAAGAATGTGCAGGTGCAATCGCGGTATTTGCAAAGTGCAGCCTACATCCGTCTGAAAAACATTACGTTGAGCTATGAACTGCCCCAGGGCCTGATGAAGAAAATCGGTATTGGGAGGGCCCAGATTTTTGCAACGGGCATGAACGTGTGGGAGTACACCAAAATGCGGAAACCGCTCGATCCCGAGACGATTCAGTCGGCCGCCATCGAATACCCGATGCAGCGCATTTCTACCCTGGGGCTCAATGTTTCCTTTTAATGACCGATAAACGACGATCCATATGAAAAAATATAGCATTTTATCCGGCTTTTTCGTGGTTGCCGCCTTTCTGTTCAGCGGTTGCAATGACGAGTTTCTCGAACGGTATCCCCTGGATCGCATCACGAACCAGACGTTCTGGAACACCGAAAATGACCTGCGGGTCTACAACAACAGCCTGTATGATCTGGCGCGGAACGACGACAACGTCCCGATTTTACACGGTCATTACAACGGCTTCGACAGCCACTGGGCGAGCATCTGGTTTCAGGATGAGTTTGCCGACAACATGGCACCCCGCAATGCCCGGCACAATCTTTTTCAGCAGGTGCGCTCCGGGAAGCATACCGTTCCGACCGACCCCCAGCAGTTTGGCTACAAAGGCTGGAATTTCGTGCGGGCTATCAACGTCGGTCTGGCTAATTATGACAAAGCTGCGGTTGCTCAAGCGATTAAAGACCGCTACATTGCCGAAGCCCGGCTTTTCAGAGGGTGGTTTTACGCCGAGAAAGTGTCGAAATTTGGGGATGCACCATTTGTGGAAAAAGAACTGACGGTGGACTCTCCCGAACTGAATGCCGCCCGAACGCCCCGCGAAGAGGTGATGAATAAAGTGCTGGAAGACCTCAACTTTGCCGCCACCAAACTGCCCGATAGCTGGGGCGACGGCAACGCTCCGGGTCGCCTGAACCGCTGGTGTGCGTTGCTGGTGAAGTC
Source organism: Larkinella humicola (assembly GCF_008727875.1). Taxonomy (GTDB): domain Bacteria; phylum Bacteroidota; class Bacteroidia; order Cytophagales; family Spirosomataceae; genus Larkinella; species Larkinella humicola. Next base: position 111,409 of record NZ_VTWS01000008.1, on the reverse strand, counting down.
GCGGGTTTGTCTGTTCGAAGGCACCTGGCGCAAATACCACGGCGGCACTGACCCCACCAAATGGCTCCAGGAAGCGGCCAATGCGTCGAAAGAATTGATGGACAAGGGACCCTACCGGTTGTATAGCACCGGGAATCCGCAAACCGACTACAATGCCTACCACCGCGTGCTGAATCTGGCGGGCAACCCGGAAGTACTGTACTGGCGGAAATACCAGTTGGGCGTGTTTACCAACCACGTGCAGTCGTATTTTGAATATGCCGGGGGAGCCACCAAAAGCCTGGTCGAAGATTACCTCTGTACGGATGGGCTGCCCATCACGCTGTCTCCGCTTTACAAAGGCGACGATAAAATTGAAGACGTTTTCGAAAACCGGGACCCGCGCCTGCGTCAGACCATCCTGCATCCTGACGATGCGGCCAAGTACAAATACCATTTGGCCGACGGGCGTCCGTATCCCCGGATTCAGGGCATGGAAGGCGGGTATGTGTCGACGACGGGCTACCACATCATCAAGCATTACAACGCGGATGACATGATCGGAAAAGCGTTCGATACCGCCGAATCGCCCGCCATCATTCTGCGTTTTGCCGAAGCGTTGCTGAACTACGCCGAGGCCCAGGCCGAACTGGGGAAAATTACCCAGGCCGATCTCGACCTCAGCATCAACAAACTGCGCGACCGCGTGGGCATGGCGCGGCTGGACATGGGCAAGGTGCCGGTCGATCCGCGTTACACGGCGGACGGTATCTCTCCGCTGATTGCCGAAATCCGGCGGGAACGGCGCATCGAACTGTTCATGGAAGGTTTCCGCTATAATGACCTCAAACGCTGGAAACAGGGCAAGAAACTGCTCATTCCGACGCTGGGAATCCGCTGGGACGCTGCCGCAATTGCCCGGTATCCGAAGGCCAACATCAAAACCGCCGTTGATCCGGTTTCCAAAAAAACCTACATCGATGTGTATCAGGGAACGGATTGGGCCAACCCGGTTTTCGACGAAACCAAGCACTATTTGTGGCCCATCCCGCTGAACACCCTAGCCCAGAACCCGGCCATCAAGCAGAATCCGGGCTGGTAATCGGGGATCTTTGATCGTAGTACAAACCGGCCGGGCCTCTGATCAGAGGCCCGGCCGGTTACGTTCTGCCCCGCGTTTGCCCCTCAGCCCCCTAAAGGGGGAGCCTGGAGCACGAGAAAACACCCCCTTTAGGGGGCTGGGGGGCAAAATGTCGGCTTGAGTCGATTCTAATTCAAGAACCTAACAGCCCCGCGAATACACCAGATACTCGACGAGCAACGCCAGCGAATGCGCTTCACAGGTCCAGTCCATCCGAACCAGCCGGGATTGCGCCATGCGGTTGAGGAGCGGATTTTGGGAAGCCGTCAGCATCCCGGCAATGAAAAAGGAATAATCCCGGATGTCGGTTTCAGGAATGGCCCGAACGTCGATGCGGGGCGGTTTTTCGCCCAGTTGCAGCAGAGAAGTCGAGACAATGACCTGATCCATCACCGGCAAACCGTCTTCGAGCATCTGGTAGGCATCCCGGATAAGAAACCCTCGAATCGACTCCAGCGGTTCCGGCCGGAAAGCCGCCAGCAAACCGGCTACGTGGTACAGAATGAGCGTGGCGCGCGGATACGAATGCGAACACCGGAACGGCTCCTGCCGATACCGCCCCGTTTCGATGACCGACCGGATGAAGGCCAGGCTGTCGTCATCGTGCTGGTTGAGCGGCAATTCGTACTGGAAAATGCAGAATAGGAGGTTGCACAACACGCTGGCGTCGAACTCAACGGGCATATTTTTACCAAACCAGGTCGAATAGGCCCGGAGGTTGACGTAATCGGCGTAGGTGTCTTCCACCTGCCGGGTGGCCAAATTGGCGTGTTCCATCAGTTTGTGTTTCAGCCAAATCAAATCTTCGCGCGACGGATTGCTGGTGAGGTAGACCATCGCCGTATCGTCGGCATCGTCGGGTAACCGGAAGTGGTCGATGCGGTGGAGCAGGTGCCCGTTGGGAAAATGTCCCGATGGTTGTCCCCGTTTCGGTGTTTTGTAAAAATTATAGGTTTTTAAACCGTCTTTGTTCTGAAAATCAGGATAGTGCTGAATGGCTTTTTGAACCATACCGTCCACCTTTTCCTGTAAAACCGGTGCCAGCTTCGGCCGAATCTGTTGCAGGGTAAACACCGTAATGGCTGTAAAAAAGACGTTGGTATCCGGGCGGCTGTAGCCCATCAGCAGCGGATTTCGCCGGTAGGAAGGCAAAAGCCCCGGTGGAAAAAATGGATTGTTTTCCGACTGAAGGGCCGAAATCCGGTGGAGTAAATGTTCGATCAGGGCGTCGCGGTCAGGCATGATTCACAAAAATAGGGCAACTCCCATTAAATTTACGCGCCGATGGTTCGGGTTCTGTTCATAATTCAGAAAAGGAGGCTCTTACGATCTTTTTTCCTTTCATCCGGTAACTTCTTGCAACCACCCGGTCTTCTCCGTAGTTTCGTCTATACGATAGCGCTTTCCAGCTCATGACACCACTTCGAAAACACAGCATTTTACGCCGGGTAAAAGACATCACCCTCAGCACCACTCTGAGCATTGCATTGCTAAACGGCACGGTACTTTTGCAAAGTTGTGGTGGTTCCAATGACGCGGAAACGGAACAATCCGACCAGACAGCGTCTTCGGACCAATTCGGAAAAGGCGTGCGGACGTATATCACCGAAACCAGTCCGGGCAATTTCAAAATTACGGATGAGGTGCAGGTCGATCCGAAACAGGCCGGTGCCATTGTCAACTACGCCGATGGCCACCGCGACACCCTAAGCGTTCAGGCGGCCAAGCGGCTGGTGCAGTCCGATTCGTCGACGAGCCGGTATTTTAACAACCCATCCACCTACCACCACGGCAGCGGTTTGTCCAGCGTCTTGCTCTGGGGCAGTCTGGGCTATATGCTCGGCCGGTCGACAACGCCCCGGTTTTCCAACGAACAGCAATACCGCTCCGGCGTCTACAGCAGTCCACAGACCTACGAACGCGCCAACCGGGTCGGCAGCACCATAACCAGCTCGCGAATCAGCCGCCCATCCGGTGGCCGCAGCGGCTTTTTTGGTGGTGGTCGTTCACGCGGAGCGTCATCGTAATAAAATGATACAGTTTACGGTTTTCCGTTTACGGTATTTGGTGGACGACGCGTGCTGATCCGAACAAGGTAGCTCCGATACCACACCGAATACCGTAAACGGAAAACCGTAAACCGTATCACAACCTGAATTCTATGAAAAAAACGTTTATCTATAGTGCGCTGTTGGCGACAGTGCTTTCTTTAAACGCCTGCCAGAGTAAACAACAAACGTCGGAGGCAACCACCCCGGCCGATACCTCCGAAATTCTCCCGAACCGGGTGGACTCGCAACTGGAAGTGCCGGTGAGCGACTGGCTGGAAAAGCTGGTGGGGCCGGAAGACGGCCTGTTCCGGGGCGTCAACCTGGGCGATGCTGTTTCGGTGGTAAAAGAGAAGGAAAACGTGGAGCCCTTCGAAGAAGATGCCGCCCATGTTGGCTACACCATCGACTACCCGAATCTGGAATCCACGGACATTCAGTATTTCCTGGATAAAGATAAAAAAGTCATCCGGATCGATGTCGATATATACCTCAATAACCGGACGTCGGTCGATACGCATCGGAAGGAATTGACGGCCTATTTCACCCAAAAATACGGCAGTCCGGTTCAGCAAACCTGGAGTGCCGCCGGAAACCGGATCACGCTGACGGATGTCTCCAAAGGCAAAGACTTTGGCTTGAAGCTGACGTTTGGAGGGAAATCGAATGCGTAGTCAAGGTTGATCCAACAGCAGCCGGGCAGCTTGCAGCGGCAAAACCGCCCCTTTCCGAACAGCTTCTTCCACGTCGGCCAGTCGTTCACGCAGCCCCGGCTGGTTGTAAAACCGGGTTTCCAATTGCTGGCGAATGGTGTTGTGCAGCCAGTCGAGGTTCTGCTGCTGCCGGTTTCGGTCGCGGTGGCCGTTTTGGGTGAGCTGCGTCTGATGATTGTTAATGATGTGCCAGAGGTCAGCAATGCCCTGATTCTGGAGGGCTGAACAGGTCAAAACCGGTGGCGTCCAACTGGTGGAAGCGGGCGGGAAGAGGTGAAGGGCGTTCTGGTAGTCGAGCCGGGCGCGTTCGGCTGCGGCTGCGTTGTCGCCGTCGGCTTTGGTGATGGCAATGGCGTCGGCGAGTTCCATGATGCCGCGTTTCATGCCCTGCAGTTCGTCGCCCGCACCGGCCAGCATCAGCAGCAAAAAGAAATCGACCATGCCGTGTACCAGTGTTTCGGATTGTCCCACGCCCACAGTTTCGATCAGAATCACCTCAAAACCGGCGGCTTCGCAGAGCAGCATCGTCTCCCGGGTTTTGTTGGCCACACCGCCCAGCGAACCGCCCGAAGGCGTCGGGCGAATGTAGGCCCGTGGGTCCATCGAGAGCGTTTCCATGCGGGTTTTGTCGCCCAGGATGCTGCCGTGCGACCGTTGGCTGGTTGGGTCGATGGCCAAAACCGCCACTTTTTTGCCGGAATCCGTGAGGTGCTTGCCAAAAGCTTCGATGAAGGTACTTTTGCCGACGCCCGGAACCCCCGTAATCCCGATCCGAACCGACTGCCCCGTTTGCGGCAATACCTGCTCCAAAACCGCCAATGCCAGGGCCTGATCGCTTTCCAGCTGACTCTCCACCAGCGTAATGGCGCGGCTGAGAACCAGCCGGTCGCCAGCGCGGATGCCGGCAATGTAGTGATCGGGCGGGAATCGATGCATGGTTGTAACAAGAAAGACAAGAGAGCCGCGACGGCGGACCGTTTAGACAAGAGAGTAAAGAAACCGGAAAAGAGCGTCTTTACTCTCTTGTCTTTCGTCTCAAGTCTACTCAATTGAGCGTAATTTCTGTTCTGAAATCTCCAAATCTTCGGGCGTCGTGATCTTGATGTTGTCGTAAGAACCGTCGATGAGCGTAATTGGATATCCGGCATACTCCACCACACTGGCGCAGTCGGTAAAAAAAGACTGTTCCGAGGCTCGAAAAGCGTCTTTGAACAGGATCAGTTGAAACGTTTGGGGCGTTTGGATCAGCCGGTAACTCGTCCGGTCGACGGCCAGGCTGCTGCCATCGGGCTGAACGAGCCGAACCGAATCTTTCAGCGGGACGCAGGCAACGGCACTGCCCGTTCGGTCGGCGGTTTCGAAACCGGAACGGATCAGTTCCGGCGTCACAAACGGACGAACGCCGTCGTGAACTGCCACCAGACCGTCGGCTGCCCGAATTTGTTCCAGCCCGTTCCGAACCGACTGAAACCGCGTCTTGCCGCCCGGAATCACCAAAACCGGCTCTTCGAATTGATACTGACGACAGAGGGCTTCCCAAACCGGAATCTGTTCAGCCGGCAAAACCACCAGAATCTGTACAGCAGAAGAATAAACACGAAACCGCCGAATGGTGTGCATCAGAATGGGCAAACCGCCAATCGGCAGAAACTGCTTCGGCATAGTCACACCCATCCGGCTACCACTCCCTCCGGCGACAATGATGACGTAACGGTTACGCATGGAACGAGATTAAAGAGAAAAGACAAGAGAGTAAAGACCTACTTTTGAAGTCTTTACTCTCTTGTCTCACGTCTCTTGTCTATCAAAGAATCAACATCGCGTCGCCGTAGCTGAAGAATTTGTATTTCTCCTGAATGGCTACTTCGTACGCTTGTTTGATCAGATCATATCCACCAAAAGCGCTGGTCATCATGATCAGAATGGATTCCGGCAGATGAAAATTGGTCAGCAACGCGTTGGCGATTTTAAAATCGTAGGGCGGAAAAATGAACCGATCCGTCCAGCCTTCGACCGATTTCAGCCGCCCATTGGCCGACACCGACGACTCGATGGCTTTCAGTGAGGTCGTTCCAACGGCGCAGACGCGCCGGTTGTTGTCCAGTGCTGTGTTGACGATGCCTGCGGCCGAATCCGTAATCGCGTAGTTTTCGGAGTCGGTTTTGTGTTTCGTCAGATCTTCCACGTCAACCGTCCGGAAGGTTCCCAGGCCCACGTGCAGCGTAATCGGTGCAAAGTGGATGCCTTTGATTTCCATCCGTTTCATGATGGTTTTCGTGAAGTGCAAACCGGCCGTCGGAGCGGCCACGGCGCCCACGTGCTGGGCGAAAATGGTCTGGTACCGGTCGCGGTCGGAGTCTTCGGTTTTGCGTTTGATTTCGCGGGGCAAAGGCGTTTCGCCCAGTTCATCAATGGCTTTCATGAACTCTTCGTGTGAGCCTTCAAACAGAAACCGGATGGTTCGGCCGCGGGAAGTCGTGTTATCGATTACTTCCGCCACCAGATCGCTGTCACCGAAATATAATTTATTTCCTACCCGGATTTTCCGGGCCGGATCCACCAGAACGTCCCACAACCGCATTTCACGGTTCAGTTCGCGCAGCAGAAAAACTTCAATTTTAGCACCGGTTTTTTCTTTATTACCGTAAAGCCGTGCGGGAAACACCTTGGTGTTGTTGATGACCATCACGTCTCCGTCACCAAAATACGACAGAATGTCGGAGAACTGTTTGTGTTCGATGGTTTTCGTTTTACGATCAACAACCATCAGCCGCGCTTCCCCACGTTCGGGCGGATACAAGGCAACAAGACTTTGGGGTAAGTCAAACCTAAATTCGGACAGCTTCATACGGTCAAGAAAAGAGCATCTCTCTCAAAAGAGCGCAAAATTAGCAAAAAACAGTTAGCAGTTGACGATGAGCCGATTGCGTTTGGTCGGTATTTTTAAAAAAATACGATAAATGCCGTCGGGTCGTCAGCAAATATACGTTGCGCGGGGGGGCGATTGCAAGTATATCGTGGAAAGGGCTTCCTGTCTACTGCCCGTTTGACCCGAGTCCGACCCCGTGAATGGGCTTTACGGAGCCTTCCAGATTGGTTTCCGGCCGCTCGGCGAGCGAAAATTTTTGCATCAACTCGGGCGTTACCTCGTTGGAATAAGTGCCTTGGGGTGACACAAAAACGCCTTTCATGCCGTTGGCCGTCGAAATGGCGTACAGGGTCATTTCATCGCCGGGATCGGAGGTGCCTTCAAAACGGTGAAATTCATCGACGGTAATTTCGTCGCTTTTTATTTTTAAGCCAGAACCACTTTCTTCCAGATAATCGCGTTTTGGCTCAAAATCGTGCGTGTAGCCGCGCTCGCGCAGACTTTCCATCGCTTCCGTCAGGGTTTCAAAATGATGCATGGGGTTTCTCGTTATTTGATACCTAAGAAACCCGGAAGCGCGGAAGATGTTTTTTTTAATGATGAATTATGAATGATGAACGATGGATTGTGTGCTTCCGCCAGTTTATCGTTCATCATTCATAATTCATCATTCTTTTTAGTCCGGCAACACTTTCACCATAATATCCTTGTAATAGACTTTACTCTTAGGGTCGTGGGCCTGCAGGGCGAAGGTGCCGCTGCCGATTTTGCGGTCGGCCATGTCTTTGGGACGATCAACGCCTTCCGGTTCGGTGTATTCGTTGACCACCTTGTCGTTGATTTTGATGGTCACTTTTTTGCCCTGAACCATGATTTCCTCCGTATACCACTCATTGTCTTTGACATACGTCTCTTTTACATCCTGAATGGCATACAGGCTGGCGGTCCGGCGCCAGTCGGTGTGTGAATTGTTCACCTGCACCTCGAAGCCTTTTTTAGGCCAGCTTTCTTCCTGATACTGCGTATGGAAATACATGCCGGAATTGGAACCGGGCAGGGTCATCACTTTGGCTTTGAACTGGAAATTTTTGAAGTTGTGGTCGTTGACCGGTCCCATGTAGAAAAGGTGTCCAACGGGCCCATTCACCGCAATAGCTCCATCCTCGATTTTGAAGGAGTCGGCATTTTTGCCCACTTTCCAGCCGTCGAACGTTTTTCCATCGAAGAGGCTGATCCATCCTTTCTCGGCTTTGGGCGATGAGGCCGATTTGGACGCCGTCATGGATGATTTTGAACAGGCTCCCAACAGGAGCACTGCACTGCAAAATACCAAAAGGTTTTTCATAGGGTTTATTGGAAAAGGAATTTGTTTTCTGCGCTAAGTTACACAACCGTTGTAATTACTTCATTTCCTGTCCGGCGATTGTTCGGATTTTTTAGAAACAGAAGAGGAAATGAAAAGAATTTTAAATGTAAAATGATGAATGTAAAATGTAAAAATAGCTAAGCGCTCTCGAAATACTTTTACATTTAATATTTATCATTTTACATTTGAAATTTCCGACGTCTGGTCAACCCAGCCGCCTTTCCTTCCACTGACTTCTTTTCGGCTCGGGGGCAACGACCTCCGGGGCGGTTTTCTGCTGACGGTTTTGAAACAGCCAGGCTGCCAAAACACCCGCCAGTTGGGTTTCTTCCAGACTGGTTTCGGGCGTCAGTTTATCGGGTGTAAAATAATGATTGACAAAATGGGTGTCGAACTGCCCCGACCGGAAGGCGTCGTGCTGCATCACAAACCGGCAGAACGGCAGCGTCGTTTGCACCCCCGTAATGCGGTATTCGTCGATGGCGCGGATCATTTTCTCGATGGCTTCGGCGCGGGTGGCACCCGTTGTCACCAGTTTGGCAATCATGGGGTCATAATAAATCGGAATGGCCATGCCCTGTTCAAAACCGTCGTCGACCCGAACGCCGTTGCCCTGGGGGCGCACGTAGGTTTCCAGCGTCCCGACATCGGGCAGAAAGTTGTTGGCCGGATCTTCGGCATACACCCGGATTTCGATGGCATGACCGTTGATTTTCAAATCCTCCTGTTTGATTTCCAGCGGTTTCCCTTCGGCGATGTAAATCATCTGTTTCACCAGATCGATGCCCGTAATCTGTTCCGTCACGGGGTGTTCGACCTGAAGCCGGGTATTCATTTCCAGAAAATAGAAATTCAGTTGGTCGTCGACGATAAATTCCACCGTTCCGGCCCCGTAATAGCCACAGGCCCGCGCCACCTCGACCGCGCAACGACCCATCTCGGCCCGAATTTCCGGTGTCAACACCGACGATGGTGCTTCTTCCACCACCTTCTGGTGACGGCGCTGAACCGAACACTCGCGCTCGAAGAGGTGAATGATGTTGCCGTGTTGATCGCCCAGCACCTGAATTTCCACGTGCCGGGGCGACGTAACGTATTTTTCGATAAAAACCGACCCATCACCGAAGGCCGACGTGGCTTCGCTGACGGCACGGTTCATGCCTTCGTCAAACTCCGCGTCGTTTTCCACAATCCGCATTCCTTTGCCTCCTCCGCCCGCACTCGCTTTGATCAGAATCGGATAACCGATCTGAGCGGCCGTTTTCCGGGCGTCGTCGCGATCCGTAATGGCTTCGGGGGTGCCGGGAACCATCGGAATATTATAGGACGCAACGGCCGCTTTGGCCGCCAGCTTACTGCCCATCACTTCGATGGATTCCGGTGACGGCCCGACAAAAATCAGCCCGGCGTTGCGGACGGCGCGCGCAAAACCGGCGTTCTCCGACAAAAAACCGTAGCCCGGATGAATGGCGTCCGCGCCGGTCTGCCGACAGGCTTCAATGATGGCATCAGCCCGCAGATACGACTCGGAAGAGGGGGGCGGGCCCACACACACGGCCTCGTCGGCATACCGGACGTGGAGTGCCTGCCGGTCGGCTTCGCTGTAGATGGCTACGGTGCGAATGCCCATTTCGCGGGCGGTTCGCATGATCCGCAGGGCAATTTCACCGCGGTTGGCGACGAGTAATTTCTGAATTTTAGCCATTGAATGTGAATCGTTGGGTATTCGGATTTCGGTGGCAGAAGGGCCTTGTTGCAGCAGATAACCGAACAGGAATGCCCCTGCAAAAATATACTTCTCGCTGCCTGCTCCTAATTTCCGGCGGTAATTTCTAAAACCAACCCCGCTTTGCGGTTGACAGATTTTAATTTACTTTTGTACTAATGTGGTTAACAAACTCATTATAAACCGGTAAATAGCGCAATAAAGTGGATTTATTTGAGAAATTACGCACCAACCTCGGACCCATCGGTTCGTCATCGCGGGAGTATAACGCGCACCATTATTTTGCATTTCCCAAGCTGGAAGGCGAGTTAGGGCCGCACATGGTGTTTCGGGGGAGGAAGATGCTCAATTGGAGTTTGAATAATTATCTGGGGCTGGCCAACCATCCCGAAGTCCGGAAAATCGATGCGGAAGCGGCTAAGGATTGGGGTCTTGCGTACCCGATGGGCGCCCGGATGATGTCGGGTAATTCGGATCTGCACGAAGAACTGGAGAAGCAATTGGCCGAGTTTGTCGGCAAGGAAGACTCATTCTTGCTCAATTATGGCTACCAGGGGGTGATGTCGGCCATCGAAGCCGTAGTCGATTACCGGGACGTGATCGTCTATGACGCCGAATGTCACGCGTGTCTGATCGATGGTATTCGGTTACACAAAGCCAAGATGGGCGAATACTACAAGTTCAATCACAACGATATCGATAGTCTGGAGAAAAACCTGCAACGGGCCACCAAAAAAGCCGCTGAAAAAGGGGGGGGGATTCTGGTCATTACCGAAGGCGTATTTGGCATGTCGGGTAAAGTCGGCATTCTGAAAGAAATCGTGGCTCTCAAGGAAAAATATGATTTTAAATTGCTGGTCGACGACGCCCACGGTTTTGGAACCATGGGGCCGACGGGGGCTGGTGTGGGTGAGTTGCAGGGGTGTCAGGATGGCATCGACCTGTATTTCTCGACCTTCGCCAAGTCGATGGCGGCCATTGGCGCGTTCATTGCCGGTGACCACGATATCATTATGTACCTGAAGTATAACATGCGTTCCCAAACGTATGCCAAGGCCTTGCCAATGCCCTACGTCGTTGGAGCCATGAAGCGGCTCGAACTCATCAAAACCCAACCGGAACTCCGCGAAAAACTGTGGCAGAACGTACGGGCGATGCAGGACGGTCTGCGGGCGCGCGGGCTCAACATCGGGGATACGACCTCGCCGGTGACGCCGGTTTTCCTGCACAGCGAAGGCGGTGTTCAGGAAGCGGGGGTGCTGGTTCGCGACCTGCGCGAAAACATGGGCGTCTTCTGTTCCATTGTTGTCTATCCGGTGGTTCCAAAGGGCGTGATCATGTTGCGGATCATTCCAACGGCCGCCCACTCGCTCGAAGACGTCGACTACACGCTGAAAGCCTTCAGTGAGGTGTCCGAAAAACTAAACCGGGGATTTTATCGTGAAAATGCCCATCAGGTCCTGATTGATTCTGCTCTGGTGCCCTCAGAAGTCGCAAAAACGGTGGCGGAATGACCGTTTAGTAAGGAAACGTGCTTTATTTGGATTTTTCCAACGTTTTTTTTGACGGTTTTCTTGCGCTGAATCATAGAATGCGTATATTTCGTCAAAAACGCGGTTTTTGAGCGTTTTAGGGCATTTTTCACAACTTTTTAACCCCCATACGAACTGTTATGGCACGTTTCGATGAAATAAAAAATCTGGTCATGTCTTTGGAAGGCGATTTCGAGAAATTCTACGAAAAAGGCAATCAGGCTGCTGGCACCCGCGTACGGAAAGGCATGCAGGATCTGAAGACGCTGGCTCAGGAGATTCGCTCTGAAGTGCAAGGTCAGAAAAATGCAAAAGAGTAAACAACAACTTACTCCAAACCAAACAAGCCCGGCGATCCACCGGGCTTGTTTGGTTTTTGGAGGGGAATGAATCCGGCGTTCAGGATTTCTTATACATCAAGGTCGCCACGCCCCGCGTCGTTAGCTTACCGGTTTGGGCATCCTTGATTTCGGTTGATACTTCCGCGATGTGTTTGTCCGGATTGGTGGAAACCACCGTAAAAACCGCTTCATAGTCTGTATCGACAAACATGGGGCGCAGAAAGTCCAGTGTTTGTTTCAAATACACCGAACCGTGTCCGGGAAATTGGGTTCCCAGGATTTTGGTGAACACACTGGCCCCCAACATGCCGTGAATAATGGGTCGTTTGAAGGGCGTCTGGCTGGCAAACTCCGCGTCGAGGTGCAACGGATTGTCGTCGCCGGTAACGCGCGCAAACGCTTCGACGTCGGCTTGCGAAAAGCGAAAGGCATGCCGGTGAACGGCGTTTAATTCAAAAAGAGTCATAAAAACGAAAACGTGATTAGCTGGAATGGTCGCTAACGATCACCCATTGTCCGTTAATTTTTCGCCAAAGTAACGTAAAATGTCCTTCTGCATCGCCGACTTTTGGGCGGGTCAGGTGAAATTTTCCAATTACGTAGGCCACATTTTTAGCCTGAAACTCCAGTTTCAGAATGGTAAACTTCAGCGTTCCCATGGCAGCCCGATCCGGATACCGGCGTTTGTAATTACTCAACGTAGCCTCGTAGCCGTACGTAATGCCCACTTTGCCGATAAACGTCAGCGAGTCCGACTTCCAGTAGCCGTTCATGAAAGCCGTGGTATTACCGGCATTCCAGTCGGCGGTTTGGCGATCCAGAATGGCCAGAATCGCTTTCCGGTCGGCGGGTGTCTGGGCCTGAGAACCGGTGATGACGAACAAAAAAAGAAAGAAGCCGACTAGTTTTTTCATTTTATCCCGTACTTTGATGGCCTATAATTTCCCCAATACTAATGAATAAAATTCGCAAATTTTACGAGGAATATAAGCCTTACATCTTTTCGGATGGCTGGTATTATATTTTTATCATCGTGTTCATTCTGATCCTGTTTATTTTCTTTTCCTGACCGTGGCGCAACCAACTTTGCTGGCGATTGTCAATCCCCTGTCGGGGACGGCTTCGGTACAAAAAAAGCAGCAATGGATTGAATTTCTGTTGAAAATAGCCGTCGATGCTGGTTTTACACCCGAAGCACGCTTTACAACGCATCCCGGACACGCCACCGAGCTGGCCACCGAAGCCGTTCGGCAAGGTATCCGACGGGTGGTGATCATCGGGGGCGATGGCACGATGAACGAAGCCGCCCGCGCACTCCTCAACACGCAAACCGCCCTGGGCATCGTTCCGGTGGGTTCGGGAAACGGGCTGGCGCGGCATTTACAGTTGCCGTTGAATCCGAAAAAAGCCATCGAACGGGCCGTTCAGGGCCGCCCGGTGGTGATCGACAGCGGACGGATCAATGAGCACGCTTTTTTTTGCACCACGGGAATAGGTTTCGATGCGCATGTGGCCCGGGAATTTGCCCGTCAGCCCATTCGGGGGTTGCCCACCTACATCCGAACCACCTACCGGGCGTTCTGGAACTACCAGCCTGCGACCTACGAAATTGACGGGAAACCGCAGTCGCTCTTCTCCCTGACCGTGGCCAACGCCGGGCAGTTTGGCAACAATGCCTGGATTGCCCCCCGGGCCAACGTCGCCGACGGGTTGCTGGATGTCTGTCTGCTAAAACCGTTTCCCCGCAGCGCGGTGGGCCTGCTGGCGTGGCGGCTTTTTAACAAAACCCTTGACCAGTCGAACTACCTGACGTTGCGGCCCGCCCGGTCGGTGGTGGTGAAAGGAGCGGAGCCGCTGTTGATCCACGTCGATGGAGAACCGTTGCTGCTGGACACCGACATGGCCACGGTGCAGGTGGTGCCGTCGAGTTTGCTGGTGATTCGGTAGACGGTTTCGTCGTAGCTTTTTGGTCGCGTAGCGACCGGATATTTGTAGAATATGAAGGTGTATTCTCTTCATCGGTCGCGTAGCGATCGAACAAAAATGACTAAAAACGATGAGTAAGAAAAATAACAACGATAAATCCCGCTTCGGAATCGTCTATTCAACGGATCCAAATTATGCCTACCAATCCGGCGCTTCCGAAGCGAAAACGCTGAAACCGGAACAGCAGAACCTGAAAATCTGGCTCGATCGCAAGGGGGGCGGGAAGGTCGTGACGGCCGTCCGGGATTTCATCGGCACCGATGCCGACCTGACCGAAGTGGCCAAACAGCTAAAAACCGTTTGCGGCTCCGGCGGTTCGGCCAAAGATGGCGAAATCCTGATCCAGGGCGACCACCGCGACAAAGTCCTGGCCTGGCTCACGGCGAAGGGGTATAAGGGGAAGAAAGCCGGTGGCTAAATTAAAAGTGAAGAGTTAAAAATTAAAAGTAGGCTGACGCAAGCAGAATACGAATGCGTCAGCCTACTTTTAATTTTTAACTCTTCACTTTTAACTCTTAACTCTTTATTTCACCCCTCCCAGCCAGCTTTTTAGCGGTTTGTAGAAGAGCAGGATCAGGAGGGCGAAGCCGAAGCTGAAATAGACGACGCTCATGAACATGGCGGGCATCTGCTGAACATTCCCTTCGTCGAAACCGCCCGCAAACAATCCGGCGATCAGGTTGCCCAGTGAGGTGCCGACAAACCAGATGCCCATCAACTGACTGAGGTAGCGTTTGGGAGCCAGTTTGGTGAACGAACTCAGCCCCACGGGACTCAGGCAAAGCTCGCCCAGCGTATGAAACAGGTACGTAAAAGTCAGGAAGATCGGGGAGGTGAGCTGGCCGGTCAACGCAATTTTGGAAGCCACCACCATCACCAGATACCCCAGTCCCAGCAGAAATAGCGCGACGGCGAATTTGAGGTGGGGCGCCGGATTCTGGTTGCGGTTTCCCAGATAAATCCAGAGCGCGGCCAGAATTGGGGAGAAGATGAGAATGAACGCCGGGTTGAAATTCTGGAACCAGCTCGAGGGCATTTGCCAGCCAAAAAGATTCAAATCCGTATACCGGTCGGAGAAAATCTGGAGCGACGAGCCCTGCTGTTCAAAGCCCGCCCAGAAGACGGCAGAACCCAGGAAGAATACGAACAGAACACCCACCCGCTTTTTCTCAACGAGGGTTAAGCCGCCCGCCAGCAGAATGAACAGAAAATAACCGACCGCCGTCAGCGTAATGATCACTCCGGCACCTTTGGCTAATCCCTGTGCAGTGGTCAGATCCAGAATACCCGTAAACTGCAAAAGGGCGAGGATGGCCGCGAGGCCCACCACAAAAAACAGACTGCGGTTTTGGTTGCCAGTATCGGTAGACGCTTCGGCTTTGGCCGGGACATTTCCGTAGTCGCTGAGGTATTTCTGACCGAAGATCCGGAAAACCACCAGGCCGAACAACATGCCGACGGCAGCCGCCCCAAACCCGTAGTGCCAGCCTACTTTCTGCCCCAGATAGCCCACAATGGTGATTCCCAGAAAGGAACCCATGTTGATACCCATGTAGAAAATCGAAAAAGCCGCATCGCGCCGGGCACCACCTTCGGGATAGAGTTCACCAACGATGGAACTGATGTTGGGTTTCAGCAAACCCGTTCCAATGGCAACAGTGGCTAAACCGATGTAAAACAAGGCACTCCCGGCCGGAATGGCCAGCAGAACATGCCCGAACATGATGACAAAACCGCCGTACCAGATGGATTTTCGTTGCCCTAGAATGTTGTCGGCAATCCAGCCACCGGGCAGCGAAAGGAGGTACCCTGAAGCCGTGTATAAACCATAGATGGCGGCTCCTTCCATTTCGCTGAGGCCCATGCCGCCCCGGACGTTGTCAATCAAAAAGAGCAGCAGAATGGCCCGCATGCCGTAGTAACTAAACCGCTCCCACATTTCGGTAAAAAACAGGACATAGAGGCCCGTAGGATGTTTGGCGGAGGTGGCGGCAGGGGATGCGGTGGCTTGCATTCGGCGGTTTAGGTTGATGAGTGAGTATGAGAACGAAAATTCGGTGTTTTTTCAGGATTCAGGACATTAAATATAGAGGATACGCCGGAATCTCCCAAAAGTTGTACGGGTATTGCCAAAACTGACCAACTTTGCACAATGATTCTGCCCTTCGATTTTCGCACCGATCCGTACCTGGTTCTGGACTTTACCGCCCAGAATTCAGAGCTGGACAGCCTTGACCTTACCAATACGGCGGTTTTTACCAACTATGTTTTTGGGAAACTTCGCCGACAGGGTGCCGTGGTGGGCGTGGGCGGTTACAACGAACACCGGGTTATTTACCGGCGCAGTCCGCACTTTAATCAGGCCGAAGCATCCCGTTGCATTCATTTGGGAATTGACCTCTGGGCCGAAGCCGGAACGCCGGTTTTTGCCCCGCTCGACGGCGTGGTGCACAGTTTTCAGGATAACAATCAGTTCGGCGACTACGGCCCTACGATTATTCTCGAACACCGGCTGGATGAAAAACCGCTTTTTGCGCTTTACGGGCATCTCAGCCGTTTGTCGCTGTGGGGGTTGGCGGTAGGGAAGCTTTTCAAAGCCGGGGAGAAAATCGCTGAAATTGGCCCATATCCCGAGAACGGCGACTGGCCTCCGCACCTGCACTTCCAACTGATGACCGATTTATGGGGTCATACGGGAGACTTTCCGGGCGTTTGCTCGCTGGCGGATCGGGAACGGTACCTGGCAATATGCCCGGATCCGAACCGCTTGTTGCAAATACCGGGATTGGAGTAATTATTTTTCGGTAATCGAAATGATGATGTCGTGGGGGGCCGGTTCGTCACCACCGAAATACGGATAGAGCCGGTAGCGTTGATTGCTTTGCACAATGTTGCAGCCCCGCGCAATGATGGTCTCCTTTCCTTTGAAGGTGAAGACATAGTTGCCGCCTACGATGCTGATCTGATAATCCGCAGGCTTGTTGAGCTCAACGGTGCCGAGTTCTTCCGAAACGCGCTCGCCGTTGCGGTAGCAATACGCATAAATCCGGAGGGCTTTGTCCCGCCAGTTCCAGCCAAACCGGGCGCTGGAGGTGTTGTGTTGAACATTACAGTCCGAAAAACCGTATAATTTGTTAATGTCGTGCTGGTTTTCGGGAATTTTGTTGGTATAAACGGCGGAACTGTCGAAAATGGCGCTGAACGACAAGGTGGTTTTGGCGGTATACGAAAAGTCGTTGTGATCGGCGTAATTGCCACCAGCTTTGATTTTGTACACGGTGGTGACCGGCGCGGTAGGATCATCCGGTTTTCCGGAAGGAACTTTGCACCCGTCAAGCCCGATCAGGCCCAGTACTGTCAAAAGAATAAAATAACGCATTACCAGGTTGATCCAGAGAATCTTAAAACAAGTGTGAGGTGTGAATGGTTTTGGGCAATCAAAAATAACGAAATGATCACTTATTCAAAAACGGTTAACAACAAGTAATCTTTTATAACCATGCGTAAACTTAGTTTTTTTGTATTAAGCGTATTGAGTCTTTTTTCACCGGCTGTTGCGCAGACACCGGATCTGCCCATAAACCGGATTGTGGTTTTGGGCGACGCTGAGCTGGAATTACCGGCCGATCAGGTTCGCATCACCGTCACGCTGCAATTTTCGGACCCGACCGACGCCCGGAAAGCGTATGTCGCGCACCAGGCTGCCGAAAAACGGCTAGTGAAGTTACTAAAAGATTACCAGATTGACGAGAAAGAGATTCGGTATACCTTATTGCAGGTTCAGAAAAATGACGGGTCGATCTACCAGAGCGGCCAGCAGAAGCCGGAGGTCATCACCAATCAGCAGGTCATTTTTGAGTTGAATAAACCGGAACGGTATCCGGATTTGCAACTGGCGCTGATCAATGGCGGATTCAACCGCTTTCAGGCCGGCTATCGTTCGACCAAACAGGAGGAAAGTAAAAACAGCGTGCTGGAAAAGGCCGTTGATGTAGCCCGCGCCAAAGCGGTCATTCTGGCCAAAGCTGCCGGACGGACCTTGGGCGTGGTGTTGAGCGTTCGGGACACGGAAGAAACCGACCCGATTTTGCAAAGAAGGTATTCGGCTGGTGGAATGATGTTGGAGGCTCGGGCCAGTTACGATGGCGGTGGTTTACTCGATATTCCGCAGACGATCCGGATTCCGGCGCAGGTGAAAGTGACGTTTGAATTGAAGTGAAAAACCGGAATCACGGGTATGCGCCGATTTGGCATCCTTCTTTTCGGGCTGTTTTTTTCACTCCCGGTTTTGGGACAATGGTCGTCGTACAAGGTTTTTTTCGGGACTACTACGGACCGTCAGATTCTCCTGCGGCAATGGTCGCAAAACGGCCAGTGGCGGTATTGGGCGGTCAATCCGATCACCCTCGAAACCGCGATTCTTGCTCTGCCTACAGCCAGCGTTCGGGCATTGCCGTGGTCGAAAATTGAGCAGCAGTTTCAGCAAACGCCCTACATCCGGGCGTTGCAGGCTGAGCGAAACCGTGACGGTTCGTTGCAGGACGCAGGTATTGAACGGGCCGATACCACGGAGCGCGGGTTTAGCCTGACCATCGATTTGTGTCCGTCTTCCAAACCGCTGATCCGGTCGGTTTTTGAACAATTGATTGCTGCTTTTGAGCCGGAAGAAAAACCGGTTCCGGTTACCATCACCATCACCGGTCTATGGATGCAAAGTCACCCGCAGGATCTGGCGTATTTGAAAGGATTGGTGAGCCGGGGCGATTTGGCCATTACGTGGGTCAACCATTCGTTCCATCATCGGTACGATTCGCGGTTGCCCTTGCCCGTTAATTTTCTGCTCGAAGCGGCAACGAATCTGAACGACGAGGTGCTGCTGAACGAACAGGCGATGCTCAAAAATGGCTTGGTCCCGTCCATTTTCTTTCGTTTTCCGGGGCTGGTTTCCGACAAAACCGTCTTCGACCGGATCCTGGCATTCGGGTTGTTGCCCATCGGCAGCGACGCCTGGCTCGCCAAGAACCAGCAACCGAAGCAGGGCAGTCTGGTGTTGATTCATGCCAACGGCAACGAGCTGCTGGGCATTGCGGATTTCATCCGACTGATTCAGCAGAAGGCGGTTTCAATCCGCAACAAAACGTGGTTGCTGTATGAACTTCCAGCGAGTGTGGCCGATTCGGAAAAGAGATAAACCTAAAACCGGCCCGTTCACGGAAACGAACGGGCCGGTTTTAGGTTGAAAACAGATTTTGCTAGACCGCTTTGACCGGATATTCTTTCATGATTTTGTGAATGCCCTTCGACACTTCTTTCTCGATATGCGCTGGATTGTCGACGGCCCCGGCAATGGTTCCGCGCCAGATCAGTTGTTTGGAATGAGCATCCACAATGTCCAGAATCAGCATCCCTTCCGTGTACTGGACGTTGTGAAAACCGGTGTTCCACTGGTAGGGCCAGTTGCCAAAACCGTAGGGCATATACCGCCAGCCACCGCGAAACCCAAAAGGATAGAACATGGGTGTCAGCGCGGGGCCATTGGAAACGGTTTGCGTTTTTTTCTCGGTATACGTATGAAAACCGACCAGAATGTCCGGGTTTTCAGGCAGCAGGGTGATGTTCCGTTTGGTCAATTCGTCCGTGACGGTATTTTCGATATTTTGGGTAATCAGCGGGCTGCTGTAAATCGGATTTTTGCCGACCTGAATATCGGGCGTACACCAGGCGAAGGTTTTGAATTTGCTGAAATCAACGGAGCGATCGTAGTCGGTCGTAACACCCTGTGCGTAAGAAAAAGAGCTGAGTCCCCCTGCCAGGAGGAGAACAGCGAAGGCGATGATGCGTTTCATGGCTTCTTTTTTAGTTGAATGCGTTGGTCTGTTTGACGCAGGAAAGGTGAAAGGCCCGGATTAAGCCGAATTCAAAACGGAATTAAATGATCGTTAAATCGGGCTTTTTACGGACGTTCCCGTGGGGTAATGGTGAGTCATTCAAAAAGGAAAAACGGATCGAAGTCCGTAGGGACAAAATGGTGCTTTTTTGTATGTTTAGGTAACAAACTAGCCAAACGAATGAAATACCGTCTACTCCTGTTTTGTCTCCTGTTTTTTATTCGATTAGTACCAGCTCAGACGCCGGCGGGTACCTCGCCAACGATCTCCGCGTTCACCAGCGGCATGGAAAAGCAACCCGGTTTTATGACCTTTTACTGGGATGCGAAAAAAGGAAAGATCTGGCTGGAGATCGACAAATTCGATACCGAACTCCTCTACTACCCGACTCTGGCGTCGGGCATTGGTTCCAACGACATCGGCCTGGATCGGGGGCGGCTGGGGCAGGAACACATCGTTAAATTTCAACGCACCGGCCCCAAGGTGCTCATGGTCGAACCGAATTACCAATACCGCGCCATCACCAGCGACGCCCTCGAACGCCGGGCGGTCGAAGAGTCGTTTGCGCAGTCGGTGCATTGGGGGTTCGACATCGCGGCTGAAGAAAGCAACCGGGTGCTGGTCGATCTGACGCCGTTTCTGATGCTCGATGCGGTGGGAGCGGTGCAGGCCATCAGCCAGACGCGTCAGGGGACTTTCCGGCTCGATGCCAGCCGTTGCGCGATGTATCTGCCGCATTCCAAATCGTTTCCGCAAAATACCGAGTTTGAAGTAACCATCACGCTAACCGGCGACACGCCCGGTGCGTACCTGCGCTCGGTGGTGCCGACGCCAACCGCCGTGACGATGCGGCAGCACCATTCCTTTGTTCAGTTGCCGGAAGCGGGTTATAAAGCCCGGGAGTTCGATCCGCGCATCGGCTATGGCGGTATTGAATACTTCGATTACGCAACGCCCGTCAGCCAGCCGATCATCAAGCGGTATATTTCGCGGCACCGGCTGGAAAAGAAAGACCCGAAAGCGGCTGTCAGCGAAGCCGTTAAGCCCATTGTCTATTACCTCGATCCGGGTACGCCCGAACCGATCCGCACGGCCTTGATGGAAGGCACGGCCTGGTGGAATCAGGCGTTTGAAGCCGCCGGGTACAAAGATGCCTTTCAGGTAAAACTGCTCCCCGCCGATGCCGATCCGATGGACATTCGCTACAACCTGATTCAGTGGGTGCATCGTTCCACGCGCGGCTGGTCTTACGGAGCGAGTATCATCGACCCGCGAACGGGTGAAATCATCAAGGGAAAAGTGACGCTGGGCTCGCTGCGGGTGCGGCAGGATTACCTGATTGCGCAGGGACTGGTCGGCAACTTCGACACCGATACGTCGCACGTATCCGAAATGATGCAGATGTCGCTCAACCGGCTGCGGCAACTGGCCGCCCACGAAGTGGGCCATACACTGGGACTGCCCCACAACTACATCGCCAGCACCCAAAACCGGGCGTCAGTGATGGATTATCCGACGATGGTGGCCAAAGTAAAAGGCGCGGCCATTGATCTGTCGGATGCCTACACGCTGCGCATCGGCGACTACGACAAATGGAGCATCATCTGGGGCTACCAGGATTTTCCGGCGGGAACCAACGAGAAGCAGGAGTTGAACAAAATCGTTCAGCAGATGCACGCCAAAGGGCTGACGTTTTTGACCGATCAGGATGCCCGGCCCGAAAGCAGCGCCCACCCGGCCACGCACTTGTGGGACAATGGCGGCAATGCGGTCGATGAATTGAAGCGCACCATGGAGGTTCGGCGGGTGGCTCTGGATCAGTTTAACGAAAAGAAAATTCCGGCAGGAACGCCCATGGCAACGCTGGAAGAGGTTTTTGTGCCGATGTACCTGTTTCACCGGTACCAGGTCGAAGCGGCCGCCAAGGTGCTGGGCGGACAAACGTACACCAATGCGTTGCGGGGCGATGGACAGCCGGTTTTGTCGGTGGTTCCGGCGAGCGAACAACGGCGGGCGCTGGATATTTTACTGGCTACGATGAGTTCGGCGACATTGGCTGTTCCGCCCTTTCTGCTAAAATCCATTCCACCGAGGCCGTTCCGCTACAGTCCCAATTCGCGGGAGGTGTTCAAACGCCGGACGGGCATGACATTCGATCCGCTGGCTCCGCCCGAAGCAGCTGTTTCAATGACGTTGCGGATGATGCTCAACCCGGAACGCTGCGCCCGGCTGGTCCACCAGCGAGCCTTCGACCCGGCCCAACTCGGGCTGGAGGAGGTTTTAGACCAGCTTATTAAAGCGGTTTACAAACGACCGATCGACAAATCGTACAATGGCGAGCTAAACCGAATGACCAGTTTGAAGGTAGCAGAACAACTCATTGCGTTGGCCCAGAACAAAGAGGCCGACGGTTCGGTGCGGGAGTTGGCGCACCGGTCGGTGTTGCGCATCAAAACACTGGTTGGTCCTGCGGTGGCAGGTGGCACTTCTTACGGCCTGATTTCGCACCTGATTCAACAGTATGAGCAGAATCCGGCGGAGGTGCCTGCCCCTTCCGTCCTGGCTGCGCCGGATGGAGCGCCCATCGATCCCGGCCAGGAATGGCTGGAGTCGTTGCTGGGCGAACCCGCCTGCGAGTGGGTGCGGTAAACGCATTTTAGTACGGTTTAAGCCGTATTCAATCACATTTTAGCAGAATTAAAGACCGAACCGCCTACTTTTGGGGGTTCGGTCTTTGTTTTTTTTGGAAAAGAGAGCTGAGACAAGAGAGAAAAGATCCAATACTTTACAGGTCTTTTTTCTCTTGTCTCAGCTCTCACGTCCTTTACACCACCTCCTGATGAGAAAAATACTAGCTATTCTTTGTTTCGTAAGCAGTCAGTCGATTTTCGCTCAACCATCCGCCGATTCGCTGGCTTCGGCCAAAACCGCCCGACCCAAACCGGTACCGGAGAAAAATGAGTTGAAATACAACCTGAACGAGTCGGGTTCCCACTTTTTCAAAGTCACGTTTCTGAACCAGACCTGGCTGCGGCTCAACCAGAGCAATCCCGGCACGACGGTGGTCGGTGACCCCAAAGACCAGACGTTCGACATTGGCCTGCGCCGGACCCGGATTCAGTTATTCGGTCAGCTCAACGACCGGGTTCTGGTGTATTTCCAGTTTGGGATGAACAACTTCAATTTTCTGAACGCATCTCCCGCTTTCAACACCACCGGAACGGTTTCGAACCGGAAAGTGCAGGCGTTTTTTCACGATGCCGTGGCGGAATACCTGGTTTTCAAGGACCGGGATTATCTGAAAATCGGGGGCGGTTTAACCATTGTGAACGGCTTGTCGCGCTTCACGCAGCCCGGCGTTAGTTCGATCCTGTCGATGGATGTTCCGGTTTTTGCCCAGGCGACGGTCGATCAAACCGACGAGTTTGCCCGGAAACTGAGTCTGTACACCCGGGGGCAGGTCGGCCGGTTCGACTACCGGGTGGCCATCAGCGATCCATTCCCGATTCAGACCAACGGGGCGGCACCTCCGGCGCTGGGACCCAACGCCAATTTTGCGCTGAAAGGCCACACCAAGCAGTTTCAGGGCCTGTTACTGTACCAGTTTTTCGACAAAGAGGCCAACCAGACGCCGGGCTACATGACGGGAACGTATTTGGGGAAAAAGAAGATTGTCAATCTCGAAGCCGGTTTTATTTCGCAGAAAAACGCCGTCTGGCATACCGGCACCACGGCGACCGATACCGTTTACCAGAACCTGAATCTGTGGTCCGTAGCAGCTTTTCTGGACATGCCGGTCAACCGCGCGAAGGGTTCCGCCATCAGTGCGTACCTCGGGTATTTCAACCTCGACTACGGCAAAAATTACCTGCGCTACAATGGCATCATGAACCCCGCCAGCGGCACCACGCAGTCGGTTGGCGGATTGGGCGGGACACAGGGCAATGCGTTTCCGATGTTCGGAACGGGCAGTGTAATTTATGCACAAGCCGGGTATTTGTTCCGGCAGGATTTGCTGGGCAACCACGGAACGCTGATGCCCTACGCGCAGGCCCAAATTGGCGACTACGACCGGGTGAACCAAAGCGTGGGTGTTTACAACGTCGGCCTGAACTGGCTGATCAAGGGCCACAATTCCAAACTAACGCTCGACTATCAAAACCGCCCGTACTACATCGCGCTTCCGGCCACCGGCCAACTCGACGCGCAGGGACGGCGTGGTCAGCTTGTCCTGCAATACCAGGTCTTTATTTAAGCGACCAAGGATGAAAATCAAAAAGAGCGGCTCGCAAGACCGCTCTTTTTGATGCGAGTACAAAAGGATTCAGGTGTTTATTTTCGTGCTACGATCTTTATATGGAGTTCGATATCATCCGAAACTGTTTGATCCGCTAAATTATCGTAAAACTTTCCTGATCTGTAACGGATACTCCAATTTGTTCGATCAATAATCAACTTGCCATTCGCTTTTACAATGCCATCCTGAACTTCCATTCTGGCCGGAAAAGTAACCGGGTGTGTGACCCCTTTAATGGTCAGATCACCTTTAACGATAGTGTGACCTCTCAATGATTCAATCTTGGTAATTGCGATAGTAGAAATAGGGAATTTTTCGACATCAAAATAATCAGGCGATTTTAAGTGTTTAACAGGCGTGTTTTTACTTGCCTTGTCTTTATATTCAATTGAATGCATGTCTATTTCAGCTGTACCACCCATAAGTTGACCGTTTTCAATCATTAATTCTCCTTTTGATAGATGGACATACCCTACGTGTTCTTCGTCAATATCAAATAACATTGAACCTTTCCATGTTATAACACTTTCAGTCGTATCTATACTATATTTTTGTCCCCGGGATACGGCGCTTGCTGATGCATTGTTTTTATTGTCCTCATATGAAGTTCCACCGCAACCGAAGAAAAAAAGGGCAATGATTAAAAATAAGTAACTGATTGATAGCTTGTTGTTCATACTCCAGAAATGATTATAATCGACAAATGATGTTAAAATCAGCAATACGAATTACTTCAGATTCTCTTTACTTTTAAAATCCGTGATGGTCTTTCCATCGTAACGATATACGCCGTTCAGGGATCCAAACCAGATACTTCCATCGCTAGCTTCCAAAATCCCACAAAGCATTTTCTTTATTGATATTATTTCGGTTACAGTGGGGTTTTTATTGTACAACGACTTTTGATCATATCGGAAAAGTTTCCATTCCCCGACCCCATTGGATTTTACTGCACCAGTAGTCCAAATGTTTCCATTTTTATCTTCGATTATAGCAGAAGTACCCTTCTGGTTAATTTTGGTAAAGACCCTGCCATCATAGCGCCAAAGACCAGTTTTAACGATCAGCGTATCGCCTTTTCTGTCTTCGATTATCGTTGCCCCGAACCAAATAGCACCCTTTTTATCTTTGGTCATACCCCAAACGTTGTTGAAAGTTTTACCGTCTTGATTTCTGAAAACAGTAAATGTTTTTCCATCATAAAAACAAGCCTCTTCCCTTGTGCCAATCCATAATTTCCCGGTTTTGTCTTCCAGTATAGTAGTAATAGCGTTATTGGGCAGTCCGTCTTTCGTTGTAAAATTTTGAAAGGATTTTCCACCTGCCCGGCTGGGATCGTAACGACTTATTCCTCCGCCAGTGCCGAACCAAATGATGCCTGCTTTATCTTCATAAATAGACATAACCGCATTATTGGCAAGCCCCTCCCTGGTTGTAAAATGTTGAAAGGATTTCCCATTGTAATGATAAACCCCTGAGTCAGTAGTAGCGAACCAAAGATTTCCGCGTCGATCTTCCAGAACGTCCCAGTATCTGCGCGGACCTATTTTACTGGCGATATTGGTAAACGATTTTCCATCATATCGAAAAACACCACCCCTTGATGCCGCAATCAAAATGTCTCCGTTTCCAGCTTGCTTTACATTCCGAACCATTGTGTTAGGCCCGTAGGAAGTGACCGTGTCTTTGATCGTATCTTTTGGGAGGTCTGTTTTTTTTTGTCCTCCACAGGAAGTGCAAAAAACAAGCGTCAATAAAGCACAAGCGTATACGAGTTTAGTCATTTCTCTTTTTGTTTTTAGGGACTTCAACAAAGCTAAAGGCTGTTATCCCGGCGTCTGTCAAGAGCCTGTAAAAGAAGGTTAATGTAATGTTAAAGTTTTTTGTGCGCTGTTTTCTAACAACGATCCAGTGTAGGCCTGATTCAAAAAGGAAGAATAATATCACAAATGAAGATAAAAGTAGTAGAACGCTGAAAGCGTGGCGTCTAACTTTGTCTATGAAGGCATTTTAGAAACACGAACACGATGGAAATAAACGCTACCGGGAGCTCATCACGAAGAAATTTTCTGCAAAAAACCGCTCTGCTGGCGGCCTTGACGCCGAAGCAATGGGGACGTTCTGCCGCTGAAACGGAACCGGCCAGTCTGGTCGAACCTGGCGAAAATGTCCCGGAAATGGTGGAAGCAGACGGTCGGTTACGCCTGCGTTTTGGTGAAGAAAAGGTGATAGTTCCGAAGGGATTACAGCCGTTCATGCTGGTGACCAAAACCGGCGCGATCATCGTTCAGGCGCAACTGCCGGAAAAACCGTTTCCATCGCCCCGGATGCACTACGAACGGGCAATGGGAACGTACATTTCCCGCGATGACGCCAACACCTGGACGAACATTCCGCTGAAACCCGGAGAAAACGGTGTGAATCTGGAAGGGGGCGGTATTCAGTTGAAGGACGGTACGCTGGTCGCGCTGGATACGTACATCGTACCGGGAAAAAAAGAAGGGCAGGGGATGGGGCAATTGTATACCTCCCGGGATGACTGGCAGACGCTGGGAGGGCCGGTGGACGTTCCGTTCGATCTGCCGGGGGCTGATTTTTACGCATCCAAAGACGACGGCGGTCACCCGCACGAAGCGCAGCGACTGCACCGCCGGATCCTGGAAATGCCCAATGGGGATCTGTTGACCACGTATTACGGGTGGACCAAAGAGGACCGGACGCCTTCGACCTACATGGCCAGTATGATGAAGACCCGGGTCTTGCTGGTGCGTTCGACCGATAAAGGGAAGCACTGGAAACAGGTTTCCACCATCGCCGTTGGCCCCGACATCGGTACGGAAGGACTCGACGAACCCGTCATTGCCCGGATCAGCAAGGGACCCAATGCCGGGCGGCTGCTCTGTTTCATGCGGACCGGTCGTGAACTGCGGGAGTCGTTTTCGGATGACAACGGAGCGACCTGGAGCGCCCATCAGCCCCGGATTTTTGCCGGGCTGGATATCTACCGGACGGAACTCTGGGTCGACTGGCTCCGAAACAAAACCGACTCCAAAGGAAAACCGCTCGATGAGGGCAATCCTGACGAACTTCGGGGCGCGGTGGTGGACCCTGATTTGATTGAGCTTCGGAGCGGCTTGCTGGTGGCGGCATTCGGGGTTCGCGTTCCGCAGAAAGCGTGCTGGAAGTACCCCGAGCATTCCTGGAATGGCAACTACCTGGCGTTCAGCCAGGATCACGGGAAAACCTGGCCTAACGTAGTCCGGATGACCTCCGGTGTCATGACCACCCATTACATGGCCATTGAGGAAATGAAGACCGATAATAAAGTGTATGTTGCCTATGACCTGGGAGCCTGGGGAAAAAGCCCGCGAAATGCCGTTGGGCGTACTTTGGAGATAACGATCAAGTCCTGAGACCCTTACTACTAAATAGCCCGTTCACTTGCCGCCCCTAAATCCCCGATACGAAAAAAGGACACCATCACGGGCGTCCTTTTTTCGTATCAGGAAACGGGATTTTTTACAAGTCCAGCGTTTTCAGAATGTCGTTCATGTTCCGAACGGCGTCGGCCGACTTGTTGAAAGCCGCCTGCTCGTCTTCGTTGAGGTCGAAATCCACGATGCTTTCCCAGCCATTGCGGCCGATGACCACCGGCACGCCGAGGCAGATATCCGACTGGCCGTATTCGCCTTCCAGCAGAACGCAGCACGGAATGACGCGTTTCTGGTCGCGAACGATGCTCTCGACCAGGGCTGCACCGGCTGCACCGGGCGCATACCAGGCCGAGGTGCCGATCAGTTTGGTCAGCGTCGCTCCGCCCACCATCGTGTCGGCGGCTACTTTTTGCAGCGTTTCGGCATCCAGAAACTGGCTGACCGGAACCCCTGAATACGTCGCCAGACGCGTCAGCGGAATCATGGTCGTATCGCCGTGTCCGCCGATCACCACGCCCTGCAAATCATTGGGCGAACACTTCAGCGCCAGCGACAAATACGTTTTGAAACGGGCCGAATCCAAAATTCCTCCTAATCCGATTATACGGTTTTTGGGGAGTCCGGACGACTTCAGCGCCAGGTACGTCATCGTGTCCATGGGGTTGGAAATGATGACGAAAATAGCGTCTGGAGAGTGTTTCAAGATATTTTCGGTAACGCCTTTCACGATGTTGGCGTTGGTACCAATCAGGTCTTCACGGGTCATTCCCGGCTTGCGCGGAATCCCCGATGTAATCACGACAACATCCGAATTGGCGGTTAATTCGTAATTATTGGAGGAACCGGTGATTTTGACGTCACAGTCCAACAACGTAGACGCCTGAAGCATGTCTAAACCTTTGCCTTCGCTAAGACCCTCTTTGATGTCCAGGAGCACAACCTCCTCGGCTAATTCACGTCGGGCGATGTTATCGGCACAGGTCGCTCCGACGGCCCCGGCACCTACTACGGTAATTTTCATAGAGTTAATGGTTTATTAACTGACAACTGTTTTGAACGGTACAAAAATAGGAGAGCCGGGGGACACTGGTACTGTAAATAGAAGCTTTTTTTTACAGAATAAGACAATTGGGGTAGAAAATGTGTTATTAGGGTGTCCAGCTATCCAGGGACTTTAGATACCATCAACTATGGCAAACCGTCGCTTATTAACGGCCATCCTGAGTTCATTTTTCTTCCGGCGCTCCACCGCGAAAGCGTCGCGGTACACCCGAAGTGGGAAGAGTATGCTTGATTTACTGCACCGTGTGGCCGAGAAAACCCGCGTTCTGGGCGTAGGGGCCAGTTACTCGGCGGCCAAAGACCAGATCAACATTCTGGTCCGGATGGTGCGGGCGTATGCCAAAGGCGAATACCGGGCCATTTCCGGCAAAACGCTGCTGCGGATGGTCGCGGTGCTGGTGTATTTTGTGTCGCCACTCGACTTTATTCCGGACGTGTTGCCGGTGCTGGGCATGACCGACGACATTGCCCTGATTCTGTGGCTGGTCAGTTCCATATCCGACGATATCAACCGGTTTACCGAGTGGGAACGCAATCATGCGTCATCGATTAAAATTGGGTGAAATCGTTTTTTTAGTACACAATAATTTCGTAATAATCGTTACTTTTGTAAAGAGTTTCTGCATACACTCATAACTCATACTATCATGGCATTACTCACAATTTATGCATTTTTAGGCTCACTCGGCGGAACGGAACTTCTTTTGATCGGTCTGGTGATCCTGTTATTCTTCGGTGCAAAACGGATTCCTGACCTGATGAAGGGCCTTGGCAAAGGCATTAAAGAATTTAAAGACGCTACCAAAGACGTTCGCGAAAACATCGAAGAAGGACTTCGCGATACGAATGTGAAATAAGGAATGATGCCTTGTAAAGGAATTATAAATGAAAAATGCTAAATGATGAATGTAAAAGTTTTGGAAGGCAATCTACTTTTACATTTTACATTCATCATTTAATATTTTACATTCCTTTTCATCATTTCAAAAGATTTTCAGACAACAGCTCGGCCTGAACGGTCGTTCTGTTGTCTCTTTTTTTCTACCAGCCGTACTTTGTTATGCCCGTAAAACCGTACGATTCCCTTTCTGACATCCAGCGCGATCTGGCCACTGGATCAATTACCTGTCGCCAATTGGTGGAGCATTACCTCCAGCGAATTGACGAGCACCAGCACCTGAATGCGTTTGTCGCGGTGTATGCCGACGAAGCGCGGCAGCGGGCGGATGAAGTGGATGCGAAATTGAAAGAGGGAAAGGCGGGTCGGCTGGCCGGCATGGTGTTGGGCATTAAGGATGTACTCTGTTACAACCAGCACGGCGTTCAGGCGGGAAGCCGGATTCTGGACGGGTTTGTGTCGCAGTTTACGGCCACCGCCGTGCAGCGGGTCATCGACGAGGATGTCATCATCATTGGCCGTCAGAACTGCGACGAGTTTGCGATGGGCTCCTCCAACGAAAATTCGGCCTTTGGTCCGGTCCGGAATGCGGATGATCCCGACCGGGTGCCGGGCGGTTCGTCGGGCGGTTCGGCGGTGGCGGTTCAGGCGGGGCTGTGTCTGGCTTCACTGGGGTCGGATACCGGCGGTTCGGTGCGTCAGCCTTCGGCCTTTTGCGGCACGGTAGGCCTGAAACCCACCTACGCCCGGGTGTCGCGCTGGGGTCTGATTGCCTACGCATCGTCCTTCGATTGCATCGGTCCGATTACGCACACCGTCGAAGATGCGGCTTTGCTGCTGGAAATCATGGCCGGCGCCGACGACTTCGACAGCACCGTGAGCCGAAATGACATTCCGGCGTATAGCCAGCAACTGACGCTAAACCGCCCGTTGCGGATCGGCTACCTACGCGAAGGCGTCGAAAGCGAAGGGGTTGATCCGGTTATTCGGCAGAAAACCCAGGAAGCTCTAAACCGTTTGCGCGAGCTGGGGCACACCGTCGAACCGGTGGATTTCCTGCTGTTGAAACACATTTTGCCTACATATTACATTCTGACTACCGCCGAGGCCAGTTCCAACCTATCCCGGTTTGACGGTGTCCGGTTTGGCTACCGTAGCCCCGACGCCACGGATCTGGAGTCGCTCTACAAAAAATCCCGGACCGACGGTTTTGGCGATGAAGTTCGTCGCCGGATTATCCTCGGCACCTTTGCCCTCAGTTCCAGTTACTACGACGCTTATTACACCAAAGCCCAGCAGGTTCGCCGGTTGATCAAGGATGAAACCGATGCGCTGTTTGCCCACTACGATCTGATCGCTTCCCCCGTAACGCCCACAACGGCTTTCCGGATTGGTGAGAAAGCCAGCGACCCGCTGCAAATGTACCTCGCCGACATCTTTACGGTGCAGGCCAACGTAGTGGGTTGCCCCGCCATTTCCATTCCGAACGGCACCGACGAAAACGGCCTGTCCATCGGTTTTCAGTTCATGGCGGCTCCCTTCCGCGAAGCCGATATGCTGGGGGCTGCCAATCAGTTGACGAAATTACAGGCCGTCGAAGCGTAGCCTGTCTTTCTTTCGTCGCGGGTAACGTCTTTTAGTAACCAGGGCATTTTGCCCCGTCAGGGGCTGAACAGCGCAGCGTCGGTAGCCAGATTGTTTTCCGCGTTCCCCGCGTGTCTTTGGGTATACAAAATTCCCAACACTGGCTGCGTGCCCAAAGGCACGCAGCGGTCGAAATGTCCATCGCTATCTACCGACGCTGCGCTGTTTGATCCCTTCGGGATAATAAACCGGATGACCTTACTTTTTCGCCTGTTTCACCGGCGCAGTTGTCCGCAGGAAAGCCACGAGGTCAATGACTTCATCTTCCGTCAGGGCATCGAGCAAACCGGTGGGCATCATGGAATTGGGCGTCACTTCGCGCGACTGCACATCCGATTTGTTCAAAACCACCGCATCCTGGCCTACGACCCGCAGGGTGAGTTGCCGTTCGTTTTCACCGGCCACATTCCCGGAATACGTGCGCCCGTCGCGGGTCGTCACCACCACCATCTTGTAATCGTCCTGAATTTCGCCACTTGGATTGAGAATATTACTGAGCAGATAATCCACATTGCCCCGGTTTGATCCCGTAATATCCGGCCCAATGCTGCCGCCTTCGCCATACATCTTGTGGCAAGGCCCGCAGGTGCGCTGAAACACCAGACGTCCTTTGACGGTATTAGCACTCAGCAACGCCCGGTCAGTGAGCAGTTTCTGGTAGCGGGTATACGCTTTTTCGTCGATACCGTGCTGCTCGATCGGCCCCCAGATTTCGACAAAACCGCTGCCCACCACCCGCAGCAACTGCCGGGCGGCATAGGTCGGCACATCCCGTTTCGGAATCTTGTTGTTTTTCAGCGCCTGTGCCAGTTGCCAGCCGTATTTTGGGCGGGACGACATCGTTTGCACCACCTGAAGTTTATCGGCGGGACTGAAATCCGCATACCGGGCCAACAGCAGTTCGCCCAGCGATTCACGGTCATACCCGGCAATGGCGCGGATGGTTTCGCTGCGCAGATTCGGCTCGTTCAGCAACGCGGGCAATTCTGCCAGGAGTTCGGGCCGTTGCTGACCCGCAATGGATTTCAGGGCTTTGAGCCGTTGGTCGAGGGGCGCTTTCCGGTCTTTCAGCGTCACCAGCGACTTCCGGGCGGTTTCGGTATCGCCAAACTGCTGGCCCACCTGCTGGGCGAGCGGGGCGGTTTTGGGATTGGCTTTTAATTTGGCGTAAACGGCTTTCCAGTTGGCCGGGGTTGCCAGATCCGTGCGTCCTTCCAGACCGTCGCGCATGCCTTCCAGCAGGCTCATCTGTGTTTTGGGCGATTTCCCGAGCGCCGTAATCAACGTTGGCGTTTGGTCGGCATCCACGATTCGACGGGCAATAAACCGGGCTACCATCGGAATTTCGCAACGGGCCGCGAGGTCTAACGCCCGGGCCGGATTGGTTTTGACGAGCGGTTCAAAACCAAACCAGATCATTTTGGGCAAGTTGTGATCGTTCTTGTCCTCGCCGTGGGCCATCAGTTCCCCGGCGATTTTCCATTGCGATTCCGTGTCTACCCGTTGCAGGGCCGACGCCAGATAAAGCCGAACCACCGCCGAGGGGTCTTCGCGGGCCATCCGAACCATTTTTTCCTGAACATCCGCTGATGGAGCCTTGTCTTCGCACAACAACTGAACGGCCCAGGCCCGAACGTGGGCGTCCTTGTCGTCCAGGACTTTCGTGAGTGCTTTTTCATCGAAACCGCCGGTAATGTGCAGCGTCCACAAGGCCCGGAGCCGCCAGTCGGCGTTGGCATTCGTCTCGAATAGCTGGCGGAGTTGTGCGTGGGTTTGACCACTGAGTTTCCCCTTTGCAGCCCGGTTTTGCAGAATAACCCGCGCCCGGCGAGCGTGCCAGTCGCTCTTGACGGTTTGCAGATTGACCAACTGCTGATCGGTCATTTTGGTCAGGTCCGAATACCGTCCCGTCCAGTTTTCAGCCAATGAGTTTTTGGGCATGACCCGGAAAATCCGGCCGGTTTCGCCGTTCAGGACTTCCTTCCCGCAAATGTCGGCATCGTGCCAATCCAGCACATAAAGCCCGCCATCCGGCCCGACTTCCATGCTGAAACCCACCCACTGCGCGTTGTTGGCCTGTAAAAAATCGGCCCCGTGGTGGCCGACGAAGCCCGATCCTTTGGGTTCCAGCACATCCGCCAGAATGGCGTGTTCGTGGATATTCGCCATGAAGATCCGGCCCTGCTGCGAGGCCGGAAAGGCATCGGACTGATACACCCGCGCCCCGCCGTGGGCTGATCGGTGGCTGTGGTCGGCGATGGTTTTGATGTCGTTATAGACGTACGGGTTGAAATGCTGCCCGCCCTGCCGGTGGTAAATACCGCCCGGAATGACGTGCCAGAGGTGCGGAATGACGCAGGCCGTCATAATAAGTTGCCCCTTCGCATCGTAGTCGATACCCCACGGGTTGCTGAAACCGTGAGCCACGACCTCAAACCGGTCTTTGGTGGGATGATAGCGCCAGACGCCCCCGTTGATGTCGACGCCTTCGCCCTGCAAAATGTCTTCGGGAAACGGATCGTTGTGTTTATACAGCTTCCCTTTGCCGTTCGGTTTCCGAACCTTCGACGGGGTGGCAAAGCCCTGCAAACCGTAGAGCCAGCCGTCGGGGCCCCAGTGCAGGCTGTTCAGGGTTTCGTGCCGGTCGCGGATGCCCCAGCCCGTCAGCCGAACTTCAATGTCTTTTTGGTCGGCCCGATCGTCGCCGTTGCGATCCGGAACAAAGAGCAGGTTGGGGGGCGCACCCAGAAACAGGCCGTCGAAGCCCACTGCCATCGCGGCCGGGAACGGAATGCTGTCCAGAAATACTTTTTGGCTGTCGGCCACGCCGTCGCGGTTGGTGTCTTCCAGAATCAGAATGCGGCTGTTTCCGGCTTTGGAAAAACCGTATCCACGCGATTCGTAATCGCGGTTTTCGGCCACCCAGAGTCGTCCGCGGTCATCCCAGCAAAAAGCCATCGGTTGAGTCATCATCGGTTCCGACGCCCAGACGTTGGCCTGGTAGCCGTCGGGCATCGTCATGCTTTCAACCGCGGCCTGTGGGGTCAGAAACTTCGCTGCCAGGCCTTCTTTCTGAGCAATTCCCCAGAGCGAGGCCGTCGAGTTCACCCCACTGAAATTGCTCCAGGTTTTGGTTAGTTCCACATCATTCAGCTCACCGGTGTAAACCACTACCTGATGGCGGATGATTTCCGTATCGCCTTTTTCGATTTTCCAGTCACCGGTTCGGGCGCGGGCGGGGCCGATGCCGAGCTGGTTATCGACCCGCCAGGTTTGGGGATAGCCTTTGTTTTCCGGGTGATCAAAAATGGCGATGTGGGCCAGGTCGGTCCGGCCTTCCACCTGCATTCCGGCATCGACCCACATGGCGCGCTGGCCTTCCGCTTTTTCGTTGCGTTGGCGGGCCGCATTGATCACTTCACCCTTGATGCCTTCGCGCCAGGGCATCCGCAGAAACAGCCCGCCGTAATCGTATTTACCTATCGTAATCTCGGAGATGGCTTTGCCTTTCCACTCCAGATCCAGCAGAAACTTTCCGTTCTGTTCGCGCATCGTCCAGTTCTGGGTTTCCCGCAGAACGGCCTCGCCTTTTTCGTCCAGCAAATCATACACTGTCTGCCACTTGACGTCGGTTCCGGTGGCTTTGGTCACCGTGGCCGAAACCCGGCGCCAGTAGTCGCCCTGCGGGTGGTGGAAATAATCCCGGCCATTGACGCGGGTAAAGCCCCAGTATAAACCGGTCTGGTGCTTGTGGTGGCCAGGGCTGTATTCGGTCAGAACGCCCTTGCCGTCGGGCGCGGTAATGGGGTGGAGGTAAGGCCGGAAATCGGGCCTGGCATTCTGAACCACAATCGGCTTTTGACCGTCGCTTCGGAAAACCGAAATCGTATTGGCTTTGACATCCTGTTTAATACGCAGCGGTTTTCCTGTACCGGGCGGTTGGCCAGACAACCCCGTTTGGGAGGGTTGAAAAAAGCGGGCAGACGAAAGAATGAGCAGACTGAGGAACAGAACAACTGATTTCATAACGGTTTAGGGGCCATAGGGCAATTAACGGCCCAATTTAGTATGAAAGCCGCTAAAAATTGCACAATACTCGACGATTAAACGCGATACTCCGGTTCGAATGGCTTTTATTGGGACCACGCGCACCGATCGCTGGTAAAACACTGGTTTGCATCTTATTTTGGGGCCGCTATTCCTTTATCCCTGTTTTTACTTTATTACTTCCATGCCCATCCAGCCTGATCCTTTCCAGAATAACCTGCTTTACAGCAGTCTGACCGAATTATTCGGTGATTTTGACGACACGGTTCTATCCACCATCACCCCGCTTCTGGAAGGGATCGAAATTCAGGGTGGTGATTGCCTTTTTCGTCAGGATGACCCCGGTGACTCGCTGTATTTTGTCATGAGCGGCCGGTTGCAGGCACTGGTGACGGAAGGCGGGGGGGAGTTTCGAAAGATCGGTGAAATTATCCGGGGTGAAACCGTCGGCGAAACGGCGCTCATTACCGGTGACCCCCGGAATGCATCGATTTTTGCGCTGCGGGATAGCAGCCTGGTCAGGCTCTCGAAAAAAGCGTTCGAGGAGGTCATCGCTCATCATCCAGCGGTGGCTTTGAACATGGCTAAACGCATTATCTACCGGCTGAAAAATACGCCCCTGCCGGGTAAATCCCACAAAAAGCCGGTCACGATTTGCCTGCTGGCCCTTCATTCGACCATCGATCTTGCGGGTATGGCTCGCAACCTGAACGAGCTTTTGCGCAGCAAAGGTAGCGTCTATCTGATGTCGGGCGACCGGATGAACGAGTTCTCCGATCAGGCCAATGAACGCCCGGATCGGGAAGCTGATCCGGCGCCTTTTCGTACGTTGTCCCGGTGGCTGGACCACCTGGAGTCGCAGTATGAATTTCTGCTGCTGGTAGCAGATCCGCCGGAACCCACCGGTTTGCTGACGGAATGGTCACAATTTTGCCTCCACCAGGCCGATGACATCGTGCAGTTTGCCGATGCGCAGCAGGCGTCCGATCTGACACCTCCAGAGATTCAACTGCATCATAAAGGGCTGATTACCGGACAGGTGGAAACCCTGGTGCTGGTGCATCAGGCCGATACCCTGATTCCCCGGCAAACGGCTGGCTGGCTGAGCAAACGCCCCCGGATTCGGGCTCATTATCACATCCGGGCTGGCTCCGACCGGGATCTGGCCCGGCTTAGCCGGATTTTAAGCAATACCGCCATCGGTCTGGTGCTGGCCGGGGGTGGTGCCCGAGGATTTGCGCACGTCGGCGTTCTGAAAGCACTTCAAGAACATGGTATTCCCGTCGATTTTGTGGGAGGAACCAGCGTCGGCGGCTTGATCGCCAGTGCGGTTTCGTTCGATCAACCGGCCGAAATCGTTCGGAAACACGCACGGAAAGGCGCTTTTTTCAACCCAACCAAAGATTACAACTGGTTGCCGATGATTTCGCTCATCCGCGGGCAGCGGATGGAACGGATGATCCGGGATACCGTTACGGAATTCCTGAACGACCACGAACCGGATCTGGAAGATAGCTGGTTGACCCTGTTTGTTGTTTCCAGTAATTACACGCAGGCGCGTGCGGAGGTACACACCCGTGGTTCGCTGGTCAAATACCTGAAAGCCACAACGGCCATTCCGGGCGTGTTTCCGCCCGTCATCGACGGTGATGATTTTCTGATCGATGGCGGAACATTCAACAATTTTCCGGCCGATGTGATGCGGCAAATGCCCGTTGGCCGAATCATTGGCATCGACCTGGTCGTTGAAAAATCGCGGAAACTGACCATCTCCAGCATACCCGGCCCCGCTAAATTGCTTCGTGACCGGTTTAGACCCAAAAAACTGCGGAAATTCCGCCTGCCTTCCCTGGCATCGATTATCCTCAATTCGACCTTGCTGTATAGCTCGTCGCAACGCAGCCAGATCCGGCAATATGTCGATCTGTATTTCAACCCCGATGTAAGCCGCTTTGGTCTGATGGAGTGGTCGGCTTTCGATAAAATTGTCCAGAAAGGCTACGAACATGCCATGATCGTCCTGAAAAGCAGGAGTGCCGACGAGCAGGCCATGTTTCGGGGAGAACCTTCCGAAGAGCGGTAACAACCCGGCGCGTCGCCCGCGGTTTTGCCGGTCGGCCTCACTTCGGGTCTTAAATTTCGTTAAAAAAGGAAACCGGGTACGATCGTTCGGTTGCGATTCGTTGACTACTGCAAAGAGTGTCTCACTCCATACAACCACCGATCGGTTGCCGGATAATCCGTTTCAGGGTCAAGGCAAACCGTAAACTTTACACTTGAAAGCATCATGAATTTCAAAGCATCCCTGCTCGCCGTTTTGATTGGTGGGTTCATTATCGCATCAACCCCGTTGATGGCCCAGTCGAATTCTGGTACTCCCACTCAGAAAGAAACCGCCAAACTCGAAGCGGCCAATACAATCGTAACGGAATTTAGCCAGATGAAGGAAGCCATACCCCGGCAACTCCTGGACCTTTCGGAAGGAATTGTCATTATTCCCAAACTGATCAATGCCGGTTTTGTGGTGGGCGGGAAAAGAGGCAAAGGCATTGCACTGGTAAAAAATAAGCAGGGCGACTGGAGTGATCCGGTTTTTGTAACCTTAACGGGCGGAAGTTTTGGCTTTCAGATCGGCGTTCAGGCGGTGGATTTAGTGCTGGTTTTTAAAAGCAGCAAGACGTTGCTCGACATGAGCAGCGGGAGTTTCACACTTGGCGGTGATTTGTCAGTGGCAGCCGGGCCGATGGGGAGAAGTTCAACCGCCAGCACGGATACTAAACTGGAAGCCGAGGTGTATTCGTATTCACGCAGCAAAGGGCTGTTTGCGGGCATCACCCTCAACGGGGCGGCCCTGTCGGTGGATACGGACGCCAATACCGCCTTTTATGAGGAGTTTAAAAACGCCAACACCTTGTTTAACAGCTTCGATAATACGTCCAGAGAAGTGCAGGATTTGAAAAGTACCCTGAAAAGTCTGAAGTAAAAAAACGGTCGGCATACCTGCCAAGGGACGCACGCCCGGCGCGTTCGCTCTTAGTAGGTATGCACGATTCCCTGTTTCAGGGCATTCTCATAGGCGTCCTTCTCAAATTGATACAGATACGGAGACCGGTGAGGACCAATGGCCCGCTGTTCCGCCAGTTTTTTGATCAGCCCCAGGCTCACGAGCTTTTTTGCAAAATTCCGCTGGTCCAGTTCCTTTCCCAAAATCGTCTCATACAGCGAGTGAATTTCCGACAGTGTGAATTTTTCGGGCAACAGATTGAGTCCGATCGGCTGGTGATAAATCTGGAGCCGGAGGGTTGCCAGTGCCTTATCCACCACCTCGTTCTGGTCGAATAAAAGCGGAGGAATGTCACTGATATCCCACCACCGGTAATCTGTCGTGAAAAAATCCGTCCGGACGCTTACCTTCGAGTAGTCCACCAAAGCAAAATAACCAATCGATAACGTTCGTTCGAACAGCCAGTTATCTTTCTCGACAACAAGCCCGTATTTTTCGGTAAACTCACGGGCGCTTCGCTCCTGAAGCCGGTAGGGCGAATCCCCAAAAACGTGGAACTGTTGCAGGAATAAGTCTTCCAGACCCGTTCGCTCCTGCAAGATGCGGTGGGCGGCCTGGCTCAGCGGTTCCCGCCGACGTATAAAACCGCCCGGCAGTCCCCAGCCATCCAGTCCGATCCATTTGTGGAGTAAAATTTTGAGTTGCTGATCGTGGTAGCCAAAGATGACCGGGTCGATGCTGAGGTGGGGCAGATACTGCTGATGGCCGTTTTTAACAAAGTCGTTTACTTCTTCTTCCGAGTTCATACGCCAAAGGTAAAAAAAAATATTCCGTAAAATTTACGGAATACAAAAAAGCATTCTACCTTTATTCCGTAAAATTTACGCTTTAGAGATTAGTTCAATTTTATACGGTAATCAGTCCATTCAAAAGCGATGAAAAAACGTATTACTTATTCCCTCCGTTGGCTGGCCGGGGTTGTGCTGGTGAGCTTTTTAGCCACCGGACTCTGGTCGTATGGGTTTGTTAAAGATCCACCCCGCATTCTGGTATTCAGTAAAACGCTGGCCTTTCGTCACGCTTCCATCGGGGCCGGTCAGAAAGCCCTGTTTCAATTGGGGAAAGAACAGGGATTTGTTGTCGATACGACGGAAGACGCGGGCCGCTTCAACGAAGAAAATCTGAAACGTTACCAAGCGGTCGTCTTTTTGAGCACCACCGGCGACGTGCTGAATGCCCAGCAGCAGAACGCCTTTGAACGCTACATCCAGTCGGGAGGAGGCTACATGGGCATTCACTCGGCAACGGATACCGAATACGACTGGCCCTGGTACAATCAACTGGCCGGGGCCTGGTTTGCCAACCACCCCATGCCCAACAACATCCAGAAGGGAACCTTTGTGGTAGTGGACAAAAACCATCCATCCACCCGGTTTCTGCCGGAACGTTGGGAACGGGAAGATGAATTTTACTCCTTCAAAAACATCAGTCCGGCGCTACATGTCCTGATGACGATTGATGAAAAAACCTATCAGGGCGGCACCAACGGCGACAACCATCCGATGGCCTGGTATCAGGAATTTGACGGCGGACGTTCGTTCTACACGGCGGGTGGCCACACCGACGCCAGCTTTTCGGAACCGCTGTTTCTGAAGCACCTGGGGGCCGGGTTGCACTACGCGATGGGGGGCGACTCGCCCAAACCGCTGGACTACACCAAAGCAAAAACGAAACGACTGCCCGAAGAAAACCGGTTTTCAAAAGTGGTGTTGGGCGAGAAACTCGATGAACCGATGGAACTGACCGTGCTGCCGGATAACCGCGTGGTGTTTGTGGAACGCCGGGGCAATGTTAAACTCTACAGCCCCTCGACTGGTAAGATTACCCTCATTGCCCATATTCCGGTGAACACCAAAGTCACCGATAAGGAGGGAAAAGTCGGTGAAGACGAAGGCGGTTTGTTGAGTCTGACGAAAGATCCCCATTTTGAGCAAAACCACTGGATTTACCTGTATTATTCGCCCGAAGGAAAAGAAGCCAAAAACAGCCTGGTCCGTTACGAGTTGAAAGGCGACGAACTGGTGATGAGTTCCAAAAAAGTCATCCTCGACGTGGCGACGCAACGCGAAATCAGCGGTCACGCGGGTGGTTCATTGACGTTCGACGCCCACGGAAATTTATACCTGTCGACCGGCGACAACATCAATCCGCAGCAATCCAACGGCTACAGCCCGGCGGATGAACGACCCGGCCGGTCGCCCTTCGATGCGCAGATGACCTCGGCCAACACGAACGATCTGCGCGGTAAAATCCTGCGGATTCATCCGGAAGCCGACGGTTCCTACACCATTCCGGAAGGCAACCTTTTTCCAAAAGGAACCCCTAAAACCCGCCCGGAGATTTACACGATGGGCCACCGGAATCCATTCCGCATCTCGGTAGATCCCAAAACCGGCTTTCTCTACTGGGGCGATATCGGTCCGGATGCGGGACAACCGGGCGAAAAGCGCGGCCCCGCCGGACAGGATGAAATTGGACAGGCGCGGAAAGCCGGGAATTACGGCTGGCCGTATTTTGTGGGCGATAATAAACCGTATTTTCAGTACGATTTTGCCACCGGCCAGTCCGGAGCGCTATACGACTCCGAAAAACCGGTCAACAATTCGGTCAATAACACCGGCTTAAATCAGCTGCCACCGGCGCAGAAAGCCTTCATCTGGTACCCCTACGCCGAATCCAAAGAGTTTCCGCTGATGGGGGCCGGTGGCCGTTCGGCAATGGCCGGGCCGGTTTTTCACCGGGACCAGTTCACCCAGGCGAAGCGACCTTTCCCGGATTATTACGACGGGAAATTAATCATCTACGAATGGATGCGCGGCTGGCTGATGGCGGTGACGCTGGACGCGAACGGAAACTACGCGTCGATGGAGCGGGTGATGCCCAGCTATAAGTTCTCCAATCCGGTGGATATCGAGTTTGGCCCGGAAGGCGATTTGTACATGCTGGAATACGGCAGCGGCTGGTTTACGCAAAACGACGACGCCCGGCTGGTGCGCATCGAGTACAACGGCGGCAACCGCAAACCGCTCGTTCAGGTAGCCACGTCCAAAAAAGGCGGATCGATTCCGTTCAAAGCCCGGCTTTCGTCGGAAGGCACTAGGGATTTTGACAACGATGCCTTGACGTATAGCTGGACGGTCACTTCTCAATCGGGAAACTCCAAACGAACCTTCCCGGTGGCAAACCCGACCGTCAGCTTCGACAAAGCCGGGATTTACAAAGCGACCTTAACGGTAACTGATGCCAAAGGCGGCCGCAGCAGCCGGACGGTGGAAATTATGGCCGGTAATGAAGAACCGGTGTTGACGTTCGAAACCAGAAACAGCAACCAGACCTTTTTCTTTCCGGGACAACCGTTTGCCTACGAAGTAAAAGTCCAGGATAAGGAAGATGGTAGTCTGGCGAGCGGAAAAATCAAACCCGCCGAAGTTGCTGTCAATATCGATTATTTAGCCGAAGGCTACGATCTGGCCGAAATTGCGCAGGGCCACCGCAGCGCCGATGCATCCGCGCAGGTCGTCAAAGGGCTGAAATTGATGGAGAGCAGCGATTGCAAGGCGTGTCACAGTGTCGATAAGAAATCGGTGGGGCCTGCTTATGAGCAAGTTGCTCTGAAATACAAAGGCGAAGCCGGTGCAGCCGAGCGTCTGGCCCAAAAAGTGATCTCCGGCGGCAGTGGTGTCTGGGGCGATGTCGCCATGAGTGCCCACCCCCAACTGGCCCAGGCCGATGTGCAGGAAATGGTGCGCTACATTCTGAGTCTGGCCGAAAAGAAGCAGGCGTCTCCCTCATTGCCGGTCAAGGGAAGTTATACCATGAATCTGCCCGAGGGTGATAAGGGCGAAGGCCGGTATCTGGTTCGGGCTGCGTATCGGGACAAAGGTAGTTCCGGTGTTCCCGCGATTACGGCCGAAAAAACGCTGGTTTTGCGCAGTGCGAAGCTCCCCGCCGGGAAAGCCGACAAGATCGAAGGCGTCATGAAATACGGCACCGTCATCATTGCCTCGGTCAAAAATTCGAGCATTGGGTTCAGTAACCTGGATTTAACCGGTATCGAACAGATCAAATTTACCGCTTCGGCACCGAAATCCCAGTTGAACGCAGCCGGTGGCACGATCGAGGTGCGGCTGGATGACCCAACGGGTAAACTCATCGGCGAAACCGCCTTCATTTCGCCCAGCGAGGGCGGGAGTGTTACCAGCATGCCCCCGCCGGTGGTGGCTAAACTGTCCTCGGCAACGGGATTCCACGATGTGTATCTGGTCTTCAAAAATGACAAAGCCCCCGCCGGGCAGTCGCTGTTCGTGGTGATCGATCTGGAGTTCCAAACGCGCCAGTCTGCGGAATCCAGCGCAAAACCGGCCTCGACGCCGGCGTCTGCGGCATCAGGTCCATCCCAGGATCTGGAAGCGTACGCGGGCAAATACAAGATGTCCGGGCTTCCGTTTGAGTACATCGAAATTACCCCCAAAGCCGGACGGCTGTCCATGAAGGCAGGTGATAAGGAAGGCGAGCTCACGCCCGGCCCGGGAGCCGATGAATTTAAAGGCGGAAATAACACCGTGTTCAAATTCAGCCGTGGTGCCGACCAAAAAGTCACCTCGTTAACCCTTGAGGTTCAGGGCATGTCGTTCAAAGGGGACAAGTAATAATGGGCTGATTAAGGCGGCTCAACCAAACCAACAATTTCACATTCAAACCAATCAAACCATGAAAAAAGGAAGCCTGTTTCTGTTCATTTTTCTCCTGAGCGTTTGCGCCCGGAGCTTTTCTCAAACCACAACACCCCCGGATTTTTTTGCAGGGAAATGGGAAATTACCATTATTGGCACTCCCAATGGTAATTCCACGCTGACGGCGGAACTGGTTCGGAAGGATGGCAAACTGACCGGTCAGCTCATCAATGCAACCGATTCGACGGCGAAAATTCCGATTACCACCCTCGATGAAAAAGGCGACAACCTGTCGATGGCCTTTACCGCTCAGGGCTATGATGTAACGATTGACTTGACGAAGGTGGACGACGACAACCTCAAAGGCACGTTGATGAACAGCTTTGAAGCCAAGGCAAAACGGCTGAAATAAAAACCGGTTTCGTTCGACCGTATTACCCCTGTGAGCAAGGAAGATGATGAACTTCGCCATCTACCTTGCTCACTTATTTTCCTTCTAAGCGGGAGCGTAAGAAATGATAAAAGGGTGACAAGTAATAATAAAGTCATACCGGCTTTTCGCACAAAGAAGCATCCAAAAGGCTCACTTCCAATACCCCAACGACCAATCTCTATGAAAAAAATGACGGTTTTGGCCTGGCTGCTCCCGGCTTTGGCCTTTGCGCAGCCTTCAGCG
The DNA here is from genome assembly GCF_008727875.1 of Larkinella humicola. GTDB lineage: Bacteria > Bacteroidota > Bacteroidia > Cytophagales > Spirosomataceae > Larkinella > Larkinella humicola. The sequence goes on along the minus strand of NZ_VTWS01000008.1, from coordinate 68,025 downwards.
CTCCAAAAAGGCTTTCAAACTCCGCCCAATACCGCCAAGCCCCGCGTGTGGTGGCACTGGATGAATGGCAACATCACCAAAGAAGGCATCACCAAAGACCTGGAATGGATGAGCCGCGTCGGCATCGGCGGTTTTCAAAACTTCGACGCCAGCCTGTTTACGCCCGCCGTGACGCCTAAAAAGCTGGTGTTCATGACCCCCGAATGGAAGGACGCCTTCAAACACACTACCGATCTGGCCCAAAAACTCCAGCTCGAAATGGCCATTGCCGGATCGCCGGGCTGGAGCGTAACGGGTGGTCCGTGGGTGCCTGCCAGCGATGGCATGAAAAAGTACGTCTGGACCGAAACCCGCGTTCCGGGTGGTCAGCCGAACGCGGCCCGACCGTTTTCGGGGAAACTTCCCCAGCCGCCGAACACCACCGGCAATTTCCAGAACGTACCGCTCGGTGCCGCCATGCTCGGCGGTTCAGCGGGGAAACCGCAAAACTACTACGCCGATGCTGCGGTTATCGCCTATCGACTGCCGACGGCTGAGAAATTGTTGGCTTCGCTCAATCCGAAAATCACGTCGAGTGGCGGAACGTTCAGCCTCGCCGACCTGACCGATGGTGATCTGGCAAAAACCACCCTGCTGCCGCCGATGGAAGTGGGTCAGGACATGTGGATTCAGTACGCGTTCGACAGCCCGCAGACGGTCAAGGCGTTTACGATTGTGGGCGCCACCAGCGGGGGGGCATTGGCCGAATTCAGAGGAGCACCCGACAACCGGACGCTGAAAGTGAGCGACGACGGCGTTACTTTCCGGGATGTGGTGGTGATCCGGGGCAGTACGGTTCCCCAGAACACGATGAGCATTTTGCCCACAACCGCCAGATTCTTCCGGGTTACGTTTAAAACCCTGGAACCACAGGGCAATCCGTTTGCGGCCATGATGGGCGGAAGTGCGGCTCCGGGCAAACCGGAAGGTGTGCCGGTGGCGGAACTGGTGCTGCACAATACCGACCGCGTGGACCTGTTTGAAGAAAAAGCCGGTTTTAATCCGTGGAAAGAAAGTACGCACTCGCTCATAAAAACCGATGCCGACGCCATTCCGACCCAGGATGTGGTGGATCTGACCGCCAAAATGAGTGCCGACGGAACGCTGAACTGGACACCGCCGGCCGGTGGTGACTGGGTGGTCATGCGGCTGGGCTACTCGCTGACGGGCCGCAACAACCACCCCGCTTCGCCCGAAGCCACCGGACTGGAAGTGGACAAGCTCGACAACGTGGCTGTCCGGAAATACATCGATACCTATCTGGACATGTACAAGGAGGCCACCGGGGGCCAGATGGGCGCGCAGGGGCTGCAATACATGGTGCTGGACAGCTACGAAGCGGGCCACATGACCTGGACGAAAGCCATGCCGGAGGAGTTTAAGAAACGACGCGGCTACGACATCAAACCCTGGCTTCCGGTGCTGACGGGCCGGGTCGTCAATAGTGCCGAAGCCAGCGAGAAATTTCTGTGGGATTTCCGGAAAACCATCGGTGAGCTGATTGTTGAAAACCACTACGAAGTCATTGGCGATGCGTTGAAAGCCCGGGGGATGAAACGCTATACGGAATCGCACGAAGGCGGGCGGATTTATTTAGCCGACGGCATGGACGTGAAACGCAAGGCCGATGTGCCGATGTCGGCCATGTGGACGCCGGGCAGTCTGGCCGGTGGTGCCGATGAAGAAGTGCGCAGCGAAGCCGACATTCGGGAAGCGGCTTCGGTGGCGCACATTTATGGTCAAAACCTGGTAGCCGCCGAGTCGATGACCTCCGTTGGCAATGCGTTTAGCTGGCATCCCGAGAAACTGAAACGCACCGCCGATCTGGAAATGGCGTCGGGCCTGAACCGCTTTGTGGTGCATACGTCGGTGCATCAGCCGCTGGATGATAAAAAACCGGGTATCTCGCTCGGGCCTTTCGGGCAATACTTCACCCGGCAGGAAACCTGGGCCGAACAGGCCAACGTCTGGATGAGCTACCTGGGCCGGAGTTGCTTCCTGCTTCAACAGGGAAAACCGGTCGTGGATGTTTTGTATTATTATGGCGAGAACAACAACATCACCCAGCTCTGCACCCAGAAACTGCCCACCATTCCGGCCGGTTATGCTTTTGATTTTGCCAATGCCACGGTGGTGAAGACGGCGCTGCGGGTGGAAGGTGGAACGATGGTGACGCCAAGCGGTCAGCAATACCGCCTGATGGTGCTGGATTCGTCGGCAAGAACCATGACGTTGCCCGTGTTGAAAAAACTCGGTGAACTGGTTCAAGCCGGTATGCATGTGGCGGGTGTCAAGCCCGAGCGTTCTCCGAGCCTGAGCGACAACCCGGCCGAATTTACCGCACTGGTGAATCAAATCTGGACCCATCCGAATGTCTCGACCAAACCGGTGGATTCGGTGTTAAGCGCGATGAACGTCCCAAAAGACGTGGACATTTCCGGAGCCAAGGCCCGAATTCTCTATGTCCACCGCCAAACCGCTGACATGGACCTCTACTGGCTCGATAACCGCAGCGACAACCCGAACGCGGCCACCGTCAGCTTCCGGGTAACGGGTAAAGTACCGGAGTTGTGGAATCCCGAGACGGGCAAAACCGAGAAAGTGTCGTATCAGATCAAAGACGGACGGACGATTGTACCGCTCCAATTTGAGTCGTGGCAAGCGTATTTCATCGTTTTCCGCGACAAGGCGATGGTAACGTCCTATACCAAACCTGCCGTCACAGAATCGTCCGTTGTCAGTGTGGCGGGTGCCTGGAAAGTGGCTTTTCAGGAGGGGAGGGGCGCACCCGCGCAGGCTACAGTCAACACGCTGGCGTCGTTGACGGAAAATACCGATCCGGGTGTTAAATACTTTTCCGGTACGGCTACCTACGAAAACGCATTCGATGTGCCGAAAGTGACGAAAAACGCGTCGTACATCCTGGATCTGGGCGAGGTGAAGAACATCGCCGAGGTGATTGTCAACGGAAAAACCGTGGGGACAGTCTGGAAAAAACCGTTCCGCATCGACGTCACGCAGGCGCTGAAAACCGGTCGCAATACCGTACAAATCAAGGTCACGAACCTCTGGGTAAACCGCCTGATCGGTGACGCCCAGGGCGGTGTGACCAGCAAGATTACGTTCACGACCATGCCGTTCTACCGGGCCGATTCGCCCCTGTTGCCGTCGGGCCTGCTGGGGCCGGTTCGCGTGCTGGAAGCGACGTCGGATGCTGCAACAGTAAAACGGTAGCCTGCTGATGAATCCAAAACGATTTCGGTAGTTTCCCGAACGGATGGTCTTTACCGGGTAATTTCCAGAAGCGATGAAAAGACCCCTAACTATACTGCTCCTGATGGCGTTCCCGCTGGCGGTTCTGGCGCAGCAGCCAGCCGCTAACCGGCCCACGTTGGTGGCCGGAATTCCCGTCAATTATCAGGAAGACTCCGTAGGTTCGTACGAGCTTCCTGATTTATTGACGGGTGCCGATGGTCAAAAGGTTACGAATGCAAAGGCCTGGACCCGAAAACGGCGACCGGAACTCCTCAAGCTCGTGGAGGAACTCCAGTTTGGAAAAATGCCCCCGCGTCCGAAGGCATTGCGGTTTCACGCAGTTGATCCGGGAACGTCGGTTTTCAATGGCAAGGCGATTCGCAAACAGGTCACCGTGTATTTTACCAGCGACACCGCCGACCACACGATGAATCTGGTGATTTACCTCCCGAGCGCGGCCAAAAAACCGGTGCCTTTGTTGATGAATATTTCTTTTGTGGCTTACAATCAGCTCATCGACGATTCGGGATTATTGGTCGGCAGTATTTGGTCCAGAGAAGGCAAAAAAGTACGGGCCGATAAACCGACTCCCTTCGGCAAACTGAATGTGGAGCCGTTTCTGGAGGCCGGAATGGGTTTTGCCACCGTCTATTACGGCGATATCGAGCCGGATTTTAAGGAGGGGATTCAGTACGGTATTCGAAAAACGTATTTGAAACCGAACCAAACCGGACCGGCGGCCAATGAGTGGGGAGCGATTTCGGCCTGGGCCTGGGGCCTTAGCCGGGCGATGGATTACTTTGAAACGGATCAACAGATTGATGCGACCCGCATTGCCCTTCAGGGTGCTTCCCGTTTGGGGAAGGCGGTTCTCTGGGCGGGTGTCCATGATACCCGGTTTAAGGTGGTGGTCGCCAGCATTTCGGGCGAAGGAGGGGCGGCTTTGAGCCGACGCAATTTCGGAGAAACCATCGGACATATTACCGATCCCTCGCGGTATCTCTACCAGTTTGCCGCCAACTACCATACCTACTCTGACAAGGTGAACAGCTTGCCGATTGATGGGCACGTGCTGGTCGCCCTGATGGCTCCCCGGCCTTTACTCCTCCAGACCGGCAGCACGGATTACTGGTCGGACCCGAACGGGGAGTTCCTGTCGGCAGTGGCCGCAGCCCCGGTGTATAAACTTTTCGGAAAAACCACTCCGGAAACCACCGTCCTGCCCCCGGCGGAGGATACGTCTTTGCTGATGAATCACCTGGGGTATTTTATGCACGAGGGAGGCCATGCGGTTCTGCCCACGGATTGGCCGCGCATCATTTCTTACCTGAAAAAATACCTTTGACCTGGCGGACCATTTTCAAACCAACCCTCATTCGCCGATCACAAGACAGTCGTTCGTTCGCCAAGATACAGCTTTTCGGCAATTTGTCGGGCACTGGTTCCGTTGGCAATGCGTTGGATGACCCCGATTTTTTGCCCGGTCAAAACGGGGCCATTTTTTGGCATGAACGGACGCTACCGGTTTCGTTCTTTTTGGAAAGATTGCCTGCCCCTAAAAACAACTACAAATCACGGGGTACTTATGGCGTGGCATTTAAAAGAAACCCCGCTTATTCGATTAAGTGATTACCAGTTGAATTATTCTTGAAAAAATAAGTGTTAAATTGACAATATACTTGGCTTAAAGAGAATTTTTTATTGGAATAGTACGGTTTTAATGCCTACTTTAGCTATTGGTTAGAAAGCATTCCGTCTCGTTCATCGAAAATAGCCAACAGGTCAGTTCATGCGGATTCGAAAACTACCCATCCGGTTGGGTCAAGACGCTGAAAAGGAGATCACCCTGCGGTTGAAAGCGGGTGACGAAAATGCTTTTGAGGAAATTTTCTATCGCTACTACAAACACCTGCTCGCGATTGGAATCAAGTTTTTGAAGAATCCTGACCTGGCCGAAGATGCCGTTCAGGACATCTTTCTCAAACTCTGGGACCACCGCGACGCCCTGAACGAGACGTATTCCATTAAGAATTTTCTGTCGGTTTCCATGAAGAACCACGTCCTGAACGTGATTCGCAACCACCACCAGTCGATCTGGGAATACCTGTCGGTCGAAATGGAAGAACTCAACGGAGAAGATACTACCAGCGACGCGTTTCAGTTGCAGGAGTATGGCGCCATTCTGGAGCAGGGGATGCAGAAATTGCCGCCCCAACGGGAAAAAGTGTTCCGGTTGCGGGTGTTCAATGGCCTGGACAATGAACAGGTTGCCAGACAATTATCCATCTCGGTCAATACCGTCAAATCGCAGTTTTCACAGGCAACCCGGTTTTTAAAAGACTACCTCAGCAAACACGCCGACCTCGAAGGAATCCTGCCCCTGTTGCTCTTCTTTTTATTCCATTAATATTTTTTCTCCGATCAGTAATACTTTCGGCCCGCCCATGTGTATCTAATTAGGAATGAATAGAACATTTCCTAATCTCTATTAATGGATACACAACTTCTACAGAAGTATGTACGGAATGAGTGTACTCCGGAAGAAGCCCGGGCCGTCCTGGTGCATCTGGCGACGGTTAACGGACAACGCCAGTTGCAGCAATTGCTCGATGCTGACCTGACCGAACCGACTGCGCTCCCGCTCAATGCGGCAGAACGACTGGACGCCCAGCGATTGTTTAGCCGCATCCAGTCGACGAAGCGAAACACGGCCGGTTCCCGGACCGAATTGCCCTTTCGACCACTGAAACCGCGCTGGACCTGGATGGCTGCGGCTGCCATCGGCGTGCTTCTGCTGGCCACAGGTTCGCTTTTCTTCTACCGGAAAACCGCCACCCCCCAACTGCTTTCCCTGCACACCGACTTCGGCCAGACCCGCCGGGTGGTGCTGCCCGATCAGTCGGTCGTGACGATGAACGGAAACTCCTCCATCCGGTATGCTGAACACTGGCAAGCCGACCGACCCCGCGAAGTCTGGGTGGAAGGGGAAGCTTTCTTTGAAGTCGTTCACACCCAAAATCACCAGCGGTTTCAGGTGCATCTGCCCAGCCAGATGAATGTCGAAGTGCTGGGCACGCGCTTCAATGTCTACACCCGCAAAACCCAGACGAAGGTGGTGCTGAACGAAGGCCGTATCGAAATGCGGGTATCGGATACGCCCGGCAATCACCTGGAAATGAAGCCCGGTGAGATGTTCTACGCAGACACGCAAACAAAAGACTTTTATAAAAAGCCCGTCAATGCAGTGGCTCAGTCATCCTGGCGCACGAGCAAGCTGATTTTTGACGGAACGACCCTGGCTGAAATTGCGCAGCTTCTGAAAGACACCTACGGTCTGGAGGTCGAAATCCGGGACCGGGACTTGCTGCAGCAGAAGTTTTCCGGCACCATTCCGGGCCAAAATGCCGACACGATTCTGAAAGGGCTTTCCGGCCTCTTTGACTTAAAAATTACCCGAAAATCCAACTACATTCTAATTGAATAACCTATATACGCATGAAAAAAATAGTCTTGTTTCTGTGGGGAGTGCTAGTGGTCGGAACCCTGCCGACCCATGCTCAACTGATTGCCTCGAACGGGCACCGGGTAAAGCAACAGGAGAAAGACATAGCCGCGCCGGTGGTGACGCTCAAGGCGGCTTTGTCGGAACTGGAAAAACACTACCGGGTGTCCTTCATCTACCGGACGGATCTGGTCGATACGAAGGTGGTATTGAACGGACGGCGGGATCGGACGGTGGAAGAAGCACTGACGAATTTGCTGTCGGACAAAGGGTTGACTTTTGAGAAAATCCAGTCCAATTTCTACGTCATCGTGGCGAATAAGGAAAAAGGAACCCGGTTTTTTCGCAAAATAAACCAGATTGAAAAGAAAGCCTTCGAACCCCAGACCGGCGCAGAACCCGTAACCACTGCCGACCTGAACATCACCAAACTGGAACGGATCGGGTATTCGGTTCTTTCGGCGGAGCGGGTGTTGGAAGACATTCGCGGGAAAGTGACGGATGCTTCCGGTGATGGGTTGCCGGGGGTGAGTGTGGTCATTAAAGGAACGACCCGGGGAACCAACACGAACGGGCAGGGTGAATTTTCCATCAATGCTCCCGCCAATGCCACGCTGGTTTTTAGCTTTGTCGGCTACGCATCCAAAGAAGTGCAGGTGAACGGACAGACAACACTCAATGTATCGCTGGTGCAGGATGAGCGGGCGCTGGAAGAGGTGGTCGTTGTGGGGTACGGAACCCAGAAACGGGCTTCGGTAACGGGGGCGGTTTCGTCTGTAACTCCCAAAGACCTGACGGCCTTACCGGTAATCAGTGCCGAGTCGGCCATGCAGGGACGGGTGCCGGGGGTTCGGGTGGTCAACAACGGGAGCCCCGGCCAGTCGCCGATCGTGCGCATCCGGGGGGTCGGTTCCATCAACTACGCATCCGGGCCACTGTATGTGATCGATGGCGTGCCGTCGGGTGATCTCAACAACCTCGACCCGAAAGACATCGAATCACTGGAAGTGTTGAAAGACGCCAGTGCTGCGGCCATCTACGGTTCGCGGGCGTCGAACGGGGTGGTGATCATTTCGACCAAAAAAGGCTCGAAAGACGGAAAACTGCACGTGAGCCTGGATACGTATTTTGGAACCCAGAGTGCCTGGAAAAAACTGGATCTGCTCAACACGCAGGAATATATCCAGTATGCCACCGCCCTGCTGGGGAATGCCAAAATTGCGATGCCGTCTCGCCTGAGCAACCTGAACACGCCGATTTATACGGGAGCTACGCAGACGTTCGCCCAAACCGCCACCGACTGGCAGGATGTTTTGCTTCGCACGGCACCGATCCAGCAGCACCAGCTTTCGGTATCGGGCGGGAATAACGTATCCCGGTTTTTTACCTCCGCCGGGTATTTCGATCAGGAAGGGATTCTGATCGGGACCAACTACAAACGGGCGAACGTTCGGATCAACTCCGATCACCAGGTGACTAAATTCCTGACATTCGGACAGACGTTGATGTTGTCGTACGACAAGATGCGGGGTGAGCAGGGATTTGGGGGCGGTCGCACGGCGATCATGCAGGCCATCCGGAATTTGCCCTACTGGCCGGTTTCTGATCCGACGAAAGTCGGTGGTTATAGCTCCCCAACGGCGGCCGACGGATCGGATCCTGACAACCCGGTTCGGATTGCCTTGCAGGACCAGAGTTACACGCAACGCGTCAAGTTGCTGGGAACCCTGTTTACGGAAATCAAATTCACCAGTTTCCTGAAATACCGGTTCAGCTTCGGGGCGGATGTGGTGACCAACATCGGCAACAACATCTTCCCGATTTATAACGATGGCTACAAAAGCCGCGTGCAGAACAACATTCAGGACAATCGCGCGTCGTATTATTCACCCATCCTGACCAACCAGTTGACCTTCGACAAGACGTTTGGCAAGCACTACGTCAATGTGACTGCCGTCGCTGAAAAACAGAATTTCCGGAGTTCAAATTTGAACGGAAACGGTTTTCGCCCGAACAACGACATCGATGTGTTGCAGGGTATCTCGAATCCGGGTGTGACCAGCAGCCGCGACGAAAGCAGCCTGATTTCCTACATTGGTCGGGTCAACTACGATTATGCCGGAAAATACCTGATCAGTGCCTCGGTTCGCCGGGATGGATCGTCGCGTTTTGCACCGGGCAACAAATGGGGGACTTTCCCCTCGGCTTCTCTGGGCTGGCGGGTGAGTGAAGAAGCGTTCATGAAATCCGTTCCGGCCATTTCCGAACTGAAAATCCGGGGGAGTATCGGACAAACCGGTTTCAACGGCATCGGTAGCTACGCCTGGCAATCGCTGATTCAGGCCGACAATACCAACTATGTCTTTGGCGCGAACAAAGTGCTGGGCTCTTACTTCAGTGCACTGGGAAACACGGATCTGAAATGGGAAACCACCACCATGACCAACGTCGGGGTCGATCTGGGTTTGTTGAGTAACAAACTAACGTTCACGGCGGAGGTATACAACCGCAAAACCGACGGGCTGTTGCTGAACGTCCCGATTCCGAATTCCATCGGGTATTCGTCTCCGCCACTGGCCAACATCGGGAGCATGAAAAACTGGGGTTACGAGTTTCAGGTGGGCTATAACCAGAACGAAGGGGATTTTCGCTGGAATGTGTCGGCCAATATGGACGTGACCCGCAACCAGATCACCAGTCTGGCGACGCCGAGTGCCACGCTGTATTCCGGTCTGAACCAGGATTTTGGTGGGTTTGACATTACGAAAACGGAAGCCGGGCAGGCCATTCAGTCGTTCTACGGCTGGCAGGTAGACGGTATTTTCCAGACCGTCGATGAAGTGTTCAAGGCTCCCCGCCAAAACCGCCCTGACTCCCGGGAAGCCTACGACGCGACCAAACACACGTCACCGGGCGATATTCGGTTCAAGGACATCAACGGCGACGGAGTGATCGATGCCAGTGATCGGACCTACCTGGGTAGTTACATCCCGAAGTTTAGCTACGGCGTCAATTTGGGGGCCAACTACAAAAACTTTGACGTAACGGTTTATCTGCAAGGGGTTTACGGAAATAAAATCTACAACGGAACGAAAGTAATTGAAGAAGGAATGCTGCGCTTGTTCAATGCCGGTAAAGGCGTTCTGGATGCCTGGACGCCGACCAACACCGGTACCGATGTGCCCCGGGCCATCAGTGGTGATCCGAACAATAACAGCCGGACCTCCGATCGTTTTATCGAAAGCGGTTCGTACATGCGGGTGAAAAACATCAGCATCGGCTATACCATTCCGGCAACGATCCTGGGTAAACTCACCATGAATACGTTAACGAAAGCACGCATTTACGTTTCGTCGACCAACCTGCTGACCTTTACGAAGTACACCGGCCTCGACCCGGAAATCGGGATCAACGGAACGGCGGGTGACAATACCAAGTTGTTGACGAACGGGATCGACTACGGCCAGTATCCGCAGCCCCGGACGCTCCTGATCGGTTTGAATATCGGTTTCTGATCCAACCGGCGAAGTTTCAGTGAATAGATTTAAACGAAAGATTCTGATGAAAAATAAATTTCTTTTATCCGGGGTGCTTTTTCTGGGTCTGATGGCAGGCTGTCAGGAAAGTGATTTGGACAAACTGAACCCGAACGGTGTTACCGTCGACACCTTCTATAAAAACGGCGCGGAACTGAGCAGCGCGGTCAATGCCGTGTATGCCATGGCGAAGGCCAATGCGCTCACCTCGCGGGAGTGGTTTTTCCTCCAGGACTTGCGCAGCGACGACGTGGCAGCCGGTGGTGGACAACTCGAAACGCCCCGCAACCAGTTGTTGCTCGGGAGCCACGATACCGGCAATTCCGTCATGGGAGCGGTTTGGCAGGGATTTTACCGGCTGATTCACCGGGCCAACGTCGTGCTGGATTTGTCGGAAAAAGTAGCCGACATCCCGGCGGCCGACAAAGCCCGGCTGCTGGCCGAAGCTCGCTTTCTGCGTGCCTGGTCGTATTTTGATCTCGTCACGATGTGGGGTGGTGTGCCGTTGTACAAATCCTACGTTACATCCGTAGAAGGCTCCCTGCCCCGGGCAACCGAAAAAGAGGTGTATGATTTTATCGTTGCCGACCTGAAAGCAGCCGCTGAAGCCCTGCCGGCCACCTATAACGCCGACAACCTGGGCCGGGCTACCAAAGGAGCCGCTCAGATGTTGCTGGCCCGGGTGTATCTGCAACAGGCTGATTATACGAACGCGAAGGTCGAACTTCAAAAAGTGATCACATCGGGTACCTACAGCCTGGTGGATGAGTATTCGGATAATTTTATCGAAGAAACGGAGTTCAATAAAGAGTCCATCTTTGAAATTAATTTCTTCCCGGCGGGGGGCAACTACAACTGGGATGGTGACGGAAACGGCGCAACGGCTGGCACGGAAACCGTTCGGACGCAGGAATATTCGGCCATCGGCTGGCGGAACGTGATTCCTTCCAACAGCCTGTTGAATGAGTTTGAGAAAACCGCCACCGGCACCGATCCGCGTTTTGCCAAGTCGTTTTACGTGACAGGCGATAAGTACAACCTGGATAAAAACGTGCTGACGGATGCGGCCCAAAACGGCAACTCGTCGGTGGTCGACGGCAAAACGATGAAGGTAAGCTGGCGCAAATTCTCGCTGATGTATAAAACCGATCAGACGTTTCTGACCGGCGGCATCAACCAGCGGATCATGCGCTATGCCGAAACCCTGCTGGCGATGGCCGAAGTCGAAAACGAAATCGGTTCCATCACGGAAGCTGTCAAATACCTGAATATGGTTCGGGCGCGCAAGAGTGTCGCCCTGCCGGCCTATCCGACGGCCGCCTATCCGGTGGGTACGAAAGATCAGGTTTTTGCGGCCATCATGCACGAACGACGCGTGGAGCTGAGTGGCGAACAAATCCGCAACCGCGACATTCTGCGCTGGCGGAAAGCGGGTAAACTGAAAACCGAGCCGTTTGCGTATTTCCAGAAAAACAAGCACGAGTTGTTGCCCATTCCGCAGCAGGAAGTGGACAATAATCCAAAAATTGAGCCGACTAACCAGAACCCGGGCTATTGATTTTCCCGGATTGACAAATGATGAAATAGGAAAGTAAGCGAGGGGCAACGGTAAATAACCGCTTGCTCCTCGCTTTATTCGCTTTCAGCCAGTCGTTATTGCCCGCGAAATCCATGCGTTTTTCCACTTTGCCATCCCGTATTTTTCTTCTCTTGATTGTTGGAGGTGCTGCCTGCCGGCAGTCGGAGCCAACGCTTTTTGAGCAGATGCCCGCCCGCCAAACCGGGATTGCCTTTGCCAACACCCTCGAACCCACCGATTCGCTGAACGCGTTTTCGTTCACCAATTTCTACAACGGCGGTGGCGTCGGCGTTGGCGATGTCGATAACGACGGCAAACCGGATGTGTTCTTCGGCGGCAATCAGGTCAGTTGCAGGCTGTATCTCAACCGCATCGATTCCACGACGCACGACTGGAAGTTCGAGGATGTCACCGAAGCCGCCGGGTTGACTACCAACCGCTGGTGCACCGGGATTTCCATGGCGGACGTCAATGACGATGGCTGGTTGGATATCTACGTCAGTGTGGCCAAACACCCGGCCATGCCCCACTCGGAAAACCTGCTGTTCATCAATCAGGGCGTTCAAAAAGGCAAGCCGGTTTTTAAGGAAATGGCCGCAGCCTATGGTCTGGCGGATGCCAACTTTACGACCCAAACCGCCTTTTTTGATTATGACCTCGACGGCGATCTCGATGCCTATCTGCTCAATACCGGTCCCGATCTGCAAAATCCGAACTACCTCCGCGCTACGATCAACGACGGTTCGTATCCCAGCACCGGTAAATTGTACCGCAACGACGGTGTTGGTCCGCAGGGCCACCCGGTTTTTAAGGATATTTCTCGGCAAGCCGGTATTATCTATGAAGGCCTGGGGTTGGGCCTGGCCATCAGCGATCTCAACAAAGATGGTTATCCCGACATTTACTGTTCGAATGACTTCATCAGCAGCGACATTCTGTATCTGAATACCGGAAAAACCGCCCCCCGGAATCCCATGTTTACCAATGTGATTCGACAGGCCACGGCGCACACGAGCCTGTATGGCATGGGCGTCGATGTGGCCGATTTTAACAACGACGGTTTACCCGATATTTTCCAGCTCGACATGTTGCCGGAAGAAAACGCGCGGCAGAAAAAGATGCTCGCCGGACAGGATTACGACCGCAAGGAACTGAGCATTTCGGAACCGTATCGCTACCAGATGCAGTACATGCGCAATTCGCTGCAACTGAATCTGGGGGTTCATAAAGGAACGGACGAGAAACATACGGTGCCGGTTTTCAGTGAAATCGGACTGCTGGCGGGGGTTGCCAAAACCGACTGGAGTTGGGCCGCGCTGCTGGCTGATTACGACAACGACGGTCGCAAGGACCTCTACATTACCAATGGCTACCGTCGGGATGTGACCGACCGCGATTTTATTCAGTTCACCGAGGAGTTTTCCGGTTTCGGTACGGCCGAATTTCAGAAGGACAAACGCGAGGAGTTGATCCGGAAAGTGCCGGAGGTGAAAGTGCCGAATTACGCCTACCAGAACGCCGGTGATCTGGCGTTTACGGACGTCTCGAAGGCCTGGGGGCTGGCCGATCTGTCGTATTCCAACGGCGCTGCTTATGCTGATCTGGACGGCGATGGCGATCTGGATCTGGTCGTCAACACCATCGATTCCGAAGCGCTGGTGTACCAAAACCGGGTGCAGCAGCAAAAACCGGCGCCGTATGTGTCCATCAAACTGGAGGGCCAGGCAGGAAACCGGCAGGGCATTGGTGCGAAAGTTACACTCTGGGCGGGCGGACAACAGCAATACGCCGAACTCTCGGTGGTGCGCGGGTTTCAGTCGTCGGTTGAGCCGCTTCTGTATTTTGGACTCGGAAAATCAACGGGAATCGATTCGTTGCTGGTGGAATGGCCGGGCGGTTTGTCCGAAAAGCAATATCGGATTCCGGCAAACCAACGCCTGACGCTTCGGTTCAGTCAGGCCGGAAAGAACGAACTCAAAGCGAATCCGGTAACCGCCAAACCGCTGTTTGCAAATGTGACGGACGAAATTCCGCTGGATTTTCAGCACCGCTCTTCGGGTTTTGTGGATTTTAAACAAACAGCAGCTTTGCACAAAATGCTGTCGCGTACCGGTTTTGCGCTGGCATCCGGCGACATCAACGGCGATGGTCTGGACGATTGCTTCGTGGGCGGAACCTACCGGGGCAGCGAAGCCTGTTTTCTGATCCGGACGATAACCGGTGGGTTTACCAAAAAACCGTTCCCGATTCACTCCAACCACGACGATACGGCTGCCCTGTTGTTCGACGCTGACGGCGATAGAGACCTGGATCTGTACGTGGTCGGCGGGGGAGCCGAACGGCCTGCGTCCGACCAATCTTTTTACCAGGACCGGCTGTACGTGAACGACGGAAAGGGTAATTTCAGCCCGGCTCCGGCGAAGGCTTTGCCGGACGTGTCGGGCAGCGGTTCCTGCGTGGTGGCGGCTGATTACGACCGTGACGGAGACCTCGATCTGTTCGTCGGAGGACGGCAGATTCCCGGTCAGTACCCGCTTCCGGCCCGGAGTTATCTGCTCCGCAACGACACCAAAAACGGTTCCGGCACGTTTACGGACGTCACCGCCCAGCTTTGCCCCGATTTACTGAAAGCCGGTTTGGTCTGCACCGCCCTCTGGACCGACACCAACAACGACCAGTGGCCCGACCTGCTAATAGCCGGCGAATGGATGCCTTTAACCCTCATAAAAAATGAATCCGGTAGGCAATTCACTCATTCACTCATTCACTCATCACCGCTCCGGCGGCCCGGTCATTGTACCGGTTGGTGGAATTCCCTCGCCCAGGGCGATTTCGACAACGACGGTGATCTGGACTACATCGCCGGCAATGAAGGGCTGAATACGCTCTACCGGGCGTCGGAGAAAGAGCCGATCAAGATGATCGCAAAAGATTTTAACAAAGACGGCACGTTCGATCCGCTGATGGGGTATTTTATCAAGGGCGTTCAATATCCGGCCATCCCCCGCGATGCGCTGAACCAGCAGGTGATTCAGTTCCGGCGTAAATACCAGCGGTATGCCGATTACGCAAAGGTGACATTTGACGAGCTACTGACCCGCGACGACCTCGACGGAGCCTATCAGGTTGAGGCCACGTACCTGGAAAGTGCCTACCTCGAAAATCGGGGCAATGGTGAATTTAAAGTAACGCCCTTGCCGCGCCTGGCGCAGCAGTCACCGGTTTTTGAAATTATTCCGCAGGATGTAAACCACGATGGCAAGATGGATGCGGTGTTGACCGGCAATTTTTATCCGAACGAAGTCAACATGGGGCGTCAGGATGCGTCGTTCGGGCTGGTGTTGCTGGGCGACGGTCGTGGCCATTTCAAACCGCTCATGCCCCGCGAAAGTGGCCTGTTCATTACCGGCGATGCCCGGAAGTCGCTGGTGGTTTCCGGCAAAGGGCTGGACCCAGTACTGGTCACGGCAGTGTATGGGCAGGGGCTGCAGTTCAACCGGTATGTGCCATAGGTCCACGGTTCATTTGGTTTCAGGAGATCCCTTTGATGGCATTCGATTGGTCATCCCGGAGGAATGACCAATCGAATTTGTGATTACATCGATCCTGCGTTGGTACCGGCTGCGTACCAAAGGGTGGCTACGGCTTTCTGGTATTTGGCCCGTAATTCTTCCAGTTTGATCTGTAAATCAATCAGTTTAGTTTCTCGGCTGTTGATCAGAAAGAGCGAACTTTCACCGATGTCGAACTTCTGCTGTTCGGCCCGCACCAGCGTTTGCTGGTTGGCAACCGTCTGTTGCTGAACGGAAATCAGACCTTCCAGCGTCTTCAGTTCGTTCCAGGCGGCCTGTACGTCGTTGGCAATATCGCGGCCGGTTTGCTGCCGTTCGAGGTTCAACTGCTGGCTTTTGATCTGCACCTGCCGAAGCTTGCCGCGCTCTTTGCGCAGGAAGAGCGGAAACGTCAAATCCAGACCAATTTTGTGGTTCTCGGGCCGAAACGCGTAGTAGCTGGGGCCATCGTATCCCAGCCCCGTCAAGGGCGTGCGGCTCAACAAACTGGCATTCAGCGTGATCTGGGGTTGCAGCAACGACCGCCGAAACCGTTCTTCCACCGCCAGTTGTTGTCCTTTGGCCGCCAGGCTCAGTAATTCCGGGTGTTGTTCGGCCGCCCGACTCAGCAGATTTTGCAGTTGGGCTTCGGTGGTTCGATCGAGCGGAGCGGTCTGCGGCACCACCGCCAGGGGCAGGTCAACCGGCTTGGGCGGGGTGTTCGCATCATCGCTGATCCACAGAAAAGCCGTCAGCCGCAAGCGGGCGTTCTGCCAGTCAACTTCCGCCTGTTGGAGTTGCACCAGCCGGTCCTGCACCGTAATCAGGGCTTCGGTAGTGTCGATGGGAGCCACATCGCCCAGGGCGGCCCGTTCCCGCATGGCCCGAAACCGGGTGTCGGCCAGTTGGTAGCCCTGCCGGATCAACTGAAACTGCTGGTAGGTCATATACCAGTCCCAGTAGGTTTTGGCCGCATCGAACAGCGTTTTGTTGATCAGTTTCAACCGATCGGCATCCGCCAGATTGACCGCCAACTGCGCCTGACGCAAGGCATTGCGCCGGGCGTCGATCAGCAAACCCTGCCCGATCGGGACGCTCAGACCTACGGCCGCCAGACCGGTTGAAGGCACCCGGTATTCCGGATTCAGGTACTCGCCCCGGTTGCGGTCATAGGTCATCTTAACGTCGATCCCGCCCGGCAAAACCGGAATCGCCAACCCGGATTGCCACTTGTCGTAATACAGATTATTGCCGAATTCCTTGCGGTCATAAGCCGAAAACAGCTTCGGGTCGAATGCGCCCTGTGCCTGGCGGATTTCCTGCCGGGCTTCCTCGTTCAGCAAAGCGGCCTGCCGGACAATCGGGTGGTACTGCGAAACGACCCGGTAGAAATCGGCCGCCGTAAAAACCGTCGTGTCCGGAGAGGGAGTCGGGGTTTGTCCGAATGTTTTGCCGGACACCGCGCCACCCAGCAAGAGCCCATAGAGTAGGATGAGACGCTTCATGCCTTCTTTTCCTCTTTAGGTTCTTCTTTCAAACTGGGCGGAAAACCGTTCAACTGCCGCCAGATCTCGTACCAGATCGGTACGTCGTCGAGCATGACCCAGCCATACACGCCGGAACCAACGCGCAACTGTTTGGGCCAGGGCTGGTCGCTGGGCCGGGCTTTGGGCCGCACCAGCAGGCGGTATTTCCCGTTGACACTGCTAACGGCATCGATAACGGCCACCTCGCCCCCGAACGTACCGACGGCCACTGTCGGCCAGCCCGAAAACTGAATGGCTGGCCAGCCATCGAACTGAATCCGGACTTCGCGCCCGCGCTGAATCAACGGCACGTCCATCGCCCGAACGTAGAGTTCGACGGCAATGGACGGGTTGGCGGGTTGCAGGGTAGCGATGGATTCGCCCTCCTTGATGGTCTCGCCAATTCCGAATTTCAACGACCGAACCACGTAGCCATCCTGCGGTGCACGAACGACGTATAACCCCCGCCGAACGTCTACGCTGCTGATTTTATTCCGGATTTTGGAAATCTCGCCGTCGGCTTCGGCCCGGTACGAAACCGCCGAACTGCGGTCCGAGAGGGCTTTGGCAATCTTCTCCTGGTAATCGGCCTGAATCGTGTTCAGGTCGAGCCGGGCGTTGACCAGTTCCTGCCGCGACACGTTCAGCTTGTTCTCCCAGGCAATCACCTTGGCGTAGTCCTGCTGCACTTTCAGTCGCCGGGATTCGAGGTCGGTGAGTGAAAACAGACCGTTTTTGTACCCCTTTTCATACCGCTCCAGCCGGTCGAGGGCAATCTGGTAATTCTTCCGTTCGGCGAGCAGGTCCGTGCTGTCGCTGGTCACTTTGAACGCGCTCTGACGAATCTTGTTTCGGGCCGACGCCAGTTTGACCTGTAACCCGGTTTTGAGGGCGGCAATCTGTCCGTCGAGGGCCGAGATTTTGGCATCGGTGGCTTCCAGGCTGCCTTGCTTGGCGTCGAGTTGTTCGTCGAGTCGCTGGGGCAGTCTGGGATCAAAATACTCGTCTTTGATTTCAGAGATCACCAGCATCGTATCGCCTTTTTTGACATACTGCCCCTCCTGAATTCGCCAGCGTTCGATCCGTCCGGCAATGGCGTTCTGGATGGTTTGCGGACGATCCTGGGGGGTCAGCGCCGTGACGGTTCCTTCGCCGTTGAGGTTCTGCTGCCACGGTAAAAACATAACACACAGGCCGATGAGTAACAGAGCCAGCATCCAGCGACCCAACCGCCGACCGCTGTCGGGTTGGGGGAGGGTTCGGAGGGTTTTGAGCGGGTAATGGGTGAACAGTGCCTCATCAACCCGCTGGTTGGATAGGTTAAGCATGAGTCGCTGGTTCGGTTTCGAGTGGTAAATCCGTTACGTTGGCAATTTTTTCGACGGCGGTCAGCATGTCGAAAACCGTGTCGATGCCCGAAATCAGTTTCTCCACCGATCCGGAAATCAGGACGATCACCAGTTCGGCCGCCACAAACTGGCCCAGCGTCATTTCCCGGCTGATCACCAGGGAGGTTCCCAGAATGAGCAAACCGCCGGTGATCAGCGTCCGGAAGGCGATGGCACTGTAAAAGAACCGTTTCAGAACGCTAAAGTGCGAATTGCGATTCGATACATAATTGGCGACCAGTTCGTCGATCCGGTCGATCGGCTCCGGGTCGTTCTGATGGCGGTAGCGGGGGAGATCATGGGCGAATTCTTCCAGGCAACTGACCACCTTGTATTTGTATTTGGATTCATCCAGGCTCGTCCGAATGCCGCGTGGCCCGTAGAGCCAGCTAACGCCCAAAATGACCAGCAGGGTAAAAAAACCAAATCCGAGAAAAACCGGGTGGTAGAACGAGAGCAGGATGAGCCCAAACAGAATTTGTACTGCGGCCGCCGTCAGGTCGATCAATAATTTGGGTAATCCCTTCTGAATCGTCAGGACGTCGAAAAACCGGTTCATCAACTCGGGGGGGTAATACGCCGAGAGTGCTTCGGGCTGAATCCGGGGGAGCCGGTAGGCAAACTCAAAAGCTGCTTTGGCAAAAATGCGTTGCTGCAGCACTTCCACCAGCGTCATTTGACCCACCACCAGCAACCCGGCTGCCAGCACGCCCACCACCACCAGCCCGATTAGGACGTAGACCGAACTGAACACCAGTCCGCTGGACACCAGGTTGAAAACCGCCTGAATACCGAGCGGCAGAGAGAGGCTGATCAAGCCCGTAATCAGGGCGTAGAGATAAATGTACCCAATGTCTTTTTTTTCGGTTCCGAGCAGCCGGAGAAGCCGTTGGGTGGGGGTTGGTGGGGGTTGTTGATACGAATGTATAGGTGCCATAAAATTGCTTTCTTAACTGATAGTAAAACTATCATTCTTGCAAACATAACTTTTATTCCTGAAAGTTTGTTTCTTTGTGTACGAATTTTCTATTGCACAGTAAATAGACGCGCTAAATGGAATACACCGTTGTGGTTCGGATGAACGGGAAGCTTTTTCTACGTGATCCGGAAAGCTCAGAACTGGGTCGCCGGATCGTTCGGCAGGGCATTCAGTTGATGGCCGAAATTGGATTTGAAGAGATGACGTTCCGAAAGCTTGCGGAGCGGATCAACACCAAAGAGGCCAGTATTTACCGGTATTTTGAAAATAAACACCGGTTGCTGGTGTATCTGGTGGCCTGGTACTGGCAGTGGCTGGAATACCAGGTGCTGTTCCAGACCAATAACCTGACCGATTCGCGGGAGAAACTGGAGCGTATACTAAAGCTGCTGCTGCTGAAAGACCTATCGGCCCTCAACGTATCGACGGAAGCGGACGACATGGATATTCCGGCTTTGCACAGCATCGTGATTCAGGAAGCGAGTAAAGCCTATCTGACGCACCACGTGACGGAAGACAACCGGGAGCAACTCTTCAAACCGTATAAAGACTTGTGCAGCCGCATCGCTGGCATCATTCTGGAATACCGCCCCGGCTATCCCTACGCCCGGTCGCGTGCCAGCTCCCTGATCGAAACCGCTCATTACCAGGCATTTTTTATGCAACACTTACCGTCACTGACCGATTTTGATCCCGAATCGCAGAACCCGGTCGGCGACAAAGATCCCTTGTTGACCTTTCTGCGTCACCTGCTGTTCTCGTCGCTGGACACGGCCCGGTTTTGAATGCCATCCGAATTAAATGCCGGGTAAAAGGTACAGAATCAGGAGGATAGCCCCAATGACGATGCTTAGAGTCAGCAGGAGCGAAAGCCGTTGAGAGGGGAAGAAAACGTTTTCGTTGAGTTGTTTTTCGACCGATCGGTACCGGAAGAAAGCCAGCAGGGCCAGGACGGCCCCCAGAGCCACCATCAACACGCCGATGACCGCCGAATAGCCTTTCGAGGGCAAAACCGTTCCTTCGCCGAGGGCGACGCTAAGCTGGCGGATGAAAAGGGCGAATTTGACAATGACAAACCCGAAGCCCATCAGGGCTACACTGGTTCGTATCCAGGCCAGAAAGGTTCGTTCGTTGGCCAGGTAATCGGCGGGCCCCGGCGTTTTGGCGGGAAGTTTATGGGGTTGTTCCATCGTGCTTCATATAACCGGACGGGTCTTTGAAAGGTTTGGTGCAGACGGTTTTCCGGTTTACCCGATTACCGTATCTACTGAATCGCCGTTCCCTCTTTGATGGTTTCCCGGGCGTTGAAAATGACTTGGTCGTTGTCGCGTAAATCGCCGAAAATTTCAATCATGTCGCCGGATTTCTGGCCCCGCCGAATCGCCACACGCTTGGCCCGGCCGTCCTCGACTTTGATGACGTATTGACCCTCCGTAGAGGCAACAACCGCCGATGTGGGAACCGCCAGCGCACCGGGCGTTCCGGTGGCCGACAGGCTGATGTCGGCAAACATGCCGGGCTGAAGCTGGCGGTTTGGGTTGTCTACATCGATTTCGACCGTTTCGGAGCGGAACTTTTGGTTCATCGTGCCCGACCGGCGGCTAATTTTCCCTTTGAAGACCTTGCCCGGCAGGGCACTGACGGTGAACGCCAACGCTTCGCTTTTCCGGAGCTGGCTGCTGTAGGTTTCGGGAACATCGAAAACCAGCCGCAGGCGGTTTTGCTGTTGCAGCACCAGCATGGGCCGGTCCTGCCGTGCCCCGGTTCCGACCAGCGCCCCGGGGTGAACGTTCCGCTCGGTGATGAACCCATCGAACGGAGCCGCAACGGTCAGGTAGGATTTGAGTTTGGCCATGGCGCGGTAATTGGCTTCTTCGCCCAGCAACGACGCACTGTCGGCATGCACCCGCGCCAGGGCGGTTTCGAGATCCAAAGCCGATACGGAGCCGGGGACCTTGTTACTGGCCAGTAACCGCCGGTAATGTTCGCGACTGGCCACCAGCATAGCCTGAGCTTTGAGCGAATTGGAACGGGTAGCCGCCAGCCGCTCTTCGGTTTCGGGTGCGTCGATCGTCATGAGCACCTGGCCCTTTCGTACCGCCGAACCCCGGTCGACCAGCACCCGATCCACAAAACCCGTCGCGCGGGGGTAGATGGTGACTTCCTGATAGGGGTGAAATTCGCCCGGCAGTTGCACGGTTTGCCCCACCGGTTGCCGCGACACGGCGCCAATGCGGTAGTTGGTTTCGGCCACCGGTTTGGTGGTCTTTTTCTTTTTCATAACCGTCTGCGCCGAGTCGGACGAGTTACAGCTACTCAGTGTGCAAAGGCCCAGCAGGACCAGCAAACGACTATATTCGGTGATTTTCATACGCTTAAGGATGAACGGGTTGGGGTTCAAAATCGAGAGTTTCAACAACCGGATGGTCGGCAGTCGTGTCGTCGGGCAGCAGGGATGGGTCAACGTAATTCGTATTTCGCTGCAACCAGACGTAGACCTGCGGCACGATGTACAGCGCGGCCAGGGTCGAGGCAATCAGTCCGCCAATGACGGCCCGGCCCAGTGGGGCTACCTGCTCCCCGGCCTCGCCCGTACCCATCGCCATGGGCACCATACCGGCCACCATCGCAAACGAGGTCATCAGAACCGGCCGGAGCCGCAGCCCCACACTATCGATGGCAGCCCGCGTCACGTTGCGGTATTCCCACCGCAACCGCTCCGCATTGGTGACAATCAGAATGGCGTTGGCGACGGAAATACCGGTCGACATAATGATCCCCATGTACGATTGCAAATTGAGCGTACTGCCCGTCAACAGCAGCAGCCCAATGGACCCCACGATGACGGCGGGGACGGTGCTGAGGACCACAAACGACAGCTTGAAGGATTGGTAGTTGGCGGCCAGCAACAGGAAGATGACCAGCACCGCAATGCCCAGCCCCAGTTGCAGGCTGTCGAGCGTTTCGGTCAGCAGCGACGACATCCCTTTCACTTCCGTGATGAGTCCGTTCGGGGTTTCGCCCAGTTTGGCAATGGTGGCTTCCACGGCCTGCGTGGCCGTGCCCAGATCGCGGTGGTGTACGTTGGCTGAAACCGTTACGAACCGGCGGGGGCCGATGCGGTCATATTCGCCGGGCAGGGTGTCCATGGAAAACGTGGCGACATCGCCCAGCACGGGTCGCGTTTGCCCCGCCACCAGCGGAATCGACTCCAACTGCGTCATGTTGCGCATGTCATATTCCGGAATCTGCACCTGCACCTGGTACGTGTAGGCTGACTGTTTATCGAGCCACTGGTTTTTTTCAGTATACCGGCTTGACGAAGTGGACGCGGTAATGGACCGGGCGGCTTGCTGGAGGTTCAATCCCATCATGGCCAGTTTCTGCCGGTCGAGCGTGATGTTGATGACCGGAAATTTCAGCGGCTGAAGAATGCGGACGTCGCGCAGGTACGAAACGTCGGCCAGGCTGTCGACCAACTGGTTGGCATACCCCGCAATCTGTTTCATGTTACGCCCGGCCACCATCACCTCAATGGGCGTGCTGGCGCCCCCGCTCATGAGTTTTTCGGTCAGATCGGCGGGTTCGAACGAGAGTGTGAGGTCGGGAAGCTGGTCCTGAACCGCCAGCCGGATGCGTTCTTTCAGGTCCTGCATGTTGGTATGAAACCCCTTGGTCAGTCCCACTTTAATAACCGCATCGTTGGTTCCGCTGGTATTCACGTAGAGGTTGGAGGTCGCGTAGTTGGTCGGTACAACCCCGACATAAGCCGACGAAACCGCCAGGTTTCCCCCCGACACCTCATCGACCAGCGCCAGAAGTTCGCTCACGCGTTCTTCAGTGCGTTCGAGCCGGGTGCCGTCGGGTGTTTTCATCCGGATGACCATCTGGCCGGAATTGGTCACAGGCAGCATGTCTTTCCCGATCAATACAAAACCGACGCCAGCCAGGGCCAGAATGCCGACGAAATACAACGTGAGAATGAGCCCGTTGCGTTGAAGAAGTCGCCCCGTCTGACCCACAAATCCGACGCGGACGCGCTCGAAAAAGCCGGGTTTTTTCGCTTCGTGATCCGCTTTGTGAACGTGGTCTTTCATGAGCCAGTTGGCCAATACCGGCACCAGACTCTGGGCCAGGAAATAGGAAACCGTCATGGCAAAACCAATCGATAGCGACAGGGGCAGGAACATGGCCCGGGGAACGCCCGTCATGATGAACGAGGGCGCAAAAACCGCCAGAATACACAGCAGGATCAGCAACAGCGGCAGGGCGACTTCCTTGCAGGCATCGAAAATTGCCTGCTTGCGGGGTTTGCCCATGTCCAGGTGCTGGTGAATATTCTCAATCGTCACCGTGGCCTGATCCACCAGCACCCCGATGGCCAGCGCCAGCCCCGACAATGTCATGATGTTGATCGTTTGTCCGGCCAGACTTAATCCCAATACGGCGGCAATGATGGAAACCGGAATCGTGATGATGACGATGACCGACGAGCGCCAGTCGCCCAGGAAGAGCAACACCATCAGACCCGTCAGAATGGCCCCAAGCCCTCCTTCAAACAGCAGACTTTCAACGGCATTGATTACAAATACCGACTGATCGAATTCGTAATTGACCTCAATATCGTCCGGGAGCAGACCGCGCATTTCGGGCAGTTTGGCTTTCAGCCGCGTAACCACGTCCCAGGTCGAGGCATCGGCGGTTTTAACAACCGGGATGTACGATGAGCGGTTGCCGTTGACGAGCGCATACCCGGCGGTGACGTCCGAACCGTCGAGCACGGTGGCAACGTCGCCCAGAAAGACGGTGCGGTGTCCCTGCGTAACGACCGGAATCCGGCTAAAGTCGGCCACCTGGTCTTCCAGCGAATTCAGCGTGGTGATGTAGGTGGTGTTGTCGATCCGGATATTGCCGGAGGGCGTCATGGCGTTGTTGGCGGCCAGCGCTTCCACCACTTCATCGGGCGAGAGGTTCAGGCTCCGGACTTTGTCGGGGTTCAGATTGATGACAATCGTGCGGGAGTTGGTTCCGATCGGGGGCGGAGCGGTCAGGCCCGGCACGGTGGAAAAGAGGGGCCGGATGCGCGTTACGGCCAGTTCGTGAATTTCCGCGAGCGAACGGGTTTTACTCGAAAACACCAGATCACCGATCGGCACCGACGACGCATCGTAGCGCACCACCTGCGGGGGCAGCGCGCCCGGCGGGAAAAATTTCATGGCCCGGTTTACCTGGATGGCCACTTCGGCGGCTGCCTGAGCCATGTCGGAACCTTCATAAAAAGCCAGCTTTACGATGGTGAGTCCCTGCACACTGCGGCTCTGAATTTCCCGAATACCGCCGATGTACAGAAACTGATCCTGCATCCGGGTGGCAAAGAACCCTTCCATTTGCGCCGGTGACATCCCCCCATAGGGTTCGATCACGTAAATGGTCGGGGAGTTCAGACGCGGGAAAATGTCGATGGGAATCCGCATGGCCGACAGGATCGAAAACATAACGACTCCGGTCACGAGTACCAAAACCGCAATCGGGCGTTTCAACGACGTTGCTAATAAAGACATACGCTGGAAATTTAGGGTGGGTTAACGCCGGAACAGCGAATAGAATTCCTCAAAATTGTCGGTCGCCTGGGCGCGTTGCAACCGGAGTTGAACGGCCTGAGCGCGGGTCTGCACGGCTTCTTTCTCCACCGCCGTGAGCAGCGTCAGGGCGTCGGTCAGGCTCAAAATGGTTTCCAATCCGTTGTTGTAGAGCGAAAACCGCTGGTTGTAGGCATCCTGGGCTGAGCGCAGCGTGTAGGGCAGTTGGGTCAGTTCGCTCTGAACGACGGCGAGCTGGGCGTCGGCAATTCCCACCGCACTCTGGAGTTGCAGCCTGGCCACGGCCAACTGATTGCGGGCTTCCTCAATCCGGAATTGCTGGAGCTTGATGCGGTGAGAAGCCCGTCGGAAATCCATCAGATTAACCGTTCCGGCGATGCCGAGCAGGTAGTTCGTTCGGCTATAAGCCAGCCCTTTCCCCACCGGGCCGTAGTTGTTTTCGACGTCCAGACTGGAGCCCCGCGCCCAGGTAGCCGCCAGCAGCGAGATTCGCGGAAGGGCTGATTTTCGGATCAGGTCGATCTCGGCGGTTTGCCGGGTGACGAGTCGTTCCTGAACCCGCAGGAGCGGATGCGTCGGTGGGGTGAGCGAGGTCGAAAGCGGAACCAGCAAAGGCCCGACCCGGAAGGCGGTATCGATTTTTACCTCTTCGGCCGGGCGACCCGTCAGCGTGGCCAGTTGAACCCGCGCGCGTTGCCGTTCTTCCTGCATCCGGAGGTAGGCCAGCCGGGCGCGGGAAAGCGCGACGTTGGCGAGAGAAGAGTCCAGGCCGGGCTTGACGCCGTTGCGAACCAGGTTGACGATGATCCGGCGCACGGTATCGACCCGGGCCAGGTTCTGCTCTTCGATGAGCAGATTCTGCTCCGTCCAGTATAAATCGAGGTAACTGCTAATCACCGTCTGGCGCAACCCGAACTGCTCGCGCTGGAGGTTCGCTTCGCTGACGGCGACATCGCTGCGAACGAGCTTGTCTTCCGCCGAAAACCGGCCAAAGTTGTAGATTTCCCAGTCGGCGGTCGCCAGCGCCACGTTGCCCGATGCAAGATCCGGGCGGTTTTCGGCCCGGCGTCCGCCCGAGGTCGGCACGATCAGGCCCAGCGAAAAATACGAACCGGACAACCCGTTGGCCGTTCCGATGTTGATCTGATCGTGCAGCCGGACATTGGGCAGTCGGTTGTCGCGGACGACCCGGACGTTGGCCCGGATGGCCTCCAGCGCCGACCGCTGAGCCGCCAGCGTGGGGTATTGGGCAAAGGAGGCTTCAACCGCTCCCTCCAGCGTTAGCGTCTGGGAATATAGATAAGGAGAGCTCCCCAGCAAAAAGACAAAGGCAAGCAGATGACGTTGAATCATAGTGCGTTTCAAAATAAGAATCCGGCTGTACGGGCCGCAGCCATTCCTTTTCAAAATAACCACCCCTTCCATTAAAGGCTGATTAGTGAGTTATTAGAATTTGGTTAGAGTCCGGGCCAATCCCCTGAATTGCTTACTTTGTTGCTACATTTATCCAAAAAAAAGAGGGAGACAGCCTATGAATGTCTTACTGGTGGAAGATGATGTTGAACTGGCGCAGTTCATCCAGAAAGGATTGCAGTCGGAAGGGATTTCGGTTTCAATGGCGTTCGATGGCGTTATTGGCCGCAGTCTGGTCAACGAACACCGGTTTGATGTGGTCGTGCTGGATGTGAACATTCCCGGCATGAACGGCTACGACCTGTGCCGGTATGTAAAGCAGAACTGGCCGGCCATTCCGGTTATTCTGCTGACGGCGCTGGGGAGTCTGGACAACAAAGTACTGGGCTTCGAATCCGGTGCCGACGATTACCTGACCAAACCGTTCGCTTTCAAAGAGCTCCTTTTTCGGCTGAAAGCCCTCGCCCGGCGGAATTCGCCCCGGCCACTGCTGCCCCAGCGGCTTCAACTTTTGGATCTGGAACTTGATACGCAGTCGCACCAGGTCTGGCGGGCGGGGCAGCGCATTAGCCTGACGGCGCGGGAATATGCCCTGCTGGAGTATCTGCTCGCCAATCAGGGGCGGGTGGTGAGTCGGGTGAGCATTCAGGAAAATGTCTGGGATGTGCATTTTAACACCAACACCAACGTTGTGGACGTGTACATCAACTACCTGCGCCGGAAAATTGATACCGTAGAACCGAAGCTTTTGCACACGGTCTTTGGAGTCGGGTATATGATCGGTGCCGAACCATGAGCATCAAGCAGAAGATAACTATTGCGTTTGGTCTGCTGGTGGCGGCTTTGCTCATTCTGTTCTCCGTGTTTATTTTTCAGGCCTACGAATCGTACCGGAGTTCGCTGATGAAGACCCGCTTGCAGCGCCGGGCACTGGCGGCTCAGACCTATTTTCAGAACCGCAGCGAATTTCAGCAATCGACCTACCTGACCTTACCCGAGCAGCACGAAACGCTTTTTGACGACCAAAACCAGCGAATTTATGCCTCGACCGGCCCCGACGATTATCCGCCACCGTCCGAACTGCTTGAGGAGGCCCGTCGTGACGAAGTGTATTTTACCTACCTGAGTCCGGAATGGGAAGCTCCGAAGGAGGGTGTTGCTCTCTCGTTCCGGCATCAAAACCAGGTTTATGTGGCTGTTGTGACGGCCTATGACCTGAGTGGGCGACAGACCAGCCGGAATCTGGTGGCCATCCTGATCGGTGGCAATTTCCTTTCGCTGGTGGTCATTGTGCTGGCCGGTTTTTTGTTTGCCAGCCGGGCCATGTACCCGTTTGACCAGCTCATTCGCCAGATCAACACGGCTACCGTCAATGATTTCTCGTTTCGGCTGATTCACGAACCCCAGCCCGACGAAGCCAGTTACCTGGCCGGCTCGTTCAATGACCTGTTGAGCCAGTTGCAGCAACTGGCGCTGAGCCACGAGCATTTTATCGGCTATGCCTCCCACGAAATCCGGACGCCCCTGACGGTGGTCAAGGGCATGTTGGAAACGAGTCTGGCCTACGATCAGTCGCTGGAAGCCACCCACCAAAGCATCGAGAAAGCCCTGTTTCGGTTGGATGGCGCCATCGACCTGGCCAACTCCCTGCTGCGTTTGACCGAAGTGGAAGGGCTGAATCCGTCGCGGTTGCTGGAAGACATCAATCTGGTCGACACCATTTTAGATACTGTCACCTATTTCCAGGAAAAATACCCCGAACAGGCCATTGAACTCCAACTGACCGACATTTTTACGGAGAGCAGTTCGATCATCAAGGTGGTCGGTAACAACAGTCTGCTGCGAACCGCCCTGATCAACATCATCGACAACGCCTGTAAATATTCCAGCCACCAGCCGGTGCAGGTTCAGGTGACCTACCAGCCTTCGTGGGTCGTTATCGATGTCTTCGATCAGGGCATCGGCATTCCCGAAGCGCAGTTGTCCGATGTGTTTCTACCCATGATGCGGGCCGGAAACGTAGGTGGTATTCAGGGATTTGGCCTCGGCTTAACGCTGGCGGAAAAGATCATCAGCCTCCACCAGGGCGTTCTCCAGATTCAATCCGTACCTCATCAGGGAACCACGGTTTCTGTCCGTTTGCCCGCGCTGCCGTTTTAAAACCGGACTTTCCTTTATTTCTCAACAATTGCCCGGATCATCTCCCTGATTTTCAAACTCGTGGTGGCGCTTTGCCGGGTTGTGGTGCGCGTGAAAATAATCCCGGTTACGTTGTTTTTGGAATCCTGCCAGGGGTGCGCGCCAAACAGGCCGGGGCTGCTGGTTTCCAGAGCCTTCCCGGACGCGTCCACCACATCCCGCCAGTTTCCGATGCCGTAGCGAACGCCGGTCGTCGGATGGGGCGAATACGGGTTGGTGGGGTAGGGCGTACCCTGAATCGTAGCACCAGCGGTTTGGTCGCTGAGCATCTCCGTGATGGCTTGCTCGCTCAAAACCCGCTTGCCTTTAAACACCCCCTTCTGGTTGATCATTTCCAGAAAATTCAGGTAATCGCGGGCGGAGGTTCGGGCACCACCGGCGATCAGCGGGTTTTTCAGGCTGGTCAGCAGATACGTCGCCTGCATCCCGCACGGAACCGCCACTTTCTCATTGAACAGCTTCTGCCAGGATTGGCCGGATACCAGTTCGGCGATGCGTCCGGCAACGTGCATGCTCGCACTGCCGTAATTGAAAGCTTTGCCGGGCGGGTTGGTCAGTTTGGTGTAAACGGCAATAGAATCGACGGCTTGGGCCAGGGTCAGGTCGCGCCGGTATTCAAACTTCTCGGGGGAGTCGCCCGGAAAACCGGCGGTGTGCGAAAACAACTGCCGGATGGTGATGTTACCCTTGCCGTATTTGGTAAAAATGGGCAGGAATTTGCCGACGGTGTCGGTCAACGCCAGCTTCTTTTCATCAACCAGCGCCATGATCACCGCGCCCGACAGCCATTTGGACGCCGAGGCAATCAGCCGGTTTGTACCCGTGGTCAGGTTCACTTCTTTCTGGTAAATCACCCGCCCGTTTTGAGAAACCAGCACCAGCACGCTATCCTGATAGACGCCGAGGTTCTCCTCCAGGTAGTTGTCTACCGCCGAAAAATCGTAGGTTTTGGGTGGGGTTTCGGGCGCAACGGAATTGTTGCAACACAGAAAGGCAAGCAAAAATGCACTCAGCAGAAAGACGGTTTTCATGGTTTCGTTTTGATTGGATGAATGGACCAGAACTGTGATGCCCTGGTTGAACGAAACAAAGAAACCGCTTGCCGGACTGGTCAACCCAAAAAACGAAGCAAACCGTCCGGATTGCCGGGTGATTCGGTCAATCCGGGCGGTCAATGAAATGCGCTATTCTCAAAAAAACTTTTTTATTCCCATCGGTTGCGCAGGGATAAGGGAATAACACGGTTTTCCGGAAAACCGCCCCTGTCGCCGACCTGGATTATTTATTGGAAATCGCCGGGGTATTCAGGGCCTTGATTTCATCATCGAGCACGTCCTTCATGATGCTCAGGATATCGGCCGCGAGGAGTTTTTCACCGTCGTCGATAAAGCGGCTGTACGATTCGTACAGGATGTGGCATCTTCGCTCGAACCGGGTCGATGGCGTCATCGAGAAGAGGGTGGTCTGGCTTTTGAATTGACCCGCGATGACGGTTTCTCTCGTTTTACTGAATAAGTTAGTCATACACACAACTATTTTTTAAGGTACATCTCACTTTTTTACAATAAAATACAATCAACAGATATGTTTGTGCAAGTATACTAAAAGTCAAAACAAAACCCGACTCGATTGGCCGGGCTGTATGTTAATTCTGTCCTACCCATGCGGGTATGGAAAAAAAATAGCAAATATCAGGCCAGTTGGCGCAGAATTCGGCAAATGAGGAATTGATTTTTTACCAGAAAAAAGTCCAGCTCAGCCGGGCAAACAAGGGCGTTCCGGGGGTGAAGTGAATTTCGTTGACCGGGGTGGTCTCGCCACGCAGGCGGCTTTCGGTGGCAAACTGGGTTTCTTTCCAGCGGGTATTCAGAAGGTTTTGCACCGACAAGCCAAGCTGGTAGCGGGGACGCGTATAATTGACCTGTAAATCCGTCACAAAATACGATTGGGCCACAATGGAATTGGTTTCGTCGGCTGGCCGGTTTCCCAGGTACCGATACCGCAACGAGCCACTCCATCGCCCCGCATTTTGGAGCGTCAGGCCACCGGTCGACGTAAACGTCGGCGCCAGCGGCAGGTAATTCTGGTCCCGACCGGATGGGTCGGATTCGACGCCGATGGCGCGGGGTTTGGCGGTATTCAGATCCAGGTCGGCGTACAGGTGGTGGGTCAACTGGTAGCGGACCGACAGATCGACCCCGTATCGGCGTGACTTTCCGCTCGGTTCCACCACGCCTTCGTCCCCAACATACACGAACTCCTGTTGCAGCCACAAATACCAGCCTGCCGCGTTGACGAGCAAACGGGGGAACGGTTTGAAAATGACCCCTAAATCAGAACCGTAGGCGGGCGGCAGAATGTCCCGTCCGTTCCGGAGAACCACCACACGGGTGTCGTTGGAGTGAAAGCCTTTTCCGGTGTTGAGATAGACCTGAAACCGGGGATTCACCGTGTAATACAGATTGAGTTTGGGCGAAATCAGGGCCGCATCCGCCCGTTTCAAACCGTCCGCTGGCCGCAGCAAATCGTCGTACTGGCTCCGGAAATAATCGAGCCGAATCCCGGCATTGAGCGAAAAATGGTCGGAAAATTGAATGAGTTCATCCACGTAAGCGCTGGCATTCCGTTCATTGATGTTGCCAAATTGCCGCCGTTCGAGGGTCTCGGTCCGGTTTCGGGTGTGCGACAGTTCGGTGTGGTGCGTCAGATCCTGGCGGTATTGCAGGCCCGCCGTGGACACAAACCGGGTATTTCCGGCAAAATCCGTTCGTGAAACACTGCCGTTGTAGCCAAACAGATTCCGGTGTTCTTTCTGCCGGATCTGGTCGCCGTTGAGCGAATCGTCCCGGAAAAAAGTGAAGTTGGAATACAGCTCGAACTGGTAGTTGCTGTAGAAGACCTGGTTTTTGATGGTGTACTGGTTGGGCGTCACCGTCACCAGCTCGGCATTGACGTTGGTGCGGCTCGTTTCGCCCCTTTCGGTCGGGTCGACGGAGCCGAAAAAACCGACTAAGCCCGACGCCACGGCCCGGTTGGGAATCTGGCCGGAGTGGTTCCATTTGCTCCAGAACGTCGATCCCGTCAGCGTCAGGTTGGTCTGGGCCGACAGGTGGCCGTGGTATTTGCCTACGACATTCAGGCGCTTGAAGTTTTGCGGATGATCGAAGTAGGAATCGGAATACGAATATTCTGACGCCAGATAGGCGGATTGATTTTTGGTACGCCCCTTTTCCCCCAGTAAATCCAAACCAGCCACGACCCGGTACGTATTGAACTGCCCGGCTTCCAGCTTGGCAAAACTCTTGTCCAATGTCGTGCGTGTTCGAAAATCGGCCCAGCCCGCCGTCGTAAAATTGCCTTTTTCTGCGTTGTAGGGGCCTTTTCTGAAATCGACGCCTTCGATCAGCTCCGGAATGACGAAGTGCAAATCCGCGTAGCCCTGTCCATGGGCGTGCGAAACCAGGTTGACCGGCATTCCATCCACCGTCAGGCGAATGTCGGTGCCGTGGTCAATATCGAATCCCCGCAAAAAAATCTGTTCGGCTTTTCCGCCCCCCGCGTGTTGCCCGATGAACAAACCCGGCACCATCCGGAGAATTTCCTGCGAGTTGGTGATGGGCCGCATCTTGATATCGAGGCTGCTGATCAGTTGCTGGTCATGCGCCTGCTGCGCTGAAACGACGATCTCCCGCAACTCAATGGACGACCGGCTCAAAACCGTATTCAGCGTGATCGTTTCATCGTCTTTGATGGTTACGTTGAGAACCAGCGATTTAAAGCCGATGTGTGAAAGCTCGATTTTATAGGGAGCTGCTACCAGCCCCACGAAACGGTATTGCCCCAATTCATTGGTCACCGTGCCTTTGCCCAAACCGGTGAGTTGCACGACCACCCCACGCAGGGGCAGATTGGTGGTCTGGTCGAGGACGGTACCGGAAATATCGCCGAGGTGGGCAAACGCCTGAAGGCTGATGAAGGTCAGGATAAGGGCGTAAAGCGTTCGTTTCATAAAACCGGGTTAGTCGTCAGATCGCATTCATTCGGGATTAAAGTGCGAAGGTAGGATTTATTTTCCGGGCCTGCGCAACCAGCCGGTTTCCCATTTCAACGTGTCCCAGTGCCACTTCGATGGCAGCGGCCTGTTGCAGCCGTTCGGGGTCTTTGCTTCCGGTTTTCAGCGCAACCTGCATGTGCTCCTGCGCTTTTTTCAGGTCATTCTGATTGAAATAGACCCACGCCAGCGCGTGATTGACGTCGATGTTCTCCGGCCGTTTCCGGTATTCCTTCAACCCGTAAACCCGGGCCGAATCCAGTTGTCCGGATTTGGTGTAGAGTTTGCAACGTTCGAGGTCGACGGCGTGGCCGGAACGGGCGTCTTCGTCGAGCATCGTGGCCACTTCGGCAAACTTTTTCTTCGCTTTTTCCTGCTCACCCTGCAGGGCATAAATCCCGGCCATTTCTTCGTGGAACGAAAACTCGGGCATAATCCCGGCGGCTTTTTCGAGTGTCGTTAACGCTTGGTCGTATTCTTTGCGGGATTTCTGGATTCGGGCTTTTCCGGCCAGGGCGAAGGCATAACTGGGCCGCAGGGCTAAAATGCCGTCGTATTGCTGCTCGGCGTCGGCCAGCCGCCCGGTGGTTTCGTAGAGGTGGCCCAGGATATTTTTGCTCCAGCAATAGGGTTCGGAACCGGGTAAACCCGCCTGAACGGCCAGCTTCATAGCTTCAATCGAAGCGGGGTAATTGCCGTAGATTTCGCGCAGGTACGACGCCCGTGAATACGATTCCAGCGACGGTTTCAGTTGCTGCATTTTGTCCGACATCGCCACGGCTTCGTCGTAATGCCCCAGCTCAACGTTGGCATCCACCAGCACACCATACACGTAGGCGTTGTCGGGGTTGATCTGCCGGGCTTTTTCGGCCAGTTCGCGGGCTTCGGCAAACTGGTGCTGCGACATTTTGACGGACGACTTAAAGGTTGTAGCCTCAAAGTTTTTTGGGTCCATCGCCAGGACGCCATCCAGAATGGTCAAAACCGCCGGGTAATAATACGGGTGTTCACCGGTGATGCGGGCTTCGGACAGGTAAATGACGGCCAACTGCAAACGCGGTTTGATATCGCCGGGTGTTTTTTTGATCTTTTTCTGAAGCTCGTCCACTTTTTCTTTGGTACGTGGCCATTCGACAGCGGTGGCCAGCTCGCCCCGGCGTTCGAACAGGGGCGGTATTTCCAGGGTCGAACCGGGCGAAGCCGCCGTTTCGGTACCCGCTTTTTTGCGTTCGGTACAACTGATCTGCACCAGCAGGAGGAGGGAGAGAAAACTCGTGATGCCTGTCGAAACGAGTGGTCGGAAAAGAAGAATAGGTGTTGCCATGAATCGAAACCGCCCATGCGGAGGAATGAGGAATCGTTTATTTTGGTTGGAAAAAGCCGGGAATTGAGGAATAAACTCACCCAATTCCCGACCTGATCCGCACCAGTTTATTGCCGAAGCACTTTAATAATCTGGCGATCCGTGGGCGTTTTCACTTCCAGGAAATAGACCCCGGTTTGTTGCCCCAGCCGCAGGGTCCGGCGTTCGACCGAGCCCGCTGCGGGTACCGCGTGTTCGCCAAACTGTTGCCCCTGGCTGTTGATCACTGAGAAATGCAGCGACTGGCCGGTAGCACCGGTTACTTCCACCGTCACCTCGGTTTTGGAGGAGGGGTTGCCCAGAACGCGAACGGATAGTGGCTCCGATTCTGCCGAGATGCGGGCTGGCGCGCAGTGCGTGCGGAAGTTGAAGGTATAACTCACCTCCGAAGCCGCATCCCCGACATACCGGCCCATGAGGATAATCGTGCTGTTGTTGGGATCGTTTCGCACGCCAAACTCAATCTGCCGGTTGATGCTGGTGCCGTAAACGCCGTTGACGACTCCCGCAGCCCGGTATTCGACCGTCCGGCCTGGGTCGCCCCCGATGCGTCCGAAGGTGATGTCGCCGGTGGTACAGTTGTAATTCTGTACGGTTACGGCCAGCTTCTGATTCGGCTCATAGCTACTGCCGATGAAGCCGCGCCAGGGGTCCTGCACAAACGGGAAGGCACTTTTGAAGGTCGTATCGTTTTTGGTAACCCCCGCGTTGAAACCCAGCACTCTGCCCAGTTGCGGAGTCACCGGACTGCCACCTGGCACGAAGTCGTCGTACCACAGGCCAATGGCGGCCAGCACCACACCACCGACGGCCTGCAGTTCAATCGTCGTCACGTCATCCTCCAGCCGCCGTCCGTTGGGAAAACCGTCCATGTTGGGAATGAACTGGAGGGTGGGATTGGTGTACATCGGATCGGTCAGCCCCAGCACGGCGGCTCCCACCAGCCCCAGGGTGCTGAATTTGGCGTGGTTGCGGGGCGTTGCCGGAACGGCCATGTTGAGCCGGAGCATATCGCCCAGCGTGGGCAGGAAGTTGTGAATGAAGGGTTTTCCGGCCGCCAGCGGATTGCCGCCTTTGCCCGTGGCGAGTTGATACGGTCGCAGGTTCGGCACGCCGGTGTAGAAAATGGGCAGCAGATCGACGGCGCGGGGGCTGGCGTTGTTGGGCAGCAGGATGGTGCCGAAGATGGCATCGTCGAGGGCCGTGCCGGTTAGCGCGGAGCTGCCTTTCAGACTGAATAAACCCGGTCTGCCATTGCGGAAATCAAACGCTCCGAGCGAATTAGCCTGAATCCGGAGGTCTTTCAACGACCCGACCGCTCCGCCAAACTTGGAATCGTCCATGTAGAGCGCCAGTTCAGGATTGGTAAAGTTGGCGGCAAACTGCAGATCGTTGTTGCCGTAGGGCGTCATCGCGTTCCATTTGTCCTTCATGCCAATTGGAATGACGGCTTCGTTGGTCAGCGGCATGCCCAGGCGCGAAACCTGCACCCAGCCGCCGTCGTAGCCTACATCGCCCCCCGAATTCAAACTTTTGATTTGCCGGCGGCTGGCCGATGCCCACACGCCGATGACGAAATCCGGGTCAAGAATGGTAGATGCCTGTTCGACGCTTTTGCCGTCTTTTTGCAACAGGTTGACCGGTATTTTCAGGGCGATGCTGTGGACGTTGTACCGGGCAAGACCGTCTTTGGGCGGATTGATTTTGTTGCCTTCAGGCCGGAAGTTGCCAACGTCGAAAGCCCCCGCCAAATCGACGAAGAAGGGGTCGTCGGCGGGGCCGCAAAACACTTTTTCGCCCGACGATGCCGTGGTAATCGCCTGTTCGATCAGCGTGTTATACGAGCTGGCTCCCAGGCCAACACCCCCCTCGATGGAACGGGGCCCGATGTTGGCCGGTGGCACCACGCCATTGGCGACGATAGTGACCCAGGTTGTCCCGCCGTTGGTGCTTTTTTCGCAGCGGTAGACGGTTTTCAGGTTTTGCTGACCCAGCCGGATGTTGAAAAACGTGGTCGCATCCTGGTTGCTGTTCGTAAACGTAAACCGGTACGTAATGTCGTCGGCAGCCGTGGTTGTTTTGTTCTTGATGTGAATCTCATACCGGATGTTGGGGCCAAAATTGTAATAGTTCGGTCCGCCTTCCGGCAATTCAAACGGAATGTAATTGGCGATGATCGTGATGGTGTTCGGATCATCGGGACTCTTGAACGCGTAGACGTCCGTGTTGTCGGCCAGCGGATCGCTCGAGATCAGGGGAGCTTCCCGGTGGCTGGAGGCAAAACTGCCGATGGTCAGCAGCAGCAGGAGACAACTCAGGATAGAACGCCTGAGTTGTCTCAAAAGCATAGGAGAGATGGCCATAGTGAATATGGTTGAAAGTGAAAAAAATAGGAAACGTTAACGAGCAGGTTGTCGATAGAATGAGATGAATGCAACAGCCGCTTTCTGTTTTCTTCAGAAAAACGTCCCGCCGGTTTACCGGTTTTTATACTCTCGTTGCTGGGGATGCATGAATTGATTTTACACGGAGGCACGGACATCCGCATAAAAACGCGCGTATTTTCGTAATCGGCACTGACAAATACACTGAACTTTTGGAAAGAAAACCTCTGCGCTGGTACCGGGCTGTTCCGGTTCTGTCGCTTCAGAGGACACGGCACAAACTCAATCTGGCAAATATACTTTTTTTCATAATTAATTTCATTTTTATCAGGTTAGGATTCAATTAATTTATCGGACCATTTTTGTGTTCATGAAAACCGTCCGAAGGGCCGCTTAAACGCCGGATTTCGGCACCAGAGCGGAACGTATGATCGGGTTGTAGTATGAAAAGAATGAGGTACTTACCGGAGAAAAACTGGGAAGTAAGCTGTTGAGCAAACAGATATACGGTATGAAATTAAAAACGGATTTATCGGATCAAAAAAATCCGGAAGCGACCCCCGATGGCTGGTTTCGGAGGCAAAACAACGCGCGGGTAAGAGAGGTAGAAGGGGCTAGTAACTCAGGGCGGCAATGAGCATGGTTCGAACGAAAACAATCAGAAAGGCCAGAATCGAGATGCCGAAGCCAAACATAAAGATGTTGTAGGCAATCCACAACCGGCGGTATTTTTTAGCGAGTACGCGCCCGAGGTAATAAATGTCGCGGGTCATGGTGCCGTACAAATACCGGCTGTCTTTCATTAGTTCGCTCATTCCCCATTCAAAGTCTTCCAGGCTCATGCGGTGAAAATTGCCGAAAAAGAGCAGGTTGCCTTTCTTTTTTTTGATGTCTTCCCGCTTGAACGTGCCTTTGGTCACGTTGGGGCGGGTGGCCAGAATGGCGAAGACGATGGTCAGCAACGAAGTGGTCAGAATCAGCACCATCGGCACCAGCAGCGTCGGGTTTTCGTCAATCTGAAGGGCCAGCACCGAAACGATAACGGAAACCATGATCGAGTTGACCGAAATCAGAATGTTGGCTTTGCTGTCGGCCATGTCGCTCAGGTAGACGTGGTTGGTCGAGGTGGTGCGAAACATGGTTTCAATGCCCCGCACCGGCTGGTTGTCTTTCACGTTCGTAGCGTTAACGGACCGGTTCCGGGTAGTTGAGGTGCAGGCGAATGGCTTTCAGCCGGGCAACACCCTGCAACGGTTCGAGATCGAGGTATTCGATTTCGGGTGTCAGCTTCTTTTGTTCCTGCAAAGCCGTGATAAAGGGCAGGTAATCCGCCACTTCCCGACGGTTGGAATATACCAGCGCAATCGTATTGGGCTGCGTCAGCCGTTCCTCGGTTCCGGCAATATACGCCTTGTCGATCCGCTTTTTCAATACTTCATACCGGATGCTGTAGGAGCCTTCCACGTCGAACCGGTGTTCATCCTGCCGGAAACTGATGTCTACCGGCTGCGAATGGGCCAGAATCAGTTGGGTGGTTTGCAACGCCAGGGGCAAGCGGGGCAACAGCAGGTGCGTCAGGGAAGCCAGTTCCACCATCGACTTCAGTTGCCACGCATACAGATGCCGCAGAAAACCTGGTTCGAAGGGCGTTTGGGGCGCAATGGACTGACCGACGTAGATCGTATACTCCATTCCGTCGGTCCGATAGCGCTCGAAATAATGCGGATAAATGGTCTGAAGCTGTTTTTCCTCTTTTTCGATGAACGTATTGACGGCCGTATTGAGCCATTCGACGCTTCGTTCGTAGACCTGCAACGCCTGATTGAATTGCCCGTTGGTGGCATTCGTGCGCTTGAAATACCGCTGGACCGGCGTATCCAGTTGCGGATAATGGAGCCGCAGGTGTTGCAAATACGGATTGACTTCCAGCGCCAGGAAGTCCGAAATCCCCAGTTCGTCTTCCGGATTCAGCCCGGCTGTGAGTTTGTTTTGCCAGGAATACGCCGTGGCCATGAGCTGATTCGGCAGCGCCAGTTCGTCCGGCAACTCGGCCTGACCCAGCAGCGTCTGAATGGTGTCCAACTGGTCGGCGAAATCCTGGCGCACGGCCTTGTAGCGTTCGTTCGACGAATTGCGGATGTCGATCGCGCCGTACAACGGGTACACCTGCGGAAACCGTACCTGCGTAGCCTCACTGTTGAACGACTCCTTGTTGTCGAGCCGCAGGTATTCCCAGGCCACCTCATTAAACTTCCATTCAACGGCGGGTTGCAGGGGCGTAAACTTGGTTTTGATCAGTCGTTCCAGATTTTGTTTGAACTGATGCAGTTGATACCGCAGCAATTCCTGCACGAGCGGAATCACCCGCTGAATTCTCTCCAGAACGTTGTCTCCGAACGCCGTCGAATGCGGGCTGGCCATTTCCAGCACGCCCAGCATTTCACTTCCGTTCACGACCGGGTAAAAAGCGAAACTGCGAATTCCTTTTTTGGTCAAAAGCTGTTGCTCGTTGCCGGGCAGCCCTTTCAGATCCGGAAACAGGAGTGGGGCCGGATTCAGGATCAGGTTGTGAATGATGGCCTGCGTGGCCGGATCGTAGCCGTCGATGACCGTGCTCGAATGCCGGAAGAAAACACTCCGCGCGCTTACCTCCGGTTGATGGACGTAAAAACCGTTCACCTGCGAAAACGGAACGATGCTGATCTGGAGGTCGGTCTGGCCAACCAGATTGCGCAGGGCGGTTTCGAAACGACGGTAAATGACCGGTTCGGCGTCTGAATGCAAATGGGTGAAAACCGCCTGCAATTGCTGAACGGTTTCGGCCTCCGTGATGTCTTCTACCACAAAAAAAGCAAAGCCTTCGGACGTAAATTCACCAAGCGGCAACTGCTCCTCAGGCTCCGGCAAGGGGCCGGTTCCGTTGGCAAAATCAACCCAGGACGGTTGTAGTTCGGGCAGGGAACGGTTCAGATGCGGCTCGATGAACGTGTTGTTGATGTCGATCCGAAAATACCGGGTGAGTCCGTTTTTGTGTTTTTGAAACCGAAAGCTGGGATTCGCATTTTTGACGGGCGGTATCTTATAGCACTTTTCAAGAACGAGCTGGTACAGAAAACGGAGTTTGTCTTCCGCGCAAATGTCCTTGGGCAGTTCCGACAACAAATCCGGAAATTGTTCGATCAGGTGCGTAAACCGGGCCGACTGGTACAGAATCTTCATCGGTACGGGCAAACCAAAGGTGTAGGCAACGTTCTGACCGGTGGCAGACAACGGCATCACCGCCAGCGACGCCAACTGAAAAAGGCTCGCTAACCGGTCCGGCCCGATAATCTCTTCGAGCGGTGTTTCGTCCGCCGTGGGGACGTTTTCAAACTGCTCCAGCAGGTGGTCGTAGAGACCAGACAGAGCGGCATTGGTGGCATTTTTTTCCTGTTGCGCTTTTAGAAAAGCAACGAAGGGCTGAAACGACAACTTGACTTCGAACGGAAAAGAGACCGATGGGGAAACAGAAAGGGTCGTTTCCATGATTTTATATAATTTTCAGCAAATAGCACGCTTAACGCTTGAGTTCGGATGGACACCAAGGGCAAAAGCAAGGTGGATGTTTTTGTTTATTGAACAACGAAGCCAATCCGTGAGTTGCGTCGTGGCAGTATTAATTCTCAATACAGTACCGGCTTTTTGACGGTTCTGGGATAATACCCTTGAGCGTGGTAAAGGTACATGGTTCGGACACGCACGTTTCGGTAATACACCGGCCAGACCTCCTGCCGCAACACCGGCCCCAACTGCGCCCGGGCTTCTGGCGACAGGGGATCTTCGCTCACATACACGATGTTCTGCCGCTGCGAAGCGGGGGGCGGTGGCCAAAAATCAAACTGGTTCATGCGTCGGTTTGCATTGGGCAGGCAGTACGTATCCGGATGCCCGTCGACGTAAAACGCCAGCTCGGACGCCGTGTGATAACTGTCGCTCACAATCGCAAAATGACCCGGCGGCAGATCCTTGACGAAGTCATCGACGGTTTGTCCGATCTGCCGCCAACCTGCCAGCCGGTACAGGGGATCGGCTTTGACCGGTAAAACCGGGCGTCCGGCAACGGCATCGAGCCAGCCGGGTTGCAGAATCAGCAGGAGGGTAGCCACCGACAGCCCCACGGGCCAGGCCACCCGGGGCGTTTCCGACCACCGGCGGTAGCGCCGGTGCAACAGGTACGAAACCACCAGCGGCCAGGCCACCAGCGTCGCCGAGGGCCAGTTGACTTCCACGCGTTTGTGAACTGACAGAACCGCAAATCCCGCCAGAATCAGCGCCGGAGCCAGCCACAACGGTAAAAGCCGGGCGTGGTCGACCATCGGAAGTTTCCAGGGGCGGGCCAGCAACAGACCGGCGACGATAAAAATTGAACCGTAGGCTAGTTGACCACCCACAAATTCCAGCAGTTGACCGAGAGCGTTGCGATGAAGGAACGAAGACCCCGAACCGCCTGCCAGCGTAAAAATATGCCGGAACGTCACCCAGTCGTGCTGGTAATTCCAGATCAGGGAAGGCAGCAAGCCCACCAAAACCGGTAATGCGAATGCGAGCAACCGACGGGTAATCAGGGCAAAATCCCGGCCACTACCCGCCAGCACCACGAAGCCGAAAAGCACCATCGTCGGTTTGGCAAGCATTCCGAAAACCACGAAGGCGGCCGTTCGCCAGCCGTCGCCGGGCTGACCCGTATCGGCGTAGCGCAGAAAATACCGCAAGGCACCGGCCCAGGCCAGCATCAGCAACGAATCCGTCGTGAAAAACAGTGTTGCGGTTACCAAAAACGGACTGACGTTCAGCAACATCACGCCCAGCACCGCGACCCGGTGGCTGCGAAACTGTTCGACCCCCAGTCGGAAAACGAAATACGAAATTCCCAGTCCGCACAAAACCGCATTCAGCCGGACCACCGGGGCCGAAATCCCGAACAGCCCCGAACTGAGGGAGTTGACGAAGGCGATCAGGGGCGGTTTGGAG
Source organism: Larkinella humicola (assembly GCF_008727875.1). Classification (GTDB taxonomy): domain Bacteria; phylum Bacteroidota; class Bacteroidia; order Cytophagales; family Spirosomataceae; genus Larkinella; species Larkinella humicola. The sequence continues at coordinate 26,650 of NZ_VTWS01000008.1, read as the reverse complement.
TAATAGGCCCAGTCCAGGTGCCGCGACCAGAGCCAGTATTGGGCTTCTTCCGTAAACAGATCGGGACCGAAATAGACATAGACGCCTTTCACCAGCGTAATGATCCCCATCAGACTCCAGAATCGGGTAATGCCGAGCGAGCGGCTGTAGAGCGCGTGAAAGGGATTGGAATTAAAAACGGGCGCCGTTGACATGGCTATCGACTTGACGGTGTGGTACTTTACTTTTCTTCCAGCAACGACGTATGTTCTGCCTGAAACCAGTTCACCATGCGCTGCAAGCCTTCCTCGAGTGAAACACGCGGCTGGTAGCCCAGCAGATGCGCGGCTTTGGTCAGATCGGCAGCGGTTTGGCTGACGTCGCCGGGCTGCTCGGGCCGGTAATCGAGCCGGGCTTTACGGCCGGTATATTGTTCGAGTTTCCGGACCAGATCGATCAGGGCAACGGGGCGGGCACCGCCCAGGTTGATGATTTCAAATCCGTTGACCCGTTCGATGGCCCGGACAATACCCGCTACGATGTCGTTCACGTAGGTGTAGTCGCGCAGGCTTTGTCCGTTGCCGAAAAGCTGAATCCGTTCGCCGTCGAACAACCGCTGGATGAAACGGGAAATGGCCATGTCGGGCCGCTGGTTGGGGCCATAGACCGTAAAAAACCGCAGACAATAGGCATTCAGGCCGAAAAGCTGGTGGTAATTCTGAAGAAGCATCTCGCCGGTTCGCTTGGAAATGGCATAGGGAGAAGCCAGTTCTTCGATCCGGTCCGTTTCCCGAAACGGGATTTCGTTGCGCTCCCCATAAACCGACGACGAGGAGGCAAACACCATTTTGTTAACCTTGAAATCCCGCATCGTTTGCAGCAGCGTTACCGTACCGGTTACGTTGGTGTCAAAATAGGAAGCCGGTTGCTGCAGCGATGGGCGCACTCCGGCCAGTCCGGCCAGATGCACCACCACGTCGACGGCGTAGGTACCGAACAACAAATGCAGAAAACTGGACTCCCGAATATCGCCTTCAAAGAGGTAATAGCCTGGTCGGTTTTCGAAAGGGGCCACGTTCCGGCGTTTCAGAGCCGGGTCGTAGTTGGAACCAAAGTTGTCGACCGCCAGGACAATGTGCCCTTCATCGAGCAGTTTTCTAGTGAGATGGGTTCCAATAAAACCCGCTCCACCGGTTAAGAGAATGTTCATAGGTTTTCATCGCCGACAGGCAGACGACGGTAAGGTCTATACGTAAATCAGAAGGGTGTGGTCAAGCCGGGTCTAGTCAAATTGCGTTTCCTGAGCCAGGTACTCTTTCAATTGACCAACGGTTTCGAGCTTCCACCATTCCTGGTCCGGAATGCGAATGCCGAAATTGATTTCGACCTGCAGCAACAGGTCGGTAATGTCCAGCGAATCAAGCCCCAGATCTTTACTAAAGTTGGTGTGATCCGTCAGCGCGGTTTGGTTAATACCCATGCCGACGAGCAGGTCGTGCAGGCGGTTGTCAATTTGTTCAGCGATCATAATAAAAGTAGTTGATGTTAGTATGGCTTTTTGCTTTCTGCCCCTAATCCCCTAAAGGACGGTCGGCCGCTGCCGGACTTTTGAATCTGGATTAAGCTGTGTTCAAGTCCGGCAGCGGCCGACCGTCCTTTAGGGGATTAGGGGCAGAAAGCGAAAGTCCTAATCAGTTTATGGTTAGTAAACAGCGGTTTCGGCCACCTCTTTGGTCGCTTTGGTTTTGCTGAAGCGGTTTGAAAACCACTCCTGCGTCCGGTCGACGAGGTAATAGACCATCGGAACCAGAAAAACCGTCAGGATCATTGAGCTGGTCAGCCCACCGATCAACACCCAGGCCAGGGAGTTTTTCCACTCCGAACCGGCACCGCTGGCGATCGCAATCGGAATCATCCCGATCACCATGGCGATGGTCGTCATCAGAATCGGGCGCAGCCGTTCTTCACCCGCGTGCAGAATCGCCTGCCGGTACGGAACGCCCTGGGCCTTCTGCTGATTGGCAAAGTCGACGATCAGAATGGCGTTCTTCACCACCAGACCGATCAGCATCAGCATCCCCAGCAGGGCGAAAATCCCGATGTCTGACGAACTCAGGGCCAGGGCCAGCAAGGCACCCACCACCGCAACCGGAACCGACGTCAACACCACCAGCGGGTAGATGAAGCTGTCGTAGAGCAGCACCATGATGAAATACACCAGCATCAAACCGGCCAGCATCGCGATTCCGAGCGAACCAAAGCCTTCGCTCTGGTTTTTGGCGTCTCCACCCCAACTGAGCGTTACGCCAGCGGGTAGCGGGTTTTTGGCCAGCTCGGCCTGAATCGTAGCGGTCAGCGTTCCCGAACCAATGCCTAACACGTTGGCCGTTACGGTCACGGACGACCGGCGGTTTTTGCGTTCCAGGAGCGAAGGGCCGTTGCTCAGGCTCACGTTGGCGAATTCTGCCAACCGAACCGTACGACCCGCCTGTGGACTGACAAAATTGATGTTCTTGACGTCGTCCGGGTTTTTCCGGTCAAAGGCGTCGAGCATGATGCGGATGTCGTAGTCTTCACCACCGTCGCGGAATTTGGAGTCGTCGTTCCCGGCAAAGGCATTCTGCAGCGTGGCTCCAACGGTTTGAATGTTCAGGCCTAGTTTCGCCATTTTCTCGCGGTCGATTTCCACGCGCACCTCCGGGTTTCCCGATTCGATGGACACGTTGACGTCGTTGGCACCGGGGGTTTTCCGGATGCGGTTTCCCAGGTCATTGGCCGAAGCCAGCAGTTGGTCCATGTTATCGCCACTGAGGAAAATCTCGATGGGAGCCGTACCGGAATTGACTATACCGACCACCGAAGATTTGAACTCGATAGCGGGAAAACGCTGCTCCAGTTCTTTCCGCAGCGAAATCATGTAGGCTTCCGTGGGCTGGTGACCAGGCCGTTCGCTGGCTTCGGCCAGTTCAATCGTCAATTCACTCCGGTTGGTTTCGCCCTGTCCGGTGCTGTTCAAACCGGTACTGGCCCCGGCTACGTTTGTGAAAATGCTGCGGACTTCCGGTTTTTTACGCAGGTAATCCTCAATCTGGCGGGTGGTCAGGTTGTTGTGTTGCAGCGACGCGCTTTTGTCGACTTTCATCGTCAGCAGGAATTTCCCCTGATCGCCCTCCGCCACAAACTGCGAACCGATAATCCCCAGACTCATCACCCAGCCGGTGAACACGAAGAGTGCTACCAGAATGCCGGTGAAAGCCAGCTTGTGGGTCAATACCCATTTCAGGCTGCCGTGGTACCAGTTGGTCAGACCCGTCAGTCCGCGTTCAAACCAGAGCAGAAACGCCTGGAACGGATTTTTTGGGTTCAGATGCTCCAGTTTCGCCATCCGGGATGTCATCCAGGGCGTCAGCGTGAAACTGGCGATCAGACTGGTCATGGTGGCAAAAGCGACCGTCAGCGAGAATTGACGCAGCAGGTCGGCGATGACCGAATCCACGAACGTAATCGGCACGAACACCACCACAATCACCAGCGTAATGGCAACGGCAGCAAACCCGATTTCCTTCATGCCATCGAGCGTCGCCTGCCAGCGGTCTTTGCCCATTTCCAGGTGTCGCTGGATGTTTTCCAAAACCACAATCGAGTCATCGACCAGAATCCCGATTACCAGCGACAGGGCCAGCAACGTCATCAAATTGAGCGAATAGCCCATCACGAACATGAAGAGGAAAGCCGACACCAATGAGGCCGGAACCGATACCATGACGATGAAGGCATTCCGGAAACTGTGCAGGAAGAGCAGCATCACGACAGCCACCAAACCAACGGCCAGAATCAAATCGTGCGTCACGGCTTCCACGGATTCGAGCGTAAACACGCTGCTGTCGTAGGCAATCGCAAACTGCACTTTGTCTTTGGCGTTGTCTTTTTCGATCTGCGCCAGTTTTTCCTGCATCAATCGGCTGATTTCGACCGCGTTGGCGTCGGATTGTTTCTTGACGAACAACCCGATTCCGTTCTGTCCGTTGTAGCGGCTGATGCTGGAGGTTTCGGTCAAACCGTCGGTTACATTGGCGACGTCACCCACCCGAATCGGGCTGCCGTCTTTCGGCGTCACAACCACCAGTTTCCGGATGTCGTCCAGCGAATTGAATTTGCCCGCCAGCCGCAGCGTCATGTTTTCCGAGGTGCTTTTAACCTTTCCCGTCGGGAAGTCGAGGTTGGCCTGGTTAATAGCCTGCGTGACCTGAAGCAGCGATAAACCGTAGTAGTTCAGCTTGTCGTCGTCGACGTTAACGCGGATTTCCCGTTTTTCGCCCCCCACCATCGTAATTTCAGCCACCCCTTTGATCTGCTGCATCACCGGCAGGTACTTGTCTTCCATCTGTTGGTAGAATACTTCGTTTGGCAGGGAAGAGGTCGCCAGTAATTGCATGATGGGCTGATCGCTGGGTGAGATTTTCGACAGCGACGGGGTTTCTACATCCTCGGGCAAGTCGCTCACCATTTTGTTGATGGCCCGCTGGGCATCTTCCAGCGCCTTATCGACATCGGTACCCGGTTTAAAACCGACGATAATAACGGAGGCATTCTCGAACGAATTGGCCTTTATGTCGTCGAGGTTGTCGAGTCCGGAAATGGCGTCTTCCAGCTTTTTACTGACTTCCGTTTCGACTTCCGATGGAGCCGCTCCGGGATAAACCGTGGTGATGGTGATGGTGGGTACCGAAAATTCCGGCAACAACTCATAACTCAACATCTGGTAGGAAAATATGCCGCCGATGGTCAATATCGCGAAGAGCACGATAATCATCGAGGGGCGCTTGATGATGGTTTCGAAGAAGTTCATAGACTTTTTTATTGAGTGATTGAGTCAATGAGTGATTGAGTGAAGAGCTGATACGTGGTGTCACTCAATCGCTCAATCACTAATTCACGCAATAATTTCATTGTGCATTGACTAAGGTGCCGTTCTGGAGGTTGATCTGACCGCTGGTGACCACCTGATCGCCCGCTTTCAGACCCTTCGTGATTTCGTAATACTGGTTGGTCGTGGCACCGATTTCCACCGGTTTCAACACCGCTTTGCCATTTTCAACCACGTAGACCTGCGGAGCTTTGGCGGAACCCATGATGGCCTGACGGGGAATGGCCAGCGTCTGCGTTTTCAGTTTGTTCTGGTTGGCAATGGAACCGTACATACCGGCTTTCAGCGGATTGGCACCGGAGTTGTTCACCGTAATCTGAACCGGGTAGTTGTGGGCGGCATCGCCTTCAGCACCGATCATCGTCACGCGTCCCGTAAACCGGACGTTGGGATACACCTCGGTTTCAATCGGCAGCGACTGCCCAACGCGGAACTGGTTGATGGCTTTTTCCGGTACATCGACCACCAGTTTCAGCGAAGAAATGTCGGTGATCTTGGCAATCGGCGAACCGACGGAAACGACCGACCCTTTTTCAACCATTTTCTGGGTTACGATGCCCGAGAAAGGAGCGGTGACGGTCGTGTTGGCAATCTGCTTTTTGAGTTGCTTGATCTGTGCTTCGGTGGCCCGGATGTTCAATTGAGCACGTTCGAGGTTGATGGCCGGGGTGGCGTCGCCTTTCACCAGCGCGTCATACCGCCGAACGTCGTTCTGGTAGCCTTCCAGGGTCACTTGCAGGGCTTCGATCTGGTAATGAAGCTGTTCGTCGTCCAGTTTGGCAATCAGGCGGTTTGTGCCAACCAGTTGGCCTTCTTCAATCGGCAACTGGGTGATTTGGCCACCGGCCTGGGGCCGGATTTCGACTTCGCGGTTGGGCAAAAACGAGCCCAGGAACAGGGTTTCTTCCGACAGGTTGCGGAGTTCGGCTACGGCCGTCCGCACACCCACTTTCAGGTCGGCGTCGGGTTTATAGACTTTGGCTTCTACTTTTTCTTTGTTGTCGAGGAGTGTCCAGGCGGTCAGACCGAGGGTGCCAATGAGAACCAGTACAATGATGATGCGTTTCATGGTGTTAACAGCTTGTGTGTGTTATGGATTGACAATGAGGTTTCCGGTTGCTTTTTTCCAGTCGAGTTCGGCCGACCGAAAGGCGACCAGGGTGCTGAGGTAGGTGTTCTGGGCGTTGCGTAGCTCGTCTTCCGTCTGGATGACTTCGCTGATGCCGACCGTGCCCTCCTTAAATTGAAGTTGCGTTTGGGTGTAGATTTTTTCGGCGAGCGTTACCTGAGCGCGGTTGGTGGTGAGATTCCGTTGTTCCACCAGCAGTTTGTTTTGGGCGTTGGTCACGTCCATCGTAATCGACTCGCGGGTTTGCTGGAGTTGGGTTTCGAGTTTCTGGTTGTCGAGTTTTTTCTGGATCACTCTGGATTTGCGGGCCAACCCGTCGAACACGTTCCAGTTCAGTTGCAGACCCACCCAATACCCCGGCACATTTTTGAGGTAGGAATTATCTCCGCCGATGGCATACACCGTACTGTTGGCAACGCCATAGGCCGAAACCGTGGGTAAAAAACCGGCTTTGATGTTTTGGAGATCCAGGGCGTTGAGGGCTTTCTGACGGTCGAGGAGCAGCAGATCCGTGCGGTTGATGGCGGGGGCTTCGAAAGCCACCGTCGGCGTTGTTTCATCGATCTGGGTCAGCACCGCCAGCGGCTCGTTTTGTGGGGTTCCGGTCAGGTATTTCAGCAGGTTCAGCAGTTGGTTGTAGGTCGCCTGCAACGATTCGATCTGCGTTTCCGATGCGGTTTTGCTCAATCGCAGCCGGTCGACATCCACACCTTTCGCCAGTTGATTCTGCCGCTGGAGATCCGTGATCTGGATCATCTTGTCGGACGAAACGATGTTCCGGCGCAGAAAAGCCATTTGCTGGGCCGTCGTTTGCAGGTTGTAATAGGTGGCGGCCACGTTATACGCGACGTCTTCTTTCACCTGCCGGGTTTGTAGTGCCGACACTTCGCGGCTGGTTTTGGCGGCTTTCAAGCCAATCATGACCGACGGGTTATACAACGCCTGGGAAGCCTGCACCGAAGTGGAAAGATTGTACGGAAGACCGAAGGCCAGGGTTTGGTACGAACCCTCGGGGCCACCGAAGGCCGATGCGGGAACGACCTGTCCCGGGATTTTCAGATACCGCTTGTAGTCACCGGTTAGGTTGACGGAGGGTCTTGCCCCGGCTTTTACTTCGGCAATGCGGGCTTCCGTTTTGGTTTCGTCAAACTGGGCCGACTGCACGCTGAGGTTGCTGGTGAGGGCCTTGTCGATCAGTTGTTGGAGTGTAAGGTCCTGAGCCTGAGTGAGTGTGCTGGTGAGGGCGAGTATCAGGCCGAGATACCATGGTGTGCGTTTCATGTCAAAAAGTGTAAGTAAAGCGGATGAGTGGACTAAAAACTGGATTTTCGGATGATTAAATTGTTTGATTTAATCAATTGATTAAATGAGGTGCAAAAAAATATCAGGTAACGGGTTCAGGCTTAAAAAGATACTCGCAAATCATGTCTTTGACGTATTCCATGTGGCGGGTGGCGAAGGCATTAAAACCGGCCTCGTCCAGTCCCTGGGCCAGCATCGTCATCGGTTTGGACACAAACAGAAACTGGATGTTGGCAATGATCATGGTCAGAATGTGATGCGAATCGATCGGGGTGATGATTCCCTGCGCAATGGCATCTTCAATTTGCTGGTGGAAAATCGATTCCGGAACCTGTTTGGCCATCCCGATCGTTCCATACAGCCGTTCCGGATTCAGGCGCAGCTCATTCATGATGAAGATGGTCAGGTTCGGATTTTGCATCATCATCTGAAACTGGTGATCCATCAGTTTCGATATTTTATCGCGCAGACTGATGGGCTGGTTGATCAGTTCGAGCATGCCCTTGAACAGCAGCGTGCACACGTCATTGAAAATCGACTGGAACAGCTTCTCTTTGCTGCGGAAATAATAATTCATCAGCGCACTGTTGATGCCGGCTGCACTGGCAATATCCCGCGTCGTCGTACCATCAAAGCCCTTTTCAAGAAACACCGTTTTGGCTGCTTCCTTGATGCGTTCTTCGGTTGTGTCAGTGAGACATTTCATGGTATTGGTAGAATGACGGGTCAAAGGTAAAGTCCCGAAACAGGATAAGCAAACATTTTAATCAAAAAATTTAATCATCTGATTAAATCGCTGAAAAAAAATTACGAACTCAGTTCGGGTTTGAAAAGATACTCACAGATCATGTCCTTGACGTATTCCATGTGGCGGGTGGCGAAGGCATTAAAACCGGCCTCGTCCAATCCTTGCGCCAGCATCGTCATCGGTTTGGACACAAATAAAAACTGGATGTTGGCAATGATCATGGTCATGATGTGGTGCGAATCGATCGGGGTAATGATCCCCTGTGCAATGGCATCTTCAATCTGCTGGTGAAAAATCGACTCCGGTAGCTTTTTGGCCATGCCGACGGTGGCATACAGCCGTTCCGGATTCCGGTGCAGTTCATTCATGATGAAGATGGTCAGATTCGGATTCTGCATCATCATCTGAAACTGGTGATCCATTAGTTTCGATATTTTATCCCGTAGACTGATGGGCCGATTGACCAGATCGAGCATGCCCTCGAACATCAGCGTGCACATGTCGTTAAAAATGGACTGAAACAACTTTTCCTTGCTGCGGAAATAATAGTTCATCAACGCGCTGTTGATCCCAGCCGCTTTGGCAATATCCCGCGTCGTCGTACCATCAAAGCCCTTTTCAAGAAAGACTGTTTTGGCCGCTTCCTTGATGCGTTCTTCGGTTGATTCTGAGATGCACTTCATTGTCCTGTTGATTAGTGGTTCAAAAGTAGACTCTGTAAAACTAACAAACAAATGTGTTAATCAAAAAGTTTAATCAATTGATTAAAAATGGAGTGGTTGTATGAAAACGGACTGATGAGAAGCTATTTCGGGTGCTGTAAAAGTAGAAACAGGGCCATCAAGCCTTACAGAAGCTGAATTCGGATCGTTTTGGACGGTTTTAAGCACAAGTGCCAATTTTCGGCAGAGCGGTTCGTAAAAGCAACTATGGAATATCGCAAACTGGGTAAAACTGATCTACCCGTCTCGCTTCTGAGTTTTGGGGCGTCGCCGTTGGGCAATGTTTTTGATGAAACAAACGAGGAGGAAGGATTTCGGGCCGTTCACGCGGCCATTGACTGCGGCATTAATTTTTTCGATGTTGCCCCGTTCTACGGCGACACCCTGGCCGAAACCCGGCTGGGGAAAGCCCTGAAAACGAAACGGAATTCGGTTTTTCTGGCCACAAAATGCGGTCGCTATGGAAATGGCGTGTTCGATTTTTCGTATGCCCGCATTCTGCGCAGCATCGACGAATCGCTGGAACGGCTGCAAACGGATTACGTCGATTTGCTGACGGTTCATGACATTGAGTTTGGCGACCACGAGCAGGTGATCCGGGAAGCGTTTCCGGCGGTTCAGAAAATAAAGGAAAGCGGCAAAGCCCGCTACATCGGTTTTTCGGGTTTGCCGGTTCGGTATCTGGCCAAAGTCGCCCGCGAGGTCGAGGTCGATACCGTCTTGTCGTGGGGCCATTATACGCTGCTCGCCGACGAAATCAACGACGAACTGGTGCCGCTTTCGCAGGAAAAGGGGTTTGGTTTGCTGAACGCGGCCCCGCTCATGCAGCGGATTCTGTCGGATGCACCGATTCCAGCCTGGCAAAGTTCTCCGCAAGCCGTGAAAGATTTGCAGCCGAAACTCCTGGCCCTTTGCCGGGAATACGGGCTGGCGCTGAGCGATGTAGCCCTGAAATACGCGGTCAGCCATCCGGTGATTGCCACGACCATCGTCGGCATGTCGGAGCAGCGACAACTGGAACAGAACATCCGGGCACTCGGGTTGACGATTCCCGATGAACTCCTTCACAAGATCGAAACGCTGGTGGCCCCGGTTAAAAACCAGCTCTGGTTTGAAGGAAAACCGGAAAACAACCTTCCGAAACCCATTTTTCAACATGACTAATCAACGCGCCCTGGTGCTGGTGGAACCCGGAAAAACCGAAGTTCGGACCATTGAAATACCGGATTTTGGACCGGAAGACGTTCTTTTACAGGTCAATATGGTCGGTTTTTGCGGGGGAGACCTGAACGGTTTTCGCGGGTTGTTTGAATTGCAGGAATACCCGAATGTCCTGGGCCATGAAGTGGGGGCCACCATTCTGGAAACCGGCAACCAGGTTCCCGACGCATTCAAACCGGGCATGAACGTGACGCTCAATCCGTATCTGAATTGTGGGCACTGCGTTTCGTGCCGGAAAGGCCGGCCGAATGCCTGCCAGGATAACAAGACGATGGGCGTCCGTCGTCCGGGGGCCATGACCCGCTTTATCAGCATGCCCTATCAGAAGCTGCATTCGTCTTCGAGCTTGTCGGTCAGGGAACTGGCGTTGGTGGAGCCGCTGACGGTCGGTTTTCATGCGGCCGCGCGGGGGCGGGTTTCGGCGGGTGAGAAAGTCGCCGTGATCGGTTGCGGCATCGTCGGAATGGGCGCCATTGCGTCTTCCGTGCATCGGGGCGCCGAAGTGATTGCCATCGACATCGACGATTCCAAAATGCAGATTGCAAAACTGGCCGGTGCGGCCCACGCGATCAACACCACGAAGGTCGATTTGCACGAAGCGTTGCTGGAAATCACGGACGGCGATGGGCCCGACGTGATCATCGAGGCCGTGGGCAATGCGATGACGTATCGTGCGGCCGTGGACGAAGTGGCCTACACCGGGCGAGTCGTGTACATCGGCTACGCCAAAAAACCGGTCGATTACAACACCGGAACGTTTGTTCGCAAAGAAATTGAGATTCTGGGTTCGCGCAATTGCCTTGGCGATTTTCCGGATGTGATCGAATACCTGGAAGCGGGTAAATTTCCGGTCGATGCCGTCATCAGCCGGGTGGTGTCGCTGGACGAAGCCGGTGCTGCCCTGGCCGACTGGTCGGAAAATCCGGGTCCAATTACGAAAATTATGGTTGATTTTGATAACAGTGTGAATTGATGAAATCCTGCGTCACCATTGCCCTGGTTCCGTCGATCCAAACCGGCCCCTGGATTTACTGGCACGATTTATCGACCAGCATGGCCAAAGCCGCAGATCTGGGATTTGATGCCGTCGAACTGTTCACACCTTCGGCGGATGCCGTCAGCATCGACCGGCTGATGGCCCTGAGCAATCAGTTTGGGCTGGACATTGCCGCCGTCGGCACCGGAGCCGGGAAAGTGCTGCACGGCCTGACATTGACCGACCCCGATCCGGCGGTTCGATCCCGGGCCGTCGCGTTTATTTCGGACATGATAACCTTTGGTGCCCGCTTTGGCGCCCCGGCCATTATCGGATCGATGCAGGGCAACGCGGTTCCGGGTGTTGAAAAAGAACAGGCACTGGACTGGCTGGCCGAAGGGGTGAACATCCTGGGAAAACGGGCGGAGGAGCAAGGCGTCAACTTGATTTACGAACCGCTGAACCGCTACGAAACCAACCTGATCAACCGGCTGGAAGACGGCGTTACCTTCCTGAAATCCCTGGAAGCCCGGCACGTGGTGCTGCTGGCTGATCTCTTCCACATGAACATCGAAGAAGTGTCGCTGGCCGATAGCATCCGGTCGGCTGGTTCGTACACCGGCCACGTCCATTTTGCCGACAGCAACCGCCGGCCGATCGGATGTGGCCATACGGCCCTGACCGATGTCGCAGCGGCTCTAAAAGAAATGGATTATCAGGGGTATATTTCCGCTGAAGCGTTTCCGTGGCCTGATCCCGATGAAGCCGCCAAGCAAACGATTGCAGCGTTTAAGCAGTATTTCGGCTAGTGGATCGCTGGGGAGCCCCGGGTACCATCCGCTGAGCCCCGGATTACATCCGGGGTTATCCACAGATCAGCCCTTCGGGCTTGTAGGCGGAAGAATGAGTATTTTTGAACGAATTCTATCGATAACGGTATAAACAAAGCCCAAAGGGCTGATCTGTGGATAACCCCGGATGAAATCCGGGGTTGCCCGATCCAGCATCCAGGACAGCCCAATCTAAAAACCATGCAACGATTCTGCCTCGCCCTCGACCTGAAAGATGACCCCGAATTGATCGCCGAATACGAACAGTGGCACGCCAAAGGCAGCGGCTGGGCGGAAGTTCGGGCGAATGACCTCGCATCCGGCATTCTGGACCTGCAAATTTACCGCACCGGAAACCGCATGGTCATGATTCTGGAAACCGATGACGATTTTACCTTCGAAAAGAAAGCCGCGCTGGATGCGGTCAACCCGCACGTTCAACGGTGGGAGGAGCTGATGTGGAAATTTCAGGAGCCGCTGCCCTGGGCCCAGGAAGGCCAGAAGTGGATTTTAATGGATCAGATTTTTCAGTTTGAGAAATAATTAAACCGTTTACCGCGTCCTTTTATTCAGGCAAATTTTTCGAAAGGTGAAAAATTTGCCTGAATGATATCCTGTAATTAAGGATGCCTACTTCATTTGACTTCTGTCATCAAATTCTGCTTCATCGAATCCCGGTTTTCCCCGAACCATCGCATTGCATTCCTTCCCATTCTGAAAAATAATCACACCATTTTGGTAGGGTTTTATTTGCTCTCTTCTACGCTGTAAAATATTTGTAGAGGATAAGTGTCTGTTATACAGGTTTTTATATCATGATGGCTCTAGTATAAGCCACACGGATACCTTTTTGCCAACAGATTAGCAACACTAACTAATCAACGCATGGCCACGCTTCTTTTGCTCGTCGGTACCGCACTCCTGAGCTTTGTTATTTTTTACAAAACCATCGAATGGTTTGAAAAAATCTAATCGTACCCCATGATCACGCTTGTTTTTATCGTCGCTCTGCTGGTTTTCGCGTACATGCTGTACGTGCTGATGAAACCGGAAAAATTTTAACCCCATACAACCATGTCAACAGAATGGATCGGTGTAGTGGTCATGTACGGACTGACGGTCCTGCTGGCCATTCCGCTCGGCAAGTATCTTGCTAACGTATTTAAAGGCGAACCCAATGCGTTCGATTTTATGGCTCCGCTGGAGCGTTTGATTTACCGGTTGGGTGGCATCAACCCCCATCGGGACATGAACTGGAAGGAAAATCTGGTGGCCCTGCTGACCATCAACGCCGTCTGGCTGGTGTACGCTTTTGTGTTGCTGCTGAACCAGGGCAGTCTGCCACTCAATCCCGACGGCAACCCCTCGCAAACTCCGGATCTGGCCTTTAACACCGCCATTAGTTTCCTGGTGAACTGCGACTTGCAACACTATTCGGGGGAGTCGGGCGCGACGTATCTGACGCAGTTGGGTGTGATGATGTTCCTGATGTTTGTTTCGGCGGCCACCGGAATAGCCGCAGCGGTTCTGCTGTTTCGTTCGTTCATGCCCCAAAGCGTCGAAACCGTCGGCAACTTTTACGTCCTCTTTACGAAAGCCATCACCCGGTTATTGTTGCCGGGATCGCTGGTTGTCGCCCTGATTCTGGCGTTCAACGGCACCCCGGCTTCGTTCGACGGAAAAGACACCATCGTTACCTTGCAGGGCGATACCGTAAATGTTTCGCGGGGGCCGGCCGCCGGTTTTATTGCCATCAAACACCTGGGAACCAACGGGGGTGGTTATTTCGGCGCCAACTCGGCGCACCCACTGGAAAACCCCAACTACCTGACCAATATGGTCGAAATGATCGCGCAGGTGCTGATTCCGATTGCGATGATTTTTGCAATGGGGTTCTACATCAACCGCCGGAAATTTGCCTGGGTCGTCTACAGCGTCATGACGATCGGGATGCTCGGTCTGCTGATTCCCACGATCAGTTCGGAACTGGGCGGCAACCCGGCCATTGCCCGGATGGGCATCTCGCAACTGACGGGCGCGATGGAAGGCAAGGACGTCCGGTTTGGCGCGCTGGCGTCAGGCTACTGGAGCATCGTGACCACGATCATTTCCACCGGTTCAGTCAATTCGATGCACGACAGTTCGATGGCGCTTTCGGGGGCGATGCAACTGCTGGGCATGATGGTGAACGCGTTTTATGGCGGGGTGGGAGCGGGTTTGCTCAACTTCTACTACTTCCTGATCATTGCCGTTTTCGTGTCGGGACTAATGGTGGGCCGGACGCCCGAATTGTTTGGCCGGAAGGTCGAAGCGCGGGAGATCAAGATTGCCTCCATCGTGGCCCTGATGAGCGCGCTGCTGGTGAAAGGCGGAACAGCATTGGGAGCCTGGATTTTTATGAAGTATGGCGCGGCTGAATGGGCCGTTCAGCCCTCGGCCTGGCTCAACAACCCTGGCTTTCACGGTTTTTCGGAGATTCTCTACGAATTCACGTCGGCCAATGCCAACAACGGTTCGGGCTTCGAAGGGCTGGGCGACAACAACTTTTTCTGGAATTATTCAACGGGAATTGTGCTGTTGCTGGGGCGGTTTTTACCGATCATCGGTCCCGTCGCGATTGCCGGTTTGCTGGCGAAGAAGAAGTACGTCCCCGAATCGTCGGGAACCTTGCCGGTCGATACGGCTACGTTTGGTCTGATGATTTTCGCGGTTATTTTCATCATCACCGCACTGTCGTTCTTCCCGGCCTTGGCGCTGGGGCCGCTGGCGGAATATTTTTCACTGCGGTGATGCATCGATGCTGGCCATGATGAATTGCAAAACATCGGCAAATGCAATGGCTGGAAAAGCTTCGGGAGCTTCATCGGAACCTAGATGGCGATGAAAAGGATGGGTTTCAAATTCCGGAAAATGAGGAGTGTTGTCCCAACGAATAATGGTCTGATTGTCGACAGTCATCCACTGATAACCGTATTTAAATTTGTCCTCCTTGCGCGATTCGTAAGCGACAAGACGGGAATTATCGACGAAAACAATCTGACATCATCGTTCGACAGATTTGGTTCCAGGGCTATTCTCTACAGTATGCTGATAATTAATAATAATGGATTGGAACCGTTCAATGACTTCAATCATGGATGAATCTGCTGGAGATAGTCGGTATAATCAGTAACAAAGTCAATAGAATCATCCCAATCATTGTCATCATCCTCTTTCTCAATGATACCGAATTTGGATAAAACCGGATCCGATTGATCAACAACGCGACGGCGGAATTCACTGAAGTTCATTCCGTACTTCTGTTCATAAACGTCGATCCGGCTTTGGTAATAGGCGATTTTTTGTTGCAGCAAATTTCGGATTTCAATACGAACAAAGTCTTCCGTGCTCCGATAACCAAAAGCATGAACGACTTTTTCCAGAACAGACTGATTCGACGATGCAACCATAACACAAGACATTTTTTTCAAAGATAACATTATGGCACAGCCAAAACAATCCTCCCTCTTCCAGCGCGAGCTCGTTGGAAAAGCCATTCGGGAGTCGTTTATCAAGTTAAATCCGGCGGTTCTGATCAAGAACCCGGTCATGTTTACGGTCGAAATCGGCACGCTGATCATGGTGCTGGTCACGGCATACATTGCCTTGTCGGGCGATACGTCGCAGGGGACACTGGGTTACAATCTGGTTATCACCCTGATTCTGCTGATCACCGTCCTGTTCGCCAACTTCGCCGAAGCCATTGCTGAAGCGCGGGGGAAAGCGCAGGCCGAATCGCTGCGGAAAACCCGGCAGGAAACCCCCGCCAAAGTGATCCGGGCCGTGGGGAATAAGCAGGTCAATGAAGTCCAGACCATTCCGTCGTCACAACTCGTGAGAGGGGATGTGTTCGTCTGCGAAACCGGCGATATTATTCCCTCCGACGGCGAGATCATCGAAGGCCTGGCTACCATCGACGAGTCGGCCATCACGGGCGAATCGGCGCCGGTGATTCGTGAAGCGGGGGGCGATAAATCCTCCGTCACGGGCGGTACCAAAGTGCTGTCGGACCGGATTAAAGTGCAGGTGACCACCCAACCCGGCGAATCGTTTCTGGACAAAATGATTGCATTGGTGGAAGGAGCCAGTCGCCAGAAAACGCCGAATGAAATTGCGCTGACGATTCTGCTGGCCGGTTTTACGCTGATTTTCATCATCGTCTGCGTGGCCCTGAAACCGTTTGCCGACTACGCCAACACACCCATCACGATTGCGGCTCTGATTTCGCTGTTTGTCTGTCTGATTCCGACAACGATCGGCGGTTTGCTGTCGGCCATCGGCATTGCCGGGATGGACCGGGCGCTGCGGGCTAACGTGATTGCCAAGTCGGGCCGGGCCGTCGAAACGGCGGGCGACATCGATACGCTGCTGCTGGATAAAACCGGAACGATCACCATTGGAAACCGGAAAGCCACCCACTTTTACCCCGCGCCGGGCGTCTCCAAAACCGATATGATCCGGTCCAGCGCGCTGAGTTCGCTGGCCGATGAAACGCCGGAAGGCAAGTCGATTGTGGAACTGGCCGGAACCGATGTCACACGAAATCTGAGTACGACCGGCGCAACGCTAATCAAGTTTACCGCCGAAACCCGTTCGTCGGGAATCGACCTGCCCGACCGCAGCAACGGCCTGGTTCGGATTCGCAAAGGCGCGACGGATTCCATTCGGACGATGGTCAAACGCGCGGGTCATGCGTTCCCGGAAGAAACTGAAGAACAGGCCAAAAAGATTGCCGCAAACGGCGGAACACCCCTGGTGGTCTCCCAAAACGATAGCGTCATGGGCGTCATCGAGTTGCAGGATATCATCAAACCCGGTATTGCCGAACGCTTCGACCGGTTGCGGAAAATGGGGGTCAAAACCGTCATGGTGACGGGTGATAACCCATTGACGGCCAAGTTTATCGCCGAAAAAGCCGGGGTCGATGATTACATCGCCGAGGCCAAACCGGAAGATAAAATGAACTACATCCGCAATGAGCAAACCGGCGGTAAGCTGGTGGCCATGATGGGTGACGGCACCAACGACGCTCCGGCCCTGGCCCAGGCCGATGTAGGCGTGGCCATGAACAGCGGAACCCAAGCCGCCAAAGAAGCCGGGAACATGGTCGATCTGGACAACGACCCGACGAAGCTGATCGAGGTTGTGGAGATTGGCAAACAGCTCCTGATCACCCGCGGAACGCTGACAACCTTTTCGATTGCCAACGACGTCGCCAAGTATTTCGCCATCGTTCCGGCCTTGTTTACGGTTTCGATACCGGCCCTGCAAAGCCTGAACATCATGCGGTTGCACAGCGCGGAGTCGGCCATTCTGTCGGCGGTTATTTTCAACGCCATCATCATTCCGATGCTGATTCCGCTCGCGCTGCGGGGCGTCGAATACAAACCGATTGGGGCCAGTGCGCTGCTCCGCCGGAATCTGTTCATCTACGGTTTTGGCGGACTTGTCGCGCCGTTTATCGGCATCAAAGCTTTGGATTTAGTCGTCGGTTTATTCGTCTAATCAAACACAAAAATGAAAACTCATCTCGTCCCGGCCCTTCGACTGACCCTCGTTATGCTGGTTTTGTTAGCGGTCATTTATCCTCTGTTAGTAGCCGGTATTTCCCGCTTAACACCCGGCGGTGGCCAGGGTGAAACCGTTGTCGTCAACGGAAAAGTGGTCGGATATTCCCGGATTGGTCAGTCGTTTACGGAAGACCGGTATTTCAACAGCCGCCCGTCGGCAGTGGACTACAACGCGGCCGGGTCGGCGGGTTCCAACAAAGGCCCGAGCAACCCGGATTACCTGAAAACCGTTCAGGCGCGGATCGATACGTTTCTGGTTCACAACCCCGGCGTTCAGAAAGCGGATATTCCCGCCGAATTGGTGACGGCTTCCGGCTCCGGTCTCGATCCGGATCTGTCACCCGAAGGAGCCAAAATTCAGGTGGCCCGGATTGCCAAAGTGCGCGGAATTGCCGTCGAGAAATTGAATCAACTGGTTGATAGCCACACCGAAGGGCCGCTCCTGGGACTTTTTGGCCCGGCTAAAGTGAATGTGTTGCGGTTGAACATCGCGCTGAATGCTCTCAAGTAAACAGGAACAAAGTGAGTACAACAAAAGGGCGGCTCCATCAAAAAGTCGCGTCAGCCATGAAAAAGTTGTTAGTAACGACCACAGTTTTAACGATGGTCCTTTGCAGTGGACCGTCATTCGCCAACGTGAAGTTGATCCAACCGGCAGATACGACGGCAAAACCGGTTTCAGCATTGACTTTTTCCGGGTACGCAGAACTGTATTACGTTCAGGATCTGGACCAACCCAGGGCGCAGGAACGACCCGGTTTTCTGTACAATCACAAGCGAAACCGGGAGGTCAATGTGAACCTGGCGTTCCTCAAGGCGGCTTATGCGAATGAGCGGGTTCGTGCCAATCTGGCCATTCAGGTCGGGACGTATGCCCAGTATAATTATGCCGCCGAACAGCCGCTGCTCCGCACTATTTACGAAGCCAACGCGGGAGTAAAAGTGAGTAAAAACCGCGATTTGTGGCTTGATGCCGGTGTTTTTTCATCGCACATCGGTTTTGAAAGTGCTGTTTCCAGGGATTGCTGGACGCTGACACGCAGTCTGTTGGCCGAAAATTCGCCGTATTACCTGGCCGGAGCCAAGCTGACGTATAACACGCCGAACGGAAAATGGACCCTGCTGGGATCGGGGCTCAACGGCTGGCAGCGGATCAATCGCTTACCGGGCTTTACCAAACCGGCTTTCAGTACGCAGGTACAGTTTAAGCCGAGTTCAAAAGTAACCCTGAACTGGAGCACATTTCTGGGCGCCGACCGGCCGGATTCACTGAAGCAGACCCGGTTTTTCAATAACGTCTACGCCAGCATCAACCCAGCCGGCAAGTTCGGACTTACGCTCGGTTTCGATATCGGAGCTGATCGAAAACCGCTGATTCGCCAGGGGCAACGGGCGGGATCGGGCCGTTTCATCTGGTATTCGCCGGTGATCATTGCCCGGTATGCCACCAGTTCGCGGAGTTATGTGGCCGGGCGGGTTGAGTATTACGACGATAAAGATGGCGTGATCATCACTACCGGAACCGCCAACGGGTTTCAAACCTGGGGCTATTCCGTCAATTATGACTACCAGATTCTGCCAAATGCCGTCTGGCGGATCGAATACCGGGGGTTTACCAGTCAGGATCCGATTTTTGCCGAAACCGCATCCGGCCCGGCCAAACGAACCAACAACGCGCTGACAACCTCACTGGCAATTAGTTTTTAATTAGAAGGGAGAGGTCAGACAAGAGCGTAAAGACATACGTTTATAGCGAGCTAATGGCGTCTTTTTTCTCTTGTCTCAACTCTTTACTCTCAGAAAACAATGGAAAACGACCGCGACCAATCCGCCGAACACTTTCTCCGGCTTATTCAGAAGTCGAGACGGGGGAAATTCAAGATTTACATCGGGATGAGTGCGGGCGTGGGCAAAACCTACCGCATGTTGCAGGAAGCGCACGCGTTGCTGCGCGGAGGAATCGACGTGAAGATCGGGTACGTGGAAACACACAACCGGGCCGAAACCCAGGCACTGATCGCGGGCTTGCCGATGATTCCGCGACGGAAGGTGTTTTACAAAGGCCGCGAGCTCGAAGAAATGGATCTGCAAACGATTCTGAACGGACACCCGGAACTGGTCATCGTGGACGAACTGGCGCACACCAACATTCCCGGTTCGAAAAACGAAAAGCGGTGGCAGGATGTGCTCGACATTCTCGACGCGGGCATCAACGTGGTCAGTGCCGTCAATATTCAGCACATCGAAAGTCTGTATGACGAGGTGCACGACATCACCGGAATCGAGGTCGCCGAGCGGGTTCCCGACCGGGTGTTGCAGGCTGCCGACGAGGTGGTCAACATCGATTTGCCAGCCGACGAACTGATTATGCGCCTGAAAGAAGGGAAAATCTACGATCCGGCCAAGGTGGAAACTGCCCTGCGAAACTTCTTTCAGGCCGAAAAAATCCTGCAACTCCGCGAACTGGCGCTCAAGGAAGTGGTGACGGCGGTGGAACGGAAAGTGGAAACCACACTGCCGGTTACGACCCAATTCCGGCATGAGCGACTGATGGCGTCCATCAGCAGTAACCATCTGGTGGCCCGGCGGCTGATCCGCAAAACCGCCCGGCTGGCAGCTTATTACCAGGCCCGCTGGTTTGTGCTTTATGTGCAAACGCCCGCCGAAGATCCCAACCGAATCAAGCTGGATGTGCAACGGCATTTGATCAATAATTTAAAACTGGCGACGGAACTGGGGGCCGAGGTGATCCGGGTAAAAAACACGAGTATCTTTAATGCGCTGGTCGAGGAGTGCGAAAAGCGCAAGATTACGACGGTCTGCATCGGCAAACCGCATTTCAACCTGCTTCAGGTGATTCTGCGGACCAATGCATTCAATCGGTTGCTCACTATGTTATCGGAATCGGATATTGATTTAGTCATTCTGTCATGACGATTAAACTAAAACTATCGCTGGCGCTGGCCTTCCTGTTTGCCGTTACGCTGTTGCTGGGCGGGCTGGGAATCTATTATTTGAATCAGCTTGCGGATGATGCCAGGGCCATTCTGAAGGATAATTATACCTCCTTACAGTTTGTGGGAAGCATGCAGAAGGCGTTGCTGACGCGGAATTCCGACCCCAATTCAATCCGGACATTCGAAACATCGCTGCGTCGGCAGGAAGCAAATCTGACGGAAGAAGGTGAAAAGGAACTGGTGGAGGCCGTTCGCGTGGATTTCGACCGCCTGAGGTCGGGAAACCGCCCGGATTCCCTGACGGCGGCCCGGATTCAGCAAAACCTGCTTCAACTGGGTGCCATCAACCAGCAGGCCATGTTTCGCAAAAACAACGTGGCCGAACAAACCGCCAAAGATGCCCTGATCTGGCTGGTGGTGATGGGAACCTTCTGTTTCGTGATTCTCTTTTCGTTTATCATCAATTTCCCCGGCTACATTGCCAATCCGCTGCGGGAACTGACCCGGGGGATTCAGCAGGTTGCCAGCCGAAATTTCGAAGAACGACTGCATTTTAAATCCAACGACGAATTTGGTGATCTGGCGCGGGCGTTTAACTCGATGGCGCACAAACTCGATGAATATGAGCACACTAAACTGGCCGATGTGCTGTTTGAAAAGAAACGCATCGATACGCTGATTCAATTGATGGACAACGGGATTGTGGGGCTGGACGAGAAAAAGACAATCCGGTTTGTGAACCCCGTTGCCTGCCGGTTGCTGGGCGTTGAGGAAGCCGATCTGGTCGGGAAATACGCGCCGGATGCGGCCCTGACCAACGATTTGCTGCGGACGTTGCTCCAGCATCTGGTGGAACCGGCCATGGAGACTCAGGGTGCGGGTGGTTTGCTGAAAATTTTCGACGACGGAAAAGAAAGCTATTTTAACCGCCAGACGCACGTGGTCACGCTGACGCGCACCGGCGAAAATCAGCCCGTTGCGGCCGGTTGGGTAATTGTGCTGGAAAATATAACCGCCTACCAGGAACGGGACCTGGCCAAAACCAATTTCATCGCAACGGTTTCCCACGAGTTGAAAACGCCGATTTCGGCCATCAAAATGAGTTTGAAGCTGCTGGACGATCAGCGGGTGGGAGCGTTGAACGAAGAACAGAAACAACTGGTCGATCACGTCCGGAACGATGCCGACCGACTGCTGAACATTACGGGAGAATTGCTGAATATGGCGCAGGTGGAATCGGGTCAGATTCAACTGACCATTAAGGCCGTAAAGCCGGTTGATCTGGTTCAGTATGCCACCAGTGCGCTGGAAGTTGCCGCCAGCCAGCGACGGATTCGGTTTGTAGTTTCCGGTTTGTCGGATTTGCCCGCGATCAAAGCCGATCCCGACAAGGCAACCTGGGTGCTGGTCAATCTGTTGTCGAATGCCATCCGGCACAGCCCGGAAGACAATGTGGTTCGTATTTCGGCCCAACAGCTTGGCAATCAGGTCGAATTTGTCGTTCGGGATTACGGCCCCGGTTTGCGTCCTGAACACCGGGCGCGGGTATTCGACCGGTATTTCCGGGCGCCCGGCCAGAACGGCCAGGTCAGCGGAACCGGGTTGGGCCTGGCCATCTCCAAAGAGTTTATTCAAACGATGGGGGGGGAAATCGGGTTGAAAGAGGACATTGAGCCGGGCGCGGCTTTTTATTTCCAGCTCGCGGTGGCATAAAGTCCGTAGGTACGTTCGTCTCAATGGTGTATTTTTGTGTATCTATTCCAAAAGGCCCCTATGTTCTGGTACGAAGACGAAGTTCATCAACTCGAAAAAAAGGTTCGGTCCACCGCAGAAGTCACCAACCGCACGGTTTTTTACGGCAGTTCGTCCATCCGGCTGTGGAAAACGCTGGCCCATGATTTTCCCGAAAAACAGGTTCTGAACGTCGGATTCGGCGGTTCGACGCTGGCAGCCTGCAGTTGGTTTTTTGAACGGCTGCTGGTACCCGCCCAACCCCGGGCCGTCGTGTTTTATGCCGGCGACAACGACCTGGGCGATGGGCGTCATCCGGAAGAAGTGTATCTGTTTTTCTGTGCACTGACCAGTAAAATGGAGCAATACATGCCGGAAACACCCTTTACCTTTGTGGCCATCAAGCCCAGCCCGGCCCGCTGGCACATTATCGACCGCATCCGGTTTGCCAATGAGTTGATTCGAAAAAAAATCGAAAGCATGCCCGGTTATCATTTTGTGGATGTCTATACCCCGATGCTCGACGCAGGGGGGCGTCCGCGCTGGGAACTGTTCGAAAACGACGGTTTGCACCTCAGCCGGGAAGGGTACGCGTTATGGCAGCAGATTTTGTTGCTGAATTCCGAGATTTTTTAACAAATTCTTTAACTGAAATTTTGTTGGATAACTGAAAAAGGATGCATCTTGCTTTCCGAATTGAGGGCACGTTATGCATCGCGAATACCACAAATGGTTTAGCCACCGACTAAACCGGGACATGGAACTGTTGGTCTTCGGCCATGCCGGAGCCAGAGTGCTGGTGTTTCCAACCCGCCGGGGACGGTTTTTCGATTTTGAAGACTTCGGTTTGGTAAACGCACTAACCGACAAGCTGGAAAGCGGTAATCTCCAGCTTTTTTGTGTTGACAGCATCGATGCCGAGAGTTTATACAGCAAATGGATACCCCCGCACGAGCGCGTTCACCGGCATTTGCAATATGAAAAATACATCCTGGAGGAAGTACTGCCCTTCACGCGGTCGAAAAATTCGCAACCGTTCATGATTGCGCTCGGCTGCAGTTTTGGGGCCTATCATGCCATGAACATTGCGTTGCGACATCCTGCCTGGTTCGGAAAAGTGGTGGCGCTGAGTGGCCGGTACGATTTGTCGTCGCCGGTCGAGTGCTTTCGCGGGTTGTTCGATACCTATTACGACGAAACCATTTACTTCAATACGCCCACGCATTTTCTGCCCAACCTTCACGACGAAGGCACGCTGGCGTTGCTGCGCCGGATGCATTTCCTGATCGCGATTGGTCAGGAAGACCCCTTCCTTGATAACAACCGGGCCTTAAGTTTTTCGTTGGGCGAAAAGCAAATTCCGCACGATTTGTATGTCTGGGAAGGCCGGGCGCACCGGGCCGAATACTGGCAGCAAATGGTGAAAGTGTATTTATAGCAAAACCGGCAACTGGCCCTCGATTTGCGCCCGGCGGGGTTCATACTGGGCGGGGAGTTTGAGGTGCGTACCCAATTCGTTCAGCGGTTCGTCCACCGTAAAACCGGGGTTGTCGGTTGCAATTTCAAACAGCACACCGCCCGGTTCGCGGAAATAAATGGAATGAAAATAGTTCCGGTCGATCTGTTCGGTAACCTGCAAGCCTTTGGCGGCAATTTTTTCCTGAAAGTGTTTCTCAACGGTTTCGTCTTTGACCCGAAAAGCGACGTGGTGAATGGTGCCCCCCGCCACATGCCCGCGTTTTTCCCCCGGCACTTCCACCAGATCCACCAGATTGGCATTTTCGACGGCACTGGTGGCAAACCGGTAGCGATTGACGTGTTGATCGATGAGCTGATAACCAAATACATCGGTTAAGACATCGGCAGTGCCCTTGATGTTTTCCAGCGTCAGCGTCACGTTGTGAAATCCTTTGGTAGCAACGGCTGCGGCAACGTCGTTCGTCTCCCAGGGCGTGCGGTCATCGGCGGTTTTGGAAACGATCAGTTCGAGTTTCAGGCCGTCGGGGTCGAGAAACGGTAGGTAGGTTTCGCCGAATCGCTGCGTTGGTTTGTTATAAAGTACGTTGTGGTCCACGAAGCGTTTTTGCCAGAATTCCAGGCTGCCTTCTGGAACGGAATAGCCGATTTCAGTCGCCATGCCCGTGCCTCTGCGACCCGGTGCCGTTGCTCCCCACGGAAAGAACGTCAGGATGGTCCCCGGCGAACCCCCTTCGTCGCCAAAGTAGAAATGGTAGGTGTTCGGATCGTCGAAGTTGACGGTTTTCTTGATAAACCGGAGTCCGAGGATTTTCGTATAAAAGTTGAAATTCCGCTGGGCATTTCCGGCGATGGCCGTGATGTGGTGCAGGCCTAAGAGTTGATCTTCCATGTGAATAGAGTCTTGAAAAGCACGAGCCGGGAAGTTAGGAAAAACTCGTTTGCCTGACACCTGCGTTGATACCTTTATTTCACTTTTTCGACGGCATCTCCGAATAGGCGGGCACTCGTAACGGGAGGGGCTTTGTCGTTTTGCCTTTAAATCCATCGGTTGCTATTAAAACTCGCATCAGTGTATAACCTTTGGTTGTACCGGAAGTTTCCCGCGCAACGCGATGATGAATTTCTGGTCTTTGTACCGCTGAACAGTACGCCCCAAGACAACAAAAACAATGAACGACAAATTTGATCCCTGGATTTTGCGGATGGCAGTCATGATGTTCCTCAATGTAGGCCTGTTTATCAGCACGCCCTCACTGGCCCAGACCGACAACGTGGAAACCCTGATCCGGCGCGAAATGCAGGAACGCCGGATTCCCGGCCTTCAGGTGGCGGTGGTTCAGCGGGGTAAGCTCGTTCTGCTCAAATCGTACGGGATCAGCAATCTCCAGTATGCAACACCGGTGACCAACCAGAGCGTTTTTTCGATCAATTCCTGCACGAAAGCCTTCACCGGTGTGGCCATCATGCAGTTGGTGGAAGAGGGAAAAGTGGACCTGGCGGCTCCGGTGTCGCGCTACCTCACCGACCTTCCGGAAAGCTGGCAAGCCGTCACGATCCGGCAACTGCTGACGCACGTTTCCGGTTTGCCAGACATTCTCCGGGTCATCGACTCCGCGCCGATGGGCCGGGTGATGGACGAAGAAACCGCCTGGACGAAAACGAAGGCGATGCCCATGGATTTCCCGACGGGGACGCAATTTCTGTATAACCAGACAAACTACGCGTTACTGGGGAAGATCATCGATCAATTCCGGGGAAAGCCGTTCGCCGAGGTTTTCCGGGAGCGGCAGTTTCAGGTGGCGGGAATGCCCAGCACCGGTTTTGGCGATTCCCGCGACGTGATTCCCCACAAAACACAGTCGTACGGCTATGTGACCCGAATGGACGGGCAGGCTTTTCCGCAGGGCAAAGTCACCAATTCGTACGAAATTTTTCCGGCCTTTCGCCGAACGGCTTCGGGCATGAACAGCACGGCGGAGGATCTGGCCCATTGGGTCATGGCGCTGCAACAGGGTAAGCTCTTTCAAACCAAAACCGCCCTCGCAACCCTCTGGACGCCGGGAAACTACAACGACGGGATGCCGACGCAGTGGGCGATGGGCTGGGTGGCCAAACCGCGACCCCGGCACAGTGCCATGATTACCACCGGTGGGGGGCGCTCGGCCTTGTTTGTGTATCCCGAAGACGATCTGAGCGTCATCGTTTTAACCAATCTGGCCGGTTCTTCTCCGGAAGAGTTTATCGATGAACTGGCCGGCTTTTACAACCCGGAAATCCCGAAATCCGATCCCATTACCACGCTCCACATGCAGTTGCGGAAACGCGGTTTTGACCAGGTCAGTGCGGTATTTCAGGAAGAAAAGACGAAGAATGCCGCCTTTCAGCCGACCGAAACCGACCTGAACGACTGGGCGTATCGGATGATGGGCCGGGGGCAGCTAAACGAAGCCCTCGCTATTTTTAAACTCAATGTCGCCCTGTTTCCAGAAAGCTGGAATGTGTATGACAGCTACGGCGAAGCGCTGTTCAGGAATGGGCAAAAGGATGAAGCCATTGCGATGTACCGGAAATCAATTGAACTGAATACCGACAACAAGGGGGGCAAACAGATGCTGGAGCGGATTTTGAAAACGCCGTAAGCAATCAGCTTGAGCCGTTGAATAATAGTGTTCAACTCGGCATGGGAAAGCAGGTGCGGGTTGAAATTAATTAAATTGATACCGTCAATTGGTGCAGTGGCAGCCCTTGAGGGCTGCCACTTTTTTGTAAAAGCCTTCCCTCGTTCGCTCCTTTTTTCGAAATACTAACGCGATCGATGGGCTTATTGGCCGCATAGCGGACTGCTGTTTCCGGGCCGCCGGTACTTAATCAGCTCATAGTCCTATTAACGCAAACTTTGAGATTATTGACCCCGGAGGGGTTCTATGTTAATAGCAAATGGGTATTCTGAGCACTCCAGGCGTGCTGGAGGTACGCAACTCAGCCTATATTGCGTACCTCCGGCACGCCTGGAGTGCTCAGAATACCCATTTGCTATTAA
>NZ_VTWS01000007.1 GCF_008727875.1 Larkinella humicola | reverse complement strand
TATATTGCGTACCTCCGGCACGCCTGGAGTGCTCAGAATACCCATTTGCTATTAACATTACGTGCCGCTGGCACTTAAACAACTGAAGGCAAGGGCATAAACTCATAGTTCATGTTAAATTTTAATCAATAAGGGGCTGGAGGCATTTTTTATCTTCCAACCACCACATCGCCGTAGGCGTGGATCTTTTCGCAAATCAGCCGCAGCGAGCTTTCCAGATCGCCATCGGCGGTTTTGAACGAATCAGCATCGATGGTCAGGGGCGCACCCAACACCACCAGCGGAGCGCCAAATTCCGGACAGCGAATGGCCTGTTCGAGCGAGAGTCCCCCGACGGCCTGCACCGGAATCTTCACCGCCTGAACCACCTCGCGCAACTGGTCGAGCGGGCTGGGCATCCGGTGTCCCTGGGCGGCAATGCCCCGGCGTTCGTCGTAGCCGATGTGGTGAATGATGAAGTCACACCCCAGGTCTTCGAGCCAGCGCGCCCCTTCGATCATGTCCGGACAAACCATGTTGTCACCCATTACCTGTGCGCCAAAATCACGGCCAGCTTTCACAACGCATTTGATGGTTTCGGCATGCGCACGGGCCATCACCACCACGTGCGTGGCCCCGGCTTTCGCCATCATCTCGACCTCCAGGTAGCCGCCGTCCATCGTTTTCAGATCGGCAACAATCGGAACATTCGGGAAGGCTTCCCGTAATTTTCGGACACCGTGCAAGCCTTCCGCCAGAATGAGCGGGGTGCCGGCTTCGAGCCAATCGACCCCGGCACGCATGGCCAGCGCTGCGGTTTCGAGGGCTTCATCGATGTTGGTGAGGTCGAGGGAAATTTGAACAATGGGTTTCATTAACGGAATTGAATGAAGGTTGTGTAAAAGGGGAGCTACGTACTAATAGCATTTTTTTCTCCATGACTACTCATTTTTTTGCAAAAAAGGCCACTATTCTATAAATAATTCCCTGCAAAATAGTCGGAATTGCAGACTGTGTCGTAGTATACGTGTGCGGTCAGATGAGAAGGGCCGGTTCACACCACATTTGAAAAAAAGAAGATCATGGCGTCGCATTCAACGTTACTTCAGAAATTAAAAAACGGGCATAACGTCTACGGTACCTGCATCACCTCCACGGCACCCATGTGGCCGGTGACGCTGCAACGCGCCGGTCTCGACTTCGTTTTTCTGGATACCGAACACATTCCGCTGGACCGGGCCGAGCTGGCCCGTCTGTGCCAGATTTTCCGGGCCTACCACATTACGCCCATCGTCCGCATTCCGAAACCTGATCCGTATCTGGCCTGTCAGGTGATCGACGGCGGGGCGGTGGGGGTGATTGCGCCGTATCTCGAATCGGTCGATCAGATCATTGATCTGGTGGGTGCCACGAAATACCGGCCATTGAAAGGCGAACGACTGGCCCGGTTTCTGAGTGGAAAAGAGCAGATGCCCGACGACCTGAAGCAGTACATCGACGCCCACAACGCCGGAAACATCTGCATCGCCAACATCGAAAGTGTTCCGGCACTGGAACGACTGGACAGCCTGCTGTCGGTGCCGGGGCTGGATGCGGTTTTTATCGGTCCGCACGATTTGTCAGTGAGTTTAGGCATTCCCGAGCAGTATGATCACCCTGATTTTGAAGCGGCTGTCCTGAAAATTATCCAAACGACGCGGAACAAGGGCCTTTCCATTGGTATTCACTTTTCGCAGTCGCCGGAACGACAGGTGCATTGGGTGAAGCAGGGTGTCAACATCATCGTGCACAGTTTCGACGTCGCGCTGTTCGGGCAGCGGTTGCGCCACGACATCGGAAGCATCAAAAAAGCCGTCGGCGACGATGCAACAACGGAGGACGGTTCTTCGCTCGTTATTTAAGACAAATGGTATCGCTTTTTTGCCCCCAACCCCCTGAAGGGTAGAGTTGTTACGTTCTGCGCTAATTTGCCCCCCAGCCCCCTAAAGGGGAGTTTTCTCGCGCTCCAAGCCCCCCCCTTTAGGGGGCTGGGGGACTAAAGCGGCTCAAAATGGCCGGTTTAGTCGATCCAATTCAAGAACGTAACAGCCTTGCCCTGAAGGGGACTTTAGCATCCGGAGGATTCCACGTCCAAGTCCCCTTTAGGGGATTAGGGGCAAAAAGCGATAGACTAATCAGTAAATTCCGGTATTACCAACCTTAGTAGGTTATGATGGATCAGATCAAATGGGGAATCATCGGTTGCGGCAATGTGACCGAAGTCAAAAGCGGCCCGGCTTTTAATAAAGTGCCCAATTCGTCGCTGGTGGCGGTGATGCGGAGAGACGGCGAACTGGCCGCCGATTACGCCATGCGCCACGGCGTGCCACGCTGGTACGACGATGTCGATGATTTGATCAACGACCCGGAGGTCAACGCCATTTACATTGCCACGCCCCCGGATGTGCACACCGATTACGCCATTCGCGCCATGCGGACGGGGAAACCGGTTTACATCGAAAAACCGATGGCCCGGAACTGGGAAGAATGCGACGCCATCAACCAGATGGGGCAGGAGACCGGTTTGCCGGTGTTTGTCGCCTTTTACCGCCGGTCGTTGCCCTATTTTCTGAAGGTGAAAGAACTGATCGATCAGAAGGCGATTGGCGACATCCGGCTGGTTAACATCCAGTTGCACTGGCAGCCGTATGCGGAAGAAGTGGGGCCGGATCCGAAACCCCGCTGGCGGGTTTTTCCGGAAATCTCCGGTGGAGGTCATTTTCACGATCTGGCGTCGCACCAGTTCGATTTTCTGGAATTTGCCTTAGGACCGGTCAAAACCGCCCGTGGAATGGCCCGGAATCAGGCCGGACTCTACAACGCCGACGACATTGTAATTGCCAATTTCGAATTTGAATCCGGCGTTCTCGGCACCGGAAGCTGGTGTTATACCGTGAACAAAGAACAGCGCATCGACGAAGCGCAACTGATTGGCTCTGAGGGAAAAATTACGTTCCATTTCTTCGAGAAGTTTACCATCAAAGTTGAAACGGCAGCCGGGGTGGAGGAATATAATCTACCCTATCCGCCTCACGTTCAACAGCCCCTGATCGAGACCATTGTTCAGCAATTGCGGGGTGAAGGCCAGTCGCCGAGCTCGGGCGAAACCGGAGCGCGGGCCAATTTGATTATGGATTGGATTACGGCGAAGTGATCAGCCCAAACATTCCGCATCGGCGATTTTCAGGGCTTCGGAAATGATCGCCAATCCGTCGTCAATCTGCTCGCGGGTTACGCAAAGGGGAGGAGCCAGGAAGACGAGATTCCACCGCACGAAGGTGTAGAGGCCCAGTTCGCGCAATTTGGCGGCTACGTTGTTCATAACGACCATGTCAGACGGCCTGGCGTTAAACGGAGCCATCGGTTCTTTGGTCGTGCGGTTTTTGACGAGTTCCAGGCAACCCAGCAAACCGGTATTCCGGAAGTCGCCAATGGAAACGTGTTTCGTCTTGAGTTCTTCTACGCGCTCTTCTATGTATTTCCCCATCGCCACGGTATTCTCGATGAGGTGATCGTCTTCATAAATTTTGATCACCTCCAGGGCAGCCGCGCACGGAACCGGATGGGCAGAGTAGGTGAGTCCCAACGGCAACATCGCATCGTCGTAGCGGGCGGCAATTTTGTCGGAAACCATCAGCACACCCAGCGGCAAATAACCGGCAGTCACACCTTTGGCCAGCGCCATCAGATCCGGAACGACACCGGCATGGTCGACGCCAAACCATTTTCCGGTTCGGCCAAAACCGCTCATGACTTCGTCGATAATCAGCAGAATCCCGTATTGATCGCAGATTTTCCGCACTTCAGCCAGGTAACCGTCCGGGTATTTCAGACAGCCGGAGGTGCCTGATTCGCCTTCCAGCATGATCGCGGCCATGTTGTCGGGGCCTTCGTAGGCAATGATGCGTTCCAGTTGCGCCACCGATTCGGGCAGCAGCGTTTCCGGCGCGTGGGGCCAGCGGTAGGCATTCGGAATGTCGATGTGAACAAAATTCGGTGCCTGCTGCGAATCGACCGGTAGTTTCCGGGGATCACCGCCCGCCGAAAAGACGCCGTAGGAAGCGCCGTGAAACGATTGATAGCGGGTCAGAATCTTGTGCCGACCGGTATACAAACGGGCCAGTTTGATGGCATTCTCGTTGGCTGTGGCTCCGCAAACCGTGAAAAAAGCCTTATTCAAATTGCCGGGGCAGATCTCGGCCAGTTTCTTTCCCAACTCGCCCCGCACCCTGGTCACACAACTGGGTGTAACGTAACTCACCTGTTGCATTTGGCGAACCACCGCTTCCGTAACCCGCTGATTCCCATGGCCAATGTTGACATTCATCAAGCCCGATGAAAAATCAAGAAACCGGGTTCCGTCGTAGTCATAAAGATAAACCCCCTCGCCCCGCTCAATACTCAGGGGGCTGAGTCCTTTCTGTTTTGACCACGAAAAGAGGGTGTAATCAAAGTTATTCCGGAGAATTTCGTCTCTTTCTTCCTGCGAAACGGTGGCGAAATCTGCGATCATGAGGGGTATGGATTTACAGGGGAAATGATCAGTTAACTCATCCAGTTGACGCCCGCTTCGGCGTTCCACTTGGTGGTGATTTTTTTGAGTTTGGTCCAGAATTCAATCGAGCTTTTGCCGGTAATGTCCAGCGCACCAAACTTCGACTCATTCCAGCCGCCGAACGAAAACGGTTCGCGCGGAACCGGCACCCCGATGTTGATGCCCACCATACCGGTGCTGGCTCTTTCGGCTACGTACCGGGCTGCACTGCCGTTTTGGGTAAAGACACCGGTGGCATTTCCGTACGGATTGCTGTTTTCAATGGCCAGGGCTTCCGATACGGTTTGGGTGCGGACAATCGCCAGAACCGGCCCGAACACCTCTTCCCGGGCAATGGCCATATCCGACGTTACGTTGTCGATGATCGTGGGGCCGACGTAAGATCCGTCTTCTTTCCCGGAAACAACGGTGTTTCTACCGTCGACCCGTATACGAGCGCCTAGTTTTTCGGCTTCCGTGATGTAGTTTTCGATGCGCTCTTTGGCCTGCTGGCTGATAACCGCGCCCAGGTTCTGGCCCGGAATCACTTTCTGCGCTTCTTCGCAAATCTGGTCGACAATGTGGTCGACTTCGCCAACGCCGAGCATGATGGAAGCCGCCATGCACCGCTGGCCGCAGCAACCCGTTACGGAAGCCACGATGTTGGATGCCGTCATGTCCGGAACGGCATCGGGCAACACGATCAGGTGGTTTTTGGCTCCCCCCAGCGCCAGCACGCGTTTCAGACTGGCCGTTCCACGGGTGTAAACCAGTTTGGCTACCTGGGTAGATCCGACAAACGAAATGGCCGCAATGTCCGGGTGATCGCAAATCGCTTCCACGATGGTTCTGTCGCCGTTGACAACGTTGAAAACGCCATCGGGCAAACCGGCTTCTTTCAGCAGGGCGGCAATCCGCATGACACTCAGCGGTACCTGCTCCGACGGTTTGATCACCATCGTATTCCCCAATACCAGCGCGTTCGGAATCGTCCAATGAGGCACCATGCTCGGGAAGTTGAACGGAACGATGCTGGCGACGACACCCAGCGGATACCGTTCGCTGTGGCACTCGACGCCCCGGCTGACTTCCAGCACTTCACCGCCGATCATCTGGGGCAATGAACAGGCAAACTCGGTCAGCTCGATGCTCTTGTCAATTTCGGCCCGGGCTTCGATCAACGTTTTTCCCCCTTCTTCACAGATCAGTTCGGAAAGCGCACGGCTGTTTTTCTTCAGCAAATTCATGTACTCGTAAAACACCTGAACGCGCTCCTTGATCGGGATGGCCGACCAGAGTGGAAAGGCGGTTTTGGCCGCCTGCACGGCTTTATCAAGGGTTTCGGCATTACTCAGCGGAACCGTGGAGAGCAGCGAGCCGTCCAGCGGTGAAATCACATCCAGATACGGGTCATCAGGGAAATCGACAAAGTGTCCATTGATGAATTGCTGCACTTTCGGATGTTTTAACGTGAGCGTATCCATGCTTTCCAGAACGGTTAAGGGGTGAAACGACCTACCACATCCATAGACCATTTTGCCCCTAATCCCCTGAAGGGGACTTGGACGCGAAGCCCTCCAGATGCTAAAAGTCCCCTTCAGGGGATTAGGGGCAAAATGACCTACGACAGTAAATATTACAACTAATTGAAGAATAAAGCAAAATTCCGGCCAGATATGACAAGAGAGGTGAGAATAGAGACTGTCAACGCATCGACTCCTTATTCTCAACGGTCCGCCGTCGCGGTTCTCTAGTCTCACCTCTCTCGTCTATTCCCTTTATTTTACCCGGAAAATTCGATGGGCCGAGGACGTTTGCCCAAACTGATCCGTGGTCCGGACCGTCATCCGGTGGGTTCCTTTTGGCAGGTTTTTTGGCATGGTGCCCCGCCAGATGTGATTGGATAGCTCCGGTTCGTCCATTTTCCAGCCCAGAAACTTTTCAACTTTGGTGCCGTCAACAGTGGCGTCGAGGTAAGGGTCTAAGTGGTGCATGGCCGCAACGGCGGGGTCGCGCGCGGGGGTAAATGCCAGCGGAATCCAGTTGGTTTGTCCGGCAAGTTGCATCTCCACCTTCGAGCGGGACGATCCGGCAAACACATTGACAACGACGTGGGTCGTATCCCAGGCGGATTGGGCTTGCTCTTCCGGTAGGTAGATATTTATCTGATAATCAGCCGGTCGGCGGGCGGCTTTAAACCGGATGGAATACTGATTGCCGTCAAAGGTCAGCAGGGAATAGCCGTTGGGTGCGCCGTCGTTCATGGTCGCGTGCGGGATTCCC
This sequence comes from Larkinella humicola, assembly GCF_008727875.1. GTDB lineage: Bacteria > Bacteroidota > Bacteroidia > Cytophagales > Spirosomataceae > Larkinella > Larkinella humicola. The sequence goes on along the minus strand of NZ_VTWS01000007.1, from coordinate 366,501 downwards.
GTTTCGTCTTTGATTCCCGCCCACCAGCTTCCGCAAACCGTCGCGTTGATGAAATGGTGGTGCGGTTTGGCACCCGTCCAGCCCCATTTTTCATCCATGAAAAGGTGCGCCATCGTGTGCGTATGACCGGAAATGGAAAAGAGATTAGGGCGGTCTTCGATGATCTTAAATAACTCCTTGCGGTTGTCGCAAATCACAATCGGCGCGTGCATCACCAGCACCACCAGCTTGTTTTCCGGTACATGGGAAAGATAATTGCGGACAAAATCGAACTGCGATTCGACAAAGTGCGCCTTGTACTTCCCCTCCGCGTTGAAATAGATGTTTTTCAGCACGATAAACGCCACCTGAGCGTACTCGAAGGCGTAGGAACTTGGGCCATAAAACCGCTCGAATGTTTCGTCACTAAACCGGTCGTCGGTGGCACCCCGGTTGAAATCGTGGTTGCCGAAGGTTGTATACCACGGGATTCCAATGTGAGCAATACCGGCGTTAATCGGGGCAAACAGATTCGGATCGTCGGCGACGATATCACCGAGGGTAAGGCCAAATTTTGCCGATGTGCCAATGCATTCTTCCACCACATCGTGCAGGACGTAGTTTACCTCGGTCATGCCCCGGGCCTGCGGATCACCGAACAACAGAGCCGAAAACTGCTTTTCCTCTTTCTGGGGCCAGAGCGGAAAATCGATGGATTTCGGCAATGGTCCGGTGGGGGCGACGCCTTCCGTCTGGGTGGTCGGCGAACCCTTGGGTTTGTGCAGGTAGGCATGCTGCGGAATCAGATCGCCATTGACCGGAACACCAAAACCGGCGGGTTTGATGACGAAAAAACCAGTGTCGTCACCCGCCGGAAGGCGCCACTTGCCAGACTTATCGGTTGTCGTTACGTCCCGACCATTCGATACACAGACGTTGGCTAGTCCCGGTTCGTTTTTGTCGCGGATGCGGTTTTTGTTGAGGTCTTTGTACACCGTTCCGGTGGCGGTGGTTTGGGCGTTGACAAATTGCGTCAGCAGTAGCAAAAGGGCGGAAACCGTCAGGATAGAGTTCATGCATTAAGATAATTAATGGGCTACCAAAAAACGCTAACAGACACCTGTAAGGTCTTGAAGACCTTGCAGGTGTGATTCTATCGGGATCACCAGACACCACCAAAAACCTGTAGGTCTTCAAGACCTTACAGGTTTTGTATCATTACTTCCGAATGAGCCAGATTTCCGTCACCTGCGAACCGCGCTCACCTTCTCCACAGGTCCAGATAAACGTTACTTTTCCGTCTGACAAAGCCGCTTGCGGCAAATCAAATTCGTAGATCGGTTGCTCGCCGGTTTGAATAAAATCGTGGATCACCGAGCCGTCGTCCGTTGTCAGTTTCATGCGGGAACGAAACCGGCCGGTGTAGGCAATCCGCATTCGGTAAGAAGCTTTCGGGTCGAGCTCGTCATAAGCGATTTTCAACGGCTGGTCATACAATGTCTTGGCCTGTTTCATCCAGACCCGGGGTGTAATCTGTCCTTTAAAACCCGTTGCCTTGATTTCGTCCACCCATTCGACCCCGACCAATCCCACGCCGAACCCAATCCGGGGCGATTTCAAACTGCCCGGGTCGGCTTCCCAGCTTAGGCCCGAAACCACCCGGTGCCAACTTTCCGGAGCGCCCAGATGGTCGTAAAAACCGCCGGGGCCGGGGTCGGTGCGGTGAAGCATCTCGTTGATTTTCAATACCCTTTCTTTCTCATTGGTCAGCTTCCCAATCTTCGCCATCTGATCCAGTAGCCAGGGTGAGTCGTTGAGCGGAATGTCGATGTTGTCGATGAAATTCCCGCGTCCCGACATCGCGCCGTGCTTTTCCGTCGTCAACTGCGCACCGATGGATTTGAAAAGGGAGTCGGCCAGGGCAAAGCATTTTGTCCGGTATTCCGGCAGAAGGCGGTTTTTCCAGGCTTTTTCCAGAATCTCGTTCGCCCGCTTGATGGCTGGTAGAGAACCGCTCGTTTCGGCATCCGTCAGAATATCCCGCGCCTGTTGTTCCAGTTCCGTTTCGTACAAAAGTCGTCGTTTCGTGTAGGCATCGTAATAGGCCCGAATCTGGCCCATCTGAAATCGGGGGTTCTGCAAGACCTTGAGCGGAGCCTGTTTTTCCAACGCCTGCCACTGCATCAGTGTCTGGTAAACGGCCTGATTGGTGAGGAGGTTGCCGCGCCAGTTTTGTTCCAGCGAAAGCAGCCCCTGCGCAACGGTTTCGGTAACGTCCGGGCTCATAAACAGACGGGCGTAATCGCGCAGGGTTTCGATGACCGGCGTTTCGGGATTCCAGTCCTGATCGCTCCAGACAAACTTGTTGACGTCGTCGTTGGTACCTTCCGAGTAGCTGATGCTGCCCGCGCCAAATTCGTCGAGCGCATTGTGAATGGCTTTTTCGTCGTGGGGTCGCGGGTTGATGCTCTCGCGGCCACTGGTCATCGACCACGCCAGATCCCAGTGCGGCACCGGGTACTGCGAACTGTAGTTGTGGGTGATGTCGGGGTAATGCCGGATCGGGATCGACGGTTTTACCACCTTTCGGATTTCCTGCACGGTCATCTTCACCCAAGGCCCAAAAACCACCCCGCCGAACCAGGGATAGTCTTTGTTGACGTGCTTGAAAAAGGCGTCGAACCAGGCTTGTGTAGGCCGAAACACCTGCGGAGAGACCCAGATTTTGGCTTTGGGATGGTATTTAGTCAACACAGCCGCTTCTTTTTCGAGCCAGGCAAACAGCACGTCCGGCTCGAGATCGCCGGGATCACCGCCCGGTACAAACACCGCATCGAGCTTCGGAACGGTGGCGAAAATTTGATGCCGTTCGTTCAGTTCCTTCTGAATGGAATCAGGATGGACGTAATCTTTGCCCAGGTTTGGGTACCACATCCAGACATCCAGGCCGTATTCCCGGCAAATCCGGGACTGTTCGGCAATCATTTTAATGGCTGGCAATTTCATGTGCCGACTCGTAAAATCGTCGTCCGTTCGCGGTGGCAGAATTTCGATGCTGTTGGCTCCAAACAATGCCAGGTCCCGGATGTACTGATCAAATTGGTCCACCGAAAAGGCATCGTAGGCATTTGTTTTCGGACGATACCCGAGTTGATGCCCCCGAATCGGATATTTCGGGCTGGTCGCAATCGACGCTTCACCGGAAATCGTGATTTTGCCGGGCCGCATGTCCAGTTTGCGCAACAACCGCCCCACGCCATACAGCAAGCCCCGTGCATCATGCCCCACAATCAGGACAGTATTGTTGCTTTCCTCAATCACCAATTTAAAACCTTCGCTTCGGGTAGCGGGCATCCTGCTCGCGGCCGAACGAAGCGGCTCCGGAAGTGCGGCCAGCTCTTTTTCGGTGGTTAAAAAGATGGTAGCTTGTCCAGCTTTGGGAATTTTCTTTACGATGGACCACTGAATTTGACTCCGTTTTCCCACTTCCTGTTGCAGGACTTCCAGGCTTCGGAGCAACACTCTGGGGTCTTTTACCGGACAATAGATCTGCGCTTTGGAAAGGTCGATGGGGTTTGCTTTCGCCGGAATGGATAGTAGGCCGGAAAGCGTGATGAGCAGAGAAAAAAATAAATTCCACGTACGCATGTGATTCATTCAAAGGGTTAGGAAATAAGCATTGTAAGGGTAAATTCTCCGTTATCTTCCACCACCAAAACCGTTTAAACGGTTGCCCCTGTGGGCTTAGTTCGGGTTTAATACCCCACGGTTAAAACCGCGGGCTACTTGAGGGGTTTAACCGTTACATCGTCCAGGTAATAGACGGCGGGTGTCACGGCTTCATCGGCACCCGGCAGGGGAGGCCCCGGCTCCTCGTTGGGCGTTTTCCGGTTGGGTAAATCACGGTAGGGTCCTGTCCGGATCGATAGCCGTTCGATTGATTTTACCGCTTCAGCCAGTGCGGCTTTTTCCAGTACCTTTTTGCCGTCGATGCTCAGATCGAAGCTTCCCTTAAGGCTGGCGTTGACTGTGAACGTGAGGTCATACCATTGTCCCGGTTTGTACGCTTGCAGGCGTTTTTCGGTACTGCCGTCCGTGGCTACGATACTCCCTTTTTCATCGAACCGCAGCCGGACGGGGCGGTTCCCGTAGCGGTCGGTAAGATCGATTTCCAGCGTGCCGGTTGTGTTTTGAGAAGCCCGGGTTCTCAGCTTCATTTCAATGCGGGTGCCTTCTTCAAACACCCGGATCGCCCGGGCGTAATCGTACGGATCTTTGTCGGCTAATTCCAGGCATTTACCGGTCGCGCCCGGCGTGTTGACCACCGAAACCGGGGCCCATTTCGGCGCGTAGATATTCCAGTCGGGAACCCCGTCGTTCAGGGTCAAACCGTCGAAAGAATCGGTAACCGGACCGCTCACCGCATACCGCACGGGTGTCGGAACCCGGCTGATCCAGATGTCCTCCTTGTTCATGCTGTAGGTCAGCCACAGGTCGTTGCCCGGCGGGTTGCCGTTGCCTTCTTCAATGCCGCGCACGTAGCAGGGGCCAAAGTCTTTCCAGCGACCGAAAAATCGACGGGGCGGCACTTCCCCCTGAACAATCAGCAGGTTATCAAACAGGATGCCGTCATCGCCGGTGATCAGGGCCAGCGGAAACCGGTGTTCATCCATCTCGATGGGGTTGTAGCAAATGGCATACCGGCCATCGTCCGTGCGTTGTCCCCACTGCTTGCCGCCCGCCATGATGAGCGTCGGCACCTTGACCGGATCGGAAAAGGTAAGGCCATTGTCAGACGACAGGGCACTGTGCGACCGTTTCCACAAGGCTACCACCTTGCCGTCTTTCCGGTGGTAATACGACAGGGCTTCCCGGGCTTTTTTGCCGCCATAAAAACCGTCGAGTCCCCGGTCTTCATCCCACCATTGAAACGTCATGAGTTTGTCGGCTAATAGCGCGTTGCAGGCGTCCAGAAAACCGGTATCCGTGGCTTTTTTGTAGAAGGGATAACTGGTGTTGGTTTCGTTCCATCGGATGCCGTTGAGGGTCGGGTGACTGCTGTAGCGGATGAAGTAGATCGGCCCGTAAGTACCGTCTTTGTAAGCTTCCCGAACCACCCGGCCAATACCGCCCTGCCCAAACGGATCTTCCGTATGCCCGTAGAACGCCAGCACGAGCAGCCGACCGTTGGGAGCGACGTAAAACCCCATGCGCTGGTGCATCATGTACCCGTTGGAACTGTCAGGAATGGTAACGCCGGTTGGCGGAACGTATGGCGGAAAAACGACCTCGGGTTTGCCCCATTGCCGACCGTCTTTGGAGGTGATCACCAGCGTTTGACCGGGCGCAATGTGCTCATCGACCGGGTTGCTCAGGTATTGCTGGTAAAAGGTGTTGTTCCAGTAGCACAGATTGGAAGCGTGGTTGTAGGTCCAGCCGTGATCATCGGCCAGTTCGGGATGGGCGCGATTGACGCGCAACGTCTGGCGGCTTTCCACGCCAATGGCATACCGGAGACGCCCCTCGTGTACACTCGGATCAACGGTTTCGCCACCGATGTACCGCACCGGTTCGGCAGGGCTACCGGTTTGTGAATGAGAGGTAAAGCTAAAAAACAAAAAGAATGCAATGTAAGGTAAAGGGTTTCTGAAAGTCATACTTTTAGGATTGCAGCCCTAAATCCGTAACGACGGCCCGGCCCTAAAGGGGACTTTTAAATTTGGATAATTCTGTGTCCAAGTCCCCTTTAGGGCCGGGCCGTCGTTACGGATTTAGGGGTTTCGTTAAAGTTTTACAGGCGAAAAGCGCAGCTTTCTGGCCCGGATTTCGGGTCGGTCATACGCCTTGTTTTTGTCAGGAAAGCCCACATCCCAGGGCGACGGACCAACCCATTCGGATTTTTTACCGGCGATGTTGATTAAGCCATCGGTCGAAATTTCGACGACGGTATAGAGCGGATCTTTATAAGGCGCGGTGTATTTAATCCATTTAAAGTTCTTGTCAATTTCATCACTGTACCGAACGTGACCGTATTCTTCGCCCAGCCATTTATAAGACATGGAATTGATGCAGATGTACCAGATGTCGTTCACTTCTTCGGCCCGGTCATAATGGATGTGGCCGTAGAAATTGGCGATGATTTTCGCCTTCTTCGTTTGGGCATTGTGTGCTTCCAGCATCGCCCGGATTTCGGCGGCATTATCGACGCCGTCGAGCCCCAGGCCCTGGTGGGAGAAGATGACGATGGGGGAGGTGGCCTTCTCCAGTTCTTCTTTCAGCCAGGCCAGTTGAACGATTCCAATGTGTTCCTGATAACCTTTCAGTTCCGGTGATATTTTGTCGTTGCCATCCAGCACAATGAAGCGAAAGCCCTGTTGATCAAAGGAATAATACGAAGAAGGCATTTTTCGGTAGGCCAGTGCCTGTGCGAGTGAGGTGCCGCCGTCCATTTCGTGGTTGCCGATGAGGTGGTATTTGGGACCGGGATAGGCATCCCAGATGGCAAAAGCCGGGGCGTATTTTTCGGCGGGAATACCAAAATCGCCGAGTTCAATGATGAAGTCGGGTTTGGCGGTTTTCATGCTGTCCATAAAAGCCGTCAGCCGGGCTTCGCCGTCGTGCATCGTGGGAATGTGCACATCGGAAAACATCCCGATTTTTACCTTTTTAACGCCTTTCGTTTGCGCAAACGAAAGGGTAGTAATCAGACAAAGAATTGAAAAGTTGACCAGAAAACGTTTCATGTCGAATGCTTTCAAAGCTTGATAAAGATCTTTTTCCGGTAGAGCAGATACGCCGGTATGAAATTGACACAAACAAAGAACAGGGCATAGAGCATACTAGCCAGTCGGGGATCAAATCCCAGACCGGTTAAAGCCGTCACACCATGTTCGTTTAAGGACTGACCGCCAAACTTCAGGTAGTAGAAAAGGATGGAAAGAACATCCGCCAGCACAAAAACCGTGATGGCGTTGGCTCCGAAAATAATGCCGGGTTTTGTGCCCTTCGTATTTCCCAGAATATCTACCAGAAAATACACTGCACCGAGCAACAAGGCGGCAAACCCGGAGGTGATCAACACGAACGAACTCGTCCAGAGGTTTTCGTTGGAAGGGAACGTCAGGTTCCAGAGAAAACCGAGCGCGGCTGTGAACAAACCAGCCGTCATCAGGTAATTTACTTTTTCATTTGGGGTTAATGAGCTGATCATCAAGCGGCCCGCCAGCATACCGGTGATGCCGGAAATCGCAGAAGGGATGGTGCTCAGAATGCTTTCGGGGTCCCAGGTGCCTTGCCACATGCGGCCCGGCAGAAACTGCGTATCGAACCAGGCCACGAGGTTTTTCCCCGGTTCCAGCATGACTTTTCCGATGCCGGGTGTCGGAATTTGCGTCAGAGCCAGCCAGTATAGCAGGAGTGTTATACCGCCAATCCAGGCTTGCTGTTTCCAGTTGGTATTCAGAAAAAGAAAGGCACAGAGGAGAAATACGAGCGCAATTCGCTGCAGTGTTCCGGTCCAGCGGATGTCTGAGAAATTGAATGTGGGCAGCAGGTTTAGGAACATCCCAACGGCGAAAATCTTCAGCGAACGAACCACAATTTTCTGATACATTTCTCCTTTGGGGTCGCCCCGTTCCAGCCGTTTGGCATACGCCAGCGTGATGGAAACGCCGATGATGAACAGAAAAACCGGCGCAATCAGGTCGGTGAACGACAAACCGTTCCATTTGGTGTGCTGCAACTGGAAGTAAACGTGCGCTTCATCGCCCGGAAAATTGACCAGAATCATGGCGGCAATCGTAAATCCACGCAGGGCATCAAGCGAGATCAACCGGTTTGGTGATGACTCCAGAGAATGGGCAGGCTGGGGCAACTGGTTCGTTGGAGAGGTCATCGAAACGGAAGTTGAAAAAGTCTTTGAAAGCCAGTGGTATTTTTAATACGCTATTCCGTATTATTAAGGCTACTTAACGACCCCTTCCATGCGTAACTTTTTTTGCCTTACGGCTTTTTTTGCCGTTTTACTCCTGCTGAACGGATGCAAATCCTCCGAAAAAGAAGCGGGAAAAATTGCCGTTTCCTGGGAATTGGTGAGCAATTTTACCGATGTCGAAGGCGGTTTTGAAGCCCGGTTCATTCTGAAAAATCACGGCGAATCGGCCCTTACTGACAAAAACTGGGCCCTATTTTTTAACATGTCGCCCCGGCCCATCCTGGCATCGAAAACACCACAACCGGCTACAGTTCAACATATTAATGGTGATTGGTACAAGATGACACCGAATACCGGCTTTGCACTGGCAGCCGGCGATTCGACCGAAATCCGGTATGCCGGAACGGAAGCAATCATTAAAAATACGGATTCTCCGCTCGGACTGTATTTTGTTTTTTATGACCAGGATGGCAAGGAAGAAAACGTCGTTCAGGTGTCGGAATATACCGTCGTGCCTTTTGCCAGAAAAGAGCAGCAGTTGCGCGGAAAAAACGATTTAATGCCGCTGCAAACAGCGGCCAAACGGTATCAGGACAACCTGGCACTCAGCCTGATCGATGCGTCCCAATTGCAGAAAATCATTCCGTCGCCGGTTAAAATCACAGCGGGCGCGGGAACGTTCAGTCTCGATAATAAACTTTCCATTTACTACGGGGCCGGTCTGGAAAATGAAGCGAAGTTGCTGAGTCAGAAATTGAAAGGGCTGACCGGCACCGACTTTACGATCAAGAATACCGCCCCATCCGAAAAAGGCATTGTGCTCAAAACCGGGCCGGTTTCGGTGAACGGGATTGCCAAAGAAGCGTATAAACTAAGCATCGACGGCAACGGAATTGCCATTACCGGAAGCGATGCCGCCGGGGTGTTCTACGGCACACAGAGCCTGCTGGCGTTGATTCCAACCGCTACCTACCTGAAACCAGCGGCTGCGGTGGCCCTGAATTATGTCCAGGTGGAGGATGCGCCCCGGTTTCACTTCCGGAGTTTGCACGTGGATGTCAGCCGGAATTTCCAGACCAAGGAAACCATTCTGCGCATCCTCGACCTGCTCGCCACGTATAAAGTGAACCATTTTCTGTTCTACACGACCGAAGACGAAGGCTGGCGGCTCGAAATCGACGGTTTGCCGGAGTTGACGAAAGTGGGCGCCCAGCGCGAACACACGACCGGCAAAGAGACGTCTGTACTGCATCCGTCGTACGGATCGGGGCCGAAAGCGTATGAAGAGGGGAAATACGGCAGCGGTTTTTATACGAAAGCCGATTTTATCGAAATCCTGAAATACGCGAACGAACGGCACATCAAAGTGATCCCGGAACTGAATTTTCCCGGCCACGCGCGGGCGGCCATCAAGGCCATGGAAGCGCGGTATGAACGCTTGATGAAGGAAGGCAAGGAGGCCGAAGCGAACGAATACCGGCTGATCGATCCGGATGACAAATCCGTTTATTTATCGGCACAGGCGTATACCGATAACGTAGTGAGCGTGGCGAAAGAATCGACGTATCACTTCTACGAAAAAGTAGTGGACGAGATCACCAAAATGTACGCGGAAGCCGGTTTGAAACTGGATGTGTTCCATGCCGGGGGCGATGAAGTGGCCGAGGGTGCCTGGACCAAATCACCGCTGGCGGCTCAGTTGCTGAAGGAAAATCCGGCGATTAAAGACCCGAAAAATCTGCAAACGTACTTTTTTGGCCGACTGCTGAAACGGCTCGAAAAGCGGAACCTGGAAATTCACGGCTGGGAAGAAGTAGCCCTGAACAAGTCGGCAGATGGAAAATACATTCCGAATCCCGAGTTCGTGGGTCGCAAGGTGGTGCCATACATCTGGAACAACATTTATGATCTGGATCTGGGCAACCGGCTGGCAAACGCGGGCTATCCGGTGGTGTTGTGCAACGTGACCAACTTCTATTTCGACCTGGCCTACAACAACGATCCGCAGGAACCGGGCCTGTATTGGGGCGGTTTTGTCGACACGCGGGCCAACTGGGCCTTTGCGCCGTTCGACATGTTCAAAACCACCTACAAAACCTCCATGGGAAAACCGCTGGTATTCACTGGTTTGGAGAAGATGAAACCGGAAGCCCGTAAAAATGTCATCGGTCTGGAAGCGCAACTCTGGAGTGAAACCGTGAAAGGACGCGACATGCTCGAGTATTACACGCTACCCAAACTGCTTGGATTTGTGGAAAGTGCCTGGGCCACCGAGCGTCCGTGGGAAACCATCGAAAACCGCGATGCCCGTGAAAGAGCCATCCAGTCGGGCTGGAATGTATTTGCCAACACCCTGGGGCAAAAGGACTTGCCGCGTCTGGCGGTTCTGAATGGCGGGTACAATTACCGCATTCCGATGCCGGGAGCGATTCTGGAGAACGGAACGTTGAAAGCAAACAGTGAATATCCGGGTCTGGCGATTCGCTACACGACCGACGGCTCCGAGCCAACGGCGCAATCGCCTTTGTATACGGCACCGGTGGCGGTTTCGGGGTCCCTCAAACTGAAGAGTTTCGATGCGGCTGGCCGGTCGAGCCGGACGACGGTGATTGACAATAAATAGTTTCCCTGTTACCCCCTAAATCCCCTAAAGGGGACTTGTACGCGGCATCACCGGATGCACAAGTCCCCTTTAGGGGATTTAGGGGTTTTGCAGAGAATTTAATCATTCCATTATGAAGCACAACTCCCTGATTGTCATTCTGATACTATTAATCTTTTTCGTTATTTCGTTTCTGACCAATATCCTTGGTCCGCTGATCCCGGACATCATCAAAAGTTTTGAGTTGAGCATTGGTCTGGCCGGTTTTCTGCCGTTTGCGTTCTTCGTGGCCTACGGGGTGATGTCGATTCCATCGGGCCTGCTGGTCGAAAAATACCGGGAAAAACCGGTGTTGCTGGGGGCTTTTTTTCTGGCTTTTGCGGGTGCCCTGCTCTTCGCGCTGATGCCCGGTTTTTCCATTGCCCTGTTCTCCCTTTTTCTGATTGGTCTGGGCATGGCGATGCTGCAGGTGGTAATCAATCCATTGCTGCGGGTGGCGGGTGGCGAAGCGCAGTTTGCGTTCAACTCCGTGCTGGCACAGCTTTTCTTTGGCGCGGCATCGTTTCTGAGTCCGCTGTTATACAGTTATTTGGTAAGCCATGTGCATTCCGGTACAGAATCGTCATCGGTCATTTCCCTGCTGAATCAACTGGTTCCGGCCAATCTGCGGTGGGTGTCGCTGTACTGGGTTTTTGCCCTGACGGCCTTGCTGATGGTAGTCGTCATTTACTTCGTTCGGTTTCCCGAAGTAGAACTGAAGGAAGACGAAAAAATTGATACCGGCAAAGCGTTTAAAGACCTACTCGGCAACACAACCGTGTGGCTTTTTTTCGGCGGTATTTTCGCGTATGTCGGTACAGAACAGGGTATTGCCAACTGGACTTCCCAGTTTCTCCAAACCTACCACGGCGTCGATCCGGCCACCACGGGGGCTTCCGTGATCGCGTATTTCTGGGGTTTACTAACGATCGGATGCCTGCTTGGCTTGTTGTTGCTCAAGATCTTCGACAGCCGCCGGGTGTTGATGCTGTTTGCCGCCGGGGCCATTCTTTCCCTGCTGGCGGGCTTGTTCGGCACCAGGGAACTGGCAATTTACGCCTTTCCACTCACCGGGTTTTTCGCGTCCGTCATGTGGTCGATCACGGTATCACTGGCGCTCAATTCGGTACCGCACCACCACGGGACGTTCTCGGGGATTTTGTGTACGGGCATCGCGGGCGGAGCTGTCGTACCACTAATTGTCGGTGGATTGGGCGAGCTGGTCGGCCTGCGGCTGGCGATGTTGTTTCTGTTGCTAACGCTGGGCTATATTTTCAGCATCGGCATCTGGGCCAGGCCGTTGGTGAACAACGCGACGGTGAAGAGTTTTCGGGAATTATTTGAGTAAAATAGTTATATCGCAGAGTTTAGCGGAGTAAATCAGAGATACGCAGAGATTTTTTTATACTCTGCTTAACTCTTCTTTTTCTCCGCTTAACTCTGCGAAATAGTCATGTATAAAATCATCCTCCTGATCGACTTTGCCGAGGACTATAGCAAAAGTCTGTTGAAAGGCGTTACCCGGTATTCCCGTGAATACGGTCCCTGGGTATTTTGCCGGATGCCGCTTTTTTACCGTGAAACCATCGGCATTAAAGGCATTCTGCAATGGGCGAAAGAGTGGGGAGCCGACGGGATTATCGGACAGTTTTATAACGACAAAGAGATATCCGAAATCATCAAAGCCGGGATCGCGGTCATTGCCCAGGACTTCAAGGAGCGGTTTGACGACATCCCGAACATCACCGGAGCCTACCACGAAGCCGGGGCGATGGCGGCCGATTATTTCCTGAAAAAAGGCTTTACCCAGTTTGCGTTTTATGGGTTTAAAGACATCGTCTGGTCGCGGGAACGGGCGGAAGGGTTTGAAAACCGAATCAAAAGTGCCGGGTACGACGTCCATTCGTTCGAACATACGAAGGCACAATCCAGCGAATTGTGGTACTATAAACCCAGTGCGTTGAGCCATTGGCTGCAATCCTTGCCCAAGCCGATTGCGATTATGGCCTGCGATGACCGTCAGGGTCAGCACATTACGGAGACGTGTCGGCAAACCGGAATTCGAATTCCTGAGGAAGTGGCCGTGCTGGGCGTCGACAACGATGAAATGATCTGTGAACTGTCTGATCCCCCCCTGTCGAGCATTGCGCTGGATGCGGAGAAGGGCGGCTATGATTCGGCCAAACTGCTCGATCACATGATCCGGACGGGGGTGAGCGGTTTTTACGATATTGTGGTGAAACCGACGCAGGTGGTGACGCGCCACTCGACCGACATCTACGCTACCAACGACCATTACATTGCTTCCTCGCTGAAATACATTCACCAGAACATCGATAAGAACCTTCAGGTGGAAGAGGTTGTCAGACAGGTTCCGCTGTCTCGCCGGGCGCTGGAAAAGCGATTTCTGACCATTACGGGTTATCCAATTTACAAGTATATCTTTAATCTGCGGATCGAAAAATTCACCCAGAAACTGCTGGAAACCGACATGACGGTGTTTGAAATTGCGCTTGACATGGGGCTGACCGACAGCAAGAACATTGCCCGCCAGTTTCGGCAGGTGAAGGGCTGTTCGCCCAGCGAATTCCGGAATCAATACGTAGCGGGGAAATAGAAAAAATGAGGTTATTTCGCGGAGTTGAGCAGAGGGGAAAAGAGTGAAGCGGAGTTTTTTATATTTTCTCTCCGCTTCACTCTGATTTTCTCTGATTAACTCTGCGAAATAACACTTCTTCTAATCCTTAACCACAGAACCCATGCATCCTTTTTTAATCACGGTTTTTCTTTGCACCAACGCGTTATTTTATTCTGAAAGCCAACCGAAAACCGCCCAGTCGGATTGGGTCTGGCTTTTCGACGGTACCAACACCAATCAGTGGATCAGTGCGAAATCCGATCAATTTCCGACAGAAGGCTGGTCGATTGACAACAAAACGCTGGTAGCCAACCAGGGCGGAGACAAATCGAAGCGGGGGGGCGACCTCGTTTCGCGCCGGAAATTCAGAAATTTCGATTTGCGGTTTGAGTTCAAACTGACGCCGGGTGCCAACAGCGGGTTGAAATATTTCGTCAAAAAATACCCCGATGGCGGCTGGCTGGGCTGCGAATACCAGATCATCGACGATGCGGGCAACAAGGACATCGCCGGTGACAAAGACGACAAACGACGCACGGCGGGCTTATACGAGTTGTTTGCCCCGACGGAACGAAAACTAAAACCCATCGGCCAATGGAATGAAGGTCGTGTGGTGGTCAACGGCAAGCACGTCGAACACTGGATCAATGGCGTCAAAGTTGTTGACTATGAGCGCGGTGACGAGCGGTTTAAAGCGGCCAAAGCGCAAAGTAAGTTCAAAACCGTCGAGGATTTCGGCGTCATGGAAGAAGGCCACCTCCTGTTGCAGGACCACGGCGATGAGTCGGCTTTCCGGCAGATTCGGATTCGGGAAATGTAGTTTCGGTTTACGGTTTTCAGTTTACGGTGGCTGACGCATTCTTTTCTCAGCGTGCGTCAGCCACCGTAAACTGAAAACCGTAAACTGTAATCCGAAGATTTACTGCTTCAACAACCACACGTCCGAAATCTTCGACTGCTGGCGCCAGTTGAGGTGCGACTCTTCCGGGCCGTCGAAGGTCACGGAAATGCGACCGTCCTGCGTGAGCGAAAGGGGCACAATCCATTCTTTAAAGGTTTCGGTTGCCTTGTTGTAAAGCAGGGGCTTCAGACGTTGGCCGTCGACCCGCAGCAGGGCGTCGCCGGAACCGGTCACCCGGATGATGTAGCGCGCGCCGGGGTCGAGGTTGTCATAGTCCAGGGCCGGTTCGTTCTGGAAGGTTTGCGTCGATAGCCGGGCGCGGCTGGAGCCGTTGTCCCACCAGGCAATGTCCGTGGCGTCTTCGGAAATGGTTTTCACGCGGGGGCTATTGCCACCACTCGACACGTCGTCGTAATAACTCCCCACACCGGGCGTTTCCCAATTACCGATGACGTGCATCCGTTCCACTTGCTCTTTCGGCGTTTTCATGGCCCGGATTTTCTTAAATTCATCGGCCAGCCACCAGCGGTTGTTGAGCGGGTAATCGACAAAATCGAGCAAACAGCCCCGTTCGTAGTTTTTGGCTTTGTATTTCGGCACGCTGGTTTGCAGACCAATTGATGCGTACAAATCGGCACACAGTGATTCGATTTTTTTCCGCAGATCAACCGAAACTGGCTCTTTATCCGCTTTCTCTTCGGAAGTCAGGGCCAAGGCCAGTGTTTTTTCAATACTGGTTTCTGTGGCCTGGGCCAGCAAGGCATTAGCGGTTTTTTCCAGTCCCTGCTCGTAAAGCAACCGGCGACGCGTGTAGGCATCGTAGGTTGCCCGCAGAACCAGCATTTGCCAGCGCCAGTTGGTTTTCAGTTCAGGATGAGCGGTTTCCAGATTTTTCCAGAAGGAGAACGTCGCTTCGACCCCGCCATTTTGGGCCAACGG
Organism: Larkinella humicola; assembly: GCF_008727875.1. GTDB lineage: Bacteria > Bacteroidota > Bacteroidia > Cytophagales > Spirosomataceae > Larkinella > Larkinella humicola. The sequence continues at coordinate 351,470 of NZ_VTWS01000007.1, read as the reverse complement.
ACCTTTCCAGTTGGCTTCGAGAGCGGCAATGCCATCGGCGGCATCGTTCGCCAGGGGCCAGCCGAAGAAAAACCGGCTGTAGTCGTTCAGAATCTCATTGACGTCTTTGGTCGGGTCCCACCCCCGCTGGCTCCACACCACTTTGTTGATATCATCGTGGCAACCATCGGAATACGACACAAAACCGTCGGTGAACGGCCCGTATTTCCCGTGAATACCGGCAAAGAAGAAGGGCCGTGGGTTAATGGCTTCGCGGCCCAGCGTCAGTGTATAGGCCTGATCCCAGCGTTCCACCGGAAACTCGCAGCGAACGTTGTGGGTAATGTCCGGGTATTCGCGGTGCTGGTAGGTTTTGGGCAAGCGGAAACGGGTTTCGGCCATCGGCGGGCTGCTTGGCCCCGACACCACACCCTGCAACCAGGTGGGCTTATGCTGTTCGAGGTACTGGTAAAAATAATCGATCTGCTCCGTGTTGAATCCCTGCAATGAAATCCAGATTTTGGCTTTTGGATGGTACTGAACCAATTTGGCGTGGAGGTCTTTCAGGAATGCCATCACCTCGTGCGGGTGGTTGTCGCCGGGGTCTCCGCCCGGAAAGAAAATGTGGTCGAGCCGGGGGCAGGACTTGTAAAAAGCCTCGTGGTTTTCCAGTTCGGCTTTTCGTTTGGTTTCGTCGGTCAGCTCAAATTCGGCGGGTGTCCAAACCCAGTAATCCATATCGTATTTCTGACACAACTCGCTCATCCGCACCCGCATCTGGGCGGCTGGTATGGGAAAATGGGGGCTGCCTTTTCCTTCTTCGTGAAACGGAATGCCCTCGATGGCGTTGGTTCCAAAAATGGCCAGTTCGCGGTAATACTGGTCAAACTGGGCTACCGTCCAGGCATCGTAGGAATTGGCAGTGTTGCGGTAGCCCAATTGGTGTCCGCGAATCGGATAAGCGGGCGCACTGGCGAATTCGACCGGTCCGGCGAGTTCGAGCCGTTTTGCATCCATTTTCAAATTCCGCAGCAACCAGCCGGAGCCGAACAGAATGCCCCGCGCATCGGCCCCGATGATCCAGAGCGTTGTGCCTGCGGTGACGATCCGAAACCCTTCCGGTTTTTGCTCCGGCCAATCCGTTCCCGTTCGGGCCGGAACCAGTTTGCCAGCGACTTCCTGATCGGATGCCAGAGCCAGAACGATCGTCGGTGTCGTACCACCGGGCCAGATTTGCGACTGTTTCAGCGTGCTCCTGGTTCGTTTGGCAATTTCCTCCACCAGCATCTGCGGAGCGGTGGTCCGCATGGGCGACGGAATGGAAGGGGAAACGAGAAGCGTTGCATTTTTCAGGCTAATCGTCTGAGCAGCAAGCTGGAATGTGAGGAGTAAGAAAAGGATCGTTAAGCGGGAGGTCATTGGGAGTATAGGAAGTAGGGGTTATTTCGCAGAGTTGAGCGGAGTTAAAAGAGTTAAGCGGAGATAATAATAAAAACTCCGCTTAACTCTTTTAACTCCGCTCAACTCTGCGATACAACCCGTTGAATTTTACGAATCGCTTCGGCAAAAGACCGCATGTCTTCCCGGCTCCCCAGCATCGCGTGCTGAAAAATCCAGACGGCTTCTTCGCGGCACGCCCGTTCGGCCGCCGGGCAGTGCACCGCCGTGTAATCGACGGACTCCGGAATGGCGTAACACATGAAGTTCTTGTTCTGAAAAACCGGCTGCTTGTAGAGTGGATGCGGATAGCCGGTCGAGCAGGGAACGCCTTCGGCCGCCAGCCGGGCTACAAATTCATGCCGGGAAAGCGGACCGAACGCCGTGGTATCGTATTTGAAAATGTACAGGTGATAGCAATGCCGCACTTCCTCCGTGCCCCGGCTGAGGGGCGTGATGCCGGGAATGTTGGCCAGCAATTCGTTCAGATACAGTCCGTTGTCATTGCGCAAAACCGTCTGTTCTTCCAGCCGGTTGAGTTGCTGAGAGAGCAAAACTGCCTGCATCTGGGTGATGCGGTAATTGCAGCCGGGGTTGAAATGGTCGTACCACTGACCGCCTTCCATCCGCCCGACGTTGCGGAGCGACGCCATCATCTTGTACAGATCTTCGTCGTTTGTGACTACTATCCCGCCTTCACCACTGGTCAGGTTTTTGGACGACTGAAAACTAAAACTGCCCGCATCGCCGATGGAGCCCAGTTTTCGGCCTTTGTAGTCGGCACCGTGGGCGTGGGCCGCATCTTCAATCACGCGCAGGTTGTGACGGCGGGCAATGTCCAGAATGGCGTCCATGTCGCAGCCCAAACCGGCGAAGTGAACGGGAATAATCACTTTGGTTCGTTCCGTAATCGCGGCCTCGATGGCGTTGGGATCGAGGTTGTAGGTTTCAGGGTCAATGTCCACGAAAACCGGTACGCAATTGACTTCCAGCACCGTCGATGCCGTCGCAATAAAGGTATAGGGCGGCACGATGACCTCATCCCCGGGTTTGACTCCACAGGCCATCAGCGCCAGCCGGAGCGACACGGAACCGTTGACACAACTGACGGCGTATTTGGTGCCGCAATAAGCCGCAAAGGCCTGCTCGAAAGCAGCCACGGCCTCCCCGCAGTCGGGATTTCCCCAGCGTCCGCTCCGAATCACCTCGGCCACGGCCTGCACGTCACTTTCGTCGTAGATGGGCCAGGGGAAGGTCGTCTGCACGGTTTTCTCACCGCCGTCGATGGCCAGGGTTTCCAGTGTACTTTTCATTTCCATGCTGTTCAGGGAGTATCGGTATTCGGTATTCGGTTTACGGTATTCGGTTTACGGTGGCTGGCGCACGCTTCATACGCGTCAGCCACCGTAAACCGAATACCGTAAACTGAATACATTATAGAATACGGCCTCGGTTGGGTTTCGGGCTATTGATGGGGAGAAATTTTCGAGCGAATAGCCTGTTTGGCCGTCTGTAACGTATTAGCTCAGAAACCTTTCCCTAAACCACCATGAATTTGAAGTCGCTTTTTACCAGCCTGCTTGTTGCCGGGATGTCGATGGGTACGGCCTGGGCCATCCGGGGTCAGTTTGGTCACGAACAGGGCGCGGCCTGGGCCGGTGCCATCGGCGCGCTGAGTGTGCTGCTGGTGGCCAAGCGGTCCGACTGGTATTCAAAGGTGTTCAAAGCGACGCTGGCGGCTGCCATTGGCTGGGGAATCGGCGGTATCATGAGTTACGGCATTGTGGTGGGCTACGGGCGGGGCATCGACTTCGTGAACGTTTATTATGGGCTGATGATGTTGTTCATCATCGGCGGTTTGTACGGTTTTATCGGGGGCGGTTTGTTCGGGCTGGCTCTGGCCGATTCGCCAAAGAAACGCGTTTCGTGGCCTCACCTGATCGTTGAAATGGTGGTGGGCGCGATTGTCGCTTACTTTTTCCTGATCGAAGAATGGGGCTGGCTGATGACGCCCCCGCGCTCCGAAATGTGGGCAGCCTGTCTGGGAATGGCGGTGGCCCTGACCTGGTATCTGTACCGGACCAAGCAGTATTCAGCCTTGCGTGTGGCCGTTTTTGCCGGACTGGGGGGCGGTTTCGGCTTTGCCTTCGGAAATTTCCTGCAAGTGATGGGCGGTTTGTCGGGCATCAAATTCAATTTCTGGAATGTCATGGAGTACACCCTGGGCTTTTTCGGCGGCATCGGGATGGCGTACGGCACGTTTACCTCCTCCTGGGAACCCGCCGAAAACCGGGAGAAGCGCGCCAAGGTTTGGTTCCCGCTGTTGATGCTGGTGTTGTTCATCCCGTTTGTGGTTTGGGATCAGACCTTCGCGTTAAAAAAGCTGGAAGAAAACTTCACCCGCCTTACAACGGGTGATATTCCGGCGCTGGCGCAAACGGTGCGGTGGGTGGCGCTACTTGCCGTGTTGGCCACCAGCGCGCTTTGGTTTGTGACGTATTACCAGACCCGGAAAAGTGAATGGGTTAGTTATGATTATACCGATGTCCGGACGTTTTTCACCGGGCATTTCGGGTTATACATCGCCTACAGCTTTCTGATAACCGGCGCTTTTCTGAGCACCTACCGGATTGAACAGTACCTGTATGTCGTGAACCTGCTCATAGTTTCGCTGCTGATCGGGAAAACAAAACCGGGTTTTTCAAACCGGGGCCTGTATGCCCGGAAATGGGCGATGGGCCTTGCGCTGGTGCTGGTTTTTATCGCGGTGATCGCGCTGGTGGCCATCAATCTGCACGGCGAACTGAAGGGCATGAACCGGCGGTTTGAGTAGGACGGATGAACCAATCGGCTCTTCTGTCATTTTTGTTGATATATTTGCCCCCGCAAAAAGCGAGATTAAAGGGAGCCGAACCGATTGAGAGCCGCAAAAGAAACGTTATACAAGCTGATAGGTAGTCCGGACGGGTTTTCACTCGAAGCGCGGATCTTTAATTCCATCTGTGTGCTGATTCTGGTGGTGATGGGCTATAACATCCCGTTCAGCTTTTCCGTCGGACTGCCCGAAACCGGGTGGATCTGCACGGTGCTTTTGGGCGTGAGCGGTTACGTCTACTACCTGAATCGAATCCGGAAAAAGATGGTGGCGGCCCTTACCATTGCCGGTGTGGTAATTACAATCCTTTTCGCCGTAAACTACTTTTTCAATTCGGGCATGAGCGGAGCTTCGCTCCTGAGCTTTACCATCACGTTGTTTCTACTCCTGATTGCCGGACCGTCCCGGCACTCTCTGTTCTGGGTTTTATTCAACCTAACGGTTGTGCTTTCCCTGTTAACGATTGAATACCTGCATCCGCAATTTATTGTTGAAACCTACCCGACCCGACTGGCGCAAACTGTCGATCTGGCTTCGACGTATAGCGTCAACGTTTTTTTTCTCTACTTTGGCACGCTCTTTTTTACCAAAGCCTACAAACTCGAACAAAAGCGGGTGGAAGAACGGTCGGTGGTGTTTGAGCGACTGAATGAGGAGAAGAACAAACTGTTTTCGATTGTTTCGCACGATTTGAGGTCGCCCCTGGCTTCGGTTCAGCAGTATCTGGAAATGTTGAAGCAGATTGAACTCGATTCCGATGTGCGGAAAAAGATCGAATCGGAGCTGTTGGTGGGCATCAACCACACGCAGGAAATGCTGGTGAACCTGCTCTCGTGGTCGACTGGCCAGATGCGGGGAACGACGGTTACACGGACTTCGGTCAACGTCAGCGCATGTTTGAAACCCATCATCGAAATTTACAAACCGCTGGCTGCTCAAAAAGAAATCCAACTCGTTTTTCGGGGCGATGGGTTGCCGACCGTGCTGGCGGATGGCAACTTGTTGCAACTGATTGTTCGGAATCTGGTCGGGAATGCCATCAAGTTTACCCCCACCGGCGGGCAGATCACGATTGAAGCCACCCGAACCGATACAAGCGGTTTGATTACGGTGAAAGATACCGGTCGCGGCATTAAAGAAGCGGACAAACCCCGGCTTTTTTCGCTGAAAGCTCAGCCCACCTTCGGAACTAACAACGAGCGGGGCGTCGGGCTGGGCCTTTTTCTCTGCAAACAGTATGCCGAAGCCCAGCAGGGTGCCATCTGGTTTGAAAGCCAGGAAAGCGTAGGGACTACGTTTTTTCTGGCGTTGCCGCTGCCAATGCGGGCAAAAAACTAACCTCCCACGGCAGTTGTGTTATAAGTCTTTGATGAAACAAACGATGCGGTTGGCTTCGGTAAAACCGGCTTTTCTGTGAAAATCGATGCTGGCAGCATTCGTCAGTTCCGCATCGGAGGCAAAATGACGGCACCCGTTTCGTTTTCCCCAATCCTGACCCATCCGAACCAGTTCACGGCCAATGCCGCGCTTTTGATAAGCCGGTTTTACATAAATCGCTTCCAGGTAAGCCACGGGCGGTCCGGTGGCACCTTCAACGTAGTCAGTACGAATGGTCAGGTGGATAAAGGCGATGTACTGGTCTTGCTCACGGACAAGATAGCTGATCTCATTCTCCGCCTTCACAACACTTGTGTAGTAGTCGTATTCTTCGTCAAACGTGCAGTCCGGCCAGAGTTCTAAAGCCAGTTCCGTTAGCGGTTTGACGGTAGCTATTGCCAGTGGTTCAAACGTCATTTCGAAGTGTTTCCGGTTTTTTCAACGGAGTTGACAGGCTGCCCTCCCGAATGTTGGCGAATAAAGATAGAAAAACCGACTGATAGTTGGTAAACGTACGACTGGTGTGGGATTGTTGAATCACGATTCACACTAAAAAGCGGACCCGGTGATCGATCGACCACCGGGTCCGCTTTTGGGTGTAAATAAAAGTCGTAACTCGGAATTATTTGACCACTACCCGATGCACCCGGGTTTGGCCGCGCTCGGTTACCTGAATGACATACACCCCACTGGCCAAGCTGGCGTGGATCAGGGCGTTTTCGTTGGTGACCGACTTTGTGAACGACAGGTTGCGGCCATCCACGGTTTTCAGCGTAATTGTAGCCGTTTGCGGCTCGTCCAGTTGCAGGGTGAACGTGGAGCTTTCCACCGGATTCGGGAACACGCCATAAGTCCGGTCCAGAATCACGGAACGGATCGGAAAGCGGGTGGTTTTGCCGTCGATGTCCACTTGCGTCAATCGGTAATAGCTTGTTCCGCGGTAAGGGGCCTGGTCAACAATGCGGTACTTGCTGCGGTGTTCGCCCGGGGTCGTACCAGCCACATCCTCAACCTGAGTCACTTTTTCAAACTTCCTCAAGTCGATGCTGCGTTCAACCACGTACATTTTGTTGTTGGTTTCCGAAGCCGTCATCCAGTTAACTTCCACCGTGACGGGCGAGAGCGGTTTGACCGAAAAGCTGATCAATGAAACCGGCAGAGGGGCAGCCGCCAGATTACAGCGGGCACCATCGTTGAAACCGGAAGGAATGGATGTTGACAAATAAGTGGCGGTGTTGGTCGTCGGATTAATGCGGAAGAACTTCCCACTGCTGTTGGAAAAGACGTACAAGTTTCCTTCGCTATCGAGGAAAGACGCACCAAAACCGGTTTCCGACTCGATGCCCCCGCCAGTGACGGCAACGGCCGAGGTCGTGGTAGCGCCCGTTGCGGGGTTCAGGGTCATCAGAAAACGGGAGCCGTTGACGATCGCGTGCAGTAAACCGTCGGCCGAGCTGTACGACCAGTCGGTCAGGGGCGTAATCGGGATTCCCGTCACGAAGGGAGCACTGGTGGCGAGGGTGTAGCCCGCCGTTGGTTTCACGACCTGAAGATAGGTAGCCGGACGGGCCGGATTGATGTCGACGACGGTGTAGGCATCGGTATTGCCCTGGTAAAGAAACAGATAACCGTCGCCTACTACATCACCGACATTATAGGAATATCCCGGAAGGTTCGGAACCGTAAAGGCTGTTACCGTACCGGCAGCATCGATCCGGACGATTTCGTTCGAGTTGGGCGCATAACCCCACAACAGGTTGTCGACTGTGTTGTAGCCGATGGCGTTGACGTTGCGGTCCAGGGTGGCTACATCCGTTCGCGTACCGGTAACCACATCGTATTGGTACAGGGTAGAAGCGGCTCCTCCGCTGCCGGCGGCCACCTGGTAGTAGTTACCCGTACAGGAGAAAGGAACCGGCGTGGGGGCAGAAGTGACAGGGGCTGCGGAGCTGCACCGGGCACCGTCGTTGAAACCGGAAGGCGTAGAAGACGACAGCAGGGTGGCGGTGTTGGCAGAAACATCGATCTTGTAGAATTTGCCGCTGCCGTTGGCAAACACGTACAGATCCCCCGCATTGTCGATGAAAGCTGCCCCAAAACCGCCGGGAGCATCGGCTTCAATGCCGCCACCGGTCACCGGCGTGGCTGCCGTCGTGATCGCTCCCGTAACCGGATTCAGGGTGGTGAGCAGAGCGGAGGTGTTGGCCAGCCCGTACAGCAGCCCGTCAGCAGGTTTGTAGGCCCAGTCACTCACCGGGATGGCCGCCGTAGGAATTCCGTAGGGCGAGACCGAGAACAGGTTGAAACCCGTGGTGGGGTTGACGACCTGGAGATACGTTGCCGGGCGGGCCGGATTGATGTCGACGACAAAATAGCCGGAGCCATTGCCCTGGTAAAGAATTAGATAACCGTTGCCAATGATATCTCCCGTGTTGAAAGCTGCGGCTGGCAGGTTTGGAATGGTGAAGGCCGAAACGGCTCCTGTGGCATCGATCCGGACCACCTCGTGTGAATTGGTGTCGTAGCCCCAGATCAGGTTGTCGAGTGTATTGTAGCCAATGGCGTTGATGTTGCGGGTCAGAGCCGCGATGGTGGTACGGACTCCGGTGCTCATTTCATAGGCATACAAGGTGGAGTTGCTGCCGCCACCCGGAGCGGATACCTGATAACCGGATGATCCACAGGTAAAAGGTGTTTGGGCAAGCAATTTACTGGGTAGAAAAGAAACGAGAGCCAATGAACAAAAAGGGTATAGGCGAGTCAGTCCTGAACGGGAAGCACTGGGTTTGGGAAGAAGGCGGGATAAAAACGTTTTTTGATAGAAGGTGTGTATCATACGTAAGTTGTTTTACATGAAAATAGATAAACTTGGAGTGTATATTCCCTGTAAAAGTACAACTAATGGAGAATGATAAAAACGATGCGCCAATTAAATGTATGATCAAGCAATTTTTCATATTGTAATGCTGTGATAAGCAGGACATCCGGTATTCCGGCTATTCGTTTTTGGGTTTTAAGGTGTCGAGTGCCTGACGGACTTTCAGTACATAATCCGTCTGAATGACATCGAGGCCCATTTGTGCTGCTTTTTTATAATGGTCGGCATGCTCAAAAAAACCGAGAGCGTCCGAAAAAACCTGAATGCCCTGGTCATGAATTTGCCGAACCAGAGCAGGGGTGAGTGACGACCAGCGCACGTCAAATGCATACGGATGAAATTTTTCAACTTTGGCGGACAACTCGTCGGCGTTCTTTAACGACGGCATCAGCTTTGCCGTCGGAGCAACTCGTTTTAAGGCCACCAAATAGTCGTCGGAACCGTAGAAAACCGCATCGGTCAATACGCCAAACTCGGCTAATTCGGCCACTAAGGGTTCCGGTGCAACCGCCTTGCAGTCGACATACAGATTTACCTTCGCAACGTGGCCGGCGTTCCAGTCGCGGATCAACCGGCAGACTTCTTTCAGGGTTGGAATTCGTTCGTCCTTGAAATTCTCGTCAAATCCTTTTCCGGCCGAAAGCTGCTTTACTTCCGCCAGCGTCAGGTTCTCAACCGGTCCCGAACCGGAGGTTGTTCGGTCAAGTTTGCCATCATGGAGGATGACCAACTGGCCGTCTCTGGTGGTCCGAACGTCGATTTCGATGTACTTGACGGGCATGGTCAAAACCGCCCGGAACGTCGCCATCGTGTTTTCCGGTGCCACGAGCGACGACCCCCGGTGGGCCGAAATAAAGGGTTGGGCGTTGGCGGTATTCTGGAAAATGGCACCGAAGGCTAGAAGTAGAAATGGAAGTAGGCGCATCATTTCACGATTTTCAATTCATCCTTCACCTTTCCATCCTGGTCGAAACTCTGGTAGACCAACGTTTTGCCATCCATTTTCAAATGCTGGTACAGCGGGCCGTTTTTGTGCCGGATCACGGCGTATTTCTCGTCCGGCCAAACTTCATGATCGCTCGGAATGCCGATGGAGATCGTGTAAATCGTCCCCTGGGCGGGGGACGAAACCGGTTTTTCGGCCAACATCGGTTGGGTTCGCAGGTAATAATGCACATGGCCGCTCATCACCATGTCGACGTGGTATTGATCGAACAGGCTGCACCATTCTTTGCGGATGCCGGCGTAATCTTCTTCGAAATTGTAGGGCGGGAAATGGAAAAAGGCAAATTTCCAGGTCGCTTTCGAATTCGCCAGTTGGTCTTTGATCCAGGCGGTTTGGGCCTCGATCGGCGAGGTCGCGTCGATCATCAGAAAGAGGGCATTCTGGTACGTAAACGCATAGGTTTGCTCCGCCGGAACGTCCGGCGATTTGGGGCCATTTTTCGGTAAACTGAACATTTCCTGATACATTCCCGCTCCCAACCCGTCCTGGCTGTCGTGGTTGCCCGGAATCGGCATCAGCGGTTTTTGCTCGAAAATACCACCGGAATATTGCCACAATTCATCCCATTCATCGCGGTGTAAACCAGTGCTGACGAGATCCCCGGCGATGGAATAGAACGCAATTTCGGGGTGTTTTGCCAACGTCTTTCGGGCCATCGCCCCCCAATCCGGCGACTTGTGCGTATCGCCAAACCAGATGAACGAGAAGCCTTCGGCGGTGGCGCTCTGGGTCTTGAACGTGGCCGGTTTTGACCATTTGCCGGACGTCGAACCCACGCAATAGCCATACGAACCGCCCGGCTTGAGGCCCGTGAGGTTTGCGGTAAACCGGTTGGCATACCGATCATTCTGCAACAGGCGGTCTTCGATCCGAAACGCCGTCGCCGGAGCGGTCACCGTATCCGTTGTGCCGGTTTGCCAGTATTTTACCTGCCCGTCCGCAACTGTGGATGACGTCCGCCATTGCACATCCATCGTGCTCGTGGGATCCCCGCTCATGGTCAGCAGCACCTGATCCGGTTGGTCTGAAGAAGGAGCGATCGTTTTCCGAAATGCCCCCACCAGATGGGCTTCCCGGGCGCGTCCGCGAATGGTCTGGAAAAGCGTTTGTCCGCGCAAGGGTTCGGGCACTTCGGTTAGTGTCAGATCACTCCAGTCGTGGTAGGTAAAGGCTCCCACCCGAATGGTGTCGAGCGTTTGGTGGGTTGGAAATACGTTGGAAATAGTAACTTTTTCGCCCGCTTTCTGTGGCCCCACGCTGATGAAATAAACCGGCCGGTGTTTGTCGAATCCGTTGATTCCCAGTTCTATTTTGCCGGCCGGAAACGCTTTTTGCCAGACTTCATAGGTGTATTCTTCGTTTTTAACGACCTGAGCGGTTTTCTGAAAACCGCTGTCTACCAGCCAGAACGGCAGTACCTTCTGCTCCTGATGGCGCATCAGCGAAACCGTTACCGGCACATCAACGTCGAAGGTCAAATACTGCTTCGCCAGGGCGGTTTTTTCTTCCTCGGTTAGAAACTGAAGTACATAGGCCTGGCTGATCGTGTCGAGTTGTTCGGGTTTGAGGGTTTGATACAGCCGGGTGACGGCCCCATCCATGACGTCTTTGACCGAGGCCGTGGCTGGGTTGGAGGTGGTTCGGCAGGTTGAAAAGCTGAGTGAAAGAACGAAGAATAAGAAGGCGAATGTTGACTTCATTGGTCAGTATAAGAATATGAAACCGCTGTCAGGGTCTTCGACCGCTGACAGGGTTACGGCGCTCTGTCAGCGGCCAAAGGCCCTGACAACGGCTAAATGGTTAAGTTGTCAAAACGAACTGGGTTTCAAAAATACTTCGTCATTGTCCGACACAAACATGCGCGTACTTTCGGTGTAAGTGCCGCCGTTGGGGTTGGCATATTTCAGGTCTACGTAAAAGGCGTGATACCCCGATGCCGGATAGGCTTCCGAAACGTCGACTTTGGCTTTGTTTTTAACACCCAGGCTTTTGCTCGTCCAGGTTTCATTCCGGAAATCAGTGTCCGGCGAATTGGCCGACCAGACAATCACATCGACCAGCGCATCCGCTGTAGTTTTGATCGACACATCGACGCCTTTTTTGGTACTCGTGGCATTCCACTTGCAAACGGGATACGGTTTTTTCGCCATCGTGATCCCGAAAAAAGCACCCAGTCCTTCGAAGGCCGACCTTCCATCGCCCAGGCTGTGACCGGCATTCGGCACGTAATGAATCATGTTTTCGCCCGGAATATCGTCGAAATAATTCTTGATGTTATCCACCACCCAGTATTCATCATTCGTTCCCATAAAAATCATCTTCGGCATCGTTAGATTTTTGCGGTACGAGTAGGGGTCAACCATCGTATTGATCGCATTTCCGCTCTCGGTTTTGGCGGTTTGCGGAATCCCGAGTTTGACATAATCCTCGATCTGAACGCTATAGTCTTTCCACACTTTGACCTGGTAATCCAGACTAACCGGCATGTTCAGAATGTCGATCACCATCGGAGCAATGGCCACCACCCGTTTGTCGTTGGCACCCGTTAACCAGGTGGTCCAGCCGCGTTTGGACGCGCCCGAAACCACAAACCGGGAGATGTCGTGCTTCAGCGTTTGCTTTGCGAATTCCTGCACCGCGTCCATGGCCCGCACCGCACTTTTCACCATTGGAAACAGCAGGGGCCAGGAATAATCGCCGTCTTTTTTAAACTGATGGAGCGTGTATGAAATCAGCGCATCTTCCGTCAGGTTGTCATAAAGCGGCTGATTGGGGGCTTGTTTCAGCAGCGTAACTATCGCTTTGTTTTTGGAGGCAATGTCCACCAGACCTTTGATTACTTTATCTTCCTGACCTTTGGCATTCCAGTTGGGCTGTTCATTTTTGTTGGAACCGCCGGTAATAAACAGCAGCGAACCGTCGTACTTGTTTTCTTTTGGAACCAGAATAGTCATCTGATGCCGCCAGGTATGTTCGCGCCATTTCTGCGAGGTAAGCAACAGGTTATAGGCTTTTACATCGCCCATTTCGTACGAATCTTTCAGTTCCCATTGATAGGTTTTATCGCCATTGTTTAAATAACTTTGAAGGGCTGTAGCAGGGGTAATGGGGGCTTTTTGGGGAGAATCAAAAGATGAAAAAGCCAGTGTTAACAGCAGAAGAAATGGTGTTGTGAATCGTTTCATTCGTATAAGTGGTTTTTAGTTATTCGGGAATTTCAGTTGCAGATGCCCCTAAATCCCTTAATGGGGACTTTTATCGCCTGGTTGCTGCTGTGTCCAAGTCCCCTTTAGAGGATTTAGGGGCAATCTTATTACTCCGGTTTCGGGCATTCCGTCACGGTTTTTAACGCCTGTTCCATGTAAATTTCGCCGGTCATTTCGCCCAGGCTGGTCCGGCTGATGTAGTCGTACCGTTTAAAACTATTAAAGTCAACTTTGGTGAGCATGTAGCCGAAGGCGTCATTCGTTAAGCCAAATAGGAACGGAAATTTGGTGTTCATGTGCCGTTTGACGTAATACCCAATATTCGGTAGGGCTTCCCCCGGAACCGTCAGGATTTGCGCCGGACCAATGTTCAGCAAATTCAGTTGGGTGGTCACTTTGTCCGAACCGGTAAGTTGATACCCGAGCGGTGAGTTTTTGATGATGTATTTCATCATCTCCGACTCAATCGGAAATTCGACCAGGCGGGTCGCACAATAGACCGATGGATTTTCGAGCGTGGGGGCCGTTCCGACGATCCGCAGGGCTTCGTCGCCCAGCAGTTCACCAATCCGGATGCATTCTTCCCAGGTATTGGCTTCAGTTCCGCCCTCGCGCCGGACGTCCGCCGTGACCATACCGCCCTGCGCACCGTTCATGAAAATCGCCATACCCCCGGTTTTCGACTCGATTTTGTCGTACAATGGGCCGCACAGATCCGGACTCAAAATGCCGCGTCCCGACCCGATCACCTCGGGGTGGATGGCGTAATTGACCAGCGTTACAATCGGTTTCCCTTTGTTGGCTCCTGCGGAAGCGATGGCCTGAATGACCCCGCAGCGCGGATCGTACAAGTCGGCCGCGTAATAATTAAACGCAATTTTCCCTTTCGCTTCACCCACGGCTACTTTCAAATTCGCCGGTTGCAGGTTCTTAACGGCTTCTTCAACGGCTTCGGCAATCTGGGCTACGCATTTCTCCAGATACGGCAAATCCGCCAACGCCTTGCCCGACTGATCCGGAAAACCGTAGGCATCCGGGCCGCTGTGGGTGTGTGTGGCCCCGATCAGTACGTTACCGGGCGGAACACTTTTGATCAGCGCCCGGGATTTATTGCCCAGAACCGAAGGCCAGCCGAGGTTATCGACGCTGACGATGGCAATCCGGGTGGAGCCTTTTTCGAGCACAAACGCCCGAACGAACAGGTCGCCCTTTTTCTCCGTCGCTTTTTTAGGCGTACCAATCCCGCCGGAAATGGGCAACAGCGGATTTGGCGTAATCACCCGCAAAGCCGCCCCCGCCCGAAATTGCTGCGCGTTAGCGGAAACCGTTGAAATTAGAAATGCGAACAGGAAATAAAACGTCTTTTTCATCGATAATTTCTTCCCAAAATCGGATTACAAATCCCGGACAGGCGGGATCGAAATTTTCAAATCCCGATCAGCCCGCCGTCTCTATTCTCTTGTCTACCCTCTTGACTCTCAAAAAACTACCACGGTTTTCCGGTGCCTTGCAAGACCCACGGTTTCGACCAGGGGCTGTTCTTGCCGTCGGCTTCTGAGTTGGGCGTCAATTCCAGGCGACCGAGGGCAGCATCGGAATTGGCTTTGTTCAGATTCCGCTCATCGAGCATGTAATAAAACCGGACGGGTAGCACCTTGCGTTTGGCGTTGGGGCCGGTTTTGAGTTCGGGAAAACCGGTCCGGCGGTAGTCGAACCAGGCTTCGGTGGCGGCTGTCCAACTGGCAATCCACTTCTGCTCGATAATCTGCTTCTGGGTTCCGTTGTAGGCCACGTCCTTCTGGGCGACGTAGGTCGGGTAGGCACTGGCTAGTCCCCAGGTTTCCAGCGACGTTTTCACCCCGGCTTCGTAGCGGGCTTTGGCATCACCGGCGGCCCAGCCCTTCTGGGCGGCTTCAGCCAGGATGAAGTTCACCTCCGATGCCGACATCAGCCGGGCTTTCAGCAAAGGCCCTTTGGCGGCTTTGTAGATGTCGTTCAGCCACGAAACGTGCGGGTTTTTAGCCGCCTGTTCGGCCGTCGGGCTCAGGTTATAAGCCGAGCCGCCGACAATGGAGGTTGGCAGACCAACATACAAGGGATTGGTATTGACTTCTTTTCCCACCACCATGTCGGGGGAGAGATACCGTTTTCCATCGATAATTTTGTCGGTTTTCGCCGGAAGTGTGGCGTCCACCACCAGTGGAATCTGTACTTTATTGGCCCAGATCGCCAGCCGGGGGTCGTTAACCGCCAGCAGGGCTTTGACGAAGGTATCGCTCATTTTCAACCGACGGTAATTGCTTTCGCTGGCATCGTACGTTGCGTTGGCCGGCCACGAATCGTCGTTGCTGTTGCCCGCAAAGGCCATGGCTGCGTCGTCGGCCGAAGCCGTAATGATTGGATATTGCGTGGCGTTGGCGACGATTTTTTCAATACCGGCTTTGGCTACATCCGGTTTTTTCGAAGAAATCCGCATGTAATACCGCAACGCCAGGGAATTGGCGAGTTTCCGCCATTTGGTCGGGTCGCCTTTGTAATACACATCGGCTGCGTCGGCGGTGCTCGTATACGCACTTTTGGCTTTGGATAACAGCGTGTTGGCTTTTTCCAGATCGGCCAGAATGCCGGTGTAAATGGCTTCCTGCGTGTCGAAAACCGGGAACGTATTGGCCGCACCCCCCACTTCTCCTTTCAGCGCCTGGCTGTAGGGCGCATCGCCCCACAGGTCGGTGATGAGTCCGAACAGCATGGATTTCATGACGAGTGCAATGCCCTGGTGGAGTTCGAAATTGAGGGCTACCGAGCGGTCGTAGACATACTGATTATTCCGCAGAACGTCGTAATAGCTGCTCCAGCTCTGGCTACCACCCCAGTCGTAATCGTTGTGACCACCGCTCCAGCCGTCTTTCTGGGTGTGTTGCATCACCCCGGCAATGTCCTGATAGCCCAGGTTTACGAAGGCTTTTCCTGCTTCAGTCAGGACGGTCGAGAGCACCAGATTCGGGTGCGCCGTTGTGGGCTCAACCCCATTGGGATTGACATTCAGGTCTGTGAGGTCCTTGCAGGAAAATACTGTCAGGGAAAACAGAACAACGAGACCGATAACTTTATGAGTGACGATTTTCATGATTTTTGAGAAGATCGGGTTGCTTAAAATGTTAAACCAAGCCGGAAGCCCACCGGAATAACCCAGGGCGTGACGTTATACCGTTCGATGCCTTGCTTGAACTGAATCCCGGAGCTTTGGACGCCGGATTCGAGCTGGAAGGCCATTTCGGGGTCGATGCCGATTTTGGCGGCTGTCCACAGAATGATGTTCCGGCTGTAGACCGAAACGTTCGCATTTTGCAGCCCGATGCGTTTGACAAAGCTCTGCGGCAGGTCATAGCCGAACGACACTTCGCGGAGTTTCAGGAACGATGCATCGAACGTTACTGCCCGCGAGAACGCCCAGGAGGTTGAACCGGCAAACGGCAGCATCAGGGTGCCGGGGCCGCCCAGGTTTTCCTTATAGCCGGTTGGTTTGCCATTTTCGTCGTAGCCAGTTGCCACCACGCCCGGAATGAACACCCCGCCGTGGGGGAGGGTGTAAGGGCCGTACTTGAACGGATAACCGTTGTAGTCGGGGGTAGGGCCACCCACCAGCGGGAAGTTATTGCCATTGATCAGAATCATTTTGTCCTGGTTGGCCACCAGGTAGTTGCGGAGCGCGTCGCCGGTCAAACCGTTGGGGTTGATGAGTTTATCCAGAAACAACTGCGAGCGGCCGTCTTCTTCGCCGTAGCGGTACGTTTGCGAGACAAAATCCCCGCCGTTCCGCCAGTCGAACGTCATGTTCAGGCTGAAACCGCGGTAGCTGAGCGAGGTTTGCATACCCAGTATAAACCGGGGGTTGAAATTTCCGATCTTGTTCTTGGTATTGATGGCGTCAATGGACTGCCACTTGCCGGTCTGATCCAGAATGGGATAGCCGTAGTAGGGTGAATTCTTGTCTTCCACCGTCACAACTTTGGCATCGTATAAATCGCCGATTTCATCCCCCACATACGTCCAGGCACCCCCTTTGGCGTCGGTCCAGAGCGTGAAGTAGGGGAGGTCGTCCGACAGTTTTTTGATGGTGGTCCGGTTGCGGGTCAGGTTGGCGTTGAGGTCCAGTCGCCAGCCGTTCTTTTCCAGAGGGGTTCCGCCCAGCGTTAGCTCTATTCCTTTGCTGACGAGCAAACCGGCGTTGATGTTTTTCAGGGTATAACCCGATGACGGTGGCAGTTTGGTGCTCAGAATCTGGTTGCGGTTTTCCGACACGTAATAGGTGGCACCGGCGCGCAGTCGGTTCCGGAACAGATTCACATCAAGACCAACTTCCGAGGAGGTGGCAATTTCCGGTTTTAAGTCCGAAATGAGCAGGGTGCCCGGCACGTTCAGGCGCGGAATCCCGTCCCAGCTTCCGGCGTTGCCCAGTGTACTGAGCAGCATATACGGATTGGCGTCGTTCCCCACCTGCGCAACCCCGCCCCGCAGTTTCAGCAAACTGATGGTGTTGGAAACCGGCAGGATTTCATTGAGCAGCACACTCAGCGACGCCGAGGGGTAGAAGTAGGAGCGGTTGGCGGCTGGCAGCGTACTCGACCAGTCGTTGCGGGCCGTCAAATCCAGATACACCATGTCTTTGAAGCTCAGGTTGGCCAATCCGTATAGACTGTAGATGCCGCGTTCGAATTTCGTGCTGCTGTAGTCGAGGTTGGCCGGGGCAATGTTCTGAATGGTGAAAACGCCCGGAACGATCAAACCGGTGCCATTGCGGGTGGCGTTGGTGAGGTTTGAGCCTTTCTGGTGGCGGTAGTTCCCACCCGCCGAAACCGATAGGCCAATGTTGCCGATGTCTTTTTTGTAGGTGGCCAGAAAGTCGGCGTTGCTTTCGAACGAGCCAATGTTGATCAAACCGTAAGCTCCGCGCGGATCGTTGGTGTAGCTGTTGGCGATCTTGGTTTCCCGCTGTTCCTGGTAGGTGTCGAGCGAATACCGGCCCATGAAGCTGATGTCCTTCGTGATTTGCCAGTCGGCGCGCAGGTTACCGAAAACGCGGTCGCGGGTGAAACCGTTGTTGATTTCATACGCCAGAAAATACGGGTTGTTGTAAATTCCGTTATACTGCGTACGTTGCTGCAAGCCTTCCTGACCCGGCATCCAGTAGTTCTTCAGCTCGAGCAGGTCGATGTGGGGCGAGGTGTTGTAAGCTGCCTGCAACGGATTGGAACCCCGGTTTCCGGCGGGGCGGTTGTTGGAATTGTTGCGGCTGATGTCGAGGTTGGTGCTCATCCGCAGTTTCTCGCTGAGTTTGAGCGACGAACTGAAATTCAGCGTGTTTTTAAACAAATCCGAGTTGGGAATAATCCCCCGGTTTTGCATGTTTGAATACGAAATCCGGTACGTAATCTGGTCGGTGCTGTTGGCGATGGAAATCCCGTTGGTGGTGGTGATACCGGTCTGAACGAAGTTCCTGACGTTGTTTTTGTGCGATACCAGCGGCATCGGAATCGGTTTTCCGTTGGCATCCAGCGGGCTGTTCCACTGCACTTCTTCGTAGCCTTTGTCCAGGGCTGCACCGTAGGTGGCACCAATTTCTTCCTGAATCAGCTTGCCGAACGGATTGGTCAGCGGGTTTTTGCTGATGGAAACCGGAATGGCCGAAAACTGCCCCGAGCCAAAACTAGTTTGCCATTTCAGAAATTTATACGGTTTGTCGAACACCGTATTCGAGGTAATCGTTACCGTCAGCTTTTTGACTTTGGAGCCGTTTTTGGTCGTGATCAACACCACGCCGTTTCCCGCGCGCGTACCGTAGAGTGCGGCTGCGCTGGGCCCTTTCAGGATCGAAATGTTCTCGATGTCGTCGGGGTTCAGACCCGAAATGGCGTTGCCGTAATCGACCCGGTTGTCGTTTCCAACCTGGCTGACGTTGTTGAGTGTGTTGGCAATCGGCACGCCGTCGACCACAAACAGCGGCTGGTTGTCGCTGCTGAGCGATTTGGCACCCCGGATCACCATGCTGACCGACGAGCCGGTTCCGCCGGTGGCGCTGATGTTGACGCCAGCCACTTTGCCGGCCATGCTGTTGAGCACGTTTTCCTGAACGACGCGGGTGAGGTCTTTGCCGTCAATTTTGCCAACCGAGTAGCCCAGCGAGCGTTCCTCGCGTTTGATCCCGAGGGCCGTCACCACGGCTTCCTGCAACATTTCCGCATTTTCGGTCATCGTCACGTCGATGGTGCTGCGGTTGCCAACGGGCACTTCTTCGGTTTTGTAACCGATGAAGGAATAAATCAAAACCGGATTGGTACCGCTGACCTCCAGCGAATACCGGCCATTGTTGTCACTGGTGGTTCCGAGCGTGGAGCCTTTGATGAGCACATTGACGCCGGGAATGGGGGAATTGTCGGTGCCCAGCTTGATGGTGCCGCTTACCCGCCGGGATTGTTGCGACCAGGCCGGCGCGAGAACCATTCCCAGCAACCATGTGGTGACAAACAAACACCTGAGCGTTTTCGAGAAAATAGAGGTTCGGTTCATAGTTTTTGCATAAAAGTTTACAGAAAAGGAGAAAGAGGAAACACGAAAGGGTCGGTAAGCGGTATGAAAATAAAATGCTGAAATATAAATAATTTACGTGAAAAAGGGTGGAAACCCATCCACCCTTTTCACTTGATCACTGTATTTTATTTACCAGGGCTTGCCCGTTCCCTGAATTACCCAGGGTTTGGCCCACTGGCTGTTTTTACCCCGTATTTTGGTATGGGAATTTTCTTCCAGTTTGCTCAGTGCACTCGTCACATTGGCGTTGTTGTAGTTGGTTTCGTTATCGCCGTAAATGAAACGCACCGGCAATACATTTTCAGCCGCAGCCGGTCCGGGTTTAAAGGCGGGCAGGCCGGTTCGGCGGTAATCGAACCAGGCTTCGGGAGCCGCCGTCCAACTGGAAATCCATTTTTGATCCATAAGTTGGGCCAGGGTATTATCGAATTTCACCCCGGCAGTGGCAATGTAGGTGTTGTATTGCGTTCCCACACCCCAGGTTTCGAGCGAATTTTTCACCCCGGCGTTGTAGTGGGTTTCGGCACTTCCAACCGCCCAGCCTTTCATGGCCGCTTCGGCCAGGATGAACGAGGTTTCGGAAGCCGACATCAGCCGGGCTTTCAGCAAACCGCCACTGCTTCCGCGATAGAGTTCGGCAAGTTGCGAAACGTGCTGATTTTGAACAACTTGTCCCGTCGTAGGATTGTAGTTGTACGAGCTTGGGTCAATCAAACCGGGCGGAACACCCACGTATTCACGCGTATCGATCGCTACGGAGAAGGTGTTGGGGTTGAAGTTCCGGGTAAACTTCGTACCGGCTTTCACCAGGGGCAGGAAGGCGGCATCAGTCAGCGAAACCGTACCCGTCTGAATCACCCCGTTTCGGCGGATAAACGGATCGACCGGGGTAGCAAGGGTCGGATCAGCCACCCACTGCACGTAAACCGGCGCAATCCATATTTTCAGACGCGGATCGTTGAGTTGCAGCAGTTTGTCGACCAGCGGTTTAGCGGGTTTCCGACGACGGTATTCCGAGGGGTCGGCTTCAAACGCAACGGCACCGGGCCAGGAGTTGGCGGCAGTGGCACCAATGTAGTCCATGACGGCATCTTCGCTGGGGCTTTTGATATAAATACCGGAGCTGTAAACGCTCTCGATCCCGGCTTTGGCAATGTCTGGCAATTTGGCCGAAATCCGCATGTAATACCGCAGCAGCAGCGAGTTGGCAAACTTGTGCCAGTTGGCCGCATTGCCCTTGTAGAACACATCGTAGTTGGTCAGATAGCCCGTTGTTTCGCCGGTGGCAAACAGGGCAGAAGCGGCCTTCAGATCCTCGATAATACCCTTGTAAATTACCTCCTGGCTGTCATACGTCGGCAGGATGTAGTCGTTAGACAAGTTGCCCTTCAAGGCATTGGTGTAAGGCGCATCGCCCCAGAGGTCGGTGATCAGCCCGAAAATGTAGGCCTTCATGGTCAGAGCCACACCCTGATGGAATTTAAAGCCCAGTTCTGACGCCCGCTGATACAGAAACTCGTTGTTACGCAGCAGGTTATAATAATTGCTCCAGTCGTTGGGCGTCCAGTCGTAATGGTTATGTCCGCCAAACCAGCCGTCTTTCTGGGTGTGCTGCACAACCCCGGCAATATCGCCGTAGCCAAGTCCCAGATAACTGGTTGCCAGGCCGGTAGTGACCGTTGGCATCAACATGTTTGGGTTGGCCGTAGCGGGGTCAACCACATTGGGGTTTTCATTCAGTTCGGTCAGTTGCTCTTCGCAGGAGGAGAACAGGAACATCGCCAGAATGAAAGCCGCTTTGGAAAAAAGGTGAAATCGTTTCATGGTAAATAAGATGTTGTTACGATTACAGACTGAAGCCTACTTTAAAGCCAACCGGAATGGTCCACGGCATGACGTTCTGCAATTCGATGCCCTGACGGAACCGGCCACCATCGGCCTGGAAAGCCCGTTCGGGATCGATCCCGATTTTAGCCGCCGTCCACAGAATAATGTTCCGGCTATAGACCGAAATGTTGGCATTGCGCAGTCCGAACAGTTTCGGAATGTTGTAGCCCAGGGAGATTTCCCGCAGTTTGACAAACGAAGCGTCGAAGGTGATCTGCTGGTTAAAGCTCCAGGGATAGGTATCGGTGATCGGGTAAATGTTGGTGCCGGTGCCGCCCAGGTGTTCGGTATACGTGCCATCGGCATTCTGGATTACGCCCGGAATAAAACCGCCATCGTATTCAAGTACACCGTCGCCGTTGGAATCGAAGCCCATACCACCCGTCGCCTGCGTATGCCCTCCGACGCGCGGGAAGTTTCCGTTTTCCGGGATGATGTATTTTTCCGGATCCGACTTGAGCAGGTTCACCAGGTCCGTCGAAGACATCGTTCCACCCGGAATCAGGTTGTCAAGCTGCCGTTGTGACCGCCAGTCCGACTCGCCGTAGCGGTACGTATACGATTGGAAGTTCCCACCGCTCCGCCAGTCGAAGCTGGCATTCAGCGTAAAGCGTTTGTAGGAAAGCGATGCCTGCATCCCCATCATAAACCGGGGGTTGAAGTTGCCGACTTTCACCCGCTTATCCCGGTCATTGACGGCTGTCCATTCGCCGTTGCGGGTCAGGATTGGCCAGCGGTAATACGGCGAAGAGGCATCCTGCACCGTGGCAAAACCCCGGCTGTAGAGATTTCCGATTTCTTCACCCACGAAGGAGAAGGCACCCCCGTTGTTGTCGTCCCACAATTGGTAGAAATCGATACCCGGTGCCAGTTCCTTGATGGTCGTCCGGTTGCGGGTGAAGTTGACGTTCAGATCCAGGTTCCAGCCGTTGGTACTCTTGATGGGTGTTCCGCCCAACACGATTTCCCAGCCTTTGCTCACCAGGGCCCCGGCGTTAATCAGCTTGCTGCCAAAACCCGAGGAGGTGGGCGTCGTAACGGTCAGAATCTGGTTTTTGTTCTCGGCGTTGTAATACGTTCCGTCGAACCGCAGGCGGTTATTGAACAGATTCAATTCCACCCCGAATTCAGTCGAGGTTTGAATTTCCGGTTTCAGTTGCGGGTTCAGCAGAGTTCCCGACACATTGGTCGTAATCAGGCTTCCCCACGAACCGGTTCCCAACGCCGGAACTAGCCGGTAGGGGTCGGTGTCGTTCCCGACCTGTGCGATGTTGGCCCGGAATTTCAGCAATGAGATTTCCGATGGCAGGTTGAAGGTATAGTTGGCCAGCCAGCTCAGCGAAGCCGAGGGGTAGAAGTAGGAGCGGTTAGCGGCCGGCAACGTACTCGACCAGTCGTTCCGGGCCGTCAAATCCAGGTAAAGCTGGTCTTTGAACCCCAGCGATGCCGTTCCCAGCAAACTGTAAATAGCCTTCTCGTACGTGCTGTTGGAGAATTGCAGGGCGGTATTCGGAATATTGGAAATCCGGTACAGGTTCGGGATGGTCAGGATGGCTCCGCCCATGTAGGAATCGCGGTAATTTTGCTTCATGACGTTTCCACCGCCGGAGATGCTCCAGTCGAAATCGCTGATTTTCTTGCGGTAGGTCACCATGGCGTCGGCATTGGTTTCATACCGGGCAATGTCCTGCAGGTAATAGCCACCATTCCGGCCCCGGGAGTAGCTCCAGGGAATTTTGGTTTCCCGGTTTTCGGCAAACTGGTCGTGCGAAACCCGGGCGTAAGCCGACAGTTCGGGCGAAATGGTCCAGTCGAGTTTGATATTTCCGAAAACGCGATCCCGTACAAAGCCGTTGTTGAGGGCGTAGGCCAGAAAATACGGGTTATCGCCGTTGGAAGAAACCGACCGCTGTTGAATTCCTTCGCTTCCCGGCACCCAATAGTTGGTCAATTGACGAACATCGACGTGTGGATAGAGGTAAACAGCCTCGAGCGGGTTAGCACCCCGGTTGTTGGTGGAAGGGCGGTTATTTGATTTCGACCGAACGAAGTTGAGGTTCGTGCTCAGTTTGAAATTTTTGCTGATGTCGAACGCCACCGCCGTTGCCAGCGAATTCCGGAATAAGTCCGAGTTCGGAATCAGGCCCTTGTTCGTCATGTTATTGAACGAAATCCGGTAGGTTGTTTTGTCCCCTGAACCCGCCAGTGCAATGTTATTGGTTGACGTAATCCCGGTTTCCAGGAAGTTCTTCATGTTGTCCTTGTACGACACCAGTGGTGTAGCCACCTTGTTGCCATCGGCACCCACCGGGCTGTTCCACTGAACGGCGTTGATGCCGGCATCGAGCGCCGGGCCACCCCAGTAGGCCGAGCTTTCGTCCAGGCGGTTATTGCGGTCGCCGTTGCCGTATTTGTAGTGAAAATCCAGGTAGCGGTAGGGCCGTTCAAACACATTGCTGGTCGAGAAGGTGATGCCGACGCCTTTGCCTTTGGTGCCTTTTTTGGTCGTTACCAGAATAACCCCGTTCCCGGCGCGTGAGCCATACAGTGCGGCTGCGCTGGGGCCTTTCAGCACCGATATACTTTCGATATCTTCCGGGTTCAGGTCGGAGATGGCGTTCCCGTAGTCGACGTTGTTGCGGTCGCCCATGGAGCGGAGGTTGTTCAATCCGTTGGCCACCGGCACCCCGTCGATGACGAACAGCGGCTGGTTGTCGCCCGTCAGAGATTTGGCTCCCCGGATCACAACGCTGATGGAGGAACCCACCCCGCTGGTCTGGTTAATGGCAACCCCCGGCACCCGACCCGCCAGCGAGTTCATGGCATTTTCCTGCGTTACATTGGTAAGATCGTTTCCTTTCAATTCAGGAACAGCGTAGCCGAGGGACCGTTTTTCGCGTTTGATCCCGAGGGCCGTCACAACGGCTTCATTCAGTGTTACACCGCTTTCGGTCAGCGTCAGGTCAACCGAGCTGCGGCTTCCGACAGCAATTTCCTGGGTCTCAAAACCGATATACGAAAAAACCAGTACCGGATTTGAACCCGTTACATCGATGGTATACTGGCCGTTTCCGTCGGTGTTGGCACCGGTTTGCGAGCCTTTCAGCACCACGTTCACACCGGGCAGGGAAGCGCCGTCGACGCTGGACGTTACCCGGCCACTCACTTTGCGGCCCTGCTTGACCTCACTCGGCTCCGATGGCTGGCCGGAACGTTTCCGAATGACG
Source organism: Larkinella humicola (assembly GCF_008727875.1). Classification (GTDB taxonomy): domain Bacteria; phylum Bacteroidota; class Bacteroidia; order Cytophagales; family Spirosomataceae; genus Larkinella; species Larkinella humicola. The sequence goes on along the minus strand of NZ_VTWS01000007.1, from coordinate 327,010 downwards.
ATGTTTTTGTTTACTGCTTTGAATTCCAGTGCCGATTGTTGGGAAATGCTGGCCAGGATGCTTTGTAAATTGTTGCCATTCTCGATTTTGACACGCTTTTCGAGTTCAGTTTTCAAGTTGTCCTCATACAGAAATACATACCCGGTGATTTTGGTAATTTTACCGATGATTTTCTGGATCGATCCTTCCTCCCGGACCAGGGATATTTTAACGTTTTCCAGATCGATTTCCGGTCGATCTGCCCATGCTGCCGAGAAACACAACCCCGCCAACAGTGCTACTGTACACAAATGCCTTAGCATCCGTGGAATAATAGAGTTCGAGTTCATAGAAGTATTAATTAAGTAGGAATTATCTGTAGATAAAAATGAATTTAATTTTATCCTTTAGGTTGCACGTGACATCAAATTAAGAAGTGTTTTCGTTCATTTTCATCTTTTCTCTTTTTATGATATTGTTAATTTCGTATGGTCACCGTCTTTCCGTTTATTTCGTATTGTGCATCAATCGCATACGTGATTGATTCTAACATAGAATCAAGACTTTCGTTTAGATGAACACCTGTGAACGAGGTATTATAAAGTGACTTGTTTTCAATGATAATATCGACATCATACCACTTTTCAAGTGTTCGCTCCACGGATACCATGGGCGTATTGTTGAATTGCAGGGATCCGTTTACCCAATTGCTTTCCTGCACGGCATTGACGTCGGTAATCCGGAAGGATTCGGTCGATTTGGAATAGATTAATTTTTGATCTTTTATCAGAATAATGGGTGCCGATGATTCGCCATTCAGATTGACGCTAACCCGGCCGGACCGGACGGTTATTTCCACTTCATTTTCGTCGTCATAATTCTTCACGTTAAAAGAGGTTCCGAGTACTTTTATACGGAGATCACCCACCGAAATAACGAACGGTTTTGATTCGTCCCGTTCCACGTCAAAAAAAGCTTCTCCCTGCAAAGTAACCGTCCGGACGGCCTGACCGAAGGCATCCGGAAACCGCATTTTGGTGTCCGAATTGAGTTTCACCACACTGCCATCGCTCAGGCGTACACTTTTGCGTTTTCCGCGCGGTACGGTTTCTTCTTTGGTGGGCGTATTCGGTGCAAAAGCACCGGCTTTGGGGTGGTTTAAAGTAATGGGAAGGGGAGAATTGCCGGTGGTGTAAAAATAAAACAAGGTGCCCAGACTAAACAGGAGGGTGATGAAAGCGGCTATTCCCCGGTAATCGGTATAGAATGTTCGAACCGGCAGGGGGATCCCTTTTGACCGCGTGTGGGCGGCCTCATCATCCGGTTTTATAGTCGGGTCAGAGCTGGAAGGTGAGCGTTCCTCTTCGACCAGCTCATTGAAATAGTTTTCCAGAATCGGCGAATATTCCTGTAATGTCTCATCCTTTCCCAGCCCCTCCAGCAATTCATCCAATTCTTTCCCCGTCAGCGTGTTGCTGATGAGTTTGTTAATCAAATATTCGGCGCGGGACCGTACCATTCTATTGGTAGTTTGGTAAGTTGCCTATAATACTGTGCCGACTTGGTAAAAGACTATTGATCAGAGAAATATTTTTGACAATGCCGGTTCTAATCAATGGGGATATAAAAGCTGAAAGCCATTCGAACGGTGGGAGTCGAATGGCTTTCTGAACAGAAACCGGGAATAGGAGTAAGTCAAATTATAAAGCGGCCATGTCAACCTTTTCGCGAAGAAACTGCTTCGCTTTTACCAACTGGTTCTTGACGGTATTTTTTGAAATCATCAGCATTTCTGCAATTTCCTGGTAAGATTTACCTTCCTCGATGTTGAGGAATAAAATTTGCTTCCGTTTTTCAGACAACAGGTTTACCGCCGTATAGAGGAGCTGAAACTTCATTTCTTTATCTTCCAGTTCTTCGTCGCGGGCGGCTGTCATTTTTTCCATGTACTGCTGTTTGAGCTGGTTGTTCTTCTCCATCTTTTTCAGATGATCGAAGGCCATATTCCGCAAACAGGTAAACAGATACGAGGTAAAGTTAAGGGTAGGGTTAATTTGCGAGCGTCGATCCCAGATTTTGATAAAGACTTCGTGAATCATGTTTTCGGCTTCTTCTTCGTCCTTCAGAAGCGTGATGCAGAATTTGAGAGCCGGTGTCCGGTAGTACTTATATAACTCCGCAAAAGCAGCCTGATCGCCCTGGATCACTCTGCGGAGAATACGTTCATTTAGACAATCCATTGTCGTGGGTGATTAGGAAACGTTAAAAATTACGGGCGATTGGGTACTCGTTCTCTTCAATGGTGTGACCTGACCAGCTAACTGGCTGTTGTTAAGCTAAAATTGGTCATTTTTTTTGATAGATACGTCGCAAAATGCGTAAATCTATCCTCAATTTGCGCAAGACGGTTTTTAGGTGAATTTACTGGTTTTTTCGGGCTTTGTATTCCTTGTATTTGCGGTTGTATTCTTCCAGTTGCTCGGGTTTGAATCGCTTCTGGTACTCGGTCGGCAGGTCGAGTCGCTCGGGTTTGAGAGTGGGTGACCGATCGGTGAGCTGGTTCTTGCCTTTGGCATTTTTAGCCAGTTCAAACGAGTCGTAGAGTTCGCCCGTAACCGTAAACGACTGGTAGGCGAGCTTCCCGCCGTCGATGGAAACGATCTGGTACAACTGCGTATTGGAGGCCGCCCGGTCCATCCAGTCCTGCAACCCGATGTCGTACATCTTCGGCCCGCTAACCGACACCACATACACCGGCCCGTCGGGATATTTGCGACTTTTTCCCAGCGGCATGTTCAGGCCGCGCCCGTAGGTGTGGTCGTGCCCCTGTAACACCAGATCGACGCCGTATTTTTTATAAAGAGGCTCCATTTTGTCGCGCCATTCCTGGTTGTCGCGTCCGCTTTTGGTCGAATAAATCGGGTGGTGGTGCGTCACGACCGTCCAGCGGTTGGGGTTGTTGGTCAACACCTTCACAAGCCAGTCGGCCTGCTGGTTCAAAACCGTCGAGTCGAGCAAGGCTCCCTGCGAATCCAGCGAAACAAACCGGGTGCCCTGGTAGTCGACGTAATAAGCGGTTTCTTTCAGTTTTTCGGGGCCGTTTTCGGGCAGCACAAACGACGGCCGCCAGTGCCGCGACACCTTCCGCTGTTCGTCATCATCCTTGAAATATTCGTGATTGCCGGGTGTCGCCAGCGTCGGCACCATACCGTTGATCCAGCCACCGGCTTCGAACCACTCACCCCACTGCCAGTCGGCGTTGGAGGTTGTGATCAGATCCCCCGCGTGAATCATGAAAGCGGCTTTCGGCATCGTGGAATACGCCCCGCGAATGGCCCGCGACCAGAGCGAGCGGATGTCGTTTTGTGCATCACCAAAGTAGATAAACGAAAACGGAACCGGGCTGTCGCTGGCCGTCGTAAACTGAAACCATTCCGTCCAGTAGGTTCCGTTTCCCACGCGGTAATTGTATTTCGTGGCCGGTTTCAGGTTTTTGAAATGAACGGTATGATACAGCTTCGTGGTACCATCCAGCTTGACCGCCTGGGTCGTAGCGGGAACAGTGATGGCTTTCGCAGCCACTTCCGGGGATGGATCAGCTTCCGCAATCGCACCCACGGCATTGGTGATGGTCGAATCGGTTCGCCAGTTGACCGACTGCGAAGTGGCCGGATTGTCCTGCCATCCCAACGTCAGACGGTCCGGGTAAACCGATGGGAGATACGGTTTATGCTCCTGGGCATGGGTGGGTTGAAAAGAGAGAAAAAGGACCAGAAAAGAAGCAAAACGCAGCGTAAATGGCAGGTGAAATTTCATAAGGACTCATTTTTACCAATGGAAATACTGCCAAAGGTGCTAAAAGGACTATTACCGCTGTGTTAATCTTTTGGTTTTAGGAAAACCTGAAATTTGCGTCCCCGGCCCGATAGCCCGGAATTCCGATTGCGGAGTATACTACAGCAGAAACCGTTCCGGATCGTTCATGAGCCTAAAACGAAGTCTTTATACCCTCCCGCTGTACCTGCTGTTCGGCCTGTTCTGGTCGTGTGGATCGGGCGATCGGGTCGTGGAAGAAGGGGCCGTTTACCAGGATTCGGCTTTCTGGCAGGAATACCACGAAGCGTATCCGATCGGCACCCGACCGGAAGAAAATGAGGTGCGCAGCGTGGCTGTTGATCGGGAATCTACGGTTTGGGTTGCTACGGCCGCCGGTATTTTTAGCAAACAAGCCGATCAAAACACGTGGACCCCGGTGATGACGGAAGCCGACCAGGGCCCGGCTTTTGCCGTCGAAGTGGCTGGCGATTCGGCGGTCTGGCTCGGGACCTGGAATGGGGTGTATCGGTTTAAAGACCGGAAACTGGAGCGGATGAACGGGCCGGTCGCACCCATTTCGGCGCTTTGTGCCGCCAGCGAAGGCGTTTATGCACTCGGCCCCCACGGCGTCTGGCTTCATACGGCTGCGGGTTGGCAACCAAAAAAATACCCGATAGCCCGCTCGATTCGGGATGTGATCTCGGATCGGAAGGGCGGTATCTGGGTGGCCACCGATGTGGGGTTGTACCACAGCCAGGCCGACTCGACGGTGCATCTTTACAAAACCGATCACCTGATGAGTGCCTACATCAAGGGAATTGCCTTCGATTCGGCGCAAAACGTATGGGCGGGCGGACTGGGGGGGGTGACCATTCTGAACCAGCATCAAAACGTGAAAACGTTGCGGCAGCAGGAAGGCATTCCGTCCAATTTTGTCACCTGCGTCAAACAATCGCCCGACCGGTCGATGTGGGTGGGAACGGAGGTGGGGGTCGTGCGGTATCAGCCCGATGGCCGTCATTCGCTGCGGTTCAGCCGACGCTGGCTGCTCGATGATCACGTCAACGACCTGGCGTTCGATGCCGCCGGAAACGCCTGGATTGCCACGGCGAAAGGCGTAAGCGCGATCAAAAAACGGAAGATGAATCTGGCGCAGAAAAACGATTATTTCTACGATGTCCTGATGAAACGCCACATCCGCGAACCGTGGATTGCGGGGCAGTGTAAGCTGCTGACACCCGGCGACACCACGAGTTGGGCACCCGATGATGACGACAACGACGGCGAATATACCGGCAATTACCTGGCGATGGAATGCTTCCGGTATGCCACCACCCAAAGTTTGGATGCGAAGGCGAAAGCCACCAAAGCCTTCCGTTTTTTGAAACTGTTGCAGGAAGTAACGGACACCGACGGTTTTTTTGCCCGAACCATTGTGCCGGTTAACTGGACAAGCGTTCACGACGGAAACCGCACCTTCACAGCACGGGAACGGGCCGACGAACTGGTGAAGGAACCGCGTTTCAAACCCGTCGAAACCCGATGGCGGAAATCGAAAGATGGAAAGTGGCTCTGGAAAGGCGACACGAGCAGCGATGAACTGTGCGGCCACATGATTGGCTACTACCTGTATTATGAACTGGTGGCGGATGAGGCCGAAAAAACCGTCGTCCGCCAGCACATCGCCCGGATTGTGGACTATCTGATCAAACACAACTACAATCTGGTCGATGTCGATGGCAAGCCGACGCGCTGGGCGGTTTGGTCGCCGGAGCAACTGAATCACGACCCCGAGTGGACACCCGACCGCAGCCAGAATTCGATGGAAATGCTGTCGTTTCTGAAGCTGGCGCACCACGTGACGGGTCAGGCGAAATACGAAACCGAATACCGGCGGCTCATCGATCAGGAGCATTACCTCGACAACATGGCGCAGATTGCGCAGCAGAATCCGGCCTGGTTCATCTATTTCGACGTCATGTTGCAGGCGTATGTCTATCCGATTCTGATCCAATGCGAGAAAGATCCCAAACTGCGGGAATTCTACGAAAAACACATGGATGCGTGGATGGAACGGCGTCGGAATGACCGCAATCCGCTCGTCAATTTCTTTTATTGCTATGCACGAAATACAAAAACCGAGCTGGCGGCATCCGTGGTTTTTCTGGTCGATACACCCCTGGATCTGGTCAACTGGCCATTCGATCACACGAAGCGGGAAGACGTTCGGATTTCGCGACACCCGGTTCTGGATGAATTGCAGATCAATGAGTTGCCGCCCGCCAGCATCCGAACCGTCGTTCGCTGGGACAAAAACCCGTGGTCAGCCATCAACGGCGACCCCGCCATCGAACGCGAACCGGTTTTCTGGTTGCTGCCGTATTGGATGGGGCGGTATTTGAAAATGATTGAATGAGAGGGTTGTTTCGCGGAGTTGAGCGGAGGAAAAGAGAGTTGCGCAGAGAAAAGAAGTTTCAGAAAAACTCTGCTTAACTCCCTTTTCCTCCGCTCAACTCCGCGAAACAGTAAATTTTAACGATATGAACAAATTACTAACAAGCATCCTTATTCTGGTAACTAGTTCCTACGGGGTCGCGCAGCCGAAAACCACCTACGCCGAGCAGCTCGGCTACCCGAAGGGCAAGAAAATTGTCATCTTCCACGTCGATGATGCGGGTATGTTTCTGTCGGCCAATCAGGGAACCATCAAGTCCATCGAGCAGGGCGTGGCAACCTCGACGAGCATCATGATGCCGTGTGCGTGGTCGGCCAGCTTTATCAAATACGTGCTGAAAAACCCGACGGTCGATGCCGGTATTCACCTGACGCTCACCTCCGAATGGAAAGATTACCGCTGGTCGCCCTTGGCGGGCATCAAGCAGGTGCCGAGCCTGACCGATTCGGAAGGGGCCTTGTGGCCGGAAGTCGCCGACGTGGTGAAGCACGCCAAACCCGACGAGCTGGAACTGGAAATGCGGGCGCAGATCGACCGGGCCATTACCATGGGCCTGAAACCGACGCACCTCGATTCGCACATGGGGACGCTGTTTGCCACCCCGGCTTTCCTGGAAAAATACATCAAAGTGGGCGTCGATTACGGCCTTCCGATCATGTTTCCCGGTGGCAACAACACGCTGCTGGTCGACAGCGAAATTCAGCCGGTGATCGACAAACTCAAAGCGGAAGGCAAATACCGGGAAGGCATGAATCTGCCCATTCCGGAGTCGCTCAAACAGGCCCCGGCCATCGGCGATAAAATCTGGAAAGCGGGGTTGCCCGTCCTCGATGACCTCTATGCCGATACCGGACAGTGGAAACCGAAAGACGTGAAAGACCCGAGTCCGGAAGTCTGGGGGAAATACAAAACGAAGCGGTTTAAGGAAATCCTGACGAAAATGAAACCGGGCGTCGCCATGATCATCATTCACAGCAACGACCTGAACGAAACCTTCAAATACATCAGCGGTTCCGGCGGTTCGCGGTATGCCGACATGCTGTCGATGATGGACCCCGAACTGAAAGCGTTTGTCGAATCCGAAGGCATCGTGCTGACGACCTGGCGCGAACTCATGCAACGCAGGAAAGCGATCAAATAAAACCATGAAGAAACTTCGTGCGGTTTTTTTGGCTTTTGTGCTGGTAACAAACGGGTTGCTGGCCCAGTCGCCCGTATCCGTTGTTCGGGAAGAACTGATTTTTCCGTATCAGAACGAGCACGTTCACGGTAGTAGCCTGGTGGTCCTGCCCAACGGCGATTTTCTGGCTACCTGGTTTCAGGGCAGTGGAGAACGCACGGCGGATGATGTGCGGATCATGGGCGCGCGTCTGACAAAAGGACAGAAAATCTGGAGCGAACCGTTTCTGATGGCCGACACCCCCGGTTTGCCGGACTGTAATCCCGTGCTGTTCCTGAACCGGCAGAATACCCTTTTTCTGGTCTGGATTGCCGTTCAGGCCAACCGCTGGGAGCATTCGATTCTGCGGTTTAAAACCGCGATTGATTACGCCAAACCCGGTGCGCCGGTCTGGAACTGGCAGGATAACATGCTGCTCAAACCCGATGAGCGGTTTGAAAAGGAAGTGGCCGCAAAATTCAAAAAGCTGCCCGAAAATACCGCCGGATGGGCCGAATATGCGCCAAAATACGACGATATGATTATTGAAGCCAGCCGCGATTTGCGCAAACGCAGTACCGGCTGGATGACGCGCATCAAACCGCTGCTGCTGCCAACGGGCCGGATTCTGCTGCCGCTGTATTCCGACGGGCTGAATCTGTCGATGGTTGCCATCTCCGACGACGACGGAACCACCTGGCGCCCCAGTCTGCCGATTGTGGGGCGCGGACCGATTCAACCGGCGCTGGCGCAACGGCGCGACGGAAGCATTGTGGCGTATATGCGCGATAGTGGTGATCAGCCCAGCCGGGTTCACATCAGCGAATCGACCGACCAGGGAGAAAGCTGGACGGCCACCGTGAAGTCTGATATTGCCAACACCGCCAGTGTCGAACTGCTTCGGCTTCGGGATGGAAAATGGGCGTTTTTCGGGAATGACATCGACGACGGACGCCACCGGCTGAGCCTTTTTTTGTCGGACGATGAGGGCAAAACCTGGAAATGGAAGACCCGGATCGAAGACAAACAACCCGGCCAGGGCGGTTTTTCTTACCCGTCGATGATTCAGACGCCGGACGGACTGATTCACCTGACGTATTCCTATCATCTTGAAAAAGGCCGGAAATCAATCAAATATGTAGTTGTCATTCCCACCGCTGGCAGGGTCTCCGACCGCTGAGGGGGTGGGCAAAATCCCCACTTTTTATGCGAACACCACTTTACAGTTTTCTTTTTGTCATTTTCTCCAGCGTTGGTTACGCACAGACGCAGCCGGTTTACCAGGATAAACCTTACTGGCAGGATTACAGCATTAAATTTTACGCGGACAAACCCAATGGCGACTTGTTGGAAGCACAAGCCGACCGCAACGGTGCCATTCAGATTCTGACTTCCAAAGGCGATTTGCTGCACCCGCACGACGGCCAGTTTCTCTATCCCGGCACCCTGCAACCCGATAACACCTTCCGGTTTATGAAGGACAAAAAGCTCACGGCTTTGGGAAGCTACCAGCAGCAATTCGTTTACCTCAGCGATCAGGTGGTGTTTGCCAATGCCTGGGCGGGAAAGTTGTTTTCCGCACACGGTCTCCCGAATGCCAAATTCTTTCAGGGAGGGCCGGATTTTACGTTTCTGGTATCCGACGGCACTTCCCTGAATTTGCTGAAGGATTCAAAAAGCCTTTGGAAAGGCAGTTTGCCGGGTGATGAAACCGTGGCGATTCGCTACCAGCCCGGCGCAAATCAGTTTTGGGTTCTGGGTAAAAAATCGTTGTATACCCTGTCGGTTTCGGGGACAAAACTGACGAAAGTGCTGGATGGAGCCGGTTTCACGGCTTTGGATGTGACCAATCAGGGCAAAAAAGTCATTGTCGGAACGAACGACGGATACCTGGAATTCGATGTGGCCACGAAAAAGCAGGTGGGAACTGTTCGCCGGAAACTGCCGTGGACCGAAATCACCGCCGTGGCGGAAGTGGACGGGAAACTGTGGTTCGGTTCGACCAAAGGCGCGTTTGCCCTGCGCGCGGACGGCAAGTTCGATTACTACAACGGTGAACGCTGGCTACCGGGCGATGAGGTCACGCACATTTCGAAAGGCCCCAAAAACTCAGTGTTGATTCTGACCAAAGCCGGTTTGGGGCAAATCTGTTTCAAGCAGATGACGCTTTATGACAAGGCCGTCTTTTTTGATAATCAGGTTCGGAGTCGGCACATTCGGGTGGGGTTCAACTCGACGCTGGACCGGATGGAAAAAGGCAATCTGGCAACGGGGTATCTGGACGATTCCGACAACGACGGTTTGTGGACTGCCATGTATCTGGGCGGGGAGATTTTCCGCTATGCCGCTACCAAAGATCCGGAAGCGTTGCAAAATTGCCGGGAGTCGCTCGATGCCATGGAGCGGCTTTACACCATCACGCCGGTGCCGGGTTTTCCGGCCCGATCGTTCGAACGCAGTGGGCATATGAAGGAACTCTCCGATTCGGAGCGTTGGCAACACGCCAGTGATAAGGAGTGGGACTGGAAATCGACCACGAGCAGTGACGAGGTGATTGGTCACATTTTCGCCTTTGGCGCAATGGCCGAACTGATTCCCGACAAAAACCTGAAAAGCCGGGCCATCACGCTCATCGACACGCTGATGAGTCACATCATCAGCCATGACATGTACCTCATCGATTTCGACGGAAAACCGACGATGTGGGGCAAATGGAATCCGGCCTACGTCAATTCGTTCCCGACCAATGTGGGCGACCGGAAGCTGAATTCGTCGAACATTACGGCGATGCTGCAAACCGCTTACCACTTCACGAAAAAGGAAAAGTACAAAAAGAAGCTCCTGGATTTGATGCAGAAACACGGCTATCTGACCAACCAGATGCGGTCGATGAACGAGATCGGAAAAGCCCCTGCGGATGCGGACGAACACGCCAAACACATGTCGGATGGCTGGAATCACTCGGACGACGAGATGTATTTCGTTGGCTACTGGGGACTGTATCGGTATGCGCTGAACGACACGTTGAAGGCTAAATACAAGCAGCAGATCATTGACCACTGGCAGGCGGAACGGCCCGAAAAGGAGGGTGCCTGGAACATCTTCACGGCCCTGACCGGCACGAAGGAATTTGACCTGAACGAAGCCGCCTGGTATTTGCGCGAACACCCGCTTGACCTCATCGACTGGTCGATTCAGAACAGCCACCGCAAAGACATCGAACTGCTGCCGGAAAACTTCCGCAGACAAACGACGAAGGAAGTGCTGCCCCCCGACGAGCGGCCCATCCAACGGCACAACGGCAACATGTTCAATCTGGATCGCAAAGGCCGGAGTGGCGGCTCGGAAAATAGCGCGGGTGATATCTGGCTGCTGCCCTACTGGATGGGGCGGTATCTGGGGGTGATTTCTGCGCCGGTGAAATAGAAAAGAAAGAATTATTTCGCAGAGTTAAGCAGAGAAAAGGGGAGTTACACAGAGAAAAAAACTCTGATAAACTCTGATTTTCTCCGCTCAACTCTGCGAAATAACTTTTTAACCCTCACGCAAGATTTATGAAAGGTTTTTACGCCTTACTTCTTTTAGTTGTCTTTACTGCGAATGCACAACAGGCAGTATATCAGGATATTGTCTACGATCAGGACTACAGCGTCAAGCACTATCTGAAAGACACGACGCTCGCACTCTCCCGGGTTTTCGCGGATCGAAACGGCGTCATTCAGGTGCTCTCGGCCCAAGGATTGCTGCAACCCAACGGCGGTCAATTTCAATATCCGGGAACGCTGGAACCGGTTCGGGCTTACCGGCCGATGGCCGATAAAAAGCTGGCCGGTCTGGCCATCGTTCAGAAGCAATTCGTATACCTCGACGATCAAACCGTTCTGAGCAATGCCTGGGCCGGGAAGCTATTGGCGCGGCACGGTTTGCCGAAGGCCCGGATTTTCTGTCCGGGTGCCGACCGGTTTTCGTTTCTGGTTTCGGATGGCACCACACTGAGAATGCTTCAGGATTCGGCGGTGATCTGGACGGGAAAACTGGCAGCGGATCAGGTGAAAGACATCCGGTTCGAAGCGGCTCAAAACCGCTTCTGGATTCTTGGTGAACAGTCCGTGAGTGCGTTTTCGCTAGCGGACAAATCCCTGAAAACCGTGTTCCGCCAACCCGGACTAACCTGTTTTGAACTGGTTAAAACTCAGCTTTACCTGGGAACGCCCGACGGCTACCTGGTTTTTGATCCGGCCCTGAATAAACCCGTTGGCCCGATGCAGAAGAAACTTCCGGTGACGGATCTGACCACGATTTCGTATGCGCACGGCAACCTCTGGTTTGGCTCCAAACTCGGTGCCTTTATGCTGCGACCAGATGGGAAATTTAATTATTACTACGGCGAACGCTGGGTGCCGGGAAATCGGATTATTCATATTTCAGAAGGCCCGGAAAATAGTGTGCTGCTCTTGACGAACAAAGGGCTGGGCGAGATCCGGTTCAAGCCGATGACGCTGTACGACAAATCGCTCGTATACGAAAAACAGGTGCGGCAACGACACATCCGCTACGGTTTCAACTGCGACGTTTCGACGCTCAAAAACGGTGATTTGTCTACCTTCGAAATGGGCCAGCGCGACAGTGACAATCTGTGGACGGCCATGTATCTGGTCAGCCAGTTGTATCGCCATAAAGTAACCGGCGACCCCGAGGCTCAGCAAAATTGGATGGAGTCATTCGACGCGATGGAGCGGCTTTTTACGATCACCGGCATGAAGGGTTACTTCGCGCGGGGCTTCGAGCGGAAAGGGTATTTCAAGTTCAAACCGGAACAATGGGACGGCGGTTTAACCAACGGCTGGACCCACGCCAAAGACGGTAACTGGGACTGGCGTGGCACGACCAGCAGCGATCAGACCGTCGGGCAATTTTTCGCCCTCACCCAGATTGCCGAGTTAACGGACGGCGCTACCCGCAAACGGGCCATCGACCTGATCGATAAACTGATGACAAACATCATCAACAATAATTGGTATCTGATTGATTTTGACGGCAAACCGACGCTTTGGGGAAAATGGCATCCGGATTATGTGAACGGTTTTCCGACGATGGTGGGCGACCGAAAAATTAACTCGTCGAACATCATTGCGTTTTTACAGGCAGCTTATCACTTCACCCAAAAGCCGATTTATAAGGAGAAGGCGTATGAGTTGATGCAGAAACATGGTTACCTCGAAAACCTGCTGCGGCCCATGGGTGAAATCGGAAAAACTCCGCCCAACGCCAGCGACTGGGCCAAAATGCTCTCCAAAGAGTGGAACCACTCCGACGACGAAATGTATTTTCTGGCGTACGGGAGCCTGTACCGCTACGCATTTGACACCACACTGAAAACCCGGTTCGGGGCCACGATCAAAGAGCATTGGGAATTTGAACGGCCCGAGAAAAACAGCCTCTGGAACTTTATTTATGCCGGGACAGGTGCCAAAGCCTTCGATCTGGAGGAAAGCATCTGGCATTTGCAGGAGTTTCCGTTGGACATGATCGAGTGGAGCGTCGTAAACAGCCACCGAAAAGACCTCGAATTTGTGCCGGAAAATTTCCGCGAACAAACCACCACCTCCGTTCTGCCACCCGACGAGCGCCCGGAACTCAAACACAACCGCAACCTCTTTAAACTCGACCGGCCCGGCGGCAACGGCATGAGCGAACTCAGCGCCGGCGATTCGTTCCTGCTGCCGTACTGGATGGGGCGTTATCTGGGCGTCATCTCCGCACCGGTAAAATGAGTTGTGTCGCGGAGTTGAGCGGAGGAAGGGGGAGTTAAGCAGAGTTATTTTTACTTTCTTTTACTCTGCTTAACTCCCCTTTCCTCCGCTCAACTCCGCGACACAACTCGTATTAAAAATCAAACACCACATTAACCCGGAACCCTTTGTTAAACTCAAAAACCGGGTTGCCAGACACCGGGTCGGTTTCCGCGTGCTGCGAGATCTGATTCAAATACCCCAGTTCCAGCTTGAAATGGTCCCGGAACTGGTAGCCCAAACCGCCCAGAATCCGGTTTTGGTTGAAAATATTGACTCCCGCATTTTTACCAAAACTGATGAATAGCTCATCGAAAAACGTCAGGTAAAATTCATTGTCGTCGATGGTGACCCCTTGCAGGGGCAATTCGACGGCAATTTGATACCGCACCCGGTTTTCGTAGTCCCAGCCGCTGATGCGCCGGGAACCGGTTTCGGCAATCTGACTGAGCCAACGCTCCTCGAACCGAAATCGGTGGGAAAGAAGCAACCGGCCCACGGTGTCGTTCACTTGAATGTCCTGATACAGCCGGTGTTCCGGCGTAGGTACACCCTGGTCGGCCACCGGGTGATCGCCGTAGGGAAACGTTACAAAATGGGTGTAACCACCTCCGAGCTGGACTTTGTCGGTCAGCTTGTAATTCGCTCCCAGCCGCGCTAGCGACTGTTGCCAGGTTTTCACATATTGGATGCGACGCCATTGATATTCCGTGTGGAGCGACCACTTTTCACTCAGCTTGTGATCGCCGGTATAAACAAACCAACCGATGGGGTTGCGATCGATGATGCGCTTCTGTTGACCAAAACTGACAATCGATACCAGCCAGAATACCGATACCCACCCAAGCGTTCGTAGACTCATCTTTGTAGAACCAATCCGAAGCCATAAAGGCTGAGCCATTCAGTAGGATTAAAAAGTAAAGAGCTGTTTCGCAAAGTAACGCGGAGAAGGGGTTTAAACTCCGCTCCACTCTGCGAAACAGCCTGGTTTTTGAATCCGGTTACTGGTACGTTATTTGTGGTAACACTGAGTATAAGGAGTTCTTTTTTTCGCCTTGGCAACGAACGTTAAATGGATTCACTTTTTGGACTGGTAGGGAGGGAGATCAATAGCGGTTTTTACTCAGATTTTTGCCTGATTTCTACCGAATGATAGATTACTAAGTAAAAACATGCATTTTTTTGGTAACAATCGGCTCTGAACGTAAATTGAGTTGTTTTTTGGTACAAATGCGATAGTGGTTGGGATAATTGCGACACTCTTTTTGGAAAAGGCCCCCTACATTTGCTTCAAACAGCATTTCCATCGGCCATAGACAACAAAACACACACCTGGGACGAAAGCGAATGGCTGTTTCGAAAGCCGATACTAAAATGACAACCGGGCTGTCAGGAGTCCGCTGTGACTGGGAATGATTGAAACGTACCATAAAGTTGCTTTTGCTAACCCGTTTCCGGGCTTACGAAGTTTCGAGCCGGAAGACTCCCGGCTGTTCTTTGGACGTGAGAACCAGATTCACGATTTAAAGGAGCGGCTGGCGGATGCGCATTTTTTAGCCATTGTGGGTTCGTCCGGAAGCGGAAAATCGTCGCTGGTCAAAGCCGGTCTGGTTCCGCAACTGCTGACGAGTAATCTGCCGTCGGCTCCGTTTAAAACCTGGCAGGTCGTTTCATTCAATCCCGAAGCAACGCCGAACCGGAATTTTGCCCTTGCGCTTCACCAGACTTTTGCCCGGCAAAACCGCCCGTTTGCCGAACAGTTTTCACCGGAAGAGGTAGAAACGTGGCTGCGAACCGAGCCTGAAACCCTGCTGGACTGGTGTGAAAACGCAAACCTGCTGCTCGTGATCGATCAGTTTGAGGACGTGTTTCGCTACCAATCGACCGACGACGGCCACGAAGAAGTGGCGGGGTTCATCAACCTGATTCTGGCGTTGAGCCGCCGGCAGAATGACTCGGTGTATGTTGTATTGACGATGCGCTCCGATTACCTCGATGACTGCACGGATTATGAAGGGCTGACGGAAGCCATCAACCACGGCTCGTATCTGTTGCCCAAGATGAACAGGGACGAAATCCGGAAGGCCATCGTGACGCCGATTCAGGTGATGGGGGCCGGTATTTCCGAAGAACTTACCGCCCGGCTGCTCACCGACCTTGGAAACCGGGCCGATCAATTGCCGATCCTGCAACACGCGCTCATGCGAACGTGGAACTACTGGCAGCTCAACCGCAATACCGATAATCCCATCGATCTGTCTGACTACGAAGCCATTGGCACAATGCAGAAGGCCATTACGGTACACGCCGAGGAGGTGTACGGGAATTTGCCCGATGAAAAAAGCCAGTTGGCCACCGAAAAGCTGTTCAAAGCCCTGATCGTGCTGGGAGCGGGCAACACGAGCGTAATCCGGCCCATTCCCGTGAGGACCATCAGCGAGATTTCGGGGGTCAATCCATACCTGTTGATCGATGTTCTGAACCGGTTTCGGGAGCGGGATGTCGCCTTTTTAACGCCGTCGATTGCCCTGCACGCCGACCCCGATCTGATCATCGACATTAGCCATGAGCGGTTGATGATTTTGTGGGAACGGCTGCAAACCTGGGTTAAGGAGGAAACCGATTCGGCTAAATTTTACAAGCAGGTGAGCCAGTCGGCGACGCTGTATCACGAAGGAAAAACCGGGTTGTGGGTCAACCCCGAATTGCAGATTGGCCTGAAGTGGCTGGTCGAAAACCGCCCGACACCCGCCTGGGCCAACCGCTACGATCCGTATCTTGAACGGGCGGTTAACTTTCTGGAATACAGTCGGAACCAATACGAATTTGAAATCCGCAACAAGGAAGAACGGCAGAAACGGGAGCTGAAACGGGCGCGGTTTTTTGCGGCTTTTCTGGGCGTGGGTGCGTTGATCTCGCTTTTTTTTCTGATTGTTTCGGCGGTTTTGCGCACCGAAGCCCTCCAGAGCGAAGAAACGGCGATTGCCGAGAAAAAGATTGCCCTTTTTGAGCGAAACCGCGCCGAAGCCCAGACCCGTGAAGCCATCACGCAGAAGAAAATCGCCGAACAGCAGGAAATCATGGCCGAGCAGCAGAAGCGATTGACCGAAGAACAGCGGGTGATTGCCGTCCGTGGACAGCAAACCGTTGAACTGAAACGGCAGGAGGCCGAAACCGCCCGCCAATTGGCCGTGGCCCAGACCCAACGCGCCGAAGAAGCCCGAAATGATGCGCAGCGGCAACGCCAGCAGGCGGAGGAAGCCCGGAAAGAAGCGGAACAGCAAAAAAGCCGGGCGGAAGGCTCGCAGAAAGAAGCCGAATCGCAGCGATCCGTGGCGCAGACGGCCCAGCAATTTGCCGAACAGCAACGCGGAAAGGCCGTGGCCCGGACAGTGGCGATTCAGTCGTATCAACTCAACGAAAACACGCAGGATGATCTGCCGGCTTTGCTGGCGCTGGAAGCCTATCGCCTGAATGTGAAGAACGGCGGTTTGCCCGATAATCCGGACATTTTCAATGCCTTATCCAAATCGTCGGACGCCAATACCGTGCTGCGCCCTCATGCCGATGTGGTACGAACGGTGGCAATGCAACCCGGTACTAACGGATCACTCATGGCAACGGGGAGCGACGACGGTACGGTGAAACTGTGGGCAACCGGCGATGCGAATCGTGTACCTGTGTCTCTGAAAACACCCCGCCGGAACGCCAATGGCGTCCGGGCCGTGGCCGTTAGTCCGGATGGGAAAACCGTGTTTGGCGGCAGTGAGAACGGCTGGCTGTACGGCTGGAATATCGAAAAACCGGAGGCCATGCCATCGGCAATCAAAGCTCATGCAGTTCCGGTGCTGGCGTTGTTGCCGGCCGATGGCTTATCCCGGCTGATCTCGGTCAGTGGCGACGGGCAGGTTCGGAGCTGGAAACCGGCGGCCAACCGGCTCGATTCGTTGCAGAACAACCGTTCCGGTTTTGCGATCTACTGCGCCCGGCTCACCCGCGACGGCAAACGGCTGGTGTGTGGTTCGAACAACGGGCAGATTCTGAGTTTCGACGCAGCGGATCTGACGAAAAAACCGGAAGTGATTGCCCGTCGGCAGTTTGGCAACCGGGTGACGGCCTTGGCCTTTAGCCCGGACGGAACGCAGCTTTTGACCGGCACCTCGACCGGCCTGCTCTATGCCTGGAAACTAACCGGAAATGCCCCCGAAGCGGTGGGAAACCTCCTGTCGGGGCGGCATTCGTCTACGGTCAGCGACATTGTTTTCTCGCCCAACGGCAAACTGGTGGCCAGCAGCAGCGCCGACTGGTCGATACACATTTGGGATTACAACAATTTGATCAAACAGCAGCAACCCATCGTCATCAACGATTTCGACTCGTGGGTGATGGCTATTCGGTTCAGCAATGACGGCAAACGGTTGATTGCCTGCGGGGCCGACCGGACGGTGCGCATCCGTAACATCGATCCGGCGGATTTGTATGCCGAACTGGCCCGGAAAGTAAAGCGCAACCTGAGCACAGAAGAGTGGGAGAAGTACATCGGGAAGGATATTCCCTACGAAAAAACGAAGCCTGATTAACCGTACATGACTAAATTTTACCCGATTGGTTTGATACTGAGTTTTTTGCTGCTGGGATGGGCTCGGCTGCCGACCTTTGCGCAGGCCAACTGCGACGAATCGGCTGTGATCCCGGAAGCTGAAAAACGGTATGCGACCGGTAACTTCGATGAGGTGTTTGCGCTCCTGAATCCCTGCGTCGAGAAGGGGTTCAGCGAATATGCCCGTGTGCAGGCCTACAAGATTCTGTCGATGACTTACCTGGCGATTGATTCCCTGCCGCAAAGTGCGCGGTCGATCAGCCAGCTTCTGACGCTCAATCCGAAATTTGAACCCGATTTTTCGGCGTCTCCGCGCTACAAAACGCTTTTTCAGCAGGTGCGGGAATCGAAAGAGCAGATTTTACAGGTAACGTCAGTTTCCAAAAAAGCGGAAAATCTGTTGTATGTACCGGCCACGGTGGCGGTATTGAACAGCAAGGATTTTGCCCAGCGGGGCTACAAGTCACTGGAGGATATTCTGCACGATCTGCCCGGTTTTGACGTCATTCGGGGCAACGGCATCGGCTCGACCAATTTCTACCAGCGGGGCTATCGCTCCACGTCCAACGACCGGACGCTGATTCTGATCGATGGGGTGGAGGAGAATGACCTGGTTTCGAACACGGTTTTGATCGCTCCGCAGTATCCCTTGTCGGACATTGAACGGGTGGAGGTCATCTACGGCCCGGCTTCGACGCTGTACGGGGCCAATGCATTCATGGGCGTCATTAACATCATCACCAAAAATTTCCGGAATCTGCCGGGACCGGCCAAACAGGTGGCGTTCAACGGTCACGCCCGGTCGGGCGCGCTCGGCCGGAATCAGGTCGATGGCGTGCTGACGGCCAAAAACGCCGACGTCGCCCTGTCGGTCACGGGCCGCGTTTACCAATCCGGCGAACGCGATTTGTCGGACTACCCGGAATGGAATTTTGATGCCCGGACAGCGGGGGATTACACCGGCCAATTTGACCAGCTTGGCACCGACGCCAGCGGTAATTACCGGGCGCAGCAGTACCTCCAGCGAACGAACCTGACCAAACTCTATCCAAACAGTAACCTATATAAAGTGGATTACGCCCCGGATGGCAAGGCTACGGCCCTGCGCCTGACACCCGAAGGGGCTCAACGAGCCGCCCGGTTGGATAACAATCTGTTTGGCAACACCCTGAACGGCAATGCAGTAGGGTTCAGTAATACCAAACGCGACTGGTTTTTTCGGGGAAAACTGGAGTTCAAAGACCTGACCATTTCGTTTCTAAATTGGAAAACCGACGAAAGCGGAACGCCCTGGTATACCAATAAATCCACGATTTCGACGGAGAAAAACCCGCGTTGGGTGACGCAGGACCGGGCGTTTTCGATTACCTACAACAAGGCGTTCAGTGATAAATTTCAGATCATGAACATCTCGTCGTACCTCCTGCACGAGATCAAGGGCACAACGAACCTGGTGACTTACAACGGCTATTACAATGGGCGACTCGGTTTTCTGGAACTGGAAAAAGACTCGATTCCGAAGGCGACAGCCACGTATCAATACCGCATTTCGACCCAGTTTCGGAACGAACTCCGGTTGTTCTGGAGTCCTTTATACAACCTCGACGTCAGCGGGGGGATTGAATTGCGAAGCGGGTTGATTCAGGGCAATTACATCACCTCGACGCTGATGTTTGCCGACGAAACCGGCTCGGTGGCCAATGCGTCCGGACTGGCGGGGGGCAACAACTTCAAAGCCAACGACATCGGGGTGTATTCGCAGGTCACCTACCGACCACTCAAAGACCTGAAACTGGTGGGCGGTTTACGGGTCGATAACAACCGGATTCGGAGCAACGGGGGCTACGGCACCGTGGCAACGCCCCGGCTGGCGGCTATTTATAACCGGGGCAAAGTGATTTTCAAGGCCATTTATGCCGAAGCCTTCAAGGATGCGTCGTTTTTGCAGAAATACGGCACCACGGCTACCCGTCGGTTGCCGAACCCGACGCTACTGCCCGAACGGGTGAACAACCTGGAAATGAGCGCGTACCTCCAGGCCACGAAGCAGATGTCGTTCAATGTGGTCGGTTATTTTGCCAACTACAGCAACGCCGTCGGAACGGCCCAGGTCATGCAGGAAAATGGCAGCATGACGCAGCAGTTTCAGGGCATTGGCCGACGCCGGATCTGGGGGTTGCAGGGCGAAGGCAGCTACCGGTCTGCCAAACTGAACATCTGGTGGAATTTTACGTACACCAACCCGTATGACGAAGATGCCAAACTCCGCATCAGCGACATCGCCGATTTTATGACCAACGCCGGTGCCGATTACCAGTTGACGCCCCGGCTGAGTTTTTACCTGGCGGGCAACTACGTCAGTGCGAGAAAAACCGGTGCGGGAACGGCGGGCAGCAACAACCCATCCCGGCGTTTCGACCCGTTTCTGGTACTCAAATCGAACCTTACCTACCATAATTTGCTGAATGGCTTGTCGCTGCAACTGTCGGTGAACAACCTGCTCAACAAGGAATACTTTGTTCCGGGAATCCGGGAAGCCGATAATTTTACGTACGCTTCCCGTTTCCTGATGGATCGCCGGATTCTGTCGCTGGCGGTTTTTTACACCCTTAAACCCAAGGAGTCGGGCCCTGTGACATGGAATCAATGATTGCTGAAAAGTACTGTCTGGAAAAGGTAACGTATCCGGATCGGATGGACGAAATTGGTGTGCTTCGCGTGCGGGCCTGGATCAACGAACCGGGTGCCAATCCCCTTTTCTTTTCCAATCGAACCTGGATCGAACCTCTCGACCAAACGGCTTACCACTGGGTCATTACCCGGAACGGCGTCATTGTGGCGGCTGCCCGGATGAACATTCACGAAACCATCGAAACCGCTCCGTATTCGTTTCTGCTGCCCAAAAACGAAAGCCGCTTTCGGTTTGAAAATCAGACCATTGCGTCGTTCAGTCGGATGGTGATTGACCCCCAGTTTCGCGGAAACGGGTTTGCCGAACAACTGGACCGGGCGCGCATCCGGATGGCCGAAAAGAAAAAGGTCGATGTGATTGTGGCTTCAACGCAGCTCAACTTTCGGATCCGAGCCTTGACGAAGCTGGGTTTTTCGACGGTTTGCGAATTGCGGAACGCCCCCGAACGACCCGACTGGCCTCTGTTTTTCATGCAGTACGATCTTAAAAAACAATTCGCGGATGTTCCGGCGGGACTCAGTCTATAGATTTCTCAACCTCCAGTCGGGCGAAGGCAAAACGGTGTTGCTGTTCGTCGTTTACTCCCTGCTGATGGGAGGAGCGGTCGCCCTGTTTTTCGCCAGTACCACCTCCCTTTTTCTGGTCAATTTCGAGCGTAATCAATTGCCGATGGCCTTCATTGCCAGTGGATCGCTGGTCTATGTCCTCGGCCTGGGCGTACGCTACCTCCGCCGAAAAGCGTCTTTCCTGCGCGTCAATGGCTATTTGCTGGCGTTCATGCTCCTGTCCGTTGCTGGTTTGCTGCTGGCCGCCAGCAGCCTGAATAACAAGTGGGTCTATTTTGTGCTCTACCTCTGGAACCGCGTCTTCGTTTTCATCCACGGCATCACGTTCTGGGCCACTGCCGGGCGCGTTTTCAATTTTGGCCAAAGCAAACGACTGCTCAGTTTCATTACGACGGGTGACGTCATTGCGTCGATCCTGAGTTATTTATCGGTACCGCTTCTGCTGACGTTCGTTTCAACCGACGATTTGCTGGTGCTGGCGCTGGTGTTGCTGGTGCTCTGCGCCTTGTTGATGACCTACATCTACAAACGCTTCCAGCCAAAGCTGACAACGGCCCCGCCTTCACTCGTTGCCGCAACTCAGCCGGTCGAAACCGGTGCGATGGCGAGCAAATCGTATGAGTCGATGCTGGCAATCATTGCGTTGCTCACGGTTTTTGGCCTGATTTACGTCGAATTCATGTTCACGATTCTGTCGAAAGAGATTTTCCCCAACAAGGAACTGCTCGCCGGTTTTCTGGGTATGTTTTTTGGAATCTGTGCCGTGATTGAATTGATTATCAAGTCATTCCTGTATAACCGGCTAATCAGTGCGTATTCCATTCGGGCCGGTATTGTGATCTTGCCCATTGCTTTGCTCGTCAGTTACACCGTTGGGGCGGTTTATGGCACCGTGTACGGAACGACCTCCCTGTTTTTTGCGCTGATTGCCCTGAGTCGCTTTTTTCTGAGTTCAGTACGGAGGTCGATCAGCGAACCGGCTTTCCAGGTGCTGTTTCAACCCATACCGTCGGCCGAACGGACGCTGATCCAAAGCCGCATCGAGGGTGGTCCCAAGGCCCTGGGAAGTATTTTGCCGGGCATTTTACTGCTGATTCTGACCAGTTTCAGCGCCATTACGCTCGTTCATTTGAGCTATCTGCTTCTGGTCATTCTGGTTTTTTGGGCGGTGGTTTCTTTCCGGATTCAATCCGAATACCGGGCGACTCTGAATGCCGCCGTAATTCGGTCGGCGACGCTGGCGTATAAAAATACCATTGATCACACGACGATTCGTCCCAAAGCCGAACGATCGCTCAGTTCGGCTCAGGCGTTCTCCAGCATGGTACGGCTGGCCGAATCGGACAACCCCGACGACCGGGCGCTGGCGGCTACGGAGTTGGGCTATTCGGGGCGGTATTATGCCTACACCCACTTACAGACACTGTTGTACGACGAAAATCCGACCGTCCGGAAGGCGGCTTTGCTGGCTTCGGGGGCGTTGCGGAAACCGGAATTGTGGCCACGTCTCTTCGAACACCTGCTCGATGAATCCTACCGCGACACGGCGACCTCCGCGATTTTATCGGTTGGCGACGCTGTGATTCCGTCGCTGGCCCGGTTTTTCAATCAGGCCAATTTGTCCGGAAAACAGCAGGCTCACATCGTTGGGATGATCAACGAGATGGGGGGCGACGCGGCTTTGCGGTTTTTGCGGGCGCGGATCAACCACCCCGTTCAGGTCGTGCGCGACAAAGTGTTTGAAGGACTGAATCACCTGAATCACCGCGCCACCGTGCTGGAACGGCCCCACGTGCTGCTGCAACTCGACGAGCAGGTGGGCTTGCTGGTCTGGTTAACAGCGGCCCGGCTAGATCTGGACTCGTATCCCCGGAATGCGCCGATCATCAATGCGTTGCGGGACGAAAAAAACCGGATCGTTCCTACCGTTTTCAACCTGCTGGCCACCCTCTACGGCGACAACCGCTTCGATCTGATCAGCCAGTTGATCACACAAAAAAACGACGAAATCAAAGGCTATCTGATCGAATTGCTCAGTACGGCTTTGCCCGAAGAGGTGAAAGGCAGCGTGTTACCGCTCTTTTCGGACATCTCGTTCGCCGAGCGACTGCGGAGAAGCGCGGTCAATCACCCGCAGCAACAGTTGTCGGTAGAAGCCCGGCTACACGACATCATCAACAAGGATTTCAACAAGATTACGCCGGAACTCAAAGCCGTCGTCCTTCGCGAACTGTTGGTCTGGCACGAAACTGATCCGACGACCATTTTGGTGGCCAACGTCTCGTCACCGGAGGAGCGGATCGCCGAAACTGCGTTCTTTGTCCTGAAAGAACTGAATCCGACCCGGTTTGGGGAGTTGCACCGGATGTTGCTGCTACAGCCCGATTCAGAACGCTGCCGTCTTGCCAGTCGGGTAGCCGGTTTTCGGTCGCAAGCCGAGCTGTTAATAAGCCGGAACGAAGCCGTTGCGGTGGAGGAAGTGAGTGTACATTAATGGTGTCAATAGCTGGAAACAATGAGTCGGTTTGTGTCATGCCTTTGTGGGATTGCCCTGTTCATGCTGGTAAACGCCGGGATGGCGGTAGGACAGCCCGGCGGGGCGGATGAAGGCGTGCCGCCGACGCGACTGTATTTGCCCGACCAATACAACGCGAACGGGCAAAATTTTGCCGTAACGCAGGATCGGCGGGGCGTCATTTACGTCGGCAATTTCGCCGGGGTGCTCGAATACGACGGATTGAACTGGCGGACGATCCCGACCACCAACATCACGAAAGTGTCGGCGTTGCTGCGGGCCAAAAACGGCACCATTTACGTAGGAGCCAATGGCGAATTTGGCGTTCTGAAAGCCGACAGCACCGGAACGCTCGGGTTTGTCAGTCTGAGTCAGCGGGTCAAAAGCCGGTTTGATGAGGTGCTGTCGGTGCTCGAAATGCCGGATGGAATCTACTTCATTTGCCAAAACCGGGTATTTCGCTGGAACGGAAAAACCGTCAACGAGTGGGCCGTGGAGCAGGCGGTTCTGTCGGCGTTTGAGGTCAATCAATCACTCTATCTGTTTCGGAAACAAAGCGGATTAGGCGTGTTTCGGAACGGTTCGATCGCGCCGGTCCGCCAGAACGGAAACGTGCCGGTGCTGTTTGACTTGCTTGATATCTTGCCTTTGAGTAAGGATCAGTCGCTGCTAATCACCAGCAACCAGGGCCTTTTTCAGTTGTCCAACAACACCATCGACGTTTTCAGCAGTCCGGTCAACGCTTTTCTTTCGGCCCATCAGGCCACCAGTGGCGCGGTGTTGAATGATCGTAGCCTGGCCATCAGTACCTTGCGGGGTGGCATATTGATCCTGAATCCCGATGGGCAGCTCAAACAGACCATTCGGGGCATCGAAGGGCTGACCGACCAGCTCGTCAATGCGATGTTTACCGACCGCGAAGGGACCGTCTGGCTGGCGCTCAACAACGGTCTGGCGCAGATGGAGGTACCTTCGCAACTGACTCTGTTCGGCACATCGTCGCGGCTGACGGGCGAAATCATGGACATCCGTCGGATGGGGGGCACGGTTTATCTGGCTGCGGTGAATGGTCTTTTTCAATTGACCAACGCGGCCGTTCGCCCGGTGCCGGGCCTGAACATGAGCTGTTTTTCGCTGGCCGAAGCCGCCGGTTCGCTTTTAATCGCCACCAGCAAAGGCGTTTATCAACTGACCGGTAGCCAAACGCAGGCTTTGACGCAATCGTACGCACTTAGTCTTGCCGTGTCTCGAAAAGACCCGTCGCGTCTGTACGTCGGAACGGAAAACGGTGCGGGTATTCTCACGGTTTCCCGCGAAAGACCGGCGTCCTATCGGTCCATTTCCGATTTTTCCGAGCGTGTGGTCGGCATCCACGAAGACCCATCCGGCACGGTTTGGCTCGAAACGCTGACGGCGGGTTTACACCGGTTGACCGCTACGACCAACGGGGTTCAGGTGGTAGAAAGTCAGCAGGGGTTGCCCACCTTGATTTACAACCGCGTTGCGGTTACGACGCAGGGCGTGCTGGTTTTCAACGAAAAAGGCATTTATCGGTACAATCCGCAGCAAAACCGCTTTGCCGCCTACAATCCGTTTGGTACGGAAAAACCAGGGACGGCGTATTGGAAAAATAACCTGATGGAAGACCGGAGCGGGAACCTCTGGACGGTGGAAGGCGACAAAAAACGCGTGACGCTGTATCAAAAACAGGGCAGCGGTTTTACTGAATTTACGACGCCATTTCTGCCGATTTCCACCTCGCCGGTCAACGTCATTTACCTGGATCAGCAGGGGCTGGTGTGGTTTGGCGGGCGCGATGGCGTGATTCGGTACAATGCCGCCATTGCCAGAAAATACGAATTGCCGTATCAGGCTCTGATTCGGAAAGTCCAGACGCTGGATGAGAAAAACCAGTTCAGTGACGTGAGCTTTGAGTATTCGGCGGCCAGTTTTCCAATTGCAAAAGGACTGACTTTTCAATACCGGCTCGAAAATTACGACAAAGCCTGGTCGGACTGGACGTCGGAAAGCAAGAAAGAATACACCAACCTGCCGCCGGGCAACTACGTGTTTCGGGTGCGCGCCCGGAATATTTATGAAACCCCGAGTCGAGAAGCGACCTATTCCTTCCGGGTCTTTCCGCCCTGGTATGGTCGTTGGTGGGTGATCACGCTATTTGTTCTGGCTGCCGGTTTGCTCATTTACCTCCTGGTGCGTTGGCGACTGAAGGTGCTGATGCGGGAAAAACAGGCGCTGGAAACGCTGATTCAGGAGCGGACGGAAGAGGTGGTCAGCCAGAAATCGGAGCTGGAAAAGCAGTCGGAAGAACTGGCGATCAAGAACGACCAGCTCGAAAAAATCGACCTCATTGTGCAGTCGATCAATGCCGAAATCGACTTCGCCAATCTCTTCCAGACCATTCTAACGAAGTTTTCGGTGATCCGGAACATGACGAGCGCGAGCTTTCTGGTGTATGACAAACCGACGAATTCATACCTCTTCAAAGCGCTGCGGAGTAATCTGGAGTTGTCGCACGTGGCGTCGGTTGGGCTCACGCGCGAACAGGCCGAAAACCGCTACCTGTCGCAAACCGTCGAAGTATTCGAAGACATTTACCTGAAAAATGACGTTTACTACGAACCGCTGAACAATCCGATCGATGATCTGGATACGCCCAAGTCGTTAATTACCATTGTGATCGAGAACAAAGGCCACATCGAAGGGTTCATTACGCTCGAAAACACCACCCGGTCGGGCGCGTTCGACCAGCGCGACATCAGCATGATCGGGAATCTGCGGGAACACCTGATTGCCGCTTTCATCAAAACCCGGCTGCTGGAGAATCTCGAAAATACCCTGCACGACCTCCGAAACACGCAGCACGAACTGATCCGTCAGGAGCGGCTGGCGTCGGTTGGTCAACTGACCAAAGGCATTGTGGATCGGATTTTGAATCCGCTCAATTACGTTAGCAATTTCTCCCAGTTGTCGGAAGAAATCATCCACGAATTTGCCGACCGGCTTAAAAAGGAGCAGGACGTGCTCAGCGCCGATGTGCGGGACGACATCATGGATGATCTGGACGTGTTGAAGATGAATCTGGCTAAAATTCAGGAACACAGCGCCAGTACGACCCGGATTCTGAAAGACATGCAGGTATTGCTGCGGGAAAAATCCCGGGATTTTCAGGACACCGATCTCAATCAGTTTGTCGAAACCAAAGCCCGGGTTGCGTTACACGAAATGAAAGGCGATTACCCGGATTTTGCCATCAATCTGGTGCTGAATCTGGACAAAAAGCCCGTCCGAACCAGCCTGCTACCGAACGAATTCGGGCAGGTGGTTCAGAACATTGTGAGCAATTCGTATTATACCCTGTTTGAAAAGAGCAAGCTGACCAAAGACTTCATGCCCGAAGTACGGATTGTTACCAGTCGGGTTGATGACCACGTTATTGTACGCATTCGGGACAACGGCAAAGGCATCCCGCAGCGGGAAATTGCCAACCTTTTCAATCCGTTTTTTACCACCAAACCCACCTCCAAAGGCACCGGCCTCGGCCTGTTCATGACCAAAGACATTGTGCAACTCCACCGGGGGAAAATCGAAATCAGCTCGAAAGAAGGCGAGTACACCGAGATTCAGATGACGCTGCCGGTTTTGGGTGACTAACGTATGGTGGCGGTTTTGCGGACTGGTTAAACCCGCAACGAGCCGCGGAACGCCCGGGCCGCATAGTACGATTCGGCACCGTTGTGATAGACGAAAACCGTGTTGTAGCGACGGTCGCAAAAGAGCGCACCACCGAGTTTTCGGATCTCGGCAGGGGTTTGAATCCAGCTCGATGTTTTGGTGTCGAATGTTCCCAGTTGCTGCAAGGCCCGGTATTGGTCTTCCGTTAAGAGTTCGATGCCCATGTCTGACGCCATCTCAACGGCACTGTTGGCCGGTTTGTTCTCTTTCCTGGATTCCAGCGCTGCATGGTCGTAGCAAAGGCTTCGGCGGCCTTTGGGACTTTCCGCCGAGCAATCATAGAAAATGTATTCGTCCGTCTTCTGATCATAGCCCACCACATCCGGTTCGCCACCCGTGCTTTCCATGTCGTCGAGCGACCACAGTTTGGCCGGATTCGCTTCCAGTCTGGCCTGCACTTTCGCCCAATCTAGCCCGGCGTGGCGGTTCGCGTTTTTCTCAAAACGGGCTTTTAAAATTTTCAGAAGTTCTTCGCGTTGTTGGGAAGACAATTCGTTTCGATGGCTCATTCTGATAGATTTTTATACGTTTTTTCTAACTGTTGATTCAAGCCTTCATCATCCTACTGACAGGCTCATAGTAAACCTTCGGTCCACCGGCCTGAAAGACCAGGATACACCGATTAAGATTAGCAATAATAGGGGGCCAAACAATTCTTTAGCGTCATCCCGTACGACTAAATGAGAAAAAACCGCCCCCGACATAGCGAAGAAAAAGCCGGCATAGGTCCATTCCTTGAGTAACGGGAATTTAGGGATGAGGATGGCGATAACACCGGCTATTTTCCAAATTCCGATCAACGTTAAAAAATAGACGGGATAGCCTAACCGGGTCATCATGTCAACTTCTTCTTTCATTTTAATCAATTGTACGATTCCGGTTGACAGCATTCCCAGGGCCAGCCAGATCGTGGCAATCCAGTAGATTACTGTAGTTCTCTTTTTCATTTCCGGTTAGTTTAATTGGCGTACGATGTCCTGTAAACGGTTGTGAGCCATGTTGATGCCCTGGGCAAAGGGGAGCCGCAGCATCTGGTCCCGGAGGGCCACGGATCGGTAGACAATGTGCATCGTGAGTTTGCTGGTGTCGTCGGTCAGGTGATCAAATTCCAGGAATTCAAGCTGAGCCTCAAATCGGATCGCCGAACCGGGCGTGTTCTCCATCTCGAAGGTACGGGTGATTTTCCGGTTCGGTACCAATTCATGAATCACGCCATGGGACTGAAATACTACGTTTCCCTGCGCATCGGCGGTTTCAAATTGCCAACTGCCGTGCTTTTTATTTTCAAGTTTCAGCACCTTCGTTCCCATCCATTGCGCCACCAGATCAGCTTCTGTGTAGGCTTTGAAAAGTAACGATACGGGCAATTCAAATTCCCGCGTGATCACCAATTCCTGTTTGCCGTCTTCGGCCATTATTTTTGTTTTTCGTTCCATACCAGCCTGTTGTATCCGTCTATTGCCCGGGTTTATAATTTTTCATTAGGGTTTCCAATTTGTTGAACCGATCATCCCACATTGCACGGAATGGTTCGATAAAATCCGCTACTTCTTTCATCTTTTTCGCATTGATGGAATAGTACATTTCCCGGCCGTTTTGGTGTTGTTCCAGCAATTCGCACTCGGTCAGTATTTGCAAATGTTTGGAAACGGTCGGTCTTGCGGTGTCAAAATTGGATGCGATGGCTCCTGCCGTCATTGAGTGGGAAGCCACCAGCAGCAGGATGGCCCGGCGGGTCGGGTCGGCCAGGGCCTGGAATACATCTCGTCGTAAATTCATTGTGTAGTCATTTGGCTACAAATTTACGTGTAGCTATTTGACTACGCAATTTTTTTTGATTTTTTTTATAAGTCAGGGGAGGGCTGACCCATGAAAGTTGGGTGAAGAGGTTGGGTGGTTGGCCCTACCGGCCTGGCGTTACTGGATGTCGTAACTGCCGCCGTAGACTTTGCCATTGCTGAAGTAGATACTAATCAGTAAATCGCTGGCAATGGGCTGATCATCAACGATAACGGGTTGCCAACGGGGCATATCTCGCAGAGCCGTTACGAGTTGACGGGCCAGTTCGCGCTCGGCCGGGGGGCGGTTTTGGATGTAGGCCAGTGGCTTGAGGCCAAACAGAATGCCCTCTTCCGACAGGGTTCCTTCCAGCGTGAAAAAAACCGATGGTTCGGTGGGCTGAATGTGACGAAGCCGCTCCTTCAATACGGTGATAAATTGCTTTTTACCGCCTTCAAATTCTGCTTTTTTGATAAGAGGCTGGCACTCGACCGGTGTTCCTTCGGGCGTAAAACATTCGCCTTTCCGGGCTGTTCCCAGTTTGTATAATTCCCGGCGTTTCGGGGAGCCATCTTCATAATACGAAAAATAGGGGCCGTTGATCTGGCTATCTTTAAAATCGCAGGTCCAGTGCAGTTGTCCGTTCGGATACCAGGCCCGGGTTTGTCCGTGGCGGATTCGGAGCTGAAAATCCCGGTAATGTTCTTCCAAAAGCCGCCGGTTGGCTTTGTCATACACGCGGAAGGTTGCCACGCGTTTCCAACGATCGTGGTAGGTGACTTCCTCAATCGAATTCTGAAATTCCCGGCGTTCAATCCGGTTCTTCATCCGGCGACTTTTCTTGTTTTCGTCGTCGGGCTGGGCGACCAGCAAGGTGGCCAGGGCTATCAGAAAGAAGCTGTTCATCGGGCGCGGAATGGATTTTACTTTTCACGTACTATATAGCTGCGAACGCGTACTTTTGTTCAACGAAATCGGGTCAGCCTGATCATTCAGTAACTAAAAATAGCGCATGAAGTCAATTTATATAACCATTGCTACATTTTTTTTATTTTTTCAGGGTCTGGCGCAGTCAGGTCCGCAACCAAGTCCGACGGTTACGTACCGCAATCCGGTTATTGCCGGTGATTTTGCCGATCCGTCGGTCATCCGCGTGGGCGACACCTACTACGCGGCTGGTACGTCGTCTGAATGGGCACCCGCCTACCCAATTTATTCGTCGAAGGACCTGGTCAACTGGGCGTATATAGGCCCGGTTTTCACCGCCCTGCCCGAATGGACGATGGGGAGTTTCTGGGCGCCGGAACTGTATCACCGCAACGGGATTTTTTACGTCTATTATACAGCCCGCCGGAAATCAGACCAGCGTTCGTTCATCGGCGTGGCCACCACCCGCGACCTGCGGAAAGGCTTTTCCGATCAGGGCGTCCTGCTCGAATGGACGTCTGAGGCCATCGACGCCTTTGTGCTGGAAGATCAGGGGAAACGCTACATCACCTGGAAAGCCTACGGGCTGGACAAAGGAAAGGCCATCGAGCTATTGGGGGCCGAACTGTCGCCCGATGGGTTGAAGGTGACCGGCAAGGCGTTCACTTTGCTAACGGCGGAACGCGGCAACTGGGAAGCGGGTGGCGCCGAAGGGCAGGCTTTGTTTAAAAGGGGGCGGTATTTCTACATGCTCTATTCGGGCAATACCTGTTGCGGAGCCAATTGCAACTACCAGGTCGGTTTTGCTCGCGCCGAAAAACTGCAGGGGCCGTGGGAAAAATACGCCGGCAACCCGGTGCTGGTGGGCGACGATACCTGGAAATGCCCCGGACACGGAACCGTCGTGACGACCCCCGACAACCGCTATTTCTATTTGCATCACGCCTACAATGGCACCGATTTTACGTTTACGGGCCGCCAGGGTGTTCTGAGTGAGCTGGTTTGGGATGAAAAAACGCAGTGGCCGGTTTTCCGGTATGGAACCACGACGCCCGCGCAGGCCGAATCGCCCACCCGAGTGGGGCAGAAAACGGACGGAAATCTGGCTGTTAACTTTGAAAAACCGGGGGGTGATTTGCCCTGGGTGTGGGATGTCAGCTTGCCAAAACCGGTGTTCAACGTGGCAGGTGGTTCGTTCAAAATGCAGAACACCGTCGCTACGCCAATCGGGAATTTTCTGGGATTTGTGGTTAAAAAAGGCACTTATACTTTCTCAACCACGGTTGAGCCGCAACCGGATGTGGTGCAAAGCATCACGCTTTACGGCGATGCTGCGAATGCGCTGGGGTTTGGGGTTCGCCAGGGAACGCTGGAACTCTGGCAGGTGAAAGAGGGTGTCCGGCAAATCCTGAAATCACAATCACTGCCGACGACAACCGCTGCGGTTCATTTGCAGCTAAAAAGCCGTTTCGGCCAGCTTTATGATTTTTTCTGGTCAACGGAAGGAGGAAAACCGGAATCTTTAATGGCGATGCCGGTCAGTGGCGGCTACCTGCCCCGCTGGGATCGTGCCCCGCGCATTGGCCTGAGTGTTTCGGGTGAAAAACCAGGCTACGGGGTCGTGCGGTCCATCGGGATGCAGTATCATTGAAAAACCAGACCGGTTTTCAGGGCAAACCGCCCGTCATTTTCTTCAGGTAATCAAAAAACGCTTTTTTCCGCGGTGAGCTGATCTGCCAGTTGACGGGAATAGATTGATAACCGTCGTTGAAACCTTCGTCC
The DNA here is from genome assembly GCF_008727875.1 of Larkinella humicola. Lineage (GTDB taxonomy): Bacteria > Bacteroidota > Bacteroidia > Cytophagales > Spirosomataceae > Larkinella > Larkinella humicola. Next base: position 295,195 of record NZ_VTWS01000007.1, on the reverse strand, counting down.
TTCAGGCGGTAATCGAAGAATCCCCAGGATGCATAGACGCTGGTAGCGGTCTGAAAATTGTTGGTGGGTTTGTCGAAATCGAAATGATCGTCTTCGTTGAAGACCAGCGGCATGGGGCGGTACCCGGCCACGGCGCGGGTCTGCTGAACCATGTCGGCAATTTTGGCGGCCTCTTTCACACCATTGCCGTGTAGAATCAGGTAATCAGCTTCCCGCACCACGTTCTCTTGCGGGATTTTTCCGCCACTGTAGCTCGTGCTGACCAGAAACCGGTGGCCGTTTTGTTTCTTTGCCTTCACGTGCCGGATCAGCTCATGAACCCGCTCCGCCTTCAAAATGTCGTGGTCATACCGAATGTCACACTCGTTGTTGATTTCGATCAACACATTCCGGTAACCGCCATTAGCCAAAATTTCCATCGTGTTGTCCACGGCATTGACGACAGCCGCTTCATTTTTTAAGTACTCATCCTGGCCGAAATAGAACAAACCAAGAATGACCACCATGCCCAGCTCGTCGGCTTTGTCCAGAATTCGCTTGAGCCGGTTGGCAAAGTGAGGTTCATAACTGCCGTTTGGGTTGAACATCGAATTGATCCAAGGCTGGTTTTTGGAGTAACCTTCCGGGCTTCCGCCCTGCAAATTGAGGGTGATGGCCAGCAAACCGTGTTTTTTCCAAACCGGCATGGCGGCCACGAACTCCGCGGTGTTGCGGTTGGGGTCCCAGGTTTTGGTGTCGGGATAGGCCCACTTGGGGCGGGTTTCCGGGTTGCGGTCGTCAAAAATGCCCTGCACCATGCGGGAATTGGGCAAAAGCCCTTCGATCTTGTGGCCGTTCCAGGTGCGCCCTTGGAAGGTGGGTTTGCCGTTGATGTAGAATTGGTCGCCCACGATGGAAACTGTCGTTTTTCGTTTGGGCGGTTTGGATTGGCCGGCCAACCAGGGAGGGAGAAAACACAGAAAAGACAGGCTGATAAGCAGGGTAAGGGAACGGTTTTTCATGAAGGTTCAGGAAGGGGATTGGGCGGCAAGGTATTGATTTCCCGAAAAAAGAAAAAGGGCACCGTTCGGGTGCCCATCGTTCATTAGCCTGTGCCGGTTTTAGCTCCGGTTTCGTTGTTCCAGTTGATAAAGCCGGTCGCGTTGCCGGGAAGTCAGCACGGAGAGTAAATCTTTCCGTTTCTGTTGCTGCAACTGCCGGTATTCCCGACGGTCGTTGCGTTCATTGCGGGTCAGGCCCCGGCGCTCGTAGCGATCCTGAATGTTCCTGATTTCGCGTTTCTGGCGGTTGGTCAGGTTCAGTTCGTTCTGCCAGCGTTCCAGTTTATTTTCAAGAGGGATTTCCCGAACGTTGGGGTTGTCGTAACGACCATACCGATCATCATTGCGGTCGTAGCGGTCATTGGTCCGGTCATACCGTCCGTCATTTGATATTGGCCTTTGCGTCGTACAACCGCCAATCATCAGAGTTACGGCTGTTACCATTATCAGTATCCTTTTCATGTTCGTATGAATTGTTGTTCGTTAATGTGTTTTGGATGCGTATTGGCAGCGAAGGTTTAACGGGGAGAAGAAAATTGATTGAAAAGCAAAAAGCCTCCGGAAAACTCCGGAGGCTTTACCTATATAGTCTGTTGATTTCGGCTATCTACACAACCCGGTCTCCGCGAATCAATCGTAAAATAATGGCAATGACGGCGATCACCAGCAAAACGTGGATGATGTTACCCATACCAAAACTACCAAAGCCCAATAATCCTACCAGCCAAATGATGATTAAAATCACCGCAATGACATAAAGCAAATTTCCCATGACGTTTCCTGTTTTGGTTTAATGAAACTGTGATACGGTTATTGATTAGAAAAATGCGTGCCAATTGTGGAAAAGGCGTTAATGAGGCAAAAAACGGCTGTTTTTAGCTTTATTCGTAAAAAGTTGTACCCATGAATGACACAATAATGGTGTCACAGTGTAGAAAATACTACCCACTTCAGTTGAAAGAGCGATTTGTGGTTCGTTTGAAAGGAGAAAAAAAGAATCAGTTTCGGGTTTCGCCCAGAGCCGCCAGCCAGCCAGCGTAATGAATCCGGGTCATTTTGGAATCCTCCGGGTAGATCGACTTCTTTCCGGTATTCAGACTTTTGAGGTGAGTCAGACCTGGATAAATACCGGCTTTTAATCCGGCTAGGTAAGCCGCACCCAGCGCCGAAACATCCGGCATGCCGCCGTTGCCGACCATTTTACCGAGCAAATCCGCCAGAAATTGCAGGATAAACCCGTTAGCGGTCATCCCACCGTTCACCATCAATTCCTGCAGGTGGATTCCGGTATCCGCTTCCATCGCCACAATGACGTCCTTGATCTGGTAAGGAATCGACTCCAGGGCCGCCCGCACCAGGTGGTTTTTACTGGAACCGAACGTGAGTCCGGAAATGGTTGCCTTGCGGGCCATCTGCCAGTGGGGCGCTCCCAAACCGCTGAACGCCGGGATGATGTAAACCCCGCCGTTGTCTTTGACGGCCGTGGCCATCGCTTCGGTTTCCCGGCTTTCAGCAAAGAGATTCAGGCTATTTTTTAGCCATTCGATGGTGGCCCCGCAGGTGACGATCACACCTTCCAGGGCGTAATCCACGCGGTCTTCAGTGCTCCAGCAAACCGTGGAAACCATTCCGCGTTTTGACTCCTGAAGCTCCGAGCCAATGTTCATGAGGATGGAACAGCCCGTTCCCAACGTCGCCTTGGCGGTGCCGGGTTCAAAACACCCCTCGCCAAACGCAGCCGCGTGGGAGTCGCCGATGAGGGCAGTAATTGGAAGAAGATGATCGAATAAACCGTTGAAATTCGACGCGCCGAACGAAAAAGCCGACGGTTTGGGCTGGGGGAGATTCAGTTGGGATAAACCAAAAGCTGCCAGCAGTTCCATGTCCCAGTCCAGCGTTTTCAGGTTAAAAAACAGCGTTCGAGATGCGTTGGTGTAGTCGGTAAAATAGGCCTGGCCGTCGGTTAACTGGTAGAGCAGCCACGTATCGACCGTACCAAAGTACGCATTTCCGGCATCGACGGCCTGGCGCACTTTTTCGTTGTTTTCGTAGAGCCAGATCAGTTTGGTTCCCGAAAAATAAGGATCGATGAACAGACCGGTTTTCGTTTTTACCTGCTCTTCCAGCCCTTCGGATTTGAGACGCTCACACACCTCGATCGAGCGTTTGCACTGCCAAACGATGGCGTTATAGAGCGGCACACCGGCCTGATCCCAGACGACGAAGGTTTCGCGCTGGTTTGAAATGCCACAGGTCCGAATGGCCCGAAGATCACCGCCCTGAGCTGCAAAAGTTTCGAGGCATTTTTTGACAGAAACCAGCACATTGGCGAATAGCTGTTCAGGGTCCTGCTCGACGTAACCGTCGCCGTAATACCGGGTTCTGAGCGGTTCCGATGCCCGCGCAACGGCTTCTCCGTGTTCGTTAAACAGCAGCGTTTTCGTACTGCTCGTGCCCTGATCGATCGCCAGAATGAAGCTATTTTCCATGTTCTTACTCGCCTTTGGCGCTGGATTTGTCGATGATAACGGCCAGCAGAATGACGATTCCCTTGACAACCTGCTGCCAGAACGGCGAGACGTTCAGCAGCACCAGTCCGTTGTTCAACACGCCAATGATGACCGCTCCCTGCACCGTGCCGAGGATGCTGCCCCGTCCGCCCGACAGCGAGGTGCCACCAATGACCACGGCCGCGATGGAATCCAGTTCGTAGCTCGTTCCGGCATTGGGTTGCGCCGAATCCAGCCGGGACGTCACCAGCAATCCACCGACTGCCGCCAGCGCACCGGCCAGAGTGTAGACCCCTATTTTGATGCGATTGATGTTGACGCCCGACAGCCGGGCCGCGCTTTCGCTGCCGCCGATGGCGTAGACGTACCGGCCAAACCGGGTCTGATCCATGAGTAAAACCGTGACCAGAACAATGCCACCGGAAATCCATACCGGGAGCGGAATGCCTAAAAACCAGCCGGTTCCAAGGAAAGTGAACGAATCGCCCAAACCGGTGATGGGAAATCCTTCGGTCCAGAGCATCGTCAAACCCCGGGCGATGGTGAGCATGGCCAGGGTGGCGACAAACGGTGGCAGTTTGAACCGGGTGATCGCCCAGCCGTTGAACCAGCCGAGCAAACTACCGGTCAGAATTCCGGCAACGATGGCCCCGAAAACCGTAAAACCGATGTATAGATTATTGGCGGGGAGTTCAATTCCATTTCGCAACAAACCGGCGGCAATGGCACCCGAAAGCGCCAGCACCGAACCGACGGAGAGGTCGATGCCGGCCGTCAGCACCACCAGCGTCATGCCGACGGAAATGCAGATGTTGACCGAGATTTGCCGCAGAACGTTCCAGCCGTTGGCCACGGTAAAAAACTTGTCAGACAGAACGCCGATCGTGATGCAAAGCAGGAGCAGGGCAATCAGCGATTGAAATTTCAGGATAATGGGTCGGTAGGTTTGCAAGGAAATTTGCATGGATGCCTTCGTTAAATGGTTTGAGGAATAGCGGCTTTCAGGATCTCGTCTTCCGAGGCATTGGCGGGGAGTTCGGTCGTCAGATTTCCTTCGCTCATGACCAAAATACGGTCGGAAATCGCCAGAATTTCCGGGAGTTCCGAGGAAACCACCAGAATGCCCATGCCTTCGTCGGCCAGTTGCAGAATGAGCTTGTAGATTTCATTTTTGGCGTTGACATCGATGCCACGCGTGGGCTCGTCCAGCATCAACAGTTTGGGATGGGTCGCCAGCCATTTCGACAGAACGATTTTCTGCTGGTTGCCCCCGCTCAGGTTCCGGGCGGTTTGCCGCTCCGAGGATGTTTTGATGGTCAGGTCGGTGATGTATCGGTTTGCCAGACTGGATTCTTTCGCCCGGCTGAGCAGTCCGTTCCGTTCAATGCTTTTGAGGTTGGTCAAACTGATGTTCGTCCGTACATCCAGCCCCAGTACCAGTCCGTCTTTTTTGCGGTCTTCCGGCACCAGCGCCAAACCTGCTGCGATGGCGTCGCCGGGCGACTTAAAATACCTTTCCTGCTCATCCAGCCGAATTTTGCCGCTGGTTCGCTTCGAATGCAGGCCAAAAAGCGTTTCCAGTAATTCGGTTCGTCCCGCGCCCATCAGCCCGAAAATACCGACGATTTCGCCCCGCCCCACCGTGAAGGAAATGTTCCTGAGCTGGTTTTCCTGCGTTCGTTCGGGGTGCTTCAGACACAGATTCTCCACCGACAGCAGCGGTTTGGGAGACAAAAAACCGGCTTGCCGACGGATGGTATGAACTGCCCGCCCCACCATTTTTCGAATGATGTTATCGTGGGTCATGCCCTGCATTTCGCCGGATTCGATGGATTTGCCGTCGCGCAGTACTACAAACCGGTCGGCCATTTTGAACAGTTCGTCCAGTTTGTGCGAGATGTAAACGATGGCTTTCTGTGCCTTTTTTAAATCCGCGATGATTCTGAACAGCACTTCCACCTCGCTTTCACTGATGGCCGAGGTGGGTTCATCCATGATGATGACTTCCGAGTCGATCAGCAGCGCTTTGGCGATTTCGACCACCTGCTGCTGTCCCACTTTCAGCTCCGAAACCAGCGTGTCAGGGCTGATGGACAGATTCAGCCGGTCGAGCAGTTGCCCGGTCCGCAGTCGCATGGCCTTCTTGTCGAGGGTTCCCCAGCGGGTTGTCAGTTCGCGGCCCAGAAAGATGTTTTCGGTGATGGTCAGGTACGGAATCAGGTTCAGTTCCTGGTGGATGATGGCAATGCCGCAGTCCTGCGCGTCGCGGGGAGAGGCAAACCGAACGGGGTTCCCCTTGTACCAAATCTGGCCTTCGTAGTCGGGATAAACACCCGACAGGATTTTCATCAGCGTGGACTTTCCGGCACCGTTTTCACCAATCACCGCCGTCACTTTTCCGGCCTGAAATTCCAGGCAAACGGCGTCCAGCGCGGTTACCCCCGAAAATCGCTTCGTTATGTTTTCCGCTCTTAGCATATCACGTACCCACGGACCGGATGGAAATGGGAATGACTTCGATGGCTTCGGTATGCAAATGGGCCCGGTTCAGTTCGATGGCCCCGGTAAACTCCACTTCCATCCCGGTTTTTACGCTGGTTTTAAACGGAGCCACCACCCGCTTCCGAATAATCTGGTTGATTTCGGCTGAGACGTTGTTTAAATCCATCGTATTGGTAAACTCCGTCAGGCTGATCAGCCCCGACGCATCGCGGGCGGCATTTCCGAAAATGTATTCCGTGGCCACGATGATGTCAGGTCCGTTGGTCAGCGAAACCGTGACCTCCTGATCGCGAACTGCGGTTATTTTACCCTGCCCTTTGACCAGAAAATACCGGATGTTGCCGATACTCATCGCGTTGGAATGTGCAGCAAACGCCTGGTCTTTATCGGTTTTCAAGGCCTGAATCAAGGTGTTCAGGTCGGTTGCTTTGGTGGTTGCGGGCAGCAGTTTGGTTTTCCAGAAGGCATCGGCGTAGGCTGCGGCATCGAACTGCGTCCGGGCTCCTTTGGCCTTCACTTCGTCCAGTTTTTTGAAATAAACGGAATGATAGACCACTACCGCCAACAGCAGAAGCAAGGCTCCATACTTTAATCCGGGTTTATTCATGGTTTAGTTTCTAGGACTACGTCTGATAATTATTTACACTTTCGCTTTTGCCCCTAAATCCCCTAAAGGGGACTTGGACGCAGCTAATTCCGGATGCAGAAAGTCCCCTTTAGGGGATTTAGGGGCAAAAGCGAAAGTCCTAGTTTTATTTAATCAATGCGCTGTAATCCTTGATGTTAGCCTGCGAAACAAGTTCAACGGCTACCGGCATTTTTTGCGGGAAATCCCGTTTCCCCTTGAAATAGTCGTCGGCATACAGCGCAGCGGTTTTCGCCATCGTCTCGGGTGATTGCAGGCCGGTCGCCATGATTTTTCCGTTGCTGATCGACTCGATGACATCCAGTGCTCCGTCGAAACCGTATACCTTGATTTCGCGGGTTTTTCCAGCCGCCATCACGGCCTGGTAAGCGCCCATCGCCATGGCATCGTTCCCGCAGAAAATCCCGTCGATGTCGGGGTGGGCCTGTAAGATGGATTCGACCACTTCCAGCGCTTTGTTCCGGTCGAAATCGGCACTTTGCTGGGCTACCATCTTGAAAGCCGGGTACGAATCCACGACGCTGTGGAATCCCTTCGACCGGTTCCAGGTGTTGTTGTCGCCCACCAGACCCAGGATTTCGACATATTTGATCGCGTCGCCTGACGGTTTTTTCGGGATCGTCTGAACAAAATATTTCCCGATGGCCACGCAGCCCGCGTAGTTGTCGGACAGAATCTGGGAGGTTGCCGCCCCGCTCGAATTGACTTCACGGTCCATACAAAACACCGGAATACCCGCTTCTTTGGCTTTCAGAACATTCACGACCGAACCGTCGGCATCCGTTGGATTGAACAGGATGGCGTCGAAACCGGAGACAATGGCGTTTTCGAAATGATCGGTTTCCAGCGCCGTATTGTTCTGGGAGTCAAAGATTTTGGCTTCGTAACCCAGTGATTTCGCCTGGGCGGCTGCCGTTTCGGCCAGCACCACAAACCAGGGATTGTTCAGCGTCGAAATAATGACCGCAACCTGTTTAGGCTGGTTTTCGCTGGACGTTTTCTGGCATCCACCGAAAATCAGGAGCGTGATGATCAAGGCGAATAGCGGTATTTTTTTAGGAAAGAATGCCTGGTTCATGGTGTTGTTGCACAATCGATTAAAGTAAGTAGCCGCTGTTAGCGTGTTGGAAACACGCTAACAGCGGTAAAGGCCCCATTTTTACGGAAATACCGTCACAATCACCCGTTGGTAGCGCGTCAGAGCCGGTTTGCCGTTATCGGTTACGGCCAGAATGACATGCAGTGTCTCTGGTTGGGTCACTTTCGGGGCCGTCAGAGAAGCCGACTTTTGCCGGTTATCCTGAATTTCGAGCGGCCGGTTGCTTTCGAAAGTCCCTGGTTCGCGGTAATAAATCCATTCGTAGGAGAGCGAATTTCCATCGGGATCGGTTGATCCGTCCGCACTTAAAACCACTTTCTCCCCACTTTTTACCCGCAATTGATTGGCGTGTTTCAAAACCGCCACCGGCGGGTGGTTGGCTTCCTTGTACGGTTTGACGGTCCAGTCGATGCGGGCGGCAAAGTCGTGTTGGTAGGCCTGCCGCCAGCGCCAGATGGTCGCTTTGTTGCTGTTGTGCCAGGCTCCGTCGATGCCCACCACCTCGTCTTCGGTGTCGGTCCAGATGGGGCGGGTTTCGGGTTCCAGAAACCACTTGCGGGTGCGGGGGGTATACAACTCGTAACGGCCGCCCCAACTACCGTAGTTGGGGTGTTCGGGATCGCTCAAGCCGTTGGTAATCAGGCCAAGAAAGCTGGGTGTGTCCCCTTCCATGATGAAATCCGTGTGCGGGTGTTCTGCACCGAGCGGCCCGTGGTTTTTCCGGATGTTTTCGTCCAGCCAGCGGTTATTGACGAGGTTGGAATCCGCGCCATCAAAACCCCGCGTGAAGCCATCGCCACTGATGCCGCGCCAGGTGGAATAATGGTAGCCGCCCCGGGCGTGAAAACCGGGACTAATAATGTAAAAAAGGGTTGGGAAGGTCTTGCGAATCCACGGCCCGGCGTCATCCTGATCGGAAATGGTATAGACCCGGATTTTGGACACAAACTGCTCCACTTCTTCGGGGGTGCGGGTTTGCCTGACTTTCCAGAGGGCCTGTCCCAGGCAATTGGCTCCGCCCCAGATTGGAATCCAGACCGGGCGGTCGTCTTTCCGGTCCACCACGGCGATTATGTGTTCCGAGCCTTCCGAGTCGTTGCCCGGCCCAACGGCATCCATACCGTATTTGGGAATCGCCGGTTTGATGCGACTGAGCAGGTAGTCGGTTTCGGGATAGCCTTTTTCGTGGAGCAGCAGGTTGTTCCGCACTTTTCCGTAGGCCTGAACAATCCGCTGAATCCGCTCGGGTGCCACCCGGTTTCGTTGATGCACCGAGGTTGTAGCGATCAGCCCTTCCACATCCCATTGATTGGAATAGGTCAGAAACCGCACCATTGACTGGGCGTCATCGGGTTCATTTTCAATATCGGTTAATACCAGCACCCGGAGTTTTCTGGCTTCTTGCGCCTGACAAATGCCTGACGATAGCAATACGATGAAGGAGAGGAAGGGTAGGAATACTTTTTTCATGGAAAGGAAAGATTAAGCCGTTTTCCGAACCAGGTTCAGCCCGGTTTCGGCAATGCCTTCTTCGGACAAACCGTAATGATGGAAGATCTCGATCTGGGAACCCGTAACGGTATATTCATCCGGGATACCCATGATTTTAAACGAATTACGAAAACCGTTCTGCATCAGGAACGAAGCGCAGGCTTCGCCCAGGCCCCCGTAAACACTGTGTTCTTCCACCGTGACAATCGGAACACCGCTTGAAGCGAGCTGTGCCAGCAACTCGTAATCCAGCGGTTTGATGGTGTGCATACTGACCACCGTCGACCGAATACCGTACAGGGTTTCCAGCCGTCGGGCCGCCTGAATGGCCGGATAGACGGTTTCGCCCGTTCCGATAATGACCAGGTCATTCCCTTCCCGGACAACACTGCCTTTCCCGAATTCAAACCGGCGGTTCGGGTCTTCGGTCAACAAGGGCATCGGCTTTTTGCCGAACCGGATGTAAATCGGATGCTCGGTTTGGGCCGCTAATCGAATGGCGCGCTCGGTTTCAAAATTATCCGCCGGAACGACAATAATCAGGTTGTGGACCGCCCGCAAAGCCGCAAAATCGTGCAAACTGTGGTGGGTCGAGCCCAAGGCACCGTAGCTCACGCCGGCGCTGATGCCAATGAGTTTGACCGGGTTATCGGAATACGCGACGTCGGTTTTGATCTGTTCAAACGAACGGGCTGTCAGAAAACAGGCGGGAGAAACCGCAAACACTTTTTTCCCGGTCGAAGCCAAACCGGCCGCGACGCCCACCAGATTTTGCTCGGCAATCCCGATTTCGACCATTTGCGCCGGAAACTTTTGCCCAAAAGGCACCAGCTTTCCCGAGCCCCGCGAGTCGCTGGTTACGACCAGAATCGTTTTGTCGGTGCTGGCCAGTTCCTGAAGCGTTCCCGAAAAAACGTCGAGGTTGGCTTTATACGTAACAAGTTCGTTTTGCGTGATTTCTGCCATGATCTATCAATCGTTCGTTTCTCAGCGGAGAACGGCCTCGGCCTCCGCCAACTCTGCCAGCGCGTGGGTATATTGATCGGGATTCGGCACACCGTGGTGCCATTTCAACTGGTTTTCCATGTAACTGATGCCCCGGCCTTTGACCGTGTGCGCAATCACGAGGCTGGGTTTGCCGACCGTAAAAGGCAAAGCCGCAAAGGTTTCCTTCAACGCTCCAAAATCGTGTCCGTCGACGTGGCGGACTTCCCAGCCGAATGCTTCAAATTTCCGGTCGATCGGGTCCGTATTGCAGACGTCGGTTGTCGCTCCTGAGATTTGCAAACCGTTGTTGTCGATGATGGCGCAAAGGTTATCGAGCTTGTAGTGAGACGCTAACAACGCCCCTTCCCAGTTGGAACCTTCGGGTAATTCGCCGTCGCCGAGCATTGTGAAAACCCGGTAGGAGAGTCCGTCCAGTTTGGCGGCCAGAGCGGTTCCGACGCTGAGCGACAGGCCGTGTCCCAGCGAACCGGTATTCTGCTCGATGCCGTTGACTTTGCGGGTCGGGTGACCAATGTAATGCGAACCGTATTTGCACAGGGTCATCAAATCCGCTTCCGGAAAAAAACCTTTGTCTGCCAATACGACGTACAAGGCTTCCACCGTATGGCCCTTGCTCTGAATGTAGCGGTCGCGGAGGGGCGACTTGAAGTTGTCCGGACCAACGTTCAGAACGTGGTTATACAGCACATTCAGAATGTCCACGCACGACAGACTTCCTCCGGTATGCCCGGCTTTCGCTTCGACAATGTACTTGAGAATCTTCCGGCGATAGTCGACGGACTTGCGGGCTAGTTCCTGCTCAGTCATGGTTTCTTAATGTTCGTACACGTCCCAACCCATGTAGTTTTCAAACGCTTCTTTCAAAATACCGGCGGTTTTGGACGCATTCATCACCACATGGTGTTCAAAACCGTTGCGGCAGACGTACTGCATGAGCCCTTGCAAATTCGGGATTTGAGCCACTGCCCGGTTTCCAAACGTGTTGAGGACATCGTCGGTCAGACGGCCTTCGCCGATGTAGGCTTTGATGATGCCTTTGGAATCGTCGGTGCTGATGCGGCCGAAGGTGAGGGGGGAGGCCGGGGTGCGACCCGAAAGGGCTCCGTACGTATTTTCTTCGCCGACGCTGGTTCCCAGAATCGGGGCGGTGCTAATTTCAATGTCCGGTAAAAACGACTTGGCCCAGTTGCCACAATGAAACAGCACGCACTTGTTCTCGTCGTCGGCGTAATTGTTGTTCCAGTCGACCAGCGCGCTGGGCGAACCGGAGGCCAGTTGCATGGCGTACATGCTCAGCGTTCCCGTCACGTCGACCTCGCAGGCACTTGGCAGCATGTTTTCGCTCATCATGCTCATGCTCGTACAGACGTTGCAGCCATAGTTCTGCTGAATGGAGGTCCAGCACTGGATGGCGGTGGCGTCGAGGGAATTCTGTTCCACGAAGTCGTTCAGCACCACATCCAGTTTGGCAATCTGCACCAGCTTCTCATCCGGGGTGCGGCCCGTTGGCGTGTAGGCTTTGATGGCGTCCAGGCGGTTTTTGACGCTGATGTCGTCTTTGGTCAGCTTGTTGGCATTCCCCAGAATTTCGGACAAATCGACGGTCACCACTGAAATGCCGTTGCGCTGAAGAATTTTTTCGCTGTAGCGAACCGTATTGAATCCGCCCGGCCGGGCACCAACGGCACCGATCCGGACGTTCTGCAATCCCCGCACGACCCGGCAGACACCGATAAAATTCTGCAAATCCTGCGTAAAGCTTGGGTCGGTTGGATGCACGACATGTTTGGTCGTCAGGGTGTATTTGATCCCGAATTGGTAGAGGTTATTACAAACCGAAATTTTTCCGCACCACGAATCCCGTCGGCGGGCCACATCCAGTTTGTTCAGATCGTCGGGGTAGGCCTGAATCAGCACCGGAACGTTCAAGCCGGCCAGTTTCAGGGTTTCGGCGACGCCCCGTTCATCGCCAAAGTTGGGCAGAATCACCAGAATACCACTGATTTGGTCGCGGTGCTTTTTGAACAAATCCGCACATTTCCGGGCATCCTGAAACGTTTCGACTCCGCCCAGTTTGGTTTCTTCCGTTTCCAGTAAAATCGGATTGACGTTCTGGCTTTTCAAAATGTCGATGATTTCGACCTGCGACTCGGCCACCAGCCGATCCGGGAAAAAATCACGGTTTCCAATAATGACACCCAAACTAATGGGAGCGCTTTCTTTCTTGCTCATCGTGAGGTAAGGGGCAATGGTCGTAGAAGGATTGGCCGGTTTCGTGCTACCCGAAATCCGATAAATCGAAGCAATTTACAAAATAAACGAAAGTAAAAAATAGTAAACGTAAAAATAGATCGGCATTTTAAAACTTAATAGTAGGAAAATTATATCGTTTTACGGTTTTTGGCTCTATAAATTTTTGTATTCTTTCGTTTAAAATGTACCATCCAACTGCCTGAACGGGTATTGGCAAGAGATAAAAACCAAAAAAGCCCCCGACAGACTGCCGGGGGCTTTTGGATGCGTAAGGGGAGGGGATGTTTACATCATGCCGCCCATGCCACCTGGGTGACCGTGTCCGCCACCACCAGCCGGTGCTTCTTCCGGTTCGTCGGCAATCACACACTCGGTGGTCAACAACAAGCCAGCGATCGAAGCGGCATTTTCCAGGGCCAGACGGGTTACTTTCGTCGGGTCGATGATACCGGCTTCTACCATGTTTTCGTAACGATCTTCGCGGGCGTTGTAACCGTAGTCGCCTTCGCCGGCTTTCACCGCGTTCACAACCACCGAGCTTTCGCCACCAGCGTTGGCTACAATCGTCCGCAGCGGAGATTCCAGCGCAACGCGGATGATGTTTACACCGGTTTTTTCGTCTTCGTTGCGGGTTTCAACCGCATCCAATGACTTGATCGTCCGGATGAACGCAACACCACCACCGGCAACGATGCCTTCTTCAACAGCAGCGCGGGTTGCGTGCAGGGCATCATCAACGCGGTCTTTCTTTTCTTTCATTTCTACTTCGGTAGCAGCACCGATGTACAGAATCGCTACACCGCCCGACAGTTTCGCCAGACGTTCCTGTAGTTTTTCCTTGTCGTAATCGGAAGTCGTGTTTTCGATCTGTGATTTGATCTGGTTGACACGGCCCGTAATATCTTCTTTTTCACCTGCACCATTGATAACAGTTGTGTTATCCTTGTCGATGATGATTTTTTCGGCAGTGCCTAAAAATTCAATAGAAGTGTTTTCCAGTTTGAAACCACGCTCTTCGGCAATGACCTGGCCACCCGTCAGGATCGCAATGTCTTCCAGCATGGCTTTCCGGCGATCGCCAAAGCCCGGAGCTTTCACAGCGGCCACTTTGAGGGCACCACGGATTTTGTTGACAACCAGCGTAGCCAGTGCTTCACCATCGACATCTTCGGCGATGATCAGCAACGGACGACCGGTTTGAGCAACTTGCTCCAGAACCGGCAGCAATTCTTTCATCGAAGAAACTTTTTTCTCCGAGATCAGAATGAACGGACGGTCCAGTTCAACTTCCATTTTGTCGGTATTGGTCACGAAGTAAGCCGACAGATAACCGCGGTCAAACTGCATCCCTTCAACGGTTTTTACTTCCGTTTCCGTACCACGCGCTTCTTCAACGGTGATCACACCTTCTTTACCAACTTTTTCCATGGCATCGGCAATCATCTGGCCGATTTCCTCATCGCTGTTCGCCGAGATTGTTGCTACCTGAGCAATTTCTTTCGACGTTTCGATGGCGCGTGACTGTGAACGCAGGTTGTCGACAACGGCAATAACCGCTTTGTCGATACCGCGTTTCAGGTCCATCGGATTGGCACCGGCCGCTACGTTTTTCACCCCGATCGAGTAGATCGCCTGGGCCAGAACGGTAGCCGTCGTGGTTCCGTCACCGGCTGAATCAGCGGTTTTGGAAGCGACTTCTTTCACCAATTGAGCGCCCATGTTTTCGATGGCGTCTTTCAGTTCAATTTCTTTGGCAACGGTAACACCATCTTTAGTGATCGCCGGTGAGCCGAATTTCTTATCCAGAATAACGTTCCGGCCTTTTGGTCCCAACGTTACTTTAACAGCGTCGGCGAGGGTATCAACACCCTTCTTGATCCGATCGCGGGCGTCGATATCAAAAAATATTTTCTTAGACATGAGTGAAAAGGAATTAATGGTTTTAACGAGTAATGCAAACGGGTTTCCGGGCAGCCAGTGTCAGTTTAAACTGAACCGGGGCTGGCGGGATAACCTTAGATAATGGCAAAAATGTCCGACTCACGCATGATGAGGTATTCTTTTCCCTCAACGGTGATTTCGGTACCGGCATACTTACCGTACAAAACGGTATCGCCAACCTGAACGGTCAGAGGCTCATCTTTCTTGCCCGTGCCAACGGCGACAATCGTTCCACGTTGTGGCTTTTCTTTGGCGGTGTCGGGGATGATGATACCAAATGCGGTTTTTTCTTCAGCAGGAGCTGGTTCAACCAGCACCCGGTCAGCCAACGGTCTTACGTTTACTTTACTTTCCGTTAGTGCTTCCATAATGGGCTTGTGTTTTAGAAGTTAAATTGTTTTGTGCTTAACTAGGGCCCGACATACTGTCGAACTGACGGTCGATTTTGGTCACTTATTGTGCCAGACCACTTTTTTCTGGTAATACTGACAAAATTTCCGATTTATGATGTCAGTTTGGTAATCAATGGGTTAGGGCAAAGCCTTTTTGGTCGGAGAAAAAAAACGCCAAACACTATTTGGCAGAATGCGAATTTTCGTTAACTTACTTAGCAACAAGACTGTCTGTTCTTCATTCGTTTTCACTATGAAAAAACTTCAGAAAGACTGGTTGACGCAAGGACTGATTGATTTAGAGTACAAAAAATTTGTCGTTCTGGCCTATCTGCAAAACGTTCAGCAACACTTCTCTGACAAAAAGTTATACCCAGACCTGACGGAATTGCGGGATCATTACGAGACCGGCCTCCGTTTTCGGAACCGCAAAGGTACGCTTTCTGCCTCATTCCCCAAGGACGCCACCGGAATTGACCCCGAAAGTCTTACGGTACGGTACCAATCCCGGCAGGATGATGATGAATATATGTCCGAAATCGACTCCATCATCAATTTTGCCCTGCCGCGATTCGGGCAAACCCTGACGAAAGGGCAGCAAATGGCCGACGAACTGGCCGCAAACCTGACGCTGACTCCCATCGGTATGCTGCCGCTGCGCCGGGATGAAGGCTATATTTTTCTCCATTGGTCGTCGCATTCCCAGACCCATATCTATTATTTCAACCTGACCTGGACGGGCCTGCCCCTGCCGGGATTGGCCCTGTCGACGACGCAAACCGGCCGCCAGCCAATCCGGACGCGCTACATCGACTCCGTGCGGAAAGGCGTCGGGCGGACCTACGAAACCCTGAAACTGGAACTGATCCGCCGTCGGCCGTTCCTGCCCAACCCGGCCACGTTCATGGTGGAATCAAAACGCCGTCTGCCGCTGGAGGAAACGTTGCTGCCCATGGCTGAGCGGTTGGTGGAACGGGAGGTGTCAGAGTAAAAAGAGTTATTTCGCGGAGTTGAGCGGAGAAAAAAAAGGAGTTACGCAGAGTTTTTTATTTACTCTGCTTACATCCCTTTTCCTCCGCTCAACTCCGCGAAACAATTAATTACCCTTCCTCGCCAAATCCCCCAGAGTGCGGGAGCTGCACGCGGTTTTCATGTGTTTATTTTGACGGTAAACACTTTATCGACAACACCATGAAAGCACGGTTTATCCTATTTCTGCTGGTTCTCAATGCAAGGCTGGCTTCCGCCCAGCACCTCACCGCCATCCCCGACGGCGGCAACAAAAAGGCCTTCGTTTCGGAGCAAATCGGCCTGACAAAAATTGCCATTCACTACAGCCGCCCCGGTGTGAAGGGGCGGGAGGGAGCGATTTGGGGAACACCGGTGGCCCATTACGGACTGGTGGACCTCGGTTTCGGCACCAGCAAAGCTGCCCCCTGGCGGGCAGGTGCCAACGAAAATACCGTCATTTCGTTTTCGAATGATGTTAAAGTCGAGGGCAAAGATCTCCCCGCCGGAACGTACGGGCTGCACATGCTGTTGGGCGAGGCCGAAACAACGGTTATTTTCTCCAAAAACGCGACGTCCTGGGGCAGCTTTTTCTACGAACCGTCGGAAGATGCGTTGCGCGTGACGGTCAAAAACCAGCCTCTCGACAAGAGCGTGGAGTGGCTCAAATACGAGTTTATCAACCAAACGGACAACGCGGCAACGGTGGCACTTTCGTGGGAAAAACGCCAGATCCCGTTTACGATTGAGGCCGATGTGGTGAAGATTCAGTTGGCTTCTTTTAAAAACGAATTGCGCAATTCGCAGGGTTTTACGTGGCAGTCCTACGTTCAGGCGGCTACGTATTGCCTTCAAAACAAAACCGATCTCGATCAGGCACTGGTTTGGGCCGATCAAGCCGTTGGTTTGCCGTTCATTGGTCAGAAAAACTTCCAGACGCTCAGTATGAAGGCGATGGTTTTGTCGGCACTCAATAAGCAGGCCGATGCCGATGCGGTGATGAAGGAAGCCGTTCCGATGGGCAACCTGAACGAACTCCATCAGTATGCCCGCACCTTACTCCAGCAGAAACGGATGAAAGACGCGTATGCGGTTTTTAAGGTGAACTACGACAAGAACCCGAACCAGTTTACGACCAACGTCGGAATGGGCAGGGGGTTGTCGGCCCTCGGCGATTTCAAAAAAGCGTTGCCCTACCTGAAAGCGGCTCTGCCCCAGGCACCGAACGAGCTGAATAAGAATGGCGTCACGGCGATGATCAAGAAACTGGAAGAGGGGAAAGACGCGAATCAGTGAGTTTTAGAGAGGAGTTATTTCGCGGAGTTGAACGGAGTTAAAGGAAGTTAAGCAGAGTTTTTAATTTTCTTCGCTTAACTCCCTTTAACTCCGCTCAACTCCGCGAAATAACTCATTTTAACGGCAACCGGAAATAATCCTGGCCCATCTGAATCGTGAAACCGGATTTCTGGTACAAATTCAGGGCCGGTTCGTTGCCGGAGTCTACTTCGATTAGAATGGTTTCGGCCATGGACTCCTGTAGAATGTCCAAAATACGGAACAAGATGGTTTTGCCGATTCCGCGCCCCTGAAACGCCGGGCAAACGCCCAGTCCGATAATCCAGGCATCGTTCTGCACAAAATTGATTGCCACCATGCCGACCGTTTTTCCATCCAGCGTGGCAATATACTGCGTGAGGTGGGGCGTCGCCATGGTGGTTTCCAGGAGCTTACGGGCTTCGTTAAGGGTGCCCCCAAAGATCGTCTGACTCAATTTCGACAACGGTTCCAGGTCTGCCATACCGGCCTTGACGAGATGGATCGCCGGTGTGGAAACCGGCAGTGCCTCCGACGGCAGCGGTTCCCAGCGCAGTTGATACTCGGTATTGGAATACGTGGCTCCCAACTGACTGACAAAGGCCTGACCTGGCTCAGAGGCCCGTTCCGTTATCAACAGCATGTGCTCGTAGCCGTAGTTTCGGGCTTCTTCCGCTGCCACTTCAAGCAGGGTCGAAAAGCAGCCTTTCCGCCGGGCTTTGGGGAGCGTATAACCGCAAAATTCAACCACGCTGGTCGTTGGAGCGAAGGCCGACAAGACACCAATCAAAACGTCACTTTTGTAAAGCAGAAACCAGTGGCACATCGACTGGAAATAATTCATGGATTTGTCCCAGTGAATATGGCCCATCAGCCCATCATCGGCTTTGCATTTTAGTTCGAGAGCCTGAGCGGCCAGATATTGTTCCTGATTTAACTCGGTTAGTGAGAGAATTTTCATTTTACAAACTTACGCTAAAAACAGAAAGGCCGGATGCTGCTCGTGCAACGGTGACCGCTTTTTAGCCATCTTTTGGGTACACGCATTAACACTGGCTCAACGGACCCCTTTCTACTGTCCATTCCGGGACAAAAAGTGTCCACAAATGGACGCAGTGCCTTCAACCTAAACGTAAATACCGTCATTTTGATCGATTAAGCAGCCTTGATCCGGTTTGGCAACAGATTTGTTCTGCAAACATTGAAATAATACATTGCTCTTTCTATTTCCTGTAAACAACAAATGCACAAATCATGAAAACCCTCCTCCAAAAAACAGTCCGCAGATGCCAGCATTGGCTAGTCGTGAGTCTCTTCCTGTACGGTTTGACAGCGACCGCCCAGTCCGATTATTATGCGAGAACCGACTCGACCAAAGGGTACTGGAAAATCCAGACCGACTACACGACCCAGCAGACCAAAATCCGTTTTTTTAACCGCTGGCACGAACCGATTTACGAGGAGTCACTATCGAACCGGTATGTAAAACTGACGAACCGGAACATCCGCTTGTTCGACACGATGCTGGAGCGGCTGTCGACCAACCAGTTGCTGTCGGCCGAAGTCAAAAGCCACGAGTTAGTGGCCACCAGTGCCAATGGGCCTTCCCACGTTGTTTCGGCACCGCTGTCTGATCCCGTTTCTACGTCTTACGTGCTGGCTTCTCCTAAAGAAACTCTGGATGTCAACCCGTTGCGTTCCGACGTCGCCATCAGCAGTTCCGGACGACTAAGAATACACATTGTGAATCTCCAGGAAGAGCCTGTGTTGGTTACGTTGCTGGACGATCAGGGGCGGTATGTGTTCAAGGAAAAAAACGCGGTGCCTACCTACAACCGGACGTTGAACCTGACCCGTTTGCCGGAAGGAAAATTCCGGTTAGAGGTAGATGGGAGACCGAAGCGGTACGCATACCGTTTACTCATTCAGGCCAATCCGCAGTCGTATCAGCTTCGGGCTATTCCCTGAGGGCTCGTCAAAAAGCTTGGTAAGGCCCCACGGCCTTTCTGTCCCATTTTCCTGCTCATTCGTCACTTGCATTGAAACGTTTGCGGGCAATTTCGCTGCTTTGTGACAGGAAATCTCCTGCACGCAAAACCGGACAGGCTTTGTACGGTTTCGGACAGTACAATTTTTGAAAAATGCCCTCCATTGGCTTAGAAAGGTGTTTTTGATTCTGGTAAGAGATTTGTTTTGCAAAGATTGAATAAATACCGACCAATTTAACAACCTGTAAACAACACGCACAATTCCCATGAAAACCGTTCAAGAAAAAAACGCCTACCGGTTTAAAACCCTCCTGGTTCTGCTTCTCCTGTTCAGCACCCTTGTTGGAAGCGCCCAACCGGATTATCGCACCGGTCCTGAGGTGACGAAAGGATACTGGAAGATTCAGACCGATTACAACACCCGCAGCACCGTCATCCGGTTTTTCAATGCCCGGCACGAGCCCGTCTATCAGGAAACACTGCGGGGCCAGTATGTCAAATTGACCAGACGGAATATGCGGTTGTTCGACGAAATGCTGGATCGGGTGGTCAACAGTCAATTGTTGGCCTCGCAGGTCCGATCGTCGGAGTTACTGGCTTCCAATGAACCCGGATTATCGAAAACCTCCGGGGTGTATGCCTACGAAGACCATTCACCGTCGGTTGTGCCGGAATTCAATGCGAAATTTCTGGTCAATCCGCTGGTGAATTCGTACGGCAAACTCCGCATCAACTTTGCAAATCCCGACCGGAAGCAGGTCATCATTGAACTGACCGACGAGTCGACCAACCTGATTCATTACCGCGAACTGAACCGTCAGGCGGGCTACAACCGGTATTTTGATGTAACCCACTTGCTGAGTGGGAAATACCGGCTTCAGGTCAAAGGAGCCGGTGAGACCATGAATTACTGGCTGACGATCGACAAACCGTATCATCGCTACGAGCTAAAAGCGGAGAAGTAGAGCGGTTTTCGGTTTTCGGTATACGGTTTACGGTTGCTGGCGCACACTGGCTGACGCGGTCTTCCACCGAAAACTGCAAACCGTATACCTAAAACCTGTTCGGGTTCGGACAACCGGACTGTACGAATTCGGACAGGTTCCTTTCCGAAAACTCCTTAAATGGCCTGATTAGGCCATTTTTTGTTTCTGGCAGCAGATTTGTTCTACAGAAGTTAATTATATCTCTTTTCCATGAGACGATCGTATTTAGGCGAGTTTGAAGAGGTGGTTTTGCTGACGGTAGCGGTTTTAGGAACCGGTGCCTATGGCGTGGCCATCACCGACGAACTGGACCGGCAAACGGGCCGGGCCGTCAGCATCAGCGCCGTTCACGCGGCTTTGCACCGGCTGGAGGAAAAAGGCATGTTGAAATCACACCTCGGTGAGGCCACTGCCGAACGGGGCGGGCGACGCAAGCGCCTGTTTTCAGTCACGGTGTTGGGGAGCCGGACGCTGCACGACATTCGCGCCGTCCGCGACCAGCTCTGGGATTCGATTTCTCCGCAGGGACTGCCAGCAGTGAGTTTGTGAATGAATACTGTAGAATGAAAAACTAATGAAAAGGAATATCGAACGCCGAATACTGAATAACGAATATCGAAGTAATCGGGTCACCTTTCAATATTCGTTATTCACTATTCAGTGTTCGATATTCCCGCAATCATGAAAACCCAAAAACCGCCCCAATGGGCCAGCCGACTTCTGGCCTGGTTTTGCGCTCCGCACCTGCTCGAAGAAATCCAGGGGGATTTGCAGGAGCGGTTTGTTCACCGGGCCAGGCTGTTCGGAGCGCAGGATGCCCGCAGACAGTATTGCTGGGAGGTGCTGAAGTTTGTGAAACCCCAATTTTTGAAAAGGAAACCGGATTATTCTCCAAAACCGCAAACGATTGCTATGCTACGCAACTATTTTACGATTGCCTACCGGACCATTCTTCAGCAGAAAAGTTATGCGTTCATCAACGTGATGGGGTTGGCCCTGGGGTTGTCGGCCTGCATTGTCATTTTTCTGGTCGTTCGGAATGAACTGACCTACGATGCGTTTAACCGGAAAGCCGACCGGACTTACCGCGTAACGGTTCATGGTTTAGACTACAATCCGAGCGTTTCATTTGCCATTGCGCCGGCTTTCCGCACCGATTTCCCGGAAGCAGAGCAGGTTTCGCAATATTATTACCAGCGGGAAGGCCAGACTCAGGTTGGCAACCAGCGGTATCTGGAAGAAAGTTATGCCTACGCCGATGGGCGTTTTCCGCAGGTGTTCGATTTTGACTGGCTGGCCGGAAACCCCAAAACCGCGTTGCAGGAACCAAATACGGTCGTTTTAACGGAAAGTATAGCCCGAAAATATTTTGGTGACCACGATGCTCTCGGTCAAACCTTTCGGCTGGATAACGAGTACGATCTGCGTGTAACCGGCGTCATGAAAGATCTGCCGTCGAACACGCACCTGGTTTTCAATTTTCTGGTGTCGTGGGAAACCGTCCGGAAAAAGCTCGATACGCCCCAGTTCTGGTCAATATCGGGAGGGTATCTCTACGTGGTGCTGCCGGAAAAACTACTGCCCAAGCGTGTGGAAGCGCGGATTCCGGGCTTTATCCGGAAGAACTGGGGCAATGACATTGCCAAAGATGCCGCGCTGCTGCTGCAACCGTTGCGGGAAATACATTTCGACCAGCGCTACCTGACCCAGATCACCATGCCGCGCTCCAAAGAAACCATCTACGGTCTGGCGGGTGTCGCCCTGGTGATTATTCTGACGGCCTGCATCAATTTTGTCAATCTGGCGACGGCCCAGGCTGTTCGGCGTTCCAAAGAAGTCGGGGTCCGGAAAGCCCTGGGTGCATACCGGCGGCAACTGGTGGGTCAGGTGCTGGCCGAAACAACCTTGCTGGTGGGTTTGGCAACAGTGCTGGGGCTGGCCACGGTTTGGGCGTTTTTGCCCCTCACCAAACACTTGCTGAACATCCGGATCGACGCGGACCAACTGACCGAGCCGCTGGTGCTGGTGGTTATTGCCGGTATTGTTCTGTCTACCATTTTGCTGGCCGGTTTGTATCCGGCTTTTGTCCAATCCGGTTTTCAGCCCATCAAAGCTCTGAAAGCCCGCTCTACGGAAGCATCTTTTGGCGGAATGACCGTCCGCAAAGGCCTGGTAATCCTGCAATTTGCCATCACCCAGGTGATGATTATCGGGACCCTGGTGGTGGCCAGCCAGATGGATTTTTTCCAGAATCAGGACATGGGTTTTGAAAAAGAGGCCATTGTGTCCTTCGGTACGGGTGAGAAAGCCGATGTTCTCCGGCAGAAATTGCAGAACAATCCCGGCGTTGAGCAAATCAGTTTTGCGTCGGCGGGTCCGGCCTACAACGTTAATTTCGCTCCTTTTTCGGCGCCGGAACTCGGGATGCCCGAAAACGATGTGGTCGAGTTCAAAATGGTGGATGAAAACTACATTCCGATGTATCATCTGGCGTTGCTGGCGGGCGAACCCATCATCAAAACGGCGGAGGGGGATACGGCCCGTAATGTGATTGTCAACCAGACGCTGATTCGCCGACTGGGTTTTCAGAACGAAAACGAGGCCATTGGGAAGCGGTTTCGGCTCGCAGGCGAACCGGCTCTTATTCGGGGGGTAGTCCGGGATTTTCAGAGCGAATCCAAGCATAAAAAAATCCGCGCCTGTGTTCTCACCTACAATTCACGGGCGTTCTGGCAGGTGAGCGTCAAGCTGCGTCCGCAGAACCTGCGTGAAACGCTGGCGGCAATCGAGAGAGACTGGAGCGAATTGAATCCGGAATCAGTATTCCGGTATGAGTTTGTGGATGAGCACATTGCGAAATTATACAAGCAGGAAGAAACCCTGTACAACGCTTTCCGGCTGTTTGCGGGAATTGCCATCGTCATCGGCGGACTGGGGCTGTTCGGGCTGGTTTCGCTGATGGCCGTTCAGCGGACCAAGGAAGTTGGTGTCCGGAAAGTACTGGGCGCGTCGGTGGGCAGCATTGTCGTGTTGTTCTCACGGGAATTTGTGTGGCTGATGCTGATGGCCTTCGTCATGGCCGCTCCGCTGGCCTGGTATGGCATGAATGCCTGGCTGCAGGAATACGCCTACCACATTCAGATTGGGCCGTCGATTTTCCTGGTTGCGATGCTGGTCACGTTTGTCGTTGCCGCTCTCACGGTGAGTTACCAGTCGATCAAAGCCGCCTTGGTGAATCCGGTGAAGAGTTTACGAAGTGAATAAAGAAGAATAATAAATGTAAAATGATAAATACTGAATTTAAAAGTAAACGGACATCCGACCGTGTCACTTTATCATTCAACATTTTTCATTTACTATTTAAAATTAACCGGCATGAAATACCCCCAACCGCCCCGCTGGGCTACCCGACTGCTGGAAATGACCTGCGCTCCCCCTTTGCTGGAGGAGATGGAAGGTGATTTGTACGAGCGGTTTTTGCGGAATGCCCGGCTGTTCGGAGAACCGTACGCCCGGCGGCAGTATGTCCGGGAGGTGCTGGGGTTCGTGCGACGGCGACCGGGCCGAACGTCGGTGGTAATCCGGAAACAATTCTCAACAGAATCTTCACAAGTGTATCTATTTCAACCGGCTATGATCCGTAACTATTTCAAAACCGCCTGGCGTAATTTGCTGAAAAACCGGTTTTACTCCCTCATCAACATGACCGGTCTGACGGTCGGGCTGGCCGTTGGGATGCTGATCCTGCTGTGGGTGCAGGACGAACTGAGCTTCGACCGGTTTCATACCAAAGCCGACCAGATTTTCCGGCTCGAAAACCGTGTTGGCACTGGCAGCAGTCAGCAAATCTGGCAGGCCACGGTTGCGCCCATTGCTGAAATGGGAAAAAGGGAACTGCCCGAAATCAAAGATGCCGTTCGCATCACCCAAAGCAATCTCTACAGCCTCTACAAATACAAGGGGAAAACCTTCACCGACGAACACTCGGCCTTCGTCGATCCTTCCCTGTTTTCAATTTTTGATTTTGGGCTTATCAAGGGAAATCCGGCGAATCCGTTCCCGAACGACCAGTCGGTTGTGCTGACGGAAGCTACCGCCCAGCGGTATTTTGGCGATGCCGAACCCATCGGAAAAGTGATTACAGCTGATGGGAAAAACCGCTTCACAGTCACCGGCGTGATCCGGAATTTTCCAAAAAACACCACTTTTAACGGAGAACTTGATCTGCTGCTACCGATTTCGCTCTGGTTTAAAACCATCTATGCGGAACGGAAGGATGGCCGAAACCAGGATAACGACTTTCATGAGTTCAATTACATCACGTTTTTTCTGCTCGAACCGGGCATTTCGACGGCGGATTTGGCGACCAAACTGCGGAACATTCACCTGCGGAACAAAGCGGATGATACCGATCTGACGTATCTGCTACAAGCCCTGCCCGACATGCATTTGTACAAGTCGGACGGCAGCGATGGCGGTATCGAAACCGTTCGCATGTTTACCATCATTGCGCTGCTGATTCTGGTCATTGCCTGCATCAACTACGTTAATCTCTCCACCGCCCGTTCCATGCTGCGGTCCAAAGAAGTGAGTATGCGGAAAATCGTGGGCGCGGCAAAAGGGCAGTTGTTTTTGCAGTTTATCATTGAAACCGCCCTGCTTTTCACGCTTTCGGCGCTGCTGGCAATTGGGTTGATGAGGGTGTTGATGCCCTTCTACAACGCGCTTTCGGGAAAACAGCTCGTCATCGACTTAACAGACGGTCGGATGTGGCTGGTGATCGGGTTGACCATTACGGCCACCCTGCTGGTGTCGAGTATTTACCCGGCCCTGTTGCTCTCATCGTTCGAACCCCTGAAAGCCTTAAAAGGGAAAGTCTCGGCGCGGTTGACCGATGCGGTTTTTCGGAAAATACTGGTCGTCGTTCAGTTTGCGTTCACTGTCATTCTGATTTCCGGGACTTTGATCATCGGCAATCAGTTGGAATACATCCGCTCGAAGGAGTTAGGCTATGATAAAAGTCACGTTTTTTCCCTGCACATGCGCAGTATGTCTTCTCATTATGAGGTCGTTAAAGCCAGCTTGCTGAGCCAGCCGGGTGTGACGGACGTTACCCGTTCCAACGCCCATATTGTATCGCTGAACCAGCAAACCGGGAGCAGCGAATGGGAAGGGAAGGAAGTTGGGGAGACCATGATGGTGAGTCCGATGGCCATTGACAAGGATTTTATACCCTTCTTCAACATAAAACTGGAACAGGGCAAAAATTTTACAGGTGCGGTTTCCGATTCCACGCATTTTATTTTGAACGAAACCGCCGTCAAAGTCGCCCGTCTGAAAGAACCCATCGGCAAGCGGTTTAAACTCTGGAATCGGGAAGGAACGATTATTGGCGTGGTGAAAGATTTTCATTTTGCGTCCCTCAAACAGAAAATCGAACCGGCGATTTTTTATTACAGCCCAAAAAATGAAGATCGAATTTACGTCAAAACGACGGGTAAAGAAGCCGCCGGAGCCCTGGCCGCGACCGAGCGTTTGTGGAAGCAATACAATGCCGAGTTTCCCTTCAACTACGCTTTTCTGGACCAAACCTTCGATGACCTCTACAAAACCGAGCAGCGCACCGGCACACTCTTCAACGTGTTTGCCACCATTGCCATCGTGATTTCCTGCCTGGGCTTATTCGGTCTGGTTGCCTACACGGCGCAGGTCCGCACCCGTGAGATTGGGGTTCGCAAGGTGCTGGGAGCCACCGTGCCGGGTATCATCGGATTACTGGCCAAAGATTTCGTGAAGCTGGTGTTGATCGCCATCGTTGTGGCGGTTCCGGTAGCCTGGTATGCGATGGACCAATGGCTCGAAGGGTTTGCGTACCGGATCGATATGAACGGGTGGGTGTTTGCCACAGCGGGTTTGCTGGCACTGGCCATCGCCCTGCTGACGGTTAGTTTCCAAAGTATCAAAGCCGCGTTGATGAATCCGGTGAAGTCACTGCGTTCGGAATGAAGAATTAGGAGTTAAGAATTAAGAGTTAAAAATAACTTAACCTGTTCGCTATGGCTTCCAGCTCCGATTCATTAAACTCTTCACTCTTAATTCTTAACTCATCACTCTCATGAAGCCTCCCCGTTGGGCCGAACGGTTTTTGAATATCTTCTGCGCTCCTCATCTTTTTGAGGAGATTCAGGGGGATTTATACGAGCGGTTTTTGCGCAATACGAAGCTATTTGGACTCCCCTACGCCCGGCGGCAATATGTCCGGGAAGTGCTGAGTTTTCTAAAGCCCTTTTTCTTCAAACGACAAGCTAATGAACATCCATCCATCTCTTTCCTGAATCCTGGTATGATTCGCAATTATCTGAAAATCGCCTGGCGGAACATCGCCCACAACAAATCCTTTTCGGCCATCAACATTCTGGGCCTGGCGCTCGGCATGGCATGTAGTCTGCTCATTTTGCTCTGGATTCAGGACGAATTTAGCGTCGATGCCTATCACGCCAATGGCCCGCAGCTTTACAACGTCATGGAACGCCAGTTCTACGACGGTAAGGTGGAAGCAAGCCCGGGAACGCCCGCTTTGCTGGCCGACGAACTGAAAAAAGAATTCCCGGAAATTGCCTACGCGTCCGGCCTTTCCTGGGAGCAGGAACTGACGTTTTCGGTGGGTGAAAAGCTGAACAAGGAAAAAGGGCGCGCTGCCGGTGCCGACTGGTTTAAAATGTACAGTCTTCCCTTGTTAGCCGGAACCGCCGAAACCGCCTTGAACGGGCCGACGAACATTGTCATTTCGCGGCAGCTCGCGGAGAATTATTTTGGTAGCCCACAGGCGGCTATGGGAAAGAGCATTCGGCTCGGTAACAAAGATGATTATCAGGTTAGTGCGGTTTATGAAATGCCAAAAAATAGCTCGGAAACCTACGACTTTGTACTGAGCTGGGCCGATTTTATGCGGCACAATGAATGGATAAAAGACTGGGGTACCAACGCGCTTCAGACCCGCATCCAACTCCGGACCGACCGCAACGGTGTACCGGCTGATCCCGGCCGGCTGGAAGCCAAGATGAAGGCGTTTCTGAAAAAATACAATCCGAAAATGGCTACGAAGGGGTTGGATATCCAGCTTTTTCTGCAACCGTACCCGGAAGCGTATCTCTATTCCAATTTCAAAAACGGCTATCAGGATGGCGGACGCATCGAATACGTCCGGTTGTTTGGCATCGTGGCGGTTTTTATTCTGCTGATTGCCTGCATCAATTTCATGAATCTGGCCACGGCCCGGTCGGTGAAGCGGTCGCGGGAGGTGGGCGTTCGGAAGGTCGTTGGTGCCGGTCGGGGCTGGCTGATCGGGCAGTTCATTGGCGAAGCCCTGGTGCTGACGGCGTTGGCCCTGGTGGTGGCCGTGGGCGTGGTCTGGATGCTGCTGCCGGTCTTCAACACACTGACCGAAAAGCACATTACGTTCCAGTTTGCAAACGCGTCGTTTTGGGTAACGTTGCTGGTCATGACACTGGTCACGGCTCTGATTGCGGGCAGTTATCCCGCCCTCTTTTTATCATCACTGAATCCGGTTCGGATCTTGAAAGGAAGCATCCGGTTTGGTTCCGGGGCGCGGCTTTTCCGGCAGAGCCTGGTGGTTTTTCAGTTCGCCCTGTCGATGCTGCTGATCATCGGAACCATCATTGTCTACCGGCAAATCGATTTTATCCAGACCAAAAACCTGGGCTACGACCGGGAGGG
Source organism: Larkinella humicola (assembly GCF_008727875.1). Lineage (GTDB taxonomy): Bacteria > Bacteroidota > Bacteroidia > Cytophagales > Spirosomataceae > Larkinella > Larkinella humicola. Next base: position 267,280 of record NZ_VTWS01000007.1, on the reverse strand, counting down.
GATGATTTATCTCCAGGCTGAAGGGGATTTGGCCGCCAAATACGAAACGTTCAAGCAGGAACTGCTCCGGATGCCCGGCATCCAGACCGTAACGTTCATGAACGGAACGCCAACCACCAGTTTTGGCACAACGGGCAACGTCCAATGGCCGGGGAAAGACCCCGCCACCAGCGTTCAGTTTCAGTTTTCACAAGTCGACTATGATTTCACGAAGACCCTGAAAGTCAAGGTAGCGGGGCGCGATTTTTCACGCGATTTTGCCACCGACTCGGTCAGCTATCTGATCAACAAAACCGCAGCCCGTCGGATTGGCTACCGGGACCCGATCGGAAAACCGCTGACTTTGTGGGGCAAACCGGGTTTGATCATTGGGGTGGTGGACGACTTCCACCAGAATTCCCTGCATGTGGCCATCGAACCGTTCATTGCCAAATTAAGTCCGGCGGCCGATGGAAAAAACATCATCATTCGCACCCAGCCGGGCCAAACGAAGCAGGCCCTGGCGAGTCTGGAAACGATGTGGCAGCAACTGAATCCGAAGTTTCCGTTCACCTACCAGTTTGCGGATGAGGCCTTTCAGCGATTGTACCGCAGCGAAACCGTGGTCGGCACGCTGGCCAACTACTTCGCTTTTCTCGCCATTTTTATCTCCTGTTTAGGCTTGTTTGGTTTGGCGGCTTTCATGGCCGAACAGCGTACGAAAGAAATTGGCGTCCGGAAAGTGCTTGGTGCTTCGGTGACCAGCATTGTCAGTCTCCTTTCGCAGGATTTTCTCAAACTCGTGGGCGTTGCCATCGTCCTTTCCTCGCCGGTGGCCTGGTATGCCATGAACCGGTGGTTGCAGGATTATGCCTACAAAGTCGAGATCGAATGGTGGGTTTTTGCGTTGGCGGGCTTGCTGGCGGTCGGCGTTGCGCTGCTCACCATCAGTTTCCAGAGCATCAAAGCCGCGTTGATGAATCCGGTGAAGAGTCTGCGAAGTGAATAAAAAAGAAAAATAAATGTAAAATGATAAATACTGAATGTAAAAGTAAATGGACATCCGACCGTGTCACTTTATCATTCAACATTTTTCATTTACTATTTAAAATTAACCGGCATGAAATACCCCCAACCGCCCCGCTGGGCCGACCGACTGCTGGAAGTCTTCTGCGCTCCCCACTTGCTGGAGGAGGTGCAGGGCGATTTGTACGAACGCTACGGGCGGGATCTGGCGGAAGTGGGCGTCCGAAAAGCCAACCGCCGGTATGCAGCTAATGTGTTGAAATTTATTAAGCCTTTTGCGCTGAAACGTCAGAACTCTGCGTATCCGTCACCTTCTTTTCTGCATCCTGTCATGATTCGCAATTACCTCAAAACCTCCTTTCGCAATCTGACCAAAAACCGGGTCAGTGCGCTGATCAACCTCTTCGGGCTGAGCCTGGGTGTCACCGCCTGTCTGGTGATTTACCTGATTACCAACTACGAACTCAGCTACGATACCTTCCACGCCGACCGCGGACGGATTTATCGCCTGATTGGTACCGAGAAATTTGGCCCCAACGCCGAAACCCATCCGGCGGGTTTTGTTCCCAACCCGGTTCCGCTGGCGATTCGGAAGGAAGTGACGGGGCTGGAAACCGTAGCGGCTTTTCACAACATTACGTCGGCGGTGCTGATTCCCGGCGGCACGGAAAAACCGAAGCGGTTTGAGCAGGGGAAACACGGCGTCGATAATCAGGAAATTGTGGTCGTTGAGCCGCAATACTTTACCATTTTCAACTACCAGTGGCTGGCGGGCAATCCGAAAACCGCCCTGACCGAACCGTTTCAACTCGTGTTATCGGAGCAAAAAGCCCGCAAATACTTTGGCGATTTGCCGCTTGAACAGATGCTGGGCAAAGAGGTGATTTACTGGGATTCGGTTCGGGTCAGCGTTGCCGGGATTGTAAAGGAATGGGATAAACCGACCGATTTTACGTTTACGGATTTCATTTCTTTCGCCACCATTCGCAGCAGCCGGATGAGCAAAAGCATCAATCTTGACGACTGGAATGACATCTGGTCGTCGTCGCAGGCTTTTGTAAAGCTGCCGGAAGGAACAAAACCGGAGCAACTCACGGCGTCTTTTCAACAGTTTTCCAAAAGGCATTTCCAGAAGGAATTTAAGTTTATACCCGGTTTGCAACCGCTGGCCGACCTGCATTTTAATGCGGATTACGTTGATAATTATTCCCGAAAAGCGCACCTGCCGACGCTCTACGGCATGATGGGCGTTGCGGTTTTTATCCTGCTGATTGCCGCCATCAATTTCGTCAATCTGTCGACGGCCCAATCGGTGCAGCGTGCCAAAGAAATTGGGGTCCGGAAGGTGTTGGGAAGCAGTCGGAAAAGCCTGATTTTTCAGTTTTTGAGCGAAACCACCTTGCTGACACTCGCTGCGGTCAGTATGGCACTGGTGTTGGTTGGCCCCATTCTCTCCGCTTTTCAATCCCTCACCCCCAAAGGGCTGACGTTTGAGTTATTCAGTCTGGAAACCCTGCTGTTTTTGTTGTTCGTCACCGTAACGACCTCGCTGCTGGCCGGTTTCTACCCTTCGCTGGTGCTGTCGTCGTTCCGTCCGGCCCTGACGCTCAAAGGCCAGACGGCCTTGAAGAGCGGTCAGAAAGGATATTTCCGCAAAGGACTGATCGTTTTTCAGTTTACGGTTTCGCTGGTGTTCATCATCGCCACGCTGATCGTTGACCGGCAACTCAGTTACATCCGCAACAAGGAACTGGGCTTTTCGACCGACGCCATCATTTCCATCGATGCGGGCCGGGCGGGCAAAGCCGATGTGCTGGCGCAGCGAATCCGGCCCTTGTCGGGGGTGGAGCGGGTGTCGATGCAGTGGTTTCCGCCGATGGGCATGAGTTACATGATGACCAAAATGAAATACACTGGCAAGCAGGAAATCGAGATGGACGTTTCGGCCAAAGTGGGGGACGAGAATTTTATTCCTTTATACGGTATTCGCCTGTTGGCCGGGCGAAACTACCTGAAAAGCGATTCGCTCCGGGAACTGGTTATCAATGCCACGTTTGCCAAACGGCTGGGTTTCGAAAAACCGGCGGAAGCCCTGAACCAGTTTCTGGATTTCAATGGCAAGAAAATCCCGATCGTTGGGGTCGTGGCCGATTTTCATGAGCAGTCGTTTCACGACAAAATTGATGCGACGTTCATCGGGTATCTGCCACAGCAGTCCCGGAATCTGGGCGTCAGACTGACCAGCAACGGCAGAACCATGAACGATGTGAAAGCTACGCTGGCCAGCATCGAAGAACAGTGGAACGCCATTCATCCCGATAAAAAATTCGAATACGAATTCCTGGACGACCGGATTGCGCGGCTGTACGAAAAGGAACAGAAAACCAGTCGGCTGGTCAACACCGCCACGGCCATCGCCATTCTGATTTCCTGCATGGGGTTGTTTGGGCTGGCCACCTTTACGGCCGAGCAGCGTACCAAAGAAATCAGCATCCGGAAAGTGCTGGGGGCTTCGGTGGCCGGGATTGTCGCCCTTTTGTCGAGAGACTTCCTCAAACTGGTGTTCATTGCCCTGCTTCTGGCCGCGCCCGTGGCGTGGTGGGCCATGAACGAGTGGCTGAAAGATTTCGCCTACAAAGTGGACATCGAATGGTGGGTCTTCGCCCTGGCCGGACTCCTGGCGGTTTTCATCGCCCTGTTGACGATCAGTTTCCAAAGCATCCGGGCCGCCTTAATGAACCCGGTGAAGTCGTTGCGGAGCGAGTAATTACACGGAAATACCGTACTTTTGCGGTTTCGTCATTTTATCCGTGTAATGATCGCTTTGGCGACCCGAATTAACCAATGATTATTCCATTAGCCCACCGTGCCGGACAAACGCAGGAATATTACTTCTCGGTCAAGTTGGCCGAAGTTCGTAAACTACTGGCTGCCGGGCACGATGTGATCAACATCGGCATCGGTAATCCCGATATGATGCCGTCCGATACTACAATTCAGGCCCTGACTCAATCGGCACAGCAACCGAATGCGCACGGGTATCAGTCTTACAAGGGGACACCCGGTTTTCGGAACGCCATTGCCGGTTATTACGCCCATACGTACCAGGTTTCGCTCGATCCCGAAACGGAAATTCTGCCGCTTCTGGGTTCAAAAGAAGGCATTACGCATATTTCGCTGACTTTCCTGAATGAAGGGGACGAAGTGCTGGTGCCGGAACTGGGCTATCCGGCCTACAACGCCGTGAGCAAAATGGTGGGTGCCCACGTGCGGAACTACCCGCTTTTGGAAAATCAGGGCTGGCAACCGGATTGGGAAGCGATGGAAGAACTGGTGTCTGACAATGCCAAGATCCTCTGGCTCAATTACCCGCACATGCCGACGGGCGCTCCGGCGACGCAAAAACTCTTCGAGCAGGCCGTCCGGTTTGCCTATGATTATAGCCTGTTGCTTTGCCACGACAATCCGTATAGCCTGGTTCTAAATAAAAAACCGCCCATCAGCTTGCTTTCCATCGACGGGGCCAAGGAGGTGGTAATTGAAATGAACTCGATGAGCAAGTCGCACAACATGGCGGGCTGGCGGGTTGGCTGGATGGCTTCCTCAAAACCGTACATCGATGCGGTTCTATCGATCAAAAGCAACGTCGATTCGGGAATGTTCAAACCGGTTATGGACGCGGCCGCCGAAGCCCTGACCAATTCGGACGCCTGGCACGCGGAACGAAACGCGGTGTATGAAGGCCGTCTGGAAGCCGCTACGGCTTTTCTGGATGCCTTAAACTGCACCTATACCAACGACCAGGAGGGCATGTTTCTGTGGGCCAAATTGCCGGATTCCATTGCATCGGCCGCAACGCTCGTGGATGACCTGCTCTACAACAAGCACGTTTTCATTGCCCCCGGTTTTATCTTCGGCCCCAAAGGAAACCGGTACATCCGGGTGTCGCTGTGTATGCCCAAAGAGCGAATCTGGGAAGCTGTTCAAAGAATCTCTAAATAAACCTCCGCTCACCTCTGATTTTCTCTGCTTAACTCTGCGAAATAGTTTTAAAAATTGTTTCGCAGAGTTAAGCAGAGAAAATCAGAGGTGAGCGGAGCAAAATAATATGGTAGTCACAATCATTGGAGTAGGTTTACTGGGCGGGTCGTTTGCGCTGGCGGTTCGGGAGAAATACCCGAAGGCGAAATTTATCGGGGTGGATGCGTCCTCCGTGCATGGCAAACTGGCCTTGGCCAAAGGCATCGTCGACGAAATGAAACCGTTGGCCGAGGCCGTGGTCGTCAGCGATCTGGTGGTGTTGGCAACGCCCGTCAACAGCATTCTGGAGTTACTGCCGCAAATTCTGAATCAGTTGCCAGAAGGCGCTACCGTCACCGACCTGGGTTCAACGAAAGAACTGATTTGCCAATTGGTTGATAGCCACCCGAAACGGGCGCAGTTTGTGCCTGTTCACCCGATGGCGGGGACTGAAAACTCGGGTCCGGGGGCTGCTTTTCGGGAGTTGCTGCCCGGTAAAAACCTCATCATCTGCGACCGGGAGAAAAGCGACTATGACAGTCTGAAACTGGTGGAAGCGCTGTTCAGCGACATCGGCATGAAGCTCTTTTACATGAACCCACAGGAGCATGATTTGCACCTGGCCTACGTTTCGCACTTGAGCCACATCAGTGCGTTTGCGCTGGGACTGACGGTTTTAGAGAAAGAAAAAGACGAGCAGGCGATTTTTGACATGGCCAGCACCGGTTTTAGCTCCACGGTTCGGCTGGCAAAAAGTTCTCCGCAAATGTGGGCGCCCATTTTCGACCAAAACCGGGCGAATGTCTCCCAGGCTTTGTCTGATTACATCGAATTTTTGCAGCAGTTCAAAGCCATCATCGACGATCAGAACCTGGACGATTCATTTGAATTTATGGCCAAAGCCAACCAGATCCGGCGGGTGTTGGAGGGAATTGACCGGAAGTGAAAAAGCCCCTAAATCCCCTGAAGGGGACTTGGACTCGCCACCTTTGGGATGCAAAAAGTCCCCTTCAGGGGATTTAGGGGCTTACGGCCTGCTTCGTTCTCCTTCAAAAACCGCTTTCGCGTTCTCAATACTTTTCTTTTGAATGAAGTGAGCCGTTGCCGCTCTGCCGATGCCCAGGGTTGCGGTGGTCGCAATACCAGCGGAAACCGCACTGCCCACTCCCGGAAAGAAGATTTTGACGGAAGCCCGGGCCAACTCGCGCAGCACCAGACCGGCACTGATCGTGGCACCGATGGCAGTTAGGAACTCCTTCGCGGTATCCTGACTCAGTTGACGACCGGCCACGTAGGCAATGGCGATGATCAGTGTGATTTGCAACGAGGTGATCGGAATAATATCGCCCAAAGGAATCGGAACGGCGGCAATACCACCACAAATGGCCGCCACCACTTTGGTGAGCCGGTTGGCAATCGATTCCTGGAGTGTGCGAACCTGACTCAGCCGGGCAAAAGCCAGCTTGCTTTCTTTCGGCAGTTCGTTGAAAATATAATCCAGCAGTTCGTCAATGCGCCAGCGCTCGTCGGAGCGAAGCCTGTCATTTTTCCAGGACTGGTACGATGAGACCCCCAAGACCGTAATCAGCGATTCTTTTAAATACGGGTCGGCTTCAAATTTCGTTTTGAGCAGGTTTTCAATGACCTTGACCCGCTCCAGTTTTTCGTTCAGGTCTTCCGGGTCTTCGTCCTCCGGCTGGTGCAACCGCACATTTTTGGGTTCGAGCGTATCGCAATGGGTGGCAACGACCAGAATGGGCGGGCGGTAGTTGTGGACTTTCTCAACGGTTTTACTGATTTCTGTGAGTGCTTCGAGGTCGGGGTTGATTCCGGAATCGGCTTCGGTGGCTTTGATCAGAAACAGGATTAAATCCGGTGCTTTTTCCTTTAAGGCGTTGAGGATCGACTCGATGGGAGAGGTGGCGGCATCGGCTTCGTCGGGGCGCGAACCCTCCTGCAAGCCACGGGTGTCCAGAATGTCGAGGGTTCCCATGTCGCTCGAATACGGCCACCAGGTGGCCTCTCCGGTTTGGGCTTTTTCGTGACCCACTTCCGCGACCTTTCGCCCGAAAATCGCGTTGATCAGGGACGACTTGCCGCTGCCCCGTCGGCCGACGAGAGCAAACCGGGGAGAACGCGTTTCAACGAGCAACTGGCGAAATTCGCGGATTTCCTGACGAACGTCCTTCGCGACAGACTCCGGGACACGATCGAGTAAGGTTTCCAGTTTTTGTAAAACCTCACTGATTTGGGATTGCAGGGGTTGGTTCATAGGAGTCAAGTATAGGCAAATTGACCGGTATTCGTTCCGGAAATTACAGCATCGGTGTAATACTATACACCAGTTGCGCTTTTTTTGTTTGGAGGCTTTTTTGCGTAAAACGGATGAGAATTCTCTGACCATCTCCGGATTTCCGATCATCCCGTATTCCGATTATCCCGCATTCCGGCCACCCCGAGTTCCCCGGACAGTGTCCGGGGCTAGTGATGATAGCCCTTCAGGCTGGTGTTGAGGGGCTATGCCGTAAATAATTTTGAGGATAACTTCCAACGGTTCAGGCGACTACCGGGTCTATCCTCCAAATGACCAAACCCCGTTCTTCTATGAAAAATCGACTACTTCTGCTGCTGTCTGCATCCCTGTGGCTGGCCTGCCAGCCCGGTGACTCTTCTGAATTTGGCATCGAACCCGGCGGCAATACCTACAACGACGAAGCGTCGCCGACCCAAAAGCTGTTTTGCAACGGCACCAATTGTGATAATCCCAACAACCTGGAAACGTATTCTTACAATTCGGCTGGAAAATTAATTCGGATCGATTACATTGGACGGGTTCCCAGCGGGAAAACGGAGACATATTCATACCATGAATACCGTTACAATCCGAATGGTCAGTTAGCTGGAAAAACCCGGTTTGGCAAATATGGTACCGGTTCGGAGTGGGTCGCTTACGATGAATCTGAATACGAGTATGCCGACGGTGTACTGAAAACCGAGCGGAATTATTTTAACCAGCGCAATCCGGAGCAACGCGTTCTGACCGGTCTGGTGGAATACATTTACCAAGGTGGGAAGATAACAGAGCAAAAGTGGTTCGACGCCAACAAAAAACTGTATCGGCGGGTGGTCAACGAATACAAAGACAATGTGTTGACCCGCGAATCCTGGTATTCGGATACGGACAAGGTTACCCGCTTATTTACCCATACTTTCGCCGGAAACCGCCGGCAAATCAGCGAACATTTGCCCAACAGCAGCGATCAGATTGCGCTCATTGAAAAGACCTACGACAAACAGGGGCGACTATTGACCGAGGAAACGAAAGTGAACAACCCGCTTCTTTGCGCAATGGTGGCGGGAATTATTCGGTATACGTATTGAAAACCGGCCAAGCTAACCGGTTCATGTAGTAAGGCAATCCGTAGTGGGTTGCCTTTTCTATTCATTCGCTCGTCAAAATGTCCGGTTTGGAGCTTGATTCTTCCGGTTCGGGGAGGTAAAAAAGACAAAGCGAATCCCTTTTTTTTGCTTTGTACATGAATTTCGATTCGTGTATGAAAAAGGTGTTCATCGTTTTCCTGTTGATGGTCAGCCATGAAGGAGGGGCGCAAACCGTCGTTCGGACGGTGCAGGACGCCATCCAACTCGCCCGGCAGCAAAATCCCGATCTGCAAATTGCCCGGCAAAACCGCATCACGCAGGAGCAGCAACGGGCCGCCACTCGCGCCGGTCTGATGCCAACGGCCCGGGCGTTTACGAACCTCGATTATAATTATGCCCTGCCGACGCAGTTGATACCGGCGGAGTTTCTGGGTGGGCAGCCCGGCGAATTCCGGTCGCTGCAATTTGGCGTTCCGTTCAACCTGACGGCGGGTGTGGAGGTTTCGATGCCGTTGCTGAGTCGGCCAAACCGCCTGGATGTTGGATTGACCAACCAGAATTTACGGATCATCGACGACCAGAATCTGGTGTTGCAGGACGAGGTGTCGACGCAGGTTGCGCGGGTGTACCACGCCACCCTGCTGACCCGCTCGGCCATCGACATTGCCCGCCGGAACGTGGCCAATGCCGATACCATCGCGACCATTGCCCGGTATCGACTGGAAAAAGGCCAGATCGAACCGCTGGAATACAACCGCCTGCAATCCATCCGGCTAACGGCGGAGGATGTGCTGCGGCAAAATGAACTGAGTTATGTCCGCAACCAAAACCATATGAAGATATTGCTGGGGCTTACCGTGCGGGATTCGCTGGTGCTGGAGCAGAATCTTGTTGGGTCGTCTGCGCAAAACGGATTTTCGGCTCTGAATGGATCCGTCGAACGGCCACAGATCACCGTTCGCCGTTCGCAACTGACATTATTTCAACAGCAGTTGAACCGGGAAAATGCCTTACGGTGGCCAACTTTGTCGGTGTATGCCCGGTATTCGGCCCAGGCGCAACGGAAACAGTTCGACTTTCTGGATTTTAGCGAAAAGTGGTTTCCCATTGGCGTAGCCGGATTACAACTGAATATCCCCCTGTATACGGGCGGCTTGCGAACGGCCAACCTGAACCGTGCCCGGCTGCGAATCGAGCAGGCCCAGACCGAACTGGCGTATGAACAAACGCGCGCGGAAGTCGACAATCAGGATATTCTGAATGCGTATAACCAGGCCGTTCGTTCGCTGGTTTTTAACCAGCAGAATTTCGAATTGAACGAGCAGAATACGCAGATTGCCCTGGTGAAATACCGGGCGGGAATCTTTGCGTACGACCAGTATCTGAACGTATTCAATGAGTCGTTGAACGTCCAGAACCGCTACCTGAATACGTTGTCGAACGTATTTATCAATCAGACGATTTTGCAGATCAGAAATGGACAATAAAGCACACCCCGAATTGAATTACGAGTTCCTGCTTCCGACGGGGGCGGGAATGCGAAAGGGCCTCATTCTGCTGGCTATAGCGGTTTTGTCCGGCTGTAACCGGAAAGAAGAAGGCACTTCGCCGACCTATAAAGACCTGACGGAAGCGGTTTATGCATCGGGCGGTATTTACCCCCGGAATGAGTACAAAGTGCTGGCCAATGCCGACGGTATTTTGCAGCAGAAGCTGATTAGTGAGGGCGATTCAGTCAAACGCAGTCAATTGTTGTTTGTGCTGGAAGGCATTACGCAGGGTGCGCGCGAACAGGCTACGGCCAACATTTACCGACAGTCGCAGGCCAACCTGAGCGACAACTCACCGGTTTTAGCCGAACTCGAAGCGCAGGTTCGCACGGCGCAAACCCGTCTGGCCAACGACTCGGTTAATTATGCCCGCTACCGGGATTTGTACCAGCAAAATGCGACCTCCAAATCCGAACTGGAGCGGGTTCAACTGGCCTACCAGACGTCCCGAAACGACTACATTGCCCGGCGCAGTTCATTGCAACGCACCCGGAATCAGTTGTATGTCGACTTGCAAAACTCACGAAGTCAGTATGTGGCCAGTGGGCAGGAGCAGGGCAACACCCGCGTCCGGAGTTTTGTGGATGGAAAGGTGTACGAGATTTTGAAAGAACCGGGCGAAGTAATTCGGCGGAATGACCAGCTTGCGCTGATTGGGAGTGGACATGATGTGTTTGTGAAACTGGCGGTCGATGAAAGCGATTTCGGGAAGATTCGGGAAGGGCAGGACGTTGTCGTCAAAGCGGATGTCTATCCCAATAAAGTGTTCAAAGCCCGGGTGCGGAAGATTTATCCGAAGCTGAACCGGGTCGATCAGTCGTTCCGGGTCGATGCAGAATTTGTCGGCGAACGACCCGACGCGTATTACGGATTGACGGTCGAAGCCAACATCATCATCAGCCAGAACAAGCGGGTGCTGACGATTCCGAAGTCGTATGTGGTTGGAAATGACAGTGTTTGGGTCAGTGAGAACGGTGGAAAAAAGAAGGTGCGAATTGTAAAGGGTGCCGAGAATTTCGATCTGGTCCAGGTGAAAGGCGGTTTGAATGAGAAGTCGATTTTGATTTATCCAGAATGAATTTACAAAGTTATTTCGCGGAGCTGAGCGGAGTTTAAAAGAGTTAAGCAGAGTTATTAATTTTCTCCGCTTAACTCTTTTAAACTCCGCTCAGCTCCGCGAAATAACGATCAAAAACTCATGAATCTCAGCATCACCACCCAAATTGCCAAAACGCACCTGCTGTCGAAGAAGCGGCAAACCCTCGTTGCCATGCTGGGCGTGACGTTCGGGATTGCCATGTTCATCACCATGATTTCGTTCATGCAGGGCGTCAACCAGTTTCTGGAAGACTCGGCGCTGGACGCCAGTCCGCACGTGCGGATGTACAACGAGGTGAACACGCAGCGCCCCGCCCTGATCGACCAATTGAACCGGAGCGACTCGGCTTTCAACGTCATCTATCACCAGAAACCGAAGGAACAATTGTCGCGGCTGAAAAACGGTTTTCTGATCGCCCGGCGGATCGAGCAGGAACCGGGCGTGCTGGGCGTTTCGCCCCAACTCAGCACGCAGGCATTCTATAACAACGGTCCCATTCAAATTTCAGGAACCATCGCCGGGGTTGACATCGATCGCGAAAACCGTCTGTATAACCTGAAAAGCCGGTTAAAATCCGGGACGATTGAAGCCTTGCGGTCCAACCCGAACGGACTGATTATGGGTAATGTGCTGGCCCGTAAGCTCAACGTTCGCGAAGGTGACAAGGTAAGTGTGACGACGCCGACGGGGGGGACGATGATTCTGCGGGTGGTCGGCACCTTCGGATTCGGCATCGGAACGGTCGACAACACCAAGAGTTACGCCAATTTATCGACAGTGCAGGAAATTTTGCAGAAAGATGCGAGCTATGTGACCGATATTCACATCAAAATGTTCGATCCGTTACTGGCGCTGCCACTGGGTAAAAAACTGCGGGCCATGTACGGATATTATACGGAAGACTGGGCGACAGCAAACTCGGCCATCCTGGCGGGCGAAAAAATCCGGAATGTCATGACGTTTGTGGTGTCGATGACGCTGCTGGTAGTGGCCGGTTTTGGCATTTACAACATCATGAACATGAATGTCATCAATAAAATAAAGGACATTGCCATTTTGAAAGCGACCGGTTTTGAAGGGAAAGATATCGTTCTGATTTTTCTGCTCCAGGCGGTTTTTATCGGCGTATTGGGTGGATTACTGGGGCTGTTGATTGGCTTTATTCTCAGTTATTTATTGTCGATAACGCCGTTCAACGCCGGGGATTTTTTAAGCATCAAAACGTTCCCGGTTATTTTTGATCCGAAATACTACGGAATGGGCCTTCTCTTCGGATTGATTACGACGGTTTTAGCCGGTTATTTTCCTTCTCGAAAAGCCTCGAAAGTAGACCCGGTTTCGATATTAAGAGGATAACGATGGAAAAGGTATTAAAAGCATCGCATTTCAACAAGTACTTCACCGAACCTGATCGATTTCAGGTGCTGAAAGATGTGACGTTCGAGGTCAATAAAGGCGAATTTCTGGCGATCGTTGGCAAGTCAGGTTGCGGCAAATCGACGCTGTTGTATTTGCTGTCAACGATGGATACGGAGTATGAAGGCACGCTGGAAATTAATGGGCAGACATTAACGGGTCGCAGTCAGGATTATCTGTCGAAGTTTCGCAATGAACACCTTGGTTTTGTGTTTCAGTTTCACTTTTTGTTGCCGGAATTCACCACCTTACAAAACGTGATGCTTCCGGCTTTAAAACTAGGGAGGTATTCGGAAAAAGAAGTGGAACACCGGGCCTACGAAAAGCTGAAAATGATCGGGATGGAGGACCACGCCCGCAAACTATCGAGCAAATTATCGGGCGGACAGCAGCAACGCGTGGCCATCGCCCGCGCCCTGATCAACGATCCGACCATTGTGATGGGCGACGAACCAACGGGGAACCTGGACAAGACCAATACTGGGATTGTCTTCGATATTTTCCGCGAAATTGCGCAGGAAAACCACCAAACCATTATTGCCGTTACCCACGACCCCGACTTTGCCGCTGGCTGCGACCGGGTTATCGAGATGTCGGATGGCATGATCATTTCCAGTCATGAAAATCAAATTTAACAAATACGTCGAGTTGCTATTGCTGTGGGGAGCGCTGGGTGGCGTGGTGGGTCGCCAGTGGTTGATGCCCGATATTACCTGGCAGGTTCAGGTTGAATTGTTTTTTCTGTCCTTTTTTGTTTTGAATGCCATCTGGCTCTTCCACTACTGGTTCAACGACTATCTGAATCGCCAATTACCCTTTGAGAAAAATATCAAATTACGCGTTGTGATTCAGATTATTGGCGGGTGGGGCGTGGTAAAGACCGTGTATTTAGGCATCACGTATTTTGTCTATACGGAGTTTTTATCGGCTCAAGTCATGAGTATTCCCCTGCTCAATCGTTTTAGTGTGATCATCATTGGAATGACGGTTTTTCTAGCAAATACGGTGGTGTGCCTGGGTTTTATCGCCAGCCATTTTCTGAAACAATGGCAGGAGAATGCCATCCGGGCGACCCAACTCGAAAAGGAGAAAGTTCAGGTGCAGCTCGATAGTTTAAAAAATCAGATTAGCCCGCATTTCCTCTTCAATAGTTTGTCGTCTCTGGACGGATTAATTCACGAAAATCCAGATTTAGCATCGCAGTTTTTGCGGCAACTATCGAAAGTATTCCGGTATGTCATCCAGCATAAAGACAAGGACCTGGTGAGCTTAACCACCGAAACCGAATTTATAAATAACTACATTCTGCTCCTAAAAACCCGCTTTAATGGCTCGCTTGATATTCAGGTGAAAATCCCACCGGCCTACTCCGATAAAGCCATTGTACCGGTAACTTTACAAATTCTGGTTGAAAATGCCATCAAGCACAATGTTGCCAATGCCGGGCAGCCGCTGACCATTCAAATCGTAGCGGATGAAGACTACGTCTCTGTCGAAAATAACCTGCAACGAAAACCGCGGGTTGAAACGTCGAATGGGCAAGGGTTGACGAATTTGAAAGCTTTATACCACTTTTTGAGCGAGAAGGAAGTGAAAGTGGAAGAATACAATGACCGGTTCCGGGTGAGCATTCCCTTGGTTTAATGAAAAATGAACTCTGAAAAATAACAAATGCATGGCCAATCGTCGTACATTGTGCGCAATCATCATTTTATAGAAAACTATGACGCACGCACACAATGCCGACCAACTGCTGGACATTACGCTCCGGGAGTTGACCACCGATCCGGTTCATTTGCAACCGATGGCAAACAGCTTCATTGATCAATGGGTCCGGGCGCTCGGATCAGGTCACCTGGTTCTGGACGATATTTCGGATGAACTGGAGCAACTGAAGGCGGCACTGGCCACCGGAAAAAGCCTGTTAATTGCCGAGTCGTTGCATTCCCTGGCGAAGCTGACCCGGAAAAGTCTGGAGAATGCGGAAGAAGAAATGAAAGGAAAACTTCAGGAGTTGGCGACTACGCTGGATGAGGTTTCGACGGGATTGGGGAGGAAAGGAAAACAAAAAGAGAATATTGAATAATGAATGTTGAATAGCGAATAACGAAGTCAGAGCCAAAGCAAAAAAATAGCTCTCTTTCGTTATTCGCTATTCAACATTCATTATTCGATATTATTTCAGATTTTACTCCGTAACATCCCGCAGCGTCGCGATTTGATCGCGGGTCTGGCGGAGTTCGTCGAGCTGGGTGCTGAGGGTTTGACGGATGTGCGATGGAAGGCTTTCATCTTCCAGCGTTTCTTCGTATTCTTCAACAGCCGCATTTTCGCCAAAAACACAGGATTCGAGCACGGTATGGCGATCTTTGCCCGTGAAAGCCGATTTGATATCAATCCAGGCGCGGTGAATTTTGCTGCCGGCACTGGTTTCATCAACCCCGGGAACTTCTCCGCCAATGCGAACGATGTTGTCGGCCAGTTCGCTCCGGAACTTCCGGCTTTGTGAGGTCAGATTCTTGAACAGGGAAGCCAGTTCGGCATCTTCGATGTCTTCGGCGGCTTTTTCAAAACCATTGATGCGGTCGTTGTTGATCTTGACCAGATCGTTCAGGGAGTCAACTATTTCGTCGTTAGTCATGATAGTATGGTGTAATGATATACCCTTTCTAACTGGAACATCCGGCGAATGTTCAATAAAAAAAACGATTTTGAGCGTAGATAAGGCATGACCATTTTACTGATCGAAGATGAACCGCTGGTTGCCAAAACGTTGGCCCGGCTGGTTCGGCAACTGGAGCCGGAGGCTCATCTCGAAGGCCCGCTGGAGAGTGTGCAGATGGCGATGGAGTGGTTTGATCGCCACCGTGCCACCGAACTTCCGGAGCCGGATCTGATTTTGTCGGACATTCAGCTCTCCGACGGGGTCAGTTTCGACATCTATCGCGCCATCAATCCGAAGTGTCCCATCATTTTTACGACAGCCTACGACGAGTATGCCATTCGGGCTTTCAAACTCAACAGCATCGATTACCTGCTGAAACCAGTTGAACCGGATGAGTTGAAAACCGCCTTCGACAAATACCACCGTTGGCGGCAGGGCGGTACGTCGGCCGATTTTCGGGATCAGCTTCGGGATTTACTGGCGGACGTTTCGGCACCGAGCAAAAAGTACAAACACCGGTTTATGGCGCATTACCTCCGTAACATTGTGCCGGTTCTGGAAGAAAACGTAGGGTATTTCTGTCGGGATGAGTTGATTTACCTCTATACGATGGACGGACAGAAACTGGTGACGGATTACGGATCGCTGGACGAACTGGAGGAACTGACCGACCCGGGTGTTTTCATCCGCGCGAACCGCCAGTGTCTGGTCAATCTGAGCGCCATTGCCGGCTATCAATCGCATTACAGCGGCAAGCTGATTGTCACCCTTCGAAAACCGGCTACGACGGAACTGACCATCAGCAAGGAAAAAGCCGCCGTGTTTCGGGAGTGGTTTGAGCAGGGGTGATTTTAGAATAGAGAATAGGTTTTTGCATTTGCCCCTAAATCCCCTAAAGGGGACTTGGACACGATCAATCCGGATTCCAAAAGTCCCCTTTAGGGGATTTAGGGGCAAATGCGAAGGTTTTAGAGAAGTGAGTGGTAACGGTATTTCAGAGGATGTCTTTACTCTCTTGTCTCTGCTCTCTTGTCTAGTCTTCTTTTTGAACAATCTGAACCCGCACCAGATCGATCCGGGCTTCCGTCATCGACAGAATCGTAAACGTGAACGGCGGCATTTCGATCACATCGTTTACGTTCGGAATTTCGCCGTTGATCGATAAAATCAAGCCGCCCAGCGTGTCATAGTCGCCCTCGGGGATGGCCCAGCCGTATTTTTCATTCAGATTCTCGATCTCGTGCCGGGCGCTCAGGAGCCAGGTGTTGTCGTCCAGTTGCCGTTCGTCCCAGTCTTCGTTGGTATCGTATTCGTCCTGAATCTCGCCAAAGATCTGTTCGACCAAATCCTCGACGCTGACCAAACCCGATGTTCCCCCGAATTCATCGACCACCAAAGCGAGACTTTTGCGTTCGGCCAGAAACTTTTCAAGCAACAACCGGGCGGGCATACTGTCCGGCACCACCCGAATGGGCGTCAGGATGCTCTCGATGGTTTGCGGTTTTTGAAACAAGGCGAGGGCGTGGCAATAGCCAATGACGTCGTCGATGTTGTCACGGTAGACAATAATTTTTGAGTGGCCGCTGTCCTGAAAACAGTTCTTCAGTTCCTCAATGCTGTCTTCCACATCCACCGCCGTGATTTCCGTCCGCGGAATCATGCAATCCCGCACAGCTACGTGGCGGAAATCGATGGCATTGTTCAGGATTTCGGTATCGATATCGATTTCTTCCTGGCTCGAATCGACCTGCTGTTTTTGCTGGTTGAATTGCTGGAGGTAGTGGTTCAGGTCGATCAGCCCAAAAACCGGCCGGACTTCGGAGTACTGACTTCCCGGAATAATCTTGACGATGCCTTTGGTGAGCCAGACCATCAGCCGGACGATGGGGGCAATGGCCTTGTAGATGACCCAAATCGGGATGGCCAGCCTTTCCATGAAGGCATCGGGATGAATCAGCGCCAGGCTTTTAGGAACATAATCCGCGAACGGCATGAAGACAATCGTCAGAATCAGCGTTTCGATGACGATCAGCGTAACGGGGTGGTTGAACGCATCCGGGACGTAGGCCGACAGAAACGGGTTGAGGGCCGTCACGCCCAACACACCGTATAACACCAGAAAGAGCGTGTTACCCGTGAGGGTTGTGCCGACAAACAGAATGGGTTGTTTCAGAAAGGCCGATACCAGCTTCTCGCCTAGGGGCCCCTGTTTACTGTGCAGTTCAAAATAAAGCCGGTTCACCGATTGGTAGGCCATCTCGACCGCCGAGAAAAAACCGGCCAGCACCAGTGCCACGAATGCTCCGAGGAGAATACTGTAGGATTCCATAGGGTTTCTGAACTCGGATTACGCGGATTAAAAGACCGTGTCAGCGATCCTGGTTAATCCTTTAATCTGTGTAATCCGAGTTCAAGACTTTTTCTTCTTTTTTCGGGTTGGTTTCACCGGAACCGCCGGTTTTTGTTTGACCGAATTCAGGTGTACGCCACGAACATACATAAAAGCCAGCAAAAACGCCAGACACAGCATAATTAGCCAGTAATGTTCGCCAAACGTACGCGTCCGCCGGAACTCCAGAACCCAGAGAATGAGGCAGCCAATGGAAAGGGAAATAAGAACGGTTTCTCTGATTTTCATAAAATGCCTACTGTGAACTGCCCACCAGCGTCGGCTTCTTTTTGTCCCGCATCTTGGTGAATTCCCGGTAGCGACGGATTGCAGCCATTGAAAAACCGATGACAAGCACAAACGTCCCGATCCAGAGCAGATTGATGAGCGGCATCTCCTTGGCTTTCATCACGATGTAATCGCGCTGGGTCGTGTTGGCCGTGAAGGTAAACAGGCCGGTTCGCGGATCAATTTCGTTCAACTGAAGCCGTAAGCCGAGTTCTTCGTTGGTTTCGGCTTTGCGGCCCACCATGCGGTCTTTAATGATGAAGGCCGGTGACAGGGTATATTCCCGCTCCTTGTCCAGCACGCGAACCACGGCTTTGACAGCCGCATCGTTTGGTCCGAGGGGTGTTCCTTCGATTTCGCGGGTTTGAATGACATTGTCAAAAACCGCTACGTAATCGTTCACAAAGAAGGTGTCTTTGGGCGCAATCCGGTACGTTTCCGTCGGGCTCCAGGTGCCTTCGCTGCTGGGGTCGGGAACCGTCGCAACGTAGGTATAGAGGTCTTTGCCCGGCATCCGGCGAATATCCGGCGAGGGCAGAAAACCGCCCGCACCCATTTGCTCGTTGATCTGACCGCGCGGATACAAGGTGAAAATTTTGCCACCCGGTTCGCGGTATTCCACTTCGTAGTAGGTGTTTTCGGGATGCAGGGCAACGGTATCGCCTTTTTTGTGATACAGCTTGCCGTTCTGTTCAATATCCCGGGTCGCAATGCCGTGAAAACTCAGCTCCGGCGTGGCGCCCACAATCGGCTCGACCCAGTTGCGGGGAACGTAATCCGGCACATCCCGAATCTCGATCCGCTGGCCCCGGTAGGTCAGCAAATAACCACTCATTTTCTGCGGCTGATTCAGCCACAGGATGACGTTTTCCTTGTTTTCCTTGTTGTCGTTTTTCGTGAAATCTTCCCCTTTCGAAATCAGCAAACCGGTGTTGTTCAGGGAGACAATTTTGGAATAGCCCGATGAAAACAAAATCCCGATCAGCATCAGGGCCACACCAATGTGGGCCACCGCGCCACCCGACAGCTTGTAATTCCCCCGAATGACACCCCACAGAATGCTGGCGTTCGCAACAATGGCAAAAACCGATGTCGTAAGCAGCACCATAAAAGCCGGTTTCGTAATATCACCGTAGGCAATCAAACCGCCACTGATGAACATTGTAATGATGCCGGAAGTTATGAGGGAATTCAGGTTGCCTTTGCCCACTTTCCGCCACCAGATGAATTGCCCGATCCCCGTCAACAGCGCAATGGCCGAGAAAAACCAGATCTGGAATTTGTTGTAGTGCGCCACCTGATCGGCGGGCATGGCGATGTTGGGGCTAAATCCGAAGGCTTCGCCAATTTTGTTGTACACCGGAAACGAGGTGGTGTTCAGAACCTGAAAACCGGCCAGACAGAGCACGATGGCACCGATGAACAGCCAGAATTCTTTGGAATACACGGAAGTTTCTTCTTCGTCTTTCTCGATCAATTTCCATTTGAAACTGATTAGCACCACAGCCATGGCCACGAAAACCAGCATGTAAATCAGCAACTGGCCGGAAAGTCCTAAATCCGTAAAGGAGTGAACCGAGGCATTGCCCAGAATACCGCTGCGGGTCAGGAAGGTCGAATAGAGAATCAGCAGGAACGTGGCTACGGAAAGAATGATGGCGGTTTTCAACCCGGTCGAACTCTTTTTGGCAATCAGCATGGCGTGAATAGACGCAATCAGAACCATCCAGGGCACCAACACCGAGTTTTCGACCGGATCCCAGTTCCAGTACCCCCCGAAATTAAGGGTTTCGTAAGCCCAGTAACCCCCCATCAGAATCCCGACGCCCAGCACCATGGCCGAGAACAACGCCCAGGGAAGGGCGGGACGCATCCATTCTTTCGGCTCGTTTTTCCACAAACCGGCGATGCAAAAAGCAAACGGAATCAACGTCGTAGCGTAGCCCAGAAACAGGGTCGGTGGGTGAATGACCATCCAGTAATTTTGCAGCAGGGGGTTCATGCCCTTGCCGTCTTCCGGAATGTAATTGGGATTGCTGGTGAAAATCGGCGCATCGGCCATCGCATCCCGCAGCAACAGGAACGGCGAACTGCCCACTTTGAAGGTGTCGCCAAACACCACACCCAGAATCATCGATGCCAGAAACGCCTGAACTAACGCAAAAACCGTCATCATGGGCGCTTCCCACTGGCGCGAACTCAGGCTTTTCGAGCGGTCGTCGCGGTTGGTTTGAATCAGGACGATGCCCAAAATTACGTTCCAGAACAGCCAGAGCAGAAAACTGCCTTCCTGTCCGTGCCAGAAACTTGAGATGATGTATTCAGCTGGCAACGCGCGCGACGAGTAACTCCAGGCGTAATGGTATTCGTAATAATGATTGGAAATGATGTAGAACAAACAGGCGACGATACCGAAAATGGCGACGCCGTGGAGATAAAAAGCACCCCGGGCCAGCCAGCGCCACTGCGTAATTTCCCGTTTGTTTTGCAACAGCTCGTTACCCGCCAGCGAAATCCGCAGGTAGGCGAACGTGGACATCAGGGCCGTAACAAAGGATATAATAACAAAAAGGTGGCCGATATTACCGACGGTTGTATGAATCATGATTGAATGGTTCGAATGGCTAAAGGGGTGGTTTTATGGTTAAAAATGGTTCTAATGGTTGAAAATGGTTGAATGGATTGGTCATGATTGAAAGCGTTCGATCACCTAACCATTTTAACCATCAAAACCATTCAACCCTATCCAACCATCAAAACCATGTATTTATAACTTTGCCGTTTTCGCTTCGTATTCCTTCGTTTCCAGCTTGTTATCCTGGTATTTCGACGGGCATTTCAGCAGGATTTTATCGGCGCGGAAATGATCGCCCTGCATACTGCCGATGACCACCACCTGTTCGGAACGGTCGAAATCCTGGGGTTTGGGCGAGTTGTAGACCACTTTCTGGAGGTGGTTTTCGGTGTCGACCAGCGTGAATTCGAAACGGTTGGGGTCGACCTGGGGTTGATACACCATGTTGATGATCTTGCCCTGCGCGTCTTTTGTCAGCGTACCCACAACGTGAACGCCGTCGGATTCACCACTTTTAGCCAGTTCAGCCGCCTGGGTGAAAGTCACGTAGGAACTGGCATCCCCTGCGGTGGAGATGATGATACCGATTGCCAGGGCAATCACGACAATACCGAGAATATGTGTTTTTTTCATGATTGAGAGGAAAGAAGTGAGACAAGAGAATAAAGAAATGCAGGATGCATTTTAGTCTTTACTCTTTTGTCTAACCTCTCTTGTCTATTTAGAAATCTCTTTTTCCAGTTTACTAATTTTCGTATCCAGTCGGATGAGATAAGCAATGACCCCCGCAAAGGTAACCAGGAAAACGGCCACAACGACCCAGATTTTACCATCGGCCCGAAGCCGGTCAGCCATCTCAATTTCCTGAGCCTGACTGCTGAACGACAGCAATACCAAAAAGCAAAGGACTAGGAATTTAGGTATCATAATAGTGAGTAGTGTAAAGTGGTAACAAGTTTGGTCGGCTAATCATTCCGCAGTGGAATGGGCTTTGGGCAGGGCATCGTTGACATGATCCAGCCGGTCGCGCAGCCGACGCAGCCGCACCCGCAGTTGGGTAATCCAGACGCCCAGTAACGTCATCCCGATCACGGACGGATACAGCACCAGCCGCATGCCGCTGTCCATGTCGTATTTGCCAAAAGCCGGGTTGCCGCCGTTGCCCGGATGCAGCGAATCGGTGAGCCGGGGCAGGATAAAGATGAGCGGCACAAAAACCGCAAAGGCAAAAATGTTGTAGATTGCCGAAATCCGGGCCCGACGCAATTCGTCGTCAAACGAGTTTCGCAGAATCAGGTAGGCAAAATACATCAGCATTCCGACCGCAACGCTATTCAGTTTGGGGTCGTTGGGCCACGGATCTCCCCAGGTGACGCTGGCCCAGAGTGAGCCGGTGGCGCACCCCAAAATACCGTAGAGAATGGCGCTGTTGGCAAATTCTACGGAAATATGATCGTCGTCCATGCGCCCTTTTCGCAGATACCGGATCGAGTAGATCATGGACGTCAGCATCAGGATGATCATCGAAAACCACAAAGGAACGTGAAAATAGACGTTGCGAATGCTCTCATTCAGAATGGGTTGACGGGGAACCGTTCCCAGAAGACCGACCCAGATCACATACGTCATGATGACGACGGCCAGGGCTTTCCACCAGTTTTTTTTCATAGTCATATTAACTTCTCCACAAATAGGGAAATAACAACACCGACAACACCAGCACAATGGCATCGATGGCCAGCAAAGTTCCGATTTCGTCCAGACTAACGCTACGGTCCAAGCCATCAAGTGCATTTTTTGACACCCGAATCAGCATAAGCAGCAAAGGAAGCACCACCGGAAAACTCAAAACCGCCATGAGTGTCGCACTATTTTCGGCTTTGGAGGCAATGCCCGCAACCAGCGTCAGCGAAGCCGCAAAGCCGATGGCACCCAGCAGCAGATTGACCACAAACAGCGGCATGTCCATCCCCTCCCCGGGAACGCCCATCACCAGCGTGTAAATCCCGAACCCCAAACCGGCCAACACCAACATCAGCAGGGTGTTATACACAATTTTGGACAGGATGATTTTCTGCGGACTGACCAGCGTGTAATAGTACAGAAGCCGCCCGGCGCGTTCCTGCACAAAACTTTTGGCAATGGCATTGATGGCCGTAAACAACAGGATAATCCAGAACAAGGCGTTCCAGACCATCGGCGTCAGTTGGTTCCGGCGCAGGCTGAAGCTCAGAAAACAAACGAAAACCGTGCTGACGATGTACAGCAGCATCCCATTCAGGGCATAGCGCTGCCGCCATTCCAACCGAAATTCTTTGCCGATTAATACTCTGATCTGTTGCATCGCGCTGTCGCCTGAGGGATTTTACCCTCCGTTATCCGGCCAAAATGTATGAATTTCGACTGTTTGTACCAGATTCTACAAAATTACAACACAAACCCCAGTTCAGCTTGATACCAGGGCGGTTTTTTCACGGGCAGGAGAGAGGGATCCCCGGAATTAATCCGGTTTGTGGGATCTATCTGTTTTAACTAATTATTTCGTTTACGCGCCCTGCCGGAAAACCCCGGTTTTTTTGAAACATTTCTTGTAAAAGCGAACGGATATCCGTTAACTTGCATTAATTTGTAATAAGTCTAAATATCGTACGCGCATGCCCCACCGAAAAATACAGAAGCGCAGTGTCGCCGATTTAAAGGTTGGCGAAAAAGCGGTAATCGAGTCATTTAGTGACCAATGGATGTCGCTGAAGTTGCTTGAGATGGGATGTTTACCCGGCACGGAAGTGTGTCTGCACTGCAAGGCACCCTTGGGAGATCCCATTTGTCTGAATGTTTCCGGATATTGTTTATCGATGCGGAAATCTGAAGCGGCTACCATATTAATCGAACCATAATATCGCCAGGGGGCCGGGGGTTGTAAGACAGTTCCCGGCTTTTTCATTCTATAGTACCCTTGAAATCAAAACCTGTCATCGCCCTTGTGGGCAATCCGAATTCCGGAAAATCATCGCTGTTTAATCAATTAACCGGCCTTCGCCAGAAAGTGGGCAACTTTCCCGGTGTAACCGTCGATAAAAAATCGGGAACGGCTTTTCTAAATGAAACCACCGAAATTTCAATTATCGATTTGCCGGGCGTTTATAGCATTTATCCCAAGTCTGTCGACGAGCAGGTCGTAACGGATATTCTGGCCAATCCGCAGCACCCTGATTACCCGGATGTGGCTGTGGTGGTGGTCGATGCCTCCAATCTGAACCGCAACCTGTTGTTGTTCAGTCAGATTCAGGATTTGGGCGTGCCGGTTATCATGGCCCTCAATATGCTGGACATCGCCAGGCAGCAGCACCTGGAAATCAACGCCGTTCGGCTGTCGATGCAACTGGGCGTGCCGGTGGTGAAAATCAATGCACGGATCGGGGAGGGGCTGGAGCTGTTGAAGGTGGCTATCGAGCAGCAAATCGGCCAGCCGACGGTTTCGGAAACGCTTTTTTTCGATCCCGGCCAGCAGACGGTTTTAGCGGGCCACGACATGAAAGGGCTGATTTCCGATGTTCGGCAGCAGTACCAGCTCACCAACAACTACCTCGCGCTGCAATACCTCATTCAACACGACGGTTTTTCGTTTCTCGGGCGACCGCAACGGGTTAAACTGGATGGCCTGATTGAAAAATACCAGTTCGACGAAATTGATTTTCAGGCAAAGGAAACCATCGGTCGTTACCAACGGATCGGCGAAGTGGTCAAAACCGTTGTAACAGACAAACGGCCGCTCAACCAGTCGACCTGGAGCCAGCGAATCGATCGGATTCTGCTGCACCCGGTCTGGGGGTATGCCATTTTTGCCACGGTTCTGCTCCTGATCTTTCAGGCGATTTTTGCCTGGGCCCAGCCGTTTGTCGATGGCATCGACGCGGGCGTGGCCTGGCTCAACGGCACTTTGCACGAACAACTTCCCGACAGTCCCCTAACTGATTTGCTAACGGACGGAATCATTGCCGGGGTGGGTGGCGTCGTCGTTTTCATTCCGCAGATTGCCTTTCTGTTTCTGCTGGTTTCGTTGCTCGAAGAATCCGGCTACATGTCGCGCGTGATGGTGCTGATGGATCGCATCATGCGGCAATTCGGGTTAAACGGCCGGAGTGTGGTGCCGCTGATTTCGGGTGTGGCCTGTGCCGTTCCGGCCATCATGGCCACCCGCAGCATCGGTTCCTGGCGCGAGCGACTGATTACTATTCTGGTAACGCCCCTGATGAGTTGTTCCGCCCGCTTGCCGATTTACACCATTCTGATCGCGCTGGTGGTCCCGGAAAAAACCGTATTGGGCTTTCTAAACTTGCAAGGCGTTGTGATGATGGGGTTGTATCTCCTCGGGCTGGTGGCGGCTCTGGTGGCGGCCTATGTGTTTAAACTTATTATCAAAGCCAAAGAACGGAGCCTGTTTGTGATGGAACTGCCGACCTATAAATGGCCACGCTGGAACCACGTCGGGATCACGGTTTGGGACAGTGTCACGTCGTTCGTCTGGCAGGCCGGTCGGGTCATCGTCGCGATCTCCATTGTGCTGTGGGTGCTGGCGTCCTATGGCCCCGGCGATTCGCTGGAGCAGGCCGAAAACCGGGTACGGAGTGAATATGCCAACCAGTCGGCTGAACAGGTGGAAAACCGGGTCGCTTCAGAGAAACTGGAAGCCTCGTATGCCGGTCGGTTCGGTAAAATTCTGGAGCCCGTGATCAAACCGCTGGGCTACGACTGGAAAATCGGAATTGCCCTCATCAGTTCGTTTGCGGCCCGCGAAGTATTCGTCGGAACCATTGCGACCATCTACAGCATCGGGAGTGCTGATGAAGGGAACGACAGTACGATTCGGGAAAAACTGGCAGCAGAAATCAACCCGGAGACGGGCGGACCGATGTATACTCCCGCAGTAGCCTTTTCGTTACTGGTGTTCTACGTATTTGCGATGATGTGCATGAGCACGATTGCGACCGTTTACCGCGAGACGAAAGGGTGGAAGTGGCCCATGATTCAGTTAGCCTACATGAGCATTCTGGCGTATGGTTCCGCTTTCCTGGTTTACCAACTGATGAAATAAAAAAAGATTTCATCAGGAGCCGCCGGTTTTGAAATCCGCTTTTCCTGATGAAATCTATCTGGTGTGGTTTGCTTGGTATAAGTTACCAGAAGAGCCCTTTCGAAATGATCGGGTAAACGAAGTGGAAAAGAATATAAGCAAAAATCATTACGGTCAAGACGCCTAAGAGTGAAATCTGGTCAATTTCAAATCGAGCACGGCGGCCTCCTGTACGATTCGCTCTCCATTCTTTCGGGACAACATTTCTCATGGTAACGTTCAATTATGGTGTTGATATAGGATATGCTGGATATAGGCTACAAAATTCGGCAATCCGGGCGATTTTGGAATGCGTACAACTACGCGATTTTCAAAACAGGTAGTTTTCGCCTTTCAAATCGGCTTAATTACCTACCATTTAATCAAATACTATTCCAGTGAGAACCGTTTTTTGGGTCTGACTGATTAATAGAAAATGCCGCCTGATTTACAGACGGTTATCCGATTAAAAAGTTCTAAAAAGCAATTCTGACCTTCCTGTGAACCGCGAAAAAACGAGTAGTTGTGGACTTTTTTCTACACCGGTTGGGAACGTATTACACAGCGTTAGACCCGCTTGTATCTACGATGGTTGTAAGAAAATAGATGGAGAAGAAGAAATCTTTTTTAAAGGCGGGTATTATTACGACCGAACGATCGCCTGAAACGCCCCGCATTGGCATTAATCCCAACGCAGGGCTTCGATGATGTCGGAAGCCGTCAGGCCAATCGGACCATGATGTTCGGCGGCCCGGTCGCCCGCCCGCCCGTGTTCAAAAACACCCAGCACAGCCGCTTCCACCGGGTCATAACCCTGGGCAATCAAAGCCGTCAGAATGCCCGTCAGAACGTCGCCGGTTCCGCCGGTACTCATCCCCGGATTGCCGGTCGAGTTAAAATGGGTAGTACCGTCCGGTGTTGCAATCGCCGTATGAGCACCTTTCAAAACGACGACAAACTGGTTGCGCTGGGCAAAATCCCGCAGGATGCCCAACTTATCATAATCACTCGACCAGCGTCGCGTCAGGCGCTCAAATTCTTTGGGGTGCGGTGTTAAAATGCTGTTCTTCGGGATCTTATCGATCAGATCGCGATTCCGGGCAATTAAGTTAAGCGCATCGGCGTCGATCACCATCGGTTTTTTGGCTTCCGACAGCAGTTTGCGCAACATCGCCAGCGTTTCGGGGGCGGTGCCAATGCCGGGGCCAACACCGATGGCGGAGTAGCTGCTTAGCTCGGGGGCTTCCAGTTCCGACTGTCCAGACAGGATGTGCAAATGGCCATCGGGCAGGCACATGGCTTCCGGGACCGTGGTTTGGAGTATTTCATAGCCACAGCGGGGCATTTGTACGGTCAGCAGCCCAACCCCCGACCGCAAACACGCTCTAGCCGAGAGAACACCAGCCCCAATTTTTCCGTAACTACCGACCAGCAGCAGGGCATGCCCGAACGACCCTTTGTGTGAAAACCGGTTTCGTGGGCGTAGCAAATGGCGGGCTTCCTGTTCGGTGGTGTAAAAATACGTCGTCGGCGTTCGTTCGATAAAGACCCGGCTCAGCCCAATATCGACCCAATGCCATTCGCCCACGTAAAGCCCCAGGGTCGGTTGCAGAAAAGCCAGTTTCGGCAGGTGAAAGGCGACGGTATAATCCGGCTGAATAATCGTGGAATTGGGGCCGTTGGCCGTGTCGGTAAAGAGACCGCTGGCGATATCGACCGCAACCACCGTGGCCGGACTGTGGTTGATGGCGTCGATCACCGCCTGAACAATGCCCTCGGTAGTTCGGGAGAGCCCCGAGCCCAGAATGGCGTCGATCACCACTTCCCGGTTTCGGATCACCGGAATATCGCGTTCATTTTCAATGTAATTGATGGAAGAAATGAGCTTCAGCCGCCGGTGGTTGTGCATGAAGTCATCGGATTCGCGGGGAGCGTAGCGGACCACGTACGTCTGCACGGAATATTCCAACTGGGTTAGCAAACGCGCAATCGCCAACCCGTCACCGCCGTTGTTGCCCAATCCGCAGAAAACCCGAACGGGGCGGCTTTTGTCAAACCGGGCTGTATACCAGTCGGTAAACGCCTGTGCCGCCCGTTCCATGAGGTTGATGGGCGCAATGGGTTCATGTTCGATGGTATATTGATCGAGGGTTCGGGTTTGTTCAACGGTCAGAATCTTCATCAGGATGGATCAAATGGGACGAGCTGGTTTGGGTCTTCGATGGCGAATTAGCTAAAAACCCGTTAACTTTCAACGGTTCGCGGGTCAATCAATTTATTTTGAGGACAACTATTTATAAAACGGAATCTTTTGGTTATATTTGCGGCTTATTAGGAAATTTCATACCCCCGAAGATATCTACGGTCATGAGTGAATTAATTAAACTGGTCGAAGCTGAAAATGCTGGTCGGCGGAACAATTTTCCGGACTTCCATTCAGGCGACACAGTCAATGTACATGTTAAGATCCGTGAAGGAAACAAAGAGCGGATTCAGGTTTACTCGGGAACGGTAATCCAGCGCCGGAATCCGAACACCAACGGAGAAACGTTTACAGTACGCAAGATCTCAAATGGTATCGGTGTTGAGCGGATTTTCCCGATTCTGTCGCCGAATATCGACAAAGTTGAATTGGTTCGTCTGGGCCGCGTTCGTCGGGCACGTTTGTTCTATCTGCGTGGTCGTCAGGGTAAAGCAGCACGGATTAAGGAACGCAAGGTAAAAGTAAAACAGCCACAGGCGTAGTACTTTCCATCGTATCAGTAAGAAAGCTGTCTGTCCGGACGGCTTTTTTTGTATCCCCAAAAAAGAGTTAAGAATGATTAATTAAGAATTAAGAGTTAAGAGTTAAGAGTTCTGTATGCGTCAGCCAACTCTTAATTTTTAACTCTTAACTCTTAACTCATAAAATGATCGATTTCTTCAAATACCAGGGAACCGGCAACGATTTCATTCTGATCGATGACCGCGCCGAAACCTTCCCGGTTTCGCAGGAACGCATTGCCCGGCTTTGTCACCGTCGGTTCGGAATTGGTGCCGACGGCCTGATTTTGCTCCGTAATCACCCGGAGTATGACTTTCAGATGGTGTATTTCAACGCGGATGGTGCCGAAGGCAGCATGTGTGGCAATGGCGGACGCTGCATCGTTCGGTTTGCGCACGATTTAGGCTTGTTTGAAACAGAAACCCGCTTTCTGGCCGTTGATGGCGAACACCAGGCATCGGTGAACGACGCGGAAGTTTCGCTCAAAATGAATGAGATTGCCGGTATCGAACAGCACGCGGATTACGCTTTTCTAAATACCGGTTCTCCGCATTACGTGAAAGTGGTAGAAGACGTCGAATCGATGGATGTTGTTGCGGAAGGTCGGCCGGTTCGTTACGACAGCCGGTTTGCCCCCGGCGGAACCAATGCCAATTTTATGCAGCCCACCGGCGCAAATGCCTTGTTTGTCAGGACCTACGAGCGGGGTGTTGAGGATGAAACGTATTCCTGCGGTACGGGCGTAACGGCTTCGGCTTTGGTCGCGCACCGGCAACTGGGCATGAGCAGCCCGGTTTCGATTCAGACGCTGGGCGGTACTTTGCGGGTATCTTTCATTGCCAGGGCCGACGGCGGTTTTAGCGATCTGTATTTGATCGGTCCTGCGATTCGGGTATTCACCGGTTCGATAGCGGTTTAAACGTTTACTCTTCAGCCCCCAGAATACCACCTTTGAGGTGATACAACTGTTTTTCTTCCATTTCGGGATGGCGGCAGAAATCCTTCACCGCCACCCGGCTTCGGACGCCATTGGTGCAGACCACAATCACGTTGTCATACGGCAAAAGATAATGCCGTTTGCTGCGGATTTCGGCTAGTGGAATGTTCAGGCCACCGATGTTAAATTCTTCAAATTCCCATTCGTCGCGCACGTCGACAATGACGGTTTCCGGTTCCATCACCAGTGACTCCATTTCTTCCGTTGTGATGTCGGTATATGTTTTTGGGTTCACAGGCGATAGGGCGGTGTAGATGGGTGGTTCAATCGGTGTCATTGCATACGAAACACGAAAATAGGAAAGGGTGTTTTCTCAGTCCGGAAAATAGTGGAGGATCCGCGATCTTTTATTTTCCGTCGGCTTTTTACTGCCAACTTGTCACATTTTGACGCTCTGGAACAGTTGTTGGTGCCGTCTGGGCATCAGTTTATTGCGTCAATCATACTCTAATTTTTATTGTCATGAGCTCGACCATTCAGGAAAAAGGTCAAATTTCGATTCATACGGAAAACATCTTTCCGATCATCAAAAAATTTCTCTATTCCGATCACGAGATTTTTTTACGGGAACTGGTTTCAAATGCCGTCGATGCATCACAGAAACTGAAAAAACTGGCTGGATTCGGCGAATTCAACGGTGAGCTGGGCGATTTGAAAGTGACCGTCACCCTCGACGAAGAAGCCAAAACCATTACCGTCAGCGACCGGGGCATCGGGATGACGGCGGAAGAAATCAAGAAGTACATCAACCAGATCGCGTTTTCCGGTGCGTCGGAATTTCTGGAAAAGTACAAAGACAAGCTGGATGAAAAAGGCGCCATTATCGGTCATTTTGGCCTGGGTTTCTATTCGGCCTTCATGGTTTCGGATCATGTAGAAATTATCACCAAATCGTATCGGGAAGGCTCAGAAGCAGCCCGCTGGATTTGTGATGGTTCGACCGAGTTTGAAATTACGGAAGCCGAGCGCGCGGAACACGGAACGGACATCATTTTGCACATTGCCGCTGATTCGGAAGAGTTTCTCGATAAAGACCGCCTTCGGTCGATTCTGGAGAAATACGGCCGTTTTCTGCCCATCGACATCGAGTTTGATGGTGCTATCATCAACAATACGGCCCCGATCTGGACCAAGTCGCCTTCCGATCTGACCGACGAAGATTACCTGAATTTTTACAAGGAACTCTATCCAATGTCGGAAGAGCCCCTGTTCTGGATTCATCTGAATGTCGATTATCCGTTTAACCTGACGGGTGTGCTCTATTTCCCAAGGGTTAAAAACGATTTTCAGATCCGGCGCGAAAAAATTCAATTGTACAGCCGCCAGGTGTTCATCACCGACGAGGTCAAAGACATTGTACCGGACTTCCTGATGATGCTGCACGGCGTGATCGACTCGCCGGATATTCCGCTCAACGTGTCTCGGAGTTTTCTGCAAGCCGACAGCAATGTCAAGAAAATCAATGGGTACATCACGCGTAAAGTCGCTGATAAACTAGGAGAACTGTTCCGCAACGACCGCGCCGGTTTTGAACAGAAATTCGATGACATCGGTCTGTTTGTCAAATACGGTATCATCAGCGACGAGAAGTTCTACGAAAAAGCCAAAGACTTCTGTCTGGTGAAAAACGTAGACGGGAAATACTTCACGTTTGAGGAGTTCAGCGCGGCCGTTAAAGAAAACCAGACGGATAAAAACGGCTCGGTTGTCTGGTTGTATACGAACGATCTGCAAAAACAGGACGGTTTCATCGAATCGGCCCGGAAACGCGGGTACGAGGTTTTGCTGTTCGACACGGTGATCGACAGCCACTTCATCAACCAACTGGAATACAAACTCGAAAAAACCAGTCTGAAACGCGTCGATGCTGATACCTTCGATAAGCTGATCGACAAGGGAATCAACAACGAAAGTGTGCTGTCGGAAGACGACAGAACGAAACTGAAAACGTTGTTCGAGGAAGCGTTGGATTCAAAAACCGGCACGGTTTCCGTCGAAGCAATGCCGACGGACGAATTGCCGGTGATCATTACCCTGCCTGAGTTTTTCCGTCGGATGAAAGATATGTCTGCGTTGAGTGGGGAGCGCGGCATGTTCGGTGCGATGCCGGACAGTTATAACATTGCCGTGAACGCCAACCACCCATTGGCCGACCGCATTTTGAAATTAAGCGATACGGAGGAGCAAAAGGTACTGGTCAAACAAAGTCTGGATCTGGCCAAACTGGCACAGGGCATGCTTTCCGGCTCTGACCTGACCGCGTTCATCCGCCGGACGGTCGAGACGTTGTAAAATGGTTTTACGGTTTTCCGTATACGGTTTACGGTGGCTGACGCATTCAGATGCACGCGTCAGCCACCGTAAACCGTATACGGAAAACCGAATATCATAAACCGTCTTTATACCTCCCGCCCGTACTTATCCTTATACAGTTGTTTGGCTTGCCCAACCCAGTCTTCGCGCTCGATGCGGTCGGGGAAAAATTCAATAATATCACTCACTTTTTCCACATCTTCGGTCGTAAAGTTGGCCAGCTGGCGGAAGCTGAAGATGCCGAGTGTGTGCAGTTTCCGTTCAAAAAACGGACCAACGCCCACGATTTCCTTCAGGTCGTCCGCGTCATTCAGGGTGGCGTAGCCAATGCGACTAAAATTTAATTCCGAAGCGCGTGACGCAATTTTACGGAAAACCGTTTCTTCTTCGCTTTCGGATGTTGCGCTGATGTTGCTTGTCGATGCAATTGTTTTGGTGTTTGTATACTCGACGGTTTTGGTTGCGGGGGAGGAAGCCATTGCTACCGTCGCTTTCCGCTTGCGATGGCAGTCATCCAGGGCCGCTTCCTGATCGGCCAGAGCGGCTCGTAATTCGTTGATGCGGCTGTTGGTGATCAACCGGGCGAGGACATAACCCACCAGGGCGGCAAAGGCCAGCAAGATCAGGATTTCAGTAATGGCAACGCCCCGGCTAAACGGATCAAAATTGAACATAGTATGAGTGCTTTATTAGGTCAAACAGGTGGATTCTAAACGCCGTATTTTTTGCGGTGTAACTTTTTTGCCTGACCGATCCAGTCCTCCCGCTCGATGCGGTCGGGGAAGAACTCAATGATATTGGCAATCTGGTTGGTGTCTTCCGTGGTGCAATTGGCCAACTGCTGAAATGTATAGATTCGGAGGCTGTGCAGTTTTTTCTCGAAAAACGGACCAATCCCGTTGATTTCCTTCAGGTCATCGGCTTTCGCGAGCGAGGAATGGCCGATCCGTGTGAAATTCAGTTCATTCGCCCGGGAGGAGATGCGTTGGAGAACGATGTCTTCCTGCTGCGCCTGGCTCGATTTCAGGCACTCTTCCACCTGGCTTTCGGTGGCATTGAGCTGGCTTTCGAGCTGGCGAATCGTAACCTTTCGCCCGATGTAGCCAATGATGAAACCCAGGGTTCCACAAACCAGTAACATAATCCAGTGTTGCAGGACGGCGTCAGGCAACTGATGGGGATTCATTTCAAACATAGTGGTAATGCGTTTTTGGGAGCGGAGGACATTAGGGTTTCACAACGATCGAGGCCCGGCGGTTGGCCCGGCGACCGTCTTCAGTTTCATTGGTGCCGACGGGCTGGATTTCGCCTTTGCCCTGAACTTCCACCTGACGGGCCGGAATACCCTCGTTCACCAATTGCATTTTCACGGCGGTGGCCCGCTTCTTGGACAGGGCCAGATTGAGCGCATCGGGACCAACATTATCGGTATGGCCGGTAATGACCAGTTTCTGATCCGGATGTTCTTTCAGGTAGGTCCGGGTCTTCTCCAGAAATTCACGGGTACCGGCGGTTTTGATGTAGTCGATCTTGCCGGTGTTGAAGTACAAGTCCATGGGTTCGAAAATGGATGCAAACTTCTGACTGTCAGCTAATTTTTCTTCGGCCGGTTTGGGTGCTTTCACCAGTACTTCTTCCAAAAACGCAAACCGAATGCCGCCATAGAGCGAATCACCGGCCGGCGTGAAGGCCAGATCGCCTGTTGATTCGCCTTGTAGTGTGAAGAGCGTATCCGCTACACCCAGCGTTTTCAGATAAGCGCGGACGCTGTTGGCGCGGGCCAGCCCCAGATTGGCGTCAGTCGATGGATTTTGCTCATTCGGATCATAGAAACCCGTCAGTTGCACGCGTTTGCCGGGGTTCGCTTTCAGATAGAGAGCCAGAGAATCCAGCAAAGACTGAACGCCAGCCGGGTTGACTTCGGCTCCGGATTTGGCAAAGGCCAGATGACCCGCCGACTGGAAGGATGCGTTTGCTCCATCCGCAATCTGCAAACCGGGAACTGTAAAGGCGGGAGCCGTTTTTGTGCCGGCAGAAACACCGGAATGGGGGGTAGTATCATCGGCGCACAATTGTTTGATGTGGCAGACGTGCCAATAGGTTGAACCGCCCATCCAGACAAGGAGCAGCACAACCCAGGGAGTTTTATTGGTGAACATGAAATAACGACGGGTTTGAAGTTTGTATTCCTTCATTGAGACTCGGAAAGGGCCGTGAAGTCATGCAAACCCGAAATTATTTTTTGATAAACTCCGTCCGTCGCAACGCCTTTCCAAACAGGGTGGGTTTGTCTGGTAACCAAAAAACCGTGTCGCGATCCTTTCGGGCTGCAACACGGTTTTGCTGAATAAAAAGACGGAGGGAAGGTGAACGTTAACGGTTCATCGACACCAGAAATTCTTCGTTGTTGCGGGTTCCGCGCATGCGGTCGAGCAGGAAGTCCATTGACTCCATGGCGTTCATATCAGCCATGTGCTTGCGAAGAATCCAGATGCGTTGCAAAGTTTCTTTGTCAAGCAGCAGGTCTTCCCGACGCGTACCGGACGACAGAACGTCAACTGCCGGATAAACGCGTTTGTTGGACAGTTTCCGGTCGAGCTGGAGTTCCATGTTACCGGTCCCTTTAAATTCTTCAAAAATTACTTCGTCCATCTTCGAACCGGTGTCGATCAGCGCCGTGGCGATGATGGTTAACGAGCCGCCAAATTCAACGTTTCGGGCAGCCCCAAAAAAGCGTTTCGGTTTGTGGAGAGCGTTGGCATCGACACCACCCGACAGAATCTTACCGGACGAAGGCACCACCGTGTTGTAGGCCCGCGCCAGACGCGTGATCGAATCGAGCAGAATAACCACATCATGACCGCACTCGACCATCCGTTTCGCTTTTTCCAGTACCATCGAGGCTACTTTAACGTGCCGCTCAGCCTGTTCGTCAAAAGTTGATGAAATAACTTCGGCGTTCACGCTCCGGGCCATGTCCGTCACCTCTTCCGGGCGTTCGTCGATGAGCAGAATGATGAGATAAACTTCCGGGTGGTTTTTCGTGATGGCGTTGGCGATGTCTTTCAGCAACACGGTTTTACCGGTTTTAGGCTGGGCCACGATCATCCCCCGCTGGCCTTTCCCAATCGGCGCAAAGAGGTCCACGATCCGGGTTGAATACTGATCGGAACGGTAGCTCAGGTTCAGTTTTTCTTCCGGAAAAAGCGGAGTCAGGTATTCAAACGGGATCCGGTCGCGGATTTCCTCAGTCGTTTTGCCATTGACCGATGAAACACGCAGCAGGGCGAAATATTTTTCACCTTCTTTAGGTGGGCGGATCTGGCCACGTACAGTGTCCCCGGTTTTCAGACCAAAGAGCTTGATTTGTGACGGTGATACATATATGTCGTCGGGGCTGGCCAGATAATTGTAATCGGCTGAGCGCAGGAAGCCATAGCCACCATCGGACATGATTTCCAGAACGCCCTCGTTTTCAATGATCCCGTCGAATTCCCGCACATGCTGATTATACTGCCGGCGAATGCGGTTGGTATATTCATCCGGGCGCACTACGTCACGCTGCTGGCGTTCGGGTTGCTGTGCGGGTGTTTGACTGGTTGCTTCGGGTTGATCAGCCTGAACCGGTGTTTCCGGTGTTTCCGGGCTTGGAGCAGTTCCCTCTGATGGCTCGCCTTCAGTCTCGGCGGGGGCGGTATAAAAGTCGTCGGAGTCGGTTTCAATCGATAGATCCAGTGCGGGTTGTTCCAATTCTCCTTTGCGGTTCCGAAGTTGCTCCGGGCGCTGGGGCTGGTTGGGAAGTCCCTTTTTTTCACTGGATTTCTCTGCAGAGGGGGCTGCAGGGATAATATCTTCGCCAATTTCCTCGTCTTTGCGAATCCGCTGACGCACCCGCCGGGGATCATGGGAATCGGAGTTTTCGTTTCGGGTGGGGCGAATGGGGCCGGTTTGTTCCGGACCACGCCGGTTTTGAGGACGGGTAGCTGCCGCATCGGGTCGGCCATTTCGGATCGTATTGTCCCGATTGGGGCGCACCACCGGAACGCGTGGTTCTTCCGTCCGGACTTCCGGCGCTGGCGCTACTACTTCAGACTGAACAGGTTCCGGAGCCGAAACCGAAACCGGCGTTTCCGGGGCATCAGGAGTGGGCTGAGCAGCGGGAACAGCCTCGGCTACCGGTGAGGGTTCCGGGCGCGGACGGCGACCCCGGCGCGGGGCTTCGGCAACAGCAGCCGGGGTGGCTTCCGCACTTTTCCCATTTTCAGTGGCTGCCGGAACGGGGTCAGGGAGTAAGGATTGCTGGTCTAAAATTTTATAAACCAATTCCTTTTTGTTGAATTTACTAATGTCACGAATACTGAATGATTCAGCAATCGCTTTTAATTCTGATAAGAGTTTCAGATCGAGTTCTTCCTTATTGTACATAAAAAGCCAGAGTAAGCAAAGAGGGCTTTACTTGATAATGTGTGAGATAATTGTCGCTACGGCAAGCCGTGGATGAATGAATCCAAATGAGGAAAAGTAGTGCTTTAATGGTACGATTGATTACAAGTCAGATATTTGCTTGACCTATGCACTTGCAGCAACTGTTTCAGTGTAATAACACAACTACGCTGGTGCGTGGAGGGTTCAACAGGGACAGTTTGTTCAGGTGGATTTGGCTTGCGGCCTCAGATTACATGGATAAAGGCAGAACACCTGTGATATCGGGTCAGAACCTATATGACCACAATGTTAATAGTTTAATCCCGCTTTGTCAACAAGAACGACCAAAAGATGCAAATGTTTTAGAAAGTATTCAAAAGTAGTCAGGAATTATTTTTCACTTTCGAGCGGGAAACCGGCCTGTGACCGAAGATAAATGTTTCTGGATGGAAATGCAAACCGGCCGCTATGTTTCTTAACAATGGCCATCAACTGATAGTTCACTTCTTCCTTTATGGCGTTAAATTCCCGGTAATCGCTGGTAGCCACGTAGTACTGAATCAGAATATCGAGCGAACTTTCACCGAAGGTGTCAAATTGAATGAGGGGAGGGGATTGATTGGTTTTGGGCTGGTTTTCAAGCCATTGACGTGTGTCGTCAACGATTCCCCGCAACGTCTCGGCCGGCGTATCGAGGGCAAGACGAAGATAGAACTTAGCCCGGCGCTGGCTCCGCTGGGTCAGGTTATCGAGGGATTGCGAAATCATCAGGCGGTTGGGAACGGCGATGCGGCTGCCGTCGTCCGTACGGAGTCTGGTACTTCGGAAACCGATTTTCTCCACGGTGCCGGTAACCTGATTGGGACCGGTTCCGGCGGTCACGGTGTCACCCGTAACAAAAGGACGATCGAGCAGAATGGCAAAGGAAGCAAATAAATTTTCGAGCGTTTCGCGGGCAGCCAGCGCAATGGCCAGGCCACCGATGCCCAGACTGGTTACGAGCGCAATGACATTGACATCGAAAACGACACTTAGAATCGAGAAAAACGCAATCGCTGAAACGGTTAGAATCATCAGATCGCGCACAAACGGCACCAGTTGGTCGTCCAGCTTGGTTTCCGTTTGTTCGGCCCGTTTCTGAAAAATCAGGCCCACGAACTTCACAAACCGGATGGCAATCCAGGCCAGCGTAATCATCAGTGTCGTTTGGTACAGCCGGATCACCACCAGGCGGTAGCCGAACTCGGTGCGGGGAACAAATCCCCACTGATCGGGAATGGCCAGTCGATCGAAGGCCAGGAAAAGCATGATCAGCAGAATGAGGAATTCAATCGGTTGGCGCATCAACCGAAGAAAATCGCTGATCGGAATGGCATTGGATTCGGGCTTGACGAGCCGGTAGAAAAATCGGCTCAGCAGCATCGATAGAATGCGTTTCAGCCACAAACCCAACAGAATAAGGAGAGCGAACAGGACCAGATTGCCGACGGAATTGCCCATCAACTGCTGCTCAAACCACGTTTTTACCGATTCCATGCCGCATTTTAAGCATTTTTAACACATAAGAGTGAGGAATCTGGTCTCTATTTGCAATTTTTGCAGCAATGAACATCGCCATCGACTGGGGGAACAGTGCCATCAAAGCCGGAATTTTCGAGCATGGAAAGTCCATGGAAGTCTATTCGCAGTTATCGGTCGAGAACCTGCAAACCCTGATTCAGAATGCTCCGCCCGATGCGGTCGTCGTTTCGTCGACCAACCGCCCGGCCGACCAGTTGCGGGACCAGCTTCCGTTAAAACCGGGAACGTTCTGGCTGGCGGTCGATGGCTATACGCCGGTGCCGATGGAAAAGCGGTATGATACGCCCAACACGCTGGGCACCGACCGGATTGCGTCGGCTGTTGGGGCCAAAGTCCGGTTTCCGGACGATGCCTGTCTGGTGATTGACATGGGTACCTGCATCACGTATGACTATGTCGATGCGGCTTCGGTCTTTCACGGCGGAATGATTTCTCCCGGCTTCCGTATGCGATTCCGGGCGATGCATTCGTTTACAGAAAGGTTGCCTATGGTCGAGCCGGATGAGTTGAGACCCTCGCTGTTGGGAAAAAATACCCGGCAGGCCATGCAGGCCGGTGTGGTCAATGGATTGCTCGCCGAATTGAACGGCATTATCGACGCACATCGACGGGAACACCCGGATGTGAAGGTACTAATCTGCGGAGGAGATGCCCCGTTTTTTGAAAGTAGCCTGAAACCACCCATCTTTGCAGTACCGGAACTGGTACTGATCGGATTGAATCGTATTTTACAACATAATGTCGACCTCTCGTAACGGATGGTATTCCGTCTTATTTACCGGCCTTCTCCTGTTTGGAACGGCTCAATTGACCGCTCAGGCACAAGGTTTAGGCAATTCTCCTTATTCTTCGCTGGGTATTGGTGAAATCTACGGCAACAGCAACGTCACCAACCTGGGCATGGGCGGCATGGGAACCGCATACGCCAACAGTTTTTTTCTGAATAGTGTCAACCCGGCTTTGCTGGTTCGGAACCGTTACACCTTGTTTGAAGTGGGTTTACTGGGGCAAAGCAAAGGACTTTCTGATAGTCGTGGACAAAAACAGCAGGATTTTGGGGCCAACCTCAGCTACCTGACGTTTACGTTTCCCGTCACCCGGTATTGGTCGACGGGAATCGGCTTGCGGCCCTACAGCTATGTGGACTACCAAACCACACAATACCAGAAAGTGCCGGGCACCATCTACGAATCCGAATACATTTACCGGGGACGGGGTGGGCTCAACAAGGCAACATTTACCAACGGTTTTAGCCTGACCAAGAGCCTCTTCTTCGGCTTTGAAGCGGCTTTTCTCTTTGGAAACACCACCAAAGATTCCGACTCCCGCTTGCTGATTGGGGGAGATGACATTACTGTAAAACGTTCAACACAAACGAGTTACAGCGATGTGGTATGGCGGTTTGGAGCTGCCTGGCGACCAAAGCTGAAAAACGACTGGTTCCTGAATGTCGGTGCGACCATTGATCCGATGACAAAACTGAGCGGGAAGTCGATCGATACGTACCAGCAAATCGACGCCAGTGGGACGCAGATTTCGAATCCGGATACGGTTAGCACCCGGAATGGCGGTTCGGTTACGCTGCCTACTCAATTTAGAGGGGGGATCGTGTTAGAAAAATCGCAGAAATTAGCCGTTGGGGTTGAATTTGGGTACCAGCCCTGGTCAAAATTTTCGGATCTGGAGGGCAATTCGGGGAGTTTGAAAGACAGTTATTCGATCGGTGCCGGGCTGGAATACACGCCGAAAACCCGGTCGACGCGCTATCTGGATCTCATTCCGTACCGGTTAGGGTTCAATTATTCCAAGCTGCCGTATTCGATAGGAGGGAAACAACCCAACGATGTGAACGTCAGTTTAGGCGTTTCCCTGCCCGTGGGTCAATATGTAAACTCAGTTTCGATCTCGTTGATCGGTGGTCAGCGGGGGACGGTTACGAACGGTCAGATTCAGGAGCGGTATTTCAAAATTGGCCTGGGTCTGTCGCTCAATCAGCCCTGGTTTGTGCGTCAGAAGGTTGATTAACCGATGAAAGTCCCAACGAAGCCGTTGCCGTTCAGTCAAAGCTGCGAACCAGGGCGCTCAGACTTTCGTTCTAAGGATTGGAATGATGCACACTGAAAACCATGATGAGTAAGTATATTTTTCGGGCCATCTTTTTGGGCCTGTTTGGGAGTGCTTTGATGAATTGTACGGAAGAACCGGCTGCGAAAAAATCAAAACCGTATACCGGCCCGCTGGAAGAAATCAACGACGTTCAGATTCTGTACAGCGAGATGGGGTTGTTGAAGGTCAAGATGAAAACGCCCTTGCAGTACAAGTACCAATCCAACGACCGCGTTTATCCCAAAACCGTCAACATCGAGTTCTACGGCCCTGACCAACAGGTCGAGACCACCTTGCGGGCGGATTCGGGCCGCTACGTGCAAGCCCAGAATTATTACCGCGTTATGGGGAACGTGGTGGTGGTCAACAAGAAAAAAAATCAGGAACTCTACACGCCGGAACTCAACTGGAACCCGACCACCAAGAAGGTGTATACCGAAAAAAAGGTCAAAATTCTGAGTAAAAACTCGAATGAACGACTGGAAGGAGTGGGATTAGACACGGATCAAACGTTCTCGCACTACTTTATTCGAAAAACGTCGGGGATCTTCCGGATGTCGGGTAGCGGAAATTAACGCTGAATTGCCCGCTTAGCGTTGACGTTGCACCCGACACGTATCCAGCACTTTGCTGGCTTCTTTCACATCCGTAATCACGGTTTCTCCGCCCCACTTGTTGTAAATATAAGTCGTGATTTCCGCCACATCAATGTCGGTTAATTGCGGATTGGAGGGCATTGGCCGGTTGAATCGCCGGCCATTCACCACAATGGGTTCGTTTTGGCCGTACCGAATCAGGCAGATGACTTTTTCTTTGTTTTTCAGGTAATCAGACCCGTTGATGGGCGGATACAGTGCCTCAAGACCCTTGCCGTCGGTTTGGTGGCAATTGGCACAATGTTCGGTATAAAGCTGGTAGCCCTCCACAAAATATTTTTCCTGCTTTAACTCCTCCTGGCTCTGGCAAGCGGTTTGGAGGAGAAACGGTACGAGCAGCCATCCCAGCGTTCGTCTTCTCATTTCGTTTTATATTCGGCGAGTAACCGGTCCATGTCAGCCATCAGTTTGTCCGCGCCTTCTTCCGTGGTGCCGTCATACATGCCCCGAACGTGCTTTTCTTTGTCTACCAATACGAAATGACCGCTGTGGAGAAGACCGCCCGGCGCTCCGGCGTCTTCCTGAGCCACCACCATGTAACTCTTGCCGGTTTTAAAAATCTCTTCTTTCGGGCCGGTGGCAAATTGCCATTGCGAGCCGGTAATTCCCAGACTGGTCGCAAACTCTTTCAGCACCGCCGGTGTGTCGTGTTTCGGATCGATGGTATACGACAGCAACATCACGTCCGGATTGTTCTTGAATTGGTCGTAAACCCGCTTCATCTGGGTTTTCATCTTTGGACAAATGGTCGGGCAGGTGATGAAAAAGAAATCGGCCACGTAGATCTTTCC
Source organism: Larkinella humicola (assembly GCF_008727875.1). Taxonomy (GTDB): domain Bacteria; phylum Bacteroidota; class Bacteroidia; order Cytophagales; family Spirosomataceae; genus Larkinella; species Larkinella humicola. The sequence goes on along the minus strand of NZ_VTWS01000007.1, from coordinate 226,146 downwards.
ATCAAAGGTTTTGTCCGTTACCGGCAGGCTGTCCTGGTTGGTAAACCGAAAACCCGGAATCTGATAATAGGCCGTATCCGTAACGGTTTTACCGTCGACTTCTTTCGTGATGACATCCCGTTCGCCCATGATGGGTAACCGGTTTTCTGTTGATGAGCAAGCCGCTAAAAAAAGGAAGACGGCCAGCGAAATACTGCTTTTTAGCACTGAATACATTCTGAAAATTAGTTTAATTGGAAAACCGGGATCGCGAAACCGCCTACTGGTTCAACAGCCCACGTTCGGAATTAGTTACGCAGGAATTCTTTCGCCTGCGTAATTCCGCCATTTATTTTCGCTTTCACCTCACTGATTTTCTTCAATTCCTGATCCAGATATGCCTTCGCCTGCGTTTCGTCTAGACCTTTGACCGAATCGGCGTTGTAATGGTTCATCCAGGCATACATCAGGCTGTCGGTTTCGGTCAGGCTTTTATTGATTTTTAGGCCTTCTTCCTGACGGGCCTGGATGCCGGCTGAAACCGGCGTAATTTTGGACAAACTATCAATCTGGTGACTTATCTTTTCCTTAAGATCCATCAGCTCACCGGTGCGGGGCATGATCTCGTCATGTACGACCATAACCTGATCCTGAATCTGTTCAATGCTTTTTTTGTCACCGGATGACTGGCAACCCGCCAGTGTAACAAGGCAAATCAGTAATTTTTTCATGGTATTGATGGAGGAAGTTCAAGCAGTAGGTTTTTATTCAGGACGACGCTTTCTGCGACAGCAATTCTTTCGCATTTTTCAGAACACTGGCGGAGGGGTTATTCCCGCCGATCATCTGGGCGATTTCCTGAACCCGTTCGTTAAAAGTGAGTTTTTTCACCCGGCTCACGGTGCGGTTTCCTGAATTGTCTTTGTACACAAAATAATGGGCTTTTCCCTGCGCAGCAATCTGGTGCAGGTGCGTAATGGCGATGATCTGGTGGCTGTGCGCCATGTCACGCATCATGTTTCCCATCTTGATCGCGATTTCGCCGGAGACGCCCGTATCAATTTCGTCAAAGATAATCGTCGGCAGCGAACGTTTGCTGGCCAGAATGTACTTGATCGCCATCATTAACCGGGAAAACTCACCCCCTGAAGCGACATTTTTCAATTGCTGGTTCTTAATGCCTTTGTTGGCACTGAACAGGAAAGAAACCGTATCGACGCCCGTATAGGTCGGCTTGCCGGTTTCCATGTTGATCTTTAACGAAGCATTGGGCATGCCCAGATCGGCCAGCAAACTGCCCACCCGCTCCTCAATTTCCGGACTCGCTTCCCGGCGTGAAGCAGAAAGGGCATCGGCGCTTGTCATGAGTTGTTGAAAAGCGGCTTCATTCTCGGCTTTGGCCAAAGCCAGTTCGGCGTCGGAATTCAGGATTTTACTTACTTTCTTCTCCAGATCCGCCTGAATATCCAGCAGTTCGGCGATGGTTTTTACGGCGTGTTTGGTTTGCAACTGATAAATCAGATTCAGCCGTTCCCGAATGACCTCGACCCGCGCATCACTGGTCTCAATGTTATCTTCTTCAGTGTTAATTTCATTGGCCAGGTCACGCAGCTCGATCAGTGCGCTTTGAGCCCGATCCCTGAGCTGGCTGAACCGATCCGTCAGACGGGTAACGTAGTTCAGGTTATTGACCACATTTTTGAGGTACACCACCACCGATTGCTCCGCATTGTCGAGGTAATCCGACGAGAGCTGAAGCCGCTCTTTGATGTCTTCGGCGTTTTCCAGAATCGTGAGTTCCTGTTCCAGCAATTCCTGTTCGTCGGTTTGCAACTCCAGTTTGTGAAGTTCTTCATACAGGAAACTATTGTAATCGAACTCCTTTTTCATCGTTGCTGTTTCAGTCAACAGTTGTTCGTAGGCTTCCTGTTTGAGTCGGTACGTGCGGTAATCGGTGCGGTATTGACGCAACAGGGCGTCGTTTTGGGCGTAGGTATCGACAATTTCCAGTTGGTATTCATTGGACCCCAGCAAAACGGAGTCATGCTGCGAATGAATGTCCATTAAATGGCTCGTCACCCGCCGGAGAATATCGAGGGTCACCGGTGTGTCGTTCACGAAAGCGCGGGACTTTCCACTGGGGCTGATCTCCCGCCGAACCATGCAGGTTGAGTCGTAATCGAGGTCAGCCTCTTCGAATAAATTCTCGATGAGGTAGCCTGATACCTTGAAAAAACCCTCGATCACGCATTTTTCGTCCGGATTGTAGAGTGCTTTGGTATCGGCCCGATTGCCCATCAGTAAACCAATGGCACCCAGCATGATGGATTTCCCCGCCCCCGTTTCACCCGTAATGGTGTTCAGGGCAGTATCGGGATCCATTTCCAGATGTTCAATCAGGGCGTAATTCTTGATCAGTAAATGCGAAAGCATGGCAAAATTCTAAAAAGGAGCTTTTTCATCCAGGATGACTTCGTCAACGGTTTGGATCAGAACCGTATGATTGTGACCAATGTTATCACGAATCGATAATTCTGAACCCTGAATGCCGACCAGCCGACCGTGCAAGGTCCGTCCGTCAAGGAAAACCACATTGACTTCAGCATTTACGAGTCTGGCGGCCGATGCGGATGTCCACTGGTTGAGAAGCTCCATAGCCCGAATGCGAATTAAACGTTTACCCATGAATTATCTGAGTAACTTCCGGTAAACTTCTGTTTTAGCCGGGTCGAGGGTGGAAAGAAGCGTGAAGGCCTTTTGCCGTTCATCGCGCGGGCCTTCGTTCATGATGTTAAAAAGTTCCTCGCCCTTGGCGTCAAAAAATGTGTTGATCACCACGGAATTGAGCCGCTGCTGACTGACCTGCTGGAGGGTCGACAAAACGCCTAAGACCTGCTGGCGCGCCCCTGCGGGATTGGTTGTAAAGGTATCTAAGGCCTGGCGGTGGTAGGTATACAAGGCTTCGTGATAGGGAATAAACTGCTGGCTTTGCAGATTTTCGATCAGCCAGTACCGGTTGCGGATGTCACCTTTGGCAGCCCACGCCCCACCGGCATCGGCCCGTTGATTCGCCAGGGTCATCACGTTATAGGCCCGTTGAAAAAACGGTTTTCCGCCCTGCTTGCTAAATGTATTGTAATCGACACCCAACATGATGAGCGCGTGAAAAGCAAGCAAAGACGTTAATTCACTGGAATTGGTATTTTCGTTGAAAAACATCGCATCGTTCGGGCGGTAGGGGAAATCAAACGAATTGTCGATGTAGCGCAGCGTAACGGTTTCATAATTAGTCCCATACACCGGTCGGGTAACAATGATCTGGGCACGGCCCTCGTAGTAGTTCTGAGCGGGAACCTTCAGAATGTCAATAATCAGTTTGCAGTTGATGCGTTCTTCCGGATTGAACGCATCGGTAGTCCACCGGCGGGTGTTGATAAAATCCGTAATGAAACTCTGAAGCTGGGGAAAAACCTGACGGTCGGTGACCTGCGTCGACTGGGCCTGGTTGAAATTTACCGTTACCTGGCAATTGAGCTCCTGGGCCAGACCGGGTTGGGTCGACAGGCCAATGAATACCGCAGCGCTTCGCAATAAGGATTGAAATTTCATACCATCGATAACTGTTCCTGAATGAGATTGAGCAAATCTTCGGCCACTTTGTCCTTCGATTTCAGATCAAATTCATACATCCGCTCGTCTTTGTCAATAACGGTAATTTTGTTGGTATCGTGTCCAAAACCGGCACCCGGATCGCGCAAAGAATTCAGAACGATCAAATCGAAATTTTTGGTCCGGAGTTTTCCCAGTGCATTGGCCAGTTCATCGTTGGTTTCCAGTGCAAAACCGACCGTGATCTGATCGGGGCGTTTCTGCTGCCCCAGGGTAGCGGCAATATCGACGGTTTTGGTCATTTCCAAACCAAAAACCGTTTCCTTTTTCTTTATTTTCTGATCGGCGGGTTGCAATGGGGTGTAATCAGCCACGGCGGCCGCCAACACAACTACGTGGGCTTTCGAAAACTCTTCCGCCGTTGCTTCAAACATTTCCCGGGCCGAGCGCACCGCAATGCGCCGGATGGCCGGATCGGGGAGGGGTTGCACCGTGGGGCCGCTGACGAGCGTAACGTCGGCTCCGGCCTGGGCAAAAGCGCGGGCAATGGCATAGCCCATCTTGCCGCTCGAGTGGTTGCTGATAAAGCGAACCGGATCGATGGGCTCTTGCGTAGGGCCTGCGGTAATCAATATTCGTTTGTGTCTAAAAACCGGGCGGTGGGCAAAATGCCGTTCCAGGTCATTCACAATGTGTTCTGGCTCTGCCAGCCGTCCTTCGCCCACCAGCCCGCTCGCCAGTTCGCCGTGTTCGGCCTGAATGAGGTGATTGCCAAAAGATTCCAGCCGCCGAAGGTTTTCCAGAGTCGTGGGGTGGCGGTACATGTCCAGATCCATGGCGGGTGCCAGAAAAACCGGGCATTTCGCTGATAGATAAACCGCCGACAGTAAATCGTCACAAAATCCGTGGGCCAATTTCGCCAACGTATGAGCCGACACCGGCGCAATGACCAGCAAATCGGCCCAAAGAGCCAGCTCGACGTGGTTGTTCCACTGCCCTTCGCCCTGTCCGCCAGAGTGGATGAACTCCGAAAAAACGGGGCGTTTCGACAGCGTAGCCAGCGTCAGGGGCGTAATGAAATCTTTGGCTGCGGGTGTCATGATCACCTGCACTTCGGCTCCCGACTTGATCAAAAGCCGGATCAGCAGGGCTGATTTATACGCAGCGATACTACCCGTTACGCCCAGCAGTATCTTTTTTCCGGTCAATTTGGACATGATAAGCAGGATAAACATGCAAAACGAACCGAAGAAGCACAAAGGACACAGAGAGAGGTCGCCGGTGCGATTTTCTCCGTGGTCTCGGTGCTTTCCCGGTTCGTTTTGGATCTAACGTAAAGAATTACAGCGAGTTGCTCGTGTCTTCTTCAACCGTGCGCCATTGCAGTTTCCCTTCCAGAAACTCATCCGTTGCCACCGTAGTCGGTTTGGGAAGACGTTCGTAGTATTTTGAAATTTCAATCTGCTCCCGGTTTTCGAACACTTCTTCCAGGTTGTCGACGGCCGACGCAAATTCTGAAAGTTTGTTGCTCAGTTCTTCTTTCATTTTGCTCGAAATCTGCCGCGCCCGTTTTGAAATGATCGATACTGATTCGTACAGATTACCTGTTGCGGCCGCAATTTTATCGGTATCGCGGGTGATGATCGAAGGATTATTTGCCATAGTTTTTTGGTTTTCTCAACTCGGTTTTCAGCCGCCGAATGCTGGTAAATTCGGACAACTGTTTAGTGATTAATTGGCCGTCGTCGCAGTGACTTTGGCCGGTTTCTGTTGCTGATTCAATTTTTCTTTTTCCTGATTGGCGATGGTTTCCAGTTCCTTGCGGCTGTCTTCATACATCCGCTCGGCTTTTTTTAGATCCGGGCTTTTCGGGAACTTGTCTACCAGTGCCAGGTAATAGGTCACCACTTCCTGATGCCGTTCTTTCAGCTTGTCGGCAAAGCTGTTTTTTGCCAGGTTGTATTGCGCATCGACGCGCAGATAGGCCAGTTCTTCGTTGTATTTCGAATCCGGGTATTCGCGGAGAAAATTGGTAATGGAAACCACCGACGACCGGTAATTGGCAATGTTGGCGGCACTGGTCTTGTAGTATTGCTTGGCTTTATCGTAGGCCTTCAGTTCCAGCTTGTCGCGCAGAACGGCGATATACTGGGTACATTCCTGCCGAAAAGGGCTCTGCGGGTGGGCATTGATAAAGTCCTGCAAAGCGGCCATGGCTGTCAGCGTATTGGATTGATCCAAATTGTAGTTCGGCGAATCTTTGTACAGCGAAAGCGCGTAGAAATACATCGCTTCGTGGGCGTAATCGCTTCGGGCAAAGGTTTCGTAAAATTGCTTGAAGTGAAACGACGACAACTGATAGTTCTGCTGCTGGTATTCGCAGTGAGCCCGGTAAAACTGAGCCATTTCCGATTCCGTGCTTCCTTTCAGAATAGGGATCAATTCTTCAAACAACAGGCCCGCCCGGTAAAATTCTCCTTTTTTAAAGTACGTGACGGCCGCCTGATATTTTTGATCATCGGTTCCCGTTTTCTGTAATTTCTGAAATGGGCTGCATGACGTAATCAACACCAACAACACAACCGCTAATGTACCTGCTTTCAAACAATGCTGCATAAGGATGCAAAATTAATAAAAATCTCTGTAAGACTAACGATCATTCCCTGTAAATAGTGCTGACGTTGAGGGGGCTGGCAGGCAAAAAAATAAGCAGTAAACAGAAAAACTGCCTACTGCCTATCAAACTTTATATCGATCGTCATTGATGACTGACCATTAACTTTTTGGTTGCGATTTTCTGTCCTTCCAAAGACAGTTGATAAAAGTACATCCCGGAATTCATTTCGCTGGTTGCAATCCGGATTTTTCGCTCATTCCGATCCAGAACATACTCTTTCACCTGAGCACCTAACACATTGTAAAAGATGAGTTTCGCGTCTTTTACCCCACCGAATATCTGGTAATCGATTTCAGCTCTTTCATTGGCCGGATTCGGGTAAATATTCGATACCGTGATCCGGTCACTGGCGTACATCCAATCTTCAATTTTCCGGGTTTCTTCCGCCGACACCCGGGCTTCCGGTGCAGGCAAGTTGCCGGTATCCGAACTGGCTGTGCGAGCCGGGGTTTTACCCGCCGAGGTGTGCAGAAGTTGATTGCGATAAAATTGGTTGATGGCCGTATTTTTCTGAGCGGTGACACCACGATCCAGACTGGAAACGCTGGGATGCTTCAGGAATGGGAAGTTGCGGGAATGAATGACACGGCTTGTCGGTGCGGGTTTTTGCCCCAACTCCAACCGACTTTTGGGCTTGCTGCTATCGCTCTGAGCCAGTAGGCTCTGCGATACCAGAAGTGCCAATCCAGTTAACCAGGCATATAAACGTACAGGTTGTTTCATATAATTTCATTCGGTAACTGGGTGGATATAATACCCCATCACAAACATATTTAAAAAAATGAGAAAGTCAACGACCACTTCCTCAAAAAATTGCAATTCAATCCCTTTTTTGTCAGTTAGAACCGAATGGTACCCCAAAGGTTTAAAACAGATTCAAAAATTTATTTTGTAAACCGCTGGACACCTAATCAGTTACCGGTTTTCCGGACCGGTTTTTTATTAAGTTCTCTTTCCAGATCGCTTTCTTCTACCGGCGCTGGCGTGGTACGGAGCGCTGGTTTTGTAATGGTATTTTTCGAGTTTTCGGTCGATAAGCTGTCCAATGGTTTCACTTTCTTCTCCGGGCTGGCAACGGTCGGGTTTTTCGTGATTTTCGGTGCCTCAGATGTTTTTTTCAGCGGTACACTTTTTACGGCCGCAGTGGTAGCACTATCAACGGGCTGAACGGCGGCCGTTTTCACTTTTTCAATTTCCTTTTTCGGTTCAACCGTCGGAACGGGGGCGGGCTTGTTCACCGAAACCGCTTCTTTGACAGTTGTGGATTCCACGGTGTTTCCGGACGTTTTCCGAATCAACCCTTTCATTTTTGACTCGTTTACCGGAACTTCCCGTTTGGTGGTAGCTGATGCTTCGGGCAGAACGGCTGTTGCCGCTTTTTTTACCGATGTTGCACTTAAAACCGTCGTCGGTGCGGGTGCTGTTTCCGGTAAACCCAGGATGCGGGCTTTGGTTGGTTTTTCGGCCATCCGCCAGTTAAAACCATCCAGTTGTTTGTCAGCGTCTTTCAATTCCTGCGGAGGAACCAATTTGGAGTCCGGCTGGCCATAAAAACTAATTTTGTTGACCTTACGGTCCGCAAATCGGATCGTCATTTTACTGCACAACACCCGGTTCATACCCACCATTTTATTCTTGTCATCGACGGCAAAATACAGACTCTCCCCGTTGCCTTCAACCACCACATGATCGATGTCAGATCGGTCACTTTTCCGGTCATACGCAAAATAGCTGGTTAGTGTCCGGCCTTTCACCTGGTTAAAATTGAGCAATGTATCTTGTGATATGACGAAAGAATGGCCCCGAAGTAACATTTTATGGATGCGATTATTTTTCATCAATGCCGTTATCGAGTCACCTTCCATCTGATAATTCGTGCTCCAGACTATGGGATCCTTGAAAAAGTAGATGGTAGAGTCTGCTGTTTCATACACGATCGAGTCACATTTGCTCTGCAAATCATTCTTGAAAACCAGCACATTTCGCTGGCCGATCAACCGCCGGTACGTCGAATCCGTGTTGGTCTTCCCCTTTTTGTATTTCGGATTGGGGAGTTCAAACGACCAGAGGGTATCTGCCCGCATAAACAGCGTATCCGAACGTGAAATGCTCTTGACCAGGGCGTGTCCAATCATGCGGGCTACACCGGCTTTTCGGTTGTATCGACCAAAATCGCCCGTCAGAATGGTTTGATCTCCCTTCGCAAAAAGAACCACATTGCCACGGGCGGTATAAAAATCGTTGGCGTTATTCCCAAACAACGTATCGCCCGTCAGCGTATATTTCTCCGTTTCAATGGTGGCCCGGCGCTGGAAGTTCGACAGGCGCGAGACGGTATTGTAATCACCGTCTTTGGCAAGCAGCGTTCCTTCCTTGCTCACAATTTTGGTTGGCCCCTGAAACGTGGCGATTTTACTCAACGAGTTGTAAAGCAACGAATCAGCGGTCAGCGTATACTGCGGGTTGACCAGTTTGACATTCTCATGAAACGTAAACAGTTTCGTCCGCGTGTCGTAATAACCTTCCCGGCTCGTCAGAATATTCTCCCGATCAACAATCCGGCCTTTCACCGGATAATGAGCGATTCCGTTGGCCATGTCGTAATCCAGCCGACGCGTGGTCAGTGTCATTTTCCGGTCTTTCAGTACCACCGTTCGCCCTGTGACGTTGGCTTGCCGACTGGCCCCGTAATAGAACAAAGTATCTCCCTTGACACTCAGTGTGTCGCCCTGAATCATCCGTACATTGCCGTAAGCTTCAATGACGTTGGTGGTCAGATTCTGAACCGCCCGGTCGCAAAACATCAGCGTATTATTGTGCAGAAGCTCAACGTTACCGGTCAGTTTACGAATCTCTTCGGTTCCCGATTGCAGGCCTTCCAGTTGGTCGGCCCGTTTCAGAATCACAATATCGGTTGCGCCCCCCGCTGCCGGATTGCTAATCTGGGCGTTTGCCGTACTGACCAGCAAAACCAGGAGCAGGACAAGGAGTTTGTGGACCACTTTATTGCTATAGACGCTTGTTTTATTCAAAGGGTTGCGATGCATGGAAAAAAATTTTCTAACGAATCGAAACTGGGATTACGCCGATTAAATGATTAACTAGGAATACTTTTCTACTGAACCGACGCAACGGATTTCAGACCATTTCGGGTACAAAATTATGGCTTTAACGCGAAACCGGGCGATAGAACACCAGTTTTTAAGCTTTATTAACAGAGAACAACTTTTTAACCAAACTGATTGCATCCTGCTGACGGTTAGTGGTGGGCTGGATTCGGTGGTCATGGCAGAGTTGTTTCGAATGGCAGGGTTTCAGTACGGGATCGCCCACGTCAATTTTCAGTTGCGCGGGGCCGAATCCGATGAAGATGAGGCCTTTGTGAGAGCCCTCGCGGAGCGGCATAGCGTCCGGTTTCATACGACCCGTTTACCGGCAAAGCAGCAGGCCGAAGAGCAGGGGATTTCGACGCAGATGGCGGCCCGGCACCTGCGGTATGCGTGGTTTGAGCACCTGGCGGAGGAGAACGGCTATGCCGGTATTGCAACGGCTCACCACCAGGATGATGTTTTGGAAACGATCCTGATCAACCTCGTACGCGGTACGGGCCTGACCGGATTGCGGGGCATTCCCATTCGGCAGGGGCGCATCATCCGGCCACTCTGGTTTGCCGATCGTGAAACCATTGGCGACTATGCGCGGGAAATGGAATTGGTTTGGCGCGACGACAGTTCCAATGCGTCCGACAAATACCGCCGAAACCGCCTTCGCCATCAGGTGATTCCCGTTTTGAAAGAGATGAACCCCAGCCTGTTGCAAACCCTCCCAACCACCGTTGCGCGCTTGCAATCGGCGGATGAACTGATTGATGAGGAAATGCGCCGGTCGTGGGAAATCATGGCCGAAAACCGTCCGGAAGGCGTTTTTCTTTCGATTCAACAACTTCTCAACCAGCGGGAGTGGGCTTTTCGGTTGTCCGAATGGCTGAAACCGTACGGTTTTCAGTATGTTCAGATGGATGCCCTTGCTGAAGCCGTTCGGGGGGACGGTTTTGGGCAAAAATTTGCATCGGCGACTCATCAATTGCTTCGCGATCGTGACTATCTAGTCATTTCAGCATTACAATCCGTTGCGAATCAGGAGATTTGGTTCAATAACGTGCCGTCTGGCGTTGTGTCTATTTTTGATCACTTTTGTTTACGATTCGAAATCATTGAGTCGTTAGCCGGTTTCCAGATCCCACCCAATCCGGATATCGCCTGCCTGGATGCAGACCGGATTTCCGGGCCGTTGACCATTCGGCGGTGGCAAACCGGAGATCGCTTCCAGCCGCTCGGCATGAAAGGCAAGCTGTCGGTTGGCAATTTTCTGACCAATCGGAAAGTCTCCCTGACCGACCGGCGTTCTGCCTGGGTCGTCGTGGCGGGTGATGCCATCGCCTGGCTCATCGGATACCGGCCCGACGACCGGTATCGCGTGACCGATCAGACCCGAAAAATTCTGAAAATTGAGCGTCTCCTTGTCGGATAACAATCCCTTTATTTTTTAAAAACCGTTTTCTTTTTTTGTCAACGGTTGCTAAAAGATACGATTTCAATACGTATAAATGTGATGTACAAACAATTTTTGGCATTCATTTTGATGCTTTGGATGAGTAACCCTTTCAATTCACTATGAAATACGTACGATTGTTCCTGCTGAGTGCCATCCTGAGTATTGTGGCGTTGGCCGTTCAGGCGCAAAGTGCGCGACTGAAGGCGGCTAACAAACAGTTTGAGAATCTGGCTTATGTGAATGCGGCCCGGGCGTATGAGGATTTTTTGCGACTCGACAAAAAGAAAGATCCCGCTGAAGTGCAGGAGGCTTACACCAAACTGGGCTATAGTTACCGCGCGTTGCAGGATACTAAAAATGCCGAACGAATCTACGCCGATTTGATCCGGGAATTTCCCGAAACCGACTCCAAAAATTACCTTTACTACGCCCAGGCACTGGCCGCCAATGGCAAATACCGCGATTCGCAAAAACTATACAGCAAATATGGAGAAAAACAGAATGAAGACTTGCGGGGCCGGAAATTTACGGTTTCCTACATGGACATGAACCGGTTTTTTCAGGATTCCTCTTCCTATAAAGTGGAATTTCTGCCGGTCAACTCCCGCCAGGCCGATTTTAGCCCGATGTATTACCAGAACGGTTTGGCTTTTGTATCAGCGCGCGACGAAACGGGACCGGTCAAACGGGTTTTTGGCTGGAATCAAACCCCGTTTCTGGACTTGTATTTTTATCCTGATACGGCTGAACTGCAAAATAATGCAGAACTCGCGGCCCGGGCGGCTTCGCTGGGTGGAAGTAATGCGACGGCTGACGCGGTTGAGCTAGCACCCGTGGAAGAAAAGTCGCTTTCCAAAACCGAATTGTTCAGCCGGACGCTCAACACGAAATACCACGAGGGGCCGATGACTTTTTTCAAAGACCAGAGCCGGATCATTTTCACCCGTAACAACACCGCCAAAGGGAAAGGCGGAAAAAGTAACGATGGCATTCGGAAACTGAAATTATACATCGCTGAAAATGCCAAAGGGAGTTGGCAGAAGGTCGAGGAACTTCCGTTTTGCAGCAACGATTATTCGGTCGGACATCCGGCTTTATCACCGGATGATACCAAACTGTATTTTGTGTCGGATATGCCGGGCGGTTTTGGCGGAACCGATATTTATGTGGTCGAGTTCAAGGACGGGCAGTGGTCGTCGCCGGTGAACATGGGCAAGGAAATCAATACGGAAGGCAACGAGATGTTTCCGTTTGTTGACGAAAACAGCAACCTCTACTTCTCCTCGGACGGTCATGAAGGGTTGGGGGGGCTCGACCTGTTTTATGCTGAACTGCGGGAAGGAATCGCTTTTAAAGGTGTTCAGAATATGGGGTATCCCATTAATTCGGAAAAAGACGACTTTGGCCTCATTACCACCAAAAACCGGACGTCCGGGTATTTCAGCAGCAACCGGAAACGGGGTGTCAGTGACGACAATATTTACAGTTTCCGGCGAACCTGCAAGCAACTGAACATTTTTGTTTATGATGCCAAAACCAGTGAACCCATCGCCGTGGCCGATGTTCGGGTGATCAAAGCCGGGGTGAATCAGGATTTGCGCTTTACCGGGGTTGATGGGAAAACCGGTTTTTGTGTCGATGCCAATGTCGATTACGAGTTTAAGGCCATTAAGGAAGGGTACTCTCCCAACAGCATCCGGTTTTCGACGATGACGCAATCGGAAAGGCCGGTGATGACGGTGTCGATCTACCTGGAAAAAAGTGAAAATACGCTGGTGAAAGGAACGGTGAAAACCGAAGTAAACCAGCAGCCCGCACCGGGCGTGACGGTGACCTTGCGGAATGATAAAGACAAATCGGAACAGCAAGTCGTGACCGGAACGGATGGCAAATATGAATTCGAAATGAAACCAGGGGCTCCCTACACGCTGACCACGCAGAAAAACCGCTATACAGCCAACAGTGAACAAATCCCGAAAATGAAGGCTGGAAAAAATCCCAAGCTGATTGAAAAACAGCAGGGGATCTATGGTGAGGGCGATGTATTTGAGCTGAAAAACATCTATTATGACTACAACAAGTTTTTCATTCGCCCGGATGCCGCCCGGGAACTGGATCATTTAGCCGTTCTTTTGAAAAAATACCCGGAAATGAAAATTGAACTCCGGTCGCACACCGATAGCCGCGCCAACGATGCCTACAACCTGCAACTGTCGACCTACCGGGCCAGAGCCACGGTCGATTATCTGGTTAACCATGGGATCGACCCTTCAAGGCTGGATGCTCAGGGGTATGGTGAGACTGAAATCCTGAATGGCTGTACCGACGAAGTTGCCTGTCCCGAAAGTAAACACCAAAAAAACCGACGAACAGAGTTTAAAATTGTATCGGTTCAGTGAAGAAACTCAAAAAAAACGTTCCTGAACATTCCGTCAGATTCTTTTGACACGTACAGTGGTCAGGACTCAAATCAACGTTCCGCCGTCCGCGTGAAACAAACTGCCTGTACAATACGCCGATGCGTTGGAGGCAAGAAACAGGGCTAGTGGGCTGATTTCGTCGGTGGTACCCATGCGGGCGATGGGCAAGCGGTGCGTAAAATGAGCCAGAATCGCTTCATCCTGCCAGAGCGCCTGACTAAATTTGGTTTTGATCAGGCCGGGGCAGATGGCGTTGACGCGGATGTTGTCGGGCCCCCATTCTTTGGCCAGAACTTTGGTCAGCATGTTCAGACCCGCTTTGCTAACGCTGTACATGCCCAAACCGGGGTCGGGCGTTTCGCCGGCAATGCTGCTCATCATGATGATGCTGCCACCGCCCCGGGCTTTCATTATCGGATATACCATTTTACTGAGCTCAAAAGGGGCCTTGACGTTCACCTGCATGATTTTATCGAAAGCGGCCAGATCGCAGTCAATCGTCGGTCCGAAAATGGGGTTGGTAGCTGCGTTGTTGACCAAAATGTCGATTCCGCCATATACCTCCACGGTTTTATCGACCAGGTGCCGGAGCTGGTCGTGGTCGCCGGCATGGGCGGCAATGCCGCAGGCTTCTCCACCGTCTTTCCGGATTTCGGCAACGACGCCGTCGAGGGAACTTTGCCGACGGCTGCTAATCACGACTCTGGCACCGAAACGGGCAAAGATGCGGGCAATGTCCTCGCCAATGCCTTTGCTGGCTCCCGTGATCAGTGCCACTTTGCCGTCCAAACCAAAAACGGATTTCTCCGCGTCATTTCCGGGTAGTTTTGCCATATTTGACCGTATCTTGTGGGGGATCGGGAAAAGCCTGCCTGCAAACTATCTTTAAAATTGAACAATTCAAAAATAAGGTAGGATAGTTTTAATGACGGGAAAGGTAAATTGTATACGAGAGATTTGCCTATTTTCGTTGCCATAAAGAAGAAAGAACCAACCACCGTTCTGCGATGACCCAAAAATCTACGGATTTGCCTCCTTTTGCGCGTTCCTGGCGCCAGTTATACAGCATTGTCATTGGCAGTTTGCTGCTCGAAATTATCTTGTTTTACGGATTTATGCGGTATTTTTCATGAGCAGTCTCGATTGGCTCATCCTGGCTGGCACACTGGCGATCATCATTGTTTATGGGGTGGTTCGCAGCCGGGGAAACCGCAATATGGGCGATTACCTGCTGGCCAACCAGTCATTGCCGTGGTACCACGTTTGCCTGTCTGTGATGGCCACCCAGGCCAGTGCCATTACGTTTCTCTCCACGCCTGGGCAGGCTTTTACGGACGGGATGCGGTTTGTTCAGTTTTATTTTGGCCTGCCGCTGGCGATGGTGGTGCTTGCCGTCACGTTCGTTCCCATTTTCCACCGGCTGAAAGTTTTTACCGCCTACGAGTACCTCGAATCCCGGTTCGACGCCCGGGTTCGCGTCTTTACGGCTTTGCTCTTCCTGCTGCAACGCGGATTATCGACGGGCCTTTCCATCTACGCACCATCCATCATTTTGTCGACCATTCTGGGGTGGAACATCTTCTGGACCAACATCATCATGGGCGGCATTGTGCTGGTGTATACCGTGACGGGTGGCGCCAAAGCCATTTCCTATACACACCTCCAGCAAATGCTGATTGTTACCGTGGCCATGTTTATTGCGGGCTGGATGACGGTGCATCTGCTTCCGGCGGATGTCGGTTTTATGGATGCGCTGGAAGTGGCCGGAAAAGCCGGGCGGCTCAATACCATCGACCTCAAATTTGACCCCGACAGCCGCTACAATCTTTGGTCCGGACTGATTGGCGGTTTTTTCCTTCAACTGTCTTATTTCGGTACCGATCAGTCGCAGGTGGGGCGGTATCTGACGGGTCAATCGATTGGGCAAAGCCGGTTGGGGTTGCTGGCCAACGGAATGTTGAAGGTTCCGATGCAATTTTTGATCCTTCTGGTGGGTGTGCTGGTATTTGTATTTTACCAGTTCAACCCTTCCCCGGTTTTTTTTAATAAAGTAGAGACCGATCAACTGCTGAAAAGCCCGTATGCGGATCAATACCGGCAGTTGGAAACGGAACACCAAACTATTGCGGCCCGTCGCCAGAAGGCGGTTTTGACTTTAAACAAGGCCCTTTCCGAAAAAAACGACGCTTCTGTTGAACAAACCAAGGCGGTAATCCTGAAAACCGATGAAGAAGCCAAAGCGGTGAAGGGGCAGGTGGTCAATCTGATTAAAAAGAACAACCCGGTGGGCGATACGAGTGATGTCAATTATGTTTTTCTCCGTTTCGTTCTCGACTTTCTGCCCCACGGGTTGATTGGATTACTGATTGCCGTTATTTTCAGTGCGTCGATGGGGTCGATTGCCGCGGCCTACAGTTCGCTGGCTTCCACCACCGTGGTCGACATTTACAAGCGACTTTTTTGCAAAGACTATTCCGATGGGCATTATTTGAAGGCGTCAAAGGTGGCGACCATCATTTGGGGGGTGTTCTGCATCATTGTGGCCCAATTTGCCAGCAAGCTGGGGAGCATGATCGAAGCCGTCAACATCCTGGGGTCACTTTTTTACGGCGTTATTCTGGGGATATTTTTGGTGGCTTTTTATTTCAAATCCATAGGAGGGAAGGCCACCTTCTGGGCCGCCGTGATTACCGAGGGGCTTGTCGTCTGGTGCTGGCTGGCTGAACTGACCGCATTTCTGTGGCTGAATGTCATCGGTTGCGTCCTGTTAATCGGAATTGCCTGGTTACTGGAACAGGTTGTGCCTACGCAGAAAACGGTAACTCCCTCCTGATTTTTAGGGCTAAAGACGCTCTCTGAGATACGCCAAGAGCATATCGAGTGTCAGTTGCATACGACCCTGTCCGACTTTTAAACTAGCCACATCGGTTTTCAATCCGGCGACATCGGTTTTGATTTCGGCAACGTCGGTTTTCAGTCCAGCGACGTCGGTTTTCATTTCGGCCACATCACCTTCTATTCTATTAAGCCGGTTGTTAACCTGGGCAAATTCCTACTTGACCGTGACGGTCAGATTGGCTAAACCCCGGGCCACACTCTCGATGGCTTGTCCCTGCTCAATGGCGAGATGTTCTAGTTGTTGAATACGGACGCGTTCAGTTGGCATATCCAAATATGCTGAAAACTATCCTTGGGGTGTATAGTTGTATGTAAAAATAAAAACCGCTTTCAATTTCAATGATTGAAAGCGGTTTTTATGAGTATTGTTTGTCAAAAGCTTATGCTTTTTTCTTCTTGCCTTTCAGGGCTTTAGTGTCCACTGGAATCAGTGCCTGGTAATCGGAAACCCCTTTTTGAATGCCGTCTTTGTAGAATCGGAAAACCGGGTCATTGGACGCTTCACCTACCGTCAATGCCTTTTGAGCCAGCGGTAATGCCTCGGCTACCTTGCCCATTTTTGACAGGATTTGGGCTTTAATCCACAGGTTCGAATAGGTTTGTTTCAGCCCGATCGACTTATCGGCCCACGCCAGCGCCTGGTCCAGATTGCGGTTTTTGGAAAGGTTCCAGTTGGCGGCCGCTTGCAGAATACCGGCATCCTCGGGTTTGTCGGCAACGGCTTTCTCGACGTTAGCCTGCGCATTGGCCAGCACGTCGACTTTGAGGTTGGCGATGGCCCGCGTATCTGCCCAGTAGAAGTTTAAATTGGCGGTGCTATCGGTCAGGTCGCTGATGTCGATGGTGAACGTTTCGCGGGGGCGGGAGACTTTTTCTGCTTTTATTTGCACCCGAATGGCATCTTCTTCTTTTTTGTATCCGTTCGGAATGCCTTCTTCCGCACTGGCGGTCTGGTTTTTATTAAAGATCAGGGTCCAGTCGTTCTGGTTCGGGATGGTAAATACCGAATAAGTACCGGCAGGCAATTTCTGGCCCTGCACCATGACATCGGTAGTCGTTTTAAAAGTGGTTGCGCTATTGGCACCGGTCCGCCAGAGCTGGCCGAATGGCGCCAGGGGTGTTTGTGCACCCAGGGCTGCGCGTCCTTTCAGGCTGGGCCGGGAATAGGTTATGGTAAAATCAGTGGTTCCAACCGTCTGGATTACTGTTGCACCCGGGCTGGCTTGCGGCAATTTAATCTGGGCGATGGCAAGCTGGGCAACCAGCGTCAGTGTGGCTAGAATGGAAATTTTTTTCATAGTTTCAGTTAATTGTATGTCGTAGTAAAATCAGGACGAAATTGCAGTTTTTTCTCTTCATTGCCAACTTGAATATCAAATATGCACCGTCAACCCTTGCTAGACTTGTTAAAGCACCACCAGCCTTTCGACGAAGATGAAAGGACCATGCTGGAACACAGTATTCAATTCGTCAGGAACCATCCCAACTGCTTCGAGCGGCAACTGACCATCGGCCATGTGACCGGTTCGGCCTGGATCGTCAGCCCCGACCGCTGGCAGGTGGTTCTTCTCCATCACGCCAAACTCGACCGCTGGTTTCAACCCGGCGGACACGCCGACGGTGATCCGGATCTTCTCGGGGTGGCACTGCGGGAAGCCGAGGAAGAAACCGGTCTTCGGGATCTGAAAGTGGTGAACCGGGCTATTTTTGATGTGGATGTTCATACGATTCCCGCGCGAGTTTCAGAGCCTGAACACCTTCATTACGATATTCGGTTTTTACTGGAAGCCACAACAGACCAACCATTTGTACAGACAGCAGAAACGAAGGAGGTTCGTTGGGTAGATGTGCGTGAAATTGGCAAATTGACGACTGAAAAATCGATAATTCGGATGAATACAAAGAAAAAATAGAATAACGAAAAGTGTAGTTATTATTTGTGGTGTTATATTGGCAACGGAAACAACTTTATTGTTTTCCCGGTACAACAAAACCACAGCTCCCATGAAGACGATATGGAAGACCTGTCTGGGTCTGCTGGCGATAGCTTTGGCTATGCCGGCGACTTCACAGGATAAAGTGAAACGAGACCCTACGTATTCGACAGCGAATTACAAACATCCAAATAAGGCAAAAGCAGCCCGCGAATGGGAACCCGAGTCGGGGATTACCTTCCGAATTCGGAAACGCCAGCCGCAGAACATTGCCAGCTACCGCGAACAGCAACGCCGGGGCGGCCTTGGAGACCCGGCCATTGCCATTCCGGCGAAACCCTCGATGGCTAACCGAAATTATAAGCAGCAGAATTTAATGGTCAGCCCTCCACCGGCCAACAAACCCGAAGTTGCCAACCGGGCTGAAACCGAAGAAAGCGTTGGGAATTAGAATGAACCGTCCGATCCAGGCCACCTCCGAAACGGGGTGGCTTTTTCTTTAAACCCTGAGCCTGCTCAAGCGGTTATGCTTGTAACAGGAGAAACGGGAAATGAATACAGACGTTGTCTTATTTCTCTTGTCTATTTTCTCATTTCTCCCTTTTATGGACGTTCACTCTCAGGAACCTTTTTGGCTGTTGAAAAACGGCTTATTACACACGTATCCATCTCTACGCCAACCCATTTCCTGCGATGTACTCATTGTGGGGGGCGGCATCACGGGTTCGCTCATGGCCTATTCCCTCGTTCAGGCGGGTTTCGATACCGTTGTGATCGACAAACGGGATGTGGCAACGGGCAGCACTTCGGCCAGCACGGCCATGCTGCAATACGAAATCGACACTGCTTTGCACGAGCTGATTCCAATGATTGGCGAGGAGGGGGCCATTCGGGCTTACGAATCGTGCCGGGATGCCATCGGTAAAATTGACCAATTGGTCAGGAAACTCAAAAGCCGGTCGGGTTTCAAACAAAAGAAGAGCATTTATCTCGCGGCCATCCCGGACGACGAAGAATTTCTGCGGAAAGAATATGAATCCCGCCGGAAACACGGTTTTAAGGTGGAGTGGCTCAACCGGGCCAGTCTGCGGAAACGGTTTGGACTGGCGGCCGTTGCGGCCATTTGTTCGTCTGATGCCGCCGAGATCGACGCCTATCATTTCGCCCATGATCTGCTACGGGCTTCCGTTGCCAAAGGCTTACGGGTTTTTGATCACGTTGAAATCAAGGCCACGGATTATGAACCCAACGGCGTTCGGGTGTTGACCACCGATCTGGCGTTGATCGAAACCCGGAAAGTGGTGTATTGCACCGGGTACGAAGCGCAGGAAATGCTGCCGGAAAAAGTGGTCAAATTGAAAAGCACCTTCGCCGTTGTGAGCGAACAGCTGGCCGAACTTCCTCCGGAACTGCGGTCGGTTTTGCTCTGGGACACGCAAAGTCCCTACCTCTATTTGCGGACTACCGACGACAACCGAGTATTGGTCGGCGGGGGAGACGAACCGTTCAAAAACGCGTTGCTGCGCGATAAACTGATTGACCGGAAACGCGAAATGCTGACCGAAAAAGTGCGGCAATTATACCCGGATCTGCCGTTTATTCCGGATCTGGCGTGGGCGGGTACCTTCGGTGAAACCAAGGACGGTCTTCCCTACATTGGCGAACACCCGGCTTTTCCGCACAGTTATTTTGCGCTCGGCTTTGGCGGCAACGGCATCACCTTCAGTGTGACGGCGGCTGAACTGATTCGGGATGTGTTACAGGGCAAAAAAGCCGATGAATTGCAGTGGTATCGGTTTGGCCGTTAACGCTCAGTGCATTACTTTTTGATAATAAAGCCGGAAATTGTCGTCATCGAAGCAAACAAACTGAATTTCCCGGATCGACGTTTCCCGTTGCGCAAGAAAATTCCGTACGGTTTCGATGGCAATTGGGCTGGCCAACTCTTTCGGGAAACCGTAGATTCCGGTGCTGATGTTGGGAAAGGCGATGGAATGCAAACCGTGTTCCGTCGCAATTTCCAGCGATCGGCGGTAACAACTAGCCAGCAACTCCGGTTCACCGTTGGTGCCACCCTGCCAGACCGGGCCAACCGTGTGAATGACGTAGCGGGCTGGCAAGCGGTAACCTTTGGTCAGTTTCGCATCGCCGGTTTGGCAACCGTTTAGCGTGCGGCATTCGGCCAGAAGCTCCGGTCCGGCCGCCCGGTGAATCGCTCCATCGACACCTCCTCCACCCAGCAGACTCGAGTTGGCGGCATTGACGATGGCATCGACGGTGCATTTTGTAATATCACCCTGAACAACTTTCATACCTCAGTATTTCATCAACTTCACGGTTCGTTTGGCACTTTCGCTTGAAAGCGTTAGGAAATACAGCCCGGGCGATAAGCTCAGTGACTGCAATGAAAAGTTGGCAATCCGATCGGACGAATATTTATGTTGCCACACCACCTGACCCGCCGAATTGGTCACCATCGCATCAATGGTCTGATTCAACGGGATTTCATTCCACTGCACCATCAGCCGGTCGGCGTTGGTGAACGGATTGGGGTAAATCAGCAGTGAATACTCATTGGCAGCAATGGCCGAAGCCCGTTCAAAGTTGGGAATACCGTACCCTAATTCATTATTGGGCTGGCTAAACTGACTGCCCGACTGGCGCAGGCAGGCAATCACCTGTTGGGCGGTCAACCGGGGGTTGGCTTGCCAGAAACCGGTTGCTAAAGCCGCGACGAGGGGAGCGGAGTAGGACGTTCCGCTTCCGGTGGAAACAACACCGACCGGCGAACCCAAAACCGTACCGGATCCCAGGGCAACCAAATCCGGTTTGACGCGACCGTCGGCGGTGGGACCAAATGAACTGAACGATGATTTGACGCCATTCCGGTCCACGGAGCCAATGGCCAGAACCGTTGGCACATCGGCGGGGGCGCCAATGTAGCGCCAGGCGTCATTGCCCTCATTTCCAGCGGAATTAACCACCAGCATACCGGCTTCAGCGGCCCAGCGGGCGGCCCGGCTGACGAGCGTCGTTTGGCCGTTTAGATCATTGTAGGTATGACTTTGCGTCGGATCGTCAAAGGTGGTGTAGCCCAGGGAGGAGTTGATGACATCGACCCCGGTACTGTCGGCATACTCGGCCCCGAACAGCCAGTTGGCTTCTTCAACCGGCGTTTCGCTGGCAGCATCCTCGGTTCGGAGCAGGAGGTAAGAGGCCTGATAGGCCGGGCCTACCAACTGATTGGCCTGATACCCGGCCATGATCGATAACACATTCAGGCCGTGGGAGTCATCTTCGTAAACGCTGGTTTCTTTCCGGACAAAATCGTAGGTACCAACAACGCGGTTTTGCTGGAATAATGGGCTTAGAAACGGTACCTGGTTGGCATTCCGAAAACCGGCATCCAGAATGGCGACCAGCATGCCTTCGCCGTGGTAGCCCTGCGCGTGCATTTTATCGACGCCAATCTGGATCAACTGCTCGCTCGAAATACCGTAGACGCTCGGATCGGCCTGTTCGAGTTTGTTCTTTTGGGGATTGGAGGTTAACTGGGCATAGCCAACCCGGGCGTTGCCGATGGAACGGTTGCTCTCGACGCCCTGCACAAAGGCCAGCGCCCGAATCGTGGCCAGATTGGCCTCGGTCGTTTCGACCAAAACGGCATTGGCCCAACGCGAACTGAACCAGATTTTAGCCCCGGTTTGCTGAAGGGCGGAAACGTAAGCCGGATTGACGGGCAGGTCTTTTTCCTGCACCAAAATGCCCTGTTTGCTCCGTCGCTGAATGGCTCGTTGAGAAAGGAATTGCTCCGGTCGGCTGATCGAGTAAGGCGTGTTGGCTTTATCCTTCAGCAGAATCAGGTATTTGCGGGTTTGGGCCTGAGCCGACAAGCCACTGATAACCAGAATAAGCAGGGAAAGTACGGTTTTTTTCATACGTCGATTCAGGATATAATTTTCATCCCACCTTTTTTCAGGAAGGACAAGCTGCCACTTACTTTAATTCAATAGAGCCCTCGTACGTTTTGGGTTGCGAATACAGGGAGATTCCCAGCAATTTCCACTGCAAAGTCCCTATTACCGTATACGCGTATTCCTGGTCTGTTGTTGCATGAGCCGAAATTGAAATGGGCTCCCAATTGAAACCAGTAACTGAACCATACCACACCGAATTGGCTTCAACAGGTACGGTTTGGTTTGACGATTTTTTGACCCCGTACGAAACCGTCAATTCGATTCGGGAAATCCAGGTTTTATCAATCCTGGCATGGGCGAATTTTAAACCGCCTGGTATAATACTATCTCTCGGAACGTAAGTCCACTTTTTTACATCCGGATTTTCACGGATACCCACACTTTTTTTGCCTGAATTAGTGGTAAAAGATAAAAGCCCAAACGTGAAAATAACGGCAGCGTACAGTCCAATTCGTTCTTTTAGTAAGCGAGCGGCCTGAAAACACAGGATAATGAAATAAACGCCTAACGCAATATTCAGTAAAGTCCAAATCAGGTACAACATAGGCTGGGTGGATCACGGCAACAGCTTTTCGGCTATCGACGTGTTTGGTTTGACGTACAAAGTTGCACGGTTTTTTAATCTCATCCACGCTCAACTGATTTTTCCTCTTTCTTCTGATTAACCAGACTGAATCCATTTTGTTGAAAAAGTACGGACAATCGGACAACCGCCTGATTCAGAACGGCAAAAGAGATCCTGGTATTGCAAGATATAAATGGTTTCAAGGAAAACAAATCAGCCGAAAACAGGAGGGGAGTTTCCGATTTACCAGCACCATAACCGTTAAATAATCCTTTCTGAACGTATATAGGAACGGTATGCTTTCTTGCGGGTATCCTGAAAATCTAAATCCTGCTTCGTACATGAACGTACTGTTCTGTGGCTTGCTTTTATGCAGCCTCCTCGGTTTTGCCAGAAAACCTGAAATTGCCCCCAAAGCACCCTTCACGGGAATGACGACCATCACCTGGATCGGTTTTGATAAGCAAACCAGCACATCCCCGGTTCCCGTTGGCGTTACCAACCTTGCGATGCCGTCTCTGGTATATCCGAAGAAAATAGAAGGCCAAAATATTTTCTATCAGGAAGTTGTGCTGGTCAACCCAACGTTCAAGCCTGCCAATCCGATTACCAAACCACCCACGCAGGGAAACTGGTTTGTCCGTCGGCAGGTTCTCCGGGTCAAAGATGGAAAAACTGACGTGTTGCAAACGACAAACCTGGCGATCAACAAAAATGCTGCCGCCACCAGTCTGGCTGATTTGCCGATTTCGATCAATGCAACCCACGTCGAATACCGGATCGGGCGAACCGAAAAGGTGATTGGCAAGCTCAAACCCGGCGAAAAAACGCCAAAAATAAGCACGACCGAAGTGTATCCACACGATGCGGTCCGGGTCGCGATTCCCATGTCGGCGATTTTGGCAAACACCTGTTCGGTAAAATTTCAGGTCATCAGACCGATTCCGTGCGAGTTTCAAACCGTCAGGTTCCAGATTCTGGGAAAAAATGGAAACGTGCTGTACGAGACCAGCGAAGTTAAAGGCGCACCGATCAAGATTGCCGATCAGGAAGCCAAGAAAACCGTAGGACCCAATGTGTTTTTTGACGCCAGATGGATTGTCAAACGAATCCACAAACCGAATTATCCGGTTAAGGATGGCTACCAGGTGATGTGGGGGCAGTCGGGATCTGATTTTAACGCTGAAGTCGATTCGCGACCTCCAATGGTAACGGGTCTGCAACTCGACGAAACCGTGGGCAAGGAATTTACCATTCCGGTTGAACTCATGCGGGCCTCCACAACCGGCGGTTTTGCGGGGAGTATGCGGGAGTTGTTACTGGAAAATGATGTGACGAAAACAAAATTTCCTGTTAAGACGCAGGCCCCGGCCGCTCCCCGGTCCGATTGCTACATTCAACTGAACTGGTAAGAAATAAAACCGGCAAGCCGCTCCTGATCAGGAATGACTTTCCGGTTTTAAGAAGAGAAATGGCTTAGGCAAACAATGGGAAAGCCACCTCCGCCGTTTCCTGATTGGCGTCGGATTGGCGGAAACTTTTCATGATCCAGCCCCCGCCGATGACGTCGTCGCCTTCGTAAAAAACCGCAGCCTGGCCCGGCGCAATGGCCGAAACGCCCTGCTCGAACAGCACCTTGATTTTGTCACCGTCCTGCGAAATAAGCGCCGGGGTGCCGGGGTCTTTATACCGAACTTTGGTAACGGTTTCGAGTGGTTTTTCGATCGAGGTATATTTTTGGAGATTCAACCGGCTGACCATCATGCCGTCGCGGTACAAATCCTTGTCGATTCCGAGAATGACTTCGTTGGTATCTTTCCGAATGTCGGTAACAAAAACCGGGTAGCCGAAGGCAATGCCCAGCCCTTTCCGTTGGCCGATGGTATAAAACGGATAGCCTTCGTGTTTGCCCACCACTTTCCGGGTGCCGGTTGAGGAGTCTTCGAGAATGAAATTGCCACCGGCCACTTCCTGTTCGAGTCCCGGAACGCGCCGTTTCAGGAAGCCCCGGTAATCGTTATCGGGCACGAAACAGATTTCGTAGGATTCGGACTTGGTGACCAGTTCCGTAAAACCGCGTTCGGTCGCCATCGCGTAGATTTCGGATTTCCGGAGGTGGCCCAACGGTAATTTGGTCCGGCTCAGGCTATCCTGCGAAACGCCCCACAGCACGTAAGACTGGTCTTTCAGGGTGTCGATGCCGCGGGAGATGACAAACCGCCCGTTGGCGGAACTGTCGTCGTTGATTTGCCGGATGTTGGCATAATGGCCGGTGGCAATAGATTCACAATCAAGGCGATCAGCCCGGCGCAGCAGCGCGTCCCATTTGATGTGGGTGTTGCAGAGAACACAGGGATTGGGCGTCCGGCCTTCCAGGTATTCACCCGTAAAGTGGTCGATGACGGAATCGCCGAATTCGGCCCGGATGTCGAGAATGTAATGCGGAAAGCCGAGGTTGACGGCGATGTTGCGGGCGTCGTTGATGGAATCGAGGCTGCAACAGCCGGTTTCTTTTTTACTGCCGCCGGAAGAGGCATAATCCCATGTTTTCATGGTCATGCCGATGACTTCGTAGCCTTCTTCGTGCAGCAGAACCGCTGCCAGGGAGGAGTCGATGCCGCCACTCATGGCGACTAAAATGCGTCCGTGTTTGCTCATGATGTATCTGACAAGGTTCAAAGCCTTGCGATAACTGGTTTTATTGGTTGACTGCAAAGATACAGCTTAACACGGTTTTATTGAAATCCATTCCATTCATTGGAGACGGCCTTACCCGGTTCTGACCACTTTTGCGGGAATTACGCTCAACGAGGCTGTCGTATCGGGTTACGATGGGTTAATGGATCTTCATCATTTATCTTCCTTCAGTTTTCTGAACAACAGGGGCATGGTTGCCACGTCGATCACGCCCATATCCACCAACTTTAATGATTTTACCATGTTAAGTGTCGCGGTTTTGTACTTTAGGAAGTGTGCTGTTTTCAAGTGTTGCTCGTAGGCGGTTTTGCTGGCATACAGTTCCAAAATCCGTACCGATGTGGGATTTTCTTTCTGGTACATCGGAAAGATGGCAATGACTCCCGGCTCCAATTTCACCGATGCCGCCGATTCTTCGGCCAGGATGGTTTTATACGCTTCCAGAAAAGCCGGATCTATTTCAATTTCTGAAATCCGTACCATCCTTTCCTGTTGCTGCGCAAAAGCGGTATGGTAGCTAACCAACACGAATACAGCGACTAAAAAAGAGATGACTGACTTTGGAGCTTTGGCTCTTAAACCGGTTTTTTGCTTGTCCATGGTTTTTTCAGGTAAATTCAGGTCTAGTATACAGATTACGGTTTTATGTACCAAAATTCCTGATTGAGGTATGCCCATTGGTGAAGGGTGAATAAAGCGGTAATTTTAGGGTAACTAAACCAATCGTGATATGGACACGCTGCGCCGGTTTGAAACCATCAATGACTACAATGTCTTCAATAACAATGAAACCCGTCATCCGCTGGTGAGTGTGGTTGACTTGTCCAAGGCCGATCCCCGACCAGGTTCCCGGATGTTTTTTGGTTTTTACACCATTTTCCTGAAAGATGTCAAATGCGGTGATCTGGTGTATGGACGGCATACGTATGATTACCAGGAAGGAACGCTGGTTTTTCTGGCACCGGGACAGGTCGCCGGGGTGAACAGCAATGGCGAAATGTATCAGCCAAAAGGCTATGCGCTGGTTTTTCACCCGGATATCATCCACGGCACGGCCCTGGGACGACACATTCAGGAGTATACCTTCTTTGGCTACCAATCCTACGAAGCCCTGCATTTATCGAAACGGGAACGGGAAATTGTGCTGGATTGCTTTTCCAAAATCGACTACGAATTGGAGCATGCCATCGACAAACACAGCAAGCGGTTGATTGTATCCAATATTGAGCTGTTTCTGAACTATTGCGTCCGTTTTTACGAACGCCAGTTCATTACCCGGGACTATGCGCACAAAGGCGTTTTCGAACGGTTTGAGAATTTGCTGAATGCCTATTACCAGTCCGACAAACCCCAGACCATTGGCTTGCCTTCGGTCGCCTATTGTGCCAGTGAATTAAATTTGTCGGCCAACTATTTTGGCGATTTAATCAAGAAAGAAACCGGCAAAACCGCGCAGGAATACATCCAGTCGAAGGTGATCGATGTGGCCAAAGAACGCGTCTTTGACCCTACCAAATCCATTTGTCAAATTGCCTATGAACTAGGCTTCAAATATCCCCAGCACTTCAACCGCTTGTTCAAACAGCGTGTTGGTCAATCACCCAACGAATACCGGATGCTCCATTACAATTGATTGCGGTGTGGTGCTACATCCGTTTATCCATCTCATTCTGAAAGGGTTGGTTGTAAAACCGTTTTCCCTTGTTTTTATACAACGCATTTGCCACGGCACCAAACACCGGTGGGAAGGGCGGTTCGCCCAGGCCGGTCGGGTCGAGGTCATTTTCGACAAAGTGAACGTCAATTGATTTCGGTGCTTCGTTATGGCGAATCAGGCGGTAATTGTGGAAATTGCTTTGCTCGGCGGCCCCGTTTTTATGGGTTAAAGCCCCATAAAACGCATTGCCAATTCCGTCAACCACCGCTCCCTGCACCATGTTGGTGGCGGCATCGGGGTTGATGACAATGCCACAGTCCATCGCACTGAAGACCCGCTCGACATACGGCTGGCCATCCCTGGTAACGATGTCGACCACATGGGCCGCGTAGGAATTATGGCAGAAATAAGCGGCCACGCCCCGGTTGTACTTCTCATTTCCCGGCTTGTTCCAGCCCGACTTGTCCCGTACCAACGTGAGCACGCCCGCATACCGGTCGGGGTCATACTCGTTGTTTTTGCCAACCGGATTTTCCTTGGCACGCTTCAAAAGTTCCAGCCTGAACGCAATGGGGTCTTTGCCCATGACCTCAGCCACTTCGTCCAGAAAGGATTGTTCGGCGGCTGCGTTAAAGTTGGAGCGGGGAGCCCGGAAAGCCCCAATGGTGATATTGGACGGAATCTGCCAGCCTTCGGCCAGGTAGTTCTCCACGGCCCCGGCCGGAAACCGGTTGGCATGGATCGCATGTTCCGGGATGCCGCCCCCTTTCACATGAAACGCAATCAGGTTTTTATTGGCATCCAGAGCCGCGCGATACGTTGCCGTGTACATCGGGCGATAGATGCCGTAGGTCATGTCATCCTCGCGGGTGTAGATGAGCTTAACGGGTGCTTTCGCTTTTTTAGAGATCAGGGCCGCTTCGGTCAGGTAATGGCCATACGCCCGGCGACCAAAGCCCCCACCCATCCGTGTCATCTGGATTTCAATCTTGTCGGCAGGCAGATTTAAGATTTTTGAGAGCGTCGGTTCGATCCAGCCGGGAGCCTGCAAAGGGCCTGCCAATACCGCTTTTTCGTCCGTCACATGGGCAAAGAAATTCATCGGCTCCATGCAGTTATGGGCCAGAAAAGGCGCATTGTAGGTACGTTCGATCACCTGAGCCGCATGCTGGAAAGCCGTTTCGGGGTCGCCGTCTTTTCGTAATTGCTGTGCCGGTTTTTGGGACAGTTCCTGCATTTTTTCAAGCTGGGTGCTGGTGCTTTCCAACCCGCCCGGAACCACAACCTCCCGTTTTCCACCCCGACCACTCATCGTATCTTTGGTGTCGCCCACCGGTTCCCACTGGGCAAGTAACTTTTTGCGGGCATTCATCACCTCCCAGGTCGTTTTGCCCACGACGACCAGCAAATCGTTAAACGTCCGCGTATCAAAACCGCCCTGCTCAAAACCGTCTTCGTATAACTTCAGGCTGAAAACCTCTTTGATGCCCGGCATTTTGAGGGTTTGCGACGCATCGAACGATTTCAGTTTCATGCCGAAGGCCGGCGGATGCTGAATCATGGCAATCAACATTCCGTCGACCCGATAATCCAATCCGAAGAGCGGCTTGCCGGTTATTATTTTTTGGCCCTCAACATTTTTCTTCGATTTTCTAACGATCGCAAAATCCTTCGGGGCCTTCAGTTTCAGGTCTTTCGGCACCTCCAGGGTAGCGGCTTTGTCGGCCATTTCGCCGTAGTTCGCCGATTTTCCGTTCGCATGACTCAACACACCTGCTTTGGTCGCGACCTCTTCCACCGGCACGTTCCACGTTTGGGCGGCTGCCTGTCGCAATAGGTGTCGGGCGGCTGCCCCGGCCTCCCGGAGCGGTTTCCAGTACATGCGGATCGAATTACTGCCTCCCGTAAACTGGGGACCTAACTTCGTGTTGTCGTGCGGACCCATTTCAACGACCACGTTTTTCCAGTCCACATCCAACTCCTCGGCGACAATCATGGGCAGCGCCGTCATCACATTCTGCCCGAATTCAGGATTGGGGCACAGGAGTTTGACCACGTTGTCGGCGGTAATCTGAATATAGCCATTGAGCATGGCCCATTGCTCCGGCAGGTTCAGGACCTGTCGTTTGTCCGCGGACTTGAAGCTGGATAACCAGCTAACACTGAGCATCATGCCGCCACCCGAAAGCAGGGAAGTTTTTAAGAAAGAACGCCGGTTATGGGTTGTTTTGGTCGTGTTCATGGTCAAGGTCTGGTTAACGCGTGGAGAGCAACGGGATTACTTCTTCGCCGTTGATTTGATAGCTTCTTTGATGCGCAGGTAGGTGCCGCAGCGGCAGATGTTTCCGCTCATGTACGCATCAATCTCCTCGTCGGTGGGTTTCGGATTGGTTTTCAGCAGGGAGGCCGCACTCATCATTTGCCCGGCCTGACAGTAACCGCACTGGGCCACGTCGTGTTCCAGCCACGCCTTCTGGACGGGATGGTCGCCTTTGGCCGACAACCCTTCAATCGTGGTGACGGCCTGTTTACCAATCGCCGAAGCAGGCAGTTGACAGGAGCGAACTGCCGTTCCATCCAAATGCACGGTGCAGGCCCCGCACTGGGCGACACCGCATCCGTATTTGGTTCCGGGCAAGTCCAGGTGATCGCGTAGTACCCAAAGCAGGGGCGTCGAAGGGTCGACGTTCACCTGCCTGATTTTTCCGTTGATTTTTAGGTTATAGGTGGCCACAGTGAATGGGATTCAGGGATGACAGTAAACGCTTAAGCAGGGATCGTATCCCTGCAAAGGTCTCGTTTACGCTGGAAAAGATCGATATACAAATTACGGATTTTCCTACCATTTTCACTGATTTGTTGCGGTTACCTCACAAGCCCGTCGACTTTTCCATCTGTTCGGTGTATCGGTTGCCGACCACTTCAATTTGTGCCGAGGCATCCTCGATCTTTTGCAGTTCTTCCGCCGTGAGCTGAATTGCTGTGGCTCCGTTGTTTTCGGCCAGGCGGTGTAATTTCGTCGTACCGGGGATCGGCACAATCCAGGGCTTCTGCGCCAGCACCCAGGCTAGCGCAATCTGGGCGGGTGTGGCCCCGCGTTGGTCGGCAAACTGATGCAGCAAATCGAGCAGGGCTTTGTTGGCAATCCGGGCTTCTTCGGTGTATCTCGGCAGAATATTCCGAATGTCTCCTTCGGCAAATCGGGTGGTTTCATCGATCTTACCAGCCAGAAACCCCTTTCCCAGCGGGCTAAACGCCACCAGACCGATGCCCAATTCCTCGATGGTCGGAATGATTTCGATTTCGTGCTGCCGGGTCCAGAGCGAATATTCACTCTGCAGGGCGGTGACCGGCTGAACGACGTGCGCCCGGCGGATCGTCTGCGCCCCGGCTTCCGAGAGGCCGAAATGCGTCACCTTGCCTTCCTGAATCAGTTCTTTTACCGTTCCCGCCACGTCTTCAATGGGAACGTTGGGGTCAACCCGGTGTTGGTAAAGCAGGTCAATCACTTCCAGTCGCAGGCGTTTCAGCGAGGCTTCGACTACCCGTCGAATGTTCTCCGGGCGGCTGTTGACGCCATTCATTTTACCATCCTCGATGTTGAACCCGAATTTGGTGGCGATAACGACTTCGCCCCGAAACGGTTCCAGCGCTTCGCCGACCAGTTCTTCGTTGGTGAAGGGGCCATAGACTTCGGCGGTGTCAAAGAACGTGACGCCTTGTTCGACAGCCGCCCGAATCAGCGTAATCATTTCCTGCTTGTCCCGGGCGGGGCCGTAGCCAAAGTTCATGCCCATACAGCCCAGCCCGAGGGCTGACACAGTAAGTCCATTGTTTCCCAGTTGGCGTTTTTGCATGATTGTGCTCATCATTCTGTGCGTGAATTACAGGGTTAAACTACCGAATCGATCGATTGGTAAACAACGAAATTCAACCATTTCTTCCGGTTTTAATGATATCGAGTTCTTCGTCCTTTTTCCAGGTACCACTCATGTGGACGAATTTTGACTCATCGTGGAAGAGAACAGCCAGTTTGTCCACATTCTTGTCGGCCATCCATTGCCACTTTTGCTTCGAGAGGTCAATGATTTCCTGCTCAGCTTTTGAGGTCTTTGTTGTTGAAGAAGTGGCTTTACTAATTTGAGCGAAGGACGACAGGAGGCCAATGCCACAGAAAAACAGTCCGAAAATTGACGCTTTCATGCCGGTATTGATCCGTTTAGAGTTGTTCATTGCGTTCATCGTTTTCGTGATTTAACGGGTAAGTCATCCATTCGTCAATCGAGCCTTTTGCATCGTTTGCAACGAAGGTGGTCTTGCAAAGGTCTCTGCATTTCTTCTATCGGATGGTATACAGATTACGGTTTTGTCTACCAATATTCCTGATAAGGAGATATCGATTGGGTAAGGGTGAATAACGCGGTAATTTTGGTAACGAAACCAATCATGAAATGGATACGCTGCGCCGGTTTAAGGCCATCGTTGTTCAACAATTCTCGTGCAATTTAACCGCTTGTTCAAACAGCGGGTTGGGCAATCACCCCACGAATACCGGATGCTCCACTCGGATTGATTTGGGTTTACATAAGCCGCCACTGTGATTACCAAATAGAATTTTTAACGCCTGTGAGCCCAAGTCTGTAGGAAGTATTTCAGCGGAAAGAAACCAAATTAGGTGTTTAGCGTTACCAGGTTTAATATTGTAGTAAATTACATTCGAACTGAAAGAAGCCTTGGGGCTGAACCAACATGAGCAATCGATTTATCATGATCCTGACGGGTACTTCACTCGCTTTTTTAGCGGGTGGTCCAAGTGTATCCGCTCAAACCGCATCGTCTGCACAGGCGCCGGTAGAAACCAAAGAACCCAATTCGGCCTACAAATCGGCTTTTGCCGGACAAACCCGGGTTGCCGGGATCAAATCCGCTACCCCTTATGAAGGCAAGGTCTTGACGGAAGACCTTAAGAGCCCCTGGGGAATTACCAGCCTGCCCGATGGAAGGCTGCTCATCACGGAAAAGAAAGGTACGTTGCGCATCGCCACCGTCGACGGAAAGCTGAGCGAACCGATCACGGGTCTGCCGAAGGTAAATTCTGCGGGCCAGGGTGGGCTGCTGGGCATTCGGGTCGATCCCGCCTTTGCGACCAACCGCATGATCTACTGGGTATTTGCCGAACCGTTGGACGAGGGGAATTTGACAGCGGTTGGCAAGGGGAAACTCTCTGCCGATGAAAAAACGGTGGAGGGAGCAACGGTTATTTACCGCGCCACTCCCGCTTACAAAGGAAATCTGCACTACGGTGGCCGGATTTTGATCGATAAAGCCGGTAATCTGGTGATCAGCACCGGCGAACGGTCGGATCTGGTAACCCGCCCGCAGGCCCAGTCGGTCAATTCGGGATTGGGAAAAGTCATTCGCATCACGAAAGACGGCAAACCCGCTGCCGGCAATCCGTTTGCAAAACAGGCCGATGCCCGGCCCGAATTGTATTCCTACGGACACCGCAACGTGCAGGGGCTGGCTTTCCATCCGGTTACCGGCGATCTGTGGGAGGCTGAATTCGGCCCCAGAGGAGGGGATGAAATCAACCGGATTGAGCCCGGCAAAAACTACGGCTGGCCAACCATCACCTACGGCATCGAGTACAGTGGAAAGCAAGTCGGTGAGGCCATTCAACAGAAAGACGGCCTGCAACAACCGGTGTATTACTGGGACCCGTCCGTGTCGCCAAGCGGGATGACGTTCTACAGCAGTGATCGCATTCCGGAATGGAAGAACAACCTTTTTGTGGGTTCGCTGAGTGGCATGCACATCGTCCGGTTAAAGATTGAGAACAACAAAGTTGTGGGCGAAGAACGGCTGCTCTCGGGCGAATCTCAGCGTTTTCGGGATGTGACGCAGGGCAAAGATGGTGCTTTGTACGCGATTACCGACCAGGGAAAGCTGTACCGGATCGACAAAAAATAAGCTTCCAGGTTCTGCTTTTGACCCGAGCATCCTGCCTTTAAAACGGAAGGCATCGTTTGGCCGAATCCCGTTTTTCCTGAAAAACCGCTTGAATACCAGCCGGTTTTTTCAGGGAAGACGGGATTTGTGATTATTTTCCTATATTTCTGGCGATCACCGGTTTAGGCCGTGGTACCACGAAATTCCTCCAAACTCTGACGATGAACCCTTCAACCTCTGTGCCTCCCGCAACTCTTCCGAAACTATATTCCTTTGTGGTAGGCATCAACGCCTATCAGCAGGTACGCTCGTTGAACGGAGCCGTGCAGGACGCGGCCACGATCGAACATTATCTCGAAAGCCTGACCGATGTGGAGCACCATTCGCTCCACCTCAGCGACCGGGAAGCTACCAAAACCGCCATCGTCGCGGGCTTCCGAACGCACCTGAAACAGGCCGGACCGAACGATACGGCCTTGTTCTATTTCGCGGGCCACGGTGCTCAGGAAGCCGCCGACCCTACGCTCTGGCCGACCGAAGCCGACGGCAAACTCGAAAGCATCGTCTGTTTCGATGGCGACGCGGTCCATACCTGGGATTATTTGCTGACCGACAAGGAGTTAAGGTGCCTGATTGCGGAACTGAGCCAGACCGGGGCGCACGTTGTTACGATCTTCGATTGTTGCCATTCCGGGGATAACACCCGGTTTTTTGATCTGCTCGCGGCAACACCCGAAGGGCAGAAAATGCAGGAGCGTCGGTTGTCGCAATCGGCTCCCATGCGGCCGTACGCCGGTTTTATTTTTCAGGAACAGTTTACGGAAGACGATTTTCGGCAGCAGGGACTCGATCAGCTCATTCCGCTGGGAACCCACATCCAGCTGGCGGCCTGCGAATCGGACGAAGCGGCTGTGGAAGACCGGGAGAACAAGGAGGGCGTTTTTACCAAAAATCTGGTAGCGGTTTTGAAAGCGGCCAACTCCGCCATTTCGTACCAGGCCCTGCACAACCGTGTGCGGCAATACATGCGGTTTGCCTACGAACAACGCCCCCGCATTTCGGCAGCGGGCGACGCTTCCGACAAGCTCTTGCTGACCGGTTTTTTAAACCGGCCGATCGACACCCAAACCGCCGTTGCCGAAATTAACTTCAATCCGAACAAACGGCAGTGGCTGCTCGATGTCGGAGCCATTCACGGGGTAGGGCGGACGACGAAATCCATTCAATTACTGGACGATAGCGGAAAACCGTCTTTTTCGGTGACACCGCTGAAAATCGGGGCCGATTACACGCTGTTGAAAATCGGGGCGGAGCAGGAAGCCGGACTCGACCGGGGCAAGGCCTACCGGGCCGAAGTGGAGGGCCTGCTCACCGAACCCATCAAACTCCATTTCATCAACCACAACGGCGATGTGGCCGAACAGGCGCTCTTGTTGAAAACCCTGACCGAAAAAGCTGGGGCGTTTTTCATCCCGGAAGAAGACGAACAAACGGCGGATTACACACTGCACGTTCGCAACGGTCTGTTGTACTTTTCCCGGCCCGGTGACGAAAACCGTCCACTTATCCGCACCGTACCGGCAGACAATCTGGAGCGGGCGTATGAGCAGTTGACCCAGTATCTGCGGCATCTGGCTGCCTGGCAATACCTCAAGGAACTGCGCAATCCCGAAGCCCCGGAGCCGATTCTGACCATTGCCGTTACGCCCGAAGTCGCACCAACGGTAGTCTTGAAAGGCGCGCAACCGACGCCGGTCACGATCCCGTTGCAGGAGAGCACAACGCCGTCCGGCAAAACCGTCTGGGCCAATAAAGTCAGCATCCAACTGATCAATCCAACGGCTCAGGTGCTGTATTGCACGGTGTTATACCTTTCCCGGGATTTCATAGCAATGAAGGATTTTCTGCCGGTGAACGAGCGTCTTCAGGCGGGAAACTACCGACTCGAACCCGGAAAATCGGAACTGCTGGGATTGCCCAGCCGGAAATCGCTGACGGGGCGGAATGATTTTGTGCGGATGAGCCTGGAAGAAACCGTCCGGCAATACAACTGGCCGGAAGTGACGGAATACTTTAAAGTGATCGTTTCCGTGAATCCCCTCTCCGAATCGACGCTGGCGATGCTGGCACTGGATGTCTTGCCATCGCCCCACACGCTGGATGAGAAATTGGACGCTGACGAGAACCGCGCGTCGGCCTTCGACACCGAAGAAGACGAGGAGGAGTTTCCGGACTGGAGTACGCAACTGGTCACGCTCCGCATTCCGAATCCGGTTTTCAACCGGGTCGATCTGGGCGAACTGAACCGGATGCTGGAACCGGTGCTGGTCGAGGGCGTGCCGGTGGCCAATCCGATGGCTGATTTTGCGCTCGGGCTATATTTTCAGCCGGACCCGATCGATGCGGAGCTGGTGCTGCGGGACGATCTGGCCGTGACGGGCGAAGAACAGCGCGGGCTGTGGGGCGATGTGAAAACGTTCGTGAGCAACCAGATCGCCTACCAGATCCGAAACCGGCAGTACATGCAAAATCTGATCAAATACCCGGATCGGGTTCGGCTGGTGGCGGGTGGGGATTCGTGGTTTCAATACCCCTTGCTGAGCGATATTGTAGATTACCTGGCGCGGGTCTACTCCGTAAATAGCACCCCGGCGGTGGGGAAATCACTGAAGAATTACATCGAGAAATCGAAGTTTCTGGAAATCCTTGCGCAGGTCAGTCCGCGTTATTTTTTGCTGAGTGGCGGAGGAACGCATTTTTTTGGGGATGAATTTCCGACCTATATCCGGGATCAAACAGCGGAAAGCCTGCCCGCGCCACAGCGGTATGTAGCCGATGGATTCACGGCTGCGCTGGACGAACTGGAAACGGATTTTCAACGCCTTTTTCGCCTGATCCGGTTGCAAAATGCCAAAGTCCGGGTGCTGGTCCACGGCTACGATTACCTCCTGCCCGACGCCAGCGAAACGCAATCCGGGAAGCCGGGGAATTTGGAAAAATGCCTGACCGAGAAGGGAATAACAGATGCTGTGGAACGGAAAAATCTGATCCGGTTTATGATCGACGGGTTTAACGAGCGACTGCAACGGGCCGCATCGGCGTATGACAACGTGATTTACATCGACTTGCGGGGGAGTATCCGACCGGCCACCAGCCAGTTGAAATACTGGTACGATGAATTTCACCCGAACGACAAAGGGTTTCTGAGCATTGCCACCAAATACGCCCAACTGATCGGAAAAATGGAAAAGGAACGCGTCTGAGTTAGCCCTGAAACCGCTTGAAAAACTCGGCTTCGTAGCTCATGCCGACCGGTATTTCCTCCCCGGCGAGGGTGATCATCCGGTTTCGAACGGTCTCGATCCGGTTGAAAGCCACGATGTAGGAGCGATGAACGCGAATAAACCGCTCGCTTCCCCCGTCGGCTTCCCGGAGTTTTTGCAACATGGTTTTCATCGTCATGCGGGCCACAATCGGGCGGTTGACCTGGTGGATGTGAATCTTAAGGTAGTCGTCCAACCCTTCGATGAACAGAATGTCCGACAACGCAATTTTGTGCAGCGTATAATCGGCGCGGATATAGAGGTACGCTTCCATCGCCGGATCGGTTGTCTGCCGGAATTTGTGCTGTGTGTTTGCTTTTTGAACCGCTTGCTGAAACCGCTCGAAGGTAAACGGTTTCAACAGGTAATCGACTGCATTGAGCGTGAAGCCTTCCACGGCGTATTCGGCGTAGGCCGTGGTGAAAATCACCAGTATGGGTTCCGGAATCGCTTTGTGAAATTCAATGCCGGATACCGACGGCATATTGATGTCGAGAAAAAGCAGATCGGTGGGTACTTTGTGCAGGTGCGAAAGGGCTTCGTCGGGTCGCAAAAACGTCTTTTGCAAGTCGATGGTGTTGAGCTGGCGGCAAAAATGGGTCAGTACCCGCAGCGCAGGGGGTTCATCGTCTAATGCAATGGCTCGGATCATGCCAGGTTCAGGGTTAGGTCAACGGCGAACCCGGTGGGGTTGTCGTTGATGGTCAGGACATGTTGGTTGGGATACACCAGTTTCAACCGGGCTTTGGTGTTGTCGATGCCAATACCGCCCGACGCTTCGTCATTGTGATACAACCGCACTTTTTTGTTAAACACATACAACCGCAAGGTGTTCTCATTCAGCGAAATCGTGATGTGAATGATCGATTTTTCTTCCGGATTGACGCCGTACTTGAACGCGTTTTCAATAAACGAAATCAAAATGAGGGGTGCAATCTGTTTCCCATTAAAGAAGCCGCTGACGGCGTACTCAATCTGAACCGTATCGTCCAGCCGCAACTGCTGCAAGGCGATGTAATCGCTGATGTAGGCCACTTCTTTCGCCAGAGGAACCTCGTGGCTTCCGGCATCCCGAATGACGTAACGCATTAACGACGAGAGCTTTACGACAGCGTCGGCGGTTTTGTCCGATTTTTCAATGGCCAGCGAATAGATGCTGTTGAGCGTGTTGAACAGAAAATGCGGATTAATCTGGGCTTTCAGGTACGACAATTCGGTCGATAGTTTTTCCTGTTCGGTTTGTCGCCAGCGGTTTTTGATCTGGAGATACAGGGAAACGAAAATGCCTACCAGATACAGGAACAGCGCATGACTCAACTCAAACCCAAAAGGCGGTTTGGCCTGCGGACCGCCCGGAACCGGCCCCTGGGGGCGGGGAGGATGGGGCAACGCAGGTATGGGAACAGCAACCAGATCCCCGCGATCGACCAGCACAACGGCCCCGATCAGAAGCAAAAAACTCCCCGCAAGGCTGGTAACATAAAGGATATACTTTCCTTCTAAATACAATTTTGGAATCAGGTAATAATAGTTGGCGTAAAAGAAAACCAGCATGAAGAGGTACGACAGAAAATTAGTTCGTTCGTGCGGGTTGCTGGTCAGTTTGGTGAGGCCCGAAAAACCGTCGGGCGCAAAAAGATAAGGAAGAGACAAAAAGGCCAGACTAAGCAGAATATGAATCAGGATGGGCGGAATGGTTCGTTTCATAGAATTGATTTTCACCGTAAACTACAAAATGCCGTAACCCGGTGAAAACGATTGCGGTAGAAAGCGCGAATGTGCCGGAGAAATTGGAAATGAGTTACTAAAATAGTTATTTGTGGTAACGTTAACGTTTGTCCTTCCTCCCGATGAATACCCCTTCCCTTGCTACCTGGACTGATGATTTTCTGTGGAGCAAACGACGGATGGGCGACCCGCTCGCCGACGGAACCATTGCCGCCATTTTGCTGGACAATCAGAAAGGGGAGGTCGATCAGATTTTCCAGATGCTGGTGCAAAACCGCAACTTCCCCAACCCGGCTTTCGACGTGTTGCCGGATCGGTTGAAGCAGATTGTGGAAGAGTATTTTGTCAAAACCCGCCAGCTTCCCGACTGTGCCGAACCGTTTAAACTCATGGTGGCGGCCGATGTTTTCAAGCAATATGGCCCCAAAATTCTGCTGCTGCTGCTTTGTAAATCGCTGCCACTGTGCTACACCTGTTGGCGGGGGGCCAAGGTGTTGTACCGAACCGGCCGTCTGCGCGTTCACGATGGTTCGCTCGATTCGTTTACCCGGCGGCTGATGGAAACCGCCCAGTTTGTAGTCAACATCCTGACCCTGAATAGTTTTGAACACGATGGCCTGGCCGTTGTTTCCATCCAGAAAGTTCGGCTGATTCACGCCGTGATCCGGTATCACGCCCAGCAACACCGCTGGGACGTTGAGAATTTTGGCATTCCGATCAATCAGCAGGATCTGGTTGGCACCTTGCTGTCGTTTGGCGTCGTGATCATCGACGGGCTGAAGCAGATGGACATCGAACTGACGCCCGAGGAACGGGAGGCCTATCTGCACCTCTGGAAAGTGGTGGGGTTCATGATCGGCGTCGATGATGACCTGAATTCGGAAAACGAAGACGACTGTCGGCATCTGATGAACGCCATTCTGGAGCAGCAGGCCGGCCGGTCGCCCGATGGCGGTCGGGAAGGTGCCGAACTGACCGATGCCTGCATCGACCTCATGAACTCCCGGCTGTCGTTCGGGCCGCTCAAAAATCTGTCACCCCTGTTTGTACGGTTTTTTATTGGTGATCAATACGCCGATCTGCTGGAGGTTCCCAAAGACGACGACAAGGATGATTCGCCGGTGATGAACGCCATTCAGTGGCTCGACAAAGGGTTTCGCTCCGTCGGCGACCGTCATTTGCTGATGGGTGCGGTGGGCCGGGCGTTCAGCAACCAGATGATCGATCTCGTGATGTCGTATCACAACGGGGCCAAAAGCGAGCAGTTTTACCTGCCCTCGGCCCTCACCGACACCTGGCAGTCTGAGGCTCCGGACTTCCGGATCCCGCCCGCACAGACCATTGAAGAAGTGATTTTTTACTTGGATAAAGTAGCCCGGCACCTGCGGTCACAGAACAATCCGATCGGGTTGTTTGCTGCCGTTTATAAACTGGTAACGCTGCGCGTCCAGGACGGTTTGAAGGCGGGTATCTTCGAAAATCTGGTAGAAATGGAGCAGGTTGATGTCGGTTTTGGCAACCGGTATTTTGAGGCTCTCAATCAGTATTTCGATGGCAAACCGGCGTCTGCTCCCTGGCAGTTGTCGTTCGATGCTGCCAAAACGGTGATCACCACCAACCAGTACATTTTTTCGGCAGCTAACGCCCACATTTCCTACGATCTGCCGATTGTGGTGGCGGAAGTTTATAAAGGAAAAGACCTGGAGTTATTTAAGAATGACTTTGATAAAATGAATGGGTTATTTGAAGATATGTACGACCAGATGAACGACGACATTGGCCGGATTTTTCGGCCCTTTGGAACGTTTGTAACCTATTTCTCGGACAAAATTAAAAACGTTGAGAAGGCGGTGATGAAGATGGGGCGCGAACAGGCCTGGGCCAACACCGTCGGATTTCACCAGTCTCGGTCCGAAACCGAATGGAAAGAGCGATTGGCTTTATTAGAAGCCAGTTCGGCTAAAATGGGCAGTCTGGTGGCCCGTCCTCCCTGGCTTTTGCGGCTGCCATTGGCCTATGTAGCCCGAAAAGAATTTGGTACAACGGCTCACAAGGTCGACGTGATGCTGCGAACGGCCCTGCTTCCGACGATTTCATAAACGGTAAACCCCCATTCTATGAACCGACTTGTACTGATTTTGCTGATAAGTCTGTTGGTTGGCGGTCGGGCGGGAGCCGGACCCATTCGCATCAGCGACCTGACCGAGCCCTACGATTTGTATAAGGCCAGTGAGCTGCTGGAGGTCAGGGCCGGTCGTGTTTCCATCGATGAATTACTCCAGAACCCGGGTCGATACCGGTTTGTTCCCACCGAAAACCGCCTGATCAAGCCCTATGACCACCAGTTTGGCTACTGGTTCCGGTTTCAGATTACGAACGAAACGGATCGCGAGGTGTTCATGCAGTTTATCTATGCCGGGACCGAATTCATCCGCGTGTATGAAACGGTGGATAACCGGATTCTGACCCTTCATAAGCTGGGATCGCTTCAGCCCGAACCGGCTGCTCCCTTTCGCAAAAGCATTCAGTTCTGCCCGATTCAGGCCCGTAATGGTCAGACCCACACCTTCTATGTCTACATGGAAGGGGTTTATACGGGCGTTTTGCCGATCTATGCCCTATCGACTACCCGGCTGATTGAAAGCCAGCACTATTCCGATCTATTTTACGGAATTTATTACGGATTCATTCTGATTATCATCGTTTACAGCCTGGTGCTTTACATGCGTCTGCGCGAACAGGGGAATTTAAGGTATGCGATCTGGGTGTTTTTTATCGGACTCCTGATGGCCCTGTTCCGGGGACATACCAGCGAGTTTTTCTGGCCTGCCAATCCGTCCATCGAACGGTATTCGGCCGCCCTGTCTTCCGTCACCGGTGTTCTGCATATTCTTTTCACGCTGACCTTTCTCCGGCTGCGTTTGCAGGCCCCCCGGTTTTATAAAATCGGTATTGGCATCGTGGTTCTTTACTTGCTTAGTTTCGTTCTGAACGTAGTGAACGTCAGTCTGAATTATCAACTGGGGCGTCAGATCGACATCGTACCGGTGGTGGTCCTGCTGGAGGGGACGTTCAGTATCGTGGCCGGTCTTGTGACGCTGCGCAAGGGTTTTCGACCGGCCTTGTTTTACATCGCCGGCAACCTGTTTTTCTACATCGGCATCTTCGTTTTCCTGATGTATACCTACGGTCAGCTCCCGTTCAGTTTCTGGACCTACGAAAGCATTCACCTGGGCGTTGGGGTCGAAATACTGTTCTTCGCAGTGGCGCTTACCTACAAAGTGAATCTGCTGAAAAAACGACGTCAGGAAGCCGAACAGGAGCAAATCCGGTTGCTGGTCGAAAACAAACGGCTCGTGAGTGAGCAAAATGCGATGCTGGAGCAAAAAGTGCAGCAGCGCACCGAAGAACTCCAGGTGGCCAAACAGCGGTCGGAAGAGCTGTTGCTCAACATTTTGCCGGCGGAGGTGGTCGAAGAGTTGAAACAAACCGGACGTTCGAAGCCGCGCCGGTTTGAGCGGGTAACCGTGTTGTTCACCGACATCGTCAATTTTACGAGCATGGGCGAGCGGCTTTCCCCGGAAGAACTGGTCAACGAGATCGACTATTACTACCGCTCATTCGATGCGATTCTGAACCAGTACCGCATCGAAAAAATCAAGACCATCGGGGATGCCTATTTATGCGCCGGGGGATTGCCGGTGGTGTATCCCGAAAATCCGGTCGAGGTGGTTCGGGCGGCTCTGGAAATGCGGACGTTCCTGCTCCGAAACCAGCGCGAGCGGCAAACCAACGGACAGCAGCATTTCGAATTTAGGATCGGGGTTCACACTGGTCCGGTAGTGGCGGGCATTGTGGGCGACCGCAAGTTTGCCTACGACATCTGGGGTGACACGGTCAATACCGCGGCCCGAATGGAGCAATACGGGGAAGCGGGGAGAGTCAACATTTCCGAAACTACGTTTCGGCTGGTGAAAGAGCAGATTCGGTGCAGTTACCGCGGGAAAATTGCGGTGAAGAATAAAGAAGCGTTGGATATGTATTACGCGGAGGAACTGGTGGGAGAAGAAGAACGGGAGACTTTGCGTGAAATCGACTGAACCGACAGATCCATGCGGCCTAGCAAGATTCAGGCCAGAAACGTCAGTTTATTCCAAAATTGCCATAATCAGCTTAGCAATCAATTTATACCACAAAAACGCAAAACCCACGGCAACAGAAAGAATCACAAACCAGAGGGCTGCTTTCTGAATGTTGAGTCTATAAGGCGTTTTTTTACGGTATTTTGCCATTTTATGAGTACCCGGTATAGCGTCAACTCGGTTTACCCCGATTT
Source organism: Larkinella humicola (assembly GCF_008727875.1). Classification (GTDB taxonomy): domain Bacteria; phylum Bacteroidota; class Bacteroidia; order Cytophagales; family Spirosomataceae; genus Larkinella; species Larkinella humicola. The sequence continues at coordinate 183,843 of NZ_VTWS01000007.1, read as the reverse complement.
GGTTAAAGGCTTCGTTGAAAACAGCTTTCGTAATCATAAAATCGTTCCCGTTATAGATTATACCGTTCTATAGACTGATAGCCAGTTAATCTCAAACTTTGTGCCATTTGTTTCCCGGCCTTCCGATTTTAGTAACATATCTTGCCTGCGTTCCCGTGCTCAAAGTGGGGTCAGGGCTGTTACATGCCTGTTTGGGCGGTTTAGGGCTCTTTCTATTGAACAACCTCTGATTGATATAGTCGATGCCGAAGGCAAAAGTAAAGGCAATTCTGATGTTATTGTCACCAATAAATAACAAGCGGTTACCGGTCAGTAAATAGGTGAGTGCCAGGAAGTGGGATGAAAGGCTAAAAAAAGGACAGGATGAAGTCGCCTGCGCCACCTCGTCCTGTCCTTCAAATTTCGCTCTTCCAAAAAACGTTACTCCGTCAGGTTTTTCAAATACGCAATGCTTTTTGGAACCTGATAACTCCAGATGTTGCTTTCGTCTTCGATAAAATAATGCTTGATACCGACTTTTTTAGCGGTTTTCAGCACCATCGGCATATCGATCTGGCCCGTTCCCAGAATCACGTCGTTTTCCTGAGGGGTGTTGCCGGTGAAATCGCCTTTTACACCTTTTTTGAGGTCTTTTAAGTGCATGAGTTTCCAGCGATTGCCGTATTTGTTCAGTAATTTGACCGGATCGGCACCGCCGTGGGTAGCCCACAAAATGTCCATCTCGAACGAAACATACCGGGGGTCGGTGTTTTTCACCATGTAATCGAACAGCGTTCCGTCTTCATACGGCTGAAATTCAAAACCGTGGTTGTGGTAACAGAACGTCAGGCCGTTTTCTTTCAGTACTTTGCCCACCCGGTTAAAATCTTCTACCGCTTTCTTCGCGTTTTCCAGCGTAAAATTCCCTTTTTGATGTGGAATCCAGGCGCACATAACGAACTGGGAACCCAGTTCTTTGGCGCTCTGAACCACCGCCATCGGATCTTTCACCAGAAGTTCGTAGCCCGCGCCGGTGCCCGGAATCGAAATATTCCGGTCTTTCAACATCTTCTTGAACTCTTCGGTAGTCACGCCTTTCGGAGTGCCGCCTTCCATCTCCGTAATGCCTAGCGACTGAATCGTGTCCAAGGTGGCGGCCACACCTTTCGGGAAGCTGTTCCGGTACGTATACGACTGAATACCAATCGGGAAGGTATACACTTTCTTTTGGGCAAAACCACTGCTGAAATGTAGCAGCAGGGCCGTACTCAGGACGAGGGATAATCGGGTTTTCATCATGGGTCTGGTTGAAAAGTGAATTAATGGAGTTTATCGTGTAACAGTTTAATGAAATAACCGCCCACCACCGAACGGGCCTGAAACCCGACCTGCTTACCGTTGGTGGTTTCATGCCAGTCGCCCAGCGGCACCCGGCTGGGGGTCTGGTCGGCATACTTGAAAACCGGCAGCACCAGTTGCTGGAAATCCTGCGGTTTGTCGGCGATGGTGGCCGTCCAGATGATCCAGTCGGATTTGGTGTAGGTTTTGCGGCTGTCCAACGGCAAGCCGAAAGGCTGCTGTTTGGTCAGGTAATACCGGATTTCTTTTTCGGCCACGTCCTTCGGGAAGATGTTCAGATCCAGGAGTTTATCCCATACCAGGTTGTATTTCTGACTCCAGCTTCCCTGCGGCTTATCGAATGTCAGGGCGTAATGATCGCCATCCTGCGCCATTTGAACCCATTTTTGCGCCAGCTCGCGGGCCAGCTTCAGGTGTTGTTCGCCGACTTCTGCCTGCCCCAGTTGCTTCGCCAGATGCCCGTAGGACGCAATGCCCATGATGGCTTTGATGCTCAGGTTGGCGTTGCGGGCGAGGTGTCCGGCAAAATCGTCAGTACAAAGCTGGTTGGCGGGATCGAAACCGTCTTTTTTCAGGTAATCGACCCAGGTGGTCAGCGTTTGCCAGTGTTGCTTGGCATAGTCGGCATTTTTTTCGGCTGCGGCAATGGCGGCCGTCAGAATCAGCATGTTGCCACTTTCTTCCACCGGCATGTCCTCGCCGTAGGTCTGGCCGTTGGCGAGCGGATACGTCCCTACATCGTGGGCGGCAAACGGCTTGGTCCATTTCCCACTTTCCGAATACTGGAAAATCGGTTCCATCATGCCTTTCAGCAAGGTTGGATTATAAATCAGGAAAAGCGGAGCCGATGGATAGGTCACGTCTACGGTTCCGATGGAGCCGTTGCTGAAATTTTCTTTGGACAGAAACAGCACTTCACCTTTCGGACCCGCTACGGTTTTGTGGGCCGCAATCGCCTGACGGTAGGCTAACTGGCACAGATCGGCATACGGCTTTCCGCCCGATTTTTCAGCTTCGGCGTGCAATTTCAGATCAAACTGGCGGCATTTTTCGGTGAGTTGGGCATAATTCTTCTCCACCGCAGCCAGCATTTTTTCGGCCGTCATGGTTTCGTCCCAGCGCCACCATGCCCGCAGATTTTTGCCAAAGTATTGAACGGAATAGAGGTCGTCGTACCCCAAAATCACGTGAGCGGTTTTGGGCGTTTGCGTCACGGTTCCCAGCGATTGCGAAACCGCCAGCGATCGGTTGTCGGCTGCGGTCGGCTGGTTGGCTTCATCAATCACTTTTCCGGTACGGACAAAACTGCGGAACAGGGCCGCCGGTTGGCCGATGCCGGTTTGCGCGGTTGACCCCGTTGGAGTCGCCAGAAGCGCATAGCCCCAGTCGATCCGGACATCATCGCCTTTGCGCCCCAGAATGTTCTGCTCCGTCGTGCCGATCGACAAAACCGTCAGCCCTTCGGCCGATGAACGTTTGCCGACCACTTCCTGATGGGGCTGGTTTACACTCAACAGGCCCGAAGCCGCCGTGTAGACTTCGACGGTATGCGGTTTCCCGTCGGTTGATTGGGCGGTGTAGGTCAGGTACGAAGCCGGGCGGGTGGCCACTTCCAGGTCGTCCAGCAACAAGGGCGTTGTAAAGTTGACGGTAAGGCTGACGGGCCCGGCGGCAAACCGGTATTCCGTTTGGGTCGCCCGAACCGTCACGTTCTGTTGCTGAGCGAGCACGACCGGCGCGCCCAGATTCACTTTCCGCTGATCCACCAAACCCACATCGACATACCCACCGCCCACGGGGTTGATGCAACTTACCGCCAACAGGTTGTCACCTTTTTTCAACGCTGCTTTGGCCGCCGGAGACAGGGGGAAGGTCTTGTAATCACCGATGTAGCCAGGACCACTTTCAAACGCCTTCACGCCATTGATGGACACGACCACATCGTTGTCATGACTCAAATACAGAACCAGGTTTTCGAAGTTCAGATCCGACACCGACACCGTTCGGCGGTACCACACCTCTTTGGTTTTCCAGAGCGTAGCGGGTTTGACGGGGTTGCTGGAGGCTCCATCGCCGATGGGTGCCTGTCCGGTTTTCCAGTCACCGGAAGGTTTGAAACCCGGCTTTTCCCAGCCGTCACCCGGTTTTTGAAAAGTATACAGCAATTCGTAGCCCATCGTTTGGGCCGTGGGAACAACGGTTTTGAGCGTAGTCATTTCGGCACCCATAAACCGGTAGGCTCGGCCATCGACGCGGACCAGACCGTCGAGCGGCTGGTTTTTGCCCGTCCAGTGGCGGGTCGGCGATTCATTGAGCTTGTCGGCAAATGCCCAGATACTCGTATACGGATCGATGCTGACCAACGGGTAGGCGGGAGGTCGTTGAGCCAGTACCGAATATTTGGCAATGGAAAGAAACAGGCTGAGAAAAAAAAGAGCGGTAAATCGATTCTTCATTAGAACGAAGGATTGGTTGAGTGCGATTCCGGCGTGAAAACGTTCAAAACTGCGGGAACGCACGAATGTATTAAAAATCATTGGATGGTCTTTTTCTACTTGGTTGGGAAATGATTGAAAAGGAGAAGTCCTATCTTCGCGGCCACAATTCAAAACGGAAACGAAATGGACGTAAAAGACAGCAATGGCACAACGCTCGCCGAAGGCGATTCGGTGAAGTTGATCAAAGATCTCAAAGTGAAGGGCAGTTCAACGACGCTAAAACGAGGAACGGTCGTGAAAAACATCCGGCTTACGGACGATGCGAAGGAAATTGAAGGGAAAGTGGATCGGACGGTGATGGTATTGAAAACGCAGTTTTTGCAGAAGGTGTGATGAGCGATGGGTTGAGACATTGACCTTATTCCGGTTGAAATGGCCTCCGTGCGCTGCGGGTAAAATAACCGCCGGATTCATATTTGGCTTATCAGCCCACTGCTTTAGCAGTGGGTAAAGCGAAAAGTCCCCCTCGCTTCCGGAACCGTTTTAACGGTTTTCTGGCCTATAAAACCGTTAAAACGGTTCCGGAACGGATTCGATTTCGTTTCAATATCCCACAGCTAAAGCAGTGGGCTGATCAACATTCAGTACAGTAGTTATTTTGTTTAAATCAAATAATCCGCAACAGAGTGGGTCGGGATTGCAACGGCGCCGGCCGCCCGGTCTCGACCAGCATCAGTCGCCCGGCAATTGCAAATCTCGAGCAGCAGACCGTAACCTTTTCCTAAAAACCGCGTCTAAAATGAACACAAAAGCCTGTGTGATCGTTTTACTCATTGACAACCAAGGTTATAGGCGTGCATCAACAACGATTCTTTTTTTCGATTACCCTGATTAGTCTCTTCAGCATCACCGTTGCCACGACGGTTTTTGCCCAACGGTCTTCCCGCAAAATGGCTCGTAAATTGCCCGCCCGGTCGGTGGCCGTACCCAAACCGATGGGCGTAAACTTTTGCGGGGAGCCGGTTCCGGTGGAAAGCGGAGCCGTGGCGCACAACCTGTCGATGGCGCTGATGCGGAATGTGGCGTCGCAAAATCACCTGATCAATTTCCGCCGTCGGGCCATTGCCCAGTATTTCCCGATCATCGAGCCGATTCTGAAAAAACACCGCATTCCCGACGATTTCAAATACCTGGCCGTGGTGGAAAGTGGCCTCAAAGCCGATGCGGTTTCCCACAAGGGCGCGACGGGCTACTGGCAACTCATGCCCGAAACCGCCGATGAACTGGGTTTGAAACGGAACGACAAGGTGGATGAGCGCAAAGACCTGCTCAAATCGACCGACGCGGCTTGTCGCTATTTGCGGATTCTGTACCGAAATCTGGGCTCGTGGACGATGGTGGCGGCTGCCTACAACGGCGGAATTGGCCGGATGCAATCGCACATGAAAAAACAGCAGCAGAGTAATTACTATTTTCTGTCGATGAACGCCGAGACGAGCGATTACCTCTACAAAATCGTGGCCGTCAAGGAGTTTTTTCAGTTCCCGGGTCAATACCTGACCAATAATCTGATGGCATCAACGGGCAATTCGTACGAACGGGAGCGGGCCGAAGCCATCGCGAAAGGATTGATTCCGGCCGAAGAACCGGAACCGGTTGGGCTGGCCATCGAGCCGAAAGAAAGCCTGGAATTGCGGTTTGAAACCGCTTCGGTCGATAGTTTGCTGGGAACTTTGTCAAAGTTGAAGGCGTCCAATGCGGTTTTGTTCAAGGGCGAAGTTGAAGCAGAACTGATCAAACCGGGCAAAGTAGCGGTCGGGCAAACCTGGGAATTTAAACTGACAAAAGACGTGGTGATCGGTGATCAGAAACTGGGCAAAAACGATGTGCTCTATGCGACAGTGGATGATGTGGACCGCCAGTCGGGCCAGATTTTCCTGCGCTCGACCAAACTGGTGGCTGATGTTGACAAAAAAAGCTATAAACTCACACTGATTTGCCTTAACCCGCAAACCGGCCTGGCGGGGGTGCCGCTCCCGAAAGCCGACCAGCTCAAACCGGGTGGCCGCACCTGGGCGGTAAGCTGGAAAGTCCTGTAATTATTGCCAGCCAGTGGGTTCCGTCACGGGGGAAAGCCAGCCGTAGGTTTGGCGGCAATCGCCCTGCGGAACGATAACGGAACTGATATACCCGTAAATGGCCGTGCCGTAGGTCGCATCCCCGCGCTCCCGAAACCGCTTCCGAACCACTGCCGACGCGCCAAAATAGCCCAGCGCCTTCTCTTCAGAATGGCTGGCATTGGAAATGTTACCGATTACCGAAGCGGGTAATGGATCGAAAATGGTGCCGGTTCGGGATTGCTGCTCTCTGAACAGTTTCCAGAACTGAAAAGCCGCCGGCGTCAGGCTGTATTGCTGCACTTCGACCAGCGTAGGGCCGGGCGTGTAGATGGGGGTGCGCATGACGAGTTGTTGACGCAGGCGGTTTCCGTCGATGCCATTGTCGGCCAGAATGTTAATATCTTGACTGGAATACGACACCCAGCAGCGATCATAACAAATGCTTGGACACCCCAGGCAACACGGTACCCCGGTCGACCGCCGGGCGGTATAGGCATAAGCCGTCCAGCGGTAGTAATTTTTCTGTGCCGACGGATCGGTGGCGTCGAGGTAGAAATAATATTGATAAGGCAACGCAATGCTTTCGGTGGGCGTAAACCGGGCGTAAACGCTGTCGATACCGGGAACGGCAGGCATTTTTTCGGGAGCCGAAACGAACGTTTTTCCGTTTGACAGCCGAATCGTCAGGGTGTAACTGCGGCCCGGTTGCCCCACAAAGGCAGCGTCGGTTGTTCGGTAAAAACCCGCATTCAGTACATCGTGTGCCATCGGGGTCGAATGCCCGGCATCATCGTTGAGCGTCACGACCGCATCCGTCACTTTTTGGTCCTGCGGATTTTCCTGATCGAATGCAAAGCTGCCCGAATACGACAGCCGGACACTGTAAGGCGGTTTTTCATTGGTAATCAGCCCATCGACCACCAGTTGCGGAGGTTCATTGCGGATGGGCAACGAAACCTGATCGATGCAGGACCACAACCCGCTCAAAATCACCAACACAAAGGCCAACCGTTTCATCAGAAATTGAAATTATAGGTGATCGACGGAATCAGGGTGCCAAACACGGCCAGCCGGTAGGCGTCCGTCCGGGAATTGGAACGGTTGAAATACACCGAATACGGATTTTTGCGGGCGTACACGTTGTAAATTCCGATGGTCCAGATGCTGTAACGGGTCTGGCGGTTGCTCAACCGGGTGTCTTTCGAGAAGGCAACATCCAGCCGGTGGTAATCCTGAATCCGGTCGGCGTTGCGTTTCGAATAATTGAGTGTCGGCTGATTGGCAAACACGTATTGTCCGTCGGGGTAGGTCGCCGGAACGCCGGTACTGTAAACGAAATTGGTCGTAAACGTCCAGTTGTAACGCATCGCCAGCCGGGTTTGTACGTTCAGGTTGTGCGGTTTATCAAAATTCGACGGATAGTAGCTTCCCTGATTGACCTGCAACTCGCTGAACGCTGTCTGAACCGCTACGAGTGACCGGGCGTAGGAATAGTTGAACTGGCCCGTCAGTTTTCCCTTGTTTTTGGCAATGCTTACCTCTACACCATACGCCTTACCCCGGGCCTGCAGCAGATCGGTTTCCAGCCGTTCGTTCAGCAGGAGGGTAGCCCCGTTGCGGTATTCCACCAGGTTGTCGATGGTTTTGTAATAGCCTTCCAGGGCCAGTTCGATGGCGTCGTCGTTCAGGTTTTTAAATAAGCCTATGGCCAGTTGATCGGCGACCTGAGCGGGTACGTATGAATCACTGACTTTCCAGAAATCCGAGGGTGTGATGGCGGTGGTATTCGAAATCAGGTGGATGTACTGGCGGTTTCGGCTGTAATTAAGCTTCAGAGACATGCTGGACGAAAGTTGCACCCGCAAACCCAGACGGGGTTCAAAACCCCCGTAGGTCTGAATGGGCTTTCCACCGGCAAAAACCGTCGAATCAACCACGGTTTCGGGCGTTCGGGGAGTCTGTTCGGCATAACGATACACCGTTTGCTGGCCTAGTTGGCTGAACGATGAATATCGCAAACCGGCCTGGAGCGTGATCGCCGGTGTCAGAATCCATTCACTGTTGGCATAAACACCCAGTTCGCGGGCGTTTTCGGGTTCCAGCGTTTTCGGGTTAATGCTCGAAGAAGTGCCGGTCGGCTCCAGGTCGCCTTTTTGAATCCGGTACAGAATTCCGTTCGCGCCTACCTGCAACTTGTGTTTATCGAAGAGGGTGTAAAACAGATCGGCTTTGGCTTCACGGTGCTGGATGTAGGACGTCAGCCGAAAGGTGTAGCCCTCGGTATCGCCATCGACATGGTATTGATAACCGCTGTATAACGCATTGATATTCAGTTGCAGGTTCCGGCGCAGCAAGCTGCTCCAGCGGCCCGACACCACGTTCGACTGCCAGCCGTAGGTGGTGTCGCCCGGAAATTTGAAGCGATCCGCACTGCGGTAGGCCGACAGCGAAACCGTATTGGCGGCATTGGGCGCGTAGTTGAGTTTCAGGTTTCCATCGTAAAAAAAAGCCCGGCTTTCTTTGGCTGCACTGCGTTCCGGAAATGATTGCAGAATCCAGTTGGGATAGGCCACGCGCCCGGCGGCCATCAGCGTCAGCCCTTTGGCAATCGGCCCGTCGATCACCACGCGTCCGCTGATGGGACTGATGCCGCCCGAAAGCCGCCAGCGTTCGCTGTTGCCGGCTCTGGTGTTGACGAGCAGCAGGGACGAAATTCGACCGCCGTACTGCGATGAAAAACTGCCTTTGTAGAGATTCACGTCCTGCACCACATCCGAACTGACGTTGGCGTAAAAACCGAGCAAATGGGAAGTGTTGTACATCGGCGCACCGTCGAGCAGCACCAGATTCTGATCGGTTCGACCCCCGCGCACGTTGAAACCGCCCGCGCCTTCGCCCGCCGTTGAAACACCGGCTTGCAGGGTCAGGGCTTTCAGGATGTCCGGTTCGCCCAGCACCACCGGCATTTTCTTCAATTGCCGGACATCCAGTTGAATCTGGCTCATGCGGACGTCTTTTACGTTCTGATCGGCGCGCCGGTCGCGGACTTCCACTTCATCGAGTTCAAACGTTTGGGAAATCAGCCGGAAAACCGCCGTCCGGTTCGCATTGACGACGATGAACGGACGATCCGATTTAAAACCGACGGCAGAAAGGCTGATGTGGTAGGAACCGGGTCGTAAAGAAACGGAAAACCGGCCCTGCTCATCCGTGGTCGTTCCTGCACCGGATTCGGTCACGAACACACTGACTCCCACAATGGGCAGCGCCGTATCGGCTCGCATGACGGTGGCATTGAGCAACACCCGTTGAGCAATAAGTTCCTGAAAAACAAGCAGAAAGAACGCGAAACTGAAAAGAAAACGGTTCGGCATGCACAGCAAAAAGTTGTAGTCGTATAGACACCAAAACCACGTATTAGGTTGTAATCATCCAAGATACAATTTTGTAAATGCAATTTTCGCGCTATTTCGCAGCCGCCAACCCTTTTTTATAGCTTTCAATGGCCCGGTTTCGCGCCATCGTGTGCTCCACCATCGGTTCGACATAGTCCAGTGAATTGAATTCGGGCACCCACCGGCGGATGTATTCGCCTTTCGGGTCGAACTTCTGGGCCTGGAGTGTGGGATTGAAAACTCGGAAATACGGCGCGGCATCCGTTCCCGATCCGGCGGCCCATTGCCAGCCGCCGTTGTTGGCCGACAGGTCGTAATCCCGCAGTTTTTTGGCAAAATAGGCTTCACCCCACCGCCAGTCGATTAGCAGGTGTTTACACAGAAAACTGGCCGTAATCATCCGGACGCGGTTGTGCATCCAGCCAATTTCGTTCAGTTGGCGCATCCCGGCATCCACAATCGGGTAGCCCGTTCGGCCCTCGCACCACCGTTGAAATTCGTCTTCATGATTACGCCACGGAATACGGTCATATTCCCGGCGAAACGAGTGTTTTTCGACGTGCGGAAAATGGTCGAGCACCTGAAAATAGAAATCCCGCCAGACCAGTTCGTTCAAAAACGTGAAGTTGTGTTCTTTCGCTTTCCGGGCCAGTTCGCGGATGCTGATGGTGCCAAACCGGAGGTGAATGCTCAACTCGCTGGTTCCCTTTAGGGCCGGAAAATCGCGGGTTTCCTTGTAGTGGTCCAGCAGGAAGGCTCGCACGGTTTTCCCCGGAAAGGGCTCATTCACCGGTTTGAACCCCAGTTCTTCCAGTGTCGGGATGGGCAGCGCAGCGGTTTTCAGGAAGTTGGCGTAGTATTTTTTGGTAGGATACGATTTGAGGTAAAAGTCGGTCAGTTTGTGGTGCCAGTTGCGGCTGTAGGGCGTAAAAACCGTGTAGGGCGACCCGCTGCCGGTTAGTATCTCGTCGCGGTCGAAGATGGTCTGGTCCTTATAGGCATGGAACTCCGCCCCGTTTTCAGAGAGCAGATCGGTCACGGCTTTGTCGCGGTCCTTCGCGTAGACTTCGTAATCATAATTGGTATAGACCGCCTGAATGTCAAATTCTTTCAGCAAATCGCGGTAGACGTCCAGCGGTTTTCCGTACCGAACCAGCAGTGACGTCCCGATTTCGCGAAACTCCCGCTGCATTTCCAGAACAGCATTGTGAATGAATTCAAGCCTGCGATCGTGCTTGTCGTCGAGCGCGTCCAGAATGGTTTGGTCGAAAATGAAAACGGGCAAAACCGGAAAACCGCTGCGGAGGGCGTGATAGAGGCCGGCATTGTCGTTCAGGCGCAAATCCCGGCGGTACCAGAACAGGGCGACGGGTTCAGAAGAAGGTTTTGACATACGATGGTTTTTTTTGGCAACGGTCGGTTGAACGGAAATGTTTACCGGAGCCGCGGAATTTAGCCGGGAATAATAACCCAGTCATGCCTATATTTGAAAATTAATACGGTTTTCCGACTTCAAACGGAGTAATCTTTAATGCTCAGGATTCAAACACGGACTTTAGTCCGTGGGTACATATGCTCGCTCTTCCAATATTTTTAGTCATTGCGGTTAGTTTTGTGGTCGTTGGGGTTTACCTCGAACGGAAGGTTTCGGCGTTTATTCAGGACCGGCTGGGGCCGATGGAAGTGGGGAAATTCGGGCTGTTGCAATTGATTGCGGATTTGCTGAAACTGCTTCAGAAAGAGGATATTGTGCCAAAAGCCGCCGATCGGAAGCTGTTTCTGCTGGCTCCGCTGATCATTTTTGCCTCGGTTTTTGCGGGCTATGCCGTGATGCCGCTGACCCCCGATCTGCAAGGCTCGGCGACGGAAGTGGGCGTATTTTACCTGATGGCAATTGTTTCGGTCGATGTGATTGGCATTATGATGGCGGGCTGGGGGTCCAACAACAAATATTCGCTGTTTGGGGCCATGCGCTCAGTCGCGCAGATTGTTTCCTACGAAATACCGCTCGGCCTGACCATTCTTTGCGCGGTGATTATTTGCCAGACGCTGAATTTACAGACCATCAGTTTTCAACAGGGGATCTATTCGGAAGAAACCAATTACCTGTTTGGACTGAAGGCATTGGGAGTGGACGTGACGAACTGGGGCGGTATTTTTAGCTGGAATATTCTCCGTAACCCCTTTCTACTGATTGCCTACATCGTCTTTTTCATCACGACGCTGGCCGAGAGTAACCGCGCCCCGTTCGACTTGCCCGAAGGCGAATCCGAGTTAGTCGGTGGCTACAATACCGAATACAGCGGGATGCGGTTTGCGCTCCTGATGCTTTCCGAATATGCCATGATGCTGTTGGTTTCTTTTCTGGGAGCCATTTTATTTCTGGGAAGCTGGAATACGCCCTTGCCCAATCTTGGCCCTCTGCGCCTGGCCGACTGGACGAGTGGCCTGCCGGGAACCGCCTGGGGCAACATCACCGGCGTGTTCTGGCTGTTCTCAAAAGCGATGTTGGCGGTGCTCGTGCAGATGTGGGTGCGCTGGACATTTCCCCGCGTGCGGGTCGATCAGATGATGTTTCTGTGCTGGAAAGTGTTGACGCCTATCGGCCTGATTCTGCTGCTGATTTCGGGTGTTTGGCGGTTGTTGATGGTGTAATGGCACTTTATTTGTCCTGGCAGGGTTGTACAGGTACAAGTATTAAATTCAACACATGTCTTTTACCAAATTAGCGCTCATTGAGCCCATTCTGAAGGCCCTGAGCGCCGAAGGATATACGACCCCCACCCCCATACAGGAACAGGCCATTCCCATTTTGCTGGAACGCCGGGATTTACTGGGTTGCGCCCAGACCGGCACCGGAAAAACGGCCGCTTTTGCCATTCCCATCCTGCAAATTCTGGAAGCCGAAAAAGGTCCGGAACGCGGTCCCCGCCCGATTAAAGCCCTTATTCTGACGCCTACCCGCGAATTAGCGATCCAGATCGGAGAGAGTTTTGCCGCCTATGGAAAGTATTTGAACCTGCGTCATACGGTTATTTTCGGCGGAGTTCCGCAACATTCGCAGACGCTTGCCCTGAAAGCGGGCGTCGACATCATGATTGCCACGCCGGGCCGTTTACTGGATCTGATGAATCAGCGGTTCGTTCATTTGCAGCATATCGAACTGTTCGTTCTCGACGAAGCCGACCGGATGCTCGACATGGGCTTCATTCACGATGTCAAGAAAGTGATTGCCAAACTGCCCGCCCAACGTCAGTCACTGTTTTTCTCCGCCACCATGCCACCGGACGTCTCCAAACTGGCTGATACGATTCTGCGGAAACCGGTCAGGGTGGAAGTAACACCGGTTTCTTCGACGGCTGAGAAAGTGAAACAGGCGGTTTATTTTGTGGATAAAACCGACAAAAAACGCCTGCTCATCCACCTGCTCAACGACAAAGCCATTGAATCGGCCTTGGTATTCGCCCGCACCAAACACGGTGCCGATAAAGTCGCCAAAGATCTGCTGAAAGCCGGTATTCAGGCGGAAGCCATTCACGGCAATAAGTCGCAGAACGCCCGCCAGCGTGCCCTGACGAATTTTAAGAACCGGCAAACGCGGGTATTAGTAGCCACGGACATTGCTGCGCGGGGCATCGACGTCGATGAGCTGTCGCACGTGATCAACTACGAACTGCCCAACGTCCCGGAGACGTACGTTCACCGGATTGGGCGGACGGGCCGGGCGGGTCACGACGGGATTGCGCTATCGTTCTGCGATGCGGAAGAAAAGGAATACTTGCGCGATATTAACAAATTGATTACCAAGTCTATACCGGTAGTCGATAATCATCCGTACCCGATGGAAACCGCTGCGGCCTCCTCCGGCACGGGGCAGTCATCGCGGACGCAATCGGGCAACGGTGCCAATGGAAGCCGGGGCGAAAGTGCGGGCAGTGATTTCCGGGGCGGTAGCCGCCGACGGTTTGGCCGGCGTTAAAGACTAACGATCGTATTTTTTTTCTTTGTAGTCAGTTCGGCGGGCAAGTGGGTAACTATTTCCTGCTTCAAGGCATCGATCAGCTTCCGCTTCAGAAAGCTGCGGTGCATCACCAGACTGACTTCCCGCACCGGCTGTGGAGCCTCGAAAGGCCTGGTGCGGGCCTTCCGGATGGCGTCCATGTCAAGGGTCGCCAGGTAGGGGAGTAGCGTAAAACCATCCTGTTTATCAATCAGTTTGATCAGTGTTTCGAGCGAACCCGTTTCGTAGCGCAGCGGTTGGCTGCCATTCAGTCGTTTGTCGTTTCCGCACAGGCTAACGACCTGGTTTCGAAAGCAATGCCCTTCGGTCAACAGCCACAAACCGTCAGTTTTTAAATCCATCGCCGAAATAGCGGTTTTTTGAAAGAGCGGATGAGAGTCGGCGGCATAGACGACAAAAGGCTCGTAGAACAGCGGAATTTCCAGCAGACCGTTTTCATCCAGTGGCGTTACCACGATCCCCACATCGATTAGTCCGTTTTTCAGTCGCTCCAGCACCTGCTCCGTCATCATCTCCTGAATGTGAACCGTCACGGCCGGATAGTGGTCGATGAACTGGCCAATGAAGTAGGGCAACAGATAGGGTGCCAGCGTCGGAATGATGCCCAACCGAAGCTCGCCACTAAAATCCTCTTTCGACTCTTTCACAATTTCCGGAATCCGCCGGGCGGTTCGCAATACATCACGCGCCTGATTCAGAATGAGTTGCCCGGTTTCTGTGGGCACCACCGGTTGCTTCGACCGGTCGAAAAGCAACACACCCAGCTCGTCCTCCAGTTTTTGAATTTGCATACTCAATGTGGGCTGGGTAACGTGGCAATGATCGGCGGCAGTGGCAAAATGGCGGTGGGTATCAACGGCAACAATGTATTCTAACTGCGAAAGTGTCATGAATGGTTGTGATGGCTTGAATGGTTGAGATGGTTAAAAATGGTTGTAATGGCTTTGGCGGTTTGACAACCAGTGTCCCTTAACCATTTTCAACCGTCCAGCCATTTTTAGCCCTCTATTGATTATAAATAATTTCGATACAAAAATAAAACATAGTGATTGAGTTGATACCAATTCCGTTGTAATTTTGATTTGTCAATCAAGTTACTCGCTATGGAAGTACCCGGTCAGGCCCTGCCTGTTTTGCAGCAATCAATATCCGTTCAGAAACAGCCCGGTAAAACCGGCGTTCTGATTGTCAACCTGGGCACGCCCGACAGCCCGTCGGTGCCGGATGTCCGAAAATACCTCCGTGAGTTTTTGATGGATGGTCGGGTGATCGACATTCCGGTGGTGTCCCGCACGTTTCTAGTCAATGGAATCATCGCACCGTTTCGCGCTCCCAAATCGGCGAAGGTCTACGGGGAGGTATGGACCGCAAATGGCTCTCCCTTAAAGTATTACGGTGAAGTGGTGGAGCGGGAGCTGCAAAAGGCATTGGGTGACGATTACGTGGTAAAACTGGCGATGCGGTATCAGAATCCGAGCATCGATGCCGGTCTTTCGGCGTTTCAGCAACTGGGTTTGACCGAGATCATTGTCATTCCCTTTTTTCCGCAGTATGCCTCGGCCAGTACAGGTTCGGTGTACGAGAAAGTGATGGAAATCGTCGGCAAGTGGCAGGTGATTCCACAGATCCGGTTCACCAACCGGTTCTCCGATCATCCCAAATTCATTGAAGGATTTGTCCGGCTGGGTCGGAAATACCTGGCGCAGGAAGACTACGACCATGTACTGTTCAGCTACCACGGTTTGCCCGAACGCCAGATCCTGAAAGGCGACGTGACGGGCAAGGTGTGTAAACTGGGTGATTGCTGCGATTCACTGCACGCTATGAACCAGTATTGTTACCGGGCGCAGTGTTTCGATACCACCCGGCGACTGGTGAAGGAGCTCGGTATTCCCGAAGGGAAATATACCACCTGTTTTCAGTCCAGACTGGGAAAAAATCCCTGGATTCAACCGTATACGGATGATGTGATCCCGCAACTGGCGAAAAAAGGCGTCAAGAGTGTGCTGGCTTTCTCCCCGGCGTTTGTGGCCGACTGTCTGGAAACCATCATTGAGGTGGGCGTCGAATACAAGGAATTGTTTGAAAAACACGGCGGTGAACACTGGCAGTTGGTCGAAAGCCTGAACGATAGTCCCATCTGGATCGAAACACTGGTCGACCTGGTGAAGCGGACGGCCTAATGTCAGATTTTCAGTATATTAGGGTCTTCAGAATCAGGATGTAAAATGAGACAGGCAGTTAACAAAAATTACTACACCGTTGGAGAGTATGTTGCGCTGGAGCAGGAGTCAAATGTTAAACACGAGTACATTGACGGCGTAATTTATAACATGTCGGGCGGAACTCCGGCACATAGTCTTATTGCCAACAATATTGGATCTGAACTTCGCCGTGCCATGCGCAACAAACCGTGCCGCGCTTATAATTCTGACTTAGCTCTGGCAATCTCTGAAAGTCAGTATGTTTACCCCGACGCCAGCGTCATTTGTGGACCGTAGCTGAGCTATCTACCCAATACAAATGCTGCCAGTAATCCTGTGGTTATCGTTGAAGTTTTCTCTCCATCAACCAAGGGATACGACAAACGCAAAAAATTTAGTTTGTACCGTCAGATACCTTCATTCCGGGAATATGTTCAAATCAGTCCAGACGATGCTCTGGTCGAGGTTTTTACCGAGGTAGAAAATGACCTCTGGCGGATTGCGTTGTATTGGAAACTAACGGATGTGGTTCGGCTGGAGTCCGTCGACGCGGAGATTCCCATGAACGAAATTTACCTGGGCGTCGATGTTCAGGAAGACCCGGAATAACGAAGGCCCGCTGCTCTGCGGGCCTTCGCTTGTTTCAAGCCTCCAATAACTAATTCAATTGATCTTTTAGATTGATCCCTGATCAGGGTGTTCACATCGACTCATAAAAATGTAAATGTGGTTTTCACCGAAACGCCCTGCGTTAGCGTCTGATAAACGACGCAATACCGCTCGGTCAACCTGGCCAGTGTCTGAAGCTGTTCCGCCGATGCATCGGTAGCCAGATTGAAAGCCAGACGAATGGTTTGAAAACCTACGGGTGCTTCCCTGGAAACGCCCAGGGTTCCGCGAAAATCCAGATCGCCCTCGGCGGTTATCGTGCCGTCTTTCAGCTCAATACCGATGGCCGTTGAAACGGCGCGTAAGGTCACACCGGCGCAAGCGACCAGGGCTTCCAGAAGCATATCCCCTGAACAGGCCAGAAGACCGTCGCCACCCGTTGCGGGATGCAACCCGGCTTCGACCATTGCGCGGCCGGTTTCCACTTTGCACGAAATGCCTTCGCCGATTTTTCCCGTTGCTTTCAGCGTTAGGATTGCAGACTCGGGTTGTCTGCGGTATTGATCCTTGAGTGGCGCCTGCCGGTTTCTAAGTTCTTCTGCATTCATGTAGCAAGGTAACCAATTTTAAAAAACAAACTATTCGGCCGTGACCGGGTCGATAATGACGGAAACTTCCATGATCGAATTGGCCGGAAACCCGCCCTGTCTGGCGTGCTCTCGAATCATGTCTTCGTTTAGCGCATTGTAAACGCAGTAAAGTTTATCGGTTGCTACATAGCTATGAACCCACTGAATTTGAGGCCCCATCTTATTGAGCACGTTGCAGGAGGTTTGTGAAATGGCTTTCAATTGGGCATGGGTTAACTTCCCGGCTCCCGGAATTTCCCTTTCAATGACATACTTAGGCATAATCGTTGGTTTTTGGTTGAATACACATTTGGTTTTTCGATTTCATTCCGTTTTTTAAAGTGGTTTCTGGTCTCCACTTTACGGGGGTACAGAAGGGGTAATAAAAAGATCAAAGCCGGCCACCGGGTGGTTATTTTTCAGGTGGTTCATAGGACCTGGGATGCGTTGAAATGAAGAGGGTCTAAGGCCATAAGTCCTCGTCAATTTCATCCCAGGTGATGTCGGAGTCGTCAGTATCGTAGACATCGAAACGGGAAATGCCAGACCAAATCAACGCACACAGGACGGTGATCAGGGAAATAAAAACGGTTTTCATGATGAGATGGAAGGATTCAGTGAGGGATACTTACTGATGGACAATCTGAATGTCGGGAAGTTGGCGAGTGGGCGAAACCTGAAAAGGTTGGAAGGGAACAGGAGCCAGCCAGTTGCCTTCCCGGATGGTGAGTGTCGGTGGCTGATCGACGGGCGACAACGGCCCGAAGACATGGTCACAGACGAGTAATAAACCGGGCGACTGGAGAAAAGCCAGAATGCCGATGGCCGTTAAATAAGCGGTGGCTAACGTGATTCGTTTCAAGGCGTAAGAAGATTCTCTATAGGGTGTGTATCAGAAAATTACCGGTACAAATGTCCTGAATCCTTTTTTTTGAAAAATCACCGAAATCCGTGATTTTGGATCACGGATTTCGGTGATTTTGCTTTCAAATGGTTCGCCTTTTGAGACTCCGCCGTTTAACTTTAACCGAAATACGGATCAGGAGTGCGTAGATAGCCTGCTGGAACGGAGAATATGACGAGACAGTGGCGTATGTATAAAAGAGTCTCGCGGAGTTTGACAAAGAAGAAAAAAAGGGGGCAGCACGACGACTGCCTGACTTTGGAATTCAACGATGACGGTGTTGGCATCCTTCATGCGACGGAAGTTGGCACGGGATTGCACAACATCCGGGAGCGGACCGAGACCGTCGGAGCCCAGTTTTGGATGGAATCAAGCGAAGAGAATAGGACCAAAGCCAGCACGACGCGGCCCCTTACTGTTTCAGAAACCCCCGTTTTAGCAAATATTTCATTAAGCCCAATGCCGTTGTTACCCCCAGTTTTTGATAAATCCGTTTGCGGTGTGTTTCAACGGTATTGAACGATATAAACAGCCGGTTGGCAATTTCCATACTGGATAATTCCTCCACAATCAGGCTGGCAATTTGCGTTTCACGATCGGTGAGGGGATGGCTGGCGGGAGGAACCAGCACGGTTTCTTCCACTGAAAATACCCGGCTGTCAATGTACCGGCGACCGGCGGCAACGGCCAGAATGGCATCAAAAAGCTCGGTTTTGTCGGCGGTTTTCGTCATGTAGCCACTGGCACCCGCCTGCATCACCTGCTGCACCAAAACGGGATCATACGAGCCGGATAAAACCAGAATAGCCAGGTTCGGGAACCGGGATTTTACCATCGGAATCAGCTCGGTTCCGTTTCCGGTTGGCATCAGTAAATCGGTAATCAGCACGTTGATTGGCTGCTGCTCCAGAATGTCAAACAGAGAAGCTGGATCGATAGCCGTTCCGATCACCCGAAAGCGGTCAAAAGTAGCGAGTAAATTCGCAAAGCTTTCAAGCACCACCCGATGGTCGTCCAGAAGAGCGAGGTTGTAAGGCATGATCGAGGGCAGGTCGGTTATTAAACCGTGCAATAGTCGACTTTTCCCCCGAAAGGACAACGGCTATTTGATTAAACGGCAGATCACCAGGCGGGTTTTGATTAAAAGGCGTGGAATTTTCGGAAAACCACTTTTTAGCGAAACGGGGGCGAATGACGGCCCACATGAATGTAGGCCGTCATTTTTATTCATCGACTCGCGACTTCTTTCCCCTTCGGCGTGAACCGCACGACGGCGTTCTTCACCGGTTGAACGGTTTTGAGGTAAGTAAAAATGGCTCCTAAGTCCTGCTCGCTCATGCCGGCATACATCATCCAGGGCATGATGGTATTGAATCCTTCAAATTCGCCGGTAGAGGGGTGTTTGAAATCCTTTTCGGCGGCTTTGAAGCGGGCAATGAAAGCCTGCTTTGTCCACGAACCCAGTCCCGTTTCTGCATCAGGCGTCAGATTCATCGCGCGAACGGTTCCGACGGGCATCGGAAATTGCCGTCCTCCGGCAAAGGCCATTCCTGGAAGCGGCTGACCCTTGTCGTCGACGGGTGTGTGGCAGTCGCCACAACTGGCAAACGTTGTCAGGTATTTTCCATAGGCAACGGAATCGGCCGGATCCGGACGCTTGCCGCCCTCGGTTTGGGTCGGAATAGTGTTGATGATCAAACTCATCGGAAAGTCCGACTCGGGTGCCGGAATGGACTTGTTTTCGATTGGTTTCAGGGTGCGCACGTAGGCAATGATGGCTTTGATGTCTTCCGGATCGGCCTGACCGAAATTGCCGTAGGGCATAACCGGAAACAACGGACTTCCGTCTTTGCTGACCCCCGTCGTAATGGCGCGGTAAATTTCCCCGTCACTCCAGCCGCTCAGGTGGGCCGGGGTGATGTTGCGGGCGTAATAAACACCCGGAAAGCCCATTTCGCGGGTGAAGGCTTCACCACCCTTGCCTTCGGTTCCCGGAATAACCGGGCCGCTCACGATGTTCCAGTCCCGTTCGGAATGGCAATCGACACAAACGGCCACGTGGTTGGCCAGATACCGGCCCCGGGCAATTTGCACCGAGTCGGCCTGAATCGTTAGCTCCGGCGCCGGGCCGACATCGGGCAGTGCCAGTTTCACATAGGCGAAACCGCCTATACCGATCAACACAATGACGCCAACGGCGATTAACAAAATTCGTAGTAACTTTTTCATGCTATCGTGTTAGAGGAGGGAGTAGGTATTTTTGACAGGTAAACTTATTTAAAATGTATGGTAAGTGGTTACATTGAGAGCTTGTTTTATTATTTGGCAAAAAAAAACCTGCGAGACTTTAAAAAGCCCCGCAGGTTCGTCGATGAAGTGTAGGTAATGCGTTATAGAATGGTAATCAGTCCTTTCACGACCGATCCTAACCGGATGGCGTCGAATACCCGGGCCTCCGTGGCACCGTGTTTCAACACGCTTTCTTCGTGCGAAGTAACGCACAATTCACACCCGTTGACGGCTGAAACAACCAGGCTAACCAACTCGAAAAATTCTTTTCCCAACACCGGATTCATCATGATGCTCATCCGGATACCGGGTTGCGTTTGTTGGTAGTAGTCTTTTCCGGTGAAGTGCCGGAATCTGTAAAAAACGTTGTTGGTGCTCAACAGCGACGTGCAGGCCAGCGTTTCGGCGATTTCGGCGTCGGTGGCACCTTCCTGACGGGCAATGGCTGAAAAACTATCGATCAGCGGCTGGTATTTTTCGTTTGCTGCAACCGACACCGCCAGCAGATAGGCGTGCTTTTTCGACAGA
The DNA here is from genome assembly GCF_008727875.1 of Larkinella humicola. Classification (GTDB taxonomy): domain Bacteria; phylum Bacteroidota; class Bacteroidia; order Cytophagales; family Spirosomataceae; genus Larkinella; species Larkinella humicola. Next base: position 163,368 of record NZ_VTWS01000007.1, on the reverse strand, counting down.
TGCTGGCTGCTGTTCAGTACATTGCCAACGTTGATTTTCAGATCGCGCAAATACCGGTGGTCAACCTGTCCCAGCGTTTCAAGCGCCGGATAGGAGGCCGCGGTATCCAATCCCAGATTGGTCAGCAGCGACAGGATGGTTTCGTTTTGAATGGAAGTGGTCATCTTTTGAATGATAGAATGAGTGAATGATAGAAAGAGTGAATAGCTCCGCAGGGAGTTTCATTTGGCGGAGCTATTCACTCTTTCTATCATTCGCTCATTCACAAGTAAAATTAAGCCGTTAGCGTTTCTTCGCCTTTTACCCAGTTGCAGGGGCAAAGCTCGTCGGTTTGCAGGGCATCCAGAACGCGGATGACTTCGTTTACGTTCCGGCCAACAGACAGGTCATTTACCGAAACCCAACGAATAATGCCCTGGGGGTCAACGATGTACGTAACTCGGTAAGCAATTTTTTCGTTGGCTTCCAGAATGCCCAGCTCTTCGGCCAGCGATTTTGACGTATCGGCCAGCATCGGGAATTTCAGGCCACGCAGGTCGTCGTGGTTTTTGCGCCACGCCAGGTGAACGAATTCACTGTCGGTCGAAGCACCAATCACGATTGTATCCCGGTCGGCGAAATCCTCGAACTTGTTGTTGAACTCGGCGATTTCGGTAGGGCATACGAACGTAAAGTCTTTCGGCCACCAGAACATCACCAGCCATTTGCCGGCGTTCTTGTGATCGTCTGATGAAATTTCATAAAACTCGTTGCCTTTGTCCAGCGATACAACGGCCAGTTTTTTGAAATCCGGAAATGTTGATCCGACGGAAACAATTTGATTTTTCATGGTTTGCAAGTATTTATACAGGTTGTATAATCTAAATTATGTACAAAAATGCAAAAAAAGTAGGTAGGATGTAAATTCGATTTATTGATGCAGTATAGATAAAATCAATGCGGTTTTTAACTCCTTCGTTATCAGAAGGTATCTCTTAGATATGTTGGAATTGTGCAAAATTATATATTTTTAACAACAAGGAGGTTCTGTAAATATATTGATAGTATAGTAGATTATTTTAAAAATAAAAACGCGAAACTGAGCTGGAAAATGATCAGATCATTTCTCCACGACTCAACTTCGCGTCTATAGAATGTATGGATTTGGGTACTACTTGGCGGCTAGATAGGCCATAACCGATTCATACGTAGGAAACGTAAGCCGTTCCGTATCGTGCCCCGGATCTTTGTAGTCTACCTGAAATGCTTCGGTGTATTGAATGACAACGTCAAACGAAGGAGGTGTTAAATCTTTTTCTCTTTTAAAATGCAACCGATAGGTGGTTGGCCCACTGTGGGCGTTAGACCGGTAAAAGTTTGTAATGACATAACCACCGACGGTGGGTGTGCCAAATTCCTGCATTTTTTGGAGCTTGGTGGCTAATTCGTTCATTTTGTAAAATAAAAAGTCATTGTATTTGCCCGAATTTTCGGAGCAAATGGTCCAATAAGCGGGTCAATTCACAGAAAGACTGCTTACTGAAATCGTTTTCAACGTGTAGTCGATTAGCGAATATCTTCCAGAAGATACTGCTTCGATTTCTGTGGTTGAAAAGTGGGTTTATTCGTTTCGACGGGAATCAATTGATAACTTTTGGCCGGGGCCTGATCGAATCCAAACATGCCGTTCCCCACTGAATCGTAAATGGATTGTGAAGGTCCGATAACCGGCCGGAAAACCCGATGAAGCAGGTTGTTCCATTGCGTTACTCCGATCGTTTTAATTTTTTCTTTCAGCAAATGAATCGCATGTACCATTTTCTCTATGTTGTTTAATAGTGAAAGAGCGGCCAACAAACCGGTTGATAAAGGCACCAGGCGGTCGTTTTACCATGATCAGACCAACTCGATAATCATGATATCTACTCTGAAATACAGTGCTTTACAAAAAAGAAGAGTGGCAGCCTATCGGTACTTGTCAACCAGGAAGCCAAAATCGATGATGGAGAAGCTGCACCATATACTGGATATAACGCTAGATAGGCTTTATTAGTTACGAAAACAAATTATTTCTTTTGGCTGATTTATAAAGAGTTATTCCCGAACCGACTAATCCGATTCGGGAATAACCCGGGAATTGGGAAAGTTCGAATGCTATTCGGCGTAACACCGCACCTCCAGTAAAGCCGCCGGAACCGGCCCATTCATGGTTTTCAGGTGAATGGTCAGGCTGCGGGTTTCGACGGGCTGCTCAAACCGGATCGTATTGCGGGTTTGGTGATTGTCGCTTTCCTGAAAAATACGCTCGTTGCGATCATTACAGAGGATGTATTGACGAACACAAAACGGGACTTCCGTCTCCGGATGCGTCATAATCACGGTTTCGAGCGGGTGGTCGAAGTCGCCGTCGAAGAACAGTTCCACTCGGCCGATGCGCTGGAGTGAAGGCCAGCTTAAAGTAACCGTCGGATTCGGATCGTTGGGGGCCGCTACGTAGGCATTGGGTTGATTCGTCGGCCGCTGAATCCCGTTGCGCAGATTTTCGACGCCAAAAAGCGCAATACCGGAATCGATTTTCAAGGCAATATTCTGGCCTTTGGGTCTCCGTTCGGGCGTCCAGAACTCAAACGCATCCACGCCGATGTCCTCCGTCGGTTCCTGTTTGCCAAAGTTGGAAACAGCCGCATTGATTTTGTTGAAAACCGACAGGATACCCGTCACGCGCAACGCACTGTATTGCAGCCGGATGTGTTCATTTTTCTGGAAAGTTATGAACACATACCCCGGTTCTTCCAGGACGTATTCAAAATTCAGATCCAGTTTCTGTTTGCCTTTTGGCAGCGAAAGGGTCAGGGTTTGAAGGGTCACGTCCGGCGTGTGATTGTCGGGTTTGCTGCTGCGACGCAGTTCAACCGTCAGGGTTGTGGCCTGGTCGGCACTGACCCAAACCGTCACACCGGGAACCGGCCCGGCAGGCAACGGCAGCATCTGAGCGGCTGAGGCCGTTAGCGGCACCAGAGGTCCGTCGGCTGGCAACTCGTTCAAAATCAGTTCGCTGGATGCCGAGAGGGTGGCTTTTCGGGTTAAATCGTTGTCGTCATGGAGTACTAAACCCGGAATATGCTGACCGGTTTTCAGCAGTTCCTGTTGCAGTTCCCGCATTCGGGCCGGTTCGGTCAGGTCGCGGGGCAGCAGACCGTCGCGGGCACACAAGGCTGCGGCCATGCCAACGGCCTGTCCGCCGTGCGCACTCGTTCCCATCACCCGTGAGGAAGCAAAAGCGACATGCGACGCACTGATGATCCGTCCGGCAATGAACAGGTTTTTGATGTTCCGGCTGTAAAAAGAGCGGTACGGAAGCTGGTAAAGCCCCTTGCTGTGCCACTGGTTGCAACCCGGTTTTTCGGAAAAAACGCCATCGGCGGGGTGGAGGTCCAGCGACCAGCCACCGAATGCCACGGCGTCGGGATGCGTTCGCTGTTCGACCACATCCTGTTGTTTCAACATGTAATCGCCTTCAAACCGGCGGCTTTCGCGCTTGCCGGGAATCTGCCCGACCCACTCGAGGGTCATCGTTTCGGCTTCGGGAAACTGCCCGGAATTCTTGATGTGATTCCAGACGCCGTAGACCACTTTCCAGAGTTCCCACTTGATGGTTTCAGTTTCGTGAACCGTATCGAGCCGTCCGCCGTATTCGATCCACCACAATTGACAACCGAATTCTTTGGTATTGAAGCGTCGGTAGCGCGGAATCTGGGTGATGTCCTGCAATGCGTAGGAAGGTGGCACGAACCGCACCGGTTTGCCGGTGTCTTTCGAGTAGAAATAGAGCGAATGCCCCAATAGTTCGCCATATTCGGCGGTGGGCGCAAATTTCTCCCCAAACTCCTCCCGCGACTCGGCGCCCATCCGGAACGCGGCCCCGGCCTGGAATGCCACCACGCCATCGCCCGAAGCATCGCAGAAAAGCGGAGCCACCAACTCATAGGCCGTGCTGTTCTGGCTGCAAAACGCCTTCAGTCCCGTAATGGTTTCGGCATCGGATTTCTCCACTTCGTAGACCGCCGTGTTCAGCAGGAGCTTGATATTCGGCTCGTTGACAACCTTTTCGAGGAGGATTGTGTCAAAAATCAGCGGATTTCCTTCCGGATTCCGGTACAGGTTTTCGAGCAGAAGCTCGTCAATAAAACCGCCTTCGCGCGCCCAGCGGTTGTTATTGCCCATGTGCGAGGTGGCTCCCAGAACCCAGAGCCGGACTTCGCTGGAAGCGTTGCCGCCCAGGACGGGCCGGTCTTGCACCAGCACCACCTGGATGCCCGCCCGGGCCGCCGTAATGGCACAACAGGTACCGGAAAGCCCTCCGCCTACCACCACCAAATCAGCCTCGTACCGAACGGTTTTCGGACTTCGTTTATCGGTTGCTTGTTCGCGTATCATTCGTCAGATCAATCGTTTGCGTAAGAATTGAAAAGCCCGTCGGTTTCATAACCTCAACGGTCATTGTTTTATCGAAACCGGTAACCGGAAGTGTAAAATCAGTGGTTTGCCCCGGTTGTAAATCGGGAATTAGTTGGGTTGTTGTACCGGTTTTCAGGCGGTATTGTTTCAGGGCATACGCCGGGAAATCGGGCCGGGCCGTTAGCCGGATCGTGAGGGCATGGGTGCCTTCGGGGCCGGGTTTCCAGCTAATTTTTTCAATTGTCAACGGCGCCATGCCGGTCCGGTGAGTCGTATACAACGGCCGTTTCGAGCGATCGTGCCGGACGAGTCCCCAGGGCCGGGTGCCGTCGGGATTGGTGCCGTCGTGGCGGCTGAGGTAATCGTTGAAGGACCACCAGGAGGCACCGATCACGTAGGGCAGTGGCCGGACATCGCTCAGGAACTTTTCAAGGTGTGTCACCTGTCCCGCTTCGCCGGTGTTGCCATCGGCCCGGGTGCCGTATTCACTGATAAAAATCGGTTTGTCGGGATACAGCGAGTGGATGTGTTTCAGGATGTTGGCATGGTTGCCGTACGTATTGGTCGAGATGAAATCGCAGTACTGGCTGGCTTCGTCTTCCGGTTTTTTAGGCAGAATGTTCAGCCGCATCGACGCGAAGGTGTACAGCCGGGTTGGATCGAGTTCGCGGGCGTAGGCAATCATGTCTTTGGTCCAGCGCTGCCCGGCGGGTTGCTCCGACAGGTATTCATTCCCCACGCTGTAGGCGATGACGCTGGGGTGATTCCAGTCGCGCTCGGCCATCTCACGAAACTGCTGCCGGAACTTGGTACGGATGGTATCGTTGTCCATCAAGCGGGGCGTAATCTGCCAGTTGCCGGCTTCGGTGATGATCAGCATCCCGTTGCGGTCGGCCCAGTCGTAGACGGTTTCGGAGGGCGTGTAGTGCGTCAGGCGGTGGAGTTCCATGCCCGCTTCCTTCATCAGCCGCAGGTCTTTTTCAATGAGCCAATCCGGTTCCAATGACCCCAAAGCCGGGTAATCGACCACGCGGTTTCCGCCCGCTACTTTGATCGGCTGGCCGTTCAGCAGCAGTTGGGCATTGCGAACCTCTACTTTACGAATGCCAAAGTGCGTTCGGACGGTGTCGGTTCCGGCGATGACCTGAACGTCGTATAAGGTCGGCTGGTCGATGCTCCAGAGTTTCACGTCGGCGGTTTTGAGCGCGGTTTCGGCTTCCAGCACCACGGTTTGATTCGCAGCAGGACCAGCTTGCTGTTTCCAGTTGAGCGGGATCACTTTCCCGGCCTGCTCGACCCGAAACGTCAGTTTGGGCGCATTCGTTTGGCCGGTGGTGTTGCGAATCCGGGTTTTGATCTTCAGCGTGGCGGTTCCTTTCGCCAGATCGGGCATCGCTTCGATTTTTACATTTTCGACATAAACGGCCGGTTCGACGGTCAGGTAAACCGGACGGATCAAGCCGCCGTAGTTGACCCAGCCCGGAAACGGGTCGTTCGGTTCGTTGTTGTCTTTCGACCCGGGAATGGTGCCGACCTTCCAGGTGTTGTTATCGACCGAAACCGCAATGGTATTAGCACCTGCTTTCAGTAAATCCGTTACATCAAAGTGAAAGGGCGTATAACCGCCTTCATGCGTGCCGACTTTTTGCCCGTTGAGCCAGACGACGGTTTCATAATACGCGGCATCGAAGTGGAGCAACACGCGTTTACCGGTAGTCGGTTGCCACGGAAACGTCCGGCGATACCAAGCCGTACCGGTATAAAACTGGTAGCGCGGATCGACCGAAAAACAATGCGGCACCGTCACCTTATTCCAGCGGTTGAGCGGGGCTTCTTCGCGGTACCATTTTCCGGTTTCGCCGACGTCATTCGGGTCCATCGCAAACACCCATTCGCCGTTTAGCGGAATGGCTTTCGGGTCGCGAATGCTGTATTGTCCGAACGAAACCGTAGCGAACTGGAGTACTAAAAATAGAATGATCAGAGGGTATCTCATGTGAGGAATCAATGTGTTTTGATGATTTTCTCCGGTTGTTGAAGCCCTGAAGGGATTTGAACCCGACGGGACGCCAGCCACGGAATAAAGGAACCGGCCAGAACTACCCCGGAAATGACCGCCGTGATGCCGGCCCCCTGCGTCGTCAGGAAACTCAGTCCGAACAACATAACGGCAGTGAAAACAAGCGAGACGCCAATCACCCGCAATCCAAAGCGGTTTTGTTTCTTCACTTCAATCGCTTCTTCTTCACTGACGGCTTCGGCCGCATCGATCCGTTTTTGTTTGTCAGCCGCGCGATAGGTCAGGTATTCGTCAGCGACTTTTTCGCGGGAACGAGCCCAGAGTTCATAGGCCAGTAAGAGCAACAGCGGTAAGCCGACGCCAATAATCGTTTCCGCTCCGCGTGTTAGTTTGAAATCCAGCAGCCAGGGCGAAACCGCTTTAAAAAACAGGTTGACTGTCAGACCAATACCGGTCACCCAAAGCGTCGCTTTTCCGGTCAGGCGTTTGGAAAACAACGCCCAGAGGGGAGGAGCCAGCAGCGGACCGCCCGAAATGGACGAAATGCTCAGGACCACTTCCACAATGCCGCCAGCCGCCGGAACCATCAGCGCAATGATGATCATACCGATACCGAAAAACCACGAAGACCCGCGAGCCACCCGCATCAGTTGTTTGTCCGACGCTTTCGGGTTGATCAACCCTTTGTAGATGTCGTTGGTGAAAACCGCCGAAACCACGTTCAAGGCCGTGTTCGCACTCGCTGAGGTCGAAAAGTACATCCCCGTCAGCATCAGCCCCAGGAGACCCGGTGGCAACACGAGCTTGCAGATCATCAGGTAGGCGTTTTCGGTATCCAGACCGGTCAGCGAAGGGTTGATGGCTTTGTAGATCATCGGCGGCAACATCCAGATGACCGGACTGACGAGGTATAAACCGGCAAACAGAAACGCCACTTTCCGGGCCGATTTCGGACTGTCGACGCTGGTATACCGCTGCACGAACGTCCAGTTGCCACCAATGTAACAGATGTGGTAAATCACAAAAGCCGCCACGAATCCGAAGGTGTATTCGCCGTTCAGGAGGTTGAAAAAATCGTCGGGAACGGCATTCGTAAAACCGGCGAAACCGCCCACTTTGTCGAGCGAAAGCGGTAACAGAATGAACACGGCGGCTGACAACACCACAAATTGCAGAATATCGGTCACCATCACCGCCCAGAGTCCGCCGACGGCGGTGTAAGCAATCATGAAAATTCCCAGACCGATGGTGCAGGGGACCAGCGGCAGGTTCAGCGACGAACTGACCAGTTTGGCTACCGGATACAGCACCGATCCTTTGATAAAAACCGATACGAGGGTGAAAATGAAAATGTACACTTTCTGGACCGTCAGCCCCAGCCGTTCACGGATGAACTCGGCGGCTGTCAACGCCCCGGCGGCTTTCCAGCGGGGCGCGAGGTACAAACCGGTGATCAAAGCCCCGATGCACATGGTCCACTGAATCGTGATGGCGACCCAGCCGTGTTTGTAGGCGATGGAACCCCAGGCGACGAACGTTCCGGCGGAGAAAAAGCTCATGAACAGCGACAGGCCGCCAATGAACCACGGCACGGCTTCTCCGCCAGCGAAAAACGATTTCAGATTGCGTCCGGTTCGGGCAAACAGCATCCCGATGCCCAGCACAAAAGCTGAGAAAACGAGGATGACGGCGGTATCAATGGTTGTATTCAAGATTATTAGCGTTTGTGTGTAATGGGAACACGGATGAAACGGATTGAAAGGATTTTCGCTGATTAAAATCCGTTTTGATCCGTCCAATCCGTTTCATCCGTGTTCCCATCCAACTTTTGATCAGTTAATTCTCAATCATCACCACTTCCAGCCCAAAAGGCGGCAACTTTTTCGCGACGGTTTTCTGACTTCCCGCCGTGAATTGGAAATCGGAAGGCTGGGCGCTGTTGTTCAGCAAAACCACAAATACCTTGTCGTTCCGGTCTGATTTCGCCAGAATATAATCCACCGACGCGTTATCGATCTTCACCAGCTTTTCGTCGATCAGCAAACTGGCCTTCTCGCCATTGACCATGCCCGGCGCAAAACCGTACGTCTGGTGCGGCCCCACTTTAGGCGTTACAAAACCGCGTGGAAAAACCACGTTACCTCCCGAACGCAGTTCGGCTTCGGCCAGCAAATAATCCGTCAGCCAGCCCACCTGCCACCAGGCGTGATGCGGATACGGCCCCGCGCCCCGGTTCATGGCCTGCCAGTAATACGAAGCGACACTCGTTTTGGGATCGACAAACGCATCGCGACCGATGGCTGCGGCCCGCGCCATGTCGGCAAAAATCGGTTCCTTCGTCAGCCCGTACATCCGGATGAACATCCCGGCGTGGCTGGCGAGTTGAATCGGGCCAAGCCGCGTGGCCGAGCCGAAAATACCGCCGTGTTCAAAACTCAAACCCGCCTGGCTGATTTCCCAATCTTCTTTCTGGGCGCCATTCACGGTTTTTAGTTTGTGGCTGGCAATCGGGTGCGTATAAATCGAGGTGGTGTATAACTTGGCCGACGTGATGGCGGCTGCTTTGTACCGCTCGTCCTTCGTCAGATCATACAAATCCAGAAACGCCTGGGCCGCCTGGCCGGTAGCAAAATCCGGCGCGTAGCGGGCATCCCCGCAAACGCCAAGAAAACGCCCGGTTTCGACGGCATTTTTGATGAGCCAGTCGGCTCCTTTCCGGGCTGCCGCGAGGTATTTGGGGTCTTTCAGGATGCGGTGGGCGACAATCATGCCGTAAAACGTGGGTCGAACATCCTGTACATCCTTGAAAATTTCCTGCTCCGTTTTCTTGTCGTAGGCCACCGCCCAACTGCCATCCGGTTTTTGCCAGGTCAGCAAGCGCTCGGCACCAAACCGCAGCCGCTCCTTCAACTCCTGATCGTTCGGTTCGAACAGCAGCATGTTCCCAATGTCCAGCAAGGTGTAATACGTCAGCGCAATCGGTTCAACCACCGCGCCCCACTCTTCGACAAACTTCTTGGATTTGGCCAGATAATACTGACCCTCAACGGCTCCCTTGAAAAAACCGTTGTTCGTTTCCTGCTGCACCAGCTTGAAATTTTCGGCGTAGGGCAGCACATTTTTCGTCAGCAGCGAATCGCCGGTGGCCGTTGCCAGCATCCACATCGCGCCGTAGTCGGAGTTTTTCATGGCGTCTTTGTTCGAGCCAACCACGCCCCCCAGATACGACTGCGCCCCGATTTTTTTGCCTTCAAATTCCTCCACATTCCAGAGCGACGTTTTCGGGTCGGTCAGGTAGTGGTGCATTTTCTGGATGCGGTCGGTCAGCGATTGTTTGCTTTGCCGCAACGCCAGCGATTCTTTAAACTGATAAATATCGTACACCGTATGGTTCAGTGCCTTGAACCAGTCGCCGTTGGTCAGGCTGTAGCGGAACGTGTAGCTGATGCGTTCGCCGGACTTCAAAGCCGACTTGGGTTCGCCCAGCACCGGAAAATACAGCGTCGGCGAAAGCTGGGCTTTGCGGTTCATGTGCGACAGGCCGATGTTCCAGTCGATTTGCGTGATTTTGTCGTTCGCCCACGGATCGCGGGCCAGACCAGGTTCCGGAATGACCGAGAGCGTCAAGCCGTTTTTGGTGCTGATCATCGGACTGAGCGTACTGGCACAACGTTCGCGGTAGATGACGGGCAGACTCGGAATGCCGTGCCCGTAGGCGTAGGCCAGCACAAAATTGGGCTGCATTGTATTCCCCTGAAAATACCCCGGCACCGTCGCCCACGCCAGATTGGGTTCCGAAACCGTGGCAATTGAAGGGCTTGCCAGCGAAAAATAACCGCCTTTTTTAGCGACCAGCGTTTGCTTAACCACAATGTCCTGCGGGAATTTCGGGTCCAGACTCCATTCGGTGCTGATCGTGGCCGTTTCGGTCTCCTGTCGGAAAGTCAGGCTGTTTTTACCGGCCTGTTTGCCTTCTTTCGGAAAAAAATGGGTGGCCTGTCCGGCGGTATTCAGCGAAACCGGGTTCGTGCTTTCGGCCCATTGTTTCGTCTGGTAATGGTAGTGTTCACCCGGAAACTCTTCGCCCGTGATGGTTTTGAAGGTTTGCTGGGGCAGTTCCGACGGTTTTTCGGCGGCATACAACACCGTGTTTTCGCCGGACGCCTGGGCGAACGTCTGCCATTGTTTCCCTTTTTGAGCGGCTATTTTCTGCAACCGCCAGCCCGCAGCCGTCGATTCCCACACCAACTGAACTTTCCCGTTCGACAGGCTGAGTTGCTTCGACGTCTGGGCAAAACCGGTCAGACTGAGGAATCCAAGTACAATACTAAGGCTGTATTTCATGATACTATAGAAATTCGTTTAAGACTGAGCCTGCGGGTAAGAGCAAGCGGCCTACGATTTTTGAGTTTACAACAGCCCACGGTTTTAACCGTGGGCTGTTGTTTTTGACACCTATTTAATCTTCAAAACGGCTTCTTTTTTAAACGCGCCCAATCCGTACGAAACCCGGAGAACTTCGTTTTTGCCGACCGAAATCGGGCCGCCCACCAGATCGATCACCTGTTGAAACGCGACGCCGTTCGCGCCCTGTTCGTCCAGCGTAAACCGGCTTTGCTTTCCTTTTCCATCGGTTAACATAACCGCTGCCCGTTCCGCTTTCTGAGGATCCAGGTTGAGCGGTGCCGTCAATCGAACACCGACTTTCTGGCCCGGTTTGGCTTCCTGAAGGCGGGTCGTGAAGGTCGCGTCGTAGAACTCGACGTTCGTGACATCAGCGGCCAGATACGCCAGTCCGGCAATCCAGGCGGTATTGAACGTGACCCAGCCTTCCGTGTGGCCGGGGTCGCCGGAATACGGATCGTACGGATAAACGCCTTCTTTGGGCGAACCGTCTAACACCCCGCGAACCGTCTGGAGCAGAGCGGCTCCGCCTTCCAGTTCCTTGAACCAGCCCAAATCGGCTCCTTTGAAATCGGTCAGGGCATCGTAGCAGAAGTGCCGCCCGGTCGGGTTGCGGCCGTAGACATTGTCCATCTGCGCCGTGGCCAGTTCACGCAACCGTTTCCGGGTTTTCGCATCCGTCAGCACCGACGCAGCCGCCAGGGCCGGAGCCGGAAAACCGGCGATGTTTCCGGGTTCGTTGAAACTGCCGGTCGGATTATAGGTCGGGTCGGAGGTGGCTTTGATGTCGGCAATCACCCACTTGTTGTCCGCGTATTTGCGGTAATCCCACAGGTTATCCGACCGCGAAATGATGACGTTCGCCCATGCCTGAATTTTTTCGGACAAACCTTTTGGGGCTTTTTGAGGATACTTTTTCAGAAAATACGCCAGGGCATCCATCGTGACGTACTCGTTCATCCGCTGGCCTTTGGTGGAGGTTGGGTCCTGCCAGTCGAGGTTTTTGATGAGCCAGTCGGTTTGCTGGAAGGCGGCTTTGAAATACGCGTCGGCATCCTTCCGGCCTTCGCGTTTGGCAACTTCATACAGCATCAGATTCGGCACAATCGAATGCCCCGGCGGAAACTGCCCCTTGCCGGTTCCAATCAGCGTGTAGGTCTGAAACAGGTTGGCCGAATGCTCGAGGTCGTACCAATGCCAGCGGTCTTTGTTTTCATTCCCCCAGATTTTGAAGAGGTAATCGCGGGCTTCGGCATACACTTTCTGCGGAATGTACGGACTCAGGTCGGGGTAGGCATAGACAAAATACGCCAGTTGTTCTTTCAGCAGCGTGTGATTGACCTGCCCCCGCAGATACACATCGACGGCCCAGTAAATCAGCCGGACAATCTCGGGCGTATTTTCAGGCAGTCTTTCACGTACTCCCGTATAAATTCCCTCGACGGGCATCCGCTCGGTCGAAAACGCTTCGGGATTCGCGGAATACAGCGCGATCAGCGCCGGAAGTTCAAACGAAAACTGATGGCTGTCGCGCCAGGCCACGCCCAGCGACGGGCAGTCCGCACTTTTATCCGTCGGCGAATACCCATCCGAATTTCCGTACCAGCAACGGTCGTCGATCATGAACGCCAGCGCGGGGCCGTACGAAGCCAGCTCGATGACATAGGGCGCAATATCGAACGGAAACGACGTGCCTTTTTTCTCGCCATCCACCATAATGGTATACGGTCCGGGAGTTGTCGGTTGAAACGCCGTAAAATCGCCGATGTGCCCTTTGATGGTTCCGGAGAACGGTTTTTTGCCCTCCGAATCCACGACGGAAAACGCCGTGCCTTCAGCAGCCAGCGGGGCCGTAAACCGCTTGGGAGCTTTCAAATTATAGCCAATCTGATTGACAAAAACCGGTTGCGGATCGTAGGCATAGACTTCAAATTCAGGAAAACCGGTGGCCTGTTTGGCGGAATACTCCACCCGGATTTGATCGGTCGTCACCGGCTCGAAAGCAATCAGGGCTTTGTCGGGCTGGAGATTGTTGAACACCTCTTTCCAGGCTCCGCCGGTTGAAACCCGAATTCGGACTTTGTCTTTTCCGCGAAACCCGCGCAGCAACACCCGGTCGATGGCATACGGTTTTCCCAGATTCACTTCAAAATGATTGACAGGAGCCGCTGGTGAGGTATACCAAACCGTCGCGTCGTTGCCATCGACCAACTGCTGAAACGGGTTGTCGGCAATCACCGGATACCCCGAAACCGCTTTTCCTTTGGCCAGATTGACCAACTGGGCGTGGACTGCATCGCGATGCAAAAGCAGCACCGCTGTCAGGGTGATCATGCGCAGGCAAACCGGGATGTTGGGCAACGTTGAAGGCATGTTGAAAAAAGTATAAGATTTGACGTTTAAGGTTTAACCAGGGAAGGGGCACATCTCGAATTTAAAGACATGCATCAAACCTTTAACGTCAAACGACAATAAGTTAAGGTTTGACCGCCGTGGGTTCGTCTTTGATAATCGCCATGAATTCCGGCAGGTGTTCCTGGTAAACGCCACGCGGTGTCGTGTTGTATTTCTTGGCCACATAAGCCGCAAAACCGACGACTTCGCCCATCATGCCGCAGGTCCGCATCACGCGGGTGCTGCCAAACGCGACGTGCGTGGTGCTGATGTTCCGGCCAGCCATGAACAGATTCGTGATGTTTTTGGAATACAAACAGCGGTAGGGAATCGTATACGGCGCGACTTTGATGTGCTTGGTTCCCGCAAAAAACTCCTGACCTTCAAAGTATTTGCTGTTTTTGGCGTCCGGGAAATGCAAATCGATCGTCCAGGTGGCGGTGACGGTGCCGTCCGGGTGTTGTTTGCCGTCCTGAATGTCCATCTGGGTCAGAATGTGGTCGCCCAGCAGCCGCCGGGATTCGCGTTTGCCGCCGATATAGGCTACCCAGGCCAGCTCGCGCTTGCCGTATTTGGCTTTTTTGTTGTTCTTCAGATACGACCAGTTGCCGTACACCGCCCGCAAGTTGTGATCGCGGATTTTTTCAGCATCGGTGATGGTGTTGAGATTCCCGAAACCGGTTTCCCACTGCCAGTCGGCCCGGGCTTCGTCGATGTGGTATTCGTCCGAAAAGGGAAGTGCCCAGGGCGTTTCGGGGAACGACGAAACCGTGTCCCGCTCCAGTGACGCCCACAAATTCGAGGTGCCGAGCGTAAAATTATCCGCTTTTTCAGCCGCCAGCGACTCGCCGGTTTCGGCTTTGCTTTCCCGGCCAAACCGGTAGTCGGCGCCGGCCAGATAGCCCAGCGTGCCATCGCCGGTGCAGTCGGAGAAATACGTTCCCGTAAACCGGACTTCCTTATTGGTGGCAATGTCCCGCCCGATCACGGCAGCTACGGTACTGCCTTTTTTCTCAATTTTATAAACGTGGGTATTCAGATACAAGGTGATGTTTCGTTCGGCTTTGATGATGTCCGTTTTCCGGGCATCGCCGTATTCCAGCCCGTCGGGATGGCCGTTCCCCGGATCTCCATTGTCCATTTCCCGGACAATCCGGCCCAGTTTCGGGTAATGGTTTTTATCGACATCACCCCGCAAATGCACCCGAACTTCGGAACTGTTGTTGCCGCCCAAGACCGGGCGATCCTGAATCAGCGCAACTTTCAATCCCATCCGCGACGCCGAAATGGCCGCGCAGGTTCCGGCAATGCCACCGCCGACGACGACTAAATCGAAATTCCCGGCTTCGGTGGGTTTGCCGGTCAGGTTCAGTAATTTGTTCCGAAAAGTGGTCAGTTCCTCCGGTTTGTCCGACGGCGTAAACTTGGGCGCGTTGGTGAACAGAATGGCATCGCAGCGTCCGTTGAAACCGGTCAGGTCGTGGATTGCCAGTTTTACCTGATCACTTTTCACGTCAACTTCGCCCCCCGCATACCATTTCCAGGCATCCGAACCGCTTTCGCCAAAGACGGTTTTCAGCGGTTTCCCATCCACGACAACCTGAAATTTTCCCGGCCCTTTCGGGAACGGTGCCCAGTCTTTGGTGCGAACCCAAACCTGGTATTTGCCGGTTTTGGGGAAATGAACCGTGGTGGCGGCATCCTTCACCGGACGACCCATGCCGTGGGCCATAAGGTAGGAGGAGCCCATGACCACAAACGATTGCTGGTCGATGACCCAGCCGCCTTTGTTCTCAAACGATTCCGTTTCAACGAAGACGTGGTCTTGGGCAACGAGTTGCAGAGAGACCAGGAGGAAGAAAAAGGTTCGGAAAAGGATTTTCATATCGTTTATCAATTGTATGAATGAATGGGAAGGGTTTAGGGATTTCGTTTTTTAAAAGCCGTCATCTTGGCCAGAACATCCCGGTTTTTGGGATGAAAAGCCGTCAGGACGCGGTAAATTTCGGTTGAATAATCGGGATGCGGATTTGTCAGATGAGCGGCCAGATTTTGCAGCGCTTTTTCCGGTAATTTCGGCTGGTCGGCCAGCAGTTTCAACAGCAAAGCAAACTGCTCAGGATTGGTTTTGACCAAATCCTTCGCCGTCATTTCGGCCAAGGGCGCGCGGAACGGGATTTTTGCCAGTTTTTTCAGGATCACGAGTTGCAAAGGGTAAGGAGCAGTTCGGTACGTTTCCCACAACCAGACCTGGCGGCTCGGGTCGAAAAAATACGGATCACCGATTTTCTGCAATGCATACCGCGCCGTGAAAACGTTCTTCCCGCGAATGATCCGGAGAACATCCCCGCTGAACGGTTCCGCCAGCTTTCCGGTTTTGTCGATCACCCGCTCCATCGCCCAATATTGGTAAAAATGATTGCTGCCGGTCAGAAACCGGTGTAGCAACGGCTCACTTTTGTAGTTCTCCGTAATTTTCAGCATTTCATCGACCACCGAACCGTGGGCGATGTGCCAGAGGGTATAGCAGGTATAAACCGCCCCGTCGATCACCTCGTTCTTGACGGTTTTCAGGGTCGCCCCGGCTTTGGCATCCACCGAATCGGCCAGGTTTTCGGTGCCTTTTCCGACCAGATCGGCCATCGCAATGTCTTTGAGCAGGGAATTTGGACGGCTCAGAATGTCCTGCAACTTGTCGTAGTCCTCCTGTTTGAATTCCCGGTGGTCCATTTTGGTCAGCACCTCACCCGGCGGAAAATCGAACCGGGTGTAGTTGCCCAGCAGGTCCCAGTAAAAATTAATATACACCGGTTTGCACTCGCCCGTGAGGCAAACCGGTGTGAAAATATTCCGGAAGAAATACGACGGCTGGTCGTTTTCGTCCAAGGCCAGTTTCAGCGTGTAGGTCGTGGTGTCGTTTTCGGTGATGGTAAATTCCCGCACGTTTGCCGGCTTCGGCAGCGCTGCCGAAGCAACGTTCGAAAATCGAAAAAGCGGCAGAGAGACCACCAATAGTGAAAATAAACCCCGTAGTTGGTTCATGTAAGTCGTTTAATTTTATGGTGAGGCTGTTTAGCGTACACCATTTCATTTCTTCGCTTTTTGCCCCCAACCCCCTAAAGGGGGCTTAAACATCCAGATGGCGGAAGCCCCCTTCAGGGGGTTGGGGGCAACAAACGTATACCGATCCACTATTTCCAATCCGGATTCTGCTCCAGTTTCGGATTGGCGTTCAGTTCATCCTGCGGAATCGGGAAGTATTTGTTCTTCGCCGTGACGTTCCGAACCGGATACACCGGGTTGACCGCCTTCGGAATCACCGTCAGGAATTTACCGGTGCGGGTGAGGTCATACCAGCGGTCGCCTTCGGCAAAAAACTCCCACGCCCGTTCCTGCAAAACCGCTTCGATGAACGCATCCTTGCTCAAACCCGTCGCCAGATCCGCCAGACCCGCGCGCTTCCGAACGGTGTTGATGTAACCATAGGCAGCAGGCGTTGCGCCGTTCAGCCGGGCTTCGGCTTCGGCAGCAATCAGGTACATGTCAGCCAGCCGGAAAATGGGAATGTTCGGAATCAGGTTCTGCGTGGAAACCGGGTCCTGGTATTTCTTGATCAGAACGCCTTCGGTTGTGATCGGCGTAACGCTACGCTGCGGAATGATTTTGCCGCTTTTGTCCACGTACGTCGTGTCGAGCAATTGTCGGCGTTTGTCCTGGGGCGAAAAGGAATTGTAAAACTTCTGGTACGCGAACATCGACCCGAACGTCGTCCGGCCGTATTCCGGTCCGCTACTGGCAGCCGGGCCACACAAGCCCGTCATCTGGTGCGACCGGCCCGGCGAAATCGGATCGACTTCGTAGGCCCACATGTTTTCGATGCGGGCGGCATCCTCCTGATCGTATTTGTAAACATTGCGCACATCCGGCATCAGGGAATATTTTCCCGACGTGATGACGGCCTGTGCTTTTTCGAGGGCTTTGGCCCATTCTTCGTTATACAAAGCCGCCTTGGCGTAAAGTGCATTGACCACTTCCTTGGCCGGGCGACCTTTGTCTACGGCTGGATAGGAGGGCAAGCCGGCGGCAAAGGCCAGGTCCAGATCGGCATAAATCTGCTTGTAAACCTCCGCTTTCGGACTTTTGCCAACAATGGCGTCGGCTTCCGAATAACTGGGCGAGGTTTTGATGGGGACGTCGCCGAAGTTTTTGGTAAGCATCCAAAGGTAGAACGCCCGCAGGAAATAAGCCTCGCCAATGATTTGTTTTTTGCGGGTTTCGTCCATTACCGCATCCGGCACCTTGGCAATGATCCAGTTGGCTTTTTCAATGCCGTCGTAGCCGGATATCCAGATTTGTTGGGGTGATTCGTTAGTCCGGGAATTGCTTTTCTGGGTGGTGTAATTGACGTCGTAGGTGAAGAGGGTCAGCGTGTTCCGGCCCACCACACCCCGTGGATACGTCTGGTCATCGCTGAAATCCGCAATCAGGGTTCCGGCTGGGCCGCTGTACATATCCGCGAAGGGATCGTATGCTGCCACCAGACCTTTCTCAGCGTCGGCAGCGGTTTTGTAAAACGCTTCGGTATAGATGGACGAATAAATCGTTTCGTCCAGTTCGCAGCCCGTCAAACAGAGGGCGGCTAGTATCGGGATGACTATCTTTTTCATAGTTTCATTCACTAATTAAAACGTGACCTGTAAACCGCCGAGGAATGATTTAGCTTGTGGATACACCAGATTGTCGATGCCAATGGCGGTATTTGAACCGGCATAGGTGTTCACTTCCGGATCGAAACCGCTGTAGTTGGTGAGCGTGAACAGGTTGTTGGCGCTCACATACACCCGGATTTGCTGAATTCCCTTGATGCGGGGAACGGTATAGCCGAGCGTCAAATTCTTGCAGCGCAGGTACGAACCATCTTCAATCACCTGGCTGGTGACCGGTAAACGACCCGCCTGCGCACCACTCACATAGGTATTGCTCGGATTGGTGGCCGACCAGCGGTTGGCAAGACCCGCGAATTGATTCCGTTGTCCCAGCGGCATCTCGAATGAAAGCCGGGCCGCGTTGTAGATGTCATTGCCCTGTGAACCCGACAGGAACATGCTCAGATCAAAGCCCTTGAAGGACGCGTTGGTGGAAAAACCGTAGATAAAATCCGGGTTCGGATTGCCGGTAATCATCTGATCGGCAGCCGAAATAGCACCGTCGCCGTTGATGTCTTTCACTTTCAGCCCCCCCAGACGGCCATCGTAGCCGGGCAAAATGGTTTCGCCGGTCTGGTTGATGCCGTCGTACACGTAGGTTTTGAAAAGGCCCAATGGCTGACCAACTTTCAACACGGAATAGGCCGTAATGAACCGTTCCTGCGTGGTGCCACCGTCCAGATCCACTACTTTGTTGCGGTTGAACGTCATGTTACCGGATACCGACCATTTTACGGGTCCGTCCAGAATCCGGGCGTTCACGGCGAACTCCAGTCCTTTGTTTTCGAGCGAAGCGAAGTTGCCGGTAATCGTGCTGTAGCCCGAACTCAGAGGCAGGGCTTTCACGTATAGCAAATCTTTGGTCGTTTTCTGATAGGCATCGACGATGAAGCTGATCCGGTTGTTGAGCAGGCTAATGTCGAGTCCAATGTCGGCCTGGGCCGAACGTTCCCAGCGTAGATCGGGGTTGGCAATCCCCGACGGGTTGATCCCGGTGACGAAAAGGTGATTCAGGTTGTAGTCGCTGCCCGAAGCTGCCACCGTCGCCAGCGATTGGTAGGGGTTGATCCCGGCCGCATTTCCGGTAATCCCGTAGCTACCCCGCAGTTTCAGATCCGAAAGCCAGGAAAGGTCTTTGGCAAACGGTTCCTCGATAAGCCGCCAGGCTGCCGAAACTGCCGGGAACAAACCGTATTTGTGGTTGGCGCCAAACTTGCTCGACCCATCGACCCGCGCCGTCAAATCCAGAAAGAACTTGTCCTTGTAGCCATAATTGACCCGGGCCAGGTAGGAATCCAGGCGCTGCCGGTCCCGGCTGCTCGTTACCGTCCGGTTCAGTGCCAGTTGCAGGGCTTCATTCTGGGTGGCATCGTTTGGAAAACCGTTGGCGTTGATCTGGTTGGAATTATACTGTTCCGATTGTGAGGCCACCACCGCCGTAGCTTTAAAGGTGTGGTTGGTGGCGAAACTCGTGCTGTACGTTAGAATGCTTTCGTGCAGCAGTGCCAGACCATTGCCGTTGACTTTAAACCCGGAGCCGGAATTGTCATTCAGGTCCGACCGGTTGACGATGGAGCGGGGGGTGTAGCCGTCGCGCAAATTGTTTTGAATATCAGCGTTGAAAGAAGCCCGGTAGTTCAGGCCTTTCAGGATATTGAAATCGGCGTAAAAATTGACCAGTGTCCGCTTGATGGCGTTCCGGTTCAGGACGCTGGCGAAGTTGAGCGGATTGGTGACTTCCCGGTATTGACCACCGGCCTGCTCACCAAACGGAAACAAGGTGCCGTCGGTCCGGTAAGGCACCAGCGTTGGCGGTGCACCAATGGCCGCGCCCAGGATGGAAGCCGTTACGACACCCGCATCGCCGATGGTTTGTGAACCCGTCGTGATGCCCGAGTTGATGGCGTAACTGCCTAAGATACTGGTACCAATCTTGACGCGGTCGCTTACTTTGTGATCCACATTCAGCCGGTACGAATAGCGTTTGAAGGCGGAATTGATGATAATCCCGTCCTGATCGAAGTAATTGGCCGACAGCGCTAACTGCGTTTTTTCCGTTCCCCCGTTGATCGACAACTGGTGATTCTGGATGGGTGCTTCGCGGAAAATCAGGTTCTGCCAGTTGGTGCCTTCCCCGAGCGAAGCCGGGTTCGGGTAGAAATTGTTTTTGAATACCTCGTTTTCCAGTTGGGCAAATTGTGACGCATTCAAAACCGGCAAGGTTTTATTTACTTTCTGAACACCGTAGTAACTGTCGATGGTAACCCGGGTGGCCCCGGTTTTTCCGCGTTTGGTCGTGATCAGCACCACGCCATTGGCCGCGCGTGACCCGTAAATAGCCGATGCCGAAGCATCTTTCAGGATTTCCACCGACTCGATGTCGTTGGGGTTGATGGTCGAAAGCGGGCTGACGTCGTTGATGCCGCCACTGTTGGAAATCTGAATACCGTCCACGACATACAGCGGTTCGGAATTGCCATTGATCGAGTTCGTTCCCCGAATCCGGACGCTGATGTTCCCACCCGGCGCGCCGGTATTCTGGTTGACCTGCACCCCGGCCACCCGCGATTGCAAACCCTGCGCCACGTTGGCGACCGGCGTCTGGACCAGATCGGCAGCTTTTACCGACGCGATGGCCCCGGTGGTTTCGACTTTACGCTGGGTTCCATACCCCACGACCACGACTTCGCTCAACGCCCGGTCGTCCGACACGAGGGATACATCGATGGTGGTTCGGTTTCCGACTTTCACTTCCTGCGAAGCGTAGCCGATGTAGGAAAACGTAAGCGTGGCCGATTCGGCACTTCCGTCGGGCAGGGTCAGCGAATACTGGCCATTAACATCGGTGGTGGTACCTTGTTGGGTACCTTTCAAAATGACGTTGACACCCGGCAAGGCTTCCGTCCCGGAGGTGACCCGACCGCGGATGGCGGCACCCCGGCCAGCCTGAGCAAACGATGAGAGAGAGAGGGGCAGCAAGAGGAGACAGAGTAGTCCGCTTGCCAGCCAGTTAGGTTTAAGAGGCCGCATACGTAAATCTGGACATTGTCCTTATGGTTAAAGGTTGGTATTGAAAATTTACAATTTAAGAAAAAGGGCCAGCCAGTTTAGTTTGAGAAGACGGTTTGACCGTTGAATAAGTCTTTTACCGGGTTAAAACCAACTAAATCTGGTTTTTTTGCTTTTCCTGATTGATATTACGACTGAATAGTAATTTTGAAAAGAAAAAATAGAATTATATTTTTGGGAACATTCCCAAAATCATGGGAATGTTCCCAAAAAGTAGACTCAATTATCGGGAATTGTTTTGTATTACTGCCTTGAAAAGGTGGTATTTATTAGAATAGTACTATTTATGAAAAACCATCAGATTACGATCATCGATATTGCCCATACGCTCAACCTGTCGAAGTCAACGGTTTCGCGGGCGTTGACGGGGCATCCCAATGTGAAGGTGAAAACCCGGGAGCGGGTGCTGGAACTGGCGGCCGAACTCGATTACCAGCGCAACCAACTGGCCATTTCGCTGCTGACCAACCGGACTCAGACCATCGGCATCATGGTGCCGGAGTTCCTGAGTTCTTTTTTTCCAAAAGTGATTATTGGCGCGCAGGATGTCCTGGCCAAAGCGGGATACAACGTCGTGATTTGCCACTCGAATGAGTCGTACGAAACAGAAATTATTAATACCAAGCTGTTGCTAGCCAGCCGGGTAGATGGCATTTTGGTGTCGCACACGAAGGAGACGCGGAACTTCGAGCACTTCAAAACCGTGGATCGGAAAGGGATTCCGGTGGTGTTTTTCAACCGGATTGTCGACGAAATGAGCGTGTCGAAAGTGGCCGTCGACGATTATGAAGGTGCTTACCAGGCCGTCGAGCACCTGATCAAAACCGGCAAACGGCGAATTGCCCACCTTTCCGGGCCGGATTCGCTGCAAAACAGCCGCTCCCGCCTGAACGGGTATCGGGATGCGCTGACAAACCACCAGATTCCGATCGACCCGGCGCTGATTATTTCCTACGATCTGACGCTCGATAAGGCCAATATTTACGTCAACCATTTGCTGAATCTGCCCCAGCCGCCCGACGCCCTGTTTGCGATCAATGACCCCACGGCCATTGAAGCGTTGAAAGTCATTAAAAGCCGGGGGTTGCGCATTCCGGAAGACATTGCCATTGTCGGTTTCAGCGACGACCCGATTTCGGCCCTCATCGAACCCGGCTTGACGACGGTTTCCCAACCGGTCGACGAAATTGGCCGGGAAGCCGCCCGGCTGTTGCTCAATCAGTTGGCCGCCGACGACGAACGCCCGGAACCGGAGCTGGTCGTGCTGCCAACGCGGTTGATCATTCGGGGATCGACGGTAACCGGCGAAAACCCGACCGGATTTGCCGATCAGACCAGTTTGCCTTCTTTCTGAAATTCCAGCCGGATGCCTTCCACCACATCGGCGGTTGCCAGAACGTCGGTTTGTCGGCTGAGGGCGCGGAGGGCGCAAAACTGGATGATGTTGAGAATGGCCGCGCCCGAAAGTTCGTAGCGACCGGCCAGTTGCTCCACCGGAAGCTCGGGGGCCAGCCGGGCGGAGGGTGGCAGGCATTTCTGCCACAGCAGCAAGCGTTCGGCCGCGTTGGGCAGTGGAAAATGAATCATGGCCTGAAACCGCCGGGCAAAAGCTGGGTCGATGTTGCTCTTCAGGTTGGACGCCAGGATGACCAGACCGTCGAATTCTTCGATTTTCTGCAACAGAAACGCCACCTCCTGATTGGCATACCGGTCGTGAGCATCGCGGGTTTCGGTGCGTTTGCCGAAGAGGGCGTCGGCTTCGTCGAAAAACAGAATCCAGTTTTTGGCGTGGGCTTTATCGAACAGATTGGCCAGATTCTTCTCCGTTTCGCCGATGTATTTGGAAACCACCAGTGACAGATCAACCCGGTAAACCTCCCGGTTCGTGTATTTACCCAACAAGGTCGCCGTCAGGGTTTTACCCGTACCGGGAGGGCCGTAAAACAACACCCGGTAGCCGGGTTTCAGCCGTTGCCCCATCTGCCAGTCCGTTCGCAGCGTGTCGTAATGCTGAATCCAGTGTTCGATGTCGCGAATCTGCGTGAAGGTTGGCGCGGGCAGCACGAGATCTTCCCATTCCATGTCGGTACGGATGCGCTGCGCCGGGAAATTCATGCTCAGGGCCGGTGCCGACACCCGCCCGGTGGTAAACAATTCCACATAGTCAGGATCAAGAATCAGCCGACCACTCAGGCGCGGTTCGCCGGGTTTGACGTCTTCGAGGTACAGAATCCTTTCGCGGGCAAAAAAATGCTCGGGGCTGAAAAGGTCATACAGGGCCAGCCGTTTTTCGAGGTCGTTGCCCGCCAGCACGAACAGGGCGGTTTCGCCGGTGGGCAGAAGCCCCCGGTGGTTGGAACCGCGCACCCCGCCGAATTCCGGAAAATCCCCGCCATCGGGCAGGTGTTCGCGGATGAGGGTGTCGAAAAAACCGGGTTGGAGGTGGGGGGCGAGGGCGAGAAGGAGGAGTAACAATTCGGCTTCATCGAGCTGAGTTTCTACAATGAATTGTGTGAGGGGAGCCACTGCCCCGACGTTGAGATCAGGTAATACCGGGCGCAGATCAGTAGAACCTGTAGTGGGATTCAGCCGCCAGTGAACAAACGCGCGCAAAAAATCAAGGGCCAAGTAAAGGGTAGTAGGCCGCACCGGAAAAGCCGTTGTCTGTGGAGAGGTAGATTTAGTCATGGTCAAGTTTAAGTAAGGCGGCATCGCCGGTGCTACCTCCTGTAGCCATCCAATTTCCGTCGGAGCTAAATGTAATTGCTGATATATGGCCTTTGTGCAGGCGGTTTCCCCAGCGTTGGGCACCCGTTTCTCGCTCAACTAATACTACATATCCTGAAGTGTTGCCGAATGCAATCCTTTCTTCATCGGGGCTTACCGCAAAAGCCGTAACTGTGGTTTCCGGATTATTCAACACGGCATTGGCCGGCAAAGGTTGACCGGTTTTCTGCCAGCCAAATAATCCTTGGCCAAATTCGCCGACTCCCCAAATGAAGTTGGCCGATACCTGAAGCTGACTCAAAATCAGATCCGTGGCTACATGGGTCGGCTTAGTAGCAGTAAGAGAACTTGCCCAAAGGCCCTGCTCATTAGCCCACCATATCTGATGGCCATCAGTAACAACCGGGCGGGTCTGGTTCGGAAGTGAATAGGTGTTTGCCAGTTGTAAGGCCGGTACTTTGTAAATGCGAACTTCATTTGATAAAATTACCCAAAGCTGCTGATTCCTCTTAAACAGGTGGGGTGGTATTGTTGAGAAGGGTAAATCAGCCGATTTTAAATCCTTATCGTTATCGAGCTGGTCAATCACCAGTTTCCAGGTATCGTCGGGATTGTTCACCAGATAAACCAGTGCCTTATTTTCAAGAAAATAGACCGAAGACACACTATTGGCCCGCTGTTCACCCTGTACGATTTCCCGTGATTTATCAGGCATTTTTTGCGAGAAAACCGTCAGAGTTGGATTGCCTGCTTTCCGGTAATCCTGCGCCATAGCGAACTCTTGCCCCGTGTCATCAAGTGCCAATGCATTGGCTGGGGTACGGGAAACCGATTGATAGCGCAAAATCGTCTCTTTCTTCATACTGAAAAACTACGTTGTACTCGCGAAAGCCTGTCCTTTTATTTTCTTCGCTCCGGCGATGCTGTTGTTATAGACACTGGTAAAATTAGGGCCAACGTAGAATTTGTCGGCGTAATGATGACCATCCGCCCCAGCCTGCCGGTTATAAGATGCAAGCATCAGTTTCAGGTTGGAAGGGTTCCCGGCTGTACGCTGTCGTGCGCCATCGTCTGAATTAAACCCGGTATCTTTCCAATGTTTGGCCAGCGGTTCCGTATGGTCTACATCGTAAGCACGTCCGTTGATATCAGAGGTAATCTGGGCGTCGGTCATGGCCCGATACCGGGCTTTTTCATCGTCTACTTCCATAACCTGTCCATCCCGGACCAGCCGTTGCCATATGGCTTGCGATCCGTTCGTTCGCATGATTTTAAGGTCGTTGATGATGGCGGTTTTACCCTGCGAAGATACGGTTGTGCGGGCACTACCAAAACCACTCCCGTTTATGTACAGGTCATTGCGGACATCGAAACCCGGTGGCAGATTACGTCGGGTCGGGATAGGCGGAGCAAAAAAATCATCACCAGCACTCAGTCCCCGTAAAATAACGGCTAGGGCGGTTAGTTCGGCATCCATCTGGGTTCGCTTTTGGGCGTCATTAAGGGCTGCATCCCGCTTGATTCGACTGACGGAGCGGACTTTCTCCCGCGCCTGTTCCACAATCGGACGCTTGGCCGGTTCGGCTTGTGCGACTTCATTGAGGAACTCCAGTACCGGACGTGGGCGAGAAGCAACGATCAGTTCGGCATTTTGATCGCGGCCTTCAAAATGGAGCGAGTGGTTTTGATTGGTGGCATCTGTGAACGATTTACGCAATCCCAACCAGCCCAAAATGGCTCCCACGGCCTGTTGCCCGGCACCCACCAGCCGCCGTCCCTGCGCCACGACCCAATCCACGACCCGGTCCAACGCCCGGTCGACCGGCTGACGGATGCGGGCGATGGTGGTTCGGATCGTGTTGGATATGCCGCCCAGCCCCATCAGCCGCGCCAGAAAACTGATTATGACCGGCACCATTCGCCCCATCGTGGTTTCCACCCGGTTGGCGGCTGCGGCAATGTTGCCGGCGGCAATGGCGGCCATCGAATCGACGTACGACTCCACCACGGCGGCAATCTGGTTGATGCGTTCAACGAAAAACATCACCGTGTTGTAGGTCGCCATAATGGCCTGAATCACCGCCCCGGCCGGGTTCAGCATGGAGGCAATGCGGATAATGGCCTGACCAATCACCGTTTGCCGAACCCAGGCGATGACCCCGTCAAGCACCATGTTGCGCAGGTTGCCGAGGTATTCCACAATCTTTTGCCAGGCCGCTGCTGGTCCCTGGGTGATCAGAATCCGTAGAAAATCAAACACCTGCTCCATCCGGCTGACGAATTGCTCACTCGTCGCCCGCACCAGTTTGGCACGGATGTTCTGGTAGGTAAGCCCCAGAATCTGCAAGACCAGTGAAAGAATGCCTTGTAAATCAAAGGTTTGCGGAAGCGTGAGTCCGGCCCCTTCCAGCGCCCCCAGCAGCCAGCCCACCAACCCGCGCTGGAGGTGCGTAAGGGCATTTTGCATGAACTGCCGGAACCCCTGTACCCCCGCCCGCACCAGATTGCCGACAAACCGCACCGGATCGCGGATGATGATCAGGAACGTCGCCCGCGCCCGTTTCAGGATGGCCAGCACCCGCGCTCCCCCCGCACCCATGACGGCTTCAAAAATAAACTCCAGCATTTGCAGCAGGGCGGCTCCCGCAAAACCGGCGATGTCGGCAGCCAGACCGAAAAACAAACTGGCAATCTGGCTGATGGTTTCCAGCGGATGCAGCACGGCTTCGGGCGTGAGTGCATTCCAGACGGCGGTAAAAATTCCCTTGATGCGCTCCCAGGTCAGGTTTCGGCGGGTGGTTTCCACATTGAACCAGGTAAAAGCCCGTTGCAAGGCGCCCGATTGCTGCATCTGCTGGAACCGCTCGTCGCCGTTTTCCATCAGACTCATAAAACCGCGCACGAGGTTGGTCGGGCTGCGTTCCACCACCTCATCGGTGAACGGATCTTTGCCAATAATGACCGTCAGCAGCGTGAAACCGCGCATTTGTCGGGCCCGGATGCTCAGTGGCTTAACGATCGTTTCTTTGATGAACACGACAACCTGGCTGATCACCCGTCCGACAAAGGCCGTGATCCGGCTAAAGGGGGGCGCAAACACCCGGCGGATGACGTCCAGATTGCCGCTGATGCCGAGTGTAATGCCCATATCATCCCAGGCCTGGCTAAACAGACCCCGGATGTAGGCATATGAAATACCCAGTGCGGCTACCTGCGTATCGATCCAGTCGGCCATCCGGCCAATGATACCTTCCGTGCGAAGCTTGTTGAAAAGCAATAACCCGATGGGGCCGCCCAGGGTCAGAAATCCTTCGATGAGGTTGGTTGTCGAGCGGGGAACTTCGCGCTGGAGCACCGGATTGTAACCAGCCAGAACCGTCAGCAGACGCCAGCCGGGCAAGTTGGCCAGCCAGCCGTCGATGGTACCGGCCACATCGAGTCCGAACAGCCGCTGAACCGTTGGCCTTGCCGACGAAATCAACGGTTTTCGTTGTACGGCTGCGCCCTGTTGCACAACGTGGGTGAGCTCGTGCGCCAGCAAATGTTGCCCTGAACTCGTGCCGGGGCTGTATTTTCCTTCGTTGAAATAGACGTGATTCTGGTAGGCAAAAGCTTGTGCACCAATGGACTGGCTCATCTGAACGGCGGGTGCGTCGGTATGCACGCGAACGCCCGAAAAGTCGGCACCGAAGCGGGGTTCCATAAACTGCCGGGTGTCGGCACTCAGCGGCTGTCCGCCCGACTGGCTGGCCGAAAGCTGCGATTCAAAACCGCCGGTGACAGCCGGGGTGACGGAGTCGCCTTTTTTCCGGATTTTCTTTTTGTCCTCCTCATCGGTTTTCAACTGAATCACCGGCGTATCGGTATCGGCTTCTTTGCGCCGAACTTCTTTCTTTTCTTTTTCGTCAGATTTCGGTTGGAGTAACCCGGAAGCGGGGAAAAACGGGCGGGCGGAGGAATCGGGGGCTGGCATCCGCATCACGCGGTCGGCGGTAGCGTCGGCTTCGCGTTCGAACCGGTCATCGGCTCGGCCCACCGCCAGTTTGGTCTGAACGGGCGCTTTGAAAAACGGTTCCGGCTGACTCCGCGATGATGCGCCGGTTTTGGCAAAGAAAGGCTGTGACGTCGTCGCGTGATTCGACGATGAGGTGGTCGTTTTCGGCTGAACGAGGGGCTGGTGTTGGCGTGTCGCTTTCATGATGCCCAGTTGACCGTCAGTTGTTTTTTCATCCAGGGGAGCAACACCGTGCCGACTCCCCAACCGACCGGCAAACGATCCAGAAGAATATCCTGCGCCTTTGACTCAACCGTCAGCTCCCAAAGCCCATTCGGCAGGAGCGTCAGTTTTCCATCCCGCTGCAGAAAACCTTCCCGAAAACCGTCAGGCGATGTATTTTTCAAAACCGCCCAATGCCCGATGGCCGCATTCAGCAAACCGATGCCCTCTTCCTGTTCGGCATCGGTTAGGCTGATTTTTCCGGAAACGGGCGAATTCCAGGGCATTTCGCAGAGTAGTTTAGGCAGCAACAGGTCGTATTCGGCCGCTGTAGGTTCGCCGGTTGCCAGAAAATGCAACATAGTCAGGGCTTTTTCATGGCTTTCCGTATCTCTGAAAACCGCATTCTGCGTCCAGCCACAGGCTTCGAAACAAAACCGCAGGAAGGGGTGTAGCAACACGACGCCCGCATTTCGAACGTAAATAACCGCGTCAACGGGAACCTCCGTCGATGATTCCCGGCGTTTTTCGTTCGGATTATCGAATGAAGCTTTTTTGGTCTTGCTTTTAGCTGTTTCGGCATCGTTTTTGGACACCTGATCTCCGGAGTCCGGGCTGTTCGGGTGGGAAATGCGCGACTTGAAGTCCGGGTTTTGAAACCCAGAAAGGAGGAGTTCGAGATCCGCATGGAACGTCGGGTCGGACGGTTTGATGGGGGTCCAGCGGTTCTCGATGGCTTGCAAAACCGTTTCCGGGCCCTGAACGGTTTTTTCGGTCAGCGCCGTCAGCAGCGCCCGGTAGTGATTTGCCGGGAGCTTGTCGCGCCAGGTCTGCAAACGCTTCAACAACCGCAGACTCACGGATTCCTGACCGGAACCCAATGCCCGGAAAACCGCAGCCAGCACGTCTTCCGAAAACTGGTTTACCAACCGAAACCGGGTTGCGGGATGAACCAGAACCGCCCGTAGCGTTTCTTTTTGCGGGGTGTTCAGGTTCGACAGGGCAGACCAAATTGGCTGTTCAAAGGCCGGATTCGATTCGGGCCAGAGCGTGGCGGGTGGGAGCAACCCCGTCTCCAGAAAATAGAGGAACGTTTCAAAGACCACCTCGCCGGTTTTTCGAACAGCGGTCCCCTGGTGAAAGCGAGCTTCCGGGATCAGGTCAGCCAGTTGCCGACGGAGCAAATCCGGCAGGTTCCGGGTGATCTGTTCCTCAAAACCGGCTGTCGACAGCACACCCAAGTCCACCTCAACCCGTTCCAGTTCGATCCATTCCTCCGCCGAACCGTAGGCGGAAAGCACCGCATCAAGGGCAGTCAACAGATCCGTTTGCCGGAGGATTTGGCTCGCCCGTTCCTGCACAGCCCAGCTATCCGCCTGCTCGCGAAGGTGCAACCGGACGGTCTGGCGCTGGATGATATGGGAAACGGGTAGGGCCACGGGATGGGAAGTCGATGGGTTACTTATCCATTTAATAACACAGTTTTCAGATCGCAGACCGGATTTTGTTTGACCAGTATCTGTAAGGTCATTTGGCGGCCACCCCGCCCGACCCGCCCGAACTTGAAGCGGGTCATGTTAATGCGATCGGGCGATTTTTCACTGGGTTCGATTGGTCGTTCATCCAGTTTCCATTGGTAGGTGACGCCCTCTGGTGGACTGAGAATGACGACGTCGAAGGTAACTGACACGTTTCCAACCGGTCTGCTGATGTTTTCAATGGCAAACGTTTCCGGTAAAACGAAAAATTTGACCTCTTCGGCCCGATTGCCCAGCGTGTACTGAACAGTGTGCGGCCCTTCGACATTGGGGACGAACGAGCCCGATCGGGCACTGATTTCCAGGGTATCGGAAGTGAATTTACCCCCCGCCGGTTTACCCGTAACTTTCAGTTTAATGTCTTTGCTAAAACAGACAAATTCCTCGGCTTTGAGTTCAATGGGTTCCGGCGGAGTCGGTTCAAAAATGACGCGGTTCGTGACTGGCCCGGTGGTTTCGCAGCGTCCATTGGTCGCTGTCAGTGTGACGGTAAATTCCCCGGAACCATCTTCACGCAGTGAAAATTTGTGATTGATCCGGCCTTCACCGCTCCCGTTTACCGCTATTTTTTCCGGTTCCAAGCCGTCGCCAAAGTCAAATGTCAGAACTCTGGCATCGGTGTATTGATAGACAAATACAGCCTCATTCTCAGCCAGTTTGTCCGAGTTGAAACCAACCGTGGGAAGTGCCAGCACCCGCACCTCAACGAAAACCGGTGCCCGGTTTGGCACCGTATAGGTCAGCTTGTGCGTACCCACCGTCGTCGGATTGAAGAAGAAAGTTCCGTCTTCTTTCGTGACCAGCGGGCTGTCGAACGAGCCGGTATCGGGCGAGACGTCGATTTTCTCTTTTGGCGAATTCAGACAGAGTGAATCCCGCATTTCGACGGTTGGCGGTGGTTCGGGCAGGACGAACTGCACGCCATTCCCGGAGCCGCAGCAGCGGTAGGGGAGGTAAAAATCGGCCACCACGATGGACTCACCGCCCTTTTTTAGCAAAACGTCCTTTCGTACAATTCCCGGATTTTTATAAACCAGCACAAACGTTCCGCCCGGCGGCACACCCGCGCCGTGTTCCAGACCCGGATGGTTCAGCAGAAACGGCCCAAACGTCAGGTTGGCTTCATAAGCGGCTTTTCGTTTTTCGTACGCATCCTTCAATTTTTGCAACAAGGGCAGTTTGGCCAGAATACACATGGCGGCTCGCTGCCCTGCGAACCGACTTACAATGAGTTGATAATTGGACCACCTAACCCGGAAGATGGCCGGCGTCATTGGGAGCGCGAGGTCGAATGGCGGGATTCTGCCGTCCACTTCGGGGACGTGGCAAAGAATCTGCGCTTGAAGATCTTCGAAATCAGCCGTCAGATCGGCAAAGTCGAACGGCTGATCCTGCGTGATCAACAACTGGTCGGCATCTGTTCGTAACGCCAGCACATCAAACGCCAGGTTGTGGGTGCGTCGCTGGGATAAAATTTCGTTCAGCGTGGTCAAAACGCCCGCGCCAACAAACCCTTCGATGCGGTAAAACGGGTAGGTTTCGAGGGCGTAGGCAAAGGGATTCTGGATTTCGGGCAGTGCCGGCTGAGGTCGGTGATAGGAGTGAATGAACCCGGTCCGGCCGTGTTTGTGCTGCTCGTAACTCCAGAACGCCCGCATGGCCGGTTGGTAATAAAACGGCATCGCCCGCTGGTCGATCGGCGATTTCCGGTACGGGTCGGGCGTGATTTTCAGGGAGATAAGCGTGGTGACGGTGCCCCGGCCTTTGATGGAAAACCGCTCGAAACGGGTCTCGGGGATATCGAACAACTCGATCATTTTAAGGATTCGCTGATACAGCCAGAAAGCTTTCCGGCGCGAATCCGCTGCGGGAGCAATAGCCTGCGACCGGATCCATTCGTGCCGGAATTGCGGTTGGCCAAGACCCGGTTCGGTGACCAGTTCGCCGGTCAGCAAATGCTTCGGAAACGAGTCGTTCAGGGGCATACAGGCCACCAACCAATGGCAGGTCGCTTCGCGAAACTCCGCGTAGGCGTCGTGCAAATCCTTCAGCCAGTCGTACACATACTGGCTGTTGTAATTGGCACTGACCTTGCGCGTCAATGCCAGCAAGGTGTTTGTCGGCGCGGTCATGGCCGTGAGGTTGGCCGGATCAACCGCCCGGATCAGTTCATGGGCATCGCGCAAACCGTCCGCGAGTCGAACGGCGGTTCTGCGAAGAAACACCTGAAACCGTTGCAACGACGGCGTATAAGGCCGGTCGTCGAGCCGTACCCTTGTCATGGTCAAAACCGGTAGTCGGGTGCAGGCAGCGGCCGCCTGACGGAGACCGTTGGAAATCAACGCGTTGGCGTCGGACTTCCGAACGAGCATCACCCGAAGTTGGTTCAGAAACACTTTCCCCTTCGCGTCGCAGGCTACGCCGGTGCATTGATCGGCATTTTTCGCTTCACTTTCCAAATACAAAGCGACCACTTTGTCCGACAAATCAAGATCCGTCAGGGGCCGGATCGTTTGCGTATTGTTCGTGTAGTCCGCCGGAACGAGTTCCCAGAGGTTCAAACCCGGAATGTCGTCAAAGGGCTTGTAATCCGGGTGATCGGTCAGGACGTAATCGACCGCCTTCGTGTAAATCGTCGTTTCCAGGCTCAGCAAATCGCCGTCGGTGGTGACGCCATACCCCGCCGAAACCGTGATGGTGTTGTCCGGATTCAGGCTGGGTTTCAGTCCGCACACCACGCCGACACCCAGCAGCCGGGTGCGGGTCAGTTGTTCCTGATTGAGCAAAAAGCCAAACAACAAATTTAACTGTTCGGCAGTCAGGATAGAATCCGGCCGAAAAATGGTCAGTCCGTACCTGCTAAAATCGAAGTGCTGGGTGCCCGTTGCCGGATATACCTCGTCAAAATAAGGATTCGCCATGGTGTTAGGAGTCGGGGGTTGGAGGGTCTTCCGGTTTGGACAGGGGCAGCGTACCCAGGGCCGTACGGTTCAGAATGATTGGAATTTCTTCGTCTTCGTTGTCGCAATCGTGAAGCACGCCCGTTTCATAAATGGTGTGAAAGTCAGGGTGTTCCAGTCGATCGATCAGCGCTTTTGTTTGGTCGTTGGCCAGGGTTGGGTCCGCGCAGCCTGCCGCCTGGGCGTCGAGCCACGGTTGATAGGCCTGCTCAAACAGCCTGAGTTGATCCCGGCTCACCCAGCAGATGCGGGCCAGCACGTGGGCGGGGAGTTCCGAGCGAATCAGGTTTTCGATATACCGGCGGTAGTCGATGTTGCGGAACCGCATGGTGTAACCGGGCAAAACGAGACTCACCCGGTAACTATACGGATCGAGCGGTTCGCAGTGGTCACATCCGGGCTCCACGCAAACCGGCATCCACGCATCCGACGGGTCTGTTTTCGGCCGGAGCAGGCTGTGTTCAACCAGAAACAGGGCTTCTCCGCTGTAAATCAGGGTTTCAAGGGCGGCTTCTAGATCCTGATCGGCCTCTTTTCGCGTCGAAAACGTTCGCGGACACCGGGCAATCGGCTGATTTACCGGATCGAGCAAAGCATAGGTAAAGCGGTTTTCGACGGCTTCCAGCCTGAAACGGCCTTTGGCGGGCACTTTCTGAAAGACGGTTCTCATCGCCTTTTCGGCTCGTTCCACGCTGTCAAATTCGTTCGTTGACACCAGATATTGGGTGTCGCTTTCCGGTGATTTCAGTTGAAATTGAAACAAGGCGGGGTTTTCAGCCGAAGGAAAAGCGGTCATCACGATCACTGCGGAAGCTGCGTGTGTCTGGTAATTGGTTCCGCGAATACCGGTCAGCCGGGCGAGTCGGCGCGTACTACCCGCGACGTTTTCGTTTTCCCAGGCCGGTTTACAATAATCATAAGCTTTCGAGCGGAAGATTTCGCCGTATTCCCGGATAAAATGAACCTTGTCTTCCAGAATTTCTTCACTGCCCCGCTCCCCAAACAGGGAATGCATCAGGAGCGCGTAATCGTTGAAATTTTCGGCAAACCGGGCAAGCAGGTGATCCAGAAAGCGGTTTTTCCGAACGGGATTGTCCTCAAAATCTTCCAGTTTCGCCAGCACGGTATCGATGGTATCGGATATTCCCGCCGGGTCGACATAGAGTTCGTCAATCCCGGCCAGTTCCGTAACCGGTTGTCCGAAATAGGTCCGGGCATCCTGGTCGGCGCTGAAAAACGATTTCAGATTGGCGAGCTGTGCCTGGTAATTGGTGAGCATCTGATCGAAAAAAAGCAGATACGCCTTCAGTTGGCGGGCCTGCGCCCGGCGTTCGGCCGAAGCGGAGGCCGGTAACCCAAACCGCCCGACGCCGTAGTTTTGCGGGAGGTCATTCGCGATGGACGAGTAGGTTTTCAAATCATAAATTTCACCAGTTGGCACTGGCAGATCGTCCACGGTTTTGCGGTTTTCCCGGTACGCTTTTTCCTGCAATGCCTGAAACTGGCTCAATGCCGCCGTTTTATCCCGTAGGCTCCCAACCGGAATAATGTCCTTAAAAAAAGACAGGGCGACGTTTTCGGCACAAAGCTGCGGCTGATGGAGCGGATCGATGTGCAGACACCAGCGTTGTTCGCCGTTGGCAAGGGGAGGGCCGCTCAGACAGCCATCGCCCGCTTTCCACTTGTTCATCAGCACTTTCCGGACGTCTTTCACGCCCCTGACGCTCATGATGAGGTTGATCAGGTCGGAAGCATACACCCGGCTGCGTCGCTCCGATTGCTCCAGTTCGTCGTCGTCAATGAATCCGTTTGCCAGACGGGGGCCGTCAAAAATCTGGTCGGTGGTCAGCCGGTTTCCGTCCGCGTCGGTATGGTTCTGCCGTTCCGCCAGCGAATACCGCCGGACCGGCGGAGCCAGGTAGTCCTGAATGCGAAACAGTATTTCGGCGTAAACTTCACTGACGCTGGCTTCATTGTCCAACCCGATGTCGGCGCAGAACATGACGTATTGAACGGGTACCGCACCGATCGTCATCACGTCTTCACAAAGGTTTCGGTTGGCGAGGTAGGTTTCCCGCACCTTTTTTAAAATCGTCTGACGGCCAGTGTCTTCATCCGCAAACGCCCCGGCCCGCACCTGCTGCTGAATGAAAAAAGTATCGAAATCCACCTGAATGTCGTAGAGCCCTTTCAGCGCAAACGAAGTCTGGTTATTAGGCAAAACGCCTGGGAAAGGGTGGTAAGCAAGCTGGGCTTCCCCGCTTTTAGCCTGACAATTCACAAAAACGGTTTTCGGAGCGGGTTCGAGCCAGGCATTCCGGACGCCGTCGATGTCGATAAAAAGTTTGCGGTAATCCAGGTCCGAAACCGGGCTGGTCGGCAGGGCTTTTCCGGCCGTTACGAAACTCGCCTGCATCGCTTCCCCGCTGCCGAACGACGACGCCAGGAGGTCTTTCAGGTCCAGCGAGGTTCGGAGGCTCAGGTCGGTAATCGCGTAGCACAGCAGTTCCAGCAGCGTAATGCCGGGATCGTGGGTGTTGTAGTCCGTCCAGTTCGCGCTCGCATAGCGTTCGATGTAGGCCAATCCGGCTTCGCGCAGGGCCGCATAATCGGAGGCCGGTTGCAGGGGAGGAGCGGGCGATATCGTGATGGAAGCGGTGGTCATCGGTTGGAGGTGGGCCTCAACAGCCCGTAAAGTCGTTTATTTCATGTTCGCTGAAAGAGGTCAAAACCGCCCGGGCGTCCGATGCCGAAATGACTTCCTGGTCTTCCCCGGTGCTGGTGTCGCCCACGAAATGCTGCATTTTCAGTTCCGTGACAAACGCCACGTAATCTCTTCGTTCCATAAAGGAGAGGAGGGTGCTTTTGTAAACCGTTCCTCCGAAGGCGATTTCGGCCTGAGTATCGAACGCCCAGGGCGTCAGGTAAGCAATCAGATCCTGCTGGAGCACTTTTTTGTAAACCGCAGGCTCAAAACCGGGGCGGAAGGCCACCTGAAAACGAAGTTTCACCCGTTCGTAGCGGGGGTTGGTGGCCTGAATCGTGATCGGTTTGCCCGCCCGGTGTTGCAGGAATTGGGTGATCACGCTCAGCGTATTCAGATCAACCCGGGGTTCAAGCCGGTTTACGTCTTTCAAATTCCGCAGATCCGGCACAACCACGAGGGTCACATGGCCGGGGGCGAGTTCCGTCAAGGTCTGGCCATCGGCATTCACTTTGGTGTGATTCAGGCATTTGGCTTTATACACGTTGGGGAACGTCTGCAACACCAAGTGTTCGTAGTCCCAGATGCTGACGGCCCGCTGTCTGTGCCGCAACCGTTCGCTGACGCGGGTATAATAGGCTGCGTCCGATTCCTGCGGTTGACCGCCAAACGACGCATACGGTTGTTTGAGGGCCTTCACTGCGGCCAGGCTCCGGCGCAACTTCTGGATGGTTTCGGCCGCCAGCGGCAAATCGTAATGCGCCGGATCATTGTTCTGATCGGTAAAATTGGCCAGAACCGCCTGGGGGTGCAGGCCCACAAAATTGCACACGCTGTCGATTGGCGCGGCCCCCGAACCGATTTTCAGTTCGGCACGCAGCCAGACAAAACCGGCATCCAATAGCGTATTGTCGGTGGTTGTTTCTTTCGGAAGGAGAAATTGAATAATGCCGGACGTCAGCAGGTGGTTGGTGGTGTCGGAAAGAATCTCATCCCGCGTCAGCAAACGCCATTGATTCCGGACCAGCACGCTCCATTCCACCGTCGGCACCTGGTTTTCCGGATTGGCACTTCCTTCCTCCACCTGAAACAGAATGGCGACGGCTTCCTGCGGACCGACATCCTGTAAACCCATAAAAAAGGTTCCGTGGCGGTTGTACTGCGGTAGCAAATAAACGGTTTGAGTCTTATTTAAATAACCGTGCTCTTCGGCCTGCCCGAAAGCCGCGAGATGAAACCATTGCAGGGGGCGGCTGGCAAACGACGCCCCGGCATCGCCGGTTTCGGGCTGCAGGAGCGAAACCCGCCCCGTTGTTGCGGTGTAATCGACCGTCAGGCTCTTCAGAACCGGCGTATACGGCGGATTCGGAATTTTTTGAGGACCGGGGGTCGGTTTGGCCCGATCGATCACGCCCTGGGTCAGCTTCTGCGGATAAACCACATGACCAAAATCGGATTCCAGGCTGATTTTCAGAAGGTCGTCAGGATTGTCTACTGTCGATGAAGCGCCTGATAAAGAGGTGGTTAGTTTGAATTCTGCGTTTGCTGCCGGGAAGAGGGGCAGTCCTTTTTTGGGAACGGCCAAAATATCTCCGGTCACTGTGAAGGCGTTTGGCGTTGTATACGGTGTTCCGTAGGCTTCGTAGTAGGCGCTCAAATTTGCGGGCAATCCAACCCATTCCGTCAGGTGAACAGTGACGGTTTCCGGCGATTTGGCAAGAATTTCGTCGCAACGTACCGCAAGGGTGGAGCCTACAGCGGGTGTGGGGCCGAAGGGCATGAACGGTTTTTCGGAACTGACCGGGCCGAGGTCATTTTCCAGCGCCAGCGTCTTTTTTAAGCCATCGACCTTGACATCAATTCGTACGGAACGGATTTTCAGGGGTTTCCAGTCATCATACGCTTCGTCGTCTGCCAGCCAGCAGCGCATAACCGGCGCATCGGTGGCATAACCGCCGTCGAGTTTCGCCGGATCGTAAGCCACAACGGCCTCTTTCACGGTGGCCGATACCGTCACTACCAGCGTGATTACTGCTTCGTTTACCACTGTGTTTACCGCACTGGCGTCGAGCCATGCTTGGGGGCCGCTGAGCTGAACGCGGAGGTTTAGCGTCTTTTTCCTGAGTTTAAAGTCCGTCGGCGGAAAAATTTGCACCGTTATTTCCCGGGATCCTTCCGCCAGCAGCAGAATGGGCGACGCCAGTGCGAACCCCAGCCGTGCCTCGGGAAACCGGTTTTTGCTGGCACCGCCCTTGGGGCCAAATCCGTTCCAGCCCGGATTTTCGGGCGTGAGGGTTTCGGCGACGCCATCGGCCGTATTGGCAACCGGCGCACAATAGACTTTCGCACCCGACCGAAAAACCGTCCGGAGATGGCTGATTTTCGCCCGGTTGGCGATCAGGTTGTGGGCGGTTTGGTAGATCAGCGGCTGTTTCTGACCATCTTTCCCCGCGTCCAGTTCGGTTTTTGCCGCAATGATCTGCTCTGTTGCGTTTTTCGCCAACTCGAACAAAACGTGGACGCGGTCGGGAACCGGGGCCAGCGGACTCAGTTGCAATACGTCCCGGTAGTAAAAATCGAGGTGTCGTTTGGTTAAGGTATTCTGGTGGGCCTGGAGCTTTTCAAACAGGTGCAAAAAGCTGAGAATCAGTGCAAAATGGGGTTCGATGTCGCTGCGGGTCTTTAGCTCATCCAGCGAAAAATACCGCTCAAAGTTCATCAGGTCGGCCCAGAGGGCACCGTTGTCGGGCGTATTGGTGGCGTCGAAAAACCGGATTCGGGCTTCCTGGGCATACAAAGCCAGAAACCGCAGCAAGTCTTTCGGCTTGCGCTCATCGAGGAGCGTGTTTTCCGGTTGCAACGCGGGGAGTCGGCGCTGGGGCTGACTGAGTCCATCGCGTTGGAGCGGATTTTTGTCGGGACACGGCTGCGACATGGGTGCGGTTGGTTAACGGCTAAAGGATGGCAGGCTGGATGGGTCGGCTGAATTCGAGATTTCGGTTCCTTCGTTTTTGTAAAACGGATACACAAAATTGTACCGGGTGTTGGTGCTGCGAACGCGGTAGTTGACCGTAATTAGCAGCAAGCCAGGCTGTTCGGGCGGTTCTTCAATCGTGACATCAAGCGGGTCGATGCGGGGTTCGAAATACAGAATGGCCGTTTCGACGCGGTCTTTCACCCGCGCCTGCAAAGCCGTACTGATCGGTTCGAACAGAATATCCTGCAGGTCGCAACCAAAATCGGGCACCATCAGCCGTTCGCCGGGCTGGGTGGTCAGCAGGATGTGCAAACTGCGCTCGATGTCGGCCAGCCCCGCCGTCATCGCCACGCTTTTGGGCGACGACTGCGGGTTGAATGCTGGTGGAAAGCTCCAGCCACGGCCTAAAAAATCGTTTTCCGATACCATCGTTTCGTTAATTGATCTGTACGATTGACCCTTTCAAAACCGCCGTGGCGGAACTGCTCATTTCCACACCTGCCGAACCGGTCGCTTTAAACTGGGCGGAAGCCTTCGCTTCCACGCCAACGCCTTCGATTTTGACGTTACCGGCGGCTTTCAGCGTCAGGTCTTTGCTGCTTTCCAGTTGAATACCCTGGTCGTTTAGAATCAGTTTGTTACCATTCTGATCCTGTAGCGTAATGCTTTTGGCGTCCTCGTCCAGTTTGAACAGATTCCCCGCCGGGGTTTCGATGGTCAGAATTTTCTTCTCGTCATCAAAAACCAGTTTCAGTTTGCTGCGCGAAACGTAGCCTTTCCGGTGGTTGTCGTCGGTGGTGGTAAACGGTTCCGGCAGGTTTTTCTGGCTACTGTGCAAACCGCCCAGCACCACGGCCTCGCGCGGGTCGTTGTTCAGAAAACCGACCACCACTTCATCACCGATTTCGGGCCGGAAAAAGAAGCCCCGTTCCTGGCCGGCATCCAGGCTGGCGACGCGGGCGCGGGTGCCTTCGGCCGCCGGATCGATCACCGGCAGTCGTACCAGAATCCGCTCCTCGCCCGTTGCATCGCCTTCCAGACCGGTCACCACGCCAATCTGCAAACCGCCCATAGCGGGCAACAACCCGGCGGCTGGCGTCTGGCCGACGTTCATTTCCGACACAAACCACTGTGGACTCAGGCCAAACTGCACGTTCGTTTCCCAACTGCCTTCCGCCAACTGGTGACTGACGCCCGTTACGAACACCTTGCCATTGTAGCGGTCACCCAGCCCGCCGAGGCTGATCATCAGACCCGGCTTGACGTCGGCATGGCCGTAAAACCGCACCCGACCCCGGATTTTGGCCATCCGGCGTTTGAGCAGCGCGGCATCGGCCCAGGTTTGCAACTCCTCCGTTTCGAGTTTTCCGCCGTGCTGAAAAACCGCTTCGGCGGTCAACGCTTCGGCCAGATCCTGCGCCGAGAGGTTTCCCGATTCGATCCCGGCTGGCTCGGCGGCTTCGGCTTCGGCCAGTTCCTGGTCGGCATAATTCCAGGTGGTGGTTTTCAGCGTCGTGACCTGATCGCGGGCGTCCATTTCGGCGTCGAAATCCAGCATGGTGGCTCCGAATTGCAATTCGACCACCGGTTCCTGGTCAAAATCCGGTTTTTGAATCGTCAGCTTTCCATCGTCGGTCAGGCACAACCTGCCGTTGATTTCGGCCCGCATCACGAGGTAATCCCAGTCCGTGGCGTCATACTGAATCAATTCTTCGTGCTGAAAACCGGTGTCTTCGGCGTCGATTTCCAAACCGCGATACGTCTGCGCGATTTCTTCGGCGGCTTCCGAATCCTTCTTTTCGGTGAAATACCGGCGTTTCGGCACGAGCGTCGTCTTCACCCAGACGTCTTTGGCGAGCAGGTTCAGCCGGGTGGTTCCGGTCGACTGGGCTTCGATTCCCTGCCGAACCAGGATGCCTTTGAAAATCGTTTTCTCCGTTTGGTGATACCCCGCCTTGATTTCCAGCTTTTTTCCGGGAACAAACCGGCTGTCGTTGCTGGCCGGAAAATTCCCGGACGCCGGATCGCCGTCTTTCAGCGTGAGGTAGGCAGTCGGAATCCGGTTGACCTCCTTCTGAACCCGGATCGACAACACCTGAAACATCGTTTCCAGCGCCTGCTCTTCCAGAAAGAGGGTGTAGGTGGGCAGGTCGCGGGGGGCGGGGGTTTCGAGTATGCGCGGATTCTCGGGCATGGGGACGGTTTACGGTTTACGGTTTACGGTTTGCTGCTTGTCAATGGGCGGAAAAAAGAGTCGCATCCCGGTCGGTAGCTTTCTGAAATTCACCAGCTTGTTCACGCGGGCGACTTCCCGGTAGAGCGTCGAATCGCCGTAGATCCGGTGGCACATCAGCGGCAGCGTGTCGCCTTCCTGAACGGTGCGAAGGTGGGTCAGATCCGGCGACGCAGTTTTTTCTTTTTTGGTGCGAAGCTCGTCGTTGATGACCTCTACAAAACTGACCTTGGCGATGGCGCGGACGGGCGTTCCATCGGGTTTGAACAGCTTGTAGGTAATGTTGATTTTCTCGGTTTTGCACTTGAAAATCAGCTTGCCCCACGCCAGTTCAACGTACGGCGGCTGGTGGGTTTCACCGATGAAATCGAACGACGTTTTCTTCAACTGCTCCACTTGCTCCCAAACGCCCTGGCTGGTGCCGACCGACCGGGGCGGGGCGGTTCCCGTCTGCGTGAGGGCACCCGTGGAATCGAACAGAAATTCAAACTCCAGCTTGCGCGGAGCGATTTTGTTGAACGTCGATTGGTTCGCGCTCGTGCCGCCTGCACTTTCCTGATTCGCCTGAATTTCGTAGTTCAGCGTGTAAGTTTCGGGGTTGACCACCGCCGTGT
Organism: Larkinella humicola; assembly: GCF_008727875.1. Classification (GTDB taxonomy): domain Bacteria; phylum Bacteroidota; class Bacteroidia; order Cytophagales; family Spirosomataceae; genus Larkinella; species Larkinella humicola. Next base: position 122,369 of record NZ_VTWS01000007.1, on the reverse strand, counting down.
ATTCCTCACCCGTTCGTTCTTTAAAACCAACATCGTGATAACCCGTCAGCTTCATTTTAACCAGTTCGCCCAGCATGTGTAAGCGGTTTTATGGTTTATGGTTTATGGTTTTCAGTTTTCAGTTTTCGGTTTATGGTTTACGGTTTACGGTGGCTGACGCGTCCTAAGTATGCGTTAGCCACCGTAAACCATAAACTGAAAACCGTAAACCGTCTTACCGTTCGGTTTTCTCCCTTAAAATGGCCAGCACCTGCTCGACACACTGGCGGACGAGTTGCTTCTGCGCGTCGGCGGGCGGGGTAGCGGCTGAGGTGACCTGTCGGGCGGCATTGCCGTCGACCGTGGCCGTGATGACCAGTTCGCGAATAATAATGGGCATGGTTCAGATCCGGATGGTGGTGTAATAGCGGTACGTGAGCGTCAACGTTTCGATGGCAATGGTGTTCTGTTCGGCATTGAAAGCGGAGATGTCCCACTTTTTCGGCAACGCATGGACCACATGCCACGAGACCAGCGGAGCGTGTTGATCGTTGAGCAGCGTTACCAACAGGTTAACGGGTTGAAACTGAAAGTTTTCGAACGCGTCTTTTGCCCATCGGTACACGTCTGACCCCACGAAAAGACCCCGTTTCAGCACCAGGTCGCTGTATTTGGTGCGAACCGGCAACTGGTGTTCAAAGCGGTTTTCGCCCCCTTCCCGGATGCTTTCCATCTGCATTTCGACATTCAGCCCCGTGACTTCCTGAAACCGGGTGTCCTGAGCCGTCTGCGGAAAGAGTTCGAATTCTACCACAAAATGAAAGCCAACCGGTGGATAGACTAGCCCCGCCATACATTATTCGTTCTGGATGGTCAACCCTTCGTGCACCAGCTCGATGCTCTCGATCAGCACCTCGTTGGCGTCGGCTTTCAAATCGCCCGACATCACTTTCGACGGCCAGGCCTGCTTGACTTTCCAGACCACCACCGGCTCGTGATTTTCGTTGAGCAGGCTGATAATCAGGTTGCGACGTTCGATGGTGTTCAGGGCCACGGTATTCCACCAGTTGAAAAATTCGTTGTCGGCTTTGAACGTCCCGCGTTTCAGGGTGATGTTGGGGAACTTCTGCAAACCGGGCATTTTGATTTTGTGATACTCGGGCGATGCGCCCTCGCGGTATTCGATCACATCGGTTTCGACGTTTAGACCGGTCACTTCCGAGAATCCCAGGCGGACTCCGCCCCACTCAACCTGAAAATGAAATTTGGGTAATGGATAGACTGCTGCCATGATCGGTTATGAGTTAAGATTCCTGCATTTTGTGGGAGAAGCGTAAGACAATGAATTCGGCCGGACGAACCACCGCCATCCCGATTTCGACAATCAGAAAACCGTTCAGGATGTCCTGGGCGGTCATGGTCTGGCCCAGGCCGACGCGGACGTAGAACGCGTGTTCGGGTTTAACCCCCGCCAGTGCCCCGGCCCGCCATTGCAGCGTCAGGAAATTCTCGATCATGGCCCGCACTTTCACCCAGGTATTGGCGTCGTTGGGTTCAAAAACAAACTGGCCGGAGGCTTTCTTAACCGACTCTTCCACCATGATGAAAAATCGCCGAACCGAGATATAGCGCCATTCGTTGTCGTTGCCCGCCAGTGTTCGTGCACCCCAAACGAGCGTTCCCTTGCCCGTAAAATACCGGATGGCGTTGATGGATTTACCGGCATCGACATCGACATTCAGGCTTTCCTGATCGGAATCGGTAATCAAAACCGTTGGCCCGACGACGTTGGAGATGCCCACGTTGGCCGGTGCTTTCCAGACACCCCGGTTTTCGTCGACGCTGGCGTACACCCCGGCTACGGCACCACTGGGCGGCAGGATGATGCCCTGCGCTTCGGTGGCCGAAACGATGGCGGCATACACCGGAATTTTTGACTTCATTTCCAGTTCCAGCGATTTCAGACGCGCGGTCAGGAGCGCCTGAAATTCGGCGATGTAACCGGTCACTTCCGCAAACTTGTCGTCGTAAGCCGACGCATTGGAACCCGACAGGGCCGTTGCACTGGCCAGAAGATCGGTCAGTTTTTTTCCGGCGGCCGAAGGTGTGGCCTGGTCCGTATAGTCCTGGTAGCTCAGCCGAACATCGGTATTTGTAAACGCCAGTGCAGCGGGGGAGCCGTTAAACGCATTGAGCGCCTTCAGCAACTCCGTTTTTTTGGTGGCCGTTGTACCAGCCGCTTCATACGCCGTCGTGCTGCTTTCCACCAGGTCATTGACGATCGTTTGATCGGCGACGAGGGTTTCGGCTTTGCGAACCAGTGCAAACAGCGGAATTTTCTGCTGGATTTCGAGCTGCTTGGCCGTCAGCAAAGCCGGGAGTGCGGTTTTGGCTTCGGTTTTGAATCGCGTGATGAAGGCAACCAGCCGGTTAAAAACCGCGTCGATGGCGGCATCCGTTGAATGGGTGCCCGGATCACCCGTAACCACCAGCGCCGTGTTATCGCTCTGGATCGCCAGCCATTCGGCATTTCCCGCATCGGTAAAGGCTTTCAGCACATCCTGAACGGGTTTGTTTTTGAAAACCGTGTCCGGGTCAATTCCATCAAAGGCGGTAATGGCGGCCGAGATGAACGTCTTTTTCGCTTCTTTATCCGCCGAAGCCTGGTAGTCCACGACCGCCGGAACGGCCACATTCTGAATGGCTTTTGTGTCGGCAAACCCATCGGTCGCCAGGGTGTCCGCTTCGGTCAGCAGGGCGTTGTTGGGAGCCCCCGGGTCCAGAAGCGCACCCAGCGTGGTTGGATTTCCGCCTTTGGTGATCGTCAAACCGGCGAAGCTCATGTCAAACGGCAGGGAGGTTTTGAGCCAGGGATAATAGGCCGCTCCGTATTTCAGAAAGTTGGAAACGCTGCCCCGGAAGGCGGTAATGTCGGCATCGTCAACGGCGGTTTTGGTCAGATCATTTACCTTGACATCCAGAATGGCGAAGCGATCCTGCAATTTGTTGCAATGGTCGATGGCCGCCTGTTGAACCGCAGCAATGTGAGCCGGGTTGGTCAGCAGCATCAGGTCGGGCATCACGAGCAGGGTGGGTTCGTCGTGTTTTTTCAGTTCGTCGATGGCGTCCGTAAAATGGGTCTGGGAAACCGGGTTGGTGTCGTATCCGCCCACTGAAAGGATGTAACATTTCTCCCCGCCGTTGGCAAAAAACAGCATCAGGCTGTCGTGCAGGTACCAGGCCGGTTGCATGTCGACATTTTTTACGGCGTTGGTTGGGCCCAGACTGACCGTGATTTCCCGATCCGGCCCTCCGCCGAAATACGTCCGGTAATCGACCATCGACTTGATTTTTAACGCTTTCCCGGTAATGTCCTTGCCATCTTTTTCGGCAAACCGGGTGTAACCGATAAAGGCCGGAATGGCGGTTTCGACCTGGGCCACGGATGGCGGGAACAGCGACACCTCGTCGATGTAGACGCCCGGAGTTTTCAGCGTCGCTAAATTGAGTGTACTTGCCATGAGCAGAAGAGGTTTGACTGGGGTTTAATAAATTGTGGAATAAAAGTGTCCGTCGTTTTCGAAGGTGGTGGTCGCGGGTGTCGGATTGGCGAGTTTGGTCGTGCCGTTCACCGCGGGAATCAGTCCGTTTTTTACCAGTTGGTGTTCGCCCGCAAAGTCACCGGGCGCATCGTTTTTCAGCCGCCAGCGGGTCGTGCGGTTTTGCAACGTCAGCGTGTAAGTGAGCGTGGGCTGAAGCGCATCCTCCGCCGTCAGCAGGCTGCGGGTCGGGGGGGCGTGTTCAATTTCGATGAAGCCCAGGGGCCGCTCCAGCCGTCCGGTCACCGCGTGTTCCGGTGGCTGGTCTTCCAGATCGGCCATCCGGATCGTTTCTCCGGTATTCAAACGGTTTTCCAACGGATTGGCAGATGAGTTGCGGTTTTTGAGCCGGAAACCACGACCCGGTCGTTTCAGCTCGTTCATGACTTCGGGCGTCAGGTTTGTATAAAGCATGAAAAACGGATCGGTTGGATACACAGCGAAGACGAACTTCAGACCTGCAGCAAGGGGCAGGAAGGGCGTTGGACTGCGGGGATTTTCGGTAGCTGCCAGCACCACAAAACCGTCAGCCTGTTTTTTGAAGAGCATCCGCTGGTTTTTCAGGAGCTGGTGGGTCGGGGCATCGGGCAGAAACGCCAGGAATTGGGAGACGTCATACACCCGCCGGATCAGCCCGATTTTCTTTCGTGCTTCAGCCGATGGCGCAGCCGTATCGAAAGGCGTGCTCCCAAAATCCAGGAAATACCGGTGCTGCACCCGGACGGTGAACAGAATCTGGTAGCTGATGCCAAACGATTCGGGAAGAAGCGGTTTCATCGGGAAACAACGGAAAGAGGTGAGGATGGAAGGGGGTCAGGATGCGAAGGACTTTCACTCCGAAGAAATCGGGACCGGTTTTCGAATGCCTTCAAACGACAGAATCGGCGTTCCGGCGCCGAACTGCCCTTCGGCCTGTTCTTCCACGACCCGGACTTTATACACGACCGATGGCACCTGCTTGCCGCCGAGGGTTCCCCAGAGCTGATTCAGTTTCTCGAACGAGAGGCTATGCAACTCGACGGTCATGCGCAGCATCAGGGCTTGCGGGTCGTCGAAGATCTTATCCGTGAGGGTGTTGGCAACCGTGAACTGGTTTTTTTGCTGAAAACACTGAACCGTTCGCGAGAGCAGTTTCAGAGCGGTTTCGTAATCACCGCTTCCCGAATAATTGGCACTGATCAACACGTAGAGATTCAGGAAAACGGGCGGATTCCGGACGTCGAAACCGCCGGTGATGCTGTTGCGCTGGTAGGGGCTGGTATTTTTGAGGGTTGCTTCTTCTTCCAGATGGACCAAACCGATTAGAATCGTGTTGGCCTGCGTGCCGGCAACCGCGGCAATGCTGCCCAGATTGACCGTGATGCCATCCGCGAACGGTTTCACATACGTCTCCAGTTCGGAGCGGATCAATTCCAACGCTTCATAGACCATAGCACGACAGAGGTTTAGGACCGGGCAGAAAGGTATTCATCCTGCTGCTTAGAACCCATGAAGCATTTATTTAACGGCAAACCGTTAATTAAGCGGTCATTTTGCGCCAAAACCTGTTCCGAATTATTCAAATATTTTTTTAAGTTATTCGATATACTATTTTTAATTTTAAAACATAACCCCTTATTTATGCTGCTAATCAGGGTATAAAGCAAATTTTGTATTATTCTTTCCCTCGGTAGTATAAAGTTCATAATTCGGTAATAATTCCGACACAAGTGCCGGGTACTTTTGCGGTTTCGTAAAAGCATCCATCGTTTCGTATCCATCGTTCAACTTTCCGTAAAACCGGAACATCCAAACTACACTATGACACAAAAGCTACCTTCTTCGATTCGGGCAGGAAGGGTCAGTTTTCGTCGGGCCGTCCTGACTCTGGCTATTTTATTGATGGGCTTGCCTTTGCTGGCCCAGACCATTACCGGCAAGGTTGTATCGTCGGAAGGCGGGCAGGCGCTGCCGGGCGTTTCGATTCTGGTGAAAGGCACTACGTCCGGTACGACCACCCGCACCGACGGAACGTATACACTGAACGTTCCGAATCCGTCATCGGTTTTAATTTATTCTTTTATCGGATTTGAAGCGCAGGAAGTGCCGGTCGGTTCCAAAACGACGATCAATGTTACGCTGACGGTTTCCACACAAGCCCTGAACGAAGTGGTCGTGACGGCGTTGGGGATTTCCAAACAGCAGCGTAACCTCGGCTACGTGACCCAGAAAATCGACAATTCGGCGCTTTCGCAGGCCCGCGAAACCAACCTGGTCAGCCAGTTGGCGGGGAAAATTGCGGGGGTGACCGTCGTCAACAGCCCATCCGGGATCGGGGGCTCGTCGCGGATCACGATCCGGGGCGAAAAGTCGCTGAACATCAACGCCAACCAGCCGCTGTTTGTGATCGACGGCTTGCCGATCAATAACAACTTCGTCGGTTCATCGGGGCGGAATAACCAGGACGCCGACTACGGAAACGGGGCCGGTTTTATCAATCCGGATGACGTCGAAACGATGACGGTTTTAAAAGGAGCCAGCGCCACGGCACTCTACGGTTCGCGGGCGGCCAACGGTGTGGTGGTGATCACGACCAAAACCGGCAAGGGCACCAAGGGCATCGGCGTTAGTGTCAACTCCAACGTGACGTTTGAATCTGTGCTGCGACTGCCTGATTACCAGAATGTTTACGGCCAGGGATTGAACGGCGAATTTGCCTTTAAAGACGGTTCCGGGGGAGGTTTGCGCGACGGTGTCGACGAAAGCTGGGGCCCAAAAATGGACGGTCGGCTGATCGTTCAGCACGATTCGCCCACCGATAAAGGCTACCGGGCCGGTGATACCAAAGTGCCGGGTGGGCCGGGCGTGGCAACACCCACGCCGTTCATTGCGCACCCGAACAGCATCCGCGATTTCTTCGAAACCGGTCGCATCGTAACGAATAACGTTGCCGTAACGGGCAGCAACGACAAGGGCGATTTCCGGATGTCGTTTACCAACCTGGATCAGAAAGGCTTTGTTCCCAACACGGATTTGACGCGGAACACCTTCAACGTCAATGCCGGTTACAAACTGACTGATCGCTTCACGGCGCGGACGAACGTGAGTTACATCCGCAACCACAGCGACAACCGCCCGAACCTGAGCTACGGGACGGAAAACATCATGTATCTGCTCAACTGCTGGTGGGGCCGTCACATCGACATGGCGTCGATGCGGAACTACTGGCAACCAGGTCTGGAAGGCATCCAGCAGTTCAACTTCAACTACAACTACCACGACAACCCGTACTTTAACATGTACGAAAATACCAACGGTCAGGACATCAACCGCGTGATCGGGAACGTCACGCTGTCGTATCAACTGACGGATTGGCTGTCGGTGCAGGGCCGGACACAGGTCGATTACCAGGATGAACTGCGGGTTCGGCAGCGGGCCTTCAGTACGCAGCGGTATCCGTATGGTTCGTACCGGCGCGAAGCCGTGAAAACGATGGAGCGCAACACCGACCTGTTGTTCCTGGTAGACAAACGACTCAACGACGCCTTTACGCTCAGCGGCACATTGGGTGGAAATCAACGGCTGAACAAATACGACTACATCGACAATTTCGCCCCCCAGTTGACGGTTCCGGGCGTGTATAGCCTGAACAACAGCCGGGTTCCGCTCGAATACTCGCAAAACCGCTCCGATCGCCGGATCAACAGTATGTTTGCGTCGGCGCAATTGACGTACCTCGATAAATTAACGCTGGAAATGACGGGCCGGAACGACTGGTCGAGCACGCTGACGCTGCCGCAGGGCGTGGTCGGTATGGCCGATAATTCGTATTTCTACTGGTCGGGAACGCTCAGTGCGGTGGTAAGCGACTGGGTGAAACTGCCGGAATGGGTATCGTTCGCCAAAGTTCGGGCGGGCTATGCGCAGGTTGGAAATGACACCGAACCCTACCAGTTTTCGCAGCCCTTCAATCCGGGAACACCCTGGGGAACGACGCCAACCTTCAGCGAATCGACGCGGATTCCGAACCTGAGTCTGAAACCGGAAATCAGCAGTTCGCAGGAATACGGTTTTGATCTGCGGTTCCTGAAAAACCGGGTGGGGCTGGACTTCACGTATTACAACACGATCAGTAAAAACCAGATCATCTTCCTGCCGCTTTCGGGCACCACGGGTTACAGCCAGATTGTGCAGAACGCGGGCCGGATTCAGAACAACGGGATTGAGGTGATGCTGAACCTGACACCGATCCGGATGGACAACATTGGTTTCCGCTGGGACATGAACGTCAATTTCTCGCGCAACCGCAGCAAAGTCCTCGAACTGGCCAACGGCGTTTCGACCTATGAACTGGCCAACCGGTATTTCTCGGTGCAGGCCCGCGTCAACGAGCGCATGGGTGACATGTACGGATACGCCTACGAGCGCGTTAGCAGCGATCCGAAAAGCCCGTATTACGACCCAACCGGCCAGAATGTGGGTCAGATGGTGATCACTGCCGACGGTCGGCCGATTTCAACGACGACCCTGCAAAAGCTGGGGAATTACAACCCGGACTGGCTGGCGGGAATCAACAACTCGTTCAAATACAAAGGGTTCAACCTGAGCTTCCTGTTCGATATCCGCAAAGGCGGAGAGGTCTATTCCCACACCTACGTCGTGGGTCGTGAAGCGGGTCAGTTGGTTGAAACCTTGCAGGGTCGCGAGAATGGCTATTACGACAACTCGGTTGACAAGACGTTTACCAATGCCCCGGCCGGAACGTACTATGTGGTGCCGGGCGTCGTGAAAACCGGGGAAGGCCAGTTTGCCGCCAATGCCCGCCGGATTTCGGCCCGCGAGTGGCACACGGCCTTTACACTCGGTCGCCGGGTGCTGGAAGACGCCATTTTCGATGCGTCGTTCACCAAGTTGCGTGAAGTGAAACTGGGCTATTCGCTGCCGAACTCGATTCTGGGCAAAAAACTGCCGTTCCGGAACGTGACGCTATCGCTGGTGGGCCGCAACCTGTTCTTGTGGACCAAAGTGCCGCACATCGATCCGGAAACCGCTTCGGTATCGGGCGGAACCATCATTCCGGGTTCTGAATCGGTCGCCATCCCGTCGGCGCGTAACTACGGTGTAAACTTATCTTTCAACCTGTAAGCTGTTCAAGGTTAGATGGTTAAAAATGGTTAGATGGTTAAGATTGTTAAAAATGGTTGGATAGTTTACGATTCCGGTAGCCATTTAACCATTCTAACCATTTGACCATCCAGCCATTAAAATCATTCAGCCATTCAACCACAACATTCTTATGAAAAAAACATATCTAAAATTAGTCGCCTGCCTGACGCTGCTGATTGCTGTCGGCACGTCCTGCGACAACGAGTTTGAAGAGATCAATACCAACCCCAACGTTCCGAATACCGTCACGGCGGATCTGCTCCTGCCGAACATCATCCGGTCGACGGTCAACGAGAACATGGGAACCGCCTGGGGCATCGGCAACAGCGTGATGCAGTATACGGCTAAAATTCAGTTTGTAAACGAAGACCGGTATCTGTGGGGTGAACAGAACGGAATCTGGAACACGACGTATTCGACGCTTCGGGAAGTGCAGAACATGTACAACATCGCGTCGAGCACGACACCGGTTCAGAAAAACTACCAGGCCGTTGCGCTGGTGATGAAGGCGTGGATGATGTCGCTGGTGACGGATGCCTACGGGGATGCGCCTTATACGGAAGCCACCAAAGGTAAAGACGCAGCTTATTTCCCCAAATACGATACGCAGGAAGTCATTTACAACGGGATTCTGAAAGATCTGGCCGATGCCAGTGCGTTGCTGGCCCCGGAAAACGGCGTTGTCAACGGGGATATTCTGTTCGGGGGTGATGTGACGAAATGGAAGAAAATGGCCAATTCGCTCCGGGTGCGGTATCTGATGCGGATTTCGAACAAACGCGACATCAAGGCGGATTTGCAGGCGATTGTGAGCAACCCGACGACGACGCCGGTTTTTACGAGCAATTCCGACAATGCGGCTTTGCGGTATCTGCCGACGGTTCCGAACCAGTTCCCGCTTTACACTGCGCGGGTGGGTTCGTTCGATGAGTTTCGGTTGAGCAAAACGCTGGGCGACAAACTGACCCAATTGAATGATTCGCGTCTGGCGGTTTTTGCCCGTCCGACGGTGGCGTCGGTAGCCGCTGGAAAACCGGCCTATGTTGGTGTGCCGAATGGTCTGGACGATAACTCGGCGCTGACCTACAATGGGGGGGCTCAGAACGTTTCGCGGGTGGGAGCCACGTATTACATCGACGGTTTTGGTACGCCAACCGAAGCTAATCTGAACATTGCCAAAGGCATCATCATGACCTACGCAGAATTGCAGTTCATTCTGGCCGAAGCTGCCCAGAAGAAACTGATTACCGGCGATGCCAAAAGCTATTACGAAAAAGGCATTGCAGCGTCCTTCGGCTATTACGGTCTGGACGTTCCGGCGGGTTATCTGGCCCAGGCGGATGTGGCCTTCACCGATGCAAAAGCCCTCGAATTGATTGGAACTCAGAAATGGATTGCGTTATTTTACAGCGGTTTGGAGGGGTGGTTCGACTGGCGCCGGACGGGTTTCCCCGCCATCAAACCGGGTCCGTCGAATCTGAACGGCAACAAGGTTCCAATCCGGTTCCCATATCCCAGTTCGGAACTGAGCCTGAACAAAGCGTCAGTCGAAGCAGCCATCGCCCGCCAGGGAGTTAACGATATCAACACCGCCGTGTGGTGGGACAAATAACCAATTGTGATTGAGTGATTGGGCGATTGAGTGAATAACCTGCCGGATTCCTGGCACCCTATTCACTCAATCGCCCAATCACTCAATCACTCATTCAAAAAATGAACACCGAGCAGACAATTACTGAAATCACCGAGCTGTTTGATCAGCATGGATCGGATGATTATTACGGGGAGCCCGTTTCGCAACTGGAACACATGTTGCAATCGGCGATGCTGGCCGAGCGGGCCGGGGCTGACGATGAAACGATCATTGCGGCTTTTCTGCACGATATTGGTCATCTGCTGCCGTCGGATCTGGCGGAAGATCATATGGATGAATACGGTCGCGTTGATCATGAAAAGCTGGGCGCGGACTGGCTGCGGGAACGCGGTTTTTCGGAGAAAGTCGCCCAACTGATTGAGCACCACGTCAATGCGAAGCGGTATCTGACGTATAAGAATCCCGCTTATTTCAACAAACTCTCGGAAGCCAGCCTGAAAACGCTGGAATTTCAGGGTGGGCCGATGTCGGCGGAGGAAGCCCAGGCGTTTGAAGCCAATCCGTATTTCCGGGGCATTTTGCAGGTTCGCGGCTGGGATGAACTGGCCAAGGAAACGGAGGTTGAAATGCCGCCCGTTGGTCAATATCTGGAAAAATGCCGATTGTATCTGGAAGAGAAATAAAAGAAAGCAATCATAAATGTAAAATGATGAATGATAAATGTAAAAAGGGATGTGAAGCCAACACGTTTACATTTATCATTCATCATTTTACATTTATGATTATCTGAAATTTTACGCTGCAATGCGCAGTTCCTGTTGTTCAGGCCGCAGCATCGGTTCGATCACCGTGTTCAGCCGATCGCGCAGGAATCCTTCCTGAAGGTAGGAGGGCAGTTTGGCAATCAGATTTTTATACCCCTGAATACCGAGTGCTTTGGCAATGTAGGCTTCGTGAACGGCATTGATATGCGACACGATGTTGACTAGGCTTTCGTGAAACAACCGAACATCGATTTCCGATTCGACAAACCGCTCGATTTCGCGGTTACTCGACGAAATCCGCAGTCGGCTCAGCGCGTCGAAATACGTCGTGTAGCCAATCTGTTTCCCCAACTGCTTGTATTGATCAACGCCAAATTTTTGCAGAACCTTGCCTGTCCGTGCACTCCGTAATGCGGTTTTGGGATTGTTCTGAATCGCCTGCCGCAGGGCTTTGATGCGCCGGTCGCGGGAGGTTTTCAGAAACTGGGCAATCTCAATCTGGGCGGCCGACTCGCGCGAAGGCAGCGTTAGGTCCGGTTTCGCAATATCGAACTTCGCCAGTGGCAACCGCATCGTCCGGTAGCCATTCAACGGGCCGGATGCATAGAAACCCACCGAAGCCGGGTAATAGCCCCGGACAACCATGTTTCCGATGCGCCGGCGAATGATCTCCTCATTGCTGACCGGTTCTCCCATCGTGTGCAGGAAAGCGCGTACGCTGAACAAAACGCTGTAATAGGCCTGCGGGAACGTCCAGTGCAGCGAGCTTTGCAGATACTGGTTGTCATTCACCACCGGCGTAATCCGGAGGGCATATTCGGCACTCCAGCTATTGAGTAGCAACTTTTCCAAAGCCTTGCGCTGTTCGTCGGAAACGGCGGGTGCAAAGTCCTGAAAGAGGGGAAAACGACGGAGATCGAATAGATCGTTTTGTCGTTGAATGTGAAAATCAATCGCGAAGAAGTGGTTTAGAAACACCTGCGCCGGAATGGATTTCCGCCAGGTTTCGTCCACGGGCTGGGCTGGCACAAACGACACCAGTTTGCCCTCTTGAGTCGTCAATTTTTCTGTGTTCTCGTTCATATAATAAGAACATAAAAAGACGGTTTGGTGTTCCGGATTTTACAATTATTTTAGGGTATTAATTAGTTGATTATCAGGGGTATTTTGGTGGACAGAAGGAGTGTTTTTTTGAACCCGGTTTTTTTGAAAAAAGCGGGGAGAAGAATCCTGTCAGCGGTCGGAGACCCTGACAGGGTTGCCTATTTTTAGGCTCCTTAGCGCATGCAAAAACTGTGGAACTGTAATAGAGATTTTGGCTGCATACTGGGTCATTGTAACTGACCGGGTTTAGCCGCTGACCGGGGCTTCGACCGTACGACGGCCCGGCACTGTCAGGGCCGCTTGAACTTGTCGCGTTGCCCCAGATACAGGCCCATCAATACCAGTACCGTGCCGATTAAGGTGTAAATTGAGAGGGGTTCGTCCAGGAGAACGGCGGCATACCCGAAACCAAAAATCGGGCAAAGGAACAGCCAGAGCGACGCCTGAACGGCATCCTGCCGGACCAGATAGAACCAGAGTTGGAGGGCAACGACGGAAACCGGAATGATCAGCCAGAAAATGGACCACCAGAACCGGGCGTCGAAATGCGACGGTTCAAAATCGGCAAATAGAAGCGTGAAAGGCAACAGCAACAGACCACCAATCAGCACCTGCCAGCCATTGATGACCAGACTCGGGAGCTTCCAGGTAAAACGGGCGTAATAGACCGTTGCCGCCGATACCGAAACCATACCGCCCAGCAGAATCAATAAACCCGGAATCGTGGCAAAACTGTTCTGGAGAAGCGGATAGGTGACCACCCAAACCCCCGCCATGCCGAACACAATGCCCGCAGCTTCGTACCAGCGGATGGGGCGACTTAGCCAGATGGCAGAAAGCAGTGTGATAAACAGCGGGCTGGTGGCCGTCGACAGGCTGCCAATCCCGGCAGAAACCTGTTTGATGGCCAGAACGAAGGCACCGAGGTAGATGGTGGTATTCAAGAGGGCAAAGACCGTCAAACGCCCGAATTCGGTGCGGTTGGGGAGCGATTTGCGCTGTAGACCGTGGGCTACGAGGAGCATCAGCGGCCCGGCAATCAGGAATCGGACGTTGGCCAGGATGAGCGGATCGGCCGACAGGACACCAAATTTAGTGGCCGCCGAAGCGGAGGCCCACAAAGCGGCAAACAGCAGGCCGGGCAGGAGAAATTTCATGCCGCAAAGGTACGGTGAAGCATCTGCTTGTGCCAGCTAACCTTTTTAATTTCGATCTGACAGGGGATGTATTTGGGATAACGAGCCGGGAGAGGAGACACTTCAACCCCGGCTTTTTCCGTTTCGTGGGTTTGCTTATTGGGATGGTGGGCAAAACCGCCCACCTTTGAAACCGTAAACAACACAAACCAAACACCATGAAAACTTTAGTCATCGGCGGAACGGGCACCGTCGGAAGCCCGATTGTCAGCGAACTTCTGCGCCACCGGCAAGCCGTCCGCGTGCTGGTCACCTCCGCCGAAAAAGCCGTTTTGTTGCCCGAAGGGGTAGAAGCCGCCATCGGTAATCTGGACGAACCCGCCACTTTACCCAAAGCGTTTGACGGCATCGACCGCGTCTTTTTGCTCAACCGGCAGGGGCATACCGAAATCGCACAGGGCTCGTATGCCGTGGCAGCAGCCCGGCGGGCGGGGGTAAAAAAAATCGTGTACCAAAGCATTCACAACGTTCACGAAGGCGCGCATATTCCCCACTTTCATACGAAAATTGCCATTGAAAAAGCCATTCTGGGGTCAGGTTTGAATTACGTTTTCATTTGCCCCAATAATTTTTTCCAGAACGATTTCTTTTTCAAAGACGGCATCACGAACTACGGATTATATACCCAGCCCTACGGCAGTGGTGGATTGAGCCGGGTCGATGTGCGCGACATTGCGGAGGCCGCCGTCCGGGTGCTGCTGACGGATGAATACGACGGCCAGCGGATTCCGTTGGTGGGTCCTGAAATTTTAACAGGAGAATCCACCGCCCGGATTCTGACGGAACACCTCGGATATGATGTCCGGTATGCCGGTAACGATCTTCAGGCGTGGGCTACCCAGGCAAAACAATGGCTACCGGGGTGGTTGGTAGACGATTGGGTTCAGATGTACGATCTTTTCCAGACGCAGGGTCTGAAGGCATCTGCGGATCAACTTGAGGTGTTGACGAAACTGCTGGGAAGAGTACCCCGTTCGTATGGTGATTTCGTCAAAGAGCACGCGGGCGCGTTCCGTCGTGCGGCTGAACTGGTCTGATGAGCTGCGTATAATGAATCCCGTAATACCCCCGGAAACGATTGCAAACCGGCGTTTCCAGGGGTGTTTTATTTCCGAAAAATAACATCGGCAAAGTAATGTTTGCAATCCGTAAACCAGTTGGTCAGTTCGAAACCGCTTTGCTCGGCCAGTTGGGCAATGCCCTCCCGGGTAAATTTGCGTGAAATTTCGGTGTGAATGATCTCGCCGTATCCAAACGGCACGGTCAGGTTCAGATCCCGAATTGTTACGGTTTGTTCTTTCTGGCTGACGAGATAACTCCGGGCCTCACCGGTTTCGGGATGATACATTTCGTAGTGATCGAAGGCGGAGAGGTCGAAATTGGCGTTCAGTTCGCGGTTGATTCGCCGAAGCAGATTCAGGTTGAAAGCCCTCGTTAAACCCTGCCGGTCGTTGTAAGCTGCATGAATGACCGCCGGATGTTTTTGCAGATCAAACCCCGTCAGCACCAGATCACCCGGTTGCAGCGACTGGCTGATTTGCCGGAAAAAATCGCGGGCTTCGGTGGGAGAGAAGTTGCCGATGTTCGATCCCAGAAAGAGCACCACCAGCCGGGGACGGTTCTGGACAGTTTCCGTGCGGTTCGATAACTGTTCGATGGCGTTAAAATAATTGTCGTGCCGGGGCTGAATCGGCATTTGAGGCCACTTTTTCCGAATATCCGCCGTCAGGTTATCGATGGCAGCCTGGGAAATATCGACGGGAACGTACGTGAAATCCGCCTGTTCCGACCAGAAATGATTCAACAGGATTTTGGTTTTCAGGCCATCGCCAGCTCCCAGTTCGATCAACTCGAAAGGCCGGCCGTCGGAGGCAAAGAGCCGGAGCAGTTCTTCCTGATTGGTATCCAGAATCTCGTATTCGGAGCGGGTCAGGTAGTATTCGGGCAGGTGCATGATTTCCGCAAACAGGCGGCTTCCTTCGTCATCATAAAAGAAGCGCGACGGCAACCGCTTCGGCGTTTTGGTCAGGCCGGTGCCCACTTCATTCGCGAAGTCGCTTTGCAGCACCAGCGAGTCATTCAACGATGAATCTATTTTTGTCATGGAGAGGTCAGCATTCAGAGGGCTGCCAGCCGAATGCCGGTGAATTGCCATCGTTTGTCGGGTTGGAAAAAATTTCGGTACGTGGGGCGGCTGTGTCCTTCCGGCGTAGCAACGGACCCTCCGCGAAGGACCATCTGGCCACTCATGAATTTGCCATTGTATTCACCCACCGCACCTTCGGCGGTTTTAAAACCGGGGTAGGGCAGGTAAGCCGATCCCGTCCACTCCCAGCGCAGGCCCCAGGCCAGGCGGTGATTGGCGGGTAGGAGGGCGGCCGTTTCCCACTCCGCTTCGGTCGGCAAACGCCGACCGCGCCAGCGGGCGTACGCATCGGCTTCGTAATAGCTGACGTGGCAAACCGGCAAAGTCAGATCGATGGGTTGAAGGCCGGAAAACGTGTAGGTATTCCATTGGTCTTCAACTCGGTGCCAGTACAGAGGTGCTTCGATCCCGTTGGCCTTCACCCAGGCCCAGCCATCCGACAACCAGTGCTGAAACTGACGGTAGCCGCCCGCTTCGATAAATTCCAGGTAGTCGGCGTTGGTAACCAATTGGCCGTCGAGGGTGGTTTCATGCAGGTAAACCCGGTGAAACCCCAGCTCATTATCAAAACAAAAACCGCCCGCTTCCGGCTGAAAACCAATGGAATAGATTCCCTCTGGTATTTCAATAGTCGGAATTGGTAAATCTGCAAGCTGCTCATTGACTGGCATGTCGATGGCCGGAAAAAGCGGATTGTGTCCCAGAATGTATTTGATGTCGGTGATGAGCAATTCCTGGTGTTGCTGCTCGTGGTTCAGGCCCAGTTCAATCAGGTTTTCGAGTTCAGCGCTTGCAGAACGGTTAGCTAAAAACCGGTTCATGGCTTCATCGACGTAGGCCCGGTAGCGATAAACTTCGGCCACCGTTGGGCGACTCAGGTTCCCGCGCTGGGTCCGCAGCACCCGCCGACCCACCGATTCGTAGTAGCTATTGAAAACAAAGCTGAAATCATCGTGAAAAATGCGGTAACCGGGGGCGTGTGGTGTCAGGATGAAATGCTCCCAAAACCAGGTGGTGTGGCCCAGATGCCACTTAGGCGGGCTGACGTCGGCCGTGGGCTGAACGACATAATCCTCCGTTTCCAGCGAGGCACAGAGCCGCTCCGTCCAGTTTCGAACGCGTTGGTAAGCATCCGACAAGGTTGCGTTTTTGGGTAAAACGGGATTTTGTAGCATCATTTAGTCCATCCTCGTGAATAACGTATTGAGTCCTTCGGCCAGCGTTGGGTGGGCAAAAATGGCATCCCGGAGTTGTTGATAGGGTAGGTGACCCATCATGGCAACCTGGAGAATGGTCATGATTTCACCGCCTTCCGAACCTAGAATGGCCGCACCGAGGATCTGGCTGGTGGGAGCGTCGATGACGACTTTCATCAGACCTTCGCATTGGCTCATTTGCTGGGCGCGGGCCACCAGCGACATCGGTATGTTGGCAATTTTAATCGTTTTTCCCTGCCGCCGGGCTTCTTTTTCGCTCAACCCAATGCGTCCCAGTTGCGGATCGGTAAAAACGGTATACGGAACCGGGCGGTCGGCTTTGCTGGTGTTGCCCTTTTCCAGTAAATTT
Source organism: Larkinella humicola (assembly GCF_008727875.1). GTDB lineage: Bacteria > Bacteroidota > Bacteroidia > Cytophagales > Spirosomataceae > Larkinella > Larkinella humicola. Next base: position 105,276 of record NZ_VTWS01000007.1, on the reverse strand, counting down.
TGGTTCACGATCCGGTAATCGTCGTACGAAATGTGGGTGAATTCCGGCCCGCCTTTGATGTCGCCCAGCGCATACACACCGGGTTGGCTGGTTTCCAGCCGGTCATTTACCTGGATAAACCCTTTTTCGTCCGTTTCAATTCCGGCCACCTCCAAATGAAGTGCTTCGGTATTGGGCGTTCGGCCGACGGCCACCAGCAGGTGCGTACCCCGGAGTCGGCTGGCCAGTTTATTCGTTGATACCTGCAATTCGATGAGGCTGTTTTCTGCCCGGCTCACCTGATGCACTTCCGTATCCAGAAGAATGGTAATGCCTTCCTTTTCCAGGATTTTGGCCATTTCGTCGGACACATCGGCGTCTTCGCGGCTCAGGAGTTGCCGACCCTGTTCGATGATCGTGACCTCACTGCCAAACCGCCGGAACATCTGCCCAAATTCCAGACTGATGTAACCGCCCCCGAGGATCAGCAGGTGTTCGGGAACCTCCTCCAACTCCATGATTGACGTCGAGGTCAGCCACGGAACCGTATCCAGGCCCGCCAGATCCGGTTTTGTCGGGCTGCAACCGGCATTGATAAAAATAGTGTCGGCTGTCAGGGTCTGCCGGGTTCCATCGAGCCGTGAAAGTTCGATTTGTTTCTTGCCACTAAACCGGGCCTCTCCGAAAAGAAGCGTCAGGTTTTCGGTCTCCGCAAAATGCGTTTCGATGTTTTTGCGGGAAGTTTCCACCATGCGGTTTTTGCGCGCCATCACCTTTTTCAGATCAACCCGAACGTCGCCGGTTTCGATCCCGAATTCGGCCGAACGACGGGCCTGGTAGGCCATCTGGGCGGAAGCAATCAGGGTTTTGGTGGGTGTGCAACCGTCGTTGACGCAGGTGCCGCCCACGTGATTCCGTTCAATGACGGCGGTTTTCCAGCCTTTTTCGGCCAGGGCGGTCGCCAGCGGATTTCCGGCCTGTCCAACCCCAATCACAACCGCATCAAAATGCGCAACCGTATTTGAATTCATACCAACGGGTTAAATGAAGCGCTCCTGTAGGAACCGTGACCGATCCTTACCGCTGAACACGTAACACGGTTGAGCCAGCTATTTGTTTTACATTCTGTTTAAGTGGAATGTTTGCGTGTTGGCCTTTTTGATTAGACAATGGAAAAACAAGTATAAAAATGCTGGTTGATTCAGATACGGGCTTCTAAAACCCAATTTTCCCCTTCCGACCCCGTCCTTCGTTGCCCTCGACGTATTCCTTCAACTCGGCTAGTTCTTTTTCGAAACCGCTGCTCAGGATCGGGAAGCGGCACCAGGTTTTGGGGTCTACGTTCTCGTCGTCGACGTGGAAGGAGGGCGCATACCGCTCGCGTTTCCACTGGTTGCGGCTCCAGAGCCGGAAAAACCGGTCGACGGAGGTGTACAGTTTATCGCGGTCATACTGGCCTTCGAACACCACTTCCACCTGCTGCATCACTTCTTTCGGCGACAATTTATCCCGGATTCCGAATTTTTCGATCGCATTCAGCACGTCGTACGGCATCAGGTCTTCTTCGTCGGTTTGCTTCTTGTCGAGCGGGCGGAGTTCGGCGGTGGGTTGCAGGTTGTTCACTTTCTGCAAGCCTTCCACTTTGATTTTGCCGCCCACACCGGTGGTTTCGAGCCAGCGCAGCCAGCCGCGGAGGTAGTGTTTGTCGATGCCGGCGATGGGGGAGATGCTGCCCGCCGTGTCGCCGTCCATCGTGGCGTAACCGACCGACGCTTCCGAGCGGTTGGAGGTCGAGAGCAGCAGCGCGTTCTGGATGTTGGCGAGCAGCCACGCACTCGGAGCGCGCACCCGTGCCTGAATGTTTTGCAGGGCCACATCGTCGGTTTCCCAGGTCAGCGGACGGCCCAACTGGTCTTCAATCAGCTTCGTATACGTTTCGACCAGCCCATTGATGTTGATGTTGTAGAACGTGGCGCCCACCGACTTTGCCAGCGATTCCGCCGACTCATAGGTATCTGTCGAGCTGTTTTGGGTTCCCTGATACATGGTCGTCAGCAAGGCCCCGCAGATTTCTTCGACGGTTTTTAGCTTCTGGATGCTTTTGATGTACCCCAATTTCTTTTTAAAAGCGTCCAGACCGATGCTTTCGTCGGCCATCCGGATCATGAGCGACACCAGGGCCGCAATGGCCGACGAATCGGCCCCACCGCTGAGCGAAAGCACAAAACCGTGGGAGCGGCTTTTGCGCAAATAATCGAACAGGGCCAGTGCCACGGCCCGCGCAAATTCTTCTTCTTTCAAATGATTGCCGTGCTCCCAGTATTCCAGTTCGGCTTTCTGAACCACCGGTTTTACGAACGGAAAATCGAACTGAGCCGCCACCCGCAGGTTGGGAAACAGATAAGCCAGGTTGACCTTGTTCTGGGCCTGACTGAGTCGCGTGTCGTCCACGTCGATGACGGCGGTAACGATCAGGTGGTCGGCGTAGCTGAAACGCGTTCCCGACACCAGCAACTGGCCGTTGGAGGCAATCATGGAGTCGCCGTCGAAAATGGCGCGGCCCGATTCGTTGCCCACCAGATTGCAGTAAATGTAACTGACGCCAAACGCCCGTGATCCGTCGATCACAAACCGTTCCCGGACGTGTGATTTGTAGAAGGCAAAGTGGCTCGCGCTGGGATTCAGGATGATATCGACGCCCCGTTCGTGGAGGCTACGGCCCGGCCGGTTTGAAATCCAGGCATCTTCGCAAATTTCGAAGCCGATCTTTACGCCCGAAACATCAAATAACAAGTCGCCCACCGGATACGAAAATTCGCCAATCTGAATTTCGTCGCGCACGCCGGGCGTCCAGGGCTGAAACCAGCGGGTTTCGTAGTGAATGCCGTTGTTGGCCAACACCTGCTTGCAGACGAAACCCAGAATGCGCTTGTTGGCGATCAGACAGGCCGTGTCGTAGGTGCGGTTATTGGCCAGTCGCAATGGTAGACTGACGGCCACGATGATCCCGTCGGTGTGCGGCACAATCTCCAGCAAACTTTGTTTGGCCTGTTCGAGCAGCTCGTGGGAGAAGAACATGTCTTCGCAGCCATAGCCCGTGATGCACAACTCAGGGAGGCATAAAATGCTGACTTTCTGGCTTTTCGCTTCTTCAATGGCGTCGATGATGTTCCGGCGGTTGTGTTCCCAGGCCATTGGGATCTGGTTGACAACACCAGCAGCAACTTTTATCAGTTTCATGAATGGGATTTTCTGTTTAGCGAATCATACGTCATTCGATACCCGGCGACTTGTCCGCTTGGGGTAGTAAGCTATTAAATGAACACTTTGCGTTGCACTTAAGTTGTCGTGATTTTGGCGTAGAACCGCAAATTAAGGGGAATGGTCCAATTCAGCAAAGCAGAGGTGAGCGCTTTCCGGATCGGATGATGGCAGCCATACCCGGTAATCCGGCTGCTTTGGGCCGACGAAGTACGTCGGTCGGCCAGTTTGGAAGAAATAGAACGCTGAAAGGAGTGAGCGCAACCACCGGTGTGGTCGCCCTGAGACGGAGGAAAGGGGTTTTACCGCCGTAGAGAATCCGCTTCTACTTTCGCTCTGTTCATCTCTTTTTGAACAAGGGCTTTCTGCTGGACATAATTGAAAAACATTGACCCAACGAAGGCAAGAAAGGCTACGACCGCCGACACACCCAGGGGGTGCATTTTGTTTCGGGAACTGTTTAGAGCCATATCAGTAGGCGCCGGGAGGACGCATGTAACCATTTATTCCATTTTGACGCAGAACCCATTGTCAGGTCACTCTCAGTCTTCAATTTTTAAGAATGCGTGCACCAGAGGACAAAACCGCACTCTGATCGGGTGTTGGAATAACGGACTGTCCCCAGGCATGTGTGACACTATACACCCGTTTAAACCGTCATACCACCCGTTGACACCTTTTTGATTGGGGAATGCAACCTTCCGGCTCATCTTTGCATCAGTCAATCAAAGCCGGTAACATACAAGGGCTCCCCGAACCAGTCATCATCAAAAAATAACCATCTATGTAAGATAAGGTTCTATGTAATACCTACTACTTAACTTTGCCACGTACCCCGGATCTGATCCGAACAGTAAACAACACTTTGAAGCATACTACGTAAACAACAACCTACTAATACATCACTATGAAAACGTTTATCACCGCTGTGTGTACATGGCTGGTTATGACGGCGGCAATCGCCCAGACTCCGACGAAAGGCAAAGTTCGCGGGCTCGTTATTGACCCCACTCAAAAACCGTCCGAATTCGTCACCATCCTGCTGGTAAAGGCTAAAGACTCGACGCTGGTGAAAGGCGTGATTACCAACGACAAAGGGCAGTACGATTTCGACAATGTGGCCGATGGTGGCTACCGGGTGGCCACGTCACTGGTCGGTTTCAAGAAAGTATATTCAGAACCGTTCGTGATCGATGCCGCCAATCCGGAGGTGCAGGTGAAGACGCTGACGATGGTGGAAGAAGCCAAAAGCCTGAACGAAGTAAAGGTTGTAGCCAAGAAACCGTTCATCGAACAGGAGATCGACCGGACGGTGGTCAACGTGGAAAACAGCATTGTGGCTAGTGGCAGCACGGCCCTGGAAGTGTTGGAAAAAGCACCGGGTGTCACCATCGACCGCCAGAATGACAACATCCAGTTAAAAGGAAAAGCGGGCGTTATCGTCATGATCGATGGCAAACAGACGTACCTGTCGGGTCAGGAAGTGGCCAATTTGCTGAAAAATACGCCGAGCGATAACATCGAAAAAATCGAGATCATTACCAATCCTTCTTCCAAATACGATGCCGCCGGCAACGTGGGGATCATCAACATCCGGATGAAGAAAAACAAGAATTTCGGCACCAACGGAACGGCCATCGCCGGGGTGGGCTACGGTCGGTATGAGAAAGCCAACGCCAGCCTGAACCTGAACCACCGCGTCGGCAAAATCAACGCCTTTGGTAACTACAGCTACTTTCACAACCGGCGGTTTCAGGAAAATAGCCTGGACCGGGTTATTCCCTACAACGGCAAAATCACCTATTTCGACCAGTCTTCTTTCCGCCCCAACCGCTTCGACGGGCATACATTCCGGACGGGCGTCGATTATTTCATCAATAAGAAAAGCACGATTGGCGTGCTGGCGACCGGTTTTATCAACGACTGGCGGCAGGACAACGGGATCAACAACTCGATTATCCGGAATGAACTGGGTCAGATCACGCTGAAACCGACTACCGATGTTTCGGTAAAAAACAAGTGGTCGAACCTGACGGGTAACCTGAACTACAAGTACGATTTCGACGGCAAAGGCCGCGAATTGACGACCGACCTCGACTATTCCCGCTTCAACGGTGATTCGTATAACAACCTCAGCACGACCTACACCAACGCCAACGACAGCATTGTTCAGCCCACAGCCAAGGTTCGCAACGACATGCCATCGACTATCGAAATCTGGGCGTTCAAGTCGGATTACGTACATCCTTCCAAAATCGGCAAGTGGGAAACCGGGGTGAAAACCAGCTTTGTGAACTCGGACAACAACCTGACATACGAAGATTATGTCGATGGTCGCTGGGTGTTTAACGCCAAGCAAAGTAACCAGTTCAAATACACTGAAAACATCAATGCGGCTTACGTCAATTTCGCGGGCAAATTGAACAGCAAAACCAGCATTCAGGCGGGTTTACGGCTGGAGAACACCCAATCCCGGGGCAATTCCGTTACGCTGAATAAAATTGTCGACCGGAATTACACGAATTTGTTTCCAACGATGTTTATTTCCCGACAGATCGATACCAACAACGTCCTGAATCTTTCGTTCAGCCGCCGGATCGACCGTCCGAACTACCAGAACCTGAACCCGTTCCGGTTCTATCTGGACCCGTACACGTATCAGCAGGGGAATCCGTACCTGAAACCCCAGTTTACGAATTCATTCCAGTTGACGCATGTCTACAAGGGCAAGTTTTCGACGACGCTGGGCTATAGCCGGACAACGGACGTGATTGTCAATGAAGTACCGGGTCAGATTGCCGAAGAGAATATTACGTATGTTACCACCGACAACCTGGCCACGCAAAACAACGTCAACCTGACGGCGAGCTTCCCGGTGGCGGTGACCAAGTGGTGGAACATGCAGAACAACATCGGCGTGAATTACAACCAGTACGATTCGCCTTACCTGGGAGCGCAGTACAACGTGAGTTTTGTGTCGTACAACATCTATACGTCCCAGAATTTTGTAATGCCCAAGGGGTTCAGCGCCGAAATTGCCGGCTGGTATAACTCGAAAAATCTGTACGGTTTTTACGAGGCTAAACAAATGGGTGCCTTCAGCATCGGGGTACAAAAAACGCTGATGAATCGGAAAGCCACGCTGAAACTGAATGTGAACGATCCGTTCTGGCTGAATAAGTTTGAAGGGAGAGCCGTATACCAGGATATTAATTTTCGGGTGCGGGCCCGGTGGGAAAGCCGCATTGCCCGTCTGACGTTTACGTACCGGTTTGGCAACCAGAATGTGAAAGCGGCCCGTCAGCGCAGCACCAGCACGGAAGCCGAACGCAACCGGGCCGGTGGGGGTAATAATTAAATAAAAGTTAAATAAAGCAAACGGCGGACGGTATTTGGTCCGTCCGCCGTTACTTTAATAGATAATTAGTTTAGGTTAAGAAAGCAGAAAGCCATTCCCACCTTGAGGAGTGGCTTTTTTGATTTTTAAAAGTACGGTAACCTTCACCCATTTCAAAATTTCATTTGGTGACATGATGTATATACATTTAATATATTTGCATCATATGCGGTTTTTTAATTTAAATGTCGTAAAAAAAGGTCACTTTCGGTGACCTTTTTTGTGATTTCCTAAATGATAATTACTAATCAATTAATTGCAGTTTCTCAGTCCAGAGCCGCCACACCCGGTAATACTTTGCCTTCCATATACTCCAGCAAAGCCCCTCCACCCGTAGAAACGTAGCTCACCCGGTCGCCATACCCGGCGTTGTTGACGGCCGAAGCCGAGTCGCCCCCGCCGATGAGCGAGAACGCGCCGTTGTCTTCCGTGGCTTTCACGACCACATCCGCAATGGCGTTGGTGCCAATGGCGAAGTTGGGGAATTCGAATACGCCCATCGGGCCGTTCCAAAGGATGGTTTTTGACTTGGACAAGATATCGCTGAAGAGGGCAATGGTGTCAGGGCCGATGTCCAAACCTTCCCAATCATCCGGGATTTCGCCGGTTGCAACGATTTGGCGGTTGGCATCGTTCGAAAAACCGTCGGCAATGACATTATCGACGGGTAAATACACCTGAACACCTTTTGCTTTTGCTTTTTCAAGCAGTTCCAGCGCCAGTTCCTGCTTATCAGCTTCGAGCAGTGATTTGCCGATTTTGCCACCCTGGGCTTTGGTAAACGTATACGACATTCCTCCGCCAATGATCAGGTTATCGACACTGTCGAGGAGTTTCTCGATGATCAGGATTTTATCCGAAATCTTGGCTCCACCCATGATGGCCGTGAAGGGCCGTTCGGCGTTGTCGAGCACCCGCTGGGCATTGTCGAGTTCGGCCTGCATGACATAACCGCAGACTTTGTCTGTGAAAAACTGGGCAATCACCGCCGTGGAAGCGTGGGCGCGGTGGGCCGTTCCGAAGGCATCATTCACATAAACGTCGCCCAGTTTCGACAGTTTCTCGGCAAAAGCAACGTCTCCTTTTTCTTCTTCCTTGTAAAACCGCAGATTTTCCAGCAGCAGCACCTCACCGGGTTGCAGCGAATCCGCCATTTCTTTGGCCGATTCGCCAATGCAATCGTTGGCAAACTTTACGGATACGCCCAGCATGATGGACAATGGTCCCACCAGGTGTTTCAGCGAATATTTATCTTCAGGGCCGCCTTTGGGCCGGCCTAAGTGCGACATCAGCACGCACGAACCGCCGTCTTTCAGGATTTTAGAGATGGTCGGCAACGTAGCCTTCATCCGGGTATCGTCCGTAATTTCGAATTTACTGTTCAGCGGAACGTTAAAATCAACCCGAATCAGGGCGCGTTTACCGGAAAAATTGTAAGAGTCTAAAGTTTTCATACGACAGATTTCCTGTTAGTTAGCAAAATCCGCCCGAACTTAGGGGTTTTTGCTTAAACGTAGCAATTTGAAAGGTAGCTTATTGAATTTGTTATAATTATAAAAGTTTAGTTGCAATTTTTCTGTGATGTTATTCAAATGCTACCCTTACTCTTCGTTTAGTTTTTTGTGCCAAAACGGTTTTTTTGCCCCGTTTGAGGGCATCACAGCGCAGCGTCGGTAGCATAATCACGCCCCTACCTAACGACAGCGTGCCGTCAGGCACGCGACGATTCCCCGCACTGTTGCGTACCTAAAGGCACGCGTGGGCGGTGGAATGATTATTTTTGGCTACCGACGCTACGCTGTGATGCTCTCAAACGGAGCAAAGACAACACTTATGCAAATTACTTGACGTGCTTATAAATCGAATTCAGGGCAAAAACAACACCTGTGCCCATCATTTGCCGGTTCCTAAAACCGCTACCGATGTCTTCAAATACTGGTTGAACCATTTCAAATACCGGTCGAAACGGTCGGTTTGGTAGCTCGGAACCGAAAGGCCGTGGAACTGGCCGGGATAAATAATGAGCTGCGTCGGCACACCCAACGACTTGAGGGCCTGGTACATCTGCTCGCTGCCGGCAATCGGCACGTTGAAATCTTTTTCACCCCCCATAAACTGCGTCGGCGTTTTGATGCGGTCGGCTTTCAGGAACGGGTAGGAGGCTTTCAGCCACTTGTCGGTATTTTTCCAGGGCGTTCCCAACTCGTTTTCGTACTGATTGATGTACTGGTCGGAACCGTACATCGTCATCTGCAACGAACTCCCGGCCCCGCTGGCGGCTGCCTTGAACCGTTGGTCGGTGGCGATGGTGTAGTTGGTCAGAATACCGCCGTAGCTCCAGCCGCCAATTCCCAGTTTAGCCGGATCGGCGATGCCTTTGGCAACGAGGTAATCGGTGGCGCCCAGAATATCCGCTACTTCTTTGTTGCCCCAGTCGCCGTAAATGGCTTTGCAAAACGCGAGTCCGCGCCCGCTGCTGCCCCGGTAATTGACCCCCGCGACCACGTAACCGCCCCCCGCCAGGATTTGCCGCGAAAGGTCGAACCCAAAATTGTCCTGACCCACCGGGCCACCGTGAATGAAGAGAATCGTCGGCATTTTCTGACCCGCCGACGCGTTGGCGGGCTTGAAAAGCATGTTTTCGACCTGGGTTCCGTCTTTGCTGCGCGATGTAAATCCTTCAACCGTAGCCAGTTGGAGCGGAGCGACAAACGCATCCTGGAGGGTAGTGAGCCGCCGAACGTTCCCGTTTTCAACGACGTAGAGTTCCGCGGGCAGTTGCGGTTTGCTCATCAGCGTTGCCCAGCCGCCTTTCGGATTTTGCTCCAGATCGGCATAGGCGCAATCGTCGTGGGCCACGCGGTTGAGTTTGCCGGACGCCAGTTCATAGGCGCCGACGTAGGTTCGGCGGTCGTCATCCACCAAAACCGCAATGGATTTGCCATCCACCGACCAGCGCGGATTGCGAACCGGGCGATCCAGGGCCGCCGAAACCAGTTTGGGTTCTCCGCCGTCGGCCGAAATAACCGCTAAAACCGGCTGATCGTACATGATGAAATTGGTCGAAGCCGTCGAGCGCAGGTACGCAATTTGCCCCCCGTCGGGGCTCCAGACCGGGCTGTTGTCTACTCCGGGCCAGTTCGTCAGTTGCTTCATCGGGGCCTTGGACCGGGCCTCGATCACGAACAGGTCGGTATTTTCGTTTTTGTCAGGATCGGTAGTGCGGTTGCTGACGAAGGCAATCTGCTTGCTGTCGGGCGACCAAACCGGGGCGGTTTCGTCGTAGGTGCCTGCCGTCAGTGTATCGAGTTTTTTGGATTCAATATGGAACGCATAGAGGTGTGCGGCCCGACGGTCGAGGTAACCCTTCCGATCTTCTTTGAAATGATGGCGGTCGATGACGTAGGGGGTACGGATTTTGGTCTTCGCCGAATCGGAATAGTCCTTGTCGCGAATGACCAGCGCAACGGTTTTGCCGTTGGGAGCCCATTCGTATTCTTCCAGTTCTCCTTTCAGGTCGGTGAGTTTTTTGCCTTCGCCACCCCGTCGGTCGAGGAGCCACAACTGGCTGTCTTTGTCGCCGTTGCGGGTAGCGACAAACGAGATAAACCGCCCGTCGGGGCTCCAGCGGGGGGATGATTCGCCGTCGGGGCTGCTCGTCAGTTGGACCGACTGTTTGCCGTCCCAGCTAATCATCCAGATGTCCGAGTTGCGTTTGTCTTTATCCTTGTCCACCGACGACAGGGAATAAGCCACCCACTGGCCGTCGGGCGAAACCTGCGGGTCGGTGATGTTCTGCAATCTCAGGATGTCGGAAGGAACAATGGGACGTTTGGCGGGCGACTGGGCCAGGACGGTGCCGGTTAGCAGGCAAAGAAAGAAAATGGACTTCATGCGTTTGTTTTGAAGAGGAATCAGCCCATGAAGATACAAAAAGTTTGGAAATGGTTTTATTTTGCAGCCTTTTAACAAATGAAACTACTCCCATATTGAACCAGCTACAACATGACCGTTTCCCGTTTTTTGTTCCTTCTGACCAGTTTACTTTGTCTCCAACAATCGGCTTGGGCAACTAAAATCGATACCGTCGAAACCTACAGCCCTTCCATGAAGAAAACCATCAAAGCGGTGGTGCTTACACCGGATTCGTACGCGGCTGGCAAGGAATTTCCGGTGGTGTATCTGCTGCACGGGCACGGCGGTTTTTACGGCGATTGGGTCAAAAAAGCACCGGCTACCCGCAACCTGGCCGACACCTATCAGGCCATTATCGTTTGTCCCGATGGCAATGCATCCAGTTGGTATTTTGACAGCCCGGTCGATCTTTCTTCCAAATACGAAACCTACGTTTCAAAAGAGTTGGTGGCCTGGGTAGACAGTCATTATAAAACCATCAAGAACCGCACGGGCCGGGCCATCACGGGGCTGAGCATGGGCGGACACGGCGCGTTATACCTCGCGTTCAAACATCAGGATGTGTTTGGCGCTGCGGGCAGCATGAGCGGGGGCGTGGACATCCGGCCGTTTCCGAACAACTGGGATATGGCGAAGTGGCTGGGAACCTACGCCCAAAACCCGGAACGCTGGGAGCAACATACCGTCATTAACCTGCTTCATTTGCTGACGCCCGGCTCGCAGGCTTTGATTATCGACTGTGGAACCGACGATTTTTTCTTTCGGGTCAATACCAACCTGCACCAGAAAATGCTGGACATGAACATTGCCCATGACTACATCACCCGCCCCGGCGCACACAACTGGAATTACTGGAACAACGCCGTTCATTACCAGTTTCTGTTCATGCGGATGTATTTTGACCGGAAGGGATAGTTTACGGTTTACGGTATACAGTTTACGGTAGCTGACGCATTATCCTTCGCAAGCTAGCTAATACGTCGGCCACTGAAAACCAAATACCGTAAACTGTATACCGTAAACTGTTACCTACTTCCCGTCCACAAAATGTGTCATCGCTTTGCTTATAAACTGGGCGTAGTCGGGGTTGGTGACGCCGTTGTGGCTGGTGTAACGGAGGTCATCGACATACAATAGGGCGAGACCGCGGTAAGCCGCCAGCCTGTCGCCGTTGCAAACCGAATCGCCCCACATCCGTTGGATGAAGGCATAATGACGGGCGACTTGTTGCTGAACCTCCGTATCCGCCGGGTCTTTGTGCATGAGCTCGCCCAACTTTCGGGCAATTTCCTCGCCCTCGGCTTTGGCAGTGGCCCACTCGGTTTTGCTGAGTTGACGGATGTTGTTCTCCGATTCGTCCACGACTTTGGCGCCGTAGGTGTCGACAGCTTCCTGTCGGTAGGCTTCCGCTTTTTCTTTCGGGAAGCCTTCGTATAATTCTTCGTCTGTTAGCATAATGGATTCTCCTTTTAGTTTTGAAATGGTTTTGTCAATCGTACTCAGCAAGGTCGTGAGTCGGTCACGTCGGTCTTTCAGCGCGTTTTGGTGACTTTTTAACGCGGTGACGAGATCGAAGTCGGGGTCTTCCAGCACCTGCCGGATTTCCAGCAACGGAAAATCCAGTTCCTTGTAAAAGAGAATCTGCTGCAGTTGGATGAGCTCTTTTTCGCCGTAAAGCCGGTACCGGGCTTCCGTGCGAACGGACGGTTTGAGAAGGCCCAGGCGGTCGTAATGGTGGAGCGTGCGCACGCTGACCCCCGCCAGATTCGCCAGTTTTTTGACCGAATACGTTTTCATTTTCAGGACGTTGCCGATGTTGACGTTGTAAAGGTAGGCTATGACGTAAGGGGAGAGTCAAGAAAAAAATGAAGTATTTTTTAAACTTTACCGTATTTTACCGAAGTTATCGACTCCCTTGGAAACCCACGCACCCATTCCGGACCTGATCCGACTTGCCCGAACACCCGCCGACGCCGATGCTGTCCTGCGGATGATGGAAACGTTTTGCGGGCTTTTCAACTACCCGTTCGACCAGCCGCTGCGCCAGATGCTCATTCGGCAAGTCCTGGAAAATCCGTCACTGGGCTCGCTCTGGCTGGTTGAGTTGGAGAATAAACCGGTGGGCTACGCGGCCCTGACCTACGGTTTTGCTTACGAATTTGGCGGAAAAACCGCGTTGGTCGATGAACTGTTTATTGAAGAAGACTACCGGGGAGCTGGGCTGGGCCGACGGATTTTACAGAGCCTGCAAAAAGCCGCAGACGAACTCGGTGTGTCGGTTATTCATTTGCAAACCGAGAAATACAACCCCCGCGCCAAACAGTTGTACGAATCCGCCGGTTTTGTCGATCAGGAGCGGAGTACGCTGACGTGGAAGAAACCTGATTAAGGTTTACGGTTTTCAGTGGCTGACTCGTTAGCCCTCGGGCGCCAGCCTACCGAAAACCGTATCCTGAAAACCATAGACTTATTTCAAACAATGAAATTTTTTGTTCCCGCTACCAAGAATACCGAAGAAGCTGAAAAAGTGCATGGCATTTTGCGGAAGGCTATGTTAAAACACCGCTATGACACCACCGATTTACGCATTTATTCCATCACGTTTGACGACAACGGCATGCGAATTACGGAAACCGTGGGTAAACCGTCGGAGACCTCCGGCGAGACAATTGTGGCCATTTTTCAATCCGGCGATCTCTACCTGATTTGTACGAATAACCGGGGGGTTCTGCGGGGCATGCCCATGATCGCGGGCGAATGGGCAGTGACCGATGTGGAGTTATTTGAAGGAGCAGTGTAAAATCAATCTCCGGCTTTTATCCCTTGTCTCACTTCTTTGATCTATTCCTGAAACCCGTCATAATACGCGACCGCATTGACGAGTTGAAAGACATCCAGTTTCCGTTGGGTGAGGTACTGATTGAGTCGGCTGGTCGGATCGTCCAGAACGTTTAGGACGGATTTGCGGGACAAGTTCACGGCGCGTAGTTTCTCATTATTCCGCTGAATGAAATAGGTTTTCTGGTGCCGGAATGTCCCGTCAAACGGATCGTCGAGGCTATACGCTTCTTTTTTGGCGGCAATCAGGTTGCAACGGAACTGTTTGAGTACCCGGGTTTTACCGGCGTACAGCACGTGGTAATAGGCCCGGCTGGTCTGGCCGCCCTTCACGCTGACCTGACTGATAAACGATATGCCATTTACCGTGAATGCATCCGGCTGAACCTCGTATTCCTGCTCATCGCCCTCAAACCGGCATTTGACAACGTTGGTGGCGATGTTAAAGGCAATCAGGCAGGGGATAGGCTTTTTCGAATCACCGGTTTCCAGCGTACCGGGTTGCCAGACGGGATAGGTTAAATACTCACTGCCCAGGTACGTCACCTGCGTTACGCTCTGACTGCGATCCGGCCGGTTCATGAGAAAGCCGCCTTTGGGGTCATAATACCGGCAGGTGGTGATCACCCGTTTTTGCGCATCCTGCGTGACGATACACTGGCTGTAACCGGCCAGGCACAGCATACCCAGAAAACCAATCAGCAGGAGAGAACGATACCGCATGGAGATAGCCGAAAAAGTCACAGGAACAACCGAAGTAGTTTTAATTCCGGTCCTTAAGATACTCAAAATACGGATTTTTTTTTCAGAGAGGAGCCCGAAATCGTTGTGGTAAAAATGAAGAAAACGAATTTAGCGGCTCCTTATGCATTTATTAAGTACGAAGTTAACATATTTAGTATTTGGTATATAAAAATAAGTACTTTAGTGGCTGGAACTTGTTTTTATTTCCATCACTAAACTCCTTTTCCGTATCAAAATGAAAAAAGCCTTTACGCGTGTCGCCAGTGCCAGCCTCGGTGTTGTATTGTTAACCGGTTTATTTGGAAGTTGTTCCCGGCCCGACCACCGTCCGGATAATTGTTTAGCCGTAACTTCGCTGATCGAAGGATGTCCGAACGGATTTACGTTATTCGCTGAAATTGTTAAATCCACAGGCAATGCCACTTCCGCTTCGGGCACCCCGCTGGTGATTGCGCCGGGTGATATTATGAGTGGAGAAGACGGTTGTTATTACAAAGGAAACCTGATCGAAACCTTTGAAAATAACACCAGTTTGCGGATTACCACCGCCACCCACTGGCAACAATATAAATGCACTTCTACATCTAGATAAAAGTGCTGGCTCGATCAATCTTCGTGTATCGACTGAGCCTGGATGCAAAGAACAAGACCGCTCTGAAAATGGCCACCATTTTTGGAGCGGTTTTTTACTGCATTAACTTCCTGTTCTGGTTTTTACCCCCTTGTCGCTTCTGACCTTTCTACAGGCGAACGGACTCCAACCTTTTTGGCCGCTTTCGGGTCGTTAGGTAAACGTTTCCCGGGTGCGTTACGAAATCAGTAGACAACTGAAACGTACGGTATTAATTCATTGGTTTCAACGTATGCAAAGAAAATACGGCAGTTTTGGGTTCGCCATGAGTGCCCTGGTATTCCTGGTTGCCCTACCGGGCTGCCGAGACGTCAGTCTGGTCGATCGACCCTACCAACGCCTGATGATCCAGGATTTTTCGGAGCCACTGCGCACGGTATTACCGCCTTACGATGGGGTACCGAATTCGCTCACACTTCGAATCAGCGGCACCATTAGCAAACCGGTTTTAATAGCCGTCGATCAGTTTGGAGGAAGTCAGGGGCGCCAGGCAGTTCGCCGGGATACCTTGATGGCGGGCACTCACACTGATACACTTCTTCGAGGTGATTATTATTCCAATCAATCCACCGAACTGACCGTTACGGGCGCTACCGGTACGGTAGGAAACCTTACCATTGAATGGTACCGTCAATAATCCACTAGTATGACAGCGATGCCCCGATTTTCCCTGTTGCTGATCGGTCTGCTCTGGACCACATCCGTCCATGCCCAAGTCATCCAAAACCGAAACTCCATTCGGTTGGGTGTCGATTGGACGTCGCTCGATGCGCCGGATGCCGTAGGCCCCCGCTACGTGGCGCGGCTGGCCCGTCATTTTGGTCACGATCGTTTCCTCGTGGCGGCCGAAGCCGGTTACCTGCGTAAAACGACTTCCAACCAGCTCTTTAACGAAGTGAATCCGGGGCCCAACCAGCGGGAGCGCTTAACGGTCGATCTAACGGTATTTTATGATTTTCTGCGCCATCCCCGCCACGCGCTGCGGTTGGGAACAGGCTGGTCGGCCTGGTACCGGGGAGACGATATTTATCGGGGCGCAAGAGCTGCGTTCACGCCAACGGGTCTGCAAGCGGTGGTTATTGACCGGCAAAAACGCCACGAGCTGAACATGGGTGGGCATGTCGCCCTTGAATACGCCTGGTTGTTTGCCCCCCACTGGAGCGTCGATATGCGGGTCCGGCTGGCTGATTTGAATCGGGCCGGCATTAGTTCGATGCTGGGAGGGGGCCTTACTTTTCACTTTTGAATCGGTGTGGGTGAAGGAAGTTGGTTGAATTTATCCTGGCAAAATAAAAATGAAAACCGCCTTTTAATAGGGCTGATCTCCACTCTTCTTTTTCGTCGATGCACGCTTTCTGAAATATTTTAAACGGGAATACCTAATTGACAAACCTGCCCTGATTTCGTGTAGATTAAAAGGAGAATTGGACTGATGGATTTGATTCGAAGCTTTCGTATTTCGACCGGTAAGATCTGTAAAAACATAAGTAAAATTTGGTGGTGGAATTCTTTTTTAGTGGTAATTTAATACCTATGCGTGGCTTTTTCTTCATCGGCTGGATCACTGCCGTTCTACTTCTAGAATCAACGCTTCTGGTTCAAGGGCAAACGACAGCCGTCCTGACCGGCTATGTAACAGATGCTACGACGGGGAAACCCATGCCATTTGCCAACGTTTATGTGAATGGATCAACGCGGGGGGCAACCACTGACGAAAAGGGCTTTTATACGTTGGCTGGTGTGCCACTGGGTACGGTCGAAATAGCCGCTTCATTCGTTGGGTATCAGCCCGCCACGCAAAAAATTCGATTTGATAATACGTCCCCGCAAAAAGCCAGTTTTCGACTGGAACCCAGTGTGCAAATGCTGGATGCCGTAACCGTACGGGGCAATCCGAAGGGCTGGGAGCGGCACCTGCGTCAGTTTAAAAAGCTACTCTTCGGCGAGCCCTTTGGCGGACAGTGTCTGCTGGTAAACAGCGAAGTTCTCAACTTCAAAGAAGATAAAGAGCATCTGTATGCGACAGCGGGTGAGCCGTTGATTATTGAAAATCAGGCGCTGGGCTATCGGCTGATTTATGCACTGCAGCATTTCGATGCCACTCCGTCAGGAAATGTTTTTTCGGCGGGTACGGCGCGATTCGAAGAAGTAAAACCCGAGAACGAACGGCAGGCTAACCGGTTCCGCCGAAACCGGCTGCTGGCTTACCAGGGATCGATCAGGCACTTGATGGCCAGCCTGATCGATAATACGTTCGAGCAGGCCGGCTTTAAGGTTTATCAGGAAGATGTTACCAGGCTGATCCCCCCCGAACGTCGGTCCATTACACTGGCTGCTGCGGTTGGCGACTACAAGCGTCTGATTCCCATTCAGGTTTCTACGTTGATTCAACCCGGCCGATTACCAACCGAACGCCGGTTGGTTTCGCCCATGAAACTGATCGTATTCTATACAAATGCGGTTTCGAATTTCTCACCCTATCCCGATGCCCGTTACGCTTATACGGAAATGAAACTACCGGGCGGTCAACTGCAAATGACCGTCAATGGGGTGATTACGATGCCGGAAGGGATGGAAGCGAAAGGATCGATGGGGAATGACCGGTTATCGACAATGTTGCCCGCCGACTGGAAACCTGACGGTGCTGAAAAGGAGTCCCTGACAAACGCCCCGTTGGCCACCCAGGGAAAATTCATGCCCCCCGACACGGCTTTGGGACGGATCACGGCGGCCTTCAATGAACGATTCAAGTTGCTGGCTCCCAGTGTGTTTGTGCACATCGATAAGCCCTTTTACGCCACTGGAGACTGGCTTTGGATGAGTACGTATGTACTTGACGCGGCTAGCCACCAGCGAGCCAGTGGCGAAACAGCCCTGCAGGTCGACCTGCTTACGTCAGACGGAAAACGCGTGCAGCACCAGTGGGTACGGATCGTGGACGGACGTGGCCAGGGTCATTTCCGCTTGTCGGATACCCTCACGACGGGAACGTATCGCCTGCGCGCCTATACCAATGAAGATGATGCCCAGCGACGCCCGGCTTTCGAGCGGTCGGTAGCGGTCTATAATCTGCTTCGGAACGGGGAATCTATCCGTAGTGATTCGGTTTATCAGCCATTAGACGTTCAGATTTTGCCGGAAGGGGGGCGCTGGATTGCAGGATTGCCAGCGCGTCTGGGCGTAAAAATTGTCCAGCCAAATGGTCAGGGCTGGCCCATCGCGGGACGTATTGTGGATGATTTCGGAGCTGAAGTCGTTCGTTTCAAAACCAATCAGCAGGGCATGACCAGCGTGTCGATGGAGCCCAAACCGCAGCGGACGTATTACGCCGAGGTAGCGTATAGCGACCAACCACAACGCATGTCTCTGCCCAAAACCGAAACGGACGGTTTGTTGCTCTCGGCCGATGCGATCAGCGACACAACCCGTCTGGCGTTGACCCTGCTAAGTGCTAACCGGGCCGCCAGCGACTCCGCGTATGTGCTGATCCAGCAACACGGCCGGGTGGTCGATCAGCGAAAAATTCTCCTGCAAAATGGGGTGGCGAAGGTAAATTTACCCATGATGACCTGGTTACCGGGTCTGGCGCAGATTACCCTCTACGATGCCAATGCCCGG
The DNA here is from genome assembly GCF_008727875.1 of Larkinella humicola. GTDB lineage: Bacteria > Bacteroidota > Bacteroidia > Cytophagales > Spirosomataceae > Larkinella > Larkinella humicola. The sequence continues at coordinate 86,893 of NZ_VTWS01000007.1, read as the reverse complement.
CCCCAGGCTGAGCGGCTGGTTTTTGTGCCCGAATTCATTGCGCCTGTCCGGGTGCGGTTGGGTTTCAACAAAAACCGGTATCAGCCCCGCGAGCTGGTCACGCTGGGCATCAATCTGACCGATAACGGAGTTCCGGCAATAGCCGCTTTGTCGGCGTCGATTACCGATGCCGACAAAATGCCGGATGATACCGCCGACGCTACACTGCAAGCCCATTTGCTTCTAACGGGCGAGCTGAGGGGACGGATCGAGAATCCCAACCAGTATGTGGTGAAGCATTCGCCTGAAACCCGTAAGGCCCTGGACGACCTGTTGCTGACCCAGGGTTGGCGACGGGTCAGCGGCACCACACAAACAGACCTGCCGGGCGGAGTATCACTCAGGGGCCGCATTTTGAATGCGAAAAAGCAACCCATACCCGGCGCGCAAATTACCGTGGTGTCGACAGCCGCCGGGCAATCGTTCGTCAAAGCAGCCGATGCGGACGAACAGGGGCGGTTCCGACTGGCGGGGCTGGTCCTTACGGATACCGTACAATTAATGACGCAACTCGCTGATCGTAAGAGAAATATTCTTTCTTCCAAAGAAGCCTTTCTGGTTCAGGAAAGGCCCGGCCAACAATGGGAAGTCAGTCAACTAACGAGTACGCCCAACGGGTCGATGTTGCGCGCTCACCTGGAAGCGGTTCGCATTCGGCAGGGAGCAAATGCCGATTTTTACCGGGATAAAACGGCGAAAGTGCTGGAAGAAGTAACGGTTCGGGCGCAAAAAAACGAGGAGAGGCCTGAGGACATTCAACGGCGTAGTTTGCACAACGGGGCAGATGCTGTTCTGGTGTTCGATGAGAAATCCCCAACCTATTCAAATCTGTACGAAATGATTCAGGGGCGTTTGGCGGGCGTAACGGTTGCACGGGAAGGAGCTGCGCAAGCGCGTAGCTACAAGGTTTTTATACGGGGTGTAAATAGTTTCAAAAGTGGAATGCAACCCTTGTATTTGATCGATGGCATTCCCATTCAGGACCCTGATGGAACCGCTTTGATGCAATTCAATTCCGGGGATATTGAACGGGTCGAATTGCTGAAAAATGGGGGTACCGCCGGTATCTATGGGGTTCGGGGCGGGAATGGCGTAATTGCTTTTTACTCCAAAAGCAAACGTTCGATGCAGGGGAAAGCCAAACCCCAGGCGGGCATGACGCCGATTCAATTCATGGGGTATCCGTCGGTACAGCGCGAATTTTATGTACCCCGCTATGATGCGGAAGCAGCAACCGGTGCTGTTTCTGGCCCGGTCGATTACCGGGACGTCTTGTACTGGAAACCCTTGATGCAAACTGATGGCCAGGGGCACAGCCAGCTCCGGTTTCCGTTATCGGATGTCGTCCGAACGGTACGCGTGGTGATACAAGGCATTACGGCCGATGGGCGTCCGGTGCTGGGCGTTGAGTTGGTTCGGGTGCAATAAGGTGGCCGCTTGCTTGCCCACAAATGGGTTGATTGGTTTAATCGGGTAAAGCCTACTTTACCATAAACTTCTGTTCATCTTCACAACGTAAGCGATACGGGCTGAGAGAGGGTTGCAGAGACAGGGCCGGTACTGTTGGTTCGTTCCTGAGCCGTATTGTTGACCGTAAATGTCGCTTTGGCATTAATGTAATACGTTGTACCGGCGGTTAGTCCAGTGATCTTTGCCTCTCCCTTTTTATCGGTGATTTTGCTCCCAATGGCAGCGGGCGAAGTGGTTGTGATGGAAGCTGCCTGCGTACGGCTGCTGAAAACGTAAACCGTTGCACCAGCCACCGGGTCAGAATTAAGATCCCTGACGGTGACGGTTAATTCCGTCGGAATGGTAAGCGTTAGGGATGCCGGTGTTGTTTGAACAGTTGTGAAGCTATTTACATTGGATTGACTGACGGTCGCAGCCGTTGGGCTGGTAACCAGAAGGTCTTTTTTTCCGGCCAGGTAATAGTCACCCGCTGGAAGATCATAGAAAAAAACGTTTCCTTTTTCGTTGGTTGTCTTTTGCCGGATTTGCCCGGCGGGGGCGGTTCCGGCAATCGATTCGGCTTGTTCCTGGTTGATAAAGAGCAGGATATCGGCTCCGAAGAGTGGCTGACTCGCAGAATTGACGGCCTTTACCTTGATTTTTCCGCCGGGGTATTGCGGCTCCAGCAGTAATTTAGGATCATTTTTGAAATCAGTATACGACATTACTTTTTCAAACTGGATGCCCTCTTTATTTTTGAACCGACCGACCACGTAAAAATTTTCGGTGGCAGGCTTATGGGAAAAGGTAAACTTGCCGTCTGAAACCGCGGTTGTGCTGATTAGGTAGGTGGTGGCACTGCCGGTCGCCGTCAGGTAAATGGTTGCTTCCGGTGCAATGACAACGGGCGCGTCTGTAAACGTATCATTGAGGTAAACGGTGCCATTGATTTCCCCGTCTTTATAAACGCTGTCTATGACGTCTTCAAAGTTAGATTCACATCCCAAAGTAAGACCCAATAACAAGCAGAAAATGAGGTAGATGCCGGTACGCATGGCCTTTGAATGGATTAAAAGATGGAAATCAATTTGGTAACTACATTCGGATCAATGGCCAACCCAAAAAACCAGCGGCCTGTCGGTACATCATATTCGCGGCTGATCTGGCCATTCATCAGGTCGTACCCTTTTCGAAAGAACAGATTGCCGCCACCCTGAACGCTTAATCCCGGTACGATGTCGATTCCCGCACCCAGAAAATAGTTTTTCAGGAACTTGTGGGTAACTCCTAGTCCGCCGGTCAGAAAGAGCTTACCCAATACACTGTTTCCCCGGGAGATATTATACTCTTTATCGGCAGTATTTTTGATAAACCGGGTTCGGGCAGCGGTTCGGGTCAGATTACTTGGCCCCAGGTACCATTTTACCCCCACCACCGCTTCAAAATTGTCGATGCCGGTGTCCGTGCGGAACTGCCCGGTGGCGTTGTCGAAAACAGACACAGTCCGTGATCCGAACACGTAGTTAATGCTGACCGATGGCCAGAAACGAACCGTGTGATAGGTTTTATAACTGCCGGTAGCGACGGGTTTTTCTTTTCCGGCTTCAAAAATGTCGTAGCTTATGTCATTGGTGCCTTTTGCGGTTCGGCTCTCGTTAATAAGCACATCTTCTGATCGTAAGACCGGCTCCTGACTGGCTTTTTTCCGGGCGAATTCAGTATAAGCGATCTGTAAATCGTCAATTGGGGGGTCGGTTTGTTCCATCAACCAGCGAATTAATGTGCTGGAAGAATCGAATATGGCCAGTTGATCAGTACAACTATTTTTCGCTTCTTCAGCCACTCTTAGTTTGTCTTTCCGTTCATTTATCAGCATTTGTAACGCTTCATTAAATTCGGCGTCCGAAACGGGCTTTGCTTTATTGTTTTCGAGTCGGATGGCCGCATTTAACTTATTTTTATTCTCCAGCGGATATTTCAGGATACACGTCAGTTCGTCCAGTTGCTGTGCGTCCGACTTTCCATCCAGCAAGGGAGCCAGGAGTTCCTGAAGCTTTTCGACGATCAGCGCCAGGCGGGCATTTTCCACTGGTGCTCTGACCCCAGCCTGGTCATCAACTTTTATAGGAGTGCCGTCGCCCAGGTTTCCGACCGCCCGGATCGTATTTAAAATACCGCTGAGCTGATTGAACAGCGCGGAAATCGCGTTGCTGTTGACGAGTGCCTGGGTGAATGCACCGGCAAAGTCATCCGTCTGCACGTCGATCTCGGTGCGAAGCTTCGCTTCTTTCACGACTTCTTTGGCCGATACCTTTCTTCCCGAAGGGATGTTGTGAACCAGGCCACGGAGCGCATCTTTTTCAAAAACCAGATCGGGTAGTAAACCATCCGGTTGCATGGTGGCGTAATTGCTTTGGGCGTCATAATGCGTCATCCAGTTGATTTGTGGACAGTCGGACGCATACAGTACGATCTCGTTCAACACGGTTTCGGTCTGTGCGGTTGATTTTAACCAGTCTTCGTACGCTTTCTGTCGCACGGGCGCTTTCTCTTTCTCCTGGCGCAATTTTACCAGAACTAGCGTCAGTTCGGAAATAGCCGGTTTCAGGGTGTCCAGCATGTCCTTGATCACGGTTGATTCACAGCATTTGTCCATGAGGGCCTGATAAAGCCGGAGGGTGGCTTCGGCCGAAGCCAGTTGCCGGTCAATTTCGGCATTGGCTTCCGTGGGTGAGGTGACGCCGAACGGATTCAGGACTGGATCCCCCCCCGTGTACCAAAGCCAGTGATTTATCCACTTTTCGTTTGATTTGATCACCTGATACGCGATCGAACAGAGTTGGATCTGGGTCCGCTGAATCGAATCAAGGTACTGACAGCGTTCATTTTCTAACTTTTCAAGTAACCCGGTATTTTCGGGGCCGCAACATTTCTTCTTTTCCTTCAGGGCCTCGATCGTTAAATTCAACTGGCGGATACGGGCTTCGTACCGGGCGTATACGGGGTAAAGTTCATTGACAATAGGCTTGTATTGACTCCAATCCGCATACGCAGGTTTTTTGTCGAATTGAATCTTAAAAAAAGTGTTATCAATGTTTTGCTTAATTATTTTAACGGCGATTTTTCCGGCTTTTGAAAACACAATTTCACCACTATTAAAACTTGGTCCTTTGAGAAAAATCGGCTCATTGTTACCGACTTTAATCGAGTAGGTAGAATCTTTTTTCTGATGAATGGCTTTGTTTATCTTAGCCGTATCGGCGGAACCTACCTTAACTTTGAAAATCTCTGCTAAACAAGCCGGTAGGTCTGCCCACTTATTTCCCTTCAATTTGGTTTGTAGCTGCGTCTCCCGTTTTATTTTGTCATCCTGAATAACGAGCGTCAAAGCTGAGTTGCAGGGTATAAAAGTAGGTAAGAAGGAAAGGAGCAATCCCCCACGGCTGACAGCAAGCGTGTCAGGTTGCTTTGCTCTATCAGTATTTTTGCACCCTATGCACTGGGAAAAAAGCGGTTGGGCGTGATGAAGAAAGAGGGTAAGTAGCAGGCAGGCATAGCGAATCATGGCAATAGGCGGTTTTGTTACTGTAAACTGTCTTCAGGTAATACCGTAGGAATAATAGACAGCATGGTGCCTAACTCGAGGGAATCCTCCGCAGAAATCAATTCACCACTTTCGGCCAGTTGGAGTAGGTTCGGCAGTGTGTAGGCTTCGGCGGCATTCATATCCACGACATACCCCATATCTTTTAGGCTGCCTACGGTGACCCGGCTAAGCGGGTTGTTGCCCACGTCAATAAATCCGGTCATCAACTCATTCCGGAAAATAGGCTCGCGCCAGTGAGAGTCTTGTGTGCCGGGACCATGTTGATTTTCGACCGGAACGGGAGTGGGGCTGGTGCCTTTCAGTTGGCCGTACTCAAACATGGCCAGGGTACCGGTAAAGGTTGGATTCGTGGTTCCAGCTCCTTTCAGGAGCCCTTTTCTAGTCCAGATGGTACCGATTCCAAGGACGTGCCCCATTTCATGCGTAATTACGTGCGTCAAGCTGCCGTTTTTTTCCATGTCTTCCAGATCGGCCTTATCAAAGGTCATTCTGCCTTTAGCCGGTAGAAAAGCGGTAACCCCTGCATTGGCGGGGCGTAAGTGGGTTGGGCCTGCCTGTCCCAGAATGCCACCTGATCCGTCAATATCAGAGCCCTCCGCCAAAATCAATACATCATCGATGTTCTCGCCGTCTACCTTAATTGTCGGTAAATCACCGACGATGACACTGCTCCAGCGGTCGGCTGCGGTTTTAAAGGCGCTTTTCTGGTTTTCGGTCAGCCCACCTAAAAACCGTACTTCAATAGTAAATGGGGAGGTTGAATTGGCTAATGCCTGCGCCAGGTTTACATCTGCTTTTGCAAAATAGGATTCGATCGCATTCTTTTTCTGCTTTTTCATGGGATAGCGTTTTTAGGATTTATGAGGATCGATAAGATCAGGAAGGCTGAAAATTAGATTTCTGCCCGATAACGGCCTACTAGTTCATTGCCATCATACGCCCTGATTTCCAACGGTCGGCGCGTTTCTTCGGCCGTTGATAGAGTAAATGCCGTTTGATTTAGTTTGATATCGATCGATTCAATCGGGCGCTCTGCCACGTAGACATCAATCCGTGTGATTCCCTGGACATCGACGGTGAAACTGACCTGGTTTGTGGCAACCTTCCCGGATCTGATTTTCAGTTTTCGCACCGGCAGGGTGGACAGGATAGCCCCGGCCCGATTGATAAGATCCTGGTTTTTATTGAGTAAGTCATTCCTGGTCAGAAAGTGACGTTCGTCCGGTATGACACCGAAATCTTCCACCGGTGTTCCGGCCCGCCGACCTACACGTAAGGTTCGACGAACCGCTACCCGCAGGCTGGTGCCTTTCGGCAATGGCTTATAGGGGGAGTCTGCTTCCGTCAGAAGCTGTGAAAAAATAGCATGGGTCCAAACATTCGCCCCACCTGCCCCCGTAGTTCCGTCTGTCCCCAGCACGGGGCCAATACTGTGGTCTTGAAACCCAGCCGCAAAAATGTCAGTCGTACTGTAGCAGAGTGAATCGACGATGAGCACTACCGGGCCAAAGTACCGCTGTCCTATTTGGTTACAGGCCCTGGTTTCGGAGATGGGAAAACCGGCCGAAAAGGAAGCTCCTGATTGGAGAGCTTGTTTTAAGGACTCAATCCAGGGGTCTAAAGCCACTTCGCGGGGCGCGTTTCGGCATATCAGCAGATTCAGGGGGGTATTAATGAATTGCACGGGTTCAGGCTCGATCGGGTGGGGCGTCAGTAACTGGAGAAGAAATTCTCCATTCATAATAATGCCTCCACCATTGCTCCGGACATCCAGCATCAGACCCTCTCCCGGCAACAGCGTAATCAGCCGTATAAACTCGTTAATAAATCCCGGTACGTCCTGGTGACTGAACGTAAAGATTCTCAGGTAACCGAAAGTGCCGGATGGTGTCGTTACTGTTCGTGCCTGGAATATATGGGGAAGTGTACTATCAAGATCCGAAAGCGTTGCTCCGCTGGCCAGTTTAACGGCAACCTGCTTTTGGGCCTTTATAACTTGCGGTGCAAATAGGGCTTTTCGCATTTGCTGAATGAGATCCTGTTCCAGATCCAGCCCTGTTGTCATCATGTCCGCCAGATCTTGCTGGCGACTGTCTCCTTCAGCGGCATCCGGTAATGGAGGATTCACCATCCAGTCGAATCGGATTTCCTTTAGTTCGCCATCGAGTGTTCGGTAGCCGACAATAACCCATTCCTCACTCGGTGCAGGGGCAATAATCAGTGCCCTGGTCGTCAGAGTTTGCACCCCTCTGGCCAGACGTGCTTCCCGGTTGCTGCCTGCATAACGGGCTGCATTGTTCAAAACCGCTTTTTCAATGGGCATTCCATTCCAGTAGACCACCTCTACCCCCGGACCGAAGGTTGGATGGCTGAACCCTGGAGAGACGTGCGAGACAAGGTAACGTCGTTCTTTGCCCTCAAAATAGTCTTCCACCATAAATGGAAGAAACGCCGTCATTTTCCTGAACGGATCTGGCAAAAGGTAATTGGTGTGGAGATCCCGAAGCGACGTAAATATGTCGGTCATTTCGTGGTGAAATTCGGTTTCGGACGGCATGCTCGTTTCTTCACCAAATTCAAGGGTCTGTAAAAGTAGTTTAAGTCGTTGGACAGGATCAATTGCGTGCATTGCCCTTTTCAGGGGCAGGTGAGCGTAATTTTGTTCAATGAGGAGGAGAGCCTGCCGGACAATCGTCTTACGATCTTCCAGGTTGAGTGTGCTTGAAGAGGAGAGAAAAACCGGCAGGCTGGTTGCTCTTTCAAAATGAGAGCGTACCGACGAATTCATTTTTTGAAGATAAGCCGGCCGTTTAAATGGAATGGATTCTCTTTTCATTGTAAACACAAGTAGCTATTTGTGGATCAAAATTGCCACTTGAGTCGCACGCATTCAAGGTGAAAATACTCCTATAAATCAGGGGGAATTTCCCGGATTTTTATAGGAACTTCGGGATATTTGAAGTGAAATTTGTATTCTGGCGATTCGACACCCCTCTTCATGAGGAGTCGCTTCGATGATAAATGGAAATTGATCATGTAAGACGGGAAGCGGCATGAAACGAAATATCTTTATATTCCTGACTTTACTTTTTTGCTTAGGGGTACAAGCTTGTGACAAACCCGGCTGTGGTTGTGCCCCTCCCTTAAGCTCAGAGTTAATGGGTAAGTGGGAGTGGATTAAAACCGTGACACCAACTCAAGTAATTACTCCCCAAACCATGGGAAATCGCCGTATTCTTCAACATGAAAATGATGGAAATGTCGATTATGTTGCTTTCTATCAAAATGATTCCTTGTATTTGAAGCTGGTTCGATCCCGCAATTTTAATCAGGAAGACAAAGACCAACGGACCATTTTAGAAAACTACGGAACCCATCAAATGAAGTATTTTCTAATTGGAAGGGATTATCGTGTGACCCGGGAAATGCAAACCAGTGATCTCATGAAGGCATACACCGAACAAGCAGATACCGTCCGGCATTTTTACAAATATGCTGGACGGTGATGTGGATTGTTTATCAACTCAAACTTTTATCGCTGGGAAGACTGTTTTTAAAAACAATTCGGAGAGGGCTCAGAAAACAAAAACCCCCTCTACGCAGCGTAGAGGGGGTTTTTGCACTAGTTCGTGAACCCGAAGGGATTCGAACCCCTATCGTCGGTACCGGAAACCGAAATTCTATCCATTGAACTACGGGTCCATTCGCGGGCTACTGCCCGTTTCGGGTTGCAAATATAGTGATTGTTACGCCTTTTTCGCAAGCCCGGCTTTTTCTTTTTTATTCATTTGCCCCTTTTTTCGGGTGCGTTGGCACCTTTCTCCCTCACTTACAGCAACTTCATGGTGTCGTAATCACCCACCGCGTGGAGGTATAAAAAGTGAATCAGCAAGCCGTTGATGTTGGTGATGAGCTTGTGGGCTTCGGGCAAGGTCGTCACGGCGGTGGTGATGCGTTCGAATTCGGAGGCTACGCCCATGTCCTTGTGGTGAAAATCCATGATTTGCTGGCGTGGCAGTTCGCGCTCCACGAAGAAATAGTGCATGGCTTCGTCGCTGGTGCCGGTGCTGGGAAACCACAGCCGGTTGTTGAGTTTGGTCAACTCCTCCGGTTTTACGTTCAGACCGATTTCTTCGCCCACCTCGCGGGCGGCCACTTCCTGCGGGTCATCGGCCGCGTCGACCATGCCCGCCGGGTGTTCATAGGTGTGTGAGCCGTCGCAGATCCGCCGTTGGCGCACCAGCACCACATATTTGTCCTTCGTTTCCTGGTCGATCAGGCACACCAGTACCGAGGCTGCGTGGCCTTTCAGAAACAGCGCGGGCGGTATTTTGTCGCCTTCCGGTGTGTTGGCATCCACTTCCAGCATGGCGAAAAGCACCTCGCCGTTGTGGCGTCGGCGGATGTAAAACTCGTCTATTTTATTGATGATCAGTCCATTGGTTTCGGCCTGTTGTTTCCAGAACCGGTATTTGGGCGCATCAGCCAGCGATTCTTTTTTCATATTTATTCGTTTTGGAGGGATTGTTTTCGGTTATTGCGACCCGGCAAAGAACCCGTACCGCATCCGATACGCAAGTAACAAACCCTTTTTTAAAGTCCGGCAAATTTTAATTCAGACCTGATTTTTTGCTGTTTTCCACTGTCTTGTCAAAACAAAAACGAGTTGTTTTTGTAAAAACCGGTTTAAATCGGGGGTCAAATTTCGGAAACGTGTATATTTGCCATTCGCCATAGCTTGTAGTTTACAGATTCAATGACGTATTGTTTAGGTATCAAAGTAGCCTCCGGCTTAGTCGCCATTGCCGACACCCGACTTACCTCCGGCTCCGAAGTTTCGAGTAATCGTAAGATTTCGGTTCACGAACTGGAAAATCACTCTCTGTTCATCATGACCTCCGGTCTGCGCTCCGTCCGCGACAAGGCCATCACGTACTTTCGGGAAGTGATTGGGGAAAAAGACCGATCCTTTAACAAACTGTACAAGGCGGTGAATGCCTTCGGTGAGCAGGTCAGGCGCGTAGCCATTGAGGATAAAGCCGCGCTGGAAGCGTCCGGCATGCACTTTAACCTAAACGCCATCGTGGGCGGGCAACTGGAAGACGACGAAGAACACAAACTTTTTCTGCTCTATCCGGAAGGAAACTGGGTGGAAGTGGACCACGGTTCTCCGTTCAAGATCATCGGCAATTCGGGCTACGGAAAACCGCTGTTGTACCGGAATCTGACCTACGAATCCTCCCTGCAGGATGCTCTGAAGATGGGCTTTCTGGCGTTTGATGCCACGCGGGTCAGCGCCAACGACGTGGATTATCCACTCGATGTAGTGGTATACGCGAAAGATAGTTTTCACTTGACCGAGCACCGACTCGAAAAAGAAGATATGGAAGGCGTGTCGAACCAGTGGAGCGCGTTACTGAACAATTCAGTTCGTAAACTCCCAACGGCCTGGATGAATCCCATATTTGACAAAATACTCTAATTCGGAAAGCCACGCGTTAACCACCTCTACGCACCAATGAAACTTCGGGTAAGGCATGAACTCCGGTATGACTATTCAGCAGCGGTATCTCTCGAACCGCACACACTGTATTTGTACCCCAAAATTTACCCGCACCAACGGTTAAACCACTACACGCTGCACATTGACCCGCTACCCAGCAAGCTGGTTAGCAATGTCGATATCGAAGGCAACACGCAGCAGGTGATTTATTTCACCAGCCAGACCAATTCGCTGGTTGTCAGGGCCGAAACAGAAATTGAATCGGACCTGTACAATGCCTACGACTTTTTTCTGTTTCCGTTCGAAACCCAGCGCATCCCGTTTAATTATTCGGACGCCGACCGGAAAATGCTGGAACCGTATCTCGAACGAACCGCCGTCACCACGCTGGTGGAGCAATACGCGCGGCAGATCGCGTCGGAAGCCAAATGGCAAACCGTACCGTTTCTGTCGCACCTCTGCACGACGATCTGCAATAATTTTGTGTACGAAACCCGCGATGAAGGACCGGCAACGTCCGCCGAGATGACGCTGATTTCACGCAAAGGCTCCTGCCGCGATTATGCCGTGCTGTACATTGCGGCCTGCCGGAGCATTGGACTGGCCGCCCGGTTCGTGAGTGGGTATCTGTACGGAAATCCGCAGCAGGACCACGAACTCCACGCCTGGGCTGAGGTGTATTTGCCCGGTGCGGGCTGGCGCGGTTTCGATCCGACGGAAGGCTCGGTGGTCATCAATCACCATGTTTTTCTGGCAGCTTCCTTTTTTCATGATCGCCTGGCCCCTTTAGCCGGTGCGTTTCGGGGGCAGGCCCGCTCGACCATGACGACGACCGTTTCGATAACCGGAACGGAATAGACCGAGGATCGGAAAAAGAAGTTATCTTTGTTTCAATGGCTGCGTGGTTGGAAATGGGCGGATGGTTAAATGGATTATGCATTCGTTTGTACTGAGTAATCATTTAATAATCAAGCCGTTCAATAAATAAAACCATTTATACGTAAACCATTCAGTATATTCATTATTTCTTTCAACGTGGCATTAATAAAGTCGATTTCCGGAATTCGTGGAACCATTGGTGGGCGTAGTGGCGATGGCCTTACACCCCTGGATGTAGTGAAGTTTTCAGCAGCGTACGGACAGTGGGTACGGCAACGCCATCCCGATAACCGTACGGTCGTGATTGGGCGGGACGGTCGGTTGTCGGGTGAAATGGTTTCAAAACTGGTAGCTGCCACCCTCCAGGGGTTGGGGCTGAATGTGATTGATCTGGGTTTATCGACTACGCCAACGGTTGAACTGGCCGTGACGGGCGAGAAAGCCGCCGGGGGGATTATCCTGACGGCCAGCCACAATCCGATTCAGTGGAATGCACTTAAGTTGCTAAACGAGAAAGGTGAATTTATTTCCGAAGAAAACGGCACCGATGTGCTGGCAATGGCCGAATCGGAAGCGTTCGACTTTGTGGACGTCAAGAAGTTAGGTTCTTACCGAACCGACGACACCTGGCTTCAGAAGCACATCGATGCCATTCTGGCCCTGCCGCTGGTGGACAAAGAAGCCATTGCGGCCCGAAAATTCAGGCTCATCGTCGACGCCGTCAATTCAACCGGCGGTATTGTCGTTCCGATGTTGCTGGAAGCCCTGGGCGTGGAATCGATTCAGCGGCTGCATTGTGAACCCACGGGTCAGTTTGCCCACAATCCGGAACCGCTGCCCGAAAATCTGCGCGACATCATTGTCGAAATAGAGAAAAACGAATACGATCTCGGCATTGTGGTTGATCCCGATGTCGACCGGCTGGCGCTCATCTGCGAAGACGGTTCTCCGTTTGGCGAAGAATACACACTGGTAGCCGTGGCGGATTATGTGCTGAAAAACCGGTCGGCAGATCAAAAACCGGGCAATACGGTTTCGAACCTGTCGTCGACGGTGGCCCTGCGCGATGTGACGCAGAAATACGGTGGCAAACACTCGGCTTCGGCGGTTGGCGAAGTCAATGTGGTGGAAATGATGAAGGAGGTCGATGCGGCCATCGGTGGTGAAGGCAACGGCGGGATTATCTATCCGGATTTGCATCTGGGTCGTGATGCGCTGGTGGGCATTGCCCTTTTCCTGACGCACCTGGCCAAATTTGGCAAATCGGCATCGATGCTGCGCCGGACGTACCCGAATTATTACATTTCCAAAAACAAAATTGAACTGACGCCCGACATCAATGTCGACGCGGTGCTGGACCGGATCAAGGCCAAATACGCCAAAAATCCCATCAACACCATCGACGGCGTCAAGATCGAATTCGACAAAGAGTGGGTGCACCTGCGCAAATCCAATACCGAACCCATTATCCGGATTTACTCCGAATCCGATACGCTTTCAACGGCGGATTACCTGGCCAACAAAATCATTTCGGATATTAAAGAAGTGATTGCCGCCAAGTTATAATCAAAACTACCCTCAACCTCAGAAATTGCCCCCAACCCCCTAAAGGCGGCTTTGGAACCCGGATGTTTTAGCCCCCTTTAGGGGGTTGGGGGCAATTTCTGAGGTTGGGGGCAATTTCTAATTTAGTACCTTTGTGGTGTATTACACAACATCACAATGCGCGCTTACTTTGACAATGCCGCCACCACCCGACTCGACCCGGAGGTGCTGGAAGCCATGCTTCCGCTCATGACTGAGGAATTCGGCAATCCTTCTTCAATTCATTCCCACGGACGGAAAGTCCGGACGGCCATCGAACGGGCCCGGAAAACTGTCGCTACGCTGCTCAACACGTCCCCGGCCGAAATTTTCTTTACCTCCGGCGGAACCGAAGCCGATAACACCGCCATCCGCAGTTCCATCGAAACCTACGGCCTGACGCACGCCATCACGTCTCCGCTCGAACACCATGCCGTATTGCACACGCTCGAACACCTTCATAAGCAGGGTGCGGTTACGCTGAATCTGGTGGAAGTGGATGAGGAGGGGCGCATCAATCTGGCGCATCTGGAAGAATTGCTCCGGGCGAATCCCGGCACCCTCGTGTCGCTGATGCACGGCAATAATGAGATCGGAAACCTGCTCGATCTGGAAACCGTTGGCCGTCTCTGTCAGGAATACAAAGCGGTTTTTCACTCCGATACGGTACAGACAATGGGGCATTATCGGCATGATTTACAGCAGCTTCCGGTCGATTTTATCGTCGGCGCTGCCCATAAATTCCACGGCCCCAAAGGCGTCGGTTTTCTGTACGTGAATGCACATACCAAATCCGGTCGCGGCCCGATTCATCCGTTTATTCACGGCGGTTCGCAGGAGCGCAACATGCGGGGCGGAACCGAAAATGTCTATGGAATTGTGGGCCTGGCCAAAGCGCTGGAAATAGCGTATGCCAAAATGGAAAGCCACCGGCAGTACATCGAAAGTTTGAAAAGCCGGATGATTGGTCAACTGTGCGAACGGCTGGATGGCGTATCGTTCAACGGGCTGTCGGCTAATCTCTCCGAAAGTTTGTATACGGTTTTGAACGTCGGTCTGCCGTCGTCCGAAATGAGCGACATGCTGTTATTCAACCTCGACATTGCGGGCATCTCGGCCTCGGGCGGCAGTGCCTGCACCAGTGGTTCCAACCTCGGCTCCCACGTGCTTTCAGCTTTGCCCCACAACGATGCCGAGCGGGGCGCCATCCGGTTTTCATTCAGCAAATACAATACTGTCGAAGAAGTGGATTACGCCGTCGATACGCTGGTCGAGCTGTTCAAGCGCGAGCAAGCGGCTGTGAAATAAGGAATTATAAATGTAAAATGGTGAATATTAAATGTAAAAGTGGCTGGTTCTTCTAACTTTTACATTTGATATTCACCATTTTACATTTATAATTCAAGTAAATATCGAACACTGAATAACGAATATTGAATATCGAAAGAAGGGGCGCTGATCAGTGAGGAGGCATCACTTCGTTATTCGTTATTCAGCATTCAATATTCGTTATTACTCCATTCCCAAAACTTCTTCCTTCCTCAGCGGGTTACCATTCCTGTAACCCAAACAAACCACCATGCAGTCCCGAACGTGTCTGATTACTGGTGCCAATTCCGGCATCGGGCGAATAACTGCCTTAGAATTAGCCAAAAAAGGTTTCAATATCATCATGCTTTGCCGGAATCTGGAAAAAGCCCGGCCCGTTCGTCAGGAGATCAAGAGTGTCAGCAAAACCGGGTATGTCGATTTGCTCTGGTGTGATCTGGCCAGCCAGTCGTCGGTAATTCAGGCCGCCCGGGAAGTCATCGACCGCTTCGACCGGCTGGATGTGCTGATCAACAACGCCGGTTTATACATTGAAAAAGAACAATATACGCCCGAAGGCATCGAGCTAACCTTTGCCACCAACCACCTGGGGCCGTTTCTGCTGACAAATCTGTTGATCGACCTGCTTCGGAAAGGAACCAATTCCCGCGTCATTACCGTCTCCTCCGAAGCGCACCGTTGGGATCGGGGTTTCAAATTCGATGAACTGGCCCAACCACGGCAGTATGAAGGCATGAAAGCCTACGGAGCCTCGAAGTTGTGTAATATTTTGTTTGCCAACGAATTAGCTGAACGTCTGGCCGATGATGGCATCACGTCCAACAGCCTGCACCCCGGCGTGGTGAAAACCAATTTTGCCCAGGACTACAGCAATCTGAAAGGATTTCTCTTCAACATAGCGCGTCCTTTTTTCATCAGCCCGGAAGAAGGCGCCAGAACCGGTATTTACCTGGCCTCGTCGCCCGAAGTAGACAAAGTGACGGGTTTGT
Organism: Larkinella humicola; assembly: GCF_008727875.1. Lineage (GTDB taxonomy): Bacteria > Bacteroidota > Bacteroidia > Cytophagales > Spirosomataceae > Larkinella > Larkinella humicola. The sequence goes on along the minus strand of NZ_VTWS01000007.1, from coordinate 71,514 downwards.
ATTTTGCCAAAAACCGGCCTAAACCGCCCAGCGAAGCCGCCCAAAGCCGGTTCAATGCCACGAAGCTCTGGACGCTGAGTGAGCAGTTGACCCACCTGAAAAAACACCAGGTAACGGTTTAAGTCAGCGCATTTAACGCTTGTTCCAGATCAGTGATCAGATCGTCGGCGTGTTCAAGACCAACCGAAATCCGTAGTAAGTTCTGGGGTGTCGTCGTATTGGGGCCTTCCACCGAAGCCCGGTGTTCGATCAGGCTTTCGATCCCGCCGAGGCTCGTGGCCCGGGTAAAGAGCTGGACGCGACCTGCAACGGCCATGGCTGCGTCGGAACCGCCTTTGATCTGAACCGACAGCATGGCCCCAAACCGCGTCATCTGTTTTTGCGCAATGGCGTGTCCCGGATGACTTTCCAGACCCGGATAATGAACCGCTTCGACGGCAGGATGCTCGTGCAGAAATTGCGCCAGTTGCATAGCCGTCGCCGATTGCGCCTTCACCCGGGTGGTCAGGGTTTTGGTGCCGCGCAACAGCATCCAGCAATCAAACGGAGCTGCTACGGCACCACCCAGCGTCTGATACCGCCGAACCCGCTGGTAGAAATCACCGTCTTCCCTGAAAATCAACGCGCCACTCAACACGTCGCTGTGGCCGCCGATGTACTTGGTCGTGGAGTGCATCACCACATCGCAGCCTAAGTCAAGCGGGCGTTGCAGAATCGGCGTTGCCCACGTATTGTCGCAGGCACACCACGCGCCGGCGTTGTGCGCCAGATCGGCAATGGCCTGAATATCGGCTATTTTCAACAGCGGATTGGACGGGGTTTCGATCCAGATCAGGCTGGTATTTTCGTGAATGGAACTGCGAATGGCCTCCAGATCCGTAAAATCGACGCGGGTGTAAGTCAATCCCCAAGGGTGAAAAAGTTCTTCGAGCAAAGCCGGGGTTCCGTGATAGGCATCATCGCCGAGAATGACGTGATCCCCCGGTCGGAGGGCCAGCAGCAGGGTCATCGTGGCGGCTTGCCCGGAGCTAAAGGCCAGTCCGGCAAAACCGCCTTCCAGTTGAGCCAGGGCGGTTTCGAGCAGATCGCGGTTTGGGTTGCTAGACCGGCTATAGATATGCCCGTGTGGGAACGAGCCATCGGCTTCCCGTTCAAAGGTGGTGCTGAGCGAAATGGGCGGGACGACAGCTCCGGCGTTGGCGTCGGCCATACGGCTTTGGTAAATGGCGAGAGTTTCGGGATGCATACGGTTTTGGTTTACGCGCTAAAATAAGTAATGTTAGTTTATAGTTTAACGTGTAGGTTTGTAGGCCAGGACGCTATTTCCTGATGCATACCTTTTGAAACCCTAAACCAGACACTATAGACCTTAAACTGTCCAACTGAATATGATCAAAGCTGAAGGAATGCTGCGCGAAGGCGCGTTGAAAGATAAAACAATTATTGTTACGGGTGGGGGTACGGGGTTGGGGAAATCAATGTCCCGGTATTTTCTGCAACTGGGTGCCAATGTGGTCATTTGCAGCCGAAAATTACCCGTTCTGGAAGCCGCTGCCGCTGAATTGATGGACGAAACGGGCGGGCAGGTGTTGCCGCTGGCCTGTGATGTGCGTAAACCGCTGGAAATCGAGCAGGTGATTGCCCAAACCGTCGAACGATTTGGGCGGATCGACGCGCTGTTGAATAACTCCGCCGGAAATTTTATCAGCCCAACCGAGCGGTTATCCTACAAAGCGTTCGACGTGGTGGTCGATATCGTGTTGCGCGGGACGTACTATTTCACGCTGGCGGTGGGGAAATACTGGATTGAAAATAAGATTCCGGGAACGGTTTTAAATATCTCAACGACCTATGCCACAACGGGTTCCGGTTACGTTGTTCCCTCCGCCGTCGCCAAAGGCGGAGCGTTGATCCTGGTCAAATCACTGGCGGCCGAGTGGGCGAAATACGGTATTCGCCTGAATGCGATTGCACCCGGCCCTTTTCCTACCAAGGGTGCCTGGGACCGGCTTTTTCCCGAACCACTGGTGAAGATGATGGATCCCATTAGCCGTATTCCGCTCAAACGGGCTGGCGAACACCAGGAACTGGCGAACGTGGCGGCTTATTTACTGTCTGATTACTCGGCGTATATGACCGGCGAGTGCATCACCATCGATGGCGGTGAAGTGCTGTCGGCGGGGGAGTTCAATCACCTGGAAAACGTGACCCCGGAGCAGTGGGACGAAATTGGGCAGGCGATCAAGGAGTCTAATAGGGTTGGGAAAGAGTAGTTCTTGTGTGAAACCCTGACAGCGATAAAGCCCTGTCAGGGTTTCACACAAGCGAGTTATTTCCGGGCCAGATAAAAGAAATCCAGACTTCCGGCGGGCGTGTTGGTCAGCTCATAATCCGTGTACTGAATCTCGGCGGCCAAACCGTCCTGTTCCAGTAATTTATTGCGGTTCAGGCGGTTCAACAAATCATAAGGCACCTGAAGCATCCAGCGGGGCAGGCGGTGTTGCAGGTTGAGCACATCGTAGCGCGTAATTTTCTCGACCGATTTCTTGTTCTGCTCGTAGTACGTCATCACTTTCCCGTTGCCGTGAATGCCTTGGGTATCGACTTTTGGAAAATACCGCAGCATCAGGCTTTTTAACTCGTCGGCGGTGTACTCGCGCACGTGCCATGGATTGCGGGTCAGCGAAAACAGGCGGTTGACGGTGGTCAGCAGCAGTGTTCCACCGGGTTTCAGAACCCGAAACGCTTCTTTAATGAACAGTTCATCATTCTGAATGTGTTCGATGACCTGAAATGTGACGATATAATCGAAGCTGTTGTCGGCTAACCCACTCAGTGGAGGAATATTGGCCTGAATAAATGTAGATTGTGGGTATTCCTGACGAAGCGATTGAATCAACTCCTCATTTTTGTCGATGCCAGTATAGTGATCAGCCGCTTTGGTTAGCAATTCGAGTCCGCGTCCCCAGCCGCAACCGATTTCCAGTACCTTGCCGCGCACGATTTTGGCGGCTTCGACGTACGGAAACAACAGCCGTTGGTGAACAGGATTGTCGGATGCAATTTCGGCGGAGGTAATTTCGGTGGTTTTATACATAGGATGCCTGAGCGGTGACTCGGGTAGTTGGAAGAAGGATTCGGCTAAAACGAATGCGTGCTTAAAGCCGTAGCTTTCGAATAAACCGGGTCTCCATTGTTCTTTTTTTCGGTAAAGTTACTTGATTTGCGGTAGCTTTGAAAAAACGAATTGGAATTGATGGGATTGGGCGTTTTGTTCGTTTTAGGTATGAATAGAATTTAAGCCATATGAGAATAGCCATTATCATACTCTGTGCGGCCTTACTGGGAGCCTGTGCTTCCGGCAAGCGTACCAAAAATCCGGAAAGCAGCACCAGCCAAACCGAACGACCGGCGGATCGGTCGGCGCCGAGGTCGGCACCGGTTAGTGCTTCGGCTCCGGCCAGACCCACGGAAACCAGTTGGCGGGTGGTTTCAACCAAGGGACGGTTTCTGGGAAAAGATTCGTCATCGATTCGGGTGTACATGAACCTGATGGTTCGGAAGGGCAGTGAACATGCCACGGTTGAGGATTTTACGTCCCGGTTCATGCTGAATTATGTCGTTTATCCGGACTACAACAGCCGCGAACGACTGGCTTACGGTAACGTTCCGCTGACGGCCGAGTCGGTGATCCGGGAAGCCACGCCTGAAGCGGGCGATGTGCTGACGGTTGCGTTTGATGTGAAGAAACCGGCCAATACCGTCAACGGAGTCATGTTGCTTGAAATTACCGAAATCAGTACGGGTCGCAAGGTGTTGAACGATTTACCCATCCGGTTTAAAACCGTCAAGCTGAGTGACCGCTTTGCTTTTTTTGATCCGAAAACCAACCTGCCGCAGCAGCACCATTTTGTCAATGCCGGCGATACGGTGGTGGTACGGGATGTATTGGGGGCGGTTTCGAAACCGCTGCATTTATTCCGGTATCGGCACGATTTCGATCCGGCGCAGTCGCCGATGAATACCACACCGCGTCCGCCGACCAAAGTGATGGGCGTCGACTCGGCCATGACGGTGATGACGAACCAGCCGTTCTCACTACCGGACGAAGGCCTGTATTATTTTGTGGAAGATACCGCCGATGCGTTCGGTCTGGGGCTGGTTGTGGCTGATAATCGCTTCCCGAAAATGACTCGCCCCGAAAAACTGATCAAACCCATTTTATACGTCAGCACCAATACCGAAATCAACAGCCTGAATACGGCTGCGGATTATAAAAAAGCACTCGACCGGTATTGGCTGACGCTGATGGCCGGTGACCAGAATCTGGCAAAAGGCGCCATTCGGGCCTACTATGGGCGCGTAGAAGAAGCCAACCGTCTTTTTACCACGTATAAGGAAGGCTGGAAAACCGACAAAGGGATGATCTACATTGTGCTGGGACCACCCGACCGGGTTCAGCGCAGCCGCGACCGGGAGGTGTGGGTATATAACCAACGTGCGAATGTCTCGGAAATTAACTTTACCTTTAATCGAAAACCTAATCAATTTGTTGAGGATCACTATGAACTGGTGCGATATGTCGAATATCAACCCGTCTGGTATCCCGTAGTCGAAGCATGGAGAACCGGAGCAATTCGCGAGTAAATACGTTTCATACCAAAAAGCCCAAACAGTACTCCAGCGATGAGATGGTGTTTGGCATTCAATCCGTTACCGAAATTCTGCGTTCCGGGAAGGACATCGACCGGCTGTATCTGGTCAAAGAAGGCAGCTTTCCCGAAATTCAGCAACTCGCGTTTGAACGTCGGGTGACCATTCAGCGCGTGCCGGTTGAGAAACTGGAACGCATTACGCGGAAAAATCACCAGGGAGCGATCTGCTTTGTGTCGTCGATTTTTTACGCCAAACTCTCGAACGTGATTGTGGGCGTCTACGAAAAAGGGCAGGTGCCGCTATTACTGGTGCTCGACCGGATTACGGACGTGCGCAACTTTGGGGCCATCGCCCGGACGGCGGAGTGTGCGGGTGCCCAGGGGATTGTGATTCCGGCGCGTGGGGCTGCACTCATCAATTCCGACGCCATGAAAACCTCGTCGGGTGCCTTGAGTCACCTGCCGGTTTGCCGCGAAGTCAATCTCGAGGAGACGTTGAAATACATGAAAGAGTCAGGCATTAAGGTCGTGGCCTGTACTGAGAAAACCGATAACTACCTGTACGACATTGACATGTCCGGCCCCACAGCCATTGTTATGGGCTCGGAGGATGATGGTATTTCGGATGAACTGTTGCGCCTGGCCGACCACCATGCTCGCATTCCGCTGGTGGGGCAGGTCGAGTCGCTGAACGTGTCGGTGGCCACGGGTGTGGTGTTGTACGAAGCGGTCCGGCAACGGATTTTCAGTGACAACGAGCCACCGGTTGATGAAGGGGTTTAAGCATAATTAGCGATTTACAAATCGCGAACTTTAAATAATTTCATCCGTGTAAAAAAATAGTCCTGCTTTTTTGGCAGGACTATTTTTTTACGTATTAGCGAATATCACGCCTTTTTCTTGGCAGCCGGTTTTTTCGCCGGAGCTTTTTTCGCGCCACCATCCAGGGAGTTGATCCAGGCGGCAATTTTCAGTGCTTCGTCTTTCGGAACGTTTTTCAACGCAGCCATCGGGGGGTAACCTGGCCAGTGTTCCGGCTTGGGTTCGTAAATCAATTCGACAATCTGCGCATCGGTATATTTCTTCTTTGCAACCTCTTTATAAGGAGGGCCCACCAGACGCGTGTCCGGATTATGGCAAGCCAGACAGATGTTTTTCTGGAGTAAAGCTTTAACGTCGTCGGGTATTACGGTCTGAGCTTGCGCTTTGCTGACGGAAATAAGGGCGGTCAGGGCAACCGCAATGAGCATTCCAAACGTTTTTTTCATGTAAATTCGATTAAAAGCTTAATGAGTTAAGACTAAAAACTGTGATCGGGCCAACAAAGTTATACGGCAATGCTAATATACGCCAACACTCCACCGGCTTTTTCCATAAATATCTTGCTCATTTGACAAGGCTGAAAACCAAAAGTTTAATGGTGTCGCTGAAATTGAATGAAAAGAAGCATGAAAATGAGATTCCAACTAGCTGAATTTCCTTATGGCAATTATTGACAACTTTTCCGGCCACGCTGATCTGTACGCCCAATACCGGATCGATTACCCCCCAGAACTCTATGATTTTCTGTTGTCCATAACCGGTAACCGTCAGAAAGCATGGGATTGCGCTACAGGGAACGGACAGGTTGCCAGCGCGTTGTCGGCCCATTTTGACACCGTGGATGCCACGGACATTAGCGCGCAGCAACTGGAAAAAGCTGTTCAAAAACCCAACATTACCTATACCGTCTGTGCGGCCGAACAAACGCCTTTCGCAGACCGGTCTTTCGATATCATAACCGTCGCCCAGGCTTTGCACTGGTTCGATACCGACGCGTTTCACCGGGAGGTTCGGCGGGTCGCAAAACCGGGTGCGGTTCTGGCCGAGTGGGGATATGGAAGCGTGCAAATCGACCCGGTTATCGATCCGGTTTTCTACCATTTCTATGAGGTCATCATTGGGCCGTATTGGGACGAAAACCGAAAACATGTCGATGACCGCTATGCCCGTATTTCCTTTCCGTTCGATGAGGTGGTCCACCAGGACTTTACCATCTGGCGAAGCTGGGATTTGAATCGCTTTCTGAACTACCTCCGAACGTGGTCGAGTGTTCAGAAATACATCCGCCAGCATGGAAACGATCCGGTTCTGTGGATGGCCGATCAACTGAAAACCGTGTGGGGCGCCGGCGAACGGCAAATCCGGTTTCCGGTATTCCTGCGCGCGGGGAGATTGTGAATGCAGAATTAAGAGTGAAGAGTTAAGCGTTGAATTTCAGGCAGGGGCCATTGTTTTAAACTGCTCAATGCCAATTTTTTTAACTCTTAATTCTTAACTCTTCACTCTATTGGGTCCAAATCACCCGAAGCACCCGTGACCGGACGCCGATGAGCTGGAAAAACTCCAGCCAGTGCAGTTGCTGCGCACCGAGATGATCGGTCGGCGATTTCACTTCTACGAACTCATACGCCCCCTGTTCGTTCCAGACCAGCAGGTCGGGAAAACCGCGGGTGTTTTCACGGAGATTGCGCGAGATTTCGAGCATGATCAGACCCAGTTGCGCCGGTTCCAGCAACGCGACCATCTGGAGATTCAGGCTCAATAGTTCCTCATTCCAATCAACCAGCACATTCGTGATTCCGTATTTTTCGAAGAAAACCGTCTCGATGTGTTTCTTCCAATCGTCACGGGTTTTGAGGTCGGCCAGGCGTTTTTTGAGCAACTCTTCGCGTTTTACGTAAAAATCGGGGAGGTAAAAATCCGAAGGCGTCCGTTGCAGCGGGTGGTGAATGGCCTGCACGTTGGCGTCGTAAATGATGTCCCAGAACACCAGCCCGAACAGGCCACGCCACGGATAATTTTCTGTAAACGAAGCCTCCCAGCCGGTTTCCAGAAAGTGATTCATGACCCCGGCTTCGACGTGGTGCCGGTAAATGGCCGGAATGCCGACGCTCTCGGCATCGGATAAAAACCGGGTGGTGGCTTTTCGGCTGCGCTTTTTCTCCCCGGCACTCAGAATTTTCTCCCGGAAGTCGTTGGCAAAATACCGTTCATCGGCGTTCTGCGGATTCAGCGCGATTTCGTCGCAGAGGGCCAGCGCTTCGTCTGTCAGCCCCGACCGGAACAGCAGCCGTGCGCGCCGTTCGCGGGCCGGAACCCGTTCGGTCAGGGAATAGACCTGCATGGCCTGTTCCGGCATTTTCTGACGCTCCAGAAAACCGCCGACGTGGGCCACCAGTTTGGCATAACCCGGTTTGGCAATCTCGCTGAGTTCAGGCCGGGTTTCGTTCCAGTTCATAAACCAGTTGAACACATCTTCCGGTGGCGTCACCGAATCGCGCAGTTCGTGAAATTCTTCGTTCGTAAGTGAAATCAGCAGTTTGTCTTCTACCTCTTTACGGTTCACAAAGCGGGCCGTCAGCTTCGATTCGTCGTAGCGTTCGAAAGTCACCATGCCCAGATCGCGAATCACAAATTCGGTCATGTCGCCGGAACGGTTTCCGAAAAACAGGTATTTCAACATCATCACCTCCGCGTCGAAATGCGGTTTTACCACCGTTTCCAGCCGGGTCAGGCTTTCGACAATCCGGGCAAAATCCAGCTCGTGCAGGGCATACCGGACAATGTTTTCCTTTTTCGCTTTCCCCAGCGGTTTGACTTCTTCCGGTTCCAGCGGCAACAACTCCAGCAACTCCGGTTTGGTAAAGGTGTTCAGCACCTCATCGCCCAGCACTTCGTGGTGCGGGTTGAGCCGTTCGATAAAACCGTTGATGAGGAGTTCGCCTACGGCCGCAGGAAGGTCATCAATTTCCTTGTATTGAAGTTTCTGCACCCGAAAAAACGTTCCCCGTCGGTTGCTGAACCGGACGTAGAGGCACTGCGCATCTTCGGTCAGCTCGTCAAACCGGCGAATGAATTCCTGCTCCGCTTCATTCAGTAAATGGCCGTACATGCGACGGACAAAACCGGTCAGATAGCGGAAATAATCCAGGTAGTATTTTGGTGGAAGTTCGATCTGTTGCGGTCTGGTTGCCATTTTTTCAATCCATTTGCCCATCTTTACTGTTATAACTAGTAACACTATTTTTCGCTAATATGTCCCCGAAAAGGGTATTGCAGGAACTTGCCGATCAGCACTTGCTTGACGAGCAACAACGCGTTGTGATCCAATCGGTTGAAGACCAGAAACTGTTTTCGGTACATTGGGAATTACGGTCGTTGCTCTATGCCGGTATTCTGCTTTTTACGACGGGAACGGGCTGGCTGATTTACAAATACATCGACCAGATCGGCCACAACCTGCTGATTCTGGCGCTGGCGGTAGTTTGCGCGGCCTGTTTTGCGTTTGCCATTCGTTTCAAGGGGCCACTCACCACCGCTCACTCACCCAGTCGTTCGCCGTTTGGCGATTATGCCCTGTTGCTGGGTTGCCTGCTTTTTTTGACGCTGGAAGGGTATTTGCAATACCAATATAACCTGTTTGGAACCCGCTACGGTTTGGTAACTTTTTTGCCCGCCATCCTGTTTCTGACGCTGGCGTATCTGTTCGACCACCGGGGTGTGCTGGCGATGGGACTCACCGCCCTGATTTCGTGGATTGGGGTGACGGTTCGACCGCTGGAGTTTTACTTCAGGGGCAACCTGAGAGACCTGACGGTTTTGCTTTCGGCCATCGTGCTGAGTCTGGTGCTCATGGCGGGGGCACTGGTGCTGGATCGGCAACGGATCAAACGGCATTTTACCCTAACCACTTTGACATTTGCAGGCAACCTGCTGCTGGTTGCGCTGGTGGCCGGGCTGTTCAATTTTAAAGAACAGGATCTGTTGTTTGCCGTCGCGCTGGCAGTCGCCTGCGTTGCGTTCGACTGGTATGCCCGAAAAGAACATTCGTTTCTTTTCCTGCTCATGAGTACGTTTTACGGGTACATTGGTGTAACCTACCTGGTGTTCCATTATTTGCACCTGCGCGACGAAGCCACGTACCTCTACTGGATCATCACCGGCATTGGCATTACGGCTTATCTATCAAAAAGCCGGAACGTTTGACGCTGACCCTTTGCGCATTCACTCCACACCCCTTGCCAAGATGAAAGCCTACAACGAAAACTGGGTTCGCAACAAACACATCACCGAACAGGCGGCCCACTGGCAACGCCAGGGCCTGTTCGATGAAGCGAAAATGAGGCAGATCCGGGAAAAATTTCCGGTCGGTTTTCACGAATCCAACGGGTTCATCGAAATCGGCCTGTTCGTGTTTTCCATTGTCGCCGTCAGTGGCGGGTATTTTTTGCTGGCAACGCTCTTGTCAAAACTCTTTGAAGTCAATCTTTTTTATCATTTCTTCAATATCGGTTTCGGAGTCGCCATTGGTTTTCTGGCTAACCATCTGATCAACAGCCGCAATCACTACCGGGCCGGTACTGACAATGCCCTGATCATTGCCGCTGTGGCCCTCGTCATTGTAGGAGTAATCGGTCTGTTTCCCGACAACTTGCCGCTCTGGCAGTATTGTGTCATCGGCTTGCCTCTGGTGCTGTTCGGCGTCTGGTATTATAGCGATCTGTTGCTGACGTTAGCGGCTTTTGTAATACTGGCCGTAGCCCTTTTCGACTTCATACTGGAGTTTTCGTTCGGGAAACAACTCCTGCCGTTTGTACTGATGGGCGTGTCGGCGGGGCTGTATGTACTGGCCCGGCTGTATGAAGACCGGGATGAAATGGTGTACTGGCGGGATAATTTAATATTGCTGGAGTGGCTGTCCCTGAGCCTGTTACTGATTAGTTGTAACTACTATGCCGTTCGTGAACTGAACTACTGGATGATGGACCGACGACCCGCCGAAGCCCCAGAAATTGCCTGGGCGGGCCTTTTCTGGACGCTGACCATCGCGGTTCCGATTGCCTTATTTTACCTGGGTTTCCGTCAGAAAGAACGCCCGTTACTGATCATGAGTGCCATCGGCTGGGGATTGGCCCTGGCCACCTGGCGGTATTTTCACCCGCTGTTTTCGCTGGAAGTTTATCTGGCCGTCAACGGATTGTCGCTCATTCTGATAGCGGTTTTTTTGATTCGGTATCTGCGCGTACCCCAGGCCGGTTTTACGGATCGGCCCGATGAAGATTCACCCAACCAATTCCTGATCAATGCCGAACTGCTGGCGAGTGTTCAGGCCACTTCGGGGCATCTGGGTTCCAAAGATGATATGCGGTTTGGCGGTGGTGATTTTGGCGGTGGCGGCAGCGGTGAGCGGTATTGACCGATCAATAGTCGTACCACTCACCCCACCATCGCTGCAACTGCTTCCGGATTTCGTTTTCCCGCGCATTCTGACCCGGCTGATACAATTTCGTCCCCTTCAACTCATCGGGTAAGAAGTTCTGCTGCACAAAATTCCCCTCATAATCGTGCGCATACTGGTAGTTTTTGCCGTAACCAATCTGCTTCATGAGTTTTGTCGGCGCATTTCGCAGATGCAGGGGTACGGGTTGATCGGACGTCCGTTCGGCCAGCGCCATGGCTTCATTGATCGCTACATAACTGGCGTTGCTTTTTGGCGACGTCGCTAAATAAACCGCCACCTGCGAGAGTACAATCCGGCATTCGGGAAAGCCGATAATTTTCACGGCCTGCATGGCGTTGGTCGCCATGATAATCGCCGTCGGGTTGGCGTTGCCAATGTCTTCCGAGGCTAGAATCAACATCCGGCGGGCAATGAATTCGGGATCTTCACCCGCCACCAGCATCCGGGCCATCCAGTACAGCGCGCCGTTGGGGTCGCTGCCGCGCAGGGATTTGATGAAGGCCGAAATGATGTCGTAGTGTTGTTCGCCCGATTTATCATACCGGGCAATCTGATGTTGGGCAACGGTCGTCACCAGTTCATCATCGATGGTCATTTCCTGATTGTCGGGTCTGGAGGTCACCACCAGTTCCAGCAGGTTCAGGAGTTTCCGCCCGTCACCGCCCGAAATCCGCATGAGCGCGTCGTAGGACTGAACGGTTATCTTTTTCTCTTTCAGGTAGCTGTCTTTCAGCAACGCATTATCAATCAGTTGCTTTAGTTCGTCGGCACCGAGCGATTCCAGAATATAGACCTGACAGCGCGACAACAAAGCCGAGTTGACCTCGAACGACGGGTTTTCGGTCGTAGCCCCAATCAATGTAATCGTTCCTTTTTCGACCGCACCGAGCAGCGCATCTTGCTGGTTTTTGTTAAACCGGTGAATTTCGTCAATGAAAACGATGGGAGGGAACAAACCCGAGGGACGACTGAGCACGTCGCGGACTTCTTTCACGCCCGCGCTAATGGCGCTCAGACTAAAAAAAGGGCGTTTGGTGGCTTCCGCAATCAACTGGGCGAGGGTTGTTTTTCCAACGCCCGGCGGTCCCCATAAAATCATCGACGGAATGCGATTAGCTTCGACGGCCCGGCGTAAGGCGCTTCCCCGGCCAATCAGTTTTTGCTGGCCAATGACGTCATCCAGGGTGCGGGGGCGCATCCGTTCGGGCAGGGGTGTGGTAATCGGGTTCATGCAGAATTTGTCGTTTGAAGTAGACCGGTTATGGTTACAAAGGTAAGTAACCGTAGTGGGTAAACTTCAAACGACAAGCAATAGTTAGAACCGCGAGGGAGTGGTGTTCGTCCGTTACAGAACCACTTTTTCGGGCGAAATGTATTTTTTTAGATTGGTCAACGCACCGAAAATCAGGTTGTAAACCGACTGGATGTTGATCTGCATCAGCGACGAAATTTCTTCGTTGCTCAAATTCTGGTAATAGCGCAGATAAACGGCTTCGCGTTGACGGCGGGGGAGTTTTTCGATGGCTTTGGCCACGCAGGAATTAACGTGGTCGTCTTCTTCGTAGGAAATCAGCGTCGATTCGTAGGACGGCGCACAGCCGGGGAGCCATTCGCGGTCGTTTTCTACATCGTCCTGACTGCTGAATTTCATCTCGGCGTTCAAATGGCGAACCAGTTTTCGCTTGATCGAAGCCATCAGATAAAACCGGACCGAGGTGGTCTGACCGATGGTTTGCCGGTGTTTCCACAATTCGACAAACAGGTCGTGAATACAATCTTTGATCAAGGCCCGGTCGGCGGTGAAGTGGGCGCAGTAGTGATACAGCACCTGCACATATTCCTTATAAAGCCGGGCAAAAGCCACTTCATCGCCACTCCGGAACTGATCCCAGAGTTGCTCTTCGTCTATACCGGATGGGGTGCGGTAGCGAGGCATAGTAATGGTTTAGGATGGGTCAACAGAAAGTACTCTTTCTACAGAATGTAAACTTATTAACAAAACTTGTTAATAAAAACAGTTCGGGCTTTTTTTTACAAAAACTTGTATAAATAGGATTTTTTTTATTTTAGTATGCGTGCATACGGTTTTAGGACCGTCGGATCAGAAGGGGAGTGAAGCGGAAGTTTTGTCCGTCAAATAAGCCGCGGTCACTGAGTTTGAGGGACGGAATAACAAGCAAGGCCATGAAGGACAAGGTCATGAACGGTGAACCCAGCGTACTTCCCAGTTCATCCTTGACAAAGCGGTCGATGGCCGTGTACGTAGCCGCCACGGCATAGCCGTCGGTATCGGTCATCAAACCGGCGATGGGGAGGGGAAGAAGGTGATGGTGGGCCGCATTCGCAACGGCACTCAACCCACCCCGGGCTTCGACGACCCGGTTAACGGCCTGACAAATGCTGTCGTCGTCGCAGCCCACGGCAATGATGTTGTGGGAATCGTGCCCGACGGAAGAAGCAATCGCTCCTTTTTTAAGTCCGAAATTTTTGATGAAGGCCACGGCCGGGGCCGCGTCCTGGTAGCGGTTCACGACGGTTATTTTCAGAATATCCCGCGTCACATCGGCCACCACCCGGTTTTTCAGAAGGGTTGGTGTGAGAAGGAGGGTATTGGTAATTAACTGCCCATCAAGGGCTTCAATGACCTGAAGCTGCTGATCCTGACCAACGGTCGATTCTACGCTCACTTCAAAATCCTCCGGTTTTTTCGGCAGGCAAGTAAACCGGTTAACGTGTTCACTCCGCAAATCCGGCAATAGTGAAATTCCATTTTCGGCCACCACAACGCCATTACTATACGTCTTGAGAATCTGAAACGCATGCAAGTCGCTGACCGCGATGAAATCGGCCGGATCACCTTCCCGCAGCAGACCCACCGGCAGGCGGTAATGCAACACCGGATTGAGGCAGGCGGCCCGCAGGACATTGAATAAATCGTGTCCTTTTGCCAACGCCCGTTTAACCAGTTGGTTGATGTGGCCTTCCACCAGGCTGTCGGGATGCTTGTCGTCGGAGCAGAACATGATCTTCTCCGGAAAGTCGGCGAGCAGCGGAATCAGTGCTTCGAAATTTTTGGCCGCACTTCCCTCGCGAATCAGAATAGCCATCCCCCGCTGCACTTTGTCCAGCCCTTCCTCATACGTAAAACACTCGTGGTCGGTGGTCATACCCGCATCGATGTAGCGTTGGGCGTCGTCGTCCCGCAAACCGGGGGCGTGGCCGTCGATGGGCTTGTTGAAGGCATTGGCCAGCGCGATCTTTGCCATCACGTCGGGGTCCTGGTTCAGGACGCCCGGAAAATTCATCATCTCGGCCAGGTAGCCAATTTCTTTCAGCCCCAGCAACCGCCGGAGGTCCCGAACACCAATGGTAGCACCAGCAGTTTCGAACAGGGTGGCCGGTACGCAGGAGGGAGCACCAAAACAGAATTTGAACGGCACGCGTTTGCCGTCGGCAATCATATACTCCACCCCTTCGACACCCAGGACGTTTCCAATCTCGTGCGGGTCCGACACGGTAGCGATGGTGCCGTGAACCACCGCCAACCGGGCGAACTGGGCGGGCGTGAGCAGTGAACTTTCAACATGAACGTGGGCATCGACAAAACCGGGCAGGAGATACGGTTCCCCGGGACGTTCGGGACCCAGTTCGTCGATTTGGTGAATCCGGCTCTGCTCAATGGTCAACTGGCTGAAACGGATGGTGCGGTCAAAAAGATTAAGGAGATTGCCGGAAACTTGCATGAATAGGGAAGAATCTTGATTTTTTTATTTCAATATTAGTGATAATTCACAGACTTTTGTCTCTTGAAATAAACCGGTATTCTGATGGATCAGCCCCGGATGTTATTCCTACTCTTATAACTATGCAGCATAAACTTCTGAAAGTACACCCCGCCGATAATGTAATTGTAGCCCTGCAAAATTTCCAGTCGGGCGAACAGGTTGATTTTGAGGGACAAACGTATACCCTGCCGGTTGGGGTCGGGGTGAAACACAAATTTGTAACCGAAGATCTGCAAACCGGTGACTCGGTGATTATGTACGGCGTGCTGGTCGGGAAAGCCACACAACCTATCAAACGGGGCGAACCCATCACGACGTTCAATCTCAAACACGACGCCGATCAGTACGGAATCGACAAAAAACAGCCCTACACCTGGCAACAACCCGACGTGTCGGCCTGGCACAACCGGACGTTCATGGGCTACCACCGCGCCGACGGTATGGTGGGAACCGCCAACTACTGGCTTGTGGTGCCGCTCGTTTTTTGCGAAAACCGCAACATCCTGATTCTGAAAGATGCGTTTGAGCGGGAGTTGGGCTATGCCCAGTCGGAGATTTACCGGGAGCAGGTTCATGAGTTGCTGCAGCTCTATAAAGTGGGCGATATGGACCGGGTTCATAAAATGGAAGCTTTTCTCGATCCGTCGCAGGTCCGAACGCTGGATGAACCCGTTGTCAAGCGGCCTTTTAAAAACATCGACGGCATCAAGTTTCTGACGCATGAAATGGGTTGTGGCGGCACGCGCCAGGATTCCGAAGCCCTGTGTGGCCTGTTTGCCGGTTTTATCAACAACCCCAACGTGGCCGGTGTCACGGTGTTGAGTCTGGGTTGCCAGCATACACAAACCTCGATGCTGGTCGATGAAGTTCGGAAACGCAATCCGAAATTCAACAAACCGATGCTAATTTTTGAACAGCAGGACGGCACCGAATATGCCATGCTGACCAATGCCATCCGCGAAACGTTCCTGGGACTGGTTGAAGCCAACAAACTGGAGCGGCAACCTGCTCCTTTGAGCAGCCTGACTATTGGCCTGAAATGTGGCGGTTCTGACGGGTTTTCGGGCCTTTCGGCCAACCCGGCCATCGGGCATCTGTCGGATATTTTGGTAACCCTGGGGGCTAAAACCGTGCTGGCGGAGTTTCCTGAACTGAACGGGGTGGAACAGGAGCTGATCAATCGCTCGGTTTCTGACGAAAAAGCCCTGAAATTCATTCACTTGATGCAGGATTATTCGGCGAAAGCGGAAGCCGTTGGTTCCGGTTTCGACATGAACCCCTCGCCGGGAAACATCCGCGACGGGTTGATTACGGATGCCATCAAATCAGCGGGAGCGGCCAAGAAAGGGGGTACGTCACCCGTTGCTGATGTTCTGAATTACACCGAACCCGCCACTGTACCCGGTTTGAACCTGCTTTGTACGCCCGGCAACGACGTGGAAGCCACCACGGGCATGGCCGGTTCCGGCACCAACATCATTCTGTTTACGACCGGTTTGGGAACGCCCACGGGCAACCCGATCTGCCCTGTAGTGAAAATTTCGACCAATACCGCCCTGCTCCGGCGCATGCCCGACGTCATCGACTTCGACAGCGGCCCGATCATCGAAGGCGAAGAAACCATCGAGCAAAATGCCGAAGAACTGCTCGAATACGTGATCCGGCTCGCCAGTGGCGAAGTCAAAACCAAAGCCCAGCAACTGGGTCAGGACGATTTTATCCCCTGGAAGCGGGGCGTTTCTCTTTAATTTTGAATGAGTGAATGATAGAATGAGTGAATAGTGTGTCAAGAACCCGGCTATTTATCATTCACTCATTCGCTCATTCACTCATTCACAATTAACTATGTTTAGTCTAAAGGATAAAGTTGCCATCATCACGGGTGGAGCCAGTGGAATTGGGCTGGCGATTTCGCAGACCTTCGCGCAGGCGGGTGCCCTGGTTCATATTCTGGAGTTGAATGCGGACCTGGCCCGCCAGGTGGCCGAGGAGATCAATGCCAATGGAGGGCGGGCGCACGCGCATGCCGTCGATGTGTCGAATCAGGCGCAGGTTGTTGAGGTGATTAACCGGATTGCCGCTGGTGGAGCCATCAACATTCTGGTTAACAACGCCGGTATTTCGCACATCGGTACCGTTGAAACGACGACAGAGGCCGATTTTGACCGGGTGTTTACGGTTAATGTCAAAGGGGCTTACAACTGCCTGTATGCCACCATTCCACACCTCAAAGCCAATGGCGGGGGCGTCGTGTTAAACATGGCGTCGATTGCTGCTACGGTCGGTATTCCGGATCGGTTTGCCTATTCGATGACCAAGGGCGCGGTGGTTTCGATGACCCTGTCGGTGGCCAAGGATTACCTGAAACACAACATTCGCTGCAACTGCATATCACCCGCCCGCGTTCATACGCCGTTTGTCGACGGTTTTATTGCCCGGACCTACCCCGGACAGGAAGCGGAGATGTTTGCCAAACTGGCGGCTACTCAGCCCATTGGCCGGATGGCGAAACCGGTGGAAATTGCCGCGCTGGCCTTGTACCTCTGCTCGGACGAAGCCGGTTTCAATACCGGTTGCGATTATCCCATCGACGGCGGTTTTGTTCGGTTGAATAATTGAGGGGAGCGTAAAGAGTTGAGTATATAGATACGAGAGGAAAGACAGGGGAGCCGGGGTGAGGTAGAAAGAACGGGATTGCCGGTGGTAGCTGGTGATTTCCTTTCTACCTCGCCCTGGCTTTTGGTCTTCATATGAATTGTCTGATTATAGAAATTATGTCTGGTAATTCTTTTACACTTTCGCTTTTGCCCCGTTCCCCTGAAGGGGACTTTTAGCATTTAGAGGACTTGGACGCACTCCTCTAAATGCTAAAAGTCCCCTTCAGGGGAACGGGGCAAAAGCGAAAGTGCGATAATTTGTCAGACTCATCTTTTTGCTTTATTTTTATTGGTTGTCGTATCAATTTCAACACAATCAGCCCGATAGCACCTGGTTGTCGGATCAGGCAAAACCAATACCGCAAAGACTTAATAATTTTTTTTAATATAACGGGCTTTTATATTTAAAAAAATTATTAATCTTGTATTAAATTTCTTCTATTTCCATCTTACTACATCTCCTTTATGTCAAAAAATCTACTTAGGCTTATCGTCATGCTTTTGATGGTAAGTTCACCCGTCTTCGCCCAGACGATTACGGGGAAGGTTACGGCAAGCACCGATGGCCAGCCTTTGCCGGGCGTTTCCATTGTGGTGAAAGGCACTTCTCAAGGGACTACGACGGATGCCAGTGGCCAGTATAGTCTTTCCGCCAGTAAAAACGGAACGCTGGTTTTCTCCTTCATCGGTTACAAAACGCAGGAAGTCGCCATTGCCAACCGGTCGGTGGTTGACCTTGCACTGACCGAAGACGCGACCATGATCAATGAAGTGGTCGTGACCGCTTTGGGGGTTACGAAAGAACAACGGGCGCTGGGGTATGCGACGACGGTGGTCAAGAACGACGCGCTGGTCAAAGCCGCTTCTCCGAACTTTGCCACTGCTCTGTACGGAAAAGCGCCGGGTGTGGTCATCAACGCAACACCGGGTGGTGCCACCAGTGCGGTCAGCATCAGCGTTCGCGGGTTTGCTTCCATTACCGGCAATACCCAGCCTTTGATCGTGATGGACGGTATTCCCATTCGGAACGGCGAAGTACGGAACACGGATTATTGGGGAGACCAACGGATTCGGGGGAACGGTCTGCTGGATTTGAACCCGGCGGATATTGAAAACATCTCGATTTTGAAAGGCGCTTCGGCGGCTGCCCTCTACGGTTCGGAAGCCGTGAACGGGGTGGTGTTGGTGACGACTAAAACCGGAAAAGGGAAAAAAGGATTAGGCGTTGATTTTAACGCCAGTTATAGCGTCGACAAAATTGCTTATCTGCCCCGGTATCAGGATGTTCGGGGGCCGGGCTACATGCTGAACTACGCAAACGGCGGCCAGGATGCCAACGGTTTTATCTCCTACGATACCAACGGAGATGGCGTGGGTGACACGCGGGGTCTGCTGAATGCCACGGTCAATTTCGGACCCAAGTTTGACGGACAGCCGGTGATGGCGTTCGACGGTGTGATCCGGCCGTATTCGCCTTCCAAAAACAGCTACGCGGACTTGTTCCAGAACGCCAACAGTTCCAACATCAACCTGTCGATTTCCAAGGCAACGGACAATTCCAACCTGCGGTTTTCCTACACCCGTCAGGACAACGGCATGATCAGCTACAACGCGAAGAACAGTAAGAACATCATGAACCTGAACACGAGCTTTAGCCTCAACAAAAAGCTCCGGACAGATTTGATGGTGAATTATGTCAACCAGTATACGCACAACCGCCCCTATAAAGTGGATCGTATGATCAACAACTTTACGGGTATGATGAACCGCTTTGAATCCGCCGACTGGTATTTCAATAAATACCAAACCAGCCAGGGCTACAAATTCGTAACCGGAACCAACCAGAGTCTGACGCCGAGTGAGAACATCATCCGGAACGGTTTCAAATCGGATATCGGGGATTACGTGTGGAGCACCCGTGCCAACACCTACGATGAATATAGCAACCGCGTGATCGCGGCCGTGACGCAGCACTACGACATTCTGGACAACCTGAAATTGCGGGGCCGGATCGGAACCGACATTACGTCGGAACGGCTGGAAGACAAACAACGCAGCTCCGTTCCGCTGGCCTTTGGGTATTCGGGATCGTTTTCCATGACCAACAACTTATACAACAACGTCTACGGAGACCTGCTGCTGACCTATACCCAAAAGTTGAATCAGGATATGAACCTGACGGCCATGGCGGGATATACGGCCAACAAGCAGTTGAATACCTTTATCAGCCGTTCGACCAACGGTGGGTTGAGCACGGAAAATTTCTTCGATGTTTCGGCCTCGGTGAACACCCCCAACGGCAGCAACACCCGCGACCGCTATGTTCGGGATGCCTATCTGGGAACGCTGAATTTTGATTACAAAGGCTTCTTCTTTGTGGAAGGAACCATCCGCCGGGACCGGACTTCTACGCTGATCACCGGCAACAACGCGTTTACCTATCCTTCTGTTAACTCCGGTTTGGTGTTTAGTGACTTTCTGAAGTTGCCTACGGTGGTTAGCTACGGGAAACTGCGGGCGTCGTTCGGGATTGTGGGGAACTACCCGCAGATTTACAGCGCCAACAATGCCTACAGCCAGGGGAACCTGAGCCTCCAGCAAACCGGCGGAAGCTCCGTTCTTTACACGACGATCAACAGTTCCTACGGAAACGACAAAATCCGTCCCGAACAGAAGCGTGAATTTGAATTTGGTCTGGAAGCCCGCTTCCTGAAAGACCGGATCGGATTTGACCTGTCGTATTACAACGCCCAGATCGTCGATCAGATTCTGCCGTTGACGATTGCCGCCAGCTCGGGTGCCCGTTCGGTGCTCGCCAACATCGGTACGCTGCGGAACCAGGGGCTGGAACTGGCCCTGAACGCGACGCCGATCAAAGGGTTAGGCTACAATGCTTTCAACTGGGACATCACGCTGAACCTGGCGAAGAACAGCAACAAAGTTGAAAAACTGGCCAACAACTCGACGGAACTGATCCATGCGGATTACGATGGCAATGCGGCCCAGTTGCGGTCGGTGGTCGGCCAACCGATGGGGGATATTTATGCCCACGGAATCCTGAAAAATGCGAACGGACAGGGTATTGTCGGTCCGAATGGTCTGTACCAACTGGATGGTGCCAACTGGATCAAGGTCGGAAACGCCATGCCGAAACTGACGGGTGGTTTGATCAATAGCCTGAACTACAAAGGATTTAACCTGGATCTGGTGGCTGATTTCCGGTTTGGCGGTCACATCATGCCGACGGGGATCAACTGGTTGACCTCACGCGGTTTGACCGAAGAAAGCCTGACTGCCATGGATAAGGAACGCGGTGGACTGAGCTACTACAAAGACGCCAACGGCAAAGGGGTGCAGACTACAGCCGCTGCCGGCCCCAAAGGCGAAGTCGTTTACAACGATGGGATGCTGATGCAGGGCGTACTGGCCAACGGGGAAGCCAACACCAACGTGGTTTCGCAGGCGACCTATTACAATGCAACCTACAACTGGGGTGGCCCGCAATACGGCAATGCCCGGTACGAACTGTTTGTCAAGGAAAATTCCTACATCAAAATGCGGGAAATCTCCCTGGGCTACCGGATTCCGGCCAACATTACCCGCCGAATCGGAACCCAGAACCTGACGCTGTCGGTGTTTGGCCGCAACCTGTTCTTCTTCTACCGGACCATCAAAGACCTGGATGCTGAACAGACCAATTCCAGTACGAGATGGTATGATAACATCAACAACGCCGGGAATAACCCATCGTTCCGGACCATGGGGGTCATGCTTCGCGCCAGTTTCTAATCTTAACGAAATTCTCAAAATGAAAAAAATAGCCATAGTTGCTTTAGCCGGGCTTTTACTGGGAACCGTATCCTGTAAGGAATCCGAGTTTGCCGAAGCCTACCCCGATCCGGCCAAAATTGCCGAGTCGACCGTTGAAAAACAATTTACCGGCGTGCTGTACGCCAACCGGGAGTATGTTCTGCCGGGCTATACGCACTATTTTACAACCCTGCGGCTTTCGCTGAATCCGTATACCCAGGCGATTGGTCGGCTGAACCAGTCCGGTCTTTACGTTCCGGGTTCGGCAGGGGTCGAAAACGTGTGGTATAACTACTATAACATGCTCGCGCAGTACCGCGAATTGCAGAAAATCTACGCTTCCAGACCCGCCGATCAGCAGGCCGACCGGAAAATTTTCATGCTGGCGGCTGCGATCTACGTCTATGATCAGACGCAGCGGCTGGTGGATGTACACGGGGCAATCCCGTTCTCGGAAGCCGGGATGCTGAGTACGAATGGTGGTGAATACGCGTCTTCGCTGGCGAAATTCGATACGGCAGAAGGGATTTACGCTTTTCTGCTGGATGACCTGAAACGCATTGCCACCGAGTTGAACGGCATCACGCTGAATGCCGGGTATCAGAAATCGTTTCAGACGCAGGACTTTATTAACAAAGGTGACATTGCGGCCTGGAAACGCTATGCCAACTCGCTGCGGCTGCGGCTGCTGAACCGCGTATCGGATGTGGAAAGCATGAAAACGCGCTCCAACACCGAGATCGCGGAGATTCTGGGCAACGCAACCACCTATCCAATTGTGGAAACCAACGCGCAGAACATCCAGATCAACGTTTTCGACATCAACACCGACATCAACTCAAAAGGGTTTCAGGGCGGTTTGGCATCAGACGGCTGGTACGGAAACACCGCGGGCAAGGCAATGATCGACCACATGAACACCAACAAAGACCCGCGTTTGCCCATCCTGTTTGAACCGGGTCTGAATGCAGCCGGGAAGTTTATTGGCATCGATCCCCTGGCGACCGAAGCCGTTCAAACGGCTCAATACAATGCTGGCCAACTGGCGATTTACAACCGGTATACCACAAGCCACAACCAGTTTTTCCCCGGTGTGATCATCAACGCTGCGCAGATGAACCTGATCAAGGCAGAATATTACCTGCGGACGAACAATGATGCATCAGCCAAAACCGCATACGAAACGGCGATTACGCAGTCGGTGGAATTCTACAACAAGATTCTGTCGTTGACCAACGCCACCGGGATCACGGGTTCAACCATTCCGACGGCGGCAACGCCTGCTTCGGTTGCCGCCTACATTGCAGGTGACGGCGTAAGCTGGGCGAAAGCAACGACCAACGCCCAGAAACTGAGCCTGATTGCTACCCAGAAATGGTTGCACTACAACGTAGTTCAGCCTTACGAAAACTGGGCCGATCTGCGTCGGTTAGACCTGCCGGTTCTGAGCTTCCAGGTTGACAACGCCAACAACCAGACGCTGCCGCCGGTGAAATGGACGATTCCGGGCAATGAAATTACTTACAATGCGGTGAACTACTCGGCCGTAAAAGCAGCGGATAATTTGAAAACCAAGCTTTTCTGGGATGTGAAGTAAAGCTCGGCTTGAAAATAAATCAGTAATTTTGACTGATAATTACAGAAAGAGGCAAACCGTTTGGTCTGCCTCTTTCTGTTGATAGTGCTTCCGCCGTTTGCCCCTACATCCGTTAATTGATTTAAATTTAATAACCGCCGGAGAAGATGTTTATTAGCCCACTGCTTTAGCTGTGGGTACATTATCATGAGACCGAATCATTACGAAACCGTTAAAACGGTTCGGTTGGCAGGGATACTTTTCGTTATACCCACAGCTAAAGCAGTGGGCTGATAAGTCAAACTCGTAATCCGGTGGTTAAAGCAATTAGGGAACGGGGCAAAAGGCGGAAGCCTGATGTTTTTATCTCTTCCGGTTTTCCAGCACCAGCAGTTGCGGAAACGATAGAATACCCTTAAAAATCAACTGGGTCATTTCGCCAACCGTGTGGAAATACGAGCCTAACACGAGATCAACATCACCGTCTTTGTCGAAATCGGCGGCTTCCATGGTGAGCCATTTTCCGTGAGCACCTTCCGTCGTGGTAAACGGTTTGAAGTTCAGTCGGCCTTCGTTGGACAAATACACAAAGCCCTGCTCGGGCTGGGCCAGATTGGAATAGAACGACGTGGCCGCAATGTCGAGGTCGCCGTCCTGGTCAAAATCCCGGGCGATGGCTTTACTGGCTCCGTAGAGCGGATAAAACCAGGCTTCTTTGAAGTTGTCTTTCCGATCGTTCAGATAAATCCGCACGCCGTGGTAATTTTTGTTGACGGACGAGTAATCCCAGTTGTCGCCATTGGTCAGCAGAATATCCTGAAAACCATCCTGGTTAAAATCAGCCAGTTCAAAATAGCTGGCACCGAACAGGGGCGAAAACTGCAGCACGGTTTTTTCCTTGAACCGCCCGTTGCCCTGGTTGTAAAAAATAACGACTTCTTCCCGCGCCTGGGCCATCACAACCATGATGTCGGGCTTTTTATCGCGGTTAAAATCCGCAATCTCCACTTTTCGGGCACCGGGCAAGGCTTTCAAAACGTGTTCTTTGGTCGGCTCGAAACCGTCGTACCAGAATAGCTTGCCCGCATTATTGCCAAAACCGCAGATGATCACATCCTCTTTGCCGTCGGCATTCAGGTCGCCGGTTGCAAACTGCACCGGCCGGGGCAGGTCCCGGATATTGATGGGAGAGGTGCCGGGTTTGGCCGCCCGTTCCAGCGTCATGAGTCGTCCAAGGTGCTGGTCCGACGGGCTGAAAATCCCAATGGTGAGCAGGCGGGGAGCGGCATTTTTAGGAAAGTCAATATCCGTCGGGGCGGTATCGATCCACCAGGTATCGTTCAGGAACGCATCACCAGCTTGCAGCGGGTTGCCGAGCACATACAAGGCGTTCTGGGCATCGCCTACGTAAAGTTGGCTGGTAAATTTGTCATATTTCAGCAAGGTCGTTTGCGGAACCGGTTTATCGCCGAGTGCAATTTCCCGCGCTTTGAACAGCGGAAGTTGATTGGTCAGGGGCTGATAGGGTTTTTGCGGCAACGGTTCGGCGGGTGCGAGATGTTCGTAATACCGCACAATTTCCGCCCATTCGTCTGCCGAAAGCAGGGCGGTTTCGGGGTAAATGTTCAGCCTGCCAACGGCTTTTTCCTCCTCGGGCGAGAGCGGTTTTAGCGTATCCTGACCGGGTAATTTGATGCCAAGCCGCATGGCCATGTTGGGAAGCACCCCCGCTACCCAGGTCTTCTTGTCCAGCAACGCCGGTTCCGGAACGAGGTGGCAACTCCCGCAATGGCGCATGGCCAGTTGCTTCCCGACAGAAATGGAATCGTTTCCATCCGCAGTTCTACTATGAAGACGGGCCTGGGGGGCGTCTATTTCTACGAAAGAGAAAGAGGCTACCCCGAAGACGATGAAAAAAAATAGACTGGTTTGAAGAGAGGACATTCGGGAGTCGTTTGCAGTATAAAATTGGAAAACAGGGCTGGAAGATAGTTTAAACCGGTTTTTTAATGGTCGCAAGACAGAAATTTAGGTTGCAAATTATTTTTTTTGACGGGCCAGCGGCTGAATCGGAACATGAAAATTCCGGGACTTTCTTTTTACGCCAAAACCGCCGGGTTATAAACGTTAGGGATAGCCGCCGTTTTTTTTGTACCATTTCGTGACGAGGTTTGTTGCGGATTCCCTGCATTTTTATTGCTAAAGTACAATCGTGTGGTAGTGAAGTCGGTCAGGGTACGTTAAAAGTGATCCTATATAGGAACTGTATAAATTCAATATTAATTTAAAATTAATGACGGTATTATTAAATTTTTTAAAAAAGGAATATCTTTGCAGTTGATACCTCATCGTGCAGAATATTCTGCCTGTTTTTTTGCCATTTTCAGTATATTTTGGAAGTAGAGTCATTCTTTTTGGGCTGTAACAGGCTAAGAATCGGCAGATTAGCCTTCAGTTTTCCTACTTGAATTCAGTGCGCTTTTTACGTATATTCACCTAAAACAATCCTAATAATGAAGTTTATGAAACAAAAACTACTTAAAACCTGCTTAAAGGTTTTTGTCTTTGCCGGAGCCTGGCTACTCTTTGCGGCTTCACCTTCATTGGCTGTGGATAAAGCAGTTACCGGAAAGGTGTCGGATGAGAAAGGGAACGGGCTGGCTGGCGCAACCATCACCATCAAGGGAACGACCCGCGGCACCAACACCGATGGAAATGGAAGTTTTCGAATTGTCGTACCCGACGATAACGCCGTTCTGGTGGTTTCTTATATTGGCTACGCAAAACAAGAAATTGCAGTCGGAAACCGCTCGACCATCGAAGTTCAGTTGCAACCCGGCGACGCTTCACTGGAAGAAGTCGTCGTAACGGCTTTGGGGATCAAGCGGGACACGCGCTCGCTGGGGTATTCCGTAACGACCATCGATGCGTCATCGGTCAACCAGGCGCGCGAAACCAACGTCATCAACTCCCTGCAGGGGAGGGTGGCCGGTTTAAGCATTACGCCCGGAACCGGCGGTCCTGGTTCGTCGTCCCGGATCAACCTTCGGGGGGTGAGCAACTTCAGCGGTGGTAGCCCTTTGTTTGTCATCAATGGGGTTCCGATGGATAACTCCTCGCGCGGAAACGCCGGTGAGTGGGGCGGAAACAATAACGGCGACGGGATTGCCAACATTAACCCGGATGATATTGAAACCATGACGGTGTTAAAAGGAGCTACGGCTGCGGCTTTGTATGGTACGCGGGCGGCCAACGGGGTCATTCTGATTACGACCAAAGGTGGCAGCAAAAACTCCGGTCTTTCGGTGGAATACAACGGAAACATGCAGTTTGACAAGGTCATTAACTGGACCGACTATCAGTATGAATACGGTCAGGGAACGCAGGGTAAACGGCCAACCGACGTCAACAGCGCCCGAAATTCGGGGATTTACAGCTGGGGCGAAAAAATGGACGGTGCCATGTATACCCAGTTCGACGGCAAACAGTATCCGTATTCACCCGTCAAAGACAACATCGACCAGTTCTACCGGACAGCCGCTACGCTGACGAATACCGTGGCGATGTCGGGCGGAAATGAGCAAACCAGCTTCCGGTTATCCCTGTCGTCGATGGACGCCCAGACTACCGTTCGGAACAGCGGTATGAAACGGAAAACCATTAACCTCAATGTGAATCAGAAAGTTACCGATAAGTTCGATGTGACCATTATGGGGAACTACATCGACCAGCAGGATAAAAACCGGCCAGCTTTGAGCGATGCTCCCCAGAACCCGAACTACGGGATTATGCTCCTGGCGACAAGTTTCAACCAGGCCGCTTTGAAACCGGGTTTCGATCCTGTAACGGGTAATGAGTTGACATTCAGCGATGACACGTACAAAACCAACCCTTGGTTTGTCGTGAATCAGTATAAAAGTAGTCTGGATCGGAAACGCCTGATTTCGGCCATTACCGGTAAATACCAGTTTGCGGACTGGATTTACCTGCAGGGCCGGATTGGGTATGACCTGATCAATGACGGCGGCTTTAGTGTAACGCCCTACGGAACCGCTTACTCGCGGCTGGGTAGCGTCAATTACAGCAAGGAGCAGAAACACGAAATGAACATCGACGGTTTGTTGGGAATTAACCGCAAACTGCTTCCGGATTTGAACCTGAATATGGCGCTGGGGGCCAACCTCAGAAAAAACAGAGCCGAGAGTGTTGGGGTTTCGGGCGGTAGTCTGAGCATTCCGTACCTGTATACCCTGTCGAATACACTGACCAAAGGGCAATCCTACGGATTTAACGAACGGCAGGTCCAATCGGCGTATTATACGGCGGATTTTGACTACAAGAACTTCCTGACGCTGTCAACCACGGGTCGTTACGACATCTATTCAACCCTGCCGTCGGCCAACCGGGGTATTTTTGCGCCTTCGGTTTCCGCCAGTTTTGTGTTCTCGGAATTGTTCAAAGTGCCTTCCCTGGATTTTGGTAAACTGCGGGCGTCGTATGCCCAAACCAGCGGTGAAGCGTTTGATGCCTATCTGACGAGCCAGTATTACTCGCTGGGGAACACCATCAATGGCGTTCCACAAGGCGGATTTAGTTCTCAGTTGCCCAACCTCAACCTGAAACCGTTCCGGCTGAAAGAGTTTGAAATTGGTTTTGAAACCAAATTTTTGCAAAACCGTCTGGGAATCGACTTCGCCTATTTTAACCGGGAAACCAAGGATGAAATTGTGAGCGGTCCGTTGTCGCCCACCACCGGGTACTCGTCGCGGGTTCTGAACCTGGGTTCGACCAAAAATACCGGGCTTGAGTTGTTGATCACCGGTACGCCGATTGTGAACAAATCGTTCAAGTGGGATGTGTCATTCAACATCACCAACGTCAAAAATACGATTGTGGACATCGACGGCGATGGCGGAACGACCACCCTCGGACTGGGAACCTACCGGCCTCTGAACGGAAACATCGCCCACGTGAAAGGCTTGCCGGCCGCGCAAATTATGGCTTATGATTACAAATACAACGCCAGCGGGCAGGTCATCGTCGGTGCCAACGGGGTTCCGGAACGGGGAGCACTGACGCCTATGGGGTCAGCCATTCCGAAAGTATACGGCGGTTTGAACAACAGCTTCAACTACGGAAACTTTGGCCTTTCGTTCCTGTTCGACTATAAATTTGGCGCAAAAGTGCTGTCGGCGACCAACCACTATTCCATCGTGGACGGGCTGAACAAGATGACGCTGGTGGGTCGTGAAACCGGAGTCGTGGCATCGGGTGTGCTGGCTACCGGCGAAACCAACACCCGGAACGTACCGGCCTACACCTACTATCCGGCTCTGGTGACCAACATCTCGAGACTGAACGTGTTCAATGCCGATTTCATTAAACTGCGTCAGGTCGTCCTGAGCTATCACCTGCCGGAAAAATGGTTTACGGGTAGCAAACTGCCGTTTGAAGACATATCCCTGTCACTGGTTGGCCGTAACCTGGCTACGCTGCTGAAGCACACCGAAAACTTCGATCCGGAAGCTGGTTTCTCGTCCGACCTGCGCTACGCCGGGACGGAAGGTGCCCAGTTGCCTTCAACCAGAACGTTTGGTTTCACCTTAAATGCCCGGTTCAAAAAATAATTGAAAACCATGAAGAAAACTTCAATCTATATAGCAGCGCTGTTGTTGGTTTGTGCGACAAGCTGTACCGACAAATTTGACGAAATCAACACCGACCCGACCCGGTCGAGTGAGTCAACCTGGGACCCGAACTTCTTTTTACCCAACGCCCAGATGTCGTACATCAACCTGGGCTACGATGGGATTCTCTACCAAAGCACCTCGATGCAGGTTCTGGCGTCAACCTTTACGTATTACGGAAATGGTGACAAATATGTCAACACCCAGAACTCGACCAGCTATCAGGGCAGCCTGTTCAGCCGGGCTTACAGCATCGGTACGGTTTTGGCTGAAATGATCAGCCTGACGAAAGGCAAGGAGCAGTACACGAATCTGTATAACGTTGGCCGGATCATGCAGGCCATGAACATGCAGCGGGCCACCGACGTTTACGGCGATATTCCGTACAGCGAAGCTTTCAAAGTGAAAGAAGGTGTTGCGAACCCGAAATACGATACGCAACAGTCGATTTATACCGGTATTCTGACCGAACTGGAGCAGGCAACGGCCGCCCTGGATGCCACCAAGCTGAAGCCAACCGGCGACTTGTATTACGCCGGTGACATCGTCAAATGGAAAAAACTGGGCTATTCGCTGATGTTGCGGGCGGCCATGCGTCTGACCAAGATCGATCCGGCCACGGCGAAAACCTGGGCCGAAAAAGCGGCTGCGGGCGGGGTGTTCACGTCCAACGACGACAACGCGAAAATCGTATCGGATGCCAATAATGCGACGTCCGGGATTTTCAACGTGTACCAGGTTGCGGATGATTTCCGGGAACTGCGGTGGTCTAAAACCTTCATCGACGCCCTGAAAGCGACCAATGACCCGCGTTTGAGTGCCATTGCCGAAGTGCCACAGCCGGGCCTGGCCAACAATGCGCTTCAAACGCTGGTGGGGGTTAACGATCCTGCTGTTCAGGTTGGCTTGCCAAATGGTTACGACCTGAGCGGTGGTGCCCGGGACATCCGGACGGCAGCGGGCTATCCGGGAGCGACAGGAACCGGCAACGACGTGGCGCCCCTGGGAAAATATTCCCGACCACGCATTTCGGTGTACCTGAAACGGAACGGCACACTGGAAACGATTACCTACGCGCAAACCGAACTGCTGCTGGCGGAAGCCAAAGTGCGGGGTTGGAACGTGCCGGGAACGGCCGCCGAACATTACGCTAACGGTGTAACGGCTGCCATGACGTCACTGTCGCAACTGGATGCCACGGCCGCCATCACGCCCGCAGCCGCAGCCGCTTACGTAGCCGCCAATCCGCTGAATGCGACGTCGACGGAAGCGTCACTGAATGCCATCAACACGCAGTATTGGCTGGCAACGGGAAGCTACATGGACTTTGTTGAAAACTGGATCAACTGGCGACGGTCGGGCTATCCGGTGCTGACGCCGGTCAACTATCCGGGGAATGTCACGAATGCCACCATTCCAAGACGCATGATTTACCTGTCAACGGAAATTATCAATAACAAAACCAGTTACACCGAAGCGGTTAGCCGCCTGACGGGTGGTGATTTGCTCACTGGCCGGGTTTGGTGGGATAAGTAATACGACGAAATAGGGAAGGTGCCATCCGGCAGCCTTCCCTATTTTTATTTGTTTCAGAAATTACCTTAACTTCAACTTCTCCTGTTGAAGTTTTTCGTTTTAAGCTACCATGATTGTCCTCGGTTCGGAATACAAAAGGTACGCATCCGGTTTAAAAACAGCGTGGGTGCCTAAAGTAGGGCTTCTCTTGCTGTTGAGTCTCCCGGTAACCTTTTTGCAAGCCCAAACGACTCTGTTTCAACTCCTTTCCCCGAAACAAACCGCCATCGATTTCAGCAACGACATTGACGAAAACGAAAGCCTGAACGTCTTATCCTACGAGTATTTTTACAACGGGGGCGGTGTCGCCGTCGGCGATCTGAACGGCGATGGCCTGGAGGACCTGTTTTTTACCGCCAATCTGAAACCCAGCAAACTCTACCTGAATCTGGGTGGACTGAAATTTAAAGACGTCACCAAAACCGCTGCGCCGGGCTTGGGCGGTCGGTCGGGCGGCTGGAAAACCGGCGTTAGCATGGCCGACGTAAACGGCGATGGCCTGCTGGATATCTATGTCTGTTATTCCGGCAAAGGAGAAGACGACAAACGCCGGAACCAATTGTTTATCAACCAGGGCGTTTCGTCCGATGGGTCAGTGCGGTTTGCCGAACAGGCCAGGCAATATGGTCTCGATGATCCGGGCTACAGCACCCAGTCGGCTTTTTTCGATTTTGATAACGACGGCGATCTGGACATGATGCTGTTGAATCACAATGTGAAGAAATACGACAACATGGAACTGGCCAAACTGCGGAACGAAGTGGATGAACTGGCCGGGAATAAACTCTATGAAAACCGGGATAACCATTTTGTCGATGTCACCAAAAAAGCCGGTATTCACCAGTATCCGCTCACGTTTGGGTTGGGTATGGCCATTGCCGATGTGAACCAGGATGGCTGGCCCGATATTTACGTCACCAACGATTACAACGAATCGGATTACCTCTACATCAACCAGAAAAACGGGACGTTCAAAGACGAAACCCAGCACTATTTCCGGCATCTGGCGCAGTTTTCGATGGGCATTGACATTGCCGATTACAACAACGACGGTCTGCCGGATATTATGTCACTGGACATGTTACCCGAAGACAATCGGCGGCAAAAACTGCTGCAACTCCAGGAAAACTACGAGTCTTTTGAACTCATGGTTCAGCAAAAACTCTACAAGCAATACATGCGCAACATGTTGCAGTTGAACAACGGCGACGGAACCTTCAGCGAAATTGCACAGGCCGCCGGTGTTTCGAATACGGATTGGAGCTGGGCGCCTTTGCTGGCTGATTTTGACAACGACGGTTACAAAGATCTGTTTATCACCAACGGGTATTTGCGGGATTATACCAACAAGGATTTTCTGAAATACTGGGGTGATTATAAAGTGCAGAAAGCGATCAAACGCGAATCGATTCAGCTCATGGATTTGATCCGGGCCATGCCATCGACCAAATTGCCCAATTATATTTTTAAGAATAACCGGGATCTGACTTTTGCGAATAAACAGACGGATTGGGGATTTCAAACCGCTTCGATTTCGAACGGGGCGGTGTATGCCGATCTGGATAACGACGGCGATTTGGAACTGGTCGTCAACAACATCAACGAACCCGCTTTTGTATACCAGAACCTGAGCCGGGAGCAATTAAAAACGTCTTACATTCAACTCAAACTGGTTTCGGCTGGCAAGAATAAACAGGCGGTGGGAGCCAAGGTTACGGTCTATACCCAAGGCGGGTTGCAGTATCAGGAGCAACAACCGGTTCGGGGTTACCTGTCTTCGCAATCGACCCGGCTGCATTTTGGCCTCGATCAGGCCACGATGGTCGATTCCATCAAAGTGATCTGGCCCGACCAAACTGAACAAAGGCTGAGGCAAGTAGCTGCTAATCAGCTTCTCACGATTACGCAGTCTACCAGTCCTTTAAAGTCCAAAGGAGGGGTGGTCCAGAAAAACAAACCCGGTATTTTTCAAAAAACCGAGAAGGTCATTTCCTTTCTTCACGAAGGCTACAACGAAAATGATTTCAAACGCCAGCCGCTGATGCTGTTTATGTATTCGCAGGTTGGGCCGGTTCTGGCAAAAGGCGATGTGAATAAAGACGGGTTGGAGGATCTTTTTATTGGCGGGGATAAAAATACCAACGGCAAAATCTGGTTGCAGCAAACGGACGGCACCTTCAAAAAAATTGACGAATTAACCATTGGAGACGAGAACGTTTCGGCGCTTTCGGCGGCTGTTTTTTTCGATGCCAATGGCGATGGCTACGATGATCTATACGTTGCCAAAGGCGGT
This sequence comes from Larkinella humicola, assembly GCF_008727875.1. Classification (GTDB taxonomy): domain Bacteria; phylum Bacteroidota; class Bacteroidia; order Cytophagales; family Spirosomataceae; genus Larkinella; species Larkinella humicola. The sequence goes on along the minus strand of NZ_VTWS01000007.1, from coordinate 39,193 downwards.
TATTCCTTGTTTGAACCCAACACGCCATCGTTGCAGGATGTCCTGTATATCAATGATGGCAAAGGCAATTTAAAATTGATTACAACCGCTTTACCCGTGCTGACGGCCAGCAGTAAATCCTGTGTTCGGGTAGTGGATTTCGACAGTGATGGCGATCTGGATCTGTTTGTCGCCGGGCGGGTTATTCCGGGGCGGTATCCGGAACCACCCGCTTCCTATTTGCTGGAAAATAACGGAAAGGGACAGTTTAAAATCGTAAAAACGCCGTTCTCGACCGTCGGCATGGTTACTGATGCCCAATGGGAAGATCTGGATGGCGATGGCCGGAAAGACTTGATGCTGTGTGGGGAACTGATGCCAATTAAAGTGTTTGTCAATACCAAAGACGGTTTTGTGGATAAAACCGCTCACTACTTTCCAGAAGAAGAAAACGGTTTCTGGTTTTCGATCACGGTTGCTGATGTAAACGGTGACGGTAAAAAAGACCTTATCGCCGGAAATCTGGGCATCAATTCGCAGCTTAAATACTCGAGAAAAGAACCCGCCGAGCTGGTGTATGCCGACTTTGATAACAACGGTTCCATTGATCCGTTCTTCAGTTTTTTTGTGCAGGGAACATCCTATCCGTTTGTCAGCCGGGACGAATTGAATGATCAGATCTTCCCCATGCGTCGGAAATTTGGCTACTACAAAGACTATTCGACGGCAACCATTAACGACATTTTCTCGGCGGAGGATTTAGCGAAAGCTAAAAAAATAACGGTTACGGAATGCCGTTCCGTCTGTTTTCTGGCGAAAGATGGCGCATTTGAAAAACGGATTCTGCCGCTTCAGGCCCAATTTTCTCCAATAACGAAATCACTGGTTGAAGACTTCGATCACGACGGTTTTATGGATGTTTTGCTGCTGGGAAACAAATCCGATAATCGGCTGAAAATTGGCAGTCTGGATGCCAATTATGGTTGTTTATTAAAAGGAGACGGGAAAGGCGGTTTTTCGTATGTGAGTCAACCCGAAGCCGGTTTATCGGTGATTGGGGATGTCAAAGCGGTGGTCGAATTACAGGTAAAGGAGCAGAAGTATTTGGTAATCGGGGCCTTCAACGAACCGGTTCAGGTTTACAAAAAATGAAGGTGATGCGGTATTTATTTCTGCTTGGTTTCCTGGTTTGTCATTCGGTGCAGGGGCAAAAGGCCAGGCCGGATCTTGGGCGTCATTTGCAGCCCACGATTTTCGCGGTGACGATGGTGATGATTCATGATGTGGCCAATCCACCCGCTGCCAGCCGGTTTTATTCGTACAGTTTACTGGGGGCGTATGAAATCATGGCGCAGCACAATACCGCTTTAACAGCCCCTTCGGCCTTGGTTCGCAGCCATAAAAAGATCGTGATTGAACCGAAAGGTCCTTACAACTACCAGATTGCTGCCCTTTTTTGTGTGCTGGAAACCGGCCGGCTGATGCTTCCCTCGGGCTATATGCTGGAGGAGGAACAGAAAAAGCTGATGGAAACACTCCGGAAAGAAGGGTACGACCAGGCGGTTATCAACCCGTCGATTGCCGTTGCGCAGGAAGTGGCTAAACAAGTAACGGCGTATGCCGCAACCGATAATTACCTGAAACTAAGCACCCGCCTGCGCCACCGCCCCGCCAAAGGTGACCAATTCTGGTATCCAACCCCACCGGGTTACATCGAAGCGATCGAACCCCACTGGCGAACCATCCGCCCAATGTTCATCGATACCTGCACGCAGTTTACCCCCAAACCGGCGGTCGTTTTTAGCAAGGATTCCACCAGTGCATTCTACAAGCTGGCTTACGAAGTATACCGGGAAGGGAAAAATCTGGATGAAAAAAAACGGTTTATTGCCTCGTACTGGGACTGCAACCCCTTCGCCATCAACACCTCCGGCCACATGTCGATTGGCTTTAAAAAAATCAGTCCGGGAGGACACTGGATGAACATCACGAGCATTGCGACCCGGAAAGCCAAACTGGATTTCGACAAAACACTCCAGGCCCACTGGCTGGTTGCCGCCACGTTGATGGATGCTTTCATCAGTTGCTGGGACGAAAAATACCGCAGTAACCGCGTCCGACCCGAAACCGTCATCAACCGCTACATCGATGCGCGCTGGCAGCCACTGTTGCAGACGCCACCTTTTCCGGAATACACCAGCGGTCACAGCGTCATTTCGACCGCCGTGGCCGAAGTGTTGACGTATCTGATCGGAGAGAATTTTTCATTTACGGACGATACCGAAGTCCTGTTTGAACTGCCCACCCGGAACTTTACGTCGTTCCGGCAAGCCGCCGAAGAAGCGGCCATCTCCCGACTTTACGGCGGTATTCATTACCGCGATGCGATTGAGAACGGGCAAGCTCAGGGAAAAGCCATCGGCCTCTTCGTCGTGGCTAAATTTAAAAAAGCCGGTGTTAAGCCCCTGCTCTGATCGCCCTTTCTTTGCCTTTTTGGCAGTTTACATTCCTCAATTTTGCTTCAGATGCCCGTTTGTAGGTTGAGCAGATCGGCTTGTCTGAAAATATTCACGGTACTTTTTAGAGAACTTATTTGACTCTGAAAAACCGGGTTTATTCAGCGTAACGCAATAATAATATTGTAATCCAGAAAATATCCATTTAGTAAAACTTAACCTTTGGAAAGTAATAAAACTCATTTATTTATAATTCAGGCTCTATTTTTTAAAAAAATTAACAAATAGTATATTTGCTTGCTAATTCAGTAGAAAGCCAAATTTTATTGAAGCTTGCACGCCATTTATCCCCAATAAAGAAGGTAATTTATAGAAAAGATTGTTCTGAATACCCTATCACTAATCCCTTAATCTGCTTATTTCCATTTTCTTACTGTTCCGTTTCCCGGAATGCTATTGCGCTTATTTCTTAACATCAACCAACCTACAGAAAACCAATGAAGCTATGTAAAGAGCGGTTTACTCTCCTTTTTTTCGTTCTGCTCGTGAGTTGCAGCGTGTCGTGGGCGCAACTCCTGAACGTACAGGGAAAAGTGACGGATGCGAGCCAGAGCGCCATTCCAGGTGCCAACGTTTTGATTAAAGGAACGAACAAAGGAACGATCACGGATTCCGACGGCCGGTATTCCATCAGCGTCGGCAAAGGTAGTGTGCTGGTAATTCAGTCACTCGGGTTTGTGGCCCAGAACATTACCGTGGGCGACCAGACGACCATCGATGTCGCGCTGGTTGAAGATGACAAGACGCTGGAGGAGGTCGTCGTAACGGCGTTGGGGATCGCCAAAGACAAAAAAGCCCTGGGTTATTCGGTGACGGAAGTGAAAGGATCGGATTTTACGCAGGCCCGCGAAATCAACCTTGGCAACGCCTTGTCGGGGAAAGTCGCCGGGGTGAACGCAACCGCAACGGCAACGGGACCGGGCGGATCGAGCCGGGTCATTATCCGGGGGAACGGTTCGCTGAGTGGTAACAACCAGCCCCTGTACGTTGTCAACGGGGTGCCCATCGACAACACGAACGTCAACTCGGCCGGAATGTGGGGCGGAACGGACACGGGCGACGGTTTGAACAGCATTAACCCGGACGACATCGAAACCATTTCGGTGTTGAAAGGGGGAACGGCTGCGGCTCTCTACGGTTCACGCGCTTCGAACGGGGTCATTCTGATCACGACCAAAACCGGGAAAGGCCAGAAAGGAATCGGGGTCGAATACAACGGAACCTACACCAGCGATCGTCCCTTTACGTTGACCGACTGGCAGTATGACTACGGGCAGGGAATCCGGCAGGCCAAACCCCTGACCCAGCAGGAAGCCATCAACACGGGAGCGCAATCGTGGGGTGCCCGGATCGACGGTTCGCCGGTGATTCAGTTCGACGGCGTAACCCGGCCGTATTCAGCCCAGAAAGATAACGTCAAGAATTTCTACAACGCCGGTAGCACCTTCACCAACACCGTGGCGGTGGCCGGTGGAAACGAAGCCGCCAGCTTCCGTTTCTCTGCCTCGAACCTCGACTCGAAAAGCAGCATTCCAAACTCCGGGTTCAACCGGAAGTCGTTCAACCTCAGCGCCAATGCCAACCTGTCGAAAAAAGTGCTTTTCGAAGGCGTTGCTCAGTACAACATTGAAACCGGAACCAACCGGACCTTCCTGTCGGATACGCCCAAAAACCCGAACTACGGGGTGCAGATGATTGCCAATACGGTCGACATCCGTTCGCTGGATCCGGGTTACGATTCCCGTGGATATGAGGCTCTCTGGAACAGCAGCGTGTATGCACAGAACCCGTATTTCGTGGTGAACAAAGTGAAAAACGAAGACATTCGGAACCGCTTCCTGGGATCGTTTTCGATGCGCTACAACATCACCGACTTCCTCTACATCCGGGGCCGGGTGGGTACCGACAACAACATGATGAAATACCTGAGCATCGAACCGACCGGTTTGGCCTATTCGACGCTTGGGAGCATGAACCGTCGTCAGGTGCAGATTCAGGAAACCAACGCCGAAGTGCTGCTTGGGTTTAACAAAGAGTTCGGGGCTTTCTCGGTCAATGCCCTGGCGGGTGGAAACCGGATGCGTCGCTCGACGGAGGAAATGAGCTACAACGGCAGCCAGTTCAACGTGCCTTTCAACTACTTCCTCGACAACACGATCAACAAATCGTCGGGCTACGGCTACAGCGGTTTTGGTATCAACTCCCTGTTTGCTTCGGCGGATGTGGGTTACCAGAATGTGCTGTTCCTGACCCTGACCGGTCGCCAGGACTGGTTCTCGACGCTGGCGAAGGCCAACAATAGCCTGTTCTATCCGTCGGCCGGTTTGAGCTTCGTGTTCTCCGACGTGCTGCCCAACAAAGGCAACTGGCTGAATTACGGGAAAATCCGCGCTTCGCTGGCGCAGGTAGGGGGTGGTTATCCGAACCCATACGCCCTGAACCTGACCTACGCCCTGGAAGGTAACTCCTACGTGGGCAGCGTCCCGCTGATGCGCATCAACGGCGGAACCATTCCGAACGCCCTGTTGCAGCCCAACACCTCGACGACCACGGAAATTGGTCTGGAAACCAAGCTGTTCAACAACAAACTGGGACTTGACCTGACGTATTATAACCGGGTGACGAAAAATGATCCGGTGACGGCGTCAACTTCATCGGCTTCCGGCTACGGCAACGTGTTGCTGAACGTGGGTGAAGTCGTGAACAAAGGGATTGAAGTGTTGCTGACCGGTACGCCCGTTAAAGCGGCCAGCGGTCTGACGTGGAATGTGGCCTACAACATGGCGTATAACGATAACAAAGTCGTAAAAATCGCCGATGGTCTGAAACGCCTGGAACTTGACCAGTCGCGGACACAAAGTGCGTACGTCTATCACTTTGAGGGTGAGCCTTATGGGATGCTGGCGGGGTATAGAGCCCTGAAAGATGCCAATGGCAACACGGTTTATAACACGGCTACCGGCGTTCCGATGCGCAGCGAATTTACGATGCTGGGTCGTGGTGTGCCGCCGTTGACGATGGGGTTGACCAACACCTTCAGCTACCGGAACTTCTCGATGAGCTTCCTGATCGATGCGAAATTTGGGGCCAAACTGTACAGTGCGACCAACTATTTCGCCTACGCCAGAGGCCTGGCCAAAGAAACGCTGGTGGGCCGTGAAGGCGGTTTGACCGTAACCGGTGTTTCGCCGACCGGCGATGCGTTCACGAAAACGTTTGCGGGCAAAGACGTTCAGGACTACTACAGCGGTCTGACGACGATCACCGACCAGTTCATCTATAGCTCGGATTTCGCCAAACTGCGCCAGTTGACGTTTGGCTACACCCTGCCGAAGTCGTTCCTGGCAAAAACGCCCATTCAGTCGGTTAGCTTGTCGTTCGTCGCCCGGAACCTGCTGTTATTGTACAGCAAAGTGCCAAATGTCGATCCGGAATCGACCTACAACAGCGGAAATGCACAGGGACTCGAAATGTTCGGCGTACCACCGGCCCGCAGCTTTGGTCTGAACCTGATGGTTCGTTTCTAGGAACTACTGATCTTAACACTACAGCATCATGTTACAAACAATAAAAAGAAGACGACTGCCGATCCTGACGAGTCTCCTGAGCGCCAGTCTCCTGTTTTCCTCTTGCGACAACGGGTTTGAGGAACTCAACACCAACCCGAACGCCCTCACAACGCCGGTGATTCCCAACCTGTTTTCTTACAGTGTGGTGAAAACCGCCGGAACAGGTTACGAAAACCACCGGGGAAATCTGATTTATGCCGGTGCTATCATCCAGCATTTTGCCGCCCTGAACACCTACTGGTCGGGAGATAAGTACCTGTACAACGGTCCGTATTCCGATGCGTTTTTCGAGACGGCCTACGGTTCGCACATCAAGGAACTGGAACAGATCATTGCCCTGACGAAAGACGATCCGGCGCAGTCGAACCTCTACAACGTGGCCCGGATTTTCCGGGTGTTTGCCTACCACCGCGTAACGGATCTGTACGGCGACATTCCGTATTCCGAAGCCGCAAAAGGGTATCTGAACAATACGTACTCACCGAAATACGACAAGCAGGCCGACATTTATGCCGATATGCTCAATGAACTGGATCTGGCGGCTCCGGCCCTCGATGCCACCAAAACCGGCTACGGTGCGGGCGATATCATCTTCGCGGGGGATCTGACCAAATGGAAGAAGTTTGCCTATTCGTTGATGCTCCGGTTGGGCATGCGGCTCACGAAAGTGGACCCGGCCAAAGCGGAAACCTATGTGAAAAAAGCGATTGCCGGGGGCGTGATGCAGAGCAATGACGACATTGCCAAAGTGAACCATGCCGAGGGCGACGACAACAAACGGAACCTGGACAGCAACACGCTGAAAACGCAGGAATACGACGCGGCCAACCTGAAAGGCAATGCCAACAGCAAACTCAGCCAGACGTTTGTTAACTTCCTGAAAAACAACAACGACCCGCGTCTGCCGTTTATCGCAACCTTGTGGGAGGGAAATGCTGACCCGACCAAAGAAGCCACCGCATCGGCCCCGGCTGTACAGAAAGGCTTGCCAAACGGGTATGACGTGACGACGATCAAAACGCTTATTCCAACCTGGACCGACCAGTCGATGGCGACGTATTCGGAAGCCAACCTGAACAAAATCGCGAGCAACTCGGCCCCGACGGTTTTCCAGAGCTATGCCGAAGTGGAATACCTATTGGCAGAAGCAGCCCTTCGCGGCTGGGGTGACGGTCAGGCGGCTGCACACTACAACAAAGGCGTGACAGCGGCCATGAGCATGATGTCGTTGTACGGCGGAACCATTCCGGCGGCTTCCATCACGGCTTACCTGACGGCGCATCCGTATCTGGCAACCGGTACGACGGCACAACAAATGGAGCAAATCGGCACGCAATACTGGGCGGTTAACTTCCTGAATTCGTACGAAGCTTACGCCAACTGGCGTCGGACGGGCTACCCGGTTTTGACCCCGACCAACTACGCGGGCAACGAAACCGGTGGTACCATCATGCGCCGGTTGCGGTATCCATCGTCGGAAGCCAGCCGGAACGCGGCTCAGTACAACGCGGCCATTGCGGTGCAGGGCCCCGATCTGTTTACGACCCGGATCTGGTGGGATAAACAATAAGTAACTTGTATAATTTCGTAACTTACGGGTTAATAGGCTGTCGCTATGTGGGCTTGTTAACCCGTAAGTCTTTTTAATGATTACTACCGTACACTTTCTTCGCATCGGACGGCTTTCCGGCCTGATACGCTGCCTCGTCGGTCTGCTGACCGCCCAACCTGCTTTGGCCCAGTTTACCCTGCTCAATCCCCAGCAAACCGGTGTAAAATTTGTCAACAAACTGGTCGAGACCGAAAAAAACAATGTGCTGGCCTACGAGTATTTCTACAACGGCGGGGGCGTGGCGGTCGGTGATTTGAACAACGACGGTTTGCCGGATCTGTACTTCACCGGGAACATGGTGGCCGACCGGATGTACCTCAATCAGGGTAGTTTGAAGTTCAAAGATATTTCGTCTTCGGCGGGAATCGGCAAAGGGCTGGGCTGGAAAACCGGGGTGACGCTGGTTGATATCAACCGCGATGGCTGGCTGGATATTTACGTCTGCTACTCCGGTAGCGGCCGACCGGAACAACGGCGCAACCGGCTGTATATCAACAATAAAAACCTAGCGTTCACGGATCAGGCCGCCCAATACGGGCTGGATTTGCCAACCCACAGCACCCAGGCGGCTTTCTTTGATTACGACAAGGATGGCGATCTGGACTGTTTCCTGCTCAACCACAACATCAAGGATTTCAAGCGGTTCGATGCGGCTGCCGTGAAAGCCATGCGCGACGAGTTTGCGGGCGACCGCTTGCTGCGGAACGATAACGGGACGTTCGTGGATGTCAGCGAAGCCGCCGGGATCAAAGGCAATCCGATCGGTTTCGGACTGGGCGTTGCCATTGCGGACATCAACCTCGATGGCTGGCCCGATATTTACGTTTCCAACGACTACATCGAACAGGATTACCTCTATCTCAACGACGGAAAGGGCCACTTTTACGATTCGCTGGAAAAGTCGGTCGGGCATTTGAGCTACTTTTCAATGGGCAACGAGGTGACGGACATCAACAACGACGGCTGGCCGGATATTTTTACGCTCGATATGCTGCCCGAAGACAACAGGCGGCAAAAACTGCTCTATGGCCCGGAGAATTACGAAAGCTACCAGAACATGCTCCGCAACGGATTTGACCACCAGTTGATGCGGAATATGTTGCAGTTACACACCGGCGTTCAAAAAGAGAACGGTTTTCTGGTGCCCAAATTCAGCGAAATCGGGCAACTGGCGGGTATCTCCAATACCGACTGGAGCTGGTGTCCGCTATTTGCGGATTTTGACAACGACGGCTGGAAGGATCTGTACGTCACCAACGGCTACCTGCGGGATTACACCAACATGGACTTCATGAAGTTCTACGCCGACCAGCAGTTGAAGATTGCGCGGGGCGATTCGACGGCCATGATGGACATTCTCAGGCAAATGCCGTCGACCACAACCCAACATTACATTTTCCGGAATACCGGTCAGTTAACGTTCGAAAACAAGGTAAAAGCCTGGGGACTTGACCAGAAAGCGCTTTCGAACGGGGCGGTTTATGCCGATCTGGACAACGACGGTGATCTGGAAATCATCACCAACAACATCAACGTTCCGCCCTCGATTTACCGCAATGACAGCCGGGTTTCGGAGCAGCATTATGTGCAGGTTCAGCTCGGGAACAGTCCGGCGACGCTCGCTGCCGGGGCGAAAGTATGGGTGTATAGCCAGGGAATGACGCAGTATCAGGAGTTTAACACCTCGCGTGGTTTTCAGTCCGGTCTGTATACGCCCCTGCATTTTGGTTTGGGCAAAGCGACGACCGTCGATAGTCTGCGAATTGTCTGGCCGAACGACCACATGCAGGTGTTGCGGGGCGTAAAGGCCAACCAAAAGCTGGTTTTGAAACCGGAAGACGCAGCGGGAAAATACGACTGGACCAAAACCGTCTTGGAGAAACCGGTTTTTACGGAAGTTCTTAGAGATTCGCTCCCGTACCGGCATACGGAGGACGCTTATAATGATTTCAAGCGGCAGTTGTTGATTCCCAATATGTTATCATTTCAGGGGCCGCATCTGGCGAAGGCCGATGTCAACGGAGACGGTCTGGTCGATTTGTATGCCGCCGGTGCGAAAGGCCAGCCGGGAAGCTTGCTTTTGCAGCAAAAGAATGGAAGCTGGCAAGTAAGTCCGCAATCCGCTTTCGATGCGGATAAAATGCACGAAGACACGGACGCGCTGTTTTTCGATGCCGACGGCGATGGCGATCCGGACTTGTACGTAGCCAGTGGTGGTTTTGCCTATTTGCCCGACGATCTGCTGTTGCAGGACCGGTTGTACCTAAACGACGGAAAAGGGAATTTTGCGCGGCAAACCGGGGCACTTCCCGACGAAACCATCAGTGATGGCTGCGTCGTTTCCCTGGATTTTGACAAAGACGGTGACCTCGATTTGTTCGTAGGGGGCCGGGTCATTCCGGGCCGGTATCCCGAACCCACCAGCAGCCGCATCCTCATCAACGATGGCAAAGGCATTTTTACCGATCAAACCGCTCAGCTTGCGCCCTTTCTAACCAAAATCGGTCTGGTTACCGACGCCGTCGCGCTGGACCTTGACCAAGATGGCTGGCAAGACCTCGTCCTCGTCGGTGAATGGTTGCCCGTTACGATTCTAAAAAATGAATCCGGCAGGGTATTCACTAACTCACTCAATCGCTCAATCACTCAATCAAACGGCTGGTGGAACCGCATCGAAACCGCCGACCTTGACAACGATGGCGATCTGGATCTGGTGGTCGGCAATTTTGGCCGCAACAGCCAGATGAAACCGACCGAAACCGAGCCGGTGACGATGGTATACGGCGATTTTGACCAGAACGAAGCCATCGACCCGTTCCTGTGTTATTACAACCAGGGCCGTTCGTATCCGTTGGTGAGCCGCGATGAAGCTCTCAACCAGCTTTTTCCGCTTCGCCGAAAATTTCCGACCTATCAGTCCTTCGCCGACGCCACCCTGAAAGAGATCCTGACGCCGGAACAACTGACCCGGGCCGACACACTTCAGGCGACCACGTTCTGTTCTATCCTCCTGGAAAACAAGGGCGACGGCACCTTTGCCAAACACGACCTGCCCATTGAAGCCCAGTTTGCGCCCATTTTTGCCCTGGCACTGGTTGACTACGATGGCGACGGGTTGAAGGATTTGCTGGTCGGAGGAAACCAGTCGTATACCCGCATCAAGATTGGCAAGATGGATGCCAACTACGGTTCGCTGTTTAAAAACAACGGAACGTTCCGGTTTTCGTACGTGCCGCAGTCAAAAGCCGGTTTTCGGGTCGAGGGCGACGTGCGGGACATCGTCACTCTGGAACAGAATAACACCCTGACCATCTTGTTTAGCCGTAATAATGACAGCATCCGGGTTTACCAAAAGACCCGTTGAGTATGAAAAAAAGACTCCTATTTCTGTTGCTGCTGGCTTGCAGCCTTACCCTCCGGGCCGAACCGCCTGTGGTGGAAACGGAAGCTGCTGCCTACGCGAAAACCTTGAAAAAACTGACCGATGTCATGGTCAACGACGTCACCGGCCCCTGTGCATCGGCCCGGTATTACGCGTATGCCAACCTGGCTGCCTACGAACTGCTATACCAGCAAAAACGCCCGGCCAACTATGTCCCTTTTGGCGGTTTGCTGCGCAGTTATCCGGCATTTACCGGACAGCCGGACGCCCAAATCGACGCCCGGTTTGGTAGTTTATACGCCCTTCTGCGCATGGGTGAGGATTTGTTGCCGTCGGGCTATACGCTTGAAAAAGACCGGCTGGCGTTGGTGAAAGAGGCCAAAAACCGGTTCCGGCTGACGGACGCCCGTATTCAGGCCACGCGGGCCTACGCCGACACGCTGGTAAAAAAACTCGTCCGGTATGCGGCTCAGGATGGCTACATCAAAACGAGCGGTTATCTGCGTTTCACGCCCACGAACGAACCGGGTTACTGGCAACCGACGCCCCCGGCCTACTCGGAAGCGTATGAGCCCCATTGGCCCAGATTGCGCCCTTTTCTGCTCGATAGTGCGTCGCAGTTCCGGCCTTTGCCGATGGTGAAGTACGACGAAAAAACCGGATCGCCGTTTTTTCAACTGGCGAAAGAAGTATACGACACCACCCGCGCACTCACCGATCAGCAACGGCACATCGCCAATTTCTGGGACTGCAATCCTTTTTTCCTGAACCAGAAGGGCCACGTTAGTTTCGGGACCAAGAAAATCACACCGGGTGGACATTGGATGGGCATCACCAGCATCGTTTGCCTCCAGCGAAACCTGTCGCTGGCCGAAACCGTACGCTGGCACACGCTGGTGGGGTTGACGATGGCTGATGCGTTTATCTCATGCTGGGAAGAAAAATACCACAGCAACCGGATTCGTCCGGAAACCTTTATCAATCAGCACCTTGACCGGGATTGGCGACCGATGTTGCAAACGCCCCCGTTTCCGGAATACACCAGTGGCCACAGCGTGATGTCGGCAGCCATCGCCACGGTTTTGACGACGCTGGCCGGTGGGCCGGTTACCTATACCGACACGGTAGAACTGGAGTTTGGGATTCCGGCCCGATCGTTCCGGTCGTTTGAACAGGCCGCCAGCGAAGCCGCCGTTTCCCGTTTGTACGGCGGGATTCACTTCCGGGATTCCATTGAAAACGGCGTGGCGCAGGGCAAGCAGATCGGACGGTTTTTTATTCAAAAAATGAAAATTAAATAGGCGTCCGCTGATCGCGATTTGCAATCGCGATCCATTCTGTCCCGGATTTGTAATCCGTTTTTTTAACGACCCTAACGAGCAGGGCTAATTTCGGATTACAAATCCGAAACAGAGTGGATCGCGATTGCAAATCGCGATCAGCACAGACGGCCGACCCCGTTGCAATCCGAAATTCAGTACCACTTTTAAGACACCATGAACAGCGTGTAAGTATGTATAGGAAAAGTAGAATAGTGGTTTTGTTAGTAATACTCAGTGTCTGGAATCGGTCAACGCTTCACGCGCAGGCCGTCGCCGAAAGGTACGCCATCATCCCGTATCCGACGTCGCTGACCCCCAAACCGGGCCAGGTTATTCTGACGCCGGAAACCGGCATCGTCATCCCAAAATCAGCCGCCCTTTTTCGGCGGGAAGCGGACTTTTTGCGCACCATGCTGGAAACCGGCTTTGGAAAACCGCTGGCGAAGGCCGTCAAACAGACGGCGACACAAATCATTTTTCAGTATGACGCCGGATTGACGGCACCGGAAGGCTATCGCCTGGCTATCACGCCCAAAACCGTAGCGTTGACGGCAAAGGAACCGGCGGGGATGTTCCGGGCCATTCAAACGCTGCGGCAGTTGATGCCGGTTACCTTGGAAAGCCGGTCGAATTTCCCGATCCAATCACTGGCGGTTCCGGCGGTGCAGATTGAAGATCAACCGGCGTATGCCTGGCGGGGAATGCACCTGGACGTCTCGCGGCATTTCTTTTCGCTGGCGTATCTTCGAAAGTTCATCGACCTGTTGGCACTGTACAAATTCAATACATTTCACCTGCACTTGACCGATGACCAGGGCTGGCGGATCGAAATCAAAAAATACCCGAAACTGACGGAAATAGGGGCCTGGCGGACGTTCAACAACCAGGATTCGGTGGTGCTGGAGCGGGCGAAAACCAATCCGGATTTTGCCTTGCCGTCGAAGCACCTGATTCAGAAAGACGGAAAAACGCTGTACGGCGGTTTTTACACCCAGGCTGAGATGAAGCAACTCATTGCCTACGCGGCTGCCCGACACATCGACATTGTTCCCGAAATCGACATGCCGGGCCACTTGGCGGCTGCCATCAAAGCGTATCCGTTTCTAAGTTGCACCGGAAAAGAGGGGTGGGGCAAGGATTTCTCCGTGCCGATTTGCCCCTGCAATGAAACCACCTACGAATTTACGCAAGCGGTGCTGGATGAGATCATGGCCTTATTTCCAGGTCCGTATGTTCATTTGGGAGCCGATGAGGTCGAAAAAACAACCTGGACGCAGTCGGATGCGTGTAAGGTGCTGATGCAGCGGGAAGGGCTGAAGGATGTCAACCAATTGCAGAGTTATTTTGTCCACCGCATGGAAAAATATGTTCAGTCGAAAGGTAAAAAATTGCTGGTTTGGGACGATGCGCTGGAAGGGGGAATCAATGCTTCGGCGACGATCATGTACTGGCGGAGTTGGGTGAAAGATGCGCCAGTGAAGGCGGTCAAAAACGGCAATCCAGTCGTGATGACACCCGTCAATACGCTGTATTTCGATGTCTTGCCCAACAAGAATTCCCTTGACAACGTCTATCATTTCAACCCGATACCGGCTGGCCTGACCGTATCCGAAGCCACGGCGATTCAGGGGGCGCAGGCGAATATCTGGACGGAATACATTCCCTCCGAAAACCGGGTCGACTACATGGCCATGCCCCGGATGACGGCCCTGGCCGAAGCGATCTGGACGAAAGAAAACCGGTATGAGGACTATTTGCAGCGGCTGAAAAGCCATTATGCCCGGCTGGATGCGTTGAATGTTCACTATCGTCTTCCCGATTTGTCCGGGTTTACGGAAGAAAATGTATATGTCGACAAGGCCCTCTTTTCGGTTCAGAAACCGGCCAATCACCTGGTTATTCGCTACCGAACCGACGGTTTGCAACCCGATTCGACCTCAACGGTTTTACCCGGATCCCTGCCCATTACGCAGCCGACCACATTGACGTTTGCGGCTTTTACACCCGGCGGGTTGAAAGGCGATACCTATACCGCCCGGTTCCGTCAACAGGCGTTGGCGGCACCCGTTACGACCCGAACGACGCAACCGGGCTTGCAAGTCCATTACTACGCCGGTTCGTTCAAAAATTCCAAAGGAATGGCATCGGCGACGGTTACCGATAGTCTGACAACCCGCGCGATTCAAGTGCCGGCTCAGGCCACGGCTCCCAGTTTTGGACTCCGGTTCCGGGGGTATCTGGCCATTCCGGAAACCGATGTTTACAGCTTTTTTCTGACCTGTGACGACGGTGGCGTCCTGCGCATCGCCAACCGCGAGGTGGTTGACAACGACGGACAACACGGCCCGATTGAGAAAAGCGGGCAGGTCGCGTTGAAGGCGGGTCTGCACCCGGTCGAACTAGACTTTATCGAAGGCGGTGGCGGATATACCCTCAAACTGAAATACAGCAAAGGCAACGAAGAACCCCGGGAGGTGCCTTCGAACTGGCTACTACATTGATTAAGAAAAGCAAAGTCTCCATTCGTTTCATTTAACTCCATGTTTATTTACCCCATGAAATCCATCCTCATCGGTTTACTCACCGGACTCGTTTTTGCCGGATCGGCCGTTGCTCAGCAACATTCCGAGCAAAACCACGACAAGTATGTCTGGCCAAAAGACAGTCTTGTGAAGAAGAAATTGAATCAGTGGCAGGATATTAAATTCGGGCTGCTCATGCACTGGGGAACTTACAGCCAGTGGGGTGTGGTCGAGTCGTGGTCGCTTTGCCCGGAGGACGAAGGCTGGTGTGTGCGCCGGGGACCGGAGTCTGGCAATTGGTACGGGTACAAGAAGGCGTACGAAAATCTGCAAACCACTTTCAACCCCACCCGCTTCAATCCGGAACGCTGGGCTACGGCCGCAAAAGCCGCCGGGATGAAGTACATGATCTTCACGACCAAGCACCACGACGGTTTTTGCATGTTCGATTCGAAGCAAACCGACTACAAAATCACCAGCACCAAATCGCCGTTCGCGTCGAATCCGCGCAGCAATGTGACCAAGGAAATTCTGGGAGCGTTTCGGAATGAAGGGTTTATGGTCGGCACGTATTTTTCCAAACCCGACTGGAATACCGAGTCGTACTGGTGGCCGTATTTTCCGCCGAAAGACCGCAACGTGAGCTACGACCCCAAGAAATACCCCGAACTCTGGAAGAAATTCAGCGATTTTTCCTACAACCAGATTCAGGAATTGATGACCGGGTACGGCAAAGTGGACATTCTGTGGCTGGATGGCGGTTGGGTGCGCCCGGCCAGCACCATCGACTCGACCGTGAGCTGGCAGCGCACGATTCCCTACAGCCAGGACATCGATATGGGTCGCATCGCCGGGATGGGTCGCCAAAACCAGCCCGGTTTGCTCGTCGTCGACCGGACGGTTTCGGGCGAGTTTGAAAACTACGTGACGCCCGAGCAGCAAATCCCGGATCACTACATGCCGATTCCGTGGGAAAGCTGTCTGACCATGGGCGATAGCTGGTCGTACATTCCGAAAGAAAACTTTAAACCGGCTCGTAAACTGGTGCAAATGCTGGTGGATATTGTGGCCAAAAACGGCAATCTGCTGCTGAACATCGCCCCCGGTCCCGACGGCGAATGGCACGAGGAAGCGTACACGCGGCTGGCGGAAATTGGCGAGTGGATCAAGGTCAACGGCGAGTCGGTGTATGGCACCAAACCGCTGGCTCCCTACCGCCAGAACCAGTGGGCTTTTACCGCCAACGGCAACGTCCAATATGCGTCGTATTTACCAAAAGAGACTGAAACCGTATTGCCAGCTACTTTAACACTCCCGATTGTGCCGACTCAGCCCAAAGCTACGCTGACTATTCTGGGCAGCAAACAGGCGTTGAAGTGGAAAAAAGTGGGAAGTGGTGTAGAGGTGAGTGTTCCGGAAAAACTGCGGCAGCAACTGGCCGGCAAACCGGTTTGGGTTGTCAAAATTGGGTAATGGATTAACGAACTTCCGATGAAAAACCGCATTCTTCTTTCTGCGTTTCTGGTCATGGCTACGGTTTTGACGATTCAGGCGCAACGCATTTATAACTTCCCCCAGGGTCTGGCAATCGGGCCGTGTCACCAATACGGGCGTGAGGCTTTGTATACCGATCAACTGGCGTACCATTTATACCGGGGGGATTTGAAAAAACCGGCCGAGGGGCAGGGACTGTCGGTCAGCAGCACCGATTCGCTTCGGTGGCAGGTTGTCACGCCCGATAAAGAGGGTAAATTCCGGGGGCGTTCGTTCAACAACGGCTACCTCTACCTGACGTACCAGGCCGACCGCGGTCAGGTGGCCGTACTGCACGCTACCGGGCATAACATGGTGTATGTCAACGGTGCCCCTCATGCGGGCGATCCCTATGCGCTCGGCTGGCTGGCCGTTCCGGTCGCGCTGAAAAAGGGACTGAATGAAATTTACCTGCGGACGTCACAGTTTTCGCGTTTTCAGGGCCTGATGGCGAAACTCGTTTTTCCCGAAAAACCGGTGTTCCTGAAAATCGAAGATCCGACCCTGCCGAGTGTGGTGTTGGGCAACCAGACCGAGCCGCTCTGGGGCGCTGTTGTGCTCGTTAACACCACCAGCAAACCGCTGGTGGGCTTGAAAATGAAAAGCCGCCTGTCTGGGAAAGAAGTGTTGACGGATTTACCAACGGTTCCGGCCCTGAGTACGCGCAAGGTAGGTTTCCGGATGAACGCGTCGGGCGTTTCCAAAAAAGAAGAGGGAGCGGTTTTGGTTAGTTTAGTGCAGTCTGGAAAAGTGATTGACGAAAAAGAACTGACGCTATCCGTCGCTGCACCGGGCGAGCATTACAGCCAGACCTTCATCAGTGCCATCGACGGTAGTGTTCAGTATTTCGGTGTGGCTCCCCAGACCAAACCGGATGGACAGGCTCCGGCTTTGTTTCTGTCGGTCCACGGCGCGGGGGTTGAGGCCATTGGGCAGGCGCGGGCCTATCAGCCGAAAGACTGGGGCGTTCTGGTGGCACCGACCAACCGGCGGCCCCGGGGCTTTAACTGGGAAGACTGGGGGCGACTGGATGCACTGGAAGTGTTGGACATTGCCAAAAAACAATTCAAACCCGATCCGCAGCGCATTTACCTGACCGGCCACTCGATGGGCGGACACGGTACCTGGTATCTGGGGGCGACGTTTCCCGGCAATTGGGCGGCCATTGCACCTTGCGCCGGGTATCCTACGCTGGCCGGTTACGGTTCGCACGACGGGAAAATTCCCGAAGAGGGCGGAACTGCTTTGGAAAAAATGCTCTTGCGAACCAGCAATCCCAGCAACGTGCTGGCCCTCGCGTCCAATTACAAACCGTTGGGCGTCTACATCCTGCACGGCGATGCCGACCGCACGGTTTCGGTGGAATATGCCCGTCAGATGCGCAAGCTGCTCGGTACGTTTCATCCCGATTTCACACACTACGAATATCCGGGCGGATCGCACTGGTACGGCAACGAGAGCGTCGACTGGAAGCCGGTTTTCGACTATTTCAAATGGCACCGCATTGCCGCCGACAGCGCCGTCAACGTCATTGATTTCACGACCGCCAACCCTGCCATTTCTCCGATAATGCGTTGGGTATCGGTCGAGCAGCAGGAGCATCCGTTGCAGTATAGCCGGGTTCAGTTGAAACGGGATAAAAAAGCCAAAACGATTGCCGGGAAAACCGACAATGTCGCCCTGCTGTCGTTGAATCTGGCGGATTTTGCCGTTGGAGAAACCGTAACGATTACGCTGGATAGTCTGAAAGCGATTGCGTATCAGGTCAAAAATCCGGCTGAAAAACTGTTTCTCGTCAAAAATGCGGCATGGGAAATTGGCCGCAAACCGGCCTTGACAGCGAAGGGTTCCCATCGGAACGGCACGTTCAAAGAACCGTTTAACCACCGGATGGTATTTGTCTACGGCACTTCGGGGACGGCGGCCGAAAATGAATGGGCGTTCAACAAAGCGCGGTACGATGCCGAAACCTGGTATTACCGGGGCAATGGAGCCGTGGACATGGTTTCAGACAAGGAATTTAATCCGGCGCAATTTGCGGATCGGGGCGTCGTGCTTTTTGGTAATGCAACGACCAACGGAGCGTGGAACAAGCTGTTGAAAGACTGCCCGATTCAAGTCAGCCGGGGGGCGTTACGAATTGGAGATGAGCAGTATACCGGCGAAGACGTCAGTGCCTACTTTAGCTGGCCCCGCGCCGACAGCCCGGTGGCTTCGGTGGCGGTGGTGACCGGAACCGGTTTGGCAGGCCTGAAAGCTGCTGATGCTAACCAGTATTTTGCGGCTGGCAGCGGTTTTCCGGATTACATGATTTTCGGCCTGGACATGGCGAAAGACGGGATCAAGGGCGTCCGAAAAGCCGGTTTTTTTGACAATACCTGGAAACTGGAGAGTCGGGAAGCGGTAGGGAAGTAGGACTCAGGATTCGGTAAAGATTTCTTTGATACCGATTCGAAAACCGTTGATCACTTCGGATTCCAGAACACCGTCCTTCAATTTTTGAGCCAGTTGAAACGCGTTTCCGTCGAGCAGATATTGTTCGACGGTTTCGTGTTCGACATCCACAATCCAGTATTCCTGCACGCCGTGGAGGGCATAATCGGTCATTTTGATACCATAGTCTCTTTCGCGGGTGCTATCGGACAAGATTTCGACCACAAAATCGGGCGGGGGAAAGGCCGATTGCTTTGGTTCAAATTGAACGGATTTCTCCTGATTCCAAAAGCAAATGTCGGGTTCGTAATCGTTCCGGGTGAGACGAACCATCACTTTTTCATAACCGACTTCACCTAAATGGTTATCATAGATATACGGTATGAGCCGCCGGGTGATTCGTGTTGAAGCTTTCCAATGCCGCCCATAAACTGGTGAATGGTAGATGATTTCACCCAAAATAAACTCGGCTTTTTTCCCTTCGTCGACCTCGGCCCATGATTGATGACGACGGCGTTGTTCATCCTGCCAGGCCTTCTCAAGTTCATCCAGCATTTCTCGTAAATTTGGCGCTTTCAGGAAGTCGTCAATAGTCGTCAGGCGTCTAGAAAAAGCTTTTTACAAATATAATAAGATTTCTTCGGGGCTGTTACAATCCGGTTTCGACACTTTATTTTTGCACGCAAGGTTATAAGCCCCCGGTTTTTCTCTTTATTGTCAAAAAAGTAAACCCTCCATAATGAAACTATTTCGCTTTGGCTCACCGGACAACGAACGCCCCGGTGTCATGCTGCCTTCGGGTGCCAGTCTGGATGTAACCGCTTTCGGACACGATTACGATGAAACTTTCTTTGCGACCAACGGTCTCGAAAAACTGGCTACCTGGCTGGAAACCAACGCATCAAGCTGCCCCAGCGTGTCGGGAAGTGTTCGCCGGGCGTCGTGCATCAAACGGCCGTCCAAGATCGTCTGCGTGGGTCTGAACTACGCCAAACATGCCGCCGAAACCAACGCTCCGGTTCCTGCCGAACCCATTTTGTTTTTCAAATCCACCACGGCTTTGGTTGGTCCGGATGACAATGTGATGATTCCGAAAGCGTCTGAAAAAACGGACTGGGAAGTGGAACTGGCCATTGTCATTGGCAAAAAAGCCACGTACGTTTCCAAAGAAGACGCTTTCGACTACATTGCGGGCTACGCCGTTCACAACGACTACAGCGAACGAGCGTTCCAGTTGGAGCGCGGTGGGCAGTGGGTGAAAGGCAAAAGTGCCGACACCTTTGCGCCCCTCGGGCCGTTTATGGTGACGAAAGACGAAGTGCCGAATCCGAATAAACTGGGACTCTGGCTGCGCGTCAACGGCGAGTCGTTGCAGGATTCCAACACCGACGACATGATTTTCGACGTTCCCACGCTCGTTAGCTACATCAGCCAGTTCATGACGCTGCTCCCCGGCGATGTCATTTCGACCGGAACGCCATCCGGCGTCGGCATGGGCCTCAAACCGCAACGCTTCCTCAAACCCGGCGACGTGGTAGAACTCGGCATCGAAGGCTTGGGAACCCAGAAGCAGACGGCTGTTGCTTATAGTTAAGAAATATGACGATCGATTCTCACCAGCATTTCTGGTTCTACAATGCGGAACGGGACAGTTGGATTACGGAAGAAATGCAACGGATTCGGCGGGATTTTTTGCCCGCCGATCTGGAGCCGGTTTTGAAGCAGAACGGCATGGAGGGCTGTGTGGCCGTGCAGGCCGATCAGTCGGAATCGGAAACGCTGTTTTTGCTGCAACTGGCCGAAGCGTATGATTTTATCAAAGGCGTAGTGGGCTGGGTCGATTTGCAGGCCAAAAATCTGTACGAACGGCTGGAATTCTTCTCGCAGTTTGAAGAACTGAAAGGATTTCGGCACGTCGTCCAGGGCGAACCTGACGATTTTATGATGCGCCCGGAATTCATTCGCGGTGTCCGGCAATTGGCGGCATTTGATCTGACGTACGACATCCTGATTTACCCCACGCAACTGAAAGCCGCGCTGCACCTGGTTCGGACAGTTCCGGAGGTTTCCTTCATCATCGACCACATCGCTAAACCGTATATCAAGGACCAGAAAATCAACACCTGGTCAAACTACCTGGCCGAGATTGCCAAAAGTCCGAACGTGTATTGCAAAGTGTCGGGGATGGTGACGGAAGCCGACTGGCAGACCTGGAAACCGGAGGATTTTCGCCCGTATCTCGATGTGGTTTTCGAACATTTCGGTCCCAACCGGCTGGCTTTCGGCTCCGACTGGCCGGTTTGCCTCGTGGCTGCGGAGTATGAAGCAATGAAGAGCATTGTGGAGGACTATGTGAAACCGTGGGGGGAGGATGTCCGGCAAAAGGTGTTTGGCGACAATGCCGTGAAGTTTTATAATCTGTAAAGGCGAAAGCCTGATTTTTAACCATTCCTACCAGAAACTACGCGGATAGTCATCCGTGCGTACGTGTATGAACCTGAACCTACAAGACAAAATAATCATCGTCACGGGCGGAGCTAAGGGCATTGGCGAGGGCATCTCGACCGTGCTGGCTGCCGAAGGAGCAACCCCGGTGATCATCGGACGCAACGCAGCCGACAACCAGAAAACCGTTGATGCCATCACGGCAACGGGGGGCAAAGCGTTTCAGATTGCCGCCGAACTGACCCGGCCGGACGAATGCAAAAAAGCCGTCGAGCAAACCCTCGCGCAATTTGGCCGCATCGATGGCCTGGTGAACAACGCGGGCGTCAATGACGGAGTCGGGTTGGAAAGTGGTGACTATGAGCGGTTTATGCAATCGTTGCACAAGAACATGGTCCATTATTACCTGATGGCTCACCATGCGCTACCCGCTCTGAAAGAATCCAAAGGGGCGATTGTGAACATCACCTCCAAAACCGCCGAAACCGGGCAAGGGAACACCTCGGCGTATGCCGCAGCCAACGGCGGTCGCAATGCGCTGACGCGGGAATGGGCGGTGGAACTGTTGCCGTACAGCATCCGGGTCAATGCCGTGGTGGTGGCCGAATCGTGGACGCCCCTGTACGAAAACTGGATCAAAACGTTTGACAATCCGCAGGAGAAGCTGGACAGCATCGTATCGAAAATACCGCTCGAAAAGCGCATGACGACCCCGGAGGAGATTGCCAATATGGTGGTCTTTCTGCTGTCCGACAAATCCAGCCATACGACGGGGCAACTCATCTACGTAGATGGGGGCTATGTGCATCTGGACCGGGCTTTGACCTGATCAATTGTGAATTGTTATTGAGCGATTGAGTGCCGCCGTGCGGTGAATCGCTAATAAATCCTACATCCTAATTTTCGGACTTTTCATGGCCTCCGTTCCTTCTTCCACCACCGCCAAATCCGCCGGTTCAATACGCGGCTATACGCTGGCGTTTGCGCTGGTAACCAGTTTGTTTTTTCTCTGGGCCTTCGTCCATAATCTGGAACCCATTCTGATTCCGCACTTAAAGAAAGCGTGTCAATTGACGGATTTACAGTCGGCCTTGATTGACTCGGCGGTTTATCTGGGGTATTTCATCATGGCCTTACCCGCCGGTTTTGTGATGAAAAAATACGGCTACCAGCGGGGTATCATTGCCGGTTTATTGATGTATGCCGCGGGAGCCTTTCTGTTTGTTCCGGCTGCCGACACCCGGATGTACGGTTTTTTTCTGGGGGCTTTGTTCATCATTGCATCGGGCTGTGCGTTTCTGGAAACGGCTGCCAATCCGTACGTAACCATTCTGGGCGATCCGGCCACGGCCACGACCCGGCTGAATTTCAGTCAGTCGTTCAACGGTTTGGGGGCTTTTCTGGCACCGGTGGTAGGCGGTCGGGTGATCCTGAGCGGCATTGAACATTCGGAAGCTGAGTTGACGGCGATGTCGGCAGAACAGCTCAATACCTATTTGCAATACGAAGCCGATCAGGTCAAAATGCCGTATGTCGTCATTGGGGTTGTGGTGGTTGCTGTGGCCGCTTTGTTCATGTTCACCAAATTGCCGGACATCAGTGAAAGCGAGAAGAAAGCACCTTCGACCCTGGGTTCGGTGTTTCGGCACCGGCATTTGCGCTGGGGCGTCATTGCGCAGTTTTTCTACGTGGGTGCGCAGGTGTGCGTCACCAGTTTCTTCATCCGGTTTGCCAAATTTTCCAGCGATGTTCCTGAAAAAACCGCTGCCGAATGGCTGGGTTGGGCCATGCTGGGCTTTTTAATTGGCCGGTTTATTGGTACGTATCTCATGCGGTTTGTGTCGGCCAACCGCCTGTTAACCATCTATTCCCTGATCAGCGTGCTGCTGCTGGTGGTAGCCATGACCATGCGCTCCCAAATCGCGGTTTGGGCGATCTTTGCCGTACCGTTTTTTGAATCGATCATGTTTGCCACGATCTTCTCGCTGGGCATTAACAAACTGGAAGAAGATACCGAACTGGGGTCATCCCTGCTCGTGATGGCCATTGCCGGGGGCGCGTTATTCCCGGTTTTGATGGGCTACATTTCCGATCAAAGCAACATCAAAGTCGCCTACATCGTACCACTTTTGTGCTTTTTAGTGGTGGCGTATTACGGCTGGCGGGGATACAAACCTGAAAACGAAACGATGAATTATGAATGATGAACGATGGATGCGTGCGTCAGCTAATTCATCGTTCATCATTCATAACCCATCATTCTTCTATGCGCTACTGCTTCGCCCTCGACCTCATCGATGATCCGGCTTCGATTGCCGAATACGAGAAATACCACGAGAAACTGCGTCCCGAAATCGAAGAGAGCATTCGCTCGGCGGGAATTACGGAAATGGAGATTTACCGGATTGGCAACCGGTTGTTCATGATCATGGAAACGGATGATTCCTTTTCGTTTGAAAAAAAGGCCGCTATGGATGCCGCGAACCCGGAAGTGCAGGAATGGGAAGCGCTGATGTGGACCTATCAGCAGGCCTTGCCGATGGCAAAACCGGGCGAAAAATGGATGTTGCTGGATAACATTTTCACGCTTTAATACGGCCTGCCGGAGAGGAAGCTGTCAGAAACGGGATTTGTGCGTAATTTTGGCAGAAACCAACTGTGTGACTGTATGCGAATCTGTTTATTGATTGTGGTGCTGGTCTGTGGCTTTTTTCTGAAAACAACGGCGCAACCGACTATAACCGTTCTGACTTTCAACATCCATCACGGAGCCAATTCCCAGGAACACAATAGCATTGTGCAGATCGGACGGTTGATCCGGGAATATAAGCCTGACATCATTGCTTTGCAGGAAGTGGACAGTGTGACCACCCGAAGCCGGGGGCAGGACCATCTGGGGCAATTGTCACGGCTAACATCGATGTATCCATTGTATGGAAGTGCCATCGATTTTCAGGGCGGTAAGTACGGGACAGCTATCTTGTCGAAGTACCCTATCATTGCAAATCAGAAGATGATGTTACCAAACCCGGATAAAACCGAGCAGCGGATTTTGCAGTGTGCGTACGTTGAATTATCAGAAAAGACAACGATCCGTTTTTGCAATTCACACCTCGACCATCAATCCCCGCTAAACCGGAGTCTGCAATTGGCGTTCATTGATAAAACCCTTGAAAACAGCATTCAACCCGTTATCTGGTGTGGAGATTTGAACACTGATCCCGATGATCCGGAAATTGAAAAGCTGCTGGACCGCTGGTCGGATGCCGGAAGGGATTCGCATACCTCGACGCTGGTTGGCACCGGAGCGCGGATCGATTACATCCTGAGTCTGAAACAAAGCGACCTGGAACTGGTTCGATACCGGGTTTTGGATGTGCCGAAATTATCGGATCATCTGCCGGTTTTGGCAACCTATCGCTTCCGTAAACCCAAAAAATAAGAGACCGTTGTACGAGGCTAAACGGGTTCAAAGCCGCTGGAGACACTGCACGGTCTGACGTAAACTGCTCACTAAACGATGAAAGTTGCCCTTTTTTTGCCGTGTTACGTAGATCAGTTTTACCCAAAAGTTGGCATCGCCACGCTGCAACTGCTGGAAAAACTGGGTTGCACGGTTACGTATCCGCTAAATCAGACCTGTTGCGGACAGCCAATGGCCAATTCGGGGTTTGAAAACCTGGCTCACGATTGCAACGAATTGTTTGTCGAAAACTTCGGGGGTAGTTATGATGCTATCGTCTGTCCGTCAGGGAGTTGTGCGCTTCATATTAAACATCATCTCCACTCGGACAAGCGGGAGGGTGACGCGCTGCAAATCCGCAATCACATGTATGAACTGACCGAATTTTTGACGGATGTGTTGAAAGTGGATCACCTGCCAGCCCGTTTTCCGCACAAGGTCGGCCTGCACCAGAGTTGCCACGGACAACGCGGTTTGCATCTTTCCCAGATGTCGGAACTGGTTGCTGCACCCTATTCCAAACCGGAAAAACTGCTGAATATGGTGGATGACCTAGAGTTGATCAGCCTCGACCGGAAAGATGAATGTTGCGGTTTTGGCGGAACGTTCTGCGTTTTTGAAGAAGCGGTTTCGGTCCGGATGGGTGTGGATCGCGTGGAAGACCACATCCGCAATGGGGCTGAAGTGTTGACGGGTGGCGACATGTCGTGTCTCATGCACCTGGAAGGCATTGTTCGTCGGAATAAGCTACCGGTGAAGGTGATGCACATCGCCGAAATACTGAATCAGGCGTAAACGTTGAAAAAATAGTTGTCCAATTATCTTGACAATATGTAAAGTAAGTTTTACATTTGGTCAACATAATTAGACATCTCTATGAAAACACACTGGTTATTTCCGAATCGCTACCGGCTGATGGGCTGGATCTTGTTTATTCCGTCGACGATTTTGGGTTTGCTGGTTTTGCATGCCGAATTTCGGTTTGATTTTCTGGATATTTCGCTTAGCGCACCAGAAGAAAATGCAGCCTGGGTTTATAAAATAATCTGGTGGTTGAGTGGCGGGGGCGATTTTTTAAATGGGGGTATTAGCTCCATGAATCTGACCGACGAACTGGCGGCCCTTGGGGCTATTATCGGTCTGTTGTTGATCGCTTTTTCGAAAGAGAAAGTGGAGGACGAGATGATCAGCCAGTTACGGCTGGAGTCGTTGCAATGGGCGGTATATGTGAATTATCTGGTTTTGGGGGTGCTCATTCTTTTGGTTCACGGTGGCCTTTTTTTTAGTGTCATGATTTACAACCTGTTTACGGTATTGATTGTATTCATTATCCGGTTTCGGCTCGCCATTCGCCGGAATGAAAAGACGGTTTTGATGGCGTTATGAAGAACCGTATTAAAGTAGAGCGAGCTGAAAAGGATTTATCACAGGCGGATTTGGCGGGACGGATTGGTGTGAGTCGGCAAACGATCAATTCCATCGAAACCGGTCGTTATGTACCTTCCACGATTCTGGCGTTGAAACTGGCGCAGGTGTTTGAGAAAACCGTAAACGAGATCTTTCAACTGGAGGAAACGGATTAAACCCGATGCCGAATCTGTATATCCTTGCGGGTTGTAATGGAGCCGGAAAAACAACGGCGGCTTATACGATTCTGCCTGAAGTATTGAACTGTCGGGAATTTGTGAACGCTGATGAACCGGGTCGCCGGAGCGATTGCAAAAGGCTTGTCACCTTTCCAGCCGGAAACGGTAGCGTTTGAAGCCGGAAGAATTATGCTGCACCGTATCAACCATTTGCTTGAACAAAACGTTGACTTTGCATTGGAGACGACGCTTTCGACACGGTCGTACGTTCAGACCATTAAACGAGCGAAACAGGCCGGTTATTCGGTTACTTTGTTCTATGTGTGGCTTGAATCCGTTGAGCTGGCGAAAGAGCGGGTGGGCATTCAATTCCACCGGATGTGATTGAGCGACGGTACAGTCGGAGTATTAAAAATTTATTGACTTTATACATTCCCATAAGTGATCGATTTTTAGTCATTAATAATTTCGGGACAGTTCCTGAATTTATTGCACAAGGGGGAATAACTGCCACGCTTGATTTGTTTAATGTAAAAATCTGGGAGAAGATTAACCAAAATGGGCGAGATTAAAATCACTCCGGAAAACGAAAAACTTCTGGAAGGAATGCGCCGGGCTGTTCAGCGCGTCATTGAACAGGCAAAACGAAACGACGAAGAACTGGTGAATGCCCGGGATAGAAAACCCGTTCGGGTCAAAGCCCGTGACCTCTAACATGATGAATCACTCCGAAGCCGCCGAAGTATTTACGGAAGACGTCGATCGAACCACCTGGCACGACAAGACGCTGTGGTTTGTGCGCGAAAAACGCGACAAGGCCGTTTTTCAAATTCCGGAATGGGAAGCCCTGCGCGAAGCCGGTTCCCGCATCAAGCACAACGCCTTGTCCAATCTGGATGAATACCTGCTGGAGTTTGAGCAGAACGCCATCAAAAACGGGGTGAAAATTCACTGGGCGGCAGATGGGCACGAACACAACGAAATCGTGTTGCAGATTCTACGGGAAACCGGGGCCACCCAAATGGTAAAAAGCAAGTCGATGCTGACGGAAGAATGTCATTTGAATGATTTTCTGATTGAAAAAGGCGTCGATGTGGTCGATACGGATTTGGGCGAACGCGTTGTTCAACTCGCTGGCGAACCGCCCAGCCACATTGTGATGCCCTGTATTCACAAGAAAAAAGAAGAAATCGGGGAGCTTTTCCATGAACATCTGGGGACAGAAAAAGGCGCATCAGATCCGAAATACCTGGCCGAAGCCGCTCGTCAGCATTTGCGGGAGAAATTCCTGACGCGAAGGGCCGCCCTCACCGGCGTCAACTTTGCCATTGCCGAAACCGGCGGTTTTGTGGTCTGTACCAACGAAGGCAATGCGGACATGGGCGCTCACCTGGCTGATGTTCACATTGCCAGCATGGGCATCGAAAAAATCATTCCGAAAGCACAGCACCTGGGTGTTTTTCTGCGGCTTCTGGCCCGGAGCGCCACCGGTCAGCCCATCACGACGTATTCCAGCCATTTTCACCGGCCCCGCCAAGGGCAGACAATGCACATCATCATTGTCGACAACGGTCGGACTACGCAGCTCGGTCGCCCGGATTTCCGGAACTCGCTCAAATGCATCCGCTGCGGAGCCTGCATGAACACCTGCCCGGTGTATCGCCGGAGTGGCGGACACAGTTACCACAATGCTGTAGCTGGCCCCATCGGCTCTATTCTGGCCCCGAATCTGGACATGCGGAAAAACGCTGATTTGCCGTTTGCGTCGACGCTTTGCGGTTCCTGCTCGAACGTCTGCCCGGTCAAGATCGACATCCACGATCAGCTTTACAAGTGGCGGCAGGTGCTGGTGGCTGAGGGCTACGTTGACAGCACCAAAAAACAGGGCATGAAACTGATGGCGAGCGTCTTATCCAGCCCGAAACTGTTCCGGTTTTCCGGGAAAGCCGGTCGGACGATGATGCGGTTATTGCCTTATTCGGTCTCCAATCCCCTCAATCCCTGGTTTAAGCAGCGCGAAATGCCGGAACCGCCCAAAGAGAGTTTCCGGGAATGGTATGTGAACAGAGAAACGAACAAATGAACAGTCGCGAACGAATTCTCTCTGCTGTGAAGCAGAACAAGCCCGAGTTTCAACCGTTGCCCGAAACGACCCGGTTTCAGTCCGATTACCCGGATTTGGTTGCCAAGTTTTCAGAAATTCTTCGGTTTATCGGCGGTACGCCGGTGCTGGTGGCGAACTACGAGGAAGCGGAGACCTATATACGGCAGACGTACAATGATTTGCCCAGTGTGGTGAGCAAAGTTCCGGCTTTACAGCATTTGGCGACCACAGACTGGGACGTCCTGGATCCGCACCAACTGGAAACCGTCGATCTGGCTATCATTCAGGGCGTTATCGGGGTGGCCGAAAACTCGGCCATTTGGGTGCCGGAAGAGCGGGGTGGCCACCGCGTTTTGCCCTTCATTTGCCAGCATCTGGTTTTACTGCTCAACACCGCAGACCTGGTGCCGAACATGCACGACGCCTACGAACGGCTGAACATAAGTGAATCAGGCTTCGGGGCCTTCATTGCGGGGCCGTCGAAAACCGCTGATATTGAGCAGGCATTGGTCATTGGTGCCCACGGCGCGCGGAGCCTTTCCGTGGTTTTGTTGCAAAATTCATAACTAAAAAGTGAAAGGCCATATTGTAAAAACCGTATATTGGCCAAAAACGGGCAGCAACGTGGCAACCATTTATCTAGATACCTGCACTCTGCGGTCCTGGCGTGATGGCGATGAATTTTCGTTATCTGAACAGGCCAACAACCGAAAAATCTGGGACCGTGTCCGGGATTTTTTTCCGCATCCCTACACCGTCCGTGATGCCAGTTCCTGGATCCGGATGAACCGGTCGTATCAGCAACCGGTCAATCTGGCGATCGATATTGGCGGCAAAGCCGTTGGCAACGTGGGGTTTACCATCAAAGAGGACATTTACCGGCACAATGCCGAAATTGGCTACTGGCTCGGTGAAGCCCACTGGGGGCAGGGCATCATGACCGAAGTGCTGCCGGCCATGGTCAACTACATTTTTGTTAATTTCCAGGTAAACCGGCTCTTTGGCTGCGTTCTGGAAGGAAACAAAGTGTCGATGCGGGTGTTGGAGCAAGCGGGTTTTCGGGCTGAAGCCGTTCTGAAAAAAGCCGCCATCAAGAACAATCAATACCTCGACGAACACATATTTGCCTTGCTCCGTGAAGAATTTGTAACCCGGCAGGAGCGTATTTCCCTGGCCGGAAAGCAGTAGGGTTCCCCGGAAAGTTGTTTCTTTGCACTCATGCCAAAAATAGTCATTGCCATCGACGGCTATTCCAGTTGTGGAAAAAGTACGACGGCCAAACAGGTGGCTGCCCGGATGGGTTATGCCTACATCGATACGGGTGCCATGTATCGTTCCGTGAGTTTGTATTTTATCCAGAATCACGTTGCCCTCACAAACCCCAAAGCCGTTCAGGATGCGCTTCAACTCATTCAGATTACCTTCAATTTCAATCCCAGAAATGGCCGAAACGAAACTTGCCTGAACGGTTTGAATGTTGAGGAGGAAATCCGGAAAATGTACATATCCAATATCGTCAGTGAAGTCAGTGCGATTCCCGAAGTGCGGTATGCCATGGTCGCCCAGCAACAAAAGCTGGGACGCAGACGGGGTGTGGTCATGGACGGGCGGGACATCGGGACGAAGGTATTTCCAGACGCGGAACTGAAAATCTTTATGACGGCCGACGCCACCATTCGGGCGCAGCGCCGACAGATTGAGTTGCTGCAAAAGGGCGAATTGATTGGTCTGGATGTTATTCTGGAAAACCTCAAAAAGCGGGATTTTATCGACAGTACCCGTAGTGAAGGCCCGCTTCGGAAAGCCGAGGATGCCATTGAACTGGATACTTCCTTCATCACCATCGACGAACAAATTGACTGGGTGATTCAACTGGCCGATGAGAAAATCTCCAAACTCCACCGCAAAGGGCATTTCAAACCCATTGATGCATGACCGCCGATTATTTGATTGTCGGGCAAGGAATTGCCGGGTCGGTGTTAGCCTGGACGCTCCATCGGCGGGGTAAAAAAGTCGTCCTTGTCAACTCGTCCCAACTTCCCTCGGCGTCGCTGGCGGCAGCGGGAATTTTCAATCCACTAACGGGTAAAAAGCTCGTCCGCACCTGGAAAGCCGATCAGTTATTTCCATTTCTGAATACGTTTTATGGCGAAGTCGAGCAGGAACTGAAGATTCCTTTGCTCCATTATTCCAACATTTACCGCCCCTTCCGTTCGGTTGAAGAGCAAAATAATTACCTGGCTCAGACGTCCGACTCTTCTATTAGCCCCTATGTGGCCGAATCCGTTGATAATCAGCAGTATCAGCCCTATATTCACAACCCCTTCGGTGGTTTGGAAGTAACCCGGTCCGGTTGGGTGGATGTGCCGGTCTTCTTGAATGCCATCCGACTTTTTTTTCAGGAACAAAACCGGTATGTCGAAACAAATTTTGAGGCTAAGAAAGTAGAAATCAGGGAGAACGAGATTTTATGGGAAGACGGCATTTACGGCAAAATCATTTTCTGTGAAGGCCCCCATGCGTATCAAAATCCGTTATTCGATTGGTTGCCCTACAATCCCGTAAAAGGGCAGGTCCTGGATGTTACGATGGACAATTATCCGGTTACCAGCATCGTTAATCAAGGAGTCTTTATAATGCCCGTTGAATCAAATCGTTACCGAATTGGGGCAACCTACACCTGGCATGACATCGACTGGCAAACAACCGAGGACGGAAAAGCGTTTCTACAGCAGAAAGTACAGGGCTTGCTGAAGGTTCCGTACCGGATTGTCGGTCAGCGGGTCGGTATTCGTCCGGCAACGAAGGACCGGCGGCCGTTGATTGGCTTGCATCCGGCGCATCCGGCAGTAGGGATTTTCAATGGGTTGGGTACCAAGGGCGTATCGCTGGCGCCGTTTTTTGCCGACCAATTCGCCGACTTTCTGGAAGGTCGGAAAGAATTAGACCCGGAGGTTAATATTGAGCGTAGCTTTTCGTTATATTACAGTGGAAAAAATGTTGGATAAGGTTTGATGCCGGTTGTTCGATCCGGAAACCATCAGATCTGAAACGATGCCTAAAAGTAGCGTTACTTATGAGTAAGCAATTTATACTCTGCCTGGCCGGACTATTGCTGGTGATGAATGAAGCGGTGGCACAGAACTATCCTTCGCAGGAACAGTTCGGGAGAAACCGTATTCAGTACCGGAAGTTTGATTGGAAGGTGATCAAGACCTCCAACTTTGAAATTTATTTTTATCAGGAAGGCAATCAGATTGCCAATTTGACGGCGCAGTATGCCGAAACGGATTTCGACCGGATCACCGAAATCCTGGGCTACACCCCATATAACCGCATCAAGGTTTTTATTTACAACTCCCCCCAGGAGCTTTCCCAGAGTAACATCGGTCTGAGTGCGCCCAGCGGCACGAACTACAAGGAGTTGAGCCTGGCCAAATCGCGGTTGGAACTGGCTTTTACGGGCGACCAGATTAGTTTTCGCAAGCAATTGATTAAGGAAGTTTCGCTGCTTTTTGTCTACGATATGCTGTATGGTGGCAGTCTGAAAGACGCCCTGCAAAGTTCCTTGCTGCTTTCCTTGCCGGAATGGTATATGCCGGGCATTGCATCTTACATTGCCGATGGCTGGAGTGTTGAACTGGACGACTACATGCGTGATGTTGCACTGACGCGCCCCGTTCGTAAACCGTCAACGCTGGTGGGCGAGGAGGCCATGTACGTAGGCCATTCCATCTGGAATTACATAGCAGAACGCTACGGAAAAGACAATATTTCCAATATTCTGAACCTGACCCGGATCATTCGGAATGAACAGAACAGCATAGCCAGCACACTCGGAGTTCCGTATTCCCGGTTTTTGCGGGAATGGCGGGAGTATTATTCGTCGATGGCCAAACCGGTTGTGGATGCCTACAAACCAGGCGAGGATGGTTTTCAGGTAACGGTTTCCAGTTCCAAAGAGCCTGCCCAACTGACCAGCCTGAAACTGAGTCCCGACCAAAGTCAGTATGCCTATGGGACAGCCTGGCGTGGAAAGTTTGAAGTAACCGTGGTCAATACGCAGACGCAGAAAAAGCAGGTGATTCGGAAAGGCGGCTACAAGCAGGACGAATCGCCCGTAAAACCGGCCTCCCCGCTCGTTACCTGGCAGCGTGACAACCTGCTGGTGTTGACCGAAGAACGGGGGCAGACCTATTTGTATGTGTATAACAACCTGGATAAAAAACCGAAGTTAAAGCAGCGGATGGTTGTTCGGGGTGTTAGCCAGGTGATCGATATGGATGCTTCTGACGATGGAGCGAGCGTCGTGTTCAGTGCAGATCGCCGGGGGCAAAATGATTTGTATCTCTTCAGCATGGGCCGGGGAACCGTGCAGCAACTGACGAATGATTTGTACGACGATCTGTATCCGCAGTTTGTGGGCCGGACCCGGCAAATTGTTTTTTCGTCGAACCGGCACATCGACTCGCTGGGTCTCGACAAAGGCACGTACAAATCCATTCGCAACCAGCTCAGTCTGTTTTTACACGACGGAACTCCCCGCGTCGAGGTGGTGAGCCGCCTGACCGACTCGCTGAGCATCGCCATGCGTCCGGTTGCCTCTTCCGACAATACGATCTATTACCTGGACGACGCAACCGGTGTGCGAAATCTGGCCAAAATGGATGTTGAAACCAAAACGAAGGAATTTATAACCGGTTTCAACCAGAATATCCGTCGGTACGATCTGAACCCTGCCTCGGGCGCCATGGTTTACAGCCAGTTGAAAAACGGGAGTGAGGTCATTGGATTTCGGCCCCGGGTCAACCTCAACCTGACGCGCCAGTTGCCACTTACCCGTCGTGCCACCGTTCAGGAAGTGCCCAAAGCCGTGGCGACTACCACAACGGCTCCCAGTACGAGTTCCGCTACGGCGGCCAAAACCGTTGATTCCACGACAGTCTCTGCGCTGAAACTGGGGCCGGGAGAGGTCGATACGGACAACTACCAGTTTGACAGCGATGTGGCTAAAACCATTGAATTTAAGCAACGCCGGAGTACAAACACATCGGCGTCGGTGGCCATACCACGCACCCGCCGTCGGGAAAATGTGACGATTCGGGGGCCTTATAAATACCAGGGATTGTTCGTGGCGAGTGATGCCAGTTCCGACTGGCGGATCGATCCAATCCGGGGTTTTGGCTATTTTCAGTCGCTCACCATGAATGACCTGCTGGAAAACCACATCATCCGGGCCGGTTTATTCATCACCACCAACCTCCGGAACAGCGATCTGTTTACGGAATACCACAAACTGGTAAACCGGATTGATTATAGCGCCCGGTTTGACCGGAAGACGATTTTCTCCGATGCGGGTCAATACCAGAAATACCGGTTTAATAAAGTAACCCTGTCAGCTTCGTACCCCATTTCGGTGAACAGCCGGTTTACCGTGGCGCCATTCTACATCGTGACCCGCTACCTGGATTTATTGCAGGTGGGCGGCAGTTCGTCGGATTACACCGGGGCGAAAGCGGAGTACGTTTTTGATAATACGACTCTCAACGGAATGAACATGATTGAGGGAACCCGGTTTAAAATTCGGTACGAGAATTACATTGGTTTGACGGAAAAAGTGGAAAGTGGTGTTCGGCGGGGTGCGGGCAGTTTCGACCGGATCACGGTTGACCTTCGGCATTATCAAAAAATCCACCGGGACATCATTCTGGCTCTGCGGTTGTCCGGTAGCCATTCAGCCGGTGCGGCACCCAAAAAGAGTACGTTGGGCGGGATGGAAAATTGGATCGGTATTTCGGAAGGCATCAAAGAAGACAAAGCGAACAACCCCCTGTTGCTGTCACCCAATCGGGACAACCGGGATGTGTTCTTCCTGGATCTGGCAGCTCCCCTGCGCGGTTTTCGCCTGGGTAAGCTGACAGGCAATAGCCACATGCTGGCCAACGCCGAACTGCGTCTGCCCGTTATCCGGTACTTGCATCGGGGGCCGGTTACGTCCAATTTCCTCCGGAATTTCCAGTTGGTGGCCTTTAGTGACATTGGTACGGCCTGGGCCGGGAAAGGACCATTCAGCCGTCAGAATAGCCTGAACACCGAGATCGTGGGAGGAGCGGGCGATCCGTTCCAGGCAACCGTTACCAATTTTAAAAATCCCTTCCTGCTGGGGTATGGTGCCGGTGCACGAACGATGCTTTTTGGTTACTACGTTAAGTTTGATTATGCCTGGGGTGTTGAAAATAATGTGGTTGGGAAACCGGTGGCTTACCTGACCCTTGGCTACGATTTCTAAACTTTCGCATCTTTCCTGCTAGAAAACCTGCCATCCGGCAGGTTTTTTGCGTTTGGGCTCCATTTGTTTCGTTCGCAGGATAAGCTATGGCATAATTTTAGCTATCAATTGTGTGTACAAATATAAAATTATGTTTCCTTTTTTAGGTATCTGCACAGGAGGGGTATAGGAATGCACAGCGTAACTCAAACAGGATGTTCAGCAATGTTTTAGTTATCAGGAAGCTATATTATTTTGACGGAAATCCTTCAAGCCAGAAGTGACTTTTATCGTCTGGATAAGTCTGAAATAGAGGTACACGCTGTTTACTGGCGAAGTCTGTCGGAAACAGAACTAAAAGGTCATCAGATGAAAAGAACATCTACTTTGCGTACAGACAGAAATGGGCAGGCAAACAGGGACGGTAGCCCATGCTACAATCCGATGGTCGTGCGTACTTTATTTTCCCCGGAAGCAACCCGTCGTTATACATTGGATTTATACAATTGCTTGTCAAAACAAATTAATTTATTGTTTTATGAGCGAGCGATCACGGCGTCCCAACGCCTGTGGCAAACGGTATTTGTTCTGCTGTTTAGCGTTGGAATGGCAGTGGCCCAGAACCCCAACGTGTATGTTCACCAGAAAATAAATAATGCTCATCCGGCCTTGAATGAGATCATTTCCTATACGGTTGTGGTGGGAAATGACGGAAGCGGTCCGGCGAATGGCGTAGTGGTAAAAAACGATCTTTCAGCCGGTGCCCAATACAGTACGCACACGGTTTTACGGGGTTCCGGATTGTTTACGCCGGGCAGTGGCAACTGGAACATCGGCGTTCTGGCTGCGGGGGATTCGGTTATACTGGAATTAAAAGCGAAAGTACTGGAGCGGGGCGTTTGGTTTACTACCGCCGAGGTAACAGAAATGCAGGGTACGGATCCCAACTCGGTACCCAACAATCACGATTTATCGGAAGACGACATTGCACTGACCTGTTTTTCCGTACCAATTCAATGGTACGCCGGAGATGAATTTACGGTTTCCATACCAATACCGCTAACGAATGTTCAATGGACCCGAAATGGCCTAAGCCAGTTTTCGGCAGATCAGGCCGTGGCGACGGGGAGTACATTGGTCATCAAATCGATTGGTTTCTATTCTTTTACGGGAATGTTCGGAAGCTGCCCGGTGGGTGGCTGTTGTGCTATAGAAGTCATCCCGGGGCCGGAGTGTCAGATTCAGGCTACAGCCAGTGCCAATCCAACGTGTGAAGCCAGCCCGTTATTGTTGAGTGCAACCGCCCAGGGAGGCACTGCCCCGTACCAATATGCCTGGACCGGGCCCAATGGATTTTCGAAAACCGGTCAAAGCCAGACCATTCCTGTAGCGACGACCGCCAATGCGGGGGTGTATACGGTGAAAATAACCGATGCAACCGGTTGTACGGCCTTGTCCAGTACAACCGCTTTGATTGGCACTTTACCGATTGCCATTTGTAACTCTCCGGTATGCGAAGGAGGGACCATTACCTTATCGGCAACCGATGGAGGAACAACCTACAAATGGTACGGTCCGAACGGTTTTACAAGTTCCCTGCAAAGCCCGACGATTCCCAACGCAACGACCGCCAATACCGGCAGTTATACGGTTGTGATTACGGGGACATCCGTTTGTTCAGGAACCGCCATTACCAGCCTGAAGATTTTGCCGAAACCTACGGTTACTGCATCGGTAAGCGCGAGCACCTGTTTGGGTGGGAGTTTTAGTCTGTCAGCAACCGCGAGCGGGGGAACGCAACCCTACCAATATATTTGGACGGGTCCCAATGGCTTCTACGAGACCGGGCAAACGGTATTGGTGAATAATGCTCAAGTAAGCCATTCCGGTAGTTATACGCTGGCAGTGTTTAGCCAAAACGGTTGCAGTAATCAGGCCGTAACACAACCGGTAACCGTCAAAGCCTGTATTTGTAATCCACTGGCGGGGGCTTTACCTGCTACCGTTTGTGTGGGGGATATGGTCAGTCTTACGGCAACGAGTGGCTTCAATTCGTATAGTTGGAAAGGTCCAAACGGCTTTAGTTCGTCCGTACAAAATCCCGTGATTACCAACGCGCAATTAACCCATAACGGCAGTTATACGCTGACGGTAGTGGGTTCTAATTGTACAGGTACCGCTACGGTTAATGTGACTGTGCAAGGCTTGCCATTCCCGCAGGTGTCCTCGTCTACAGCCTGTGTAGGCACGACGATGTTGATTATGTTGACATCTGCTGGTGGTGTTTCCTACGTGTGGAAAGGTCCCAACGGGTATTCGAGCAATCAGCAGAATCCGGTGATTAATAATGCGACTACGGCCAACAACGGCACTTACAGTGTGACGGTGACCAGCGGCAATGGTTGTACGGCGGTGGGTAGCACCCCGGTGGTGGGGGCATGTGACATTGACCCCCCTTGCAATCTGTCGGGCACCCTGACGGCGTCTCAAACAGCCGTGTGTTCGGGCAGCAGTGTGGTGCTGACAGCCAGTGCGACGGGCCAGACCGGCTCGGTGAGCTACGCCTGGAGTGGCGGTTTGGGCAGTGGCAGCAGTGTAAGTGTATCGAACCTGACAACGACGAGTACTTTTACGGTAGTGATCACCGACGGTTCGGGTTGCAGTGTAACCAAAACCGTCACGGTCACGGTGAATCCTGTGCCGGTGGTATCGGTTTCTTCGTCCACCGCCTGTGTGGGGACAGTGGCTTCGCTGAGCCTAACGGCCTCCGGGGGCGTATCGTATCTGTGGAAAGGGCCCAACGGCTACAGCAGTACCCAGCAGAATCCGGTGATCAATAATGCGACGAGTGCTAACAATGGTACCTACAGTGTGACGGTGACCAGCGGCAGTGGGTGTACGGCGGTTTCGAGCACGCCGGTGGTGGTGGGCGTTTGTCCAACCCCGTGTACTTTATCGGGCACCTTGACGGCGTCTCAGACGGCGGTGTGTTCGGGGGGCAGTGTAGTGCTGACGGCTTCAGCCAGCAATGCGGTAGGGAATGTGACTTATCAATGGAGCGGTGGTTTGGGCAACGGCAGCAGTGTGTCGGTATCGAACCTGACGACGAGCACCACGTATACGGTGGTGATTACCGACGGAGCGGGTTGCAGTGTAACCAAAACCATCACGGTAACGGTGAATCCCGTGCCGGTGTTAAGCCAGGTGTCTTCTTCCACCACCTGCGTAGGCACGGCGGTTCAGGTGTCGCTGTCGTTAACGGCATCGGGCGGAGTTTCCTACGTTTGGAAAGGCCCGAATGGGTATTCAAGTACCCAACAGAACCCGGTGATCGCCAATGCAACCACGGCCAACAACGGCACTTACAGTGTGACGGTGACCAGCGGCAGCGGGTGCACGGCGGTGGGTAGCACACCGGTGGTGGTGGGCACGTGTCCCAATCCGCCCTGCAGTCTGTCGGGCACCCTGACGGCTTCCCAGACGACGGTTTGTTCAGGCAGCAGCGTGGTGTTGACGGCCAGTGCGACGGGTCAAACCGGCTCGGTGAGCTACGCCTGGAGTGGCGGTTTGGGCAGTGGCAGCAGTGTAAGTGTATCGAACCTGACAACGACGAGTACTTTTACGGTAGTGATCACCGACGGTTCGGGTTGCAGTGTAACCAAAACCGTCACGGTCACGGTGAATCCTGTGCCGGTGGTATCGGTTTCTTCGTCCACCGCCTGTGTGGGGACAGTGGCTTCGCTGAGCCTAACGGCCTCCGGGGGCGTATCGTATCTGTGGAAAGGGCCCAACGGCTACAGCAGTACCCAGCAGAATCCGGTGATCAATAATGCGACGAGTGCTAACAATGGTACCTACAGTGTGACGGTGACCAGCGGCAGTGGGTGTACGGCGGTTTCGAGCACGCCGGTGGTGGTGGGCGTTTGTCCAACCCCGTGTACTTTATCGGGCACCTTGACGGCGTCTCAGACGGCGGTGTGTTCGGGGGGCAGTGTAGTGCTGACGGCTTCAGCCAGCAATGCGGTAGGGAATGTGACTTATCAATGGAGCGGTGGTTTGGGCAACGGCAGCAGTGTGTCGGTATCGAACCTGACGACGAGCACCACGTATACGGTGGTGATTACCGACGGAGCGGGTTGCAGTGTAACCAAAACCATCACGGTAACGGTGAATCCCGTGCCGGTGTTAAGCCAGGTGTCTTCTTCCACCACCTGCGTAGGCACGGCGGTTCAGGTGTCGCTGTCGTTAACGGCATCGGGCGGAGTTTCCTACGTTTGGAAAGGCCCGAATGGGTATTCAAGTACCCAACAGAACCCGGTGATCGCCAATGCAACCACGGCCAACAACGGCACTTACAGTGTGACGGTGACCAGCGGCAGCGGGTGCACGGCGGTGGGTAGCACACCGGTGGTGGTGGGCACGTGTCCCAATCCACCCTGCAGTCTGTCGGGCACCCTGA
>NZ_VTWS01000006.1 GCF_008727875.1 Larkinella humicola | reverse complement strand
TATATTGCGTACCTCCGGCACGCCTGGAGTGCTCAGAATACCCATTTGCTATTAAAATTACGTGCCGCTGGCACTAAAATAACTGTTGGGCAAGGGCATAATTTCATAGTTCGCGTTCCTATTAATAAATCCCATAGGTCTCGTTTACTAATACGAACAGACGGTGTCCTGAAACCGGCGCTGTTGACTTGCCCGGGGGTTTGGGCGGTATTCAGCAACCGCCCCCTGAATCTGAATACCAAAAACCGGAATCTATTTTGTACACACAAAAATATTTAGTGTGACTTTTTTCGGGATAGGAAGTCTACATTAACGAATGTTATTCCCGAAATGGCCGGAAACGGAGCCGGAGCCGGTTTTTCCGAAGTGCATTGTAGCAAACCAGTTGGAGTCATAGCACTTGTCGTAGTTAGTCGTTGATGAATATGAAAAAAAAAATCTACCTCCTTGCGGGTCTTTTTCTGTTAGCGGTGAGTGCCTCATTCGCTCAGAATGGAAAATTCGACGTCCGATTTTTGGTCAAAACCATCGACTGTACCACCGGCAAAGCCGTTATCAACGTGCAGGTGAAAGCCAGCAGTACGCAGGGTACGTTTCTGATGGGCGATGCGAATTATCGATTCGATTATGATCCCCGAATTATCAACAATCCGGTCATTCTGACGCAGGAAAATTTTTCCAGCCAGGCCCCGGCGAGCGACGTCCGGTACGGTACCCAGAACCTGAACGGCAGTTCGTTCGGGCCCACCATAGGAACCGTTTCGCTCAACACCACCTACGGTGGTTCCGGAACCGGAGCCGCTTCCGTTGGCATCAACTGGATCACCGTTTCGACCATTCAGTTCAACATCGTCAACACGCAACTGATTCAAAACAATTGCTTTGCCATCGTCTGGCACACCGATGCCGCAGCCGATTTC
The DNA here is from genome assembly GCF_008727875.1 of Larkinella humicola. Taxonomy (GTDB): domain Bacteria; phylum Bacteroidota; class Bacteroidia; order Cytophagales; family Spirosomataceae; genus Larkinella; species Larkinella humicola. Next base: position 645,547 of record NZ_VTWS01000006.1, on the reverse strand, counting down.
CCAAATTGTGGAAAGACGAGAGCGGTATTTTCGATCAGTATCGGTATGGCGACTTCAACATGGACGCTGACGTGAACTTTGTCGACAGCGTGTTGTGGAAGAAAAATAACGGACGCTATTCCAAAGTGCCGCATTGACATCAATAGAAGGTTCAGCGGTTTCGGCCACTGAACCTTCCTTGATCCAACTCTGAAGTTTGAATTCTATTTTCCGTAAAACCAATGGATATGAAACGGTTTTTCTTTCTTTTCGCGGTCTGCTCTTCGCTTCTGGCTAAGGCCCAAAACGGCAAATTCGATGTGCGTTTGCAACTCAAAAAAGCTGATTGTGCTCAAATGAAGCTGCTGGTAACGGTAGAAGTGAAGGCGCACGATGAAAACAGTTCGTTTTTGATGGGCAATGCAAACTTTCGTTTTTCATACGATGCTCACCTGATCAAAGCACCGGTTATTGCCGATCAGCAGAATTTTACCAGTCAGGGCGAAAATGCCAGCCTGAACTACAATCCCCTGTCGCTGAACGGTTCGGTCGAACGAAATGCCAACGGCATCGTTTCATTGAACATCATTTACAGCGGTTCGGAACAGAACGCAACACCGGTTTCCACGAACTGGCTTCCCATTGCGACGCTGCAATTCGATCTCGTCAATCCGGATGAAAAAGCCGGAACAACGCTGGTATGGAATGATGACAAAGCCTTTCCCGTCACCGGCTTAAGTGAAATCGTGTTGAAGAAATCCACTCCTGAGTTTGACTACGACACCTACATTGCCAAAGCCGGCGGAGTCTTTGAAAATCTGACCATCAAATCGATTTCCAGCTTGTGTTCCGGTTAAAACCCGGATGCGGACGGAGAGCTACGAATCCCGGAAGGGTTCTCGCCTAATGGGGATGGAACCAATGACAAATTCACCATCGCCAACCTGGGGAAACTGACTGCCGAGGTAACCATTTTTGATCGCAACGGAACTGTTATTTACGAATCGAAAAACTACCAAAACGACTGGGATGGCCGGGATCGCAACAAAGACCTGCCTACCGGAACCTACTTCTACAGCATTCGGCTCAGCGACGGGCGGAAATTCACCCGCTCCCTGACCTTGTCACGCTAACATTTAACCTTTACATCTCGCAATAGTTCGAAAGCCTACGAAGATTCTTCGTAGGCTTTTTTAGTGGATCATGCCGCTTCTTGGCCGGAAAGGCTAACCTGAAAACCGGCTATGATTTCATTATATCGGTAACTCAACGTAAAAAGTGGTTCCTTGATTTTCTTCACTTTCAAACCAAAGTTTCCCTTGGTGTGCTTCAACGATTTGCCGGGAAATGGCGAGTCCCATCCCAAACGATTTTTCGCCGGCAGTACCAGGTCGTTTGGCCACCGTAAACAGATCAAAAATGTTGGCTTTCAATGAAGCAGGAATACCGATTCCCCGATCCTGCACGGATATTTGAACGGTATGTACCCGCTTTTTTAGCCGTACAGTGATGGTCGATTCAGGGGAGCTGAATTTGATAGCGTTGGCAATGAGATTACTGATCACCCGCCACATTTTCTGACGGTCGACTAAAATCCGGGCCTCATCCGCTTCGAGATGAATGGATTGCTGCTTTTCGCGTGCTTTCAATTCCAGCATGTCGACACACGACGCCAGAAAATCCTGCAACTCAACCGGCTCCTTTTTGCTGATCGTGGTGTTGGAATGTAATAGGTTATCGATGAGAATGAGGGAGTTGGCTGATGATGATTTGATCATTTTCAGGAAATACTGCGGTTTGTGAACCCGTAGCTGATCTTCCAGCAGCAGATCGACCGCCATGCTGATGGCTCCAATTGGCGTGCGCAAATCGTGCGCAACAATCTGCATCAGGCGGGCATTTTCCTGCTGGCTTCGTTCCAGTTCCGTCAATGTGGTTTGTAACTGCGTGTTTCGGGCAATGATTTGCTGGTTTAAGGCTGCAAGTTTTAAGAGGTTTTTCCGGGTTCGCTTCCAACTGTGCCAGATCAGAAAGGCAATCACGAGCGCCATCATCAGAATGGCAGCGGCACCCATCAGATAGAGTCGGTTCAACTCCTCCTTTTTACTCAGCAATTCAATTTTGTGTTGACTGTCCAGGTTCTGCAACGCCTGATCCATGCCTTTAAAAACCGCCTTTTCCTGATCGGAATACTCTTTCAGCGCGAGGTAATTTTTAAGATGATAATGGGCCTGGCTGATTTGGTGGACCTTCTCAAAGTATTGCGATTGGACATGGTGCCACCGCAAGAGTGCGTCCGGGTGTGGTAGGGTATCCAGCGATGTTTTCAGGGAAAGCAGTTCTCTGCGCGCCATTGCCAGGCGATTATTAGTCAGGTAGAGTTCACAAAGTTTGGCCTGCGATAACTGCGCATCCCGGTTGTAATACCCGGTTTGACGATTGATCCGGATACTTTCTTTCAGAAGAGTTTCTGCCTGAAGAAGATCTCCCTGTTGAAGATAAATGGTAGCCTGATTTCCATAAATGACCGCCCGGGCCATGGCCATGAAATTGTTCTGATTCGGAAATTTGTGTTCATTCTCCCCGATAAACCGTAGTGCCTGGTCATAGTAATGCAGCGCGCTATCCGGTAAGTCTAATTTTGAGTAGCATAAACCGATGTTGCTTAAATACCCCTGACGACTCACAAACAAGTCATCAAAGTTTCCTCCGTTTGAGCAGGTCATTACTTCATGAAAGGCTTGTTTGTAATACGTAGCGGCTTTGCTGTAGTTTTTTTCCTGGTAATTCATCCCGGCAATCCGACTGGTATACTGGCTGCTCTGGCAACTGTCGAAGGTTGACTCCATCAGGATCTTTCCCTGGAAAAACTGGCTATACGCTTCATCGTATCGTCTCAGATGATGAAACAAATCACCCCGCAAAAGATAAATCCGGGCATAGTTCTTTTTGTATCTTTCCCGGACAACCCCGGGTTCAAGAACCCCAAACATACTGTCGATATAGCTCTGAACCTTCTCATAGTCGGGTTTGAAATTTTCATCATGGTAATTCCCTCTCAGAAAATCATATTTGCGGTAGTAATCCATAATGCCCGCGTCGGGAAATCGGGCGTAGGCGGAATCCAGGTAAATGCGGGAGCGTTCAATTCCCTTTGAAAACTTCAGAACCGTGGCCCGGTCAATCAGGCTATCTACGTGAGCTTCGTGATCAATAGTCCGGATTGCATAGAAATCACAACTGGAAAACCAGTAAATCAGCAGAACCCAAGCCAGACGACCGATGAAGGAATGCCCGCTTTTCATGGAGGTGAATTTCATTTAAAAGGTCGTAAAATTGCACTTCTACGTGAATCGCGGCCGTAAATGTTTGCACATAATACGGAAAGTGTTCTGAACGGCGAACATACTACAAAAATAATTTGCCTGGAGAAGGGCCGACCGGGGTGGGCCGGTCGTGATGCGGTTGGATGGGGAAGCCGGACGGGCGATCGAACAGAAGAACGATGGGGTATGAAGGGCCGTTTCTGATCAATACGGAAGCGTTAACGATACCCGTAAGCCGCCACTTTCGACGGTTTCGTATAAAACGGTCGCATTGAGTAAGCGGGCAAAATCCCGGATGATTTCGTGGCCAAACTGCGTATTTAATCCCGGCATGGGTTCGGAAGTACTAAAATAGCGGTTTATGTCCCGCAGTAGTGTGGGCGAAACCCCAACGCCACTGTCCGATACCGTAATGACCACTTTCTGATAAGCCTGCCGGGCTTCGATCCGGATGGTGCCGTCGTCTGTATTTTTGTTCGCGTTATCGATCAGATTTCGCAGGATGGTTTTTAGCAGTAATTTGTCCGTAATGACCTTCATCCGGGTCGGAATGTCGAGTTGAAGTGTATTGCCGTGGTGAAGAATATTTTCCTTGTACAAATCTTCCAGTTCATCGATGAGTTCCGGTAATAAATACTCCTTCATCCGAACGCCATAGGTATGATCCTGGGTCGAAATCCACTGCATCATTTCTTCCGTCAGAAAATGAATCTGTTTGGTCGAGTTATTGATTTCAGTAATCAGGTCATCCAGTTCGGCGTGGGAATCCCGCTTCCAGTTTCGGAACAAGTATGCCGTGTTTTTGTATAAATAGCGCAATGGTGACCGTAAATCATGGATCAGAATTGAAATAAAACGGTCTTTTTCGGAGATAGACAGGTGCAGGTTTGCTTTGGATATTTTCAACTGGTCATTGTGCAGCTGCAATTCCGAGATCAATTTCTGCTGCTGTACAATGCGATCTTCGGTTTCATGATCCAATCTCAGATGTTGCTGTTGCCGGTTTCGGTAGCGCATTCGCAGGAAAAACCAGACCAGAACGGCCACCAGCAAGCTTGCCAGAACGGGCGGTAAAATGAGATTATTCCAACTAAAACCAATTCCCACGGATTGCAAAACCGATGGGTCAACTGACGGTTCGACGGATGCCGACACGCTACCGGCCCACAGTGAGAACGGTATAAAAGTCATCGTACCTGATCGTGGAGAAATCTGTTTACAGACCGTTTCGCTCCATTGTGGGGTAAACATAGATTGCGCAAAGCCGGGATAATCCTCCCAAACATAAGCAGAGTGTCGGTCGACTTTTGTAGAAAAAAACGTATTTTGAACGACACGCTGTTCCCAATTTCCACCATCATTCAACTCTTCCTGCAAAGAGCGGTTTCTGCGGCCTTCCTGAAATGGATGATTTTCTACAGGATAAGATCGATTCCTTCGATTGATTTGTATCTGTTCCGGTTGGAACGGCTATTCCCGGTTTTACAAACCCGTCAGGATTTGAAACCGGGTGGGTTCTCCGACATAAAAGCCGCTGTCATGGCCCTACTGTATACTTTAAATGCCGCCAAAAGTCAGATCGTCGAGCTGGAACAGTTGACCGGATTGTCCTTTCTGCGGTCGTATCTCATTTATGAGGTTCCGACGGGTCAGTGCCGGGGCCAACACCGCCATCAGAACAACCACAGCATTTTGTTCTGCCTGAGTGGGTCAGTATCCATTTTGGTTCAATCCGAAGGAGGTGACACCGTCTATCAGTTGAATAGCCCGAATCAGGCGTTGCATCTGCTTCCTTCCGACTGGCGGATATTGTACGACTTTTCGCCGGATTGCCTGGTGCTGGCGTTAGCAAGCGATCCATTTTCCAAACGGGACTACATTCCGGAACCCTACCGGCCGGTTCTGTTACCAGCCAGAGAGTATGTGTTGCAGTAGACCCGCAAGCCCGTCGTCCACTCACCGATGCGGCCAAATCAATGCTTTATTTTCAGACAATGTTATGCGGAAACTGATCGTTGGTTTGCTCGTTTGGTTTTGTAGCGGTGGGGTGAGCGCCCAGATGAGTCGCTTCGGAAACGAATGGATTAATCACAGCCAGCCCTATTTTCGAATCCCGGTTACGGAAAGGGCCGTTTACCGACTCACTACTTCCGATCTGGAAAAGGCGGGTATTCCGGTTGCATCACTGGATCCCAGTACGTTGCAATTGTTCCGGCGCGGAATCGAGCAGGCGATCCTGGTTGTCGGTGAATCGGATAAGAAACTGGACGCTGCCGATTACCTGGAATTCGTGGGCGACGGCAATGACGGTTTGCAGGACACGTTGCTCTACCGACCGATGAACGCCCAGCCGCATTCGTACTATAGCATGTATTCCGACACGGCGGCTTATTTTTTAACCTGGCGCTCCGACGGCAAACCGGGTAAACGGGTTGTTGCCACGCAGGAAATCCGACCGGCTGGCTTGCTGCCCGAATCGTATCACATCGCCGAACAGTTGCTGGTGCTGAAGGATGAAATGTCTACCAACCCAAGCACGGGTCCGGTGCCTTTTGTGACCCAGTATGAGGTGTATTTTGAAGAAGGGGAGGGATGGACGGGGCCGATGCAACAAAAGAACAAACCACATACGCAGCTTTTCAACCTCCCGGGCTTGGTCAATTTGGCTGCTGAAAAACCGGAACTGGAAGTGCTGCTGAACGGCCGGGACTCCTACCAGCACCTGGTCGATTTCTCCGTCGGGGCCTCAAGCCGGGCATTGGGAAGTCTGAAATTCAGCGGTTTTCAGCCGAGCCGGTTTTCAGCACCGCTTCAAACCACGGATTTTACCGTAAAAAGTGACGCTTCGGCTGACCTGACGCTGACCACCGTAGCGCGCGGTTCGGGTGAATTTGATCGCTATTCCGTGAGTACCGTTCGGATTCGGTATCCACAAACGATCAGCCTGAAAAATGGGCCGCAGCAACTACTCCGGCTACTGCCCAAAGCGGGCGGACGTTCGTACTTCGAACTGCCGGATGCGCCAGCCAATACCGTCATCTACGACATCACCGAACCCGGTGCAGCCCGGCTTCTGACCGGCACACAGAACGGTTCGACCCGGCAGGTGGTCGTTCCCAACACGACGTCCCCCCGTCAGCTTTTGGTGACGACCCGGGTGGTAACGCCCGTTCGGTTGGAGCGGGTGTTTTTTCGCAAATTTGATCCGGCCAAACCCAATTTTCTGGTGGTTTCGCACGAGCTTCTCATGAAACCGGTGGGGCAGGTGGCGGACCCGGTTCGGGCCTACGCGGCTTACCGCGCGTCGGCGAAAGGCGGGCAGTACGATACGCTCGTGGTGACCATGAAGGAGTTATTCAACCAGTTCAGCTTTGGCGAGCGCACTCCGCTGGCCATTCGGCGGTTTGCCGACTACATGCTGGCGGGTGGCCCCGGCAAGTTCCTGTTTTTGATAGGCCGCTCGTCGGTCTATTTCCCATTTCGCAAGAATGCCAATCAGTATTACCTGGATCTGGTTCCCACCATCGGCAACGTCCCCGGTTCGGATGTGCTGTTGACCGCCGGTTTGGCTGGTTTTCCGGAAAACGTGCCCGCTATGGCCACGGGACGGCTCAATACACTTTCGGCGCAGGAGGTGCTGAACTACGGAAACAAGGTGAAAGAGTTTGAAAGCAATGCGGCCAATGTACCGTGGCGCAAGGAAGTTCTGCACCTGAGCGGAGGTCGTTCGCAGTCGGAACTGGCTGGTTTTAAGGCAATTCTGGATGATGCAAAGGCCCTCGTGCAAAACCAGTATTTAGGCTCGGAAGTCACCACGCGCTCCAAAACGACCGATGCTCCCGTCGAGCGCATCGACATCAGCGACAAGGTCAACAAAGGGGTTGCAATGATCACGTTTTTTGGCCATTCATCGCCAACCGTCGCCGACCTCGACATCGGGTATGCTTCCGATCCGGTATATGGCTATAACAACAAAGGTCGATATCCACTCATGTTTTTCAATGGATGCGGACTTGGGAATATTTTTTACGGTGGTAATGTGCTCAGTACCAATTGGCTGCTGACGCCGGACAAAGGGGCCATTGCCATTCTGGCACACTGTTTCGAAGGATTTACCACGCCCCTCAACACGTTCACGCTGCAATTTTACAAGACGCTGTTTACGGATAGTATCTACTTCTCAAAACCGATTGGCGTCATTCACCAGGAAACCACCCGGCGGGTGTTGGCCACCACCAAAGATGCCCTACAAATTGGTAATGCCAACCAGATGGTGTTGCAGGGTGACCCGGCTCTCCGGCTGTTTCCCTTGCCCAAAGCCGATTTTCAGGTGCAGTCTTCGGGGGTTTCCCGGATCGACAATGCCGCAGATTCCGTCCGTTTGCGGGTGGTTGTGGTCAACGCCGGGCGCTACCATCCGCAGGAACGCCTGAGCCTGACGGTTCGGAAGCGGCTGTCCGACGGATCGCTTCGGTCGTATAAAACCGTTTCAAGAGCTGCGGTAGCCTTTCGGGATACGGTTTTTTACAGCTTTCGACCCGAACTGGATGCCGATGGCCCAACGCGGCACGAATTGGCACTGGATGCCGAAAACCGGGTGGATGAATTAGACGAAACCAATAACGTGCTGGTGTTTACGGTTTCGAAATCCGGAGATCAGTACGCGGTCGTTTTGCCCGATTCGAGCCAGCGTTTTCCGCCCGATCGCTTCAATCCGTTGCTGGAAGTAACCATCGACGGAGCCCGGATTGCCGACGGTGCGCTGGTTTCACCCAATCCGGTCATTCAGGTTATGGTGCAGGATGAAGATCCGTATCGCATTCGCCGGGACACGCTCGGCATCGATTTGCTGCTGCGTAAACCCTGCGAAACATGCGGTTTTGAACGGGTGGTTCTTGGTAATTCCGACGTGAATTGGACCCCTGCCAGCCTCAATAACCGGTTTTTACTACATTATCGACCGCAGAATCTGACCGAAGGTATCTATACGTTGCGTGTTCAGGCCACCGATGTCAGTGGTAACAAAGCCGGATTGAGTCCGTATGAAATCAATTTTCGGGTGAAACTGGAGGATAGTCTATCGGTAATCCGGCCCGCACCCAATCCGTTTTGGGCGCATACCCGGTTTCAGTTTACCCTTACCGGAAAGGAATCGCCGGGCAATGGGCAGTTGGTCATTCAGAACCTGAACGGGCAGGTGGTTCGAACGATCGGGCAGCCGCTTCGCATCGGCAAAAATGAATTTTACTGGGATGGCACGGATCAGGGTGGCGTGGGGTTGCCCAATGGTTTGTATGTTTTCCGGTTTGTTCGGGACGATGGGCGGCAGCTGACCGGGCGGGTGATCATCAACCGGTAACATTTTAACATCCACGATTCATGATCGACTTCATCAGAGCCTGCCGAATGCCCTTCCTGCTGCTGCTCGGTCTGATCCCGTTCAAAGACTGGGCGCAAACGGTCGATTCGACGTCTTCGGGAATTACTACCGAAATTTACCGTCCGGATTTGGAAAAGAAAGAATTTCGCCTGTTTGTCGAAACCGCTTTTTCGGCCAACACCGCGCCACAAACGCCGTTCTGGCTACGGGCCAACCAATACGGAACGGTTCCAGCCACATCCCCGTTCGGAACCCTCCGGGGTGGAATGGCCGCTAACTACCTGTACGATCGAACCAAACCGGCCAATTTAATCAAAAACAAACGGAGGTTGATCGGCTGGGGCTATGGGCTGGAAGTGGTGGGGAATGCAAGCCGGAAGTCGGCCGTTCTGATTCCGGAAGCCTATGTGAAAGGGCGGCTCTGGGGGTTGGAATTATTGGTGGGGCGCCGGAAAGAAGTCATTGGGCTGGCTGATTCGACGCTGGGAACAGGGCCTTACATCGGGTCTGGCAATGCGATGCCCCTTCCTAGAGTCCAGCTTGCATTGGCGGAATACACCCCCGTCGGTTTTACCAAAGGGGTGATTTCCTTTCGTGGGCTGTATGCTCACGGCTGGTTCGGCAATCAGGGGGCCGTTACGCATTCCTATTTACACCAAAAAGCGCTGTATGGTCGGCTGGGAAAACCGGGCTGGCCGGTTCGGTTCTACGCAGGGTTCAACCATCAGGTGCAGTGGGCAGGCAGGAGCGAGGTGGTCACCAATGAAAACCAGATCAAAAACGGGCGGTTTCCGACGGGTTTCAGGAATTACCTCAATGCCGTAACGGGGACCTCGCTGGCCGCCCGGGGCGACAACATCGATACCACGCTTTTCAGCAAAGCCGATCGCGGAAACCGCCTGGGCAATCACCTCGGGACGCTCGACATCGGGTTTGAAATCAGCACAAAACGGTTTTCCCTGCTGTTGTACCGCCAGAGTATTTACGACGACGGCTCGTTGTTTTACCTGACCAATATTGCGGACGGTTTGCACGGCATTCGATTCAAAAATAACCGCCCGGCGAGCTACCGGTTTCAGATTCAGACTGTTCTGGTGGAGTATCTCAATACGCAGAGCCAGGGGGGCGCCAAATTTGGGGATCTGAACAAAGAACGCGGTGCGGACAATTACTTCAACCATACCCAGTATATCGACGGCTGGTCGTATCTCGGACGAACCATCGGCACGCCGTTCATTCCGCCTGTCGATGATACCCGGTCAGAATTGCCACGCGCTCAAACGATAAAAAATTACCTCTTCAGCAACAACAACCGGGTGCAGGTTTTTCATGTGGGGATGTCCGGTACCTGGTCGCAGCGGTACCTGTTTCAGTTGAAATGCTCGATGAGTCAGAATCTGGGTACCTACGCTCAACCGTTTTCCACCACCCTCGGGCAGTTTTCATCCCTGCTGGTGGTGGGTTTCCCGGCTTTCAAGCGCGGCATGCAGGCCAGGGTGTCGGTTGCCAGCGACCACGGTGCTTTATACCCCAACAGCACCGGTTTTCAGGTTAGTCTCCGAAAAACCTGGGATGTTTCCCGCCCATGATCGGGCTTACGGCGCGGCTTGAGCAGCCGGTTTGTGATAAGAACATAGGCCAGCGTCAACACCGCCAGCAGGGCTAAACTTCCCCAAAACTGCCTTTGAGCATCCCAGCGGGTGAGCCAGATCACATACCCATTGATGAGAAACTGCGTCAGGGCATACAGACCGGCAACGCGTAAGTGCGGCCATTGTAGCTGATGCACCAGCAACTGGAAAAGGTGCAGTTTGTGAGGCTGAAAGATGTTTTCACCCCGCCACAATCGGTACAAAATGGTCATGACGCTATCGATGCCGTAAACCGTCAGCAGCAAGAGGTACGTTAGTTGCCCGCTTTCGCGCATCAGGTTGATGAGCAAAAAAATCACGATGAACGCCATCGACACGCTGCCAACATCCCCCGCAAAGCACAAAGCCTGCTGGCGGGCGTTGAAAAACGCAAAAATGACCACCCCAATGAGTGAAAAGACAACCAGGGTCGGCTCGGTGAATGGTATGATAAATTGGTTGATAATCAGGACACTTGCCACGGTGACGAGGCTGTAAAAAGCCGTCATGCCGTTGATGCCATCCATAAAATTGTAGGCATTCAACACACCACAGGCCAGGATGAGCCCGGGTACCATCCACCAGCTTAGTTCGGACCAGAGGCCGGTTTGTTCCAGCAACAGCCCCAGACTGATCAGTTGAATCAGCAGCCGGATGCGGTTCGGGATGGAAGAGATGTCGTCCAGAAAACTGACCAGCGCCACCAGAGTCAGGCCCACAAAAAAGACCGGCGATACGAAATTAGTGACCACGAAAGCCAGAAAAGCCGCCAGCCAGAAGATGATGCCCCCCCCCCGAACCGTCAGTTGGGTGTGTGAACTGCGGTGGTTGGGCGAATCGACAATGTGGTAATGAGTGGCAAGACGAAGGTATAGCACTTCAGCTCCGAGCAATAAAATGGCCACGCCAGCGTAAACAATCCAGTTCATGATGCAGACGGTGAAAGGAGTAACTCATAAAGATTCAGCAGTTTAGGTTCTTCGCTCGCCCAGTTGTAGGACTTTTCCGCAGCCTGCCGCCCGCGTTTTCCCATTTTTTCGGCTTCCTGCGGATGATCGATCAGAAACCGCAAATGCAGGGCCAAAGCCTCCGGGTCGGATGGGTCGATGCAAAAACCGCACTGATTGCCTTCGACAACCGGGCGATACAATGGAAAATTGGCGGTAATAACCGGCAGTCCGAGGGCCATGTATTCGAACATTTTGGTGGTATACGATTCCGTATAATCTCCGATCGGTTTCAACAGCGCCAGCCCCGCCACGGCCCTGGAAACCTGGGCAAACGCTTTGGACTGGTCCGTATAGCCGTAAAAGATGAGGTTATCTTTCACGATGGCATAGGCGGGTAGGGCTTCCAGATCCTGATCGGAAAAGGAACGATGACCAAACAAATGTGCTTTAAAATGAGGATGGGTGGCCTTTACCAGGGCCAGCCCGTCCAGTAGGGTAACAATCGACCGTTCGAAACTCAGCCAGCCGATGTAAAAGAACTCGATCGGGTCGGATGCCTGCCGATACGGACGCCGATAGGTGTCCAGGAAAGACAACAGCGGATAATTGTAGATCACGGCGTGCGGTTTCGAGAGGTTGGTATAGGTCGTCAGGTAGCCATGTTCCGTAAAAATCAGGGAAAAATGCCGACGTGCCATCTGGTCAAAAAACGCAAAGGCTCTTTTCAGAAGCCAGCCCCGGTTGTGGCGTTTCAAGTGGATTTTTTTGTGCAGGTTTTCCTGAACTTCGTAGATGACGCGGGTACCAAAGATGCGGTACAGGTACGCAAACGGCAGAAATTCAGGTGAATAGACATGGATCAGGGCCGGACGAAGCCGGACGGTTTTCCAGAGGATCAGTGGACAGGTAACCAAAAACCGCAAAATGACGCGTTTGAAATAAGGCAAGCTAATAAAACGTACCGCCGGAACAACGGCCGGATCGGCGTTCGGAATGGCGCAAAAAACGTCGTAATGGACGGCTAAAACGGGCAAATATTTATACAGGATGCGCGGATCGTATGGAGGATGAGCCGTGCTAATGTGTAAAACCCGTGGTCGCTTTGAATTCATGCTGGCTGGTTAAAACGCTTCCCTCTTTTTTGCAGAGGCTTGAATAAAATTATGGTTTTCGTCCGAATCCGGAGCAAAAAAAGAGAGGACCGAACGCGGCTTCCAGCCTAGTTTTTCCCGGGCTAACTGGTCCGAGAAGGTTAAGGAACTCGTCATTTTCGCTAATGTAATGGAATCGAAGGGAAACTTTCGTCCGATCATCCCGTTGATGCCATCGCCCAGCCGGGCCAGAATTTTTGCAAAACGGATCGGAACCGTCGGTATCGTTCGTTGGCCGATTTGCCGGGCCATGGCGTCCCCCAATTCCCGCACCGATGGATGAACGCCATCCGTCAGGTTGTAGATTCCGCCGGTCAGGGCGGCTTTCGGAATCATTCGGGCCACATCGTCGGCGCGAACCATACTCCGCCTGGCCGAACCGGCACCGATGTGGACGTAGCGCCTATGTCGAATGGCCCGCTCCATTTTTCCTAAATTACCAGGGGCTTCGGCACCGACAATCAGCGGCAATCGCAGGATGCAGCACCGGACGCCCTGCTGTGCGCACCAGGTTTGCACCACTTCCTCGGCCTGTATTTTGCTTTCGGCATAGGGTGTTTTCCCACCCAAAGCTACTTCTTCGCTTATATTGTCTCCTGTTTCGCCCCCATAAACAGCCACGGTGCTGATGAGAATGAAGGCGTCGGGCCGTTTTTTTTGCGATTCAAGCGCTTGAAGCAACCGCCGGGTTCCATCCCGGTTCACCTGGAAAAAAGCCTGTGATTCTTCCGCACTGCGTGGTAGGCTGTGGGCTTTCCCGGCCGCGTGAACCACCAGATTGATGGCGTATCCAGACAAATCAGGTTGTTGAATTGCCAGATCAGAGCGAATATCGCCTTCGGTTCGCCCCAGCGTTAAAACCCGGTACCCGGTTTCGGTTAAACTTCGGGCCAGGTATTTACCCAGAAATCCATTGTGTCCGGTCAGTAACGCGGTCGGTGGAATGGGGCTTGGATTGGCAGACATTGGATAAAGCGGTTAAATAGTCGGTCGCTAACTGGTTCTTGTCGAACAGACGCCGGGCGACGGCCGCTGCCCGCAGGCTCATGGCCGGACGCCAGGTGGGGTCGTCGGCCAATGAAATGAGCAATGCCGCTAGGGCTGCCGGATCATCCGAACTGAACGTAAAACCGCACTGGTGTTCTTCCAGGAAGGTTTTTATCCAGCCGTCGGTGGTCTGAATAACCGGCGTTCCGGCGGCCAGGGCTTCCATCAGTTTGTTCGGCGATGAGGTGTCGAGCAAAGGCGCACGCTTGAGGGGAACAATGGCTAGCCAGGCTTGCTGGACGTAGGCAACCACTTCATTTTTAGGCATTAAATCATAAATAAAGAAATTGGGTAAGGCGTCCTGTTGCTGTTTTGCCAGGAGTTCCTGCTTCTGTTGGCCGTCGCCAATGAGCAGCAAAACGATGTCGGTTCGCTGGCGCAGGGCTTTAGCGGTTTCGAACAACAGGGTGGAATTATTGACGGCCCCGATGTTTCCCGTGTAAATAACGACTTTTTTGCCCGATAGCGAAGCGGGCAGCGGAACGTTTGCGACGGGCGTGCCAAACAGATCCAGGTTGGTCGCGTTGGGGATGGAAATGCTGTGGGTGAAACCGCAGCGCAGGGCAATGTTCTGCTGAATACCGGGCGAAAGGGCAACGATCAGGTGTGCGGCCCGGTAGCATTGCCGCTCAAACCAGTAGGCTAGTTTTTGGACAACCGGATTGGGCAACGCGCCCATCAGAATGGCCGTGTCGGGCCACAGATCCCGGGCTTCAAAAACCAGCTTCCGACCCCGCAAATACCGGGCCATCAAACCGGGAATTCCCACGGTAATGGGGCCGGAGGAAGCCACGACCACGTCGGCGGGCAAGGTCAGGGCATACCAGCTCGACCAGATTGAAAAGGCAAGAAAGGTCCAGATTCGTCGAAGTGGAGACTGTTTGTTGTCGATGCGGAGGTTCAGGATTTTGACCCGGATTCCGTCGATGGTCTGTTCTTCTGTCCAGCGGCTGGCCTTCAGATCCGACTTCGCATAGAGGCTGGTGACGACGGTAACCGAATGGCCTCTTTCCGCCCATTGTTTGGCAAAATCGTACACGCGGGTTCCCCAGGAACCCTTTGGCGTTGAGAAGTACTGATAGAAATAGACAATTTTCATTCCACACAGGTAATTATCGTCCGTACTGTTTTTTTGAACTGAACCTCGATCACCAGCGTCGGCTGAAGCTGGTTGAACTGCCGGGCAACCTGAACGGCTTTCTGGCTGATTTTGACTGCATTTTGCCACTCCATGTTCCCCCAGGAGAAGCGCATGCGATTCGCGTTTACCGTCAGGGGCCGAACCCCGGGAGCCAGATAAAACCGGGCCACGGCGGTTGGCCCGTCGTTGATCCGGTCAATGATCGCCAGTTGGTTAGGAGCCATAACCCACTGGCGTTCGTGGCTGACGCCGAGGTGCTGATACCCATCATGGTGCGCCCGGATGAGGGCAGGGGTTTCTTCCAGGAGTGTTACGGTTGCCCGTCGCCCCACACGAAAACCGCCCCATACTTCCGACGAATCGGCATCGAAAAGCTGAACGGTATTGTGGGCTGCCGTGCTGCGTTCCCATTGCCGCCGGGCGTTGACCGCGTAGGTGGACGTGCCGCTATCCACCAGAACCGGCTGGCCGTGAGCGTGAAGTTCAAAGCTAAACGTATCGGCGTGTGCATGACCCGGCTGGTGCGCCGGCCCGACGGTGCCGATGTTCGCTACGACTTCGTACATCGGCGTCAGGAAATGGCGAAAACCGCTGTCTGATAAACTAGTGCGTTGCGGGTTGATTCCGATTCGTTCGGCTTTGGCGCGAAGCTGGGCAGTGGTGGGTGCCATTTCGTCGGCGGCATCGTTCATCAGCGGGATCGCTCCGTTTGAAAAGGTGATCGTCACCAGCCAGTCCAGCATCCGCCGGGCCTGTTCCAGCAGCAAACCGTCGGCGTCGCGATCGGTGTGCCAATCGTCTTTTTTCAGGGCCTGACAGGTGTCGAGCAGCCGGTCCAGAATAATCTGGTGGTACATCGGGCTGCGTTCGTAATGCCCGCCATCCCGCAGCAACTGTTCAGTCAGTTGCGAGCGGACGAGGGAAATGGCTTTCTGGTACAGGGATCGATCCTGAAAATACAACGATCCCAGCAGCAGGGCAAAGCCGTTTTCCAGCAAATGATTTCCCAAGAGATGGTATTCTAGTCGGCTTTGCAGCAGCCGAACCTGCGCTCGAAGATGAACGTCGATGTCGGCTAACCGGAGCTGATGGTGCGACAGGAATCGAATCCAGTTAATGATGCGCAGCGAAACCGGGTAGGGGTCCAGGCCCCCGTTCAATTCCACCGACTGGCGCATAAACTGCCGGATCAAACCGATGCCCTGCTCCACGTCCAGACCGGGTTGATTCAGAAAATCAAAGTAGTTGAGGTTGTACTGCCAGAGCTTTCCATTGTTTGCATAATTCCAGTCGACTTCCGTTGGAAACGAAACGGACTGATTCAGAAACGTGAAGGTTTGTCCAGTCAGACTCTGCGGTTTATCGGGGGCTGCAAACGCCAGGAAAGTAGTAGCGGGCGGAACGGCTTCGATGGTCAGTGACGGTTTTGAACGCAAGCGGTTTATGGTCTGATAAACCAGTTGCTGCGTCCGTAAATGCCGGATGGTGTTCCAGTAAAGCCGCCAGTTTTTCATAGGACAGGCGACGGTTCTGCTGATTGAATCACGCCAACTCCGGTGGCGACTTCCACCCACCGTCTGGTTTTTAAACTTTGCAGGGCGGCCAGCATCGTGCGGGTAGTATTGACGAGTTCGTCGAACGGAATCAGCGGGTTCCCGCCGGTGCGCACCTGCTCCACCAGCCGCTGAAACTGCGCTTTATGGCCTTTGTCCTGTTGCGTCGACAAGTCGGAAAAACCTTTGAAACCGTAGCCTTTCAGCGTTCGGAAATTGTCCAGTATCAGGGTTCGTTCCTGCGAATACACCTCGAAACGCTCTTTAGCGTAGGCTTTGCTGCCGTTGGCGAAGTAGTTGATGACGCCCGTCGAACCGTTTTCGTACCGCAGCAGGAGCGAGGCTGAATCGCTCGTTTCGGAGGTTTGCCGCCCCATTGCATTCATGCAAACCGCCACCACCCGGCTGCCAGTCAGAAACGTGATCAGGTCGACGTAGTGGCAGGCTTCACCCGGGATTCGTCCACCGCCCACGGCCCGGTCATGCACCCAGGAGCTGGCCGGAATAAAACCCGCGTTCATCGTGGCAATGACGTTCATCGGAACATCGCAGGAGGCCGAACCGCCCAGGAGCGCTTTCATTTTCTGGGCGTGGGGCGCAAACCGGCGGTTGAAACCCACCAGAACCGTTTTGTCGGTTTGCTGCTGCACTTCCAGCAGTTGCTCCAGTTCGTCTTCGTAAATGGCGAGCGGTTTCTCGACAAAAACGTGTTTGCCCGCCAGCAAAGCCTCGCGGGTCATCCGGGCATGTTGCTGGTGGCGGGTGGTGATGACCACCAGATTGATGTCCGGATCGTTCAGAACTTCCCGGTAGTCGGTGGTACTGAGCGCAATACCGTATTTTTTGGCCAGCAAGGTTCCATTCAATCCGTTGGCGCTGGCAATGGTTTTTAGCGGGACACCGGTTTCTTTCAAAGCGGGCAACAGAACGGCACTGGCGAAATTACCGGCACCAATCAGCCCCGCAACCGCCGTTCCAGCGCCTTCGTACCGGCTTTCCCGCAGGCGAACCACCGGTTTCAGATCCCGTTTTTCCGGGTAACTCAGCAGCGACGCAATCGAAAGCGAGTGGGAGATTTCGCGGTAGATCCGGTCAAAATTTCCGAGCGGGACCACTTCCGTAATCAACGGTTTTACATCCAGTTGACCCGTTTCCAGCAGTTGCAGGATGGTTTGAAAATTGCGGTTTTGCGTCCAGCGAACAAACGGAAGGGGATAATCGGCTCCCTGTTGTTCGTACAGGTCGTCGTAGCGGCCGGGGCCGTAGGAGCAGGAAACCTGAAACGTTAGTTCTTTCTCGTAAAACTCGGCGCGGCTCAGGTTCAGGCCAACAACCCCCACGAGCACAATGCGTCCGCGTTTCCGGCTCATGCGGGCGGCCTGCGAAATCAGTTCGTCGCTTTTGGCCGAGGCTGTGATCACGACGCCATCCGCGCCAATGCCCTGGGTGAGCGCCAGGACGGCTTTTACGGCATCAGTACCACCCGCCGGATTCAGGGCAATCACCCCCCGGCTGCGGGCCAGTTCCAGCTTTTTTTCGTCCACATCCAGCCCGATCACCCGGCACCCGTTCAGCCGGAGCAGTTCGGCTGTGAGCAGCCCAATTAGCCCCAGGCCAACGACAACCACGGTTTCGCCCAGCGTCGGATTCAACAGCCGGACACCCTGTAAACCGATGGAACCAATGACGGTAAAAACCGCTTCATCGTCGCTGACACGGTCGGGCACGCGTGCCACCAGATTCCGCGGAACGCAAACCACTTCGGCATGGTGTCCGTTGGAAGCAACGCGGTCGCCAACGGACAAATCGGTGACGCCTTCTCCCAGGGCCACCACCTCGCCAACGTTGCAATAGCCCAGCGGCAGCGGTTGATCCAGTTTGTTGAAAACCGCTTCCAGTGTTGGAATCAGGCCGTCGCTCCGGATTTTTTCCAGCACCTGCTTCACCCGGTCGGGTTGCTGGCGGGCTTTCGAAATGAGGCTGCCCCGGCTAAATTCGACCAGCATGCGTTCAGTGCCGAGCGAAACCAGCGTCCGGCGCGTTTGAATGAGAACCTGCCCGCGCCGAACCTGTGGAGCGGGTACGTCTTCCAGTAACGTATGACCCGTTTTTAGGTGAAGAATAAGTTGTTTCATTCGTTGAGGTCTACAAATTGGCGGAACCAGGACTCAATGGCCATTAAGCCCCAGATGGAATAGGACGCATCGAGTTTTCCGGTTTGATTATCCCGAATTAACTGGTGTACGGCTTCCGGATCGAAAATGCCCCGTTTCCGCAGGCTTTCTACGGAGAGATACCGCTGGAGCATTTCGTTCAACTGGCCGGTGCGGAGCCAGTCGCGCAGGGGTGTTCCGAAACCGGTTTTGGGGCGGTAGATGACGGATTGCGGTAAGTACCGCTCCGCCACTTTTCGGAGCAGGTATTTGGTGGTTCGCCCGTGCATTTTCAGGGACGGCGGCAGCCTGGTACTAAATTCAACCAGCTCGGTATCGAGAAAAGGCACGCGGGTTTCGACTCCGACTGCCATGCTCATTTTATCGGTGTAGTTCAGGTTGTGATCCGGTAGGAAGTATGATAACTCCCAGAATAATAGTTGGTTGAGTAGGTTTTTTTCGTCGGGAATCCGTTCGAGTGCCGCCAGCAACTGATGGCTGGGCTGGTGACCGTACAGGGTTTTTCCGATGTTGCTTTCGAATAAATGATGGTTGGTGGCAAGGGGTAAGCGGGCAAAGTAATCGGCCATTCGTTCGTGTTGGGGCTGGCCCATACCGGCGGTTAATTTTCGAAGCCGCCGAAGCAGGGGCGCATCGTTGGTGCCGAGGTTGATGGTGCGGTTCAGCAACCGGCCCACGGCGGGCGGAATCCGGTTTAGAAACGGCTCCATGCTGAGGGCCTGGTGACGCCGGTAGCCCGAAAAAACATCGTCTCCGGCTGTTCCGCCCAGCAAAACCGTATGCCCGTTTTTACGGGCTTCCCGGCAGATATTCAGGACGTTAAAGGGAGCGGTGTCGGCCTGCGGTTCGTCAAGGTGGTAAATCATGTGGTCGAAATCGCGGACGATGTCTACGTTGGCATCCACTTCCACCAGATCGACGTTTAAATGGGCCGCCACCTGCCGGGCATACGGCAAATCGTTTTCAAAACCCTCAAATTTCCCGTTCCGAAGGGCCGTGCGAATGGTGTAACCGGTCAGCCGCTCGGTAGGATGCGCCCGTTTGGCCATCGCCATGACCAGGCTGGAGTCCAGGCCACCGGACAGAAAAAAAGCCAGGGGAACATCGGATTGCAACTGGCGTTTGACAGCAGAGAAAAGCCGTTCGTCAAGTTCTTCCAGCAACTGGGATTCGGACTGTTCGGAATAGGTGCCCCGGAAAGGCAGGTCGTAATACCGTTTGATGCAGATTGAAGCGGGTTCGTCGATCGGCAATTGAATCAAATGACCCGGCAACAGCTTGCTGACGTGTTGAAAAGGCGTCTGCATACCGGGCGAATAGAGAAAATGCAGGTAGTTGACAAGCGCCGGATAGTCGATGCTTTTATCGACTCCCGGATAGGCAGCAATGGTTTTTAGCTCCGAGCTGAAGAGAAACAGCCCGTTTTTGTGGTAATAATACAGCGGTTTTACGCCAAACTGATCCCGGGCCAGCACCAGTTGGCGCGTGACGGTATCGAAAATGGCGCAGGCAAAAATCCCGTTCAGTTTTCTGAAAACCGCTGTTCCATAGGCCGCAAATCCGTACAGTAGCGTTTCGGTGTCCGACGTCGACCGGAAGACGTACCGATCGGTCAGGGCGGCCCGCAGCGTGAGGTGGTTGTAGATTTCGCCGTTAAAAACAATAACGTAGCGACCGTCAGCGGTTTGCATGGGCTGCCTGCCATTGAGCGACAGGTCCAGGATTGCCAGACGGGTATGGGCCAGTTGAATTCCCGGTGCATTGAAAATACCTTCTCCGTCCGGCCCGCGGTGGCGGATGGTCGATTGGATGTCAACGGCCGACGAAATGGAAGTACTGACGATGCCCGCAATGCCGCACATACTAGTAATAGACCGGTTTAAAGTTCATGGTTTAGAGTTGAGTTTGATCATTCTTTATACCTGCGTTTTTGCCCCGTTCGCCTAAGGGGACTTTTCAAATCCGGATGCTAAGAGCCCCCTTTAGAGGAACGGGGCAAAACGCAGGTATTCAGTGGTTTAAATGGTAGCGATAAACCCGAACGATCAACGCGCGCTTTACCGGAGGGCTTATTTAATGGCGGAAATCATCATATACAGGCCGTGTTCCGGGAAAAACGTTTTGATCAGCCACCGGGGATACAGCCGGCGGCTGACAGTGAGCAGCCAGCTCCGGTGCCGCTGACCGGCTTGCGAAGCCAGTAAATCGGCGTGGGTCAAGACGGTTTTAATGGACACCTGCCGGAATTGGGCGAATAACCGCTGGGCTTCGGCCTTGCTGTAGGCTTTGGTTCCGGGGCTTTCCAGGTGCTTGGCATAGATCGCTGCGAGATCGGTTGCGGGCTTTCCCCGGGCGAGTGCATACCGCAGCCAGAGCAGGTAGCCCACCCAACTGTGTTTGTGGTAGATCATGATTTTAGCCAATCCTCCGGGTTTCAAAACCCGGAATATTTCATCCGTAACCCGCTGGGTATCCGGACTGTGGTGGATAACGCCCCACGAATAAACCAGATCGAACGAGCCGGTTTCGTATGGAAGGTTTTCGGCGTCAGCAACCCGTAGCTCCGAGCGTAAACTGAACAAGGCCAAGCGTTCGCGGGTGTGCTCAATGGCACGCTCGGTCAGGTCGCAACCGTGAAGGTTTGCGTGGGCTTCCGCAAATTTCTGGTGATCCGCCCCCAAACCGACGCCGATTTCTAAAACCTGCCGTTCGGCAAACGATTGAAAATCAGCGAAATCGGCGATATACGGTTCCAGGGCGTAGCGTTCTATGCCTTGTCGATGGTATTTCTGCCGAAGCGTTTCTCCCTTCAGGTATAAGTCTTCACCGCAGGAGGCCTCATTCCAGAAATCGTGAACTTGTTGTTTCGCATTCATCCTGAAGGTTCTTGATCCGGTACCTATACCAAATATCGTCAGAAGGACCGGGCCCGGCGTGTAGAAAATCGTCCATTCTATACGCGGAAGAACACAACCCGCGTTCTATTTCGTCATTTTCCATACGAACGGAGTCGGATATACTGCCGCATTCCGTAGTCGATTTGGGCTTTTCCAACACACGAAGGGGTTGAAGAACAGAATTGCAATTGTACTTTTTCTTTATAGATTAAGCCAACCCCGCGCGCGTAGATTTCCAGTCGTTTGTCCTGCGAAACCAGCGTCGAGTCATTTTGCTGCACAATGGTTGCGGTTTCAGGAAACGGTTTGCTCAGTACGTTGAACGGTTTGGCGGTATTTTTAAGTTGATACAGGTCTTCACCCGCTGTGTTGAAGACATTACCATTCCACTGAAACTGGTCGATGAGCGGAAACACCAGCTTGACGTACGAACGGTTATTTTCGGTTTTAATCAGCTGATTGTCAGCGATTCGAATGCTGCTTACGGAGTCGGGTTGCCAGGGCTGGCTGTCGTTGGTCCGGCGGTGGCGTTCCACGCGAAAGGTGGCACTGGCGGTCGGGTCGACGACAGCCGTATCCACGTATGAGTGGGTGATGAGTTCCCGCAATTGATAGGTTTGGGTCGTTGAGCTGCCATTGAGCGCAAATTGCTGTTCCGTCACTTCATAAATCCAGTAATTGCCTTTTTCCAGGGGCTGGTAATCGAAACCCGATGCTGTGGGTTCGGGGGTGGACGACTGGCAGGCATCCAGAAAAAGAAAGGCGGTTATTCCGGCGAAGGGCAGAATGAACGGGCGAAAGCGCCGAAGAATTGTGATCAGATGCATGGTTTTCAAGAGGAGGACAGGTTTTATTGGATCATTGTTTTACGTTCGTTTCCTTGTTTTCGGCCATCGACAACAGCAACTCCCAGCACGTTCGGCTGACCTGCGGCCAATCCGGTAATGTCGTTGAACGCCGGCGTCCCTCGCTAATTTTGCGTTGCCGCAGGGTTTCGTTCGAATACCCGGCGTGAACCGTATCGACAATGCTTTGGGCCGAAAGCGGATCGAAATAATACGCACTTTCACCACAGACTTCTTCGGCAAAATCACGTTGAGACGTGAAAATGGAAACACCGAAGTGCATGGCGTCGACGTAGGTTGCTGAAAACGATTCCAGCAAGGTCGGCATCAGTAAGCCGTCAACTTGTTGATAAATAGACGCTATGCAATCGGTGGGTACATTACCAATCGGGACGAGGATGTCTTCCAGCGATTCGCTGAAAATCTGTTGCAAAAGCCGTTCCGCTTTCGGGTGTTGCCGGGCTTCGATGGTGAGAAAAATCCGGTAGGGCAACCGGTTCGCTTTGATCAGCTGGCCAACCTCGACGAGAATCTCCAGATTTTTGTGTAAATAATACCGGGACAGACACAGGAGATACGTCAGGTTGGGCTGCCTTTGAGTCGGTAGCTGGTAGGGAGTCCGGCTGTTCAGCAAGGTGTACGCATTTGGAAAAAGCCGGGTCGGAGGCAAGTGGGCATAAAGTTGATTCATCCGGGTTTTCATGGTTTGCGTCTGCACGAGCAAAACATCAACATAGCGAAGCCGTCGTTTAAAAACCCAGGTGCGCAATTTGATTTTCAGGAAGATCCGAAGGCCTAATTTTTCCCAGAGTACCTTGTCATTCGGGTACGCGAGGTGAGACAGATGCAGCAACACCACTTGTTTGTACTGTACGGGCGAAGGGAAGTTGCCCATTGTGAAGATCACATCCGGATCGACCTGCTTTACCAGGTGCGGGTACCAAATGGCATCCATATAGGGCCGGGTAAGCCAGTTATTTAACGATTTAGGCAAAAAATGGATCTGTAAACCGCCCGATTCCAGTTCCTCGTAGCCACAGTCCCGGGGAACGACTACATGGATGGAGTCGGTCTCACGCTTCAGCTTCTGAATATTCTTTAGAAAGTTCAGTGCCACCGTGAGCCCACCAGCCGAAGCGAGATTAAAAGCGTTGATCAGCAGATTCATGATAAATCAGAACTACAGGGATGTTTCCATTAATCTGATCGGTTCGTATGCTAAGCCTGTACATTGTACTACACCATCGTTAGTAAATTGTATGACAAGCTTTTTTAATTGACTTGCTTAGTAACCAAACCGGTAACGAAAGGTAAACGAAATTGTCTAAAAACTGAGGAAGATAACCTCGACTGATAAACATAAATAAGGCCAGTGAAATAACGATTTGATTTAAGAAACCTACGGGATTAACTGACGGATTTTTGCTGGAAAAATAATGGATAAAAAGTCCTAATAAAAAAGGCATGATCATGGCGCCGAACCACCCGAAAGCGCCATAAAAACCGCCATAATGCATGGTGGTTTCGCCCGTTTTGGGCCATGACGGTGGAAATTCCAGTGAGTCGTTTACAATGGCCAATGCTGGAGGGGGGTACGGTTTTTCCCCATTTTTGAAAACGAATTTTGGTACTGCTTTAATAAAAATATAGCCAAACATCGTTAAGCCGTAATCATGCTTTAGTTCTCTGTTTTCTTCATAATAGCGAATCAGGTTGTAATCATTCAACGATTGGTGCGTTTGATCAAAAAACAGCTCATAGTTGAATTCCGATGGGTCATACGTTAATTCACTGAATTGGCCTGCAATAAAATTCCAGCGGTTGTAGGTGATGAAAAAGATAAAATACATCACACTGGTTCCAATAACAAGCCATTTGCGGATGTTAAAAGCGGACGACGAATTCACTATTGAAACAAGGATGATTCCTAATAGGGTAATGATCATTCGATACCGAAATCCCATTATTGCAAACAAGACGAAAGCGGGAATGATTAAGAGTGCTAATTTCCAGGTTTTTCCGCGTAGAAAAGCATACATGATCAGGGTTGATACCACACAGTCGGCGCAATTTCGAAAGTAGAAAGACCTTGTTGAGTTTTCATTGCCAAAAATTTCTTCATCAGAAACGCCGGTTAGCAGGGCGAGTGGATTGATCCCACTGAACATAAGGTCTATCAGAACAATAGAAAAGAAAAAACCGTATAACCAGATTACTTTTCTGCGTAAAACCGCATATTGCATGGGGGCTATCTCGAACTTTTCAATTGAATTGGAATACCGTTTCCAGGCAAAACCAAACACAAAAAATACGTTGGCAATGAGGTGAAAAAGCATTCCTTTTTCATAATACCCGGAAATGTCTTTCCCGGTAAACATAAATAAACCCTGATCGCCAACAATCGTTTTTCGGCCTGTTGAATAAAAGTAAACAGGCGTTAGTACGCAATAAATGATGAGTAGAGTAACGCTTATTCTGAATGGAATCATCTGACTTGATCCCAAATGCCGGGCCTTGTTAAAGCCCACGACCAAAACGGCCAGACTGGTCAGTGCATACACCCAAATCATATCATTTTTTATCTTTAAAAATCATCATCGCTGTTGTTTTTGAAGTTTGTTTAACCACCCGAAATCGGTTACTATAGCCGGGACTAATTTTTCGATACGTTCCTCCAGAAGAATCCGAAGACTGTCTCGAAAAACCGGGAAGAGCATGAAGCAATCGCCAATCAATAAGCCAATGGCCAATCCCGATAATCCGTAGCGGGGAATTAGCCAGGTTGCCGCCACCAGCGTGCATAAACTGCTCAAGACAAAATTCAGGGCAATGGTTTGATGACGGTTGACGGAAATGGCAATGGTGGCACTCGTGAGCCACAAACTGTATGGCAGCGTCGCCAGCAAAAGAAGGGTAAACACCGGTTGAACGGGCTGAACGGTGCCTTTTGTCCACACCGACAGAATGGGGCCGCCGGTTGTTTCCAGGATGAACAGCAACCCCAGGGAAGTCCAGAAAGCGATCTGGCAAACCCGGCGGTGGAGTATGACCGCTCTGGGAAGATCGTTCGCAATCAGCGCCCGCGTCAGTTCCGGCCAGATGGCTGAGGTGAGCAGGTTCATCATCTGTCGGATAAAATTGCTCAGGGTGCGAAGGGCCGTATAAATTACGACGTGAACTGGGGTCATAAAAAAACCGATCAGCAACGTGCTGCCCTGCAAGATCATGGAATTCGCCAGCGCAAACCCTAAAAAAGCCAGTGACGGACTGAGCAGGTGCCGGATTTCGGCCAGCGGAAACCAGCCGACCTTCACCTGGCTCACCCACGAATACCGGTGTCGGTAATAGAAAAACATGGCTCCCCAACTCAACCCGCGAACGACCAGATAACCCAGTGCGACCGCCAGGGCCTTGTAACCCACGGTGACGAGAATGACCACCAAAGCGAATTCAAGCAAGCGGGTGATCGTCGTCCAGATGCGACCCGTCGCATTGTCGCCTTCCGCCCGGGGAACCGTGCTCATCAATTCCTGCTGGAGAATAAGCATCACGTAGATCATTAGGATGAGGACGATAAAACGGGCTTCTAATACCTGAATCCGGTTGATTTTCAGCCAGATAGTAAAGTCGGAAAATTCAAGAGCGGCCGCCAGAAAAGCCGATGCCAGGACGCCAAAACCGATGATCGACGTCATGCCATTGCCGAGGAGCCGCGCGGCTTTCGGGTACTCTTTTTTGCTTACCTGAATGAGTAATTCATTGGAAATCGCCGATGTCAGCCCAGCGTCACTCAGCCCCAGATACGACGGAATCGTGAACAGCAACAGCCACTCGCCGTAGTAAACCAATCCCCAGGCGTGAATCAGGATGGGTACACTGACGAACTGAATCAGGATTTGACTGGCCTGACTGAATGCACTCGCCCTCAACGACTGTAAAACACGGTGCAACATCGCAGTTCGGTCTACAAGGTTTACTTTTTTGGTCCGGATCATGCCGGTCAATCGCTCAGACTCCGGCGCAGGTGGCCCCACGCATCGAGGTCAACCGCCGTACAGGACAGGCCGCCCAAAACCAGGCCTGTCAACGTAAAGAGGAGTACCAGATTCGTGCGCCGGGGTGATGATCGCTTCAAAGGAATGGTGGCCGGTTCGAGTACTTTAAAAACCGGTGTCTGTTCCTGTACTTTGATTTTGGCCTGCTCGAACTGCTTGGCCAGTTCGGTATAAACCGCTTGGGCAATGGTCAATTCCGCTTCGATCCGTTGCTTTTCCATGGTCGCTGTCTGAACCACCATGTACTTATGCTGGTCCGTGTAGTGAAACATGCTGTACTGGGCACGCTCGAACCGTCGTTTGGCTTCTTTCACCCGATTGGTGTAAAATTCCAGGTCACGCCGGACTTTCTCTGTTCGGTAATTGCTCACATACCGGGTCAAATAATCCAGGGTTATTTGCGTAACAGCGGCTACCGCGACGGGATCCGGCATTTGGGCAGAAACCGTAATAACCCCGGAGCGGGTGTCCATTTGCGCCGAAACCCGCTGTTGAATATCTTCGAGTAAATCCTGTTGGTCCTGGGTAAGCCGGATCGTATGGGGACTCACGTTGGCCCGGAAGTTGTCAGCTTTTTTATCGAATGAAAACCACTTTTTTTCGAACCAGGAATCGGTTTCAGACAGCATGGCGGCCACACTCGTCTGCCCCCCGTCTTGGGTCGGCACCCGTTTGTTCATCAAGGCCAGCACGAAAGGCGTACTTTGCAAAACCTTGGGATAGAGATCGGGTCTGACCGCATCGACGCTCCCGGTTTCGCCCAGCTCCAGCCCGGCAAACCCGGCCACGGTCGCCAGTCTTTTAATCAAGTCGCCGGAACCCTGGCTGATTTCCGGCATGATCCGGGCTTCAGAGATGTATTCCGGTCGTTGCAGGAAAGACACGATAATGCCGGTTATTGAAAAAAAAGCCGTGATCAACAGGAGTCGAACCCGTCTTTTCCAAAGCAGTTTGACCAGCCGTCCCGGCGATAAGCCTAACCAGTAGCTTTCCCGAACGGGCTGCGCCACAACGTGATTGGCGGTGGGTATGATGGCTTCGCCTTTCATCAAAATAGTCGGATAACCGTCAGGACCACAGCCGCTAATGACGTAATTCCGGTCATCACCGCAATGCGTTCAGGGGCCGACAATTTATTCTCTTCCCGTTTGGGTTTGGCTGGCACTACCAAGTCCATGCCCGGTTCCGGAGTGGGGAAAGACCGAAAGAGCAGAAACCGCTTGGTGCGCTGAATTTGCCCGTTGGCATACACGACGTAGGCTTTTCGCCGTTGCGCATTTGAGGTAAAACCACCGGATTCATCGATATAGGATCGAAATGATTTCGTGGAATTATAATCGACGGTCGATTGATTCAACACCTCGCCCCGGATCCGAACTAACTCGACCTTTCGGGGAATGGTGATGGAATCTCCGGTTAACAGCAGCAGGTTGCCGCTTTTGGTTGGTTTTTGCAAAATTTCGCGGATGTTGATGGATATAATTTCGCCTTGCCGGACAAATCGGGCCGCGTTTAAAAAGGCTTCCGGTTGTAACCCGCCGGCCCGGCCAATCAAATCCGAAATCCGTTCCGATTTATCCCGGATGGCATACCGTCCGGGATAGCGAACTTCGCCCGTGATGGTGACCATTTTCTGCGTTTCGTAGCGCGGAGAGGTACGGATAAAGACCTGATCGAAGGGGTGGAGGCTGAAACGGGCGTCGGCATCGGTGAGCCGAAGGTTTTCATCCAGGTTAAATTGAAAAATCCGGATATTTTGATTGTCTGGTAAACCAGTTGTGTCGTTTCGCAGACGGCGGGCTATTTCGATCCGCGAGGCTGTCGCTCCTTCCGTAAAACCGCCTGCCAGCACAATCAGGCTGGCAACGCTCATGCTGTCGGCGTAATCGAATAAACCGGGTTTATTGACGGCACCCTGCAGCGTGACGGTTCGTTTTTCGCGCAGGTCGCCGTAGGCCAGAACCGTAATTTCATCTTCACGCTGCAACGGGAAGTCGGCTAGTTCGCCCCGCATCACTTTGCCCAGGTCAACCGAAATCAATTCCGGATCGAGATTGGTCCGCAGCCGGCGAAGGGTGACGCGATTCATAAAAGCGTCTTCCCGCAAGCCTTCGGCAGCGGCAATGAGCTGCTTGAGCGTAGGGCTGTTTTGCAGGGCGTAAGTGCCGGGGCGAAACACGGCGCCATGGATCGTTACCCGGTTGCTGTAGCGTTCGGTAATGCTGCCTACTACGTAATGGTCTCCGCGCTGGGGCACAAAAGCATCGATTTTAAGGGCGGGGATGGTTCCAATTTCCAGTTCTTTATCCGTATTTCGGCGTAATGTCAGCGAAGCCGTATACGCCCGATCGGTGAAACCGCCGGCAAAGGCCAGTACGGTTTTCAATACTTCACCCTTTTTGACTTCGTAAATACCAGGCTGTTTCACTTCGCCATTCAGTTCCACCCGCGTGTCGTAGTGGTTGACATAAACGATGTCCTGATCCTGCAAACGGATGTTGTCTTTTTGGTCGGCCCCGAGCAGGAAATCGTACACATCCAGGGTTCGAATCTGCCGGTTGGCCCGGTATACGCGGATGTCACGGAAGGAGCCCCGGTCCGGATCGGGTCCCCCGGCCGCGTAGAGGGCATTAAAAACCGTCCCCAGAGACGATAGCGTATAGGTTCCCGGTTTCACGACCTGACCGATCAGCGTTATTTTGATGCTCCGGATGTTCCCCAGCGAAACCTGCGCCTGAACACCGCTCCCGGCCGTATTCAAGCCCATGTATAATTGGCGCAATCGCCCAACAATCCGTTGTTCAGCCTGCTCAACGGTTAAACCACTGACGTAAATGGGACTTAGATTTTCCAGCCGGATGGTGCCTTCCGGGTTTATTTTGGCCCGATAGGTTTGCTGGGCATTCCCATAAATATCCACGATCAGTTCATCGTCCGGGCCGAGCTGATAATTTTTGGGCGTAGGAATTCGGAGATTCGGCTCGAAGGTCAGGTTTGTGTTGCTGAATAAAGAAGCGCCAAAAACCGGCGGGGTATCCCGCGCATCGGGAGACTTCGCAGTGGATTGAGCGGGCGGTGTCGGGTTGTCTGTCGGCAGCGGAATGGGCGATTCGGGCGATTGGATGCGATCGGATGCGTCTGGGGCCCGAACCGGTTCCGTTGGTGTTTTAAGGGCCGCATTGCCGATCCGCTGGCGTACTGCCGTAATATCAGCCTGCGTAAAGCCTCTCGACAAAGCAAGCTGTTCAATCTGTGATTCGGAAAGTCCGCTTGATTTGGCCTGCTGAATAAATTGCTGGATTTGTTCGTCGGTCAAATCGGACACTTTCTGTGCAACCGATGGCGACAGGATTCCCAGACCAGTAATGACGGCCAGACAAAGTAGCCAATTAAACGGTATTCGACCTGTTAATCCCCAAAAAACCACGGCGTAGTGAGCTAGATAGATGGAGCCGACTGGGAAACCTACCCGGGCTCTGTATTGTAAATATAGGTGGACGGGGGAGGGGAGCTGTGTAGAAAACTAGCCAAATGTCCGTTCGACGTAGCGCCGGAACGACTGGTAATTGGCTTCGCTACATCGCCTGGAAGACCAGCGGATGCAGGTACGGCCGGTTTTATTTGGTCAGTACTAATAACGAAAAACCACCGACTAATTTTGCGGCCATGTCCTGATTGATCGTATACAATAGTCTTCGGGGAAGGACCGCAAGCTTTGATCGAAAGTTCTTCAGGGGTAAATCCAGTGAGCCGGTTGTATAAAAGAAATCGATAACGTCATACCCCGAATCAACCAGGGTGGCAAGAGCCGTTTCTTTCATGAAATAATGCAGATGACCGACCGATTTTCTCCCATCTATTAATTTATTTCTCATAATTGCGCTAACCGAAAGATCCAGCGGAATGTGGAAAATGGTGTGTTTTGCCCGGTTTTTACACTGTTTTAAAAAGCCTAAATAATCATTGACATGCTCAAAAACATCCATCATAATTAATAAGTCATACTGCGTATTTGTGTCCAGAAAGTTTTCATGCTTAAACACCAACCGTTCTTTTTTTCGGTGTTTGGCAAGGTTGATGGCATCAACTGAAATGTCGTACCCGGTGAAAAGGACATCGCCGGGCATCGATAAATACAACTGATTTAGTATTTCGCCAGCCCCACAGCCCACTTCGGCAATTGAGTTTGGCTGAAGGTGGTTTGCATTTATTATTTTGAGTAATTGCTCTGCTTTCCAGGGCGAATCCTCAACGTGCCAGGTTGGGTTTTTTTGCAGATATTCTCCATTTTCTTCTGTATAAATTGTCTCAATCATGTTTCTGTGGGCTATACGTTTTCTGCCTTTTTTCTTTGCAAACGTGGTACAAAAAATGACTTTATATACCTTTTAAAGGTAGAGATCGAACTTCGTTTAACTACTTTATGTGGTAAGTAAAATGGTTTTAAAAGTGCTTTGTGTAGAAAACTAGCCCAATGCCAATAGGAGGGGTGATCCGACTAAACGAACGAATGTTGATTTGTCTGTAAAATAGAAAATTTACTATAGTCCACGGGGAAGAAACCGGCTAGCTTGCAGCGTTATCCTATGGAGGTAGGGTAACTCTTTGAAACGTGGAACAACCCGGCCTGTTAGGGCCGGGTTTGTTTTTTTGCTTGACCGACTGTCCGGGTTTTAGGTCTGATGCGCTACCGCGAAAAGGGAATGATAACTGTAAAATGGCGAATGATGAATGTAAAAGGAGTCGCCAGCCCGGCACTTTTACATTCATCATTCGCCATTTTACAGTTATCATTCCTTCAATCAGGCAAACAGAATCTCGGCGATTCGGTGGGCGGCTTTTCCATCCCAGAGCGGGGGAATCGTCCCTTTTTTGGAACGGCCTTCCAGAATCTCCAGTACTTTGCCGTGAACGGTTTCCGGGTTCAGATCGGCCAGCAACTGGTTGGTGCCGAGTTCGACGGTCACGGGTCGTTCGGTGCTGTCGCGGAAGGTTAGGCAGGGAACCTGCAGGTAGGTCGTTTCTTCCTGTATACCGCCCGAATCCGTTACGATCAGGGCCGCGTGTTCCATCAGGTTCAGAAATTCCAGATACCCCTGCGGTTCCATCAACATCAGGTTGGCAATGGCGGAAAGCCGGGATGAGAGGCCGAATTTTTCAATATTGTGGAACGTCCGCGGGTGAATGGGAAACAGGACTTTTTTGTAGGGAGTAGTGTCTTCGATGATTTGCAGGATGCTCCGTAAACCGGCTTCCATGTCGACATTGGCGGGGCGGTGCATCGTCATCAGAACGTACTCCTGCGGCTTTAATCCGAGCTTCTCGACGGTTTTGGTTTCGGCGGCTTTCTGGCGGTAATGCATCAGGGAGTCGATCATGACGTTGCCCACAAAATGCACTTTTTCGTTACAGACCCCTTCGTGTTTTAAGTTGTCGAGACCGGCCTGCTCGGTGATGAACAACTGGTCGGAAATGCTGTCGGTCAGGATGCGGTTGATTTCCTCGGGCATGCGCCGGTCCTGGCTCCGCAAACCCGCTTCTACGTGAACCACCGGAACGTGCATCTTGACGGCCACCAGCGCGCAGGCAATTGTGGAGGTGACATCGCCCACCACCAGCACCAGATCCGGCTGCTCGGTTTCCATCACGGTTTCAAATTCCAGCATGATCCGGGCGGTTTGCTGCGCGTGCGACCCTCCGCCAATGCCCAGAAAATAATCGGGTTTTGGAAGCTCCAACTGGCTGAAGAAGACATCGCTCATTTTGGCGTCGTAATGCTGGCCGGTGTGAACGATGATCGACCGAACCTGCGGATAGTGTTGAAAGGCCCGGTGGAGGGGTGCCACTTTCATGAAGTTAGGCCGGGCACCGACAATGTTCAGAATCTTGATTGGTTTAGACATGGCGAAGACGGAGAAAACAGGTCTGCCGACGGGTTGGGCAGCAGTACGAAGCGAACCGACAAAACCGCCCGCGATTCGGTTTACGACAAAGTACAGCGCGCGGAAAGAAAGCATTCGTAGTAATTTTGCCAATCTATAGCGTCTGCCCGCCCGGAAATAAAAAAAAGCCCCGATGGGATCGGGAAAGCGGCCGGAATTCGCTTATTTTCCGAAAAGACGTTCCCACCACCGACTGTTTCCCATCAAGTTCCATGACCCCATTTCTTATCCGACCCCTCCTGTCCATCGCGTTTCTGTGGAGCGTCGTTTCTGCGCTTCACGCCCAATCCATTGCCCGTTTGCCGGTGTATTCCAGCGAAGAACTGCGGAGCAAAACCGACTGGCTTCTGGCTGCGCCAGCCCAAAAATCGGCGGTTTACCAAACCAAAGAAGGCTTTCTGGCCCTGAGCAACGGCCTCATTACCCGAACCTTTTCCGTCGAATCCAACGGCGCTTCGGTCGGTCTGGATAACCTGACGACGGGAGAATCGCTGCTGCGGTCGGTATCGCCTGAAGCCATTCTCTGGATCAACGGCCACGAGATCAAAGTGGGCGGGCTGACCGGACAGCCCATTCAGAACTACTTGCTGACGGGCTGGCTCAAAACCATGAAAGCCGATCCGTACAGCCTGAAACTGCTGACGTATGAGGTGTCTCCGATAAAAAAACGGATGGAGTGGAACCGCCGGACGGCCTGGTCGACGCAGAAAGCCGACTGGCCCCCCAAAGGACTGGAGGTCACGTTTACGTACGGAACGACGGACGACATCATTCGCAACAACCAAAACCGCCTGACGTCCGATGACCGGCGCATCAAACTGCTGGACGACGGTTTTCGGAGTCTGTCGCCCGACTGGAAAATCGTGGCGTCGCCGGGCAATCAGTCCGCGTCGTTTACAAATGAAGGCAAAGCGGGTGAAATTCAGATTCCGGCCAACAGCACCCTGTTTGCGGAGCGACCATTGCCCGAAAAAACCGCCGTGGTGATTTGCAAACTCAATTCGGGAACGGATCAAAGTGTGTATTACGGGCCCGGTGTGGCGCTCACGTTTGCGGATCGGCCGCCGTTGAAATTCTATCTCTCGCCAGGCAGCCAGCAGTTTGGTTTGCAAAATGGCGATCAGGGAGAGTTTTTCGAGGGGTTCGATCCGGCCAAATCCTGGTATCTGCGCATCGAACTGGCGTTGGGCAAAGTGCTTTTGTCGGTATCGGAAGACGGTATTGGCTACAGAACGCTTCGCACGCTCGACCTGGCCTCCGTTCCGAAAGGCATCCGGGTCGGAAAAACCGATCAGAAAGGCACTACCTCGGAGCAGCCTGCTTCCAAATCGACGGGCCGCTGCCGGATTGAGCAGTTGACCTTGCTCGGTGGCCCGCAGAATCCGGGGGCTGACCTGGATTTTCTGAACGGTTTGGTCGTGAAAGTGCATTACGAATTGTACGACGGTTTGCCGCTGCTCAGTAAGTGGGTGACGGTCGAAACCGCATCGGCGGAAGGCTTTGTGCTGAACAATCTCCGAACCGAACACCTGGCCGTGACCGAAGCCGAAAGCTCCGTAGAAGCCAAACGGCGCTGGGAATTGCCTCCGATTTTTGCCCAGAGCGATTTTGCG
This sequence comes from Larkinella humicola, assembly GCF_008727875.1. Classification (GTDB taxonomy): domain Bacteria; phylum Bacteroidota; class Bacteroidia; order Cytophagales; family Spirosomataceae; genus Larkinella; species Larkinella humicola. The sequence continues at coordinate 611,863 of NZ_VTWS01000006.1, read as the reverse complement.
TTCCAGTCGATGGCGCCCAACGCGTCCGAAAATGCCTGCGTCGAATGGCAGGAAGATGCGACCTACCGCACGCAGGTGAATTACAACCTCAAAACACCCTCGGTGCTGGTTTGTCAGCCCCGGCAGGGCGTTGGGCAGACGATCGTTCGGGGGCAGCCGTTTGAAAGCATGCGGCTTTGGGAATTGCTTTACGACTCAGGGGACCGGGAACGCCGGGGGCTGGCGCAGCGGAAAATGTACCGCACGATCGCGCCCTGGGTGACCGAAAATCCGATTCTGATGCACATCCGCAGTTCGGCTGATGCCGACGTGAAAAGAGCCGTCGATCAGTGCGCGGAAGCTGGTTTCGAAATGGCCATTCTGACGTTCGGCAGCGGTTTTAACATCGAAGATTCGACCCGGCAAAACCGGCAGCGCATGAAGGCGTTGAAAGACTACGCAGCTTCGAAAGGCATTGCCATTGGCGGGTATTCCCTGCTGGCGAGCCGGTCGATCGATCAAGAAAATGACGTGGTGATGCCGAAACCCGGCATGAGTCCCATCTTCGGTCATTCGCCCTGTCTGGAAAGTGGCTGGGGACAGCGGTATTTCGAAAATTTATACCGTTTTTACAAAGAAACCGGCATGGACATCCTGGAACACGACGGTTCGTTTCCGGGCGACATTTGCGCTTCCACGAGTCACCCCGGCCACGCGGGTCTGGAAGATTCGCAGTGGAAACAGTTTGCCCGAATCCGTGATTTTTACCAGTGGTGTCGCGGGAAAGGCATTTACCTGAACGTGCCCGACTGGTATTTTCTGGCGGGGAGCAACAAGATTGCGATGGGCTACCGCGAAACGAACTGGTCGCTGCCCCGTGAATACCAGGAGATTATCGAACGGCAGAACATCTACGACGGTACCTGGGAAAAAACGCCGTCGATGGGCTGGATGTTCGTGCCGCTGGTCGAATACCACGGCGGAGGTCCGGCGGCTACCATCGAACCGCTGAAAGACCATCTGCCGCATTACGAGCAGCGGATGGCCAATCTGTTCGGGGCGGGAGTGCAGGCCTGTTACCGCGGACCGCAGTTGTACGACGCGCCGGAAACCAAAGCCGTGGTGAAAAAATGGGTAGGTTTTTACAAGAAACACCGCCCCATTCTGGACGCCGACCTCATCCACCTGCGCCGACCAGACGGACGCGATTACGACGCCATTCTGCACGTCGATGCCGGCGGAAAAGAGAAAGGTCTGCTGATGGTGTACAATCCGCTGGATGAGCCGATTACGAGAACGCTGACGGTCGATTTATACTACACGGGTTTGAAAGACCGGGTTGCCGTGAGCAAACAGGACGGCGCGTTTGCGAGTCAGCCGCTGGATGGCAGCAAACTGACGCTTCGGGTTACCATTCCCGCAAAAAGTCAAACCTGGTACGTATTTCAATAAGAAGCAACGGGATCAGGCTACCCAGAGCTGGTAAATCAGGTAACACACGACAGCGCCCACGCCCGCTACTACCAGCCCGCTAAACCGTCGTTTTCGCAGAAAAAGCAGCAGAACGAGTCCTGTTGCCGAAATCAAAATCATGAATACCGCCGACCCGTCAATGACCCAGGCCCAGCGGCTTCCCGTATCGCGGCCCTTGTGCAGGTCGTTCAGGACAGCCGCCAGTCCCAGCTTCGTTTCGGTAAGCTGGTAGGTGCCGGTGGCGCGGTCGATAAACGCGTCAGCCGTGTAGCCCGGTCCCCGAAACGAAACCGAACACTGGCGATCCTCGATCCGAAAGTCGCTGACGGCTCCTTTGATGCCGTGGGTTGCCCGCAACTGTTCGACAATGGGCAGCCGGGCAACGGTGGCAGTATCCGTTCCGGCCACCCAGGCCCGTGTCAGCTTTCCGCTGTATTCCGTCGTTCGCGATTGATCGTCAAACCAGTCGGCATGGTTGAGCGTGAGGCCCGTTACGGCGAAAAAAAGGACGATGGCGAAACTCACCATGGAAAGGTAAATGTGCAGCCAGCGGATGATGACGGTCATCCGGGGTTTCCGGTTTGCGTTTTTGGCCGACTGCCGGGGAAACGAGTTGTCCCCGGGTCTATTTCGTCTGGCGGTAATCCAGGGCTGCGTGGGCGATTTCGACATTGCCATTCAGGTTTTGTTGTTGAGGTTTTCCGTTAAAATCCATCTCCTGTCGGATCAACTGGTAGGTTCCGTGTTCGCGGGCGGCTTCAATACAGATGGTGTATTTACCCTGTTTCACATACTGTCCGGCATTGTCTCTACCGTCCCACCGGAGCGTATAGGTGCCCGGCGAACGCGTGGCGCTGGTTATGGAGGACCGGTCGACGTCGCTTCGCTGCGCATGGAAAGCCCGCAATTCAGGGAGCCAGCGCGGTTTATTGTACCACAGAGCCAGGTTCCGCACGGGTTGGTGGTTCTGATCTTCCACCCAGATGGCAACGAAAGGCCGGTGATACCGCCCTTCAAACGGGCTGAGTTCAAGACTGATGAACAGTTCCTGATCGGCATTCCAGATCTTGTCTTTCACGGAAGACAGCGAGAGCAGTCGGGCCGTACGGGTTGGCTGGGGAAGGGATTGGCCTGACGCACCCGTCAATTCCGGCCAGCCGGGGCTGGTGATGGTTTCTCCCGCCTGGGTCATGATCAGGTATTCGGTTCCGGGTAGCGTTGCAGCAACCTGCTGGCTCTCGGTCGGCAACAGGACGTTGAACGCCGTTGCCAATGCGCCCGCCGTTACGGCATCGGGGTGAATCACCGTGGCACTGATTGCATGACTGGCGGGTTCGCCCGTCCGTGGGTCCACCAAGTGGGAGAACCAGTCGGCCCCAATCCGGACACCGCGCCGGTAATCGCCACTGGTGGCAACGGCCCGGTTCTGGACGGCCACCTGCGCGACGGGCCGGTCGTTTTCGGCGTCGGCGCGAGGGTTGGCAACGGCCACCTGTTCCGTCCAGTTACCCCGAATCACCAGATCTCCGCCACTGTTCAGCACCACCGCCGTTACGTCAGGCAGAGCCAGTGCGGCAGAGGCCGCCCGGTCGAGGATGTAGCTTTTGGTGAACGTATGCAGACGTAGCGGAATCCGGCTCAGGCGGGTGGCGGTCTGGTGGGTTGGGTCGAGCAGCCAGTGCGTCTGTCCGACTTCGGCCACGACCCGTTCCCGGGCCGCTTGCAAGGGTGGCACGCCCGACCCTTCGGCCTGTTGCCAAAGCTGGTTGATGTGTTCGGCGGCTGCGTTGAGGGCTCCGCCGGTTTTTTCATGCCAGCGGTCGAAGTGAGCCAGCACGCTCAACAGATCGGCAGAAACCGCAACTGCTTCGCCAACCGGAGCTGCCAGCCAGCGGCAGAACTCACTGTCGGTTTGGTAACTGCTGAGTATGCCCGTTAGTCGCTCTATTTCGGCCCGAATCACCGTTTCAGCCTGTACGGCTGACCCCAGGGAGCGGGCCACGAGTTTGAGATCGAACGAAGTGCCAAGCACTGCATCGGCGTGGGCGATGTAAAGCCCCTCAGCCGCTGTGGACGAGGGCGTGGCAATATTGGGTAGGCTAAGGGCCAGACCGGCCAGCCAGGGATTCAGGGACGGCATCGTTTTTTGTTTTAAGTGGTTGGTTTACGGCTCGGTTTTCGTCGCGCAAAGGTGTCATTCCAAATTGGCCGGCAAAAATGGAAAAGGTTCAATGCCGGAAAAGGGAAGCGGAACCGGGTGAATTCGGGAACGAATGCCGGGGCACCGGATGATGTGGGCCATCGTAGAATGTCATTTCTAATCGGATAGCCGAAACGATAGTAAATTATACGGGCCTTTGTCTTCTGCTGGGAGTACTAAAATAGAACCCTGAAGCACCGTCTGCGTGCAGGACACCCTCAACTTGTAACTTAAGTTGCCGCTATGAGAATTTCTACGTCGTTGATTTCCCTGGTTAATTTCCTTACTCTGTTGGCGTTCACTTCCGGTTTTGCGCAACAAGCGGCTTTTCAGTGGCAGCCGGTGGCACCGGGCGTGTGGAAAGCGGTCGTCGGAACTTCGGACGGCATTACGCCCCTGGGGGTTGCGGAGGTAAAACCCCGGCTCGACGGTCTTCAAAGGCTGGGCGACGTTCCGTTTCCGGCCCTGCTGGGCGAAAGTGTACACGAAAAGACGGATGGCAAAACATTGTTGCGGTTTCCACTGAAACCGGGTGAGCAGCTTTTTGGGCTGGGGCTCAACTTCAAAACCGTTCAGCAGCGGGGCACCATCAAAACGCTTCACGTCGATCATTACAACGGCAAAGACAACGGCCGGACGCACGCGCCGGTTCCGTTTTACATCTCGAATCTGGGCTATGGCGTGTTGGTTAATTCGGCCCGCTACATCACCGTATATGCCGGTTCGGGCGTGTTGGCCGGGGGCAAAAACGCACCGCCCGAAATGAACCGCAACAGCCAGAAAAATTGGAATCCGCAGCCTTATTCGGACGCTGTGGAGATGGTTATTCCGGCGGCTGGAACCGAGGTATTGGTATTTGCGGGGCGCAACGCGATGGAAGTCATGCAGCGGTACAACCTCTATTGCGGAGGAGGGACCTTGCCGCCGAAGTGGGGGCTGGGCTTTACGCACCGGACGCCGACCTTGTTTACGGACGAACAGATTTTGAAGGAAGTGGCTGAATTTGAGGCCAAAGGTTATCCGCTTAGTTTCGTCGGTCTCGAACCCGGCTGGCAGTCGCATTCCTACCCGAATAGTTTTGTCTGGGATAGTGTGCGGTTTCCGAAACCTACCCAATTTCTGGCGCAACTGGCGAAAAAAAACATCCGCTCCAACCTGTGGATCAACCCGTACGTTTCTTCGCATTCGCCCATTTTCAAGGCGGTTTTGCCGTATACGGGTTCGCATACCGTCTGGGTGGGGCGCGTTCCTGATTTCAATATGGCGCCCGCCCGCAAGCTCTACAAAGATCTGTTCTCGGAACAACACCTGGCGGTTGGCGTGTCGGGATACAAAGTAGATGAGGTCGATGGCTACGACAACTGGCTGTGGCCGGATGTGGCCAAGTTCCCGTCGGGCATTGGCGCAGAGCAGATGCGGCAGATTTACGGCTTGCAATTTCAGAAGATGACCGACGACTGGTTTCGCGAACGGAACCAGCGGACCTATGGGTTGGTGCGGGCTTCCAACGCGGGATCACCGGCCATGCCCTACGTGATTTACAACGATTATTACGACCACCGCGATTTCATTACGGCCTTGTGTTCGAGCAGCTTTGCGGGGGTTTTGTGGACGCCGGAAGCCCGGTCGTCCAAAACGTCGGAAGAATGGCTACGCCGGATGCAGACGGTCTGTTTTTCGCCGATGGCCATGCTCAACGCCTGGGCCGACGGCACCAAACCGTGGACGTTTCCCGATGTGGCCGACGAGGTAAAAGCCGTAATGCTGTTGCGGATGCAATTGCTGCCGTATCTCTACACGACCTTTGCACAGTACCATTTTGAGGGAAAACCGCCGGTCCGGGCGATGCCTCTGGTGGACGGTTTTGCGTTCGACGACAAAGCCATTGCCGGACCGCTTAACTCCACGGAGAACCCGTATGCGATGGCGGTGAAAAAAGACATCAAAGACCAGTTTATGGTCGGCGATCATTTGTTGGTGGCGCCCCTGTTTGCCGGTGAAACGAGCCGGAAAGTGATCCTGCCACCCGGGAAGTGGTACGACTTTTATACGGGAAAACTGGCGGGCGAAGGCGAGGTGATCGAAATTACGCCGGGGCTTACCCACATCCCGGTATTTGTGAAAGAGGGTGGTCTGATTCCAATGATTCCACCGGTTTTGCACACGCCGACTGAAAACGAAAAACAGCCGCTGACGGTTCGGCACTACGGCAAAACAGAAGCAAGCTGGGCTTTGTACGACGATGACGGCAAAACCTTCGACTATGATCGCGGCAAATTTAGTTGGACCAAACTGGATGTCAAAAAGAATAAAAAAGGCGAGCTAACCGGCAGTTGGACCGCACCCAAAGACCCAAATTTTCACTACACCACCGTTTCCTGGGAATTTATGACCCGGTAGGGGTCGGTGAAAAGTATGGTCGTACAACAATCCGTTCCGTAGGAACCGAACAGCGTAGCGTCGGTAGCAAAAGAAGACCCCTTGGCTTCAGCGTGCCGTGAGGTACGCGACCACAGTATGCTCTGAATCTTGCGTACCTGACGGCACGCAGGGGTGAGACTGGCCCTTTTTTCTACCGACGCTGCGCTGTTAAGCTCCTGACGGAGCTCCTCAAAACCGGAATTGGTACAAAATTTTCAGGGTAACGTAGTCAGTTCAGGCAGCGGGGCGTGGTGGCCAGTGTCTGCTTATTCCGCTCTAATTCCATCAAAACAGCTTTGGCAAAAGCAACTTTGTCGGACTTCCGGTATTGCTCGATGGGCTGATTGCGGGTCAGTGTAAAGTTCTGATTGGTTTGCTGGCAAGCACCCCACAGATCAGGATTGAGTTTGATTTTGTACTGACGGATGGGCGTATCTGCGCCAAACCAGAGATTGATGATGTTGCTAACGGTTGGTTTAATGACGACACTCATGATGTGGTTGTGGTATGTGTTAATAAGCCGAAGGTAAAGTTCCGATAAATAAGTTGCTAAATAATTTTGTGTCAGCGGTTAAAATGACGGTTTAAGCTGCCAAAAACCGTGGATGAAGTGGTATGTTTTGCAATAGTGTATTTTTGCCAATTATTATTTAGTAACGACAAACCGCTCCCGTTGTTCTGCTTTTTGCTGAAAATTTGCCCCTTTTTTTAGTAAATGGATATTTTTGCAAATAGTATTATTTTATTGCATTATTTATAGATGTTTTATGCCAAGTTTGAGGGCCATTCAAGGATAAAAATTGATTTTACCGGCGCTCTGAAAGGCTCTGACGTTCGCGTACGCTCCTAAACCGTAGTCAATGAAGATGCGAAAAATGAACGTTTTCAAGAAAGGATTCAACACCCGGATGCGCGAGGTGATGGCGTCCGGTTTGCTGCTGGCAAGTTGCCTGATGGTTGGCATGGAATTCCGGAATCCGGCTCCGGATGCGGGCAAAGACTGGCCCCAGTACGGGGGGAACAAAGCGGGCAACCGCCACTCGCCACTCACGCAGATCACTACCGGAAACGTCCGAAACTTAGAAGTTACCTGGATGTATGACGCGTCCGAAAAACCGGATCCGAACGACCCCGCCCGCAAGAGGGGCCGCGCCATTCAATGCCAGCCCATTGTCGTGAACGGGATTCTGTACGGGACCACGCCCGAACTGAAACTGTTTGCCCTGAAAGCCGGAACGGGCGAACAACTCTGGAAATTTGAACCCTCAAAAAACGACCGGCTGAATTCCAACCGGGGCGTGATGTACTGGGAAAACGGGAATGAGAAACGCATTTTGTACACCGTAGGGTCGAGTTTATACGCCGTCGATGCCGAAAACGGGCAAATCGTGTCCAGCTTTGGCACTGATGGGCGGGTGGATCTGCACGAAGGGCTACAGACCAATCTGGATCATGACGTGAGCAAGTTGTGGGTGACGGCCACGTCGCCCGGAATTATTTACCGGAACACGGTTGTGATGGGCTCAAGCGTATCCGAATCCGGCGATGCGGCTCCCGGCCACGTGCGGGCGTTTGATGTGGTGACCGGAAAATTGAAGTGGGTTTTTCATACGATTCCGCAGCCTGGTGAGTTGGGCTACGATACCTGGCCGAAGGATGCGTATAAGAGAATCGGAGCCACGAACAACTGGAGCGGGCTGTCGCTGGATGAGAAGCGGGGCGTTGTTTATTTCGGCACGGGTTCTCCTGCTTCGGATTTCTACGGGGGCGACCGCAAAGGCGCAAATCTGTTTGCCAATTGCATTCTGGCACTGGAGGCCGAAACCGGCAGAATGAAGTGGTATTACCAGACAATTCACCACGATCTGTGGGACCGCGATCACCCGAGTCCGCCGAACCTGATCACGTTAAAACGCAACGGAAAAACCGTCGATGCGGTGGTGCAGGCTACGAAGGACGGATTGGTGTACGTGTTGGATCGGGACAAAGGAACCTCGCTGTTTCCGGTAGAAGAGCGCAAGGTGCCCACGAACGGTTTGCCCGGCGAACACCCGTATCCGACGCAAAAGTACCCGCTGAAACCGCTGCCGCTCAACCGGCAGGTGTATACCGAAGCCGATCTTACTGACCTGTCGCCGGAAGCCCATGCCTACGTGAAAGAGCGGTTTTTAAAAATTAAAACGGATAATAAGTTTACGCCACCGAACACCACCGGAACCTTGCTGTTTGGGTACAGCGGTGGTGCCGAATGGGGTGGAAACGCCATCGATCCACAGGGAATTCTGTACCAGAACGTCAATGAAGACCCCTGGGAGCTGATTATGGCGGAACGGGCCAGCTTGAATGCGCAGAAAAAACCGGTCACGGCGGGGAATGCCCTGTATACCGCCAACTGTGCGGCCTGTCACGGCCAGGATCGGAAAGGCAGCGGACCGGAACTGCCGGGACTGGTCGATATTGGCAAAAAGCGGTCGGCGGAGGAAATCAAAACGCTGCTAAAAACCGGCAGTGGCCGGATGCCTTCGTTTCAGCACCTGGCCGAAAAAGACCGTGATGCCATCGTTGCCTTTTTGCTAAACCGGGAAACCGGCCCGGCGACGGTCGCCAGCGCCCCGGCTCCAGCGGCTACCAACCCGGGCGGTTTTCCGTATGTACCGGCTTACGTGAGCAAAGTCTGGCAGCGGTTTACGGATCAGGACGGCTACCCGGGCATCAAACCGCCCTGGGGAACGCTCAACGCCATCGACCTCAATACCGGGGAGTATCTCTGGCGGGTACCGCTGGGCGAATACCCGGAACTGACGAAAAAGGGCATTCCCATTACCGGAACCGACAGCTATGGCGGGCCGCTTTCTACGGCGGGGGGACTGGTGTTTATTGCCGGCACCCGGGACGAAAAGATCCGGGCATTCGATAAAAAAACCGGCAAGGTGGTCTGGGAATACCAGCTTCCGGCGGGCGGTTTTGCCACGCCGATCAGCTACGAAATTGCTGGAAAACAATACGTTGTGATTGCTGCTGGTGGGGGCAGAGGCCAGAAAATCGGGGGCAGTTACATTGCCTTTGCCTTGAAATAAAGGGGTAGAACCCGATTCTGCTACAGCGTACTGATGTTGATGTCGAGTCTGAAAAGCGTTGATCCCTCAAACCGGTCATCGACAAACAGGCCGGTGACCGATGGCGCGTACGGCTTGAACGAGTCGGCGATGCTGACGCCCAGTTTCTGGCCGGTTACGACATCCCGGGCGGTAATTTTATATTTTCCAACCGGCACATCTTCGATGGAATCACTACGGTCCGACAGCCGGGCTACGATTTTCTTGCCCGTGCTGCCATCCACCAACGGGCCGTCTGGTTCCAGCGTCACTTCAATGTTTTCGCGAATGGTCGTGTTGAAATCAGGCCGTACTTCCATGGTGCCACCGAGTGGGCTGGCTGCGGCATCGTCGTCGATATTCCGTTTGCCCGTCAATCGAAAAACAAAATTGCGAACGGCGCCATCGTAGGCCGAAAAGACGCGGGTATCGGGGTTGTAGAGGGCCAGTGTGTACTTTCGACCCTGATATTGGGTGATGAACGAACCGGTAACGGTGTAGGAACCGGCGGCAATTCCCGTTGGCACTACGAAGCGGTAGTTGCCCTTGGCGTCGGTGTAACCGGTAGACGTTCGGTTGTGATAGTCGGTGCTGCTGGCGACGATGGTGGCGTTGGCGACGGGTTTGCCCTGGCTGTCGACTACGCGGCCGCTGACAACGCCTTCCTGCGGGTTTGACGGAACATCGGTTTCGATGTCAGGTTCCGGGGTCGAATGGGAGCAGGAAGACAGGCCGATCAAGGCGGCTGCCAGCAGGGAATAAAGGGTGGATTTCATGGCGTATCTGTTGTTTTTGGTACGCCAAAATTGGTTAATCCATTGAATGGATGAAACACGTAGCGGGATGAATTGGGCTTGATCCTGAATGAATTGGCAAACGGGTTTCCTGAATTGCGGAAGAAATGCCTACTCCCGGGCGTACTTCGATTGCAGTCGCCCGGCGACATCCCCGGCCAGATCGTCGCGCATGTCGTCATAGAGTTGCCAGCGGGAGGGCGGAAAAGGGTCGGCCCGTTTAAGTGAATTGCCGTTGAGTGCGCGCTCGTCACCGCTGAAGGTTTCCCATTCCGTAACCCAGTGACGGCTTTCCCAAACGGGTTCCTCCCACAAGACGTTTCCCGTTTGCGTATCCACCGCCCGCATTCGCAAATCCAGGCCGGCGCGAATTTCCAGCCGGTGAGTGGTCAGCTTGCCACTGACTTTCTCCATGATATCGACTTTGGTGGAGTCGTTGATTTTTTTCTCGCCTACTTTATACGTCTGATTGCTGTAGATGGTGGTGGAAGAGGAAAACGTATTTTCAGCAAAGGGAGAATAACCGGTTACCTGCATCTGGATCGCCTGGTGAATCGGAAAGCCATCGCCTGCCTGTTCAGTGGGCAGATACAGCTGTACGAAAGTTGACGGTTTTGGATTTCGTTCAATACGCTGAAAAATAAGCTGTTGCAGTTTTCGATTCTCTCCGGCACTAAGTTCATTGGTCGGACTCAGGGGTTCGACCACGACGCGGAGGATGGCAAAAGGCAAAACCGCTTCGGATTGGGCGCGGGCCTGTCGGTAGTTGGGTACCCAGCTCAGTGCTTTCTGGTAGTGCTGGTAAGCTTCTTTGGCCGCTAAACGGTTTTCTTCGCGGAAAGTGAAGGCCTGCTCAGCAACCTGGTACCGGTCGGCCGCGGCCAATTCCCGGACTTCATTCTGCCGATCCACGTACGAAGCGGGATAGGCTGCCAGCCACTCCGCACAGGCCGGACATTGCCGAACGAAGCCGCGCCGGGCGTTATCGGTCAGGGTTTGCAGGTGGGTATATTCCTGAAAAACCGTCTCCCAGCGAAAGGAAACGGGCTGGTTGGGGGCGCTTGGTGCGGCCGAAGAGAGCCGTCGGATGATGGTTTGATGCTGATCGTACGCATGCCGGAAGGCTTCTTTCAACACCTGAGGAGCCGTTTCGTAGCCCCGCTTAAAGAGCCCGCGCGGCTGATTGAGCCGCTGGGACGCTTTTTTGACCGCGAGGTCGAAATTGCCCTGACGAAGTGCGGTTTTGCCACTGCTGCACGCCGTCAGCAGTAGAACGAACAGGCCGAAAAACAGAACCAGGCGAACCATACCGTAAACTACATTTTTTTGCCCATTTGACCCCTTGCCGGATCATGGGTTTATCGTTGACCCCGGGATGGGTCATTCCGTTGGATTGCTTCGCCCTGTTTTTACCCCGGATTTGCTATCTTGCCACTACCATCACATCATCCGCCGGTTTCCGGATGGGCAGCAGAATCGTATCAAAAAGGTCCCGACGGTAAAATCGCGTGTTTCGTTCAGGCTGGCCGCCTTGTGCCTCATTACTTTGCATCTCAATGACGATTGAACATTGGCTAACCCGCATCTTTGATCAGGCACCCGTGGCGATTGCAGTGTTGGTAGGACCAGACTACCGCCTGAAAATGGCCAACAGCACCATGTATGGAATATGGCAACTGCCGGCTGACCACGAATCCGTACTGGGTCAGCCCGTATTTGAGGCTTTTCCGAACATTGCGGGGATCGGTCTGGAGGAGCTGTTGGCCGAAGTTCGCCGGACAAAGCAACCGGTCAAAGGGGCTGAGGCTCCTTATGCTAGAGAAGACGGCCAAACGGCTTACGTTAATTTTGTCTACGCGCCTATCCATGATGAAAGTGGAAATGTTGATATCGTCGTTGTAGCGACGGAGATTACCCAACAGGTTATTGCCCGCCAACAACTACAGGAAAGTGAGGATCGCTATCGCCAGTTGGCCGAAAAGCTGGCCGATAGTAACGAGGAATTGGCGGCTATCAATGAGGAACTGGAAGAAGCCAATGGACTGCTCACCCGCTCCAACGAGAACCTTCAGCGGTTTGCCTACGTGGCCAGCCACGATTTGCAGGAGCCGTTGCGCAAGATTCAATCGTTTGGCGACATTCTCAAGGCGGAATATGCCGAGGGGTTAGGCAAAGGGGTGGATTTTCTGGATCGGATGCAGTCAGCCGCCAGTCGCATGTCGACACTGATCAAGGATCTGCTGGGGTTTTCGCGCATTACGAACCAACGTAGCCTCAATGGGCCGGTATCGCTCAACAACGTGGTTGGGAATGTGCTGAATGTGCTTGATCTGGCCATTGCCGAAACCGGTGCTCAGGTGCAGGTGGAGTCGCTGCCCATGGTGGCGGGTGATGTCACGCAATTAGAGCAACTGTTCCAGAATCTCATCGGTAATGCCCTGAAGTTTCACCGGGCGGGGGTGGCACCCCACATCCACATCCGCAGCCAGACCGTAGGGGCTGAAGACGTGCCGCCAACCATCAGACCTGCCCGTCGGGTGCCTTCCTACCACCGCATTGAGGTCGCTGATAATGGCATTGGTTTCGAGGGGAAGTATGTAGACCGAATTTTTCAGGTCTTTCAGCGGTTGCATGGCCGGAATAATTTTAGCGGTACCGGGATTGGTCTGGCCATTTGTGAGAAGGTCGTCGTCAACCATGGGGGAGCCATCACGGCCAGGAGTCAACCAAATCAGGGCGCCACGTTTATCATCTATCTGCCGGTTTAGGTGGGTGTTTTGCCAGAACAACCCGGCTATTCACCGGACCGATGAAACCCCTTTTTTAGGGCGGTTTTCAGCCGCTGTACAGCCGCTTTATACGCAAACTTCTCTCAAACCGCGATTGGACCGGGCTCAGCCGGTTTTGCGGCTTTTGAGATCCGTTTGCGAATCCGGCTGGGCGATTCGGGTGTTGCGCCGGGGTAGCAGCCCCGTTGGTGCTGTGGGATGCGTTGCAACAAGCCGGAACGGGTCTGGAGCAGGTTTAACTATCTGGTTTACAGTTTTCTGGCTATAAGGACACGTACTTTGTGGGCAACGTCGAATCTTACCCAAGCCAAATCATTCTGCATCGGCGAACCATTCGCTTTGACTAGTCCGGTAGTCTACAGGTTGATAAGGCCCGATAAGCAGGTAGTTATGATACATTTTACAGCTGTAAAAATTTGCAAGTCACTCTTCTTTAGGGTAGTTTTAGGCGCATCCACCACCCCATAGACCAGGGTGGAGAGCGGTTCGCTTACCCAAACCCTTTCCTGATGAAACCGGCCTTATTGCTGCTGACTACCTGGCTGTTTGCTTCTACGCTCTACGCCCAGTCAGACGTTCAGAAACGCTACCAGACAAAATTGATCCTGGCCGATGACGGCAGTACCATTGAACTGGATGCAGGCCGGTTTACGTTCACCAGTAGTTTGTCACTTCAGGACAAAAAGCGCATCGTCATTCGCGGGAAAGGCATCGACAAAACCGTGCTCAGCTTTAAAGGACAGACCGATGGAGCCGAGGGCCTGCGCGTATCGAACGGTGAAAATATCGTTATCGAGAATTTGACCGTCCAGGATACCCAGGGTGATGGCATCAAAACCATGAATGTCAAAGGCATCACCTTCCGCAACGTTAAAGTCGAGTGGACGGGACCTCCCAAATCGACCAATGGCGGCTATGGGCTGTATCCGGTCCAGTGCGACAACGTAGTGATTGAGGGTTGCACGGCCATTGGGGCCTCCGACGCGGGAATCTACGTGGGACAGTCGCGCGGGATTATCGTTAAAAACAGTAAGGCGTACCACAACGTAGCCGGCATCGAGATCGAAAATTCACGCGACGCCGACGTGTTCGACAACGAAGCCTACGAAAATACGGGCGGTATCCTGGTGTTCGACTTGCCCGATCTGGTCCAAAAGAAGAGCGGGAACGTGCGCGTGTTCAATAACTACGTGCACGATAACAACCTGCCAAATTTTGCTCCCGAAGGGAACATCGTTGCTACCGTATCTGCCGGAACCGGCCTGCTCATTCTGGCGGCCAACGCGGTCGAGGTGTTTAACAACCGGTTTATTCGCAATCAAAGCACGGGTACAGGCATCATTAGTTACTTGTTTACCCAACGGCCCATCACCGACAAAGCCTACTACCCCTTCCCGACGGCGGTTTCCATTCACGACAACATCTACGAGCGAAACCCCGGCCCGGCGATTGCCCGCAGTGAACTTTTTGCGTTAATTCTAAAAACCGGGTCTGAAATCCCTCATATTCTCTACGACGGTATTGTGGATCCGGCCACGCTGGACTCAAACGGAAAGCCCTTGCCTGAGCGTCGCATCTGCATTCGTAACAACAAAAACCAAAGCCTCATCAACCTGGACGCCGGGCAGGGCTTTAAAAGTATGGCCCGCGATGCTGCCCCGTTCGACTGCCAGTTGCCACCGCTCAAGGCTCCGGCCCTCAACGCCCGTTAACGAATGCGCACGTACCTAATCGCAGCGTGTCTACTGGCTCTGTGGCTGACGCTGGTCAGTTGGCAAACGGCTACGGTACCCGAAAAACTATCGGACTACGGCTTTTTTACCGGCGATCCTGTCCGCCAGCAACCGGCCGCCGGAGTGGTACCCTACACACTGAACACACCTTTGTTTTCGGATTACGCCGAGAAACTCCGGTTCATCAAACTGCCCCCGGGTCAATCGGTGGCGTACAACGATACGGCAGTACTCCATTTTCCGGTCGGCACCACGCTGATCAAAACCTTTTACTACCCGCATGACTTTCGCCATCCGGCCAAAGGGCGTCGGTTGCTGGAAACGCGGTTACTGGTTCATCAGCCGGACGGTTGGAAAGCGCTGGTATACGTGTGGAACCCCGAGCAGACCGACGCCTTGCTGGAAGTGGCCGGCGATACCAAAACCGTTCAGTACGTGGATGCGCGGGGAACCGCCCGTCAGCTCGCGTATGGGATTCCCAACCTGAACCAATGCAAAGGGTGCCACAACCGTCAGGAGGTCCTGACTCCCATCGGTCCGTCGGTGCGGCAGCTCAACGGCGATCTGGCGTATGCAGGGGCAGAAAAAAAAGAAAACCAACTCCGGCACTGGCAGCGCACCGGGATGCTAACGGACCTGCCCCCGCTGGCCGACTGCCCCAAAACGCCCGTGTGGGACCAACCGGAAACCGGTTCGCTCAATGACCGGGCGCGGGCCTGGCTCGACATCAACTGCGCCCATTGTCATAACCCTAGGGGGCCGGCCATGACGTCGGGATTAAACCTGAGCATTGGGGAAACCAACTCTACGGCACTGGGAATTTTGAAAACGCCGGTTGCCGCGGGACGCGGGTCAGGTGGTCACGCCTTCGATATCGTACCGGGCAAACCCGAGGCATCGATTCTGATCTACCGCCTGTATTCGACAGACCCCGGTGATCGGATGCCCGAACTGGGTCGAAAAACGGTGCATACCGAAAGTCTGGAATTGCTTCGGGCCTGGATCAAAGCGATGGAGTAAGCGGGTATCATTTTCTCCCCCGCGTTGTTCACGGCAACGCAAACGCCACGTACCGGTCCCCCGATTTCGTTTTGAGTTTGCCACCACCACAGGCAATCACCACGTATTGCTTGCCATTGACGGCGTACGTACTCGGCGAAGCATACCCGGCAGCGGGCAGTTTGGCGCGCCAAAGCTCACGGCCCGTTTTTCGGTCGAAAGCCCGAATCAGTTCGTCGCGGGAGGAAGCAATGAAGAGCAACCCACCCGCTGTGACAGCCGGGGCACCGTAGTTGTCGGTGCCCGTCGGGGGAATGCCCTTTGCCACCAGTTCGGGGTACTCGCCCAGCGGCACTTGCCAGCGGTGTTCGCCCGTATTCAGGTCGATCGCCGTCAGCGTACCCCAGGGTGGGCGGCTCACGGGATACCCGGCCCGGTCGTACCAGCGGGTAAACCCGGTGTGGTGATAGGGTGCCGTGTTCAGGCCCGCGTTGCTGGCGACGGACGTTGTTTTACCAAACAGAAAATCTACGATGGCCTTGCGCTCGGTTTCCTTCAGGTGAGTGAAGGCCGGCATCATACCCTGGCCTTT
This sequence comes from Larkinella humicola, assembly GCF_008727875.1. GTDB lineage: Bacteria > Bacteroidota > Bacteroidia > Cytophagales > Spirosomataceae > Larkinella > Larkinella humicola. The sequence goes on along the minus strand of NZ_VTWS01000006.1, from coordinate 595,788 downwards.
GGCCAGAACCTGGGCCACCGACGTCTCGTTGCGTTTTCGGGCAATGCTCATTAGAGCCGGGTAGCTTCCGTCGTGACTGCCTTCCCGGTTTGAGCCGTGGCAGGCAGCACAGTGGGTTTGGTAGAGCTGGCTACCCGTGCGCTCAACGGCCTGGGCTGACATCGAACTGGCGGGGGTTGGAACCAGCGCCATGGTGACCGGAATTTGCTTGGCAGGAACGTACATAATGCCGGTTTCGTCCACCGCGGCCCCGCCCCACTGCGCCCCGCCGTCGGTGCCGGGAAAAAACACGGTCCGGTTGGGACTCAGGGGCAGAGGAATGAACTCCTTCCCCGATTGCCACCGCCGGAGCTGGGCCAGCACTGTGTCGCGGTCGGTAACAAAGTCATTGATATCGCTTTCCGCAAACGATTGCCGGGTAAAAGGCGCGGGTTTGAGGGGAATCGGTTGGGTGGGCCAGGCTTTTTCCCCCGGCACGCTGGAACCGGGCATGGGGCGTTCTTCAATCGGAAACAGCGGCTTTCCCGTGACCCGGTCGAAGACAAAAAGGAAACCTTGTTTGGATAAAACCGAAACGGCATCCACCTTTTTGCCGTCATGAACGACGGTGAATAAATTGGGGGGAGCCGGAATATCACGGTCCCAGATGTCGTGGTGAACCGTCTGAAAATGCCAGCGTCGCTTGCCTGTGGCCGCATCGAGGGCTATCAGGCTGTTGCCGAACAGGTTCTGGCCGGGCCGGGTACTGCCGTATAAATCGAATGCCGCTGTTCCTGTGGGCACGTACACGATGCCGCGCTGCCGGTCGATGGCCATGCCCATCCAGTTGTTGGCACCACCGAAGTTGCGGTAACCATCTTTGGGCCAGGTGTCGGCCCCGTACTCGCCGGGGTGTGGAATGGTGTGGAACGTCCAGACGAGCCGTCCCGTGTGCAGGTCGTAGGCGCGCACATCACCGGGCAGGGCCGGGGCGATCTCCGATACCCGGTGGCCCATGATGAGCAGATTTTTATACACCACGCCCGGGGTGTTGCTTACCACGTACTCGTCGGCGCCGGGGCGGGCGAGGCCCTCCTTCAAGTTGATTTTTCCGCCTTTTCCAAAACGGGTCAACGGTTTTCCCGTTCGGGCGTCGAGGGCATAGAGCAGCGAGCCGTAGGCGAAGAAAATCCGGGGCTGTTGCCCATCGGTCCAGTAGGTGACCCCCCGGCTATTCATGGCGAAGGTATTGTCGGTGAAGGCCGTTTTCCAAAGCTCCCTGCCCGTGGCCGCGTCGAGCGCAAAGGCCTGCGACCCCGCCGAAACCCCATACAGCACGCCGTCGATGATGAGCGGGTTGCACTGAATTTGGGTGTTGTTTTTGAGCGTATCGAGTCCGCCCGACGCATATTCCCAGGCGACCTGTAATCCCGCCACATTGCCGGGATGTAGCTGCGTGAGGGGTGAAAAATGGTTGCGATCGGGCCCGCCGTTGTATTCGGGCCAGTCGACGGTGGCGGTTTTTTCGGTCAGGCTAAGCAAACCAACCATCAGGAGTAAGGCGGGGTAGGTGAACCGTTTCATGGGTAGGGGTGAAGGAAGAGCAAATAAACACAAAAGGGCCGAAAGTTGCGGTGTCGATGATGACACTCATTTTTCCCAGGACGTTCGGTTTCGTGAATCGCTCGGCTTACCCTGTTGAATCCTCCTACCCAACCACATCGCTCCATCAGCCGGTCTTTCTGCTGGCGGGACACGGGATTACGGACCCCATTGCTCAGCAGCAGATACCTCCACTCACCCCAAACCCGTTTCTGACTATGATCCAGGTTAACGATGAACTGTCGATGAACCCGCACGAAATTACCCATTTCAAGGGCCTCCCGGACATCGCCAAGGGTTTTAGCCACCATGTACAGTTCTCCGTTTTCCAGGTGAAACCGTGTGTCGTTACGATCCGCTTCGCAATGGATAATTTGTTTCGTTTCCACGAACACAATGCCACGGGCGTGGGGAAGTGCAATCCGTTCCGGACAGGTAAGTTGGCCCTGTGGAATACTAGGCCCGCAACAACCCCAGTTGCCGAGGATTGATACGGGTCGATGCTTCGGCCCGACACAACAAGTGCTATTTGGAATGGGAGCGCAAACTCCGCTGATTGATGCTGTCTTTCTCCCGGTTCACCTATGAAGATTTTACTTTTAGATTTGTGAGGAATCTGCTGAAGAGACAGCCCGCACATTATTTCTGAATTTGGCGTTTTTTAACATCCTTTATTTGGTATGACATAGATCACGTTGCCCGAAACAGACAAATTGAAGCCATAATTTTCGGTAACAGGAAGGAATAGTTGTTGCCACGTTTTGCCCATGTCAGATGACCGGAATATACCATCTGAGCGACCACATATTAGATAGTTACCCATTTGTTTAATTGATAAAATATCCGATGAAGATTGAAGTAAGCCTATTTTTTCCATTACTAAACTACTCCAGGAAGGTTGAAGTTCTTCGCCCGTGGCATTCCAGGTTTTTCCACTATCCAGTGAAATGTGTATGCTGTTTTTTTGAGTTATTGTGTTGTTTACTATAGCAGCAAATCCTCCATTAATACGTTCCACAGCGATGCCAGCACCTCCTTCACTGATCACACGTTCCCAGTTTTGACCATCATCGGTGGATCTCAATATTCCCTCTCTGCAGGTAGCCAAAAGGACACCGTTTGACTCTGCCAAATTCATTGCTCCGCCCCCAGCATGCACTTGCTTCCAGGTTTCTCCATGGTTAGTCGATCTAAAAAGACTGTTACTGGAAACGATGAAAACGGTTCCTCCGGCAGTTTCAAAAACGGTACGTACGAATTTTACTTTATAATTCGTGTAATAATAATCTATCGTTCCGTTTAGGCGTAAGGCTTGCTCTTGAAAATCCGTATACACGGGTGACCAATTACTCGTTCCGTTTATTTTTTGTAAAAATTGCCCCTTGAAATCATAGGCAAATATCCCATTTTTGCCAGGTGCAATGTTACGTTGTTTACCAGGGAAAATTTCTTTTGTCCAAAAAGGGGATGTAGAATTAGGGTCACTGTGATAAAACCCATTTCCAGCACGTAAATAAACCCCACGGTCATTTGCAAAGAACCCATCTCTCCATACACCTGCTTTCTGCAATTTTTCAGGCAGTCCTTCGCTAATGTCCTGCCAGGTTTGTCCGCCATCAGTAGATTTAAAAATGATGTTGACAATTCCCGCTGATTTGCCGTCTTTTATTGCTTCCTTTTTTGCTCCCTTTTCTTTTAGCACAAAAGAATTCAGTAGAAATAATACCAGGAGGATCGCCGGAATAAACACAACTAATTTTTTCATTTTTTTTCATTTAAAGTAAACCCATATGAATTCGTAATTAGCGGAAAGTAACCAGTGGACCATACACTTTTTTTCTGCCCCTTTTTACGTTAAAAGACTGTGATAATCTTTCCATCATGACGATACACTCCGTGCATTGATCCAAACCTGCCAAACCAGATCCTTCCATTGTCAGCTTGCAAAATTCCCGGATTAGCAAAAAAACACATTCCTTGCCTTCTCCATATACTTTCGGTTACAGGGGTCTTTTTGACGAATTTCAACAAACCTACCAGTCTTTGCGCTGAGATGTGTTAGAGGGCTAGTAAAAGAATGTTAATGAAATGTAAAAGCTGCTTTTGCAGACTGCTGTGGATTTTTGCCCCTGAGCAGGCTGGGCATATTGCATAAAAATGTTGCCTACACAAGGGTCTTTCAAAAACGCTTCTTTGATGAAACACGTATGTCGTTAAGAAAACGTGCATTTTTTGTGCGAGAGCACAACCTGATTGGATTAAGTGGAAGATTTTAGAAAAAATCCCCGATTTAGCAATTATGTTGTTTGTATGAAAAAATGACAGCGGGGGGGGGGGTGTACCCAGATTTTTTTTGGGGTGTACCCAAAAATGCGATATACTACAGGGCGTATTCCAGGCAGGCTAAAAAGTGAGGGCAATAAAAAAGCCCGTAGAAACGGGCTTTTAAACTAAAATCAGATTCTTTGAGGGATCTTCCCGCTTGTGAGCGGATCGGACGGGACTCGAACCCGCGACCTCCGCCGTGACAGGGCGGCATTCTAACCAACTGAACTACCGATCCATTTTTATTCCGCCTTCATTTCCTGAAAACGTGGTGCAAAGGTAGCTGCTTTTAGACATTACGCAATACCTTTGCCAAAAAAAACAGATAAAAAAGGATGAAAAAACCATTTCCGACTGAGTACCCGGCAGGGAGCTTTTTTGCCAAATACATCGATCTGGTTGATACCGAGAACGTTATTGACCTTTTGCGACAGCAGCAGGCGATGGTAGAAAGTTTGTATAAAAATCTAACCGTCGTTCAGCAGGACTACCGGTATGCTAGCGGAAAATGGTCGCCGAAAGAAATGCTGGGCCACATGATCGATACCGAGCGGATTTTTACCTACCGTGCCCTGTGCATCGCACGGGGTGAACAGCAATCGTTGCCGGGTTTTGACGAAAACGTGTACGTCGACAATGCCAATTTTAGCGCGCAGTCGCAGCAGCAATTGGTGACGCACTACGGTTTCGTCCGGCAGTCGACCCTGGCCCTGGCCGAAAGCCTGGCGGAAGAAGCCCAGCAACGGATCGGAACCGCCAACGGCTCGCCCTTGTCGGCCCGCGCCTTTTTTTCCATTCTGGCCGGACACGAGCGGCATCACCTGAACATCCTGGCGGAACGCTATGGCCTAAAATGACAATACGCGATATCACGACCTGCCTGGAAGCCTGGGCTCCGCTGGCCTATCAGGAAAGCTACGACAATGCGGGGCTGATCGTCGGGGACGCTGCCGCTGAAGTAACCGGCATTCTGGTCACCCTCGACGTCACGGAAGCCGTGGTGGAGGAAGCGATTCGGAAAAACTGCAACCTCATCGTGGCGCATCACCCGATTGTGTTCCGGGGTTTGAAAAAGTTCAACGGCCGGAATTACGTGGAGCGGGTGGTGATCAAGGCCATCAAAAATGATGTGGCTCTCTATGCCGCCCACACCAACCTGGACAACATCGCGGGTGGTGTGAGTTTCAGGATTGCCGACCAACTGGGGTTGCAGAAGGTACGGATTCTGGCTCCGAAATCGGACGTGTTGATGAAGCTGGTCACGTTCGTGCCGAATGAGCAGGAAGGGCCAGCGTTCAAGGAAGCCACGCAGACGGTTTTAAATGCGCTATACGAAGCCGGCGTTGGGCAGATCGGGCAGTATGACCATTGCAGTTTCCGGACCGAAGGAACGGGCACATTCCGGGGGAGTGATGCGTCGGAGCCTGCGCTTGGAAGGTCGGGCGAAGACACCCGGGCGCACGAAAACCGGATTGAAGTCCTCTTTCCAGCCTACCTTCAGCCTAACGTGCTGGCGGCTTTGCGGAAAGCGCATCCCTACGAAGAAGTCGCCCATTACCTGACTGCCCTGACGAACGAAAATCAGGAGGTGGGTTCGGGAGCCGTGGGCGAATTGCCGGAACCACTCAGCGAAGCGGATTTTTTAGCCCATCTGAAAACGCAGATGAGCCTGTCGGTGATTCGTCATACGGCTTTGCACGGGCAACCGGTGCATCGGGTGGCGGTGTGCGGAGGAGCGGGCGGTTTTTTACTGAATGACGCCCTGCGGGCCGGGGCCGACGTATTTATTACGGCGGATTACAAATACCATGAATTTTTTGACGCCGACTCGCGTATTATCATTGCAGACATTGGACATTACGAAAGCGAAGTATTTACTAAAGACTTGATTCAACAGTATTTGTTGAAAAAAAATGATACCTTTGCGGTAATTTTGTCCGAAATAGACACCAACCCGGTGCTATACTACTTATAGGCAGATAAAACCGCACGAATGGAACTGACGATTGCTCAAAAACTCGAAGCACTTCTTAAACTTCAATCAATTGATTCTCAGCTTGATGAACTAAAAAAGATCCGCGGTGACCTACCGGAAGAGGTGCGTGATCTGGAAGATGATATTGCCGGATTTGAAACCCGAATCGGTAAATTCAACGCCGATATTCAGGTGTTAGAGGAGGAAATCGACCGGAACAAAGCGATTAAGAAGGATTCGGAGAAGCTGATTACCCGGTATAAGGATCAGCAGATGAACGTTCGCAACAACCGCGAGTTTGACGCCATCTCGAAAGAAGTGGAACTGCAGACCCTGGAAATTGAACTGGCCGACAAAAAGATCAACGAAGCCTCGTTCAAAATCCGCAACAAGCAGGAAGAAATTAAAGCAACGCAGTCGGCGCTGGACGAACGCAAGGAAGATCTGAAAGCGAAAATGCAGGAGCTGAACCAAATCACGTCCGAAAGCCGGGATGAGGAGAAAGCTTTACTGAAAGACCGTGACGACCAGGCAACGCACATCGAAGAGCGCCTGCTGAAGTCTTACAATAAAATCCGGGAAAACGCCCTGAACGGCCTGGCAGTTGTGGTCGTGAAACGCGGTGCCTGTGGCGGTTGCTTCAACGTCGTGCCACCCCAGCGGCAGGCCGACATCCGGGATAAAAAGAAAATCATCGTTTGCGAGCATTGCGGACGGGTTTTCGCCGATGTCGAAGGCGTTCCCGAACCGGTCTCGTCGCGTCGGTAATTGATCGTATTCTTTTTCGTGAAAAGGTCGCCGGGTGGTGGCCTTTTTTTTGTATCCCTGTTTCGAGAATTACCCCGAAACAGGTTCAGGAATTCTTACTTTCGCACCATGCGGATTCTATTGCTTTTGTTGGCTTTCATTGGAACGTTTACCCGGCTCCAGGCCGCCGACTTCGACTTTACACCCCCGCTTCAGCGCGCCTATGCCGACGTGCTGAAACTGAAAGTACAGGACGGCCGGCAGACGCTGGCGGGTGAGTTGGCGCGTGAAAATGGCGTGGCGATTTACGTCGATAATCTGGCTGATATGGTCACGCTGCTGGTTTCCGACGACCGGAAGCTCTACAGTCAGTGGTCGGACCGGGAGGATCAGCGGCTTGACCAGCTCCGGGATCTGGACGAAAACTCCCCCTGGCAGCGGTTTGCCCAGGCCGAAGTGCGGTTGCATTGGGCGTTTGTCAAACTCAAGTTCGGGCAGGAAGCCAGCGCCTGCTGGGATGTGATCCGGGCGTATAAGCTGCTGGAGGAAAACCGCAAAAAATTCCCCGGTTTTCTGCCCACCTACAAATCGCTGGGGCTGCTGCACGTCATGATTGGGGCCGTTCCCGATAATTACACCTGGGTAACCCGAATGCTGGGACTGCGTGGGAACATCAAACAGGGAATGCAGGAGCTTCGGACGGTTTCGCAGAAAGACGCCATTTTTCAAACCGAAGCGCGGCTGATCGATCTCCTGCTTCGGGCCTATGTGCTGAAATTTACGGCAGCGGATGCGGCCAATCTTAAAAAAATGGTGCAGGACAATCCGGATAACCTGCTGCTGAGTTTTTTTGCTACTTCCGTATTCATGAAAGATGCCCGGAGTGAGGACGCTCTGGCTCTTCTGAACGACCGGCCCACCGGCCCCGATTACCTTTCGTTCCCGATTCTGGAAGATTTAAAAGCCGATATTCTGCTTCAGAAAGCTGATTATCAACAGGCGACTACGGTTTACCGTACCTTTCTGAGTCAATACAAAGGCGTTAACTTCCTGAAAGACACGTACTACAAACTGTTTCTGTGCTACTGGCTCCAGGACGACGACGCCAAAGCCCTGCCATACCTTCGGCAGGTTAATCAGGTAGGTGGTGCCGTCGTGGAGTCGGACAAGGCAGCTCAGAAATTCGCGGAATCGTATTTTAAAAAAGGCGTTTCGCCCCGGCAGAAAATTCTGATGAAGGCCCGGCTGGCGACTGATGGCGGTTTTTACGAGACCGCCCTGGCGACCTTGAAGAACTATTCCGAATCTTCATTTCCGCTTTTGAACGAAAAAGCCGAGTTTAATTACCGCAAAGGCCGGATTTACCAGCGCGCGGGCGATGCCGAGGAAGCGTTGCCGTATTTGGAGCGGGCCGTGAGTCTGAGCGAAACCGACCAGTTGTCGCACGGCGCGACGGCGGCCCTGCAACTCGGTTACATCTACCAGCAAAAGCGCAACCTGGCCAAAGCCCGGCAGTACTTTCAGAAGGCACTGAGCTACAAAAAACACGAATACAAAAACAGCATCGACAACAAAGCCCGGGCCGCGTTGAATGAATTAGGAGGGGAGAGTTAAGAGTTAAAAATTAAGAGTTAAGAGTTGCGGTGCCAAGTGACTGCGTCAGCCGACCAACGGTGGCTCCTTTTAACTCTTAACTCTTAATTTTTAACTCTTAACCCATTAAAGGCTCATCAACTCCTTGAACCGGATGGCCTGACGGCGGCTGATTTCGATTTTGTCGCCCCCTTTCAGGGTCACCAGCAGGCCACCGCTGAACCACGGCTCAATCTTGTCGATCCAGGGCAGGTTGATGATGTGCTTGCGGTTGGCGCGGAAAAACGTGTTGGGGTCCAGGCGGTCTTCCAGGCTGTTCAATGACTTCAGTACCAGCGGTTTCTGATCATCGAAATGCAGCCGGACGTAATTGCCCATCGATTCGAACAACCGGACTTTCCCGAGTTTGACAAACCAGCATTTCTCGCCGTCCTTGACAAACACCTGGTCGTTTTCGCCCAGCACCTTGTTCGTGTCCCGGCGCGGGGCTTCCGTTTCGGGGGCATGGCTGTTCTCCTCAATGCGGTTGATGGCTTCCGACAGGCGGTTTAATTCAATCGGTTTGAGCAGGTAATCCAGGGCATTGTATTCAAAAGCCGTGATGGCGTATTCGTCGTAGGCCGTTGTGAAAATGACTTCCGGCGATTTGCCATCGATGGCTGAGAGCAATTCGAAACCGTTTTTCCCCGGCATCTGAATATCCAGAAAGAGCAATTCCGGCTGAAGGTCATCGATCAGTTTCAGGGCTTCGTCGGCGTTGGCAGCTTCGCCGATCACTTCAATTTTAGGGAAATTATCCAACAACCGGCGGAGTTCATTCCGAGCCAGCCGCTCGTCGTCAACGATAAGGGTCTTCATTTTTTTTTGTTTAAGGTTTCGAGTTTAACGTTTAAAGCGTTTATCATTTAAGTTGTTTGATTGTTACCGGAATCGTTAAACGTCAAAACTTAAACTTTAAACGACAAACCTTAAACCCGTTTCAATTCTTCCGTACGTTTGAATACACCGGCGGATTGCAGCGGAATGACCACGTCGGCACACACCACGTCGGCGGACTCCTGCTGAATGCGAAAACTGGCTTCGGGGCCATAGAGCAACTCGAGCCGTTGGGAGGTATTTTTGAGTCCGAAGCCGGACGAGGCTTCCGTGTTGCCCAGAACGCCGGTATTGCGGATGCGGATGTATAACAGACGGTCTTCCAGCCAGGTGGTCAGTTCGACAAAACCGCCGGAAATGGCTTTCTGAACACCGTGTTTGATGGCATTTTCAACCAGCGTTTGAAACATCATAGGCGGCACCTGCAAATACTGGGTTTTCGGATCGATCTCCAGACGGCAGTTCAGCCGGTCTTCGTAGCGGACTTTTTCGAGGGCCAGGTAATCTTCGACAGTTTTGATTTCTTCCCGCAGTTCAACGGTTTTCCGGCGGTCGGCCAGCAGCGAGTTGCGGAGAATATTGGAGAGTTGGGTGATGCTTTGCTGCGCTTTGGTCGGATTTTCGAGCACCAGCGCGCGGATGCTGTTGAGGGCGTTGAAGACGAAATGCGGGTTAAGCTGCGACCGCAGAACCTTGGCTTCGGACTCGCGAATGGAGGTTTTCAGCAGGATTTTTTCAATTTCGGCATCGCGGGAACGTTCCACATAATGGTAAGCGGTGTAACTCAGAACCCAGGCCAGCATGCTTTTTCCCCAGTTCAACAGATAGCCCAAAACGATGGAGGGTTCATCGGAAAGGTATTCCGGAAGGACCTGTTTATCGATGGGGAGGTTGATGATGGTCATGATGACGGCCAATACAAAAACCGATAAAATAACCCGGGGAACCAGTTGAAAGAAAGGCAATTGAACCCACCGCCATCGTTTGATCATCAGGCGGTACAGGTGGGTCAGCAGGATACACAGAATAATGGTGGCAATCGCTTCGTAAAAAAAATCAGACCGGTATCCTTCTTCAAATGTAAAAATGGCGAACTCTGCCATGATGAGCATCGTCCACCCGACTATCTGACAAAACCAATATATTCTATTTTTTGACATGCGCTCACTTCAGAAATCAACTCCAAAAACAATGTACCCATAACGAATATACAAGTTTGCGGATGAAGTGGGGCTATTATTACAGGAGTGGCAATATAGAATTGTCAGTTGTCGGTTTTTAGTTATGTAACCGCTGGCATTTTTCGGATGACAAAAGTTGAACACCTTACTGATGCATCACCAACGCTAGCAGGTGAGTGCTGTCATTGGAAACTTCGATCGTAAATTCTTTGGTATCGTACGCGTAGTTCAGTTTGTACAGACACAAATTGCTGTGTTCGTATAAATCCATGGTCGCCAGGGATTCGTTCATCAGCCACGACAGCAAAATGCGAATGGCCCGGCCGTGCATGCAAACCAGAACCGGATTTTCGTCGGGGCGCGAGAGGATGAGATCGATCACGGGTTTCTGGCGTCGGGCAACCTGTTCCGGGCTTTCGCCGTCTTCGGTCGGATAGTCGGTGTGGCCAGCCGCCCAGTTTTCGATCAGCGTACGGTAATATTCGTTGTCGAAGCTGTTGGGCGTTTTGCCTTCGCGGGCACCCCAGCTAATTTCGTTCAGACCCTCGTAGCTTTCGTGGGGAATGCCCGCATCGATGAAAAACCGCACCGACTGCATGGTGCGCCGGAGTTTGGAGGTATATACTTTGGCAAACGGGATGTGCTGATACGCCTGATAAAAAGCCAGGGCCTGTGCCTGCCCCATCGCATTCAGATCGGAATCTACGCCACTGCCCTGAACAATGCCCTGTCGGTTGTAATCCGTTTCGCCGTGGCGAATGAGATATATCGTTTTTTGTTCCAATCCTCTAAGTTTGTAATAGGTATTCCGGTAAATGTAAAATGGAAATGTTAAACGGTCCGCGAAATGAAAAACCAACCGTTAGAATACTTTATTAATTCTCATTTTACATTTTAAATTTGCTATTTCATCCCGTGACAGCTTCGATCTGTCGGGCAAAACGCCTGCAAAATTACGAAAAATTCTTCACACAATGAAGCCGGACTGGACTTTAGAATCCCTGCAGCAATTTCATAAAAACTCCATTGTTCATCACCTGGGAATCGAGTTAACCGAACTCGGAGACGGGTTTATAACTGCCCGGATGCCCGTCGACCACCGGACTCACCAGCCGTTCGGGATTCTGCACGGGGGCGCATCGGTGGTGCTGGCCGAAACCCTGGGCAGTGTGGCCTCGGTGACGCAACTCGACGACCCGGCCCGCCAGCGGGCTGTGGGCCTGGAAATCAACGCCAATCACATTCGTTCCGTAAAAGAAGGGTGGGTCTACGGCAAAGTAACGCCGATCCACGTCGGCCGGACGACGCACATCTGGGACATTCGCATTACGGACGAAGCGGGGAAACTCGTTTGCATCAGCCGGCTGACGGTGGCAGTACTGGAGAATAAGTAAGTAATGCGGCAAAATACCGGAAAATAACTAAGTATTTATTCTGAAAAGTTTTGCATAATAATTGTTTGCCAGTGAGTTGTTTAAAGTGTCCATTTAAATCAACTCACGGAAACGTTATGGAAAATTCTGGATCAGATAAGCGGTCGGTTTTTGCCACCCGTCCGGTGCCGGTGGGCGAAAATCCTACGCTTTGTTTTATTGAAGATAACGACGAGAATCTGATTCTGTACGAGTGGATCAATGCGCGCTACCTGCCGGAGTACACTTTTCAGCTCTACTCGGACGGTTTTTTCCTGCAAGAACGTTTAAACGCCTTCGCTCCAAAGCCGGATCTGATCTTACTGGATTTGAAGATGCCCTACATCACCGGTTTTCAGTTGCTAACCCGGTTGAAAGCGCATCCGGACTGGAAGCACATCCCGGTGGTAATTTTTACGCATTCAACCTCACCAAAGGACGTGGAGCACTGCTTTACCGCCGGTGCAGACGGTTTTATCAACAAGGAGATCTCCGTTCACGGCATCACGGCGCAGCTCGTCGAGGTGTGTGAGCATTGGCTGAAATACACGTAAATCACCCATTTTCATCACGCGGTAATGGCCTGGCAGACGGTTTTTTTGGGGGCTTAACCCGCTACCCCTCCACCGTCGGCGTCAGCAGTGGCACGCCCACCAGAAATTTCTGCTCGTCGTTGTAGATCGTCACCGGCGAGTGGGCGAGGAGTTTATACTTGATCATGATGTTTTGCAACCCGATCTGGTTGGAGGGAACCGCCATTTTCTTCTTTTGCAGATTGTTCTCCACATACAGGTGGCCTTCCAGCGTGTAAAGCTTGATCGTTAGCGGGCGGCCGACGGCAATGATGTTGTGCTTGATGGCATTTTCAAGCAAAATCTGAAGTGTCAGGGGCGGAATGAGGTACGTCAGGTAGCGGGAATCCAGGTCCAGCTCCATGAAAATACCGTCACCATACCGGGTTTTCAGCAAGTGGAAATAGGCTTTGATGAACTGAATTTCGTCGTTGAGCGGACACAAATCGCGGTTGTTCTGCTGAAGCAAATACCGGTAGACCGACGATAGTTCATCCACAAAAAGCTCGGCCTGCTGGGCATCGCTGGTGATCAGCGACGACAGCGAATTCAGGTTGTTGAACAGAAAATGCGGATTGATCTGGGTTTTGAGCGAATCGAGCTGGCTTTGCAGGTTCACTTTTTTCAACTCCTGCGCTTCGGTATAGGCTACTTTCCAGCGTTGATACAGGTAAACACCTTCGTAATAGGCGGCTATTTGCACCGTTCCGGCGAAGGAAACGAGGGTGTTGAAAAAATACGGTCTGAATTGCAGGTAATCGTCGGTAGGCCAGAGCCCGATGCGTTCGTAAAGAAATGTCTGGGTAATGCGGATCAGGCTGGCAAAAAAAGCAAACCAGATCAGTTGGTACAAAACCCGCTGCCGGGTCTGGGTCAGGTCGGGGTATTTTCGGCGGGAGAGGATAATGCCCCGGCGGTTGGTTTCCCAGACCACCACGCTGCCCAGGATGAAGAAAAACGGAATGCGCCAGTCGTCCGGGTAGGGGACATTCGTATAGCCGTACATGGCCCACTGACCCGTAAAAGACAGCAATGGGATGCCCAGAATGCGCATCCACTTGTCATTCAGTTTCTGCATCTTATCGTCCAATCCATTCCCTGAAAGCCCGGATGCGGTCACGACTGACGACGATGTCCCGGGCGATGCCGCCGGAATCCAGGTCTACGGTAAGTTGACCGTTAAGGTAGGAATGAATTTGCGAAACTGCTCTTCGCTCGACGATAAACTGCTCGTTGATTCTGAAAAAATGGTGAGGCTCCAGAAACCCTTCCAGCGTGTCGAGGGTATAATCAACTAGATAGCGGTTGTTGTTACGGCCAAAAAGGTAAGTTGTGCCTTCCCGGGTGTAAAAGAAACGAACGTCGGTGGCATCGACCGAGACGAGTTGCTGCTGGTATTTGGCCAGAAACTGGCTCCTGAATTCCGGCTGGCGTGTCTGTTTCCTGAGGTCATCGACCAGCTCGCCAATGTCGGCCGAACGCACGGTGGCTGATTCGGGCTGTTTGTAATGGTTGAGAACCTGCGCCAGTTCGTCTTTTTTGATGGGTTTCAGCAGGTAATCGAAGCGGTTTACCTGAAAGGACTTGACCGCAGACTCATCGTAGGAGGTCGTGAAAACAACCGGACAATCGATCGATACCAGGTTGAAAATCTCAAAACTTTGTCCGTCGGACAGCTCGATGTCCATCAGAATCAGATCGGGGCGGGGATGGGCATTCAGCCAGGCAACGGTCGACTCAATACCGTCCGTGGTGCCAACCACCCGGCTGGAAGCATCGGCCAGGTTCAGGAGCTTGACCAGTTTCTGAACCGCCAGTGGCTCGTCCTCAACGATTAGAATGTCCATAGTTCTGCCAAATTAAAAGGAGTGGAAGTACGAATCAATAAAATCCAATAAAAACAGAGCAGGGGACAAACCGGAAAGTTTTCCGAACGAATTGTTGTTTTTCTGACCTGAAATGGGGAAGATTACGGCGTCTCAGGCAGATTTTTTGCGGACTTCGTCGCTTTTTCCGCACAAAAAAGCAGAACAAACTGTTATTCGGATACAGCTAAATTTGCATCGACCCGATTTCGACAATGCAATTTTCAACACACTTGTCATCAACCGTACAAACGCAGCAAACCAGCCATTCCATTTGGCAGGGAGCTGTTCAGGCGGGGTATCCCGCAGCCCTCTGGCGCCTTCCCAATCGAACTGACCGCGAATTAATTATTGACGCTTCCGGCACGGTGGCCACCGTTGCGATGGATTTTGAAGAATTGCCGATGGGCTTTGCCGTCAGCCCGTTTGTCAATCCGGACGCGGAACGTACCTTCTTTCTAAAAGCCGATTTTTACTGGCGTTTCGACGAAAATGGTACCATGCTGGCCGCCCAGAACAAACTGCCGACGGATCATCCGGCCTTTGAATCGCTCTTTCGGACCGACTCGAAAACCGTTAGCAAGGAAGCCATTCCAATCGTCAAAGTAATAAAATCGATTCAAAATCAGCAACTTGATTTTGAAGAAGCCGTAAGCCGGGCCATCCGCCAGATGGAGCGCGGAACGTTTCGGAAGGTGGTGTTGTCGCGCACCAAAACCATCCGGTTTGAAGAGCAGCCCGACATTCCGATGCTGTTCAATCGCCTTTGTCAGGCCTATCCGAATGCGTTTGTGTCTGCGGTTTATTTGCCGGATCGCAACCAGGTTTGGATTGGTGCCACGCCCGAACGACTGGTGAGCGTGGATGCCGACGGTATTTTTCGCACCGTTGCCCTGGCCGGTACCCAGTCGGCTTTTGATTCGGAAGGCCGGCAGAAACGGACGGCGGATGCGCCTTGGACGCAGAAAGAAATTGAAGAACAGGCGCTGGTTGGTCGCTACATCATCGGTTGTTTCAAGAAAATCCGCGTTCGGGAATACATCGAAGAAGGACCCCGAACCGTTGTTGCCGGCAACCTTATGCACCTTCGGTCGGATTATTCCGTCGATACGCAGGCCGTTAATTTCCCTCAACTCGGCACCGTGATGCTGCGGTTGTTGCACCCGACGTCGGCCGTTTGTGGCATGCCCCGCGAAACGGCTCAGGCCTTCATTCTGCAACACGAAGCCCACGAGCGCGAACTCTACAGCGGTTTTCTTGGCCCGGTCAATATAGCCCGCCAGAAAGGCCCGGAAACCGACCTGTTTGTCAACCTGCGCTGCATGAAACTGGAAGGGCAGGAGGGAACGCTCTACGCCGGTGCCGGGCTAACGGAGGACTCTTCGCCGGCAAAAGAATGGCGCGAGACGGAGCTGAAGTGCGATACAATGCTTTCGGTTATAACCCAATAAACGATGGATGATGAACGATGAACGGACGTGTCAGTCATTCCATCGTTCATCATCCATCGTTCTCTTTTTAAGCCTACACGTCATCATCCTCGTCTTCATCGAGGGTTAGTTCTTCTTCATCGACGGTTAGATCGTCGTCGTCATCATCGTCCGTAAGGGTGAGTTCCTCTTCGTCATATTCTTCATCTTCATCGGGGCCGTCAGTCAGTGCCGCAGAACCGCCGTAGCCACTGGTGTGCATGTTTTCGGGGTATTCTGCGTTCGAAGTGGGGGTGGTATCGGTTTCAGGCAGGCTGGTTGCAAGTGCCATAATCAATAGGGTTAAAGTGGAAATATCACTAAAACGCGGCTTGGGAAAGAAGGTTTGAAAGATTTTTGTCCATTGATGGAATGGCGGTTCGTCTTTAAAGTAGTGACCGCGCTATTTATCTGAAAGTCGTTTTCGGGTACGTAACCGATTTTTTAGCTTCAGACCCTGAAAGAAAAGGAGAGCCGGGGAAAGTTCACTATATTGGGGGGCAAATCCTAAACGATTTCCTTAACCCCGCATGAAGAATCCCGCATCGGTTTCACGCCGTGGATTTTTAGCCCGTTCCGGTATTTTACTGGCCGGAACGGCTGTCAGCCTGAACGGTTTGGCCGGAGTCCAGTCCGAACCCATCATCGACATTCACCAGCATACCGACTACATGGGCCGGACCCATGACCAGTTGATCGCGCACCAGCGGGCGATGGGCGTTACCACCACGATTCTGTTGCCCGCAGGCACCCCGGCTTTTGGGATGTCGACGCACAAGGGCGAGTCGAACGGACTGCAGGCCAAGTGCAGCGGCAATGAAACCTGCTACAACCTGGCCCGGCAACACCCGACCGAATTCCGGTTCGGAGCCAACGAAGTGCCGGATTTGCCGGATGCGACGCTGGAAATTGAAAAGTACCTGAAGCGGGGTGCTCCCATCATCGGGGAATCCAAATTCGGCGTGAAATGCGATTCGCCCGAGATGCAGCGAATCTACGAACTGGCTCAGAGCTACCGCGTTCCGGTGTTGATGCACTGGCAATACGGCATGTATAACCATGATTTCGCCCGGTTTCATACGATGCTGGAAAAATACCCGAAAGTCAATTTTATCGGACATGCCCAAACCTGGTGGGCCAACATCGATAAGGGACACCAGGACCAGACGGTTTTGTATCCGAAAACCAGCGTAACCCCCGGCGGCCTCACCGATCGGTTGCTGAGCGACTATCCCAATGTCTATGCCGACATGTCGGCCGGGTCGGGACTGAACGCCCTGCTGCGGGATGAAGAACACACCCGGGGTTTTCTGGACCGTCACCAGAACAAGATTTTGTATGGCAGTGATTGTCTGGATACGGCTGGCCACGGACCCACCTGCCAGGGTTCGCAAACCATTGCGGCCATCCGTCGGCTTTCGCCTTCCAAAACCATTGAGAGGAAAATCCTGTACGAAAATTCGAAAAAATTATTCCGGTTGTAGCCGACTCCACTAATCTGTCAAGACTCCTTTACCCACTTAAAAATGAACGAATACCGCCTAAATCGTCTGTTTTCGATTGCCTGCCTGCTGAGTATCGTCCTTTTTGCTTCCTGTTCAAAAAAGCGGTACGCCGATCCGTTGTCGCCCGCGGAAGCGCTTCAGAGTTTTCAGCTTCGGGACGGTTTCAAAATTGAGACCGTTGCTGCCGAACCGCTCATTGCCGATCCGGTGGATCTGGTATTCGATGAACAGGGGGTTGCCTACGTGGTGGAGATGGGCGATTATCCGGGCAAACCCGAAACCGGGAAGGGCAAAGGCAAAATACGGATGCTGGCCGATACCAATAACGACGGCCGGATGGACCGGTCGGTGATTTTTGCCGATTCCATCGCGGATGCGACCAGCGTACTGCCCTGGGAAGGCGGGTTGATTGTCGCGGCAGCCCCCGACATTCTCTTTCTGAAAGACACCAATGGCGACTTCCGGGCCGACACGCGGGAAGTGCTTTTCACCGGTTTTTTTGCGAACAATTCTGAAGCCCAGATCACGAGCCTTCGCTACGGAATCGACAACTGGATTTATGCCAACAACAACGGGCAGGAAGGTCAGATCCGGTTCAACCGGAAACCCGATGCCCCCCTGTTGACCGTCAATGGCGGGGATTTCCGGTTTCGGCTGGATCGCGGGTTGTTTGAAGCGGAGTCGGGTTCCGGTCAGTTTGGGCTGGCCATCGACGATTGGGGACATCGCTTTTTCACCCAAAATACCATTCACATCCAGCAGGCACCGATTGCCGGACGGTATCTGCGCCGAAATCCGCATTGGCCCGGCCCCAAATCGTCCGTCAATATTTCGGATCACGATCTGGTGATGTTTCAGCAAACGCCACCCCCGTACTGGCGCAAGGAACGCACCGAACGGCGGCAGAAGCAATACGCGGAAGCAAAACTGGATCGTCAGGAATACGCCGAAGACCATTTTACCGGTTCTTCCGGTGGCATATTTTACGACGGAGACGCCTTTCCATCCGACTATTACGGGTCGGTTTTTACGGGCGATGTAGCCGGGAATCTGATTCACCGCGATGTGCTGACACCGTTGGCCGACAGCCCCGTTTTCGTAGCCAAACGGGCTGAAGGCGAAACCGACCGCGAGTTTCTGGCATCCACCGATCCCTGGTTCCGGCCCGACAATCTGACCACCGGCCCCGATGGCGCGCTTTATGTGGTCGACTTTTACCGCCAGCACATTGAAACGCCGGTTTCAATTCCGGAGGATCTGAAAGAAGACATGGATTTCCTGAATGGCAACGACAAAGGACGAATTTACCGGATTCTGCCGACGACGGCGAAAAACCGCCCGGCTGTTTCACCCAATCTGCGAAACCGGAAACCGGCGGAGTTGGTCGAGGTGCTGGCGCATCCGAACCGGTGGTGGCGGTTGCAGGCGCAACGCCTGCTGCTGGAACGACGGGATCTGTCGGTGGTTCCGCAACTCAGGACTTTATTGGCACAACACCAGGATCCGCGCGTCCGGCTGCACGCGTTCTATACGCTCGAAGGACTGAATGCCCTCAGCCGGGATTTGGTTCAGAAGGCCATGCAGGACGCGCATCCCGGCGTTCGTGAACACGGTCTGATGCTGGCCGAACGGTACCCTGATTTACTGCCTCAATTGCTCAAAATGATCGGCGATTCGTCCGTGCAGGTGGCGTTGCAGGCGTGTTTGAGTGCGGGTCAATTCACGAACCCCGCCGTTGTTGCGGCACTGGCGCAGGTGGTTCAAAAGCACAGCGAAAACGGCTGGTTCCGAACCGCAGTGCTGAGTTCTCCGGCGGGTTCGTCGCCGGAATTGCTGAGTACACTCCTGAATCAGAAGGCCTTTTTTAGTGATACAACTGCCGGAAAAATGACGTTTCTGGCGGATTTTTCGCACATCGTGGGCCGTCGGAACCAACCCGCCGAAGTAACCCGGTTTCTGGGATTCTTAAACAGCCCAACCCAGCGAAAAGAAAGCTGGCAGGTGGCAGGTTTAACCGGATTGGCCGAAGGAATAACCAAAGCTGAAACCAGAACCGACGGCAACGCCGAAGTAACCAAAGCACTCCAAAGTCTGGAAAATACGGCTCGGGCAGAAGATGTAAAAAAAGCGATCCGTGCCGTACGGGAAGCGTTAGCAAAACCGCCTTCGATCTGATTACAAACGCCTTGTCATTGATGAATGTACTGAAATCCCGCCGTTTTTTTCTGCAACGCTGTGCGTCGATCGGCTTGGTATTGACCAGTGGAACCGTCCTGCTGACCAACTGCGATTCTAAACCAACCACCCAAACCGATGAAACGAAAAAACCGGCAGCCAATCCCTGTGAAGATTATTCCGGACTGAGTGAGGGCGATCTGAAAACCCGCCAGGGACTGGGCTATGTAACCCAATCGCCCAGCTCCGACAAGCAGTGTAGCACTTGCAACCTGTGGTTACCGCCCGCAGCGGGCAAGGCCTGTGGCGGTTGCATGTTGTTCAAAGGCCCGGTGTATGCCACGGCCAACTGTACCTACTGGGCTCCGCAGGTAAAAGGCTAACGGGCCTGTTTTTTGGCAACAAACTGGACCCCTTCGATCGTTACTCCTTAAAAACTTCCCCCCAGGGCTTTCAGTAAAGCCACGGTATACGATGCCCGTTGGCCCTGAAGCAACACCAACTGGCGTTCGGAGTCGAGAACGGTGCGTTGGGAATCCAGCACTTCCAGAAACGTCGTCAGACCTTTCGTATAAAGCTCCCGGTTGAGTCGTTCGGTATACCGGGCCGATTCGAGGGCCAGATTTTGAGCGTCAATTTGCGCACGCATGCTCTGCAGATTGTCCAGGGCGGTTTCGGCTTCGCGCTGGGCCACCAGCATCCGTTGCTGATAGGAGGCATCGGCAGTTTTGAATTGCTGTTGAGCCAACCGGATGTTTTGCTGATTCCGTTTTCCTTCAAAAATGGGGACACTGGCGTTGACGCCGAGCAGATAGGTCATACTGGCCGGGAAAAACAGAGTACCGATGCGGCCCGTCAGCGTTCCCCCGGCCCCCACGAGGTTGATGCGGGGATAAAGGGCCGCCCGGTTGACCAGAATCTGGACATTGGCTACCTGTGATTGCTGTTCGGCCTGAAAAAGATCCGGCCGACGGCGCAGTTGATCGGCCGAAATGGCGGTGAAAGGCAGTTCCGGAAAACCGGTTCCCAACCGTCCGACGGGGACATAAAAGGTAGCGGGGTCCTGCCCGCAAAGGCCCGACAAACCGTTGACGAGTTCGGTGCGGCTGCGTTCCAGACCCAGCAACTGAACCCGCACGTTGGCAATGTCGGTTTCGGCCCGTTTGGCGTCGATTTCGTTGGTCAACCCGGCCTGAAAACGGGCGCGGATGATGGAAATTGTGGAATCCCGAAGGCCGATGTTGCGCCGGAGGACGGCCTGCTCACTGTCGTTGGCGCGAATGAGGTAATAAAGCCGGGCTACTTCCGAAGCCACGATCAGTTGCGTAATCTGGACGTCCGATTCCGTAACCTGCCGTTGCAAGTCGGTAACCCGGACGGTATTGCGAATCCGCTTGAACAAATCTACTTCGTAGCTGGCGTCGATGGGCAAAACCTGCAAAGAGTTGAGTTGCAAACGCGGCAACTTGTCGGTGGCAACCGGAATGGCAATCGGGCGGTATTGCGATAGGCTTTGGGTATTGAAATTCAGGCTGCTACGAACCGACGGAGACAGGAATGACTCGGCCACCCGAACCCGTATCCGGGCTTCCTCGACCCGGCTGACGGCCACCCGGATGTCGGGATTGCTGGTCAGGCCCAGATCGATCAGGGAATCCAGCGTCCGGTCCCGAAAAACCGCCCAACCGTCGCGAACCGTATTCGTTTGATAGGATGCGGAAGCCACCGTACCGGCCGAAGCGCTTCCTGAAGAAGTCGCCGACTGCGCGTGGGCAACCGAACTGCCAAGCATTAAAAACATTAAACTGTAAAGCGCCGATTTTCTCATACTTTTTGTTTTGTCGCAGAAGTCTGCCCCTGCACCTTAATCCGAACCTGCTGCCCGTCCTTGAGTCGGTCGTTGGGATTCGTCACTACCTGTTCCTGCCCTTTCAGGCCGTCCAATACTTCGAGGGTCGTGCCAAAATCACGGCCTAGCGTGATGGGCTGGAAACGCAGCACCCGGTTGGGTTGCACCACCACGATGCGTGGCCCTTCCGACGTCACCAGCAACGTATTCGCCGGAATGAGCACGGGCGGGTGAATCGTGTTCAGACTGAATTTCACCTGTCCGTATAATCCCGACACCAGTTCCTGGTTCCGGTTGGGAATTGCCACTTCAGCCAGCAAAGTTCGCGATTCCGTGCGTAAGGTACCGGATGTGCGAACTACTTTTCCGGTAAAAGTTTTGTTCAGTTCCGGTACGTTGATCGATGCCGTCATCCCGATTTTGATCAACTGATAATAGGTTTGGGGTACATCGACATACACCCGGAGCGTGTCCAGTTGCGAAATCGTAAACATCGGGATCGCCCCGCCACTGCCCGTTGAAACCAGATTGCCAACTTCGGCATTGCGGGCGGTAATGATGCCGTTGAACGGTGCCCGGATTTCCTGCAGGGCTTTCAGGGCTTCCAGTCGCCGGAGGTTGGCCTGATTCATCTCGTAAGTGGCCTGCCGGTTGTCCAGATCCTGCTGGGAAATAGCACCAGGAAGGCTCACACTTTTTAGCCGATCCAGGTTCGATTGGGCCAGCCGGACATCGGCGCGGGCGCGGATCAACTCTTGATCGAGTTCAGGCGCTTCCACCGTTGCCAGCATCTGACCGTTGCGGACTTTCGAACCGATGTCGACAAACCGCCGTTTCAGAAAACCCTGTGTACGGGCGTAGACCGGCGTTTCGCGGAAGGGCATGATCTGCCCCGGCAGCAGCAAACCGGTCGAGTCGTCGGAATGGCTAACGGACGTAACCGTGACCAGTTCCTGCCGGTTTTTCTGCTCATCGGCTTCCGCCCGAAGCTCTTGCGAGTTGTGAATGCGCGGCAGAACCCCGACAAAGACAAACAGCAGGATCAATCCTAAAAGTACGAACCAAATCCAGATGCGTCGCATGGTTGGGAATAGAAAGAAGTATAAACTAATTTTGTTTTTTGCCTGCTAAATAACTGAAAACCACGGGAACAAACAGCAGCGTAGTAAACGTCGCCAGGAGCAAACCGCCGATGACGGCCCGGCCCAGCGGAGCATTTTGCTCCCCGCCTTCGCCAATGCCCAACGACATCGGTAACATCCCGATCACCATGGCAATGGCCGTCATCAGAATGGGGCGCAGACGGGTTCGGCCCGCTTCCATCGCGGCTTCAAGGGCATTGAAATTGACGGCCGGCAGGTGATCTTTTGCAAAGCTAACCAATAAAATACTATTCGCCGTGGCTACCCCGACGCTCATGATGGCCCCCATCAGCGACGGAATGCTGAACGTGGTATGCGTCAGGAACAGGAGCCAGACCATGCCGCAAAGTGCCCCCGGAAGCGCCGTAATGATGATGAACGGATACCGGAACGACTGGAAATTGACCACCATCAGCAAATACACCAGCATGGCGGCAAAGACGATGCCGATGCCCAGCCGGGAAAATGCACTGTTCATGCTTTCTACCTGACCCCGAATCAGAATCTGATTACCCGGTTTTAACTGGGTGCGGTATTCGGCCAGAATTTTCTCAATGCCATCGGAAACCGCACCGAGGTCCGTGCGTTCCACGGAGGCATAAATGTCATAGGTGGGTTGGGTATTGACGCGGTTGATGATGACCGGCGACAGTTTTCGCTCCACGCGTGTGACGTTGCTCAGGAGCTGGGGTGTCGAACGACCCTGACTCACCGCCATTGGCGTTTGCAGCATCTTATCGAGCGTATTCAGGCGGTAGGGGGGCGTTTGAACGGCAATCAGATACGGAAAACCGGTCTGTGGATCAGGCCAGAAGTTGGGCGTCACCTGCGCGGTTCCGCTCATCGAAATCATGAGGTTCGTCGCAATTTTCTGCTCATTCAGACCCAGTTGCCCCGCCCGTTCCCGGTCGACGTTGACAAACAGTTCCGGCGCATCCAGCACCTGGTGCAGGTGAACATCCACGGCTCCTGGTACCTGGGCAATTTTCTGCTGGAGTTCCCGGGCAATTTTGAGGTTATTCCCCCGGTCGAAACCCATCACCTGCACGTCGATGGGGGCCGTTAATCCGAAGTTCAGAATCTGGCTGACGATGTCGGCGGGTTGGAAAAAGAAGGTGACATCCGGCAATTCTTCCCGAAAAACCTGCCGGAGTTTTCGGATGTAGTCCTGCGTGGGGCGGCTTTTTTCGTCGTTCAGCGACACCAGCAGTTCGGCATCGGCGGCACTAATCGATGAATTGTCCGAGAAAATGAAGTTATACCGCTCACTGGTCAAGCCGATGTTGCTGATGATCGAACCTACTTCCTGACCCGGAATCACCTCACGGACGAGGGCTTCCGTACGGCTGGCAATTCGCTCGGTTTCCTCCAGTCGACTCCCGGCGGGTGCCCGCAGGTGCAGTCGGAACTGCCCGGCGTCGACACTGGGGAAAAAGTCGCGGCCAATGAAGGGGATCATGGCCGAGGTAAACAGGATCACCAGGAGGAATACCGCCAGCACCGACCGGCGGTGGCTCAACGCCCATTCCAGCCCTTTCAGGTAACGGTTTTGCAGCCGATCAAACCCCCGGTTGAAGCGAGTGTGTAAATTCACCCTGTCAGCGGTCGGAGACCCTGACAGCGGTGAGTTTTTGACAACACCTCCACCGCTGTCAGGGTCTCCGACCGCTGACAGGGTGGGGGTGTGAGACTCCCCACGCAGCATCAAATCCGCCATCATCGGTACCAGTGTCCGCGACAGGAGGTAGGACGCCATCATGGCGAAAACGACGGCCAGGGCCAGGGGACCAAACAAGAACCGGGCGGGGCCTTCCAGAAACAGAACCGATACGAAGACGATACAAATCGTCAGCGTGGCCACCAGCGTTGGCGTCGCAATCTGGTGGGCACCTTCCAGAATCGCTTCCCGAAGCGGCAGTCCCAGTTCTTCGTTGCGGTGAATATTTTCAATGGTAACCGTGGCGTCATCGACCAGAATCCCGATGGCCAGCGCCAGACCGCCGAGGGTCATGATGTTCAGCGTTTCGCCCATCAAATACAAAACCGTCAGGGAGGCCAGGATCGAAAGCGGAATTGAAACCGCCACAATGAGCGTGCTGCGCCAGCTTCCCAGAAACAGCAGAATCATGGCCGCCGTTAGCAAAGCCGCAATCAGGCCTTCGACCACCACGCCGTGAATGGACGCCCGAACAAAGACCGACTGGTCGAAAAGACCGACAATTTTCAGGTTGCTCGGTGCGGCTGCGCGCAGGGTCGGGATAATTTCGTTCTGGATTTTATCGACAATGGCCGTGGTGGAGGCATTTCCGATTTTGACGATGCTCATCAACACCCCCCGGCCGCCGTCCTGTTTCACGACGTTGGTCTGGATAGAGGAACCATCGTGGACGTTGGCGACGTCGCGCATGTGGATGGTGACGCCGTTAACGGCTTTCACCGGAATATCGTTCAGGGACTCGATCACATCCGGTTTGGTGTTCAGCCGGACCACATATTCACGTTCGGCCAGGCGCAACTGACCACTGGGCAAGGTCAGGTTCTGGGCCGAAACCGCATTCACCACTTCTTCGGGCGTGACGCCCCGCGAAATCAGCAGATCGGGGTCAAGATCGACCATGATCTGGCGCGTTTTTCCGCCGAATGGTTGGGACAACCGGCTTCCCTGCACCGTAGAGATCTGTGGTCGAATCCGGGTGGTGCCGTAGTCGGTGATCTGCGATTCGGTCAGGCTATCGCTCGACAGCCCCAATTGCAAGACCGGGACGTCGGTAGCATTATACCGGACAATGAGCGGAGGCTGGGTGCCGGGCGGCATCCGGAGACGGATCGTCTGGGCGATGGCGGTCACCTGCGACATGGCCTCCTCAATCTTGACCGTGGGCTGAAAATAGACCTTCAGCACGGCGGTTCCGTTATACGTCTGCGATTCCAGCCGCTGCACATCGCTCACGTTGTTGATGATCGACGTCTCGCTGAAGTTGGTGATCATCTTCTCCATCTCGTTGGTCGACAGGCCCGTATAACCCCAAATGACCGATACGACGGGAATGTTGATGCGCGGAAAAATGTCGGTGGGCATCTGCACGATGGACACAACGCCCATGATCAGAATCAGCAAGGCCATCACGGCGATGGTGTACTTTTTCTCAAGCGCTAAACGGACAATCCACATGACAGATAATCGGGAAAAGTAGAGGGCTACTTTGACTGAAAATTGAACAAATCGAAGGAGAGATGGCGAGGAACCGCTTTGTTGTAACAACAGCTATTAACTTTAAAAAGGTTTCGGTAACTCTATAGATTTATGTAAGTTCTTCGTATTGCCAAATAATCTATTGTATCAACGGGTTTTGCCACGTTCAATACCGAACCGTTATTGGGTGTTTTATCGGTCATTCCTTCGGGATTTTAGACCTGTCTCGTTGGTCTTCCCGGTTGAAGCCCGCCGTAAGAAGGAGAATGGAATGCAAAGAATCCCGTAGAGATGATCGTTCGAAGGGAGGACGTTTTTATAGCCGAATTGATTACAATTGATGATCGTCTCGCTCCCGAAGCGCGGAGGTAGCCCGGGAGGGAGGTGCTGGGGTAGTGGGTTGTCCGGGCGTGGGGATGGGTTGGACGCCGGGGCGGGGCGGCTCCGGGGCGGGGCCAAACAGCCGGTTGAACGAACGTGTATACTGAATACTCATTCCGCCCCCGGTCGTCAGCGTTCCGTAGGTTGTCGCATTCAGCGAGCCGAGTTGATTCTGGTTCCGGTTATACATTTTCAACCGAAGCTGGCCGTCGGGCGAAAGCCAGTATTCCAGCGTCCATTCGCCGAGCAGACTGGCCACGCTGGTCTGGTTTTGTCCGTACGTAAAACCGCCATCCCGGCTGATGCGGAACCGGTCGTTGAAGCGGTAGGATAACCGAACCTGAAGGTTATTGACCAGATTTTGATCCAGGCCATTCAGTGAAACGCCCACATCCAGGTTCTTGTCCAGCGTCGACGCCAGGCGGCTGATCTGGTTCGAAAGCAATTCACTCAGGCTGTTGGTCAATCCTGAACCCACCACATTGCTGCTCGTGGGCGAAGCCGGATCGATCAGGCCCAGGCCTTCGCCGGGAGCCAACTGACTGAACAACAGAATGCTGCTCACCTGACGGCCCAATTCCTGATCGTTGCTTTGCAGGCGCGACTCAAAGGCCGCCACCGCCTGCCGGAAATCCGGTTGTTGCGGGTATTCTTTGACTTTCAGGTCGTAGGAAATATCCGGAGCCAGCAGCCGACCGTTTAAATTGATCAGCAAATCGACCGGGTACCGGCGGGTACGATCCGGGTTATTGGACGAATTGGACGAATAATATTGGAGAATCGGTGCCAGCGAAGCGTATTGCGTGTAGGCGGTTTTGACATCGACCATTGCTTCATACGGGTCGCCGGTCCAGGTGATGCGGCTATTGGGCAGCATCTGAAACCGTTTGTTGATCACGTTTTCAAACGTAAACGTGTATTCGCCCTGCTGAATTTCGTAGGCCCCCGTCATCGTGAAATCGCCTTTGGTGTCGATCCGCATCGCCAACTGCCCGCTGCCGTAGGCCTTGATGATGTCGCCGGTTTGGCGATCCAACTGAATTTCGCAGTAGGCGTCGGGCGTGATCGACAGGTTGAAATCCATCCGAATGCCCGACAGGTCGACCTCGGGCTGGTTGCTCTGCGCACTGTCACGTTGGGCCGGACTGACGTTGATAAATCGAATCACTTCTTCCTTGGAAACCGAAGCGGCCTGGTCGAGCGGAATGTAAATCCGCGTTCCCCGGTTGCTGGTGACGTTGGCACGAATGGCCAGATTGTCGAACGGGCCTTCGATTCCCGCCCGCCCGCTCACCACGGCGGTGCCATAAAACTGGTCATTGTCTTTGAGCGTTGTGTTCAGAATCTTGAAATTCTTCATGTCCACGACGTTCAGATCCACCGTAAAATATTTGAAACCGTCGTGAAATACCCCGCCCTGTAACGTAGCCCGCCCGCCGTTCAGGTCCGTCAAAACCATGTTTTTGGCAACAATTTCGCTGGGACCAAAATAGATTTTATCCGAAAAGCCGAGATCCGCTTTCAGGTAATCGAGGGTCAGTTTTCCGTTGGTGATGTCGACGGTTCCCCCCAGCACCGGGCTACCGGCTTTGCCTTTGATTGTGACGATTCCGGTGGCCGTTCCACTGATGTTTGAGGCTATGTCTTTGACAAATGGTTCCACCAGCCGCAGGTCGGTACCGTCCAGAACCGCCTTTAGATCAAGCGGATTCGCGGCCGATTCGCCCGGCGTATACATACCGGTGATGGCCAGCACTTCGCGGTCGAGCCGCCGGATTCGCGTGTCCAGATTGATTCGGTTCGACTGGTCGAGCGTGCTGCGGTTGACGACGTTACCGATCAGAAAATCATTGTATTTCAACGAGTCGATGGTGATGGCACCATCCAGCAGCGGCAAACCGTAGAGCCCCCGCACGGCCACTTTTCCATTGGCAACCCCCGAAACCTTGGTTTTAAGAACCGGATTCAGTGTTTCCAGTAAGAAGTTTTTAGTCTCGATATCCAGCGTCTGCAACGAATCTTGTGAGGCTTTTCCGCTAACCGAAATCAACTGGTTTCGGTTGGAAACCGCCAGATTCCGAACGGTAATTTCCGGCCCGACGATCCGGATCAGGTTTTCGGGCGAGATGGTCCAGGTGCTGTCCAGCAACCGAAACTTCGACCGTTCCAGTTCGATGTCGATGGCGTCGCCCTTGAACGTCAGCGATCCGTTCAGATCGGCCCGGTTGGTGCTTTTCTGCTGGTGCAGGCTGGTCGTGAAATCAATGTGGTTCACGTCCCAGGAGGCCTCGGCCTGCAAGTTTTCGGTGGCCGCCAGCGAACCAAATTGCTGTTGGGTCGAATTGATGATCAGCGACGCCAGCACATCCGGCGAGTTGACGAATTTGGAGGTATTGAGGTCGACGGTGCTTTTGTAAAAATTATACTCATCAAATTTCAGCGTATCGATCGTGCCGTTCAGCGTTAGCAGCGAGGACTGATCGACCCCAAACCGGCCTTCCAGTTTGGTGTTGGGCGATACGTAAAGCGATGGATAAACGAGGGTGAGCAGGGGCTGCGAATTTTTCAGCAGGAAAGAATAATCAATGTTGTAGGGCGTAACCGACAGCGGTTTTCGCAGTTTTTCCTGGTAATAGGCGGCCAGTCCGGCGGCATTTCCGGCAAAATTAAGGCGGTATTCCTTCGCAATCCGGTTCAGATCGTCGGCGACCTGCGTCAACTGAAAATTGCCTTTCAGGTCGGCGTCGAGGTAATCGGAATTGATGCTGATCGACCGTTCATTGCCGGTAATGGCCGACGACATGAACAGCGTATCCAGCACCAGACTGCGTTTTCCGTAGGTGACGAACGTATTCAGCAGCCGGGCGTTGCCGACCAGTTCGTTGAGCGTGTTGCCCTGCAATTGAACATCCAGATCGCTCCGAACAATCAGGCTGTCGTCCAGCAGGTTCGTGGCCAGAAAATTCGCCTGTTGAACCGTGCCGCGCACATCGAACAGGTTTTTCGGTCCCCGCAGGTCAAAGGCTCCATTCAGGTTGAAGGTCAGGTTCGTGTCTTTGACGCTGACCAGCCCCCGGAAAAAAGACTGCTGTAAATTTCCCTGAACGACCAGGTTGCGGTAGTTGTATTTCTGAAAACCGACGCGGGAAAATTGCGCATTCAGATCCAGCGAACCGTCTTTGATAGTCAATCCGCGACCCACGAACTTGCCCTGACCGTCGACCCGTTGCAGCAGATCCGGCCGGTCGATGAGCGAACCGACGTTGATGTCTGACAGCTTCAGATTGCCGCTGTAGGTGGTCCGCTGATCGCCGTTCAGGTGCAGCGCGAGGTCGCCCGAAACCATCCCAATGCCGGTTTTAAACGTCCCGACGGTTTTGAAATCGATGAACCGACCGGCGTAGGTGGCCGCAAAATCGACCGTTCCGAGCTTTCTGGCAATGGTATTGAACGCCGAGTCGGAATAATACGGGCGTATGTCGGCCATAGTGACCTGCGAAGGTTTAAACCGAAAATCCACCACGGTATTGACATCACTGTCCGGTAAACCCTTGAAGGCCAGATCGCCCACCAGTCGGCTCCGGAAGTTGGCGCCAAACCGGATGTCGGCGTTGGTCACTTTGAAATTGCGAATCCGACCCACGTAATCGCCCGTTGCACGGGCGACGTCAAAGTTGTTGTTGAAATACGACGTAAACGGAGCCAGATCCTGCGCCCGAACAACGGCGTTCCGCAGGTTGGCCCGCATCACCACCTCGTCGTTAAACTCGTTGAAAGCCGAAAAACTGTCGTAGGAAAAAACCAGGCGGTTGCGAACCGTCGACCCGTTGATGCGGGCAAACAGGCTGTCAAGCCGCATTTCCTTCGCGCAATACAGGAACTTCGTATCCAACCGGTGAATCCGCAGGTTGGCCTGTTTTTCGAAGCCTTTCATGCGGCCGATGTTGACGGCAATGGTATCGCCCAGCAGCAGAAAACTGTTCAGGTTGGCGCTTAAACCACTGACCAGAAAGTGATTATAATCGAAAAGCCGCCCGTTCATGGTCGGCTTTCGCATGTCATTGTATGTAAACTCGCCGTCGATGAGGGTGGCTTTACCGATGGTAAACGGGATATTTTGATTGGCGATGGACGGTTTGGTCGTATCGCGGGTCATCTCGTTGATCCGTTCCAGGAAATCATCGATGTTGAGGTTGCCGGTTTTGGCATCCTTCACCAGGGCCACGTGCGGTTGATACAACAGCACTTCATCCAGGTGGATGTCGGTGGCGGAATTGTTGATCAGCGTTTCGAGAGCGAGCGTAACTTCGAGACGGCCAACACTGATCATCGGCTTCAGATCGCGGTTGCGGATTGTCACTTCCTCCAGCGTCACCGAGTTGACCCAGACATTGGGGAACGAGAAATTAATATCGATTTTTTGAATGTCGACCGGGAATAGCAGCTTTTCGGAAACCCGTTGGGCTGCGTAACGCACCAGTTTCGTCTGAACTGCCGGGATTTGCAGACCGACTCCCACGATTCCGACCACCAGCAATACAACCAGAATGGTGTAGAGCAGAGTTTTAAGAAGTATGGTGAAAAATGAACGCATCCAGATGCAATGAACAAGGACCGGTGAATAATGAATGGCAATTCGTGCGTGTTGGTTCCAAACAGAAATCAGAAGGACCGCAAAAGGTTTTTCATTTCGGTCCGCCGACGCGGTTCATTGTTCATTATTCATTAATTTTGAAAAATGACAATTTTGGCAATTGAATCTTCGTGCGACGAGACGTCGGCTGCTGTATGTGTTAACGGAAAAATACAATCTAATGTTGTAGCTACGCAGTTAATCCACGAACAGTATGGTGGAGTCGTCCCCGAACTGGCTTCGCGCGTACACCAGCAACGGATCGTGCCGGTGGTCGAACGCGCGCTGCATGAAGCAAATATACAGAAAAACGCGCTAACTGCGGTAGCTTTTACGCGCGGCCCGGGTTTATTAGGGTCACTTTTGGTCGGCACCTCGTTTGCCAAAGCTCTGGCCCTGGCGCTGGACATTCCGCTCATCGAAGTCCACCACATGCAGGCCCATGTTCTGGCCCATTTCATTGACGAACAGACCATTCCGCAGTTTCCGTTCCTGTGTCTGACCGTCAGTGGCGGTCATACGCAAATTGTACTGATCCGGGATCATCTGGACATGGAAATTATTGGCCAAACCCAGGACGATGCCGTGGGGGAAGCTTTCGATAAAACTGCTAAACTGCTCAACTTGCCCTATCCGGGTGGTCCGCTCATCGACCGATACGCGCAGCAGGGCAATCCGCTGGCCTACCCGTTTCCGGAGGTCGAAATGCCAGGACTGGATTTTTCGTTCAGTGGTATTAAAACCGCCTTTCTGTATTTCCTGCGCGACCGCATGAAGGCCAACCCGGATTTTATTGAGCAGAATCTGCCGGATATTTGCGCCAGCATCCAGCACACCCTTATCAAAATTCTGCTGACCAAACTGCGGAGAGCTGCCCGGCAAACCGGCATCCGCGAAATCGCGCTGGCGGGCGGGGTTTCGGCCAATTCCGGTTTGCGGGCGTCGCTGGCTGATCTGGGACGGCAGGAGGGCTGGAACGTCTACATTCCGAAGTTTGAATACTGTACCGATAACGCGGCTATGATTGCAATGGCGGCCCATTTCAAGTATTTGAAGGGCGAGTTTACGTCGCAGGAAGTGAGTCCGCTGCCGCGTTGGTAAAACGGTTTTGCTCCCCATCGAACACCGCCTTACCTTTGACGCATGGACACGCCTGTTTTAAAAGAAATCCGGATTTATCCCATCAAATCGCTGGGCGGTATTTCGCTTTCCGAAGCCGAGGTCGAACCGAAAGGCTTTCGCTACGATCGCCGGTGGATGCTGGTGAAACCCGACGGAACGTTTTTGACGCAACGGGAAAATACCGTCATGGCGCTGGTCGAGGTCGAACTGACCGACCGGCATCTGCGCGTTTACCACCGCCATCGCCCGGATGACGTACTGGAAATTCCCCTGGAAAAAACAACGGAAGAGTCCCTGACGGCGTATGTGTGGGATCGTCAGGCGGTTGATTCCCTGGTCGTTAGCCCGGAAGCGGACGAGTGGTTTAGCCGACTGCTCGGTTTTCCGTGCCGCCTGGTGTATATGCCCGATGACTCGCTGCGGCCGGTCGATCCGAAATACGCCCAGCCCGACGATGTGGTCAGTTTTGCCGACGGTTTTCCGTACCTGGTCATCAGCACGGATTCGCTGAACGAACTGAATCGCCGGGTGGAACAGCCGCTGGAGATGATTCGTTTTCGGCCCAATCTGGTGGTAGAGGGCGTTTTGCCGCACGACGAAGATACCTGGTATCACTTCAAAATTGGCGAGTTGACCTTCTTTGGCGTGAAACCATGCGCCCGCTGCGTACTGACAACCATCGACCCGGAATCGGGCGAAAAAGGGAAAGAACCGCTCAAAACGCTGGCGACCTATCGCAGGCTAGACAGCAAAATCCTGTTCGGCCAGAATGTGCTGGCTGAAACGACGGGGCTCCTGCGCGTTGGCGATCCGGTGACGATCCTCGAACAACGACCGGCCCGACTGCCATTTTCCCGGTAACAACTGCCCAAATTCAGGCTCATTTTACCTGCAACTTCACAATAACCGGTAAGTGGTCGGAGGCATACTGTTCATCGATTACCGTTGTCGATACGGTTTTGAAAGCGCTTTCCGGTTTAAACAGAATAAAGTCGATGGCCCGGTTTGGATTTTTTACCGGAATGGTCGGTGCGCAATCCTGACAGCTCCGAACGAAGTTCTCGTCCAGAAACCGGATCACTTTGCTGTCGGCCAAAGCATTAAAATCCCCGCCCAGAATCAACGGAAGGCTGGATTTTGCAAAATGCCTGACAATCAGCTCCGATTGAGAAAGGCGGTTGGCTTCCTTCAAATCCAGGTGCGTACTGGCAAAGATGATTTTCTTCCCTTTCGCGATTTCTACCGTGACAGCCGCCAGGGTTCGGGGTTCCCCGCCAACGGTGGCATCAACCGGTAAGGCAAACCGGGTGGAGTCCAGAATCGGAAACCGGGAAAGAACCGCGACACCATAATCCCCGCCCTGGTGGTCGATGGCCTTGGAAAAAAAGAAATTCATTCCGGTCAGCCGGGCTAACTCCCGGGCCTGGTTCAGGCCTTTGCCGGAACGTTCGGTATTGACATCGACTTCCTGCAGGGCAACGAAATCCGGTTTTTCCTTTTTGATCACGTTGGCGATGGCCTCCACATCGATTTTTGTCCCGGCAGAGGGGGGATTGCAGTGGTGAATGTTGTACGTCATCACCGTGAGGTTTTTGATCTTCTTCGCCGGTCGGTCTGCCGGTTTCACGGCACCTTCGTTGGCGTAAGCGGTGAGGGAAATGAAAACTAAAAACAGAAGGTTTTTCATGCCAGTGGTTTTACGAATGGATGCGTGTTACGGTTTTAGGTCCGGGCCTTTTTCGGAATGGTGTATTTGCCCACCACTTCACCATCGTCACGGATCATTTTCAGGTTCAGCTCTTTCGACGTCGCGTGTAATTTGATCAGCGTGCGGTTTCCTTCCAGCGGTCCACCCCCAATAACGATGGGGTAATTGTGGTTGGCATCGGCGTCGTGGGTACCGTAGCGGTGCGTGTGTCCCGAAAGTTGAAGATCGATTTTGGCTTTATTCAATAGCGGCCCAAAAACCTGTTGCCCATGCATGGGGCCGTGCCAGTCGCCCGAATGATAGGGCGAAATATGAATCAGCACGATTCGGAAAGGCGCTTTTTTAAAATCAGGGCTCTCAATTTCTTTTTCCAGCCACTTTTTCTGCGTATCCCGGTAGCGATCGAAAGCCGACAATCCGCCGTATTCAACGCTGTCGTCGGTTTTGTCCTCGCCCGAATCCAGCACGACAAACCGCACCGGGCCGCGGGTGAAGGCATAATAATACTTTCCGTCGGGATAGGCGTAATACTGGGGAATATGGCGGGAAAAACTGCCCCGGCACTCGTGATTTCCCTGCGTCAGAATGAAGGGGATTTCGGCCGCAAAAATATCGACTGCCGGTTTGATCAGGTGATCGACCATTTGCTGTTCGTCCGTTACCCAATCGAAGCAGTCACCGTTGAAAACCACAAAATCGTAATCGCGTTTATTACCCGTATAGCCGTGCCGGTAGAGGAGTTGCGGAATAATCTGCGGACGGTCGTGAATGTCGTTAAACACCACCATCTTGAACTCCTCTTCATTTTCCGGCGGGGTTTTAAATCCGTAAAGTGGACTGCTGATGGTTTCGCCAAACTCCACCTTTGAGCCTTTGTACCCCAGAATTTCAGTGGAAACGATCTTGTATTTATGTTCCGTTCCCGGTTTGAGGCTGGTCAGCGTAATTTTATTGATGCGATTATTGGCTTCAATCAAGCCGTTGGTATACCCGAACTCCCGTTTGCTGGTGTAGGTCCCGGCACCGTATTCCACCCAGCTAAAACAGTTTTTGTGGGTAATCCACATGATGGTTACCTCGTGGTTGCCCAGGTTTTGCAGGTATGGGCCAACCACAAAGTGGTTTTTCTCTCCGGTTGGAGCGGCCGCCGAGATGCCGGGCAACAGGCCCAGCACCCCGATCTGCGACATTTTTTCCAGAAACGAACGTCGGTCTGACAGCATTTTTGTGTCAAAAGTTAGGAATAGACAAGGTTTTTAATGTCGAATGTAAAATTTTAAATGTCGAATGTAAAAGTGAGGTGTCCGACCAAATCAGCCGTTCTCCTTTTACATTCAGCATTTAAAATTTTACATTCAATCAGGACTTACTCCCAATTTGGGTTTTGCGTCAGATTGGTGTTCAACAGTCGCTCCTGTTTGGGGATGGGGTAGAGGTAATCCCGGGCTTCGTTGAACTTCTTGTTGATGTGGCCGTTGATCACGATGTTGCCGCCCTTGTTGCCGTTTTCAAGCAGGATTTCGCTGCCCAACTTCAACAACTGCGCTCCCGAAACGGTCGGTTTGGTGCCTTCATAAATGACCAGATCGACTTTTCCGTTTTTGTCGAGATCATAGCTGCCCGGTCCTGGAAAATACATTCCTTTGTATTGCTTCGTGAGGGCTTGCCCTTCCTTCCAGCGAATGAGGTCGTCCCAGCGGAAAAAGTTTTCCATCACCAGCTCGATGCGCCGTTCGCGCCGGATTTCCAGGATCACGCCCGTATTGGCACCTTTCAGCTGGGTGTACTGCTGCGCCTGGTACGGGTCCGGTTTGGCGTTGGCGGCCGCGAGGTTGATGCTTGGCATACCCACCCGGTCGCGGATCAACTTGATGGACGCATCCAGATCGGCTTGGGTCAGCGTGCCGCGCTCGGCTTTGGCTTCGGCATAGTTCAGCAACACTTCGGCGTAGCGGAAAATCGGCATGTCGGTAATGTCCTTGTTGAACGTATCCCATTTCGGGGCCGAAACAAACTTGATCAACTGGTAGCCCGTCACGGTGGCGCCGAATTCGGGCACCAGCGGGTTGTTTTCACCGATGCGGGTGTAGCCCGGCGTCCGGATGGTCTGGGCCAAACGCGGATCGCGGTTTTGTACTTCCTCCGCAAACTGCTTGGTTTCATACCCCT
Source organism: Larkinella humicola (assembly GCF_008727875.1). GTDB lineage: Bacteria > Bacteroidota > Bacteroidia > Cytophagales > Spirosomataceae > Larkinella > Larkinella humicola. The sequence continues at coordinate 560,315 of NZ_VTWS01000006.1, read as the reverse complement.
TGACATCCGTAAATGGCGTTCCATCGGCCATCAAATAGCTGTTTACCAGTCGCTTTTCCAAGCCTGGTCGACCATACGATGCGGTCATTGTGTAGTAGTTCAGGTTGTGATATACCTGGAGTTCGTCGCTGAAATCCCGGGCCAGAATCACCTCCTCGGGGATGGCATTGTCCGACGAAAACAACCGGAGGTAAGCCGTCGTGGGCGTGGCTTTGTAGATGGTGTAGCCGCTGCTTTTCATCAATTCCTCCGAAGCTGTGATGCACTCATCGAGCCATTTGTCCGAATTGGGCAGGTTAAATTCCGGGTGGTATTTTCGGAACGTACCTTCGTGCAGCGCCATACGTGATTTCAGGGCCAGGGCCGTCCACTTGGTCACGGTGTTCAGTTGGCGGGACGCGTCCAGGTTGGCGATGGCATAGTTGAGGTCGGCCAGCACGGAGTCCATCACCATCGTACGCGGGTCGCGGGCTTTGGTCAGCAGGTCCTGATCCGTGGTTTCGATGGTGTGCGAATACCAGGGCACATCACCAAACCGCTTCACCATACCAAAGTAAAAGTACGCCCGGAAAAACCGCGCCAGCCCGTTGTATCTGGCCACGGCCCGTTTGTCGGGACACTTGTTGGAATTAGCCAGAAAATAATTGATGTTCCGCAAGGTTCCCCACGACCAGCCGCCCCCGCTCGTGGGCACCACGCGCGTCCCCTGCAACTCGTCGCGCAGGCTGTTTTTTACCACATTATCCACGTCCTCGTTGTACACGTCCTCGGCCGACGGCAGGGCGTTGTAAAACGAATTGGTATACAGCAGCAAGTCGTTTTCGGTATTGAAAAATGTCTCGGGCGAGATGGCATCCTGCGGCAGCAGGTCCAGATCGCAGGAACTCAGGCCCACGGCCAGCGTGATCAGACTGATTATTTTTTTCATCGAATGTCGTGGTTAGAAAGTAATGTTCAGACCCGCGGATACGGTTTTGGACAGCGGATACGTCCGGCCATTCGTTGCGTCACCGTCAAATTGTTCCGGGTCGATGTACTTGGTCCGCAGGGGCGTATAGGTCAGCAGGTTTTCGCCACTGACGTAAACCCGCGCCCGGGGAATCCGGATTTTACGCGTCAGCAGTTCCGGAATGGTGTAGCCGATGACCACGTTTTTCAGCCGCAGGTAGCCGACGTTCTGAATGTAGCGGTCGTTGGCCGCCTGCAGATCACCCCCCGCGTTCAGCGCCGTATAGCCGCGCAGCACCGGGAAGTAGGCATCCGGATTCTCCGGCGTCCAGACATCCTGCTCGAAGTCCTTCGGAATGAAGGAGTAATACGGACGGGAATACGGTCCCCAGAACTTGTCGGCGTTGTTCCCCGGATACCAGTGTTTCCGCAGAATGCCCTGCGCCAGCATCGACAGATCGAAACCGTTCCAGGATGCGCCGAGGTTCATTCCGTAGCGGTACCGCGCCCGGCTGTTTCCGATGATTTTCAGATCGCCGTGATCGGCCAGTGTATTGGCCCCCTGGTCAATCTTCCCGTTGCCGTCCAGATCGATGAATTTAATGTCGCCAGCCCGCAGTTTGCTCCATTCACCGGGGGCACTCAGTCGCTGGCGGTTTACGAGCGTCTGATCGACCGTATGCGCCTGGGCTTCGTCATTGGTTTTAAAGAAACCGTCGATGGAATACCCCCAGATTTCACCAATCACCTGGCCTACGTAACGGCTCGACAGGATCTTGTTCGGGTTGTCGTATTTCGTAATCGTCGATTTTGAATCGGACACAATAAAGGAAGCATTGTATGACAGCGTCTTGCCGCCCACTTTAAACTGATCCCGCCAGCCCAGCGACAGCTCAAAGCCTCTGGTCTGCAAATCTCCGGCGTTCTGGGTCGGCACGGTTGCGCCATACACCGCCGGCAGCACCTGACCCGGCACCAGCATGTCCGTGGTGTTCCGGATGTAGGCATCGAACGTCAGATTCAGGCGGTTTTTCAACAGATCGGCGTCCAGGCCGAGGTTCGAGGTGGTTGCTTTTTCCCAGGTCAGATCGGCCGAAATCGGGTTCGGGCTATCGACGTAATACAGTTTCTGGCCGTTGTTGATCCAGCTCGACTGCGCCGTTGGCATGATCGACACATACGGGTAAAAACTGGCTGACGCGGTATTGGACGGCAACTGGTTCCCCAGGGTTCCGTACGAAGCCCGGATTTTGAGACTGTTCACCACGTTCCGCAGCGGTTCAAAGAAGGATTCCTCGCTGATCCGCCAGCCCGCCGACACCGACGGGAAAAAACCGTACCGGCGACCTTCGCCAAACCGGGAGGTTCCGTCGTAGCGCCCGTTGACTTCCAGCAGATACTTCCCCACGTAATCATAATTCAGCCGGAAAAAAGCGCCGAACAGCGAATACCGGTACGAATCACCCGCCGACAATTGCTCGCCGGTTCCGAGATTCAGGTCGTTCAGGCTTTCGGAGAGCAGGTTTTTCCTGGCACCGAACAACCGCTGGTGTTTTTTCGATTCATAGTTGATCCCGGCCGTTGCCGCCACGTAATGCTTGCCAATGGTGTGGTTGAAAGACGAATAGAGGTTTGTAACATTCATCGGATCGAACCACATGGTTTGCCGGTATTGATCGGTGTTGTAGTTCGGCACCGTGGTCAGAATACCGGGCTGGATCGAGTATTGGGCCACGGCCGAACGGTACCAGTCATCGGCGATATAGAACGAGTAGGAGTGGTTGGCAACCAGGTTCCAGGTTTTGGTAAAATCAATCGTGACCGAGTTGATGGTCGTCAGTTCGTGAACCCCTTTTTTGCCGCCCGCAACCCCTTTCAGCAGGTTGGCAAACAAACCGTCGCCAATGGAGTAGTTGTTTTTCAGTGTGTTGTAGGTCGCCGTACCGTCCGGGTTGCGGGGCGCATAGGCCGGTAAGGCGTGTACCGTGATGGCGACGAAGTTGGCGTTGGCGCCCCCTTCCAGCCCCGGGTAGGTGTATTTTGAATCGAAATACTGCGTATTGTTGCTCACCCGCAACCAGGGCGTCAGTTGGGCGTTGATCTTGCTGCGCAACGTATACGACGTGAACTTGTCGGTATTGGTCCGCATGATCCCGTCTTTCTGAAAAATCGAGCCCGACAGGTAATAATTGATTTTGTCGGTACCGCCCGACAGGTTCAGATTATGCTGGGCAGACGGCTGCGACATGTTAAACACCGTGTTCCACCAGTCGTAGTTGCCGTAGTAATTGTAAATGTCTTTTCCGTTGACGTTTTTGACGACGGTCCAGGGCCGGGCCGGATTTTCGTTTTTGTCGTACCGGCGCGCTTCCAGTTCCTTATAATCTTCTTCCGAATACCGGGTATAGCTGTTGCCCGTTGCCCGGATAAACGCTTCGTCGTTCAGCCGGGTGTGTTCGTATCCGTTCGTCAGGAAGTCGGTGCTCACCGTGGGTTTCGACCAGCCAAAGTTGTTGCTGTACGAAATGCTCGTTTTGCCATTTTTGGCGGTCTTGGTTGTCACCAGCACCACCCCGAACGCCCCCCGCGCGCCGTAGATCGCCGACGCTGCGGCATCTTTCAGCACCGACACCGATTCCACATCGTTCGGGTTGATGCGGTTGATATCGCCCGGCACCCCGTCGATGAGCACCAGCGGCCCACCGCCGTTGATGGAGGTTTCTCCGCGCACGTTCAGGCTGCCGCCCTGCCCCGGCTGGCCGGTGCCGAAGGTGATGTTCAGGTTTGGAATCATCCCCTGCAAAATCTGCGACATGTTGTTCAGGGGGCGGTTTTCCAGGTCTTTGGCCTGTACCTGCGACACGGCACCCGTCAGGTTTACTTTTTTCTGGGTCCCGTAGCCCACTACCACCAGCTCTTCCAGACTCTTGCTGTCTGGATTCAGCGTTACATTGATGACCGAGCGGTTGCCAGCCGTAATTTCCTGCGACGTGTAGCCGACAAAACTAAAGATCAGGACGGCCGACGAATTGGGCACCACCAGTTCGTAATTGCCGCTGCCATCGGTGGTCGTACCGCGCGTGGTGCCTTTCAGGACAACCGTTACCCCGGCCAGCGCTTCGCCCTGCCCGTCGGACGCCCGCACGGTTCCTTTCAGCCGGATTTCCTGTTGGCTCAGGTAGGTTTCCATTTTTTCGTCGAGGTTCGGCAACACCGTTTCCGGTTTAAAACCCCGTTCGCGGGCCAGTACAATCTGTTCGTTGATCACCTTGTAGGTAATGCCCCGCGGCATCAGCAACTGGTCGAGAATCCGGGCCAGCTTCTGGTTTTTCACGTTGATCGACACTTGTTCCCGCAGCGAGACCCGGCTGCTGTACACAAACTTCGTATTGGCTTTTTCCTGGATGCGGTCCAGTGCTTCCTTGAGCGTAACATTCGTAAGCTGGAGCGTCATATCCTTGCTCAGGATCGACTGTGCCGCGATTTCCCGGGCATTGGCGATACCCGTCAGCAATACGGCAAGAATCCAGTGCAGTAATCCGATACGCATGATTTTTCGCCAGTCGACGGACTTGTTAGGGATGAAAATTTGCATACTTTTGGTTGTCTGATAGTTGAGGACTGTTGGATACTGCCCCTTCGTTCGGTGGTACGAAGCCGAAGGGGTTACCTGAGCCGGGGGTGGTGGTACACTCCCGGTTTTTTTGCATTAGGGGGGAAGCGGGTAGCGGTTTTTCATAGCAGTCAGTTTATAGATGTTGGGATTGGGTTTATTCCGTACAGGGTGGACTATCGAGCAGGATTACATTCCCGGTCATGGTGTACGTTGCTTCCAGCGCCGTGCAGAGCATTTCCAGAATTAGCGGCAGCGGCTGGTTTTCAAAATCGGCGCTGAACAGACAGGAAGCGGCTTTGGGCTTGACCAGCCGGATCTGAACAGCAAATCGCTTCTCGAGCTTCTTCACGACCTGATCCAGCGGAGTATCGGCAAAGGTGATCGTAACGGGTTCGTAAATGGGTTTTCTGGCCTTCACCGGAATGGCCGAAGACACCAGCCGCTTCGAGGCCGTTTCGAAGATGGCCTGTTGCTGCGGTTTCAGAATCACCTGCTGCTCATTCTGCTGGCGGTCGGGGGCGCTGACCTGAACCCGACCCGTTACGACCGAAATTTGAAAAACCGGGTGAGTCGCCGGGGCTTTCACGTTGAAGCTGGTGCCCAACACCTTAATCTGCATTTCCCCACTCTGAATCCGGAATGGGCGCGCCGGGTCTTTGTGCACGTCGAAAAAGCCTTCACCGGCGAACGTGACCAGCCGCTGGTCGGCATTGAACGTTTCCGGGTAGGAAATTGACGCCCCCGGGTGCATCCAGACCGAACTGTGATCGGGAAGCTGGTGTTTCACCGGCCGGGCTTCATGATTGACAAAATGAATCGTGTGTGGCCGGTTTTTTTTTGTCGCTTGATGGGCAAGGGTTGCCGGTTCTGAAACGGATTGCTGCTGACGGCCGGAATAGTGGTAAATGAAATAGAACCCAATAACCAGAACGATCGATGCGGCCAATCCGGTGAGCCAGCCCGTGGAGAAGGTTCGGGCTACCGGTTTTTCGGTCTGATTCAGTTGGTTTTGAATAGTTAGAAAGGTTTCCTGCTGCAAATTTCGCTGCTCGGGTTCGGGCAGTGAGTCCATGTAGTCAGGGTTTCCGCGCAACGAAGCATACCAGGCCTCTACCCATTCTTTTTCCTGTTCGGTACATTGATTTCGCAGGTATTTATCCAGCAAAAGAGGGGATATATTCGGTGGCGGCATAGCGTGGGAAATGGTTCAATGCCAAAGTCGCCTGCCGGAAGGATAACCCTTAGTCGGTTTGAAAAAAAGTTTAGAAAATCGGGAACAACAGGAACAGGTATACAAAATGCTCTTTCAGATACGCTTTCAAAACACGCAGGGCTTTGGTGATGTGTTGTTCGACGGTTTTTTCCGAAATCGTTAATTGAAGAGCAATTTCCCGGTTTGAAAGCCCTTTGCGGCTCAGCAGAAATACTTCCCGGCATTTCGGGGGGAGCTGATGAAGGCCTTTTTCATACTGGTGTTGCAAATCGGATGTCAGGATTTGCTGATCCGTCAGCGCATTGGAGTCGTCCGTTTGGGTTTCCCACCGATTGTAATGATACCGGCGGGTCAGTTCTTTCCGGTAATAGGATATGACGCGGTTTTTGACACAGGAAAATAAAAACGACCGGGTGCATTGAACCGGGGGGCGATCGCGTTGTTGCCACACGCTAACAAACAATTCCTGAATAATTTCCTGGGCAATAAACTGATCGTTTACCTTGCTGTATGCATAATTAAACAACGACCGGAAATACCGGTTGTAAAGTTCGGCAAACGCACGTTCGTCGTCGTTGTCGCCCATTGACTTCAGGAGGGTTTCGTCGGAACAGGTGCTGTAGGTTCGGTTCATATCCTGAATTTCCTCAGTCCATTTGGGGTGAACTAAAAGGCTTTTTACAAAATTCGGGCATTTTTTAGTTTAATCGACCTTTTGTTCATTAAGGAATCACGCACTTTTGGCGTGCATCATAACAGAAAGTTAACATAAATTTTACGGTGTGCCGAATGCGTTTTCGGTAGCGTGTGGTTCTTGAAAAGCATACACTCCGAAAAAGCTTCTTTCAAAATTACACCATTTTTTAGGGCATGCAAAGCCGACTTTACCCGGTAAAAGGTAGCTTTGCACCGGAATTGCCTGGCTTTTGAAAGTGGGCCCTGTTCCATTTTACCATTCATTTTCTGTTCCGTCCAGGAAAATGGAATAGAAATCCTTGTATGAAGTTTTTTGATTCGATCAGGCAGTATCTGCGTAACTTTCACTACCTCAGTCTTGATGTGGTGGCCGGAGCCGTGATTTCCCATATCATGGTGGCGCGTTTGCCCGACGGCCACCAGCCGGTTGGTTGGGCAACAACGGTTTTACTGGCGATTTGTGTGTTTGTTATTTATGCCGCCGACCGCCTGTACGATGTCCGGAAGGGTTTGGCGGTTAACGCACCGCTAACCCGCCGTCACCGGTTTCATGCTGAAAACCAGCAGGTTTTGCTTCGGGTTTTGGTGGGGCTGGCTGTGATTTCCGTTGTCTTGTTGTTTTGGTTACCCCGGTCTGTGTTGTGGTTTGGGGCCGGGCTGGCGCTGGTTTCGGGGGCGTATGTCTGGGGTGTCTCGCGGTTGTCGGGTTCCAATGCCCGGCTGGCGTGGAAAGAACCGGCGGTGACGCTCGTGTATACCATCGGTGTCTGGGGCAGTTCGTGGGCGCAAAAACCGACCATCGGCTGGTCCGAAATCGGGCTGGGAATTTTGTTTCTGTTGATCGTTTTCCAAAATCTGTTGCTGTTTTCGGTGATGGAAGCCTACGAATTGCCGGACACGTCCTACTCGCTGGCGACCTTCTGGGGCTTCGACCGGAGCGATGTGGTGCTGCGGACGCTGACGGTGGTGATTACGGTGTTGGCGCTTGTGATTTTTTTCATGGCCGACGACCGGTTTGCCCAGCGGGCGGCCATTATTCAGGGAATGATGAGCGCCGTGCTATACACCATTCAGCGGTATCCAAACCGGTTTTTGCTCAACGAACGCTACCGCTGGATCGGCGACGGCGTGTTTTGGCTACCGGGTTTGATTCTTTGAAAGCCCGGTCGCTTGTATCGTACTCAACTGATAAACGCTGATGAAAATCCTTCTCGTTGAAGATGAAGAGCGGCTGGCTTCTTTTATCCGCAAAGGCATATCGGCCGAAGGTTACGAAGTGGAAGTCGCCTACGATGGTCGAACCGGGCTGTCCCTGTTTCGCCGGGAGATTTATGACCTCATCATTTTGGATGTCAACCTTCCGCAAATCAACGGGTTTGAATTGTGCCGCCTGATCCGCTCAGAAAATGAGGCTATCCCCGTGTTGATGCTCACCGCGCTCGACAGTCTGGCCGATAAGTCGGACGGTTTTAACGCCGGGGCCGACGATTACCTGGCCAAACCGTTTGAGTTTCAGGAACTGCTGCTGCGGATTCGGGCATTGACGCGCCGGAGTGGCTCCCGACCCAAGCAAATCCTTCGGCTGGCCGATCTCGAACTGAACCTGGATACCAAAACCGTGACCCGGGCGGGCAAACGCATCGACCTGACCACCCGCGAATACGCCCTCATTGAATACCTCATGCTCAACAAAGGGAAAATTATCTCGCGGGTAGACATCAGCGAGCGGGTCTGGAGTCTGAATTTTGATACGAACAGCAACGTGATTGATGTGTATATCAGCTACCTGCGCAAAAAGATCGACAAAGATTTTTCGCCCCGGTTGCTGCATACCATCGTTGGAATGGGGTACGTTCTCCGGGAAGATTAATCCGATAGAAATGCTGATACGAAACCGCCTGACGATCATTTTTACGGTGCTGGCAACGGCCATCCAGCTCACGCTGTCGCTGCTGGTGTGGTATTTCTATTCGCTGTACCGGCGGGAGGAGTTTTACAGCCGGTTGGAGTCGAAAGCCCGCGTGGCCGGACGGCTGCTGATTTCCCGACGGCATCTCCACGATGACTTTTTTAAAAACATGGTACGGACCGACTTGCTTACCATCGTGGAAGAGCAAATCAGCATCTACGATCAGCGGCACAATCTGGTCTTTACCAACCGGACCCTGAAAGAATCGGAGTACTACAAAGAAAAAATACCGCTCCTGACCACCGAATCGCTGTTTGAATTCAAAAGTGGTCACCTCGAGTCGATTGTGATTCCGTACCGGGACGGCGGGCAGCTCTTTTACATTTTTACGTCGGGCTATGACCGGATCGGCCTGGCCAAACTGGGTACGCTGCAACAAATCCTGCTGCTGGCCAATCTGCTGGGGTTTGCGCTGATCGTGCTGGCCGGGTGGTATTTTTCCGGTGGTGTGCTGAAACCGATTGCCCAGATTGTGGATGAGGTGGAGCAGATTACCGCCACGCACCTGCACAAGCGGGTACATGAAGGAAACCGCCGGGATGAAATCGCCCAGCTTGCCATGACGTTCAACCAGATGCTGTTTCGGCTCGAAGATGCGTTTGTGTCCCAACGCAGTTTTGTGTCCCACGCTTCCCACGAACTACGCACTCCGCTCACCAACACGCTGGGTACGCTGGAAACCTCCCTGCGGTATGACCAGAACCCCGCCGACTGGCGCGAGAGTATGGAAGTGGCGGTCGAAGAACTGAAAAAAGTGATTGCCCTGACCAACGGGTTGCTGGGCCTGGCCAAAGTGACCGATGGCCCCGTTGCCCTAACCGCCGTTCAGGTGGACGATTGCCTGCTCAATGCTATTGGGTACGTGCAGGCCAAGTATCCGGGCCGGAAACTGAATCTGCAATTCAGGACGGGTGAGGAAGAATCGTTTGCGGTGAAAGGCAACGCTACGCTGCTGACAACCGCTTTTCTAAATGTGCTTGATAACGCTTGCAAATATTCCAGCGAAGCGGTTTCGGTGCATTTGCAAATCACGAAAGACCAAATCACCGTGACCGTAGCCGATCAGGGGCGCGGCATTTCTGAAACCGATGCTGCTCACATCCTTAATCCGCTGTACCGGGGCGGGAATGTCGATGACGTGCCGGGCTACGGCATTGGCCTGGCTGTCACGCAGAAAATCATTGATTTGCACCAGGGAATTCTCCAGATCACTTCCAACGTAAACCGGGGAACCTCGGTGACGATTCAGTTGCCCGGCTTGGGGTAAGTCGCGGAAAAGGGTTAAGAAAGACACCTTCTTCTTTCGCCGAATAGTACTTTTTTAATGCTCCACAAGTGTGCGAGAGGATTTGGTTTCTGGAAATAACCGTATAATTCCCCTGATTATTCTAATTTTTGACATTAGTTCGGGCGATTCCTCAAACTCCCTAATTGCCCATATTAAACTTTTCTACGATCTTTTAATTTCCTTCTCACACCGTTCTAATGTTACGGAGCGTGCTTTGTGTCAATCTACGACCGACACAAGCGATGCAGCGCCGGACTTTTCCCTCGATTTTGCTTTACGGCTTTGGACTGGCCCTGGCACTCTCCCTGGTGTTCAATGGATTTCTGCTGTATGAGCAAAGTCGCCAGCGAATGATTTATGAATATGAATTAGGCAACTCGATTCCTCCGGTCGATCTGGTGGTTTGGCAACAGCAGCTTCTGGACTGCAAACGGACCAACCAGCAGAAAGACAGCCTGATTCGGCAATTGGCACAAGGCCCCAACGCACCGCCGGGTCAGATCGTCCCCCCTCAGCATCCCCTTCAAACCAGTAACGTGAAAAAATAGATCCTTATGAATAAATTATTGATGCTCGTGAGTTTGTGTGCCCTGGTGGGTGTGGCAGGCTGTTCCGAGAAAAAAGAAGAAAAGGAGGAAGAAACCAAGTATTTGGTGACCAGTCCTTTAAAAACCGATACGACCGTCACGAATGAATTCGTCTCCCAGATTCATTCCATCCAGCACATCGAGTTGAGAGCCCTGGAACGGGGCTACCTGCAAAAAATCTTTGTAGATGAAGGACAGTCGGTCAAAAAAGGGCAGCTCATGTTTCAGATTCTGCCAATCCAGTACCAGGCTGAACTCCAGAAAGCCCAGGCTGAAGCCAATTTCGTGGAAGTCGAATACAAAAATACCAAATCGCTGGCCGACAGCAACATCGTTTCAAAAAACGAACTGGCCCTGGCCAAAGCCAAGTTAGACAAGGCCAAAGCAGAAGTTACTGTCGCGCAGATTCACCTCGGCTTTACGGAAGTGAGAGCCCCTTTCGATGGCATCATGGACCACTTCCAGGTGCGGCTGGGAAGCCTGGTTAACGAGGGCGATTTGCTGACTACGCTTTCCGACAACAGCAAAATGTGGGTGTATTTCAATGTCCCGGAAGCGGAATACCTGAATTACAAAACCCACGCCCAGCAGGAGAACCTGAAGAATGTCAACCTGCTAATGGCCAATCAACAAGTGTTCGATTATCCCGGCGTGGTTCAAACCATCGAAGCGGATTTTAACAACGAAACGGGCAATATCGCTTTCCGGGCCACTTTCCCGAACCCAAAAGGGTTGCTCCGGCACGGCGAAACCGGGAACATCCAGATGACCCTGCCGCTCAAAAATGCCCTGATTATCCCGCAGAAAGCGACTTTCGAAGTCCTGGACAAGAAATATGTGTATGTGGTGGATAAGGAAGGTAAGATTCGGTCCCGGGAAATTACCATAGCTGCGGAAATGCCCCACATTTTTGTGGTTAGATCCGGTCTGACGAAAGACGATAAAATCCTGCTGGAAGGCTTGCGTCAGGTCAAAGAAAACGAAAAAATTCACTACACCTTCGTACAGCCGGATTCGGTTTTGTCCAAGTTAAGCCTCTACGCCGAATAACCCGGTCTCCCAACCTGCAAAGATATGTTTAATCAATTCATACGCAGACCCGTATTTGCGATCGTGATTTCGATCATGATCGTCTTCGTCGGTATCCTGGCGATTGAGAAATTACCAATTTCTCAATTCCCGGATATTGCCCCTACCACCGTCAATATCTTCATTGCCTATCCCGGATCGAGTGCCGATGTGTTGGTAAAATCCACGCTGATTACGCTGGAACAGGCCATCAACGGTGTCCAGGATATGCGGTATATCGCGACCGATGCTACCAGTGCAGGAGAGGCCACGCTCCGGATTATTTTTGAACCAGGTACAGATCCGAACGTCGCCGTTATCCGGGTGAAAACCCGGGTGGATCAGGTAATGCCACTTCTGCCCGAACTGGTTCAACGGGAAGGGGTTATTATTTCGCCGGTTCAGCCCAGTATGTTGATGTACGTCAACCTCTATTCCAAGGATAAAAGCATCGACGAAAAATTCCTGTTCAACTACGCGACCGTTAAGATGATCCCCGAAATTCAGCGGACCAAGGGGGTTGCCCGGGCGCAAATCCTGGGGAGTCGGCGGTATGCGATGCGCATCTGGCTTAATCCGGACCGCATGCGGGCCTACAAGATTTCCACCGAGGAAGTGATGGAAGCCATTGGGGAGCAAAGCATCATTGGCCGACCGGGCCGGATTGGGCAAAGCTCCGGTATTGCGGCCCAGTCGCTGGAATACGTGCTCACGTATAAAGGACGGTATAGCGACCCCAAGGAGTACGAAGACATCATCATCCGGGCCAATTCCGCCGGTGAGAGCATTCACCTGAAGGACATTGCCAAAGTGGAGTTGGGAAGTGAGTTCTTCGACATCTACTCCAACCTGGATGGCAAGGCTTCGGCTGCCATTGTGTTGCGGCAAAACTACGGGAGCAATGCCAGTGAGGTGATTGAGGAGGTAAAAGAGAAGCTCGACGTCATGAAAGAATCTTTTCCTCCGGGTGTGGATTACAAAATCAGCTATGATGTGTCAAACTTTCTGGACGCGTCCATCGAGCAGGTTATCGATACGCTGCGGGACGCGTTTATTCTGGTTGCACTGGTAGTTTTCGTATTCCTGGGCGACTGGCGCTCGACCCTGATCCCGATTCTGGCCGTTCCGGTTTCCCTGATCGGGGCGTTCTTTGTGATTCAGGCATTTGGGCTTTCCATTAACCTGATAACGCTCTTCGCCCTGGTGCTGGCCATCGGTATTGTGGTGGATGACGCCATCGTGGTGGTGGAAGCGGTTCACGCCAAAATGGAAGAAGAACCGCATCTCTCCCCATTTGCCGCCGTCAAAAAAGTGCTTGGCGAGATTAGCGGAGCAATTATCGCCATCACGGCGGTCATGGTATCGGTATTCCTGCCCATTTCCTTCATGTCGGGTCCGGTGGGGACTTTTTACCGCCAATTCTCCATTACGATGGCCAGTTCCATTGTGATTTCGGCCCTGATCGCGCTGACGCTCACCCCGGTTTTGTGCGCCATGTTGTTGAAAAACCACCACGGACAGCCCGCCCGGAAGAAAAACCTGCTCACCAAGGCCCTCGACGGTTTCAACCGGGGCTTTGATAAAGTGACCGGGCGATATGTGGGCCTGTTAAAATCAATCGTCAGCCGGAGAGTGGTTACCTGGGGTGTGTTATTGGCTTTCTGTTTTGGAATATTCTACGTGAATAAAATTCTGCCCGCCGGTTTTATTCCGAACGAAGACCAGAGTACGATTTACGCAATTATCCAGACTCCTCCCGGTTCGACGCTGGAAAAAACCAACGAAGTTTCCCGGCGGCTTCAGAAAATTTGCGAAGAAGTTCCAGGCATCGAATCGGTCTCTTCACTGGCCGGTTATGAGATCATGACCGAAGGACGCGGCTCCAATGCCGGGACCTGTCTGATTAACCTCAAACCGTGGTCGGACCGCGACAAAAACGTGAAGGAAATCATGGAAGAACTGGAAGGCAAGACGCGGGGGCTTGGAGCCGTGGTCGAGTTCTTTGAACCACCGGCCATCCCCGGCTTCGGTACGTCCGGCGGTTTTTCCATGCGCTTACTGGATAAAACCACCGATACGGATTACCGCGAGTTTGATAAAATCAACAAGGAATTCATGGATAACCTCGGCAAGCGGAAAGAGCTGACCGGCTTGTTCACCTTCTTTGCCGCGAACTATCCGCAATACGAACTGGAGATCGACAACAAGCTGGCCATGCAAAAAGGCGTGTCGATCGGCAAAGCGATGGACAACCTCAACATCATGATCGGCAGTACCTACGAGCAGGGGTTTATCAAGTTTAACCAGTTCTTCAAGGTGTATGTGCAGTCTGATCCGTTGTACCGACGGCTTCCAACCGATCTTTTGAAGCTTTTTGTCAAAAACGACGCGGGCGAAATGGTGCCTTACTCGGCCTTCATGAAGCTTAAAAAGGGTCAGGGACCGAATGAAATTACCCGGTTCAATCTTTATAATTCAGCCGCCATTCAGGGTCTTCCGGCCAACGGCTACACCACCGCCGATGCTATCCAGGCCATCCGGGAAGTGGCCGCCAAGACCTTGCCCAGGGGGTATGACATTGCTTTTGAGGGTCTTTCCTACGATGAAGCGAGCCGGGGCAATGAGTCGTTGTACGTGTTCCTGATTGTGTTGGCCTTCGTCTACTTTGTGCTGGCTGCGCAGTACGAAAGTTTCATCATCCCGCTGGCTGTCGTGTTCTCGCTGCCGGTGGGGGTCTTCGGGTCGTTTTTGCTGCTCAAGCTGATGGGGCTGGAAAACAACATCTACGCCCAGATCGGGCTCATCATGCTGGTCGGTCTGTTGGGTAAAAACGCCGTACTGATCGTCGAATTTGCCGTTCAGAAGCGGCAGCAGGGCGAAACCATTCTGAACGCAGCTATTGAAGGCGCCAAAGTTCGTTTCCGCCCGATCCTGATGACCTCTTTCGCCTTTGTGGCCGGTCTGATTCCGCTGATCAGCGCGACCGGTGCCGGAGCGATTGGGAACCGGACGATTGGTGCCTCGGCGATGGGTGGGATGTTGTTCGGAACCATTTTCGGGGTCATCATCATCCCCGGACTGTACTTTATTTTTGGCAATCTGGCCGACGGCCGGAAGTTGATCAAAGGGGAAGAAGAAGATTCACTGACCGACGTATTCGTCCATTCCGTAGACCAGTTTCCACAACCTGAAGAAAGTGAAATCAATGAGAAATAGACAACGAGTAGCCTGCGTAGGGATAACGGTTCTTACCCTGCTCACGAGCGGCTGTAGCGTTCCACACCTGGTGCCGAAAGCCGAAAATAAAACTGTACCGACGCGTTTTACTAACGCGTCGGACTCGACCAACACGGCAAAGACAGGCTGGAAGGCGTATTTTACCGACCCCAATCTGGCGGCCCTGATCGATACGGCCCTGTATAACAACCAGGAATTAAATATTACGCTTCAGGAAATTGCGGTGTCCAACAACGAAATCATGGCTCGCAAAGGGGAGTACCTGCCATTCGTTACGGTGGGTGGGGGTTCCGGCGTCGAAAAGGTTTCCCGCTTCACGAGCCAGGGGGCTGCTGATGCCGTCACCGATATAAAACCGGGGCGGCACACGCCCGATGTGTTACCAAACACCTACGTTGGTGCCTTTGCCAGTTGGGAAGTCGATATCTGGCATAAGCTGCGGAATGCCCGGAAAGTAGCGGTTTTCAACTATCTGGCGTCCATTGAAGGCCGGAATTTCCAGGTGACGAATCTGGTGGCCGAGATCGCCAACTCCTATTATGAGCTGATGGCCTATGATAATCAGTTGGAAATCATCAAGCGGAACATCGATATTCTGACCAACGCGCTGTCGATTATCAAGCAGGAAAAAGAAGCGGCCAAAGTGACCGAACTGGCGGTTCGGCGGTTTGAAGCCGAGGTGTATAAAACGCAGAATCTTCAGTATGACGTTCAGCAAAAGATTGTTGAAACGGAAAACCGGATTAATTTCCTCGTGGGCCGGTTTCCGCAGCGGATTCAGCGAAGTTCTGTGAATTTTAACGAGTTAAGTCCAACCAAAATGTATGCGGGTGCCCCCTCGCAATTGCTGGAAAACCGGCCCGATATCAGACAGGCCGAACACCAACTGGAGGCTGCCAAACTCGATGTCAGTGTGGCCCGGGCCAACTTCTATCCCTCGCTGCACCTTTCCGCTTCGCTGGGTTTGATGGCCTTCAATCCGATCTATCTGGTGAATACACCGGAATCATTGATTGCCTCGTTGATTGGGGATCTGGTGGGTCCGGTTATCAATAAGAATGCCATTACGGCGATGTACAAAAATGCGAATGCGAAGCAAATTCAGGCGGTTTACCAGTACGAAAAAACGGTTCTGAATGCCTACATCGAAGTGGCCAATCAGTTGTCGGCCATCGACAACCTGGAAAAAAGTTACAGTACCAAAAACAACCAGGTGCAGGCATTGACCCAGTCAACCAACATTTCCCTTCGGTTATTTACCTCAGCCCGAGCCGATTATATGGAAGTGTTGCTGACGCAGCGGGATGTGCTGGAATCCAGAATGGAGCTGATTGAAACGCGGATGCGGCAAATGAACGCCATGGTCAATGCATACCGGGCGTTGGGGGGCGGCTGGAAATAAAGGAGGTCTGTTTCGGGCCTGTTTTGTCCAATATTTTACGGTTTTAAAACCTTTTACCAAAAGGATTTGACTACGTCATTTAGAACTGTAAATTGGCAACCGATTCAAACTCTCATTTTTTATGACAACTGCAATTGATTCTGCAACCCAGGCTACCATCGACCATTGGCTCAACGGCAATTATGACTCCGAAACCAAAGCAGCAATTCGCAATTTGCTGGACAACGACGAATCGACCGAACTGACCGATTCGTTCTATAAAAACCTGGAATTTGGTACCGGCGGTTTGCGGGGCGTCATCGGCGTGGGTTCCAACCGCATGAACCGCTACACGGTCGGCGCGGCTACGCAGGGGCTGGCGAATTACCTGAACGCGGCTTTCCCCGACATTGATATTAAAGTAGCGATTGCCCACGACAGCCGCCGGATGAGTCCGGAGTTTGCCCGGATTGTGGCGGATATTTTCTCGGCCAATGGCATCGAAGTATTTTTGTTCAGCGCGCTGCGCCCCACGCCGGAGTTGTCGTTTGCCATTCGCCAGTTGGGTTGTCAGAGCGGGATCGTTGTAACGGCGTCGCACAACCCGCCGGAATACAACGGCTACAAAGCCTACTGGAACGACGGCGGGCAGGTGGTGGCGCCCCACGATAAAAACATCATCACCGAAGTCAATAAAATCACGTCGATCGATGACGTGAAATTTGACGGCGTTCCAGAGAAAATTCACCTGATCGACGAAGAAATCGACAGCGTATATGTCGAACGGATCAAGTCGAACTCCATCAATCCGGATGTGATTGCGCGGCAGAAAGACCTGAACATCGTTTTTACGCCCATCCACGGGACGGGTATTACGTTGGTTCCGCGCGTGCTGAAAGCCCTGGGTTTTACCAACGTGACCATCGTGGAGGAGCAGGCCGAACCGGATGGCAACTTCCCGACGGTGAAATCGCCGAATCCTGAAGAACGCGATGCCATGCGGCTGGCGCTGGAAAAAGCCGAAGCCATTAACGCGGATCTGATTATGGCCACCGACCCCGATGCAGACCGCGTGGGGTCGGGTGCCCGCAACCACCACGGCGAATTTGAGTTGCTGAACGGCAATCAGATGGCTAGCCTGATCATCTATTATTTGCTCCAGGCTTGGAAAGACAACGGCAAACTGACCGGCAAAGAGTTTGTTGCCAAAACCATCGTGACGACCGACCTCATCGACAAGATGTGCGATCAATACGGCGTTTACTGCTACAACACCCTGACCGGTTTTAAATACATCGCGCAGATTATCCGCGAACTGGAAGGTCAGCAGCAGTTCATCGGCGGGGGCGAAGAAAGCTACGGCTACCTGATCGGGGATTTTGTCCGGGATAAAGACGCCATCGCTTCCTGCGCCATGATTGCCGAGTTGACGGCTTATGCCAAAGACAAAGGGCTGAGCCTGTTCGACTTGCTGATGGAGATGTATCAGAAATTCGGCTTCTATTATGAAGGCCTGATATCACTGACCAAAAAAGGAAAAACCGGGGCCGAAGAAATCCAGCAGATGATGGCCGACTTCCGTGCCAATCCGCCAAAACAGATTGCCGGGTCACCGGTTTTGCGGGTCGATGACTACGCGAGTCTGGAGCGAACCGATCTGACCACCGGCGAAAAAACCGCCATTGAAGCCGGGAAAATGGGCATCGAGTCGTCGAACGTGTTGCAGTTTTTCACCGCCGACGGAACGAAAGTATCGGCCCGCCCATCGGGAACCGAGCCGAAAATTAAATTTTACGTGAGCGTCAACGAACCCCTGAAAAACAAGGAAGAGTTCGATGCGGTGTACGACCAGTTGAAGAAGAAAGTCCAGTCGGTGATGACGGATTTGAATCTGGAGTGATCGGTTGTTCTAATTAACCGGGGAGAGCCCTGGAAGGGCAGTCTGTCAATAGACAATAGCACCCATCCGCACGTGGTAGCTCCGGAGGAGCGGTCTAAAAACATCTTCAGACCGTTCCTCCGGAGCTACCACGTGCGGATGGGTGCTATTGTCTATTGACAGGACAGGCCTCCGGCCTTCATTCAAACAGCTTCTGAACGTCAGGCAGTTCGTCGGTCTGTACGTTAAAATGCCAAAACCGCCTTCGTCCGGCTGCTTTCCCCAGCCAGCTCAATAATCCGCATGACCGCCAGGGCTTGTTCCGGGGTTACTTCCTGCGGAATTTCGCCGACAATGGCGCGGTACAGATTGTCGTAGAAATGGTGGTAATTGCCCGGCTGGCTCGGGAACGTAAACCGGCCATTGGGCGTGGTGAGCGTACCGTACTGGCTTTCGGGTTCGGCGCCCCAATCCGGGGTGTCGGGCAGAATATTTTTGCGCTGGGTTTCTTCCTGAATGTCCAGTCCGTGTTTGATAAAGGAGCCTTTGGTGCCGTGAATGATGTAACGCAGGCTGTTATCGACCGCCAGCATCGACGATTTCAGAATGACGCGTTTGTCGGCATAGAATAATTTCACGTCGAAATAATCATCCAGAATACCGCCTTTCCGAATGATGCGAACATCGCCCGAAACCGCTTGTGGCACACCAAACAGCGCCACGGCCTGGTCGATCAGGTGAGGGCCTAAGTTAAAGAGGTTTCCACCGCCTTCGGGATCTTTTTCTTTCCAGCTATCCAGAATATCCGGCCGATACCGGTCGTAGCGGCATTCGTATTCCACGACTTCGCCCAACTGATTTTCCCGCAGCACCTGCTGAATGGTCAGGAAATCGGCATCGTATCGCCGGTTCTGGTACGGAATGGCCACGAGCCCTTTCTGTTTCGCCAGTTCCAGCAATTCGCGGGCTTGTTCGAGGCTGTTGGCAAATGGTTTTTCAATCAACACGTGTTTCCCGGCTTCAAGAGCGGCTTTGGCGTACGAAAAGTGGGTGTCGTTGGGCGAGCCGACAATGATGAGGTCAATGGCCGGATCGGCCAGCAACTCCGCGTGGCTGCGGACGGTTTGAATGCTTGAGTCGAAAGCTTCGGCTTCATTGCGGTGACGTTCCACCACTTTGACCAGTTTGAAATGCGGGTTAACGGTTAGGAAAGGTGCGTGAAAATACCGGCCCGACAGTCCGAAACCGATTAATCCAACCTGAATAGTACGGGACATACGAATGACAAATCAAGAGTTGAGGGCCGAAGATGACTAATTTTGTCCAGAAGGTCAACTGGATAAATTGAGCCAATGGTCAAATTTGTCACACCTACCGGGTCGATAACGGTCTGTAGGAGACCAAGAAAAGTATTATCTTTGAAATTGGAATTAAGTAAAAAGAATGATCCTCCGCTTTCAAAGCCTTGCTGAACTGGATGCCGTTGCCGGACAATTGATCGACGCCGGGCGATCGCATTCGGTCTGGCTGTTCGACGGTGAGATGGGAGCGGGCAAGACGACCTTGATTAAAGCGATCTGTCGGCGTCTGGGCGTTGAGACCACAGTCCAAAGTCCAACCTTTTCAATTGTGAATGAGTACGTTACAAATTCAGGTGAACCGGTCTATCATTTTGATTGTTACCGGCTTCGCAATGAAGAAGAAGCCCTGGGCAGTGGTCTTGAAGAGTACATCGACTCGGGAAAACGCTGTTTTATTGAGTGGCCGGAACGAATTGCCGGTTTGTTACCCCCCGACGCCTGGACCCTTCACCTTCGGGTGGAAGAAGGCGAACGAATACTGGAAACCAATTGACAAAAATGACGGATTAAGAACAACGGGGCGCAACGCTTTCGGGCGGTTTTCGGTGAAACCATCTCCACCGGGGAATGCGTCATTCGCAGTTCGAAATTCATAAATCCCGTTTATAGTGACTGGGTTTGAACAATTAGCAAAACAAACGGCACTTTATCCGCAGGAAGCTCCTGCCGCTGTTAAGAAGCACAATGGCAGCCTCATGATTGGGATGCCCAAAGAGGTCTCCCTACAGGAAAACCGCATTGCCCTGACGCCCGAAGCGGTCACCATTCTGGTGCGCCACGGCCACGACGTTCTCATCGAAAAGGGGGCGGGCGCGGGCGCAAAATTCTCCGATAACGACTACAGCGAAGCCGGGGCACAAATTATGCCGTCGGCCAAAGAGGTCTACGACGCGAACCTGATTCTGAAGGTGGAACCGCTGGTCGATCAGGAATTTGACTACATCAAAACCGGCAGTACCCTCATCTCGGCGGTTAACCTGCCCAATCACGAGAAGAAATACTTCGAGCGGCTGAACAGCAAAAAAATCACCGCGCTGGGCTACGAATACATCGAGGATAAAGTGGGCGGCATGCCGATCATCCGGGCGATGAGCGAAATTGCAGGCAGCACTGTCATGCTGATTGCGGGTGAATACCTGAGCAGTGCCAACAACGGCCGGGGGGTAATTCTGGGTGGTATTACGGGAGTTCCGCCAACCAAAGTGGTGATTCTCGGAGCCGGAACCGTGGCCGAATACGCAGCCCGGACGGCGCTGGGGCTGGGCGCCGAAATCAAGATTTTCGACAAACACATCTACAAACTCCAGCGGCTGAAATACGCCATTGGACAGCATATCTATACCTCGATCATTGAAACCGATACACTGTCGGAAGCCATTCAGCGGGCCGACGTGGTGATTGGGGCCATGCGGGCGGAAGACGGTTTGAGTCCGATTGTGGTGACGCAGGAGATGGTTTCGCGCATGAAACTCGACGCGGTAATTATCGACGTCTCCATCGATCAGGGCGGCAATTTTGAAACGTCCAAAATGACGACGCACAAAGAGCCGACGTATAAATACCAGAACGTCATTCATTATTGTGTGCCGAACATTGCCTCGCGGGTGGCTCATACGGCCAGTCTGGCCCTGAGCAACATTTTTCTGCCGTTCCTCCTGAAAACCGGGACCATCGGCGGAATCGAAGAAATGATGTTCGCCAATCGCTGGTTCATGAAGGGCGTTTACAGTCATAACGGGCTGTTAACCAATGCCTACATCGCTAAAAAATTCAACATGCGCTACAAAGACCTGAGTCTGTTGCTGGCTGCTAGAATTTAAATTGTTTACGGTTCACAGTTTTCGGTATACGGTGACTGATGCATCCACTCTTTCGCGTCAGCCACCGTATACCAAAAACTGAAAACCGTAAACCGTAAAAACATGATCAATAATAGCAACGAAAACTTTCTGCTCGACGACGCCAATTCGCCGGATGTCAACCGGAAGCTGATGAGTGCGGTTTCAACGGATTTTGTGAAAGTGTCGGAAACCCTGCGTGAAGCGTCGTACGTCATTCGGAAACGCGGCTTTACCGAAAATCCCATTTTTGTCGTCTCCCGTCGGCCGGTCGATATTGGTCAGTTGCTGCTTGGGCCGAATGAACTGGCGGCCAATGCGTGGAGCTACCGGGCGTCGCTGCTCGATGAGTTTGTGCAGCGGAAACTGGTCGCGGAGGAGTCGGTCGATGTGTTCAAGGAGAGTTACAAAAATCCCGATGAATATTGCTGCCTCTTCGTCGTCGACGGCGACTTTGCCGGTTTTATCTTCATTCCTTTTCCGGAGGATTAGTCGGTTTTGCCCCTAAATCCCCTAAAGGGGACTTGGACACGAAACCCTCCGGAGCTAAAGGTCCCCTTTAGGGGATTTAGGGGCAAAACCTTACACTACTTCCGAACCCGGTATTTGTAATAATCCCACGTTTTGCGAATACCGGCATAGACGCCACTGCGGTTTTCAAACAAATCGCCCTGATCGGCGGCTGCGGAAAACGTGACCAGCAGTCCCCGCTGATTCACCGGCAGATCGAGTGACATGACGGACGAAAACTGCCGGAGGGTTTCAGCGAACGGAAAATCGTAGGTGCCGTAATTTTCACTGTAAGAAAATTTGAACTGAAACTGGCAGTTTCGGGCGAAATTTCCCTGAATACCAGTGTGATACACCCGAACGCGGTTGTTACTGAAAAAACCGTAGGGAGACAGGTTGGGTCGGGTGTCGGTCACCGGCGTGATGAAAGGCGTGCCGATGCCGCGACCAAAATACGACCAGCCGTCCTGGTACTGCGTGTGATTGAAGTAATTGTCCTTTCCCCGGAATTTATTCCCGTCGTCGAAAACCCCGCCCCCCTGGCTTTTGGTATACAAAAGTTCCACGACCGCGCCGGTGATTCGTAGGCCGAATGACGCCGGTTTCAGATTCCGAAACCGGATTCCCGTCAAGCCATCTTCAATATTGGTCATATAATACAGGGTGCCGTCTTCGTAAACGCTTTGGTGGTAGAGCAAAACTGAGGTCCGGCGCGAACTGAATTCAATCCCTAAATCAATGGTGCCCAAGTGGTTGCCCACCCGATTTTCCCGGTCGAATTTGCTGTAGTGGGTCGTGTCGACATCCGAAAGACGCCCGAGGCTGTTGCCCACCGTCACGAAAAGGTAGTCCTGCAGGCTGGCGGGAAAATGACCATTTTTGACAATGGATTCCGGCAACTGATCGGTGACGCCCCCCCATTGGGCCTGGTGATTGAAACCGGCGTAGAATTTGACGGGCCAGCGGGGTTTTCCCAGCCTTCCGTAGAATGATTTCTGATGCAGAAAGTAATGCTGAACCTTGCGCTGACTGCCAAACCAGCCGTGGGCAAAAGATCCCCGGAAGGAGAGCAAACCTTTCGTAAAACCGATGGGCGTATAATTGGGCAGGCTGATCTGGATTTTGGGCAGGGGCAAGGCGTTGCCCGACCAGCTATACGATCCCGAACTGAGGGTTGAATCGACCAGACCGACCACTTCGCGTCGGCGTCCTGCCATGATTTCAAAGGCGCCGGCGCGAATTTTAACGTACGCTTCAGGAATTAACAATGTATTTTTTGCTTGAGCATCCAAATTTGAAACGGCTTCAAAACCATAGCCAATGCCAAAACGATCCCGACGGAGGGCCGAGGTAATGTCGGTCAGGGGGTAGTACCGGTAATCCTGCCGAACGCCCGCCCGAACGGTTGCATACGGTAGAGTCGTGGGAACGATGCCGTATTGATTGGTTCGCAGCCAGAATGGGGTTTGCCGGGAGGAGGAATAAAAACCGCCTATTTCTGCAAAGAAATGGCTGGGCCGGGTTTCAATAACGGGCTGACTAAAGGCAAAAAGCGGAAGGAAAAGAATCAGGAGTAGCGCTCTTATCATGTCTCATTGAAAAAAGATTCCACGTTTCATTGAGCACTACAGGCGACAGGAAAGCCTCTATTCCCGGTCTGGGATAGCGACGACTGACCCGTTAACCCTTGCGGATTTAGCCGGATCACGGATTCATACAATCAACGATGACTGGCCCGGACGGTTTGACCTGGAGTGATAAGGTTGTATGTGCAAATATTATTCCAATTTTGCAATTATCCAAGCACCTTTGGACCTTCCTGATTGATTCCGGAAACATACAGTTCACTGCCGATGCCGACCGAATGAAAGGCGGCCTGCATGTTGTTGCCAACCCGCAACGCCGTGGGTTGGTCACGGCTGAGGGCAAACATGGATGGGCCGGAGCCGGAAATGCTGCAACCGAGGGCGCCGGCATCGAGGGCGGCTTGCTTTACTTCGCTGAATTCGGGGATGAGGATGGCGCGAATCGGTTCAATAATGACATCGACCATCGAACGGCCAATCAGATCGTAGTCGGGTTTCATCAGTCCGGCAATCAGCCCGGCGACATTGCCCATTTGAATGATGGTGTTTTTCATCGACACCTCATTTTTCAGAATGTGCCGGGCGTCTTTTGTGTTGACTTCAATTTCCGGGTGAACGATGGTGGCGAAGAGTTGCGCCGGGGTGTTGATGGTGATGATATCCAGCGGATTATAGCTCCGGATGACCACAAAACCGCCCATCAGCGACGGCGCTACATTGTCGGCGTGGGCCGAACCACAGGCCAGACGTTCGCCCTCCATGGCAAAGGGTAGGAGGTCGATTTGCTTGAGCGGGCGACCCAGCAACTCATTGATGGCAAACACACCCGCAACGGCACTGGCCGCGCTGGAACCCAAACCGCTGCCAAGCGGCATTTTCTTATGGAGAATCAGTTCCAGGCCCTGGTCCGATTCGATGTGTTTCAGGTACGTCTGAATGGCAATACCGGCGGTGTTGCGCTCGGCTTCCTTTGGCAACCGGCCTTCATCGCCAACGATGGCTTTAATTCGAACGCCCGGCAAGTTGCTTTTCCGGACAATGATTTCGTCGCCGGGACTATCGACGGCAAAACCGAAAATGTCAAAACCGCAGGCAACATTCGCGACGGTCGCAGGGGCAAATACTTTTATTGAATCCACAGTCTGTAAGGGATTACCGTGGCAATCCCAATCTTTTGTCTATCTATACAAATTCTATGGGCGTGTGGTTCACGCCAGGTAACTTCCAATGCTGACCACATCCGCAAACACGCCCGTGGCCGTCACTTCCGCGCCCGCACCGGGGCCTTTGATCACGAGTGGACGTTCTTTGTACCGCTCCGTTGTAAACGAGATGATGTTGTCGGCACCCGAAAGCGAATAAAACGGATGGTCGAAACCGACCGACCGCAGTTCAATGGTCACTTTTCCGTTCTCGAACGTGGCGACATACCGCAGTTTTTCGTTGCGGCCTTCCGCTCCCAGCAGCAGGTTATCAAAATACGCATGATTGTGCTCCAACTCCTCGAAAAACGCCGGAATACTCGGGGCCGTGATGCAGCTTTCGGGCAACAGGTTGTTGATCGTCACGTCGGACGGTTCCAGTTCAAAACCGGCTTCACGGGCCAGAATCAGGATTTTCCGGCCCACGTCCATGCCACTCAGGTCTTCGCGCGGATCGGGTTCGGTAAATCCTTTTTCCTTGGCTTCCTTCACGATGGTGGCAAAGGAGACGCCGGGTCTGAAATTGTTGAAAATATAGGACAAAGTCCCGGATAAAATGGCTTCGATTTTCAGAAACCGATCACCGGACGTCATCAGGCCCTGCAAGGTGTTGATGATCGGCAACCCCGCGCCTACATTGGTTTCATACAGGAATTTGACGCCCCGCCGAACAGCCGCCCGCTGCAACCGCTTGTATTCGGCATACGGCCCGGAATTGGCCACTTTGTTCGGGGTTACAATCGACACGTTGGCGTTGAGCAACGGTTCGTAAAACAACGGAATGTCTTTATCCGCCGTACAGTCGATGAACACACTGTTGGGCAGGTTATAATCTTTCAGTTTCTCAACAAAGGCTGGTAATGAAGTCGTTACGCCCTCGTTGGCCAGCCGGTCCTGCCAGGTGGTCAGGTCGATGCCTTTGGGATCGAGCAGCATTTTCTTCGTATTCGACACGCCAACGAGGCAAATCCGGAGCAGCTTTTCGTTCCGCAGAAACGCGTATTGGGATTCAATCTGTTGCAGCAACGTTCGGCCAATCAATCCCGCCCCAACCAGATAGAGGTTGAGAATCCGGGCTTCGGACTGGAAAAAGACGTTGTGCATTGCATTGAGCGCTTTCGAGAGGTTGTTCTTGTTGATCACCACCGAAATGTTGATTTCCGACGACCCCTGCGCAATGGCGATGATGTTGACCCCGTTTTTGCCCAAAACCGAAAAGAGCTTCCCGGCAATCCCCGAACTCTTTTTCATGCCTTCGCCCACCGTGGCAATGATCGACAGGTCTTTTTCAATGCCGATATAGTCGACGTGACCGTGGGCAATTTCGGTCGCAAATTCCGCTTCCAGAATGTCGCGGACGCGCTCGGCATTGCGGGGTTCGATGGCAAAACAGATGGAATGTTCCGACGACGCCTGCGAAATCAGAATGACACTGATTTTGTAATGCGCCAGCGTGCTGAACAGCTTGGCCGAAACCCCGGCGACGCCGATCATCCCGCTGCCCTGGATGTTGACCAGTACAATGTCGTCGATGGATGAGATCCCGGTAATTGTAAAGTCGCGCCGGTCGGCGGTACGGCTGATCACCGTGCCTTCGTGACTGGCGTTGAAGGTATTCAGAATCCGGATCGGGATGTTTTTGGAAAAAGCCGGTTGCAGTGTGGGCGGATAGATCACTTTAGCCCCGAAGTGGCTCAGTTCCATCGCTTCCGCGTACGTAATGGTCGGAATGTTGAAGGCATTTGGCACCTTGCGCGGGTCGGCGGTCATCATGCCGTCAACGTCGGTCCAGATGTCGATGAAATCGGCGTTCAGGGCGGCACCCAGAATGGATGCCGTGTAATCGGAACCGCCCCGGCCCAGCGTGGTGGTTTCGTTGTGGGCGGTGGAGCCGATAAAACCGGTGACAATCGGCAAATCCGATCCAATGGTTGAAAAATACTCCCGAATCAACTGGTTGGTCGTTGTTTCATCGACGTCCGCCATGCTGAACTGGGCGTTGGTCTTGATGAGTTCGCGGGCGTCGCAAAACCGGGCCGGAACGCCCTTGCTTTTCAGGCATTCGCTGATGACCAGGCACGAAAGCCGTTCGCCGAAGCTCATGACCAGGTCCATCGTCCGATCCGACAATTCGCGGATGAGCGACACGCCCCGCAGCAGATCCTCCAGTTCGTTGACCGTGCCGCGAACCTTGCCGAACACCTTACTTTGTTCTTTAATCGGAATTAATCCCTTGATGACGTTGAAATGGCGGTCTTCAATGCCCCGAATCAGTTCCAGGTAATCGGGGTTGTTGGTGGCAGCCATCCGGCCGATTTCAATCAACTGGTTGGTGACCCCGCTCATGGCCGACAACACGACGGCTCCGATGGTATCCCCGTTCTGGCGGTGGTTAAGAATGATGGCAATGACTTTTTTAATATTCTCAACGGACTTTACCGACGTTCCGCCAAATTTCAATACGTTCATACAGTGGGAAATTATTGAATTATTGAATTGTTGGTCGTAGTGGATCAACAATTCGGATGCTGTATTGGTGATGAAGAGAAAAGGAGCGCAAATATAGGGAAAAAGCAGGTTGTGTACAGCAAAGAAATCGAAACGAAAAACATAGGATTGCGGTCGTAAAGGCCCCAAAACCGGTCATGGAGGCCACTGGCGGTTGTTTGTCGTGGTGGAATTGCCGAAAATTTCGTATTTTCAGGAAGCGAACAAATCCGCCGAACACGCTGTTCTTTCATCAGGGATAACTGCTGACCTAACGACCGTATTTCATGAAAGGATTCCAATTCTCCAATTATATTCCGCCCGAAAAAAAAGAAGGCAGTAAATTCGACCAGTTGCTCAACATTTTCCAGCAATTGTTGCTGATGACGTCGGGCAATGTTGAACAGGCGCTGGCTTATCTGAACGACCTCGACCGGCGGTATAGCCTGACCGACGACAAATACGGGATTGGTAATTTTGTCGAGGAAATGAAAGAAAAAGGGTATCTGACCGAGCAGAACGAAGAAGGCACGCTCGCGATGACGGCCAAGAGTGAACAATCCATCCGGAAGTCGGCGCTGGAAGAAATTTTCGGGAAACTGAAACGCTCGAAATCCGGCGGCAACCACCACACCCCGTTCACGGGCGTGGGCGACGAACTGAGCAGCGACCTGCGCGATTTTCAGTTTGGCGATTCGCTCGAACAGATTTCCATGACCGAATCCATCCGCAACGCCCAGATCAACAGTGGCGTCAATGAGTTTACGCTGATGGAGCGCGATCTGGAGGTGGTTCAGAAGGAGCAGAAAACCCAGACCTCGACGGTTTTGATGATCGACGTGAGCCACTCGATGATTCTTTACGGCGAAGACCGTATTACGCCCGCCAAAAAAGTTGGTATGGCGTTGGTGGAACTGGTGAAGCAGAAATACCCCAAAGACACGCTCGATATCATTGTGTTTGGCAACGACGCCTGGCAGATTCAGGTGAAGGATTTGCCGTATCTGGAGGTGGGGCCGTACCACACCAATACCGTGGCCGGGCTTGAACTGGCGATGGATTTGCTGCGTCGACGCAAGAACAAGAACAAGCAGATTTTCATGATTACCGACGGAAAACCGACCTGCTTGAAAGAAGGCATCAAATATTACAAAAACAGTTTCGGGCTGGACCGCAAGATCGTTTCGAAAACCCTGACGCTGGCCGCCCAATGCCGTCGGCTCGACATTCCGATTACGACCTTTATGATTGCCTCCGACCCTTATTTGAAGCAGTTTGTTCACGAATTTACGAAAGTGAACAACGGCCGCGCCTATTACAGCGGTTTGCAGGGATTGGGGAACATGATGTTTGAAGACTTCCAGCGCAACCGCCGGAAAAACATGAAATAACCGGAACGTATGACGACGATTCAAATTTCGCTGGATGACAGCCATTTAACCAAATTGCAGGAAAAAGCCCAAGCGATGAATCTGCCTTCGGTTAGTGAATTGGCTAAGCAGATCATTGAACAAGTGATTGACTCGGATGATTCTTTCCGAAAAGAAACGGCACTATCACCCGAACGCAGTGCGTTGCTTGACAACATTATAAACGAAAATCGGGAATTACTCCAACGGTTAGCTCAATGATTACTGCGGATGAAGTTTTGCTGATTCATCGCCGATTAATTGAGGAATTTGGAGGAAGTGACGGAGTTCGTGATGAAGGTATCATGCTTTCGGCTATTGCAAGGCCGTACTCGGGCTTCGGTGATACGGAATTTTACCAGACACCCGTAGAGAAAGCGGCTGCCATTGTTGAAAGCATTGTAACAAACCATCCTTTTGTCGATGGGAATAAGCGCACTGGTTATGTGCTCATGGAGATTATCCTCCGTACAAATAATTTATTCATTAATGCCAGTCTTCAAGAGCGTTACGATTTTGTTATTTAAATAGCAACAGGCGATATGAAGTATGATGGCATTGTGGATTGGATTAAGAAGCACACGGAGTCTCCATTTATTGTTTTTTAAAGCCTTAAACGAACAGAAATCCGGTTAAGACAATAACTATATCTAATATTCACAACGATTTCATGAGCTATTCATCCCTGAAGAGTAAAGAGTTAGTAAAAATAAAAACCCTCGGCGAACTGAAAGCTGCCGGTTACCAATCCAAGTCCATCAAACAAGAACTTCGTGACAACTTAATTGAGAAGATTAAGGCGAAAGAGACCGTTTTTCCGGGAATCTGGGGGTATGAAGATACCGTCATTCCGGATGTCGAACGGGCGATTCTGTCGATGCACCACATCAATTTGCTGGGGTTGCGCGGGCAGGCCAAAACCCGGATTGCCCGACTGATGATCAATCTGCTGGACGAATACATCCCGGTTGTGGAAGGGTCGGAACTGAACGACGATCCGCTGGTGCCACTCTCCCGGTTTGCGCACGATCTGGTGGCGGAAAAGGGCGATGCGACGCCGGTTAGCTGGTTGCATCGGAATGATCGTTACACCGAAAAACTGGCGACGCCCGATGTGTCGGTGGCCGACCTGATCGGCGATGTTGATCCGATCAAGGCTGCGACGTTGAAGTTACCGTATTCGGACGAACGGACCATTCACTTCGGACTGATTCCGCGCTCGCACCGGTGTATTTTTGTGATCAATGAATTGCCGGATTTGCAGGCCCGGATTCAGGTGTCGCTCTTCAATATTTTGCAGGAAGGCGATATTCAGATTCGCGGTTTTAAACTGCGCTTGCCGCTTGACATTCAGTTTGTGTTTACGGCTAATCCGGAAGATTATACCAACCGGGGCAGCATCGTGACGCCCCTGAAAGACCGGATCGACAGCCAGATTGTGACCCACTATCCGAAGTCGCTGGAGATCGGGAAGAAGATTACGCAGCAGGAAGCCATCGTTAAAACCGAGCAGAAAGGCATGGTGAAAACCAATGACCTCGTAGCCGATCTGATTGAGCAAATTGCCCTGGAAGCGCGTGATAGTGAGTATGTTGACTCGAAAAGTGGGGTTTCGGCGCGGTTGACCATTGCGGCTTTTGAAAACCTGTTGTCGGCCGCCGAACGCCGGGCGTTGTTGAATAGCGAGAAGGAAACCTACGTTCGGATTACGGATCTTTACGGCGTCATTCCGGCGATTTGCGGAAAAGTGGAGCTGGTGTACGAAGGCGAAGTGGAAGGTCCGGTGATCGTGGCCCAGAACCTGATCGGTAAAGCCATTCGGACGCAGTTCCTGAATTATTTCCCGAATCCCGAAAAAGCCAAAAAACAGAAGGGCGGCAATCCCTACAAAAAAATAACCGACTGGTTCGGCGACGGCAACGTGATGGATTTCCTGAACGACCTGCCCACCCGCGATTACGAAAACCGCCTGAAAGCCATCGACGGTCTGGACGATGTGGTCGATTCGTTGCATTCGCGTTTGGGCAAACAGGAGAAACTGTTCATGATGGAGTTCGCCTTGCACGGTTTAGCGGAATATTCGCTCGTGGGCAAGAAGGCGATGGATACGGGTCAGCAGTTTAAAGACCTGTTGGGCAGCATGTTCAGCCCCGGAACAGCCTTCGGCGAAGACGACGATGATGACGACGAAGACCGGTTTTAAAATAGTTTAGGGTTTACGGTTTTCAGTTTACGGTGGCTGACGCATGCTTAAGAGCGTGTCAATCACCGTAAACTGAAAACCGTAAACCTTATACCCATAAAAGGCAACCTGGCTAACGGGTTGCCTTTTTTTGTGTCGTGAAATGCTACAGGGAAACTACGCGATGAAAATCGCGTAGTTCTTCTCTTTCGGGGCGTTGTTCAAGGATCTAATTTTGCAGCATCAGTAACAACAGATATACACACAGATTGAACACCCGATGAAAGCATCACTATTCACCATGTGCCTGGTGGCGGTTGGCCTGCTGGCGGAAGCGCAGACCACCAAACCCAAACCGACGACGGCCGCCAAGCCGGTTGTCGCCGTACAAAAGAAACCGGTGGCAGCGGCCCCGAAGAAAACCACCACTGCCAAGCCGAAAACCACGGCCACGGCAGCGAAGAAACCCGCCACGAAGCCCGCAGTTGCGACGGCTCCCAAAGCCACGACCACGGCGGTGGAATCCGTAACGGCGACGGCCGAAGCCGAACCGATGCTGGCCCAGCAAACCGTTGTGGAGACCAAGCCGCAAGCGGAGACGCCTTCGAAAGAAGCGACGAAACGCTCGAAAAAAGCGAAAGCCGAAAAACCGGCGAAGGCGCCAAAGGCCGAGAAAGTGGCCAAACCGGAGAAACCGGCCCGCGTCAGAACCGAATCGGCGTATTCGGGCCGGGGCTTGTCGATCGGTATTCGGGGGGGCGTCAATGCGCTGTTGAACGAATATGCGCCGGGCGGTGATCTGGACGGCGTTGGTGGTGCGTCCGAAACCGCTCCGGGTTTTACGGGTGGTCTGGTCATCAATTACGGGATTGGCAACGTCTTCTCGATTCAACCGGAGATCCTGTATACGCGCCGGTCGGCGAAATTTGCGGGGGAGGTAGAAGGCCAGAAATTCTCGCTCCAGGCTTCTGCCAACGCCATTGAAGTTCCGCTGCTGCTGAAACTTTCCTTCGGGCGCAAAACCCGGTTTTTCGTGAATGCGGGGCCGTATGTGGCTTACGGCCTGGATGCCCGGTATAAGTTTGTCGTGGATGGCGAAACGCTGGCCGACGAAAAACAGAAGCTAACCAGCGACGATGCGCGGCTCGAATACGGCGTAACCGGCGGCCTGGGCGTATCGATTCCGGCCGGGCCGGGCCGGTTGCTGATCGAAGGACGGTACAATTACAGCCTCGGAACCGACGCCGATCCCCAACCGGCGGAATACGTCAGCCAGCAGGTAGCAACATTTTCGCTGGGCTATGTTTTCCCGCTGGGAAGACGCTAGGCCTCCCGACTACTCGATCACCACCGCCGTGCCGTTGGCACTCACCATGAGCAAGCCGCCGTTGCCGCCGATGGTTTGATAATCCAGATCGACGCCAATAATCGCATTGGCACCCAGCCGCTGGGCCTGTTCGATCATCTCTTTCATGGCAATGCTTTTGGCTTCGCGCAGGGCCTGTTCATAAGCGCCTGAACGTCCGCCCGCTACGTCGCGCACGGTAGCAAAGAAATCTTTAATCAGGTTGGAGCCAATGATGGCTTCACCGTTGGCCAGGCCCAGGTATTTTGTGATCCGTTTGCCTTCGATATTCGAAGTAGTTGTTATCAGCATAGACTTGATCTCGGTGTAACCGTCGGGCGGTTCCTGGTTTGAATGATGACTTGTTCCTCAAAATTAAATACCGGGAACATGCTAAATGACAGAGTTACACAGAAGATTATTTTTAATGGATGGGGTATTTGTTTTGCCTTACAGGCGGTAGTCGGTATGATCCAAATTCGGAAACAGAACGGGTATCGACCTTCAAAAACGATCTCCGAAAAGCCAAAAAAACCGGTGAATGCACTTCAGCAGACGGAAGTACCTGTTTAAACCTCAATATAGGCAATTCAGGCGTAATGCACTGGCTGGCCGCACCAATTTTGCCCAATTTTGAATCACAAATCAAACTTTTCTAACAATCAAATCAAACAACAAATGAAAAAGACAACCGTACTTTTGAACCGCGTGAATTTCCGTTATGGATGGACTATGGTTATGTTGCTGGCCCTACCGCTCTGGTTTGCAAGCTGTAGCAAAGATAAGGATGGCAATGGCGAACCGGATGTAAAACCATCGGCGGTGAGCGGAAGCTGGAAAATTTCGGGAATGAAAGTGAATCCGGGTTTTGATTTCGGAACCGGCCAAAAAGTTACCGATTTGCTGGCGTTCTTTAAGGAATATGGTGGAGAGGAAGCCGTTGCGTGTTTGACGGACACCAAAATGACGTTCAACAGCAACGGAACTATTACTGGTACGCCCTCACCCAATTGCAAATCGGATGATCTGGATGATTTCAACCCGGCGACTAACAACGCCAAATGGTCGGTAGATGGTAATAAACTGACGATTACTGATAGCGACGGTGCCCAGGTTTATGATCTGGAAACGTCGGGCAGCACGATGAAATGGAGCATCACGGAAAAAGACGACCTGGACGGCGACGGAAAGGTGGACACCTATACCATGACGATTGAATTCAAGAAGGCGTAAGTTGCCGATGCAGAATAATAAAGGGGCCGCCCGTCGACATTCGACGGGCGGTTTTTTTGTGTTGTAAAAATTTAGTTTTAAAAGTGCTACATCATCACCCCCAGCTACTCCACAGGAACAGCCAAAATTCGTTACCGCTCAGGTAATTGTAAAAACATGTTGTTGCCTTTTTAAATGATCCGTAAACTGAATTTGTCGGTCACAAAAAAATAGTACGGGAATAGTTTAACCAGTATGAAATAGGTGTTTTATTGCACAAACATTTAAACAATATGCCTTAATCCACATAAGGTTTCACTGTACAACGGTAAAATAATTTATAGGGTATGAAAAACACAGTAACCAATTATGGGCTGATACTCACACTATGTGTAGCAATTTTTGGTTGCAAACCGCGAAACGAAGAAACCGCCCCCATTCCCTCATGCCGGATTGTTAGCGTCCTATTGAAGTCTACCTCAACTAGTGATCGTCTAATTCGTGATGAGGAAACAATACGGGTAGGCGGCAAAGACGTAAACGTGAGTTTCTACAAAGAAAGCTTTTACACCTATGATCCACAGGGGCGACTGATTCGGGAAAAAGACCGGGTAGTAACCGGGGACTCTACGGTCGTCGAGTATGATTATTCGCCGGGATTGATGCTTAAGCAGACTACTTCATATTCCCGCCAATGGGGTACGCATGTATTCATTGATAGTATAGTCTTAAACACACAAGGGTTGGCTGAATCCAAATTTTATCAGCAAAAAGTCAAATATGATTCGGAAGGATATTTGACCGAACAGATGTTAAGTGGTTCGATTCAATTCGTAGGTCAGGTAGTGAATGGTAATTTGGTAAAAGAGTATAAATACCTGGATGGGTTGTATGTCTATAAATACGAATATGATTTAACCCGTTCTGGTCTGTCTCCAATTTACACTTTTTGGGGTTTTGAAAGTCGTAATCTGCTTATGCATGAATCGATTGAGCTAGCCGACTTCAACCGGCTACCGGTTTATTCAACCGACTACTCATATGAATTTGACGAAGAGGGCCGTGTAAAGAGAAAAATTGCTCACAGTGAAAAACGGATGGGCTGGCCCTATGATGCTAAAGTACATACTGTCGTGTTTGACTATGAGTATGATTGTTCTTCTTCCAGCCTTCATTTTAAACTCCCGCCCAAAAACGCTGAGCAATTCTAAGCACCTTGCCAGCCAAACTACCTCCAGACGTTCCTAAATTTAAATGGTTCTCCATCTCACTACAGGCCACTCTTTGTAGTAACCGATTTTGAATATGAGTGTAGTTGAAATTTACAACCCTCATTTTTAGCGATTTAGAATCATGTTACCGATTTGGTTCTAATAACCGCTTGATTTACAGGGTTTTTATATTGGAAACTTACGTAAAAAAGCGCATAAAATCTTTGATTGTTTGTCTTGTAAATTATAGGTTTGTCCCGTCCCTTTTAGATCACCCATGAAGACTTCTTTCTTATCCATCCTGTTTTTGCTTAGTCTGCTGGCGATGGCCATAAGCTGCAAAAAAGACCGGGATCTGCATCCCAACGGTTGGGTGACCGACCCGACCAACTTGCCGCAACCACCAAAGGGATGTAAGATTGTCAAAACTACGTACAAAGACCCATCAGATGGCCGGACGGGCGATCTGCTCTGGGAACCCGAAACCATTACGCTGGACGATGGCCGGAA
Organism: Larkinella humicola; assembly: GCF_008727875.1. Lineage (GTDB taxonomy): Bacteria > Bacteroidota > Bacteroidia > Cytophagales > Spirosomataceae > Larkinella > Larkinella humicola. Next base: position 525,580 of record NZ_VTWS01000006.1, on the reverse strand, counting down.
AATGCCCATCAGTTGTGTTGCCAAAATGACATACACCTATGACGCTCAAAATAGGCTTGTAGAAGTGTACGAAAAATTATTAAACAATCTGTATACCAGGCATCGCTACACGTACGAATCACATTATCTAATTGATTATTATGAGGTACTCTATAAAGGGGAGACAGAACCTACTATTCGGATTGATACAACATCATTAAATGGCCAAGGTTTAATCAACCGATACCGGGGCTTAGGAGAATCTTATCTGATTTATAATCAGGATTACCAACTGGCTGATGACAGTCCTAATCGTCCGGGATATACGCATATTTATGTCGATGGAAATATGATTGAACAAGTGGAATACCAATCTTGGGGAATGCGCAATGGAGAGTGGTTTGCCTACGATCGGTTTTTACGCCACTTCAGCTTCAATATGACACGTCCTAATCTGCCGGTCATCCACCAGTTTCGGGGTAACGAAAGCCGCAATCTGCCACTGAAAGAAGTCTGGCAATTGGAGTCCTCTCCTGACTTTGGTACCCAGAAAGTATATCAGAAAACCTACAACTATTGGTACGACCAGCAAGGTCAGGTCAGACGTCGGATTGTGCATGGCAAACCGCTGATTGGTGGCTGGTTAATTGAGGATGATCTGTCCGGCGTCGGTGTCACCGATTATGAATATGAGTGCCCCTAATAATTTGTAATCAAAATAGTGAATGTACAAACAATTAATTGATATTGTCATGACTAAAACCTTACTTACTTTTTTACTTAGTCTGGGGTTATTTACTTGTAGCATCGCCCAAAAACTCACCGTCAGTATTCCCATCGATGGAGCTGTCTATCAGCAAAATTCGAACCATCAGGGTAAGATCATTGTCCGGGGTGATTTGAATACCAAATATATGTTGATTGGAGGGTATGTCGTTTCGGCATCGCTCCAGAAGCTGGATTTGGTCAACGGCAATCCGACGGGTGCTGCGCCTATTTCCATCCCTATTTCCCGCAGCAAGACCGTATTTAGCGGATCGGTTATGGTTGAGAAGGGATGGTATGAGTTAACAGTGAAGGCCACACAGATCACTACCTTCCCGTTGATCAAACGAAATTACGAAACCAAACGCAAGGTGGGCGTGGGAGAGGTATTTGTCATCGCCGGGCAATCCAATGCCCAGGGCGGTTTCGGATTAACGGCTTCCAACACCCAGCGAATGGATGCCGTGCGGGTTTCGCCAGATGTCATTCCGGAAGCTAATCTTGGAAGTTATGATCCGAATGACCCGAAATTGCCTTCATCTTATCGGGAAATCCAGCGTCTGGTCGGCACTAAAGATCACTTTGGCGGCATAGGTCCTACCGGCGGTTCCCTTTGGTATTGGGCATCGCTGGGGGCAAAACTGGCGAATGAGTGTCAGGCACCAGTGGCTTTTTTTAATGCAGGGTATGGCGGAACCACTGTTACGCAGTGGATCAGTTCCACCAATCCCAATGCCCGGGCTTCAAGCCAGACCAATTCTTCAAATATCACCGTAAATCGCTATGCTGCTGGCTCGCCATTTTACTTTTTTGCCAACATGCTCAAGTTCTACGCCAATGCATATGGCGTTCGGGCGGTTTTGTGGATGCAGGGTGAAACCGATACCAAGGCGTATCGAGATGCTACGTCTGGTGAACCACAGGAACGTGAAAGTTGGAGCGATAGAGAACTACGTGACAAATCTTTTAATCCTATTTCCGCCCCATTTGCCGAAGACAAAATTGAGAAACGTTGGGTGCGGGATGCTGGTGATTATCGTCAGAAACTCGCTGAGGTAATTAAAAAATCCCGTGAATTTTATAGTGGCCCGGCGGTTCCCTGGGTCGTTGCCCAAACCTCCTACATTTATGATTATACGCCCAACCGCAATTACCATTCATCATCGGTCGTTCGGGATGGTCAGAATGCCAATGATTTAAATGCACGGTTGGCCAGTGTCGGAGCACCCGGCAATGTGTACGCCGGACCGTATACCGATGATTTAGGAACGAATTTTCGACGCCCTGCCGGTTCAGGTGCTGATGAGCCGGTTCACTTCAATAACGACGGATTGAATGTTGTTGCCGACCGTTGGTTCGACAAACTAAAAACGGTCTGTGAGAACACATTTCCGGTTACCGTGCAGGATTTAGGCACCGAGCCACAAGGCGTAGACATCAGTGATGATGGCCGTACGGTATCCGCGCCGGGCGGATACTCAAATTATATCTGGAGTACGGACAATGGCTCTTCTACTAATGCCGATGCGCCGGTGTGTAATGTCCAAACTTTGCCAGGGCAGTGCGTGGGGACTCACCGGGCTATTATGCAGAATGATCGGGGAAATTACGTGATCACCCAGAGTGTTGATTATCCTTATGTTATCGTTGACGACACTAACGATGGCTCCACTGGTTCAGCCCCCCTCGCCACCGGCTGCTACACGCTCAAAGCCAAGCATTCCAACAAGTTCCTGCAGGTGGCCGATGGAAATGCTGGCACCCGCATCCGTCAGCAGGATGGCAACGGTTCTACCAATCAGATTTTCAAACTCGAAGTGGTCGATGGCTCCCTCTACCGCATGATCTCCCAATTCAGCAACAAAGTCATGGATGCTGCCGGAGCCGGTACAGGTTCTGGCACGCTTGTCAATCAATACGATTGGAATAATGTTGCCCAACAAAAGTGGCGGCTGGAAGCCTACGGTGACGGCACCTACAAACTCGTGCCCTCGTATTCCAATGCCCTGGCCGCCGATGTGGAGGGACCCAGTCAGGACAACGGCGCGGGCCTGCATTTGTGGAGCCCACACGGCGGGGATAGCCAGCGGTTTTACGTGCAGACCTCCGGCTGTTCCGGCGGAACGACCCCTCCGCCCACCAATCCGCCTACCGGTTCCTTAAGTGGCTGTTATGTGATCCGTTCCGTCCAGACCAATCAGCTCATGGAAGCCCTTTCGGGCAACACCGTCGAGCAACGGGGAGCCAACGGAGCGAACAATCAGATTTGGAAAGCTGAAACGACATCCGCCAATCAGTATCGCTTTGTAACGCAAAATGGCAGTGGGCTGGCCATGAGTGTCAACGATCTAAACAATGGCGAACTCCTGCGCCTGAGTGCGTCTTCCGGGGATACCCGGCAACTGTGGACGATTCAGGACAATGGCAGCGGAGCCTACCGCATCAACGGGAGCAATGGCGTGACCTGGGACATGAAAAATTACGGCAACGACCCCCAATTGCAACTCTGGGGATCGACCAGTGAAGGCTTCCAGAATCAACGTTTGTTCCGTTTCGAGTCGACGGGTTGTCCGGGTGGTACCCCGAATCCGCCGACGAACCCACCAAGCGGAGGCTCTTTAACGATCGTAACCCCAATCTACAACTGTAATACGGGCAATTTGACAATCAATACGTCGGGAGGCAATGGAAGTACAATTGAATATCAGATTCCGGGCGTGGCTGCCTGGACTACGAATTCCACGTTTGCGATCCCCTCCTGGCAACGGACCGGTACAACCTTTACGCTGCAGGTGCGGCAATCGGGTGTGCAAGCCAATTCGTATGCCTTCCTGACGACCTGTGATGGAGGGACGACGAATCCTCCCACGAACCCACCGACGGGTGGTGGTACCTTAACAATCGTAACCCCAACTTACAACTGTAATACGGGCAATCTAACGATTGCTACTTCGGGAGGGAACGGGACTACCCTTGAATACCAGGTTCCGGGTTTGGCTGCGTGGACGACAAACCCCACGTTTACTGTACCTTCCTGGCAGCGTACGGGTACAACCTTTACGCTGCAAGTACGGCAGTCGGGCACCGAAGCTTCTCCTTATTCATTCCTGACGGCCTGTAGTGGTGGACGGCTATCGGCCATTTCCAGTTCAGAACCTGCGGAGCGTTTGCGGGTCAACCCCAATCCGACCAATGGATCGACACGCGTTCGTTTCACGTTGGATAAAGGCAAAGAAGCGACGCTTTCCGTCGTGGCAGTCGATGGCAGAACGGTTTATGCAAAACCGGTTGCCGGAACGGGGGACGAACAGGCGGTAAGTATCGACCTAAGCAAGCAAGCCGATGGTTTGTATTTGATCCGCTTATCGAATGACACCATGAACCAAACCGCCAAATTACTCCTGCAGCATTGAGTCTATCCCTCCATTGCCGTATGGAAACACCCGGTTTTTGTACGGCAATGGAGGGGAATTGATCAGCAATTGCCAGCGAAATCCGCTGAATACTTCCCGGCACTTCATGAGTAGCAATGGTCTCCAATCGTCTTTACCACAAACCGATAGAACCACCTGCTGCCCTTCAAGATGCTCCGACTCCTTGCTCTCTGGCTATCCCTCAGCTTACTCGTTGTACTGGTCGTTTCTTTTATTCCGCTTCCGGTGGAGGAGGTGTCTGATGCGGATTGGGAGGAATACAACGGGAATGCTGAAAAAAATCATTACTCCTCACTCAACCAGATTACTACCGAAAACGTCAGCCAATTGACGAAAGTGTGGGAATACGCTTCCGGTGGGGCCGATTCCGTCGGCAACCAGACGCAGATGCAGTGCAATCCAATCATCATCGATGGCGTCTTGTACGGCGTGTCGGCGGGTTCACAGGCGTTTGCGCTGGATGCGGCTACGGGACGCGAACGCTGGAAAACCGCCCTGGCAGATGAGACTTTCAAAATGACCAGCCGGGGCGTCACCTACTGGGCGGAGGGAACAACCAAACGGATTTTCTTCGCCTACGGACACCTGTTGTACGCGCTTGATGCGGTTTCCGGAAAACCGGTGACCACCTTTGGGCAAGCCGGGAAAATCAACCTCCGCGACGGCCTGGCTCGCACTGGTGCTGATGATTATGTGATTTCCAATACGCCCGGAATCATTTTTGAAAACCTGATTATTGTTGGCACCCGGGTCTCGGAAGGACCAACCGCCCTGAAAGGCGACATCCGGGCCTACGACGTTCGGACGGGGCGTCTGGCGTGGACGTTCCGAACGGTTCCGGCACCGGGTGAAGCGGGCTACGACACCTGGCCCAAAGACGGGCATTTGAACGTCGGGGGCGCCAACAACTGGATGGGCATGGCCATCGACCGGAAACGGGGCATCGTCTATGCACCAACCGGTTCGGCGGCTTTTGATTTCTACGGCGGTAACCGACTAGGGGCCAACCTGTTTGCCAACTGTTTGCTGGCGTTGAATGCCCGAACCGGTCGGCGAATCTGGCATTACCAGCTTGTTCATCACGACATCTGGGACCGCGACCCGCCCGCTCCGCCCAACCTGCTGACAGTGGTGCAAGAGGGCCGGAAAATCGACGCCGTTGCCCAGATTACCAAACAGGGTCAGGTTTTTGTGTTCGACCGGGTGACGGGAAAACCGCTCTTTCCAATTGAAGAAAAACCGTTTCCGGCCTCCGATATTCCGGGCGAGAAAGCCTACCCGACGCAACCAATCCCGCTCAAACCGGCACCGTTTACCCGGCAGATTTTTACGGAAAAAGACGTGAACGAAACCGTTGCCAATCGCGAAGAGGTGTTGAGCCAACTACGGGCCAGCCGCACCGGAACGCCCTACAACCCGCTGGGCCGGGAGCGTACCCTCTTTTTTCCCGGAACCGACGGCGGGGCACAATGGGGTGGGGCTGCGGTCGATCCCAACGGCGTGATCTACATTCCGGCCAAAGAAATTCCAGTATATTCTTCGTTGACCGATGCGCCAAAACCGATGGCGGTGAGCAGTGCCGAAAAGCTGTATGCCACCCACTGCGGAGCCTGCCACGGTGCCGACCGGCGGGGCGATCACAGCGGGGCGTATCCATCGCTGCTGGCCATTGCCGACCGGATGAAACCGGCTGCGATTCAGGAGCTTCTGCAAAAAGGCCGGGGTATGATGCCGGCGTTTTCTCATTTGTCATCAGCAGAACGAAACGCCATTGTCGATTTTATTTCCGGGAAGAAAACCGCTCAAAATCCGGTGGCTACTTCCCAGGCCCGGACCTGGGTGCCCTATATACACACGGGCTACAACCGCTGGTACGACAGCAAGGGCTACCCGGTGAGCCGCCCGCCCTGGGGAACGCTGACGGCTATCGACCTCAACACCGGCGACCACCGCTGGCAGATTCCGTTGGGTGAATTTCCGGCCCTGACCAAACAAGGCATTCCGCCAACGGGAACCGACAATTACGGTGGGCCGGTCGTCACGGCAGGCGGACTGATTTTCATTGCCGCCACGCTCGACGAAAAACTCCGGGTGTTCGATCGCCAGACGGGGAAACTGCTGTGGGAAACACAACTCCCGGCGGCTGGGTACGCCACCCCCGCCACCTATTCGGTGCAGGGGAAACAATATGTGGTGATTGCCTGTGGTGGCGGCAAACTGAAAACCCGCTCCGGGGATCGTTACGTGGCCTTTGCGCTCAAATGAGCAGCAACAACGCCGGGGCGAAGGTTTGTAAAACCGTTTTACCTGTGTAAATTGCAGCGCTAAACGAAACGTCACGTATGAATTTTCCCGGAGAACTAAAGTATACGCAAGATCACGAGTGGATTCGCATCGAAGGTGATACGGCCATCGTCGGTATCACGGATTTTGCCCAGAGTGAATTAGGTGATATTGTCTTTGTGGACATCACGGGTGTCGGACAGAGTTTGGCGAAGGGTGACATATTTGGTTCCATTGAAGCCGTTAAGACGGTTTCGGACCTGTTTCTGCCCGTTGCCGGTGAAGTACTTGAAATTAATCCGGAAGTTGAAAAATCACCCGAGCTGGTCAACGACGATCCATATGGCCGGGGTTGGATTGTGAAAGTGAAATTGACCGACGGTGCCGAAACCGACGATTTGATGTCGGCCGAAGCCTATAAAGAGTTGGTGGGGGCCTAAGTCCCCAATTGAATCAGGAAGCTCCAGCCGGGGCTTTTTTTTTGCATTTCCATGAAACTACTCATTCGTGCCGTCCGAATCATAGACCCGCAGTCACCCTTCAATGGACTGGTTCGTGACGTGCTCCTTGAAAATGGTCTCATCCGCCAGATCGGCGAAGCCCTCCCGGTCGATGAGGACGACTCCTCGATTCAATGCATCGAACCGGCCGGTTTGTGCCTGTCTCCGGGTTGGGTCGACCTCCGGGTTTCGGCCAAAGATCCGGGCTATGAACACAAAGAAGACCTGACCACGGTTTGCCGGGCCGCCATGCTGGGCGGTTTTACGGACATTGCCGTGTTGCCTAATACCAAACCGGTTCTCGATTCAAAAGACACGCTCGGGTATGTCCGGCAGGCCACCCAGGGGCACGCCGTCAGTGTGCATCCGATTGCCGCCGTTACGAAACGGGCGGAAGGTCAGGACTTTACGGACATGATCGACCTGCACCACGCCGGGGCGGTGGCGTTTTCGGATGGCGAACATCCGCTGACGCATCCCGATCTGCTGCTGAAAACGCTGCAATACCTGCGCCCGTTCAACGGTTTGCTGATGAACCGCCCCGAAGAGCAGAACCTGACGCATTTCGGACAGATGAACGAGGGACTTTCCAGTACCTTGCTGGGGCTGAAGGGGATGCCCGCCATGGCCGAAGAAATGATGATCGAGCGGGATTTGCGGCTTCTGGAATACCTGTATCCGCAATCTGCCGAGCGCCCCGCCGAAACCGTCCTGCATTTCTCCACGATTTCAACGGCACGTTCGGTTGAATTGATTCGGCAGGCCAAGCGGCAGGGTTTGCCGGTGAGTTGCGATGTGGCCGCCCACCAACTGGCGTTTACTGATTCGGATTTGATGGGGTTCGATACCAATCTGAAAGTAAACCCGCCGTTTCGACTGCCCGCCGATCTGGAAGGACTGAAGCAGGGGCTGGCCGACGGCACCATCGACGCCGTTGTGTCGGACCACAATCCGCAGGACGACGAAAGCAAGAACATCGAATTTGACCACGCCGATTTTGGCATCATCGGGTTGGAAACCGCTTTTGGTGTCGTCCGCACGCATTTCCCGGAATGGCCGCTGGCGTCGTTGGTCGAAGCATTGACCCACCGTCCGCGCCAGATTCTGCGATTGCCGTCGCAAACCATTGACGAAAACCAGCCGGCCACGCTGACGGTTTTTGATCCGGACCTGGAATGGACGTATGAGCGGACGGCATCCCGGTCAAAAAACTCGCCGTTTTTTGGCAAGACTTTACGGGGAAAGGCGTTATGGATTATTAACAAAGGCTTTGTTGAATCTTTATAACACGCAGTGAAGCAACTTATTTCGTTTTTTAACCATCCGTTGTTGAAACTGCCGGTATTTTTCGGGCTGTTGGCGGGGGTATTGTGTTTCGGGTATTTCCTGGCGCTCTACGCGCTGGGCATCATGCCGCTGGGGAATCATAAAGTGCTGGATTTTGGCTTTCAGATCATCATGATGGTGGCGGCAGTCTGGTACTACCGCAAGCACATCGGGAAGGGGTTTTTGCACCTGTGGGAAGCCCTGAGCATCTGTTACGTCGTCAATACGGTGGGGGCGATGCTGACCGCCTGGCTGATTTACCTCTTCCTGAAATACATCGACCCCGCGATTTTTACCCAGTACCTTGGCGAAATGCGGGAGCTGATCGTTTCGACCAAAGGGCGGCTGGTGGAAACACTGGGGCAGGCGGAATATGCGAAAATGCTGAAAAATGTCGATTTGATTACCCTGGAAACCCTCGTTGGTGACGAAATCAGCAAGAAAACCGTGCTGGCGATTTTACCCGTCCTGATCATTTCGTTACTTTTCAGGAGACAGGACTACAGCCTGTATAATCCAACCCCCGACTTGCCGAATCCTTCCGAATCCCCTAAATCAAACTGATAAAACACGCACTGAAATGGAAGAAAAACCCTCTACCGCTCGACTGGCCCTGAAATGGGGATTAATCTCCGGGGTTATTTTTATGGTGTATACCACCGCCATCAACGTCACCGGCCAATTTGCCAACACGGCGTTGCCCTGGCTCAGTCTGGTGATTTCCGTTGCGATTATCGTGATGGCGATGCGCGAATACCGCACGTTGAACGGCGGTTTTATGAGTTACGGTGAAGGCGTAAGTATAGGAACTCTGGTGTCGGTCATTTCCGGCTTGATCTCCGTCACCTACAACCTGATCTACACCTCGTTCATCGATCCAACCATTCGTCAGCAAATTCTGGACAATGCCCGGGAGCAGATGGAAAACCGGGGAATGCCCGACGACCAGATTGAACAGGCGATGGAATTTACCGAAAAACTCCAGGGCCCCGGTTTGCAGTTTCTGATCGGTATTCTGGTTGCCGCTATTTTTGGGGCGCTCATCTCGCTGATCGCAGCCGCTTTCATCCGCCGGAACCGTCCGCCTTTTTCAGATTTTCAAAATTGATAGAGAGGAAAGACGTTAGACAAGAGAAATGAACTTTTGCTTTTTGCCCCTAAATCCCCTAAAGGACGGTCGGCCGCTGCCGGACTTTTAGCATCCGGATTAAGCTGAGTCCAAGTCCCCTTTAGGAGATTTAGGGGCAAGAAGCAAAAGTATAAAGAATTATCAGACGTAAATCCTTAAGAAATGAGACAAAATATACCTGATAAAGCGTACGTCTTTGCTCTCTTGTCCAACCCCTCTCGTCTTATTAAACCATGCTCCCTGTTTTTCGGAAAGAAATCAACGGTTTTTTTAGCTCGCCGGTCGCCTATGTCATCATGGTCGTCTTTCTGACGGCGGTGGGGCTGATGTTGTGGGTTTTCCCGGACACCAGCCTGCTGGACTACGGCTATGCCGACCTGGGCGTTTTTTTCAACCTGACGCCCTACGTCATGCTGTTTCTGATTCCGGCCATTACCATGCGGTCCATTGCCGAAGAAGTTCGGGCGGGAACCATCGAGTGGCTACTGACGAAACCGCTGACCCGCTGGCAGTTGGTTCTGGCTAAATTTGGGGCCAACTGGCTGGTCGTGGTACTGTTATTGCTTCCCACGTTACTGTACTATTATTCGGTCTACCAACTAGGTAATCCGGTGGGTAATCTGGATTCGGCTTCGGTTTTCGGTTCCTACGTCGGGCTGCTGTTGCTGGGGGGCGTCTTTGTGGCGGTGGGTTTGTTCGCGTCCTCCATCAATGAGAACCAGGTGGTTGCGTTTGTGATTGGCGTATTTCTGTGCTTTTTGCTGTACGTTGGCATCAGTTCGGTGGCCGGTTTGTCGTTCTGGGGAACGCTCTCTTATCCACTCACCTGGCTGGCGCTCGATGCGCAGTACCAGGCGCTGGGGCGCGGTCTGATCGACTCCCGAAACGTGATCTATTTGCTCAGTGTAATTACGATTTTTCTAGTTCTGACCGAGTGGCGAATGACCGCCCTCACCCGCTGATATGCGACTCGAAGTGCTGGTAAAATGGGCCGCCATCGGCTGGACCATCATCATTTTCATGGGCTGTGCCTGGCCGAGTGATTATCCCTCTCCGGGAGTAACCGTAAATGACAAGTTCCTGCATGTTAGTATTTTTGGCCTCTGGGGTTTGCTCTGGGGAACCATCTACCGGTTTCCACTGCGACTTTTTATCATCGGTGTGGTTTATGGCTTTTTGATTGAAATCTATCAGTTGGTTATGCCCATCAACCGCGATTTTGAGTGGCTCGATCTGGCAGCCGATGCCGTTGGTGTTGCGGGAGGGCTGTTGGTCAGTACGATCCTGATGCGAAGGATCATGAAGGGTTGACCAATTACCTAATTTTCATTTTTCGATAAATTTGTTGTGAAATAGTAGGAAATAAAACGGCTTTCTTTTTTATTTGCTCATATATGTACCACATAAGTACATTAAATCGATGAAGATCACGGACATTACCACCCACCGGATTCGCCTGAGTGCCGAAGCCTGGTTTCATCCCCGGCCCATTCCGCCCGGACATGTTCCCTACTGGGAATTTCCGCTGACAACCCTGCACACCGACGACGGCATTGAAGGCTATACCATGGATTATGGGCCGCTGGGGCAGGGGCGGGCGTCGGCCTATGCCGTCCATGACGTCTACTACCACGAGCTGGTGGGGAAAGATCCGTTGAATCACGAAGCCATCTGGCAGGCTATGCGGTCGAAACAGCGGCATTTGTACAATCTTCGAGAAGCCATTTGGGGCAATCTGGATGTGGCGTTGTGGGACATCAAAGGCAAAGTCGCCGGGATGTCGATTGCCAAACTGCTGGGTCAATACCGGGACAAAGTACCCACCTATGTCACTTGTCCCCCCCAAACCATTCTGACAGTGGACGAAGTGGAACAGGAAGTCCGCCAAAAAATCGGACAGGGTTTTCGTGGGATTAAACTGCAACTGTCGGGTGGTTCGGCGCTGGACATTCCCCGCCTGCGGAAAGCGCGGGAGGTGGCGGGTGACGGGTTTCCCCTCATGCTCGATTCGTCGGCGGTGTTGACGTTTGAAGACGCGCTCAAAATTGGGTATGAGCTGGACGAACTTCGGTATGAATGGTTTGAAGAACCGTTTCCGGATGCGCACCTCGTGCTGCTGAAAAAACTGTCGCAAGCCATTCGCACCCCGGTTCTGGCCGCCGAAACCGTTGGCCTGTTTGAACTGCCGCACTACATGACCGAAGGTGCCATTGACCTCATTCGGGCGGATGTTCACCACAAAAGTGGCGTCACCGGGCTGATGAAAGCCATGGGCATGTGCGAGATGATGGGCTACGGGCTGGAAATTCATACGGCCGGTGCCCCGCTGCTGGATGTGGCGAACCTCCACGTGGGCTGTGCCACGAAGCTCTCGCGTTTTCTGGAAAGCCACCATCCCATGTTCCGGTTTGGACTGAAAACCGATCCGCTGGAAATTCGCGAAGACGGTTGCCAACACTGTCCCACCGGCCCGGGTCTGGGCGTCGACCTGGATTGGGATTGGCTCGATAACCATACCGTCGATGTAATCCGGGGATGCGCGTATTGAATCAGTCCTGAGTAGTCCTTAACCCGTATTATTTTTTCTGATAGAAATACAAAAACAGGGACTATTCTTGGAATTTTCTTTCTTTCTTTTCAATATTGTGTCATTATGTAGTACGTATTTACATAATAACAAAAGTCCTTTCCTAACACAACCTTACCTTATTTCGATTATGATCAATCCTCTATTTCGAGCCATCAGCTTGATTGGAATGCTGGCATTGCTGTTCAGCGGGCCGGACGCGTTGGCACAGGCCCGGCTTCAGGTGCAGGGTCGCATTGTCGGCGGAGATGGCGACGGCCTGCCGGGTGTCAGCGTCGTCATCAAAGGAACATCGACCGGCACGGTTACGGACACCGAGGGCAATTATACGGTTAGCGTTCCCGATCCGAAAAGCACGCTGGTCGTGTCGTTCATCGGCTACGTCAGTCAGGAACTCGCTGTCAACGGTCGGACACGGCTGGATGTGAAACTGCTGGAAGATGTGAAAGCGCTGAATGAAGTGGTCATTGTGGGCTACGCTGAACAGTCGCGGGCCAAAACCACGGCTTCGGTGTCGAAAATCGATGTACAGGAACTCCGCAACATTCCGTCGGCGAGCCCGGTTCAGGCTTTGCAGGGCAAACTGGCCGGGGTTTCGGTGCCGGTTTTGTCCGGACAACCGGGAGCGGCCGCCAGCATTGTCATCCGGGGTGGCACGACCCTGAATCCCTACGGAACCGGTTCGACCGGCAGTGGCACCAATCCGGTTTCCAGCATCCAGGCCAGCAATCCCCTGGTTATTGTCGACGGCGTTTTTCGGAGTTTTAATGATGTCAATCCCGACGACATCGAGTCGCTGCAGGTGCTTAAAGATGCGGCTTCGACCGCTGCCTACGGTGCGCGCGGAGCCAATGGTGTGATCATCATCAAAACCAAAACCGGTAAATTCAACGGTGGAAAAAGCAACGTAACCTTCCGGTATCAGCACGGGGTGGAAACTCAGGCCCGCAACTACAATTACCTGAATGCCAGAGAATACCTGAATCTGGCCCGCCGGACCTGGGCGCGTGGTCTCGACATTTTCGACATCAACCAGAAGCTGTATTCCGCCGGTAATTCGGCCACGACGCCTACTTACACGCAAAAAGGTCAGTATGGCAACGCGGTTTTTACGACCGCTTACCGGGACAACCTGGTGGCGGTTGAAGGACAGCCTTACGTCGATAACTTGCTGGCCAACGGCTGGGAAACGATGGACGATCCGGTCAATCCGGGCCGGACCATTATTTTCAAAGACAGTCAGTACCAGGATGTGGTTTGGAACACGGCCGCCACCAACAACTACAACATCGGAGTCGATGGCGGCACCGAACGTGCCAGTTACAACGTATCGCTGGGCTACATCGATCAGGGCGGGGTTTTTCTGGGTACAAACTACAAACGCTTCAGTTCGCTGGCCAACGCCAATTTCAAAGTGAGCGACCGGTTTCGGCTGGAAACCAACGTCTCTTACCTCTGGAACGACAATAAATTTCTGTCCAACAACCAGGTGCAGTTGACGCGCAGCGTGCGGGTGCCACCGCTGAACCGCCTGTATTACGACAACGGTTTACCGGCGCTGGGCGAAAGCGTATCGGTTCGAAACCGGCTCCACGAGTTGTATTACCAGGATTTAAGCTCCAACAACGACCAGACGACGTTCCGGCTGGCGGGTGATCTGGAAATCGCCAAAGGGCTGCATTTCCGCCCGTCGGCTTCGCTCTATATCGTTCAAAACCGCTATCTATTTTTTGAACGGGCTTTTCCCGGACAACAACGCCAGCGCGACAAGGCGGAAGAACTCACGCAGGACAAGCAGTTTATGACCGACCAGATTTTGCAGTATGACAACACGTTTGGCGGAAAGCACAACCTGACCGCCCTGGCCGGTTTCAACTTTACCCGCCGGGTTGAGTACAATTTGCGGGGAACGGGGCAGCGGTCTACGGATGATTACCAGACCACTTTTAACGGCAATCCGCCAACGACGGTGATCAACGGCGTTCAGCAACCGAATTTTGGGATAACGTCGGGGTACTTCGAAACCAAAACCGCCAGCCTTTTTGGACAGGTCAACTACGATTACGATGGCCGGTATCTGCTGGGTGCTTCGTTGCGGTACGACGGTTTTTCGAGTTTCGCGCCCAACAACCAGTACGCGCTGTTTCCCTCGGTTTCGGCGGGCTGGAATGTTCACCGGGAAAACTTCTGGAAAGTACAGGCGATCAATCAGTTGAAAGTGCGGGCGAGCTACGGGCAGACCGGTTTGTCCGGACTGAATTACACCGATACCTACGGTGGCTATGGTTCGGCTCCGTACGGCGGCAACGGCGGTATATTGCGCACCACACTCGCCAACCCGAACCTGCTCTGGGAAACCACCGAAACCATCGACGGCGGCATTGACCTGAACCTGTTCAACCGGGTGACGCTGATCGTGGATGTGTATAACAAACTGACCAAAAACCGCCTGGATAACCTGCCGTTGCCCACTGAAACCGGGTTTAACAGCATTCGCTACAACGTCGGTAAACTCCGCAACCGGGGCGTCGAGGTCGAGTTGGGGGCTACCGTCCTGAAAAAAGGCAACTTTGCCTGGAATACCAATTTCTCGTTTGCGTTCAACCGAACCACCATTGTTGAATTACCCGACAATGGCCGCGATAAAAACCGCATCAACGGCGGCTTGATTTATGACCCGGCCACGGGCCAGGACATCGAAGTCGGTGGCTACGCCGAGGGCGAGCGTCCCGGCGGTCTGTGGGCTTTTCAGTCGAACGGTATTTTTGCCACCGACGAAGAAGCCAAAAGCGCACCCAAAGATTTGCTCGTTACCAGCGTCGCACTCGGCAAACCCAAACACGGTGGCGACGTCAACTGGGCTGATCTGAACGGCGACGGGCAAATCGACGGCAAAGACCTGGTATTCATCGGCTACCGGGTTCCGGACAAGATTGGCGGGATGCAGAATACCTTCACCTGGAAAGGCTTCTCGGCCCGGTTTACGATGGATTATGCCCTCGGACACGTCATCAGCGACGGTGCGCTGGCCCGGGCGATGGGACAGGCAAGAGCTTCTAACGAAGGGGCACCCCGCGAGGCTCTCAGCGACGAAACCTGGCAAAATCCGGGCGAAACCGGGAAATACTACCCCCGTTTCAGCTTTGGCGATGCCGACTTTGGCTACCGGAACCACCTGCGGCAGGTGACGCAGGTCGGCTACAACCAGGTAGGGCTGGACGACGGTTACGGCAGCGATAACTCCATTTATTTCGCCAAGGGCGACTGGCTGGCTCTGCGGGAGCTTTCGTTTTCGTACCAACTGCCAACCGGCATCGCCCGCCGGATTTTTGCGGGCTCGGTTCAGCTCAACGCCGGGGTCTACAACATTGGGTATTTGACGAAATACAAGGGACTGAATCCGGAAGTGTACAAGGGGTACGATGAGGGCGGTTATCCGCGTCCGCGTCAATTTACGTTCGGAGCCACCATCCGGTTTTAATCAGGCATTCAATCGCTGCACTCATGAAAAAGACATTCATTCAATTCCTTTTGTTGACGGCGACGGGCTGGCTCGGCTCTTCCTGTCAGGATATTCTGGAGGTAAAACCGCGTTCGCAGATCACCAATCAGGTGTTCTGGCAGAGCGAAGGCGACTTCACCACCTACATGACCGGCATTTACCAGCGATTTCGGGGTCACATGAACGAGCAGGCTTTCGGCGAAGACCGGAGCGAACTGTACGTTCAGGGATCGTTGCCCCGGTTTTCGGCTTACTGGTCGCAGGTCATCAACGCCGGTAATTCGCGCGACTGGACAGCTTTTTACGGCACCATCGGACACGTCAATCTGTTGTTGCGGCAGATCGACGGTTTTCCGTTCACCAACGAGGTGGTCAAAAAACGGACGCAGGCCGAAGCCCTTTGCGTTCGGGCCTATCTATATTATTACATGGCCAAAATCTGGGGCGATGTGCCGCTGGTGCTCGAACCGGTGGTCGATGAGAATGTGCCGCTCGTGGCCCGAACCCCCGTTGCGGACGTTTTCAAGCAGGTCTTTGCGGATCTGGATCAGGCCCTTGCGCTCTTCCCCGAAGCCGGTTATCCGGACAAAAACCGGTTTTCAAAACCGGCGGCTTATGCCTTCAAAGCCGATGCAAAGTTGTGGACGGCCAAAGTGCTGGGGGGCGGCAATGCGGATTTGAACGAGGCTCTGGCGGCCATTGCGGAGGTTGAAAAATCGGGTGTGAGTCTGTTGCCGGTTTTTCGAAATGTCTTTTTGTCTACCAATAAAAAGAACGCCGAAGTGATTTTTTCGCTGTATTTCAACCGCAACGAAACGGGTAGCGATATGTATGCCCGGTCGGCCCTGCCGTTGGCAAACTATTCGGGTACAGCCGCCAATGCCGCCGAGTTGCCGCTGGTGAAAGAGCCGGGCAATGCGCAGGCGGGTTATGCCGCCAGTCCGGAAGCGCTGGCGTTGTTGGACATCTATCCGGGCGATGTTCGCCGGGAGGTGAGCTACATCTGGGAATTGCAGGGCACCAAAAAACTCATTGCCTGGCCCAATAAATTCCGGGGGACGTTGTACGCAGAAGACCGGCTGGCCGACGATGACGTGATTCTGTACCGCTACGCCGACCTGTTGCTGCTGAAAGCCGAAGCATTGGCGGCTCTGGGGCAGTCGGCACCGGCCTTGGTTGAACTCAACAAAGTCCGGAAACGGGCCGGCGTGGCTGACTTCACAGTGACCGATAAAAAGACGCTGGAAAAGGAAATTCTGGACGAGCGTGGCCGGGAGTTTTTCCACGAAAACAAACGCTGGTGGGATCTGGTCCGCTTCCACAAAGGCGGCACCATCAATGTCTACGAACTCGTGCCGAACCTGCGGGGAAAAACCACACCTTTGTATTGGCCGGTAGCCACGCGCGTGCTGTCGCTGAATAATCTCATTAAGCAGACCGAAGGGTATTGATGCAGAGGCTAAATTGAATGATTTCCTAAATCCTTATTTTTAAAACCAGGACTTTCGCTTTTGCCCCGTTCCCCTAAAGGGGACTTTTAGAATCTGGAAGAGGTGCGTCCAAGTCCCCTTTAGGGGAACGGGGCAAAAGCGAAGTTATCCGACCTAAGTCCTAAAAACATGCGAATCTTCGTTTATTTCCTGTCTCTGAGTGCGTTGCTGGCGAATTGCCGAACCGCAAACCGCCCCACTCAGGTGAGTGAGAAGCCGGTTTTTGAAACCACGGCTACGGTTTTCGATCCGGGAACGTCTTACGCAACGACCCGCATTCCGGCTTTGGTGATGACCACCAAAGGCTCACTGCTGGCGTTTTGTGAAGCCCGTGTCAACAATTCCGGCGACTGGGCCGACATCGACATGATCATGCGCCGGAGCACGGATGGCGGAAAAACCTGGGAAGAGAACGTGATCATTGCCGCCCGTGAAACCAAACGGCCGACGTCCAATTGCACCCCCATTGTCGACCGCGACGGCAAAACGATTCATGTGCTCTATCATCGGAACTACAGCAACTGCTATTACGTCCGCTCGACCGATGACGGCAAAACCTGGTCGGCACCGAAAGAAATCACCTACGCCTTTGACCAGTTTCGGCCCGAATACAACTGGAAAGTGCTGGCACCCGGCCCCGGCCATGCCATTCAGCTTCAGAACGGGCAACACAAGGGGCGGCTGGTGGTGCCGGTCTGGCTCTGCGAACCGAATCCCAAAATTCCGGGGGGTGACCACCGACCTTCGTGCGTGGCTACCATTTACAGTGATGATTTTGGCCAGACCTGGAAACGCGGAGCCATCGTGGCCAACACCACCCCGGAAATCAAAAATCCGAGCGAACACGTTGCCGTCGAAACCGCCGACGGGCGGGTGATGCTCAACATTCGCACCGAATCCGCACCGCACCAGCGGATGATTGCCTACAGTCCGGACGGTGCAACGAACTGGACGAAGCCGGTTTTTGATGAGGAGTTGTTCGACCCGGTTTGTATGGCCAGCCTGATTCGGGTGAGCAGCCCCGGCAAGGGCGGAAAAAACCGTATTCTATTCGTGAATCCAGACAGCCAAAATGATCCGGAATACCTCAACAAGCGCAACGATTTTCGCAAACGGCAGAACCTGACGGCGAAGCTGAGTTATGACGATGGACAGTCGTGGCCGGTGCAGAAAGTTATCGATGCGGGCAAGGCGGGGTATTCCGATCTGGCCGTTGGTCCGGATGGCATGATGTATTGCCTTTACGAAACCAACGAAGGTTCAACCGAAACCTGGCGGTATCGCATTGTGCTCAAACGCTTCAACCTGGCCTGGCTCACGGATCAGAAAGATCAGGTCAACATGGTGTCTTCTACCCGCTAAATCTTATGAGTTATTTCCTGAAACAATCAGTAAAGTACTGGATTCTAACGGTTTTGATGAGTTCGTCGGCTTTGCTTACCGTAGCCCAGCCTTACAGCCCAAACCTCCCGATTCTGGATGTGTCCGGCGAGAAAAACCGGCACACGGTTATTGCCCGGGGAACGGAGGAAATCTACCAGGGGCACCCGACAACGGTCTTGATGCCCGACGGCAAGACGCTGTTTTGTGCCTGGTCGTTCGATCACGGGGGCAAATGCGGCCCGCTGGCGAAGAGCACGAACGGCGGTGTTCAATGGGAAATGATCCCGACGCCCGCCGACTGGAGCACGACCTTCAATTGCCCCAGTATTTACCAGTTAACGGACAAAGCCGGGAAGGCGCGTCTGATGGTGTTTGCGGCCCGTCCGGGCATGTCCCAGACCTGGAGCGAAGACGGCGGCAAAACCTGGACGCCCGTCAAAAGTCTGGGAAAACCGTGTGTCATGGCCTTTTCGAGCATTGTCAAACTACAGAACGGCGATTATCTGGGTCTGTATCATCGGGGGCCGGACGACAAGGACAAATCTCCGCTGAAAATCTGGCAATCGATCTCGACGGACGGCGGAGTGACCTGGGGCGAATCGGTGATGGTGGGCGAAATGGAAGGCCGCTCGCCCTGCGAACCCGCCGTGTTTCGCTCGCCCAACGGCAAACAATTGCTGTGTCTGATGCGGGAAAACCAGCGGAAAGGCCGGGCGTTGATGATGACGTCGGAGGACGAGGGGAAAACCTGGTCGAAGCCGGTCGAAACGCCCTGGGGGCTGACCGGCGACCGCCATATGGTGCGGTATACGCCGGACGGTCGGATTGTGTCGGTTTTTCGGGATATGGCCCCCAATAGCCCCACCAAAGGGCATTTTGTGGCCTGGGTGGGAACGTACAACGACATCATCAATGGGCTTTCGGGCCAATATCGGGTGAAACTGCTGCATAATTACGCCGGAACCGATTGCGGGTATCCCGGTCTGGAACTCCTGCCCGACGGTACGCTCGTGGCAACAACGTACATCAAATACGAACCCGGAACGAAAAAGCATTCGGTCGTCTCCGTCCGGTTCAAGCTCGACGATTTCGACAAAAGGCTATAAATAGAAAGCGAGTAGAATTGACCAAAACACCATGAACGTACCAAAAACCGAAGGACTGTTGTCCGCACCATTTACCCCCTTTTACGAAGACGGTTCCCTCAATCTGGAATTAATACCGGTTATACTTGACAAAATGGTTGCCGATGGGCTGAGTGGCGCCTTCATCTGTGGCAGCAACGGCGAAGGCCCCAACATGACGACACAGGAACGTATGACCGTGGCCGAAGCCTTCGTGCAGGCATCAGCGGGGCGGTTGCCCATCTGGGTACACGTCGGGCATTCGAGTATTCGCGAATCGCAGGCACTGTTGCAACACGCGTATTCGATCGGGGCCGATGCCGCTTCGTCGGTCGCTGCGTTTTACTTCAAACCCACATCGGTTCAGAATCTGGTCAGCAGCATGGCCGAAATCGCGTCGGCAGCACCCGAAATGCCATTTTACTATTACCACATTCCGACCCTGACCGGTGTAGGCATGGACATGGTTGAATTTCTCCGGTTGAGCGAAAAACAGATTCCCAACCTGCGCGGAATTAAGTATACGGCCACGACAATCTGGGAATACCAGGTGTGTCTGCGGTATGCCAACAGCCGGTTTGACGTCTTGTACGGATACGACGAAATGTTGCTGCCAGCCCTGAGCATTGGGGCAAAAGCAGCCATTGGCAGCACGTACAATTTTGCCGCTCCGCTGTATCTGGAAGTCCAGCGGCACTACAAGGCCGGACAGATGGAGCAGGCGCAGGAGGGCATGGCCCACCTGATCGAGATGATCCGGGTGATGACCCAATTTCCGCCCATCCCGGCCCAGAAAGCCATCATGCACATGCTCGGGTACAACGTAGGGCCGTGCCGTCTGCCGTTGACGCGGCTTTCGGAGAAACAGTATGACGAGTTGTATACCGAACTGGAAACGATCGGCTTCTGGCAACGGCTCCGCACGGCTTCGGAAATTCCGGTCGTGCTGTCGGCGACTGCTACTCCCAATGGCCAATCCTGAGTCGGTTTTTGAACGGGCTGGATGGCCCACCAACGCGGTTTTTTATAGACGTTATGACTCGAAACGGGTTTCTTGTTCTTCTCTTTTCAATGGTATATGATCTTGCTTTGGCGCAATCGCTGACCTGGCGAACGTTGCCTTCCGTTCCCGATCCGGTGGGGTTTGCGGGTTCTGTTGCCGGAATCAGCAACGGGGCTTTGCTGGTAGGAGGGGGCGCTAATTTCCCCGATAATGTGGGTCCCTGGGGCAAAACGCCAAAAACCTGGTACGACGATCTGTTTGTGCTGGAAAAACCGGACGGTTCCTGGAAAAAAGTGGGCAAACTGCCGCGAAAAATGGGGTACAGCGTGGCCCTGACGGTGCCTGATGGTATTTTGTGCATCGGCGGTGCTGACGGCGAGCGGCATTATCCGGATGTATTGGTATTGCAATACCAGCATGGACAGGTGACGGCTAAAAGCCTGAGTCCGCTGCCGTTGCCACTGGCGAATGCCTGCGGGGCGGTTCTCAACGGAATCGTTTATGTAGCTGGCGGCATTGAAACGCCGACCGACACCACCGCCGAAAACCTTTTTCTGAGCCTGGATTTGCGCCAACCCGAAGCGGGCTGGCAGCGGTTACCCCCCTGGCCGGGGCCGGGCCGAATGCTGGCGGTGGCCGGGGCGCAGGCCGGGAAATTCTTTCTCTTCAGCGGTACGGAAGTCTTTGCGGAGCCAAAAACCGGAGCGATCAAACGCCGGTATCTGGCCGATGCGTATGCCTACGACCCCGCGCAACGGACCTGGGCACGCCTGGCCGATTTGCCGAATCCCACCGTTGCCGCGCCCTCACCCGCTTTTCCCCTTGGACAGGCCCAACTGCTGGTGCCGGGTGGCGACGACGGGGCCAATGCCGACCGGAATCTGATTCTGAAAGAAAATCATCCCGGTTTTCGCACCGAAGTTCTGGCCTACCACACCCCGACCAATACCTGGACGGTTACTGGCAACGTCATTCCCAAAACCGGGTCGAATGATCGCACGGAGAAACCAGTGTTATGGGCACCCGTTACGACGCCCGCGGTGGTCTGGGACGGAAAGTGGGTTCTTCCCGGTGGCGAGGTACGACCCGGCTTTCGCACCAACCGGGTACTCATCACCAGCCCCACAACCCCATGAATCAACCCCGCAACGTACCGGATCTGAAACCGTCTACCGGCTACAAACCCTGGAAAAACCTGCGCTGGTGGGTGCTGGCGGTTTTGTTTCTGTCGGGCATCGTCAACTACGTGGATCGCAACGTGCTGTCGTTCACCATGATTGACCCGTCTTTCAAGCGGGATATGCTGGGGCTTCCTGCCGACGCGGTTCTGACCCCGGCGCTCGACGGGCAGTTTAAGGAGCAGATGGGGTTTGTCGATGCGGCTTTCAAAGCGGCCTATGCGTTGGGCTTTCTGCTGACGGGCTGGCTCACCACGCGGCTGGGCCTTCGGCGGGGATTTTCGCTGTTTGTGATGATCTGGAGTCTGGCTGGTATGCTGACCTCGCTGGTTGGCTCGATCCGGTCGCTGGCGTTGGCCCGGGCGGGGCTGGCCGTTGGCGAGGCCGGGAATTTTCCGGCGGCTACGCGCACGGTGTCGGAATGGTTTCCGCAAAAGGAACGCTCGATTGCGTTTGGTATTTTTAACGCCAGCGGCAACATCGGGATCATTCTGACGGCCTGGCTCGTGCCGTTCCTGACGCTGCAATACGGCTGGCGAAGTTGCTTTCTGCTCACCGGTTTACTCGGTATCGGGCTGCTGGTGGCCTGGCTGTTGATTTACCGCCCGCTGGCCGAACATCCCCGTTTGTCGCCCGGCGAACACGCTTTGATTCGGGCCGATGAGGTTCCCGAGCCGGAGCGGGCTTCCGTGTCCTGGTGGCAACTGCTGCGCTACCGCCAGACCTGGGCGTATGCGGGATGCAAATTTCTGATCGACCCGGTTTTCTGGATTTATCTGACCTGGTTGCCCGATTTTTTCAACAGCAGCGAAGCCCTGGACCAGAAGCTCGACCTCAAAAATCTGGGGTTACCGTTTCTGGTGATTTACCTCGTTACCGATGTGGGCAGTATTTTCTTCGGCTGGCTATCAAGTTACTTTCTCAAAATCGGCTGGTCGGTCAACCGCGCCCGCAAGATCACCTGGCTGATTTGTGCCCTCTGCGTGGTGCCGATTGTGCTGGCCGCTCAGACGCACAGTTTAGGGGTGGCCATTGGCTTGATTTCACTGGCTACGGCAGCTCACCAGGGTTTTTCGGCGACCTTGTTCGCCAGCGTCACCGATCTTTTTCCCAAACCGCTGGTGGCTCAGGTCACGGGAATTGGGGGGGCGGTCGGGGCTATTTCCGGCGTTCTGCTGGCGCTGGTGGCGGGTATCATCCGCGTTCGGTATGGGTATTTTCCGCTGTTTGTGGTCGCTGCCTGCTCGTATCTGCTCGCGCTGGGGATCATTCATCTGCTGGTTCCGAAAATGGAACGGGTCGTTCTGGCTCCTGACTGAAAAGCCGGTTTCAGTAGGTTCACGGTTTCAAAACCGTCAGAACCGGTGGCCCCACCGGGTGTTCACAGGTGAACGTCTGGCCCAACAGCTTCGCCACCGTAGCCGCCAACTGGTTCTGAAACAAGACTGGTCCGCCGGACTGTTCGCCGGTGGGTGGCGTGTCCGGGCCGATCACGGCGAACCACATCTGGTAGGAATCCGGTGTTTTGGCACCGTGACCTTTCCAGGTGGCTTTCGGCGTGTGGCCCCGTCCGTGGTCGGTGGTCAGGATGAGCGTGGTTTTTCCGGCGTATTGCGGAATTTGCTGGATGGTTTTCCAGAGGTCGGCCATGAACGCATCGGCGGTGTTCACCATGCGCAGATCGTCGGCATACCGCCCGGCGTGGGCCAGCCCGTCGGTTTCGTCAAACTGCATGAACAGCACCCGGGGGCGGTTTTGCAGCAGGTAGTTTTTGGCGGCATAATAGGTCAGGAAATCGCTGCGGACGGATTTGTCCCAGACCTGCGCGGGAATGGTCGTCATCATGCTGTTGAGCAGCGAATCGGTGGCGGTTTTTGGGGATGGAATCAACTCGTTACCGGCACTGGCGAAAATACCGGTTTTCTTCTCGTTTACAGCCGCTTCGATCACATCCCAGGATGAAAAAGCCGCAATCCGGCCCTTGTAATCGGGTTGGTTATGGAGAAATTCGAGAACGGTGGTATTCGGATTGTCGATTTTATCATTCGACTTGATGCGGTCGTCGGCATAACCGGAAAGAATTTCGTTGTACCCCGGATAGCTGAACCAGTACGGATTTGAGGCATTGACGCGGCTGTTTTTCAGGCGGTTCCCGTAAAGCTGCCCTTCTTTGGCGACGGTATTCCAGAAGAACGGAAACAACCGCTGGCGTCGTTCCCGGGGTGTGGCCGCCCAGAAAAACTTTCGTGCCGTGGCCGTGTCGGGCGAATAAGCCGGGTCGAACAACAGCGTCGAATCAGCACCGGAAAACACCTCCTGCCAGCGAACCCCGTCGAGCGTAACCAGAATGACGTTTTGCGTTTGCTGCGCCGTGGCGAAAGAAAGGCTGCTGATGACCAGAAAAAAAGCCAGCGTGAAAATTCGTATCGGTTGGTTCATACCGGAAAGCAGTAAGCTAATGAACCGGTAAAATACTGAAAAGCCGTTAGAACCGCTGGCGTTCAGCTTGTTAAATTTTTGTAAAGATTTAGACAGTCGCTAACTGAATGTTAATCAGCCTACCGCAAAATAACCGCCGAAAAAATGTTTATCAGCCCACAGCTTTAGCTGTGGGTCAAGCGAAAAGTAACTCCCTGCTACCAGAACCGTTTTAACGGTTTCATCGTCCGACAAACCGTTAAAACGGTTTCGTAATGATTCGGTTTCGTGTCAGTTTACCCACAGCTGAAGCAGCGGGCTGATAAACATTCATTTCGGCGGTTAAATTTGGACTTCCAAACCGCCCAACGTTTTGGTTACGTATCCGACGTAATGTACAATTTCAATCGGATGCGGTCGGTGGTGCTTTGCCGGTTTCCAAACGCGACGCGTTGAATCATGGTCTTCATCGTACTCTGTCCGGTCGGAACCTTCAGCAACATCGGCCGGTTGACAGACAGCCCTCTCATGACCTGGTTGACGTAATGGGTGATGTTGAAGACGTACGCATCCTCCAGTTCGATGGCGTTTGGCAAATACGAATAGCTGGCGACGGCGGCCGATGCACCGGTGGAAAAACCGGGAACGGCTTCTAAAGTTTCGTTTTGATTGTTGGTGAAATACAGTGCCAACTGGTCGGGGGGCGCATTGTTGTCGCGCACATCCCGCCGGATGGGTTCGATAATCAGTTCCGCGCGGTTCAGGCCAATGAAGTTTTCCGGTTTGATAAACTCACTCAGCGACGGGATTTCGAGTCGGGTGGACAGAAACGCACCGGGCACGACGAACGATGAATTTTGCGTCGTTCGGCTGGAAACTGCATCCGATGCGCGTTGCAAGGCCTGCAAAGGCGTTCCGCTCCGGTTGTTGGTCAGTTGGGTAAATTGCGACGACTGGAACGGAAAGAGCAGATTACCCGCCGTCTGGCTGATGTCGTTGCCCCGGTAATACAACCGGATGCCGGAAAGCGATGAGGTGAGGTTTAACCCCAGAAAGACATTGCTGGCCGCTGGACTCAAAAACGCAAACCCCTTCCAGTAATCAGACATGGATTCGCTGCTGTTGATCTCCTTGCTAACTAGCTTGGCGTAAAACGACTGCGCCAGTGCGTCGGGGATCCGAACCCGAACCTGCCGGATTTCTTCCTTGAATTGGGGGAGAAAGGTGGTGGTAATCAATGGTGTGGCGTTATAGGCGACCGATTGCGTGTTGTAATGAACCGCCCCGATATCGAGCGGCTGCCGAAGCTGGTGAATCTGAAGCGTAAACGGTTTCAGGGTGTCGCCCACCGAATAACCGTACACCATTTCCAGCACCAGCGAGTCGAACCGGATGCCCTTCTGATCGGGTAAATCGTTGGTGACATACGATAAGGACGCAAATCCCCGGCCTTCCATCTGGCCCGTCTGGGAGTCGGTCCAGCGCCCCACCAGAATCGTGCTGTCGGACGAGGTAACAAACGAGTCGGGGGCCATGATGGTCGACAGATTGACCGTTACCGTGTCGATGTACTGGAGTTCCATTTCGTCGGGATTGATCAGATTTTGGCCGACGTCCAGATCCCCCGACATGCAGCCGGAAATCAACATTCCGGCCACCATCGGTAGCGCTAAGCGCAGTAAAGTTCGCATGTATTTTTTCTAAAGTAGGGGGGACTAAATACTGTATAGTAGTTTACGGTTTTCAGTGGCTGGCGCATTCTGGTTGAAGCACGCGTCAGCCACCGTAAACCGTAAACTGAAAACCGTAAATCGATTACGGAACTGCTATGCCCAGCTGGCTGAGTTCCGGCGGGGTGAGCGTGGGTGGGAATTGCCCCTGACGCAGCTTGGAAACAACGCATTCACCCACTTTTCGGGCCAGGGCTTCGCTGGCAAAACCGCGTTGCCCCGGCAGACCCGGCACCGTCGGCTGGTCGATCACGGTTTTGCCGTTCAGCATAACCTGATACCCCCAGCCCGTCGGTGCCTGGGTCGTTTGAAGCTCATACTGCGATTTTTGACGGAACAGGCTGTACGTCGTAACAATAGCCAGCCCGATCAATAGAATCGCCAGGGACTGAAATTTTTTGCCTTTCATGAGCCCATCAATTCGTGTCCGTGTCCTGTTCAACGGTGGGGTCAAATTCCCAGAGGTCGTCGAACCGGCCGGAACCGCTGCTGCCGGTGGTGACGTAGCCTTTGCCGTTGATGGAGAATCCAAAGGCATATTGTCGGGCCGATCCTTCGAATATGCCCTGCTCATACCAATCGTCCGTGGCAGCGTCATACACCCAAACCGCCGTGCTGCCATCCCCGAGGGTTACGTAGCCTTTGTTCCCAATTGAAAACCCAACGGCGTAGCTGCGTTGTACCAGTTCATCACTTTCAAAATCACCTTTTTCGATCCACTCATCTTTGGTCGCATCGTAAGCCCACCAGTCTTTTTCGGCCGATCCGTTGTTGTTGCCGGTTCCGACATACGCCAGTCCGTCGATCACGAACGAGAGGGCTCCCAGTCGTTTCGCCCCGCCGTAGCTGGCTGTTTTCTCCCAGGTATCTTTGGTGGGATCATACGACCAAAAGTCTTTCAGATAATTCCCGTCGAAACCGGTGCCCACGTAGCCTTTGTTGCCCACCGAAAACGCCACCGCGTTGCGTCGGGCGGTGCCACCGAAGTCGGCGATGCGTTTCCAGGCGTTCGAAGCAGGGTCAAATTCCCAGAAATCTTTCAGCCGGTCGCTGTTGGCATTCAGACCCGTACCCAGATAGCCTTTCGTGCCGACGGCAAAACCAACGGCGGTATTGCGGGCTTCTCCGCCAAAATCGGCCAACTGCGTCCAGGTGTTGCGGGCCGGGTCATACGACCAGAAATCCTTCAGCCGGTCGTTGTCGGCGTTAGTACCGGTACCCATGTAGGCCACATTGTTCAGCACAAAACCGGCTACGGCGTTTCGGGCCACGCCTTCAAAATCAGAACGGCGATTCCAGTCGCCCAAAACCGCAACGTCGTCTTCGGAGGAGCAACTGCTCAGTATAGCGCCCCACAACACCCAGATTAAGGTGTAGGAAAAAGCCGGAATCAGGATCGAAAAACGATTCTTAAAAAATGAGCTTACCGTCGAGGGTTTAGAGCGCAACACGCGGGGAAATGAAATTTTCATAGAAAAAAGGGGAAAGTGAGTAAACAGAAAAGCCCGTTACCGATGGGGCAACGGTGAAAGAAAATGGATGTTAATTGTTTTTAGAATCAATACGCATGAACTTACAATTGAGTACGCCGTCGTTTTTCGCTGACCGGTTCCGGTCGGTTGCCCCGCAGATTGAAGATGCCCGGCATTTTTCGCAGGTCATAGCGGAGGGCGTAGACGTATCGCAAGGATACGCCTACGCTCCAGCCGCTGCCGTCGGCCCGAAGGACGGCGGATTGCGACTCTCCGCGGTTTACGGTGTATAACAGGTTGGTTGTGATTGAGTTACTAAGTCCCCAGTATTTCCGGGCAAACAGACTGAGTTCGGCTTTTCCGCCCAGCTTGACGGTATATTCGGCCGAGGCTTCGGCCATACCATTCAGGCGCGGACTCAGGCGGGTTGCCCCAAAAATCTGGAGGGTGTCGACCCGGGTGCGGCTGGTGCGGCCAAAACCGCCCCCGGAACCACTGTAGCTGTAGCCTTCCACCAAAAAGTTGCTGACTTGCTGGCCATTGTTCGGCACCATCCAGACCCCGGCTCCGAGCCACAAGCCGGAGCGACGGGCGGTTCGGTTGCCCAACCGCATCAGCCGTTTGCCGCGTACCACAAAACCGTGCTTGTTGTTCTCAAAGCGCAGGTCGAGGGCGTTCGAACCGGTGCCCACCACCAGCGTATTGTGAATAGGCGAACGGGCGTAGCCGCCTTCCACCGCCCAGCGTTCGTTGCCAACCCAGCCCACAACGGCACTCCAGCCGGTTTGCGTAGTGGATTTTGTACTGATCAATCCGTTGAAGGTTTGGTCAAGCTGCCCTTTGTCGGTTCGAAAAAAACCGTCTCCTCCGATGTACCAACGCTCCCGGATATACGTTTCGCCGTAGCGGGCGATTAGCTTCGTCATTTCGGCCCGGCGTTCTTTCGCCGATCGGTACTCGGGCGTGAATTCCCCCGCAGACGCCCCCGCCGGGCGATAGTAGTCGGTGATTCCCTGGGCAAAAGCCGGGCAGACAAGGAGGGTTAGCCAGAACGTAGTCAGAGCGGTTTTCATGGAGAAAAGGCAGCTTAAAGGTGTTTTATAGGGTACTGGGTTTAAAGGTTGGTAAGCTTTTGATCATTCGCCCTCCGCCGGCTCTGCGCTGGATCGACGACCCCAGGGCGGGCAGGCGGTTGGGTTCGGCAACACCCCGCCGGGCAATGCGGCTTCCGGTGATCTGGTAAAGTGCTTCATTGAGCAGGGGTTCGCTGACGTCGCCCAGCGGTTGCAGGTTGAGCGGTTCCTGAACCTCCACCGCGGGCGTAAAACCGGTGGAATAATCGGACTGGCCGAGGCTGTTGAATGACTTAAAAACGATTGGCTGCATACCCCATTTGATGTTTCCGGAATCATCGACTATCGTGATAGACCCCACATTTTTGCCATAGGTTGTAGTGCCAATGGTCGTTACCGTCATGTAAGGGCGTAATCCATTGATAATCAGTTCGCTGGACGAAGCGGTTCCGTCGGTGGTCAGCACGAAAACCCGCTGGAGGTTGCTGCCAATGTTTTGCGATTTGGTAACAAACCGCTGGATAAAGAACTCATCGCCGTATTCCTGCTGGAGATAAGGCGTCAGGGTAGAGTTCCATTCTTCGCGGAAATAGATTTTCGTTCGGTCGACATTTTTTCCGATCAAACTGGCCAGATTGGCGGATGAGGACGTATAGCCGCCCGGATTGTAGCGCAGATCCAGCACCAGTTCGTTAACGCCTTTGGCTTTGAAGTTGCTGAAAATGGCATCGACCTGATCGTCATATTCCGAACCGTTGCTGTTGTTGGGCGCCGGAACAAATTGATTGTAAACCAGATAGCCGACGGTTTTTCCGCCAACGGTGTAGACCGAATCCATGAAAACCGGGTTGGCCTGAAAAACCGTAGCCGTTACAGCGCGGGTCAGATCCGTATCGACCAGCGTGCTGTTTTGCAATTCGGCCAGACCAAAGGAGAACGTTGTGCCGCCCGAATAGAGCAACGAAACGTAGTTGGACGTCGTGATGGTTTGACCGTTCACTTTGCTGATGATGTCGCCCCGTTTGAAGCCAGCAGCGGCTGCCGGGGAGTTGGGTAAAACATACAAAACCTGTGCAATCACGTTGGTAGAACCCTGCGAGCGCAGGTAAAGCATGAATTCCATGCCGGTGGTGGTCGATTCTCCGCTCAGCGACGCCGACAGATCATCCGCATTTTCCTCGATCCACGAAAACCGGTCGCCGTCGGGTCGGGCGGTGGCGTCGTAGGCGTAGAGAATGGAGTCGAAGAAATCGGAGGGCGCGATCGTCAGATCCGGGCTGGCCGGGATTTTGTCATTCCAGTAATAATATTCCCGCATGTTTTCCAGAATCCATTTGTTGATGGTCTGGTTTTCGGAGGAGGTGGTGGTCGTTGGTTCAACAAGGTCGGTTTCCTTGCGACAGCCCGCCAGCAGCGTAGCGGATAGCAAAACCATTCCCCACCAGGCAGGAACACTGCGCAGCGTATTGTTCATAGGAGATCCAATTCAGGTTGTATTCAAAAAGTATGAGTCATTCACCGCATCAATTTGGCACCCTTCGCCACCGCACCGCATCCTGTTTTCGGAGAAGGGTGCCAAATCGATTCATCAACGCCGTTGTTTCAACACCTGTTTGAAGGTGCCGTCGGCCTCAAAAAGCAGGGCTACCGGTTTTCCATCGCTGGTTTTCACAACGACCACCAATTGCCCGTCGGCATTTTTGGCCGCATCTTTAATCGTCGAACCTGCATACGTTGTTGTGATGTAGGTCGTAACGGCAGCGGGCAGGTCGGCAACGGCAACGGCCGTAAACTTGCCACGCAACGGTTTGGAAACTTCCTTGTTGAAGGTTCCGTCGGTGTTGAAGAGCAGCGTTTTCGACTGATCGCTCACCACCAGCATCACCAGGTAGCCACGGGTACTGTCTTTGGCTGCGGTTTTCACCTCGGCTCCGGCATAATTTGTACTGATGTAACTGGTGATGGCAGACGGCAGGTCAGCGACGGCAATCTGTTCCAGCGTTCCTTTTTTGCCACCGCCTTTTCCGTGCGAACCGCCTTTTCGGCCGGGGCCGTCTTTCAGGGCTAATTCTTCGTTAAAAGTGCCGTCGGCGTTGAATAACAGGGCTTTGGTTTCGCCATTTTGCGTGATGGCTACCAGGAAGTTACCCGTATCATCTTTCGCGGCATAATCAACGGTGGCGCCGGCATAGTTGGCTGAGATGTAACCGCTCACCGCTGTCGGGAGGTCGGTTACGGCGATTTTCGTAACTTTCTTCTTGCAGAAGAACCCGGAACTGTCGGACGCCAACCGGGCGGTGCTGGTGGCCGAGATTACCGAATCGGTGTCCGGTGTGACGGTTTGCTGGCTTTGGTTGCAGCCATACAGGCCAGCCACGATAACGGTCAAGGCAATGAACAGGGGTTTTTTCATGGTTTTGCTGGAAGTATATGATGGTGGTTGGTAATGCTGGGTTGAGCGTCAGGTATCCTGTTTCAGCGGACCGGTGGTCATGCTGGGTTCCGTTCGGTAAAAATCATACAACCGTCGTCCGATCAGTTCGTGGCTGATGGCGTTGAGCCGTTCACGATCACCGGTACTGAAAAACTCTTCACGGGAATCGACCAGTGCCTGAACATCGAACACCCGGAATCCCCGGTGTTGGCCTTCACTTTTAAGGATGGCACTGCCCTTGCGTCGCAACCAGCCACTGACCGGTTCGCGGTGGGGGAAAGGCGTCATCAGAATAACCCGGCTGCGGTGAAACCGGAGTGTCTCCAGAATAAGCGACAAATGGGCGTATACTTCGTTCAGGGGCCGAATGGCACTCAGAACGGATTGTATGCGTAACTTCCACGCCATTACATGCTCCACGAACCGGGTGCCGGCGGTGGGGCGGAGGGCCAGCCGCGAATCGCGCAGGTGGCGGTTGGCAATTTGCAGAATGATCAGGTCATAGCGTCGGAGCGGAACCCGCTGCAACACTTCGGCGATGGTGCTGATGGCCATCGGTGCATGGTAGGTCACAATTACTTCCTGCCCCCCGCGTTCCAGTTGCTGCACGAACTGATCGATGTAGCTCTGCCGGGAGTTGAGGCCCGAGTCGTAATGGAGACTATCCGCAATGACCAACAGATGTATTTTCATTGCTTTAGAATTTCAGGTCGAGGTCGAAAAAAGCGGGAGACTCATTTGGGAGCGAACCGTTTTTTTCGACGATACAATTGACATTACGCCTGGAAAACCGGCACCGTTGCAGACCAAATCGAAAAAAATGTAGAAATTGAGAGATTGAAAAAAAATAAAAAATAGTGCCTGGTTGCTGCAACAGCCGGTCGGTTTTTGACGTATTGGGATGATATGAGTGAATCATTTACTTAAATCGTTACGGCCTTGTTCTTTCGAAAGCGCCCTTCCTTCGCGGAAAACGATATTGATAGTATTATTGAAGCCTGCCGCAACCATGATGCGCAGGCTCAACGTGTTTTATTTAAAAAGTTTTATGGCTATTCCAAAAGTATTTGCCTGCGGTATTCGGCTACGACGGAGGAAGCCGAAGAAGTCTTGAATGAGAGCTTTCTCAAAGTATTTCAACGACTGCATCAATACGATGCTACTCATCCTTTCAAAGCGTGGCTGCGGTCGATTCTGATCAATACCGCCATCAGTTATTACCGCAAATACCACAAATTAGACATGAGTTCGTTGGAGGCCGGTCAGGATGTGCCGTTCGAAGACGATGTGATTGGCCAGATTTCGGCCGACGAAATTCTGGCGCTGGTGCAGCAACTGCCGCCAGCCTACCGTACTGTGTTTTCGATGCATGTAGTAGATGGCTACAGTCTTCGGGAAATTGCCGAGGTGTTACAGAGCAACGAAGCCACGATCCGTTCGCATTTTTTACGGTCGCGGCAACGTCTTCAACAGGCCATTCGGTCTGCGTACCCACACCTGTTTCCATCCGACCCCGCGATTCCTATTCGTTACTATGAAAACTGATAAATTTGAGGAAAATATACGACAAAAGCTGGAGGGGATAGACCCTCCGTTCCAGGAGACCGATTGGGTGCATCTTCGGTCTGTTCTGCGTCGCAATGGCGTACCTTCCATCGGCGGGGCGGTTACGCAGTGGCTTGTGCCGATGATGAGTGCCGCCACAGTGGCCGGGCTGGTTATTCTGGCGGTGTGGCAATACCGTACCAATCAGAAACTGGCACAAACCGTTCATTCTCTGAAGGATAGCGTCACGATTCTGCAACAGGCCCCGCTGGAAACACCGGTCGCCCAGTCGCCAAAAACCGATACGGTCTACATCACGCGCGAGATTCTCGTTCCATCACCCCGGTTGAGGCCTTCTGTTCCGGGTGTTCAGCGGGATGATGATCGCGAACTGGCCAACCGTCTGGAAGCAGATCCATCGGCAACGAACTCCACCGACAAAAACCCGCCCGCCGAATCGACTCCAGGTCGGAATCGAAACCGGTTGGAAGGCAAAGCTTTACCGGATCGGTTCGGCCCGAAAGAGCGCCTGACAGAATCTGAACCCGGGCTGAATGGATCGGAATCGGATCCCTCAAAAACCGGTCGTGTACTTTCGGAGCAATCGGAGCGAAACACGCTTCCTTCAGGTCGTTTGCCGCAATCTGCCACGGATCGCTGGAATCGGAACCCGAACCGGTATTCGGGACGGCAGAAACCCACCGGTTTGGAAACCTCCCGGCCGTTGTCAAGCGGTGTTTCGGGTTCGGTAGATGTTCCGGGAAACAACGGGTCGACAACGGGTTCAGCGGAATCCGCTTCTATCTCCTGGGAGCCGGTGCTGAATCGGCCGTTGAAATTTGATTCCAGTTATTACGTCGAAAACTACCAGCGCCGGGTCCGGCGAATCCGGCCGTTGGCAACGCATTCGGCCGTTGCGACCTCTTCGGGTTCAAAACCGGGGGTGGAAGAGCGGCAGCGTTTCGTTCATTTCCGGATTGGGGGCAGTGCGCAATTGAGTGGCGGTCAGTCAGGTTACGGGCTGGCGAGTGAAGTTCTGATGGGGGATCGGTTGACGATTGGCATCGGATTGACGCGCCTGAGTGTTTCGGGCGAAGAGTATATTACGGAAGGACAGTATTTTATCAAGAAAAAAACTGAATTCCGGCGGGATTATCCGGGTAAAGTGCCTGGGGACAAGCGCATTGAAATTTTGAACATTGCCCGCAGTGGAAAGACCTGGCAATTACCGGTCACTTTTGGGTATCGTCTGCCGGTCGGGAATTCTTTTACGATTACGCCCTCCGTTGGCGCGAGCTTCAGTCTGGAAGCCCGCGAGAAAATTTCGTACACCAACCGGATGGGACCGTATGAATTTATGGCGCAAAAGTTCTACGAGAAGTGTTCTCCCGCCGTCTATAATAACTGGCTCGTGGGGGTTGCTTTCGAGAAGCAATGGAGTCACTGGGTGATTCAGGCCAATCCGTATTTGTCAAGCCCTTTGTTGTCTACGCAGTTTAGTTTGAATCACACTTCGGCCGGGATGCGCGCGCGGTTGTTGTATCAGTTTTGAGATCGTATTTAAAGCGAAATGTTGTTCGTAGGTCTACAAAAGATCTTTGCGTACGTAAACCGAAACGCCGGATTCTTGTGTCAACAACCGGTACTTATCGGCAATAACCTGTTTTAGCGCTGGATTTTTTTGGTGTATAACCCATTCGGGATTCTCAAAAAAACGGTTTGCTTTTACCTCATCGATGAAGACGGAAGGGTTGTTTCGTTTCAGGTCATCTACGTACTCCCGACCGTAATAGGCAATGAGTTGAGGGTCATGAATCGTGCCTAATGAATTCGTTTCCATACATCGGATTGAGTGATTTTCTTTCGTGCCCTGTCTCAATCCGCTTAGGGTATGATACCGCATATTCCACCCCCAGACGACCAGGCAATCGGTTGGTTTTGAATACTTTTTGATTAGACCGAGGATTCGTGTTTCAAGCAAGGGAGCTGAAACCATTGTGAAATTTTGGTTTTTCCTGGGAAGCTTTAAGAAGTACACTCCAGTAGAACCCAGGAGCAAACCTGTGGTGAGAATGACTGTTGTCCGGTAGGGATATCCGTGATCGCATTCCGACTTCAGAATCTGATTTATACCGGATCAAGAAGAAAAGTTGTGGATCATCTTGGATTAAGCATATAACTGGGTTAATCGGTACAGGAAAAACTCCGCATTTCTTACCCCTCTGAATTGGGCTCGGAAGGCTTTGATTTTGGCATTAAAGGATTCGGCCGACGCATTGGTGCTGCGGTTGTCAAAGTAGTTGAGAATCGTCTCATAATCGTTCTGAATGGAAAGGGCCACCGTGTTGAAGGCCTTGAAACCGCACTGTCGGACTTTTTCATGCCACTTTGCCAGCCGTGCTAAGCCATAAAGTTTATCGGTCGTATTCTCAAAAATGTGACTGAGGGCTTGACTGAAATCATAGGCTTTCTTTAGATCAGGGTAGTGATCAAAAAGCAAAGCCGCCCGTTCCCGTTGACTGTCAGTCCAATCACCCGATTTTTTATAAAGCACATACCGGCTGCGAGCCAGCAGTTGTTTGAGCGTATGCCATTGGAAAGCACTTCCGTCTCATACGCGCTCTGAGTGGCTTTGGCTTGTTCAAGGGCTTCATTTTCTGCCTCCAGGGCTTGCCACCGGTACTGGACACGCATCTCCTGGACGGCTTCCAGGGCTAATTGCTGGACATGGAACCGGTCGGTGACCTGGGTGGCTTGGGTAAAGCATTTTTTGGCAATCAGCGCCATATTGCCCACTATATCCAAGGTAATTTCGGCGACCTTTTTACGAAGCTTTTCGGGAATTTTCCGTAGAATAGCGATCACCGTTTCCGCTTTTGTTCCAGCGATAATGGCCACAATACTGCCCTTTTGGCCTTTTGACGCTTTATTAGTTAGAATCGTATACAACTCACCTTGCGAAAGTGACGTCTCATCAATCGACAGATACGTGCCCAGGTTTTGAGGGTAGAGCAGCCACTGTTTAGCGTGGCCTCGCTGGGACCAGTTTTGAAAATGGCTCAAATGGGTGCGGTATTGAGCTGATAAGCGTTTCCCATTAACGCCATATAAACGACCCCGGGTACTGGTACTGTGGGGGAATAAATCCGTCAATCTCTTTTAAAAAATCCGCGAATTCTTTCGTCATCCGCGTTCCCTGGGCTACCTGGGACCAATTCCTTTGCTGGATTTGACCCGTCCTGGAATTTAACCGCGCCACGGTGGCGAGCGACGACGTTTAATATGAATAAAAACTCGTTTATCACGGATGGGGAAGTCTTGAATGTGACCTTGGCCCTAAAAACTGGACAGTGAACAAGTAGAGAAATTCGGGCGATTTTGATAACTTAAATAATCCAAAATCGCTCATGAAAAAGACGAAGTTCATCGAAGCACAACGGGGTGGCCCGAGCCATCATTTTTGCCCTGCGTCAAGCTGACACTGGTGTACCTGTGGCGGAAGTTTGCCGGAAGATGGGAGTCAGCGAGGCTACCTATTACAACTGGAACGGGGCCGCCCGCGTGGAAGAAGTACGCTGGTTTAGGGGTTCCAGAACTACGAAACCTTCGACAGTTGGAGCCGGGCGGCCGGTGCCGAAGAAAATCAGAAACTGAAGCAACTCGTAGCCGACCTGAGTTTAGATAAGCAGATGCTACAAGACGTACTCAAAAAAAAACTTTAACGGGGCCGCCCTTTAGGTTTGAGGGTTGGCAAGCTACCCAATCTTGGTTTCTTACCAACCCTCAAACCTAAAGGGCGGCCCCACCTCATTGTGTTGCAACATAAAGGTAAGCAGGCACCCACTTTTTTCAGCTAGTTATAAAATCCTCAACAACCTCTTATGAGGGATGAACTATAGACTAAGTTTGATGGGGCTACCCAGCCGCCTTGAAGGAAATTGTTGGGGTGAAGTGGTTGTTGAGAGTCTTTTTTACCACTCTCACAAGCGAGTTGGTAAACCATATTCATATCGGATCGGTTGTCTACCTTTGATGTATTGAGGATTGGCACAATGGTACAAGGCTGTCAGTGCCGACGACTACATTTACTCTTCAACTACCGCACGTCCAGTTAAGAGGAATTATATTTTACAATTCCTTAATGGTCGCTTAAAAATTTCTACCATATTTTTGCAAGCCCAAATTCAGTTTCCCCCGAATTTTCAATATGTCTTTTCTTACATACACTAAAACCCCTGCTTGCTGGTCTATTAGTGTGTAGTTTGTCATAATGGTATTTCTTAAATCTGGAATTGTTTGGTGTGCAACCAAATTAGGGTCCTTAAAAATTGAATTCATTTTAACTTCATCTATAAACACAGCAGGTCGATTCCGTTTGATATCATTTACATATTGATGGCAATAATATTCAATAAGATAAGGGTCATGGATAGCGCCTAAAGAGTTAGTCGTCATGCATCGTATGGAATGATTTTCTCGAGTACCTTGCCTTAATCCGGTAAGAGTATGATAAGTCAAATTCCATCCCCATACGACGAGGCAATCAGTTGGTTTAGTGTAGTAATTAATTAATTTGATAACATTAATTTCATGTTGTGCAAGTTCAAATCTCTTGAAATTTTGATTTTTCCTATTATACTTTAATATATGCACGGTAACAAGGCCGATGAATAATCCAGTCATCATTATACTTACTATTGGAAAAGTGTATTTTTTAATGTCACGGTACTCAAAGATATGGCTTAGCATATGTGATGTGAGTAAGGTGATGGGAAAAAGCGTGTAGAATAAATAATGTTCAAAAGTATAGCCTGTGCGAGTAACAACTATGTAAGAAACTACAATGTTTATTGATAAAAATATGAATACATTATCTTTATATATAAGATATGAATAATTTTTTTTGCTTATAACTATGGGGAAAGTTGACCATATTATAATGTTGTAAATTAAAAAAAATAAATAGTCGTAAGACGATTTGAATATTAATTTAATAAATAAACTAAATGGATCTCCCACATTATAGTGGTTTAAATTGGTTTTGATATACATTATATAGAAATCGTATATTATATTATTATAAAATAAATATGCCAATAAAGATCCTCCCACAATTACCATTCCACTGCCAAGGCCAACAATAGCTGCTGTTTTATTTAATTTTCTTTTTAATATAATAAAAAACTCATACAATAAGTATAGAATGGCAAGCGGCCCTCCTTGCAATTTTGCGAAAGGTATTAAGCAGCAAATAATACTAAATAAAATATATAAATATATTGGTATTTTTTTATTATGATATGTATAAGCTAATATGTAAATAGCTAAAGTAATTAAAAAAAATGAAGGTAATTCACTGTTATAATGGTTAAAATCATTATGATTGGTGAAGAAAAAAAAACTGTATATAATTATGATGCTTAAAAATGAAACTTTAATAGTGTTGAATAGCCTTAATGTAAGGTATGTAATGAATAATGAAAAAATGACTAGTCCTGTAGCTGTGGCATGAAGAGTTAAGTAATTAAATGGTAATCCTGCATATTTTAATAAAAGAATTATATAGCTATTAATTGGTCCACTGGTAGTTCCATCAACTGATCGCCAAAATATTGGATCAAATTTTAACGTAATTGCCTGTGTTAGCATTTGGCTTTCATCAGGATTTATTTGACCATTGTATAAAATGAATGGCAGCTTTTTAATTGTATATAAAATAGAAAAAAAGACAAGCGTTGTATATTCCTGCGGTGACAGGCCTGCGTAATTCTTTGTTTTTACTGAGCTCTTATTCTTGGTTATCATAAATGTTTCTTAATATGTTTCTTACAAATGGTTATTAAATGACTAATTAACAACCATTTATAAGAAACATATTTCATTATTTTAAAAGTTAATATACGGAAATTAAAGCGTCTTAGTTAATTAAGACAACATGTAATGCATTTCCTTTAAGAATTATATCGATTGATGATCCGTCATTAAGGTTTACCTTAATTGTTTGTGTTGAATTTGGTTGACAGTATGGGTCAAATGCCCAGACAACTTTTTTATTGCCGTTATGTAGAATCATTGCCATGGGCTTGTAGTCAAATGCATGTTGCAGAATAGCTGATCCATCTGCAGGAGCGGTACGCGTTGCGCCATTTAATGTGTATGTTGCGTATTCCCAATTCGGAGTTGCCGTTTCTAGCCAACTTAATGCTCTTTGTGCTTTGATTAGTCCGTGATAGCTTGCGTCAAAACCTACTAATGGAGATAATGGGACTATTCCCTCACTTGATGTCACAAAAGGAAAGTTATTGGGACTTCCAGGGTTCGGTATCCATGTGGTTGGGTAAAATTCACTACTACCAATTTTATTACGATCATTACCTGTTAAAGGTAAATTATGAAAGTAGACTAATCCTTTTCCACGAGTTATCATATCGAATGCAAATACTTCTGCTGCAATTAAACTACAAATGCTATGTGATTTTTGACGTACTTTTCCAATAGGGTTTGTAGTTTCATGCTCCCATTCATAAGAATTTTGTCCACTTGAAGCATCTCCTCCACTACTTCCCGCGGGATTTTCCCTAAGCGGCCAGAAATAGCCAATTGGTTTATTGTTAGGATCTTGCTTTAACATAATATCCATTTCATGTAGTTTTACATAAATGATATCAATGTCATTTACATCAAAAGGGTAGAAGTTCAATAATTGCTCAACTCCTATACTACTCAGACTTTTTCCGCCATGATCGGAATAAAATGGGTCAGCGTTTCCATTTACTCCCGTCCTTGCTTGTTGCTGACTTTGATACGGGCGTAAATAGTTATTAAAATTTAAAGGATTGCGTGAGCCGCCACCAAGAGGCTGAAAATTGTAAGAAAAGGCTCTATAACGAAAAGAATTTGAGCTATAATTACCAAAGGTATGACTGTTTGGATTTCTTGCTTTATAACGTTCATGATAACCTAAATAACCATCACTATTTCCTAAAACAAAATTATTACCTTCTCCAACTTGATCAATTAGCCATCCGAAGCCATCAATTCCTGCATAATCTTGCGATGCCACCCCTTGTTCATAGGTAGGATTTCCATTAGAGTAATTTTTATTAGATATGCTTGAATTTAGAAGGCCTTGCTTAAAGTTATCAGAATTAGGCATCACCAACCGCTCACTTAATGGTATATCTTGGCCATTGATGTGTGATCGATGAAATACGTTCCATCCATGTGAACGATAATCATCCAAATTTGCAGTTGCATCTAAAGGATCTCCCCCAAAAATTTTTCCAGGAGGTAATGATAAAGGGGAAGTGCTTCTCAAAAATTCAGAATTCCAATTATTTGACCTGATAAACCAGCTTTCGTATTGAGGTAAAAGTTTTCCTTTACCGCTACTTATGGTCTGATCTCCTATTGGCATACTTCCATCATACGTATCGATTATTTGCTGGTGCCAACTATTGATCCATTGAGAATCTTGACTGTTTTGTTTCCACAGATCTTCAACACGGTGATATCCGTTTATTACATCAGACTTTGTGATTAATTTATCTACAATGTACTTAGCATTTACGGGTAGTTGATAGTTATTTAAGCTCTTTCCAACGTAGACATCGTTTATAAAATACAATGAATTGTATCCGCTAAGACTGTAGTTTGAAATATCACTAATGCTAATAGTACCATTTTGAGCATTAGATTTAGCAATGTCAAATTGGTCGCGTCGTGTCCCAGCTCGCCCCATATCTTGAAAGCTAAGAGTTGTACACCCTGTGATGGTAATACTAGTATTTGCCGTTTTACTACTGCATCCATTTTTGCTGGCTGTCACGGTATAAGTAGAAGTACCGTTACTGCTTGGAGCTGTGATGTAGATTGATTGACCGTTTTGTCCGGTGCTCCAATTATAGATGAGACCATCGCAGTCACTTCCTGTGCAGGGAGCGTTGAGGGTAATGGCACTACTGCAATTAGCCGTAGCCGGTGCTGTCGCATTGACGACAAAATTACAAGCTACTGTAGTCGATGTTCCGCTGCGGAACAAAGCACTGGCGGGTATTTCCTGTTTGGCAAAGGTGGGACCCTGCCAGAATGTTTGCAAGCCAAATCCTCCATCACCTTGGCTGTAAAGAATTTGGATGGGGTGGTAGCCGGCCCGCAGACAAATGCTGCCGCTGGGTTCCTGGCCTGCTGTCGCTGTGCCGTGGCAACCGCTATGAGCTATGATCAATTGCCCCCCAATGCTGAGCCGGGACTCATCGTCGCTGTTAAGAAAAAAAGTATATTGTCCATCAGCCGGGACTTGAATGTATCCGGCAAACTCGAAGCCAAAATGGTCGTCGCGCTGGCGGGGCGTGAGGCTAATGGTACCGACCGAACCGGAACTAATGACAGCCTGGTTGCTGAGTCCGGTGGCTGAGCACCAATCGTTGTTGGTGATGCTTTGATAATACTTATACGTCAAACCACCAGTCAGGTTGGTAGGGGAGTCAGCATTTCGCAAGGTAGTGCAGGAACCGGATGCCGGAGGGGCTGTGGGGCAACCAACGGACTCGAATCCAAACAGGCGCTGGTCGGCAAACGGTTCTGTTATATCACCCCATAATTGAAGTTGTGGCTCAACACCATAATTTCGCATATCCCAGGTAATTCCGTTGGAGGTATTGATCCGATAACTGCCGTTATTGTCGCTTCGGATTGTCCATTTCTGTAAATCGGATCCGGTGTAGGTTCCGATTCGAATTAATTCTCCATAATTTGCCGTATTGACTTGCATGCTTTTGCCGGAACCATCCTGCGTTGTGAACCTGTATTGATTGGTTCCTACGCTTTCGGCTTTCCATATTTGGTTCGCCTGGCTATTTGCAGCTCGTTGTTCAACTACATCACCCGCTAAAGACTGTAATACCTGACCGGTTTTTTTTGAGCGGATGACATAACAACCCGTAAGTGATCCTGACCCGCATCCATTAACAGTGACCGATGTTTGAGCGGTTTTACTGCATCCACTCTTACTTGCTGTCACGGTATAGGTGTAAAATCCATCGCTGGTAGGCGTATTCACGC
This sequence comes from Larkinella humicola, assembly GCF_008727875.1. Classification (GTDB taxonomy): domain Bacteria; phylum Bacteroidota; class Bacteroidia; order Cytophagales; family Spirosomataceae; genus Larkinella; species Larkinella humicola. The sequence goes on along the minus strand of NZ_VTWS01000006.1, from coordinate 484,162 downwards.
TAATCGTCTGGCCATTTTGATCAACGCCATTTCCACTCCAGCTATAATTTAGCCCAGCACAATCACTACCTTCGCAGGTTGCACTTAAATTTACCGAAGTCCCGCAGCCTAGAGTCGTGTTGCTAACGGTGGCAGATGGTGTGTAGTTGCAGGAGTTATCAGCGTTGGTCAGACAAATGTTATTAAAACAAACAAGCCCACCTTCGGAACCTGAACTTAATCCAATCGTGTGAGTGCCCGCACTAAGTGATACGGTACCTACGACCTGGTTTAGGTACGAAGTAGTCATAGCAAACGCTACATTTTGGGCAACACCATCGATTCGCACGATCCCAATCGCAGATTTTTCATGGGAACGGTACGAAACCGCAAGCGAATAGGTGCCTGTCTGTGCTACAGTAATAGTTTGATTGCGAATCTCAAAGTTGTTACCAGAACAAACAATTGGAAAAGGTGTACAAGCAACTTCGGTTACAGCAATCCGTGATCCTTTCAAAGACCCAGCATTGGCAAGGCTTTCGGCGGAATTAAGGCAATGAATCTGGAATTTGCCCTTCTCTATAAATTTGCTGTCAGCACCGGCGTCCTTATGGCTTCGTAGCAAGCGGAAGGTGTTATTGCTGGAAATTGAAACAAACTTGCCCTTGAGAGAATAGGTAACCGTTTTCCGCTGGTTTGAAAGCTCTGTACCGATGAGGTCGAAATAGTCACCGCCCGTTTGAACGAAACCGTCCGGGACGAGCACTTTGAGGCTAAACGCATTTGAGCCGGGAAAGGTCGCTAGCAAGCCGGGATGCATGGCCATGTAGTGAGCCGTGATCGTTAATTCCACTTCTTCACCAAGACTGACCTGCTTTTTATTGGTGTAAAAGACAAAACGAATCGGATCGCTACCCGAGAAGGCTGATTTTCGATTGGGGGATGGATAAGAGGGAGGAAGAATGGGTCTTCTGGGTTTCCCGCTTCCTGGGTTTCGTTTCTTTTCAAGTATGTATGTAGCGGGTTTCTCCATATTTTTTAGCAAAATAGACGGGATTTTTCCTTCCCTATTTATGTTACTAAATCGAAAAGATTGTAAACTTAATAGTGCCAATAATGCTATTAAATTTATGAAGGTACGATTCCTTCCTGCAAGGTAATTTATTTTTCTCATGATAGCAACAATGTGGATTTTACGATAGTATTTTCGTAAAATTCATAAAGTGTTTCTTTAGCTACATGAGTGATGTTATGCGAGTTTTTAGGATAGGTTACCTATTTTTGTTTCTATATTTAATATTTAGTTGATAAGATGTAGGCTTTATTTTTAAAAATGAATCTTAACAAAGAACCCGGCCCCCCATTTACATTTAACTTCGAAGAAATATTTGCCTTATGGTTTTCGACTGTTTTGGTACTGATGTATAATATACCGGCTATTTCCGCTGTAGATTTGCCTTCCGCTAATTTCCACAAAACTTCTTTTTCGCGCCCAGTCAATTCATTCCATCCTTGTATAGCATGCATTCGCGATATGGGGGGTAATGAAGGAAGAAAACGCTGTCCCAGGGCAATCAACCTTAAACAGTGTGGTAATTCATGAAAGCCACAGACTAAATCGGGCTTTAAATTCTGAATATGATAGTCGATACTATTTGTATAATTTACGCTATTGTCTACTAATATCGCTAATTGGAAACGTTGGTCCCGCAATCTCAATTCTTGCAAAACATCAAAATAAATTGTCGATTTTTCATAAATGTCAAATAAAACCCAATCAATAGGCTGCTGTTTTACGATCTTTTCAACTTGTTGAATGTCGAAAATAATGTTTATACTTAAACATACCGATCTGGCAATTTCGGTAATGTAAGAGGCTATAAAATGGTTAGATGGTATACCAATCATTGTATTCATAAGATGTGTTTTTTATTTTTAATAGTATAAATATACTACTTATCTATTGTAAATTATAGAGTACTTGTTTGAGAAATAATTGCTGCTAATTGAAGTTAAAATAATTTGTTTTTATGGAAGTTTAAGGTCTAATACGCAGTATATAAAGTCCTGACTCAGAGAGATATTAGCGGAAAGTAAATTAGCTGATAACTTTCAAAGAATAGGAAATTAGGAAAAGAAAACGATCCAGGTGGGAGAGGGTTTGCATAGGTCTCTGGATTCGGCTGAAGCGAACTTTTATGAAAAAGCCTAAACAGACGCCTGCGAAAGTCCGTTTAGGGAAGTAACCAGACAATCTGCTATGAAACCACTGTTAGGAACAAAAGCTAGCCCATCGATGGTACATTTTTCACTACTGATGCTGAGGATTGGTGTCGCAGCTCTGATGCTGACGCATGGCTGGCCTAAATTCATGAAAGTAGTAACCGGTAATTTTACTTTTGGAGACCCCATTGGCATCGGCAGTGCATCATCGCTGATCCTGTCCATGCTGGCCGAGTTTGTCTGCTCTATTCTGATTCTGATCGGATTTCAAACCCGGGTAGCCGCCATCATCTTGATGATCAACATGCTCGTGGTTGCATTTTTTGCCCACGGTGCCGACCCTTTTGGGAAAAAAGAGATGCCCTTGTTGTATTTTCTGGTCTATTTTACCCTTTATTTTGTGGGGCCCGGCAAGCACTCGATCGATGGTCGTACCAACAAAACATGGCCGGGTTGAGAGCAGGTAAGGCCGGAGAGAATTGAATTATTTTTTTTGAAATAAATTAGGAAGCAAACGGTAATAGAGCAAATGCCGCCAGGTTGCCCAATCGTGAGCACCATCGCCCCCTACGTAATAATCGTGCTTCACTTTGTGTTTTTGCAAAGCCTCATGCAACGCAACCGCCCGTAGCCCAATGGTGGCCACCTCGCCGGTCCCTTGTCCAACGAGGAGATAATCTACTTTCTTATTGATCTCCGGATCGTTCAAAAATGGTGCGCTGGCCTGCTCTGTGTTCAAATCTCCAGAACTCAGACAACCGAATGAACTGAACAAATCCAGGCAGTTGAAACCCACCAGTTGCGTATGTCGCCCGCCCATCGACAGACCCGCTAACGCCCGGCCTTTCGGGGTGGTTTGCGTACGGTAGTTCTTATCCACGTATGGAATAATCTGCTTTCTCAGTTCTTCTTCAAACAGCTTGAATGTCAACTCGGTATGCCTTGGATCATTGCGGTGAATGACCTGGTTGTTCGGCATGGCAATAATCATCGGAACGGCTTTGCCTTCCGCAATCAGGTTGTCGGCGATAAAGTTCGCCCGCCCGTCCAGCGACCAGGTTGAAGCCAGCTCTCCGCTTCCACCTAGCAGGTATAAAACCGGGTATTTTTTCTTCGGGTTGTAACCGGGTGGGGTATAAACGTATAATTCACGCTCGCCGTTGAGCACAGCCGAGTGGTACGTATGACGGCTTACCGTGCCGTGTGGTACCTGGCGGGCATCGTAATACGCCGGCCCGTCGCCGTGAACAACCAGCTGGCTATAGCCGGGTTGATCGGAAAAACCGGTGAGGGTGTTGTTGGGATCGACCACGGTTACGCCGTCGATGATGAATTTGTAGACGTAAATATCCGGTTTCACCGGTCCAACGGTCAGCGTCCACAGCGTATCATTGTCCTTTCTGAACGGAATCGGTTTAGTGGCCTTGAGGGCCAGCAACATGGGGCCACCGGTCAACAGCACTTCCTGAGCCCGGGGTGCCTTGAGTCGAAATGTCACCTTATGATCGTCACTTACCTCGGGAGAGATAACGTTGGCGCCAAAGGGATTCAGGTTTTGGGTGTTTTTATGCGGATTCCAGTCTAAATTAACGTGCGCTTGCTGCGCTTGAGTGGATGGAAACCGGGCCAAAAACAAAAAGCCCAGAAAAATTCGGATGGTGAATGATTTCATCACGGGTAGGTTTAACCCTGTCAGCGGTCGCAGACCCTGACAGGGTATAAAAATAAATAGTGAATATGTAAGGAATACATAAAGCTAATTTTTTATTTTTTCTCTATGAATTACAAGAAGCAACTGGAGGAGTATTTCAATGAAGTCGATGCACGGTGTGTGTTGGGCCTTTCAATCGACTGCGTGATTTTTGGATTTTATGATAATCAGTTGAAAGTGTTATTGTTACGATGGAAGCAAACCGAGGAGTGGGGATTGCCGGGCGGTTTTATCTACAAGAACGAATCGGTCGATGTGGCGGCTCAACGCATTCTGGAAGAACGTACCGGGATCAAGGAGCTTTTTCTCCAGCAATTTCACACCTTTGGCGAAGATGTACGGTATAACCGGCAGGAAATCAGCCAAAAACTGAGTTGGCCGGATACATCGTCCCGACAATGGCCCGATCGTACCGTATCAATTGGTTATTTTGCCCTGGTCGATTTTTCGAAAGTGGCCCCCACCGCTGATTTTCTGACGGATGAATGCCGGTGGTGGGATGTTGAAAAATTGCCCTCCTTGCTTTTCGATCATAACCATATTGTGGCCGTGGCGCTCAGGACGTTACGTGTTCAACTAAGCTGGCAACCGGTCGGGTATAATCTGCTGCCCGAAAAATTTACCATGCCCGAACTCCAGCGACTCTACGAAACCATCCTGAACCGACCGCTGGATCCCCGTAATTTTTCCAAAAAGATGCGGGCATTGGGCATCATCGAACGGCTGGAAGAACAACGGAAGGGTGGGGCTTTCAAGTCGCCGTATTTGTTCCGGTTTAATAAAGAAAAGTACGAAAAAGCGTTGCAGGAAGGCAATCTCGCCTTTAGTTAACGTTCAAAACGAACAGCGCCCGAACGGAGAAAACCTCCGTTCGGGCGCTGTTCGTTTTGGTAAGAGTAGGCCTATTTTTCTACCGGGCTGAACTTGATACTGACCAGGGACAGCAGCGGCTCGATGGCTTTCGCCTGATCGTTTTTGAAAACCAGGTAGACGTCATGAACCCCGGTGGTTTCTTTCAACGCAACTTTCAGAGGTGCCGGGCCACGGGGCGTGTAAGAAGGAGCAGCCGCCGTTGTTGATTTTGGCGGAGTGGTAACACCCGTTCCGGCTGTGGGCGCATTGCCACCGGCGGTTTGAATGGCCGTCGCCGTGGGTGCGGCCCCTGGCGCTCTCGGTTGGGCCACCTCCACAACGGTTTGACCGATCAGATCGCCCGTTGGAGAGTCCAGCCGGATTTCAATGGTTCCGCCGACACTGCCATCGCGTTTCTGAGCCGAAGCAATGAGTTCCAGTTGTTTGATGTCGGTCAGGTCCAGCTTTTTATACCCGATGTACCCCTTTGAAAAAGCCACCAAACTCACCCCGGTTCCCATACCCCGGGCTTTGATATCAACGCCTTTGGTGACCTCAGCATCGGCCGGGCTGACTTCCGGGTTGCGCAGAATAAGCTGGCTTTCCGAGGTCTGCGAAGGAATGGTTTTGACCGGCCGGTCGGTATAAGACGCCCGTACCAAGACGGTTCCTTTCCCATTGTCGCCCTCCGGAATTTTGAGCGCATAACTACCCTGCGTCGGCAAGGTGCTTAGGTTTTTTTCGGTGCTGTTCAGGATGTATTTGACAATCGCAGCGGCATCGCCGGCCGACATCGCCGGGTGAGCGGGCATCACGACTTCGCCCCAGACGCCACCACCACCGCTAATCACTTTTTTAACCAGTTGCCCCGACGCTTCGGATTTGCCTTTGTAGCGGTTGGCAATGTCATGGAACGACGGCCCAACGGATTTAGTGGCAACCTGGTGACAGACTTTGCAATCGCTCTGGCCGATCAGGGTCTGCGCCACGGCAAATTGCGTCGAAGCATCGACACTGCGCTGACTCTGAATCACTTCGGCGTAATCGAAGCCTTCGGATGTGTAATCGATGCTGATGGCGACCCGCGACGGACTGATTTGCCCCGATGTCGCGTTCGACCCGGCAAGTTTACCATCTTCTTTATCGCTTACCTGAACCGCGTACTGAATCGGTTTGTCGGGGAAGAAAAAGGACTTGTTACCGGTTAAATTCACGGCCACAACGGGCGGTTCATTCCCCGCGATGATTTTGACCGACTGGCTGTTGCTGGCACCCTGCGGATCGCTCACCGTCAGCGTGGCGGTATAAACGCCCGGTTTATCGAAGGATACGGTCGGATTGGCCGTTGTAAAGACCCGGGCGGCCCCACCGCCCGAAGCCACTTTCCACTGGTATTTCAGCGCGTCGCCGTCAAAATCTTTACTGCCTTCCGATGATAACGTGATCTGGAAAGGAACCGTACCGCCTTTTTTGCTGGCGGCTGCCTGGACGAGCGGTTTCCGGTTTCCGCCGTTGTATTCGAGCCGAACCAGCCGTGAATTGTCACTTTTTCGGAACCAGTTGCTGCCGTATTCCAGCGTGTACAAATCACCATCCGGCCCAAATTTCATGTCGATCGGTTCAACCGGTCGGTAGTTGGGTAACACCCGCTCCATCGACTGGTAATCGCCGTTTTCGTCCATCGTAATCGCCATAATCCAGCCCCGGGAGAAGTCGGTCGCAATCCATTTTCCTTCGTAATACGCTGGCCACGGACGCTTGGGATCTTTGAAATCGGAGCGGTGGTATATCGGGCCACCCGTTGCACTGCGCGAACCGCTGCCCACCAGCGGAAATTTCTCCGAAATACCGTATGGATAATAGATAAAAGAAGGCGCCACCGGCGGTAGTTCCGTCAAGCCGGTGTTATTGGGCGAATTGTTGACGAGTTTTCTGGGGTCTTTTTTGTCCAGCGGTTTATTCGTTGCATAATCGAAAACCGGAAACGCCTGGTCGTTACCGACAAACCACGGCCAGCCGAAGTTGCCCGGTTTGCGGCCCTGGTTCAGCTCATCGTACCCGCGCGGGCCAATTTCGGTGTCTTCGCCGGCATCGGGGCCGACTTCACCCCAGTAGAGAAAACCGGTTTTGCTGTCGATGGAAATCCGCCAGGGGTTGCGGTGGCCCATGGAATAGATTTCCGGGCGGGTTTTGGCGGTTCCTTTCGGATACAGATTGCCTTCCGGAATGGAATACGAACCGTCGGCTTCGGGGTGAATGCGCAGAATCTTACCGCGCAAATCGTTGGTGTTACCGGCGTGTCCCTGGTCATCCCAACTGGCGCGGCCGGGCCGCTCATCAGTTTGGGCCGCCTGCTGGTTGCCGGTGTTGTTGCCAACGGTCAGGTAGAGGTTCCCGGCTTTGTCCCAGGTCATCCCACCCCCGGTGTGGCAGCATACTTCGCGCTGGGTCGTCACTTCCAGCACCACCTTTTCAGAACTCAGTTTGTCATCGACCAGATTCCAGCGGGTCAGAATGTGCTTCTTTTCGGTTGGGTGGGCATAATACAGATACACCCAGTGGTTTTTATCGAAATTGGGGTCGAGCGACAGCCCCATCAGCCCTTCTTCAGCTTCGCGCGAGACGCCTTCGGCACTGGTGTATTTGGTGTTGACGGGAATGGTCGCAATCAGATTGACGGTTTTGGTCGCGGGGTCGTATTTTTTGAAAGCGCCTTTGCGTTCAATGATGTAAGCTGTGCCATCTTTAAGCACTTCAAACACCATCGGTTCGTCTAAATTGTCGGCAATGACGACGGGTGTAAACCGGCTCTCATCCGGTTTTTGATCGTTGGGATTGTCTTGTATCGTAAACGAAGCCAACCCGATCAGCAACCCGGTATTCAGCAGGAGGGATAGCGGTTTTGGTAAAAAGCCTTTATAGTTCATATTAATTGGTCCGGTATTCCTTGTGGTTTGGTGTTGAGCATCGATTTTCATAAAAAAAGTCATTCGTTGTCTTCAGAATGTACCAAATTTCATTAAAAATAGTATTAATTAATGAAAATTCGTAAATTCTTTTGACAGCGAATGACAGAGGCAGAAGCTGGCACGGGCCGCTTCAATTTACATTGGCTTCGACTTCTTGCCGACCAGTTTCAGGTCAAGCGTAAAGGTATCTTCAATGATTTTATCAGCCGCCGTACCGATGACAGCCGCCCGGTATTTGATGTCGTAGGCCAACCGGTTGACAACCAGTTTCGCCGTGGCTTCTACCGCATCGCCCGCTACTTTAACAACCGCCGGAAACGTGATCGGATTGGTGGTTCCTTTAATGGTCAGATCACCAGTTACGTTGTAGTTGGCTTCGCCGGTTTTGGCACCCGAAATCGCATCCAGTTTGGTAATCTTGAAAGCGGCCGTTGGATTTTTTTCGACGGAAAAGAAATCATCGCCTTTCAAGTGGTTCACCACGCGCTCGCTGTTTTTATTCTCGCTGAGCGTTGTCATGTCGGCGGTAAATGTACCGGCCGTTAACTTGTTGCCATTGAAAACGAATTCGCCTTTCGACAATTTGATGTTCCCGGTGTGTTCACCGCCTACTTTCTTGGCATTCCAGACCACAGTGCTCTGTTCGGTATCAACCGCATACGTAACGGTTTTGGCGACTACTTTTCCCGGACGTTTGTCGGAACCCGGTGTGCCGGCGATGATGGTCAGTGGGGTGGAAGCCAGCATACCTAAGGCTAACAGACCGGCAAAAATTTGCTTCGTTTTCATAAATGAATAGAGAGGTTGGTTAATTGATACGGTTTTGGTTAAACCGGACTTTCAGAAGTCTTTATTTTGAAAGTCCGGCCATCGATTCAGGGGTATTCAGAATTATTTTTGACGGGGACGACCGCCCGTTGCGCCACCGGTTGCCGGTTGAGCCTGTTGGGTTGCCCCACCACTATCGTCACCACCACCACCTTTCTGGTCGTCGTTGTTGATGGTCTTCTTCCTGCGGCCGAAGCTGAAACCGGAACCGTCGAGGCTCATTTTACCTAAACGGTAGGAGAAGTTCACGCGAACCCCGGCATTGTACATGCTGTTGACGCTTCTCTGGGTCAGAATCGGCGACGACGATTCCGAACGCACTTTGAAGGGGTGATTCAGGAAGTTTTCGGCACCCAGGCCGATGCTGCCCCGTTTGTTGTTGAAATCTTTCTTGACACCCAGGTTGTAGAACGCAAAGCTGCCCTGGTATCCCTGCAGGTTGATCTGCCGTCCGCGGCCCCCGCCGAAACCTTGGAGACCCCAGCCGTTTTTCAGCGTGACGCTCGTGAACAACCGGCCACCAATGACCCAGCCCGAATTGGATGCGCCGTAGATGGCACTGGCGTTGTTGTTGGTCAGGTACGTATGGTACAGGTCGATCCCCCCACCCAGTTGCCATTTGGAAAACAGGGTCACATTGGTAAACAAATTTGCTCCATAGGCCTGCTCTTTTCCGATGTTCTGGAAGGTGCTGCTGATGGCTTGCTGATAAACCGGATTAGCCTCCGTTCCGGTATTGATCTGCGTCACATCCCGAACACTCGTAATGGAGTTGTTGGTCTGGCGGGCAAACAGCGTCGCATTCATGTAGAACTTCTTGATCTGTCCGCTCAGGCCCAGTTCAACGTTGTCAGTGTATTCCGGTTTCAGATAGGGGTTCCCCTGGCTGGTGTTGAGGGGGTTGGCCGAGTTGATGTTGGGGTTCAGAAACTGGATGCCCGGCCGTTGAATCCGGCGGTTATAGCCCAGTTTTACGATTTTGCCGCCTTTCAGTCCTTTCGACAGGTTCACACTCGGTACAAAAACACCGTAGTCCGGAATGTCACTCAAATCGCTGCCCTGCTCGTTGCTGAACTTGGCGTTGATGAACGTGTACTCATAACGACCACCCGCTTTCAGTGTCCATTTCGTCTTGGAAGCGTAGGTGTAGGCAACATACGTCGCCATGATGTTCTGGTCGTAGTTCAGTGTATTGGCCGGCTGGATCGGGCTGATCTGGTAGTTCTCATTATCGCCCATCGTTGTGTAATATTGGTAATCGCTGTTGACGTTCCGGAAGATGCCTTTTCCGCCAAACTCCAGCAATTGGTTTGCTTTGATCGGCGTCTGGTAATCCATCTGCAAGGTCGATTCCTGGTTGTAGCTCAGGTTGTCGTTGCGTTGCCGGCTGGTGATGGTTTGCATGTCGACACCGTTGAGCAGTTCCGCCACAAAGTTGTTGGTGTTGTTGTTGCGGCTGTATAAGCCCAGAACGCTGAATTCCTGATTCGGTTTGTAGGTTTTGGTGTAGCTTACGTTCGCATCGACCGTACCGGAGAGGTTTTTGGTTTCCACGTTCCGACCAGTCCTGGTCGACAGCAGGTTGATGTACGACAGCGTTTGCAGGTTATCCTGGTAGTTAATCATGTTCCGCATGCCGTAGCGCAGGCTGGCCGACAGCGAGGTGTTTTTGTCAATGTCGTAATCCCAACCCAACTGGTAGTTGCCAAACATCCCGGCCTGGCGGGTATCGGCGTTTTGAATTGTGGTGGTCGTGCCCAGTTGGCCGGTGGTCTGTTGCGTGCTGTTGAAAGCTCCTCTGATGTTGTACATCGCCCGGCCAAAACCGCCGAGGTTGAAGCCCATTTTGCCCTGGCGATAGCTGGCGTTCAGGTTCAGGTTCGAACTCCGGTTGCCCGTGCCGACGTCCATGTTCAGGGTTGCGCCCTGCAGGGTGTTCTTTTTGGTGATGATGTTGATGATCCCGGCAGAGCCTTCCGCATCGTATTTGGCCGACGGGCTGGTGATGACTTCAATCGACTTGATCATATCAGCCGGAATCTGCTTGAGGGCGTCGGCCACGCTGCTGGCCACGATCGTTGACGGTTTGTTGTTGATCAGAACCCGAACGTTGCTGCTACCGCGCAAACTGACGTTGCCGTCCAGATCGACGCTCAGCATCGGGACTTTCCGCATAATGTCGGCGGCATCGCCCCCTTTGGACGTGATGTCTTTTTCGGCGTTATACACCAGCCGGTCCACTTTCTCTTCGATCAAGGCTGCCTGACCCGTAACGGTTACTTCGTTGAGCAGCCGAACGTCCTGCGACAGTTTGATGACGCCGACGTTGATGTCGGAACCCTTTTCAATTTTGATTGGGGCAGACAGCTTGTTCTGGTAGCCAATGAAGGAGTATTGCAGTTTGTATTCGCCGGGAGCGAGTTTGGATAAGATAAATTTCCCCTTGCCGTCGGCCGTGGTCCCGTCGATGGGCTTCCCGGTTTTTATATCCATCAGGGCAATGGTTGTATATTCAACGGGTTTGTTGGAAGTCGAATCCATCACCAGCCCGGAAATTTTGCCGTTGCCGCGGGGTTTGTCGTCATCGACGGTACCGGGAATGAATGTTTTTTCTTTTTCACCATTGCGTTGGCCACCGGGTTGTCCCATCCGACCGCCACCAAAACCACCCCCACCACCGCCCGGAAACTGGGCGAATGTCTGAACGGCGGCCAGACTGCATACGATTGTGAAAAATAGAGAGAGGGAAAATTTGTTCATGATTTTGAGTTCATTAGACAATGAATATGCAAATCAACGATTGTGGGAGGATTCTGAAAAACGAAATAGACTAAGGGCGTGAAAACGTCGCCGGATGACGTCTTTTGACCGATGAATCCAAATGGTATTATTGGGATGAAGATCAGGACAACTACCCATCGGCGGTTGTCCTGATCAACAAATTACCCAATGGAAACCGTGCGGTAGGTCGTGGGGGTTGGCACGTTGGTCGAAATATTGATTTCCTGCGTCCGGGTGTTGGCACCGTCCGAAACCACCACTTTGTAAATGCCGTCGGTTAGGGCGCTGATATCGAAGCGGGTGCGGAGAGCTTTCTCGTGTTTGCTGAGTCTTTGCGTGGCCTGAGTAATGCCCAGATGGTCAACAAGGCGGATCGTCAGGTTGGTGCCTTCCAGATTCTGAACGACAACGTCAATTTTCATGGTAGACGGAAATGCAATGACTGAGGTTTCGAAGGGAGCCTGATCACCCGGTTTGGGGGTGATGTTGGCGAAACTCAAGGATGAGGCACTGACCAAAAGAGCGGCAACGATGGAAGCGAATGCGGTTTTCATACGAGTATGTATTTTGTGTGAAATGAACGGTTTGATGGGTTGGTGGCCGGATGTGGCTGATCAACGATACAAAGCAACAGCGGAAAAAACGGCCCGCAAAACGCGATATACCAGCAAGTTACGGATGTCGACTAAAGACGTGTTTCGACCGATTAATGCCAAAAATGGACCGGTTTTGTTCCGAAAAGAGGTTCGGAGGGGGCTAATAGGTAAAAATCGGCTATTGGTCGGGACAAGCTGGCAATTTGTCGATTCTTCGCGTTGGTTTTGGCTTTTGTGCCGTATGATTGTAAATCAATTGACACCGTTACCCGTTCGACACCTTACCTTGATTGCCGTCGAACGTTCACTACATAGATACACTTGCTGCACCGATATTTTTTAATAGAGATGGTAGTTGGACAACCTGGTTTCATTTGATACCAGGTTGTTTTGTCGTTTCAGAAGATTTTTGAACCCGGGAGTCTTGCCCACAATCATCCTATCATCCCATGAATTTACTCACGTTACGTCGTAATGTTCCCGTTCTGACGCACGTTCTGGCCTGGGGCTTGCTGGGGTTTGCCCTGCTGGTTTATCAGCCGCTGAATTGGGACGTTACGTTGCCTACCTTGTTCTGGATCAAACAGGGGATTTACTTCTGCCTGCTGGTCGGTGCGTTTTACCTCAACACGCTGGTATTGGTGCCCCAATTGCTTTTCCGCGACAAAACCGGGATGTATGTGTTGTCGCTCGTGCTAACGGCTGCCATTGTCCTGATCCTGCTGTTTAGCATCGATACCTGGTTCAACCTGCCGGAGCTGATGTTTAGGGCGTTTCACCCCGAGGGCGGGGTTCGGAAACCCCGGAATATCTGGGGCTGGAGTCAGTCGGTGCTGGTCACTACGTTTTTGATGTTAGGCATCGGAACCAGCATTGCTTCCGTTCAGAAGTGGCAGGAAGACGCCCGGCTGCGGCTCAGTCTGGAACAGGCCCGGGTCAGTTCCGAGTTGTCATTTTTGAAAGCCCAGATCAACCCCCACTTCTTTTTCAATACGCTCAACAACATTTACGCGCTGACGCTCCTCGACGTGGAAGCGTCGCGGGAAGCCCTGCACCGGCTGTCGCGCATGATGCGGTACGTTCTCTACGAAACCGGCAACGATACCACCATGCTGAGCAAAGAAATCGACTTCGTTCAGGACTACATTCAGCTCATGCAGCTACGGCTAACGGATAAAGTAACCGTGACGCTCGAACAGCCAACACCTTTGCAGGACGTGCCGGTTGCGCCGATGCTGCTGTTGCCTTTTGTCGAAAATGCCTTTAAACACGGGGTCAGTGCCATGCGACCCAGCCGGATCAGTATTGTTATCCACCAGGAAGGGTCAAAGTTGGAAATGGAAGTGAGAAACACGATCTTTCCCGAAAAAAATCAGTCACTCGAAGTCGGCAGTGGCATCGGCCTTACCAACACGCGTCGGCGGCTCGATTTGCTCTATCCCGAGCGCTATGAGCTTTCGGTGAAAGAAGACACCCCCGAAAACGAGTACCTGGTTCATCTGAACCTGCAACTCACATGACCCTCAATTGCATTGCGGTAGACGACGAACCCCTGGCCCTCGGGCTGGTGTGTGCGTTCATCGAAAAAACGCCGTTTCTTACCTTGGCCGGTCGCTACAGCAGTGCCGTTGAAGCCTTACAGGGCCTGCACGATCACCCGGTCGATCTGTTGTTTCTGGATATTCAAATGCCCGATCTGACGGGCATGGAGCTCGCCCGCGTGCTGGAGCGCAACCAAACCGGCAGCGCTCCGCGAATCATTTTCACAACGGCTTTCAATCACTTTGCGCTGGAAGGTTACAAGGTCGATGCGCTGGATTACCTGCTCAAACCGTTTAATTACGAAGAATTTTTGCGGGCGGCCAACAAGGCCCGGGCCTACTTTGAGCTGATCAACCGGCCCGCCATCGCCTTGCCGGTTGCGCCCGAACCGGAAGAAGAATACCTGTTTCTGAAAGTAGAATACCAACTGGTTCGGATTGCCTTCCATGACATTCTTTACATCGAAGGACTGAAGGATTACGTAAAAGTGCATTTGCGGAAAGACCGCCCCGAGGCCGTTCCGAAGCCGATTCTGTCGCTAACGAGTTTGAAAGCCCTGGAAGACAAACTGCCCTCCCGGCGGTTTATGCGCGTTCACCGTTCGTTTATCGTCGCTTTGGACAAAATTGAGGCCGTAACGCGCAACACCATCCAAATTGGTTCGGCCACCATTCCCGTCAGTGACCAGCACAAAGATGCATTTAATCAATTCCTGAGCCGCTGGTCGTAGACTCGGCGGTTGCCACCTGGCGTTCAATAGTCGCTTCAACGCCCAGCGTCAGCAGGTTATTAAGCTGTTCGGCAACGGCGTCGGCAAAACCGGTGAGGGGTCGCAGATCCATTTCCCACAAGGCCGAATCGTCGCAGATGGCGTGAACGAAATTGCGTACTGAAGCCGCATCGTGGACATCGACTTTCTGCCACATGTTGTAGAAATACTCGGCGTAATCGTCGCGGATGGGGTAGGTGATGATGCCTCCGGAGGGCGTAGTGGCTTCCCCGAGGTAAGCTCCTTTTTCAAACCGAACGGCCTTCATAAACCGCAGGTAAGCGGCAAAACCGAGCACCATTCGTTGTGGCACCTGCTGTTGCTGTTCCACAAACCGCTGAATGGTCGGCAGATTCCGGGCGCGCATTTTGGAGGTTTCCTGCATCGTAATACTGAGCAGAAGGTGTTCAATATACGGATTGCGGAACCGGTCGAGCACGTCGGCGGCAAATTCGCGCACAGCATCCGGGTTTTCTTCCGGAATCATCCACTCGGGCAAGGTCGGGACAATCTCCTGGGTAATGACCTCTTCCACGAAACGGCCCATCAGCGGGTGCAGCATCATTTCGTTGACGGTTTCCAGACCGAGCAAATACGCCAGCGGCACGCTGATGGTATGGCCTCCATTCAGCACGCGGAGTTTGCGCTCGCGGTAAAAATTGATGTCTTCGTCGATCACGACACTCGGGTCGGCTTTCGCAAAGGTCAGCACGCTTTTGACACGGTCGTCTCCTTCGATGGCCCACAGCCGGTAGGGTTCGGCCATGATCAGCAACTTATCTTCATAGCCCAGTTCTTCCTGTTTCCGGAGCAGGGTTTCGGCATCGGGTTTTCCCGGTACGATCCGGTCGACCAGCGAGTTGCAGAAGCGCACGTGGTATTTTAACCACTTCATAAACAGCTTGCCGAGTTCGTTGTGTTTGGCTACTTTTTCGACAATGTCGCGCAGTTTCAGCCCGTTGTCGGTAATCAGTTCGGTAGGAATGACCACCATCCCTTTGCTTCGGCCACCGCCAAAATTCTTGAATCGTTCGTATAAGAAAGCCGTCAGTTTGGCCGGATACGACTGCGGAGGATTCTGGAAAATACTCTCGGCCACATACTGGATTCCGACTTCGGTCGTGTTGGAAATAATGACTTGCAACGACGGTTTTTTGGCAAT
This sequence comes from Larkinella humicola, assembly GCF_008727875.1. GTDB lineage: Bacteria > Bacteroidota > Bacteroidia > Cytophagales > Spirosomataceae > Larkinella > Larkinella humicola. The sequence continues at coordinate 468,750 of NZ_VTWS01000006.1, read as the reverse complement.
ATCGAGCACGGCTTTCCAGTCTTCCTTCGCCGAAATGACGCGGCTGACGGCCGACACCACCGTGTGTTTATCCACCGTTTGACCCTTCTGGATCCCTCGCGTCACCACCGTATACAGCCCATCCTGTTCGGCAAATTCATCCGTTGCGCCCCCGGTGGATTTCACCACAACGATGCTGCCGTTGAAAATACCCTGCTGGTTAGCTTTATGGATCAAATAGTCGGGTAATCCGCGCAACAAAACGCCTGTGCCAAATTGCAACACGCGCTCAGGGTGAATGGTGGCCGGATAATTCGAACGGTTCAGTGGTGTCATGATGATGGATACGTTGCTTGGTCGCCTGGACGGCTTCAAATGTTACCAGTATTGTGTAAAAGTAAATCCTAAATGAATAGAGCGCAATTATAAGTTAAGAGTTAGGAGTTAAGAGTTATATGCGTCAGCCAACTCTTAACTCCTAACTCTTAATTCTTAACTCCGCCAGAATGGCCAGCACTTCTTTGGCTTTTGTTTCGATTTGATCGTATTGGCGGTTGGCTAACACGTCTTTGGGGAACAACTGGGAGCCAATGCCCACGGCAGTTACACCTGCTTTGAACCAGGTGCTCAGGCTTTCGTGGGTCGGTTCGACACCACCCGTCACCATGACACTCGTCCACGGCATCGGCCCTTTTACGGCTTTGACAAAACCGGGTCCCAGCGTGTCGCCCGGAAAGACCTTGACCACTTCCACCCCAAACTCTTCGGCGGTTGAAATCTCGGTGAGCGTCGCACAGCCCGGCATGTAGGCCACTTTCCGGCGGTTACAGGTGCGGGCGATGGATTCGTGAAACGACGGCCCCACGATGAAATTGGCCCCCGACTGAATGTAAAGAGCCGCCGTTCCGGCTTCCACCAGCGTTCCGGCGCCCAGCACCAGCTCCGGGAAATCACGGGCGGCTATTTTGGCGAGTTCCGCGAACAGTTCGTGGGCAAAATCACCCCGGTTCGTAAATTCGAACGCCCGGATGCCGGCCCGGTAGCAGGCCCCCAGCACTTCGCGACAAACGTCGGCGTCGGCGTGGTAAAAAACCGGTACCACCGGCACTTGCCGAATGGTCTGATAAACTTCTAATCTTGAAAAACGAGCCACACTCTTTCTTAGTTATGAGTTACGAGTTACGAGTTAAGAGTTATATGCGTCAGCCAACTCTTAACTCGTAACTCGTAACTCGTAATTCATAATCATCTTCTCAGTCGTCCCGACTTGTCGCCACCGACCATGGCTTCTACTTCCTGAACCGAAACCAGGTTGGCGTCGCCTTCGACGGTGTGTTTTAGAGCCGAAGCAGCCGCGCCAAATTCAACGGCGTATTGCGGATCGTTTTTGGTTAACAAACCGTAGATCAGTCCGGCCAGATACGCATCACCTCCCCCGATTCGGTCGACGATGTGCGTAATGTCATAAACGTCAGACGAATACGTCTTGGAGCCGTCGAAAAACTTGGCCATCAGCCGGTTGTGCGATGCGCTCAGCGATTGTCGTTCGGTGTCGGTAAAGTACTGAATCCTGGGAAACTGGATTTGCATTTTCCGGCAGGCATCTTCGAAAGAATCGGCTTTCACGCCGTAGAGTTCCTCAAAGTTTTCCTGATTGCCCAGCACCAGATCGCAACCGGCGGTCAGCGCGGGTAAAATGTCCTGCGGTTTTTTGCCGTATTTCCACAGATTACTCCGGAAATAAATATCACCCGAAACCATCACCCCCAGCCGGTTGGCTGTTTCGATGGCTTCCTGCAAACAATCGGCGGCCTGTTGCGATAGGGCGGGCGTAATGCCCGACCAATGGAACCAGTCGGCACCGGCCAAAATCGTTTCCCAGTCGAAATCGCCGGGTCGAATCAGCGAAAAAGCCGAGTCATAGCGGTCGTAAATGATCTGGCTGGCGCGACTCACGGCCCCGGTTTCCAGGAAATACAGCCCCAGTCGTCCGTCGCCAAAACTGATGCTCGACGTATCGACACCGTGGTACCGCAACGTAGCGGCCGCAGCCCGGCCCAGCGCATGGTCGGGAAAACGGGTGACGTGGGCAGTTTGGCAACCAAAACAAGCCAGCGAAACCGCCACATTGGCCTCCGTTCCGCCATAGACCACATTCAACGAATGCGCCTGCGTAAATTTTGCAAAACCCGGTGGCGCCAGACGCATCATGACTTCACCGAAAGTGACAATTTTTTTCAAGTACTGAATGGTTGATATGGTTTTTGGTGATTGAAAATGGGTTGATGGCTAAATGGTTGAATGGTTAAAATGGTTGAATGGTTGATATGGTTACATGGTTGAAAACGGGTGACTGACAACCATTTTTAACCATTTCCCGCCATTTTAACCGTTTAATCATCAAACCATTTTCAGCCATTTTAACCATTTAAAACCATCCCTCAATGTTAAACACCGATACTTTCCAGTTCCTTTTTCGTCACCGGCTCCAGGGTCGGCGACAGGAAATGGATGATTACCAGTGCAATCAGGTAGGTTGAACTGGCAATGATAAACAACGGTAAATACCCCAGACTGACGCGAATGTTGCCCGCTACAGCCGCCAGCAAAATACCGCCCATCGCTCCGAACATCCCGCCGATACCGGTGACGGAAGCCACGGCATTTTTGGGGAACAGGTCCGACGCGAACGTGTAAATATTGGCCGACCAGCCCTGGTGGGCCGCCGTCGCTAAAGAAATCAAGGCAATTGCTACGTAAATACTACTGGTCTGAGCCGCAAAAAAAATTGGAACGACGCAAATCGCACAAATCAGCATGGTGGTTTTGCGGGCCCGGTTGGCCGACCAACCCATGTGAATGAATTTGGACGACAGCCACCCGAACAGCACGCTGCCGCCATCGGAAACGATGTAAATGACCAGAAAAGGCAAGCCGACATTCTTCAGGTCGAGCCGCTGGTCGAGCGATTCGCTGCTGTTGAAAAAATCGGGAAGCCAGCTCAGGTAAAACCACCAGATGGGGTCACACATGAATTTGCCGACAATGAACGCCCAGGTTTGCCGAAAACCGAGCAGACGCCACCACGATAGTTTTTCTTCCGGGATATCTTCCTCGTAATCCTGCTGAATATAAGCCAGTTCAGCCTTGCTCACCCGCGGGTGCTCTTCCGGCCGATGGTAGATTCGGAGCCAGGCAATCAGCACCAGAAAACCCAGCAGACCGGTAGCTACAAACGAAAACCGCCAGCCAAATTGAATCGTCAGCCACGGAATCAAAACTGCCGTGGCAATGATGCCAACGTTGGTGCCGGCATTGAAAAGGCCCGTGGCAAACGACCGTTCTTTTTTTGGAAACCACTCGGCCACCGACTTGATGGCCGACGGAAAGTTACCGGCTTCGCCGATGCCCAGCATAAACCGGACGATGTTCAACCCCCGCAACGACCCGATAAACGCATTCAAAATGCCGGCAATACTCCAGAGAATTATCGAAATGGAAAACCCCCGCTTCGTGCCCACCCGGTCGATGATCCAGCCGATGAGGAGAAACCCCAGCGCGTAAGCCACCTTGAAAACCGTATCGACGTAACTGTAGAGGACTTTAAACTGATCCAGATCACTTTCCGTCAGGGCTTCATCGGCCGCCTTCCCCATCATCTCCCGCCGGAATGTTTCGTCGATCATCGTGAACGACAGCACCTGCCGGTCGATGTAGTTGATGGTCGTTGCAAAAAACAGCAGCAGCACAATTCGCCAGCGATAATTTCCGGAGGGGGCGGACATTACGTAAAGGGGTTAGCGATGCGATAAAGACAAAATTTTGCCAAACTTACCGAAATGTCACGAAAAAATAGTAGATCGAAAGGCCGGAAGGCGAAATGAGTAGAGCCATTCGACGGCCTGCTTTTTCAATCAAAAATACGCGCAAAGAAATGGCATTAGAACAAACCTGGAGATGGTTCGGCCCCGCCGATCCCGTTAGTCTCGCCGACATCAAACAAGCCGGAGCGACGGGCATTGTAACGGCGTTGCACCATATTCCCAACGGACAGGTGTGGTCCGTCGATGAAATTACCACCCGCAAATCCATCATTGAAGCCGGTGCGCCCGGTGAACACCGGCTGACGTGGTCGGTGGTCGAAAGCATTCCGGTGCACGATGCCATCAAAACCCGCTCCGACGGTTTTCAGCAGTACATTGAAAATTACAAAGAGTCGATCGTCAACCTGGGCCGCTGCGGCATCGACACGGTTTGTTACAATTTTATGCCGGTGCTGGACTGGACCCGCACCGATCTGGACTACCTGATGCCGGACGGTTCGACGGCTTTGCGGTTTGATGCCACGGAGTTTGCGGCTTTTGAATTGTTCATTCTGAAACGCCCCGGTGCCGAAGCACACTATACGCCCGAACAGCTTCTGAAAGCCCGAAACCGCTTTGAAGCCCTGGACGAAGCCGCGGCCCGGCGTTTGCAGTTAAATATTCTGGCAGGTTTGCCGGGTTCGGAAGAAAGCTACACGGTGGAGCAGTTTCAGGAAACCCTCAATGCCTATAAACACATCGGTGACAAGGAGTTACGTGAAAACCTGTACGCGTTCTTGCGGGAAATTGCGCCCGTTGCGCAGGACGCGGGTGTTCGGCTGTCGATCCATCCCGATGATCCCCCGTATCCGATTCTGGGGCTGCCCCGCGTGGTGAGTACGGAAGCCGATGCCCGGATGGTGCTGGATGCGGTGGATGTGCCCGCCAACGGCCTGTGTTTCTGCACCGGTTCCTACGGCGTCCGGCCGGATAATGATCTGGCAGGTATGGTGGATCGACTGGGAAACCGCATTCATTTTATCCACCTGCGCAGCACAAAACGGGACGAAGAAGGCAACTTTTTTGAAGCCAATCACCTGGACGGGGATGTGGATATGTTTGCTGTTGTCAGTGCGTTGCTGGGCGAACAGCGACGCCGGGAGGAGGAAGGGCTGGAGGATTTCAGAATGCCGTTCCGCCCCGATCACGGCCACAAAATGCTCGATGACCTGAATTCCGGAAAACGGACGAATCCCGGTTATACCGCCATCGGACGACTGCGCGGACTCGCCGAACTCCGCGGCCTGATGTTGGGAATTGAGCGGTCAAGTCTGTAACACGACACCTGTTAGGTCTTCAAGACCTAACAGGTGTTAAAACCGAGTCTGTATTTTTTTGTATATTGGTAGAAGAAAGACCGATTAACGGTTTATGGTTTTCAGTTTACGCCGGGCCGTCGCTACGGTGGCCCGGCGTAAACTGAAAACCGTAAACTGAAAACCGTAAACCAAAATGGCTGAGGTTCAAGAAAAACAAATTAACAAACGCAGTCCGGAGCAACGCGAGGCCCGGATCGCCAGGGCTCGTTTGCTCGAATCGCTCGTCTATGAGATGTGGGACGGCAAACCGGTTTATTATGCCGGATACAAGGATGTATTGAACGGGACTAAATCGGTTGAAGAAGCAATGAGTTCGAGTTTATTACAGGGGATTCTGGTCGCCAAACTGGTTGCGCGACTGATGAATGCATTGAATGAGGATGAGTTTACGGTCGTTACCAACGAATTGGGCATTCAATTTAAAAAGAACGACTGGCGAGCCTGCGACGTAGCGATTTTTTCCACAACGCAATTGACGGATCAGGATCTTACCAAATACGCCTGGATACCGCCGAAAATTGCCATTGAAGTAGATACCAAAGCCGACTTCACCCGCTTTCATTCCGATTTTAATTATTACCAGGAAAAAACCACGCAGTTGCTGAATTTTGGCACCGAAAAGGTCATTTGGATTTTTACCGAATCAAAAAAAATCTGGATCGCCGAACCGGGCAAAGACTGGATTTTGAAAAACTGGGACCAGTCCATCGACGTACTGCCGGGCTGTTCGTTTGTACTTGATGCCCTGTTGACGGGTAAAAAGCCGACGCCTTAGCCTTTATTGGGTGAACGCAACCCCGTACGACCATGCTGGTTGATCAACCCATCAAATCCTTTTTAGACGAAGATTTTCTTCTCCAGACCGATACCGCCCGGCGGCTCTACCACGACTACGCCAAGGCGATGCCCATCATCGATTACCACTGTCACCTGCCGCCCGATCAGATTGCTGCCGATAAAACGTTCGAGAACCTGACGCAAATCTGGCTCTACGGTGACCACTACAAATGGCGGGCCATGCGCACCAACGGGGTCGCTGAAAAGTACTGCACCGGCGATGCGTCGGATTACGAAAAGTTTCAGAAGTGGGCCGAAACCGTGCCGTACACGATGCGGAATCCGCTGTACCACTGGACGCACATGGAGTTGAAAAACCCGTTCGGCGTCGAAACGGTGCTGAATGGCACCACGGCCCGCGAGGTGTACGACCGCTGTACGGAACAACTCCCCGGCATGTCGACCCGCACCCTGCTGCGTCATTTCAACGTCAGAACTGTCTGTACTACCGACGATCCGACGGATTCGCTGGAGCATCATAAAAAGATTGCCGCCGACGGTTTTGAAATCAAAGTACTGCCCACGTTCCGGCCCGACAAGGCGATGGCGATCGACGATGTAGCGGTTTTTCAGGCGTATGTAACGCGCGTGGGAGAGGTGTGTAACCAGGAAATTCGCTCGCTTGACACGTTCCTGGAGTGCCTGAAACAACGGCATGACTACTTTGCCCAGGCGGGTTGTCGCCTGTCGGACCACGGTCTGGAACTGATTTATGCCGAGCCGTATACTGAATCGGAAGTGCGTGGTGTCTTTCAGAAACTGCTGTCGAATGGTGCCCTGAGTGAAACCGAGAACCGGCAGTTCAAGTCGTATATGCTAGACCGGTTTGCGGAATGGGACTGGGAAAAAGGCTGGACGCAGCAATTCCACCTGGGTGCGCTGCGGAATAACAACAAACGCGCGTTACGGACCCTCGGCCCCGATACGGGTTGGGACAGCATCGGCGATTTCCGGCAGGCGAGTCCGCTGGCCCGGTTTTTAGGGGGCCTGGATGACCGCGATCAACTGGCGAAAACCATCCTGTATAACCTCAATTCCGGCGATAACGAAGTGATGGCTACGATGATCGGTAATTTCAACGATGGATCGATGCCGGGTAAAATTCAATTCGGCTCGGGCTGGTGGTTTCAGGATCAGAAGGAGGGAATGCAGAAACAGATCAACGCGCTGTCGAACATGGGCCTGTTGAGCCGGTTTGTCGGAATGCTGACCGATTCGCGCAGTTTTCTGTCGTATCCGCGCCACGAATATTTCCGCCGGATTCTCTGCAATATTTTTGGTAACGATGTCGAAAACGGCGAACTGCCCAACGACATCGACTGGATCGGCAAACTGGTGCAGGATATTTGCTACAACAATGCGAAGGAGTATTTTAAGTTTTAAAAACGGGGAATGATAAATGTAAAATGACGAATGTTAAATGTAAAAGTGATGGGCTTCTCGCTCCTTAACTTTTACATTTAACATTCGTCATTTTACATTTATCATTATAACTCCTCCTTTCACTGTTTATACACTTTTCCTTCCTTCATCACAAACCGCACCTGTTGCAGGGTTTTGATGTTCTGGACGGGGTTTTCGTCGACGGCAATCAGGTCGGCAAGTTTGCCGGTTTCGACCGAGCCAATCTGCGTTTTCATCCCCAGCAACTCGGCATTGACCATCGTCGCCGATTTGATCGCTTCCAGGGGCGGCATTCCCGCTTCAACCATGTACTCAAATTCCTTTGCATTGTAGCCGTGAACGAACACACCGGCGTCGGTGCCGAATGCGATTTTGACCCCGGCTTTGTAGGCTTTGGCGAAAGTAGCCTGAATCAGCGGGCCGATGGCGAGGGCTTTGCGGGTAACAAAAGGCGTATAATACCCAAATATTTTGGCCGAATCGGAGGTCACTTTCCCGGCAATGATGGTGGGGACGTAATAGGTGCCGTGTTTTTTGAATAATTCGATGGCTTCATCGTCCATCATTGTGCCGTGTTCGATGGTGTTCACCCCCGCGCGGATGGCCCGCTTCATGCCTTCTGCACCGTGGGCGTGGGCGGCAACGGCAAAACCGTAATCTTTGGCGGCTTCCACTACCGCCCGGACTTCTTCTTCGGTAAACTGCGGCCCCGAACCGTCTTTGGCGTTGCTCAGCACCCCACCGGTGGCCGTGATTTTAATCAGATCGGAACCGTCTTTGTAGCGTTGCCGAACGGCTTTGCGGGCTTCTTCGGGGCTGTTGATGACACCTTCCAGCGGACCCGGATCACCCATCAAATCCTTGCGGTAGCCGTTGGTCGGATCGGCATGACCGCCGGTGGTCGCAATCGTTTTACCCGCCGTAAAAATGCGCGGCCCGTCGACCAGGCCCCGGTTGATGGCATTGCGCAAGGCTACATTAACGCCACTGCCGCCCAGATCCCGAACGGTCGTAAAACCAGCCAGCAAGGTCGTTTGGGCGTACTTGGCCGACTGAAAAGCCACATCCGGCACGTTCATCGTAAACCGGTCGAGGGTGCCGCCCCGGCGGGTTTCGCCTTCGAGGTGGACGTGCATGTCGATTAGGCCGGGCAACACGGTTTTGCTTTTCAGGTCGATCACCCGGTCCGAAGCCGCCGGTTTGGCATAGCCTTTTTGAATGGCGGTAATTTTCGTGCCTTCCACAACCACGGTCATTTCGCGCTGGAGGTCGTTACGAACGCCATCGAGCAGGTTGCCGCAGTGAATCAGCGTGCGTTGCTGGGCCAGTGTTAGCAGGGGAGATGTCAGAAATAAGAGTAGGAGTACGGCGGAAAGGTAGTTTTTTTTCATGCAGTTGGATGTTAAAAAGCAAAAAAGCCGCAAAAGTTGCGGCTTTCAAGATACACATTTATCGAACGCCCGAAGGCGGTTTATTCGGGCTTTTTATTTCTTCACGATCACTCCATCAGCCACAAACGTGATGGCTTTTTCGGGCTGGGTGATTTTGGCAATTTCCTCTTTGCTTTTCCCGGCATCTTCGGCGTAGTGGCGCAACTCGGCAACGGAAGTGGTTTTGGTTTCGGCGGTTCCTTCAAACACCACACTTTTGCCAACGATGTCTTTCGGAACAAAGAAACCGTAGTCGCGGAACCGCACCAGCATGGCCTGTCCGTCGGCGGCTTTCACCCGCATCCAGCAGCCTTTCACCTGACAGACTGACTCGACGGTGCCTTCCACTTTGGTTTCCAGTTTCGTTTTGTCGCCCATTTTGGCGGGCAGCTCGGTGGTCGGCGTGGCGTGGTCGGCGGTTATTTTCTTGCCGTGGTAGCTGACGTTGTCCTGTGCGACGGCACTAAGCGAGATTCCGAGGGCGAGGGTCAGGATGGCTAACGTTTTCATAGTCTGTCTGATGCGGTTTTAACGTGGCTGATTACAAAAATAGTAAAAAAGACAATCCGTTGGTCGCAAACCATAAGGTTACGAAAGGCGGAGTTTGGTTAACATTTTTAGATGTAACTGATTCTTAAGTATCTGTAAATTAGAAAAATAGACTGGTGGTTTCGCGCAGAATAGTGTTGATTTCACGCGATTGGATTTGTTTTTGTGGTCCGGTTTTCTGTAGGTTTTTTGAAGCCCCATCCTTGAAAGAACCGGGTGTTGTAGAATGGTTACATTAATGTAAAAAAAGATGCTGAAGGTTGAGAATGCTTTTTATCACTTAAAAATGATGCTTACGTAGCATAAGTAACAGAAACTACACATGAAAACGTATGGAGCCTTGTTTAAAGCAATCCTAAAATTTGTAACAATTTGTATTATTGTTATTGGTGGATTGATGTACAGCCAAAACTGGGTCATTGGCAAATATGTTTTGGGTACTGGTGTTGGTTTGCTATCAATTATTATTATTGATTACTTCATAAGAAGTAGGAAGTGAAAATGATTGAATATGGTAATTATACTGTGAACCGGCGGGTTTTGTGCAGAATCGCCGTTAAAGCTGCACAAAACCTGCCGGTCGTAGCATAGTATTTTGGGAATGCTCTGAGGATCAATGAACTATTCTAGTTTGTAAAAAAGGTAAACTACAAATTGGAAAGTATTTTCTTTTGTATTGAATGGAATGTCTGTCGATCGACAGACATTCCATCTTTTTTTAGAAATTGCCGTTTCAACGGATACACAACCACGGCTTTTGAACAGATATGGAAAACCGGAAATACCCCATCGGCCCCCTCACGACACAGGAAACCTACACACCACAGGAACTGCAGCACTTGATTGCCATCGTTGAAGCCATGCCAGCCCGCTACCGGGAGTTGGTCGAACACCTGTCGCCGGAGGAGTTGGCGATGACCTACCGCGAAGGAAGCTGGACTGTTCAGCAATTGATTCACCACGTCAGCGATATTCAACTGCTGCATTTCCTGCGGATGAAAAAGGCCCTCACCGAGCCTGATTACGAAGTCGTCACCCTGATCAATATGGATGCCTGGGTAGCCACACCGGATTCGCTGACCGCGCCGATTGACGACTCGCTGGTGTCGTTCGATGGCATCACGCGCCGGTATGTCTATCTGCTGAAATCGCTGACGGATGAGCAGTTGGCAATCAAATACTTCCATCCGGTTCGCAAACTCTGGTTTAGTCAGGCGCAGGCCATCGCCATGTCGGCCTGGCATACACAGCACCACCTGGCGCACATCAAGCTGGCGTTGGCGGGAGAGTGAGCGATTTGGAAAATGGAGGAGCCTGATTCCGGAGCGCATCGAATTTTAAATCCGGAACAGAAAAGGGCGGGATTGCAAATCCCGCCCAGCAATGAAGTTTCAACTCCCATGACCCTTTACAACCCGGCAATGCGCCAGCCATCGCGGTAAATTCGGCTCAGGTAGCGCTCGGCATCGGGATTATTCGGAAATTTCATCCGGGCAGCGTCCCATTCCAGCAGTTGGCCCGGCACCCGAATCGCAACGGTACCCAGTAAAATAGCCTCGGTCATCGGTCCGGATTGGGCAAAATGAGACTCGGTTTTCGGGCCGCCCAGACAGGCCTCCGCAAAGTGGTGGTAATGGTTGCGTTCTTCCAGTTCCGGCACTTTGTAATCCTTGAATTGGTCGCCCGGCAGCAAAACCGGCATTTTGCCGTGCGGAATCAGCAGGGCCCCCTTCGTGCCGATCAACATGGCCGATTCGGCGGGATAGTCGGTTTCTGAGAACAAGGCCCGAATTTCTTTCGGTGGGTAAAACTCCCCGTCGAACCACTCGACCGGCAAAGTGCGGGAAGCAGTCATTTTGTTGCCCGGAAACGACCAGGTAATGTGGTTGCCCTGCGGCCAGGTGTCACCCCGGCGGGCGGGCGAGTCTTCCCAGGATTTCTGCACTTCGGCAATCACCGACTTGGGCGGTTTCAGGCCCAGCCCTTTCCAGACGGCGTCGAAAATGTGGCAGCCGATGTCGCCCGACCAGCCGGTTCCGAAATCTTGCCACGCCCGCCATTTGGTCGGGTGGTAGATGTCAGGCGAAAAAGGGCGCATCGGGGCCGTGCCCACCCAGAGGTCCCAGTTCAGGGTCGAGGGGGCTTCCTGGGGTTCGGCCGGGCGCGGACCAACGAGCCGGTAATGTTCAACGGCACCGGGGCGGTTGGAGCAGAGGTAGGCGTGTTTTACTTTGCCAATGGCGCCTTCTTTGATCCATTGAACGGCGGTGCGGTCGCCTTTGCCCGCGGCTATCTGGGTGCCGAGCTGGGTCACGACACCAGCCTTAACGGCGGCTTCGGTCAGCACCCGCACCTCGGCCACATCGTGGCACATCGGTTTCTGGCAATACACGTGTTTGCCGTTCCGGATGGCCTGAATGGCAATGGCAAAGTGATTATGATCCGGTACGGTTACGTTGACCGAGTCGATTTTATCGCCCTCTTTTTCCAGGAGTTCGCGCCAGTCGGTATACGTTCGGGCCTGCGGATAAGCATCGGAGGCCTTTTTCAACCGGATCGCATCCACATCGCAGATTGCCACAATGTTGACCCGTGGATGTTTGCCGAATTGGTTGAGGTCGCCCCAGCCCATGCCGCCCACACCGATGCAGGCATGGTTAAGTTTGTCGTTTGGGCCAAATTTTCTTTTGGAGGCTTGAAGCACCAGCGGAGGAGCCAGCGCGGTGGCCGCAGCCGCCAGCAGAAAATCCCGCCGGGACACGGTAAAAGCGTTATCTTTCATTTTCAAAGGGAGTAGGTTTAGATTTCAGTAAGCAAAATCGGCGGGTCAACTACTCCATTCCGGCGCGTTAACCCGATGTAAATTAATTGGATCATCGAAAATTTCCAATCGATAATTCACCGAATCCCGCTTATCTTTAACGGACCTTTACGGATCGATTCCAAACCCCTTTTTCTGATGAACTATTCTGCTTTTCGCTTTTCGACGGTTGCTGCTAACTTTCTTTTCATTCTGGCAATTGCCTTGTATTCAGTGGTTTCAGCCAACGCCCAGGCTCAGGTGGGCGTCGGCACCAAAGCACCCAAAGGAGCAGAAATCCTGTTTGACGGGTCTCGCCAGATGCTCGATTCGAAGTGGATCTACTGGGAAGGCCCCCGGTTTGCTGCCACCCCGCCCATTAAATGGACCATTGAAAAAGATCCGGACGGAAAAGGCACGGTTCTGAACACCAACGACCCCACGGCTGCGGGTGGCAAATACGGCACCGCCGACATCGTGACGAAACAGACGTTCCGGGATTTCCGGCTGCATATTGAGTTTTATATTCTGAAACCGGGTGGCAACAGTGGCGTTTATCTGCAAAACCGCTACGAGATTCAGGTGCTCGATGGCGACACCACTTCGCACGGGATGGCGGCTGTGATCAACGAAACACCGTCACCGTATCATGCCTACAACGGCGTTGGGAAATGGAATTCGTACGACATCGTTTTTCGGGCAGCCCGGTTTAAGGATGGGAAGCGCACCGAAAAAGCCCGGCTAACGATGTATTTCAACGGCAAAAAAGTGCATACCAACCAGGAAATCAACCAGGTGTGGGGCGGACCCAATTCGGGCATCGACGGCGGAAATGACGGCGGCAAAGGCATCACCGATACGCCGGGTGGCCTGAAACTCCAGGCCGAAGGGCACGATGTCTATTACCGCAACATCTGGATCAAAGAACTGGATCTGAAAAAACCGGAAACGGATTTTTGAAAAAGAGAAGGATAAATTATGAATGTAGGACTTCCGTTTTCTGCCCCTAAATCCACTAAAGGGGACTTGGACTCGGAATTCTCCGGATGCTAAAGTCCCCTTTAGGGGATTTAGGGGCAGAAAACGGAAGTCTCAATGAAAAATGATGAATGTTTAATGTAAAAGTGGTAGGCGCTCTTTGACCATTTACCATTCATCATTTATCATTCTTATCCTCCTTCACTTCTTAATCGTATTATAATACACCTCCAGGTGTTTGTGCATCGCTTTCCGGAACGCTTCGGGGGTTCCGTCCCTGAGAATCCTGAACAGGTCGGCGTGGGAAACCGGGTCGACGAGCACGTAGTTGTCTTTCTGGTTGGTCATGGAAGCAAAGACGTGTTCAAAAACCGGGAACAGCAGGCTTTGAAACCGCTGGAACGTCTCATTGCCCGTCATATCGTACAACTTGCCGTGAAATTCAATCTCGTCTTCTTTCGAAAGAACCGGCAGCGTCTTCTGCTTTTCGACAATCAACTCCAGTTCGTCCAGATCCTTCTGCGTTTTGCGGGCAAATAAAAACTCGGCGATTCCCATTTCCAGAATCAGCCGCAATTCAAAAATATCTTTCTGATTGCTCTGGCTCAGAATAAACGGATTCAGCACTTTTTCGATCCCGGCCAGCAAATCGGGCTGCGACATAATCATACCGCGCCGGGGCCGGGCTTCAATCATCCCCAGCATCCGAAGTCGACTCAGGGCTTCCCGAACCACATTCCGGCTGACGTTCAGTTTCTGAGCAATTTCCAGTTCGTTCGGAAGCGCATCGCCGGGTTTAAAAGCGTTCTCCGTAAAGTATTCACGCAGGATATTTTCAACACGATCGGTCATCGACAGACTCTCCAACGGTTCCAGCAACCCTAATTTACTATTCATGTTTCATTTTTTGGTGCAAATGTAATGCAATGCCCCGGTATTTTGGCACTTTTTGAAGTACTATATCTTTTTTGATACAATTCCATTGTAATTAAAATACGACTATTATATTTGTAGGACAAATGTAAAGATAGAATATAATTCGCTCAAAGACCCTGATTCCATTCCTTTCTTCTATGATTTTAATCATCTACTTCCATGAAGACACTGCCCCAAATCTATTGTAGAGTCCTCGTTCTCTGTTGTTGGCTGGTAATGGGATACGGTGCGAAAGCCCAGGTCCAATCGGTCAGAGGAACCGTTACATCGGGTGCCGACCAGGCCCCGCTTCCTTTTGTTACCGTGGTGGTGAAAGGCACCCAGATCGGGGTTACGACGGATGGGAACGGGAAATTCACGATCAATGCATCCGGCGACAAAACGCTGGTCTTTAGCTACATCGGCTACCAGACCAAAGAGGTCGTTGTCGGCAACCAGACAGACGTGAGTGTGGTGCTGGAACCCGATCTGAAAACGCTGAATGAAGTGGTGGTGGTCGGCTACGGTTCGCAGTCCCGCGAAACCGTAACGACCTCGATTTCCAAGCTGGATAACAAGGTGTTGGAAAACATTCCGTATGCCAATGCCGCTTCGGCTTTGCAGGGAACCTTACCGGGTGTGCGGGTACAAACGACGACGGGCCAGCCCGGAGCGGCTCCGCGGGTCATCATCCGGGGCGGCACATCAATCAACAATCCCGACGGTTCTTCGCCACTCTACATCATCGACGGCGTCATCCGGTCCGATATGAACGACATCAATGCCGACGACATCGAAACCCTGCAAGTCCTGAAAGATGCCTCATCCACCTCCATTTACGGGGCTAGAGGAGCCAACGGAGTGGTGATTATCACGACCAAAAAAGGCAAATCCGGCAAAATGCTGATCACCTTCCGGCAGAACACCACATTTTCTCAACTGGCCAAACGCTACAAAATGATGTCGGCCCGCGACTACGTATACTACGGTCGGTTAGGGGCGCTGAATTCGGCCAAGAAGATTCCCGAGCGCATGAACGTGCTGACCCTTGCCAACAGTTTCGGAACCGGAAACGACCTGACGAACCGGACCTATTCGACGGTTCAGTACCTCACCCCCCAGAATCAGTATAAACTGGGTGAAGGCTGGGAAAGCATTGCCGACCCCGCCGATCCGACTAAAACGCTGATTTTCAAGAATACCGACTGGCAGGATTTGTTGTTCCAAACCGGTATTTCCCAGAATTATTATCTGGGAGCGATGGGCGGCACCGATAAAGGGAGCTACAACCTGGGCGTCGGCTACCTCAAATCGCAGGGTATTGCCATCAATACGGACTTCCGGCGGTTTACCTTTGATTTCAGCGGTGATCTGAAGCTTCGGGAAAAGCTGAAAGTCAACGCGTTTACCAACTTTACCAATTCCGGCAACAACCAGGTTTTCAGCGATAATCAGATTTTTCAGCGCGCGCTGGCCCTGCCACCGACCGCCAAACTGTATTTTGAAGACGGCACCATGGCTCCCGGTTATGCCCGGTCGATCGGCAATCCGTTGTATCAGCTAAACCGGTATACGACTGACAATCACCTCTACCGGCTGACCCTCGGGGGTGGTTTGACCTGGAACATCCTGCCGGGGCTGACGTTTGAACCCTCTACGTCGCTCTATGTGATCGAAACCAAGGAAAACTCCTTTCAAAAATCCTATCTGAACGGTCCGTTGGCCTTCATCGATTCGCGCGTGGCCACCGGAGCCCGCACGACGCACTGGCAGCAGCAGGTCGATGCCATTCTGAATTATACCAAAAGCTTCAACCAGCACGGACTGGATTTTATGCTCGGTAGTTCCTATTTCGACCGGAAACTATCGGCATTATCGGCAACGGGTCAGGGCGCTTCCACGGATATTATTCCGACCCTGAACGCTTCGGCCACCCCAACCGCTGTCAGCAGTTCGATCACGCAGCAACGGATTCTGAGCTTTTTCGGACGGGCCAACTACAATTTCGCCCAGAAGTATTTACTCTCGCTGAACGCCCGCTACGACGGGGCTTCTAATTTGGGGCAGAACAACAAATGGGGGTTGTTTCCGGGGGCTTCGGTGGGCTGGAATATTCACAACGAATCGTTCTGGAAAGAAGCCGGGCTGGACCGGGTGGTGAACACCCTGAAACTGCGTTCCAGCTATGGGGTGAACGGGAACCTGGGGCAACTGGGTGATTTCCAGGCGCAGGGGACCTACAGCGTGGGGTCACGGTATGACGGCACGGCGGCCATTCAGAATACCGTCATTCCCAACTCGAACCTCAAATGGGAACAGACCCAGACGTACGATGTCGGGATGGACATTGGCTTGTTCAACGGGCGGGTGAATCTGTTGGTGGACTACTTCCGGAAACGAACCGACAACCTGCTCACCAACCTGGAATTGCCGCTGGAAACCGGTTTTCAGTCCATTCTGACCAATTACGGCAGTCTCCAGAACCAGGGTGTTGAAGTGGAAGTTTCGGGCAGTATTCTCCGAACCGAATCGGGTTTCAACTGGAACGCCAGCTTCAACATTGCCACCAACCAGCAGAAAATTCTGAAGTTACCGGCCAACGGGAATGAGCGGAACCGGGTGGGCGGGGTACTGGTCTATGACCCCGAAACGGGCAAAAATGAATGGCGCGGAGGGCTTCAGGAAGGGGGGCGGATCGGTGATTACTACGCCTACAAACAGCTCGGAATTTTTGCCACCGACGAAGAAGCGGCCGCAGCTCCGCGCGACATTATTGTGCCACTGGCCAGCAAAACGAAGTTCGGGGGCGATGTCAACTGGCTCGATGTGGACGGCAACGGTGAAATCAACTCGTTCGACCGAGTCTACCTCGGCAATATTTATCCGACGGTGACGGGCGGTTTTACCACCTCGCTGGCGTACCGGAATTTCAGCCTGACGGGCCGCGCTGATTTCACGCTGGGACACACCATCTACAACTACACCCGGGCGTTGTACAACGGCCAGTTTGTGGGCGAAAACAATGCCTCCACCGACATCCTGCGCTCGTGGCAAAAACCGGGGGATCAGACCGACATTGCGCGCTATTACTACGCCGATCAGCAGGTGCAGAGCAACCTCTTCCGGCAGAATTCCTACTACTTCGAGAAAGGTAATTTTCTGGCCATCCGGGAAATTTCGCTGGGCTACAGCCTGCCTTCCGGTCTGACGTCGAAACTCGGCCTGAGCAACCTGCGGCTGAACGTAACGGCGAACAATTTGAAGTATTTCACGAAGTATTCCGGACTCAACCCCGAAGAAGGCGGGCAGGACAACGGACGGTATCCGGTTCCGAGAAATTTCATCGTAGGTCTGAACGTGTCATTCTAATCAAGAAACGATCATGAAAAACAACCTCATCGCCCTGTTGTTCATTTCTTTGTTGAGTTCCTGTGACAAAGAACTGGATGTTCAACCCCAAAGCCAGATTACGGCGGCTTCGTACTGGAAAACACCGGAAGACGTGGTGGGTGCCAAAAGTGGGATGTACGCCCGGTTTCGGGCCTTCACCAATTTTAACCTTTATTACCTCGGCGAGTCCCGCAGCGAAATCATGGGAACCGGCATCCTGAATGCCGATTTCCGGATTCCCTATTTTCAAAACCGCCTGCACAAAATTACGGCTCCCGGTCCCGACTGGGGGACGATTTACACGGTGATCCACGACATCAACCTGATTCTGAAATACGCACCAGCCATCGCGTTTACGTCGGAAAGTACCAAAAATACCATTCTGGCGGAAGCCTATACCCTGCGGGCGTATCTGTATTATGTGCTGGTGCGGACCTGGGGCGGAACACCGCTGCTGCTGGACCCGACGGAATCGTCGGACCCGGAAACGATTTACAAACCGCGGGCTTCGGAAGAGGAAATGTTTAAACTGATCACCGACGATCTGGCCAGAGCCCTGGAGCTTTTTCCCACCAATACCTACCCAACCCGGCGCGGAGCGTGGTCGAAACCGGCGGCCAATGCCCTGAAAGGCGATGTATACCTCTGGATTGCCAAACGCAGAAACGGCGGAGAAGCAGCCCTCAATACTGCTCTGGCGGCTTTGCAGGAAGTTCAAAAAAGCGACGTCGCCCTGTTGCCGAATTTTGCGGATGTATTCAGTTATACCAACAAAGGCAACAAGGAAATCGTGTTTGCGGTGCGCTACCAGGATCTGGAAGCCATTAACAACTACAGTGGCGATATGTACATCCGCGACAGCGACCTGCCACCGGGAACGGATGCCGCAACCCTCCAGAAAATTGGACTGGGTGGCGGCATGAACTGGTGGGCACCCTCCGAAACCATGCGCAAACAGTTTACGACGGACGACAAACGCAAGGACAAATCGTTTGTGGAAATTTACTCGAAAAACGCACAGGGCAACCCGGTATATTATACGTCGGCCATGACCAAATTCAACGGTTTTGTGGATGCCAACGGCCGACGGTTTTTGGACGATGTCATCATTTACCGCTACGCCGATGTGTTGCTGATGATTGCCGAAGCCAAAAACGCGCTGGGGCAGGACCCGGCCACCGAAATCAACCTGGTTCGGCAGCGGGCCTACGGCGATCAGTTTGAGAAACACCGGTTTGTGTCGTCGACCAAAGCCGCCAACGACGACGCCATTCTCAAGGAACGCCTGTTCGAACTGGCTTTTGAAGGCAAACGCTGGTGGGATCTGGTTCGGTTTAACAAAGCGTTCGACCTCGTTCCGTCGCTCGCCGACCGCAAAGGGCAAACCAACCTGCTGCTGTTTCCGCTCTCCGAAACCGTGATGAGCCGGAACGCCAAACTCGTCCAGAATCCGGGATATGAGTAACGGTTTACGGTATTCGGTTTACGGTGCGGCTCCTCGCCGGGACTGATGCGTTCTAGCTGACGTACGCTTTCTGAAAGTATGCATTGCGTCAGCTACCGTAAACCGTAAACCGACTACCGTAAACCATTCACCCAAAATCACAAACATTAAACTACCTTCAAGTACACAAACACCATGACGCATTCACCAATCGGTGGCCTTTGGCCAGCCTTGTTCACACCGGTCGATCAGAACGGCAACCCTGACTTTCAACAACTGGAAAAAATTGTAGAACTCTGTATCAAACAAAAACTGGACGGCCTGTATGTGCTGGGCTCCACCGGACAAGGGTTTCTGTTTTCGGAAAAACAGCGGATGGACATCACCCAGACCGTCATGGAAACCGTCAACGGAGCCATGCCGGTGATTGCCCAGGTGGGCGCCCTGAACACGCGGGAGTCGATCAGGCTGGCGCAGGCGGCTCAGGAACAGGGTGTATACGGGATTTCGACCGTTGGCCCGATTTACTACCAATCCGGGGT
The DNA here is from genome assembly GCF_008727875.1 of Larkinella humicola. Taxonomy (GTDB): domain Bacteria; phylum Bacteroidota; class Bacteroidia; order Cytophagales; family Spirosomataceae; genus Larkinella; species Larkinella humicola. The sequence goes on along the minus strand of NZ_VTWS01000006.1, from coordinate 449,300 downwards.
TCGCAATGCACTGGAACATTACAAGGCCATTGGCTCGTCCATCGACATTCCTTTTTTTCCGTACCACATCGGCAACCACAGCGTGTTTGGGGGCGATGCCCGGCACTACATCGAGCAGATTCTGACCCTGCCCAACATTGCCGGTATGAAGCTCACCACCCAGAATCTGTACGAAGTGAGCCTGATTCATATTCTGTCGCAGGACAAGCTGGTGCTGTTCAGTGGGGCCGACGAACTGTTCTGTCAGGCCACCCTGTGCGGCACCGTGGGCGCCATCGGAAGTTTTTTCAACCTCTGGGGAGAAGAGTGCAAATTTGTGCGGGAGGAATTTATCAAGGGGAATTTTGAACTCGGAAACCGCTTCATGCTGACCTTCCAGGAGATTATTCATGACGTGCTGCCCAACATCTGGTCGTTCTTCCACCAGGCCATGCTGCTCAAGCATGACATCAACATCGGACTTCCCAACCCGCCTTTGGGCATGGGCAACGGTGAATGGAACGAAAAAGACGTGCTGGAAATCTGCGACCGGATTTCGGCGGTTACTGGATTGGTTAGTAACTAGTTGAGAAAACCGCTAAACCTGCAAGGTCTTGAAGATCTCTCAAAAACCTCTCAAAAACCTGTAAGGTCTTGAAGACCTTACAGGTTTAATACACAGGTTTAGTATTAGAAAAATGACCGCTTTCTTTTTAAATAGATCCCTGAAACGAACACTCCAAATTGCGGTGTGTGGTCTCACGGTGTCTTTTGGGATGTCATTACAGGAAAGCTATGCGCAAGTTGCCGAAGCCTCTGCCGGGATGCGACTGCGTCCGGTGCCAAAGCGGGTACCCGATCTCTACGAACCGGTCTGGGTGGCTCCGGCACCGGGCAATGAAGCGACCCTGATCAGGCGGAAAAACGGCGGACTGACCATCTTTTACATCAATCGCCCCGGCGACGCCAATCAACTCCGGTCCATATCGTCGCCGGATGGCATTCAGTGGGAGTCGCCGGTGAAAGAGTTCGATTTGCCGGGGCAGGCATATTACGCCAACCGGGTGCTGGAAGACCCGCAGGGCGAACTGCACGGCATTTTCCATCTGTGGGGTACCGGTACCAACGGCTACCGGGGGCGACATCTGGATGTGTGGTATGGCCGGACAACCGGCACTGGAAAACCGTGGAGTCAGCCCCAAAAGATTTACGACGGCTATGTGGGTTCGATCCGGAGTTTCATCCGGCTCAGCACCGGACGCCTGTTGGTGTCTTTTGCCAAAGCGGTTCCCGAGCGGCAGGAAAAACCGGGGGCGGGGCAGCTTGATTACGGCTGGAACGACATCATTTCGCTGTATTCGGACGACAACGGACAAACCTGGCAACCGTCGGCTAATCCGATCCGGGTCGAAATTGACAACACGATGCCGGTTCGCTACGGCGGTATTGAGCCGGATGTGGTGGAATTAACCGACGGGCGGTTGTGGATGCTGATTCGGACCAACAAAGGGCATTTGTATGAATCGTTTTCCGGTGATCAGGGCCAAACCTGGCAGGCGGCCCGGCCAACCCGGTTTATTTCGTCGGACTCCCCGGCCGAACTGCTCCGGCTGTCAGACCGCCGTCTGGTGCTGCTGTTGAACAGTAACCAGCGTTGGGACAATCCCCGGAGTTATGCCGCCGGAGGCCGGGAAATGCTGCATGCCGCCATCAGCCACGATGAGGGAAAAACCTGGCAGGGCTTTCGGGAGGTGCTGACGATGCCTGCTGCCAAACCGGGTCGGGTTGAAAAAAACGACCGGGGCACCGCCTACGCATCGGCAGCAGAAACGGCGGAGGGCAAGGTGGCGCTGGTGGCCGGACAGGGTGACGCCAAATCGGTGGTGCTGTTTGACCCCGACTGGCTCGAGCAAACCGAAGCCCGCGAGGAGGGGAAAACCGCCCTGATTTCGACAACCGAACGCCCGGCCCTGGTCTGGAATTTTCCGGCGACGCGGCAGGGGACACTGAAAGCCGATCTGAAATTTTCGCCCGATGCACAGACGGTTTCACTGGCACTAACCGACCATTTCTCGGTGCCGGACGACTCGCTGGCGGCTGACCATGCCGTAGCCGAATTCAAGATTAAATCCGCCGAACTGGCCAAAATCGGAGCGAAACCGTCCCGGATGATGGTGGAAATCCGGTGGAATTGCCAGAAAGATGAAGCACTTTTATTGCTCAACAACCGAATCGTGGCCCGGACGAATTTCTGTCGCCAATCGGATTTTGGCATGAATTACCTGCGGATCAGAACGAGCGACCAACGGGGAAAACCCGTCGGAGTGTCGCTTCACTCGGTCGCGATGACGCGCACAAAAAAGACAAACTGACTATCCTAAATCCTAAACCACCTCCTTTGTATGAAAATAGCGCATGGATTAAAAGTGACTGGCCTTCTGGCTTTGCTGGCCAGCGGTTCTCTGCTCGCTCAGATCAATAAAGACGCCGGAAAAACCACCGTGTCGGGGTCCTGGATTGCGGAGAATGTTCAGGAAATTCCGGGCCTGAAAATGGGGCCGTTTGTGCGGCTGGCCGACGGCAGTATCCTAACCGTCGACAAAACCAAAAGCCTGATCAGCAAGGACGACGGCAAGACCTGGACGGAATACACGATCTTTAAAGACCCGGCAAAATTTGAAATCAGCGACGAACGGGCGTTGATCCGTACCAAACGGAATGTGATCATTCTGGCCTGTATGAACCTGAAAGAGCGGGCCAACTGGAACTGGCAGAAGGAAATCTCGGACTCGCCCGACGCCAAACTGCCGACCTACGCCGTCCGCAGCCTCGACGGCGGCAAAACCTGGCAGGACGCCCAGAAACTGCACGACGACTGGACCGGTGCCATTCGTGACATGATCGAAACCAAAGACGGCAGCATCGTTTTTACCTCCATGATGATGAGGCACAACCCCGGACGACATTCGGTGTTGACCTATTCGTCGAAGAACGACGGCAAAACCTGGACCCGCAGCACCATCATCGACCTGGGCGGAACCGGCCACCACGGGGGCGTTACGGAAGCCACACTGGAACAGTTGAAAGACGGACGCCTGTGGCTGCTGCTGCGCACCAACTGGGGAACGTTCTGGGAAGCCTATTCCAAAGACGACGGCGTGACCTGGAACAGTTTCAACCCCACCAACATCAGCGCGAGTTCTGCGCCCGGTCTGCTCAAACGGTTGCAGGATGGCAAGCTGGTGCTGGTCTGGAACCGCCGTTTTCCGGACGGCCAGGTGTCGTATAAGCTGAGTGGGGGAGATAACCAGTGGTCGGAAATTCCGGCCAGCAACCACCGCGATGAACTGTCGATTGCGTTTTCGGACGATGAGGGCAAAAGCTGGAGCAAACCGGTCGTTTTTGCCGAACGCGGAAAGCAGCCCCGGATTTCGTATCCGTACGTTTTCGAAGAAAAACCGGGTGTGCTCTGGATCACCGTCATGCAGGGCGAATTGCGGGTGAAGCTGAACGAAAAAGACTTTTTACGGTAAACACGTCTGAATGAACAGATCAATCGGTATGCAAAACAGTCGAAGAGTAATTCAGATCGGGTTTGAAAAATGCCCCCAACCGTGCGACGGTCCGACCCCTAAAGGGGACTTTTCTTGGATGACTAAAGCCCCCTTTAGGGGTCGGACCGTCGCACGGTTGGGGGCATTTTTATTAATAACGGTTTTCTGCTTTTTCCTTGGTTTTCCGGTTTTTGCCGAAAAACCGGTGGGAGGTGGTGATGGCAATTTGACCATTGTCGCTTTCGGCAACTCCATCACGGCCATCCGCAAAACCGTCAATCAGGTTTTTGCGCAGCGATTGCCCCACCTGCTGTCTCAGAAAGGCGTGAGTGCCACGGTCATCAATGCCGGGATTCCCGGTAGCCATACCGGTCGTCAGACGGATCATAACCTGTTCAAAATCAGACACGCCCTCGACCGGTTTGAGTCGGATGTGATGGCGGTTCACCCCGATCTGGTAATCATCGGGTTTGGCATCAACGACGCCCACATCGACAGCGGAGGAGCCACGGGGCCGTCGCGGATTCCGCTGGAAAACTACCGGCAAAATCTGGCCTACATGATCGAATCGCTGCAAAAAAACGAGAGTCTAGTCATTCTGACGGTTCCGAATCTGCTGGGTAAAAAATACGCAGACTACCAGAACGAGCGGCTTTTGCAGTACGTCGAGGTGATACGGAACTATTCCCGGAAATACCGGACGGGTCTGGTCGACAACTACAAAGCGTTTGTGGATTACCAAAACCGGACGGGTGTCAGCTTCGATTCGCTGATGCTCGACGGCGTTCACCCCAACGACAAGGGCCACGAACTGATTGCCGGGAACATGGTGGACGAAATCCTGCGGGTGACCAAACTCAACGGAAAGAACAAGGTCGGTGAGAAAAGCCTCGTGCTGCAACTCAATCCGGGAGCCGACAACCCGCGCAACAGCGAGGGCGATTTTGTGACGCTGAAAGACGGCCGGATTCTGTTCATTTACTCCCGCTTTGCCGGTAACTCCTCCAGCGATTTTGCTGCGGCCACGCTCGTTGGGCGGTATTCCGGCGACGGGGGCAAAACCTGGACGAAGGACGACCAGCTTATCGTCAGCAATGAAGGGGGCATGAATGTGATGTCGGTTTCGCTGCTGCGGTTGCAGGATGGCCGAATTGCGCTGTTTTACGCCCGGAAAAATGCCATGGACGACTGCATTCCGATGATGCGGATTTCGACCGACGAAGCCAAAACCTGGAGCGAGGCCATTCCCTGCATCACCGACCGGAAAGGCTATTTTGTGTTGAACAACAACCGCGTGATTCAGTTGCAAACCGGTCGGCTCCTGATGCCGGTTGCCTTGCACGAAACGCCACCGGGAGGCCGGTTTAATGGAAAAGGCCGCTTATTTTCGTATTATTCCGACGATACCGGCAAAACCTGGAAGGTGAGTCAGGAGGTGGCCAATCCGGATGCGATTACCCTCCAGGAACCGGGACTCATTTCGTTGAAAGACCGGCTGATGATGATCATCCGGACGGATGCCGGGGTTCAGTATGCGGCCTATTCGACCGATCAGGGGCAGACCTGGAGTCCATCGCAGCCGACCACCATTGCGTCGCCGGTTTCGCCGGCCACCATCGCCCGCATCCCGGCCACCGGCGATCTGCTGATGGTCTGGAACAACAACGGCAACCAGGAAGGCAACCCGATCAAAGGCCGTCGGACGCCCCTGAACATCGCCGTTTCGAAAGACGAGGGGAAAACCTGGACACACGTCAAAACGCTGGAAGCCGATCCCGATGGCTGGTATTGTTATACGGCCATTCATTTCGTGGGAAAAAAGGAGGTTTTGTTGAGTTACTGCGCCGGAAACCGCCCCAAAGGCACGGGGCTCTCGGTCACTAACGTTACGCGCCTGAACCTGGAATGGATTTATAACACGAAGACGTAAGAAAAGAGAAGTGAGACAAGAGACGATGCTGGTCGAGATTTGCAATCTTGACCCACTCTGTCAAGGATTTGTAATCCGACTTTCCATGCTTTCCAAGATTCGAAACAACGTGGTTCCGTATTTTCAACCCAACGGTTCTCAACGATTAAGTACCAATTGACGACTAATTGCTAAACCCATGACCAAACCACTGTTCATTCTATCATTCTTATTACTAGCTTTTGGAGCCGTTCGCGCGCAGCCCGATACCGAATCCGCTGGCACGGTTGCCCTGGAACTGAACCCCGGCGACAACAACCCCCGCAACAGCGAGGGCGATTTCGTCACGCTGAAAGACGGCCGGATTCTGTTTGTCTACAGCCACTATACCGGCGGCAGCACGAGCGACCACGCCCCGGCCTATCTGGCGGGGCGGTTTTCGAAAGACGGCGGCAAAACCTGGACGCAACAGGATCAGCTCATTGTGGAAAAAGAAGGCGACATGAATGTGATGTCGGTTTCGTTGCTGCGGTTGAAAAACGGCAAAATTGCGCTGTTTTACCTCAAAAAGAATTCCGAGCAGGACTGCATTCCCCAGATGCGGATTTCGGCCGACGAAGCCAAAACCTGGAGCAAACCCACGCCCTGCATTACCGACCGGGAAGGCTATTTTGTGCTCAACAACAGCCGTGTGATCCAACTGAAAAATGGCCGTTTGCTGATGGCGGTGGCCCAGCACAAATCCCCCGGTGGCAAATGGCAGGGCAACGGAACGCTGTACAGCTATTATTCCGACGACAACGGAGCCACCTGGAAAAGCAGCGAAGCCGTTCCGAAACCGGCAGATCTGGTTACGCAGGAACCCGGTTTGATCGAGCTGAAAAACGGGGCGATCCTGATGTTTATCCGCGCCAGTGGCGGTTTTCAGCAGTTTTCGTATTCCAAAGACAAAGGGCAAACCTGGAGTCCAATTGAGCCAAGCACGTTGAAATCGCCCCTGTCACCGGCGTCCATCGCCCGCATTCCTTCGACTGGCGATCTGCTGGTGGTCTGGAACAACAACGACGGCAGCAATCCGGCCATCAAAGACAAGCGCACCCCGCTGTCAGTGGCCATTTCGAAAGATGACGGCAAAACCTGGCAACACGTCCGCAACATCGAAACCGATCCCGACGGCTGGTATTGCTACATCGCCATTCATTTTACCAAAAAAGAGGCTTTGCTGGGGTATTGCGCGGGTAGCCAGAAAGCCAAAACCCATTTGTCGACCACCCGGATCAACCGGCTGAATCTGGCGGCCTTGTACCAATAAACCGGTTTTCGCATGCAAAAGGAGTCGGACTTTTCCCGTCGGAAATTCATCAAAATGGCCGGACTGGGTGTGGTTCTGCCGACGGTTTCAATGCCGGTTTTTCCCGGAATGGCGTCATCGGATGCGAAAAACCGGGCAACGGTTCCGGATCTGGAACGGATCAAAGGGCTGTTCGCTCAGAAAGAACCCAGTGTCTGGCTTTTTACCGGCGACAGCATCACGCACGGCGCCAAGCACACGCACGGTTTTCGCAGCTACCCCGAAATTTTCGCCGAACGGCTTCGCTGGGAGTTGAAAAAGGTGCGTGATCTGGTGGTCAATACCGGCATCAGCGGCAATGCCACCAGCAACATCCTGAGCGATTTCGACTGGCGGGTCGCGCAGTTCAAACCGGCGGTGGTGTCGCTGATGATCGGAACGAACGACTGTGCTCGAAAAGAAATCACAACCGCCGTTTTTGAGCAAAACCTGATCAGCCTCGTTGAGAAAATCCGCGCGTTGGGGGCCATTCCGATTCTGCATACGCCGAATCCGATCATTATCCAAAAAGCCCCGGAACGTAAAACGCTGCCGGATTACATTCCGGTTATTCGAACCGTAGCGGAAACGAAACAGGTGATTCTGGTCGATAACTACCACCATTGGCAAACCACGACCGGCGTTGATGTGAACCGCGAATGGCTCAACGATCCGCTGCATCCGGGCGCGCGGGGCCATCAGGAAATCGCCCGTCAGTTGTTCAAAGCAGTAGCCATTTTTGACCCCAAAGAACCGACTTGTGGAGGGCCGTATTATGAAGGGGAACACTGAAATGATTGAGTATAAGCGAATAATCGGAACATTGCCCGGCCCCCACGTCCTGCTGTCGGCGGGCGTTCACGGGGATGAATACGAACCAATGCTGTCGGCTCGTGAACTGATTGGGGTGCTGGAAGGAAAAGTGGTGTCCGGCAGCGTGACGATTGTGCCGGTGGTGAACGCATCGGCCTACGCACTCGCCTGCCGCTGCGGGGAAGACGGGTTGGATCTGGCCCGGATTTGTCCGGGAAATCCCGCAGGTTCGGTATCGGAACAAACCGCCGACCGCATCAGTGCGCTCATTCGGGAAGCGGATTATTACGTCGACATGCACACCGGCGGATTGGCCTATGATATTTATCCATTGGCCGGTTATATGCTTCATCCGTCGCCAGAGGTGCTGGAAAAACAGCGGGAAATGGCGCTGGCGTATAACCTCCCCATCGTGTGGGGAACCGATCACCGTCCGAATGGACGCACCCTTTCCGTGGCGCGTGATGCCAACATTCCGGCCATTTACCTGGAATACGGCGGAGGAACCGGACTTCGGGAGCCGGTCGTGACGGCCTATCAGGACGGTTTTCTCAATCTGCTTCGGCACTTGAAAATGATCGATGAACCCGCGCAAACCAGCCCGGCCACTGAACGGTATTGGGTGGAAGATGATCGCCCTGACAGTGGTTATCTTCAGGCCAAAATGCCTTCGCCCGCCGACGGTATTTTTATCACTGCCGTAAAACCGGGTGATTTCATCCGGGCCGGGCAGCGTTGGGGCCAAATTGTTGACCCGGTTTCGGGCGACACGACGGACGTACTCTCGGAGATCGCCGGGCTGGCTTTTCTCCTGCGAACGACGGTAAACGTGAAAAAGGGCGATGCGTTGGGCGGAGTTCTGCCCATCGGAAAGCCCGGTAAAATAATGATTCATGAGAAATAAAAAAGTCGTGCTCATCACCGGAGCCGCCGGGGGAATCGGTCGGGCAACGGCCACAAAATTCGCCGAAGAAGGGTTTCGTCTGGTGCTTTCCGACCTTGCCGAAGAACCGCTGAATGCGTTAGTGGTTGAGCTGGAAACCACATATGATGCTGATTGTCTGGCGATTCCGGGCGATCTGGAACAGTCGTCCTATCTGCAAGAGCTGGTCAATCAGACTGTGGAATGGGGTGGGCGGATCGACGCCTTGGTGAACAATGCCGCCTGGCGAACGCTGGAAACGCTGCGGAGCATGGAACTTGAAACCTGGGAAAAAACGCTGCGGGTTTGTCTGACGGCCCCGGTTTTTCTGACGAAAGGGGTTGCGCAACAGATGGAAAAACAGACCGGTGGCGGTGTCGTCGTCAACGTTTCCAGCGTCATGGCCTCCCGGCCAGCGGGCTGCGGCCCGGCGTACATTGCAGCCAAAGCCGCACTGGAAAGCCTGACGGCGGAATTTGCCATTACCTACGGTCGGAACGGTATTCGGGTGGTGGGCGTTGCGCCGGGTTACATCGACACCGAACTCAGCAACGACTACGTCGATCCGGAAGGAGAAAACATCAGCGCCCGCTTGACCGCCGAACTCACCGATTTCATTCCGCTCGCGCGGGGTGGTCATTCCCGCGAAGTGGCCGAAGCGGTTTTCTGGCTGTGTTCTCCGCAGGCGTCCTACATCAGCGGAACCACACTGACCATCGACGGCGGTTTTAAACCGAATTTCAGTACCTATTCAGCCAAGAAAACCCAATTCCCCACCGAGTTTTGAATACGATCTGGAAATACCAAAATCAATTGCCGACCGTGGCACCCCAACACCGCGTACTGCTGGGCGAAGGGCAGACGCCACTCGTCCGCTCCCGGTCGATTGGGCCATCGTTGGGGCTGAATAACCTGTATTTCAAACTGGAAAACCTGAATCCGACCGGTTCCTACAAAGACCGTTTCGCGGCTGTTTTGGTCAGTGAACTGAATGCCAAAGGGCAGAAAGTCTGCATTGCCACCTCCAGCGGCAACACCGGCGCGGCTTTGTCGGCGTACTGCGCGGCTGCGGGCATTCAATGCATTCTGGTGGTGGTAGACGGCGCCCCCTTGCCCAAAATCCGGCAGATGCAGTTGTACGGAGCCCACATTTTTATGGTACACGGTTTTGGCAAAGATCCGGCGATCACCTCGGCGGTTTTCGATGAACTCGAAACCCTCTGCCAAACACACGAAATACCGCTGCCAATCAGCGCCTACCGGTATTGCCCGTCCGCCATGCAGGGCGTGCAGACGATGGCTTCCGAAATTCTGGAAACGCTGGAAGGTCGGGTCGATCACATTTTTTCGCCAGCCGGTGGGGGAGGGCTAACGCTGGCCATCACCCGGGGCGTTCTGTCTGAAAAACCGAATGCCGGTTTTGCGAAAGTTAACTGTGTTCAACCCGAAGGAAACGATACGATCGCAAGTGCGTTGCGGAACCAGGATCGAAAGGCCAGCGCGGTGGCGTTATCCACCACGTCGGTCAGCGGTTTGCAGGTTCCGGGGGTGCTGGATGGCGATGAGGTGATCGCGAACTGTCGGAAAACCGGTGGTACGGGCTATGTGGTAACGGACGATCGGGTGTTTGCGTGGCAGAAAGCACTGGCCCAGAAAGAAGGGATTTTCAGCGAACCCGCCGGAGCGGTCGCGCTGGCCGGGCTGGAGAATGCCGTGGCCCGAAACGAAGTGAGCCGCGACGAAACCGTGGTTTGTCTGGTCACCGGCAGCGGTTTTAAAGACATGGCGTCGGTCGAAAGAAACTTTGGCTTGCCGCCCGTGGAAACGGTGGACGTTGGCCGGGCCATCGGGCTGATTCAGCCGTTTTTGTAGGCCTTTCGCCCCTAAATCCCCTAAAGGGGACTTCTAAAATCCGGAGGGTTCCGTGTCAAAGTCCCCTTTAGGGGATTTAGGGGCAATTAAATCATCAATCTACGAGCTATGAAAGTAATGACTCTATCGCGACCGTCTTTTTATCCGTGGCTCATCGTGGGTTTACTCTGTGTGGTCGGCTGTCTGAACTACCTCGACCGGATGATGATCACTACCATGCGAAGTTCCATTCTGGCCGAAATTCCGATGACCGACGCGCAATTCGGCTTGCTGACCTCGGTTTTCCTGTGGGTATACGGTTTGCTGAGTCCGCTGGCCGGGTTTCTGGCCGACCGGTTCAACCGCAGCCGGGTCATTATCGGGAGCCTGTTTGTCTGGTCGATTGTCACCTGGTTTACTGCCCGCGCTACCACCTTTGAAGAACTTTTGCTGACCCGAGCGCTCATGGGCATCAGCGAAGCCTGTTACATTCCGGCGGCTCTGGCGCTGATTGTCGACTACCACCGGGGTGCCACGCGCTCGCTGGCGACGGGCATTCACATGGGCGGGATTATGATCGGGCAAAGCCTGGGTTTTGTGGGCGGCTGGCTGGCCGAAAGCAGGACCTGGAGCTACGCATTTGGCGTTTTTGGACTCATTGGCGTCGGGTATGCGGTGTTGCTGGCGTTGGTGTTGCGCGATCCGGTTGTCCCCGAAAAAAATACACTTTCGACCGAGCCGGAACCGGCCATTCGTTTCACCGAGGCACTTCGGGATCTGTTCAGCCGACGGAATTATGTGGTAGCCCTGACCTTCTGGGGGTTGGGCGGAATTGTGAGTTGGCTGGTTGTCGGTTGGTTACCAACGTATTACAAAGAGCATTTCAACCTGTCCCAAACCGTCGCCGGTCTGTATGCCACGGGCTATTTTCACACGGCCTCGCTGGTGGGCGTTCTGACGGGCGGTTTTCTGGCCGACCGCTGGAGTCGGACCAACCCACGCGGTCGGATTCTGGTGCCTTTTATCGGGCTAGTGATTGCCGCCCCCGGTATTTTTATCGCCAGCAGCACCAGCGTCCTTCCCATTGCCATTGTCTGTTTCATGATTTATGCCTTCACGCGCACCTTCTTGGATGCGAACATGATGCCGATTTTGTGCCTGATTGCCGACCAGCGATACCGCGCCACGGGTTACGGTGTACTGAATCTGGTAGCCTGTATTGTCGGGGGCGTGGGGCTGTATGCCGGCGGTATGTTGCGGGATGCCGACGTGGATCTCAGCCGGATGTTCCAGTTTGCCGCCCTTACCATGCTGATTTCTGCCGCCTTGCTATATACCATCAAACCAAAACCGGAAGATATTACCCCTAAATCCCCTGAAGGGGACTTTATGCATCTGGAAGATTCCGCGTCCAAGTCCCCTTCAGGGGATTTAGGGGGCTAATACATAAACCTGTTTTAAAATGAATCTGGAAGAATTAAAAGACAAACTATACGTGGCCGTGCTGTCGGATGTACTCGACCAGTTGGGCTATACACACCAGGCCACGCGCATTCCGTTTCACGCCTATACCGGCATCAATAAGTTGCTGGGTCGTTGCAAAACCAGCTTGTGGGCGGACCTATACGACGTCGACCCGAATCCCTACGAACTGGAATTACAGGCCGTCGATTCCTGCCAGCCGGGCGACGTACTGATCTGTGCAGCAGGCGGTTCCACGCGTTCCGGCATCTGGGGGGAGTTGTTGTCGACGGCGGCCCGCAACAGCGGTTGTCTGGGCGTCATCGTTCACGGCGGAGTTCGGGATATCGACAAAATGCGGGCGATGGAATTTCCGGTTTTTGCGACCTCCAAAAATCCGTACGACAGCCAGAACCGCCAGCGGGTGGTCGATCTGGATGTCACGGTGGAAATCGACGGCGTAAAATTCCGGTCCGGCGATCTGGTAATGGCCGACGAAGACGGCATTGTGGTCGTTCCGCAGGAAGTGGAAGAACAGGTCATCGCGGCCGCCATTCAGAAAGTGGATGCCGAAAATATCACGCGCGACGCCATTAAAAACGGCATGAAAGCCTGGGAAGCCTATCAAAAATTTGGTGTATTATGAGCAAGAAAATCGTTGTAAGCGGGAAAAATATCCCGAAAAGTCACCTCCCTTTTTCACCCGGTATTGTTTCGGGCGATTACCTGTTTGTGTCAGGACAAGCCTCGGTGGACGACACCGGAGCCATTGTCAATGACACCTTCGAAGGAGAATGCCGCCGGTCGTTCGAAAACCTGAAACGGATTGTGGAAGCCGCCGGAGCGAGTCTGGACGATGCCGTTCAGGTTCGGAACTACGTCGGTAAACAGGAATACCTGGCCGAGTTCAATGCTATTTACCGGGAGTATTTCAACGCTCCGTATCCGGCCCGGACTACGCTCATCGGTTGCCTCGGCGATTTGCTGAAGTTTGAAGTCGATGTCGTGATTTACGTAGGAAAATAAAACCACAACGATGCGGAAACGAATTGCACTGCTGGGCATTTACCACGAAACCAACACCTTTATTGAAATCCCCACCACGCTGGACGATTTCAAAAACGGTTACTGGCTGGCGGGTGAAGCCATTCGGACCGAATACGAGGGCGCGCACCACGAAATCAGTGGCGTCATCGATGTGATCGATGCTTCTCCCGATCTGGAACTCGTTCCGGTTTTGTATGCCTCCGCCACACCGGGCGGTTTGATCCAACGAGAAGCTTACGAGGCTATCCTGGCCGAAATGTGGTCCGCACTCGAGGCCGTTTTGCCGGTCGATGGTTGCGTGGTGGTTCCGCATGGGGCCGGGGTAGCGGAATCGTATCCCGATCTGGATGGGCATTGGCTGGGTTTGCTGCGGGAAAAACTGGGTCCTGAAATACCGATAACCGGCACGCTGGACCCACACGCCAACGTCAGCCCGGCGATGGTGGCGGCCACGGATGCGCTGGTCGCGTATGCCACCAATCCGCACATCGACCAGCGGGCGACGGGCCGGAAAGCCGCCCAGATTCTGGTGGAAACGTTGCGGGGCACGGTTCAGCCGGTGCAACACCTGGTACAATTGCCGATGGCGATCAGCATCGAGCAACAATACACCTCGCAGGACCCCTGCCGGAGTTTGCTGGCGCATTTGACGGAAACGGGGAGGCAAAACCGCCTGCTGTCGGCGAGTTTGCTGCTGGGTTTCCCGTATGCCGATGTGGCCGAAATGGGTTCGGCTTTTATTCTGATTGCCGACCAAAAACAGGAAGCCGACGCGCAGAAGCTGATCCAGAAAACCGGGCAGCAGCTTTCTGACTATATCCTCGACCGAAAAGAAGAATTTAACGGACTAAAAACCGGTATTCAGGCCGTACTGCCGTCGCTAACGACCTTGCCCAAACCGGTTTTGATGCTGGACATGGGCGACAACGTCGGTGGGGGTGCGCCCGGCAACAGCACGCATTTGCTGGAAGCGCTGGAAATGAAGGAAATCGGACCGGTTTTTATCTGCCTGTACGATCCGTCGGCGGTGAAGGAAGCGAGCCAACACGCCGTTGGTGAATCGTTTTCACTGGCGATGGGAGAAGCCGAAAAATCCTACACAACGGAGGTAAGGCTCAGGCAGTTTTCGGACGGAAAATTCACGGAATCGACACCCAAACACGGCGGTTTTGTGAATTACGACATGGGTGAAACCGTGCTGGTGGAAACCCAAAAAGGCAATACCGTTATGCTGACGACCCGCCGAACACCGCCCTACAGCCTGCGTCAGATGACGGCTTTCGGCCTGGAACCGGACGCGTTTGCCATCATCATCGCCAAAGGCGTGAACGCCCCGATTGCCGCCTATGCCCCGGTTTGCCCGGCCATTGTGCAGGTCGACACGCCGGGCGTGACCCAGGCCGATATGACGCTATTTGCGTATCAAAACCGGAGAAGGCCATTGTTCCCGTTTGAACAAACCCATCAACTCCACTAAACTTCATTATTCGTTACCGCGCGGGCGGCCCCGTCAATATTCAGTGTTCGATATTTATTCTTAAGTCGTTTTTTATCAAGTAGTTAAATGTCGAATATTAAATAATGACGGGGCCGCCCGCGCGGTAACGAATAATGAAGTACAAAAAGACATGAACTACACCGTCGAAAAGCTTCTTGATCTGCCTTTCTACACCGAAGGCCCGGCGGTGGATCGGGATGGAAACTGGTATGTTACGACGCTCACCGGCGGTGAAATCATTCGGCTGGATAAAGCGGGGGATTACACCGTCTGGGGAAAAACCGCTTGCCCCAACGGGCAGGTTGTTTTGCCCACTGGCGACCATTGGGTATGTGATCCTAAGCAGGCTGACATTAGCCAGTTTGATTCGGATGGAGCGCTTAAAGGTTCTGTTATTCAGAAGGTTTGTGCCAGGGTGGATGTGCAATCGCCCAATGATCTGGTGATCGACTCCCGGCAGAATCTCTACTTTACTGACTCGATCCGAACCGATGGAAAGGTGTTTTTCGTCGGAGCAGACGGAACCGAACGCGTGGTTGCCGACAGCATCGACTACGCCAACGGGCTGGTTTTGTCGGCCGATGAAACGAAGTTATACGTGGCCGAAAGTTACCAAAACCGGGTGTTGGTGATCGAACTGACCGAACCGGGGATTCCGAAAAGCCCGGCGACGGTTTTTGCGGATCTTCCGGCCCATCCCTCCGGGAATCCCATTGACAATTTACCCGATGGCCTGGCGCTTGATCAGCAGAGTCGGGTTTGGGTGGCACATTACGGGATGCAGGCGATTCAGGTGGTGTCGTCCCGGGGTGAGTGGCTTTTTTCACTGGATACCACCTTGCCACTGACCAGCAACCTGTGTTTTCTGGAAGATCAGCCGGAACGTCAGACGCTGCTCGTAACCGGCGGATTCGGCGAACCGGGGCCGGGCGGAGTGGTTTTGATCACGGTTTACTTTTAATTCTACGGATGATGAAATTATCCTTTTACCGCTTGGTTTTACTCATGACAATTGCATTAAAAACAGTAGCGCAGCCTGCGGTCGACTGGTCGGAATTGCCCCCGTTACCGGGTGGAAAAGGCTGGGCAGGAATGTACGCCGGTGTCAGCCACGGTGCGCTGGTTTGTCTGGGCGGGGCCAATTTCCCCGACAAATACCCCTGGGAAGGCGGAAAAAAGAAATGGTACGACGATATCTACGTTCTGGCCGATGGGAAAAATTGGCTGAAAGCGGATGAAAAACTGCCCGAACCGTCGGGCTATGGCGTAACGGTTTCGTACCAGAATACCCTCATTCTGATTGGCGGAAGCACGGAAAGCGGTCATCTGAACCGGGTAATCGGGTATGAATGGAATGGGAAGAAGCTGATTCAATCGAGTTACCCGGAACTGCCGGTTTTGCTGGCGAACATGGCCGGTACGCTGCTGGGTGATGTCATGGTGATTGCCGGAGGAATCAGCACGCCAACCGGAACACCCTTGAAAAAATGCTATGCGCTGGACTTGAAAAACCGCTTGCGGGGCTGGTTCGAAATCGATGCGTGGCCGGGCCCGGAACGGCAGTTTCCGGTTTGTACGGTTTATCAGAATCACTTCTATCTCTTTGGTGGGGAAACCGTCGGACTTAATGCCAAAGGTGAGAAATACCGGTCTATTCTGTTGGATGCGTTTCGATTACGGTTGGAGCAAAAGAACAATAAATGGGT
The DNA here is from genome assembly GCF_008727875.1 of Larkinella humicola. Classification (GTDB taxonomy): domain Bacteria; phylum Bacteroidota; class Bacteroidia; order Cytophagales; family Spirosomataceae; genus Larkinella; species Larkinella humicola. The sequence goes on along the minus strand of NZ_VTWS01000006.1, from coordinate 433,230 downwards.
TGGTTCCTGGGAAAAGCTGGCGCCGATGCCCCGGGGCATGTCGGCCGGCGGAACGGTTTTGCCCGTTCTGAACAACGACCGGTTTTTGTTCTGGGGCGGGGTCGATGCTGTAACGGCGGCTTATAAAACCCCGGCCACCCATCCCGGAATTATTCAAAGTTTGCTTTTTTATTTTCCCGAAACCGATAGCTGGGAATACATCGGTCAGCAAACCCGGTTCGAAGCCCGGGTAACCTTGCCTGTGGTGTTCTGGAACAACCGTTGGGTGTACGTCAGCGGAGAAATAAAACCGGGTATTCGGACGCCGTCGGTGGTGAGTGTGAACTAGTTGCCTGGTGTATAAAAAATAAGTCATTCATGACGTATCGCATTTTTCATAATTACCGGTTTTCGCAGTTGACGCTGGGAACCGTTCAGTTGGGGTTGAATTACGGCATCTCGAATTCGGAAGGCATGCCGGATCGGGCGGAGAGTTTTCAAATGCTTCAGCTTGCTGCACAAGCCGGGATCAATACGCTCGATACCGCCCGTCAGTACGGTCATTCGGAGCAGGTTCTCGGTGATTTTCTGCAAGTAACCGGTAAGGCGCATGACCTGAATCTGGTGTCAAAGTTCAAAATCAACCCCGCCAACCTCGGTCATCCGGAGCGGGCGTGGGAGGAGGTGCATCGGAGCGTAAAGGAGTCGCTGTCGGCTTTGAACGTCGATCGACTGCCGGTTTGCCTGCATCACAAAGGCGCGGAACCGATGTCGGAAGTGATCAAAATTCTGCCAACGATGGTCAACCGGCTGAAAGAAGAAGGGATGATTGACATCGGGGGCGTCTCGGCGTATGAGCCTGAGGATGTGGCGTATATTCTGGACGAAGACGCGCTGGAAGCGACGCAGATTCCGGTGAATCTGTTCGATCAACGGCTGTTGAAAACCGGCTTGCTGGATCAGTTGCGGAGCCAGTCAAAGCTGGTTTTTGCGCGCAGTGTGTTTTTGCAGGGGCTGTTTTTTATGAATCCGGCGCAGTTGAAAGGCAGTCTGACAAAAGCAGAACAGCACCTCGTTGCACTGCAAAAGCTGGCGCAGCGGGCGCAAATGACTGTGGCCCAACTCGCTTTTTCGTTTGTCCGGGATTTGCCTGCGGTTGATAGCATCGTTTTCGGAGCGGTCAATCAATCACAAATCCAGCAGAATATTGCGTTGCTGGCAGGCCCGGCGATTCCGCCTGATTTGCTGGCCGAAATCCAGGACTTGTTTCAGGCGGTGGAGGAAGAGATCGTGACACCCGCAGTGTGGTGTTTTTAAACTTCGATATTCAATATTCGTCATTCATTATTCGATATTAAAGTGTTGTTTGTCTATTAGTTATAGATTAAATATTGAATAACGAATAACGAATAAAAAATAACAAATAACGAATAAAGAAATTTATAAACGAATGTCGAATATCGAAGGAAAAAACAAATGAAAAATCGATTCAGTCTTGACGGCAAAATTGCCATCGTAACCGGTGGCGCGGGCTTCTTCGGAACACCCATTTCCTGGGCTCTGGCCGAAGCCGGTGCGGAGGTCATCATTGCGTCGCGGGATGGTGAAAAATGCCGGAAATTTGCCGCGACCATTCGGGAAAAAGGCTGGCGGGCCGAGGGCATGGCGTTGGATCTGGAAGATGAAAACTCGATTCGCGCGTTTGTGGATGAAGTAAAAAACCGCTTTGGCCGGATCGATGTGCTGGTCAACAATGCGGTTTCCCGCGAGGGCTTCCAAAATCTGGCCGACATCGACAGGGAAAGCTGGGAAAAAGCCCAGCGGATCAATTCGACCGGGCTGGTGCTGATCACCCAGGCCGTGCTTTTCGTGATGCTTCCGCAAAAATCCGGTAACATCATCAACATCAGCTCGATTCAAGGCGCGGTCGGTCCCCATTTTCCGGTGTATGGAACGACCGGCATGACCAGCCCGGTCAATTATACGTACGACAAATGGGGCATGGTGGGCTTCACCAAATGGCTGGCGAATTACTACGGGAAAGACAACATCCGGGCGAATTGCATCAGCCCCGGCGGCTACGGCCCCGGTGTGGAGCAGATGAGCGGGAAAGAGGAATTTGTCGAAAACTACAAACGCCTGACGCCCCTGGGCCGTTTTGCCAACGATGACGACATCAAAGGCCCGGTGGTTTTCATGGCCTCTGATGCGTCAGCGTTTGTTACGGGGCAGAATTTACTGGTCGATGGTGGTTGGACAAGCTGGTAAAAAGAACGTCATTGATTGGTGAGGTCTTTCTCCGTTACATACTGCATGAGTTCGGTGGCGGCCGTCAGGGCCGGACTCGCCAGGGCGTCACTGAATAGAACGTTGATGGGACCTTCGCCAAAGTAAAGTCCGTCAGACACCAGAAACGAAATCCGGACATTTCCTTCGACGGGATGGGGTCGCCGGGGGCCGTCCCAGGGACCAATTTTGGTGACGATGTTGATGCTGGCGTTGAACAGGTTGGATGTCAGGATGTTGGATCGGGAATCGGGGGCTTCCCAAATCACCATCCGTTCGGTCTGATTGATGTAGCGGGCGGTTCCGTCCTGATACGACGCCAGTACATCGAGTCCATTATCCAAACCGACTTCGACGACAACTGCCAGCAATTTTCTCTTTTCGATGGGGAGTCCATTTTCCCGTAACCGGTGACAGGCAAGGGCTTTGATCCGGGTTTCGACGTCCGGATCAGCCGCTACGTTCTGCAAATCGGAAGCGTCTGCGGTATCGGCCAGCAAAACCGTCCACGGATATTCGTACGGCGACTGAATGCGGTTTTTGTAATACGTCAGGGAGTCACAGAACAACAGTTCGTAAATGACGTTGGTGGATTCCTGAGAATACGGTTGTGGAGTCGTGTTAAAGGGGGGTGTAAGGGCCATGCGTCGTGTTCGTTAGCGTTTGCTCCCGCTGACCAGGTCGTTGGGATCGGTATTCAAAGATCGCAAGGCTGAAGGACTTCCAATACGCCAAATTGGTAACTGGCGGGATTGGGTACATAACGGGTGCTCTTTCAGGATTTGAATACCCGTGAGCCAGCGATTGATCGCGGCCTCAGCCCAGTTCGAAGGTGGTTACGCCAAAGATGCCGTTCACGGCAATTCGGGGGGCATTTCCGGTATACATCCGGGCGGTTTCAAAAACCGGCTGCATGCCGTACTGCCGGGCGAGGGCCACGGCTGCCGGGTTAGCCGCCGGAACATCCAAATAAAACCGGGTTTGGGGGGCAATGGACTGAACGAGTCCGGTCAGAAGCTGATCGGCAAAACCGGGCGTTTCGGCAAACAAGGGGCCGATTTTATACCCCTCACGGCTGGGCCGAATCACGCCATACCCCTGGATTTCCTTACCGACAACAACCGCCAACGCTGTGGCATTGGGCTGACGAAGCCATGCTGCCAGAAAATCCGCCCGGTCAGCCGGGAAATAACGCCGGTCGTAGGCCAACAGGGACTCAAAGGGAGGCTGGTCGGCCGGAACGACCGTGGCACCGGTTGCTGCGGTGAAGGGCAGGAGTGTGGTGCCTTCGAAACGGATGTTGTTGTAGGCCAACGCAAAACCGGATCGCCGGTAGTTTTCCTGTTGTTCCACCACACCATCCAGACCGATGGTGCGCCCTTCCAGGTGCTGCATGGCCGCTTTCCAGAGAGCCAAACCGTGACCCTGCCCCCGGTAGCCGGGCCGAACGATGTAGAAACCGATGAACCCAAAATCCGGTGGATAGCGCACCGCCGAGATGCAGGCAACGGGCTGGCCGTCGAGCCAGCCCGCCAGAAAACCGTCGTGGTCCGCTTCATAGAAACAGGCTGCGTCGCCCAAACCGGGATTCCAGCCTTCGGCAGCCGCCCATTCCACGGCAATGTCCTGTACTTCCGGCAGCGTCATCCGGCGGATTTGGAAGGTGTTCATGTCCGAAAAATCTTAATAATCGCCTTCGCCGACGTCTTTCGTTTTCTTTTTGGCCTGCCGCAGGCGGTAATTGAACGTCAGGTTGATTTGCCGAAGTCGCCCCTGCGAGTTGGTTTCGGTGTAGAAATTGGTGCCCTCGGTGATGGAGCGGAACCGGCGGGAATTAAACACGTCGATCACGTTCAGGGTCAGCGTGGCGTTGTTTTTCATGATGTCTTTGCTGACCGCAAAATCCAGCGTGGCAATCGCTTTCCGTTTTCCCTGCGGGGTCAGTTGGGGCGCTTCGTAGTTGGCGCGCAGTTGAACGTCGGTTTTTTCCCAAACCGTCAGCCGGTTGGTGGCCCGTACAAACCAGCTATAGGTGTCACTCTGAAAATTGGCGTCGAGGTTGTCGCCGTTGGTAACGGCGCGGAAGAAGTTAAAGCTGCCGTCCATTTTCCACCATTTAACCGGCGTAAACGAGCTGGTAAATTCGGCCCCGTAGGAATCTTCAGTTGCCAGGTTTTCGGGGCGCGTATTCGAAAAACCGTTTTCATCGACCCGGCGGATGCGTATGATTTTGCCGGTGGTATGCCGGTAGTACAGCGACGACCCGATCGAACCTTTCGCGAAGTATTTGATGTGGCCAATTTCGAAGGCATCCGTAAATTCCGGGTTCAGATCGGGGTTGCCGCTCCAGAAGTTCCGATTGTCACTAAAGGTCGAAAACGGGCTGAGGTCGTTGTAGTTTGGTCGGCGGACCCGGCGGCTGTAGCTCAGTTGCAAAGCATTCTGCTGCGGCATGTCGTAGGTCACGTGAACGCTCGGAAACAGGTTGGCGTAGCTGCGGGGGTTGACCTCATTGGTTTGTTTCAGCGTCGTGGTGACGTCCGTCCACTCGGCCCGCAACCCCGCCTGGTAGGAGAATTTGCGGGTTTTGTTGCCAATCATCCCGTACACCGCATTGATGTTTTCTTCGTACAGAAAGTCGTTGGTCAGGCCCGGAACCGGAATCCAGCCGCCGTCGGAAGTCTGTTCCCGCACCCAGTAATTGTTGGTCATGTCCCGCGAGCTGCTCCGCAAACCGGCCTCAAACTTGCCATCTTTCGCAAACGGCTGGATGTAGTCGATCTGCACCAGAAACTGCTTCTCGGTTTCGTCGTTGATCGACCGTTGCAGCGAACTCGGGATGCCGGAAGGACCACCGTCGGGCAGAACCGTCCGCTGGCCGAAATACTGATCCGATTTTTCCCAGTTATCGAGATACCGCAGGTCGGCGGTCAGTTCGTGTCCCTGGCGTTTGAACGACCGTTTGTAGGTCAGGGCGTATTCGGAATTGGGCTCGGTTTCGGTTTCGTCCTGCGTGCGGTAGGTGATGCTCTGCGGGTTGCTCAGGCTGGCAATGTAATCGCGGTACCGGATGTCGGTAAACCGCTTTCCCTTGCTGATCCGCCAGGTATAGGCTCCCGTCAGGACGTTCTTGTCGTTGAAAAAATAGTCGATCCCCGCCCGGGCGTTGTTGTTTTGGCCCTTGAGTTTACTGGTCGAGTTTTGCTCGGTCAGGAACGTCGAATCGTTGCGATACAGCTCCTGATACAGAGTGCTGCGGCCCGGGGTGTTGCGGTAGGCAGCGGTATAATTGACGAAAAAATTCAGGTTTTTGCGCCGGTAATTGACGTTGGCGGCCAGTCCATAATTGGTAGGGTGTCCGGCAATGACGTCGAAAGAGCCATTGAAACCCTCTTTCCGTTCTTTCTTCAGAATGATGTTGATCACACCGCCCATGCCTTCTGCTTCGTAGCGCGCTGACGGGTTGGTGATCACTTCGATGCGTTCGATGCTGCTGCCCTGCAACTGTTGCAAACCGCTACCACCCTTGATGCTGACCAGGCCCGACGGTTTTCCGTCGATCAGAATCCGGACGCTGTTGCTGCCCCGCAGGCTGACGTTGCCCTCGACATCCACGGCCACCGACGGCACATTGCTCAGAATATCGGCGGCTGTTCCGCCCGCGTTGGCGAGGTCTTTCCCCACGTTGAAAATCTTTTTATCCAGCGAAAATTCCATCGAACTTTTTTCACCCTGCACCACCACTTCATCCAGCGTGCTGGCCGAAGCCGCGAGTTTGAGCGTGCCGATGTCGAGCGGAGAAGTGTCGCGGGTCAGGCGGATGGCGGATTTTTTCAGGGATTTGTACCCAATAAACTCCACAACGGCGTAGTAGTTTCCGGCCACGGCATCGACCGAGAACTCGCCGGTTTCGGTGGTAATGGCACCCGCAACGAATGAACTGTCGGCGGGTTTGAACAACCGGACGCTGGCAAAAATAAGTGGCGCGTTGGTTTGGGCGTCCAGTGCTTTCCCCTTCACTTTCAGTTTGCCGTCCTGAGCATAGCCCAAAGAAGAAGAAACCACATAGAGAAGAGCCAGTTGAATGGTGTAAAAAATGTATTTTTTGAAGTTTAAGGAAAGCATACCCGGCCGGGGGGAAAGGGTGGTAAAGGTTCGGTTCATTCGCGTTTTTCGTATAGACAACAAAGCCTGATTGGGGCTATTTTTACTTTAACTACCGACAGAGGATCTATCCGACTCCCGATGGTTCGGGTCGGTGACTTGTAAAACTCGCAGATGAGGAAGAGATGGCCTTAACTACTCGAAATGGATGTAATTTGCGTTCTAAACGGAACGGCCCAATAATTCGCAACGACCGATCTTTGCAAAAGTAGGACTTTTCTGGCAAATAGATTGAAAAATGACGGAGAATTATCAAGTTGTTACTATGAAAGGGATTGTTGTTTTCGGACTCATTTTTGTGAGTTTATTTACCATTGCCTGTGACCAAAAACAGAAATATGGCGACCCGGTTACGGCTCCTGATTCCCTTCTGAAAAACATCACGAGTTTTCTGGCCTACCGGGAAAAAAATGTAAGGCTGTCGGAAGACTATCAGGCCCTGGACACGGTTTCCAATCCGATGACGCAGGAAAGTTTCCTGAAAACCGTTGCCACCGGACGGTACTTTCCCTTGCGGCTGAAATCGGACGATTCGGTCGCCGTGTATCAACTGGCTAAAGTAGATGACGCTGCTAGTCAGGATATTAAAACGACGGTGAAATACTGGGGACTGGAAGAACTGGAGCATTTTCAAAGGGAAGGGACGGCGCTGCCTGCCTATCGTTTTACGGACATGGAAGGAAATACCTACACCAATGAGACGACGAAAGGGAAAATTGTGGTGTTGAAATGCTGGTTTATTGCCTGTTTGCCGTGTGTACAGGAAATGCCGGCCTTGAACCAACTGAAAAAACACTACGAAAACCGCTCGGACGTGCTGTTTCTCAGCCTTTGTCTGGATCCCCGGCAAAAGGTAGCCGCGTTTTTAAAGAAAAAACAATTCGATTATGCCGTGATTCCGGATCAGGAAAGTTATCTGACCGACCAATTGCAAATCAACGCGTATCCCACTCATTTCGTGATCAATAAGCAGGGACTGATCACCAAAAAAGTAACTGATTACCAGGCGCTGGTGTATGCATTGACGAAAGAAACGGCGCGCTAACGAAGGGATGGTTTTCTGCAATATGTGTTCAGCTACCGTATCGATGGCCGGGCGTAAACTGAAAACCGTATACCGAAAACCGCTCTGCTTACACCCGCAGGTGATCGGGCATCCAGTGGACAACCGACTTTTTGATTTCGTCCGGGCTAAGGTTTTCAGCGATAGCGCGTTGGGTCAAATCCGGCAGTTCGTCGTCCGATGCAAACCGCAGGGCCAGAAGCTGGCCGAACGAAAGTTGGTTTTCGATGGTTTCCAATCGCCGGTTGGTCAGTAGATAATACCGAAACCGCATCTCCAGCCGAACAATTCGGTTCTGATTACCAAGGGCATAGTGTTGCCGCAGCATGAAAGCCACCCAGGTGATCAGGACAATCAGCAGGGAAATGAACAACCAGATCAAGGTCGGTTCGTCGGCTTTGAACGTATAGTAAAGGCTGATTCCCAGCAGAATAAGAACGACCGGGTAAAATACAAAGTGGTGCGGAGGGTAATACCGAACGTGGTTTTCGTAATTTTGTGTTTTCATAGAGGTTGCGCATAAGCGTTTCTACTAAAGAGTAAAAGAGCCTAAATGGTTTTGTATACAGAAAAGGATATGACTTTTGAAGAATTAAATCTGACTAAACCGCTTTTAAATGCCTTGACGGAACTGGGCTACAGCACGCCTACGCCCATTCAGCAAAAGGTATTTTCGGTGGTGATGTCGGGAAAAGATGTGTGTGGCATTGCTCAAACCGGAACCGGCAAGACGTTCGCTTACCTGCTGCCGTGTCTGCGGCAATTCCAGTTTTCGAAAGACCGGCTTCCACAACTCCTCATCATTGTTCCGACGCGGGAACTGGTGGTGCAGGTTGTCGAAGCGGTAAAGCAGTTGACCCCCTATATGAGTCTGGCCGTGGTGGGCATCTATGGCGGGGTGAATATCAAACCGCAGATTGCCGAAGTGGAGCAGGGAATGGATGTGCTGGTGGCTACACCGGGTCGGCTGATCGACTTGTCTATCAAAGGGTTACTGAAAACAAAAACCATCAAGCGGCTGGTGATCGATGAGGTGGACGAAATGCTGAACCTGGGGTTTCGGACGCAGTTGACCACCATTCTGGATTTGTTACCGGTCCGGCGGCAGAATCTGCTGTTTTCGGCCACCATGACCGAAGAGGTGGAGGGCTTGATCGAAACGTATTTCAACAACCCGGTTCGGGTCGAAGCGGCTCCGGTGGGAACGCCCCTGGAAAACATCAGCCAGACGGCGTATGCGGTTCCCAATTTTTATACCAAGATCAATCTGCTGGAGTTGCTGCTTCGCCAGAATACCGACATGACCAAAGTGCTGGTTTTTGTGGCGACCAAAAATCTGGCTAACCAGCTTTACGAACAACTGGAAGCGAAGTTTCCCGAGCAAATCGGCGTTATTCACTCCAACAAGGAACAAAACCACCGCTTCAATTCGGTCCGGCAGTTTCAGGAGGGGAATTACCGCATTCTGATTGCGACCGACATCATTGCCCGCGGGTTGGATGTGGCCGAGGTGTCGCACGTCGTCAATTTCGACATCCCGGAAGTGCCCGAAATGTACATTCACCGGATTGGCCGGACGGGCCGCGCCGACCGGAATGGGATCGCCATTGCGTTCATTACCGAAAAGGAAAAAGAGCAGCAGGCCACCATCGAGCAGTTGATGAATTACGCCATTCCGATCTTGCCGCTCCCCGAGGATCTTATCATTTCGGATGTGCTGACCGAAGATGAAAAACCGAAGGTGAACATGAAAAACCCGGGCGTTAAAATTCACCTGAGCGATACCTTTGGCGGGGCATTTCACGAGAAAATCGAGAAAAACAAGAAGGTCAATGTGCGCCGGAACCACGCGGAGGAGATGATGAAGAAGTACGGGAAACCGATCAAGAAAACGCGGAAAAATAACTGACGGGAAAGCTACAATTGCACCGGGCAACTTACCTTTGATAGTATCATTTGATACTATCATGAAGCTTTTCTAGGTATGAAGTGGCTGATTGACAGTATTTTGTGGGTCAAAGATAACTGATCATTTCCGTCCAATGCTGACCAAATACTCCTGGGCGGTCATAATCGGAAGTTCTGACTCTTTAAAATCCTTCGGGTTGCGGGTTAGTATACTGTTGCACTTGCCTTTTAATGCACAGAAGTATTGCAGGGAATCTTCAAAATCAGAAAAATTTGAATTTAATCCCTTTTCAATAATCAAGTCATCGACGCTAATGATCTCGGCTATAATCCGAAATTTTCGAAGCATATCCTTCGCTCTTTCTTTGCCTTCATATTTGGACAGAAAATAATTCACCGTAGCAAACGAAAGGGCCGAAACCGCTAGTTGGATTTCTTCTTTCTCCGCCAGACTGGCTAATTTGGCTATGGGTTCGTAGTACGGAATGCGATGCCCGAGTAAATCCAGCATGATGTTAGTATCCAGAAAAAGCCGCACGTTCATCGATATTTCTCCATCAGATGCTTGTTGTATTCATCCTTTGTATCCAAATCTGACGGGATCATTGTCCGTGAAGTCATGCTTTTAACGAACGGAGAAATTTTGATTTCCTCGTTTTCTGAATCGTTCTGACTGACCAGCGATTTTAAATACCCTTCTACCAACCCTGAGAGGCTTCTGTTTTGCGAAGCTGCGTAGATTTTAGCTTGCTGAATCACGTCTTCATCGAGCTTCAGCGTTAATTTCGTGTCCATACGGAAAGATGAAATTGTACGTGTAAATATAGTAATTTTATACGTACAAAACCACCGCCCCGGTATTTAGTGGTATATTTGAAGCCGGAAGCCGTTTCTATCCTTCCACCTTTTAGCAGATTATGTCTTTTTCATCGCTTGGATTATCCGAACCACTCCTGAAAGCCGTCGCGGAGCAGCAATATACCGAACCCTTTCCCATTCAGCAGGAAGCGATTCCGACCATTCTGAAAGGGCACGATGTGCTGGGAATTGCCAAAACCGGCTCGGGCAAAACCGCTGGTTTTGTGCTGCCGATTCTCGAACTATTTCAGCGCCGGAAGACCACCAACGATCGCAATGTAAAAGTACTGGTGCTGGTGCCCACCCGCGAACTGGCCGTTCAAGTGGCCGAAGTGTTTCAAACCTTAAGTGCCAATTTGCCCCGAAAAGTGAAAACCCTGGCGGTTTATGGTGGGGTGTCGATCAATCCCCAGATGATGGCCTTGCTGGGTGCCGAAATTGTGGTGGCAACGCCGGGCCGCCTGCTGGACCTGGTGTCGTCCAATGCCTTACACCTCTGGGAAGTGGCGATTCTGGTGCTCGACGAAGCCGATAAAATGCTGGATCTGGGCTTTGCCGGCGAGATGAATGAGATTTTTGAGATGTTGCCTAAAAACCGTCAGAACATTCTGTTTTCGGCCACGCTGGGGGATGCGATTCAGGGAATCCGGGAAAATCTGCTGCGCAATCCGATTAAAATTGAAATTGCCGAAGAACCGCAGAATCTGGATCTGATCAAGCAGGTTGCCTACCGGATCGACCCGGAACGGAAAGGGCCGTTGCTGCGGTATTTGATCAAGGAACGGAAGATGACGCAGGTGCTGGTGTTTGTTTCATCGACCCGGACGGCCGACAATCTGGTGGTGAAGCTGCGGAAAAACGGCGTTCAGGCTGAAGCCATTCACGGCGACAAAAGCCAGGGCGCACGGACCGAAACGCTGAGTAAATTCAAATCCGGGAAGTTGCCGGTGATGGTGGCTACCGATCTGATTTCCAGAGGGATCGATATTCAATTGTTGCCGTTTGTGATCAACTACGAACTGCCGCGTTCCCCCAAAGATTACATTCACCGGATTGGCAGAACGGGTCGCGCCGAGGCCGAAGGGGAAGCCATTTCCCTGATCTGCCCCGACGACGAACACCATTTTAAAATCATCCAGAAAAAAATGGGCAAGCGCGTTGAAATGGTCGATACCGAGGACCTTAGTTTGAAGGGGTATTGATTCAACGCGAGACTAAAGAGCAGAGAAGTGAGAGCAAAGAAAAAACGCATGGTTGTTCAGTAGTTAAGTCTTTACTCTCTCGTCTCCTTTCTTTCATCGCTCACTCAAAAACCAGGTTCATCAGCACTTGGGCCATAGCTGCCTGGAATCGGAATATTCAGCAGACGCAGGTATACACCCAGTTGCGCCCGGTGGTGCACAATCTGGCTGAACGAAATGCGGATCATTTCGCCTTTCGAGGTGTCGCTGTAGATTTGTTCGCCTTCGCGCAGCACCCACCGGCCTTCCAGTTGGTCGTCAGTAGCCTGTTCCAGATGCGCTTTTCCGTCGGCCAGCATCCGTTCAAAATAGTCCAGCAACTGGGCCGTATCATTAATTGGGACGGGTTGATACGGAGTCGTGGCAAAATCGAGTTCATCGGTTGTCAACGCCAGCGTCACCCACGAAGGCAGTTCGGCAATGTGAGTGGCCAGCGCCCGGACAGTCATGCTTTTTTCGTGCGGTCGCCAGTCGTATTGGTCATTGGGAACGCGGCCGAGCATGTTCCGGGTGGTTTTGGCTTCCTGATCCATTTCCTTCAAAAGCATTTCGATCTGTGACATAGTCGTTGGGGTTTGTTTACGATACAAAGTAAACGCGACCCGGTGACAGCCCTATGTCAGTAGCCTTTGGCGGAAAGCCATTAAATTTACCGGTCCAGCACCAGCCCGTCGAAGTCGCCGAGTTTAGCCACTTTCAGCTCCACAAAACCGTCTTTCCACGTAAATGGAACCGGTTTTTCGGTCACCATCGAGAAGACTTTCGAGGGCTTAAAGTCCGCCTTGATTCTGAAGCTTAGCTCGTAAACCGGCAGCGGTTTGAAATACGTGTTTCCGCTAAAACCGGTCAGGTTGACCAGATGCAGAATCAGGCCGTCGGTGGTTTTCTTCGTGACGTTGGCCGGAACGTTTTTCGTGTATTCCTGCAAAATAACCTCGATGCGTTCGGGCGCGTTGGTCTGAACCAGTTGGTTCGCTTCCGGCAACAGGTAGTCGATGGCGTCGAGCAGAATGTTTTTGTGTTGTTCGTAACCGTGCATGTAATAGAGCCGCCCCAGATTAATTGGTAGAATAATCGCCAGACTTTTAGCGTGTTTTTTAACACCCATCGCGTAATACCCGGTGGGATCATGGCCGCCGATGATCTCCGGCGGGCCGGGGCGACCCCTCGCCAGAATGGGCAGAAAAAGCGCATCGGCGGCTTTCAGATCGTAGAGTCCCAGATTGAATTTCCAGAAAAGCATCGACTGTTTCTGAAAACGCTTGAAGACGGTTTTGTTTTCGGGATTAAGGTAAAAACCGGCCCCGTCGTGGTCTTTCTGGATGATCTTGGCCCCGAACAAGTCCTGCAAAGTTTCCGGACTGTCGAACAGCGTCCGGTTGGTGGCAATGAGGTGGGTACCCTGCTGGCTCGCTTCTTTCAAAACCCGGATGGCTTCGGCACTCAGGTAGGTGATTTCCGGCAGAATCAGGAGTTTGTATTTTTTGACTTTCTCGGCCAGGTTGCCGAGCTGCCCGTCTTCGATGATGTCGAACGGCAGGTGCGCTTCTTTCAGCATCAGCACGATGCCCCGGTATTCCTGCATGGGTTCGCCACTCGGCCAGGCGCCGGGGGCTACGACGGCGATTTTAGCGACGGATTGGTAGTTTCCGAAATACGGTTCGTGCTTCTTGTGGTGGGCGTAAATGGTTTTGACGATGTCGAAGTTGCGTTCGTCTTCGTAACCCCGCATGTCGCCCATCAGGCTGATATCCAGGCCCGAACCGTTGGCGATGTTTTCGTACAACCGAATTCCGACTTCCTCCGGTTCCACGGCATTGTAGCGCGACTGAAACGAAATCTGCTGAATGCTGGCGTTGCTAATGATGTGGTTGGGAAAGGAGTTGACGGCATTGCTCACATTGTCGGAAGCCGTGTAAGGCCAGTAGGGAAGGCTGGTGTTCGACTGGGATTCGTGCCGGATGATGTCGACATATTTGTCCATGTACGTGCAGATCGCAATCTGGTTATTTTTGGACTTTACCAGTTCGTGCAATCGTTTCGACCAGTCTTCGACCGTGGCTTTTTTAAAGGCCAGGTACTTTTGAAAAACCGGGTCGGCTTTGTTCTCGACGGTGGGCAAGGTCATTCCCGAACTAAAAGCTGCGAAGGCTTTTTTGTCTGCTTCGTTCTGGTCGATGCCGTGGTATTTGCCCTCATACGGGTTGTTGACCTGATAGCCCGGCATGTTCAGGAAAATTCCGTCGATGGGAAACTGGTCGATCACCTCGGCGATGATTTTGAACGCCCGGTCCTGTACATACGGCGCGTTGATCGACACCACGTACATATCCGTGTTGATGATCCGTTCGCCTTTTGGGGAAATATAACACCAGTCGGGGTGGGCCTTGAAGATGCTTTCGTGAACCCGGCTGAAGTCGAACCGCACCACCACCCGAATGCCGTTTTCGTGGCACTTTTTGATGACCTCGGCCAGCGTATTCGGTTTCATGTAGGGGTTGGTATACTGAAAATCGAGCTGGGTGGGGTAGAAGGCCATAATGCCGCCCGCGTTGATCAGCAGCGTGTTGGCCGAACACGCCAGCAGGTCTTTCAGCAGCGAATCCGGGTGGAGGGTTGCGGCTTCGTAGGCGGGTAAATTCGTCTGGATCACGCGCAGGTTGTTGGCTTTCCACCACGGCAGGTTGTCCGGCCATTTTACGGATGGGGCTGGCTGGGCGGTTTTTTGGGCAATTCCGGCAGTAAACGAAAACAGAAAGCAAGCCAAACAAAGGAAAAGCGGGTTTTTCACGGGAATGGACTGGGCTGATGGAAAGCTGGAAATAATAAAAGTAGTCAGAAAGTGGGCGCAAATCAATATGCGGGGGCGTTGAGTACGGACAAGGCCGCCGAGCGTTGGCATGATCGCCCAGCACTGGCGTGGCTGATGAGCACTGGCATGATCGCCCAGCACCTGCACGACCGAGGGCACTGGCACGACCGAGGGCTCCGACACGACCGAGGGCACTGGCACGACCGAGGGCTCCGACACGACCGAGGGCTCCGACGCGACCGAGGACACTGGCACGACCGAGGGTTGCACCCCCGGTTATCCATACTTAAAACCTTCGGCGTTAATCGGCAAGCTCCCGATCACTTACAACCCTCCGAGGGTTGAGAATTGATAACCGGGGGTGCAACCCTCGGTCGCGTCGGAGCCCTCGGTCGCGTCGGAGCCCTCGGTCGCGTCGGAGCCCTCGGTCGTGTCGGAGCCCTCGGTCTCGTCGGAGCCCTCGGTCGCGTCGGTGCCCTCGGTCGCGTCGGTGCCCTCGGTCTCGTCGGAGCCCTCGGTCTCGTCGGAGCCCTCGGTCTCGTCGGAGCCCTCGGTCGCGTCGGAGCCCTCGGTCTCGTCGGAGCCCTCGGTCTCGTCGGAGCCCTCGGTCGAGCCAGTGCCCTCGGTCATGCTAGTGCTGCACGTCTGCGCCCGAAGTCGACCTACGGATAGGCCGTCGCTCCTGCGATAGCCGACACTATAACTACCTACGTCCTCTGAATGGGATGTGACTCCAGGGGCTGGATACCGTCTCACTGTAAAAAACATAAACCACCTTGACCAGCATTCTCATGAGCTACCGTCAAATCCTGTATCAAATCGTTTTTGGAACCAAATACCGCAAACCAACCATCAACGAAATCCATTGCACTGAATTATACCGGTATGTTTGGGGCATTGTCAAAAGCAAAAACTGTCAATTGTTCCGCATCAACGGAGTTGAAGACCACATCCACATTCTTAGCGATTTGCACCCCACCGTTGCGCTGGCTGATCTGGTGAAAGACATCAAAGCGGGCAGTTCGCGCTGGATGAAAGAGAGTGGGCTTTTTCCTGAGTTTGAAGGGTGGGCCGACGGGTACGGAGCCTTCACGTATTCGATTCGGGAGCGGGACAAAATTATCCGCTACATCAAAAAGCAGAAAGAACACCACAAAAAAGTGCCTTTTATGGAGGAATACAGATCCTTACTGGAAGAAAATGGCCTGCGATACGAGGAAAAGTGATGGCTTCTACAAAACCAGAACGTACCTTACCGGTATGAAACTGACCTGGACTTTCTACTCCAAAACGAACCAGCCCATTACGCTGACCGTGATTTACGTGCTGGAACTGGACAAACACCAACTCGAATATGGCGGTTTTCTGGACACCGATGCCAACCGGGCTTATGTCGACTGGGCCACGTTCAAACGCTTCGATGATGCCTCGATCAAGGTGCGGAAAGATGCGTTTGCCCGGTTAAAACGCGTGACGAAAAAGGAGGATGGAATGCTCGGTGATGCCCGGGTGAGGTTTACACCGGAGGGGCGGGAGGCTACGGAATGACGAAATGATGAGCAGAGAATAACCATGCTGCGTTTGAACACTACAGGAATGATGTCCGCATCATTCCTGTAGTGTCAATCAGAACGTAAGCGTGTCTTATAATTTATCCGGCTGATAAATCTTAACCGTTCCGTCGCCTTCGCTGCTCACAACCAGCATACTGCGGCCGTTGGGGCTGTTTTCGGCCGGAACAAACAACACGCCTTCCGGGGCATCACCGGTTTTGAAAAGCTGGAGAAATTGGGGAGCCGCCGGGTTGGTAACGTCATAGATGGCAATCGCATCCGCCCGTTCCATTCCGACAAACGCGATGGGTTTGCCGTTGATCATTCCGACGGTGACGCCTTCCGGTTCTACACCCTTGTCGTCCGAACGCCCATCATCATAGAGGTTGAGGTTGGCGGCAATAACCTGTTCTTCCAGACTTTTGCCCGAGTCATACACCCGCGCTCCGGTAGATGCATTGTAAATGCTGAAGCCGCGGCCACCAAAGCCGTAAAGCCCGGTGTAGACGCCACCACTGTTTCCGGCCGTTTTGGTCACCCGTAGACGGCCCAGGTTGGCGGGCAGTTTCAAGTTCGCTGCGGTTGGAAAAGCCGTGGCGTCCAGGGTGAGGCTGCTGACCCGTACCTGTTCATCAAACGCCGAATATTCCCGGGCGTCGCCTTCGTTGGCCGTAATCAGATACCCATTGCCACTGGCTGAAAAGTAGGAAATCGCGTCGGGCAGGAAAAAGGATTGAACGGGCCAGGTCCCCAGACTAATTTTACTGTCCTGATCGCTGGGGTCCATGGCGTTGTTGGCCAGGTTAATATCCTTGGTTCCCAGCGGTTTAATGCTCAGAATGGTTCCCGTCACCAGATCAACCTCGGCAATGCCATTGTTTTCCTGGAGCGTTACCCACGCTTTTTGGGAATCCGACGAAATCGCTACGTATTCCGGCTCCACATCCTGCGCAAAGGTCGCACCGGGGCCGTAGATTCGGAAACCGCCCGCCGATAACTGCGGCAACGAACCCGCAAACGATTCGAAGGTGAGGGTTTTGACGCTGTAGTTATCGGCGACATTGATGATCGAAATGGAACCCACCGGATCAGTGGTGTAGTCGGCACTGGGTTCGCCCTCGTTGGCCGTAACGATGTAGGCACCATTGGGGCTAAAGGTGACCATATCGGGCAGTGCGCCCACGGTAACCTGTTTGATGGAAGACAAATCCGTCGTGTTCAGAACGATCACGCTCCCATTCGCCTGTTTGTTGGTGGCTTCGAGGGCGATGGCAAGTTTTCCGCCGTATACCGCCACGCTGTTGGCTACACCGCCCAGGGCCGTCAGATCGATGGGTTGTAATTTGGTAACGGTCGGATAGGCCGTCAGATCCAGGACATCGACTTTGGGGGTCGATTCATTGTTGACCACAAACAGGCGTTTGCTGATCGGGTCGTAGGTCGCAATTTCGGCGGAGGCTTCCCCGCCTAAATCCGTTGAGGAAATTTCCTTGAAGGTGGCCGGGTTTTCCTGCGACGCCCCGGGAGGCTGGTGATCGTTGATACAGGCGTTGGTCAATACCGCCAAAAGGGCCAGCCCGATCCGCCATTTTTTCTGAATCATGCTCGTGTTTATGAGGGGTGAAAGAAACAAAAATAGGAGCCGATCAGGGACCGAAACCACGTGACGGAAAGCTTAACAATTATTTAACAGGCTTTTTAACAGACCTTTATGGTAATTGTTGGTCGCTGTTTTGAACGAAGTCGTTGGGATATTACCGGAAGGTTAACGAAACCGCTTCAGACTTGATGGTATCGTAAAACCGCTTGTTCCGCAGGCATGTGAGCGGGCAGTTGTGCCAGTCAGGTGATACAGGAGCCGTTGACCTAGACAAGCAAAGGATAGCCGTCGTAGAAAGAGGAAGGAAATCAAGGGTAGCCTTTGCTTCGTCACCGGCTGATGAATGCACCGTAGAAGAAGTGTTTGCCCATGCGTTGAGGATTACCACTGTTTTTAGGTAAAAATCGAATGCTACTTTTGGCTGAATCGGGTTACCGCCCTGCGCTGCCGAACGGGAACAAAGCCGAGGGCGTGTGGGATTCGGTCATCAATCGGCCTAATTCGGTGGCTTTCGCGGGGTGTTTGGCCGCCAGATTCGTGGTTTCGGCCGGGTCTTTCGCCAGGTCGTAGAGTTCGACGGGCTGGGTGGTGTTCCCGGCGGCATTCAGTCGAACAGCCTTCCAGTTGCCCTGCCGAACGGCCTGTTTACCCCCCTGTTCGTGAAACTCCCAGTACAGATAGGCGTGTTTTTTCTGAGTGCCTTTTCCCGTCAGAGCCGGAACGAACGAAATTCCGTCGATGCCTGCGGGGGCCTTTGTTCCGGCCAGTTCGGCAAAGGTGGGCAGCAAATCCCAGAAGGCTCCCACGTGCTCATTTTGGGTGCCGGGCTTGATCGTGCCGGGCCAGCGGGCAATCATCGGCTCCCGGATGCCGCCTTCGTAGAGGTCGCGCTTGAAACCGCGAAAACCGCCCCCGCTATTGAAGAAAACCGGGTCGGCACCCCCTTCGCGGTGCGGGCCGTTGTCGCTGGAAAAAATAATGAGCGTGTTCTGGTCCAGTCCTTTTTCTTTCAAGGTCGCCAAAAGCTGACCGACGTACAGATCGAGCCGGGTGACAATCGCTGCGAACGTAGCCCGAGGATATTCCTGCGAGGCATAGCCGCCGACGCTGGCGTTCGGGCCATAATCGGCTCCTTTGTACGGTTTTTCGGCGAATTTTCCTTTGTAATACTGGAAAATGCTGTCGTTGGGAACCAGCAGTTCGGCGTGGGGGAGGGTATACGGCAGGAAGAGGAAAAATGGTTTTTTCGGGTCGTTGTTTTTGACGAAACCCAGGGCCTGTTGCTGAATCAGATCAGGGCCATACTGGCTGGTTTTTAACAGGTTTTCATTTTCGGCCAGAACGATTTTCTGGCTGTTGTCCCAGAGGTGATTCGGATAATACCGGTGCGCCAGGCTCTGGCAGTTGTAGCCGTAGAAGCGGTCGAAGCCCTGTTGGTTGGGATCGCCTTCGGAACCGACTGGCCCCAGTCCCCATTTGCCAAAAGCGGCCGTCGTGTAACCCGTTTTCTTCAGAATTTCCGCCATCGTCACCACCGAATCGGCCAGGGGTTGCTGGCCCTCGGGGTCGACACCTTTGTTGCCCCGGATGTAGGTATGCCCGGTGTGGTGGCCCGTCATGAGCGACGAACGGGAGGGCGCGCAAACCGACGTTCCCGCGTAAAACTGCGTAAACCGCACCCCTTCGGCCGCTAGCCGGTCGATGTTCGGGGTTTTGATCAGCTTCTGACCGTTGATGCCCAGGTCGCCGTAGCCCAGGTCGTCGGCCAGAATGAAGATAATGTTGGGACGGGTTTGGGCCGTAACAAAAGCAGGCAGGGAAAACAGCAGATAAAAGGAAACAAGCAGGGTACGCATGATCGAACGGTTAGTCGGCTTCTTCCTCCTAAAATCGATTTGACGGAAATCCTACTCACGATCCGGCATTTTGTGAGCAATCACCCGGATCATGAGCAGGATTTCCGTCGCTTCTGCTTAGTTCGCCTGATAGACGGGGACCAGTTCGTTGCGGGCAAAGTCTTCGAGGGTTGTCGGCGTGGTGTTGTCGGCATTGCGTTCAAAACCGCCCATCAGACCGCCATCGTTAACGCGCTGGCAGAATTCCACGTAGTTATCGGCCAGACTGGGCGTCATGCCCGACTGGATCATGCCCGCCCGCGCCTGCTCGTAGGGGAAAGCGGTCCAGGCTAAATTCGGTTTTCCGAGGGCCTGGCCCACAATCTGCGCCACTTCGTCGAAGGTCAGGTCACGCGGTCCGGCCACAAACCGGACGGTTTTGCCTTCAAAATCCAAGGCCAGCAACTGGTGGGCGGCTACGGCGGCAATGTCGTCGGTGTGAACCAGCGCCAGCGGTTTATCGCCTTCGATGGGAAAACCCGCCAGCAAACCCGTTGCTTTCAGTAAACCGATGCTGCTGAAAAGATTCTGAAAAAAGAAACCGGCCCGCAGATGAACGACCCGCAGATCTTCCACCGCGTTGAGTTGGTTTTCCAGATAGGTCATGCCCTGAATGACGCCGTTCTGGTCGGGCAAATGTGCCCCAAAGCTGCTTAAACTGACCACGTAGGGAATGTGATTGGCCCGAATGGCGGCTGTCAGAGCGTCGGCCACTCGTTTTTGATAGCCTGTAAAATCGGGGGTCGTAAAGTTGGGAGGAATGATGGCATAGACCGCCGTAGCACCCCGAAAAGCCTCAATCAGAAAATCCGGGTCTTCCAGACTTCCGATGGCCGCCTGGGCACCGCTGTCGATGAGTTCTTTCAAATGGTCGGCTGACCGACCGATGACCCTGACCGGTTTTCCGGCTTGTAGAAGTTGCCGGGCGATGGGTGTGCCCGTATGGCCGCTGGCTCCTGTGATGACGTACATAGCACTTAAGTTGATTACTTTTTAGAAATAAATCTTGCCAAAACTAGAGCCAATAGTTTATATTTGTCAAGTAATCACTTTAATGTTTCTTAGTATCAAAATGGAGACTATAATTGATAATGAGGTACTTGAAAAAGGAAATAGTTCGGAAGATTTAGCGGCTTATGGGTTGACGAAGTGTCCGGTGACGCTCACCAGCCTGATCATTGGCGGAAAATGGAAGCCGGTTATTATTTACAACGTGTCGCGGGGGATCAACCGATTCGGCGAAATGCAGCGCGCCATGCCCGGTATCAGCAAGAAAATGCTGACGCAGGAACTGCGGGATCTGGAGCGAAACGGAATCCTGAACCGGAAAATCTACGCCGAAATTCCGCCCCGGGTCGAATACAGTCTGACGGAACAGGGGAACGCCACCCTGCCGGTTTTGCAGTCGATGGTGGACTGGGGGAAAGCGTATGCAAAGACGCTGGGATTGCACTAGGGCGGTTTTCGTGTGGTTTGAAAACCGCCCTGACCGGGTCTACGGTTTGAGTACTTTCAAGGTTGCGGTTCTTGCCCCGCTGGTGGCCCGCAGGAACAGCAGCCCTGCAGGTTGATAACCGAGGAACAACGTTTTTTGTTCTACTTTCGCGGCTGCTCCGACCGCCCAATCGGCCACGGCCCGGCCGTTCGCGTCCGTCAGTTGCAGGCGCAGGGGGCGTCCCTCTGCCCCCCGGACTTCCACCCCGAGCGTCGGGCCGAAAACCGGATTGCCCAACACGATCATTTCCAGCGCTTCGGGTTGTTCGGCACCCTTCCGGCCGGGCAGGGGGCAGTTCAAAAGTTTTCCCGAGTTCTTCAATACAAACGTGCTGCCCTGCACCCGCGCCGAGATCAGATGCGGGCCGGTTCCTTTCAGCGCGACCGGAACTTCGAAGCGGTAGGCATGCGCCCCGTTGCCTTTCCCGGCATTCTTCAAATCATCCCGGTAGATGTTGGCGACGGTGCTGCCCCAAACCGTGTCATCGGTGTAGAACTCCACCGTCACCGGCGTGTTGGGTTTATTGCGATCCCACACCCAGCCCCGGATCGTACCGCATTCGACTTTGTCCAGGTAGCCGTCGAAACTCCCTGTTACCGTGGTAGTTGACGCGGGATGGACGGTTAAAACAAAGCTTACGCTGTTGGTGGAACCGGGCACATCCGTGGCCGAATACGTCAGCAGGAAGCTCCCCGGTTCGGTGGGTGTTCCGCTGATCATCCGGTTTTCCGAACCCAGACTCAAACCCGCCGGTAAACCGCTGAGGGCATACGTCAGGGGGCTGCCTTCGGGGTCGGTGAAGGCGGGAAGGGTAGCCGAGAAAGGCACATCCACCTGCGCGGTCAGGGGCGTAATCAGCACCGTGGGCGAGGGCGGCACGGGGGGCTGGTTGCCCACCGGTTCGGTGCTGTTCTGGCAGATGAGTGCTTTGGGTGAATTTTTGAGGATAAAACCGCTGCCCGTCACCCGGGCCGACAGGAAGTGGGGCAGGTTGTCTTTGAGCGATTCGGGCAGGACATACCGAAAAGCGTGTTGGCCATTGCCTTTGCCCGCGTCGAGCAGATCCGGACGAAAATCACCCGCGGGCAATGTGGCAATCACCGCATCACCATCCAGGATGTCGACGGAAACGACGGTATTGATCTTATCGCGATCCCAGGCCCAGCCCCGGAAACTTTCGCAGTCGGCGCCGTAAATATACCCGTCGAAACTGCCGCTCACTGGCGTCGGCAATTCCCCCTGAAATTCAAAAGCACCAATGTCGACGGGGCCGCCGTTGTAGAAACGGGGATTCCCGGCCAGGTCCGTGGTGCCACTGGTGGTGGTGCTGCTGGTGGGATCCCCGGCGTTGATGGCGGGCGAGCCGGTCGTGAGTTGCAGGTCGGCTACGCCAACAAAAGGCAGAACTGCGGTGGTCAGGTTGTTGGCTCCGCCATACCCCGTGACTTCCGTATCGAACAGGCTGTAGGTGCCGGTGATGGTGGAACCGTTTGAGTTAAAGAAGGTTTGAGAACCGCCGTTGTTCCAGACGATGCAGTTTTTAAAGGTAGTCCCACCCCCGGTTTGGTACGCGATTCCTCCGCCCAGGGTTGCCGAGTTGCCCGAAAAGCTGCAATTGGTGAAAAGCTGAATCGAATAATTCACGGATATACCTCCGCGTGATGCCGAATTGCCAACAAAACTGCAATTCGTAACGGTTGGGCTGCCGCCGTCGTTGGCCAGTACGCCACTGTTGCCGGTGGAGGTATTGTTGGTAAATTGGCACCGGGTGATCACCGGGCTGCAGGTGCCTCCGGCATTGGTTCCGTTAAAAAGGCTCCCGCCGTTTCCGGCGGTATTCAGGGTAAAGCTACAGTGCGTCAGCCTGGGGCGACATTGGCTGCCCAGGTCGGCATAGTTATACATCGCCCCGCCCGGCCCGTCCGAGATGCCCGCCGTATTGCTCATAAAATGGCAATCGATGAATTCCGGGCTGCAGATGCCGCCCGAATTGGCCAGATTGTGCACTGCTCCGCCCGATTTGGCGGTATTGCTCACAAAGAAACAGTGCCGAACCGTGGGGCTGTCGTTGAGATTGGTCATTCCTCCGCCAACCCTATGAACGTCTTCAACGGCACTATCGGCATTGCCTGCCGTAATCACAAAACCGTCGAGCACGGCGCTGGTGGTTAGCGATCCGGAGAGATTGCTGACGACGTGGTAGGAATTGTCGGTGGTACCGGCTCCCCCGATTTCCCCGCTGAGGGTGGTGCTGGAAGGGGTGGAAAGGTTGAGGGCGGGGCGTTCGCTCAACAGGTTTTCGTCGCCCTCAAAACCGCCGTACACGGCGACGTGGTTTCGCATGGAAAAACTGATGGTGCGGTCGGCAGAGCCGGTGGGTTTATAGAGACCGGCGGCCACCCAGACCTGAACGTCCACATTACCGTTGGATTGGGAATAGGTGCTGGCGGCTTCGATGGCGGTCTGAAGCTGGGTGCCATCGAAGGCATTTTCCCAGGAAGAACCGTCTTTGGTAACGGCCCCTCCGCCTGGGGTAACGTAATAAATCTCCTGGCTGTAAACCGTCAGGCTGGTCAGGAACAGGCAGGCCAGCAACAGCCGCTGGCCCTGATTCGGTCGGGAAATGCGTAGAAAAGTTTTCATCAAAACGAAGATTGAACGGGTGAGGAAATCGACCCTAAAATTCCACCTTTTTTTGATAAATACCTGATACTGTAGCGACTACTATTGACCGTTCGATAAAAACCGGGTTTTGTGGCAGCGAGCCGACCGACCCGGTTTGCTACCGTTTGCGGGCTAGACCGATGCGATTTGGCGGGCCGAATTCCGGCCGAATTTGCTCTGGCTGTCGTAGGCCAGCCCCAGGCCAACGCTGGAGAGCTTGTTTTCATCGGCAATGGCCGCATTCGGGAAAAGCCGCTTGAATTCGGCCTGAATCAGTGGTACTTCGGTGGAGCCGCCAGTCAGAATGACCAGGTCAATGTCCTGTTGCCGCACCCCGGCATTCTGCAAACATTCCGTGGCTGATGCCACAATCTTTTCAACTTCGCCGAAAATGGCCGTTTCAAACAGCGTCCGCCGGATCGGAATTACGAAATCCGTTTCCACACAATCGAAAGGTGTGGCGTATTCGGCGTGGTCCGTCAGGGCAATTTTGGCGCCTTCGGTAGCCGCCAGGACGGCATGACCGGTTTCGTTTTCGAGAACACTCAGGAGCCGTTTGTACCGCTTTTTGTCGTGCGACTGAAACAGCAACTGCCGGGTTTGCATGATGAGTTTGGGCGTGTAGAGGAAGTTGACCTTGCTCCATTCGGCCAGATCGTGAAACGGTTTCAGCGGAACTTCCAGTTGTTTGTCGCCATAGCGGCTCCGGTAACCCAGTTCGGGCATGATGGCGGCCAGGCTCAGGTCTTTGTCGAAATCGTTGCCCCCAACCCGCACCCCCGTATTGGCTAAAATGTCCGACGAACGATCCGTTTTCCGGACGGATTGACTCGATAACCGGATTACGGTAAAATCGGAGGTGCCACCGCCCAGATCGGCCACGATCGCCAGTTTCTCGCCGGTGAGCCGGGCTTCGTGGGCAAAAGCGGCCGCGATGGGTTCAAACTGGAATTCAACGGTTTTGAAACCAATCCGCAACGCAATTTCTTTCAGTTCGGCCTGCGCCTGGGCATCCGATTCGGGCGAGTGATCGACGAAATGAACGGGGCGGCCCATCACCACATTCTCAATTTCCTGACCTGCCACGGCATCCGCTTTTTCTTTCATTTTTTTCAGAAAAGAAGCGATGATACTGGAGAAATTCATGGTGGTGCCGTTCACCACGGTGCCGTGTTTCATCAGGGGCGTTCCCAAAACCCGCTTCAGACTCCGCATGAAGCGGCCCTGCTGGCGGTCGAAAAACAGGTTGACGGCGGTTCGGCCATAGAACGCCTTGTTGTCGACGCGCTGGAAGAAAATGGCACTCGGAATGGTTACGTGCGTCTGTTCAACCGGTACGAGGCTGATTTCGCCGTCGCTGGCAAGGGCAATGCTGGAGTTGGAGGTACCAAAGTCGATTCCGCAAGAGAGTGTTGTCATCCCGGTTTTAGCTCAAAATGTAGCCAGCAAAGGCCTTTCACCGTCAGGAAAAGAACCTGACCGAAGCAGGATAGCACGGCTGTGATTGGATAAAGGGGCGCAAAGGTACGAGGAAACTTTTTGAAATTATCGCAAACGATGATTTTTATGAAGCGGGTTTCTGTCGTGCAACCCCGGATGGCATCCGGGGTGGGGGTGAGGATAGGGATAGGGGCGGCTACAGCTATGCGTCTCTGGCACGCGGCCCGTACACCAGGTCCATGTCCACCCCCAGCCCAGCCCCACCCCACCCCCATCCCCATCCCCGGATTGCATCCGGGGTTATCCAAATGCCAGCCCCGCAGGGCTTTGTTCGGGTGATTTTTGCGTTGCTCAACGGATGGAACGCTGCGATTGAAAATGAGGGGCGCTGGGAGAAGCAGCATCTGCGACTTTCGGGAGACTGGCCGACGCCGAGGGATCACTCAGCGCTTTTGTCAGCGTGACGGTGACAGTTGTTCCATTGTTCTCTTCACTCTGAATGTCCAGATGCCCTCCGTGTATTTCCACAAACTGGCGGGTGATGACCAGACCCAGGCCGGTCCCCTGAATGCCGGCGGTGTTGCTGGCCCGGAAGAATCCCTGGAAGAGCATCGAAAGATCTTTGGCCGGTATGCCGATGCCCCGGTCGATTACCTGCAAAACCAGGCTGTCTTTTCGGAATAGAATGCGCAGGTGCGGATCGTCTTTCGAAAACTTAAAGGCATTCGACAACAGATTGACAATTACATGGTTCATGAGTTTTTCGTCCAGATACGCCGGGCAAGGCGTTCCTTCGACCAGCACCAGGACGGCCCGCTCGTCGCTTCGCTGCCGAAAATGAGTGGCAATGATTTCCATGCAAACCGCGATGACATCGACCCACCGGGGCTTGAAACTGACTTTCCCAGCCTCAATGGTGCCGATGGTCAGCAAATCGCTGAGGAGTTCGCTCACGCGTTCAATCTCTTTTTCGATGACCCTCAAATGCTTCCGGATGGCGGGTTGAGCGGTGGTTGCCGGACTGTCCAGGTACAACCGGATCAGATCGACGCTGGACTGAATGGTGGTGAGGGGCGTCCGAAACTCGTGCGAAGCGGTGCTGACAAACTGCGACTTGAGCTGGTTCAGTTCCTGCTCCCGCTCCAGGGATTTCAGCAGCACGAATTCTTTTTCTTTCTGGCTGGAGATGTCATTG
The DNA here is from genome assembly GCF_008727875.1 of Larkinella humicola. GTDB lineage: Bacteria > Bacteroidota > Bacteroidia > Cytophagales > Spirosomataceae > Larkinella > Larkinella humicola. Next base: position 407,077 of record NZ_VTWS01000006.1, on the reverse strand, counting down.
ACGATGCCAATGTAGCGTACCGGCATGCCCCGGTTGTCTTTCATGACGAAGGTCCGAATGTGAAGCCAGCGGATTTCCTGGTGCATACCCCGCACGCGGCACTGAAGCGTCACTTCCTGGCCCTGCCGGTATTTTTTAAATTCGGCTTTGACCAGCGCCCGGTCGTCTTCCAGAACGGTATTCAGAAACGACGCCGTGTGGGGCGACGAACTCCCAAATACGCGCGCATACGCCGGATTGATGTACAGCAGTTCGAAGGGCTCGACGGAATGAATCCAGAAAACCTCATCGACGTTTTCGGCAATTTCCCGAAACCGCTGTTCACTTTCCCGAAGCGCTTCTTCGGCCAGTTTCCGCTCCGTAACGTCCCAGGCGACGCCGATGGCCCGTATGGCACGGCCCTGATGATCCCTTACCACCAGCCCATTCTGCTCCAGATAGATGATTTGGCCGTCCGGTTTAATAATCCGGCAAACGTTTGAGAAGCGATCGTCCAGGGTATCCTGGTGTTTTCCCTGACGGGTTCCTTCCAGAAAAGCCGGAAGATCGTCGGGATGAACCATCTCCGTGAACTTTTGAAAGGTCCAGTCAGTCCGGCCCGGTTTCATCCCGAAAATCGCCCAGAGGTGATCATCCCAGATTAACCGGTTATTGATCAGATCGTCCTCCCAGATTCCCTGACCCACGGCCTGCGTCGCCAGTTGGAGACGCTGGTTGAGGTTTCTTAACTGGGTTTCGGCGGCTTTCAGCGCTGAAATGTCGGTGCAGATGCCCACGTAGCCAACCACTGTCCCTGCATGGTCTTTCAGCGTGGTGGTTACGAGCAGAATCGGGACCTGTCGGCCATCTTTTCCGACGGAAATGCATTCCTGGTAGGAGTAATCCCTGTTTTTCAGGGCCACCTGAAAGAGGTCGGAGGGAGCATTCTCCGAATCCTTCAACTCGTAGGTGATGCAGGGGAGAGGGTTGTCGGGCGGGCCGGGGCAGATCTTCGGAACCCGGCCGATCAACTCCCGGTTCTGGTAGCCCAGTAATTTTTCGGCGGCCTGGTTCGCCGTCTGAACAACCCCGTTGATGTCGGTAGAAACGATGGCCTGACCGGCGTGTTGCAGCACCGCCTGATGCAGCGCCGACAACTGCCCGATTTCCCGGGTGCGTTCCTCCACGCGCTGTTCGAGGTGTTCGTTCTGTTGTTTCAGTTCCTTGTCTTCCAGGTGCTGATTCAAGACAAACGCCAACTGGCTGGCTACTTCCTGGGCAATCTGCAGGTGTTCTTCCGTGAAGAAATGAGAAACCGTCGACACGAGGGTGAACGCGCCGATGCATACCTGCCGGCGGTAGAGCGGAAGGATTACCAGCGAACGAAAGCCCTGTTCGTACGGGTGAAGTCCCGGCGGAAAACCGTCGTCGTCCGGTTGCAGATCGGGAAGGTACTGAACGTGGCTCGGCTGCCGGAGCTGATCGATGATGAAATGACTTGAAAAAGCCAGGCCGGGGTTGACCTCCAGCCGACCCTCCGCCAGCCGGTATTCGGCCACGGCCAGACCGGAGGCTTCGTGAAAACGAAAAATTGTGAGCCGTTCACAGGGAACCAGTGTGTTGATGTGGCGCAGGGCGGTTAGCAGGGGCGACTGTTCAATCGGTTGGTGGCTCAGGAGCGCCTGATCGATCGTATGAAGGCCCTGGAGCCGCTGATTCGCCCGGCGAATGGCCGCTTCCTGCTGCTGACGGTGCTGGGCGTTGCTAATCAGGGTGCTGAACGTCTGCAGCAGATGGACGTCGTTTTCGTCCCACACTTTGGGTTTGCCAATGGCATAAAAACCGATGAACCCCCGGGTTTTGTCATCCTGAATCAGCGGAACCGCAATCATCGACCGAATGAAAACGGAATCGAAAATGGCTTTTTCTTCCACGGCCTCCGGAGGCAGTTTGTCGGTGTCCAACTGAATCACCCGCCGGTTTTCCAGCCGGGTGTAGAGCCAGGCGAAAACGGTTCGCGGTAAATTTTGAAACAGGTGGCTGCTGGACGTAATGCCGGGTGCGCACCATTCGTGCGAACAGCTTCCCCGTTGCTGATCGTCAGAATACCGGAAGATCGCGGCCCGGTCGGCACCGTTAAAACGACTGATCTGTTCCAGTGCGTCGGTAATGTAGGCATCCAGTTCAAAACCGTCGAGGGTGATGAGTTGACCCGAAATGGCCGAAACGATGGATTCCATGGAAAGCCGTCGCTGGAGTTCCTGTTCGGCGGTTTTTTGTTCGGTAATATCCTGAACTTCAGCTAAAAACTGGTCCTCAATGGGCGTGAGGGTTATGTGGACCCAAACGTCCAGGTTTTTGGTTTGATAGTGTTCATCAAGTTGCTGCGGAAGCCCCAGTTGAAGAAACGAGACCAACCGCTCCAGCCGCCGACGGGCGTCAGCCGCTGGCCAGCATCCGCTGACGGTTATTCCGGTTAGTTCGTCGACCGGAAGCCCGGCTATCCGGGCGAATGCTGTATTGACGAGCCGACAGCGAAAATCAATGATCGTCTGGTACTCGTTGCGAATCGGCTCCAGGATGGCAACGCCCTGCTGTGAACGATTGAACCAGTACTGCAAAAGCTTTTCCACATCAGACCGGGTTTAGGAGGAGAGCGGGGCAGGCTATTCGGCCAGCCACTTCTTGAACGAATTGAAGCGCGCCCGGGGCAGAATAGCTTCCTGGTTTTGGCCATCGATCAGCAGAAACAGACAATATTTGCCATTTTCCCAATACGCGTATTTCTGAACGGTTTTCCGATGAATAATGCTGTGTCGATTGGCCCTGAAAAAGAGGCTGGGATTGAGTTCGGCGGCTAACTTCTCGAATGGGACATGAATTTGAAACGTGCCCAGCGGATGTCGAACAAAATTTTTTTTGTTCTGGATGAAGAAATACAGGCAGTCTTCGGTTTGGAGCACCATGTGGCCCCGTTCATCGTGCCCCTGAAGGGTTTTCATAAACAGAACCGGCGGGGGTGCCTCCCGCTTCTGTTGCTGCCGTTTGAGCCGGCTTTCGATGGCGGCCACCAGTTCCTTCATGCCAAAGGGCTTGGCAAGGTAGTCATCCGCGCCCAGCGTCATGCCCCGGCGCAGGTCAGTCATGTCGGCTTTGGCCGTCAGGAAAATAAACGGAACATGGGCTAAGGACGGGTTGGTACGAATCGATTCCAGAACCTTGTAGCCATCCAGTTTTGGCATCATAATGTCGCACAGAATTAAATCCGGTGGCTGCTGAATGGCCTCGGCGATGCCCCCCTGGCCGTTGGCAGCGGCAGTCACTTCATAGCCCCGCATGACCAGCATATCCTGTAAATTTTTCCGGATCTGCGCTTCATCTTCGATGACCAATACGTGAATCGGCATTTTTAAACGGGTTACATTTCAAAATAGGATTCAGAGAACTTGTGATTTTTATGCTTGCATTTACCGCACTACCGGAATAAAAAGTGGTAGAATTGCGCTTGATGATCAAAAGATTGGCTTAGAAATTCCAGACAAAAAGTGTAGAATACTACTTCAATGATAGGTTTTTCATTCCATTTCTCCAACTTTTTAATCGCATCTTTGTGTCTACTTTCAAGAAAAAGTAACATAGATTTTAAAGCCGTATTGTTACCGCACAATTCGCTACCCACGCTGGTTTTACCCGGTCCGATGAAAGACGAATCGTTATCGCCCGAAGGCACGTATGCCATCCGGTTCGATGTTTTTGAAGTACGAATGAGCCACTGGGTCGAAGTGCCGGGAATCTTCCGTCTGGCAGATGACGCGCTCCTTTTTGACTTGCGGGGCGAGGTCTGGAGCGCCGGGCCGATTGCGTGGCTTAGTGATTCGGTCGTCCAACTGAGTGTTCGGCGGTATCCGGGCCGGGTTTCCTGCGAATTGGTCCTGAATCTACAGGTCGGAAGGGGAGTGGCAATCTGCGGAACCAATCGTTTTGAAGGGGCCTTGTCAGCCCTGGAAAATTGGGTACGCCGACAGTGATTGGACCACGGGCTCCCAAGCCGTAGCGAGACGGTTTAGCCCCTGTAAATCACCCTGCGAAGGAATTGATGCGATGGCGTCGCCGTATTTTTTCGAACAAACCGGTCCGCAGACGGTTCTTTTCGAAAAGAACGATCTTCAACGTATGAAAACGAAATCATGGATCTGGGGACTTTCACTAGTCCTGTTCACGGCCACCACGCAGTTGGCCTGTGATTCCAAAACCGAAAATAAAGCCGAGAAAGTCGGTGACGAATACAAGGATGTAATTGAGGCCCAGCAGGAAGGAGACAGCAGCGATGTTCAGGAAGAACAGGCTGAACTGGATTCAGCCCGCCAGGATTACCGGGATCTGAAAAAGGATTCGACCCAAAAATAAGAGATGGGCTACTTCATGGTTTGGAACGCGGATCAAACGGATGGAACGGATTAGCGCAGATTAAAATCCGTTTTTGATCCGCTTGATCCGCGTTCCAACCCTAACGACGCTTCGGTGGCTCGAATGATAGATTGGCCGAAAAAAACTGCAACACTTTGGTTCCAATGCGTTCCCCAATCCGGTTGATGTGATCACCCTCGTATTCTTCGTAGGTGTGCTTGATCTGATAATCAGTAAGAATGCCGTCCAGCACTTTGTTGTTGGCGGCAATGCTAACATCTTTCGAACCCGCGTCGAAGGCAATGGCGCGTAGTTTTTTCAGGTTTGATATCGACTGGTCAATCCCTGACAGCGGGGCGTTGGCCGCCAGCTTTGCCAGAATGCCCGGCTGGGGCTGTCCGTCCTTGACCGGCAAATCCAGGTAAAAAGGCGGTCTGGTCGGGTTAGGAGCCCAGGCCGCAGCCGTTGAAAAAGCCGCCTTGGTGCCAAAATCGGATTTCTCCAGTTCTTCCATACTTTTGATGGCTTCCATCCGGCCCGCAGCCGCTTCGTTCCGATTGGGATTGAGGTTGGCACTTAGGCAGCAGGGACTCAGCAGGTAGATGCTGGAAAAAATATCCGGGTACTTCTGACCGATCCGCAGGGTGCCGTAACCGCCCATCGAATGCCCGCTTAACCCACGGCTGGCGGCAATCGGAATGGTTCGGTAATGATTGTCGATGTAGCCCACCAGTTCCTTCGCTACGTAGTCTTCCCAGTTGCCGGTGGTGACTGAATTGGAGTAAAAACTTCCAAAAAACCTGGTATACGCATTGGGCGTGACGATGATCATTTCGCGCACGGCGGGGTCGGCAAAGGCTTTATCGACCACGTCCGGCAGGTTGATCCAGTGTTTGGTAAAACCGTACCACTGGGCGTCGTTATCCGTAAAACCGTGCAGGAGATACAACACCGGATACCGACGGTTTTTGTCGGTTTTATAACTGGGCGGCAGATAGACCGACACATCACGGTCGGGCGAATCGCCGGAAAGGTTGCCCTCCAGACCTTTGCCGTGAACTTTGATGCGTTCGGCGGTGCCTTTTTTGGGGGCAGCCGACTGGCTGGTGGCCGGGAAGGCGATGCAGACCGCGAACAGAATCGCAAGGGCGGAAACTCGTGATGTTTTCATATACGGTTCAGGAATGCTTTTGTCAGCAACTTACCGATAAGTTGAACAAAGACAAAGCATTCCGAAAGCCATAGCTGAAAAGAAGTTACCAGGTATATTGATTGTTTGCTTCCGCAGCGTCGTCGGTCCGGGTTGTTAAAACCGAGCGGCTCAGGGACGATTCGCTGTCTTTTCCTTTGGCCCGTTGTTCGCCAATGCCGCCGGGAGCCGGGAGCAACAAATTGATGACCGACAGCACTTCGGCCGTCAGCCCCGGAAACAACCCGTGCACCGCGGCAGCGACTTTGGCCGGCAGTGAAATAATGAGTTCGGCACGGCCATACCGGCAGGCTTCCACGATTTGACGGGCGCTTTCTTCCGCGCTCTTCGACAAAACCGGCAGGGAGTCGCCGATCTTGAACCACGCATACTCTTTCTCGTTCTGCCCTTTGAACAGCGCATTCCGGGGGCTTCCGGTTCGCATCAAACCGGGGCAAACGGTGGTGACATAAATACCGTCTTTGATCAGTTCGGCCCGGAGTCCTTCCGAATAACCGACCAAGGCGAATTTACTGGTCGAATAAGGCAGCAGGTGCGGAAAAGCCACTTTTCCGCCGAACGACGCTATGTTGATGATACGTCCCCCCGCCGACCGGCGTTCGCGCATCCGGGGCAATACCGCGTTGATGGTGTGAAAAGCCGCCCAGAAATTGGTTTCCATCACTTCCCGAAAGTCAGCTTCTGTTGCGTGTTCGATGGGTGTCACCAGAATCGTTCCGGCGTTGTTCACCAGCACGTCCACCGGCCCCACTTCCTGCTGAACGGCCTGAATGAAGGCTACAACCTGCTCTTTCTCAGTGACATCACAGGCGTAGGTAAAAACCGTAACGCCATTCAGTTCGAGGTCGGCTTTGGCGCGTTCCAGCTCTTCCGGGTCGCGGGCGCAAATGGCCAGGTTGGCACCTTCCTGCGCAAATTCCCGCGCCAGCACCAGACCCAACCCGCGCGAACCGCCCGTGATGACAACGGTTTTGCCCCGAAAGTCGGTTTTTCGCCATTGGTCGATCAGCGTTTTGGCCGCCACGGCGACACCAATGCCCGCCAAACCCCACAGCCCCATTCTATTTGTGTTGGATAATTTCATGGTTCGTTTGTCTTTCAGTCCTTCTGTATTCAACCCGCTTCGGAACGGAATGTTGTTGCCCGGCGGTATTCTTGCGTACGAGTACACGGAGGAACCAGCGGAATGAAGGGGTAAAATAAGATTGATCGATTAAAAAATAGAATTTATCGGCAAAAACAGGCCATTGGTCGATAAAAGGCGGGGGTGAAAAGAAATAAATAAAACCGCATTAAACGTTGGTCGGGGTTGCCCCTCTAAGAGGCATATTACAACAAATAAAAACGACCAACCATGAAAACGACCATCATCACCCTCGTCACCTTAGCCTTTTTAAGCACCGGAACTGTCATGGCCCAGCGCGGATACGACAACGACCGTTACCCGGCCCCCAACCCACGCTACGACAACCCACGCTACGATAACGATCGCTACGGTAACGGCCGCTACGACAACCAACGCCGGGACGATATTCAGGAAGACATTAAAATTGACCGCCTGGATGCCATCGTTGGTCTGTCGCGTCATCAGGAGCGGCAACTGAAGCGCATCGAAGACCGGTACGATTACCGCGAAATGGAAGCCGCCAGACGGCGCGATCCTCAGGCTTACCAATATACGCTGCGTCGGAAAAATCAGGAAATGATGGCGGTATTGACCCCCAACCAACGCGAAAGATTATTTGCTTACCAACAACAATACCGTCGGAACGATCGCGGTTACTACGGGCGCCGGTACTAAGTCGCTTTATGACTCCTGCCCATTGTAAAATCGTTCTCATCGACGAGGGAGTTCACATACCCACCCTTTCTTGACTGAAAAAGCGGAGCAATCCGCTTTTTTTGTGGCCGGGGAAACGGCTGGTTACGGTTCGTCCAGAATCACGGCTGCCAGCGCGTGAACGGTTTCCCAGGAGAACGGAAGCCAGTCCCCGCTGTTGTCATCGTAGACCTCGCTGGCTGCTTCGCCGGGAAACAGTTTGTAATCAAATTTGGGGTAATTGCTGACAATGTAACCGGGGTAGTAAAACTGCATGTGCTGAAGCCGGGCGTAGTTGATTTTTTGCAGCATCAGGTATTTTCCCAGGCTGTATTTGCGGTAGTCGGGGTGGTAAAAATTCATGATCCCGGCAATGCTTTGGTCGCCCTTATCGAAAATGCCGACCGCAATCAACCGCCCGCCATCCCGGACTTCGATGGCGTACGTATCAAACACGCTGTAGGGATAGATGGCCTCATTAAACAGCCAGAATTCGACCGAATCCGGGGCTTCAAAGTCGACGGTTTCGCGATACAGGCTAAAAAGTTCTTCGGCTTCTTCCGTCAGCACAAAGGGTTTCACGGATAGTGAGAATTTCTCGTTGCGTCGCATCAAACTGCGTTGTTTGCTCCCGTAGCGTACGTTGGCCAATGTAAACCGCAGCCAGTGAACGGGCAGAATGGTGTCGTAGGAAAGCAAATACCGGCATGTAAACAGCTTCTGATGCATCCGAAAATAACCCAGGCTCAGGTACAAATCCAGTTGACTTCCTCTCATTATTGGGGCGTATAAGGGTGCTTTTTTTAATGCGGTTTCAAGTTAAGGACGAAAGTGCAGATTAGCCAGCGAAAAGAGGGCTTATCGTCCGGCATGTTCTAAACCGCTTCTTCTTTGTTTTGCAGCCGTGCGAGCCATCCCAGCAAAATCAGCAGCACCAAGCCCGCCGACAGACCCAAAAGCGGTCCGGGCACCACTTCCAGCAACCAGCCACTGGCGTAGGCTCCGCCAATGTCCGAGAGGTTGATCAGTGCCATATACGCGGTAAACTGCGAACCGGCAATTTCTTTCCGGCAAAGCGTCATTAAAATGGGAAAAGCGGCAATGCTGTACAGCGGATCAGCAATGCCCCAGAACAGAAGGCCGGCGGTTATCAACGTTCGGTTCGTCACCGTAAAAAGCAGCACATTGAATCCAATCAAAAAAAACGCTAGCACCAGCAACACCCGGATTTGCAGACGAACGGGACCTAGCCGGTCGGCCAGATAACCGCCGGCAAACACAACGGCCAGGGTTGTCAGGCTTCCCCAACCGCCAGTAAGTATCGAAAGGTCCTGATCACTCCAATGAAGCGTACGGATCAGGTAAAAATTCAGCGATCGGATAAAAACCGCAAAGCTAAGGTACGATAGCCCGATGACCCCGAAGATGCGCAGGCTCAGTGGGTTGATCAAAGCGGCACCCAATTGACTAAACAAGTGGCGCAAGCTCCACTCTTCGGCCCGGGAGCCGCCGGTGGCTGGCCGACCAAACCGGGGCAAAAGCGGATCGGTGCGGTGTAATTTCGTGACGAAAAACAGCAGTGAAAAAATCACCAGCAGAGCCGATTGCACGCCCACCGCCACCCGAAAACCGTAGCGATGCAACACCACTGACAAGGCAGCCGCACCGAACGAAATGCCCAGCAGAAGGCCGCCCCGCATGAAGGCATTTACGCGTCCCCGTTCGCGTTCCGGCGTTAGCAGAATTGCCATGGCATCGACACTTGCGTCCTGCACAGACGCCACCACCGAATGCGCAAAGAAAAGCGTCCCCAGCAACCCTGTCTGAACCGCCGGATCTTGCACCACTAACAGCACCAGTGACGCTCCCGCTGCCGCCCATTGGGTAAGAACGATCCAATGTTTGTAATGCCCCACCACCGAATAGCGGTAGCGGTCGATGAACGGCCCCCATACCAGTTGCAGAATCCAGGGCAGACCCACAATGGAAACAAAGCTGCCCACGGCTGCCGCCGGCAATCCTCGTCCAATCAGGTAATTAGCCAATGCCGTGAGGGCAAATCCGGACGGAATACCCTGCATAAAATACAGATAAAAGAAAGTGGCATACCGTAAGCGGGCGCTTTCAGCTAGTGGGGGAAAAGATGACATTCCCTTACAACTAAAAGGACTCTGCAAAGTTGCGGGGGCGTACGGGCGAAAATGCAAATTTTTTTTTGCCCCGAGCAATGACCATTACGCACCCCGCCGGGCCATGGCCTGGGCCAGCACACTGGCGGCAATGAGTTGCAGGGCGTGGTACATCATGATGGGCAACAGAGCGATGCCGACGACATTGGCCGGAAACAAAACCGTGACCATCACGCTGCCCTGAACCAGTGATTTTTTAGAGCCGCAGAACAAAGCCGTGATCCGGTCGGCTCGGTTGAAACCGAGCAGGCGGCTGATGCCATTGACCAGGCCGTAAATCAGAAAAAACAAACCGAGCATACAGGTGCCCAGTACCAGCAAATCCGAAACCGTCAGACTCTGAAACATCCGGCGCTCGAAGGATTCGCAAAACGAGGTATAGACGATCATCAGGATGACAATCTTGTCGAAGGTGCTCAACGCTTTTTTGTACCGATCCGCCCAGGCACCCAGCCAGCGGTTGAGCAGAATACCGAAAACAACCGGCGCAATGACCTGCAACGCCAGCTTTCCGATGACACTCGCCAGATCGTAATCCCCCGAACCGGTCGATAGGAAGAGTCCCATCCACAAGGGCGTCAGGAAGACGCCGATCAGGCTGGAAATGCTGGCGTTGAAAATGGCCGCCGGAATGTTGCCGCCCGCAATGGAAACCATCACCACCGACGACGAAACCGTTGACGGCAAGGCGGCTACGTAAAACGCACCGAGCCACAGCAGGCGGGTTTCGTCGGTGCCGAACACCTGCATGGCTGCCCAGACCACCAGCGGAAAAACCACAAACGTGGTCAGGTGGATCGTCGCGTGGAGTTGCCAGTTGCTAAGCCCCGCCCGGAGCTTGTCGCCACTGAGTCGCAGGCCGTAGAAAAAGAAAATGATCGAAACGCCCAGATTGGCCAGATTCGACAGGGAAAAAGGCCCTTCCTGAATGCCGGGTGTGGGCCACAGATACGCCAGACCGATCATGCTGAGCATGGCCAGCAAAAACCAGTCTAATCCCGCCCGGGCGGCTACCGAACGAAGGGAGGAAATTGAAAAGGAGCGGTTTTTCACAACACGTCAGGATGGTTGAATTATTCGTAAATTACGGCCCCAAATTCCCTCTCATGATGATTCAGGTTGTTGTCCGCGCGTTAGAAATTTTAGAGTATGTGGCCAAGAAAGAGAATGACCCCACGACTCTGACGGAACTGGCTGCAGCTGTCGGCCTGAATCAGCCTACCTGTGCAAATATTGTAAAGACTTTGGTCGATAAAAAATATTTAGACCACGTGGGCCGCAGAAAGGGTTACCGGCTGGGCGCAATGGCCTACCAACTGACTGATAATGTGGCGTATAACGAACATCTGGTGCTGGCGGCCAAAGACATTATGGAGGAGTTGACGGACCGGCTTAACGAAACGTCCCTGCTGGGGATTCTGCGAAACAACAAGCGGTTTTTGCTCCACATTGCCAACAGCGACCAGGATTTGCAGGTACGAAGCCGCACCGAATCGGACATTTATTCGACCGCTACCGGGCGCATTCTGGTGGCTTTTTTGTCCCTGAAAGAAATTGACGCCCTGGTAGAAGCCATTGGACTGCCGGCTGCACCGGTCTGGCCGAACGTCGAAACCCGGGAGCAGTTTCTGGCGGCTCTGGACGCGATTCGCCGGGAGGAAATGGTCATCACCCGCTCGCTCAAACACATTGTCGGCATTGCCGTTCCGTTGTGGAAAGGCGGGCAGGTGGTCGCCAGTCTGAGCGTGTTTTTGCCCGAAAGCCGCTACACCTCCAACCGCACCCCCGTCATCATCAATGCCGTTCGGGAAGCCGCCGGGCAGATCAACAAACGACTGGCGGGTTGAAACCAAAGGTTTTGCGTTTGATATGAACCTAAATGGTGCTTTTCTTGTCAAGTTGGCAAGAAAAATATAGTTTAGTAAAAAATGATAATGTTCTATGAAAACGATGAGTGTAGGCGAGTTGAAAACTCATTTTTCTGAAGTCTTAAAAGAAGTTGAAGCCGGAGCAAAAGTGGCCATCACTTTTGGTAAAAAGAAAGAGATAAAGGCTTTTCTGGTTCCTAAAGAAGAAGAAATAAAGCCTAGAAAATTGGGAGCCCTGCAAGGAAAAAAATATTTTCTCAGGGATGATTTCGGTATAACGACCAGTGAAGAATTTGAAATATGAAGTATCTGCTGGATACACACATCTTGATTTGGGTTCTGTTTGAACCTTCTAAACTATCCAGTCGTGTACGTGCTGTTTTGGCGGATCGGGAAGCTAATCAAGTCTACGTGAGTGCCGTGAGTTTCTGGGAAATTTCCATCAAATTCCGTACTGGAAAAATAGGGTTAGACGATCTCTGGCCTGACGACTTACCGAAAATTTGCCTTGAATCTGGCTATGAATTAATTCCACTTACTGATTTGGAAACAAGTTCATTTCACCAATTATCGGCCGATTATCACAAAGATCCTTTTGATCGGATCTTAATTTGGCAAGCGCTCAAAGCCAATTACGCATTTATTAGCGACGATGAGAATGTGAAAAAATACGGTTCAGAAGGGCTGAAAGTGATTAGTTAACCCATCTTTACTACTCCAGTTGCCGCTTGAAAAACGCCCAGGCTTCGAGATAGACGTTGATGTCGTTGGGGTAGTCGTGCTTGCCACCCAGCACTTTCAGCAGCGTTACTTCCGGTTTTCCTTTCTGCTTGTAGGTATATTGCTCAATGGTTTTCCCGTCGGTCGGGTCGGTATCGGGCAGGCGGCTTTTCTTCGGTTTTCGGGCATAACCGGCCAGTTCCGACCAGTAATGAAACGTTCGATCCGTCGACCGCACCATTCCCAGACTGATCCCATTGGTTTTGACTTCCCCGCCTTCATACGGATTTGTTTGATCTGCCGTTCCATTCACGATCAGCACCGGAACCGCTACCCGTTTTTCAGGGCAGTCCAGGTTGTTCGTGTCGGGCAGGTTGGCAATGAGGGCGGTGATGGCCCGGAATTGTTCGGGCATCGTCAATGCCAGTTTGTAGGCCATGTGGCCACCGCCGGACGTGCCGACCGCAAAAACGCGTTTGGGGTCAATCTGGTAGTTTTTCCGGAAGTATCCGATCATCGTCTCAAAAAACGCATTGTCGTTGATATTCTCCTGATTAGCTGCCGATTGGGCGGTTTTTCGGCATTCGTTCCAGTATTTTTTATAGCCGTCGGGATACACCAGCAGGATGTTTTCATCTGGCGCAATTTCTTCCAGCTTCTTCGCGCCATTCCGAACGCCCTGCCCGTTTCCACCCGAACCGTGCAGCACAAACAGCAGCGTCGCATTCGGGCGGGCCGGTTTCAGAAAGTGGAAGGTTCGGGAATGGCCTTCGATCGACACGGAATCACTCACGAGCTGGCTTTTGGCCAGGCCAGCCGTTAAAACGAAAACGAGAACGGCTACCCATCGCTGCGCCGGAGAAGGAAAGAAGATACTCATGGTTTGGTTTTCAGGAGTTTATGCTGAATAAAAACGTCGGCATACCGGCGGCCCAGCGTTCGGGCCGAAGGCGTATCGAAATGCGTAGAATCGCCCTTGTGCGTTAAACCGGTGGCCACGGCATAGTATGAATGGGGGATGGTTTTGGTGGCCCGTTGCAAGGCTTCGTTGATGAGCCCGGCATTCGGATTTCGCTTGACGACAAAATCGCCCAGCGTTCCGACGACAAACGGCACCTTCGGCGCGTTTAGTTCTTTCCGCAACCGCTGCACCAGTTCTGCCAGTTTTTCACCATACACCGCCGTGTTGCCCGGTTTGGAATCCGACTCGCCCTGATGCCACAGAATACCGGCCAGTTGACCGTTTTCAAGCGCTTTTTTCGCCCGTCGCATCGCATCGTCGTACGGATAGGATTTCGTCGGTTCGTAATAAGCCCCCGGTTTCCAGACATCGATGCCCGAACCGCCCACCGCGCAGGGAACCAGCCCGATGTTCAGGCTGGGATCGGTTTCGGCCAGCCGTTTCGCGAAGGCCAGACCCGGCCCAACGCCGATCACTGCTGGTTTGTCGAAGTGCATCGGATCGCGGGCCGGAACCCAGGTTTGCTCTTTGGTCAGCATCCAGATGTGCGGATTGGGTTGCTGGTCTTCGGCTTCGGGAACTCCGCGACCCGCCATGTTCGACTGGCCAATGAGGAGGAAAAGCTGCAAACGGGGCGGGGCATCCTGCCTGAACGCCAGGACAATACCGAGAACCAGCGCGAAAACCGCGGCTTTGACGAATGTTTTCATGGGGCTAATTTGGGATAAAACTCACAGGAGCGCCAGTTATACTGTATTTTTCGTTTAAAACGCCCATTTGTTTCCAGGCTGACCCAACAGAAAGGGTAAGGATTCGTCTGGTCGACGATCCTTACCCGGCAGCTTTTTTCGTTGGTAACTACAGGACTAGACGTCACATTGCAGCAGGTATTTCATCCCGGCGGGATTGTTGTCGATGGTTTCAAAAACCGCCTGTGCATCGGCCAGGGGAGAAACCTGCGTAATGAGCGCGTCGAGCGGCAGCGATGCGCTGGCGGCCAACGCAATGGCTTCTTCGAAGTCTTCGGGTTCGTAGACCCGGGCACCGATGAGCTTGAGTTCGCGCCAGAAAAACCGGAACAGATCGACGGCTTTGGGTTCGGCGTGAATGGCAACCATCACAATCCGACCCCGTACCCGCGCCAGACTGGTCATGGCCGCCACCCCCGCCTGTACCCCCGAAACCTCAAAAACGACATCGGCCATCGCGCCACCCGTAAACTCCTCTACGCGGGCCACCAGATCGGTTTCCTTGGGGTTCACCGTCGCCAGTTTCAGCGATTCAGCCAGTTGCAGACGCGTCGGGTTGACCTCAGAAATCAGGACATTGGCTCCCTTCTGTTGAGCGACCAGCGCGACCAGCATACCGATGGGGCCACCGCCGATGATGACGACGTTTTCCCCCGGTTTTACGTCGCCAAGCCGCACATCGTGGCAGGCCACCGCCAGCGGTTCAATCAGGGCACCGATCGGGAGCGGCAACTGGTCGGGGAGCCGGTGGAGCGTGTAAGCGGGCACATTCCAGTATTGCTGCATCCCGCCCGGCGTGTCGATACCGATGAATTTCAGGTTCTGTCCGATGTGCCGAACGCCGTTGTCGACGGGCATTTCCGTCCCCGGTTTGAGGGGTCGAACCGTCACCCGGTCGCCCGGTTGCCAGCCGGTAACGCCTTCGCCCACCGCGTCGATTTCGCCCGACACCTCGTGGCCGATCACTTGCGGCAGCGAAAGGCGCTGGGCCATTGCGCCGTGGTAAATATGCACGTCGGTTCCGCAAACGCCACAGTAGGCCACTTTCAGACGAACCTCACCGGGTAACACCGGCTGATGGTCAACCTCCTGTAAATCAAATGTTTTGTTTCCTGTAAAATGGAGTGCTTTCATAAATCAATGAGTGAATGAGCGAATGATTGAATGCGTGAATGCCAGTCGGCTGGCGTCATTTACGCATTCGCTCCAGAATCTGGAGCATGTTGCCGTCGGGGTCATAGAGCGTGCGGACTTTGCCGCCCCCGATGGCGTTGATGACCGATCCGCCCCACACAACGTTTTTGGTATCTAAAAAAGCAATGGCTTCCTCCAGATTGGCAACCCGCAGGGCCAGGTGCGACCAGCCGGGTGTCCAGGTCGTACGTTCAGGCCGGACGGTGTCGTCTTTAGGCATCACTTCGAGCAATGTACCGTCGGGCGCTTTGAGCATCCAGACCGGCTTGTCATGGCGAAACCATTTTTCGTAACCAAAGACCTCGCAATACCAGTCGGCCAGTTGTTCAACATCGTTGGCCGCTACGCCGGGGTGATCGATGCCCGTAATTTTCAGAGGGTTAGCCATGTGGATATTGTCGGGTTAAGGTATATATTTCATCGTGTTGCTGAATGGTCCACTGTTGCCCCTGTCCCGAAGTCAGCGAAAGGTGGCTGGCGGTTTCGTCCAGAATCCGGAGCGTCCAGTGTTGCGGTCCGTTGGTCAGCGTAAAAGCCGCATCATTCGATTGTAACTGCCATTGATCCAGTTGGAAAGCGTCATCGAGGGCTATTGCATGAACTACGGTTCGCTTCAGGGCTGGTTTTGTTTCAGTCCAGCGGTACAGCAAACCACTTCCCGGTCGTCCTTCGCCCAGCTGATCGGGCTCGACGTGGTAGGCATCGTGAACGTAGCCATAGATCGGATGGCCCGACCGGCCCGACCCCGTGTGGAATAGTTTCATGCCGGCATCATTCCGGCAAACCGTCAGGCCATTGCCCGGACTGTCTACCTGGGCCTTTCCATCGCGGTTGTTGACGAGCCAGTTCCAGACTGTCGTAACGGGTTGCGTCGCTTCGATCCGGTCCACAACGAAGAGAACATGGCTACCGGCCAGCAGCCAGAGCCGCGTAAACCGTTGAATGGGTGAGCCATAAGCACTTCCAACGTCCGAGCTAATGACGGAAACCAGCCCCTCGCGTTCCACCACCCGTCGCCGGTTGCCCCGGTCGATGGGTGGGCCGGGAATGCCGTTGACGAGCAACCGACGGGGCAGCACACTTTTCTGTTCGAGCAGGGATGCTTTCGCGAGGTCTTCCTGCAAACCCAGCGATTCGCTTTCCACCAGAAAGGTACAGGTGTTGTGGGTTTGCGTACTGCTTTCCAGCCCATGAATCAGGTTTCGGTAGCAGCTATGACCCGGATCGACCAACAGCCGTTCGCGGTTATGAACCAAAATGAAACTGTTCAGATCGCCGTGCAGGTGGCCGGGGCCGTATAAACCGTCGCCACCGCCGTTGATGGCAACGACTGTGCGGCCATCCCAGGCATCGCGCATAAACGCATGACCGTTGCTGAACGAGGTTGTCAGGGGCAACCCGGTTTTCTGCGGACTGGTGGGTTGGCTTTGGGGAATCAATAGCGGCAGGGTCAGAAAACCCCAGTCGTTCCGCATACCGAACGTGGCCAGATCGTGCGGTCCCTGCGTCGGGCAGGGTTCGTAATAGTCCTGAAAAAGCCAGCGCGCCAAACCCGCCTGTACCGGATTGTCGGAACGGACGGCGACGTGCAGCAGTAAATCGCCTGAGGGCCGAAACAAAGCCGCCGAATCATTGAAATTGACGGCCCGGGCGCGGGGTTCGTCACCCCAGTTTGCCATCGGTTTTCTATACAACATGCTCTGCGCCAGCCAACTCATGCCCCGGCCATAGGCGTCGATATCCAGTTGCCGGGCGTGAACCGGGTACTTCCGAACCAGCGACTCGTAGGCCAGCATCAGCGCATTCGCCAGGTAGTTTCCGTATTGCAACGACTCGCCATACGAACCGTCGGGTTGAAAGGCGTGCGCCATCTGCGCCAGTGCGGGCGTCAATTCGTCGAGCCAGTCTTCCCGACCCAAAGTAGCCGAAGCCACCAGCGCCCCGGATGCCAGAATGCCCCGCCAGTTGGCCAGGTGATTGTTTTTTTGCAACCACCGGCGGCACAAAGTGATGCCTTTCTCAGACAAAGCTTCGCCCACTTCTTCCCATTCCGCTTCGGTGAAAACCGTTCCGGCCAGATCCAGCACCGCCGACACGCCCCAACAGAGGTGAGCGGTTTCCAGATGACCCGTAAACGGCTGGGAATGATCCCGAAACCACGGGCCGACCCAGTCGCTGGCAGGACGGCGGGCGATGTACAGCGTCGCGCTCCGCAGCCAGTTGGCCAGCTCGTCGGTAGGAGTGAGGGCATACTGCATGGCTGCGTCGGACAGGTATTCAGCCGCCGGATACCACCATCCCAGCGAGGCCCGGCCAGGTGCCGGGTTTTCAGCTTGCAAACCGGGTGTCGCCAATCGCTCGGTGACCCGCCGTTCGAGCGCGTTCCGAAACCGCTTGACCGTTGCGTCGGTGCTGGTCAGAATCGCTTCTTTTTCGGAGTCGGTCAAAAACAGACGCAAGGTGTCGACGGTTTCCATCAGAAATAGCCGCCGTTACGAACCACCTCCGTCGGTCGCATGCCGCTTTCGACCATCTCCTTGATGTTCACCTCGTTGTGGACAATGTCCTCGGCTGCCAGCAACACATCGTAGGCAATTGCCTGCGGAACCGAAATAACGCCGTCGATGTCGCCAAAAATCCAGTCACCGGGCTGCACCACGACTTCACCCATCAGGATCGGTTTCTGGTAATGATACATGCGAAACCGCCCCAGCATCCCGGTATTTGCTTTGTATTTGAAAAATACCGGAAAGTGCTGTTCCAGAATGGCTTGCGTGTCCCGGATGCCGTTGATGATGGCTCCCCGACACCCCGCGCGAATGGCCGCCATCGTCATCACTTCGCCCCACTGCGAGGTCACGGTGTCGCCGGTGCAATCCCAGACGACGACCGAATCCTGGTGCAGCGCTTCAAGCATTTCGGCGCGGGTTTCCATTTCGCCGTCGGTCGTAATGTCGGGCCCGCCTTTGATGGTGAAAGCCTGCCCGGCCAGCTTCATTTCTTCCCGCAAGGGCGCAAACTGCGCGGGCAGACTGCTGGCCTGCATGGTGTAGCGAAACCGTAGTACGTCGTTGACGGCTCCGGTATAGAGTTTCAGATACCGCTCCCGCATTTCGGCAATGGAGATGGGGTACATCGACGCGGTTTTTGCCGGGCTATGTCCGTTGGATTCGATGGTGTTCATCCTGCTAAAAATTTCATGTTGTCAAAATTGATTTCCCGAATGACGACGTAGTCCGGCTGGTTCAGCACGAAGACGATGACGCGGGCGACATCCGCCACGTTCAGGAATTTTTCGCGGGCCACTTTGCGGTCGCCCCAGTAGTTGCTGTCGGTTGGGCCGGGGTTGACGTCGGTGACTTTGATGCCTTCTTTCAGCACCTGATCGGCCAGTCCGCTGCTAAGACCCCGCGCTCCGAATTTGGAAGCGCAGTAGATCGGTGCGTTTGGATTGGTCCGGTAGCCCGCCATCGAAATAACCGTCACGATGTGGCCCTGTTTTTTGGGTTTCATCACCTTCAGGGCTTCGCGGTTGCACAGAAAAACACCCCGAACGTTGGTGTTCATCATTTGTTCGTAGGTGTCGAGGTCGGTGGTCGAAAGGTCCGTGGAAAGCAGCCCGATGCCGGCGTTGTTAATCAGCACATCGACGGTGCCGAAGGCATCGGTACATGCCGCAAAACCGGCCAGCACATCGACTTCCTGGCTGACATCACCTTTGAACGACCGCAGGTTTTCGTGACTGATTTCGTCGGCTAGCTGGTGGGTTCGGCTGAAGTCGAACACTTTTGCTCCCTGTTCGAGGAGTTCCAGTGCCGTGGCTTTTCCAATGCCGCCCGATGCGCCGGTGATAAAGATGGTTTTGTCTTTTACGTTATTCATAATCAGTTGATTTGTCTAGTTTGCTCATGCGGATTTGTAATCCGAATGAATTTAATTTCTGTTGCGGATTTTAAATCCGCCCGTCGTTTGATGCTAGCTTGCTCATTTCGATTTGGAATCCGAATGGACTTTGGCTGCGGATTTCAAATCCGCGACAGACAGGGGTTCGGATTGCAAATCCGAACCAGCATTCGGCAAATTCCGGGTTCGGTACCACATCAGCGGGGCCAGCAACAGACACAGCAAACCGGCACCGCAGGCCACCCGGCCGCTGGTTTCGGACAGGGAAGGCAGGCTCATCACGAGAAAAAGGCTTCCGGTTACCGTCAGGGCTACGGCGTACAGGCGGTTCATGACCTGCATGAATGCCGGATTTTCCTGCGGTTTTTCAGCTTCGGTCAATGGGGTATTTAATCGCCGGAAAAAGGCTTCCACGCGAAGGCGGTACGCGTCGGTTTGAACGGAGGTGATGCCCGACAGCAGGAACACCAGTACACAGGCCACAATCTCGATGAACGTCGCCCACTCCCACGAAACCTGCGGCATGGCGTTCAAGATCAACCCCAGTCCCATTCCCACAATTAGCGTGGCAAACGCCCCCCACGGCTGCGGTTTTTTCAGAACAATGCCCAGCACCAGGGGCAATGTCATCGGAATGGCAAACAGGCCCGTAAACAGTTTATTGGCTTCAAATGCCCCGCCAAAACCGCCGACGTACAGCGCGCCAATCGTGATGAGTGACCCCAGCACCACCGTCATCAGCCGACCGACCCAGAGCATCTCTTTGTCGGCGGCTTTGGGATTGAAGAGCCGCTGGTAAATGTCGCGGGTCAGCACGCCCGCCGTCACGTTGTATTCGCCACTCAAAACCGACATGGTGGCCGCAAACATGGCGGCCACCATCAGCCCCATGATGCCTTCCGGCAGTAATTTCAGACAGACGCTGACGTAGGCCATTTCCGGGTTTTCCAGGTTGGGAATCAGGGCTTTGGCGGCAATCGAAGGGAAGAGGAAAATGATCGGAAACAGGAAAAAGAAAACCGCCGTCAGCATCCCCTGTTTCTGGCTGGCGCGTTCGTCGCGGACGCTGTAAAACCGCTGAATGAACGTCCAGTTGCCGCTGTATTTCACCAGAATCATGAGGTAATAAACCATCAGGTAGAGCGGCATGCCTTTCGGGCCGTTGAACCAGGTAAAATGGTCTGGAATCGTCGCCATCATGTTGGATAATCCTCCGGCAGCCTGGATGGTGAGCGGTACCAGGATCAGCGTGGCCACGATCAGGATGATGAACTGAACGACATCCGTCACGACGACGGCCCACAGGCCGCCGACCACCGTGTACAGCGCGACGATGATGCCGCAAACCAGAATGGAGGTTTCCAACGAAAGCGAGGTGGCGGCTTTGACAAACAGGCCGAGGGCATACAACCGCACCATGTTGTCGAGGATTTTAAAGAACACGCCCATCCACGAAAATACCTGCCGAACCGGCGCGTTGAACCGGGTTTCGAGGTATTCCAGGGGCGTCAGCACCCCCGCCCGACGCCAGCGTTTGGCAAAAATCGCAACGCCGACCAGCGCGGGCAACACCGTACTCCAGATCAGCGTCAGGGCCACAAAACCGTGTTGATACGCAATCCCGGCGTAGGCCACAAAAATGAACGTGCTGAACTTGGTCATGAAGTTGCTGATGGCGCCCGACACCCACGGAATGGCGTTGCCGCCTTTGAAATAATCGCTGATGTTCTTGACAAACTTGCCCAGAAACAGCCCGATGCCCGCCATCAGCAGCATGTAAATGGCAATGGCCCAATAGTCTAAGGATTGGAGGGTTTGCACGGTTAGTTGGGTTTAGGAAGGTTAGGGGAGTTTCTGACGTTTTTCAGTTGCATTAATTCCGGCACGTTCGGGCTGGCTTTGGCTTTTAGGCCGACGATTTCCAGCGTATCGACATCATCGGCGACAAGGGCCGGGCGGTTTTCTTCGTCCACGTAATCGAGCGCAAGATTTTCGAGGGAAATGTTTCTGCCGTGCCGGATGTAAAAACCGTAGGCTGGCAACCGTCCGAACATTTCACCACGCGGATACGCTTCGACTTTTTCGGGAACCACCTCATTGACAGCGGGGGGCTCGGTGGCGACCGGTTGTCGGCGGTCATCGTCGCCCAGCAGGGGTTTGTTGCTGCCGTCGAACGTGAGCCGGATTTGCCTGAGCGTAATGTTTTCGACCGGAGAACCCGGAATGCCGGTAATGGAACAGCCGTAACCGCCAATGCGCGTTCCCTGCACATTCTCGATCAGAATATCTTTCAGGATTCCGGTGTTGATTTTGGCATTTTTCCGATACGGGCGGTTTCGGGCACCCAGCCGGATGAAAATGGCTGTTCCCTTGATGTTGCGCACCGAGATGTTGGAAATGTTGATGCGTTCAAGGCGCGCGCCGTCCACCGTCATGAGGCTGATGGCGTCCACCCGCGTGTCGAAAACCGTGCTGTTCTGAACCGTAATGTCTTCAAAAAAACCGCTCGTTTCGGTGCCAATCTTGATGCCGGAGGCATTGGAACTCACGATGCAATTGGTGATGGTAATGTCGCGGCAGCCTTCGTTGGGCGACAGACTTTTGAGGCAAATGGCGTCGTCTCCGCTGTTGATCAGGCAGTTGGATACCCGGACGAGCTGGCAGTCGACCAGATCCATGCCGTCGGTGTTGCGGCCTTTTGCATCGGCATGCCGGAATTTCTCAATGTCTTTGTTCTCGCGGCTATCGACCGTAATGCCGTCGATCACCAGGTTTTTGCAGGACTGGTAGAACTGCACCCACGAACCCGAATTGCGCAGCGTCACCTCCCGAATCTGCACATCCTCGCAATGCCGGAAGTGCAGAATGCGCGGGCGGCCACTGAAAGAAGGGGAGAGGTAAGGGCCGTTGAAATCGTCCCCGCGCCCGTCGATGGTGCCCCGGCCCGCGATGGAAATATTCCGGGCGTCTTCGGCGTAAATGAACATCTTTTCGGTCACCAGCTCACCGCCATACGCCGGGTATTTCGACGCCGTGCTGGGGTAATCGTTCACGTTGGCACTCCCCAGTAAAACCGCCCCGGCTTCGACGTAGAGCGTCACGTGGCTTTTCAGGTAAATCGTTCCGGACAGAAACTGCCCGTTGTGCAAATACACCTTGCCGCCCCCGGCCGCGTGGCAGCGGTCGATGGCGGTTTGGATGGCTTTCGTATTCATCGTTTTGCCGTCGCCTTTCGCACCAAACGCCACAACATCCCAAACGCCAGTGGTTTTCTGGGGAAAACCGGCCGTTGCGAACGTCAGGCAGAGCAAAATGATTTTGAAGAAGCCAGGCATCGTGTGTAATCTGTTTTGGGAAATCACTGAATCGTTCCGTATTCTTTCAGGGCGGCTTTCAAGGCCGGTTTTTCAAAACTATAGGCTTGTTTTGCTTCACCCAACTGGTTATCGGTCAGGACAATAGCGGCTGATTGATCGCCATACACCGATAGGAAAGAACCGACCGGTGCTGTGAGCCGGGAGTTGGCAATGGTGACTTTTCGGGCATTGACCAGACGGATCAATTCCGGAGTCCGGGCCACAGTTTGCGCTTTCAGTCCCCGAATTTCCACCTCTTCCGCGCTGTCGATCACCAAGGCAGGCCGGTAATCCGGTTGGGCAAAACGCAGATGAATCTGGTCGAACGTACTGTTTTTGACGTGTCGAACGTAAAAACCGTACGCGGGCAAGGCAGGGCCAAACATCGTTCCGACCGGATAGGCATCGGCCTTTTCCGGCACCAAAGCGCCCGGTTTTACGTCCGTAATTCCGCCCTCGAATTCAAAATGGATCGTTCGGATCAGCACGTTTTCCAGCGGATAGTCGGCCAGGCCGGTGATCGAACAGCCCAGCGACGCAAGCCGTGTCCCCTGAATGTTCTCGATGATGATGTCTTTCAGGATTGGTTTGTTGACCGGTCCCGGTTGGCCGAATTGCTTATTGCGGGTATTGAGCCGGATAAACAGCGCCGAGCGTTTGATATTTCGCAGCGTAATGTTCGAAATCGTGACCCGTTCGATCCGCGCCCCATCGACGGTCATGATGGCAATTCCTTCGCCAAAGGTGTCGAAAACCGTGCAGTTCTGGATCGTAATGTCCTCGAAAGCCCCGGCGGTTTCGGTCCCGATTTTGATCCCGCTGGCTCCGCAACTGACGATGCAATTGGTAATGGTAATGTTCCGGCAGCCGCGGTCCGGCGAAAAACTCTTGAGGCAAATTCCGTCGTCGCCACTGCTGATGGTACAGTTGGCAATGCGAACCTGCTCGCAATCGACCACGTCCAGCCCGTCCGTGTTGCGGTGGCGAACGGCGTGTTCCCGATTCGGATTCTCGACATCCTTGTTCTCCCGGGTGTCAACGGTAATCCCATCGATGACCAGGTTTTTACAGGCCTGATAGGTTTGCAACCAGGAGGCTGCATTGCGCAGCGTCAGGCTTCTGACCTGAACATTTTCGCAGCCGCGCAGGTGGAGAATGCGGGGACGGTATTTGAACGAGGGCCGTACATATGGATCGGTCAGCTTGCGGTTGTCGATCAAATCACCCCGGCCGTCGATGGTTCCGCGCCCTTCAATCGTCACATTTTGGCTGTTTTCGGCGTAAATAAATGCTTTGCTGGTCAGCGGATGTTCGTCGTAGGTGGGGTATTCTGACGTCTGATCCGGGTAATCGGATGCCTTTTCGCTGCCCAATAAAACCGCTCCGGCTTCGAGGTAGAGCGTTACCTGGCTTTTCAGATAGATCGTTCCGGACAGAAACCGCCCGTTGTGCAAATACACCTTGCCACCCCCGGCTGCGTGGCAGCGATCGATGGCGGTCTGGATGGCTTTGGTGTCCATTGTTTTGCCATCACCTTTCGCACCCGTGTCGAAAACATCCCACACCCCGGGCGGTTTTTGGGCCAAACCGGCAGTTGCCACAAGAAGCAGCACGTAAAAAAATAACGTTGGAACTTGATTCATCATTTCTGCCAGTTTCGGATTGTGCCCCTAAATCTCCTAGAGGACGGTCGGCTGCTGCCGGACTTTTCAACTCCGGATTAGTCGTGTCCAAGTCCCCTTTAGGGGATTAGGGGCCTTTACACCACTTTACTTTTTTCCATAATCAACATCGGATAATCCTGCAAAGGCAGTTGCCGGAAAAGCTGGGCTTCCGATCCGACGCGGTACTTGTCGTTGTCGAAAAGCTTTTCCTGCCCCGTTAATTCGAGAATGTCGCCCGAGAGCAAGTCTACCAAAACCGGATCCGCAAACCCCGGACCTTCCCAGTCCCAGTGGTAGAGGTGGATGCTCTCGGCGGGCTTGCTGTCGGCGGCTTTCTCGCCCGACCAGTAGGCCAGCACCGGGCCGTTGTCGGTATTCAAAACCGTCGAACAGATTCCTGCCAGGCTTTTTTTGATCCCATCGCCAAAAAGCTGGTAGTCTTTCTCCGCAACCGGCTCTTTACCAGACACCGCATGAACGATGGAGCCGCGGGTATGGACATCACCGTGAACCAGACTCCCCAAATGTTGCAGGGCTTTATAGGCGATCTTGGGTTTGATTTCCGGTTTTTGCCGCAAAATCCCCTTGTAATTCACTTTGCCGGAACCCTTCGGATAATCGTGCAGATCGACAATGAGAAACCACAAAGTCATCGGCAGATCCAGCGAGCAATCGGTCAGCAATCGGCGGAGCATGATTTTGGCCTGAATAGCTTCCGTCCACGGCCCTTCACCCGAAAAACCGGTGCTGTTGGAGTCGGACGGGAAACCGTTTTCGCCCTGCCAGATCTTGATTTTGGGGTTGTAGTGATCGATCAGTTTGCGCAAGGCCAGCGTCCGCTCCGAGTAACTTTCGGGAATGGTCGTGTAGGGATGGAAGGAAAAAATATCGATCAGATCGGCAAGCCCGGCTTCAAAAAGCTCCCGAATGAATTTGGCGGGCATGCGCGAAACCACCCCGCCGACAATAACGGCATCGGGGCAGTTTTTCCGGATAATCGGCGCGGTTTCCCGGACCAGTTGTACGTATTTCTTGGCATTGGGTTTATCGGGTGCCCAGAATCCTCCCAGATTGGGCTCGTTCCAGATTTCGTAATGCTTGATTTTGTCCTTGTAGCGTTTGGTCAGGGCGGTTACGTACCGTTTCCAGGCTTCGTTTGCCACCGGAACGTCCAGCGGATGATGGCCCACCTCGCCGGTCGTATAATTGGTATTGCCGTAGCCAACATTGAAAAACGGCTTCACCCCCCGGCTGACCAACCCATCGACACTTTCGTCGAGCCAGGCCCAGTCGTACTTCCCTTTTTCGCGTTCGACGCGGCCCCAGCCGGTTTGTAAACGTCCCCATTTCACCGGCAGGTTGTCGATCCACGGATACACTTCTTTCGGTTTCCACAAGTCTCGGTCCAGCGTTTCGCAGCCAATTCCGAACGGCGAAAGCTTGATTTCGGACGGTTTTTTGAGCCGAACCGAGCCAATTTTTTTCAGTGGATTGGCGGATTCAGAAACCACAGCAACCGGTTCTGAATCCATTTTTAAAGACGTTGTAAACGGCAGGATGGATAGTGTTTTCAGGAAATCCCGGCGGTTATTTTCCATCATTAGGTTGGGTTTCAGGGTTTAGGAATAACGCAACGGCTCATTGAACACATTGCAGACGTGCAGCGAATGGCTGTTGAAATGATAGGGGCCTTCGTATCCGGTATCGCCGAGGAAATGACTGGCCAACGCAATCGAAAGCGGATAAAACCAGGACCCCAGCATGATGTGCGTACGGTTCGGGTCTTCATCCCGCAGTTCTGCCGAGGCTGTGGTTTCGCCTTCTTTCCAGATCCAGTGCGGGCGCGGCACCCAGTCGGCGGGCTTGCTGTCCCGGCGGTGCAACAGCCAGCCGACACCGTCGGCGCTTTCGTGCTGCAGCGCGTGAGCCAGATACCGTCGGCAGGCGGCTTCAACGTCGTCGCGCCGGTAGTCGGTCAGGGCCATCAGGTTCACCAGTTGATAGGCTCCGTCGAAATCCGGGCAGTCGGAGCCGCCGGGCCAGAACGAGCCGTCGGGCAATTGACACGCCAGGGTCGAATCGACGGAGCGTTCGAGGTGGCGCAGCGGCCAGCCCAGGGCAAAATAGATCGGGACGACGTGAATGGTTCCGAACAACCCATTGGCCGGATCGGCGCCCAGTTGCGTTCCCCAGTAGCCGGTTTTCGGGTCCTGCAATTCTTCCAGGGCCGGAAAAACCGCCTTTTCCATCAACGAATCCACTTCCGACGCGCCGAACCAATCGCGCAGCGCAAACAGAGCCGTCGCGGCTGCCAGTACCTGATTTCCAGCCGCCCACGAATTGCGCCAGTCGTAATGTTTCACCCAGCGATACAGCCGGTCGGCGTCGAGCAGGGGGGCCAGAAACCGCAGTTCGCGTTCGGGTTGACGGTTGAGCATCCGCAAGGCCCAAATGTTACCGCGCGTGTAGTGCCAGACCGGTTCCAGTTCGTCCAGCGTCCGGATGCGCCCGAACTCGGCGGGTTTCCCCGAAAAATACCCCTGTTCGGTTTGGCGACCCTGGAATTGTTCGGCCCAGGTGTCGAGGTCAGCCGCCGGGCGATTTTGCAATTCGCCGAACAGGTCGAGGACGTGGGCGGCATGGTAGGAGCCGTAAAAACTTTCACCTTCGCCCCGTTCCTTGCGGTACACGCCCGGCGTGTCGCCGATTTTCATGGCATCGACAAAACGCAGTGCCGATTGTTTCATCCGTTGATAGCCTGGTGTTTCCATGATTTTCTCGTTGGTCTCTTTTTGGTACTTCAGATTTGTCATTCAGGAGCGTTTTAAAAACCGCGATTGCGGAGCCAGATTTCCAGTTGCGTCATCCAGGAGTCGGTGACGTCCGGTTTGATGCCAAAACCGTGTCCGCCTTTTTCATAGAGATGCAACTCGGCGGGTACGTTCGCCTTTTTCAGGGCCTGATAAAACCGGATGCTGTTGGCGAACGAAACCGTGGCGTCGTCACCGGCATGAACCAGAAAGGTGGGTGGCGTCAGGACCGTCACGTGCTCTTCCGGCGAATTGTCCGCCCGTTGCTGGGTCGTTGGCTGCTCACCCAGCAGGTTTTTCACCGAACCGCTGTGGGCGATGTCGGGCTGGAAACTGACGACGGGCCAGGCCAGCACCAGAAAATCGGGACGCAGGCCGGTGGTGTCTTTTCCAGGTTCAAAGGCCGTCGTAAAATGGGTCGCTGTCATAGCCGCCAGATGTCCACCGGCCGACGAACCCCACAAGCCGAGTCGGTTTGGTCGAAGTCCCCAGCCGGTTGCGCGCTGGCGAACCAGCCGGAGCGCCTGTTGGGCATCCTGCAAAATCCCAACCTTCCGATCCGGCATCAACCCGTCGGCGGGCAGACGATAAAGGAGCCCAAAAACCGTTATGCCCTGTTGATTCAACCGGTGCGCGATGAATCGCACGTTTTCGATATTCAGATTGCGGTAGCCGCCACCCGGGCAGATAATGACCCCGGTTCCGTTCGGCGTAGCAGGTTTGAATACGAGCAGGCGGGGCGTGATGATGTTCGAAATCGCCGTTAGCTGCTGTGATGCGTTGTAAGTTCGGCGTTCCGGCTGTGAACTGGTCACCGAGTTTGGAAGGACAGCCGTGTACAAAGGCACTTCCGGCTCCGGCTGGGCCACGCCGGGTTGGCTCAACAGGAAACCTGCGAGGAGCAAACCGGCGATTCGGATCGGGGTGCGTTGGACGTTCATGGTTCAGCCTTTTTTATGGGTTGACCGACAGATTAATCAACGATTTGTCCGCAATCAGAATGGGCGAATCGTACAGCGGAATTTGCCGGAACAGGTTCTCTTTTTTCGACCAGTTTTCTTTCGGAATTTCGTACACCGTTCCGGCGATGAGATCCACCCAAACCGGGTTTTTAAAACGGGCGTTGGCGAAGGTAAAATCACACAAGGTTTGCTCGTTGTTATCGGAAGGAACGTTGTCTTTTATCCAGACCGTGACGGCCTGAAGCTGATTGGCTTTATCGGCATACGAATACAGCGAAAGCGTGCTGTTATCGTCTTTTTTTACGGAATACGGATACGTTTCGAGCCGTTCCAGCTTATCGTCGAAGACGGAAATCAGATTTTGAAACGCGTAATACGCCGGTTTGGCGTAGGCCACGGTCAGGTCTTCGTTCGCTTTCAGCAGCCCTTTGTGATTCCATTCCTGGGGCGTTTTGGCGTCCATGATCGTGAAGCAGCACGACTCCTTGTCGTGGCCCAGATCGGTTAGCAACCGGCGCAGAATGTGCTTCGATTGCGTCAATTCCGTCCACGGGTACTTGTTCAGCGCAAAATTGTTGTTCCATTCCGACGGGCAACCCGCTTCGCCCTGCCGAATGCGAATGGCGGGGCTGTAGTTGGCGACCACTTTCTCCAGTTCCACTTCCGCATCCCGGTTGTCGGGGTTCGGAATGTGCCGGTGGTGGCTGATTTGGTTGACTAAACCCAGTTTTCCTTTCTCCTGAATAATTTTCAAGACATTATCTGCAAATTTGTAATCGACGCCACTGCCCAGCGCGAAGGCAATGATTTGGGCCTTAGGCTGCACTGATCGAACGGTTTCGGCGGTCGTAATGAAAAAATCGGCGTAATCGGGAATGGAAATTTTGTAATTCGGTTCGTTCCAGATTTCCCATTCCGTTACTTTGTCGCTATACCGGGCCACGACAGCGGCTACATAATTTTTCCAGCCTGCCAGGGCTTCACCCGAAAACGGAATGGCGGCATTCAGTGTGGTTCCGCCACCGCCCGAATACAGCGGATTGCCGTAACACAGATCGATCCAGGGCGTCACGCCCTGTTTCACCATGTCGAAAACAATTTCATCGAGCCACGCAAAATCGTACTGCCCGGGGCGGCCCTCCGCTTTCACTTTTTCACACTTTGCCCAGCCCGATTGAATGCGGGCTTTTTTGACGCCGAGTTTGCCTAAATAGTCTTTCCAGTTCGCATAAACCGTATAATCCCGATCCATGTATTCGGCACCCACCGACCAGTTTGACGATTGAATATTACGTGAATTTTTGGGTGCAATTTTTCCCAGGAATTTGAACGATGGATTGGCCGATTGTCCGGTGGGCGTTAGCAAATGCAGGGCGGTTTTTTCGGCAATCAAAACCGGATAATCCGGCACCGGAATGGCCGTAAACGTGTAGCTATCGCCCGATTTTTTCCACTGGTTTTTCGGAATTTCGTATACTTTACCAGATACGAGGTCGACAAAAACCGGTTGGTCAAATTTCCCCTTGATGGTCACATCGGTAGGTTTTGGTTCATAGGTTTCGGCGGGTCGGGCTTCGGCGCTCCAGAGCGTGACGAGGCTCCCGCTGTTTTTCCGCTGGCGGTATTGAAACGCCGAAACCGTGGACTGGCTGACACTTGGTTTGGCCTGATCGAGCAATTCTAACTGATCGTCAAAGGTTGAAAAAACGTGCTGGGCGGCTTTGTAGGCCATTTTTGGACGTTCGATGGTTTTGTCAGGGTTGGTTTTTAGCAAACCTTTCGTGTTGACGCCCGTCATGTGGTCACCGGCGGCATAGTGGATGTCGCTGATCGTGAAGAGGTTGGTGGCAATGCCGCGTCCGTGGTCGGCCAGCATCCGGCGCAAATCCCATTTGGCCTGGCTCAGTTCGGTCCAGTCGTATTGCCGCAAAGCCCCGATCGTGACCGCACTGGCGGTTGAAGGTGCCCCGTTTTCGCCCTGCATGAAGGTGATTTTTGGATTGTAACTCCAGACCATTTTACGCATTTCCTCAATTTTCGGATACGAGGTGTCGGGGTTTGGCGCGTAGCCGTGGTAGGTCAGAATATCGACCAGATCCAGTGCGTTTTCCTTCTTCAAATGATCGAGGAACGGGCGCATGAAGGCCGTTGCCGGAACTCCGGCGACGCCAAGGGCAATCAATTTGGCGTTGGGCTGTATGGCCTTCACCAGTTTGGCGGTGCGGATGTAGAAAACAGCTACTTCCTCGCCGGTATTCAGCTTGTTGAGGTCGGGTTCGTTCCAGATTTCCCACTCCGTCACCTGGTTTTTATAGCGGTTTACCATCGCCCGAACCCAGTTGTCCCAGGCCACTAACGCTTCCTCCGAGGTAGGAATCCGCCCGCCCAGTTTGGGTTCGCCACCACCGGGATAAATCGGATTGCCGTACGATAGTTCTACCCAGGGCGATACCCCGCGCGAATAGGCATCCGGAATGACGGCGTCGAGCCAGGCAAAATCGTACTGCCCCTTCACTTTTTCGCACTTCGACCAGCCGCCCTGCAACCGGATTCGCTTGGCCCCCAGTGGCCCGAGGTAGTGCCGGTACGATTGGTAGTCGGTATAATCGCGGTCGAGGGTTTCGCCCCCGATGGACCAGGTCGACGACTTGATTTCTTTCGTGGAACGCAGCCGAAGCTGCGCCACTTCCCGGAAACCTTTTGGCTCTGAAACCGTTAGGCCGGGTGCCGGATTTTGGGCCGATGCCGTTGGTTGCCCAATCGAAAACAGGCTGATTGACAGAAGGAAAGGGGTTAGGAATTTCATTTTCTTTTCAGGATTAGGGAACGGTTGGCCTGTAAATAACCGGCAATGTAAGCGGCCTGTAACTGCATCGCCGAGTCGTCGTAATGCACGTGATCGACAAAATGCTCACTACCCAAACTTCGCGTGAAGGTGTACAGGTCGATGACCGGAACGGCGTGTTTCTGCATCACCTCGTCGGCAATGCGGTTGTAGTCATCCAGATCGCGGGCGTACCGTTTGAAGGCTTTCGAGCGGGTGTTGTGCCGTTCGTCTTCCACGGAGGTGGTCCGCATCCAGACCAGCCGGATGTTGCGTTTTTTCAGGAGTTGGTAAATGGCTTCCAGATTTTTCCGGTAACTGGCCGAATCAACCTGAATGGCATTGGTTTCCGGGAGTCGTTTGATGTCGTGCAAACCGCAGTTCAGGAGCAGCACATCCGGTTGGAAGGTTTTGTCGGGGGCTTTCAGTTTCAGGTATTCGAGCACCATGCGCGAATCGCCCCCGTTGGCGCCCACCGGCACATCCAGATTTTTAGCCGCCTGTCCGTCGTCGCTTTTCCGGTCGTATTGCCAAACGCCCTGAACGTATTTTTCCAGAAACGGACCATACCGCATCGAAATGCTGTCGCCGATGACGTACAGTTTCGGCAGGGGTTGTACGGCATTAATCAGCAGCCAAATCACTAGAAGACCCACTATACCGGTTCTTTTTTTCATGTTTTACTTACGTTTTCATTGCTACCAGAAACTGCGCCATCAATCCGGCGGCATATTGCGAAATGACCCGATAACCACTCCGTTGTAATTCGGCACCGCCCCGGTTCGACTGACAGGCTCCCGTCAGAAAACCGTCGGGTGTGAGGTACTGAAACAAGGTTTTTTTCGTGATTTCGAGGGTTTTAAGCGTTTTGGAAGGCAACCAGCCGTACTGCGTCGCCAGGGCCAGCGAGGCCGCGATGCCCGCCGTGGCCGAGGTGTCGATACGGGTTTGGGGTTCGCCCACGAAGCCGTGCCAGCAACCCCGTGCGTCGCAGTCTTTCAGCATCCGTTCGGCGGTTTGCAGGAACGTGGCCTTCAGCTTTTGCAGAACCGCCGGATCAAGCTGAGCCGCCAAAGGGGTCAGTTCGTTCAGTGTGCGCACCGTGCCCAGCAGATACCAGACCAATCCACGCCCCCAGTTGGGATACGCATTCCATTCGCCCGCTTGATTCCGTCCCTGATATACCACATCGGGCGTAACCAGTGCTTCCTGACGGTGGTGTAGATTGGCCAAGGCCAGCCGCGCCAATTCCACATCCTGGCGTTTCCGGGCCAGCACCGCCAGCGGATACGCCAGCGTGTAACAGCCTTCGGTCGTCAAACTCTGATCTCGAATGAGTCCGTTGGGCTGGCTTTTTTGCCGGGCAAACGACACCAGCAGATCAAGCGCCGGATGATTCGGTTGCCGTTGCGACAAAGCCGCCAGCGGCAGCGGACATTCGATGCCGTAAATCGTTCCGTCGGCGGGTTCGCTGCGGGCGTTTTCGTACACCAGCCGCTGTTGCGGATCAAAAAACAAGGCAAAATGCGCTTCCAGTGCCTGTTTTGCTTCGGGTGAGCGGCTTTGAAGCCACCAGTCCATCAGGCCGTCGGTCACGCAGCCTTCCATCCAGCTAAATTGTTGAATCGACCGGAGTGACGCCAGATTGTTCCAGAAAACCGTTTCGCGATTTAATGGAACGGTGTCTGTTAATACGTGCGGTTGCAACCCGGCATACGCCGGATTCTTTGCCGGGGCCAGAAACCAGATGGGGGAGGTGCCGCTGACCATCCGGAGCCGAATGCCTTCCTGCCGCAGGATGGCGGCTTTTTCAGTGGAAAGCAAAACCTCGTAGAGTTCGGTCGCGTACGAAAACCGCAAATCCATTTCCCCCAGCCATTGATTCGTTTGAGCCGACCGAACTTCCACTTTCTTCACTTCCCGGGTGTCGATGGCGACGGTCAGCCGCAGACGCAGCGGTTTTTGGGGAATCGGTTTCGGAAAATGCAGAATCACGTCGTTTCCGGATTTGTCCGGAGAAACCGCAAAGGCGGGCCAGCCAAACGGCACTCGTTTTCCGGCGGGAAGTTCCAGCTCAGGAGCTTTTACGTTACTGGCTACCCAATAAGGGTTCTGTTCCATCCCGCGAGGAATGGAAACCGCCAGCGCGTAAAAAAGGGTCCGTTGTGTAAATTCCCGCCGATTCATGGGTGCTTAATAGCCAGGGTTTTGGGTTAGTGACCGATTCAGGTCCATTTCCCGTTGCGGAATCAGGTAAAGCATGTGAAAATCCTGCACAGTCAGCCCTTTGGCATTCATCACCGTGGTATACCGCCCCGTCCGAACCAGATCAAACCAGCGGTGGTTTTCAAAAGCAAATTCCACCCGCCGTTCCTGTTCGATGGCCAGCCGGAAACTGCTCTGGTTAGTGGCCGTCGTGGCCGCCAGTCCCGCCCGCTGGCGCACCTGGTTCAGATACGTCACGGCTTCGGGGTTGAAACCCACTTCGTTGAGTGCTTCGGCGGACATCAGCAGCACGTCGGCATAGCGGATGACGGGAAAGTCGATGTCCGAATCCCCGGCGAGGGCTCCGAATTGCACGTATTTACTGACATACCGCTGCGTCACCAGTTGCCCGGTGGCATCAAGGTAGGAAGATTTCATCGAAAAGGACTTGCGGAGGTCGCCGGTCTCGTAAGCGGTTTCCATGTCTGCCGTCACATACCGCATGCTCCCGCCCGTTATGCGCGCGCCTTCACTGGCCTGAACCGGCCCGAAACCGCTTCCCTGACCCGTGTTGCCCGATTTATACTGAACATTGAACAGGGTTTCGGCATTGGTCGGTGTGGCAAAGCTGAAGACATCTGCATATTTGGGCAGCAACTGAAACCGGCCCGACGAAATGACTTCCTTGAGTTTAGTAGCGGCTTTGTCCCATTCCTTGCGGGTCAGGTACACCTTGCCGAGCAGGGCTTTGGCCGCGCCCTGCGGTGCCCGCCCGACATCCGTTGAACCATAGGTGACGGGCAAAACCTGTTCGGCGCTTTGCAAATCGCTGATGATCAGGTTATAGACTTCAGCGGTTGGGGTTCGGGTGAGGTTGCTGGCACCGTCGGCGTCGGTGATTTCGGTTGTTACCAGCGGCACATCGCCGTACAGGCGGACCAGGTTAAAATACAGCAACGCCCGCAGAAACTGGGCTTCTCCCCGGTACTGTGCCTTCAGGTTATCGGGAATGCTGGCGGTTTCAATGCGGCTCAGGATGGCGTTGGCGCGGCTAATGCCCCGGTAATGATCGCGCCAGGCCGCGTAGATGATGTCGTTGAGCGAGGTGTAGGAATGATCGATGAACTGAAAATTGTCGACGTTGACAGCCTGCCGGGTCGTTACGCCGTAATTGGCGTTATCGGTCGATACTTCGCCCATCCAGTACAAGGATGTGTTGTAGGTGCCACCCAGTTTGAGCGAAGCATACGTTCCCACCACGGCATTGTTGAAATCGGCTGCGGTTTTGTAAAAATTAACCGTGTTGCGGTCGGTTTCGGGCGACAGGGCCAGAAAATCATCCTGACAACCGGCCAGAATGAGCAGGCTGAACAGCGAAAGAAAAAGGCTTTTGGCTTTCATGAGGTCGGGTTTGGTCAGAAGGTGAGACTTAAACCAAGGGTGAAGGTGCGGGCGGGCGGATAGCCGAGGTAGTCGATTCCGGCCGCCAGCATGTTGTCGCCGGAGTTGCTGATTTCGGGGTCGTAGCCGGGGTATTTCGTAAACGTGAAGAGGTTGTTGCTCGTCAGGTAAACCCGGCCGGTTTGCATCCCCAGCCGTTTCGCCAGCCCTTGCGACAGATTATAGTTCAGGGTGACGTTACGAACCCGCAGGTACGAACCGTCGAAATTGAAGAAGGAACTGTAGCGCAGGTTGTTGTTGAGGGCACCCCGGATGATGCGGGGGGATTTGCCGTCGCCCGGGTCGGTGGGTGATTTCCAGTAGTTGTCGATGACTTCACTGAGGTTGTTCTGCACCCCGTGATACCCGCGCACAAAAACCGCCCCGGCCCAGAACACATCGCGCCCCTGAACGCCGTTCATCAGCACGCTCAGCGACCAGTTTTTGTAGCTGAACGTGTTGTTAAAACCGTAGAATGCGCGAGGTTGCGGGTTGCCGATGATGGTCCGATCGGCGTCGGTGATGGTGCCGTTGCCGTCCACATCCTTGTACATTAAATCCCCCAGCTTGGCTCCATTTTGTTTGGCATGGGTCGAAAGCTGTTCCTGCGTCAGAAAAACGCCTTCGGCTACGTGGCCGAAGAAACTCCCGATGGGCTGGCCCACCTGCGTGATGCTGACATCCCCGCGTCCGCCGTCGGAAAAGAGCTGTTCGCCCTCCGAACCGAGCCGCAACACTTTATTCCGGTTGAAGGTCACGTTGAAACTGCTCGTCCACTGAAAATCCCGGGTGGCGATGGGTTTGCCGGACAGTGCCAGTTCGACGCCCTTGTTTTCCAGTTCACCAATGTTGACCCAGGCCGTGGTGTAGCCCGTAACCGCCGGAATGGCTTTGTTGAGCAGCATATCGGTATTCCGACGGTTGTAATAATCGCCCGTGAATTGGAGTCGGCTGTTGAAAAAGGCCAGATCCAGACCAATGTCGATTTGTTTGCTGGTTTCCCAGCCGAGTTGGTTGTTGGTGAAACTGCCCTGTGCGAGCCCCGGAACCTGGGTGTTGCCCAAGACGTAATTGGTCGCAGAAAGCAGGCCTAAATAACGGTAGTTTCCGATGGCGTTATTGCCCGAAAAACCGTAGCCCGCCCGGATTTTGAAGTCGTCGAACAGGTTGAGGTTTTTGAGGAACGGTTCTTCCGACAGTCGCCAGCCCGCCGAAAACGACGGAAACGTCCCCCAGCGATTG
The DNA here is from genome assembly GCF_008727875.1 of Larkinella humicola. Taxonomy (GTDB): domain Bacteria; phylum Bacteroidota; class Bacteroidia; order Cytophagales; family Spirosomataceae; genus Larkinella; species Larkinella humicola. The sequence goes on along the minus strand of NZ_VTWS01000006.1, from coordinate 371,575 downwards.
GCCGATCCGAAGCGGGAAGAGCCATCGGTCCGGATGGTGGCCGTCAGTAAATACCGGTCGTTGTACGCATAATTGACGCGGCCCAGGTAAGAAAGCAGCGCCCATTGCCCGACGGTGTAACTCCCGCCCGTAATCTGACCGCCGTTGATGTTTTCGAGCAGGTCGTCGGCAAAATTCGTGGCCGCTGTGGTGGTTGCCGTGGTGGTCGATTTTTGGATGGTGAACCCAGCCAGAGCGTCAAAGGAATGGCTGCCAAAGCTGCGCCGGTAGTTGATCGTGTTCTCATTCAGCCAGTTAACATCCGAGGTGTTGACGATGTTGGAGGTCGCGGGCGACAGCGAAGCACTGCCCGATAGGGTCGAGGGTTTGAACGTATTGGTGTTGTAATAATTAAAATCGGTTCCCACGCTGACCTTCAATTTCAAACCGGTCGCCAGTTCGTATTCGCCAAAAACATTGCCGAGCATCCGGAATTGAGCATTCGTGCTTTTGTATTCATTGGCGGTTTTGAGTGGATTCGCAATCGCGCCCATACCCACATTCGTCAGGTCGAAGGTGTTGCCGTAGGAACCGTCGGGGTTGTAAACCGGGATCATCGGCGGCATGGAAAGAGCTTCGGCGACGATGTTATAATCTCCGTAGTGACCGGTGGACGGAACGTTGTCGGTGCTGGTATAGCTCGGTGCCAGGTTCATGCTCACTTTGAGCCGTTTGGTCAGTTGGCCGTCGAGGTTCAGCCGGGCCGAATACCGCTCAAATCCGGAGCTGATCAAAATTCCTTTCTGGTTAAAATACCCCCCCGAGATCGCATACCGCAACTTTTCGGTGCCGCCGGTGGCCGAAACCTGGTAATTCTGGATGGGCGCATTGCGGAAAATCACGTCCTGCCAGTCGGTGTCGACCTTGGGCAGGTTGTTCAGATCCTGCCACGCTTCCGGAATCCGGTACGACGCGGAGCGGACACTGTTCGGGTCGGTGATTTTGGCATTGGGGCCGCCGTTATCGAGCCAGCCGTTGTTGTGTCCTTCAATGACAAATTCGGCAAACTGCCGGGTATTCATCATTTTGAGCAGCCGGGCCGGTTCCTGCATGCCGACGTAGGCATCGACGGTGATCTGGGCCTGACCGGTTTTTCCGCGTTTGGTGGTGACGATGATCACGCCGTTGGAGCCCCGTGAGCCGTAAATGGCCGTCGCCGACGCATCTTTCAGGATTTCAATGGATTCGATATCGGCCGGGTTGATGGTGTTGAGCGGATTGCCGACCCCGGAGTTGTTAATGGGAAACCCATCGACCACAAACAACGGTTCGACTCCACCAGAGACCGAGCCAATCCCGCGTACCAGAATGTTCGTGTTACCGCCCGGCGCGCCCGAGGTGGTGGAAATCTGCAAGCCCGGCACCTGTCCCTGCAACGCCTGATCGAGCCCCGAAACCGGGATGCGTTGCAGCTCTTTGGCCGAAATCGACGCTACGGAGCCGGTTAGGTCCTTTTTCTGCTGGGTTCCGTAGCCGACCACGACAACCTCGCCCAGTTGCTTGGTGTCGGGCAGCAGCACCACATTGATGGTGGATCGGTTACCGATGGCCCTTTCTTCGGATGTATAACCTACGAATGAAAAAACCAGTACGGATTGGGCAGACGTTGCTTTCAGGCTGTAGGTGCCATCCGTTTGGGTGGTGGTGCCGGAGGTACTGCCTTTCTCGATGATCGTTACGCCGGGTAGGGCCTGTCCCCCTTCTTCGGTGACTTTCCCCGAAATGGTTATCTGCCCCCAGCTCAGGAGTGGCCAGACGGTGACCAAAAACAGGAGAACTATTTTTTTGTAGTAAATTGTTAAGGATCTCATAATATTCAATATAATTGAATTATGAATTAGGAATAATTTCACTGCAAGGCTATAAAATTTAGTGGTTTTTTCAAAATTATTTTTGATATTTTGCTATAAAAATAAAAAAAAAGTGGCTTTAAAGAATAAATGAAGAAAGGGGCTTATCATGTGTCTTAGGCTTGGGGTAATAAAAAAAATCCTCTTAAATTCAATATAATTGAATTTAAGAGGATTTTTTTTATTCAGAAACTGTGTAAAGCAGCCCGCAGGGCCAGGGGTGAATATCCCCGGATGCAATCCGGGGACGGGGAGGGGATGGAGATTCTGGATTGGGCTGGAAACCGGCTAGCGGTTTTTCATATCCGTCACCATTTGGTAGGAAAAGTAGCTGAGCATGGCCACAACCAGCCCAATCGCCAGCCAGATGAGCCAGGGATTGGAGGTGAAAATCGAAGGGGAAGAACCGCTGGAAACGTGAACCGACACGGGTTGATGGACCTGAATTACCGGCGGGTTAGTCGGTATTTTCGTCTTAAAATGCACCAGATCATACGTCGGCGCACCCACGGCGGGATTGGCAAACGCCAGATGGTACGATTCGCCCGGTTTCAGTTCTGCCAGTAATTCCGTGGTTAACTGCTGGGCCTTGATGCTACCCAGCGTCAGCGGAACATTATTCTGATTTTCGATGATCAGGAACAGGTCGTGCGTGGGCTGGTTCGGCAGCAGGACGGTATGCAGACTGTCCATCGAGTGGAGTTCGAAACTCCTCAAGGTTTCGAAAAAACGGTGCCGGCGATTCCTCTTCTGCTTTTGAATCCGGAACTGCCCCAACTCCGCACTTCGGCGGTATTGGTCCGGCGATTGTACTGAAATAATCAGTTTGTCCGGGCGCGATGGCGTCGGGAAAGTGATGTGGACGTAACTTTTGTGATCGCTGCTGTCGCGTTGCGTAAAAGAAATACCGGGAATGTCGGAATAATTACCCGCTTCGGAGGTCGTAGTGTAATACCCGACTTTGAGAATATTCAGCGGGGCGCTGAGCGAGTCGTTGATTTCCAGTTGGTAATATTCGTAATCGCTCAGTGGAAAACCGAGGATTTTGGCCTCCGACGTCGCCTGGTTGTTGGAAACCGGTTCGAGTAAATAATCATCCTCAATCCCGTACCACGTTTTGCCGTCGTTGCTGCCACTCAGCCGGGCTTTTTTGCGGAGGTTCGTATTTTTCAGGATCAGGCCCAGGGAATTGATCGGCGTTTTGTTGCCATTCCGCAGCACCAACTGGGTCGATACCGAAGTGGTGGTTTTACCAACCAGCTCATATTCCCTGAATTGAACGTGCTCACCGGGTTGTTTTTGCGTCAGCAGATACGGTATTTCCCGGTTTTGGTCATCATAGAGCCGGATGTCGGTTTTGGCGGCATTCAGCCGCCCGACCACGGGGGGGGGCAACAGAATCCGGTAATAACCGGGTTGCGTCACCGGAGGAATCCCCGCCCGAAAGTCAAAGGATTGCGTCCGGCCTATTCCCCAGGTCAATATGAAAACCGTCGTCAGATTAAGCAGTCGGTTCATGCGTCGCATGGGCGTCGTCGATTAGGATTAACTTTCTGATTTTCTGGTACATGAACGAAATGATCAGCAACAGCACGCCCAGCGAAATAAAGGCCGCAATTTTTCCGCCTTCCGAAATGCCCTCGATGTCGTAAATAAACAACTTCAGGATGGTCAGGGCAAACAGGCTGAGCGACAGAATCCGGAGCTGGCGGTTTTTGCGGTTTAATCCAATCCACATAAACACAAAGGCACAGACACCCCAGAGAATCGGCAGGCCAACTTTATTGGTCTGAATCAGCAGTTCATCGAAACGCACCAGCGCCGGCTGGCCTGCCAAACCACCGGTTTTTGATCCTGCAAAACTGAAATAAATGACGTGCGCGAACAATTCCGAGGTGGCCAGATACACGATGACGTAGCCGATAAACCAGGGCCAGATTCGCAGCAGAACCGGCGGCAGGGGCGTCAGTTGGGCTTTGTTGCGGTCGATGAGCCACAGAATCACGATGGTAAAAAGGAGGCTGACATAATGGACCGGGAAGCCAATCAGGCTCGGTTCGTCGCCTAAAAAATAATCGTTCAGCAGCGTCATCGTCGCCGGGCTGTAGGTCGACAGGTAGGCGATGATGCCGAGGAGTCCGAGACCGACAGCGATCCAGAGCGATCCGCGTTTGCCGGAACGCTGGGCATTGAACAGCAAACCGGCCCCGAAAAACAGGTTGTAGCAACCGAGCAAAATGGTCTGGTTGGGACCAAACCCGATCCGTAGTGCCGACTGATAATCCAGTTCGAACAACCCACTCAGGTAGAGCACCACTACCGTGATGAACCGCAGAAACCGGCGATAGCTTTCCACGTCCAGTTGACCAATCCAGAACCGGAAAGGCTCGGTCTGTGTGTTCAATAACCGGTTGACACCAAGGAGACCAACGATGGAAACCAGGCTGGTAATGAAGGCTTTGTTCAGCAAAATGGGCAGGGGCGAGGTCGAAACGCCACCGTACAGATCCGCCCAGTCCATGCCCAGACTCACGAGCATCAGGCCCAAAACCAGCACCGAAGCGGTTGAAACCAGCGTCAGACCGGATTTTTGGGCCAACCACAACAGCAAGACGGCTTCCAGCGCCCAGAACATCGTAATGAAATTGCCTTCGAGCTGCACCGGAATCGCCAGACTCACGAACGTTATCACGAGACCGATCAGCAGGTAAATCAGCGTGCGGTCCACGGCCTCCCGGCGATAGAGAAAAACCGCCAGCCCGAAGTTGACGACGGCCAGTGCCACCGTAAACAAACCCTGGTAGTTCTGATGGCCGCTATTGAGCAGAATCACCATCCCGGCTGCGAAGAAGAAAGCTGTACTGCTCAGCAACAAACTAATTTCCACAGCCGAAAACCGGGCTTTTTCTTTCAGATTATTGATCAGATTCATCGCCATGAAGACGACGTAAAACAAGGCTGCGAAAATGAAGGCGCCTTGATAATGCGGTTTGTTTTCGAGAATGCTGTCGGACAGCCAGGCTCCGAAGAGTAGAACCGTGAACCCGTAGGCGACGATGTGCACCAGATTCCATTTCTTGAAATAGGCCAGCACCAGCATGCCCACGTCCAGAATCAGAATGTAGGTCAATAAAACCACGTAGTTGCCCTCGCCGGAACTGACCATAAACGGGGTGGCAAAACCGCCGACCAGCGACACGACGGCCAGTTCGACGCGGTCGTAGGAAATGGCTAGCAGAATGGAAAAACCGGTGATGACGACCATCAGTACAAAAGCCGTCGTCTGGTTGAAAATGTGGTAATCGTGGAAGGCAATGGCAATGGTGAAGTACAGAACCGCTAAACCGCCCCCGACCAACACGGAACTGAAGGCACCGAACGATTTCCGCAAGCGGTGGGCAATGCCGATGAGCGCTCCACCCGCCAGCACACCGATGAAGACCCTGCCAATCTCGTTAATCCACTCCTGATCGATGGCGTATTTGACAAAGTAGCCGATGCCCAGCACCAGAATGCCGATCCCGATTTTGTTGATGAGGTTTTCGCCAATGAATTTTTCCAGATCGGGATTGTCGCGCAGAAAACGTTGAAAAAACGATAGCTGCGGTTCGGCCGGAACCGGTGGGGGTGGAGGTAGAACCGGAAGGGGTGACTCGCTGATGTCCTTGGGAATCGGCGGAGGAAGGGTGCTTTCGATCCGAAATGCCGGTTGTTCGACTACGGGCGCTGGTTCCGGTTCTGGTGTCGGTATGGGCTCGGGCCGAATCACTACGGAAGGAGCCAGCGGTTCTATGACTTCGATCACCGCCCCCCGTTCGTCCAGCATCGTGGGTTTCACCGGCTGGTCAGTTGAGCCAACGGTGTTCTGAAAGGCTTTGAAATCGGCGCGCAATTGAGTGATCTCATCGCTTTGCCGCAAAATCAGTTGCTTGACGTCTGCAAACCGGCTGAAGGCAACCAGGATGAGAACAATGACAATAACCAGTAAGAACGCTTCCATAGGGTGGTTTCGGTGGAGCTTATGTCGTCGTAATCAGTTTTTTAGGCGGTTGAGCGAAGGGTGAAAAGCGATTCCAATATACATGAAGTGATCGCTCTTGACAAACCTTTGCAACCTAAAGTTGGGGGATGTCGGCCGCAACCGCCAGCGGCATCTGGTAAGTGGTCGGGTTTCGGAAACAACTCCCGTCCACGGGGTACATTTCACAGGATGCTCATCGGTGAAACCGCCCGGCTGATCGGGAAAAACCGGCTCCCGGTCGAATGGGCAAAAGGCGGGTTAAACGCAGCCCCCGATTGGGCTTCTAACCTTCAGTAACGAACAAATAAACAATCACGAACATGAAAAAGACCATCATTGCCCTCGCAACTGTAGCCCTTTTAAGTACCGGCGTTTCAATGGCTCAACGCACATACAATCCCAACGCAAACCGCAATCCGGCCCCCTACAGCAACACCAACCCCGGCTCGCGTTACGACGATGTGAAGGAAGACATCAAGATCGACCGGCTGGATGCCATCGTCAACCTGTCGCGGAAACAGGAAAAGGAGTTGAAACGCATTGAAGACCGCTACGATACCCGCGAGAATATCAGCCTGCAACGTCGCAACCCAAAAATATACCAACGGATTCAGGCTCAAAAGCAGACCGAAATCCTGAATGTGCTGACGCCGAAACAACGTGAAAAATGGTTTGCCTTTCAACAATCCAACCGCTTTGATCGCAACAACGGCTACGGCCGCCGGAGCTAATCCCGATCCGTTTCTAATTTTCAAACCCGCCTTCTCCCGACAGAAGGCGGGTTTTCTTTTTTGTAAGAAAAGTCCGTTCGGGAACCTTGAGCGGTGCCAATCTTTTCGGTACTTTGCCATATGACTATACCTCCACTGGATTTAATTCTTTTGCTGGGTACGGCGCAGGGTTTCATCCTGGCGGCTTTGTTGTGGTTTAACCGAAAAGGCAACCGGCTCCCGAACCGTTTGCTGGCGGTTTTGGTGGGTTTACTGGCATCGGCCAGTCTGGCGGTTGGCATACCAATCATGAATCCGTGGATTCATCTGTTTGTCGATTTTGTTCCGCTGATCATTATCATGCCGTTGGGGCCGCTGATGTTTTTTTATACCCGTTCGTTGCTGGACCCCGACTTTCGGTTGGGCAAACGCGAACGGCGGCATTTCTGGCTGGTTAGTATCGACTTTGGGAGCAAATTGATGGCCTGGATTTTCCTCTTCGGCTTGCTGTTCGGTTTTTTTGAACACAGCGACAACCGGAAGGTGGGCTCCCTGATGGATGACTACGATAAATACGCTGACATTCCGCGCTGGATTTCTGTGACTCTTTATGGCCTGCTATCCTACCGCTGGCTGGCCCGGTTTCAGAAAATGAATTCCGACCTAACGGCGCAACAGCGGGCGAGCGTACGCTGGCTGCGGCAGTTTCTGATGGTTTTTGCGGCCTTTCAAACGATCTGGTTTCTGCATCTGATTCCGTATATTCTTCCCCAAACCAGTAATGCCCTGCTGGATGCGTTTGGCTGGTATCCACTCTATATTCCGATTGCGGTGATGATTTACTGGCTGGGATTGGGTGGGTATTTCCACGCCCGTCACGCGGTTTGGCCCGAACCCGTTCGCAAATCCAGTCCGGCGGTTTTGCCCGACGAGCTGATTCAGGAAACGACGAGTGGATTGATCAAAGCGATGGAAACCGATCAGCTTTACCTTGACCCGGAACTGACCGTCGAAAAAGTCGGGCGGCATTTGCGGCTGCCGGTCAAAACGGTTTCGGCGGTTTTGAATCAACACCTCGGCAAGAGTTTCAACACGTTCGTCAATGAATACCGGGTGGCGGATGTCAAACGGCGGCTGAACGATGCGGCCAGTGCTAACCTGACGCTGACCGGCATTGCCTTCGAATGCGGTTTCAATTCCCAGGCCACGTTCCAGCGGACGTTCAAGCAAATGACCGGGCATTCGCCGAAAGAGTATGTAAACCGGCAGGCGGTGTAAAGACAATAACACCTCGAAGAGCCAGGATCATTAGCCGGACGAATACCCATTCCCGGCGACGGCCCGATCGATAAAACACCCTGAAAGGGTGGGATCATCAGCCGTGGGCGCCGAATGACCGTACCCAGCGACTACAAAACACCCTGAAAGGGTGAAATCATTAACCCGCGTTAAAGCCGTGGGTTTTCCTACGGTGGACTCCTATCGGCGGATCCCATCGGCAGATTTCTGTCAGCGGATTCTTATCGGCGGATCCATACCGTCGAATTCCTACCGGCGGATTCCCATCGGATAAACACTCAGCGGACGCACCCACGGCTTTACCGCGGGTTGATGATCTCACCCTTTCAGGGTGTTTTGTAGGGTGGGCCGTCGCCGGGTATGTGGTCATTCGGCGCCCACGGCTTTACCGCGGGGTAATGATTTCACCCTTTCAAGGTGGTGTATACGGCCTGTTCGAGGAATATTACCTCTCAAATCCGGATTTGAGCAGACTGAACCTTGGCTTTTGGCTTGTTTTGATGCAAACAACAAGCCAAATGACGTATTCAGCCAATTTCTGCCTAACCTCCATTTTTGGATTTCTTTTTACCCTTTTGACAGTGATTGCCAATGCCCAATCCGGTTATTTGACGCTTTCCGGGAAAGTTATCAATCAGGAGACCGGCGAACCGATTCCGTTTGCGGGTATTTCGGTGGTGGGGCGGAGCATCGGGACGGTCTCCAACGTAGTGGGTGCCTTTCTGTTGAAGGTGCCGAACGAGTTTGAAAGGGACAGTCTGAAAGTTTCCAGTGTAGGCTATCAATCCTTTACGCAACCGATTATACTGGCAAAAAACCAAAATCTGGTCATCCGGTTAAAAACCGCTGCCATTACGCTGGACGAAGTGCGGGTGCAGACCCGGCGGAAAACCGCTGTCGATATTCTGCGGGAAGCCATTGCCGCTATTCCACGTAATTATGACACCACCTCGGTGCAGATGACGGCTTTTTACCGGGAAGACGCCCGGTTTGACAACGAGCCGATGACGTTCAATGAAGCCGTATTGTCAGTCTACAAAGCGGCTTATAACCAGTCGGATCTGAAAGATCAGATGAAGTTGCTAAAAGGCCGCAAGAAGAATTACAAACTAACCAAGTACAACCTGCCGCCGATTATCAACCTGAGCAACGGCGCGCGAAATTCGCTGATGGCCGATTTCATCAAGCAGCCCATTCACAAGAACAGCATTCTCAACGAGCGGAATTTCAAAAATTACGATTTCAGACTGAGTACGCTGATGGCCGACCGGACGACCTACGTCATTGAAATCCGGCCGGGGAAACCGAAGCGGAAATCGTATGCTACGGGCAAATTTTACATCGATGCCGAGACGATGGCGTTTGTTCGCTCCGAACTGCAGATCAGCCAGGCCGGGCTGGACAAGGAAAACCGCAACGACTGGCTGATGAAAAAAATAGCCTCCATCGTGTATAAACAGAATTTTAAGCTCTCTGATTTTAAGGAAGTTATTACGTATACAAAGCATGGGAGCACCTGGCACCTGAACAATGTGGAACGACGCTATGAAGCCCGCATCAACAGCCCATCCCGGAAAATCGTCGATAAAATCTGGAAAGTAGCGACCAGTTTTACGGTCACGGACGTGGTGGCAAAAGGCCTTCAGCCATTTGCTGAAGGCGACATTGCCGATAACCGCAACTCGATGAACACGCTGATCGGCGAACAGAACGACCCGAATTTCTGGGAAAACTACAACATTCAAAAGGCGGTTTCGGCCGATTCGGTTTTGGAGCAAACGCCGGTTTCGAGCGCGTTGAAAAACCGGGTTGGAAACCGGCTGAACGGTTTTACCCGGGCCGACACCCTACGCGGCAAACTCACGCCTTTGCGCAGTAATTATGACGTGACGTTCTACGATCTGGCAGTCAAAGTAGATCTTGAAAACAAGGCGATTAGCGGCAAAAACCGGATGCGGTTCAAGGTTTTGAATCCGCTGGACAAACTACAGATAGACCTATATGCCAATATGGCGATTCACCGGATTTCGTACGCCGGAAAACCATTGGCCTACACCCGGGAATTCGATGCGGTTTTTGTGCAGTTTCCCGAAAAGCTGAAGCCGGGCAGTGAGCAGGAACTCGATATTGAGTATTCGGGCACCCCGCAGGTGCCGGATTGGTCGGTGCCGATGATGGGCGGTTTTTTGTGGGACAAAGACCAGGAAGGTCATCCGTGGGTGCAGGTGGTTTGTCAGGGATCGGGTGCCAGTTTGTGGTGGCCCAACAAAGACCACCTCTCCGACGAACCCGACAGCATGCGCATCAGCGTGACCGTGCCGGACGGTTTGATGAACATTTCCAACGGTCGGCTGTTGCGAAAAACCGCCTTGCCGGACCACTGGACGAATTATGAGTGGTATGTAAGTTATCCGATCAACAACTACAACGTAACGCTGAACATCGGAAAATATGCCCACCGGCGCGAAACCTATGGCCCGGATTCGCTGACGCTGGATTACTATTGCATGCCCTACAACCAGGAGAAATTCCGCTGGGTTTTCGACGGGGTTAAACCGATGTTGGCGACGCTGGAGAAACACTACGGCCCGTATCCGTTTCCGCGCGACGGATTTACGTTGATGGAATCGCTCTATCCGATGGAGCACCAGAGTGCGGTTTCGTTTGGGAAATTACCCGCCGAACGCGCCGATTCGCTGACTTTGGGGGATTCCCTGCGAATTATGCAATTGGCCTGGCATGAAGTTTCGCACGAGTGGTGGGGCAATAACGTCAGTTGCCGCGATCTGGCCGATATGTGGATTCACGAAGCATTTGCCACCTATTCGGAGGGGTTTTACCTGGAATCGGCGGTTCCGGAAGATGGCGAACTGGGCTACATCGCATCGCTTCCACCGCAGGTCATCGGCAAAGAGCCGATTATCGGTGTTCGGGATGTGAACCACATTCATTACGACATTGGTGATCTGTATTCTAAAGGCAGCCTAATGCTGTACACCTTTCGGCACATGCTCAACAATGACAAGCTTTGGGCTGAAATCCTGAAAGGAATCCAGCAACGGTTTCGGTTACAAACCGTAACCACAACGGATATTGTCGGGTATATCAACGAAAAAACCGGGACAGATTACACCTGGTTTTTTGATCAGTACCTGAAGTATACGACGATTCCAACGCTGGAAGTTCAATTGATAGAAAAGACGCAGGATTTAGTCGTGAAGTATCGCTGGAGAGCCGACGTACCCAATTTCCGGATGCCCATTCGGGTGACAAAAACCGAAAACCACTCCGATTTCATCACGCCCACGACCATCTGGCAAACGATGACACTCCCCAACCTGACCGCCGATGACTTTGAAGTCGACGAAACCCGGTTTTACGTAAAAGTGGTAGAAGTGGAACCTGATCACCCTGTCAGCGGTCGCAGACCCTGACAGGGTGGTCAGACTCCACTTCTACGACCGCTGTTAAGGGGGGTAATAATCGAATCCCCTCACCGCTGTCAGGGTCTGCGATCGCTGACAGGGTGTCATTTTACGACAAACTCTGAATCCTTGACGCCGTCGTTGATTTTGACTTTATCAACCGTCATCTGCATCTGAAACTGACCATTTCCCTGCACCATCGTGGATGGATATTTCAACCCTTTAAAGTCTTTGTAGTCAAGATACTGGGTGATTTGTTGCATTTCTCCGCGCGGTGACTTCTGGATCGATTCCGCCTGGGTTTTCAGACCGGAAGCTACGTCATAGTAATCCGTCCACAAAACCGTTCCGTCGGCAGCCGAATGCTTGACTTTGTAGGCATCTTTCCCGCCCACTTTCTGGGTTCCTTCGACGGTGCTTTTTACGCCTGATTCAGCAAAATGCAGTTCTGGACAGAGCGCGCTCTGGATAATGATTGGCTGGGCGTCTTTGCCTTCCAGTACCTGACCATTTCCGCGCATTCCGCCCATCGCGACTTTGGTGCCGTCGCTGGTCATTTTGAACACTTCCATACCGCCGGCAATCATCACCCGGGAAAACTTGTTGGGTGCTTTTTGTTTCAACGTAATGACCATCGGGTTGCCCTGCATTTCCGTCGACAATTCAATGACAAGGTTGTCAATTTTGGATAGGAAATCCTTCCCACCCACGGCTGTCAGATATTTCGCAATAATTTCATCGGCTGTGGGCGTGGTTTGGGCAGTGGCCCAAAAGGAGAGAGCAGGCAGCAGGAGGAAGGTAAGAATTACTTTTTTCATGATTTCAGGAAGAAGGTTTGGCGTCAAAACTAACGGAAAAAAGCAGATAGTCAAGCAGAAATGCCAGTACCGATGTGGACTTCAAACTTCGGATAGGGAATCAGAGTTAGGGATACGCAACAAAACCAAATTCATGGCTACCTACCAACTTCTCCACGACTGGACCGTAACCCCCGCCGAAGCCGTCGCCCTGCAACAGCAACTGCGGCACGAAATCCGGATTCAACCGCTCAGTAAACCCGTGGAAACCATTGCCGGTTGCGATATTTCCTTCAACAAATTCGAGGAAACAGTGTATGCCGGTATTGTCGTTTTGCGGCTCGATACACTGGAAGTGGTTGAAGAAGTGGGCGTAATCAGTTCGGCTACGTTTCCGTACATTCCCGGACTGCTGTCGTTTCGGGAAATACCGTCGCTGCTCGAAGCCTGGTCGAAACTGAAGACCGAGCCCGATGTCGTGATGTTCGACGGCCAGGGCATCGCGCATCCGCGCCGGATTGGCATTGCCTCGCACGGCGGCCTGTTTCTTAACCGCCCCACGTTCGGCTGTGCGAAGTCGGTTCTGGTTGGCCGATACGACGAACCGGCTCCGGAGCGGGGGGCGTGGTCGCCGATGAAACACTACGGCGAAACCATCGGGGCCGCTTTGCGAACCAAAAACAAGGTAAACCCGGTCTACGTGTCGCCCGGTCATCTGATCGATCTGGAAACTGCCATCGCGCTGACGTTGCAGTGTGACGGTGCCCGGCGGGGATACGGTTACCGGATTCCCGAACCCACCCGCCTGACGCACAACCTCGTCAACGCCCTGCGACGCGGGGAGCGCCGTCCGGACTGACGATCAGTGGTCTTCGTAAACGGTTTCTGGTGTCCGCTGCCGGGCCGTTGGATAACAACCCGGATGGCGGTTTTGCAAAAAGGTCTTCTGCTTAGCGAGTTAGCCAATGGTGGGTTTATTTGAAAAGGAAAAGAACAACCATCGGTCAGGGAGGCTGTTGGAGTAGAGTACACAAGTTGTTTTCACTCTAATTTGCTCCTGTTATGATTTTGAAAATGGATCGGTTGCCAATTGAGCTACCTACACCCAGTAATCCGTCGCCGAATGATGCGGCTGCGGTTCAGGAACTCCTCGGTGGAAAATTCGGGGAAATGTCGACCCTGATGAACTACACCTACCAGTCTTTTAATTTCAGGGGCCGCAAGAAAATCCGTCCGTTCTACGATGTCATCAGCAGCATTGCCGGTGAAGAATACGGTCATATTGAAGTCGTCGCCTATACCGTCAACCTGCTTTTGACGGGGGCAAGCAAACGGGGTTTCGACCCCACCACGGCGCCCCTGGCCGACGCGGTCAATGCCCGCAATACCCACCATTTTATTGCCAGCGGTCAGGCCGCCCTGCCGATGGATTCGATGGGCCATTTCTGGACGGGAGACAATGTGTTCAGCAGCGGCAATCTGAAGCTGGATTTGCTACACAATTTCTTTTTGGAATGTGGGGCTCGTGCCAATAAAATGCGGGTCTATGAGATGGTAAGCGACCCAACGGCGCGGACCATGATCGGGTATCTGCTGGTGCGGGGCGGTTTGCACGTGGTGGCCTATGCCAAAGCGCTCGAAAAACTGACGGGGGTGGAAGTAACCAAGCTGTTGCCGATTCCGAACCTGAGCAACAACGCCTTCCCGGAAGCGAAGAAGTTTATGGAAAATAAACTGCACCTGAAACTGTATACGTTCAGCAAGGAAGATTACCAAACCGCCGGATTGATCTGGAACGGAACGCACCCCGACGATGGACAGGAAGTGGAAGTTGTGTTCGGAAGTCCTGAAGGGTTTCCGGCACCCGATCTGGAAGCAGAACCCCAACTCAATGCCCCCGGCGATGACGAAATCGATCCGGAAATGTTCGCCGATATGGCGAAGAAGATGGGGATCAAATTGTAAGGAAACCTGCCATTCACCGAAAAACGCCCGATTGTTCATTGGAACGATCGGGCGTTTTTCGGTGAATGGTTTTCTGCCGGATCGGAAAACCGGATTACAACCCTATTTTTGCTGCTGATCTTCTTGCTCAGCCAGGCGCTCAGATAGTACATTTTTGAGCTTTTTGACATCACGATCTAATTGAGCAGTCTTCAAGGCGATTTTAGTAAGAAGATCATTCGCCCGATCAACAGCCGAATAAGCAATTTCAATTTGTTTCGTCTTTTCCTGAGGATTCATCATAATCGGTATTTGTTATGCGTTCCAGCATGAATCGGCAGTGTGAAATATCTAGTTCTATTTCTTCCAATTCACGGTGATACCGTTTAATGCTATTTTTAAGGCGGACTTGGCTTGCAATGATCTCATTGTAAATATAACTCTCAAAATCACTTTTTTCTCTCGTCAGATACAGAAATTTCTGTATCTCATAAAGGGCCAGTTCGACTTGCAATACCAAACCGATTAGTTCCAGTTGTTCGGCTTCAAGATGCAGTAACCAACGTGTATAATACGCTTTTGAATTCGACATATCTCTAAACGACATCTGGCATGGTAGTTAGACGTTGATCCTTTCAAATCGTCACCAAAAAGTTAGGTAAATACTGCATGTTTCATTTTAGATCTGCAATTCCAACACCCAAGCGTCTCTTTCCGACACTTCAGCAACCCTGCCTTTCGGTTCAGCGGCTTTTATAGCATCTTTACCAAACGATGGAAAAACTGAACGACAAATGGTTGCGCCTGCTCGGCATCCTGGTGGTGGCGGTGGTTGCTACGTTTGTTTTTTATTTGCCCGACAATGGGCCCGAGGACATCACCTGGTTCCATGGACTGTTCATTAGCCTGATTGAGTGGACGGTTTTGCTCGAAGTGAACCGGCAGGGAATCCTGCTCGCCCGCCGGAAATTTCCGCGGCTGAACCAGACCCGGAACCGGATTCTGCTGGAACTGAGCTGGTTCGTAGGGGCCACGATTATTCAGCGGGTGACGGTGACGTATATCTACGACGTGACCCAATTCTGGGGCTATCCCTTGCCGGGTGGAACCTACTGGGTGACGACCCTCGTCTCGTTTTTATTCACCCTGCCGATTGCCGCCATTTATGAGGGGCAACACCTCTATCGCCAGTGGTGGACAACCTATTATGAAGCCGAGCAACTCAAAAAAGAAAACCTGCAAAGCCAGCTCGATTCGCTCAAGGCGCAGATCAACCCGCATTTTCTGTTCAATAGCCTCAGTACGCTCTCGTCGCTGGTGACCGAAGATGCCAAACAGGCCGAGCGGTTTATTGAAGAACTGGCGTCGGTGTATCGCTACGTGCTGCACACCAACGAGCAACTGCTGACGAGCTTAGACCACGAATTAACCTTTGTCCGGGCGTATTTCAACTTGCTTCAAATGCGCTTTGGACGCAGTGTGGAGCTTGAAATAACCGTCGATGAACGGTATGAGGATTTTCTGGTGCCACCGCTGACGCTGCAACTGCTGGTGGAGAACGCCGTGAAGCACAACGTCGCCTTGCCCACCAAACCGCTGCTCATCCGGATTTATACGGATGAGGCTCATAATCTGTTTGTGGTCAATAGCTTACAAAAAAAACAGAATGTAATTCCCTCGAACCGTACCGGACTGTCAAACATAACGGCCAAATACCGGCTCCTGAAACAACCCGAAGTGGTGGTCCGGCAAACCGGGGACTGTTTTCAGGTGATGATTCCTTTGATTGAAGTGACTGCCTATGACTATTCTCATCGTTGAAGACGAAGAAGCAACGGCCCGGAAACTCCGTCGGCTGGTGCAGGAAGTGGAACCCGACGCGATCATTGCCGGTATCACAGTTAGTGTAGACGAGTCGGTGGAGTGGCTGCAAACCCACCCCAAACCGGATCTGATCCTGATGGATATTGAGCTGGCCGACGGCCAGAGTTTCGAAATCTTTAACCGGGTGTCGGTCACGAGTCCGGTTATTTTTGTGACGGCCTACGACGAATACGCCATTAAAGCCTTCAAAGTCAACAGCATCGATTACCTGCTGAAACCCGTCAAGGAAGACGAACTGCGGAGCGCCCTGACGAAACTGCGCAGGATGAAAGAAGCTTTTCTCGAACAGCCTGACGGCCTGAAAACCTCGCTGGCGACGCTGCTGCGGAAGTTGGCAGCCTCGTCGTCTACGGAAGAGCCGCCCGCGTCGGCCGAACCCGTGTATCGCGACCGGTTTTTGGTCAAGCAGGGACAACGGCTTTTTTCGGTTCCCCTGTCGGATGTAGCGTACCTGTTTACCCGCAATAAATTGTCGTTCCTCAAAACCCGCGACGAACACGAATGGATGATCGATTATACGATGGACGAGCTCTCGTCCCTGCTCGATCCCAACCGGTTTTTTCGGCTGAACCGCCAGGTCATTGCCGAACTGCGGGCCATCGACAAAGTGAATCTCTATTTTAACGGAAAACTCAAAGTGAGCCTGCGCCCGGTTTTTGAAGAGGAAGTGATCGTCAGCCGGGAAAAAGCCGGAGAGTTCCGGATTTGGTTAGGGGAGTGAAATCCGACGTTTCGGAGGCAAAACTCAACAATTCGGTGGACACAGCGTTGGGTCAGCGGCTTTTTTCAGGCAGTTTTGTGTCGCTAAAACGAACAACAAATGCGATGAAAACCAGCTTGTTACTAACTTCAGTCTTCCTTCTCCAGTGGTCAGTGGCGGTTGCCCAGATGCTTACGCCGGAGCAGCTACGCACCGACTTTAGCCGCTTCCGGACGGCCTTGAATGAAGCCCATCCGGCCCCGTACCAATATACATCCAAAGCCACGTTCGACTCCCTTTTTACGGCAACGGAAGCTCAGCTAAATCGTCCGATGACGCAGCAGGCGTTTTACAAAACGATGGTTCCTCTGCTGGTGGCGCTGAAAGATGGTCACGTCAAATGGATTCCGGCGGGTCAGGATGAACACTACCCGTTTCATACCGGTAAGCTTTTCCCGCTGAAACTGTATGTGGTGGAAAACAGAGCCTGGGTGGTGGGAAGTTACGGAACCGAAACCGTCCCGAACGGGGTTGAACTGACCCGGATCAATGGAAAGTCCGTTGCGGATATTATTCAGGAACTGTTGCCTAGCATGACCTTTGCGGATGGCCATACCGTCAACGGGAAATACGAAGACCTGAATCAGTTTTTTAGCGGTTATTATGCTACGTTTATCGCATCACCGGATGTGCACGAGGTTCGGTATCGGGCTGGAAATGAGGAAAAAACGGCATCGCTTTCATCCGTAACGCTTGGTCAAATCAACGCGTACAACGAAAAACACAAGCCCGCCAGGCAACGGCCTTTCCGGCTGGCATTGATCGAAAATGGGACCACGGCGGTGATGACCATCGAGCGGTTTTGGGACGACAAAAAAGAGCAGGACTACCGGGCGTTTCTAAAAGATTCGTTCCGGAAACTGAAAGAAAAGCAGGTGCAGAATCTGGTGCTCGATTTGCGAAACAACGAAGGCGGAGAAGAGACCTACGGCATTAATTTGTACCAGTACCTGACCGAAAAACCGTTCCGCTATTACGATCATATCCGCGTTCGGCAAAAGAAAAGCTACTCGTTTCCGGCCTGGACACCAGCAATTTACCGGAAATTCAAGTGGCTCGTCGTCCAGAAGCGGGGCGAGGGGTATGTGTTTACCAAACAGCCCGGTCTGAAAATCCAGAAACCAAAGCGCGATGCTTTTCACGGCAAGCTGCTGGTGCTGGTTAACGGCTTGAGCTTTTCGGTAACCACAGAGTTGGCAGCTCGCATACACGCCGACAAACGAGCGGTTTTTGTCGGTCAGGAAACCGGGGGCGGCTATGCAGGCGACAACAGTGGAATTTTTACCGTCACCCAACTCCCGAATTCCAAAATTGATCTCGGCATCGGTATGTTCGGCTACCGCATGGCGAACTTGCCGAACAACTTCAAACTGGGGCAGGGAATCATCCCGGATCACACCGTTGTGCCGACCGTCGATGATGTGTTAACGAACAACGACCGGGCGATGAAACAAGCTCTTGAACTCATTCAAAGCACGTCGGCACCCACTACGAATAACAGCAGTACCCATTAATTTACAACAAATACAACCGATTTATGAACATCATTTTTTCGACAGCTCTGCTGTCGCTTGGGGGCCTTGTTGCCGTTGCACAACCGCCCCAAACCGTTTCGGAACTGCAAATTGGCTACGTTCGGGAAACATTCACCCTGCGTGACTTGCAGGCATCGCCGATGCGTTATGTGGCCAATCTGAACGGGGGACGACTGGCCTACACCCGGCAAACGGCTAAAAATCAATGGCGGTTTGGTCTGCAAGCCGGTTTGGCCGATTTTATTTCGCCGACACTGGGGATTCGCGGGATCAAATTTTCGCCGGAACAGGAGCAGCCCTTGTATCTGGTGCCAACCCTGTACCGCGGCACCCTTGACCTGGAATACCGGCGTTTGATTCACCAGACGGCCAACCGAACCACCCGGCTTGGTGTCGGTCTGCACGATACATTTGGCTACGCAGACGGGTTGGCGTTGAACACCTGGGTGATGAATACAGCGGCTGTCAGCGCACTTTATCAGACGCAGCTACGGCTTGGGAAGAAAAATACGTTTAACGTCAACGTCTCGCTGCCGGTGTTGGCGGCTGTTAGCCGGATGCCCTACAGCAACGTCGTTTCAAAGCCGAACAGCTCGGACACCAAGACCTTTTTCAGCGGAACGCAACTCGCTGCGTTCAACCGGTTTCTGAATCCGCAAGTGGGTATTGGTTACCGCTTCGATGCCACGCCCCGCATCGCTTTACGGGCCGATTATCGCTACAGTTGGATGCGCTACACCGAACCGCGCGTCATTCAGACGGCCGCTCACGCAGCTTCAGTATCCCTGGTTTATAAATTTCAATACCAATCCCGGTAAACAACACCATCATTAAGTTACTATCATGAAAATCAAGTTTTTAAAGTCGCTTTTGCTGGGGATTTCGGCCCTGTTGCTGGTTTCCTGCAACGACCTGGCGGTTGGCCCCGAACCGGCTAACACCCCCGAATCCAATTTCGATGTACTCTGGCAGGAATTTGACCGGATGTACGGCCTGTTTGACGTTCAGAAAATAGATTGGAACACGATGAAACAGAAATACCGGTCTCAGGTAAAACCGGGGATGTCGGACGACCAGCTTTTTGACCTTTTGTCGGCGATGCTGGGCGAGTTGAATAACGGTCACCTTTGGCTACTGAAACAAGGCCCGAACTACCGGCGCTACGATAGCGGCCCGACGTATCCGCTGGATGAATTCAGCGTTGATGTGGTGAAAAAATACGTTCGGGACGTGAAGGAGGTCCGGGCGGAAGATGGGGTCAAGGTGCTGTATGGAAAGCTGGCCGGGAATGTCGGGTACATTCTCTTTACTGATCTGGGACTGGCTCCGGATTTCTACGACCAGGCTCTGGATGATGCGCTGGCGGCTCTGGCTGATACGAAAGGTCTGGTGGTGGACGCCCGGAATGTTCCCGGTGGCCTTGACCGCTCAAGCCAGCGGATTGCCGGTCGGTTTGCTTCGGAACGGAAATTGTTCATGACCACCCGGTTTCGCAATGGTCCCAAACACAGCGATTTCACCGCTCCCATCGAGTGGTATGTGGAGCCGGGCGGCAAAAGTCAGTATACGAAACCCATTGTACTGCTGACGAACCGGATCACCCAAAGCGCGGGCGAAACGTTGACGCTGGCGATGAATCAAAACCGCAACGTTACGCAACTGGGCGACAAGACGTACGGCGTTTTCTCCGACAATCCGAAGCGGGAACTGCCAAATGGCTGGATTTACAGCGTCACACCGGGCGACTTCCGGGCGGCTGATGGCAAAAACTACGAGGGCATCGGAATTGCACCCAAAATTACGGTTGTCAATACCAAAGAAGACCTTGCCGCCGGGAAAGACAAGGTGCTGGAAGCGGCACTAACTAAGTTTTAAAAAGAACTTGTATCGCGGAGTTGAGCGGAGAAGGCGGAGTTAAGCAGAGAAGTTCTTAAAAAACTCCGCTTAACTCCGCCTTCTCCGCTCAACTCTGCGATATAACTCTTTGTTCAATAACTCGTATCCTCCAACTTCACTTTCCCCCGAAACGTCCAGAAAACAAAAACCGTGTAGGTCAGTACGAGGGGCATTCCGATGGCGGCAAAGAGCAGCATCGTCCGCAAAGAACTGTCCGTCGAAGCAGCTTCGTAGATGCTGATGTTACCCCGCACGTCGTAGTTGGACAGCACCAGGTTGGGATACAAACCGGACGCAAACAATACCAGGAGCAGGGCCGTTGTGACGGCTGACGAAATGAATCCCCGCAAATACCGCCGTTTTTCGATCATCCGGCGCATGTTCAACACAATCAGCACCGCACTGACCGGCAAGGCGAACAAAATGGGGTATTTGTGAAAAATGGCGGCCATGTGCGGTACGTAAATAAGCGTGGCCATGGACGCCGTGATGAAGCAGAGAATGAAAAATTTACTGGTCTGGTTGATCAGAATCGTCATTTTGGCGTAGAGCCGGTCTTCGGTTTTCATGGCGAGATACATCGCTCCGTGTAGCATGAACAGTGACAAAACCGTCACCGAAATCAGCAGCGCATAAGGGTTGAAGAAGTCCCGCAAGCGTCCGACAAACTGGTAGTCTTTGTCGAGCGGGATGCCCTGAATCAGGTTGCCCAGAATCAGCCCGAACAGCAAGGCAATGGTGCTGCTCGACAGACAATAACACACATCCCACAACGTGCGCCACCATGTCATTTCTTCCTTGCTCCGAAATTCAATCGAAATGGCTCGGAAAATAATGGCGACCAGCAGCAGGATAAACGGCAGGTAAAAAACTGACAGGAGCGTTCCATACACCAGCGGAAAGGCCGCAAACAGCGCGCCCGCGCCAATCACAAGCCAGACTTCGTTGCCATCCCAAACCGGGCCGATGGCGTTCAGGGCAATCCGGCGGCTTTGTTCTTTCCGAAAAAACAGGTGCAAGGCCCCCGCACCCAAATCGAAACCGTCGAGAATACCGTACCCGCTAATGAGCGCACCGATCAGCAAAAACCACCAGGTGGGAAGGTCGAGACCGAGGATTGTGTCCATGATTTTTTAACGATGAATTATGAATGATGAACGATGAATGGTTTAGCTTTATGGAGTATCCACCGTTACTATTTAGATCATGAAAAAAGTTAATATCGTTCGTGAAAAAAGTTTTCAGTTTGCCATCCGCGCCATCCGCCTGTTTCAATACATTACGAAGAGTAAACAGGAATATGTTTTGAGCAAACAGTTGCTTTGTTCCGGCACTTCTATTGGTGCTAATATTCGTGAAGCAGATAATGCCGTTAGTAAGGCTGATTTCATCAATAAAATGGGTATTGCCCAAAAGGAATGCGATGAAGTTATCTATTGGCTCGAGCTATTGAAAGCGACTGACTACCTGACTGATACGGAGTTTATTAGTGTTTACAATGACGCCAATAGCTTATTGAAGTTAATCCGTACCATTATTCTTAATACAAAGAGAAACCTCGCAAGCTGAATGTTCATCGTTCATCGTTCATCATTCATAATTCAGTTTTGACGTTGGCGTTTCCGGGTCTTCCGGGCTGATGTCGGGGCCGTGCTGGATTTTCTTGTTCAGGAGGTAGATGAACAGCACGAACAGAATGACGTAGACCAGGGTGAACAGGATAAGGGAAATCAGGACGTGCTCGGCTTTGACGGCCTGCGAAAGCGCGTCGGAGGTTCGGAGCAGACCATAAACCACCCACGGCTGCCGGCCGACTTCGGCGGTGTACCAGCCCACCTGGTTGGCGATCTGGGGCAGCAAAACCGAGCCGACGAAAACGCCCATCAGCCAGCGGTTCTGGAATAGTTTTTTTCGATAAAGCAGAAAAATCGCCAGCCAGCACAACCCGATCAGCATCATGCCGATGGCGACCATCAGGTGATAGGTCTGGAACACAAAATTGATGGCACCCGGCCGGTTTTCGGGTTTAAAACTGTTCAGGCCGGAAATGGGCTTTTTGAAATCCTGGTGAACCAGAAACGACAAACCGCCCGGTATTTTCAGCCCGGTCACGGTTTGTTTTTTGGCATCGACCCAGCCCAGCAGGTACATATCGGCGGGGGCGGTTTCAAAATGCCCTTCGACCGCGGCCAGTTTCGCGGGCTGGTATTTCGTAATCACTTCCGCCGATTTGTGACCCGTAAACAGTTGCCCCAGCGACGACACGGCGGCCACCCACAACGCAATGGTGAAGGCTTTTTGGGAGTGTACCACGTACTTGCGTTTCAGAATATACCATGCACTAACGCTCAGCACCAGAAACGACCCGGCCAGAAAAGCACCGATCAGAACGTGCGAATACCGTTCGATGGACGACGGATTGAAAACCATCTCCCAGAAATCGGTCACTACGGCGCGGGCTTTCAGGCCTTCGCCTTCGATGCGGTAGCCCGTCGGCGTTTGCTGCCACGAGTTGGCGACTACAATCCAGAGTGCGGAAAACATGGAGCCCAGGGCCACCAAAACCGTCGACAGAAAGTGAACTCGCGGGCTGACGCGGTTCCAGCCAAAAATTAGAATGCCCAGAAAAGCGGATTCGAGGGCAAAGGCGAAAATGCCCTCGGCGGCCAGGGCGCTGCCGAAAATATCGCCGACGTAACGGGAGTAAACCGCCCAGTTGGTGCCGAATTCGAACTCCATCACAATGCCGGTGGCGACACCGATGCCGAAAATGAGGGCAAAAATCCGGACCCAAAACCGGGTCAGTTCTTCATACACTTTGTCTTTGGTCTTTAAATACAGGCCTTCCATGAAAACCAGGCACACGCCTAGGCCGATGCTCAGGGGCGGATAAATGTAATGGAAAGCAATTGTGAAGGCGAACTGGATGCGGGAGAGTATTTCAACATGGTCCATAGCCGGTGGAGATGGGAATGGGGGCAAGTTACTACGGAACGGGACACGAAATAATGGTTTTGAACAAGATTTTCGAGAGTGTGATAAAAAGAGTTATTTCGCAGAGTTAAGCGGAGGAAATCAGAGTTAAGCAGCGTTTTTTATTTTTTCCCTCTGATAAACTCTGATTTCCTCCGCTTAACTCTGCGAAATAACTCGTCTAGGAAATAACCCCTTAAAATATGCGTCCTTACATTCTTGCTGAAGCCAACTGGAAACACATTCACGACCAACCGATCGACCTGGTCATTCTGCCGTGGGGGGCTACGGAAGCCCACAACTACCACTTGCCGTATGCGACGGACGTGATTGAAGCCGACACGATTGCGGCTGAGTCGGCACGGCTGGCGTGGGAGCAGGGCGCGAAAGTAATGGTGTTGCCCACCATTCCGTTTGGGGTCAACACCGGTCAGACCGATATTTTACTCGATATCAACCTGTATCCGAGCACCCAGAAAGCGATTCTGAACGACATCATCGAAGTGCTGAACCGGCAGGGAATTCACAAGCTCCTGATTCTGAACAGCCACGGCGGCAATGACTTCAAAACCATGCTGCGCGAACTGGGCGTTCAGTATCCCAACATGTTTCTGAGCACCTGTTCGTGGTTCAATACGCTTGATAAATCGAAGTATTTCGATGAACCCAAAGGCGACCATGCCGACGAAATGGAGACGAGTCTGTTGCTGCACCTCCGCCCGGATCTGGTCTTGCCGCTGGATGAAGCCGGCGACGGAGCGGCCAAAAAATGGAAGGTCCAGGCACTACGAGAAGGCTGGGCGTGGGCGGAACGCAAATGGTCGCAGGTGACGGAAGACACCGGGATTGGCAATCCGAAACAGGCCACGGCGGAAAAAGGGAAACGGTATTTTGAGGACGTCACCCAAAAACTGAGCGGTTTCCTGCTCGAACTGGCGAACCTGGATGTGAAGGCGTTATACGAGTGACGGGGTGACTCCGTCCCGCAATCAACGGAATGAGTCGCGTATTGGGAAACGTTCTTTTTTCATGGAAATAAGGGTTTTGAGGTCTACCAACGGAATTGCTGAATATCCAACCGGAATACACTATTTTTGCTTTGCCAGACTGAACTGTTCAGGTTTGGTTTAGGGTAAAAAAGACGGTACTTTCCCTTTTGCAATGTAAGCAGTCAATTGCTTTAACCACTGAAACTTTACCTATTCGATGAATCCCATTCTACGATGGTTCAACCGTGGAACCGCCCTCCTGCTGCTGGCAGGAACGCTACCGGTTTGGGCCCAATCCGTTGACGAATCCCTGACGCTGCTTCCCACCGACCGATTACCGGCTGTGCCCGCCAACTGGAAACCGGCGGCTTCCATTCTGGTGAATCCCCTCCGACCGGATCAGAAGACGAAGGCCGGAACGGGTGTTCTGGTCGGAACGCCCGGTCAGCCGCTCACCTTGCTGACCAATGCCAACGACGTTCGGCTGGTGATGGACGTGATGCTTTCGCCGGGCGCGGAGGCCACCCTGTCGTTTGGCGGCACAGGCATTCACCTGGCAGACCATTGGGGAAAACCGGAAGTCAACACCACGACCTTTGGTGCCATTGAAGGCAGCAGCACCCTCTTGCCTTTACAGAATGCCGGAAAAGCGCCGGGTTTGTGGCAACAACTCGAAATTCTGCTTCAGGGCGAAGGCAAAGGCCCGGCCACACTGGAGAAAATGACGCTCAACGGCACACTGGTTCAAGAAAGCCTGGTGCTGCCGAAGGCCACCGGCGGAAAACCCGGCACGGTGAGTTTGAACGTGACAACCGGCACGGTGGCGGTTCGGAACATTGGGTATCAGCTAATTACGGATCGTCCGGTGGCAAAGCTGACCAACATCCGCTACAAACTATACGAGAACAAAACGGAAACGGTTTCGCAGGCCGAGTTAGCCAATCTGAAACTGGTCAAGGAAGATACGGTTTCGGCCCTGACCTACGAAGTTTCCTACGGTCAGCCGCGCTGGCACGGCATTGTTTACACGGGTGATCTGGTGGTCGATAAAACCGGCCCCTACACCATCGCCTTGCAGCAGGGCGGTTTTGCTTCCCTGCAAATCGACGGCAAGGAAATTATTGCCAACAAGCGGCTCGATCTGGGCTACATGAACACGGCCAAAATCAACCTGACGGCGGGGAAACATCCCTTCACACTGTTTTTCGGCCGGTCGTGGCCCCGGCCGGGTCTGGGTTTTTTCATCTCGGCTCCCGACACCAAGTTTCAGGCGCTGCACCCCCGGGCCTCGTTGCCCGAACCCGATCCCGTTGGCGAAATTGCGGTGGAACCCGGTACCAAACCGGCGGTCATCCGTTCCTTCGTCAATTTTGGTTCCAAAAAGAAAACCCATTGCCTCTCCGTGGGCAGCCCGACGGGTCTGAACTACACCGTCGATCTGAACCAGGGCGCGTTGTTGCAGGTCTGGCGCGGGCAGTTTGCCGACGTAACCGACATGTGGTATGAACGTGGAGAACCGCAATTGCTGAAACCGCTGGGAACGGTAGCGGTTTTGTCGGCGCAAAGCCCGCTGGCGTTGATGGCCAATGCCAACCAATACTGGCCTGATAGTTTGTCCGACAATGAGTGGAAATACACCGGTTTGTCAATGGATAAACAGGGTAATCCCATTCCTCAGTATCGCATGCGGGATCTGGACGTCACCGATGCGGTTTTGCCCGATGCCGACGGCAAATCCATCACACGGACGCTGAGCGTGAAAGGACCGGACAACGAGTCGCTCTACTGTCGGCTGGCGGTTGGGGCGTCGCTGGACGAAGTTGCGAAGGGGTTGTATGCGGTCGATGGAAAATATTACATCCGGATTGATCCGAAGCTTAAACCGACGATGCGAACCAGTTCCGGTCGGCAGGAATTGCTGATGCCGGTTCCCATGAAGGGCGGTTCGGCAACGGTTCAGTATTCGCTCTTGTGGTGATTCGTTATGGAAAACCGCATCACCTGGGCCGACTTCGAAAAGGTGGAGATAGTAACCGGAACCATCGTGGCCGCTGACGCCTTTCCGGAAGCCCGCAAACCGGCCTACAAACTCACCATTGACTTTGGCGCAAAAGGCATCAAACGCTCCTCCGCGCAGTTAACCCAATTGTATAAAGCCGAGCATTTGCCTGGTATGCAGGTCGTTGCGGTCATCAACTTTCCGCCCAAACAGATTGCAACCTTTAAAAGTGAATGCCTGGTTTTGGGTGCCATTGGCCCCGACGGGGAAGTAACTTTACTGCAAACCGAACGCAAAACTGAAAACGGCTCCCGAATTGCCTAGTACTAAAGATCATGAAAAATAGACTCTCGTTTCTCTTTCTCTCTCTTTTTATTTCCTCGTTCGCGGTGGCCCAGCGCCCGTTGACGGAAGACGATTATTACCGGCTCATCACCATTCCCATGCCCGAAGGAGTGCAACTGGAAGTGGGAGGCATGGCCGTGTTGCCCGACGGTCGGCTGGGCGTTTCGACGCGCCGGGGCGAAGTCTGGTTCATCAGCAATCCGTATATGAAAGGAAGCCGCCAGCCACAGTTCAAACGGTTTGCCTATGGTCTCCACGAACCGCTCGGACTGGCGTATCACAAAGGGGCCATTTACGCCACACAACGCGGTGAACTGACCAAAATGATCGATACGGATGGCGACGATGAAGCCAACGAATACCAGTCGATTGTGAAGTGGCCGCTGTCCGGTAATTACCATGAGTACTCATACGGACCGGTTTTTCTGCCGGATGGCGATATGCTCATTACGCTCAACCTCGGCTGGATTGGCAAGGGAGCCAGCCTGGCCAAATGGCGGGGATGGATGCTGAAAGTCAACGAAAAAGGCGAGATAAAACCGTTTGCCACCGGCTTGCGGTCGCCTTCCAGCTACCGGGCCTTGCGCGACGGCAGCATTTTTTACACCGAAAACCAGGGCGACTGGGTGGGTTCCGGCCGGATGACACACCTTGAACTGGGTGATTTTGCCGGGAATCCCGAGGGACTCAAATGGACCTCCGAACCGAATTCTCCCTTGAAACTTAAGCTGGAAGATGTGCCGAGTACGGGAAAACCGATGCACGAGATGGTGAAATCGATTCCGAACCTGAAAGAACCGGCCATCTGGTTTCCGCATACGATGATGGGAATTTCGACCTCCGATATTCTGGAAGACACCACCGCCAACCGGTTTGGTCCGTTCGACGGGCAGTTGTTCGTGGGCGACCAGGGCCACAGCAAGGTGATGCGGGTTTTTCTGGAAAAAGTAGATGGAAAGTACCAGGGCGCCTGTTTTCCGTTCCGGTCGGGTTTTCAGTCCGGTATTTTGCGGATGGCCTGGGGGCTGGACGGTTCCATGTTTGTGGGGCAAACCAGCCGGGGCTGGTCGGCCACCGGCAAAGATCCGTTTGGGGTTCAGCGGCTGGTGTGGACGGGCCTGACGCCGTTTGAAATGAAAGCGATCCGCTCGATGCCCGACGGTTTTGAGGTGGAATTCACGCAACCGGTCGACAAGAAAACCGCCGAAGATCTGGCTTCCTACAGCCTGAGCAGCTTTACCTATAAGTACCACAAAATCTACGGCAGCCCGGTTGAAGATCCGCGGCCCGTGCCCATCCGGGGCGTTGTGGTGTCGGACAATGGCCTGAAAGTGCGGATTGTGGCCGACACGCTCCTGCGCGAAGGGTATGTTCATGAGGTGAAAGCCGAGGGCATCAGGTCGGACAAAGGGCTGGCGTTGCTGCACAACACCGGGTATTATACCCTCAACCACATTGCGCCCGGAACGAAGTTGACCATTGCCGCCCCCGCCAAACACAACCACGCCGATATGGCGATGGCTTCCACTAAAACCACACCGGCGGTTGCAGAGGGGAAAGGAAAACCGGCGGCTGCGAGTGCCAAACGCGTGACCGAACAACCCGCCGACTGGACCAACGGCCCCGACCAGGTGATTACGATCGGTACCGTGCCGGGCCTGAAATTTGACAAGACGCAGGTCGAAGTGAAGGCGGGCAGCCGCATCCGGTGGGTGTTCAACAACAACGACGACATGCTGCACAACTGCGTGATCGTGAAACCAGCCACGGCCAACGCCGTCGGCGATGCGGCTTTGAAACTGAACCTGAACGGTTCCCGGATGCAGTATGTCCCGGTATCGCCAAACGTGTTGTTTCACACCAACCTGATGCAACCCGAGAGCTCGGAGTCACTCTACTTTGTAGCTCCGACCACACCGGGGGATTACCAGTTTGTCTGCACCTTTCCCGGACATGCAGCACTCATGCAGGGTGTAATGAAAGTGGTGAAATAAGTATAAGAATTTTAATTATTTTTGTAGATAGGTGATTAGACTATGGGTTTAATCACCTATTTTTTCAGCTACTCACAGAAAAACGACGTTGGGAAAACCGCTACTTTTCAAATCCATTCAACGCTTCTTTGCGGCACTGGTGGGCGTGCCGGGGGAAACTACGCTGGAAAGCCGGATCTTTAATTCAATCTGTTTGGTGGGCATTGTGGCGATGCTCTACAACATCCCTTTCAACTATTTCATCGGACTGACCGAAGCCTCGCTGGTTTCTTTGCTGCTTTTTATCGCCTTTTCATTTCTCTATTATCTATCCCGGATAAAAAATAAATTTTACATCAGCGTATCCCTGGGTGGTGTGTTTATTACGCTGCTTCTGGCGGGAAATTATTTTTTTAATTCAGGCGTCATTGGACCTTCCATTCTCCTGTTTATGTACGTTTATTTTCTATTGGCTATTGTTTCGCCATCCCGTCTGCACGTCTTCTGGTTTTCCTTTAATCTCCTTACTGTAATAGGTCTTTTATCGGTCGAATATGTTTATCCTGCCAGTGTGGTTACCGGCTACTCGAGTCGCCTGAATCACATGCTTGATGTGGGTTCGACGTATTTGGTAGGGGCGGTGCTGATTTACCTGGCGACTTATTTTTTCAAGAAAGCTTACCGGGCCGAACAGCGGCTGGTCGAAGAAAAATCCGTGGTGCTGGAACGGCTCAACGCCGAGAAAAGCAAGCTTTTTTCCATCATTTCGCATGATTTGCGTTCGCCATTGGCTTCTGTTCAACAGTACATCGAAATATTGAGGGAAACGGATCTTGACGATGCGCAAAAGAAACGGATCGAATCGGATTTGCTGGATGTTATTAACCACACCCAGGAGATGCTTTTCAACCTCCTGTCGTGGTCGACAACCCAGATGAGCGGAACCAAAGTGGAGCTTACGCACGTCAGCATTTCGACCGTTTTAAAACCCATCATTGAAATTTATAAACCGCTGGCTTTAAAAAAAGAAATCCAGTTAACGTATTCAATTCATACACCGTTCGAAGTCGTTGCGGATAGCAATATGCTGCAACTTATTGTTCGGAATCTGGTGGGAAATGCGATTAAATTTACCCCTTCCGGGGGGGCGATTGCAATTGACGTTGTGGAATCTCAATCGAATTGTTTGATTGTTGTGAAAGACAATGGGGGCGGAATAAAACCGGAAGATAAAGCAACGCTCTTTTCGCTTAAATCCCGGACAACCTTTGGTACCAACAACGAAAAAGGAGTAGGACTGGGGCTTTTTCTTTGTAAAGAATACGCGGAAGTTCAGCAGGGAAAGCTCTGGTTTGAAAGCGAGCCGGGGGCCGGAACCACGTTTTATCTGTCGTTACCGTTGGTTCGTTTACCAGAAACCGTGCTGATTGGCAAAGCGGTTTAGTCAACACGGTTTCTGGTAATTGTCAGACTCAATATGCCGCCGTAAACCGTTGGTGAACGTGTGCCGGTTCGTCCAGTTCATCGAATATGGCAACGGCCAGATCTTCGACGGAGATTTTACTCACGCCGTTTTCATCGAACACCGGTTGGTTGGTTCCCAGGCGGAATTGCCCGGTGCGCTCACCAGGTTCGAGCAAAATGGCCGGACAGATAAAGGTCCAGTCCAGGTCTTCTTCCTTTTTCAATGTATTCAGATAATCGCGGGCGGCTAGTGCGCCCGGTTTCCATTCGGCCGGAAACTGCGGGGTGTCGATCAATTGAACGCCCGGTGCAATTTCCAGGCTACCGGCTCCACCCACCACCAGCAACCGTTTCACACCGGCTTTTTTCGTGCTGTTCTGAATCGCCAGCGAACCAGCCAGGTACTCGTTGTAAAGGTTGGGATTTTGCCAGCCCGCATTGTAGGCACTCACGACCGCGTCATGGCCGCCCACAAGCCCGGCTACTTCCGCTTCGTTCAGCACATCGCCTTTTACGACTGTTAGCTGTGGGTTTTCTACCGTCATTTTCTCCGGATGGCGGACAATCGCCGTTACGGCATAGCCGCGGTGCAAAGCTTCTTTCAACAAGGCTGAACCTACGAAACCCGTGGCTCCAATCAAGGCAATTTTCATGGTTTTTTAGAATTAGTTTATGGGTAAATTTTTAACTGTAATTATTTTTATTACAGTTTAGTTCAAAAAAAATTAGTCAAACTGGTTGGTAAAATCGGACAGGGTTGTTTGGTCGAGCCGTGCAATCAGGGCTTTTTCCGCATCCAGAAA
The DNA here is from genome assembly GCF_008727875.1 of Larkinella humicola. Classification (GTDB taxonomy): domain Bacteria; phylum Bacteroidota; class Bacteroidia; order Cytophagales; family Spirosomataceae; genus Larkinella; species Larkinella humicola. The sequence continues at coordinate 340,869 of NZ_VTWS01000006.1, read as the reverse complement.
AAGGGTGTCGAGATGGGTATTGATCTGGCGGCCTACCGGGCAATCGGGATTTGGACTGTTTCTGGTTTGCCCCAAAAGGGGCGATTGCCGGACAGCCTCGTAAATCGCCGACAGCAGGATTTTGTCCGCTGGCTTGGCTAAAATGCTACCGCCGTTTTTGCCTTCCTTGCTGATAATGAACCCTTTTTTACGCAAATTGCTGACCTCTTTTCGAACCAGAACCGGGTTGATGTTAACACTGCCAGCCAAAAAATCCGACGACAGCAATTCCCCATTGGCCCTCGCCAGAAGGGTCATGATGTGAATGGCAATCGAAAATCGGCTGTTGTTCATTCTGTAACAAATTTTATTACAGTACAAAGGTAGTCGTATTTTAAGGTGAAATCAAGGCAGGGTCGAAAAATTTACGTTCGTTTGATTAAAAATTGAGTGGTATCCCGAATTTGTGCGTTAATTCACTATGCGATTCTTGTCTGTACTTCTGTTCTGCACGCTCGTAGCAGGGGTTGCCTGTGCGCAACGCCCTGCCGATTCCACTTTTTACCGGCCCGGTGCTGCGGTTCCGGCCTATTTGAAACCCATTGAGCGGTCGTATGGATCGTACTTCTACGGGGGCAAGCGGTTGCGGTCGCCGAATTCGCTGGAGATTCCCTTTAACGAATTGAATGATCCCATCGTCAACCGCCATTTCCGAACCTACCGGACGTTTGTGCTGGCCGGACAGGTCGTTGCGCTGGTCCCACTGGTTTACGTTTTGACGCGTAACCGGGGAACCTACACCCGTTCGGGCGACTACTGGGCCGTGTATTTTGGCTCGATCGGGGCCACGTTGGGCTTAAGCATCATTGGCAATTCCCAGGCCCGCAAGGCGGTGACGCAATACAATCGGGCACTGGCCGCTGCCCGCTTCGGGTTTTCAGCACAACCCCTCCCCGGCACCACCCAAACCGCCTTTGGCGTGAGCCTGGCCCGACGCTTATGAAAAACGGACCGCCAGATGACGAGGATACCGGTTTTTCCTTTCGGGAATTGTTTTCGGAAGACGAAACCCGGGAATTCTATCAGCCGGTGCGACAAGTGCCGACACGCCAAATTGCGTTCTGGTCGCTGGGCTTGTCTTTTCTGCTGGCGGGGGCGTTGGTGTTTTCTTCGCTGAACGAACGCAGTCGTTCGGTTCTGCATCCGAAGGGGGTTCCGCGTTCCGGTAAAAAATCCTTTTTAAAGCCCGTAAAACGCCGTAAAATCGACGCAGTGGTGTATCTTCGTTTGTATTCCCGTTTACTAAACTCATCGACTGACTGAATGAAAAACTGTACACTTTCGGGTATTCTCCTTCTTTTTTCGCTTGGTTTACAAGCCCAGACCACCGTCAACCGCGATCCTGCCATTGCCCAACTCGTGGCCGACGTGTCGGCGGATAGTTTGCGGTCACACGTTACCAATCTGGTCAGTTTCGGAACGCGGCACACGATGAGCAGCGCGACGCCCAAACGCGGGTTGAGCGCGGCCCGGCAGTGGACGCTGGGCAAGTTTCAACACTACGCCAAACAGTCGGGCGGACGGCTGACAGCCCAGATCGATAGCTGGACGCTGCAACCGGACGGACGGCGGATCGATGCCGTGACGCAAATGGGTAACGTGATGGCGACGCTCAAAGGCACCGACCCGAACGACGACCGGATTTTTCTGGTGAGCGGTCACATCGACAGCCGCGTCAGTGACGTTATGAACCGCACTGCCGATGCGCCGGGGGCCAACGACGACGGTTCGGGAACGGCCGCCGTGATCGAACTCTGCCGCGTGATGAGCAAAGTTCCGTTTCCGGCCACCATCATTTTTGTGGCGGTTTGCGGGGAGGAGCAGGGACTACTGGGCGCCAACCACCTGGCGCAACGGGCGAAAGACGAAAAATGGAACCTGGAAGCGTTGTTGAACAACGACATCATGGGGTCGAACCACAGCCCCGATACGCACATCACCGACAACACGCGCGTCCGGGTATTCAGCGAGGGCTTGCCCGGTTATCAGACGGATTCGCTGGCGGCCAACATCCGACAGTATGGCTTGGAAAACGACGGAAAGTCGCGGCAACTGGCCCGGTATACCAAAGAAGTGGGCGAGCGGTATGTCGATCAATTGGAAGTGGTGATGGTGTACCGCAACGACCGGTTTTTGCGCGGTGGCGACCACACGCCGTTTGTGACGCGCGGTTTTCCGGCGGTTCGCATTACGGAAATGAACGAGAATTTTGCCCACCAGCACCAGGATCTGCGCACGCAGGATGGGGTTGAGTACGGCGATTACGTGAAGTTTATGGACTTCGATTACCTGCGGAAAAATACCGCCATGAACCTGGCTGTGCTGGCCAATCTGGCCAAAGCGCCGTCGATGCCGCAAAACGTTACGGTGGAAGCCCGGAGTCTGACCAACTCCACGAGTCTGTTCTGGCAGGCACCTAAAGCCGGGAATTCGGCCAACCGGAAAATAAAAGGCTATTATGTGCTGATGCGCGAAACCCACTGGCCGTTCTGGCAGAAGAAGTTCTATACGGAAAAGGTCGGGCTGACGCTGCCCTATTCTAAAGACAATTATTTCTTTGCCGTTCAGGCCGTTAGCGAGGATGGAAACGAGAGTTTGCCGGTGGTTCCGCGCCCGGGTTTGCGGTAACTGATTCTGAAGTTTTGCGCCCTGACGCAACGCTTTGACCGGTTTTTGCGTAGGGTAGAAGAGAAAACACCGGCTTTTTGTTCGGAAATTTACAACCTGACACTTTTTTTTGTAGATTTCGTTTCCAACGGTCATCTCATCCAGTCACACTAAACTATTATTTCACAAAAACCTGAAAATTATGAAGCGTTTACTTTATTTGATCTGCGTGGTGGTGTTTGCGGCTGGCCTGAGTTCGTGTAACAAAGAAGATGACCCGGCACCGTCACCAGTGGTAGGGCAGTGGTCTGTTGACCGGGCACGCTATTCAGGATTTACGGGCGATTTCGTATCGCTTAATGGTGACGAAGATTTGTCGAACCCAACGGTAACCGGTTATCGCGACGATATTGATATCAAAAATGACAATACGTTTTCCGGCACAGAACGCTCCAATGGCAGTGTTTTTGACTACAAGGGCACCTGGACGTTAACCAACAATAACCTCGTATTGAAAGAAGACGCCGGCAGTGAATTTAAGTATACGTATGACAACACAACGACTCCCAATCGATTACTGGGTGAAGTAGTCGCCCAGAGCGGTCGGTTTCTGAATGCGAAAAAAGATACCGTGACGGTTAATTACAGCGTTCAGTTGATTTACGCCAAAAAATAACGGGTACAGACGTTTAAGAAATAGGAATACGACCTCCGGAGTAAAATCCGGAGGTTTTTTTATGTTTGGGAAGTGTTGAGAAGCGTTAATTCGCTGAGTTAGGCGGAGGAAATCAAGACGGGGTCGCCCGCTGGTTTATCAGAGAAAATAACCTCTGCGTATCTCTGATTTCCTCCGCTTAACTCAGCGGAATAACGCTTTTCATTTATACGCCGGCAACTGGTTATTCTGATTGATGAAATAGGCTTTTTTGTTCAGGCTGATGCGTTTCAGGGCTATCGAATAGCGCCCGGAATGTGAAGGCCAGGGCGGTAGGGCCGTGTTCATCCAGCATTTCAAGCCGCTGGCGCGCTTCCTGTGGGGTCGGGATGTGCCCCTTTTCAATCCACCATAAAACCAGATACGACGTTTGAAACCGGGAAAACCATTCCCGACGCCGTTTCATGATGGTCACATGGGCCGAATCGTACGTAAAATTTTTGAGCGCATCAACCGTTTCCCAGACCGACAGATTGACAATGATCATTGAATCGTCGAACGCCTGAATGGTGGTGGCATCTCCCTCTTCCGTTTTGAGCCGCCAGACAAAACCGGGGCTTTGCTCGGCCAGGGCGTTGATGGGGTCCAGATTGGCCACAAAACCGGTTAATTGTTCACTGTCAAGGGAGGCCAGCAAACGGGCTACGTTGACCTGGGCGAGTTGATAAGCAGGCATATGAATGGTTGTTGCATTAAAAGTAGATCATTCCGCATTCTGGTGTGAAGCCTGGCTCGCTGAACTGATGAAAGACCGGTCTGAAATCGCTTTATTACAGGCTAAACTGACGATTTCCAACGATTCCAGCTGACACCCGCCTTGACATACTGCCCGTTTTAGGGTACGTCCAGCGCATCCACCTTGTCCGAATGAAGTCGCTGGGGCGGGTTCCTCCTGAGCTTTCTGGCTGCCTTTTGCCAGGGCAGTGGGGCCACCGGATAGGATCGGCCTTTTGGTATATTGTTGACAATCAGGGCAATTGTTAGTAAGATGAGAACGCCGGTCATGACGGGGGCCAAGGTATATCCAAATCCTAAACTTTTGATTTTTTCTGAACCAATGTTGGCGATCAGTGCCGTGGCTCCGGCCGGCGGGTGCATGGTTTTGGTGATCTGCATACCCACAATGGATAGAGAAACGGCCAGAGCGGATGCCAGCCAAATCTGGTCGGGAACCAGCTTCTGGATGGCAACGCCAATCAGGGAGGCCAGCAAGTGTCCTCCGACCAGGTTGCGGGGTTGCGCCAGGGGGCTATGGGTTGTTCCGAAAATTAAGACGCACGAAGCTCCGAAAGAACCAATAAGAAAAACATCGTCCTGCGGTGTAAAGCGGGATTGCTGAATCAAACCCAGGGATGCGATGGCGGTAAAAGCACCCAGAAAAGTCCAGAAATGATCGACGGGTGCCAGAATCGTTTGACGGTAGATGACGTAACGGGCAATGCGATAGCGACGCTTAATTCTTTTTTTCACAAATGGAAGAGTACGTACGAGGCTTCCCAGAAAGCAGGGCCTAAAAAATCAGGATACAAATATCGTCACCAGACCTGACATCGTGCAAGTCTGGTGATACTTTAAATTAGGTTAGAAACCCGACCATCAGATCGATTTCCAGCACCCTGGCGATCTTCAACAGGGTTCCGATGGTTACCTGTTGTCCCTTTTTTTCATACTTATTGACAGTAGAGATCGACACGCCCAATTTCATCGCCAGATCGCCCTGGGTGAGATCGGCTTTTAAGCGGGCATCCCGAATCAGGTTCCCAACTTGTTGTAAGGAGGGTTCCTGATCGGTTGCTTTTACCAGGATGGAAGTGGAATGAACCAGGGCACTTCTTTTCTTAGGTGGATTCGGATGCACGTTTCAGGAGTTGATTGTTCCTACGCCAGGGACATTAAAGCGATAAATCACCGGCGGCTTCGGGTTGATACAAAATGGCGTCGATCTGGATTTTTACCGTTCGGGCCGGGGTTGCAAAGCTGATTAAATCGCCTTTTTTACAGCCCAGCAAAGCGGTAGCCAACGGGGCAAATATCGAAATCTGGCGCTGGGAAATATTCGCCTGTTCGGGATACACCAGCCGTATGTTCAGCGTATTCTGGTTGTCGAGATACCTGATTTTTACCAGGGAATTCATGGTCACCACATCCGCCGGAATGTCGGAGGGCTCCAGCAGCGTTGCCTGGCTGACGCCCATCAGCAAGGTCCTGATGTGTTTAAAAGAGGCTGTTGGATCGGATTTGGCTTGCACCACCCGATCGATCAGTCGTTGATAATCCAGCTTGTTTATAATTAAATTCGTCATGACTCTACCGGTTTTAATAGTTAACGGATCGTTTCATCCGGCCCGGCACCTGTCTGTTAATTGAGGTGCCAGGATTTCGGATCACGATCCCGGAGGTTTACATTGTAAATGGTGCTGAGAATTAACAGCCCCATAATGATCGCCACTGCGACCTGTAGGGTGGAATTGGCATAAAAGTGGAGGGCTTCGGTATGGGATTTCTTCATAAACTCCTGCCCAACGACCGACTGAATGCGGGCCAGATCATGCAGATGGGTCACACCTTGCTGAAAGAGAACCGCCCCGGTCCCGTTGAAGGCGTCACGGGCCGCTTCGCTTTGGCCGGAAGCCCACTGGCGCAAAATGGTCTGCTCCAGTCGTCTGTAGTCGGACAGGACCGTTTTGATCGCCAGCAAACTCGTTTTCTCGTCAGCAACCAGACTCGTTTTCTCAAATTGGTCGATGAGTTGCTGAATCCCGGTATCGTACTGTTTTAGCTTTGCCTGGGTAATCCTGGCAGAGCCTGTGTGTTGTGAAATCAGCACGGTTTCCAGCAAATGCCGCCGGGCGTGAAATTTTTCACTTAGATACACCATGTCTACGGCTGGTTCCAGGCGGTCGGCATACACTGAGCCAAGCGCCTGGTCCACCTCCTGCATCGTACTGCGCATACTCAGCGACGTGAGTATAACCACCACCATAACGGGTAAAAGCAGCAGCGTTGCTTTTATTTTTTGCTGAGTGATCCGTGATCCGTTCATACGTACGCCCTTTCTTTTAAAAAGTTGCTTCTTAATTTTTACAACTGTAAATTTACAACTGTAAAAATAGAAAACAAATAAAATGACTTATATCAGCGCGCAGCCCCAATTGACCAATTCCTGGGACGACATCTGTTATCCGGTGCAGCCCGTCTGGCTGACCGACCTATTGCCGGACTACGACATTGTGGCGACCGATCGGCAGCAATTGATCGTTGGGCAGGTTAAAGGGGGACGGAATACCATATTTGGCATTCAAAGTGCCGATTATTCTATTATTCCCAATGCGGTTATTCGGGACGTGGTCGATGCACTTATTCCGCAGTATACGCTCCTGATCAAGTATACGCCAACCGGGGAGTTCAATATCAATATTGTGTTGCCGGAGGTGTTTATGCTGGGAGGGGAACCACTGCAACGCTGCCTGATCTTAACCAACAGTTACAACGGGAAAACGCCTTTCAGTATTCAGGGGCAGTCATTGATGGCCTTGCTGGATCCCATGGTGGCCCTGCGCAGCAGCATGTTCCGGAAGCTGTGTCAGAACGGTTTGTTGGGCTGGGCCGATCACTTCGATCAGGTGTCGAGCTACCAGACCTGGCTGGGGCAGTGGTCGGGAGAAAGTGCGAAGGGGCGTTCGTCCAAAAACCGCCCGACCGAAAACCGATCCGACCGGCCCGGCCCGGCCATCCGTAAAATTCACCACAGCCAGCTAACCATCGAGGTCTTTCGGCAACACTTGCATAACCTGCTGGTCGATCACCTCAAACCGGAGTTGACGCTGACCACCACCGTCTATTCGCAGTTACAGCAAACGGAAATACCGGGCCGCCCCAACGAAATCGTACGGGAGTTACCCATTCCGGTCCAACTGGCCAAACAAGCTTACGAGCGCCTGCGGACGGAAGAACAACTGCTCCATACGGGTCCCTCCCTGTGGTTGTTATACAACGCGGTCAATTATGCCTTGTTCACCAGCCGCAGTAGCCTGACCCTCAACGACCGCTACCGGCTGGACGAACGGGTGTTTCATCACCTGGCCACCCGGGCATACGCCTGAATGGGTTGAAAATCAAGGAAATGTATTCGGGAGTTATCCCGGCAAGATTCATTTAAAGTACGAGTTATGATGAAACGTGTGGCAGTTTTGACATCCGGCGGAGATGCGCCCGGGATGAATGCCTGTATCCGGGCGGTGGTCCGGGGAGCGGCCTACCATGGCATTGAAGTGATTGGCATCCGCCGGGGCTACAGCGGATTGATTCTTGGGGATGGTATTCAGCTGACTTCATCGACCGTCAGCAACATTATTCAACGCGGTGGAACCATCCTCAAATCGGCCCGCAGTCCTGAATTCAGGACGGTCGAAGGCCGGCAAAAAGCATACGATTACCTCACGAATCGGGCGGTTGACGGGCTAATCGTTATTGGTGGAAACGGCACCTTTAAAGGGGCTTTGCAATTCGTCGACGAGTTTTCGTTTCCGGTCATTGGCGTGCCCGGAACCATCGATAATGACCTGTTTGGCACGGATTACACCATTGGGTATGATACCGCCGTGAACACCGCCGTGGAAGCTATCGACAAAATTCGTGACACCGCAGATTCGCACGAGCGCATCTTTCTGATTGAAGTGATGGGCCGCGATTCGGGCTACATTGCCATTCAGTCGGGTATTGCAGGGGGCGCCGAGCGGGTGCTGCTGCCGGAAACCGGAGTATCGGCTGCGGAGCTCATTGAAAGACTCCGGCAGGACCGGAATGGCTCCCAGTCGTCTGCCATCCTGGTGCTGGCCGAAGGGGAGGGAAGAGGGACGGCAACGGTGGTTGCTGAACAAATCAAGAAACAGTCTGGTACTGAATTGGATTTGCGGGTAACGACGCTGGGACACATCCAGCGTGGAGGGGTCCCGAGTGCCTGTGATCGGATTCTGGCGAGCCGGTTGGGGCTGGGCGCCGTGGAAGGCTTGCTGAAGGGTAAACAGAAGGTGATGGTGGGCTTGGTAAATAATGAGTTGGTTTACAGTGGTTTGCAGGAGACCGTTTCGCGTTCCAAACCCATCAGTGAGGAGTTGTTGCGGCTGGTTACGATCCTGAATGGATCGGCATTCGCTGACAGTCGTGGCTGAACACGCTTCGCATCAAGTATTGGCAGGGAAACCAACCCTCTGGACTTTTCTGAGTCGGATTGTGAAACTGGTTTTTTTTGACTGCAATAGCCGCGTTTTATACACTCCTTTACTTTTTTGAAATCCGGGAGGACCTCAGCACCGGAAACTCTGCTAATTACCGTCCGAAAATCCGGAGTGGCCACCGGCTCCGATGTCTGAACCGGAGCGGTGGCCGTTTTGCGGAGCGAAAAAGCGGACTTCATCAGATCGACGAACGCAGGGTTTGCAGTTTGAGGATGTTGTCGTCGATCTGCTTGCGGATCAGGGTGTCCAGCTCCCGTCGAATGGCGATTTTCTCTTCGATCGAGTAGCTTTCGTCCCCCATCAACTGGTTGATCTGGTGGGCGGCTTCTTCGGCCGTGGCCTTGGCGGTTGAATTGAGGTCCATTGAAAACTTGGGTTTGGTTGAATTGAAAGCCGAAGTTCCACGGATGGGAAGGGGCAGGAAAGGACGTAAAAAGTGAGGTAGTTACTAATCTAGAAAACGGAGGTTATTTAGACACGTTTTGGTACAAATCGGGCTTAGTAGATTATGCTTAAGTAAATTTTTATTCATATTAAATGTAGCTTCCAACTTTTGATCATAAATTGGTGTCTATATCTCATTATATTAGTAGCCATTTATTCACTAAAATTTATTCCATATGAAATTGCCATTTACCCGCTTCGTCATTCCTGGAATATTATTATTTCTGTTCAGTTCTTGTTCGGTGCAGGATCACTTGGCCCCAGCGACCTCCCAAAGCTGTAGAATTATGGATGCACTTTATTATAGTCCTAGCATAACTCCAAAGGATCCAAAGGTAGCCCTTGAAATCGATGGAAAACAGGTTGAGTTTGGACTTTTTAGGCACGAAGAATTTAGCTACGACTCAGAAGGTCGCCTTAGTCAGATTACCACCTTGCCGGTTCCATTTAGTCCAAACGATGGTAAAACGGATCGTTACGAATACCAGCCTAACCAAGTCATCCGGTATTTCAGTTATACGGGTACTCTGGAAGAAAAAACCGTTTACACACCAGATCAATTTGGAAATATATACCCTCCTAGAAATGCCGAATATGATTCCGATGGGTTTATCGTAAAAAATACCTATGTCTATTCTACTGGAAAGGAGGCATTTACTGATGGGACCGACGAATATACGATTGAAAACGGGAACATCGTCAAACACATCCGCATCGTCCCTCAACTGAATAGGCGACAAGTGACCCTTTTTGAATACGATCTTTCTAAACCAAACCTCCCCCAGATTAGAAACTTTGAACCCAGGCAGAGTAAAAACCTCCCCACTCAAATAATTACCTATTGGACATTCACGGGGCAAACAGAATCAAACCCCTATAATGTGGTTTCATACCGTTATACATTCGATGAAAGCAGCCAGATAAAGCGAGTCGTTGCAGTGGGGGATACCTATTCGGGTACAGGCCAGAAAATTGCGGGAAGCACATCTTACAGTTTTGTGGACTATAAGATCAGTTGTCAATAGGTTTTTTGGCGGTTTCGGGGCATTATTTCCTCGAACTTGAAGATACTTAATTCCCGGTGGTAGAACTGCCGGGCTTTTTATTTAGATAATTGATGGTTTGTGAATCGGAGATTTAATAAATCAATCGAAATCATTAGGACTTTTATGTTATCTTGAAATCATGAAGAATGGGTGGAAGTTATATTTAAAAATTTTACTAAGCTGCTTAATGTTTTGGTTACTACTTGCTGCCTTGGGAGCATTGTCTGATATGACATCAAATGATGACTACAACCATAATCTTTTAAGTAATTGGCATCGATTTGTATTTTACTATTCATGGGGATTAGCAATCTGGCACAGGGTAATACTGATTGGTAGCACTATTCCATCCATCCTTATAACTGCGTATTTTATCCTGAGGCAACGAATATAAAATAAATAAAAGGGTACATAAAACGTGTGATTTGTGAATGGGAGGTTTTATTTGCCGGTAACGTTGCACGAAATCCCGGAATATGTCAGACTCCTTTGGCTCAACCATATTCATACGGTCCTCAGTACGATCAAAGGCCAGCCGGATTCCAAGCATAGGAACCGGGAAAATGCAGAGCATTCGCTTGTGTCGATCCCAGAAGAAACCGACCCAGAAGTCATACCATCTGAAAATTATTCGTACTTTCATAGTAGTATAAAAAACGTAGGTTTGGCAGGCAAAAATCACTCCTCAGCGGAGATTTAGCTAGATTTCAAACAGTTTCCTTATTACGGCTTCTATATGAGTTTACTACTGACGAACTACAACTTAGATTTTGTTGAGGATAACAATGATTCCTTAGGGGGGCAACTTCAACTAAAACTCCACGCAAAGGATGAGCAGCATCATACGGATGCAACAAGAGACTTGGCCCATGCAATGTATGTTCACCGCCCGTACGACCCGCAGGATGAAACAGAATCTCTTCAATCGGGCCTGTGGTACAAACACGGGAGATTTTGTGAGTTTTTGTTCGATGAATCGAACGGTGAACCATCCATCATTTTACGCGAACGCGCGGGTGTCGCGATCAAAGGCGGGCGCGACCTTGATAGAATCGATATTCCTTATAAACTTCAGTTTGAAGGTGTTGTTACGCCAACTACCTGCAGTGAATTTATGCAGGCAATGAGAGATTCTGAACTCGTCAAGGCACGCCGTGACGCAAACAACGCAGCCGCTCTTGCGTCGATGAATGCACCTCGTAAGTATATGGGCACAGTTTAGGGAGGTTTGATTTACTTGAATCTTAATTTCGATCTTTTTACAATTTCAATCCAACCAGTTCTGTCGAAATGGGGTCTTTTATTGGCATTTCGTCATTATTCCCATGAAAAAAAGGCTAACCTTTTGGTGGCTGGGATTGCTTACCTTATCCAGTTGTCACTCCCGTACCGAGATTCTTCCATCGGAAGCCTGGTCGGAAGGTTGCGTTGAGCTTGCGCCCTATCAGGAAGGCTATCGATTAAGTGGCATGTGTTGTGCCTATCTTTTATTTCCGATGGTCACGCAGGCCCAAAATGGCACTTTTAAGGTGAATGGAAGCTATTATTCCTTCAGTGGGGTTGCATATGAATCAGTTCCTGCTGAGGTGTCTGGTGTGTATTCCTCAAAAGATGGCATACTTACATTGACATACTCTGCTGGTACTCAATCTAAAATCCACAAACTTAAGCAAGGCCATGCTCAAATGTCTTGTTATTGTGGTTGTTTTTAGTCCCTAATACGAGTGGTTTTGAAACGGAAGGTTTATTTACTTGATTTTTGTATCAAAAACTCAGGCGAAATGTTAGAAATGAGACACTGATTTTTGAGATGGCAATTTAAGACTATATTTGGCTCAAATTGACGGTAGAAATGAACGCCTATCTTGTGTCTCATTAAATGGGCGTTTTAAAAGACCGTAGAGACGGTAAACTAATTTATCACATTGATCGACGTTTAGTTCTGCTAAACCCGCTACTGCAATTTTTCTAACTGTTGAAAGACGGGAATCAAGGCTTTCCCTCGTTCGGAGAGCATATATTCAATATGTAGAGGCTTCTGCCTGATCACTTCTTTTTCCAAATAGCCTTCGTCTACCAATTCTTTCAGAGCTACAGCAAGAGATTGTTTGTTGGCCCCTGCAATCTCACGTAGCAATGTATTAAACCGCAAAGGACCATTCAGGGCTAATTGAAAAATTTGGGGTTTCAATTTCCCCGAAAGCAGCTTTAGCAGCTCTTCGGCCGGACAACTATTTTCAAGCTTTTGCATTTTTCTTATAGTCAGGTTTTTTTGACTAATTGACTCTTCCTTTTGCCTAGCCGAACTTTGCATCCAAGTTACACATTTAACAAAAGCAAAAATGAGAAATCAAGCAATGACAGTGGTGCAAACGATGTTTGGCGCATTTGCAAAAGGCGATATAGACGGTATAACACAAACAGTAGCCGACACGTCCACATGGACCTATCATGGGACTCATGAAATTCCATATGCTGGAGAATTCGTCGGCAAAGCAGGCGTAGCAAAGTTTATTCAAACCATTTTTGAGACAGTAGACATCCAGGATTTTCAGGTTGATCAATTTATCGCCGATGGGAATACGGTCGTCGTCTTGGGCAGTGAACAGCAAAAGATCAAAGCAAACGGCGAAATTTTATCCCAGAAGTGGGTTCAGGTCTATCAGGTTGAAGATGGGTTAATTACTCGTATGGATGAGTTTGCCAATACGGCGCACGCGGAGAAATTGTTCACCAAATAACTACTCGGAAAACGATGAAACTATTGCACGTAAATCAGGCTACGAAAATGACCGATCTGGGGCTGCTCTTCTACGGGTTGGCATTGGTCTGCTGATGTTGACTCATGGCACACCTCGACTGGCTCTGTTGGTTGGCGATGAACCCATTGAATTTCCGCCGGTTCTGTTTTTGAGCGCCGGGATGTCCTTGTTTGTGAACGTCTTTGCCGAGTTCTTCTGCTCGCTGTTTGTGATTATAGGATTGGGAACCCGGATTACGGTCATTCCACTGATGGTTGTGATGGCAGTAGCCGGCTTTCATATCCACCTTCGTGATCAGTTCCGGATACAGGAAATGTCACTGCATTTTCTGCTGGTTTACGTCGTGCTGTTTGTGATGGGTAGCGGGCGCTATTCGGTGGATTCCTGGCTATCCCCAAATAAAATCAATGACCGCAATTTGGAAACTAAAAAAGCCGTAGCTGTTTAAAACGAACCTACTTTTCTAGACGGATGGACATTTTTATTCGGGCACGCTTTGTTATTGTGCATCTGTTGTCGTTATGCCTGATTAGCTTGTTGACCACTGGATGCCATGCGCAAGCCGATCAGTCGAACCAAGTAACCAACAAAAAAATGGAAAACAAGACTCAAAATCCACTTTTGTGTGATATAGAAACGGGGCTGTGTGAAATGCCAGACTCGACGGCTACATCACCCGCGCAGGCTGCTTCAGCCTTTAAAAAGCCAATCAACATTATTTACTATACTGACCCCATTTGTTCGTCATGCTGGGGCATCGAACCTCAGCTACGTAAGCTAAAGCTTGAGTACGGCAGTAGCATTGAGGTCGAATACCGGATGGGAGGACTACTGCCTGACTGGAGTTATAACAGTGGCGGTATCAGCAAGCCCTCCGATGTGGCCCATCACTGGGATGAAGTCAGTCGGCATTATGACATGCCCATTGATGGGGACGTTTGGCTGGAAGACCCCCTGGCATCGTCCTACCCTCCCTCGATTGCCTTTAAAGCCGCTCAGCTACAGGATCAGCATAAGGCCATCGACTTTCTGCGGGAAGTGCGCGAGATGGTTTTTCTGCATAAGAAAAACATTGCCAAATGGGAAAATCTGGTAACGGCTGCCCAAAAAGCAGGCTTGGACCTTGATCGGTTTAAAACCGATTATCAGGGGAAGGCTAAAACACTTTTTGAGGAGGATTTGGCTTTAGGTCAGCAGTTGGGCGTACGCGGATTTCCCACGATGTTTTTTGTCGATGGTCAGGGAAATCAGGAAAAGGTGTATGGGTCGAAACCATATGCAGCTTATGAAGCCACCTTGCATAAACAACTGCCTACGGCAACCAAAGCCCCAATTCACCAGGACTGGGAAAGTCTTTTTGCAAGCTACCCGACGCTGACATCCCGTGAGTTTTCGGAGCTGTCCGGTATTCGCCGACAGGACAGTGACACGTATCTGCAAAAGCTGGTGGATGCGGGTAAGCTCGGTAAGATCACGACTAAGAATGGTGTATTATGGACCCGTCGGTAGTAAGCTAATGCCGAACGAAACCCCGGTTGGTATTGCCACTGGCCGGGTTTTTTGTGGCGTTACAAAGCGCTACCTTAAAGGTAACACAAAACCGTTTTTTCTGCCACTTCAGGGACTTAACGATCCTATTGGGGGCTTTGTCCATTTGCTAATAATTCCCAGTGCACAGTCGGTATTACTGAACTCTACACCCATCTCAAAAAAACGACCCCTTGTCTCATGAAATCCTCATTTTGTGAGACAGTTTTGTCGTCAAGAAAACGTGGGATTAAAAAGGGGCCCTTAACTAACTTCCTGTATCTTAGTAGTAAATATTAACTCGGTCAATCATTCAAAGTACGGAAAACGGAAGTTGTTTGACCGCACGGGCGGCCCCGCAGGATTAATTGACTCGTTTCAACTGGATAGGGGAGATTGAATACTAGGATACCCCGCCACTTTGGCCGGGTATCCTCTTTTATCAGTAACCTTTAGTACTTCACTTCGCTGGCAATGCGCCGTTCGTCAACGCGACCGTAGTGTTAGTCATTAGTGGAGCCGTTAAGCCAGGACATTCAGCGTTTACTGGCAGCAAATCCGGCTTCTTTACGTCCTGCCATCGTCCAGCCACAGGCTGGACGCAAAATATTGAACACCGAAGGCCTAACCCCGTACGATCTGGACTTCATAGCTGAGCTGGACAGCCTTTGGCGAGCTCCAAGAGAATCAATCACCACCCTCACAGCTGACACCACAGCCACAGGGGGCTCTCTCCCTATGTACGAGAATAGCTCTTTTTCTTCTATGTACGAGTCTGGTCACGAGGGGGTTAGGCCAGTTAATGGCCGCAAGGAGGATAATGATTGGAAACTGTTGATCGAGAAGGTAAAACAGGGCACCTTCTACGAGTATTTGCTTCAGGAAGCCGTCAAGGCGACGGGCAAAACAAAGCTAACCCGGGAGCTGATGAAGAAAACGGTAAATACCGTTTTCTTTTCAGAGAATGAGACCACCAGCCGCGTGATGCAAAAACGAAAGGAAATCTTTCGGGGCTTGTTTCCGAACGTGATGCGGCTTTTTGAACTCATCAAGTCGCATCAGCACCGAACGCTGGCGTTGTTGCTCCAGAATATCGAATCTGAAATCTTCCTCAATCGCATCGCCCGTCGTATTGCCCAGGAACGGCCCGATCTGCCTATTTTCACCATCCATGACTCGATCATCACCACAGTGGGCAATGATACCTATGTGGAAGTGATTATGCGTGAGGAACTCGAAAAAGCCATCGGTATTCGCCCTTTTCTCAAACAGGAGTACTGGCAAGAAGAGGCATTAGAAAGTGTCATTGATTCCTACGCGAGCTAGTGATCCTTTGATAAATCGTTCGATTGTATAGTAACAGGCAGTAAATTAGTTAGTACACTAGAGGTTATTGCTTGCGATTCGCTATTATATCGCCCACATGAGCGCGTGAGCACCCTAGTGCCGAAGCGGACTGTTCACCCGCAGGTTGTGTAGTCCTGGGCCGACCAGCATCAATGCATCGCGAATCGCTCCACCTTGTAACCGCAAAAGATAGCCCAGACAATGCAACCGCTTGATGCCCCAAATGGCGTGCTCGACCACCACCCGTCGGGTCGAAGTGGATTGGTTGACCAACTTTTGCAGCCTGCTCAACCCGGCCTTGCGCGGCTTCTTGGTCGGTTGGCTGACGAGCCCCCCCGGGGGACATAGCCTTGATAACCCCTGTCCTGATGCAACAACACGCCGACGGGCAAGTCCAACGCTTCCGCATCGGCCAGCGCCTTATCATGCACTTTATCCGCATAGGTCCAACTCAAAAAAAGCACATAAGCCCTGTCGTCACACAAGACTTGATTTTTACTGGTGTGCCCACAGACTTACCTGAATACTCCACAGCTGATGGATCTCCCAAGCGGTGCCCCTGACGCTCGGTGGCATCCAGATTCAGGTCACAAGGTTTAAGCCGGTCCAACTGCGTGAGCAACGAGTCGGTGTCCTGACAAGGGGCCAGCCCCAGCACTTTCAGAGTTTGGTTGAGCAAGGCCAACAGGCGACGGATCATGGTGGAGACCGAACCTTGAAAAAGATCGAAGAGGGCGGCTTGAAATTGTTGAAGAGGATTATTCTTCAGACAAACCAACAGAAAGAACAACTGCTGAGCGGGATCGGCCAGGATTTCATTGGCCTGGGGCTGAAAACGTGGCATGACCCGTTTGGCCCCCCGCCAGGTATGGAAGCGGAAGTAGCGCTCAGAGCGGTCCGCAAAGTCAGTGAGCAACCAGTCGACTCAGTGTAGGCTAGTCATAGCCAGAAACAGGGTAGGCTTGGCTTAAAAATGAGCCTAGTGAAGCATCCTGCAAAGTTGGCCCGCGCACATGAAAAACTAACAAAACCTGATTAATAATCTCTACTCCAAATTAGGAAATAATTCCTAAGTATAAGAGTCATTAAATCCAAATTGGTGTTTGCTACATTACCGATTCTGGAGCAAATGGCTACAGTATTAACGGCTGAAAGTTGATCTAATAAACAGATGTGATGCTAATAGTGTAGGTTAATCAGCACCTGGGCGATGAAGCCGCAACCATTTCATTTCTGGATCGGGTTCGGGTGCGACGAAATACGAGTTCACAAAAATCAATTCAGCTTACAGCAGCAAGTTCTCTACACAGTTAATTCACTCCTTGTGTTGGGTATGATAATCCACACAGAGAAAAAGGTAGCGGAATTTTTGTCTGGATTGGGCCGGTTTTTTTGGGGAAACGATCCTAAATTTTAGAAACAATACTGACCTTTTGAGGTTCAGAGGCTAAATCGCCAGCACGGATACATTTTTTGCGATCGACGATTTTGACACGTTTTATTAAAACAACTTTTCAAAATGGCAGCTTCAAAAGGTGAAAGTGAATTGAAAGAATTATTTGTCGACGAGTTGAAAGACATTTACTGGGCGGAAAAACATTTGACCAGCGCGTTGACCAAAATGGCGGATTCGGCTACCTCGGACGAGTTACAGACCGCCTTTGAAAAGCACCTGGCTGAAACGGAAAATCATGTCTCCCGGCTGGAACAGGTCTTTAAAGCGGTGGGAGAAAAGGCCACGGCCAAGAAGTGTGATGCAATGGCAGGCCTGATTGAGGAGGCTGAGGGATTGCTGGAAGACACGAAAGAAGGGAGCTTGACCCGGGATGTGGCCCTGATTTCAGCGGCTCAGAAAGTGGAACATTACGAGATTGCCTCGTACGGAACCCTGCGGACGCTGGCTGGCGTATTGGGCTATCCGAAAGCCGTTGAACTACTGGAACAAACGCTGGCTGAAGAGAAGAAAACGGACGCGCTTTTGACGGAAATCGCCGAAGGGTCTATCAATGAATCGGCTAAGCAGGAGTAATTGATTTTTTTAGAAATCCAATACCAAAACCGGTCGTAAACTGAAATAGAAAACCGGCTTACGACCGGTTTTTGGTGTTGAATTCCGTACCCAATCGAATTGGGTATGAGGCAGTTCCTTCGGGCTAACCGAAGCCTTTTTTGAATTCATACTATGAACAAGAGTGAAGATTTACACGGCAATGTTCCGGATCAGTTCCCCATAGCGCTGTTGATTATCGACATGATCAATGACCTGGAATTTCCGAATGGAGGGCGGTTTTTAAAACCGTCTGTAAAGGCGGCCAAACAGATTGCGGCCCTGAAACAGCGATCCAGGGATTTGAATATTCCGGTTATTTACATCAATGACAATTTTGGCCGTTGGCGATCCGATTTTAAAGAAGTGGTGGAGCATTGTCTGAAAGACGGCGTGCGGGGTCAGCCGCTGGCCGAACTGCTGTATCCGGCCTCCGATGATTATTTTGTATTGAAGCCTAAGCATTCAGCTTTTTTTGCCACCACACTAGATACGCTACTTAAATATCTGAATGTCAAGCACTTAATCTTAACCGGTATCAGTGCGGACATCTGCATCCTTTTTTCGGCCAAAGATGCCTACATGCGGGAGTTTGGCCTGAGCGTTCCAGGCGATTGCTTGGCGGCAGATACAACGCTCCATACCAAAATGGCCCTGACGTATATGGAACGGGTCTTGAGAGCCGATACTACTCATTCATCTAAGCTCGATTTGGAATCCTTAAGTCGAAATGTCTTGTCCGCGGCCGGATAAGGTGGATCGATTTTAAATGATACAGATTACTCACGTGAAAAATAGAGTTTCGCTGTGAACAAGGGCGTACAAGTACTATTTTTGACTGTGAATTAAGTCATAATCGGAAAGAGTTATGGATAATCTAAAAACCCGGTTAAATTATGGGGTTGTGCCATGACACAACCACGCAAATTGCCTTCAGTCCTGATCAGTGCCCCGAAAACAATCAACCTGAAAGAAATACTTCATCTGGGTGTTTTGGTCAAACAGGTTTCGATCTTTTCGGATAGGTAAACTGGAGTTTAATCAACCTTAGGAGCAATCTCGCCGATGACCATTTTAAAACCGTGATCGATAATCATGTGGGCAACCGATGTTTTGATAAGCACATGTCCAAATCCTCACTTTTTTAAGCGACATTATTTCTCCATTGTTCACCAAACGGTGCCAGATAAGCTGATGATAGCTTGTTGTTTACCCGCCCGCTTTTCAGTGTTTCTACCACAAAATGTTGATCAGAAAAACCGTATGTGATGAATGTAACCTTAAAGGTCTGGCGGCAGAAAAATAGCCAAACGCCCGGCAAACTCGTAGAGTATCAGGTAACAGATCTGTCCCCGGATATGTCGTTTCTGGAGATGTTCGACGTGCTGAACCAGGATTTGCTCCACCGGGGCGAAGATCCGGTTGTGTTCGACCACGATTGCCGGGAAGGCATTTGTGGCTCGTGCGCCATGTTCATCAATGGTCGGGCTCACGGACCTCAGACCGGCGGGGCGACTTGTCTATTACACATGCGTAGTTTTGAGGACGGCAGCACGATTGTAGTGGAACCCTGGCGGGCTCGGGCATTTCCGGTTATAAAGGATCTTGTGGTCGATCGGTCGGCTTTTGATCGGATCGTTCAGGCGGGTGGGTATATCTCCGTCAATACCGGGGCGGCCCCCGACGCCAACGAAATTCTGATTGCGCGCGAGAAACAGGAACAGTCGATGGACGCAGCCGCCTGTATTGCCTGTGGGGCCTGCGTTGCGGCCTGTAAAAATGCGTCGGCGATGCTGTTCACAGCGGCTCAGATATCCCGGTTTGCGGTTCTGCCCCAGGGGCAGCCCGAGCGCCATCTCCGGGCCGAGCGAATGGTAGCCCAGATGGATGCAGAAGGATTCGGAGCCTGCTCGTTTACGGGAGCATGCTCGGTCGAATGCCCAGCATCTATCTCACTGGATCACATCACCCGACTCAATCGGGAATACCTGGGGGCCAAATTAACCTCTAACAATGTATAAACACGGATATTCAACCTTGGGATGGGTTCTGCTCATCTTCTTGACGGGCTGTGGTGGAAAAAATACCTCGTCCAATGTCGAGTCGCCAGGGGATGACAAAACCACCAAAACCGAAGTACTTGAAACCGGTGCGGATTTGTTGCAAAACAAGGCTCCGCTCCAGGCTATGAGCATGTATCTGAATGGTTTTCATTTTTACAGCGGGAACATAAAGGGGCAAATGGAAGCCCATCATTACTGCACCCAACTAAATGAAGACGTCGTTCAATGTATGATTTTCGACGGCAACGGCAAGGACGCCAAAATTATGGGCGTCGAATACATCGTGTCCGAGCGTCTGTTCAAAACCCTGCCCGACGAAGAAAAGAAACTCTGGCACAGCCACCACCACGAGGTGAAATCAGAAACCCTGATTGCCCCCGGTTTGCCCTTGGTTGCTGAACACGAATTGATGGAAAAACTGGTTTCAACCTACGGAAAAACCTTCCACACTTGGCATACGGATCGGGATTTGAAGCTCCCACTGGGCCATCCGCTGGTAATGATGGGGTTTACCAAAGAAGGCCAGTTGGCCGACAGCCTGCTCTGTCGGCGGGATGAACGGTTTGAGATTTCTACCTCGGAGAAAAACCGGAACCGGGCGGATATTCCAATGCTCAAAGTTCAGCCGGGGGCCAACGCTTGGGAGCAGGGCGAAATCCGGCAGCTGAAAGTGAGTACGGAAAAAGAACCGCTACTCCATCACGTGCATTAAGTTTTTTTTAATCCAGATTTTCCTGGATAGGCCTTTAAAAAGAATAGCGAACGGTGGGCAGGCTAGCGGTGTTCCACCAGTATTGTCGCAAGCCGTCGAAACGTTCCAGCCATTGATCAAAGGCAAACGGTTTAACGACATAGCAAGAGCTTCCTCGCTCGTAAGCTTCCCGAATATCGTCGGGATGATCGGAAGAACTCAGCATAATGACTGGAATCATACAAATCGGCATAGGGAAATGCCGGATTGCGTCCAATATTTGCCATCCATCTTCCCGTTGCGGCATGTATAAATCCTGGATAATCAACTTGGGTAAATTCCATTCACAATCCTTCAATTCTTCCAGATAGGATATTGCATGTTCCGGCGTATCGACCTGCACGAGTTGGGCATCGGGGAAAGTTTGTTGTAATGCCTTTCGAATAACAATTCCTTGGTCCAGATTGTCTTCAACAACCAGTATTCTGGCGTTGCGAAGGTTGCGATCCCGATTTGACTGTACTCTGTTCATACACGTATACATTTACGTTCAAAAGATTTATTTTCTGCGATTAGATCGACCAACCTGCTGATACTGGGTAACTATACCGGAACTCAATGGACAAATCTTGGCAATAGCGGTAGAAACGACCCGCGATGAACTGTAAGGTCGGTCAATTTCGGGATGGTAAGGCCACCAGATGAAACCAGAAATGGCCTAACTGGGCCATCGTCCGAGTAAAAATAGCTTGGTCTTCCATAACCGTTACGACTGAGTTTGCCCATCCGGCATACGCCAGATTAACGGTTTCCGGGGTGTTTCTGGGTACCAGCAATAGCGTGGGAATAGAAGCCAGCCGGGGTGTTTCTTTTAATGATCGCAAGGTGTTCATTCGATCCGTCGTTGACGAACACGCATCGAGTAAAATCAAGGCCGGGAGTTGATCATCAGGCAATGAAAATAGTAAATCCGGTATAACCTCGCCCTGATTCAACTGGTTTACCAAACAGTTAGCAAACTTGCTTTGAAAACCTTTTCGTACCCAAGATGCTTTGGTTTGGCTATCGGTGACAATAATCACGGAAGGGTCGTTTTTTCCAGGCTTTGTTTCAACCGGCTCCTCCGCAGTAGCCGATAGATTCTCAATAAACAGGCGCCACCGGCGACGGCCCACCGGTAAAACCGTTCCGCAATTCATGCGGACTGTTCCTGCCATTTTCAAGCGCGCAGGCGCTATCCAGTCCCGAACGAACTGAGGATTGATCAGAGCAGTTTTATGAACTCGAATAAAATGGTCTAATCGGGTTTCAAAATAACGCAGTGGTTTGCTGATCAATGTTTTTCTTCCGTTCGCAAAATTCAGCCAGGTGTAATTGTTGGCCCCCGATAGATAAGTGATTTCAGTCGGGCAGTCGAGTAATTCATCTATAAAACTCATACGTATAGTTCCTACGTTAATTAGTAGTAGAAGCCGGTCAGTTCGATAATGTTTTTCGAAGTGAGACAATGGTCGTATGAAGATCTGAATAATGACCATTACGCAACCCGAAAGATTCCGTTCCCTTACTTTTTTGGTAAAAAAGCAGGACAGTTTGACGTATAGGGGTTAGTATGAAAAATAGCGGGTTTAAACCTAAAAGAAACCATGCAAACAAAATCTTACAACAGTCCCACCTATTGGCAAACTCTTACGAAAACCGAAGAAACCTCACAGTGGGTAAATGGACTCGGCCAGCAACTTAAACAGGCTTCCCGTTGGGCTGCCGTTCCTTTGCCATTTGAATCGGGTACTCTAAAAATCGGCCTGACGGCCAATTCTCTCTGGCTGATCCGGGAATGGAGAAATGCGGGTAAGCTTGCGATTCGGACCTGCTTCGATCCGCAGGGAATTCAGAGCTATAAACAACTTCGGGCGACGGACACCCTGGTCGAATACCGGGTGCAGGGCGCGATCGGCATTTTCCGGGTGGTGATCGAACGACCGCTTCCGCATGAACCTCTGCTTCGTTATACCACCTCTCTGAAGCCCAAACAGCCCTTTACAGTACAGGCTTTTCCCCGGGATTTGTATCTGTTGGATACCGATTATGACCCCTTAACAACCGGGGGAATGGTGTATGTTACGCAGCACGGGCCGACCTCCGGATTGACCTACCTTTCTACCACCCAGCCTGCCGGAGGGTCTCTTTTATACTTTCAGAACTTTACGGCACTCAACGACTACTACCAGGTCACCCAGACGGAACCGTCCAACTCCGTTAAAGTGCAATGGCCGGAAGCTGGTTTTGCGCTGCCTTCTTCCGAAAAACCATTGGAAGCCGGGAAAGAAATTGTTCTGTCGGATGCTTTCATGTATTGCAGCGAATCGGTTCCGCAAAGTGAATTTGAAGCCGCTGACCAATTTCTGATGGCAATGGCCTGCCTTTACAAACACTTGCCTAAACCCGAAACCGATTATTTTGATTGGCCGAAAATCGCTGAACGAACAATTCAGGCCCTGACCAAATCCCCACACTGCGGACGCCGGATTCAGAAGCAGTACTACCTCAATGCCTACGTCGATGCAACCCGAAAACCGCCCGAAAGTATGGTACAACTGGCCATTCTGGTACCGCTTTGGGAGTACCAGGAATGGTTGGGAAAACCGATTCCTCTGGCTGGACAGCTCCAAAAAAATTTACCTTCTTTCTATGATGACCAGCATGAGGTCATCATGCGTTGGTTACCGGGCGAAGCTTTTAAAGACGAAAACCGCAATGAGGAACAGGATTCAAATAAAATCGACTCCTGGTACCTGCTACATACGCTGATGAACCTGGGGCGGCTCGCCGAAAAAGGCGACACCGAAGCCAAAGATCTGTTGTTTCGCTCGCTGGAGTTTGCCATAAAAGCTGCTCATGCGTTCAAGTATGACTGGCCGGTGTTTTATGATATTCGAACGCTGGAAATCGTGAAGGCCGAAACGAACGAAGGAAAAGGGGGTGAACTGGATGTGGCCGGGTTGTATACCCATGTGATGCTTCAGGCGTACGAACTGACCAAAGACCCGCGTTTTCTGGATGAAGCCATAGCCTCGGCCGATCGGTTGCAGGGCAAAGGCTTTGAATTGTTGTATCAGACGAACATCACCATTATGAGTTCGCTGACGCTGGCCAAACTCTGGAAGATTACTGGTAATCGACTCTATTTCGATCTGAGCCGACTCAGCATTGCCAACGTGATCGCCCGAATGTGGATTTGGGAAGGTAATTTTGGTTTTGGGAAGACCCGTAGCACGTTCATGGGCGTAGCTCCGCTGAAAGATGCGCCCTACCTGGCAGCTTATGAAGAAGCCGAAATTTTTGCTACCATGCTGAATTACCTCAAGGAGGTTGGTCGGGATGTGCCTGATTCCATCCGCCTGTTGTTTTCAGAATATATGAAATATCTCTTGCACCGGGGGCGGTATTATTATCCGTCGGAATTGCCTGCGGAGATGGTTTGTGAACAGCCCCGCGAGGGACGGATTATGCGGGACCTGCCCATGCCGCTGGAGGATATTTCGACGGGCTGGACCCAGGCCGGTGAAGTAGGTCAGGAAGTGTATGGGGGGGCGATGGCCTATATTCTAACGACCTACGCCTACAAGGAATTTGCCGGTGTGCCCGTTGTGATTTTTTCGGATTATCCCATTTACCAGGCTGATTACCAGCTAACGGACAAAAACAGAGGCTACGTCGTGGTTCGTCTGGCGGGTACGCCCGACTGCCAGTGCCGGGTTCGGTTGTTGCCCAAAAACCGGAAGCTGCCAACTGTGCAGCTTTTCGATGAGGATGACCCGGGCGGTTCGGCTCTCAAGCCGGTCGAAAAAACGGCTCAGTATTTTGATTACCTGGTTCAGGGAAATCAACGGCTCCGGGTGGAATGGAGCCCGGGAAAAAAGGCCTGATCTCACCCTAATTCATTCACGATTTATACCTACAAACGAATGATATGAAGCAGACGAATGCACACACGACCGTCGAACCGCTGGACGGAAAACGAATTGTTATTACGGGGGGCACAACCGGAATTGGCCGGGCCATTGCTATCCTAATGGGTTCATATGGTGCCCGAATCTTTACCTTCGGACGGCATCAGGAACAACTCGACGAAGCCTTGGCCGCTATTCGGGAAGCCGGAGGGCAGGCCGATGGTATCGTGGCCGACAGTTCCAAATCCGAGGATGTCCGGCGGGCTTTTCAACAAGCCGATGCGAAACTGGGTGGTTTGGATATCCTCATCAACTCAGCGGCCTTGGGGGCAGAAGGCATCGGCGATATGGACGATGCCGACTGGCGGTATGTCATCGAAACCAATCTGGTCGGTTATCTTGCCACCACCAAAGAAGCCCTCGGACGTATGCAACCGCAGAAACGGGGCCATGTGGTGCTGGTCGGGTCGATGAGTGCCGATGTGCGCGAAGAAGGCAGTTCGGTCTATGTGGCAACAAAGTCGGCCATTCAGGGGTTTGCCGAAAGCCTGCGCAAGGAAGTCAACGGCGACGGGATTAAAGTCAGCCTCGTCGAACCGGGAGCCACCGGATCCGACATGCAGTCAACCACAGCGGAGGAAGAGCGGGAGAAACAGGAAAAAGGCGAAATGCTACGGGCGGAAGATGTGGCGGTTTGCGTACACTACATCCTAACCCAACCGCTGCGCTGTGATGTGGTTTCGGTGAAGCTTCGTCCGCATCTTCAGTTGATTTAACTTTTCGATTCCATGCTTTTTTCAACCGATCTGCTCATCTTTTCACCCAATGATGTTGATCTCAACCAGTCCCCTTTTCGTCGGACAATCCAAGCGGATACCTACGTTCTGGGGGCTTTCAATCCCGGACTCACCCGCCTGCCCAACGGCAATCTGTTGATGATGATCCGGGTCGCCGAAGCGCTTAAGCAGCCCATCATTGGGGCGCAGATTCACGCAATTCGCTGGGATGCGGTCAGAGGATATGTGCTGGACAGTTACCCGCTGGTCAGTGTCGATGCCGCCGATCCACGCAAGTTTCAGGTGCTGGGCCATCCGTACAAAGTCATGGCGCTTACCTCCCTGTCCTGGCTGCTGCCCGTTGAACTGATTCCTGATGGTACCCGCGTTGTGACGGTGCATTACGATAAAATCATTGCTCCTGAGCGGTCGTACCAGGAGTATGGTGTGGAGGATGCCCGGATTACGAAAATTGACGATACGTATTACATGACCACCTGTTCGGTTAGTTCGGAACGCCATTCGACTACCCTGTATACCTCGACCGATGGTCTGACTTATGGGTTGCGGGGCATCATTCTCGACCACCAGAACAAGGATATGGTTTTTTTTGAAGGGAAGATCGATGGACGGTTTTTGGCCCTCACCCGGCCGCTGGGCGATTTGTACTTTGCCACCCGCCCGGACAGTGACTATCATTCCGGCCCATCGATCAACCTGGCGTCTTCGCCCGATGGATTGCATTGGAAGCCGTCGGATGATCCTTTGATTCGTGCCCGGAAAGGCTCCGCTTCGACCATGAAAATCGGGGGCGGAACGCAGCCCATTCTGACCGATCAAGGCTGGCTGTTGCTCTACCACGGTGTTGAACTGCGGGGACTGGTGGGAATTTACCGCACTTTCTGGGCATTACTGGATGCCGCTGATCCCCGAAACATTTTGCATTGGGAAGACCGTACACCCATCTTGGAAGCTAATCTGGGTCTGACCGAGCCATTAAAAGACCAGATCTATCTTTCCGATGTAGTTTTTACGACAGGCATTATCGATGCGGGTGATCTGTACATTGTCGCTTCGGGAGAATGCGATCTGGCGTGCCGGATTACCCACATTCCTAAACCGATCCTGACGTTGGACTAGAGATTGTATGGGTTAGGCCTTTTACTACTTTCTGGCTAATACCGGTTCTAAAATACCTCAGGTGATGAAGCTGGGCCGTTGCCTTGTTTTGGGAACGGGGAATCAACTATTCTGGGGTTAAGCAGTTTTGATTACTCTACACTCGGGTCTAGCCCCGAACAATTTATTAATTACACGGAGGAAATTTACATCGACATGCTGGTCGATAACGCCGGGAAGAGTCAATGCCGCCTGTTCGTAGAGATGCATTGAGAACGTGGAATGATTCCTTCACATTTAACTGATTTTTTTAAAATCAAGCAACACATTCAGTATGCAACCGACTTAGGATCCCCGTTACCAGTATGCTCAACCACCGTACGAACAGACCACTCAGGAGCATCCGTGAACCGATGCTCAAATGGCTCCCCAAGCCGATCACGGCGAAACCTCTTACCAAGGCAGTGGCAAACTCACCGGCCGCAAAGCACTCATCACGGGTGGAGACAGCGGAATCGGGCGGGCCGTGGCACTGGCGTTTGCCCGTGAAGGAGCCGATGTGCTGATTTCTTACCTAAGTGAAGATCAGGATGCTCAACAAACCGTGCGGCTGGTGGAAGAAGCCGGGCAGAAAGGCATTGCCGTTCGGGGCGATATTCAGGAAGAATCTCATTGTCGGCAGTTGGTGCAGTGGGCTATTGACGAATTTGGGCAATTGGATATTCTCGTCAATAATGCGGCTTTTCAAATGGAACATACCTCATTTCTGGACATTAGCACGCAGGAATTCGATCAGACTTTTCGGACCAATGTCTACGCTCTATTTTATTTGTGCAAGGCTGCCATGCCGCACCTAAAACCGGGTGCTTCGATCATTAATACCTCCTCGATCCAAGCCTACCAGCCCGAGCCGAGTTTGCTGGCCTATGCCGCCACCAAAGCCGCCATTGCCAACGTGACCAAATTGCTGGCTAAAGAAGCCATGGAACGGGGTGTGAGGGTAAATGCTGTGGCTCCCGGTCCGGTCTGGACACCCCTGATCCCTTCAACCATGTCGGAGGAGAAAACCCAAAGTTTCGGGTCCGATTCATTGCTTGGGCGGGCGGCTCAACCGGTCGAACTAGCCCCTATATACGTTTTGCTGGCTTCGCAGGAAGGTAGCTACATTACCGGCATGATTTATGGTATAACGGGCGGACGGCCCATTGTTTGATTTGGACCGCCAGGAAAACCACACCGGTTTTCTGCGCTCAATTTTGGTCTCCCGAAGGTACATGCCTGCCCAGGCTCAGTTTCATCCCCTGAAATAGCTGGAAGGCCTAGCAGAGCCTTTCTGCTCGGAATTGGTTGGGGGTTTTACTTTCACCAGTAAACGATGCTTTTTACACCAGCCTGGCCGTCGGCTTCGGGCTGGTGTTATTCTATAGGCCAGTTCATTTTCTAAGGATAGATTAGCCAGAGTCTGCCAAAAACGTCTGGGTAAAAGTGCCCATTTTTTACTAATTCCAGAACAACCGTTCACTGCTATACGTAGCTGGGCTAGGAGCCGGAAAGTATATAAGATTCTATCTTAAGGGATGGGTCTATTCATCGGTTTGAGAATCGTGTGCATCGACCGGTTTGGACTTGAGAGATCCCTTCTGACGCATAAAAATGGATGAGACTATGATCGTAAGCACCGATAAAAATTCGCTTTGCCAGTTTTGCATCGACTGAAACCAGAACGAATTGTTCCATAAACTGCTAAAGTGTCAGCAATCGCTTTTTCCTTTCAGCATCTGCTTAGTATTAAATTTTCTTTCATGTCCGCGAAGGGAATTAGTCTCAGATAGAGCATAAATAATCAGGGCCGTAACTCGCTTTGATTATCATTTATTTAAGAAACGTCTTACTTTCGACTGATACATTGAACTTCTGTAGGAGGTTAACTTTAGAGGCTGTAAGTTCCTCAGCGATCATTGCTATGAACCAGCATGCGGATCCGGAACAATGTACCCCAGCCCGCTTTTGTTTCGATCTCCAGGCTGGCTCCCAGCAACTCACACAACCTTTTGACAATCGAGAGCCCAATTCCTTCCCCTTGACCCGCTCTGGAGACCAGAACCGTGGTTGCTTCCCGAGCGTTGGCCGGGGGATTGGCAAAGCCAGTGGACGCTGTCGATTCTGAATCGGGAGACAACACCTGGGCAAGTGTATCGGCTTGTTGGCGGGGTAGACCAGGACCCGAATCCTGGATACTGATAATCCAGCGGTATTGATCCTCACTTGACCAGGAAACCGACACCCAGCCCGAGTCGGTGTGCTTCAGGGCGTTCAGCACCAAATTCTGCACGATGCGGTGCATCAGTATGGCGTCACTTTCAACCATCAACTCCGTAGGTCCATCTGATTTCAGCACCAGTCCCTTTTCCTGAGCCAGGGATTGATAGCAGGTCACTATCGAATGTAGCAATTCACCGGCATTGAAAGCCTTGATGACAACCGGCTCCTGACCGGCCTCCAACCTGGCAAGATCCATGAGTTGAACGACCATATTACGGACGGTCGTCAGGTTGCGATTGAGCATCGTAACCATCTCTTTTCGTTCGGATTCATTGGCATCCATTAGCTCCAAAAACGAAGCAGAACCTTGAATCACCCCGAAACTACCACGCAGATCATGAGAAGTCGTACGCAGCAGATTGCCCCGCTGGCGCATGAGTTCATTGAGCTCTTCCAAGGTCTTTTCCAGCGTTTGCGCCCGGCTGCTGGCGGCAATACGCTGCAATTCGGTGTACTGCTCAATGCTGCCTTTCATACACAGAGTAGTAAACCAAGCTAAATGCTCATAAGATTGGACAATCGGTTCGGGATAGGCTACCGGATTTAAGAGCCAGTACTGTCGGTGTTCGTCCAGCAAAATCCGGTTCAGGTGCTGAACCTCGCTCAGCAGTTCATGCAACGCGTAGCCCTTCTGCCAGCGGTGTAGGCCGTGTTCTTCGGCCAGCAGCCCCACATCGCCTTCCAGAGGCTGTTGCTGTAGCCGCCGTTCAAATTCGTTGATCATGAAAGGGACTTTATTATTAAATTCCTCGCGGCTCAGGTCGGCAGTCGTATTGAACGCCGGATCTGTTTGGCAAGCCGTCCGCCAGGTGTTTAAAACCACTTCCCGGCGGGTGGCTAAGTAGGCGGACAAACCAATCAACGATTGAAGGGGATTAAAAGACAGGGAATCCATACGGGTTTCGTAAAGGTTCAACATCCGGTTGAGCGGTTCGATCCGGAAGTGATACATCCCTATTGGGCGACCAGGCGAAAGAGAACTACAAGCTGTCGCAGTTGTAAGGTAAACAAGGTAACTAAGCGTATGTTTTAGAATTTTATTTGGAAAGACTGTTAATGATAATTAAGATAAAGACAAGTTGTAGTGCGATCTCCAAATTATCTACGGCTATTTCTGCATCCCGGAACGAATGTCGTCTAAAATGACTCATTAGAAACTCTGTCTTCGACCAAGCTTTTGACAAACTGAACCATATCGCTCATCGCATCCATTTTGGTTACATATCGCTGAGCCCCCAGTTGTCGACACTGATCGGCTTCGGGTCCGTCGGGCAGCGAGGACCATACTACAACCGGTAACCCTTGAAGATGGTCTTGGGACTGCATCCAGCGTAGGACATTGGGAGCCTTTTCTGGTAAGGGCTGCAGGTGGTAATCCAGCAGCAGCACATCCGGCCTATACTTGGTACTGACCAGATAGTCCTTCAAATCGGGAACGGTGAGCGCAATTCTTAGGTGAACCTGATCCTTGTAGACCATCCTGACGGTAAGCTGAAGGAGCTTACCGATATCGATATGATCATCGGCGACTAACAAATAAAAGGGAGCCATCAGTCAAGTGATTGTTATACTCAAGCAAACGAGCTCTTCTGCGGATGTTTACGGATAATTGCCTGGAAATAAGGGAAAGGTCCGGTCGAAAATCGTCTTTAGGACCATTTCCTCATTCGTGAGGCCGCAAAACCGGCGCCTACAAATGAAAGTGGGTTACATCAATGAACTGGGATTCTTGCCGACGGGTCCAAATCCGCCGGGGATGCGCCGAGGTCGATCAATGATCATTAAATCAGCATATTATGTCTATTCATCCAACAATGGCCGGTATCAAAGCGGGTTCTGAACCATTGTCCCAATTACGAGTATCAGAACAGGAAATATCAATCTCATCCGCTTATCAGTTACAGGATTTACTTTGTTTTTCGCATTTGCGTTGGAACTTTGTATACCAACGCCCTCAACACCTGTTAAGCCGGGCAAGTAAGCACTTTCGGGTCTGGTTTTGGGAGGAACCCGTCAGAGACGATCACAACTGGCTGGAAGTCCGTTCGATTACCCCACAGCTTCATATCCTTATTCCTCATTTGTTACCGACTACCGGCCATGAAGCGGAAATCGATCAGCAACGGCAATGGTTGAGCGGTTTGCTGATCCGATACGGTATCACGGATTACGGTACGTGGTATTATACACCTATGGCACTGGCTTTTACCGATCATCTGAAACCCCGGGTAACGCTCTACGATTGCATGGATGAACTGTCTGCCTTTCAGGGGGCTTCGCCCCAGCTTCGGGAGCAGGAAAAGCAGTTGTTACAACGGGCTGATCTGGTCTTTACGGGCGGTCATAGCTTATTCGAAGCTAAGAAGAAGCTGAATCCATCCGTTCATGCATTTCCCAGCAGTGTCGACTACGCACACTTTGCCAAAGCCCGTCAGGGTTTGCTTGATCCAGCCGATCAGCAGGAGATAGCTTATCCGCGCATTGGTTACAGTGGTGTGATTGACGAACGGGTCGATCTATCTCTTTTAAGGGAACTTGCCCAACGTCAGCCCACCTGGCAGTTCATCCTGTTGGGGCCGGTTGTAAAAATTGATCCGGATACCCTACCGCAGGCTTCGAATCTGCATTACCTGGGCATGAAATCTTACGACGAGTTACCAGCTTATTTTAGTAACTGGGAGATAGGAATGTTGCCCTTTGCACTCAACGAATCCACCCGCTTCATTAGTCCGACGAAAACACCGGAGTATCTGGCCGGTGGCCTCCCGGTTGTTTCAACACCCATTCGGGATGTGGTCACGACCTACGGTGGCTGCGGTCCCGTTTGGATTGCCGATTCTGTGCTGACGTTTGAAGAAGCTATTGGTAGAATGCTGCAAAACCATCCCAAACCTGACTGGGTGGGCATCGATGTCCAGTTACGGCAACAATCCTGGCAGCGAACCTGGCAGGCGATGTTGGGATTGGTGGAAGAGCAATTAAGGGCCAAGGACGTTGATTCCCCGGACACTCAGCCGGTGCTATCCTTATGAGCGGGCAAACCGGATCCGCAGCACCGACAGATTCGGTGCTGCGGCCGTTAGCACTCTGGGGCGGGATTGAGTGTACCGTTAACCGTGTAGGCGATTGCTATCAGGATCAGCTCCTACGGAACGGGCATCATTACCGTTCTGATGACCTCATTCAGATAGCAGAATTGGGTCTGAAAACCCTGCGATACCCGATCCTGTGGGAGCGTACAGCTTCCGAGCGGGTCGATCAGCCCGATTGGCGATGGGCGGATGAGCGCCTGGAGTTGTTGCAGCAACTCCAGATCCGGCCCATCGTTGGCCTGGTCCATCATGGCTGTGGCCCACGATATGCCACCTTTAACGGGCCAAATTTTGAGCAGCAACTGCCCCGCTATGCCCGGCAGGTAGCGGAACGGTATCCCTGGATAGATGCTTATACACCCGTAAACGAACCGTTGACAACAGCCCGCTTCTCGTGTTTAAATGGTCACTGGTTTCCGCATAAAACCAATGACCGGGCGTTTGCCGAAATTTTGCTCCGGCAATGCAAGGCTACCGTTCTGAGTATGCAGCAAATCCGACAGGTGCGGCCTGATGCCCAGTTAATCCAAACCGATGATCTGGGGCAGGTGCATGGTACGCTCCAGTTAAACTATCAGACGGAATGGGAAAATCATCGCCGGTGGCTCACCTGGGATTTACTCTGCGGGCGCGTTACGGAGCAGCATCCGCTCTGGGATTATTTCCGCTGGGTGGGTATTCACCAGAAAGACCTGACCTTTTTTAGTGATAACCCCAGTCCGCCTTCGCTGATTGGGGTTAACCATTACATTACCAGTGAGCGCTATCTGGATGAGCAGCTTTGGTTGCATCCGGCTCACCTGTGGGGTGGAAACGGCCGACACCGCTATGTGGACACGGAGGTGGTTCGGGCGGCACCGGAGCGACGCATTGGCTTGAATGGTTTGCTAAAGCAGACCTGGGAGCGCTATGGGATTCCCATCGCCGTTACTGAAGCCCATTTGGGTTGCACCGTCGATGAGCAGATGCGCTGGCTGCTCGATGTCTGGCAGCAAACGGAGGAGGTCCGAAAAGCCGGAGTTGATGTACAGGCGGTTACTGCCTGGGCTCTTTTAGGCTCCTACGACTGGCACTGCCTGTTGACCCGCCAGGAAGGTCATTATGAACCGGGGGCTTTCGATGTTCAATCGGGGCAGTTGCGAATGACCCCTTTAGCCAGTTTGATACAAAGACTGGCCACAGGACAGAATCCCGGCAAACTGGTTCCCCCCGGTTTAGGCTGGTGGCAAGCTGTAGCGCAAGTGTATTGACCATGTTTTATTTAGTTTTAACGGATCTTACCATTTCATTTTTCAGTTTATGCATTACGATTATGTTATTGTCGGGGCAGGTTTTGCCGGTAGCGTATTGGCGGAGCGTCTGGCGACGCAGTTGGATAAACGCATTTTGCTCATCGACAAACGGTCCCATATCGGCGGAAACGCTTTTGACTGTTTGAATGAAGACGGTATTCTGATTCACCAATATGGGCCCCATATTTTCCATACCAACTCGCCTGAGGTCTACACTTACTTATCGCAATTTACGCAGTGGCGACCCTATGAGCACCGGGTACTGGCTTCAGTAGACGGTCAACTGTTACCCATTCCCATCAACCTGGATACAGTCAATAAACTGTATGGCTATTCATTTACGTCCGAGCAGTTAATGGCGTACTTTGACAGTGTTGGCGAACCCGTTGCGGATATTCAAACGGCTGAAGATGTTGTCGTTAGCCAGGTAGGGCGGGATTTATACGAAAAATTCTTTCGGGGCTATACGCGCAAGCAATGGGGCGTTGATCCTTCCCAACTTGACAAAATGGTGACCGCCCGCATTCCAACCCGGATCAATCAGGACGATCGCTACTTTACGGATCAGTTTCAATGTATGCCATTGCATGGCTACACGAAAATGTTTGAGAAAATGGTCGATCACCCAAACATTCAATTGCTGCTCGGTACGGATTTCAAAGAGATAAACCAGCAACTTTCCTTCGACGAACTGATCTATACGGGGCCCATCGATGAGTATTTTGACTGCTGTTATGGCAAACTTCCTTACCGGTCGTTGCGCTTCGATCATCAGACGTTAGAAGTGGCTAATTACCAACCCGTTGCGGTTGTCAATTACCCCAATGAGCATGCCTATACCCGCATAACGGAGTATAAGAAACTTACCGGTCAGGAACACACTAAAACGAGCATTACGTTTGAATATCCCCAGGATGAGGGCGATCCCTATTATCCGATTCCCAGACCCGAGAACGCTGCGCTCTACCGCCAGTATAAGCAACTGGCCGACGGACAGGCATCGGTTCATTTCGTCGGGCGTCTGGGCACCTATCGGTATTATAATATGGATCAGGTGGTCGCTCAGGCCCTAACGCTGTTTAAGAAATTAGCCGGTATCGACTCGCTTCAGGAAGCCATAAAAGGCTGATCGTAGTGATATTCGGTTACACTTTCCCTTTAAAATCCCAGTGGTCTTTGATGATGACACCGGCCGCATCTTTGAGCAGGCGTCGCGTGAATTGATCGCCCCGGATAATGCCCCGGTCGTTGGCTTTGCCGATGTACATCAGAATCGGATTTCCGTCTTCGTCCGTTTTCAAAGCCACATCGTAGCGACTGAATTTAAAGGTAATCAGTTGAGAGGGAGCGTATTTTTTGTTGAGGTGCTTCATCAAGCTTTCACCAATTTTCATAGTTGCATCAGGTTTGTGAAACGGTATTTCAGCAAGTTTACTCTGCTGAAACGCCTGCTCCGTTACGTATGCTTCGTTTACATGGTTTGTCGACGGCAGCCAAAATGAGGCAGCGGCGTTTGGTTATGTCCACCCCGTCCGAACCGCCCCAGAGCAGCATTCAAAAAAGAATAACCGCAGCCACTAGCTGGCTACGGTTATTGCCATTACCAATCATAAACATCAGACTTATCGTTGGGAACCATTTCGCGCTGATTCGCCCGACTGGGGGTCGGGCGAATCAGCGCTCTGCTTCTGCGACCGTTTCGATTTCTTGTAATTACGCGAACCCCTGCCCTGCGTTGTGCCTTCGCTGCCCGTTCCCGAACCGTTTTTGAGTTCGGTAGAATAGGGATTACCTGAGCGCCGGTTCCGGCTCTGCTGACTGGTGCCGGATGACGTTCCCGCACTGGATTGATCGATGGTGCTGGCCGCTCCCGTTGTATTTTGACTGCTCAGGCGCGTACCTTCCCCTTTTCGTCCACTGGTTCCCGAGGTCTGTCCGGTGGCACCTGGGACCTGCTTGTCCGAGTTGGTGGTTTGCGGATTGGAGCCGGGGTTTAGGCTGGTCGATCCGCTGGTTTGTCCGCTTCCGCTGGAACCGGTTAGCTGCTGGCTGGGCGAACTTTTGGCGGATGTTGACTGTGCTTGCGTCTGAATTGTAGTCATGGCTACGATCATCGCTGCTAACAGTATTCCCTTTTTCATCGTTGCGTTTGACTATTGTTTTTTCAATAAATACTCATAGAAAACAGCATCTATTGGAAGGAGTTACCGGAAAAAATAAAAGAATGAGGATTCGGTCTGCGGCCTTTAAAGCAAGCTAGTAATCGTCGCCGAGTTGGTCATGCGCCTTACCGCGCCGGGCCGAATCCTCATTTTAAAAGATGATTTTCATCAATCTCGTTCCTGGCGCAGTTCCATTAAAGTCGGGTCAGTCTGTTTTGTTGTGGAAATAATCCCATTCTCAGGGTGACGGTAACGACTTTTATGTAAACAAGGTACCCATGAAAAGCTATTGGATTGCAATATCCCTCTTGGGGCTGCTGGCCTGTGGAGGAGGTAGTTCCGGCACCGCCGATATCGATAGTGGTGGTGGGGCGCGTCATGCTTCGAATACATTAGGGCGCCAGGTGAGTGGCACCCGGCTGTTGAGCGAGTACTACAAATACAATATGCCGTGTTATTACATGGGTGGAGCGTCGCTCAAATCCATGTTCAACCTGGAGGAAGACGCGCCCCTGATCTGGAAGGAAACCGAGAGTACCTGTGAAGTCGTCCTGAACAATAAAAAGCTGGTGGTTCTTTCCACCACCACCGACCGTCCGTTTGAGTCGGTTTTTCATGCCGATTATTATTTTAACCGCCTGTATCAACCCGAAGCCTTGGATCGTCGCGGCAGAAAACAACCGTATACGGGCCCGGAACCTCAGGGAGCCGGTGCTGAAAGTCCGGTTGGCGGAGTAGGAAATAATTCGTCAGCCGGAAATAGCTCCGTAGCGGGCGCTCCGAACGATTCGATTCAGGTTAACGCGGCTCCTGGTCAATTGGCATCTGCTCAATTGAAGGACAGTGACGAACAGCAAGCCGGGCCGCAGCCCGTACCGGGTGTGTGGGAAAAAGCCGTATGGGATGCGAAAAGCAGAACGCTGCACATCCTGAATCTGCAGCACGTCTTCCATATCACGGTCAATCACGGCCCGACGGCGAAAATGGATAGTCTGAATGCCACCAAACTTGGCGCGTTGCTGACCAAGCAGGTGGACGACGAAGCGAACCAGGGAGAGGCCCCAATCTATTGATTCTGCCAGCGATTGCCCTTGAATCGCAAGCGTGATCCAACACGCAGCGAACGCCCGGTTTACGCCTTAAAACCGTCTTTGCCCGCGTGAATAGCGGGCAAAGACGTTCCATCATTTCTCGTTCCATATGGAGTTAAAGCATCCGAACACCGGTTTTTCAGCGAGCCAATCCGAAGGCGCCGAACCGGTCAACCAACTGCCCAGAGCGGTTTTACGGTCCAATGATTTCCTGCTGCTCGATGGCGAATGGCGGTTTACGATCGATCCTGACGATCGGGGCATACAGGAACGGTGGTTTTTAGGCCATTCGTTTGAAGAAACCGCGCAGTGGCCCGGTTCCATTGAAGCCCATCTGGGTCAGGCAAAAGGGCAATCCGGAGCTATGGGCTGGCATGATAAGGTGGTAGCCTGGTATGAACGGGAATTTGCCGTGCCCTCCCGCAGCGAATCAGCCGCCCGGTCGATGATTCAACTCACCTTCGGGGCGTGCGGATACGAAACCCGGGTCTGGCTCAACGGCTACCCGCTCCGTACCATCGAAGATGAAGAGGTACATTTAGGGGAATATACATCGTTCTCGTATGAACTGCCGGAAGATTGCTTGCGCCCGGAGAACCGACTCACGGTTCGCATTGCTGATACCATGGATGCCGAAATTCCGCGGGGCAAACAGGAGTCCCACGTCTACAAGCGGGGCGGTATTTGGTACCAGACCTACACCGGAGCCGTCCGGAGTATATGGCTAGAAACCGTCGAGCGCAATCGGCTGCGGTCCCGCGTTGGCGTGGTCAGCATTGTAGAAGACCGGCTCGTGCGCTTCAGCCTGACCACCCGAATTCATGATCCAGGTGACTATGTATTGCGGTTGCAGTCTTTTGCCCCGGGATCGGCCACACCCCTGAGCAGCTCGGACTATCCCTTGCGCTTAGACGCCGGGCAAAAGCAGCAGCGGGTCGTCTTGGATATGGACGATGCCCAGCTTTGGTCACCCGAAAGCCCCATCCGCTACAAACTCGTGGCCCAACTGATTGACCAGGAAGGCTATACGGCCCAAATTGAAACGCACTTCGGCCTGCGAAAAATAGAAGCCCGGGGTCGCTACGTGTACCTGAATAATGAACCGATTTATTTGGATGGTATTCTCTATCAGCCTGGTACCGCCACTTTTGAGGAGATGCAACGGCACATGCGGGCCATGAAAGCCTTGGGTTGCAACCTCGTACGGGTGCATATTGCCGGAATTGATCCCCGAATTTATAACCTGGCCGATGAATTGGGTTTACTGTTGTGGGTGGAAGTACCCAGCCCGCACGTCTCCACGGTTCGAAGTCGGGAAAACCACCGGGCCGAACTGCTGCGGATGGTGGCCCTTATCGGCACGCACCCCTCGGTGGTTATCTGGAGTCTGTATAACGAAGACTGGGGCGCTCAGGATATTGCGACCAACCCGGATACTCGCCGGTATATCGTGGACATGTATCACTTCATGCAAATGGCGCATCCCCAGTTTCTGGTGGTTGATAACGATGGCTGGCAGCATGTGTCTTTCGAAGGCCGGTTGAAATCGGATTTGCTGACGGCGCACCTTTATACACCCGATCTGGCACACTGGCGGGCGTTGCTCGACCGACTGGCTGCGGGCGAACTGACTGGCGTGGCCGCTTTTCCACTGGTGGTCGGCGATCCGTTTTTCTACCGGCGACAGGTACCGTTAGTGATCAGTGAGTGGGGCGGTTTTGGTTTTGCCGACTACGGTGGCCCCAACGACGCCAGCGAACGGGCGGAACGCATCGGGCTCTTCAAACGCGAATTACGCCAACACACGATTGCTGGCGATATTTATACGCAGGCTACGAACATCGAAGATGAACGCAACGGATTGATCGACCCAAAATCCGGTGAACTGACTGTACCGGCAGGTTTGCTGAATTCGAGGAATTTACCGCCATCGTAGGTAATACAACGGCTACCCGGTTCTGATGACCGCACGGCTGGGCAAGCTACCGGTTTTCCAAAAGCTTTTTGAAGAGCAGGGCGTCCTGCAGCATGTGTATGTTGTTGAAAAAGACATAAGCTGACTGGTTTTCGGGCAGCAATTCCAGCAAGTCGGACAGTTCCTGCTTTTCATACTGATACCGCCAGCCCTGGCGTCCGTGCAGCCGAAAGTAACACTGTTCTGGTGTAACGGTTTGGGTAGTAAATGGATCGACCACATGCCAGAGTTGCAGACTTTGGCATAGATCTTTCACGAGCTGACAGTCCCACGCACCACGGGGTTCCCAGACCAGATTGAGCTGCTGGCGGTCGATGCCGGAAAAGAAGCTTTCCAGATTCGCCACATTTTCCCGGGTCGGTTTGAAACTGGCCGGGCATTGAAACAGGACGGTTTTGGCTTTCAGGGCGTTGGCACAGGCGAGGGTGACTTGCCAGGCCTGTTGAACGACATCCGACGGTTTGAACGAACCAGCCTGCGGACGTTCTTCTTCCGAAAGGGGTTTCTTCAACCGCTTATACGTCGGACTTCGGGATTCATGAGTAATAAGCTGCCAGGCTTTGATGGTGAATTCAAATTCGGGCGGCAGTTGTCGCTGCCAGTTTTCCAGCGTCGAAATCCGGGGTGGTTGGTAGAACGTCTGTTGTACTTCTACGCACGACAGGAATTGGGCGTATTCGGTTTTGGGGCGCGGAAAACCGCAGGTACCAATGTTTATCATAGTCACTATTCACTACTGAACAAAATAGGGAAAAACAAACCGGCATTTTCGGCCCCATCTGAATAAGGTACTAAAAAGTCGATCAGAACCCGCCGGTTTCTGCCGGTAATCTGATCGACTTTTTAGGTAAGAACTTAGCGGTTTTCTTATCTCTTTCTTCGGAGAAGCATAAAAACCACCACGGTGACCGCAGTTCCGATGAGTACTTTTTTGGTTAGCCCCTGCGGGTCATGTTTCCATTCCGCTTTCCAGCCTCTTTCAGCAAAAATATTGGGAACATGCCCCCGCCTGAAATCATCGATGATGCCTTCCACCATATTGACGCGGTCGGCCAGCAGCAGCGG
The DNA here is from genome assembly GCF_008727875.1 of Larkinella humicola. GTDB lineage: Bacteria > Bacteroidota > Bacteroidia > Cytophagales > Spirosomataceae > Larkinella > Larkinella humicola. The sequence goes on along the minus strand of NZ_VTWS01000006.1, from coordinate 301,497 downwards.
GAGCCAGTGACCATATTCGGACTCACTGTATTTAAATGCATACCGGCGGATGGCACCACTCAATCCGGAAGGGGGTGTCGACGTACCAAAAACCGCACTGATCGTCGGCCGTTCGATGGAACGCAACACTTCCACGTCCACCGGTTGCTGCGTGGGTCGTTCCCAGCTATAGCCCGTTTGTTCATCGTTGGTGCGGTGTTTTATGGGATAAGTCGGGTCGTTTTTCGGATCGGCGTCGATGCCCCAGCCTTTGATATGCGAATAGTTTTGGGCGATAGCCGGTAAATCGTTGGTTTTTGTTTCCATAGGAATTTTACATTCTGGCGGATGGGGGAATAAGAACGGGTTTGATGCAATTGTCGAGCTTACTGGAAAACATGCGATACGCGTCGGCGGCCTCTTCCAGCGGGATGCGGTGGGTGATCAGCGCTTTGGGGTTTAAAATCCCATTCTGGACGTGCTCAATGAGCCTCGGCAACAGACGCTTGACCGAAGCCTGATTGGCCCGCAGCGTCAGTCCTTTGTTAACGACATTGCCGATCGGAACCAGGTTATCCGTTGGGCCATAGACGCCCACGATGGACACAATTCCGCCTTTTTTGACCGAGTTAATGGCCCAGTGCAGCGCCGTAGCCGAACCCGCCTGTAGCAGGGTTTTTCGCCCCGTAATGGTTTGCAGAGCACTTCCGGCTGCTTCAGCACCGACCGCATCGATCACCACATCGGCCCCCATCCAGTCGGTAATTTTCTTGATGAACACGACCGGATCGTCCATTTCTTTAAAATTGTAGACTTCGCAATTGGCGTAGTTGCGAACAAACTCCAGCCGATACTCGTATTGATCGAGGACAATTACCCGACCAGCCCCAAACAGCCAGCAACACCGGGCGGCCATGATTCCCACCGGACCGGCACCAAAAACGACCACCGTATCGCCGGGTTGAATACCCCCCATTTCGGCAGCTTGGTAGCCCGTTGGCACTACGTCGGTCAGCATGACGGCATCATCCGGGTCCATATCCGGTGGAATAACGGTCGGTCCCACATTGGCATAGGGAACCCGAACAAATTCGGCCTGCCCGCCATCGTAGCCCCCCGCCGTGTGTGAATACCCGAAAATGCCGCCCACCGCTGTCGCCTGCGTGTTCGATTCATGGCAGTTTCCGTACAGGCCCTGCCGACAAAAATGGCACTTGCCACAGGCAATGTTGAACGGCACCAGAACGTGGTCACCTACTTTTACTTTGTGCACTTCCGAACCAATTTCTTCGACAATGCCGATGAATTCGTGTCCGAATGTCATGCCGACCCGCGTATCCGGCACATTGCCATTGTAGAGGTGTAAATCCGACCCGCAGATGCAGGAGCGGGTCACCCGCACAATCGCATCTTCGGGATGCTTGATTTCGGGCATGGGTTTGTGGCTGACACGGACCCGTTGCGGCCCGCGGTAATTCATGGCTAGCATAGCAATCGCTTTTACGTTTGTATTTTCGGAACTGGCTTCCGAATAGTTAACTACCAAAAAATAGGAGGGATGTTATTTAGTGAGCATTCGGTCCCTGGCGAAATTTCTCTGGATCTCTTCCAGCCAAGTTCATTAAAAAATGGATAGCCGAACCAATCTGGCAACAAGTTCAGCTTCTGTTGTTAGTTCAGAGCGTTGCCGCAAAGGACTTCAAGCTAAATCGAGTCGCGTGGCGGTTTACAATCAAAGTGTTTGAAAAGGACTTTGGGTAGGCCATGACACGGTTTAACATGAGGCCGTGCTTGCGGACAGAAGCGTCACATCGCTGTAGACAGCTTAGGGCTACTAACAGGAATTTTTGTACTAGCTGCCAATGTACAGTGGCGCTTGCACTGAACTTTTATGGCAACTTGAGCCAGTGAGCGTCTGGAAATAATCGTTGTAGACGGCAGCTATCGAGATGAATTTGAAACCCATGTGGAATCCTGTACGTACCGAGTGGGAATCACTCAACGACCGGAAAGTGCCAAGGGTTTTAAGACACAAAAAAACGTTGGTAAATCAAGCGATATTTAGCCTGGTTAAATGCCTATCGCCGATTAAGTCGCGCTATGAAAAACAGCAGTGGCTTCAGAAACTCTTATAAGAAAGGTTTTATTGACATGATTTTAAAACATACTTTAATAAATCCACAGTCACTTATCATCCTTAATTTCTAGCATTTATCAAAGCTATTCAAATCATACTAACGACCCAAGCTCATCGTGTAGCCGCCATCTTTTTTTTTGACAACCGCTTTTCGAACCCAGGCAGTCGTCCAGCCTGGGGGCTGGACGCAAAGTTATCGTCATGAATCTAACAGACCAGCCTTTATTTTCCACTACATCCACTTCATACCCACAGGCACACTAACCCACACAGGTCAGGGGCTCTCTCCCTATGTACGAGAATAGTCTATTTTCTTATATGTACGAGTCTGATAATGAGATAGATAGAAAATAGGGTGAATTTGGAAAGCAATCAGGGTGAACCGCCGGAGCATCCTTTGCAATGCTAACTTTTCGACAAGCTTTTGTTCGGGGATTTGCCTTCGAGCGGCAATGTATGTATACGAAAGGATTCAAAGCATGCCAGACTACCTCGACGCTCCCCAGTTTGTCAATCTCTCCGCCCCCCAGAAATCCCTGATCCGTCAGGCGGCTCAACACTACGTCCGCGACAACAAAGAGTCCGCTATAGGGCGGAAAATGGACGATGCCCAGTTTAGTCAATTCCTGAACCGGACGGAAGTCCGGGACTATTACGACGAACTGCTGAAGGGTCTGGTGGAAGCCCGGCAGGAACAGCACAACCTATCCCAAGGGGCCCAGCAGTACGCCAAACACCTCGCCCGTGCGGTCCAATTCCTGAAAGCCGAAAAGGATACGCAAACCACCTTGAACGATCTCAATCGCTATAATCTGGGGTTGGTCGAGAAAATAAAGCGGTTCGACGAAGGGTTTCTGCGAAATGACATCAAACGCAGGGATATCGAGAAAATGCTCGGGGATCTGCGTCAGCAGCGTATCCGGGCGGAAGGGGCACTGGTGGACGTTATCGCGTCGGTGCAGACCAAATCCAAGGCGTATCAGGACAAACTACTGGCCCCCAAACACTGGAAAAGCCGGGTGGCCCTGACCGTGGCCGAACTGGCGTTGCTGGATGACAACGAGGTCCGTCGGGAAAAGCTCAAGGCCGAGCAGCGGGCCACTACCCACCGCCAGCAGAAACAGGCCATGACCGCCCAGCTCAAGGCCGAAGAAGAGCAGCACCGGGCCCTGCTGGAAAAGTTGACCCACGACCGTTCCCGCTACGCCAAGGGCATAGCCAACAGCCTGAAAGCCCAGCGGGACGGAGCCATGGCCAGTCAGGCCGCCCTGAAACAGGAACAGCAACTGCTGCGCGAAACCGCAACGATCTGGGGTCAGAAAGCCCGGCAGATCGGTGATTTGAAAGCCGGGGTGGCCTCCATGGTTCACCTGATGGAAGACGTTGGCGGGACCCGGCTGGGGGGCTTCTTCAACGCCCACCAACTAGCGGCCCGGATGGCCGATGCCAGCCGTTTGCCGGGCCGGTTTTCGGGGTTGGGCCCTTCGTTCGGCCCTTCGATGAACGCAGCCGCAGAGGGCTTAACGGGCGTGGTACAGGGGCTGGCGGGGAAGCTCCTGCGCTGGAAAGCGATCTTCGAGATCGGGGAATGGGTAGCGGACTCAGTGACCCAAGTGGACGAGCGGGTGACGCAGCTGGCCCGCTCGTTTGCCGTCTCCAAACAACAGGCGCGGCTGTTGTACGATGCCCTGCAAGGGCAGCATACCGCCTTGGCGGGAGTAGGCGTGAACCTCGATGATCTGGTGGGCTCCCAGCTGCGTTTCAATGACGCGCTGGGGACGTCCGTCGTTTTGAACGCCCAGCTCAACCAGACACTGGCGGAATCGGGCAAGCTTATGGCCCTCTCTCAAGAAGCCGTTCAGGGGTTGGCCGTGAACACGATTCTGTCGGGGATTTGAATCGCACCTATAGTATAATAGGATTATCCTGAGGTATTTATAGAATGATTCGACTATACAAGGTTCCTGTCGGCAAAAAAGGGGCCATGAGATTTACTATAGTTGGAGAACCATCCTCTCTGAACAACTTCTGACGTCTATGTTGGAGGACAGGACAGGCCTGATAGGTTGGTTTTTCGGGTATATACCCGTTTCGGGCATTTCAAAAATGGTTCTGCTATAAAAAGCCCCTCAGACATCTTTTTGCCTGAAAGAGCGATCTTAGCTACGAAAACTTACCTTTTTACAGCTTTAAGGGCAATAACCAACCGCCTTTTGATTATTCGGTCAGAAGAGTATTTAAGTCGATTATTCATGTATATTTGAATTTTTTATTACAATATACATGAATAAAGCAATTGTTCGTTTGATTCAAAACCCGACTCAGGAGGCCATTCTGCATTTTCCAGTGGTGGGTTTAGTCGGCCCCCGGCAAGTCGGGAAAACAACGCTAGCTTGTTCGTTGACGGAGAACGCTGGCAAACCAACCCTGTACATCGATCTGGAACGGGCGGAAGATCAGGATCGGTTGGGCGACCGTCCCGGCTGGCTTCTGGAGCAATACGCTACCCATACCGTCATTCTGGACGAAATTCAACGTATGCCCCAGTTGATTCCGCAGTTGCGTTCGTTGGTCGACCAGGACCGCCAGCCGGGACGTTTCATTTTGCTGGGGTCAGCTTCTCCGAATTTACTGGCCCGAAGTGGCGAAACCCTGGCGGGACGGATCAGCTTCTTGGAGTTGACTCCGCTGGTCCGAACCGAAGTAAGTACCACGCCGTATCTGACCCACTGGTTTCGGGGCGGTTTTCCAGAACCCTTTCTCATCGATTCGGACCGCATTCGAACCCAATGGTACCGTTCTTTTATCCAGAGTTATGTCGAGCGGGATTTGCCCCTGCTGGGGAAATTGGGACACTCGGTAACGGCCACTTTGCTGAGTCGATTACTACGGATGCTGACCACGATTCAGGGATCGTTACTGAATTATTCGATGCTGGCGGCATCGCTGGGGGTGAGTGTGACTACGATCCGCAACTACATCGATCTGCTGGAAGAAGCCTTTCTGGTTCGGCGACTCGAACCCTACTTTGTCAATCTGGGGAAACGGCTGACGAAAAGCCCGAAGTTTTACATCCGGGATAGTGGCTTATTACACCACCTCCTCAATCTGTCGTCGACCGACGCGCTGTTATTGCATGCCCAGGCAGGAGCCTCCTGGGAAGGGTATGTCATCGAACAGGTCATTAACCAACTCGATGGTTCTATTCAGCCCTATTTTTACCGTACGCAGCAAGGCGCTGAACTGGATCTGGTCTTAGTTCGGGGCAATGATCCGGTGGTAGCGCTGGAAGTAAAGCTGTCGAATTCCCCAACCCTGAAGCGGGGGACATCGGTGGCTCAGGAAGATTTGGGTCAATTGCCCATCCTGGTGGTAACGCCCTCAGCAGGGAGCTATCCATTTCGTCCGGGTGTGCAGGTGGTGGACATCGATTCGCTGTGGGACCGGTTGCAGGAATTCAACGTACTGGCTTAATAAGGGGGGATTGGAATGGAACCAACAGGGGACTACGAAAAAATCCATTCTAGTTGGCTGGAGAATAAGGTGTGTCTGGAGAAGAAGCAGCTTGCTCGGACTGAGCCAGCGTTGGTATTCATTAACGCGACTGCCGCCGTTTGATAACTTAGGTGGTATTTTTCAGAAAAGAATGAAAACCTCTGAACAGGACAAAGAAAAAGGCAATCTACTTATCGTAACTAAAGCATCCGAACCCGTGAATGCCGGTTTTTAGATTAACCAAGGGTACTAAGAAGGGGAGTTGAGTAAGTCCAAGATACTGTTATCAAACCCATGAATGGCAAGACCACCAAATAAATTGTGTATCAAACGGTGTATCAAATAAAAAAGCCACTACCAAGTTTTATCTCGTAAGTGGCTGATTATTAAAGTGCACTCGTAGGGATTCGAACCCCAAACCTCCTGATCCGTAGTCAGGTGCTCTATCCAATTGAGCTACGAATGCTTTTCCCGTGTTGGGACTGCAAAAGTAAGACAAAAAAGATAAGATTCAAAAAGACAGCCGGAAATTTATTGCCTACTTTCCCGTAAAAACCGCCTTTCGCTTTTGCAAAAACGCCAGAATGCCCTCTGCCGCATCGTGCGACTGACCCAGTTGGTTCTGATACTGAGCTTCTTGTTCCAGTTGCGTCTCCAGATCGCTGTAGACGGATTGATTCAATGCTAATTTCATCAAACCGATGGCCTGTGTGGGAGCCATCGCATAATATCCGGCGATTTCAGCCACTACTGCATCCAGCTCCGTCGCCGGAACCGAGCGCGTCACCAGTCCGAGTTGCTCGGCTTCCGGGCCGTAGACCCGCCGTCCCGTGCTGCACAACTCAAACGCTTTTTGAGACCCCAGCAGACGCGGAAGAAAGAACGTCGAGCCGGCGTCGGGCATCAGACCGATGCCGACAAACAGCAGCGATAAGTAGGATTCATTCGTCGCAATGATCGCATCACAAGCCAGCGCCAGCGAGCAACCCGCTCCGGCGGCCACGCCATTGAGCCGGCAAATCACCGGTTTGGGGAGGTTCCGAATGGCCCGAACCAGGGGGTGATAGGTCGCGCGCAGGAGGTCGCCCATCGAAAAACCGCCCTCGTTTTGAAGCTGACCAGCCGCTTCCTTCAAATCCGCCCCGGAACAGAACGCTTTGTCGCCCGCGCCGGTCAGCACCACCACCCGCACAGCCTCGTCGGCTCCGGCGGCTTCCACCGCGCGCGTGATTTCCTGAATCAGCGCCGGACTGAGTGCATTGTGAACCTGCGGCCGGTTGAGGGTGATTCGTCCAATGCCGTCCGAAACGGAGAAAAGAAGGTGTTCGTACATGCTTTTTTACGGTTTATGGTATTCAGTTTACGCCGGGCCGTCGCTACGATGGTTTACGCCCGATTAAGATTGCGCTAGCCAACACACGTCAGCCACCGTAGCGACGGCCCGGCGTAAACCGAATACCGTAAATTGGTTTCAAACCAGCCACAGCACGGTCACCAGGCTCACCACCAGTCCCAGTCCCATCCCGGCGGCAATTTGCGTGGGGGTGTGGGCATTCAGGTGCAGCCGGGCGCTGGCCAGCAAGCCCGCCAGAATGATGAGGACCAGCAAGGGATAGAGCAACGTGAGTTCGCCGGATTTGATGGCCATACCGAGCAACGCCCCCACCATACCGCTGATGCCGACGCTGTGGGCGCTGATTTTCCAGAACAGACTGATCAGGCCGACGAGCGTCACCGACACCGTGATGCTCCCCAGCACGATGCCGATTTCGGGCGCCATGTCCGAGAGTTGGGGCAGCCGGAAGGCGAACAGCAGCGTCGCGGTGGTGTAGAGCAGCGCCGTCATGAAATAAGGCAACCGGCGGTCCTGTAACTCGTTCATATGCAGGCTGCGGACGTAGCCCGTGCGGTAAAGAAAATAAATCAGGAAAGCCGGGACAAAAAAGGTGCTGATGGCAATCAACAGCAGCAGGCTTAGTTTGAATGGGGTGCCAAACGTGCTGACACCCAGCGCTCCCGGCACCACAAACAGCAGGATGCTGAACAGAATCGTGGGCATCAGCAGCGGATGAAAAACCGCCGATAAAGCCCGGGCAAGCGTCGTATTCAACGTTTCAGTATTCGGTTTTCGGTCTTCGGCCAACCGTTGCTCGTCAATCATTTAGCAAAATTAACAAAGCGTGGCGATTTGAGCGCATCGACTTCGTAAAACCCTTCCACTGAAAAGCCTCACAGTTGCTTCCGTAGCCGGGCCACCGGAATATTCAACTGCTCACGGTACTTGGCAACGGTTCGCCGGGCAATGTTGTAACCGCGTTCATTCAGCATTTTTTCGAGTTTATCGTCCGAAAGCGGATTGCCTTTGGGTTCGTGGTCGATAAATTCCTTCAGTATGTTTTTCACTTCGCGGCTGCTGACGTCCTCGCCCGAATCGGTCGCGATGCCTTCCGAGAAAAAGTATTTGAGCGGGTAAATCCCAAATTCGGTTTGCACAGCCTTGCTGTTGGCCACCCGCGAAACCGTCGAAACGTCCATGTCGATGAGGTTGGCGATGTCCTTCAAAATCATCGGGCGGAGCTTGGTTTCGTCGCCTTCCAGAAAAAAATCGTACTGAAACTTCACGATGGCGTTCATCGTTTTCAGCAGCGTGGCCTGGCGTTGTTTGATGGCATCGATAAACCACTTGGCGGCATCGAGCTTCTGCTTGACAAACGACACGGTTTCTTTTAGGGAGCGGTTATTTTTATCACTCTTCTCGTACGTATCCAGCATTTCGGCAAACGACCGGCTGATGCGCAGTTCGGGGGCATTTCGCGAATTGAGCGTCAGTTCAATTTTGCCAGCGTTGTTGGTCAGAATAAAATCCGGAATCAGGTACTGCACCGCGCCGTCTTCGCCCTCGACCGAACCTGGTTTCGGGTTCAGTTTAGTAATGATCTGAATGACTTTTTTAAGCTGTTCTTCATTGATATTCAGGCGTTTCTGGATCTTGTCGTAGTGTTTCTTGGAAAACTCTTCGAACAGGTCTTCGATGATCCGGATGGCCAGCGGAACGGCCGGGTCACCGGCGTCTTTCCGGTGCAGTTGCAACAGCAGGCATTCCTGGAGCGACCGGGCCGCAATGCCCGGCGGGTCGAAGGTCTGAATCCGTTTCAAAACCGTTTCCAGTTCGTCCGTATCCGTAAAGATGCTGTGCGAAAACGCCAGATCGTTCACAATGGCCTGCATCGACCGCCGGATGTAGCCGTCGTTTTCGATGCTACCAATGAGCTGCATGCCAATGATTTCCTGCCGTTCGTCGAGGTTCAGGTACCCAAACTGCTGCATGAGGGTGTCGGTGAGCGTCGAGCGGTTTGCCACCGGCATTTCGCGGTCTTCTTCGGTATAATTCCCGTCACCCTGCATTTTGTACCCGTTGTAGTCATCTTCGTTCAGATAGCTCCCCAGGTCGACCTCGTCGTTGCGTTCCTTATAATCGTCGTCATACTCATCCGAAAACGGGTCGTCGTTGTTGGTTTCTTCGAATTCGGTATCGGGTCCTTCTTCCAGTGCCGGGTTGATTTCCAGTTCTTCTTCAACGCGGGTTTCCAGTTCGGCAGTCGGAATCTGCAACAGTTTGATAAACTGAATCTGTTGAGGAGACAGCTTTTGCTGAAGAGATTGGGTAAGGCTGAGTCTTTGCATATTCACATACTATATTCGGAGGCCACAAATTCCTGACTCGGGTACATGTGGTCGCGCCTATCAAATTCCAGACCAATTTTAAAAAAAAATGTTTTACGTCCTACTTAATTTTGTGGGAATCAGGCAGCGCGTTTGATAATCAAGAGGTTGTGTGTTAAAATTTCTAGTAAGCGGATTTTTCATTCTTGAAGAAACCGCTTCATATTTCACCGAATGCCGTAACTTTACCACCGTCTTTCACTTATTACCTTTCAGAATGAGTCTTCTACCTGTCAAACAATTACTCGCGTCTGAAACGACCGGCCACACCATCACCGTCAAGGGCTGGGTTCGTACCAAGCGGGAAAGCAAAAATGCCATTTTCATTGCCATCAACGACGGTTCGACCATCCACAACCTCCAGGCGGTTGCCGAACCGGGGCAGTTCAGTGAAGAAACCATCCGGCTGGTTACCACGGGCGCGTGTGTCGCCATCACCGGAACGCTGGTGGAGTCGATGGGATCGGGGCAGAAAGTGGAAGTAAAAGCAACTGATATTCACCTCTACGGGCCCGCCGATCCGGACAAATTTCCGTTGCAACCCAAGAAACACTCGATGGAGTTTCTGCGCGAAATTGCCCACCTGCGCCCCCGCACCAATACCTTTGCCGCTGTGCTCCGTATCCGGCACGCGCTGGCGTTTGCCGTTCACCAGTATTTCAACGACAACGGTTTTTTCTACCTTCATACGCCCATCATCACGGCCTCGGATGCCGAAGGAGCGGGTGAAATGTTCCGCGTCACGACGCTGGACCTGAAAAACGTTCCATTTAGAAGTGTCAAATTTGATGACATAGCCGATGAGTATTATAGCAAACTTTTAAAAATCATAAGAGAAAATGATTTAGAATCTGAGGTAAAAAACCTTGATAAAAAAATAAGGAAGATTGATAAAGAGTTAAGCTTTGAAAAGATAATAAAAGCAGACCAAGGGATGCTTAAAGAATTGTCCCAAAACAGTTCTTACAAAGCTTTAACAACAGATTTTAAGAATATTTACAAAAAAATTAAGACTTCTTTTTTTGCAATAGAAAACAATAAGAAGGGTCATTCGATGTCTTTTCTGCCAAGTGATGTAGTAGAGAAAATCACTTTTGTTAAAGGCAGAATGAGGGCATACCGGGACTTCACCAAAGCAGAGTCTCCATATTTAGCACTTAGTTTTTACAATTTTACTGAGATAATAAAACAACTTCGAAATTCTTCCGACAGAAAAATTGATTTTTCCCAAGATTTTTTCGGTCGCGAAACCAACCTGACGGTTTCGGGACAACTCGAAGGCGAACTGGGCGCGCTGGCGCTGTCGAAAATCTATACGTTTGGGCCAACGTTCCGCGCCGAAAACTCCAACACCACGCGCCACCTGGCCGAGTTCTGGATGATTGAGCCGGAAATGGCGTTCTACGAACTGGAAGACAACATGAACCTGGCCGAGGATTTTGTGAAATCCGTTATCGGCTACGCCCTGGAACATTGCGCCGATGATCTGGCCTTTCTGCAAAACCGCCTGATCGACGAGGAAAAAGCCAAACCGCAGGCCGACCGCAGCCCCATGCCGCTGCTCGAAAAGCTCGACTTTGTGGTGAAAAACGACTTTCAGCGACTCACCTACACCGAAGCCATCGACATCCTGTTGCAGTCGAAACCGCACAAAGAGAAGAAGTTCCAGTATCCCGTTGGCTGGGGCATCGATTTGCAATCCGAACACGAGCGGTTTTTGGTTGAAAAGCACTTTAAAAAACCGGTGATCCTGACCAACTACCCCCGCGAAATCAAGTCGTTCTACATGAAGCAGGACGAAGAGTCGTCGGCGGCACCGGGGCCTACGGTACGGGCGATGGACGTGCTGTTTCCCGGCATCGGCGAAATCATCGGCGGTTCGCAGCGCGAAGACAATTACGAGAAACTGCTGGCCCGGGTTGAGGAAGTCGGCATTGATAAAAAAACGATCTGGTGGTTCCTCGAAACCCGTCAGTTTGGCTCCGCTCCGCACTCCGGTTTCGGCCTGGGCTTCGAGCGACTGGTGTTGTTCGTGACCGGGATGAGTAACATTCGCGACGTCATTCCGTTCCCCAGAACACCCAAGAGCGCCGAATTTTAAGCGAAAGTATCTGAATAGCAGAAGGGGAGAGGGGCCGGTTTTTCGGGCTTCTCTCCTTTTTTTGGTTTCACTTTTTTCATGATTTACGGCTGATAACTCGGTTACGCTTTCGCCCCGTTCCCCTAAAGGGGACTTCTATCGTCTGGAAGGGGCGCGTCCAAGTCCCCTAATTGATTTAAATTTAATAACTGCCGAAATGAATATTTATCAGCCCACTGCCGCACCGGCGGACCGGTTTAGCGGTGGGAAAATTGTCATGAAACTGAATCATTCCGGAACCGTTTTAACGGTTTCATCGTCTGGCAAACCGTTAAAACGGTTCGGTTGCAGGGGGCTTTTCGTTTTCCCACCGCTAAACCGGTCCGCCGGTGAGGCAGTGGGCTGATAGGCCAAACTCGTAATCCGGCAATGATTTTGTTTAAATCAATTAGGGGAACGGGGTGGAAGCGAAATGTCTCCTACCAGTTCCTGTCGCACTCCTTGACAAACTGTTTCCTTTTTGTTACTTTTAGTGACTCCAGTGCAACAGGGTTCCACCTCTGGAAAACCCCGCCTGGAACTACATCCGGAGTACCTGCATACGAATGAACACTGAAGATCTTGTCTGAAACGACGGGACTTCTCACCACACTGAAGGCTTGAGTTTCGAACAGACCAGCCGATTCGCTGTTGATGCCCTTAACCTATGGGTATGTCTTAACTACTTTACCGGGATTTCAGTAAAAGACTTTTGGGCGTCTTTTATGCCGAAAAACGGTGTTCAATGCTACTTTCCTAAATCCATTATTTTATCTGATTAATTCATGATAATTACTGCATGTAGTGGTTTTGCATACCCTTGTGTCGTATTGTTATGAAATTAATGTACGCTCGTTATAGCTGATAAAAGCAAAAATAATACAAAAAATAAATGCTTTTATTCATTTATTAATTTCAACATACGAGCAAAATCTCCCATTTCCTATCGCTGTATTCGGTTTGGTTAATTCCCGAAAAAATTGTCTTTATTCGGGAAAATGGGATGACTATGTCTAATGGATTTTATTCTGTGTTTTGTCAGAATTGCAGAATTTAATGCTTGCTTATTGGGTATATCTATACATATTTTGCACAGACTTGTACAAAATTGACGAGTTTGATTCGGAAATGTACCCTTCCTTGTTTTAATGTTTTTTTAATTTTTACATTTAATGGCGTTTGTTTTTAACAGTCGCTTAATCTTAACCATAACTAAGGATGAAGAAACATTTATTATTAAGCCTGTTGATGGCTTGTACGACCTGGGTCTGTGCCCAGGCTCAGGATCGAAAGATCAGCGGGATCGTCAGGTCCGATGAAGACGGGACGCCACTCCCCGGCGTTTCGGTTGTCAGCAAGGGAACCACCATCGGCGGCAACACCGACGGAAACGGAGCCTACTCCCTGACTGTATCGGGTAACAATCCGGTTTTGGTCTTCAGCTTTGTGGGCATGATTACCCAGGAAGTGCCGGTCGGAAACCGCTCGACGGTCGATGTGGTACTGGTATCGGACGCCCGGCAGTTGCAGGAAATCGTCGTAACGGCCCAGGGCATTGTCCGGGAGAAAAAAGCACTGGGATACGCCGTCACTACCGTAGAAAGCAAACAGATTTCCGACCGTCCGCAGGCCGATGTCGGGCGGGTGTTGCAGGGCAAAATACCGGGCGTCAACATTACCGCTACCTCAGGCGTGTCCGGAACCGGCACCAACATTACGATCCGGGGTTATTCTTCCATCACGGGTTCCACCCAGCCGCTGTTTGTGGTCGACGGCATTCCGTTCAACTCCAGCACCAACTCCCGGGGCGGTTTTACGGGGGGCGGTCAGTCCGCTTCCAGCCGGTTTCTGGACCTGGATCCGAACAACATCGAAAACATCAGCGTCTTGAAAGGGCTGGCAGCCACCGTTACCTACGGCGATCAGGGACGAAACGGGGTGATTCTGGTAACGACCAAAAACGGTAGCCGAAAGGCGCGGGTGACCGAAGTGAGCCTGACGCAGTCGTTCTTTACCAATACCGCCCACCTGCCCGATTACCAGAATAGTTATGTCGGGGGTTTTCAGCAGAATCTGGGCTACTTCTTCAGCAACTGGGGACCGACCCTGGCCGAAGCCGCCATTTATCCGTCGCAGAACACCAACACGGCCCTGACGCAGCACCCCTACGCTTTTCTGAGTGTGGCGGCCACGCGGGCGGCCCTGGCTCCGTATGTCGCGTCGGTGAGTCCGTATGCGATGCAGGTGTATCCGAACAACGTAAAAGACTTTTTCCGCACCGGCAAAATATCCAATACGTCGCTGAACGTGTCGGGCGGGGGCGAAAAAGTGAGCTTCAACCTCTCGGCCGGTTACAACAAGGAAGAAGGTTACATCCCGGAAAACGGGCTGACCAAGCTGAACCTGGGCCTGGGCCTGAATGCGCAGTTGAGCAAAAAAGTGAACATCATTTCGTCGTTCAACTTTGCCCGCACCGATCAGTATTCGCCCCCCCTGAACGCCGGAACCGGAAACAACTCGCTGGGTGGATTTCCGTCGGTGCTGGCCAACGTGATGTATACCCCGCGTCAGGTGGACTTGATGGGCTGGCCTTATGAGAATCCGGTCGATGCCAGTTCCGTTTATTTTCGGAGTGGTAATGATATTCCCAACCCCCGTTGGATTTTGAAAAACTACAAGACAACCGGCGTTGTGAACCGGCTTTTTGCTACCACCTCTATTAACTATGATATTGCGAAAGACCTGATCCTGGTCTACAAAGTCGGGTTGGATACCTACACGGAAAAGCAGGAATACAAGTTCAACAAGGGGGGCGTTGATTTTGTGAATGGGTTCTACAATACGTATGATATCCAGAATACAATCTGGGATAACAGCATGATCTTGTCCTACAACAAATCGATCAACGACGGGATCGTTTTGTCGGGACGGATTGGCGGTAACATGCGGAATGACGTGACGAACGGCCTTTTCGTGACGAGCCAGAATCAGTTGGCCCGGAATCTGTTCCGCCACAACAACTTCATCGACAATGTTGCCGCGGATGGCATGACCGAACAAACCCGGATCGGGATCTTTGGGGAGATAACCGCCGACATCAACGACTTTTTGTTTCTGAACCTGGCAGGCCGGAACGACTGGACATCGACCGTAGAAACACCGAACCGCCGGATTTTTTATCCCTCCGCTAGTGTCTCGTTCGTGCCGACCTCGGCTTTTAAAGGCTTGCAGTCCAGCAACCTGATCAACTTCCTGAAAGTTCGGGCGGGTGTCGGAACTTCCGCCGGTTTCCCCAATCCCTACAGCACCCGCAACGTGCTGAATCAGAACGCCAGAGCCTGGCTGACCTCGTCCGGAGCAACGGTACAGACCCACTCGGTCGACAACGGACTCGGCAACGCCAACCTGAAACCCGAGTTGCACACCGAAGTGGAGCTGGGCATCGAAGGGCGGCTTTTCAACAACGCCCTCAGCTTTGACGTCACGGCGTATCAGCGCAACACCCGGAATTTGATTACCAGTACACCCCTGGATGCATCGACGGGCTATACCGCCACGACGATCAACATCGGGAAAATCCGGAACGAAGGCATCGAAATCAGCCTGTCGGCAACGCCCGTCAAAGTGGGCGATTTCTCCTGGGGCGTAACGGGCGTCTTCTCACGCAACCGGCCTAAAGTACTCGATCTGGGTGGTACGTTACAGGAAGTTCAGGTGGCCGGTTTTGGCGGAACGCTGGGTAATTATGCCGTTGTGGGTCAGCCCTTTAACGTTATCAAAGGCACCGGTTTCCGTCGGAACGAGCAGGGGCAGTACCTGATCGATGCCGGTGGTTATTTGCTGGCGACCACCTCGCCGATTGTCCTGGGCGATCCAAACCCGGCGTTTACGAGCAGCCTCATCAACGAATTTAGTTTTAAAGGCTTATCGCTCAACGTGATGATGTCGTACCGGCACGGCGGAGCCATGTATGCCTCCACGGCGGGTGCGTTGCTGGGCCGGGGCATGACCACCGACATTGGTCTGGAAACCGGGTTCGATCGGGCGCAAACGCTCGTGATTCCCGGCGTTAAACTGGCCGACGGAACCCCGAACGACATTCAGATCACGGCTTCGGATTTCTACTTCAACAACTACTATTTCTTCGGGGATGAAGGCCGGATTTACGACGGTTCCACCATCCGTTTGCAGGAAGTATCGCTGTCGTACCAGTTACCTAAAAAACTGCTGGGCAAGACGTTCTTCAAAGGCATCTCCGTTTCGTTGACGGGGAATAACCTGTGGTACAGGGCGATCCATATTCCGAAGGGCCTCAACTTCGACACCGATAACCTGGGTCTGGGAGTCGGCAACGGCATGGGCTTCGAGTTTCTGACAGGGCCGAGTTCCAAACGGCTCGGCGGAACGTTGCGGCTGACTTTCTAATCCGAAAACCGGCTACAGACGCTGAATGACGCACGTTGAGTGCTTCATCATTCATTCAAAAAAATAAATCAATCAACCGATGATCAAGAAAATAAGCACAACCTTGTTGGTTTTGTGTCTGGTCGTACTGAATTCCTGCAAGCTGGATTTGTTGGATAATCCGAATGCGGTAACGACCAGTAATACCGACATCAACTACCTGCTCAATCAAATCGAGTTGAGCTACGCCGGTCACTTTAACTCGCTGAGTGATCCGGGTATGCGACTAACCCGGATGCTCAACCAGGGGTCGGCCATTTATGACAATGCGGTTTCGCCGGGCAACTTCGACGGTGCCTGGACCACGGCCTACGCGGCCATTCTGACGGACGTGAAAACCATCATTCCCCTGGCTGAAAAAGCGGAATTGTTCGTTCATGCCGGGATTGCCCGGACGTTGCGGGCCTCCGTTCTGATCAATCTGGTGGATGCGTTTGGGGATGTGCCTTATACGGAAGCAATCGACCCGACCAACTTCAACCCGGGTGTCGATGCCGGAGCCACCATCTACAAATCGGCACTGACGGAACTGGACGAGGCCATCAAGAACTTTGCGGCTACCTCCAAAGCCGGAGCGCCGAATGATCTGATCTATGCCGGAAATGCCGATAGCTGGACGCGGGTTGCCAACACGCTGAAATTGAAAATTTACTTGAACATGCGATTGACGGACGCTGCGGGGTCAACCACGGCCATCAATTCGCTGATTGCCGGGGGAAAACTGATTTCCACGGCGACGCAGAACTTTGCCTTCAAATTCGGTTCCAACCTCACCAATCCGGATACCCGCCATCCCCGCTACGGAGGACAGTATTCGTCGACCGGGGGCGGTGATTATCAGTCGAATTCGTACATGGGAACGCTGTATTCATCCAAAGGTTTTCCGGATCCCCGCATTCGGTATTACTTCTACCGCCAGACGATCAAAAATCCGACGGATGTCAATGCCTTGCGGTGTGTGAACAACTCAAAACCCGCGCATTATTCAGACTCGGATGTGTTCTGCTTGCCGTCGACGGTGGGCTACTGGGGCCGCGATCACCTGAGCAACGAAGGGATTCCACCCGATGGGTTGTTAAGGACAGCCTGGGGTGTTTATCCTGCCGGTGGTTCCTTCGACAACGACGCGGGTGTCCCGGTTTCGCTGGGTGCCGGTGGGGGTGGAGCGGGCATTCATCCCATCATGATGCGGTCTTTTGTAGACTTCATGCTGGCCGAGTCGGCGCTGACCTTGGGCACAACCGGCGTGGCGAAAGACCTGCTGAAATCAGCGATTGAAAAGTCGATGGCGGACGTGCGAACCCTGGCGCTGGGCACCAACGAAAGCGGCAAAATTGCCACCTTCGAAGCAGCAAGCGGCACGGTCTGGGCCTCCGAAGTGACGAAGTACGTCACCAAAGTCCTGGCCGACTACGATGCCGCCACGACTAATTCCCAGAAACTGAACATCATCGGAACGGAATACTGGCTGGCCCTGCACGGAAACGGCATCGAAAGCTACAACCTGTATCGCCGGACGGGCAAACCGTCCAACCAGCAACCGGCGCTCGACCCCAGTCCGGGCGGTTTTCCCCGCTCATACTACTATCCGGCTTCCTACATCACCCGGAATGCCAAAGCGGTGCAGAAGGCCAACGTAACCACTTCCGTTTTTTGGGATAACAACCCGGCGGGGATGCTAAAATAGCCCCGTTACCAGTACAAAAGAGCGTTGATCATTCATTCAAAAACATAAATAGATGAAAAAATACATGGTCTTTCTGTTTTTAGGGTTGTTCGCAATGGCCTGTGAAACAGACGTAATTGATCGGATCGATGAAACCAGCATGGAGCAGGGCGGGTATGTCCGAACGGTGACGCCCTATCCCGTTACCAACGCAACGTTTAGTGCCAGCAAAGCCAATATGAGTGGTACCAAAATGGAGATTGTGGCGGAGGCTGTCACCCCGAACCAGGGCGCGCTGTTTGCTTCCTACGATTTGTCCATTGCCTTTGTGGACGCGACCCCGGCCAACGGAACCAAAACCACGACGGCAGTTGCCCTGAAGTCCATTGCCGCTTCGGCCTTTGCGAAAGATGCCAAAACGGGGTATCCGCGAGCCACCATTTCCGTGACGGGAGCCGAGGCATTGGCCGCTACAAAACTGGCTTTGACGGATATCTCAGCCGGTGATCGGTTTGATATTACAGCCGTGATGAAATTGACAAATGGGAAATCCTATACAGCCAGCAATACCGGTGTTAACATTACCGGCGGAGCCTTTTATAGTTCACCCTTTGCGTACCGATTGAATGTGATAAACTAGTGGTTTTAAATTCTCAAAAGGGTTTATTCTTCTCAAAAGGATAAACCCTTTTGGCGTTTAACTTCTATTGATACGATGGTGGGCTCTATGAATACGTTTTGATATATAAAAATAAAGCTTAAACCCAGGAAGTTTAAGCTTTAAAAATATCATTAACCTTAAGAATGGAGTAATTTAAAAATTTTGATTGATTATTAATAATCAAGTTTAGTTATTCTATAAAAATTAGTGTATTGGGCATTAAAAATGAAATAAAATTCAAAAGGTTGTTGGGGCGTTCAGTGACTTTTGACAAAATGGGTCCTGATCAATTACTACTCAAATACCGCTTGTTGCCCGCTTTGGTGATGTAATATTTTCCTCCGCGCGGGCCGGTATAAACCTTTTCCCCGGCAGGGCCTTTCTGACTCTTGTCAACGGCAGCTTTGTAGTCTTCCGGAACGGCTTTGACTTCCTTTTCGACTCGCGTGGCTTTCTCCGTCTTTTCAACTTTGACGTTTTTCTCAGCTCTAACAGCGACTTTCTCTTCTTTTATGGCCGCTTTCTCCGCCTTGCTTTTGAAGGTGCCATCGGGGTTGCGTTCGGCCTTTGCGGTTTTGGTCTCGGCCTTTGCGGTTTTGGCCTCAGCTTTCCCGGCCTTCTTAAACGTGCCATCGGGGTTGCGATTGGAAGCCATTTTGTCGGATTTGGCTTCTTTCATGACCGCTTTATTGTCCGATTCGTTGGCGGCTTTTTGGGCTGCTTTGCTTTCTTTCCGGGCGGATTTGGTCTCGGCGGTTGTCTGTGCTGTGGCATTTAGAACCAGCATGGACAGCATCAGAACGAGAAATGACGGAATCTTTTTCATCGTTTTAGAAAAGTATAGGGTGAAATGGTTGGAAATAGACTATTAAATTATTGCTTTTTCAATACAGAATGCGAAAATTCCAAACACTTTAAGCTCATTTTAATAAATTCGCTGGCCGTTTCTCATTCACTTGAAAAATGAGCTTTTGGTTTTTTTGTCGGTAAAACAGTCTGATTCCAGTGAAATGCCAGTTTTTGAACGTTTTTCAGTGTTGTTGTTGGGTGTTCTCATGCTCATTTTGAGTTCCTGCGGGAATGAGCGGGACGCAAAGCACAAGCGAGAAAAGAAGATCTCAGAATCCATCGCCGTATTGGGGGCTTTGCCGGAATCGGTTATCGATCCGCCGGACAACCTGACGAATGCGAAAAAAGTCGAACTGGGGCGGTTTCTGTTTTATGACCCGGTTTTGTCCGGCAACCGGGATGTTGCCTGCGCCACCTGCCACCAACCCGAATTCAACTACGCGGAGTTTCTGGAAACCTCCATTGGCGTCAACGGAACCGGCAGCGACAGCAAACGGCAGTTCCGGCTTCCGAACACCATTCCGTTTGTCAAACGAAACTCCCAATCCATTCTGAATACCGCTTTTAACGGAATCAAAAACCACGGCGAATATGATCCCCGGCTGGCTCCCATGTTCTGGGATATGCGGGCCAAAAGCCTGGAAGAGCAGGCCTTGCTACCCATTACCACACTGGAAGAAATGCGCGGCCATTCGTTCGCGGAAGAAGCGGTTCTGGACGAAATTATCGCCCGAATCCGAAAGATTCCGGAATACCAGACGCTGTTTTCCGAAGCATTTTCGGGCGAAACAAACCCGGTTCACGCCAAAAATATGGCGAAAGCGATTGCTGCCTACGAGCGAACGCTGGTGGCCAACAACTCCCGCTTCGATCAGTATATGCGGGGCGATAGTAACGCGCTCTCGCTGAGTGAAAAGGAGGGACTGAACCTGTTTCTGAAAACCGGCTGTGCCAAATGCCACAACGGCCCGATGTTGTCCGACTTTAAGCTGCACACCCTGGGCGTTCCCGATACGCAAAACCGGAAAGAACCGGATGCCGGCATCAACAACGACTACGCCTTTCGGACGCCAACCTTGCGCAACCTTCGCTATACGTCCCCTTACATGCACAGCGGAAAATTCGTCACGCTGGAGCATGTTCTGCAGTTTTATGAAGACATTTCGGGCGGAAAAATCCTCAATCCGCACGTTTCGGCCCGCCAGATGGACCCGCTGGCCACGCAGATGAACGTGAATTTCCGCGACATTTCCGGCATCGTTGAATTCCTGAACACGCTCAATGACGATACCTTCGACAAAACCGTGCCGACCCGCGTTCCCAGCGGTTTGAAAGTCAAAGGGAATGTGGATTGAACGGTTTTACTTCAGCGTCTCCTTCAGCCACGAAAAGAACTCCCGCTGCCACACCAGCGCGTTCTGCGCACTCAGCACCCAGTGGTTTTCGTCGGGCAGATAGAGCAATTTGCTTTTGATGCCCCGCAATTGTGCGGCCTGGAAAGCCTGCAAACCCTGCTCGATCGGAACGCGGTAGTCACGGCCCCCCTGAATGATAAAAATCGGCGTGTCCCAGCGGTCCACGAAGTTGCTCGGCGACTGGCTGTAAGTCCGCTGGGCGGCTGCGTTCTTTTTGTCCCAATACGATCCGCCAAAATCCCAGTTGACAAAAAACAGCTCTTCGGTGGTGCCGTACATGCTCTTTAAATCAAAGACGCCATCGTGCGAAATGAAGGACTTAAACCGCTTGCTGTGAACTCCCGCCAGCGCAAAAACCGAATAACCGCCAAAACTCGGACCGACGCAGCCCAAGCGGTTTTTGTCCACATACGGTTCGTTGGAAACGGCATCGATGGCGCTCAGATAATCCCGGATCACCTGCCCGCCCCAGTCTTTGCTGACCTGCTCGTTCCACTGGGTACCGTGGCCCGGCATACCCCGGCGGTTGGGTGCCACCACGATATACCCCTGCGATGCCATCAACTGGAAATTCCAGCGGTAGGAATACATTTGGGTCAGCGCCGACTGCGGCCCCCCCTGGCAATACAACAACGTCGGGTATTTTTTGGACGCGTCGAAACCGGGCGGATAAATGACCCACACCAGCATCTTTTTGTTGTCGGTGGTCGTTACAAAACGGCGTTCGGTTTTGCAGATTCCGGTGGTTTTCAACACGGCATCGTTCACGTGGGTGAGCTGCGTCATCGCGCCGTTTGCCAGATCGACCGTGAACAGTTCGGCCGGGTGGTTCATGTCGGTGCGGGAAACGACGAGGGTATTCGCCGATTGCCCGACGATGCCGGTGACGTCGAAATCGCCTTTGGTAAGCTGCGTAATGATCGGCATCATTTTCGTGAGTCCCGGATACGTCACCTTGAACAACTGAATCGTGCCGTCGATCGGTGCCGTGAAAAAAAGCGACGAACCGTCCTGGCTCCATTTGAAGCCCTGAACGTGAAGGTCGTCCCGTTGGCCGGTCAGGTTCATTTTGGTGACGCCGTTCCAGACGATCAAATCCTGTTTGTCGGCTTCGTAGCCGTCGCGTTTCATTTGCAGCCAGGCCAGTTGCCCTTTGGCGTTGTAGTCGGGATTGACGTCGTAGCCTTTGTTTTCTTCGGTCAGATTCTGGGTCGTTCCCGTCGTGATGTCGTATTCGTACAGGTCGGTATTGGTACTGACCGCGTAGGCCGTGCCGGTTTTTTTCTTGGTCACATACACGATGTGCTTGCCGTCGGGATTCCAGATAAAATCTTCGTCGCCACCAAACGGTTTTTGCGGGCAATCAAACTTTTCGCCCGGCATAATATCTTTCCCCGTTCCCGGTTTTCCGTTTACCAGCGGAGCCACGAAAACATGGTCGTATTTGCCGTCTTCCCACGTATCCCAGTGGCGGTAATTCAGCGAGGTGTAGACGTAGGCATTCGATTTTTTCAGATCAGGATATTTGTCGGTGCTGGCAATGTCTTCCAGTTTTACGGCTTCGCTGCTGATGATAAACTTGCCATCGGACGAAATTTTGGTGTTGACCAGTAAGCTGTCGGCGTTTGAAATTTCGGTCGCCGGACCTCCAGTCAACGGTATTGTGTAGGTTTTCCGGGCACTTTTGTTTTCCTCCGCGTTCGGTGTACTGACGGAATAAATAACCGAGGTTTTGTCTTTGGAAATGCCCAGTCCCGACACCCGGCCCCATTTCCAGAGTTGTTCGGGTGTGAGCGGATTTTGTGCCTGCGTAGCCAGTGAGAGCAGCAAAAAGCCGCCAAGCCATCCTGTTTTTTTCATGGGAAATCAGAAGAAGTCTTTCAGCTTCAAACATACGGATAATCCGGCATTTTCGGACGGCGCACCCACTGGTCCGTTTCCGGTCTGAGGAATTGTCGGGTGTAACTGATAAAAAGTAGGTCGTTACATGGAAAAACTATTGTTATTTTTTGTACAGGCAATCAAAAACTTGCCTTATGTTTACGGTCGGTTTTAGGGGAAAAACGGGCCGAATTTCGTATTTTTGAAAACTGAACCAGGCCCCACCGGCCCCCCTGAACCCGGTTTTTAATTCTTTAATTTTCACCGGATGAAGCGGTTTTCAGGCGTTTTATACCTCTTGGTAGTGGGGATACAAGGTTCATTCGGGCAAGGCTATCAGCAGGTGAAAGGCCAGGTCGTGGACCAATCGACGGGAAAACCGGTCGAATTTGCCTGCGTCAGCGTCAGTGGCAAAGCCTGGGGGACACTGGCGAATCGGGAAGGGCGGTTTTTGCTGAACTACCCTAAAATCGATTCGCAGAAAGAAGGCATCATTTCGGCTGTGGGCTACCAGAATGCCAAACTGGTCCTGCGAAACCTGAAACCGATCGATTCCATTGTCGTAAGTCTGGAGCCGGTGCTTCGGGCAGACCTGGCGGTTTCGTTCCGGAGGCAAACCGACGGACGGTTGCTGGTATTTTCGGCCCTGAAGGCCATTCATGCCAATTTTCAGGCGACGCCCACCGTGTTGACCGGTTTTTACCGCGAGACGCTTTCGACCGATACCGTTTGCTGGACTGTACGGGAAGCCATCCTGAAAGTGGAGAAGTTACCCAAAATACAGACCGAATTGCCGGAAAAAGTAAAGCTGGTGAAAGGGCGGCAGTACGTACGGAATCCGTTGCCGAAAGCGTTGGAAGGATACGCGTTTCCGAACGGAGCCGCCATCGTGACGCGCAGCATGGATCTGGGGCCGCCGGAGTATTGGGACGGTGACAACCTGAACGACTACGAATTCCGGCTGGATTCGGTTCTGACCGCCAGCGACAACCGCCCGGCGTACCGGCTGGCGTTTGCCCCGGTGGCAGGTCGGCGGGTTCGGGCAGCCCGGAAAGGCGAGGTGTTGATCGATACCGCAAGCCGGGCCATTGTCCGGATTGCGTATGAATTTACGCCCGAAGCCGCGGGGGAGGTGTTGAAAACCAATCTGAAAGCGGTTTTTGAGAACCTGACCGGTCGTTCAAAAAAGGAAGTAAAACGGATTTATAGTCATAGCCACTATCGCCAGTTGAACGGCAAATGGTTTTTGCAGGACTCCCGGCTGGTGCTGGAAACGCAGTTTTCGGTTGCCGCCAATACGCCGATGATGGCCGTCATTGCCCTGCATTTTGGCACCGGTGAATATGCCAGATCCAACGGGCAGGCCGTTCAGGAAACGGAGGTGCTGACGACCACTGAAAACCTGCCGAAGCAGACCGGAAAGTTGGATGACCGCTTTTGGGGGAATTTCAACACCATTCTGCCAACAGAGGCCGAACGATTGATTTTGCCCCTGCCCCCTAAAGGGGAAAGGACGCGAAACCATCCGGAGTGAGCAGCGTCCTCTCCCCTTTAGGGGGCGGGGCAGTGACTTGCCGCTGACAGGGTCTTCGACCGCTGTCAGGGCGGGCAAAACCAACAAAACCAATGAACGAAACACAAACGCTGAAACCGGTTGATTTCCTGAAGCAGTACTACGGTTACGACCGGTTCCGGCCCATGCAGGAAACCGTCGTCCGAACCTTGCTGGACGGCCGCGATTCGCTCGTGCTGATGCCGACGGGTGGAGGAAAGTCGGTGTGCTTTCAGATTCCGGCGCTGATGAAACCGGGCGTCTGCCTGGTGGTGTCGCCCCTGATTGCACTGATGAAAGACCAGGTTGAAGCCCTGTTGCTGAACGGGATTCCGGCGGCTTTTCTGAACAGCACGCAGAGCAGCCGTGAGCAGCGGGAAATTGAGCAGGATTGCCAGGCCGGCAAATTGAAACTGCTTTACGTTTCGCCCGAAAAAATGCTGTCGGAATCGTTTTTTGTGTTTCTGAAGACCTTGCAAATCAGTTTATTTGCCGTCGACGAAGCCCACTGTATTTCGTCGTGGGGACATGATTTTCGCCCGGAATACACGCAGTTGGCAATGCTGAAAACGCATTTTCCCGACGTCCCGGTGGTCGCTCTGACGGCCACCGCCGACAAACTGACCCGGCAGGACATCATCAACCAGTTGCATCTCACAGATCCGGAGGTTTTTGTGGCATCCTTCAACCGTCCGAACCTGAGCCTGAAGGTGTTGCCCGGACTGAAACGGATTCAGCAGATCGAACGGTTTCTGGCTATGCAACCCGATAATTCCGGAATCATCTACTGCCAGAGCCGGAAATCGACGGAAAGTCTGGCGGCCAAACTCCAGGAAAAGGGCTACCGGGCCGGGTATTACCACGCCGGGATGAGTGCCGAAAGCCGTTCGCAGGCGCAGGAAGAATTCGTTCGGGACGACATTCGCATCATCTGCGCCACCATTGCGTTTGGCATGGGCATCGACAAATCCAACGTCCGCTGGGTGATTCATTATAACATGCCCAAAAACCTGGAAAGCTTTTACCAGGAAATCGGCCGGGCCGGGCGCGACGGTTCTGCCGCCGATACGGTTTTGTTCTACAGCTTTGCCGACGTGGCAAGTTGGAAGGAAATGCTGTCCGAAAACGCTCCGGCTAACCTGGGGTTGCAAATGGCGAAACTGGAGCGCATTCAGCAGTATGCCGAAGCGCATTCGTGCCGGCGTCAGGTTTTGCTGAGTTATTTTTCGGAAGAGCTGAGTGAACCCTGTGGCAACTGCGACGTCTGCCAGAACCCGCGGGTGATGTTCGACGGCACCGTGCTGGCCCAGAAAGCCCTCTCGGCGATTGTTCGGCTGAAGGAACAGGTGCCGGTCAACACGCTGATCGACGTTCTGCGCGGTTCGCGGAACCAGACGGTGATGCAAAATAAGTATCACCTGATTAAAACCTACGGCGCGGGCAGCGATCTGAAGTTTGACGAGTGGCGGAGTTACATCCAGCAACTGATCAACATCGGGGTTATTGAGATTGCCTACGACGATCATTATGCGTTGCGACGCGGCATTCTGGCGGATGCGGTTTTGTTCCAGGATCGGAAAATTCAACTGATCAAACCGGAAGATGCGGCCCAGCTCAAAGCCGAACAAAAACCGAAGACCAAAACCGAAACGGTTCGCGACGATCTCTTCGAGCGACTGCGGGTGTTGCGGAAACAACTGGCCGACGAACAGAACGTGCCACCGTATGTGGTTTTTACGGATTCGTCGCTGGAAGAAATGAGCCGCCTGCGCCCCACCACCCCCGAAGCCTTCCGAAACGTGAGCGGGGTGGGCGACCGGAAGCTGCAATTGTTCGGGAAACGGTTCATGGAAGTCATTGCCGGGTTCCTCACCGGACAGGCGCGCGAGGGCACGACTTTGAAAGGCTCGACGCATTTACTGACCTTCGAACTCTACCAGCAGGGCAAAACCGTTGACGAAATTGCGGAGGAGCGGAAGCTGTCTTCGTCGACCATTGCGATGCATTTAATCTACCTCGCCGGCAACGGATATGAGGTCGACCTGGCCGGTTTGGTCGACACCGCCGACCGCCTGGAGATTGAGCGGGCCATTGCCCGGGTGGGCGTGGAAAACAACGCATTAAAGCCCGTTTATGACGCGTTGCAGGGACGTTACGACTACACTAAAATCCGGATTGTGGCCGCCCTGCTCGGCCGTATTCTCTGAGTATTCTATGGCGTTAGTAGGATTGCCGTTTAGTAATTTATACAGACCTGAATTTGGTAAAGTCCAGAAAATCAACTAGCTTCGTATGAATGACTTTTTATTAAACCGTGACCGTCGTGTTGACGTAAACAACAACTAAGTCTGTTTTGATAAAAGAAGCAAGTATTATTCTGATGCTGTCGACGCTTAAAACCATTGGTTTGTCGGCACCTCTGGACGTACATTCAAGAGAGTTTACGTCCCATTCCAATGGCACCGTTAGTGTAAGGTTGCCGGGAACTGAAACGATCCAAAGTTTACAACCCGTACAATTTTGTGGGGAGTTTGTTCCCCTTCGGCAGTCCAACGTTACCAGACGTTGGGTAACGGTTTTACTCAAACAATCCCGTCATCGGGATTATCTGCTCCGGCTTCGAAAACGAGCGGTAAAGTTTTTTCCGGTTATCGAACCCATTCTGGCCAAGTACAACATTCCCAAAGACTTTAAGTACCTGCCTTTGGTTGAAAGCGACTTGTCGGGCACCAGCACATCTCCCAAAGGGGCGGGTGGCTACTGGCAGTTGATGCCCCAGACCGCCCGCGATAATGGTCTGATTGTCAGACATGGACTCGACGAACGGAGGGATCTTTACAAGTCGACGGTAGCCGCCTGCCGGTACCTGCGCGAATTGCACCGCGAACTGGGTTCCTGGACGCTGGTGGCTGCCGCTTACAACAGTGGCGTTACCCACGTTCAAAACCGCATCGATCAACAGGGCATCCGGAGTTATTACAACCTGCGGCTCCACCGCGAAACCAGTACGTACCTGTACCGGGTATTGGCCTATAAGGAGTTGCTAACCCGTCCGCGGATGTACAGCGATATGCTGAGCCCCGCCGTGCTGGCCGACCTGACCCGGCCTTTACCGGGCGAGCGTTTCCAGCCGGGTGTTGAACCGATTATTCGGACCTCCGGCGAACCCGGTCCTGAACCGGAACCCACCTGGGGGCCGCGCAGCCGGAATCTGCTGGAAGAAGCCCTCGCGCAAATCAGCGGTGAATCGGACGATACCAGCGGTGCTTCGGATGCCGGTTCCACGTCCATGACCGCTTCGCCCGCCCAAACCCCGACGGCGATGGCCGGATTGCTGGGTTTACGGGTACTACGCTTCCGCCGGACGCGGCTGTGGCAGGTTTTCCTGGCCGCCAAACGCAAAATGCAACCCCTCTTCGATTGGGATTGGGTGTAGGAGCCGGAATGATTTCAGTGTAAAAAAGGGACGCTCGCGTCCCTTTTTTTGTTGGTATTGGATTGATTTTTAGTCTGTTAGATGATTGGTAAAACAGGGAGAAGAGTAATCAGTCGCATCCGTCTTTCAATGCGGGTCAGGAACATGCCAGCGGGTTTGAACCGGGTCAATAACTCGTGGGCAAGTAAATCCGGAAAACCGCTCCCTGGCCTTCCTGACTTTCTGCCAGAATCGCTCCAAAGTGATTTTCAACGACTTTTTTTACGATCGCCAACCCCAGACCCGTTCCGGCGTACTGGCTGTTCTGGCTGTGTAATCGCTGGAACGCTTTAAAAATCTGGTGGCGGTATTCGGTTTTGAAACCAATGCCGTTGTCCTGAACGCTGATTTCATAAAACCGGATCGTTTTCTGGAGCGGTTTTAGCGCGACGG
The DNA here is from genome assembly GCF_008727875.1 of Larkinella humicola. GTDB lineage: Bacteria > Bacteroidota > Bacteroidia > Cytophagales > Spirosomataceae > Larkinella > Larkinella humicola. The sequence goes on along the minus strand of NZ_VTWS01000006.1, from coordinate 273,688 downwards.
GCAAAACCGGAAAAACCAGCCCTGCCGGCAATTCGCCCAGTCGTACTTCCCGAAACGAAAGATGAATGTGGGGCGGGGTGTCCGGGAACGAGAATTTCAGGGCATTAATGAGCAGATTCTGAAACAGTTGCCGCAACTGGCTCACACTTCCCTTGATAGTTGGAAGGGGAGCCACTTCAACGACGGCGTTTTTATCCTGAATCATCAGTTCCAGGTCTGAGAGCACGTCGCTGATCAACGGGTTCAGGGCCACCGCAACCGAAGCGGGTTTCTGAGTGGAAAGCCGGGAATACGTCAGCAAATCCTGAATCAGCCCGGACATGCGGCTGGCGGCCGACTGCATCCGCTGCAAAACCGTGGCGCCATCGCCTAACTGGCTGCCATACTGATCGAGAAGCAGATCACCGAATGCCTGAATTTTCCGCAGAGGTTCCTGCAAATCGTGGCTGGCACCGTAGGCAAACTGCTCCAGCAGTTCGTTGGATCGCAACAAATCCTCATTGGACTTTTTCAACCGCAGTTCCTGCAATTTACTCTCCGTAATGTTCATAAACGTGATCACGATCTGGTCGGTGCTTTGCCGGACGGCGGCTACCGTAAACCAGGCTTCCAACCCGTTTGCATCGATGTAATATTGCGTGGTTTGGTCGGTTTTTCCCGTTTCAGCCACCCGCTGGTAGAATTCGAACAGGCCGGATTCGATGTTGCCGGGGAATACCTCCAGCAACCGGTGTCCGGCAATCTTCTCGGGTGGCAGGAACAAATCCCGTTCGACAGCCCGGTTGGCGGTTTGCATCAGAAAATCGACGATTTGCCCGTTTTCGTCCCGGATTGCCCGCATGGCGATGGTACTATTCAACGATGCGTCCAGCGTTGCCCGCAAGAGATCAGCCTGTTCCTGCTGCGCTACCCGGGCCCGTTTCTGGTCGGTAATGTCTGCGAATGAAAGCACGATACCTTCCTGTAGCGGAGTGGCTGTGATGAGAAAACAACCGTCACAAGCCTGGTCTCCGTAAGGTAATTCGACCAATTTGGATTCTTCTGTCTCAATGGCGTCTACATACTGTTGAAACAAGCCCAGTTCCTTGGCGTTCGGAAACCAGTGCATCAACGACTTTTCCATGATCTGGTTCCGTTCGATACCCAGCAACTGAGCGAGTCCCTGGTTGGCAATCCGATACGAAAAATCAACGATTTGAGCCTGTTCATTGCGAACGGGGACGCAATACGCCATGACATTTTGTGAAGCATCCAGCATCGATTGCATCAGAAAAAGTTGTTCTTCTGCAGACGTCCCATTTATGGAATTGGTTGGTGTAGAACTCATAATGTGTGGATCGGTGCGACTTCCTTCCGGAATAAACTAATGAAAACCGCCTTTTGTGTCGTCCGGTGGCTAAAAAAGTAGCGAAGAAATGGATCGATTTTCGTTCTGTATGCCTTTCCACGAAAAAACCGTACCTTAGCGGGCCTAAAAAAACGGATAGAAATCCGCTCATTCCCTACTCCTCAACTCAGGCAATGAAACGAAACGCATTGATCGGTATAGTGGTATTGCTGGCCGCCGGAATGGCTATGGCCCAGAAACCGGTTCCGGTGAAAAGTACCTGGACGAGTGTGCCAACCGTCACCAAACCAATTGCCGACAGTACGGCGCGTCCGGAAGTCTTTCTGGAAAATGCGAAAGTACACGTGGTTGCCGTTAACAATGCCGATAAACTGTTCCTGACTTTCCAGTTGGATAACGACCAGGATCAGTTTAAATCCCTTCTGTTTGGCAGCACCATCTGGCTCGATCAGAAAGGCAAGAAAAAAACCTGGCGCGGCATTCAGTTTCCGTTGCCCGAAGAAATGGACCCCGCTACCGGGCGCCCCGTGGCGTTGGGCGCCAAAGCCGGCCCCACAGATCGGTCGACGATGACCAAACAACTGATTGACCGCAAAATCGAGATGAAACTCATTCACCTCGTCGCCGAAGATGAAATGCTGGTGTCGGCCACCGGCGATCCGTCCGGTATTACGGGTCGACTGGAAGACAAAGCCGGTCGGCTGGTCTATCACCTCACCATCCCCCTGGCGTTGCTCAATGCCAAGCCCGGTTCGGGCGAACCCCTGGCCATCGGTTTTGAATCCGGCGTTCCGGAACGGCCCAAGCAAAGCTCGTCCAATTCGAGCAACATGGGCATGGGCGGTATGGGTGGTGGCATGTACGGTGGCGGTATGTATGGCCGGCGCGGCATGTACGGCGGAGGAGGGGGAGGGGGCTTCAGTGGCCCCACGATGTCGCCGACCCGGTTTGCGTTGACGGTAGAACTGGCGGCTCAATAAGCCACTCATGGCATTTGGCACAGCTTTTGGTAGGGTGCGGATGAGATTTCTCTATCCACCGCACCACCATGAAACCCATTTTCTTCCTTTTGCTGACGCTGTCGATTCCCCGGCTGGCGGCTCAACCGCTGCATTTCGTTGGTGTATTTCCCGCCCTTTCCCAAACGGGTACCCTGAGCAAAAAAATTCTGTATTCGGTTTACGCGTCTGCCACGATCGACGCCTTTGATCAGACCGTCGAGAACATTCGCTACCCGGCTACGAACCTGCAGCTCTACGTTCAGCCCGGGATTGTCTACAAAATCAAACCGGACTGGCAAGCAGCCGTTGGGTATGCCTACGCCCGGCATAATCTATTCGGGCTTCGGGTCAATGAAAACCGGCTTTGGGCGCAGACTGTCTACAACCACGCGCTCCCGAAAGGCCGTTTGGCGCATCGCTTGCGGTATGAAGAACGCTATCCGCTGAACCTGAAGACCAACATTCAGTCGAAAGCAACGCTGCTTCGGTACCAACTGGGTTATCATTTCCAATTATACGATTCAAAAACGCAGAAGCAAGGGTTTTCGATTTCGGCATCCCACGAAGTTTTCCTCTGTCTGACCGGTGCAAAAAACAGCCCAGTCAGTTCGAAAAATGCCTTTTGTGGCGAAAACTGGTCGTATGCCGGTGTGGGCTACACCACGGCGAAAGCCGGGCGCATCGAAGCGGGATATATGCTCCAGAACTTGGTTCGCAACCCGCAGCGAGACCATCGGTACCTGCACCTTTTCCAGATCACCTACCATTCCACGTTTCGGCTGGATGACCTGCTGGTGTGGTTATATACGCCTTATTGAAAGAAGTAACTTCGCTTGAAAATTTTTACAATAAGTAGCAAGATTCCAAGGATATCGTATATTTGAGTAAATTTTACCGAATAAAGATTTGTGAAACGGTTTATCTCCTTCGGTTTATTCGTTGTTTTGCTTTACCACATGCTGGGGCATCTGCTGGTGCTCGTCAGTATGCAGTGGCAGGAACAGCATGAATTGTCGGAACGGGTCACGGTTTTTTCGTCAGTCGATCACATTGTCGAGTTCCAAATACCGCTTCAAAAACACCCCAACGAGGCCATTCTGACGCAGAGCAAACCGGAAGGGTTCAAATACCGGGGAAGTTTCTACGAAATTGTCAACCTGGATGTCTCGGGTGATACGCTGCACATTTCCGGCTACGTCAATAAGACCAAATCTTTCTTCCAGCGGGACTTGCTTTCCTTCGTGAAGGAGCAGTTTGCGACCGGAACGTCTGAATCGGCTAAAAAAGCCAATACCCTGCTTAAATTATTTTTAAAGGAATATTCGCCCATCAACCGCGCCCGTACCTGGTTTTTTCTCTACGAGTGGAACGAGAAGCTGGTGCGAATTCCGTCGTTTGCTTCCCATTTGTCGACCCGCAGTCTGCCGGTTTATTCTCCTCCCCCCGAGTTGTTGTCCTGATGAATTCATGATTCGCCGGTTTTCTGCGACCTTAGGTGTCGTGGCTGAATCGTGCGCATTCGTTCTCGTAAGCCGCTAAGCAGGTGCGGGTTATCATTCGTTGCCCCGAACGGGTTCGATGGTAAATTCCATATGCTGCGGGTATTCATCACTGGTTTTTATCCATCCGTTGGAAGATTGGTGGGCCTTCTGGCCACACCCTCCCTCCACGTCATGACCATCTCAGACAACTCAAAGCAATGAAATTGTTTTACCGATTATCAATGGCATTCCTGTGCCTGTCCCTTCTGTATACCCAGGCACTGGCGCAGGGTTGCGTAGCCGTTCGGCACATGGGCTGTGCCGTGCCTGGCAATGCCACCTCAGCCGATTTTTTCAAACAGCGCACCGGCCAGTGGCAGGTGAACATGGGCTACCGGTATTTCCGGTCGTTCCGGCATTTCAAGGGCGACGTTGAGCAGAAAGAGCGCCTGGAGCAAAATACGGAGGTGATTAACATTTCCCATGCCCTCGATCTGGGTATCACGTACCTGGCAACGCCCCGGCTATCCTTTTCCGTGAACTTGCCGATTCAGTACAACGACCGCTCTTCCTTATACGAACATTATGGCAATGCGGTAACGGCCAATCCGGAGCACAAGCGGTTTCGCACTGGTTCGCAGGGCATCGGCGATGTTCGGTTTTCGGGCAGCTACTGGCTGGTGGATCCGGCGAAATTTTCGAAAGCCAATCTGGCGCTGGGCGTGGGGGTTAAACTGCCGACCGGAAATCCGGGCGTAACCGGCGATTTTCACAAACTGGACAAGGAGAAAAGAGACTACATCGTGAACAAACCGGTCGATCAGTCGATCCAGTTGGGCGATGGGGGGGTGGGTTTCAGCGTGGAAGGGCAGGGCTATGCGCAGCTTACCGGCGGTCTGACAGCGTATTTTTCCGGCTATTACCTCTTTAATCCCCGCGAAACGAACAACGTGCTGCGTAATCCCGAAGCGACGACCATCGATCTCGTAACCGGTTATTTCTCGGTGGCGGATCAATTTGCCGCCCGGGTCGGTCTGAGCCAGTCCATTTCCGTGATTCCGGGTCTGGCCGTGATGCTTGGCGGTCGCGTAGAAGGCATTCCGTCGTCGGATGTTTTTGGGGGAAGCAAAGGATTCCGTCGACCCGGTTACATTGTGGCCGTTGAACCCGGCCTGGCCTACATGCGCGGCAAATTCTCGGCCACGGCAACCGTCCCGGTGGCGCTCTACCGCAACCGGATCAAAAGTTACTCCGACAAACTCGATCCGCTGGGTGTTCGTCACGGTGATGCGGCTTTTGCCGATTATTCCGTCTCCGTTTCGCTGAGCCGCTGGTTCTAGACATTTCTTATCGGTCTTTCCGACACGTATCCACCTTTCAATGCAATGAAAAACTTTATCAAATTACTGGTAGTCAGTGCTGTATTAGCAGTTGGCGAGGGGAAGGCGCAAATGCCGCACGATGCCATTTACATGTCTAAAGGTTCGGTTTGTGTGGCGGCTATGTATGGCAAAAGCACCTGGACCGATTACTGGGAAAACTCGCTCAAACGCTCCAATTCCAACATCGGGAGGCATACGACCCAAAACGTGATGCTGATGCCTGCCATTGGAATCACCAACCGGTTGAACGTCATTCTGAGCCTGCCGTATGTCTGGACGGAAACCAGTGCCGGCAATCTGCTGGGCCAGAAAGGTCTCCAGGATCTGTCGGGCTGGTTGAAATACCGGATTCTGAAGACGCACGGTTTTTCGCTGCACGCCGTAGCGGGAGCCTCGCTGCCGGTGGGCAATTACGTCCCGGATTTTTTGCCGATGTCGATTGGATTGCAGTGCCGGACGGTTTCGGGGCGGCTGATTGCCAATTACAAGCACCCGAAAACCGGTCTGTACCTCAACGCGCACGGCACCTACCTCTGGCGGAGCAACATCAAAGTAGACCGCGATGCGTACCAGGCCGATGGCCGGGTGTACAACACCGACGAAGTGAGTGTTCCGAATGCCTATGACGCTGGCCTGCGACTGGGGATTCTGCGGAAAAAATGGCAGACCGAATTCTGGGCCGAACGCAGTTCCTGCACCCACGGCGACTACATTCGCCGGCATGACATGCCGTTTCCGACCAACAACATGCAGGCCACGACGGTGGGCTGGTATGGAAAAGTGCAGCCCAAAAACATCGGCGTCAACGCCCGTGTGGGCTATGTTACCGACGGCCGGAATGTCGGGCAGAGCACGAGTTTCACGGTGGGCGTGCTGTATCTGTTTACGTTGTAAAAAGGATGGACGGGGAATGGCGTTCGGTTCATGGCCCCAGATTAATCAAGAAAAAGTATGAAAATCTATATCAATAGGCTGAAAGGAGCGATCGGCGTTTTTGCCACGGTGGCTGTTCTGACGTCTTGTGACAAAACCATTGAAGAACCCCAGCGGGTGGGGTATGCTCCTGCGTCGGTCGACGAAAAAGCGGGTTCCTGGAAAACGTATCAGCTAACCTCGGCCACTGAAATAGCGGTGGCGGCCCCCAAAGCGGTTTCTTCCCCCGAATACGTGGCCGAACTGGCCAGTTTGAAGCAGAAATCCGCCAGCCTGACGAAGGAACAGCAGGAAGCCGTCGTTTACTGGGGTGCCGGGGCCGTTTACCGCTGGAATGAGATTGCCCGCGAACTAGCGGCCCGGTATAACATTCCGCCGGCCTACAACGCCGAGGGGAAATACCCGGTGCCCGACGCGGCCAATCCGTTGGCTGATCCGAAGTTTCCGTTTGCCAATCCACCGTATGCTTCCCGCGCCCTGGCCTACCTGAGTGTGGCCCAGTATGACGCGCTGGTGGCCGCCTGGAACTACAAATACCAGTTCAAACGGGCCGCACCGTCGAAAACCGACGCCACGATTCGGGTGGCCCTGCCGGTTTCCAGCATTCCGACCTATCCCTCGGAAGATGCCGTCGTGGCTGCCGCTTCGGTGACGATTCTGAAGGCGATGTTTCCGGGCGAGGTGCCGTATCTGGAAGCCCGCATGAAAGAACACCGCGAAAGCCGTTTGTGGGCCGGTATGAATGTGGAAAGCGATCTGGTTGCCGGGGTTGACCTCGGAAATGTCGTGGCAGCCAAGGTAATGGGCCGCGCCCGAACCGACGGGATGGCCGCTGCGAACAACCAGACGTTGACAGCGGGCATGATCGAAAAAGCCAAAGAACGGGGTCTTCGCGAAGCCTGGGTGAGCCAGGAATTGCCGCTTCGCCCACCCATGCTGCCGAATTACGGGGCCGTCCTGCCGTGGAATTACACCAAAGCGGATCTGGAAAAACTGCGGGCCGTGCCACCTCCGGCGCTGGACAGTCCGGCTTTTCAGAAAGACCTGGAGGAATTGCAGACCATTCAGAAAAACCAGACCCGGGAACAGGCGCGGATTGCCAATTACTGGGCCGACGGAGCCGGAAGCTACACGCCCCCCGGCCACTGGCACCGTACGGCGGCCAATGTGAGCCACGAAGCCCGACACAGCGAAGTCCGGATGGCGCGCACGCTGGCTCTGCTGGGAACGGCCGAAATGGATGCGGCCATCACGTGCTGGGACTCAAAATACTATTACTACTACCCCCGTCCGCAGCAGTTTAAAGTGAAGACGTCCGTAGGACTGCCCAATTTTCCGTCGTACACCTCCGGGCACTCGACATTCTCGGGAGCGGCCGCCACGGTGTTGGGCTACTTATTTCCTGATCAGGCGGAAACCTTTACGAAACAGGCCCAGGAGGCCTCCGTGTCGCGCATCTACGGATTGATTCATTATCGTTTTGATTGTGAGGCTGGCTTAAAGGCTGGAAATGAAGTTGGAAACTACGCCATCGCCCGCGCAAAAGCCGACGGATCCGGACTTTAATCCGCTACAGCATGGACTCTTGGAAGAAGAATACGCGTATTCCGGGGATCACTATGGGCTTGATGATCAGCCTGACCGGTATCGGGTTCGCCCAATCGCCAGCCCCGAAACCCGCTGCCGACACCCTGCGTAGCCAAACCTTGAAAGAGGTAAACGTAACCGGGATTCGGGAGGGGGTCACGCAGTCCCTGCCCGATGTGCAGGGTACGTATCTGCTGGGTGGCAAACGGACCGAGGTGGTGCGGTTGGGGGAAATTGACGCCAATATTGCCGAAAAAAACGCCCGGCAGGTGTTTGCGCGGCTTCCGGGTTTGTTCGTCTATGACATGGACGGAACCGGCAACCAGACGAACGTTGCCACGCGCGGGCTGGACCCGCACCGGTCCTGGGAATACAATAGTCGCCAGAACGGGGTTCTGACCAATTCGGACATGTACGGTTATCCGGCCAGCCACTTTTCGCCCCCGATGGAAAGCATCGAACGGGTCGAACTGGTGCGCGGAACGGCTTCCCTGCAATACGGTGCGCAGTTTGGCGGAATGCTCAATTACGTGACGAAGTCGGGCGACACCACCCGCCGGTTTGGTTTTGAAACCATCAATTCGGTGGGTTCATACGGCTTGCGGAGTACATACAACGCCATTGGCGGTCGAATCGGGAAGCTGACGTATTACGGCTATTACTACCGGAAGCATTCGGACGGGTATCGGAAAAACGCAACGTCGAACGCCCAGGCCCAGTTCATGAGCCTACAGTATCAGGCCACGAAACGGCTCCGGATCAGTGCGGAATTGGGTCGCTCGGCGTATGTTTACCGCATTCCGGGTCCGTTGACGGAAGACATGTTTGCGCAAAATCCGCAGCAGGCCACCCGAAACCGCAACTACTTTAACCCCGACATCTGGGTGCCGTCGCTGCGGCTCGACTGGCAGATAACGGATCGAACCCGGCTGATGTGGCTGACGTCGGCCGTATTGGGCCAACGAAATAGTGTTCTGTTCGATGCATTGGCCAATGTGCCGGATACGCTCATCAAGGCAACCGGACAGCCGCGAAACCGGCAGGTCGACATCGATAACTTTCACAGTTATACGTCCGAATTGCGCTTGCTGCACGCGTATCAGCTTGGGAATGTGACCGCTACCGGCGTGGTGGGTGTACAGCTCATGAACAATGATCTGAACCGGCGGCAGCAGGGGAAAGGCACGACCGGCTCCGATTTCGACTTGTCGATCACCGGACCATTCGGGCGCGACCTGCACTTTTACACCAGCAACGTGGCGGTTTTTGCGGAAAGTCAGTTTCACCTGACGCCGAAGCTGACCATTTCGCCCGGAATTCGGGTTGAAAGCGGCTTGACCCGGTTGCGGGGAACCATCAGCTATTATGACCCGCTGAAGCTGCCGAACGACATCGACCACCGGTTTGCCCTGCTCGGAATCAATGCCCAATACCGGTTTCGCCCGGAACTGAAAGTGTACGGCGGCTGGTCGCAGGCCTATCGCCCGGTGATTTTCAAGGATATTATTCCGACCTCGGTCTACGAACAGGTCGATAAAAACCTAAAGGATGCGACGGGGTATAACGCCGAAATCGGCCTGGAAGGCTACTGGCAGGGACTGCACGTCAACGTGAGTGCGTTTTATCTGCCCTACCGAAACCGCCTGGGGAGCCTGGTGCTGACCAATCCGGCGGGCGAAAGTTACGTGTTCCGTACGAACGTCGGCGACAGCCGTACCAAAGGCGTTGAAGCATTGATCGAAGCCCGGTTTTACCGAACCAACCAGTTTACGCTGACCGGTTTTACTTCGACGGCCTTTGTGGATGCCCGTTACCACAACGCCCGCGTTTCAACGGGAGCCGATAACCAAACCATCGATGGTAACCGGGTGGAATCGGCTCCGCGCTGGACCAGCCGCAACGGGTTAACCGCCCGCTACCGCACGTTTAGTCTGACCGCCCAGTTTAGCTACGTCAGCGAGACGTTTTCTGACGCGTTGAACACTCCAGAACCGACAGCCAATGGGGCCCGAGGTCCCGTTCCGGCCTACGGCATCTGGGATTTGAACACCACCTGGCGGATCGGACGGCGTTTTATGCTGCGGGGAAGTATCAATAACCTGCTGAATACGGCGTATTTCACCAAGCGTCCAACCTTCTATCCGGGGCCGGGAATCTGGCCCTCCGACGGTCGGACGGGTGTGTTGACGCTGGGAATCAAGTTGTAAGCCGAAAGCAGCCGTTTTCGGTGCGATTCGTTCACCTTTTGACCGTACTGTAATGCCCCATATACCCCTTCCAGAGCATTTGCCCGGCATCACCGGTTTGCTCGAATACCGTCTCGATACGGCTTTACCCATCCGGGAATTGACCCAAATCCTATTGCGGGGCGAATCGACTTTAACGCCGGGCGAGCGCGAACTGATTGCCACCCTGGTGTCGGCCCGGAACGAAACCCGTTTCTGTACAGCCGCGCACACCAAAGCCGCCGATTTGCTGCTGGGTGACGATGAAATCGCCCGGGCCGTGAAACAGGAGTATGAAACCGCCCCGGTCAGCGAGAAAATGAAAGCCTTGCTGGCCATTGCGGCCCGCGCCCAGCGCAGCGGGAAGGATGTGACGCCCGAAGCCGTCGAGCGGGCGAAACAGGCGGGCGCCACCGATCGGGAAATTCACGATACGGTATTGATTACGGCCTTGTTCTGTCTGTACAACAAGTACGTCGACGGGCTGGCCAGCGTAACACCGACCGATCCGGCGTATTACCAGCGACTCGGCGAACGCATCGTTCAGGGCTATAAACGGCCACCCGGCGGTTTTCCGGTTCCACCCAAAATGTAGTCTCTTTTCAGGGTTTGTATGACCCGTCTTTGACAGAAGTACGCCTTAACCGTTCGGATTTGCCGGATTTTAGGGCTTGTCAGGCGGTTTTTAATCAGTCTGGATCCACACATTCACCGGGTAAACGCCCATTCCGATGCCCATGAAGATACTATTGTTTCGGTTCATTCCGCTGGTTTTGCTGACCAGCCTACTGTTTGGCTGCCAGTCGAAGCCGTCATCTCACGAAGAGATGATCGGTATATTACACAAACTATCGCTGGAATACGCAACCGCTGAAAACAGCTTTTGCCCCGAAGCTGTTCTGGCGCACACCAATACCCTTTTGGCCAGCCCGACCATGGGGGAGCAGCAACGGCTGATGTACAGCTACGCAAAAGCCGATGCTTTCCTGAAACTGGGGGAGGAAGAAAAGGCTATTGACCTGCTGGAAGAAATCGTTCGACGCATTGACCCACGGAATATCAGAGGCTCTCAACTGGCAGCCGCCGACCTCGCCATGGCTTACCTGCGACTGGGGGAACAAACCAATTGTGTCGGGCGGCATTCGGTGGAATCGTGCGTCCTTCCGTTGCAGGGGGGCGGTATTCATACGATCCAAACCGGTTCGAGAAAAGCCATTGAACTGTACAAAGCGATTCTGGAACAATACCCGGATGACCTCGAATCGCGCTGGTTGCTGAATCTGGCCTACATGACGCTCGGAACGTACCCGTCGCAGGTTCCGCCCCGGTGGTTGCTTCCGAACATGATCGATACGACCCACCGGATCAGGGCTTTTCAGGACATTGCACCGGGGCTCAAACTGAATATGAGTAACATGGCCGGGGGCGTCATTACTGAGGATTTTAACAACGACGGGTATCTGGATCTGGTCACCTCAGCCTGGGGATTGACCGAACCGATGCAGTATTTCAAAAACAACGGCGATGGCACCTTCAGCGACCAGTCTGAACCGTCGGGTTTGAAGCGCATCACGGGTGGACTGAACCTCACCCAGACGGATTACAACAACGACGGTTTTACCGATATTTTCGTGCTGCGCGGAGCCTGGATGGATAAGTTTGGGAATCAACCGAACTCGTTGCTGAAAAACAACGGCGACGGCACTTTCACGGACGTGACGACCACCAGCGGGCTACTTTCGTTCCATCCGACCCAAACCGCAACCTGGAATGATTTCAACAACGACGGCTGGCTCGATGTATTTATCGGCAATGAAACCGCCGGTTCGATGACGAGCGCTGTTGCCGTTCACCCCTGCGAACTCTACCTCAATAACCAGGATGGCACTTTCACCAATGTGGCCGAAAAAGCGGGTTGCGCCATTACCGGTTTTATCAAAGGCGTAACATCGGGGGATTACGACAACGATGGGCGACCGGATTTATTCCTGTCGACGCTGGACGGCAACCGGTATTTGCTGAAAAATCAGAGCATGAAGGGCGGGGTTCCTCATTTTGAAGACGTTTCCGATCAGGCCGGTTTGCGGAAAGACACCGGAAATTCGTTCCCGACCTGGTTCTGGGATTACAACAACGACGGCTGGTTAGACATCTTCGTTTGTGATTACACCTTTCACAAAGCCCTTTCTTTCTACGAAGCGGCAGAAGCCCTCAACAAGCCGGAAGGCACCAAAGGGACGATCTACCTCTACCGCAATAATCAGGATGGGACTTTTACCAATGTGGCAGAGTCGGCCGGACTTCGGAAAACCGCCTTTTCGATGGGTTCCAATTTTGGCGATATCGACAACGATGGCTGGCTGGATATGTACCTGGGTTCCGGAAGTCCGAGTTTCAAATCACTGATTCCCAACAAGATGTTCAAGAGTCTGGGCGGTGAGAAATTCGCCGATGTAACGGCTTCGGCCCGCGTCGGAAATGTCCAGAAAGGGCATGGCGTTTCCTTCGCCGATCTCGACAACGACGGCGATCAGGACATCTACATCGAAATGGGGGGCGCTTACGTCGGGGATGCTTACCCCAACTCCTTCTTTGTAAATCCGGGTCAGAACGCCAACAACTGGATTTGTCTCTCACTCGAAGGCACCCAATCCAACCGGGCGGCCATTGGAAGCCTGGTCAAAGTGACTTTTCGGGAAAACGGCGTTCGGCGGAGCGTCTACCGCGAAGTCAATTCGGGCGGTAGTTTCGGCGCATCTCCCTTGCGCCGGGAAATCGGCATCGGAAAGGCGACGGTGATCGACGAAATCGAAATTCGGTGGCAGCGCAACGGAAAAAAACAGGTCTTCCGCCACATCAAACCCAACCAGTTTCTGCACCTGAAAGAAGGGAGCGAACGGATGGAACGTACCAACCTTAAAAAGATCGAATTTAAAGACGAAAATGGCCTGCTTTGCCGCACCCCGCTGGCACTCTTAACGACCAAAACACCCGGAAAACCATGAATTCAAAACCGTTTACATTCGTATATAGCCTCCTTTTTCTGCTCTTGCTGAACGGCACATCGTTTGCCCAGCAAACCCGGCTGTCGGGAACCCTCACCGACGCCGATACCAAAGCCCCGCTGGCGGGGGCCAGCATCCTGATCAAAGACCAACTGACCGGCACAACCGCCGATGCTGCGGGCCAGTTTTCGCTGACCACCAACCGGCGTGGACCGTGGACGCTGATCGTCACGATGGTGGGGTATGAACGACAACTGGTTTCGGTACAAAATGCCGGTCAACCCATCGCCGTATCGCTGAAAGTCAGCACGCAGGTGTTGCAGGATGTGGTCGTAGCGGCTTCGCGGGTGGAGGAAAACATCCTGAAAGCGCCCGTCAGCATCGAGAAAATGGACAACCGGGCCATTCGCGAAACACCCTCGGCGACGTTTTACGAGGGCATCAACAACCTCAAGGGCGTCGATATGGTCACCAGCGGGTTGACCTACAAACAGATCAACACGCGCGGTTTTGCCAGCACCGGCAACACCCGGTTTTTGCAACTGATCGACGGGATCGACAACCAGCCCGCCGGTTTCGGTTTTTCAGTCGGGAACATGTTTGGACTCTCGGATCTCGATGTCGAAAGCGTCGAACTGGTGCCGGGATCGGCCTCGGCGCTGTATGGTCCGACGGCTTTCAACGGGGCCTTGCTGATGCATTCGAAAGATCCCTTTCAGTTTCAGGGGCTGAGTGCGCAGGCCAAAGTGGGCGTCAACCATGTCAACGACCCGAACACCGGTGCGGCCCTGTACCACGATTATGCCCTGCGGTATGCGAAAGCGTTTAACAACAAGCTGGCTTTCAAACTGAATGTCGCCTACATGAAGGGGCTGGACTGGTTTGCCACAGATTATACCGACGTCGATGCCACCACGCCGGTCGAAAGACGCGGCCAAAACAACCCGGCTTACAACGGCCTGAATGTGTACGGCGACGAGGTAAACCGCACCATCACCGGCATCGGCAAAGTGGCCCGCACCGGTTACGAAGAGCGGTATTTGACGGATTACAACGTCTACAGCCTGAAACTGAACGGAGCGCTTCATTACCGGATTACGCCCAATCTGGAAGCGATTTATTCCTACAGTTATTCCAAAGGAACGGCCAATTACACGGGCAGCAACCGGTTTTCAGTCAACGGTTTTTCGTTGCTTCAGCATCGGATCGAACTGCGGGGAGCTAATTTCTTCGTCCGGGGCTACACCAATCAGGAAGATTCGCACGATTCGTTCAACTCCCGTTCGCTGGGTCAGCAGGTTGGCCGGACGTGGGTGCGCGACCTGAATGGCACGGTGGTTCCGGCCAATCAGGCGGATGAAATGTGGTTTACACGCTACACGGCGGCTTTTCAGGGCAAGGTGCAGGGCGTCACGACGGCCGATCACACAGCCGCCCGGCGCTTTGCCGATCAGGGGCGGTATCTGCCTGGTTCGGCGGAGTTTGATCGCGAAAAGGCGCGGCTGAAAACGATTCAGGGATTGAACGGCGCCGGGATTCTGAGCCAGACGAAAATGTACCATGCCGATGCCCAGTACAATTTTTCGTCGGCCCTGGAAGCCGCCGGTTTGTCGAAAACCGAAGTGCTGGCCGGCGGCAATTTCCGCCAGTTCAGTCTGTTCACAAACGGAACGCTGTTCGACGACAAAGGGGGGCGCATTCTGTACAATGAGTTCGGAGCCTTCGTCCAGGCCAGCCAGCGGCTTTGGGCCGACAAACTGAAGCTGACGGTGTCGGGGCGGTACGACAAGAACCAGAATTTTGCCGGGTACTTCACGCCCAGAGCGTCCCTGGTTTTTTCCCCGACCGAAGCGCATAATTTCCGGGCCTCCTTTCAAACCGGTTTTCGAAACCCGACGCCGAGCGACCAGTTTATCAAGCTGAATGTCGGCCCAATTACGATTCTGGGGGGCGCTCCCGCCAACAGCGCGGGCATGAACGTCTACGAAAATTCGATCAATTCGCCGTCTGTCGGCGGTTTTGTCAACGGTTTTCTCGCCGATGTGCAGTCCGGAAAAACACCCCAACAGGCGGTGATGAACAACAAGGATAAACTGCAAAAATCGAATGTAGCCTACATTAAACCGGAAAAGGTACAGAGTTTTGAGGTCGGTTACCGCGGGTTGATCAACAACCGGCTGGCTGTCGATGCCAATTATTACTTCGGTGAATACCAGAACTTTATCCTGAATCAGGTCGTCATCCGGCCCGACAACCCGGTTCTGGGCAGCGACGGGCAAATCAATCCCGCAGCCGCGCAGGACATTCTGAACACCAAATACCAGGTTTTTCAATTGTATACCAATGCTACCGATCGCGTAACGGCACAGGGAGCCACGCTGGGCCTGACGTATTATGTGCCGGGCGGTTTTACGATTGGCGGCAACGGCACCTGGTCGGCCTTTAACCTGAAAGGGGCTAATCCCAACAACATTCCGGCTTTTAACACACCGAAATACAAAACGAACGTGACGGTTGGAAACCGCAACCTGGCCAAAAATCTCGGCTTCAACGTGGCCTGGCACTGGCAGGATTCATTCGACTGGGTAGGGTCGTTCAACGACCTGCGTGCGGGGAAGATCCAGGCCTATCACCTGCTCGATGCGCAGGTTACCTACCGGGTGCCGTCATTGAAAACCGCCCTGAAAGTGGGAGCCAGCAACCTGACCAACCAGTACGTCGTGCAGGCTTACGGGTCTCCGGCGGTGGGTGGTCTGTATTACATTTCGTTAACGTTTGACCAGGGAATGCGCTAAGATGGAAACGATTCAACTCACGGCCTCTCCAACGACATCGGCCTACCGCAGCCGGGTGTTTGCGCTCTGTATGCTGGTGTATATTTTCAGCGGCACGGTTTCGACCCTGATGTCAACTTACCTGCCGGTGGTTGTCCGCGACTTGCTGGGGCAGGCCGACCAGGCTGAACTCGACCGGGTCAGCGCCTACGTCGGGGCCACGTTTCTGTACGGCTGGATGCTGGGCGGCATGAGTTTCGGCTATTTCGGCGACCGGCTGGGGCGCGTTACGTCGCTGGTTGGGGCAGTATGTTTGTATGGCGGTTGCACCCTGCTGACGGCTTTTGCGCCCAACTGGCTCACCGTCGTCGCGCTGCGGTTTGCCGCCGGTTTTGGCATTGGGGGCGTGCTGGTGTTGACGACCGTCATCGTGTCCGAAATCTGGCCGGAGCGCAACCGGCCCGTTGCAATGGGCATTCTGGCGGTGGCATTTCCGGTCGGAATTATGTTGTCCGGGTGGGTCAATAACCTGATCTCCGACTGGCGGCAGGCGTTCTGGATCGGCGGTATTCCGCTGGTTGTTGGCGCTTTGATTGCGGGTTTGGTACAGGAACCGTCAGGCTGGAAACGGGTTCATCAGCAATCCGCCGATGCCAAGGCCAGCCTGTTCGATCCGCAATACCGCCGGTCGTTGTGGCTGGGTTCGCTGGCATTCGGAGCGATGCTGGTGGGACTCTGGGCGGTTTTTTCGTGGGTGCCGACCTGGGTGCAGAGCCTGGTGGTGGGTGATGCACGGAAAGCGCGCGGTTTATCGATGATGCTGATGGGCAGCGGGGGGGTACTGGGCGGAATCCTGTCGGGTTTCATCGTCAAGCTGTTTGGGCACCGGCGAACCATGCTGTTTGTTTTTGCTGCCTGTTTCGTCATGACCGCGGTGGTCTTCAAAACGAACAAGACCCTTTCCTTCCTGGTGTATGTCGAAATGGCCACGCTGGCACTGCTTTTCGGCATCAGCCAGGGCACCATGTCGGCCTATTTGCCCGAACTTTTTCCCACCCCGTTGCGGGGCCGGGCCACCGGTTTTTGTTTCAACATCGGTCGGCTGGTGACGGCAACGGCGGTCCTTTTTATCGGTACGCTGGTTGCGGTCTTGGGCGGGTATGGATCGGCCATTTTTGCCTTTTCCGGTACGTTCGTCATTGGCTTTATTGCCATCTGGCGCACAAAACCCAGACAGCAATCAGCCCTGACAGCGGTCGAAGACCCTGTCAGCGGCTGATTGGTATTATTTACGGCTTATTCTAAAGCCGCTGACAGGGTTTCCAACCGCTGTCAGGGCAAAAACATAAATCATCAAAAAAATGGCACACATTCAAGTTCCTGAAGGCATTCCCGGTATTCGCAGCCTGGTGATGTACCGACCCGATACCGGCCAGCATCTGTATGCGCTGGCGCAGGCGTTGTTGCGAAACGAATCGCCCCTGAGCGAAGCCGAACGCGAGTTGATCGCGACCTTTGTGTCGTCGCTCAACGACTGTCATTTCTGCGCCGGGAGCCATGCGGCTGCGGCCCGGTTTCTCCTGGGAAAAGAAAAAGAACTGGTTGATCAGGTGATCGCGGATTACCAAACCGCTCCGGTTTCCGACAAGCTGAAAGCCTTGCTGACCATTGCCAAACACGTTCAGCAGGATGCCCGCACGGTTTCGGAGGAACTGGTGGCCGACGCCCGCCAGCAGGGGGCCACCGACCGCGACATTCACGATACGGTTTTAATTGCCGCCACGTTCTGCCTGTTCAACCGGTATGTCGACGGACTGGCCAGCCTGACCCCGACGGACCCGGCGGCTTACGAAGCCATGGGCGAGCGCATGGGAACCCTGGGCTACGTGATGCCAAAACCGGTGGTATAGAAGTTGAGGGTTTATGGTGCAGCGTTTGTGGTTACCAATCCAGACAACACCCTGCCATAGCCACGACTACGAAAGCAATGCGTTCATAATAGGTTAGTGCGATATTCCCTGGCTGCGCTGCGGTCAGGGATATATAGTCCGGTTTCGATCTGTTTTTACTTTTTTTTATCCGATATGCCTCATATTCAATTGCCTGAAGGACTGCCCGGCATTCGCGGGCCGATGGCGTTTAGCCCCGAAACGGCGAAGCCACTCAATGAATTAGCCAACGCGCTGCTGCAAACCGACGACGGTCTGAGCCGGGCCGAACGCGAGTTGATTGCCACCTACGTTTCCTCCGAGAACGACTGCTTTTTTTGCCAGACCATCCACGGTGCCGTGGCCAGTTATTACTGGGGCGACGAGAACGGCGAGTTTGTCAAAGCCGTTAAGGAAAACTACGGACTAACCCTGATTTCGTCCAAACTGAAAGCCCTGCTGGCCATTGCCGGCAGTGTGCAGAAAGGCGGCAAACAGGTGACGCCCGAGCAGGTGCACGAAGCCTGTCTGCAGGGAGCCACCGATAAAGACATTCACGATACGGTTTTGATTGCGGCTGCTTTCTGCATGTTTAACCGATACGTCGACGGTCTGGCAACCTGGGCACCCGAAAACCCGGAATTGTACAAGTTTCGGGCGACTAAAATCGCGGAGTACGGCTATACGGCAGATGATCACTATATGCCCCGGTGAGTGAACTGTAAACCCTGTTTCTATGAAAATCATGCTCGTTTTTATCTTCGGCATTCTGCTGCTGACGGCCACTGAAATAGCGAAAGTCTACTTCATTATGCCGATGCCGGGCAGTCAGGAAGCCGATACAATTGATTTTGCCTACTGGATTCATCAAAATAGCTGGATCATCCGGATTATGGGCTGGTTGCTCATCGCCTATCCGACCTACCGCCTGCTGGCGGCACCGAAACGCAGGGGACGCAAAGTTGCCGTGCTGGCACTGCTGGCCGTTTATGGCGTGGTCTTTTACCTGTTCAACTTCCGGTTTCTGGCCGAAAAAATGTTTTACCAGCCAAAAGAAACCGTGATGCTGGATCTGAAAGCCAGTAAAATCCCGGCTGATAAGCTGGTGTTGGGGTTGGTCGTAAACGGGCAGGCGCGGGCTTATCCGATCCAGTTTATTGGCTATCACCACCAGGTTCGGGACACGGTGGGGGGGGAGCCGGTCATGATCACGTATTGCACGGTTTGCCGCACGGGCCGCGTATTTCGGCCGCTGGTGGGCAACAAACCTGAGGAGTTCCGGCTGGTGGGTATGGATCATTTCAATGCGATGTTTGAAGACAAAACGACCGGGAGCTGGTGGCGGCAGGTCAACGGTGAAGCCATCGCCGGCCCGTTGAAAGGCCAGTATTTGCCCGGTTTTCAATCCGAACAAATGACGTTACGGGCCTGGACCGAACTGCATCCCGAAACGCTGGTTCTCCAGCCGGATTCGACCTTCCGGGAGCAGTATGCCAGCATGGAACCCTACGAAAAAGGGAAAGTCAAACGGAAACTAACGGGACGCGATAGCCTGTCGTGGAGGCCGAAATCGTGGGTGGTGGGCGTGGAACACAACAAAGCGGCCCGCGCATACGACTGGAGTCAGTTGCTGAAACAGAAAGTCACGAACGATAGCCTGGCGGGAACCCCGCTGTTGCTCATGGTGGCCTCCGACAGCGCGACCTTCCACGTCTGGAACCGGAAAGTGAACGGCCAGATCCTGCATTTTATGGCGGATTCGGCGGATTCTTTTCGGGACCAGGAAACCGGGTCGGTCTGGAACCGGCACGGCATCTGCACGGAGGGTCTGCTGAAAGGAAAAAAACTGGCCCGGATTTCGGCCTCGCAGGAATACCTGCATTCGTGGGAAACGTTTCATCCGGCCACGACCCGGTATTTGTGAGGGAAGACCAGAGAGGTGAGACTTTTTGACACTTTTTTCTCTGATCTTACCTCTCTGGTCTATGCCCGTTATTTTAGGTGAAAAGTCGTAAAGGGTAGGAGCGGTTTGCTTTTATCCTTTATTTTTAGATTAAAACCGTAAGGCTCGGGTATTTGCCATAAGCGTATATTTTTTACTATATTTTCGAACGTAAAACGAACCATTCCGTCCTGGTCGTTAAACACTCGGTGGGGAAATCCGGTTATGTTTTTTGAAAATTAAATGCCCTTTTCCACCACACGTTTTGAAAAAATACACCATCGATGAGCCTGACTTCCTCAAAAAAATCTTCTTTCTCTCTTCCTTCCTTCCCCAAGGCCATGACCGGCATCGTTGGTCTGGATGAAATTACGGGGGGCGGATTACCAAAAGGCCGGCCCACGCTGATTTGCGGGGGAACGGGCTGCGGAAAAACCTTATTCTCCATCGAATTCATTGTTCACGGCGCGATGCTGTATGGCGAACCGGGGGTTTTTATGTCGTTCGAGGAGAAAGCCGAAGAACTGGTTTTAAACGTGGCTTCGCTCGGCTACAACCTGAACCAACTCCAGCATGATAAGCTGATCAGACTTGATCATGTGCGGATTGAACGGAGCGAAATCGAGGAGACCGGCGAATACGACCTGGACGGCCTTTTCATCCGGCTGGGACACGCCATCGACAGCATTGGAGCCAAACGCGTGGTGCTGGACACCATCGAAAACCTGTTTTCGGGCCTGCTCGATCAGGGAATACTGCGGGCAGAGCTCCGGCGGCTGTTTGAATGGCTGAAAGCCAAAAAAGTAACGACCATCATCACCGGCGAAAAAGGGGATGGTACGTTAACCCGTCAGGGGCTGGAAGAATACATTTCCGACTGCGTGATTCTGCTCGATCACCGGGTTGCCAATCAGATTTCCACCCGGCTTCTGCGCATCGTCAAATACCGCGGGTCGGTGCATGGTACCAATGAATATCCTTTTTTGATCGATCAGAGCGGAATCTCGGTTCTGCCGGTAACCTCACTTACCCTGACGCACAATGTAACGTCGGAACGAATTTCGTCCGGGATTCCGTCGCTGGACAAAATGCTGGAGGGAAAAGGATTTTTCAGGGGCAGCAGCATTCTGGTTTCGGGAACCGCCGGAACGGGCAAAACCAGCATTGCCGCCAGTTTTGCCCACGAAGCCTGTAATCAGAAAGAACGTTGCATTTACTTCGCGTTTGAGGAGTCACCGCAGCAGATTATCCGGAACATGCGCTCGATTGGGTTCGATATGCAACAGCACATCGACAACGGCCTGTTGAGATTCCATGCTTCCCGCCCTACGCTCAACGGACTGGAAATGCACCTGGTGTCGATTCATAAACTGATTGAAGAATTTGATCCCCAGTTGGTTATATTGGATCCTATTACCAACCTGATTACGGTGGGCACCGTCAGTGAGGTGAAGTCGATGTTGATCCGGCTGATCGATTTTCTGCAATCGATGCAAATAACCGTGATGTTTACGGCACTTTCGCTGAACACCATTGTGAGTGAACAAACGGACGAGGGGGTTTCGTCGCTGGTAGATGCCTGGTTGCTGGTGCGGGATATCGAGTCGAACGGTGAACGCAACCGGGGCATGTACGTCATGAAATCGCGCGGCATGAAACATTCCAATCAGGTCCGCGAGTTCGTGATTACGGACGAAGGCCTGCATCTGGTGGATGTCTTTTTAAGCCCCGACGGAGTGCTGACGGGCTCCGCACGGGAAGCCCAGCAATTGCAGGAAGCGACCGGGAAGGCATTGCGTGATTATGCCGTGAATCGCAAAGACCGGGAAATCGAACGCAAACGCCTGGTGCTGGAGTCGAAGATTGCGAGTTTGAAAGAAGAATTTGAATCCGTGCAGGATGAATTGAATAAAGCCTACGTGGAAGAGGAGTTGCGAAAGGATGTGCTGGAGAAAAACCGGGAACAACTAATCAAAAGCCGCCATAATGAGCAATAGCCACTGAACGGAATGGAAACAAAAGAGGAAATCTGGGAGTTAAGACTATACGTTGCCGGAAAGACGGCAAAATCCGTGACGGCACTGGCCAATCTGAAGCGGTATTGTGAAGAGCACCTGAAAGGCAAGTACATCATTGAGGTGATAGATTTGCTGGTGCAGCCCCAACTGGCTGAAGGAGATCAGATTCTGGCCATTCCGACACTGGTCAAAAAGGTCCCCGAACCCATTCGGAAAATCATTGGTGATTTGTCGAACGAAGAAAAAGTGTTGGTTGGACTGAACATTCGTCCGGCAAAAAAATAGAATGATCGAGCAGTTAACAACTCCGGATATAAATTCAGATGGCGACGGGCAGAAGTTTGAATTGCGCCTGTTTGTAACCGGGGCTTCGATTAACTCAATCCGGGCCATTGCCAATCTGAAACACATTTGTGAAACGTATCTTGCGGGAAACTATTCCCTGGAAATTATTGATGTCTACCAGCAACGAATGCTCGCAGAAAGTGAACAGATCATTGCTTTACCTTTATTGATAAAAAAAATGCCCTTGCCCCAGCGTAGGCTGATCGGCGATATGTCGGACACCGAAAAGGTGCTCAAAGGCCTGGGCATTACTCATACCAGTTGATGAAACCGGCTAAAACCTACGAACAACTCGTCCAGGAAAACGAAGCCTTACAGATCCAGTTGGAGGAGGCCACCGAAACCATTCACGCGATCCGAACGGGTCAGGTCGATGCGTTGGTGGTGCAGGGAAAGGACGGGCACGAACTTTATAGCCTCAAAACCGCTGACCAGACGTATCGGGTATTCATCGAAACGATGAACGAAGGGGCAGTTACGCTCAATGAAGAAGGATTGATTCTCTACTGCAATTCAAAATTTGCGTCGATGGTAGCCATGCCACTGTCAAAAGTGATTGCCCTGTCGTTTGATACATTCATCCCTGCCACTTATAAAGACCGCTACAACAGCCTGTTCAACGAAGGGTGGACGGTAGACCGCAAAATTGAAATCTGCATCCTGAGCAACGATAGAGAGGTGCCTTGTCAGCTTTCTGTGACGACGCTGGAACTGGATGGCGGCATTTCCATGAGCGTGATCGTGACCGATCTCACCGTTCAGAAGGCCACCCAGCGGCTGCTGAAATCCAACAACGAACGACTGGAAGAGATGAACACGGCGCTGGAGGTCAGTAACCACGACTTGCAGCAGTTTGCATCGGTAGCCTCTCACGATTTGCAGGAGCCGTTGCGCAAGATTCAGATGTTTTCGGAATTGTTGAAGGACCGGCACATCGATGAACTACCGGCTGACAGCGTGCGGTATCTGGAAAAAATCATCGACTCTTCCAACCGGATGCGCACCATGATTATCGACATCCTGAGTTATTCCCGCTTATCAACGCATTCGGACACGTACGTTTTGACGGATCTAAATGCACTGGTTCAGGAAGTATTGAAAGATTTTGAACTCCGGATTCAGGAAAAAAACGCCCGCGTTCGGATCGATCCGTTGCCCGAAGTGGAAGTAAATCAGGGGCAGATTCGGCAGGTTTTCCATAACCTGATCAGCAATGCGCTGAAGTTTTCCAAAGCCGACGAGCCGCCGGTGATTGAAATTAAAGCGGTCGATCCCGTCGATCCGGCTAACCCGGAGGATGAGCCGGTTTGTGCAATCCAGATCACCGACAACGGGATCGGGTTCGATGAACAGTACGTTGAAAAGATTTTTTCGTTGTTTCAGCGATTAAACACCAAAGATATCTACGAAGGGTCGGGCATCGGGCTGGCGGTCACCAAACGTATTATTGACAAACATAATGGACGGATCAGGGCACAAAGTAAGGAAGGAATGGGTTCTACATTCATTATTAGCTTACCTTTGAAGCAACATAAACCGGCTTGAAATGGCTTTTGACCTTTCCAGAAAGAAAATCTTACTGGCTGAAGATGATGGGGATGACCGCGAGTTTTTTATAGATTTTTTGGGGAATCGCACCGATATTGAACTGCTGCCCGGCGTAACAACCGGGGTGGAAGTTCTCGACTACCTCCATCGGATCACATCGCCCGATGAACTGCCGGATATTGTCATTCTGGATCAGAACATGCCTAAGTTAACGGGAAAAGAAACGCTGAAAGCCATCAAAGACACCGATCGGCTGGCGCAAATTGCCGTTGTCATTTACTCAACGTACGTGGGTCGGGAGTTGATCGACGAGTGCCTGAAACTGGGGGCTATTTCGGTGAAATCCAAGCCCGTTTCGAAGGACGGTTACAACGAGATGATGAACGAAATTCTGGCGGCCTGCAAACGCGTGTCCGTTAGCTAAACTCTTGCTAATCAGGTTGACTATGGCCACCCGTATCAAAACTTCCCGTTCGGCCGCTGCGGCCTATAAACTGGCAAACCTGCCTTCTGATGGTCAGATTCGCGTCGTGATCGAGCGGGTTTCGCCCGAACTCGATGGCGGTCGGTTTCCGATCAAGGCCGTTCCCGGTGATGTCATTGCCGTTGAAGCCGATATTTTTCTGGATGGTCATGATAAACTGGCCGCCCGACTCCTCTATAAACATCCGGATGATTCGGCCTGGACCGAGGTGCCGATGGTTTTTGTCAACAACGACCGCTGGGGGGCGTCGTTTTCGGTCGAAAAACCGGGCCTGTATGCCTACACGATCGAAGGGTGGGTGGATCACATCGCTTCCTGGAAACACGAAGTCGAGCTGAAAAGGGCGGCTGGTCAGCGCCTGACGAGTGAACTCAAAGCCGGGGCGGTGTACGTCGAAGGCATGGCTCACCGGGCCGGAGGGGACGACAAAGCGAGGCTGGAAGGGCTGGCCGCTTTGCTGGAAGCCGGGTCCGATGAATACAATGATGCGGCTTACCAGGAGGCTTTTCAGTTTGTGGAAAGCGAATCATTTACCGAATTAATCCACCGGTATCCCGAGCGGAAACATCCGGCCCGGTATGGCCGTGAACTCATAATCGACGTCGATCGGCCCAAAGCAGGTTTCAGTACGTGGTATTGCCTTTTCCCGCGATCCGCTTCGCAGGAGCCGGGTCGGCACGGTACATTCCGGGATGTGGAAAAGCTGTTGCCGCGCATTGAAGCGATGGGCTTCGACGTGCTCTATCTGCCACCGATTCACCCCATAGGACAGGCGTTTCGGAAGGGGAAAAATAATAACGTGGTCTCGGAACCCGGCGAACCTGGGGTTCCGTATGGCATTGGCTCGGAACTGGGCGGCCACACGGCCATCCACCCCGAATTAGGATCTCTCGACGACTTCAAACACCTGATTGCCATTGCCCGAAATCACGGTATGGAGGTGGCTATGGACCTGGCCATTCAGGTTTCGCCCGATCATCCCTGGGCCAAAGACCATCCTGAATGGTTTAAAAAACGGCCCGACGGCACCATTCAATACGCCGAAAATCCGCCGAAAAAGTACCAGGATATTTATCCGGTTTATTTTGAAACCGACGACTGGCAAAGTCTCTGGATCGAAATGAAGGAGACGATGCTGACCTGGGCGTCGTGGGGCGTCCGGATCATCCGGGTCGACAATCCGCATACCAAACCGTTTCAGTTCTGGGAGTGGCTGATTACGGAAGTAAAAAAGCAGTACCCTGATCTGCTTTTTCTGGCCGAAGCCTTCACCAAACCCAAGGTGATGCAGCAACTGGCGAAGCGCGGTTTTGCCCAATCCTACACCTATTTCACCTGGCGCAACAACAAGCAGGAACTGGAGGAATACCTGACCGAGCTGACGCAGGGGGAGATGAAAAGTTATTATCGTCCGAATTTCTGGCCAACCACGCACGATATCAACCCGTATATCCTGCAATCGGGCCACGAGCCGCAGTTTCTGATCCGGTATTTGCTGGCGGCTACGCTTTCGTCCAACTACGGTATCTACGGACCGTCGTTCGAGTTGATGGAACATCTGCCGTTTCCGGGCAAGGAAGAATACATCGACTCAGAAAAATACGAGATCCGGTATTGGGACTGGAACCGCACCAACCGGCTGACGTACCTGATCGGGCTGGTCAACCGCATCCGGCGGGAAAATCCGGCCTTGCAAACCACCAACAACCTGACGTTCTGCCGCATCGACGACGACGCGCTGATGGCGTATCTGAAAGTGACGGGCACCAACCGGCTGCTGATGGTGATCAACACGGACGCCTACAACCGGCGGGCGGGTATGGTGCAGGTGCCAATCTGGCAGTTGGGCATCGCCGAAGGACAGGAATATGTGGTGCACGATTTGCTGACCGGGGCTCAATACACCTGGAAAGGGCAATGGAACTACGTTGAACTCGACCCCTATCTGTTGCCCATGCACTTGCTGAAAATCGAAGCCTGAACGTCCTGGGTTTCGACGTCGCCAAAACGTAAAAAAGAAGTGCCATTGCCTAAGAAATGCGGCTACAATTACCCTGAATCTGGTTACTTTATAGAGTGTATAGCACAAACACTTTTTATCGGTAAACAACATGATTCAGGAAGCGATTCAATACCCCGCATTGATTAAATACCTGAAAGGGTTCAGCAATTATTCGTGGGTCCATTATTGTGACGGGCGCAAGGTTCTGTTAGCGAAATCACTGGTTTTCTTTGAAAAACAACTCTCCGGTTTTCTTCGGGTTCACAAAACCGCGCTGGTAAATCCTCATTATATTGCTGATTTTCAAGCTCCTCCGGGTCATAAAATGGCGGGTTCGGTCAGCCTTCGGGATGGTGAAACACTGCCCGTTAGCCGTCGGCGCTGGAGTCTGATCATTGACCCGCTCCTGGTTACGATGTTACCCCTTTCCTTTCCGGCAAACGGGACACCCGGGTCGGCCAATCCTTCTTTTTCAGAACCGGCGTGTATCGAAAAAAAGCAACCGTCTTTGGCATCCCGGCGGATGTGGGTGGTGATGGCTGATGAGCTGAAAGGAAGTTTGGTGCAGCAGTTGATGGGTGAAAAATGGTCGCAGTGGGGGCTGAAACTATTCGACACCGGCAACGGACTTCAGAAAGTACTCTCCGGCACCGGGGAGGCCGATATGCCCGCCGTCATTGTGCTGGATGGGGGCCAGCCGGGCAGTATGCTCACGTTGCAAACGCTCAAGAACAGTTCCCGTTTCCGATTTATTCCCACCATCCTGCTGTCGTCGGCCGGTAATTATGATCAGGCGCAGCAAGGGTACGCATCGGGAGCCAATTCGGTCATTGTTTACCCCACCGATCTGGCCCGGTTTATTCAGGTGCTGGAGAAGCTATTCCGGTATTGGCTGTCGGTCGCTTCAGCCCCACAAGGCGGCAATGGCCGGGTAGCTCCGGTCTAGCCGAACTGGCCGATACCGGAGTGAGGGCTAGTACATTGAATGCGTATTGGGCAACGACACGGTTTCCCACCAGTACTCCTTCAGGGTCAGAAAGTAATCAGTCCATTCCGCAAAATTCATAGGCTTGACGACGTAGGAGGCCACTCCGCGGTCATAGGATTCGGCGATGTCTTCGTCGTTGCTCGAACTGCTGAAAACCACAACGGGGATTTGCCCCATTTCCGGACTCAGTTTTTTAACCAGTTCCAGAAAAGCCCAACCATTCTCCCGGTTGGGCAGATACAGATCCAGCAGTATCAACTGGGGAAGGCGCAGTCCGGTTTGAGCGCATTCCTCCAGGTAATGAATCGCGGTGTGTTCATCGGACATCATCACGGCTTCAACGTCAGTAAAACTATGCTGGAGGGCATTTTTGATGAGCAACGTGTGATCCTCGTTGTCTTCAACGACCAGGATTCGGGCTTTGCGATGTCGGTTCGGGCTTGCTGATGTTTTTAAGACGGTCATAGTTTCAGGTCATGTTTCCGATGGATTGCGAAACGAGTACATTCTACAAATGATAACACCCAATCACCGAAGGTGTTCAGCCGGGGCGATTTTTTTTGTTCCCTTGCAGAACTTTCGGAACAGGTACGAATCGGCATCAGCATTCCAGGAGGGTGCATCTACCGCTCCGCTTATACGTTTCCGGGCAAACCTGTTTGAAAACCGTGCCTTCGCCGATCGTTGTTTCAACTGACGGGATTGATTCGGACTCCACCTGACCCGCTTCCTACGGCGTGAAGTTCTGCAACTCGGTTAGCATCGCCGTTACTTGGTTCAGATTGCGCTGCATCATCCCAATCATCTGCGACCGTTCTTCCTCCGTTTCCATCAGATCCATCAATGAGGCTGCTCCCAGCGAACTGTTCAGCATGGCCTGTAAATTTTCGGCCGTTTTCCGGACTTCCCCGCTACGCTCCTGAACGCGCAAATCCAGCTCCTGCGTCGGATTTTTTTCGGGATCAACATCGGTGCAAGTGCCCAGATAGCCATTGAACGTGCCATCCGGTTTGAAAAGAGGGCGGGCTTTTTCCTGAATCCAGCCGTAGTTGCCGTCCTGTCGGCGCAGGCGGTATTCATAGGAAAAGGGCTTCCGTTTTTGAAAACAGGTCTGATACATCAGCCGATAGGATTCCTGGTCATCGGAATGAATATCGGACGTCCAGCCTTGCAGCAATTCCTCCTTCAGATAATGACCCGTGTAGGACAGCCAGGCCGTGTTGAGGTATTTGTAGTGGCCGTCGGGGCCGGCAACCCAGATCAGGGTCGGTGCGCTGTCGACAATGGTATGAAACCACGCTTCCTGTTCCGACAGCATCCGTTGCACCTGCCGGTGTTCGGTAATGTCCTCTATGGCCATCAGAATGGCTTCCTGACTGTGTTGCCGAACCACCTTTCTGGCGTTGAGGTACATCACTTTTTCACCAATCTTCGGAAAGCTGTGAATGACCTCAAAGCCCTGAAACTCGGCATCTTCCTGCACAACGGCATCGAGCATGTTTCGGAGTTGGGGAATGTCCCACTGGCGGTTTCCGAGTTCATAGATCAACCGGCCTTCCGTTGCTTCGGGCTGCACCTGGAAAATGGTGTAGAAAGCCCGGTTGGCACTCATCACCCGCAGGTCTTTGTTGAGAACCAGCGTAGCTTCCCGAATGGTCGAAAAAATATCCTCGGCAAAGGCGTAAGCCTCCGTCAACTGGTCGTTGCGCTGCTGCAACTCCTGATTGATGGTTTGCAACTCTTCGTTCGACGATTCGATTTCTTCTTTGCTCGTTTCCAGTTCTTCGTTGATGCTCTGCAGTTCTTCATTGCTGCTGATGATCTCCTCGTTGGCCGACTGCAGTTCTTCGTTGTTGGCTTCCTGCTCCTCAATAATCGAATGCAGGTCTTCCCGCAGCGTCGACAGTTCTTCTTCCAATTGCTTGATTCGGCGGGAGCGCACACCCGCCGATCCGCTTTCGGCAATAACCGGGGTACTGATTTCTTCGAAGACAACCAGAAAAAGCCGTTCTTCCGTGGCGGTTTTGAGCGGAACAGCCTCGATGGCAACCTGGTGCGTTTTGTTTTTCACCTTGATTTCCAGGCCGGTTTTTCGGCTTGTCTCCCCCGATTTATGGGCCTTGTGGACGGTATTGCGCAACTCGAAAAGCAGAGACGGGCGGGCCATCTTGAGGAGGTTGAGACTGGCTTTTCCCGGCAGAGGCTCCAGAAATAAACCCGTAGAACCCCGAAACTGAAGAATGTCGAGGTCCTGATTGACCACCACACTGGCCGGGACATACTGCGTCATCAGGAGCGTGTCGACAACGGTGTCCAGGTCGGTTGAGGGTGTGCCGGTTTTGGGATTTTTAGGATTTCGATTCGGTTCTTCCATAGGCTCTGTTTCCGGCATCCGCGGATTCATTTCAAACGTAGGACGGCTGGTAACGTCGTTTTTACGCACGTAGATTTTGTAGTTCTTTTCCAACTGAGCAAAAAACGACGCGGAAGAACCGATGGTTTCGGACTTTCCGAGTAACAGATAACCGGTCGGATTCAGCGCATAATGGAAGGTCGCGATGGCTTTTTTCTGCAATACCTGGTCCAGGTAAATCAGCAGATTACGGCAACTGATGAGGTCGAGCCGGGAGAAAGGCGGGTCTTTGAAAATATTATGGGGTGCAAAAACGCACAGGTCACGAATGGTTCGGCTGATGCGGTAGTGATCGTCTACTTTTGTAAAAAACCGGTGCAGCCGCTGGGGTGAAACGTCCATTACTTCACTGCGGGTGTAGCTGCCGTGCCGGGCTTTGGCAATGGCGGACTCGCTCAGGTCGGTTGCAAAAATATGGATCGACAGGCCGGGGACGCGGTCGTCGAGAACTTCCAGAATCAGCATCGCCAGCGAATAGGCTTCCTGGCCGGTAGAGCAGGCCGGAATCCAGATGCGGAGCGGTTCGCGGGGGAGCTTGTTTTTAATGATCTGAGGCAGCAGGATTTTCTTCAGGTAATCCATGGTCTCTTCGTCCCGAAAAAAATGCGTCACGTTGATCAACAGGTCGCTATACAGGGCGTTGACCTCGTTGGTGTGCTGCTTCATATACTGAATGTAATCCTGCAACCTTTCCAGTTTGTAAAGCAGCATCCGCCGAATGATGCGCCGACGGATGGTCGACACTTTGTAGTGGGTGAAATCCACACCGGTCGACTTTTTGATAAACTGGATCACCGCTTTCAGGTCTTCATCCGGCGTTTCCACCTCCGACGGCCCTTCCACCAGCGCCGTTAACCGGAACAGGTAACTTTGGTGGCTTAACCGCTCTAGTTCTTTGGCGATTTCTTTCGGGGAGAGCACCAGATCGACCACGCCCTCGTGAATGGCCGTTTTGGGCATGCTCTGAAATTGAGCGGTTTCGTCCTGCACGATGGTGATGCCACCGGCCGCTTTAATCGCTTTCAGGCCCAGGGTGCCGTCGGAGGCTGCGCCGGAAAGCAGAATGGCGATCGCTCCCTCTTTCTGGCGGTTGGCCAGCGAGACAAAGAACTGGTCGATCGGCATGTGCAGGTGGGGTCGGGGCTGGCGGGGCGAAAGCATCAGGACTCCATCGGCTAGTTCGATCGCCTTGTCGGGTGGAATGATGTAGACATAATCCGGCTCGATCCGCATGCCCTGCTCGGCCTCTTTAACCGGCATGGGCGTTGTGCGGCCAATAATTGTGGAAATATGACTTTCCTGAGTAGGGTCGAGGTGCTGGATGTATACGTAGGCAAAACCGGTGGTAGACGACAGATTTTCGAATAGTTGCGTCAGCGCTTCCAGCCCCCCTGCCGAAGCCCCAATGGCAACAACGGGCGTAAATTCCTCTGCAGGCTGATGGGTCGATGCGGTTCGTTTTGCCATACCAGTTTCCAAAAACTATCGTGCAAGTTACTGGTTTACTTTGAAACGGGAAGAGCGCGCGTTTGGAAGGTGAGGAATTTCCAGACCTTCCAGGATTGTTACCGTATTTTAATGAAAGCAGGACTTTTGTCTGATAATTCTTTGCACTTTCGCTTTTGCTCCTAAATCCACTTTTGGGGCAAAAAGCGAAAGGTCTAAAGAGAATACTATAGAAACTAATTACCAGGAGTTCACGGATAAACGGTTGTGGCAAAGCGCGATATTGTGGTCATTGGCTCGTCGGCAGGGGGCATAACGGCTCTGAAAAGACTGATGCCGACTCTTTCCTCCGATTTTGGGGCTTCTATTTTTATCGTACAGCATCTTTCGCCCCACTCGCCCAGTTTTTTACCCGACATTCTGACCCACGCGGGACCCTTGAAGGCCGTTCATCCCCGGGATGGAGAAAGCGTTCGACCGGGTCAGATTTATGTGGCTCCTCCCGACCATCACCTGCTGGTTGAACACGATCGGATCATTGTCAAAAAAGGTCCGAAAGAAAACCGCTTCCGTCCATCCATCGACGCACTGTTTCGATCGGCCGCTTATACCTACGGTCCCCGCGTGATTGGCATTGTGCTGACAGGAATGCTGAACGACGGCACATCGGGTATGTGGTCCATCAAACGGCTCGGCGGTCTGACCATTATTCAGGAACCGGACGATGCGCTGTATCCCAGTATGCCGGATAGTGTGCTGGAATTCGTCGATGTCGATCACCGCGTCCGGATGGCCGATATGGCGGAATTGCTCAAACGCCTGACGCAGGAGGACGTGCCGGAGAAAACGCCTTCGACATGGGAATCATTGAACTGGCTGAGCTAACGCCCCTGACCTGCAACTCCACGAATCTATCTGCCAGCAGGACCAAAATACAGAAACCGGATCAGAGAATGAACCGTTTCGGAATTCCCATTCCTGCGCCGGAAGGATGCGGTTTTTTAGACTATAAAGTTGGGGGCCGTGGCTTATTTTCGATAACAATGCAGAAACGAATGGTGTTAACGAGGTAGGTTTTGCAACCATTGATGCCGGGTTTGGGGTGAATTGAATCCGTCTCAACCCCGGGTCATGCGCTGAACCCGACTTTTTGTGGACGGGAATACGTCATTTAATCAACTCAACGAATGAAAAAAGGAATCTTAATCGCAGCGGTAGTGGCCGGGTTGTTCAGCACCTTGCCGACCCAGGCTCAGACGACCAGCTCGGAAGGCAATGCGGCCAATCCGTCTCAGGGTAAGAGTACGAATGTGAAAGAACAGAAAACGGAGTCCGGCAAAACCCGGGCGGGCATCAGCCGCAACGTAACCGGCGTTCGCCCGGATAGCAACAGCACCTCCAATAAATTCGGACGTTCGGGCAAGCAGGCAAGTCGGGAAGCGCGGTCGCCGTCAACTGCCGACGGCAAGGTCTCGGTGAAAGAAAAAGCGAAAGCCAGTCCTAAAACGAAAAAAGAACGGAGCAAAGGCCGTACGTTCGGTGACGCAGGTTCTGAAAACTAGCGGACGGTTTTTGATTATTTGCTAACAAAACCCATTTCGATCGGTTGATTGGAATGGGTTTTTGATACCTATCCGGTAAACCATTTCTCTTTAACCGTATGAAAACCAGCATCAAAGAGACCATTCAGCA
Source organism: Larkinella humicola (assembly GCF_008727875.1). Taxonomy (GTDB): domain Bacteria; phylum Bacteroidota; class Bacteroidia; order Cytophagales; family Spirosomataceae; genus Larkinella; species Larkinella humicola. The sequence continues at coordinate 241,146 of NZ_VTWS01000006.1, read as the reverse complement.
CGGTGTCGATCTTTTGAAAGGGGATGATTCAGTTGACAAGACGTATTGCAGTCAGAAAAATCTTCCGGACCATCAGACGGCCCAGCAGGCCTTCGCCCGCGCGAGAGAGAAAGTTTTTGACGTCAACCGCTGGTCTGACGTATCCAGTCTTACCGCCGGGTTTGTGTTGCACGATGCTGCCGGTCATCCAAAACCGTCGGGTCGGCCTGCGGTTAACGATTTCATTCGCCTGGAACTCCCCGGCCCAACGCCCGAAAACTGGGTAACGGTTACGCAGGTCGTTGATGAGGAAAGAAAAGCCGGTTTTACCGCCCGTCCCTGTGCGGATCCACACGAAAACGAAAACCGGACTGAACATTTTTTTACGGATGAATCGACCAGTACATTTCGCGTGGAATGGGTGGGAAATACCCTTACGGCTTGTCAGATTGGTGAGAACGAGCGAATCAACAACCAGAATCCGGAAGCCGGGGGCCGTGCAGTGGTCAATACCGTCATTGCCACGGCAGGCTGGCTTTTCTACCAGAAAATTCAGTGGAAAATCCTCATGGATTATCTGCTGGAATGAGATTTTGATTCGCAATTTATACTTATCAAACAGGCTTATTTACGGAATCACTTTGTATTATTACGGGCAGAATCGCTTTGCCTGTACCACCGATCTGTCTCCATGTTCGACTCAACCGCCACCAACCTGACCAGCCCGCATGCCTGGAGTAATCTGATCCGGGATCAGGATGCTATCCGGTTCCTGGAAACGGCGATTCTACCTCCCTATGTGAACTCGTGCCGGTGGTTTGCCGGTAAAGCCCGCCAACAGGAGGGATTCCGTATTCGTTTTATACACGAAATCGCGTTTCAGACCGATGCCTTTTCCCTCGAAAAAGCGTTTCTGCTAATCGTTGAAGTGGGCTATGCCGACGGTGAAACGGAGCGTTATTTACTTCCTTTATCATTTGTTGAAGTTGATCAGCCCGACGCACCGGCCATTGTGCCGAAAGGGATTCTGACAATTGCGGTTTTTGATAAAAAACGTGGTTTGGTAGTCGATGCCATTTACGACGAGCGGTTCCGGCAGGCCCTGTATGGTAACCTCGTGAACCAGAAAACACTGACTCAAAAAGACGGACAACTGACCTTCCACCGGGGAAAGGGATTGGCCATTGAAGACGTCAGTGTGCTGGTTACCAGTCGCGTATTGCCCGTTGACTCGAGTAATTCTGCATTGGTTTTTGGCGTTCCGGCTCAGGGTGAGAAATACTTCCTGAAACTTTACCGCAAGCTTTTTCAGGAAACCAATCCGGAAGTGGATCTGGTCAGTTTTCTGACCGAAAAAAGCAACTTTGCCCACATCCCGGCCTACGCCGGAAGCATGATCTGGGAGCAGGAAGGGGTGCCGGACATTACACTCGGAATGATGCAGCGAATGGTCGAAAATCAGCAGGATAGCTGGAACCAGACCGGGGATTACCTCAACGATTTTCTGTATGCCGTTCCGCACCGGTTATTTACGATCCGGGAAGACGTGTTCGACCGGGTAGAATTGCTGGGCCGACGGACGGGTCAAATGCACCTGGCGTTGTACGGTCCGGAATCGGGCGATCCGGCGTTTGCTGCTGAACCCTTCACTGACGACTACCGGGAGTTCATCATCCGGCGGTTTGAAAGTCTGCTCGAACGGCGGTATAACCTGCTCATCGACAATTACACGAAACTTGATCCGCTGGCGCAAAGCCTGGCGTGGGTGTTCATGGAAGCTAAGGAGATGATCGACGAATTTGTCGACGATTTTCGCACCCGCCCGCTCGACTCGCTGCGCATCCGGATTCACGGCGATTACCACCTGGGACAGGTGCTGGCAACGGGTAACGATTTCATTATCATTGACTTTGAAGGCGAGCCGGAAAGCAGCATCAGCGAGCGAAAGATCAAACATTCACCCCTGAAAGACGTCGCCGGGATGATCCGGTCGTATCATTATGCGGTTTCGGCCAAACTCTTTGGTAGCACAGAAACCGCCGGTATCGAGCCTGATCACCTGCAGCGCGTTTCCGAACGCTGGTTCAAACTCATTCGGGATACGTACATGGATGCTTATCTGGACACGATTGGCAGCCCGCATCCGCTGTTTAAGAACAGCAACGAAGTGAACTTCCTGCTGCTGGTGTATTTGCTGGAAAAAGCCGTGTATGAACTGGGGTACGAGATCAGTTATCGACCGGCCTGGGTCAAAATTCCGCTGAAGGGAATCATGGATGTGATCCGGGAAATTGAAAAAATACGGATTGCCGACCCGAGCCGAAATTCGGAACTCCCGCTGCTGCAAATGGGGTTGTTGCAGACGAAAAAAGAGTAAGTTTGTGCTAAACGCGCATTTCTATGGAAATAACCAGTTTGGATCAGTTGGATTTAACCCGGCAATACACTTATGCCGACTACCTGACGTGGCGGGTTCAGGAGCGGCTTGAATTGATACGCGGCTACATCTGGAAAATGTTGCCCGCACCCAGTCGCCGACACCAGCAGTTGGTTGGTAAGTTCTATTTGCCGTTTGGCAATTACATGAAGGGTAAACCCTGTCAGGTCTTTATGGCGCCGTTCGATGTTCGACTGCCCCGCAAGAATAAACTGACGAATGAAACGATTACCACCGTGGTTCAGCCGGATCTGTGCATCGTTTGCGATGTGGCCAAACTGGACGATGCGGGTTGCATTGGCGCACCGGACCTGGTGATCGAAGTATTGTCGAAAGGCAATACGAAGAAAGAAATGAAGGAGAAGTTTGATGCGTATCAGGAAGCCGGTGTCCGGGAATACTGGATTGTTCAGCCCGAATACGATAACGTCCTGGTCTATACGCTCAACGAACAGGGGCAGTTTATCGGGCAACACCCGTACGACGAGAGCGATACCTTGTCTCCGCTGATCTTTCCGAACCTCCAAATCGATCTCCACGAAGTCTTCGAAGAATAAAACCGGTTGAATTCATTGGATTCATCGGTGAAAATTTGTCTATATTTCACGAGCTAAACGATATAGCTTTCTTATGGCGAAACGTACGACCAAACAAAGTCCTGTTACCACTGACCTAAAACCGGAAACGGAGACTGTCGACCAAACACCGGAATCGCCGTCGCCTTCAACCGGTTCAGGAAATTACAGTCGATTGAGCGAATTTGACATCTATCTTTTCCGGGCCGGAAAACACACCCGTCTGTATGAAAAGCTGGGCTCACACGTCGTCGAAGTCGACGGGGTTGTCGGTACGTATTTTGCCGTCTGGGCACCGTCGGCCCGGTATGTCGCCGTCATCGGCAATTTCAACGGCTGGAACAAAGGAAGCCACCCGCTGAAAGTTCGCTGGGATAGTTCGGGCATCTGGGAAGCTTTTGTACCCCACATTGGCCGGGGTGAGATTTATAAATATGCCATCACGCACGATAGCGGCCGGGAACTTGAAAAAGGCGATCCGTTTGCGCTCTGGTGGGAAACCCCGCCCAAAACCGGCTCGGTTGTCTGGGACAACTGGTACGAATGGAAAGATGATTACTGGATGCGGAACCGGGGCAAATTCAATGCCCTCAACAAACCCATTTCCGTCTATGAACTTCACCTAAATTCGTGGCGTCGTGATCCGTCGGAACCCACGCGGCAGTTGTCGTACAACGAAGTGGCCGATGCACTGGTGCCCTACATCAAGGAACTGGGCTTTACGCACGTCGAGTTTATGCCCGTTATGGAGCATCCGTATGACCCGTCGTGGGGCTATCAGATTACCGGGTATTTTGCGCCGACCAGCCGGTTTGGTACGCCACAGGATTTCATGAACATGATCGAACGGCTGCACCAGGAAAACATCGGCGTGTACCTCGACTGGGTACCTTCGCACTTTCCGGGTGATGCCCACGGCTTGTATGAGTTCGACGGTTCGCACCTGTATGAACACCCCGACATGCGGAAGGGCTACCATCCCGACTGGAAAAGCTATATTTTTAATTACGGTCGCAACGAGGTGCGGGCGTTTTTGCTTAGCAATGCCCTGTTCTGGCTGGACCGGTTTCATGCCGACGGACTGCGGGTTGATGCCGTCGCGTCGATGCTCTACCTCGATTATTCCCGTAACCACGGCGAATGGGAACCAAACGTATTCGGTGGCCGGGAAAACCTGGAAGCCATTTCGCTCTTCAAGGAACTGAACGAAGCGGTTTACAAGGACTTTCCGGAAGTCCAGATGATTGCCGAGGAGTCGACGGCCTTCCCGGGCGTGACCCGACCCACCTACACGGGCGGTTTGGGTTTCGGCATGAAGTGGATGATGGGCTGGATGAACGACACCCTGCGGTATTTTCAGCGCGATTCGTATTACCGTCGCTGGCACCAGGACGAGCTGACGTTCAGCACAGTGTATGCGTTTTCGGAAAACTTCATGCTGCCATTTTCGCACGATGAGGTAGTCTACGGCAAAAAGGCCCTGATCAGCAAAATGCCGGGTGACGAGTGGCAACGATTTGCCAACCTGCGGCTGTTGTTTACGTATATGTTCACACATCCCGGCACCAAGCTGCTGTTCATGGGCTGTGAATTTGGGCAAACCTCGGAGTGGAAATTCGATGGGAGCCTCGACTGGCACCTCCTCGATTATACACCTCATCAGGGCATGAAGGAGTGTATGAAAGCCTTAAACCGGCTGTATCGCAGCGAACCGGCGCTGTATGAGCAGAGCTTTGTGGCCGAGGGCTTCGAGTGGATCGACACGACGGACCGCGAAAATAGCATGATTGTCTACGCCCGGAAAGGCACCCGTACCAAAGAGCAGGTGGTGATTGTGCTGAACATGACGCCCATTCCCCGCACCGACTACCGCATTGGTGTTCCGGCGGCAGGCACCTGGGTCGAGTTGTTCAACAGCGATGACCGGGCGTTTTTTGGGAGTGGTCTGCTGAATAGCCAGCCGCTTGTCTCGCAACCGCAGGAGTGGCAAGGGCGTCAGGCTTCCATCATCCTCACCGTGCCGCCGTTGGGAGCGGTGGTGCTGAAGTATCAGAATAATGAAGCATAAAGTTCAGGTATGCCCCGCGCGGGCATACTTTTTATGAAAATTATTGTTTGGGCAATCATGGATTTCAAGGCCTTTGACACCGGTTTCAAAGCAGGATTCACGAACCGTCAGTTGTGACCTATACATGTAAGTTTTCTAAACCATTTACTTGCCTGAATGTTATCGGATTGGCCGTAGAACGAATTTTTGGCAAAAAAACGATGCGGTCGGCGCGAAACAAAACCACCAGCTTTCAGTTAATCCCATTAACTTTGCTTTACAAAGTAAGTTTCCTATATGAAAAAAATAGTAACATTAGCACTTGTCTTTACGTCTGCCGTCGCCTTCTCACAAACGCCCACCGCCAGCCGGATCAGCAGCGGGGTGGATGTGGGGGCCGCATTTAAAAAAGATTACCTGGCTCCGTCTTTTACGTACTACGAATTGTTAAATCTGGACGCCAATAAGATTTTTTCGATTGGCTGGACGATCAAAGGGGGGACTTTTTACGGAGATAACCTGAATTATACGACGGCCCCCGCCCGGCTCACCCGTGAAAAAACCGGCTTCGGGGCCTTATCTGCTCCCGAAGTAGCGGCCAACATCGATACCATGCGGTTCGATTGGGTAACGGTTTCAACCGTCAATTTTGGTTTGAGGGCGCAGATTCGGCTGGGACCGGTGGAAGTAGGAGCTGGTGCCGATCTGATCGGCCTGGGATTCGGCAAAAGCCGGGAAGGACGCTACCGGTCGACAACCGGTCGTTTTGAACACACCAATGCCGATTCAGAAATCGATACCGTGAGTTTTCGGGTTTCACCCCTGCAATACGCTCAGCCTCAGCGCCTGAATCTGCGATTGCTGGGCGATAATGATCTGGGATCACTCTCCAGCGAAGTCTATGTGAGGCTGAATGTGTTGCGACGGATGGGCGTGAAAGTCGGTTACCACTGGATTACCACCGAAATGCGGGCCAGCAATTTGAATATTGAGGATGATAACCGGCGTTTCCGCAACCGGGCCGCCATGGGGTACGTCGCCCTGACGTTTCCGTTTTATAAATAACGACAGTTCAACGGCTTGAGTGAACTTCTGTGTCAATGAAAATTCCCCCAAGCCGTTGAGCGTTTGTCAGGCTTCGACTGGTTTCAAGCTGAAATACGTTTCATAAACGGCTTTGGCGGCTTCGTTGGTACGAATCTGAAAACGATCCAGGTATTGATGCAGGCCGGTTTTGAAAAGCTCGGAGGTTTCGGTAAACTCAATCTCTGACCGAAGTTTGCTGAGCGCTTTTTCGGCCTCGTTTTTAAACCCATTGGTAATCAGATTTCCCGATATTTCGTAGAGCGACAGTTCGGCCTGGCGGATGCAGTGCGCAACCGAACGGGGGAAAAGTTTGTCCAGGATCAGGAATTCAACAATGGTTGATGAACTGATCATTTTGTATTGCTGGCGATACATGTTGTAGGCACTGCCCGATTTCAGAACGGCCGTCCAGATCATCAAATCGAGCGTAGAACCCACGGCGTCGGCATCGGGGAGGAGCGTAAAATACTTCACATCCAGGAACCGGGAGGTTTTGTCGGCACGCTCCAGAAACCGGCCCACCCGCCCGAAATGCCAGGCTTCGTTGCGCGTAATGGTGCAGTCGATGACGCCGTAAAAATGCTGACAACCATTTTTGACGTTATTTAAAAAATCCTGCAACCGGTTCAGGTTTGATTCTCCTTTCGTGGTCGTGTCCCGAACGCGCAGATACAGGTCGTTGATGTTTTCCCACATTTCCTTCGAAATGCTTTCCCGGATTGTCCGGGCGTTCTCCCGGGCGTTGTTCAGGCAGCTCACAATGGAGTTGGGATTCCGCTTGTCGAAGGTCATAAAATCGATGACATTCTCGCGGGTTGGTTCCTGGTAGTAGTTGTAAAACAGGTAATTATCAGCGGTGGCAATTAAAAGCGGTTCCCATTGTTCGTCGACATTGGGCGGTAAATCCAACGCCAGATTAAAATTAACACTCATAAAACGGGAATAATTGTCGGCCCGTTCAATGTAGCGGTTCATCCAATAGATAGAGTTTGCAACGCGACTCAGCATAAAATCAAAATTTTATAGGGATATTTGATTTGTAAAGATAGTTTTTTATCTGAAAAAAGTGCCTTTATCGAAATTATGATTAATCAATTAATCCTGTCGCTTCTCTGTCTACATTTGTACTTCAACTAACAGCCGCGTACCAATGAGAAATTTCCTATTAACCTGTAGCCTTGTTGTAACTGCACTAAGTTTTTCGGTAGCTAATTCGGACCCGAAATCCACCAAACCGGCCGATCCATCGCGCTTGTACGAAGTCCGGATTTATTATCCGACGCCCGGTAATTACGAGAATATTATCGACCGTTTCCGAAAATACACCACCAAAATTTTTGAAAAGCACGGGATGACCAACGTCGGCTACTGGACCCCGACCGATGCTTCGCCGGAAAGGCTGATTTACATCCTGTCGTACCCGAACCGCGAAGCCCGGGATGCGTCGTGGAAAGCCTTCAGCAGCGATCCCGAATGGAAGGAAGTCGTAGCAAAAACGGAAGCGAAAGGCAAAATTGTCGCCAAAGTCGACCAGATTTTCATGACCGAGGCCGAAATTTCGCCCAAAATCAAAGCGTCGAAAAAACCGGGACGGGTTTTTGAACTGCGTACCTATTCACCGGCTCCCGGTAAACTGAACGATCTGGTGGCCCGTTTTAAAAACCATACCCTCAAGCTGTTTAAGCAACACGGAATGACCAACATCGGCTACTGGCTGACGACGCAGCCCGACGAAAGCGGTCAGTCGAAACTGGTGTACATTCTGGCGCATCCAAGTGAAGCCGAAGGCAAGAAGCATTTCGATGAGTTCCGGGCCGATCCGAAATGGGTAAAAGCCAAAGCCGAATCTGAGAAAAATGGCCCACTGACCACCAAAGTCGAGTCGGTTTACATGAAGGCAACGGACTATTCACCGATTCAATGATTTTATTGAGTGAATTGTGATTGAGCGATTGAGTGAAAAAACCGACAGGCCGTTCTCTCAATCGCTCAATCACAATTCACTCAATATCATTATCCAAGCCATCGGCGAGGTGCTGGCGGACGGCCTGGTGGGGACGAAGGCCGTTGACGGGGCGTTGGTTGGCATACGTTGTTTTGTCGGCAGGCAAGCGTTCCTGGTCGGACGAGGAGCGGGCTTTCGTTGCCAGATTGGAAACGGAGAAAAAACCGTTCCGATACTGGTTAAATTCTTCTTCGGTCATGGCCTGACGAGCCGCCTGACCTTTCTCATAGCCATCATTGAAAGAGGCAATCCGGCTGTCGGTACGGGCCAGTTTGCGGTCGTCAATCAATTGGTCAATCTCATTCGTCAGTTGCTGCTTACGTTGCCGCAGTTCGTCCAGCGAAGCCAGAATCTTCAGCTCATGGTCCATGATGTTCTTCTGCGTCAGGTGTTTCGCCACCTCCTGCTGAACGGCCTGGTACAGTTTTTCCAGCTTCCGGCGACGGCGACGCAGCCGCCACAACCGCGGGTCGACCTGGAGCCAGCGAAACCAGAACTTCTGCAAAACCGGCAAGCCGATTCCCAGACAGACCGCTCCGGCCAGGGCAAACAGAACACCACTCAACACAAACGACAGCAACGCCCACGGACTGTTGACCAACTGAAGGTTCAACTCGTCGGACTGTTGAAGCTGACGCTCGATTTTCTGCAAAACCCGCTGATCGGCCACCGGATTGGGGTTGGCCGGGTCCAGGGGCGTCGCATTCAACTGAATGTTTTTGATGCTTTTGTTGATGGCTTCCTTCAGTTTATCGGTCCGGTAGGCATCATACCGAAACCAGCCCAGAATCACCAGCGTAACAATCGACAGAATGGCCAGCCCCATTTTGAACCAGCCGTATCGTCGGGATGCTTCGGGGGATGAGTTGGTGAGGTACGGTTCCTCGATCAGCCGGTCATAGGCTGGTTTCAGCAGAATGGAAACCATCGCCAGCCCTACCGCAAACATCCAGGCTTCCACATTATTGCGGATGTTGAGCGCATAGGCCACAATTTCGTGGGAGATGATCAAATCACCGGCAACGAACGAAATACCGGCGGCCACAAAGATCAGGCCGGCCAGCAGCGAATATTCCGACGCCGTGTTTTGCCGGCGTTCTTTCAGTTGCTCGCGTTCGTCCTCCACGGTTTTGATTTCGGCTTCCAGATGCTCGGCTCCTTTTCCGGCCAGCGTCGTCTGCATGATGTGGTCCTGAAGCCGGTCGAAGGCGGCCCGGCGCTGGGCCGTCGTATCCGCTAGTTTCTGGTCGATTTGCCGGATTTCGTCACGCTTGCTCTCCACGCGCTCCTCAATCCACTCGTCACTGACCTGACTCGATAAATAGCCTTCATAATTCTGGCGGTCGGTTCCTTCGACTCCGCTCGTATATCCGTGCTGAAAATCCTGGCTATCTTTTGGCTGCTGCTCGTTCATATCGTTTTCCGTTTAGAAGTTGTGGGCGTCAGGGATGCCGACAGCTTATTCACTCGCCACAATGGCCCGTATTTGGTGCTCCGAAAGCCGGTCGCGCAGGCTGCGGGCCAGGTTAAATTCGTTTTCAAACAACTGGATCAACAAGTCCCGTCGGGTGTTGGTATGAGACAGTTCCGACTCGACCCGATTCAGAGGAGTCAAGAGTTGCCACTTCTGTACGCGGATCGCGTCGACCCTGATTGTTAATAGGTTAATCTCATTTTCCCACGCTACTGTTTTCGGTTTTTGCTCATTTTTTAGATTTTTTTCCTGATTTCGATACCGAAAATCGTTCTGCAAAGCCGTTAAAAGTCCGGGAATCAGCTTCCCGACGGACAGAAACAGGAAGAAAAGAAATAGAAAAATGCCCAGTGCCGATAGGGCTGATTGGGTTTGGTAAGCGTAGATAAAGACGAAAAAAGAGGTTGCAAAGGGCAAACCGGCGTCGGTCAGGAGTTGCCGGACGGAAAAAGGAGTAGTGGGGGCCGTTGCCATCGTTGTGCGGTGGTACAAACCCAGAAAACCGGCTAAAGCGACACCGAGGGAGATCAAGCGGTTTTCTCCGAAATGCAGTTTCAGGGTTTCCAGAATCAGGAAGTAAGTCCCGATCAGCAAACCCAGGCAAGCGATCAAACCCGTGACGGTTTTGAGAAAATGCGGTTCACCATCGGGTTTGGCTGCTTCAAGGCGCGTGATTTTTTGCCGCAATTCCTCAATGCGGTTGGTCATGTGTTCGATCCCTAAATTCAACTCGCCGATTTTTTCGCCTAATTCTTCCCGTTCCCGTTCCAATTGAATCGTTTGCTGTTTAAAATACAGACGGATCAGGCTTGTTTTTTCTTCCAGCGGAGCATGGGATAAGCCGAGAAGAGCGGCTTCGTCACGCAGCAGATTGTCATCGCTCAACCAGTCCGGCAGGGGTTCTGGCGAAAAGGTTGGGAAATCCGGTACGGTTGAGTTGTTGTTTAGCTGCTCTTCGAACGTCATATCAAAACGTTAACTACCGGGCAAAAGGTGTTGTATAAAAACCGGCCTGACCGACATAATATTGTCTAACAACCGGTTTTTCTGAAAGGTTCGGGAGGTTTTGTGTTCGACAAGAGAAGATAGACAAGAGAAAAAAGAAAATAACCTCAATAAATGACGGACTGGATCTTTTTTCTCTTGTCTCTTCTCTCTTGTCGAACCTCTTTGATCGGTCTAACGCGAATCCGGCAATCGAATGCCAATAACCCGGAACAGCGCCAGCGAAACCGCCAGCAATCCGGCAAAAATCACACTCAGCCAAACGTTGTAATACACAATGGCAACCAGACAGACGCAGGATAGCAGAAGCGCAATGGCCGGAATGTAGGGATAAAAGGGCGCGATAAACGGACGTTCGAGATCCGGTTCTTTCTGGCGGAGTTTGAACAGGCTCACCATGCTGCTGATGTACATGACCACCGCGCCAAGAGCCGACAGGATGATGATGTCGCCGGTAGTACCGGAAAACAGGGCGATAAAGCCGATAATACCGCCCCAGATCAGTGCCCAGTGGGGCGTCTGGAACCGCCGGTTGACCTTCGCCAGAAAACCGGGCAGATAACCGCTCCGGGCCAGGGCAAAAATCTGGCGGGAATAGCCAATGGTGTTGCAGTGAAAGGATGCAATGAGTCCAAACAACCCCAGACTGGCGAAGACTTTCGACCACGGGCTGTTGCGACCCCAGACCATCGCCAGCGTTTCGGGCAGCGGGTAGTCGATTTTGCTCAACAGTCGCCAGTCGCCAACGCCCGCCGTGAGAATCATGGTGCCCAGGGCCAGGAAAACCAGCGTGCCGATGCTGAGCAGATACCCGCGCGGAATCGTTTTCTTCGGATTTTTTACTTCTTCGGCTACCATCGCTACGCCTTCAATCGCAAGGTAGAACCAGATTGCAAACGGGAGGGCGGCAAATACCCCGCCTGCACCGTAGGATTCATTGTGAGCAACGAAGTTCCGGGTTTGGTAGGAGGGAGCCACCAGCGCCATGAAAACCAGCAATTCCACCACCGCCAGGACGGTAATGATCATCGAAAAATTGGCCGATTCCTTGATGCCCAGAATGTTGATGGTAATAAAGACGACGTAAGTGGCCATGGCCACGCCCAGGACGGGCAGTTCCGGGTGCAGGAAATTGGCATAAGCACCCAAAGCCGCAGCAATGGCGGGAGGGGCCATCAGAAAGTCGACGAGCGTGGCAAAACCGGCAATAAAAGCCGCCGTTGAACCGAAGGCGCGGTTGGCATAGCTAAACGGCCCACCGGCGTCCGGGATGGAAGTCGTGAGTTCGGTATAACTAAAAATGAAGGCGAGGTACATGACCGTGACCACGAGGGTGGCCACCAGAAAACCGATGGTTCCGGCCACGGCCCAGCCGTAGTTCCAGCCGAAGTATTCGCCGGAAATGACCATACCCACGGCAATCGACCACAATTGGGCGGTGGTGATTACTTTTCGTAATCCGGGCTGGCTCGTTGATTCGTCGGCATGCGTCGACGCGGAATCAGTAGAGGATTCGACCATCTGATCTGTCAAAAAGAAACGGGAAAAGTACAAGACAGTGCCCCGAATCAGCGAAATGCGGGACTACAATCTAAATAAAAGTCATTTTCGGGATTAATCCAAAAATACTTTTTTCAGTACTTCCCACAATTTTCGTTTCAATTTCGAGTCGGCTTCGATGGCCGAAAGCGGGTCGGCCAGCAGGAACGTAATGCCAAAAATCCGGATGGGCTGGTACCGATCCATCTGAATGTTCAAGTGAATGGTTTTGAAGGGGACGCCGAAGGAGATGAAGTGGTGCAGGGTTTTGTTCTCCAAAACCGCGTGAAAATCGACCAGTCCCGAGCCGGCCAGGTTCAGTATATCGATGTCGCTGAGGCTCAGATGGATGGCTTTCAGGATGTTTTCCAGGAAAATCAGTTCGCCGGGCGTCAGCTCTTCATCGAACAGGAGCAACACTTTGGGCTTTGGTGCCGCAGGCAGTGGCACCGGCGATTCGATGATGGGGACAGGAGCAGATTCCGGTTCAATCGAAGCCACCAGCGGCATTTCCGGTTCAACCAATTGTACCGACTGAATGATTTCCGGTTGAACCGGTTTGGGTTCCAAGTCAACGACGGTTTTCAGTTCCGCAACGGCTTGTTCAACTATGATTTCGGGTTGAGCAACCGGCGGTTCGGGTTGCACTGGCGCCCGCACAATCGGCTCCGGTTCGTCGACCTGATACAGGGTGTCCTGCCCAAAAAGATAGTGATAAGCGTTTTTTTTCATGTTGCGAACTTACAATTTATACCACTGTACCGCCGTCATCGGTTTCCGGCGACCATCGAACGCTTTGTGTTCCGGGCCGTAATACTTCACCAGATAATCCAGCACCACCGGCTCCGTTTCGCCCAGGTCCCAGAGTTTCTGCGTGCGTTGCATCCACCGGATTTTCTCCTTCCAGCCGTCGCGGGTGAAGCGGTTTTGCAAAATCAGTTTGCTCGAATGGCAGGCCGTGCATTGGGCGACCACCAGCGTCAGTCGTTCATCCACCACCAGACCGGTCGCGGGATCGTGTTTGACCGAATCGGTCATGATCACAGCCGATGGTAGGGAAGTCGCCGGGCGTAAAGCCGATAACGTCAACCAGCCCGCCAGCAGCACCGCCAGTCCCGTAATGATCGTCACGTTTTTCATAGACACATCAGATGTTAAATGTTTGATTCGGGTCGTTCCTCAGAATCACATTTTTTATTAACAGTTCGAACGGTTTTAGCCCCTTCGGGGCTCAGCAGCGTGGCGTCGGTAGCAAAAGACGCTCCATTCTAACCTGTTCGTGCCGTCAGGTACGAAACCTATCCTGGCAACCTGTCTCGTACCTGACGGCACGAAGGGCGCTCGAGAGAACCTCCACGTCTACCGACGCTACGCTGTTAAATCCCTACGGGATAACAAAACGTAGGGTAGTTTGGGTACTAAAATCGATTCGGAACCCTCCTTAATCAATTGAATTACCAACTAAAACCGAAACTTAACTTTTCAAACCACCGACCAGCAGCAACGCCCAGCCCGCCAGCATCAGCAACCCGCCGATGGGGGCAACGGCCCCGAATTTGGTGATCCCGGTGAAACAAATGGTATACAGCGAGCCACTGAAAATCAGAACGCCGGAAAGATACGCATAGCCTGCCCACGAATAATATTTTGCCGAAACCGCCGAAGTGGCCGGTAGTTGCAGCAGAATTCCAATGGCAACCAGCGCCAGCGCGTGGTAAAACTGGTATTTTACGGCGGTTTCAAAGGTGTCGCTGCGCTTCGAAAGCTCGAGCATGGCCCGGAAAGCGTGGGCTCCGAAAGCACCCAGGGCGACGCCCAGGAAGCCCAGAATGGCACCGGATTGCAGAAAGAATTTAGGCATGATAAGGGGTTGTGTCAGTTTCGTGTTCCAAATATCGCACTTCCAACCCGTACCATTGTGCTGCCTTCTTCAATTGCGATCAAATAATCGCTGCTCATGCCCATCGAAAGCTCCTGAAAAGCCACATTCGGTTTCTGAAGGGTACTGAGCCGGTCGAAGAACTGCTTGAGCGTTCGAAATTCCTGCCGGATTTGGGCGTCGTCGTCGGTGTTGGTCGCCATGCCCATCAGCCCCACAATCCGGACATTCGCCAGTTGGTCGAGTTCCGGGGAATTCAGCAGGGCGTCGGCTTCCGCTTCGTCAAAGCCAAATTTGGTTTCTTCCTGCGCAATGTGAATCTGGAGCAGGCAGTCGATGACGCGGGTGTGCCGGGCGGCCTGTTTGTTGATTTCTTCCAGCACTTTCAGGCTATCGACCGAATGGATCAGGCTCACAAAAGGCGCCATGTATTTCACCTTGTTGGTTTGCAGGTGGCCGATGAGGTGCCACTGGATGTCGGCGGGCAACTGCGGTTGTTTCTCGACCATTTCCTGCACTTTGTTTTCGCCAAAACGCCGGCACCCCGCGTCGTAGGCTTCCTGAAGCAGGGCAACGGGCTTGGTTTTGGTAACGGCGATCAGCTTGGTCTGTTCGGGCAATTGCTGTTCAATCTGCTGAATGTTCGTGGCGATGGTCATTGTCTGATTACTCAATTTGGGGCAAAGATAGCGGATGCAAGTTGAATCCATCCGAAGTTGATTTAAGGAACTGTTGCCGGAAAATAATGAGCGGTTTTATTGAAAAAAGTACAGGAAACCCTTACTTTACGCCAAATAACGCGAAACAAATTAAGTAATACTCATCGATGGAGTCGTATAACCAGGACCGACGTAATAACCGTAAAAATTACTTATTAGTGGCCTTAGGGATTCTGGCCGCCCTGAATTTGCTGCTACTCTATTTCTATTATCAGGAGAGACAAACCAATAAAAGCCAGCAAACTACGCTGACTGATAAAACCCAGGAAATGCTGGTGACCAAGACCCGTCTGGATTCCATTTCCACCCAACTGGATGCGAAAATTTCCGAGATTCAGTCGCTTGGTGGCCGGGTCGATTCGTTGTTGAAAGTGAAAGAACAACTGGAAGCCGACAAACGGAACCTGCGGAATGTAGCAGCTTTCGACATCAAAAAATACGAGGTCAAGATTAAAGAATACCTGGCTATCCTGGATGAAAAAGACAAGGAAATTGGCCAGCTCAAGGAAGAAAACAGCATCCTGACGTCGCAGAACCAGACCCTGACGGAAGAGAACACCAGTTTGAAAAACGAGCGGCAGGCCCTGAATGACACGGTGACGACGATTTCTGAAAAAAACCGGGAACTGGCCGAAAAAGTTACCCTGGCTTCGGCCCTGAAAGCGGAGAACCTGGCGGTGAATGCCATCAACCGGCGCGGTAAAGAAAGCGATGGGGGTGAATACCGCGCCCGGCGCATTGAAAAAATAAAGATTTCGTTCCGGCTTTCGACCAACCCACTGGCGCAGGAGAACGAAAAAGAGATTTTTCTCCGGATTCTGGACCCCAGCGGGTCGGTGATTGCGGACATGGCCACCGGTTCCGGGCAGTTTATTTTCAGCGGGCAGGAGATGGTCTATACGGCCAAACAAACCATTGCCTACGATAATACCGGACAGCAGGTGGCTTTCATTTATGGTCGGGGCAACATCCCGTTCAAAGAAGGCACGCACCAGATTGAACTCTATTCGGAAGGGTTTAAAATCGGGCAGGGCGAGTTTACGGTAAAATAACGAACGGACTGAAAATCAGCCGGAAAAGAGAAAGGGACGCGGGATAAAAAAAACCGTTCGTCCCTTTCTCTTTTCCGGCATTCTTACTACCTTTGCGTCCTCATTTTGAAATCATTATCCATTTAACACAATTGTCATGCAGTTCACAAAGAACTATGAGACGGTGTTCATTTTAACTCCCGTTTTATCTGAAGTTCAGATAAAGGACACCGTCGACAAGTTCCGCAAGATTTTAACCGATAACGGTGCGGAAATTGTTAACGAAGAGAGTATGGGCCTGCGCAAACTGGCGTACCCGATCCAACACAAGAATACAGGTTATTATTTCCTGTTTGAGTTTTCGGCTGAAACGAAGGTTCCCGAAGCACTGGACATCGAATTCCGTCGGGATGAGCGCATCATTCGCAACCTGACCACGGTTCTCGATAAGCACGCACTGGCGTACAACGAACGTCGTCGCAAAGGACAACTGGGTAAAAGCAAACAACAAACCGAAAAAGCAGGAGAGGAGGCCAAATAATCATGAGTCTGCAGAACGAACCCGTTAGCAAAAACGAAAACCGGAAGAAATACTGTCGTTTCAAAAAATCCGGTATCAAATACATCGATTACAAGGATCCCAACTTCCTGCTGAAGTTGTTGAACGAGCAAGGCAAAATTCTGCCCCGCCGGATCACCGGAACGAGCTTGAAATACCAACGCAAAGTGGGTCAGGCCGTTAAACGCGCTCGTCACCTTGCCTTATTACCTTACGTAGGCGATTCACTGAAATAAGTTTACGGTGTTCGGTTTACGGTATACAGTTTACGGTGTTCTGCTTGTCTGAAAACCGTGAACCGTTTACTGAAAACCGTATTCCATAAACTGAAAACTCATTCATATTATGCAAATCATACTGAAAACCGACATCGCCGGACTGGGTTTTAAGAACGACACTGTTGAAGTTAAACCCGGCTATGGCCGTAATTACCTGATTCCGCAGGGATATGCCGTGATGGCAACGGATTCGAACAAGAAAGTGGTGGCCGAAAACATTCGCCAGGCCGCTCACAAAGCCGAAAAAACCAAAAACGATGCGCTGGCCATTGCCGAAGCAATCGGACAACTGGAATTGAAGATTCTGGCAAAAGCGGGCGAAAGTGGTAAAATCTTCGGCCGGGTTACCAATACGCAGGTGGCCGATGCTCTGAAAGAAAAGGGATACGACATCGACCGGAAGAAAATCACGATCGACGAAGCCAAAGTTCTGGGTTCCTACAACGCCATCGTCAACCTGCACAAAGACGTAAAACAAACGATCAAGTTTGACGTTATCGCGGCTGAATAATCAATGATAATCAGCACGTTATCGTGTGAATTTTTTAAGGCGGTTCGGAGCTTTTCGAACCGCTTTTTTGTTAGTATGGTATGGACTTTCGTACTGAACTATCGCCGGAAAAACTACCGGCTTTGATCCGGCCCGACGCCCGGGTAGTAACCATTGGCTCCTGTTTTGCTGACGTGCTGGGCCGTCAGCTGACCGACAACAAAGTGGCTGTACGGAGCAATCCGTTCGGAACCTTGTTCAACCCGGTTTCCATTGCCAAACTCCAGCTGGCCTCCCTGCAAAGTGCCGAACCCGATCCGGATTTGTATGTAGAACGCGACGGCTTGTGGTTTCATTACGACTTTCATTCTATCTTCTGGGGCCGCAGCCAAGATGAACTACGGGGAAAACTCACAGACTTGCTGACCCAAACTGGCGAAGCCCTTCGAACTGCTGACTGGCTTGTGCTGACGCTGGGAACGGCTACGGTGTATCGGCATCTCGAAACCGGGAAGGTGGTGGCC
Source organism: Larkinella humicola (assembly GCF_008727875.1). Taxonomy (GTDB): domain Bacteria; phylum Bacteroidota; class Bacteroidia; order Cytophagales; family Spirosomataceae; genus Larkinella; species Larkinella humicola. Next base: position 223,519 of record NZ_VTWS01000006.1, on the reverse strand, counting down.
AACTGCCAGAAAATGCCCGGTTTTCTGTTTGAAAAATACCTGTATGCCTACGAACATGTTCAGCAGACGCTGACCGATCTGGTGAAAAAGCTGAAGCGCGCCAATCCGGGTTTGCAGATCCTGCTGACCGTTAGTCCGGTACGGCATACCAAAGACACCTTGCCGCTCAATCAGGCCAGCAAATCCATTCTGAGGGCCGTTAGCCACGAATTGACGGTCTGGAACGAGCAGGTTCATTATTTTCCGGCTTACGAGATCATGCTGGATGATTTGCGTGATTACCGGTTTTACGAAGCCGATCTGATACATCCCAATGCAGTAGCCGAAACCTATATTTTTGAAAAGTTTGCCGAATGCGCATTTGATGACGAACTTCGCAGCTTTATAACCGAGTGGCAAACCCTGCGGAAGTCGATGGCGCACCGGCCTTTTCACGAAGGAACGGAATCACACCGGCGGTTTCTGGAGAAATTGCTTCAACAACTGGATGCGGTTTCCAAAAAAGCCGATGTTACTCGGGAGAAACAGGAAATAGAAAGCCGGTTGCGGGCCTTCAAAACGATTGACCCGGGCGCGAACCAGGCCGCTTGATTCGCTGTTTACCCAACAGACCTGTACTTATGTCAACGTATAAACTTACCAAAGAAAGTGTTTTAAATGCCCTCGGGCACGTCGAAGAACCGGATTTGAAGCGTGATTTGGTTACGCTCAATATGGTGAAAGACATTGAGTTAGGTGTTGATCAGGTGCGTTTTACGGTGGTGCTGACCACCCCCGCCTGCCCCCTGAAAGAGCTGATTCGTAAACGGTGTGTCGACGCCATTCATACCTACATTGGCCCCGACATTGAAGTACTTGTCAATCTTACGGCGGATGTGAGTTCAACGCGTTTCAACGCCCCGGTTTTGCCGGGTGTGAAGAATATTATTGCGATTGCGTCGGGGAAAGGCGGAGTTGGCAAATCGACCGTCACGGCCAATCTGGCGGTGGCTTTACACAAATCCGGTGCGAAAGTCGGGATTATCGACGCTGATATTTTTGGCCCGTCGATTCCGGTCATGTTTGGGGCGGAAGAACTTCAACCGGCGGTGGGGCAGGTAGATGGAAAGAACATGTTGCAACCGATTCAACAGTTTGGCGTTAAGCTGATGTCGATCGGTTTTCTGACACCGAAGGACAACGCCATCGTTTGGCGGGGGCCCATGGCGAGCCAGGCATTGCGCCAGTTTTTTGCCGATACGAACTGGGGCGAACTGGACTACCTGCTGATCGACCTGCCGCCCGGAACGAGCGACATTCACCTGACGCTGGTGCAAACCGTTCCCGTGACCGGCGCGGTTATTGTAACCACTCCTCAAAAAGTGGCGCTGGCCGATGCGACGAAGGGGCTGGCGATGTTCCGGCAACCGCAGATCAACGTGCCGGTGTTGGGCGTCATCGAAAACATGGCCTATTTTACCCCCGCCGAGCTGCCTGACTCGAAATACTATATCTTTGGCAAAGGCGGTGGGCAGTTGCTGGCTGATAAGTTCGACGTGCCGTTGCTGGGTCAGATTCCGCTGGTGCAGAGCATCCGGGAAGCGGGCGATGACGGCAAACCCGTTGTGACCGAAAATGATCCGGTGACCTCGGGGGCTTTCCGGTCGGCGGCTGAAGCCCTGGCGCAACAGATTTCGGTACGCAATGCCACACTTGACAAAACCCGTCCGGTTGAAATTGTTCGTCAATAAGCCGGTTTGATTGGATTTAAGAGGGAAAAAACGTATTTTTACCATCAGTCATTTGACCACCTTTGTTTACTGTTCGCATGGAAACTGTACTGGACAACGAAATTTTAATAGATCGTATCGAAAAGGCGCTGAATAGCATCCGGCCGTATCTGGAAGCAGATGGGGGTAACGTGAAGGTGCTGGAAGTGACGAGCGATAAAGTAGTCCGGCTGGAACTGGTCGGCGCCTGTGGCTCCTGCCCCATGTCAACCATGACCTTCAAAGCCGGGTTGGAAGAAGCCATTCTGAAAGCCGTTCCGGAAATTACGCGGGTCGAAGCCGTCAACCTGACCCCGGCGTTTTAAATTATACTGATTGCCATTGATCTCTTTTAAGACTTTTGGCCGTTCTTCCATCGGAAGAGCGGCCTTTTTTGTTATTTTGCACCCCATGCCCACAGGCATTCGTTCGTAGCTATATACAATGAAAATAGGAATCTTCTTCGGTGGCCCGTCGCGTGAGCGGGAAGTCTCGTTTGCGGGTGGTCGGACTGCCCTGGCCCATATTGACAAATCGCTGTTTCAGCCCGTCATGGTTTTTGTGGATGGGCTTGGTAATTTTATTTTAATTCGGGAAGAGTTTCTCGGCAAAGGCTCGATCCGGGCGTTTTATCCGCAGCAAACCGACCCCGCGTTCAGCGTTTACATCGAATCGTTAGCCGGTTTATCCGATGAGGAACGGGAACAGCAAATTAGTGCGATCGGTCAGCGTATCCAGCCGCAGCACTTCAGCCAGCACTTTGATCTGGCCTTTCTGGCCATGCACGGCCCCGACTGTGAAGACGGCGGTATTCAGGGCTTGCTCGAATGGTATAGAATACCCTATACCGGGCCGGGCCTGATGGGTTCGGCGGTGGGAATCAATAAGATTCTGCAAAATGAATTGATTGCGCTGGTCAATGGGCAGCAGAAAAAAACGTCGGTCATCAGCCGACCCGACTGGGATCAGGCGGATAAGGCCGGGGTGTTTGAGTCGCTTCAGGGGTTGCTGGGTTTACCCATTGTGGTGAAAGCTCCGCATCAGGGCTCGTCGATCGGCGTAGTGATTGTTCGGGAAAACGACCTGAGCCAGTTCACCAAAGCGGTTGATCAGTGTTTCTTCCGGCAGGAAATTGACCTGGAAAGCTGGAAGCAGTTTTCGGAAGACGAGAAAACCACTTTTGTGCAGGAAGTGACCGAACTGGATTCCGGCATTGGTTATCCGGTTGTGATCGAAGAAACCGGCGAGTTTATTGACCATCCCAAAGACCTGCTCGAAAAAGCGGATTCCTGGGCGGCTTCGGGGTATCGAACGTTGGTTATCGGATCGGCGAACTCCGAAGACGATGTGCTGTTTGAGGAATTCGTCAGCGGTCAGGAATTTTCGTGTGGGGTGATTCAGGACGACGACGGAACGGCGGTTGCCCTGCCCCCGACCGAAATTTACAATGTTACCAGCTTCGACTTTAAATCAAAATACCAGTCCAATACGACCAAAAAACGGATTCCGGTCGAAACCAGTCTGGAACACAACCGGGAAATTCAGTTGAGTGTCGCCGAGGTGTTTACACGCCTGGGCATGAACGTCTGCGCCCGGATCGACGGTTTTTTGACGCCCGATCAGGCCAACGAACCGGGGCGAGTGCTGCTGCATGATCCGAACACCATTCCCGGCATGTCGCCGACCTCGCTCATTTTCAAGCAAATGGCTGAGATCGGGCTGAACGTCACGCAGGCTATCACGTATTTCATCCGCCAGTCGTTGCGTGAACGCATCCGGACGGGCAAGGACACGATTCGCCTTCGCCAGCAACTGGCCGATCTGGATGGTCGGATGGCGGAACGCAAAAACCTGCATCTGCCGACGGAGGAGTTTCTGGTAGACACCACCGCCGAAGCCGTTGATGCGGCCTGGCTGGAAGCGAAAGCCTGGTATGGTTTCCACGGTGCGCAGGGGCAAACCAAACCGGTGGTGGTGCTAAAAACCGCTCAGGATCGGCACGAATTGCCGGTTAATTTGTTGTTCAAGGACACGGTTTCCGAAGCGTTGGAAGCGCTTGCCAAACCGGTGCATCCGTTGATCGCCGAAACCCGGGAGCGGGCCAGAACGATTACGGAGCGGTATTCTTAAAAACAACGGACGGATATGGATTTGCAATTGAGCGGAAAAACCGCCCTCGTAACGGGTTCAACGGCAGGTATTGGTCTGGCTGTTGCCCGAACACTGGCGCAGGAAGGAGTCGAAGTGATCATCAATGGTCGCAACCGGGCGCGCGTCGCTGCCCTGGTTCAGCAGGTATCGGACGAACTGCCCGGCACCCGGTTTCGGGGCATCGCGGCTGATTTTAGTAAAGTTGAGGAGGTAAACGCCTTGCTGGCGGAGTTGCCCGAAGTCGATATATTGATCAACAACGTCGGTATTTTTGAGCCGAAAGATTTCGCGGACATTCCGGATGAGGACTGGATGCGGTTTTTCGAAGTCAATGTGCTGAGTGGCGTCCGGCTTTCCCGTCATTATTTTCCGAAAATGCTGGCCAAAAACTGGGGTCGCATCCTCTTCGTTTCCAGTGAATCGGCACTACAAATTCCCACCGAAATGATTCACTACGGCACCACCAAAACCGCTCAGCTAGCGATTTCACGGGGCTTGGCCGAGTTGACGAAAGGAACGAACGTAACCGTCAACTCCATTTTGCCGGGGCCAACCTTCTCCGAAGGCGTCGGCGATTTTATCGGAAATATGGCAACGATGAACCAGGTTTCGGTGGAAGATATGGAAAAGGATTTCTTCAAGAATGCCCGCCCGACGTCCATTATTCAGCGGTTTGCGACCACGCAGGAAATTGCCAATATGGTGGCTTACCTGTCCAGCCCGCTGGCATCGGCGACCAACGGCGCAGCCATTCGGGTCGACGGGGGCGTGACGAAGACGATTGCCTGATTCCAGATTATAAAGCATAAAAAGAGGGTTTCGAAAGGACATCTAATCTTTCCGAAACCCTCTATTACTTGTTAGGCGTCTAGTCTGCTTTTTCCTCCCAAACCTGGCACAAATTCACAATCACCTCGACGGCTTTTTCCATGTCCTGAACCGAGACCCACTCCAGACGGGAGTGAAACGCGTGTTCACCGGCGAAGATATTGGGGCAGGGGAGACCCATGAACGACAACCGCGAACCGTCTGTGCCGCCCCGGATGCTTCGCCGTTCGGGCGACAGTTCGCTCCGGCGGATGGCTTCGAGGGCATTTTCGACGACCGCCGGGTGCTGATCCAATACCTCTTTCATGTTCCGGTATTGTTCCCGCACCTCAAAGGTGGCGCTGGAGTTGGGGTAATTCGCCAGAACAGCATTGAGAAGATTTTGAAGATACTGTTCCTTTTCGTGTAAACCGCTCACGCTAAAATCCCGGATGATGAACTCGACCACCGCCTGGTCCTGATTGCCTTCGAGATGGCCCGGATGAATGAAGCCTTCGTGTCCTTCGGTGGTTTCGGGTGAAAGCGAATCTTTGGGCAGAGCGGCCAACAAATCGGCGGCAACTTTCAGCGCATTTTCGAGCTTGCCTTTCGCAAAACCGGGGTGCGTGCTCACACCCTGAATCACGATTTTGACCGCATCGGCCGAAAACGTTTCATCTTCCAGCGTGCCGAGCTGTTCGCCGTCGATGGTGTAGCCAAAGTCCGCACCGAGCTTTTCCATGTCCACTTTTTCCGTTCCACGCCCTACTTCTTCATCCGGCGTAAACAGCAAGCGAATGGTTCCGTGTTTGATAATCGGCTGATTAATAATCAACTCCGCAGCCGTCATGATTTCGGCCACACCGGCTTTGTTGTCCGCACCGAGCAGGGTCGTTCCGCTGGCGGTGATGATGTCGTTGCCAATCTGATCGTGTAAATCAGGGTGATCGGCCAGGCGGATGATTTGCGTCGGGTCGTCGGGTAAAACCATGTCGGAGCCGTCCCAGCCGTGGTGCGTCAGCGGTTTTACGCCTTCGCCCGTTACATCGGGCGACGTATCCATATGGGCGCAAAGACACAAAATCGGGACATTGGTTTTCTCCGTGTTGGCCGGAATGGTCGCATACACGTAGCCATACTCGTCCAGTTCAGCATCCGCAATACCAATTTCGTGCAGTTCTTCAACCAGAATCCGGCCCAGATCTTTCTGTTTTTCAGTCGACGGATTGGTCGTTGACCGTGGATCGGACTGAGTATCAATTTGGACGTAACGAAGAAAGCGACTGGTAACGGATGTATTTTGGAACATGATTTTAAGGCGAAATTTGAATTCGGAGAACGTTAGGCTTCCACTGCCGTCTTAAATTCCGAAGTAAAGTGAAACTTGATGTCGGGGTTGTTCTGCATGTTCATCCGCAGAATCCAGTCGGATTCGGCCAGAAAAACCGGGTTAGTGTCTTTGTCGTAGGCAATGGCCAGTCCTTTCAGGCGGATAAATTCGTCCAGTTTTTTCTTATCGTCCGACGTCAGCCAGCAGGCTTTGGAAACCGGCATGGTCGTCCAGCGGCATTTGGCCCCGTATTCGTGCTCGAGCCGGTACTGAATCACATCGAACTGAAGCTCCCCAACGGTGCCGACAATTTTCCGGTTTCCGCTCATCATCGTAAACAACTGGGCTACTCCCTCGTCGGTCAACTGCTGAATTCCCTTTTCCAGTTGCTTGGATTTCATCGGGTCCGAATTGATCAGCTCCTTAAAAATCTCGGGCGAGAAACTCGGAATGCCGACGTAGCGCATGTCTTCGCCCTCAGTCAGCGTGTCCCCGATTTTGAACGAGCCGGTGTCGTACAGACCGACAACGTCGCCCGGGAAGCCTTCATCCACAATGCTTTTGCTGTCGGCCATGAAACTGAACGGGCTCGAAAATCGCACATCTTTGTCCAGGCGGGTGTGGTGATAAAACTTCCCCCGTTCAAAAACCCCCGAGCAGATGCGTAGAAACGCGATCCGGTCGCGGTGGCGCGGGTCGAGGTTGGCGTGAATTTTAAAGACAAAACCGGTGAATTTCGGTTCATCGGGAAACACAACGCGTTTGTCGGTGGCGCGGGCGATGGGTTCGGGCGAAATGCTGCAGAACGTGTCGAGCAGCTCTTTGACGCCGAAGTTGTTGACTGCCGACCCGAAAAATACCGGGGCTACTTTGCCTTCCAGGTAGGTTTGCCGGTCGAACGGATCATAAATTCCTTCGATCAGTTCGGCGTCTTCGCGCAGTTGTTCGGCATCGCGTTCGCCCACTTTTTGTTCCAGAACCGGCGTATTGATGTCAATTTCGAGAATATCCTCTTCCACTTTCGTTTTGTTGACGCGGAAGAAATTCATCGTTTTATCATACAGGCTGTAAACACCTTTGAAATCCGATCCCATGTTGACCGGCCACGTCAGCGGGCGGACGCGAAGGTTGAGTTTGGATTCCAGTTCGTCCAGCAAATCGAACGGATCCTGGCCTTCGCGGTCAAGTTTATTGATGAAAATGATCACCGGCGTATCGCGCATCCGGCACACTTCCATCAGCCGCTCGGTTTGTTCTTCCACGCCTTTCACGCAGTCGATGACGAGGATAACACTATCGACCGCTGTCAGTGTGCGGTAGGTATCTTCCGCGAAATCCTTGTGGCCCGGTGTGTCGAGAATGTTGATTTTGAGGTCTTTATACTCAAACGTCATCACCGACGTGGCGACCGAAATTCCGCGTTGCTTTTCAATTTCCATAAAGTCGGAGGTGGCCGACTTCTTGATTTTATTCGACTTAACGGCGCCAGCGGTTTGGATGGCGCCCCCGAAAAGCAGCAGTTTTTCGGTCAATGTCGTCTTTCCGGCATCCGGGTGACTGATAATCGCAAACGTTCGGCGACGGCTGATTTCCTGTGTCGTACTCATTATGGATCGGAATGGCCGCAGCAGCGAGCCATGTATGGTTCTTAATTTGGCGTTAAAAAACCTGGATTTATATCTGATAATTCTTAGCCCTTTCGCCCTTAAATCCCCTAAAGGCCGGTCGGCCGCTGCCGGACTTATAGCATCCGGATTAAGCTGCGTCCGAGTCCCCTTTAGGGGATTTAGGGGCGAAAGCGAAAGGGCTAAACACAAAGATACGAAATTTTCAGGGGCGGGTTAAGCAACAATCCAAAGACTCGGTGAGTTGACTGATTGTCTTTTCGACAGAATTAGTAGTTTTGGAAAAAAACGACTTAGCTTAACCTAAGCACATGAAGAAAACAGTATACCTCGTCCGGCACGCCAAAGCGGAAGATCGGGCGAGTTTCCAGCGTGACCACGACCGCGATCTGGTTCCGGAAGGCATTATGGCAGCCGCCCGCGTCGGACATCATCTCGCCGAGCAGGGCATAAAACCGGATTGTCTCATCAGTAGCACCGCCAACCGTGCCCGGGATACCGGAAAAGTGATGGCCGAACAATTACACCTCGACCCGGACCGGATGGTATTGGAGCCAAAATTGTTCGATGGCGGGCCAAAGGCGTATATTGCGGCCATAAATGGCATGGATAAAAACTGCCAATCCGTGATGTTGTTCGGTCACAACCCCGACATCTCCTATTTCGCGGAATACCTGACGCACGCGGATGTGGGTTCGATGAGCAAGGGAGCCGTTGCCATCATCGAATTTGAGGACCTCGACTGGGCGGCTATCTCCGGCCGGACGGGTCATCTGGTGGAACTGGTTTCGCCCAAAAAATTGAAAGAATCATGAATAAAAACCGGCGCATCCTGTTTATCGCTGCCCTCATCTTTACCCTCATTGTTATTTTCATCGCTGTCGACATGGGACGACGAACGACAGCACCCTGGAACAAAAAACGCCAGCTCGAACGCGCTTTGCCCACCGAGCTCGACGGAACGGCCCTGGATTCGGCCGCGCTGGATGTAGCCGATACGCTGTTCGTTGAGGACAGCACAAGTCGCTAGGGCCGCCTTTTTTGCCTAAGTTTTCTCTTTTTTGCCGAACCCATCCAAAACCGTATGCAAGCCCTCACTTCATTTTTCAAACGTAAAATACTCCGTATCGATCGCGACCGCTGGAATTACCAGTATGACAAAGGCTTGTGGGATGGGCTGAAAGGACTCGACGAACTGGCGCGGTTCAGTGTCATTGTGGGCTACATTAAATTTCTGAAACCCGGTCAGCCGGAGATTCTGGAAATTGGGTGTGGGGAAGGTTTTTTGCAACAGCGGCTGCAAACCCAGAATTATGGCCGGTTTGTGGCTTTCGACATTTCCGACAGCGCCATCAAAAATGCGCAGGCCCAGGCCGATGAAAAGTGTACGTATCTGGTGGCCGATATGGATAAATACGCGCCAACCGGCCAGTTCGACATGATTGTTTTCAACGAGTCGATTTATTACAGCAAACATCCCCTCAAGACCCTCCAGCGCTTTGCCACGCACCTTAAGGCGAACGGTTTACTCCTGGTTACCATCAACGACCACAAGCACAGTGACGCGCTTTGGCAGGGCATCAAAGACGGTTTCGAACTCCTGGATGAAGCCAAAACCGTAACCTCAAAATCCACCTGCGTCTGTAAGGTGTTGCTACCGAAGAGGAATGATGGGTTATGAATGATGAACGATGAATCAATCAGGGTGGAGCTATCACGATCTGCAGCACATCGGTCTTTTTAATTCATCGTGCATCATTCATAACCCATCATTTTTTTCTGGTACACGGTTTGTGTATAGCCATGCAAAAAAGACTTTCTATGGATATTATTTTAGGAATTGGGTCGCGGGTGCGACACGCCGAATTCGGTGTTGGGGTGCTTATTAATGTAAAATCGAATGGGTATGTTGTGACTTTTATCGAAACTGGCGTCAAAATAGTAAAGCTGACCACCCCACTGGAGATCATCGAGCTGGTGGAACCGGATAGCGATCTGGTGAGCCTTTTCGATGTGGAGCAGTCCCTTTCCCGAATTCTGCAAAAATGGGCGGATGTTTCGGAAGTTGTGCCGCTGGGCGATAAGTGGAAAGGGGGAAAGATGATTTTAAAACCGGGTCGGACGGATCTGGCGTCGAAGGAAATACCGATTGATGCGTTCTTTCACAAAATCGTGATGATGCGCGACCGGTTGCGGGTATTGGAACAACGCGTCAACGCCAGTTCGATCGATGATGAAGAAAAAGTCAACATACAACAATACATTACCCGGATATACGGCAGTATGACGTCATTTAACGTATTGTTCAAACAACCTGAACAGTATTTCTCCGGCGAAAAAAACACCGGAGATTCTTAACTACTAAAAGCTAATGTGATTTGGGTTAGGGTTAACCGACGAGATTAGTACCCGCTATTTTTGATGGCGGGTACTTTTGTTTTCCAGGCTTTGGAATTTTTTAGGATCGGGGGTGAAAATCCGTAATGATCTGCTTCAAATAATCGCGGTCGAGGTGGGTGTAAATCTCGGTGGTCGTGATGGATTCGTGGCCGAGCATCTGCTGCACTGCCCGTAAATCGGCCCCGCCTTCGATCAGATGCGTCGCGAACGAATGCCGGAACGTGTGCGGACTGATCTCCTTTTGAATACCGGCTGCAAGGGCCAGTTTTTTGATGGTTTTGAATACCGACACCCGCGACAGCGAACTCCCCCGCAGGTTCAGGAAAACCGTATCTTCGGCCCCCTTTTGAATCTCCAGTTGACTCCGAACGTGGTCGACGTAGAGCGTGGTGTATTTGATGGCGTCTTTTCCAATCGGCACCAGCCGCATCTTGTTGCCTTTCCCTCTGATGCGGATAAAACCGACTTCGAAATAACAACTGGTCAGCCGCAAATCCAGGAGTTCGGACACCCGCAGCCCGGAGCTATACAGCACTTCGATCATGGCGCGGTCGCGGGTACCTGCGGGGGTAGATAGGTCAATGGCACTCAGAAGGGCTTCGATTTCGGGAAAACTCAGGGTGTCAGGAAGTTTTCGGCTCAGTTTGGGGCCGTCGATGAGTTGCGTCGGGTCGGTTTGAATCTCGTTTTCCAGCAGCAGAAATTTGTAGAAGGCTTTCAACCCGGAAAGAATCCGGGCCTGTGACTGGGCCGACAAGCCCAAGTCGGTCAGGTAGGCCAGAAAATCGAAAATCAGGTCTTCCGTGACCTGCGTCGGCGCCACCGGATCACCGGTTAACGCCAGAAATTCGTGCAATTTGCTGATATCATGCAAATACGCTTCAACGGAATTTTCGGCCAGCGAACGTTCCAGTTTCAGGTAGTTTTTAAAAGCGTTAATGTAACTTTGCCACACAGTATCATCGACGGAGTACAGATTGCGAAGTACGGCTTAATTCCCGGAACCGCAATCATCGGCGTCCGTAATTTGTAAAGGGTCGCCCGGCGGCTCAACTCTTTTACCCATGAAACAGATTCTGATTCTAAACGGACCTAACCTCAACCTGCTGGGGAAACGTGAACCCGAAATTTACGGCAGCCGCACGTTTGTCGACTACCTGGAAACCATCGAACAGGCGTTTCCCGACGTGCAAATCCGGTATTTTCAATCCAACCACGAGGGTGAACTGATCGATAAAATTCACGAACTGGGCTTCACCATCGACGGCATCGTGATCAATGCCGGGGCGTATACGCACACCTCCATCGCCCTGGCCGATGCGCTGTCGGCGGTTCCGGCCCCGGCGGTCGAAGTGCACATTTCCAATGTGCACGCCCGCGAATCGTTTCGGCACCATAGCTATTTGTCCGCGAAATGCAAGGGTGTTATTCTTGGACTGGGGTTGTTGGGTTACGATCTGGCGGTGCGGTATTTGCTGAGTCTGGAAAAATAACGATCTGTCATTCAGTAGAGTAGCAATGATCACCTTTTATCCCGGTCCGTCAAAAGTCTATCCACAAGTGGCCGACTATGCGCAGGAAGCCATCCGGTCGGGCGTAGTGAGCCTGAATCACCGGTCTGCCGGTTTTATGGACATTGTGAAGGAAACGCTTCGGTTGCTGCACGAAAAACTGGCAATTCCGGCGGACTATCACATTGCGTTCGTCTCCTCGGCCACGGAGTGCTGGGAAATTGTCGCCCAATCACTGACGGTGACCACGAGCCTGCATCCATACGGGGGCGCTTTCGGGAAGAAATGGATGGAATATGCCCACCGGATCAAACCGATGATTTTGCCGGGTGAAGCCGATGTGTTGTGCGTGGTGCAGAACGAGACGTCCAATGGAACGCAGGTTCGAATGGACACCCTGGCGCAGTTTCGGCGGGAATTCAGCGGTTTGATTGCCGTCGATGCGGTTTCGTCGCTGGGCGGTTTGGTGTTCGACTGGTCGCTGGCCGATGTCTGGTTTGCCTCGGTTCAGAAGTGCCTGGGTTTGCCGGCGGGTCTGGCAGTATTGATATATTCGCCCGATGCGCTCAAACAGGCGGAGATCATCGCCGACCGTCAGTATTACAACAGCCTGTTGTTCCTTCACGAAAACATCACGAAATACCAGACGCAATTTACGCCAAACGGGTTGGGTATTTATCTGTTAATGAGGGTGTTGCAGCAGGTTGGGCCTATTTCGGAAATCGATGCCCTATTGCGCAGCCGGGCAGCAGACTGGTACGAGTTTATCGAAAAAGAAACCGCCTGGGAATTGCTGATCGGGAATCCCGAACAGCGGTCGGACACGGTGATTGCTGTTCAGGGGAGCGAAGAAGCCATCCGGGCCGTGAAAACCGCTGCGCAAAATGCCGGGATTACCCTCGGTAACGGGTATGGCGACTGGAAATCGAACACCTTCCGGATTGCTAATTTTCCGGCTATTGAGGAATGGGAAATGGATACATTGAAACGGTTTTTGCGTGGATACCTATGCTGAATTTTAAAGAAATCATTTCCGTTACGCTCATTCTGTTTTCGGTCATCGATGTGGTCGGTTCGCTGCCGGTCATCATCGATCTTCGCAAGAAAACCGGCAAGATCGAGTCGGAGAAGGCGACGCTGGCGTCGGCTTTGCTCATGGTGGCGTTCCTGTTTGTGGGGGAGTCTATCCTGAAGCTGTTCGGCGTCGATGTATCGTCATTTGCCGTGGCGGGTGCGCTGATCATCTTTTTGCTGGGGCTGGAAATGATTCTGGGCCGGAACATCTTCAAGGCCGATGATCACGGGGCTGGGGCCACCCATATCGTTCCGATTGCTTTTCCGCTCATTGCGGGTGCCGGAACCATGACGACCATTCTGTCGCTGAAAGCGGAGTATGCAACGGCCAATATTCTGATCGGAATTCTGATTAATCTGGTGCTGATTTACGCCGTCCTGAAGTCGTCAGCCTGGATTGAAAACCGGCTGGGACCGGGCGGAATCAATATTCTGCGGAAGGTTTTCGGCATTATTTTGCTGGCGATTTCGATCAAACTCATTAAGAATAATTTTTAATCACTGTCATCCAGGTCAATGCAAACGCCCGATTCATTAAACGCTGTTGCCGAATTTCACCGGACTTTTCACCACCCGGTTTTAGAAACCCCTCAGATTCCGTCCGAAACCCGCTGTCAGCTCCGCGTTGCGCTGCTGGCCGAGGAATTGAAAGAACTGGAAGTCGCCATTCTGGAAAAAGACCTGGTGGAAGTAGCCGACGCGCTCTGCGATTTGCAGTATGTGCTGGCTGGCGCCATTCTGGAATTCGGGCTGGGCGACCGGTTCAAAGCCTTATTTGACGAAGTCCAGCGTTCGAACCTCAGCAAAGCCTGTCTGACGGTGGAAGAAGCCGAAGCAACCGTTCGCCATTACCAGGCAAAAGGCGTAGAATGCCATTACGTGGAGTCCGATGGGAAATACCTGGTGTATCGCACAGCCGACAACAAAACGCTGAAAAACGTCAATTATTCGCCAGCCTCTCTGGAAGGGTTTCTGACATAGACTAAAAAGTCAGGCCGGTCGATCGACCGGCCTGAGCCTGAAATAACCTAAATAAATTACAGATAATTGAGGGTTACCCAAACCCGTGTTCTTTTTTGGGCTTACGAAACGAATTGGGCGGATGATAGTCGAAACGAATAGGCTTAGGCGGTTTATGCCGAACCCACAGGACAAAAAGTGTAACTCCAACCAGTGTGGCTCCAATACTGCCGACATACGCCAGCGTGGGGCCAGCCGCGTCGATTGGATGCAGGTCAGTGACGTATAAAGCCGACACCTTGCCGGTTAGTCTCAGGAAAAACGTGGGCCAGATACTGATCGTCAGTATGAAAAGGCTCGCCAGCAACTGGGGCACCAGCAGGTCATCGGTCACTTCTTTAGCGTGTGCTGCGGATTCGGAGCGGGGAGTTCCCAGGAACGCCGTTTCAAAGATTTTCGTGAAACCCACTATCGTGAAGCCGCTGATCAGGATGAGGCCCAAAAAAACCGCCCAGATCGCCAGATTCAGAATGCCGACAGGCAGGGAAAGGCCCTTGATAAGCCCACGATAAATCAGAAATTCAGACACAAAGCCGTTGAAGGGAGGCAACCCGCAAAGGGCCAGCGCACCGAGGAGGAACAAAAACGAGGTTCTCGGCATGGTTCGGATCAAACCGCCCAACTGGTCGATGTTCCGGGTGTTTGTAGCCCGGTAAATGGAACCAATGCCAAAAAACAGCAGCGACTTGGACAAGGCATGGTTGGCGATGTGTAAAATACCCCCCGTAAACCCCAGTGCGGCCAGAGCGGGAACGTTAAAAGCAATTCCCAGTAATCCGACCCCGACCCCGATGCCAATAACTCCGGTGTTGGCAATGCTGCTGTAGGCCAGCCATTTCTTGCCATCGTGTTGGAAAAAGGTGTTCCGGATCCCAACCAGCCCCGACAGGAGCGAGAAAACAAGGATGAGGAAGGCAATGGGAACCAGGTCGGTATGGATATAGGTCAGCACCCGCAGAATGCCGTACAGGCCCAGTTGAATCAGTACGCCCGACATGATGGCAGAGACGTGCGATGGAGCCGTTAGCTGCGTTTGAGGGAGCCAGCTATGCAAAGGAACGAATCCCGCATAACTGCCGAATCCGATGAACAGCAGCAGGAAAACCGGTAACGGTTTGTGGGTCACAAAGTAGGCACCGAAGCTATCGAAACCAAAAGAATGTCCTTGCGAACCGGCAATCAGAAAGGCCACGAGGATAAACGCAAACCCAATTTGAATCTGGAGCAGGTACGTATAACCGGTTCTGAGGATATCTTTTCGTTCGCCTTCGAAAATTACCAGCCCAAATGCCGCCAGAGCCATCAGCTCCCACGAAATCATAAACGCGACTCCTCCGCGCAGCGTACAAACCAGAATCATGGACAAGTGGAGCCACAGGAGCGCCAGGTGGTGAAACGACAGTTGGCGATCCGATTGGGTTTGGCGATACCGCTTTAAATATCCATTAGCAAACAGCACGCCCGTCAGCATGGTCAGACTGATGACACCCAAAAAAAAGGCCGACAGACTGTCGATGTTGACGGGTAAAAGAAAACCGGCCTGTTCCAGCAGATTGAATTGCATCAGCCCACCGGCCGACAGCGCGCGGAAAGCCCAGGAAGATGCAGTAACGATAAGGAGAATGTGGAGGAAAAGGCTGAAATAATACTTCGTCTGCCCCCGGAACAAAAACACGCCCAGGCTACAACCAGCAGTAAAGATGAAAACAGCAGACTCCATGTACAAGTGGCTTGTAGCTATGAAGTCAAAGGTGAAGGAATGCTGTTAAAAGAGAATTAAGGGCAAGTTAAAAACCGGTTAAATCGGTATTTGGCCTTACTCGTCCAGTTCAAAAGCCACCGGTTTTTCGGTTGAAACAACCTTGCGAACCGGTACGGTTACTTCCACGGAAGTGCCTTTTCCGATTTCCGATTCCACCCGGATCTGGCCCTTGTGGATGGTGATGATGCGGTAGGTGAGGGCCAGCCCGATGCCATGCCCGATGATTCCGGAGGTGGTTTCGGACCGAAAAAAGGGCTCGAACAGATGGGGAATGTCTTCCGGTGGAATACCGTATCCATGGTCGGTAAACGTCAGTTTGATGTCGTCATCCCCTGCGTTTAGTGTCACCACGATGTGCCGGTCTTTCGAATACTTGCAGCCGTTTTCGATCAGGTTCTGAAAAGCCATTTGCAGGAGCGATTCTTCGCCCATCACAATCAGTTCTTCTTCGTTGCCGGGGAGTTTTTCGTATTCGATATCGATCCGGTATTCTTCATTCTTTTGCAGCAACCGACTGCGCCCCTGCCAGAGCAACTCGTCGATTCGCACCGGTTTAAAGGATAGCGTGGCAGCGTCGGCATTCACCCGCGCCAGTTCGAGCAGACCGTTGACCAGGCTGTTCATTTTTTTGCCTTCTTCCAGCACACTTTCCAGGGCCTGTTTGTATTCATATTCTTTGCGGGGCTGCATCAGGGTTACATCGACCTGACCCATCATCACCGTCAGCGGGGTCAGCAGTTCATGCGAGGCATGGGAAACGAAGTTTTTCTGAAGAATAAACGCCTGCTCCAGCCGTTCGAGCATTTCGTTGAATGTAGCCGCCAGCTTGGCCAGCTCGTCCTTGGGTCGTCCGATGCGCAGCCGGGCGTAGATGTTGGTAGCCGAAATGTCGTTAACCTGATCGATGATGTCGGAAACGGGTTTGAGGGCATCGCCGGCAAAAAACCACCCCGCCAGCAGAACAATGCCCATGCTGACGATCCAGCTAATCACCAGAATATCCCGCAACCATTCGATCTTGGTAAAACCGTAACGGTCGATAGCCGTTGCCACGATTACCAGGATGCGGTTATGGCGGTCGGTAAACCGGACACCGAGGGTTTCCACCATGCCGTTGCGCCTGAAAATTTCCTTGCCATTCCGAACCTGTTCCAGAAACTGAAGGGAAATCACCTCCCGTTTGGAATCGGTCGAATGCAGAATCCGGTTGTTGGGCAAAAAGATGGTTACATGTCCTTTGTAGAGCGACATGTAATTCAGTTCGATCTGCTGCAGCATTTTGTCCGTAATCCCGCTCACCTCCACATTCTCCAGCAATTGGGCGGTTGCCAGCGCATTCTGGCGGAGACGGTCATAGAACTCCCGCTCGCGATACTGATCGAACAAATAGTAGATGGTGAGGGAAAACAGCAGGATGATTGAACCAACCAGCAGCGCAAAAAGGACCGTGAGCCGGGTTCTGATGTTCATGGCAGTAAGGTGAAAGGAGGCTGCGAAGCGCTATTCCTCTTTTAACATGTATCCCATCCCGATGACGGTATGAATCAATTTGACCGGGAAATCTTTGTCTACTTTTTTGCGCAGGAAATTGACATACACATCGATGACGTTCGTACCGGTGTCGAAGTGAATGTCCCACACTTTTTCGGCGATGTCGATCCGGGAAACGACCCGGCTCCGGTTGCGCATCAGGTATTCCAGCAAGGCAAATTCTTTAGCGGTGAGTTCGATTCGTTTGCCACCCCGCCGGGCGATTTTTTCGTTCAGATCCAGTTCCAGATCGGCTACTTTCAGTAGGTTCGACTGCTGACTTGTGTCGATCGTCCGTTTGCTCAATGCCCGCAGCCGGGCCAGCAGTTCGCGAAACTCGAAGGGCTTAACCAGATAATCGTCGGCCCCCGCTTCAAAACCGGCCACTTTGTTATCGAGCGAACCCATGGCTGTCAGCATCAGAATGGGTGTTTTAATGTTCTCGGAGCGCAGCGATTTCGCCAGATCGTAGCCGTTCATTTTCGGAACGTTCACATCAAGTACAATCACGTCGTAACTATTGCTCAGAGCCATCGTTCGTCCGATTTGTCCATCAAACGCCACATCAACCTCGAACGACTGTTCTTCCAGGCCCTTCTTCACGAATGAAGCGAGTTTAGGTTCGTCTTCTACTACCAGAATTTTCATACTTGCCAAGAATAGCGTACCCCGATGTGAATGAATCAAGGTCGAAATACCATATATAACGCAATAAAACAAAAAAGCTACCCGAAATATATCTTCAGGTAGCTTTTTTCATCCTATCCACACCATTCAAAGCTAATTTGCATCAGCTTTGATGTTCAACCTCCCTGATGTAAGAAACTAGCTGACTTACAGCGGAATTTTGATAAACAAAAGTAGACGGAGTAGATTAAACCGATGTTAAAGACAGGTTAAAATCAGGTGAAAACCCGGACGCCTGTAAAACAAAAAAGCTATCCGAGACTGCCCGAATAGCTTTCCGACTATATCCACACCATTTAAAAACAGCCGCCCGTTCAGGCTTAGGCTGTTTTTGTTTGTGACCCGATCATAAACCGGATCTTTATCTTTAATATGTTGTTTCTACAATTAGTATGCAAATATAATAGTTGTTTACAGCATAGACATTAAAATTTCTCCAAAAAATCAAAGAAAACTACTTAGTTATTTTCTGGCCTAAGCAGAATTCAGTTTGATTCTGTTGAAAAACCGCCATTCTGCTTGTGGAAATGCCGTTTTTTGCCCATTTGCCAAAATCTACTGTTGGTTTGGCAGGCACAAGTTGCAGATAAATTGAGTAACAAAAAAGCGAAACGCCGGGTAATCCCGACGTTTCGCCACTGATCATATCGTTGAGTAAATCAATTGAGTGAGATTGAAGCCCCGGTTTGAGCCGGAGGGCAACGGGCCGATCAGTCGATTTTGATCGATTGTTTGGCAGAATCTACGCCACTGTGTGCCTTGTTGGCCAGATTGTCAACGTTGTCGTTAAACTTCTCTTTTTTGGTTTCGCTCTCGTCCTGCAGTTTACCAGTCCACTGGTTTACCTGTGACTTAACCTGCTCGACCTGGGATTTAACCTGCTCAACACCCTTACTCCATTGATCCTGAAGATCTTTTGTGCGTTTGTCGGCTTCGTCCTGAATCCATTGGCGGCTTTCCTGCCCGCTCTTGGGCGCCGTCAAAATGCCTGCTACTACGCCTGTAATAAATCCTAACAGAAAATCTCTTGAACTTTTCATGGTGTTTCCTTATTTATGTTTGCGACGTATGAAGGTAGCAAATTAATTAATTAATGTTTAGAATTGCGTTCAACGCGTTCAACCGCCCCCTTCGTGCGAGACGCTACGGTATCAACCGCGTCATTGTATTTGGAAGACAGGTTTTCCCGCGCATCGTCATATTGATTCCGGATGCTGTTGAAGCCATTCGAAATGGTGTCCTGCAAATCTTTCAGAAACTTATCAGAGTCATTTGTAATTTTTTTGCGGGTATCTTTCCCACTGCGCGGTGCTAATAAAAGACCCAAGGCTGCACCTGTCAATATCGCAACGACCAGTCCACTGAAGTTCGGTTTCATAACCTTTCAAACGGTTTAAGTGAAAAAACTACCGCTCACGGCGGATAACACTGCACTTATAGAAAAATTCGTACCATACTCGATTGCTAACCCCATAATGAAGAGCTAAACGATTGATTACCAGAAGGATTTTAATTTATTTTTGAGCTTGCTCAAAACAACGGTTTTTCGGAACAATGAGGAATAATTTCTACAAACTGTAGAAACCAATTGCTGGTTGACCCCGACTGGCAGATGATGGCTGGCAAGGTAAACTGAAGCAGGTTGGCTTATCCGGCAGGAAAGTGCCTGGCCGGAGATGGAAATAACAAAAAATCCCTGCACTCAAATCTGATGCAGGGATTCCGTACCCACCGTAACTTGTACTTAACCTAAAATGAAACCACCTAAACCTAAACGCATTGCTTTCCGTACTGTACGAAGCAATTGTGTCTTGTTGGATTGACCACAGGGTCAACGGCGTTTTTAAATGATGTGAGAATATCAGACTCCCCTGCCACGGATGACACGGAGAAGAATGGCAACGATTGCTATTACTAATAAGATGTGGATTAAATTACTGCCGGCAATGCCAGCACCGAGTATGCCAAAAAAACCCAAAGCCCAGATAATGATTAGTATTACTGCGACTGTGTAAAGTAAGTTTCCCATAGCGTTCGGTTCAGAGTCAAAATGTTAAGTAATCGATGCTTCTGTCTCCTTTATATGAAAATCTTATGCCAAAGGCTTTAAAGCAAATGTACTATCGTTAAAAAATGCAAAAATTAATTGATTAATAGAAGTATTCCCATGAAAATGACTATCTGTTGATTTGTGTGTCTTAAATGATGAAAAGAGGAATGTGGAGAAAAATCTACAGGTGTAGAAATTAGTGTAGAAAAAAAACGTCTGATTGCAAAACCGAAACGCCCTTATTCTGGCTTTGCCGGAGAATGGTTTGCTTTTTTTAATTACTTAAGCATTAATTTTGTGTTAAATCGGGTTATTAAGCGGTATTTGATAAAATGGACAAATTTAGGCACATTATTATCTATAGTGTATCCGACGTAACATTTGTAAGATGAAAAACGTGATAAAACTGTGGAGAGCATGAGGGGCTGGCAAACCGGGAGTCAATATAAGCCGGTATTATCGAACATGACAAATACGAAACGGGTACTTATCGTCGATGACGAAGCAGATATTTGTCTATTGCTTTCCGGTTTATTAAAGCGAATGGGTTATCAGCCGACCTGTGCCAACTTTCTGGAAGAGGGCCGTCAACGACTGGCCCAGCAGGCTTATGATGCCGTGTTTCTGGATTTGAGCCTACCCGATGGCGTTGGCTTTGAATTGTTGTCTCACATCCGAACGAGCACCACCAACACGAAAGTGATCATGATCAGTGCTTTTGATGGAATTGCGGAACGCAAACGTGCTTCGCAGGAGGGAGCCGATTACTTTATCGGCAAACCTTTTAATCGCAAGACCATCGAACAAGCTTTACAATATATCCAAGTTTAGTTAACTTTATCCCCTCATTAAGTAACTGGGCACTGTAACTGTCCCTCTATGGAAAGGATCTTAATCGTTGACGATAATACGGATATATGCCTGCTTTTAGAACGATTTTTGTCAAAACAAGGGTATAAGACGGCTTCTGTTCAACGAGGAGATGACGGCTTGGCCTTGCTGCGAAAAGAACCGTTTGAGCTGGTTATCTGCGATTTCAAGCTACCCGATGTCGACGGCCTTGAAATGCTGCGCCGGATAAAGATCCTTGATCCCTCCACGGCCGTTATCATTATCACCGGGTATTCTGATGTTCGAATGGCGGTGCAAACGGTGAAACACGGTGCGTATGACTACGTAACCAAACCCCTGTACCCAGACGAAATCCTGTATACCATCAAAAGTGCCCTGGAACGACGCAACCAGAAGACCGATGTGCGGTCGCTGAGTGGGTCTTTTTCAGATGATGGAGAGGACGCGCCCGAAACCAGTCCGGTAAAACCCGTGGCCCGGGCGGCCAAATCTGCCACAATGGTCAGTGGTGGCAAACGGTTTATCTTCGGAAAAAGCCGGTCGGCCGAAATGCTTCAGAAACACATCGACCTCATTGCGCCCACCAACATGTCGGTAATCATTACCGGCGAAACCGGAACAGGCAAGGAGTTTGTTGCGAATGCCATCCATCAAAAAAGCAAACGGGCCGGCAAACCGTTCGTCGCCATTGATTGCGGGGCGTTGTCGAAAGAACTGGCGGGCAGCGAACTGTTTGGACACACCAAAGGCGCTTTCACGGGGGCTATGTCCGATAAGATGGGCAGCTTTGAGTACGCTAAC
Source organism: Larkinella humicola (assembly GCF_008727875.1). Lineage (GTDB taxonomy): Bacteria > Bacteroidota > Bacteroidia > Cytophagales > Spirosomataceae > Larkinella > Larkinella humicola. Next base: position 202,171 of record NZ_VTWS01000006.1, on the reverse strand, counting down.
GGCGGTACGTTGTTCCTGGATGAGATTGGTAACCTCTCGTATGAAAATCAGATCAAACTCCTGCGCGTTTTGCAGGAGCGAAAAATACGCCGGATTGGCAGTAATACCGACATCGTTGTCGATGTCCGAATTCTGGTGGCCACCAATGAGGATTTGCGCGAAGCGGTTCGACAGGGTCGTTTCCGGGAAGATATTTTTCACCGCCTGGATGAGTTTCGCATTGAACTGGCTCCCCTGCGCGATCGCAAGGCCGACATTCTGCTCTTTGCCGAACATTTTCTGGAAATCGCCAACGACCAGCTAGAGAAAAACGTTCTCGGATTCGACGATGAGGTGAAGGATCGACTAAAGGATTACTATTGGCACGGTAATTTGCGTGAAATTCAGAACGTTGTGAAGCGCGCTGTTCTGCTGTCGCAGGGTGATTTTATTACGCTGGATTGTCTGCCCTACGAGATTATTTCACCGACTTATGTGATGGAGGAGAACGGCTCGGCAGTTTCCACGGCAGCCCCCGCCAACAACCTCAAATCCGTGTCGGAAAACGCTGAGCGGGCGGCTATCATTAAAGTTCTTGAGAAAACCGGTTATAACAAAACCAAAGCCGCTGAAGTCCTGAACATAGACCGTAAGACGCTGTATAATAAGCTGAAAGCATACGATATTCATCTTTGACAGTTCGTTTGCCCTTACACTTTTTCAGGAGGTGTAAGGGCAAACGGAGCATTAAAACGCAAATCCCAGCGAAACCTGACCAACGGCGTTTTTCGCTTTTCCCATGAGCAAACGGGCGGCACCATCTTTCGCCACCGGCTGCAGACCCTGTCCGTAGCGCAATCCCAACAGGGCTTTTCCGAAGTAAATGTTCAAACCGCCGGCAATGCCATAGTCGAAGGTGTTGAAATTATCCCGGTTAATGTTGCGGTAATCAGAACCGAAGTCACCGTCTGTCGTTACCTTCGAACTTACAAGATAGGATGCGTAAGGTCCGGCCTGCAGATCGACGGAATTGCCCAGTTTGAACGTGGCCAGAACCGGGAGTTCCACATAATTCAGGTTAAAATTATTTTTGCCGGTGTTACCCAGTAGGTTATAGTTGGCCGAAACGCCTTTGGTAGTGTATTGAAGTTCAGGCTGAATGACAAAGAAAGACGTCACCGGAATCTGGGTGAAAAGACCAACGTGAAAACCAATCCGTTCGTTGCGATCATCGACGTTGTTCAGATAAAGTGTGCTGGCATTCAATCCGCCTTTGATACCGGTCCGGGGAGTGGTCTGGGCCGAGACTTCTAAAACCGGTAGGCTGCTAATCAGAACAGAGGCAACAAGCAATCTAACAATCGAGCTTTTCATGGAGTAAAATAGGTTTGTTATACGCAACAGTTCCTGACAATTCTGTGCCAAACCGTACAAGTGAACAGGTGGTTAGGTGTATTACGTTGATAGTCAGGCTTTTTGTGTTTGCTGCGGTAGGTTGCTTCGACCGGTTTTTGGGTTCACGGAAAACAGTTTCTGTGGAAGATCCTACTCAAACTGTAGAAGTCAGGAAGTAAGATTTAATGGTTTCGCAAAACACCTGAAATAGAAACTTGTTCCTCTAAACGAGGATAGCAGACGTACTTTTGTCTTTAGTGAGGCAAAACCCGATGGTTTTCTTTTATATCCACTCGAATGACGAATAAACAATTAACTACCAGCATTCTGATTGCTGACGACGATGCCGATGATCGCCTGTTGATCGAACAGGCGTTTCGGGAATGTAACCTGACATCGGATTTATATTTTGTGGAAGATGGAGAGGAACTCATGGATTTTCTGTACCAGCGGACGCCGTATGAATCGGCCATGCGACCCAGCCTGATACTGCTCGATCTGAATATGCCCCGAAAAAACGGGATTCAGGCCCTGCGTGAAATCAAAGCCAACGAGCAATTCCGGCAAATCCCCGTCGTTGTATTAACGACCTCGACCGCCGAAGAAGATATTCTGCGCACCTACGATTTGGGGGTAAGTTCGTACATCTCCAAACCGTTTGACTTTAGTACGTTACTCGACATCACAACCACCATAAAAAAATACTGGATTGACACCGTTTCCCTACCTGATGACTCAACCCGATGAACTCTCGGAAAAACCCATCCGGGTGCTGCTGGTTGAGGATGATGAAGACGATTTTGTCCTGACGAAATCGCTGGTTTCTACCCGCGACAATGCCAACATTCACCTCGATTGGGTCAGTGATTTTAATTCAGCCCTGGATCACATTTATCAAAACGCCTACGATGTGTACCTGGTTGACTATCGCCTGGGCGAGCGGACCGGCATCGAGCTGATTCACGAAGCGTTTAAAGCCGGATGCCAGACGCCGATGATTTTGCTAACGGGACAAGACGACCTGGAAGTGGATTATTCGGCCCTGAAACTGGGTGCTGCCGATTACCTGGTGAAAGGCAGGATTGATGCCCAACTGCTTGGACGAAGCATTCGCTATGCCCTCCGGCAGGCCAATGTGGTGGGAGAACTGGCCGAAAAGGAAAATAAATATCGTTCGCTGTTCGAACGTTCAATCGATGCTATTTTCGTTACCGACCGCAACTTTGAGTTTCAGGAAATCAATCCTTCCCTCGAAAAACTGACGGGGTATGCGGACGAAGAACTGCGAAAAATGAACGTTAGTGAACTGTTTGATAAAGCAGACGTTTACGAGCAGTTGCGCCGGCAAATTGATGAGTCGGAGCAGGTGAAAGATACCGAGATTGTGCTGGTTAGCAAAGACCGCAAACGGATCGATTGCCTGCTTTCGGTCGTTGCCATACCCGACAAGGGGGGCGTTACCAATTGGTATCAGGCCATCGTGCGGGATGTTACCCAGCAAAAGAAAGCCCAGCGTGATCTGTTGATTGCCGAAAAACTGAGCATGACCGGCCAGATTGCCCGCAGCATTGCCCACGAGGTGCGGAATCCGCTGACCAACCTGCACCTGGCCCTCGAGCAACTCAAAGAAGATTTGCCTCCCGAAGATCCGGGCTTGTCACTCTACATCAACATCATTCGCCGAAATGCCGAGCGCATTGGCCAGTTGATCACCGAGATGCTCAATTCATCGAAACCCCGTGATCTGGAGTTGACATCCCACAACCTCAACGACGCCGTGCGGGATACGCTGTATCTGGTTCATGACCGGCTGCAGTTGAAAGGGATGAAACTGGTGACCGATTTCACCACCGACGACTGTGCGGTTCCACTCGATAAGGAACAGTTTAAAACCGCCTTGCTCAACATTCTGATCAACGCCGTCGAAGCCATGAAAGAAATGACGGGAGTGTTGACGGTGAAAACCATTCCCATCAATGAGCGGGCCATCATGGTCTGTGTGGAAGACAACGGCTCGGGAATTTCGGAAGCTAATCGCCAGCGGCTTTTCGATCCGTTTTTTACCGGGAAACAGGGTGGTATGGGGCTGGGGTTAACCACCACTCAAAACATCATCAATAGCCACCGGGGGTCGATCGAGGTCGAAAGCCAGGAAGGGCAGGGGACGACGTTCCGACTCATTTTTCCCAAGATATGAATCCATCGATCGGCACTGAAAAGTAACTCGTGGCCTCTGAGAAATTCGGAGGCCATTTTTTATGGATTTAGCTGTGGAGTTTCATACACAGTGAGGAAACCATTTTCTACAAACCGCCGAAAATGGTCCAGCAAAATTTTGTATTTTATTGAGGGATTTTCAAGTAATGTTGTTGATAGACAGATGATTATGAATATTGAAATTGATCATCTGGTGTGGCATTTAGTCTGGCATAATTATCTCAATATACCTGGCATCAACAAGCGATAAAGAACATGGTCTGGAATCAAACCCATTTCCCCGCAGCAATGCGCTCGCTACCGCCCAGCGTCCGCGCCAAGGCGATTGAGATTGCCAACTCGCTTCTGGAACAGGAAGTGCCTGACAAGAAAGAAGCGATTTCGACCAGTATTTACGAAGCCCGCGCCTGGGCACGCCAACGGTTTGTAGAATCCCGTCAGGTGGCTTAAGGCAGTAGCGATTCGTACTCCACACCATTCCTTTCACTCTTATTTATCTCAGTCCTTTTTTGCAAAGAGTCTAACCCAGGAAAATTGAAACGTTATGATCTGGAAGAAAAACATTTACGACACGTTGGTAGGCTGCGCTACGGCCTGCGACGAATACGCCACGGAATTGTCGCGTCAGCAGGACATTGAGGAGTTGTATCGTTGCATTTTTTTGAGTTTGGACTGTTCCGATCTCTGTCGTCAGGTGGCGGTTTTATACGTCCGGGGTTCCGAAAACACGCGTCTTCTGGCCCGAACCTGCATCGAAGTATGCGAAAAGTGCGCTGAGGAATGCGAACGGATGAGCGCTGAACGCGCCTGCCAGATCGCAACGACTTGCCGCCAGTGCATCCGCGTGTGCATGACCATTCTGGAGATGACCCTCCGGCCCGATACAGAAACCGAGACGTCACGCACACTGTTTGTTGCGCTCGGCCGTCAGGAAATGCTCTATAACTAGTCGGTCAGGGAACTGACGAAACTGGTAACAAAAACGGTGCTGGTATTTCAACCAGCCGGGCCATCGGTCATCGGGAAATTCTGTCGGTAAACGGGTCGTTGTGAGCAGTATGGTAGTGGCGAAAGAGACAGCATACGTTCAGGTGGGTAACGGTAACAGACGCGTTAAAACGGATTGTGAATCCCCGGTGCAGGAAACAAGCAGAAACTGGTTATACGAAAGCTGCGCCAGCCCTTCTGAAATGTGTGTTCCGATGAAGACCCTGGACTGGTCATCAACACCGTTATAGATATTTAAAAGTGATGGGCCGGTTGTTTTAGCGAAAGCTAAATCGCAACCGGCTTTTATTCTTCGTTAAATCAACAACAGTATGGAAACTATAGAAGAACGGAGTGCGGGGATGGAAAAGGTTAGCAAACTGATCAACGACATTCGAATTGGCATGTTGACCACCCGGGACGAAAACGGGAAGCTGGTGAGCCGTCCAATGGCTGTGATGCAGGTGGATGAAAACGGTGATTTGTGGTTTCTAACGAAAGAGCATTCCCCGAAAACCGATCAGATTGATCAGAACTACCAGGTCAATGTTGCTTTTGCCAATGTGTCGGATGCCTCGTATGTATCCGTGAGCGGAACGGCGCAGGCATTGCAGGATCGCGCAAAAATTGAGGAACTGTGGTCGCCCATGGCCAAACCGTGGTTTCCGGATGGCAAGGACGATCCGTCGTTGTCCCTCCTGAAAGTGCATACCGAAACCGCTGAGTACTGGGATTCCAGTTCAAGCCGGATGGTACGGCTTTTTGAAATGGCGCGGGCGGCTTTGACCGGTGACACCTACCAAGAAGGTGAAAACAAACTGGTTGAAAACCGGTAGTATCTTCCACTAAATAAAGCGGGATGCCGGTCTGAAAAGACCGGCATTTTTTTGCTTATCAGGCTGAAAATAAATCCGGTATGATTGTTAAAAACACTGATTTTGGTTGGGAATTAATTCATCAGCAAGCGCATGGATTGCTGGCGGTCAAAGTTGCAATGCATTGGAATGCAGCAAAGAGACCGGAGCGCTGGGTGGAAACACTCGTGGCACTGACCGAACACGACGACGGACAGGAACCCTGGGAAGGCAAAAATCACCTCACGGCAGCGGGTGCACCGATGGATTTTCGGATTGAAGAATACGCCGTGGGACAGGCCCGGCGTATGGTTGAGATCGCGCTGGAAAAAAGCCGCTGGAATGCCCTGATGGTATCGAAACACGCTACCTTTCTCTATGAGTCATTGGTCGACCAAAGTGCTGAGCTGAAGGCGTTTCTGGAACAGCAGAAACAAAACCAGAAGAGTTGGCTCCGGCAGATGAAGTGCTCTAAAAAAGAGGTTGATTATGCATATGCCTTTATTCAATGGTGCGACGCCCTGTCGCTCATTCTCTGCCAGGGTCTGATTCCGGAGTATGGCCGCCGACTGGAAATCAGTCCCGGCCCCGACGGAAGAATCTACTACATTTTTCAACGGCCCGACCAAACCGTAGGCGTTGATCCCTGGCCCTTCGAGAGTCCCGGATTTTCACTGCAAATCGAAGCCTACCAGTTGCAACAACTTAGTTACAAAGACGATGCCGAGTTGTACGACTGCATTCAGAAAGCACCGATTGAAGAGAAGGAATGGCATTTTAAAAGCGAATGATGAGTTGTTGAATGATGAGCGATGAACGATGAACGATGAATGATAGTCGGCGAAGCCCATTCATCGTTCATCACTCATCATTCAACAACTCATCATTCCTTCAACTTCAAAAGCACCACCGACCGCTCCTTGATTTCGAAGGGTTCACGGGCGGTAACTTCCTGCGGAACAGTCGCATCCGTTGCGGTATTGACCAGCACCTGCCATTTGTATTTCCGGCCGGGTTTCGGTAGTTGGAACGATAAGGGTTCCCAGAACGCGTTGAACAGGATCAGCAACCGGCCTTCGCCAATCGCATCGCCGTTTTCGTCTTGTTCATCCACCTTGGTTCCGTCCAGCAGCAGGCCGAGACAGCGGGTAATCCCGTCGTTCCAGTTTTGGTCGGTCATCGGTTTTCCGTCATTGCGGAGCCAGACAATTTCCTCCGTGCGGTAGAATTTCCGGCGACGCAGCAACGGCAGTTCCCGGCGCAGGGCCGTAAGCTGGCGGGTAAAATCGAACAGCGCCTGTTGATCGGCGGTCCATTCCCAATTGAACCAGCTAATTTCATTATCCTGGCAATAGGCGTTGTTGTTGCCCTGTTGGGTCCGGCCACATTCGTCGCCCATTACCAGCATTGGTGTTCCCTGGCTCAGAAGGAGGGTCGCTAAAAAGGCTCGTTTTTGCTGTTCACGCGCCCGCACAATGCCCTCGTCGTCGGTCGGACCTTCCACGCCCATGTTCCAGCTCAGGTTATCGTTGGCGCCGTCCTTGTTATCTTCTCCATTAGCCTCGTTGTGCTTGTCGTTGTAGCTCACCAGGTCATTGAGCGTATAACCGTCATGGGCCGTAATCAGGTTGATGCTGTTGGCGGGCTGGCGACCGTCGTTATAGAGATCGGGGCTTCCCAAAACCCGCGCGGCCAGTTCGCCAGCCAGTCCGGTGTCACCTTTCCAGAATCCGCGAACGCAATCCCGGTATTTGCCATTCCATTCCGACCAGTTGACCGGAAAGTTGCCGACGTGATACGACTGCACATCCCAGGGTTCGGCAATTAGTTTGACCTGCGACAGAACCGGGTCCTGCTGAATGGTTTCCAGAAATGACGACAACTGACCGGCCGCCGTCAGGCTATGGGCCAGGGCCGTAGCCAGGTCGAACCGGAAACCGTCGACGTGCATTTCGTTTACCCAGTAGCGCAGGCTGTCCATTACGAGTTGCAGCGTGCGCGGATGGTTCATGTTCAACGTATTACCCGTACCCGTATAATCCATGTAGTACGTTTCATTGCCTTCCACGAGCCAGTAGTAAGACGGGTTGTCGATGCCCCGGAACGACAGCGTCGGCCCGTGCTGGTTTCCCTCAGCAGTGTGGTTATAAACCACATCCAGAACGACTTCGATACCGGCCTTGTGCAGGGCTTTCACCATTTCCTTGAACTCGTTGACGGCATGGCCGATCTTGTCTTTCGAGGCATATTCACTGTGGGGGGCAAAATAACCGATCGAGTTATAACCCCAATAGCTTTCGCCTGTAAACTGGTGAACCGGCATCAGTTCCACCGTCGTGATTCCCAGCGATTTCAGGTAGTCTGTAACTTCGGGACGGCCCAGGCCGGCGTAGGTTCCCCGGATTTTCTTTGGCAGTTCGGGGTGCAGTTTTGTGAACCCTTTGACGTGCAATTCGTACATCACCGAGCGATTGAGCGGGATGTCGGGTCGCTGGTCATCTTCCCAATCAAACGTGGAGTCAATCACCACCGACTTCGGTACGTAGGGGGCGCTGTCATCTTCCTGCGGTTTCGAAAACCGGTCTTCGTCCTGGTTGTCCGGATCGAAGCCCAGTTGAGCGAGATTGCTTTCAATAGGCCCGCTGATGGCTTTGGCGTACGGGTCCAGCAGCAGCTTATTCGGATTGAATACGAGGCCCTGCGTGGGTTCAAACGGCCCTTCTACGCGGTATCCGTACAATTGCCCGGGCTGGATGGCGTCGAGGTAAATGTGCCAGATTTGTTCGGTGCGTTCCGTCAGCGGAATCCGCTGGGTTTCTTTGGTAGGGTCTTCCGCGTCGAACAGACACAGGATAACGCCGGTTGCGTGTTCACTAAACAGAGCGAAGTTAACACCTTCGCCATCCCATGTGGCGCCCAGTGGATAGGGCTTTCCCGGTCTGGAGCGGATCTCATCCGGGTTTTCTACAGTATTGGTGGTTTCCATAATAATAATTCAGTTTCCGGGGCCATTGAATCAGGTTCCGCTGCGGTTTTTAACGTGCTTCTGCGGTTTTTAAGTCAATCCTGGCAAGGGCTGGCCGGCCTATTGATCAACTATTCGTGGATTTAGAATGTTTCTGGATACAAAAAAAAGTCCCGAATCCACCGGATCCGGGACTTCTTACCTTTCACCTGGAAAGGTTATACAACATTGGCCAGACGGGCCATCGACGCATGGGCCGATTCGATCCGTTCTTTCTGACGAAGCAGCAGCTCGCGGGTGCTGGCAGCCAGGCTGGTGCTTTGCAGAATTTCCTGGTAGTCTTCCAGAGCCTGACCATCTCCGCGTTTGCATTCTTCCACCACGGCTTTGTCGTCGTTTCCGGTAAAGGTGGTTTTGATATTGATCCAGGCGCGGTGCAGATCAGCGGTGAGGCTGGTGCTGTTTTCCGGATCTCCGCCAAGGGTCCGGATTTCGCGGTCGATCTCCGTAGCGTATTCGTTCCGCTGCCGCGACTGGGCTAAGAATAAACTCTTCAGTTCCGTATCCTTTACATTTTCAGCGGCTTCCTGGTAGCCTCGTTCTCCGTCACGTGTACGCGTCAATAGCGTGTTCAACCGGTCTAGAATTTCGCTGTTTGTGTTTCCTACTTCCATAACGTTAAAAAGAAAAGTGATTAGAATACGCCCGCTCCCTGACGGAGCGGGCGTATAGGTTTAACTGTTTATATTTCCGATTGTTCCGCGTTCGGCGGCTTTTCGTAATTTTTCGTTCGCAAAGATGGCGACTTCAACCCGGCGGTTTTGCTGACGGCCCGAAACACTGCTGTTGTCGGCCAGCGGCTGGCTTTCGCCATAGCCTTTCTCCGTCAAACGATTGCCTTTGATCCCTTCGGACTGTAGTAGCTTGGCCACGGTTTTGGCCCGCCGTTCCGACAGTTTCAGGTTGTGCTGATCGGAACCGGTATTGTCGGCATGCCCTTCAATCAACACTTCCGTATCGTTGTATTTTTTCAGGGTTTCGGCCAGTTTGGTCATGTTGTCCCGATTCGCAGATTTTAAATTATATTGATCCACATCAAACAGGAAGTCGGAATCAAACGTGATTTTGATCCCCTCACCAACGCGTTCGATGCGAGCATTTTCGAGTCTCCGGCGAAGTTCTTCCGCCTGTTTATCCATTTGACGACCGATTAATGCGCCCCCTGCGCCACCCACGGTAGCGCCCAGGATAGCACCCACGGCGGTGTTGCCTGATTTGCGGCCAATGAGGCCACCCGCAACTGCCCCCGCCCCGGCTCCGATGATGGCACCTCGCTGGGTATTATTCGTGTTTTTTCGAATTGATTTACATCCTGTCATTGTACCAGCCGCAAGAATACTTCCGGCTACTACCAGTGCCACCGCTCTCATTGTACGCAATTGTAAAGAATGGCTGTGCTTGATCATGGTAAAATAAAACATTGGTTCACCGTAGAAGAGCCAAAAGCCGTACCAGTTGCTGAAACAGGTCGGTTATGGTGCTTTTTTGTCGTTTAATATATTGATAGACAGGTCTTTGTATTATCCTGGTGTTAAGCATTCAATGAACGTTGATGCGGATTGTTAGTGGGGAAAGGGAGCTACAAAGGCCGGGTGCTGGGGAAGTCTTTCTACACCCAAGGAGATGAGTATAAATAGTACTATAATCATATTTCAATGAAAGGAAAAATTACTCAAAGTGATCAAAATAAAATGTTAGTTTTTGGTAGATTGCCAATTCAAATATTTCAGTAATATTGTCTTATTTTACTAAACGGTTACAAAAGGAAAATAATTGGCCTGATTTGTGCAAGTAAACAACCAAAATTGTACTGTTTACTCTACGTGTATGTACTCTCGAGATTCAACAATTACGTTACGGTTACGGCGGAGCGTGGCTTTTCCGCGCCTTGCCGAGATGTTGAAAGAAGCACGGCAATCAGAATTTAAGACATTAATGCAGGCAATTGATTGCGCGAATAATCGCTATGTAAAGGGAAGTGATCACTGGATTTTGCGCGGAGATAACGGAGTTTATTGGGTTGTTCGGCCACGTGTGGCCGAATATCTGGTAAATGCCGGGTATGAGTTAGCTTTCGGAAGATAAGAGATTACGCAAAGCAGAAGGGATGAAACTGGAAAAAGAGCGAAACTTTTTCTACTTTCATCCCTTCTGCTTTATACGGATACCGAAATGAAACCAAGCAAGGGATTGTGGGTAAGCTTAGTGAGTAGTTGGCTCCTGACGGGATGTATGGCATCCAACTGTCCGATCAAAAGTTGCCACGTAAAACTGGAACACCAGCATGGCGGACGCGTGTATCGAGGAACGGTTTTTGGCACGATGCACAGCCCGACCTGGTGGCTCTCCAACCGCAAAGGGGCCGGAGCGTCCTCCTCCATGGCCAGCGACCGCAAAGGGCTGAAAAAAGACAAAGGCAACGGAAAACAGAAGAAAGTCAAAAAGCAATTCCGCTGGGAGAGGGTATAACGAGTTAAGAGTTAGCGTGGGTCAGCCAACTCTTAACTCTTCATTCTTAACTAATAAACCCGTACCGTGTGACTACCGCGGGCAACGCTGATTTTACCCGGCATTTTTTCCAGCGACGGTTTGTCGCCTTTGGTCACTTTCCAGAACTCAATACCGCCTGAACGGTCGCCGTAATCGAGGTATTCGGAAACCGCAACCGCAATGGCATTGCCACTCTTGTCGAACTCGACGCTCTGGGGCAGGATGCCCTCGAACGGATATTCATTCGCCAGAGTCAGTTTGCCTTCTTTGTCGAGCGCAAACACCGACAGGGAGCTTTTGCCTGCCCCCGCATTGCTGAACGGCTGGTATGACTGCCCGGAGTTGGCGACAATCACCATGGAGCCATCGGGGCTGACGGTCAGGGCTTCGGCACCTTCGCCCGAAGCGGTTTGCGAAACGACCTTGTGCTCGCCCGGCGTGTCTTCGGTGCTGAACTGGACCACGAACAATTCGCCTTTCCCGGCGCCCTGCGCGTTGGCTCCCTTCTTAATGTCGGATACAATAAAGAATTTTCCGTCTGGCGAGAATTTGCCGGTGGCCGGTAAACCGCCTACTTTGATCGGCTTGCCGTGGGGGATGATGTTTGGTTTTTTGGCGGCATCGAGTGAATACTTCATCACGCCGACTTCCTGCGTGTCTTCAATCACGTAGGCAATAAAATCACCAGCGGGGCTCCAGACCAGATCCGTGATGCGCGCACCCGGAACCGGGGAGGGGGCCGTAATCACCCGCTTGGGCGTACCGGTATTATCGATTTCAACCAACCGCATTTCTTTCCCGGCATCCCCCGAAGCCACAGCAAGGGTGTTGCCTTGCGGATTGATGGTAATGGCCGTCGGCAGGTTGCCAACGCTAACCACTTTGGCGGTCGGTTTGGCCGGTGCCAGGTCGACAATAAACATCCGGGCTGCGACTGGCAACTCTTTCACACCGCCTTTCAGCGTGGATACGCTGTCGCCCAGTTGGCCGCGGCCTTCCAGTACAAACGCAAAGCGTCCGTTGGGCGTTACGACAGCGGCTTTGTCATACAGCGCCGAGGAGTTGGAAATGGGGGCGGTGGTAATGTTCTGACCAGTGCGGTCGAGTGGGAATTTTACAACCGTCAGCGCGTCGCGACTGGTTTTACTCTTGTACAAATTACCGTCAACCAGGGCGGAAGCAGCCATGTCGGCATCAGACAAAACGACAATTCCTTTGGCGGTAAACTGAATGGGTTCCTGCTGGGCGAAGACACCCGTTGTCAACAAGGAAGCAAGGGCAACCAAACTCTGTTTTTTCATGCTGCGAATAGAAGGGTTATAGCTTTGGATATTACGCAAATATAGCCGAAAGCCGCTATTTTAAAACTTGGTCCGAAATTAAAAACGAAGCGTTTGGGGATGTTGTGACCAATCCCGGCCCATCACAAAAACAAGATCTTTCAGGAGCTTCTGGTAGTCGGAGGGTTTGGTCAGGAAGTATGACGCGCCCAGCAGACGGGTTTCCTCCATGTCTTCCGGCGCGGAGGAGGTGGTATAAATAATCACCGGAATGGCTTTCAGTTTGGGATCTTTCTTCAGCTCGGCCAGGCAACGTTTGCCGTCCATGCGGGGCATGTTTAAATCCAGAAAAATGAAATCAGGCAGTTTTTTAAGTCCTTTCCGCAGTTTCATCAGGGCGTCTTCGCCGTTTTCGGCCGTGAAGCAAACGGATGTTGCATCAACTTCCCGTACTGCTTCCCGAAAAAAATCACAATCGTCGGGATCGTCGTCTACGAGTAGAAAGGTCACAGTAGGGTTCATGGTTATCGGTGATAGTGGCAAGCAAGGTAAACAACTTCGCGGGTAGATGTACGACAAAGGCAAACTAAAAACAAATCCACCCGGTTTTGTAAACCTTTTGCGTACCTTTAGCTACCCCAAAAAAACAATGTCCTCCGACAAAAAGACCGAAGTCCCGCCCGTTGCTACCCCGCAGGACTTTCCGGTGGTCGGCATTGGTGCGTCAGCGGGCGGGCTGGATGCGTTCCGGCGACTGCTCAAGGCCATTCCGGACGATTCGGGTATGGCGTTCGTGCTGGTGCAGCATCTGGACCCGTTGCATGAAAGCATTTTGCCCGAAATTCTTTCCCGGACCACGGCCATTCCGGTTTCGGAAATTACGGACGATATTCACCTGACGCCCAATCATATTTACGTTATACCCGCCAATAAAATCCTGACGGCCTTCGATGGGGTGCTGAAGCTGACGCCCCGGGATAAAATAAAAACCAATCTGGCCATCGACGTTTTTTTTACCTCCCTGGCTGCCGTACACAAGGAACTGGCAGTGGGCATTGTGTTGTCCGGTAAAGGCGACGATGGCACGCTGGGTTTGAAAGCCATTAAAGAGAACGGCGGGGTCTCGTTTGCGCAGGATCAGGAAACGGCGGCTTACGGCGATATGCCGCAAAATGCCGTGAATGCGGGTGTGGTGGATTTCGTGTTGACGCCCGAAGAAATGCCGGAAAAACTCCGGGAATTTGCGCGTGCATACCAGGAGAGTGACATCGGCAATACGCAGGAGGAGATTCCCAAAGAAGACGAAACCGCCTATAAAGCCTTGATCGTTCTGCTTCAGGAGCGGAGTGGCGTTGATTTTACGTATTACAAACAGAACACGATTCGCCGGCGGATTGCCCGCCGAATGGCGATTGGCAAGGTGGGCAAGCTGACCGACTACCTGAACATCCTGGTGGGTGATAAAGCCGAGCAACAGGCGTTGTTTCAGGACCTTCTCATTCCGGTGACGTCTTTTTTCCGCGATCCGAACACGTTTGAAACCCTGCGGGAAACGGTTTTTCCGGCTTTGTTTAAAAACAAAGCGGCCGAAGAACCTGTCCGAATCTGGATTGCCGGCTGCTCCACCGGCGAAGAAGCGTTTTCGATGGCCATTTGCCTGCACGAGTTTCTGGGTGATCAGTCGCCCGACCGGCAGATTCAGATTTTTGCGTCTGATATCTCCGAAATAGCCATCAAAAAAGCGCGGGCGGGAATTTACACCAAAGCTGAAGTGCATACGCTTTCGGATGAGCAGCTCAGTACGTATTTTACGAAAACCAGCGGCAACTACCAGGTAATAAAAACCATCCGGGATCTGTGCGTTTTTGCGGTGCAGAATTTTTTGAAAGACCCGCCGTTTTCCAAAATCGATTTAATCAGTTGCCGTAATGTGCTGATTTACATGGACAGCTTTTTGCAGAAAAAAGCCTTGTCGACCTTTCATTACGCCCTCCGGAAAAACGGTTTTCTGCTGCTCGGCAAATCCGAAACGACCAGCGTGGTGTCCGATTTGTTCGCGTCTTTTATTCGAACCGAAAAGATATATACCCGCAAGTCGGTTCCCGGCCGTTTTCTGCCCGTGGCCGCCGGTCGCCGGGAGGAGGCCCTCGTCAAAAAAGATAAAAAAACGACCAAACCCGATACCCAGCAAACCGACTTCCGCAAAACGGCGGAGGCTATTCTACTGGCCAAATACACCCCGGCCAGTGTGATCGTGAATGAACTGATGGATGTGGTGCACATCCACGGGGCCATTGCGCCGTTTCTGGAACCACCACCCGGCAAACCGACCTTCAATCTGTTCAAAATGGCACGCGAGGGCCTGGGCTTCGAACTGCGAAACGCCTTGCACAAAGCCAAAACCAGCCCGGGCGCGGTGATCAAAACCGGCATTCCGGTTCGGATCCACGGGGTGCAGCACCTGGTGACCATCGAGATTGTGTTGCTCACCAACAACGTTGAACCCCATTTTCTGATTCTGTTTACTAAAGCGGAAACCGAAACCGCACCGGTTCTGAATGGCGATAACCTGACAGCGGTGATCACGAACGAAGCCCAGTTACGGATTCAGCAGTTGGAAAACGAGCTGGCACAAACCCGCGAAGACATGCGCAGCATTATCGAAGACCAGGAAGCGGCCAACGAAGAACTGCAAAGCACGAGCGAAGAACTGGAGAGCAGCAGTGAAGAAATGCAGAGCCTGAATGAAGAACTGGAAACGTCGAAGGAAGAACTGCAGTCAAGCAACGAAGAACTGGTGATCCTGAATCAGGAACTGCTCGACAAACAGGAGCAACTCAACGTTGCCCGCCTGTATTCCGAAGCCATCGTTACCTCCATCCGCGAACCGCTGGTAATACTTGATAAAGCCTTGCGCATTAAAACCGCCAATCTGGCATTCTACAAAAAATTTAATTTTACGGAGCTCGAAACGGAAGACAAACTGTTTTATGAATTGCAAAACCGCCAGTGGGATGATCCGGTGTTGCAGGCACAGCTTGAAAAAATCATCCCGCAACGGGCCAAACTGGAAGATTTCGAAATCACCCTGCCCTTCCCGGTTCTCGGTGAGCGGACCATGCTGCTGAATGCCCGCCAGGTGGCTAACGAAAATGCCGTGGAACCCCTGATTCTGCTTGCTATTGAAGACATTACCGAACGAAAAGTGGCGGAACAAAAACTGAAGACGTTTTCGGAAGCCCTGGAAATCAAGGTCAAGGAACGAACGGCCGATTTGCAGCTAACGAATGAAAAATTGCAGCAGTTTGCCCATGCCGCCAGCCACGATTTGCAGGAACCGCTGCGCAAGATCGTTACGTTCTCGAACCGGTTGCAGGAAAAACACGAAGATGAGTTTTCCCTGGAAGCCAAAACCTACCTGAGCAAAATTGCCGGGGCCTCGGTGCGGATGAGCAAACTCATCCAGGATTTGCTCAATTACTCCCACCTCCTCAACCACGGAAAACTGTTTGCGCCGACGGATCTGGGGGTAACGCTGGAAAATGTGCTGAGTGATTTTGAACTGCTGATCGAACAGAAACAGGCTGTCATCACCAGCGAATTGCTCCCCAGCATTGAAGCGATTCCGTTGCAGATGAACCAGCTTTTTTACAACCTGATCAGCAATGCCCTCAAATTTTCCCGGGAGGGTACCCCTCCGGTTCTGGCGATTTCGTCGCACTTTCTGGCCCGGGAGGCCGTCAGCCAATACCCGGCTTTGAACCCGTCGACGACCTACTGTGAATTGATTTTTAAAGACAATGGCATTGGTTTCGAGCAGAAATACGGGCAGCAGGTTTTCGTTCTTTTTCAGCGGCTCAACCAACCCGGTCACTACCACGGAACCGGGATCGGTCTATCGCTCAGCAAGAAAATCGTGGAGATTCACCACGGTGAAATTTTTGTTGAAGCAACCGAAACCGATGGAGCCGCCTTTCATATTATTCTGCCCGTCAGGCAGTTTAATCCGGTCCGGATTCCCTGAGCGGTTTTCTCAACCGGGCAGCAGCAGCCGAAATCCGATGCCGTGGAGATTTTCGATGCGAATGGCAGCATCGGCCCCGAGCCGTTTCCGCAAACGGGAGATGAACACATCGAGACTGCGACCCATAAAGTAGTCGTTGTCTCCCCAGATGGCTTTCAGAATCTCGTCCCGCCGGATCAGCGTGTTCGGTCGGGCCATCAGGTAATGCAACACTTCGGCTTCGCGGTGGGTCAGTGTTTGTAAGTGGCCGTCTATTTCCAGTGTCAGATTCTGAACATTAAACTGATACGACCCGATTGCCTGAACCGATCCAATACGTGTAGAAACCGGGGGCTTACTCCGGCGCAGGAACACGTTGATTTTCAGAATCAGTTCTTCTATGCTGAACGGTTTGGTCAGGTAGTCGTCGGCACCCAGCCGAAGCCCCTGTAGCCGGTCGTCTTTGTCGGTCCGCGCACTCAGAAACAGCAGGGGAATTTTATCGTCGATCTGCCGGATCTGCCGGGCCAGCGTAAAACCGTCGGTTTGGGGCAACATCACGTCCAGAATGCACAGGTCGAACGGGTGCTGTTCGAAACAACGCCAGGCATCCAGGCCGGTGGTGCAGTGTACCACCTGAAATTGCGCCAGTTCCAGGTTGTCTTTGGTGACAAAACCCAGGTTTACGTCATCTTCGACGTACAGTAAAAGCGGTTTCATCGTACAGCCGGGAGTTTAGGAGCCAGGGCGGTTTGTTTCGTCGTTCGGGCTTTTACCGTAAAGATACTCCCGGAACCGGGTATACTTTGCAGGGAAATGTGCCAGCGGTGGGCTTTGATGACCTTGCAAACGTAATACAGCCCCAATCCGAATCCTTTCACGTTGTGAACATTCCCGGTCGGGACGCGGTAAAACTGGTTGAAAATGAACGGCTGGTGTTCCGGGGCAATGCCAATGCCATTGTCCTGTACCGACCACACCAGCCGGTCTCTTTCAGTATGGGTCTCCAGGATGACGTGGGGAGTAGCAGTATTGTATTTCAAGGCATTGTCGATCAGGTTGTTGATGACGTTCCCGAGGTGATACCGGTCGCCTTGAATCATCGCGTTTTCGGCCCAAAGCTCCAGACTGACGTGCGGACGAAACACCTCGGCGGCTTCCGTCAGCAGTTGATGGAGGTTAATTTCCGTGGCTGTAATGCTAAACTGCATTTGTTCCGAGCGGGCGAGTTGCAGAACGCTGCTCACCTGTTTCTGAAGCCGCAGACTTTCTTCCTGTACCACCCGCACGTACTGGCGATGGCGTTCGGGCTGGTCGAGGATGGCGTCGGATTGCAGCACGTCGGCGGCAATGCGGAGGGTGGCCACCGGTGTTTGCAGTTCGTGGGTGATGTTGTTGATAAAATCCCGCTGCACCTCCGTCAGTTTTCGCTGCCGCAACACCACCACGAGCGTATAGCCGAAAAACAAAACAACCAGCAAAACCGCAGCTGACGAAGCAATCCAGCCGTCGAGGTGACCGGCGATGAAGCTGGACTGGCTCGGAAAGTGAATGCCGAAGTAGTACGGACTGCGCGAAAACTTGGGCAGGTTCCGGCTGGCCTGAACCGTGTTCGGATTGGCGTTCAGGCTGACAAACGCGCCGTAGATCATCCGGTCGCTTTCGCAGTTGTAAATGCCGTATTCGAAGTCCGTGATCAGGTTGTGGTTGTGCAGCGAGGTCTGGATGTAGTGTTCGAGAATGCCCGGATCAACCGGCGAGTCGGTGTTGACGATGAAGTAATCGGGCGAAAGCTGCGTGACTGCCGTGCAGCTTTGCGTGATTCCGTTCAATTGGCCCACCTGGTCGGCCACGTCCTGCAAAGCAATGAAAGCGGTTTGCCGAAACTGGCGTTCCCGCAGGGCATAGGCTTTGCGCACCCAGACGATCTGTACGGTAATGATGCCGATGATCGAAATAACCGACAGAATAATCAGGATGCGGAAAACGCGTCTGGACATGATCGCTCGTGGTTTCCTGGGAAAAGGATGAATCGAAAGCCAAAAGTCGGCTACCGGCGGCTAAAAATCAACTCATTAACATCTCGTTAACAACTGTTCGCTACCCGTTAACAGCCTGCTGTTTTTCAGGAAGGTACTTTTGTGCCGTTGGATTGACCAACGCTTCACCATTAAACACAAACCTCATGAAACGCATCCTGATGATCGCGTCCTGCCTGTGGCTGGTTGCCGCCAGTGTTCTGATTGCCCACTCGCTGTCGGCGGTTTTTAAGTGGGACGAAACGACCCACGATTTCGGCAAAATTCAGCAAAGCAAACCGGTGGTGGCCGAATTTGCCTTTACCAACAACGGCGGTGTTCCGCTGGTGATCAGCAACGCCCGTGGTTCCTGCGGCTGCACGGGCGTCGAGTATCCGAAAGAAGCCATTTTGCCCGGAAAAGCCGGCAAGATCAAAGCGACGTTCAATGCCGCTGCGGTCGGAACGTTCAACAAAACCGTCACCGTGGAATCCAACGCTGAGGGCGGAACGAAAGTATTGTCGATTCGGGGTGAAGTGGTTGCCCAATAAGCAGTAGTAGTCTGATCAGCGAAATACCGACAACAACCAGCCCACGGTTTTAACCGTGGGCTGGAATTCCTGATTTGTTGTTAATATTTCATATTTCCCAGCTCTTTTTCCACCGCCGACCGGCCCTGTTTCATCCAGGCGGGTTCGGGGGCGTCTTTCAGGTAGTGATCGAAAAACTGGTACATCCGGATGCTGAGGTCTTTGGCGTTGTGTCGCTGGGTGAGGTTGTGGTCTTCGCCGTTGTAAACGAGCAGCCAGGCTGGTTTGCTCAGTCGCCGGAGTGCCGAATAAAACTCGATGCTCTGGTACCAGGGCACCGCGCCGTCCTGATCATTCGCCATCAGCAACAAGGGCGTCTGGATGCGGTTGGCGTAGAAGAGGGGCGAGCTTTCGAGGTAGTTCATCGGTTTGTCCCAGAGCGTTCCGCCGATGCGGCTTTGCGTTTTTTCATACTGAAACATCCGGCTCATGCCCGTTCCCCAGCGGATGCCGCCGTAGGCGCTGGTCATGTTGACCACCGGCGCACCCGCCATCGCAGCTTTGAACAAATTCGTCCGCGTCACCAGAAAAGCGGTTTGATAACCGCCCCAGCTCTGGCCCTGCAACCCAATGCGGTCACGATCCACGAAACCTTTTTCGATCAGGCTCAACACGCCCGGCACGATGCAATCGTAGGCATTCTGGCCCGGCATGCCGGTGGTATACAGAATGTCAGGAACAAAAACCAGGTACCCGTTCGACACACAATACGCCATGTTGATGGTTGAGCGACTGGGTGCCGGGGCTTTGTAGTCGTTCAGGGTTTCGGCGTTGCGTTCGTAATAATACACCAGCATCGGGTATTTCTTCTTCGGATCGAAGTCGTCCGGTTTATAAAGCAGCCCTTCCAGCCGGACGCCATTGTTGCCCACCCAATTCACCAACTCGACCTTGCCCCAACGGACGCTGTCCTGTTGCGGATTAATGCGGGTCAGTGGCTGCGGTTCGGCAAAGGTGGTGTCGGTCAAATACAGGTTGTTCGACTCCCGGAAATTGCCTTTCAAAAACGTCAGCGCCGGGCCGTTTTTAGCTTTTGATAAACCGGAAAACCGGTAATCGCCTTTTGCCAGCACCAGTGGTTCAGCCGCCGGCTTTTCCATCGGTTTCCGCAAAATTCCGGTGGCTTTGTTGCTTTCCCAGAAACCCGTCAGCCAGAGGTCGCCCGTCAGCGGAACGAATTTTTCGTCCGGATTGAGGTTGGCGCGACGCAGCCGGATGCGGTTTTTACGACCGTAACCCGCCGTCAGGTTCACCGGTTTTTCCTGCCCCGTCGGATCGATGCGCCAGAGGTCGAAGCGGTCATAGATCAGCACATAGCGGTCGTCGCGGCTCCAGCCAGCGGCTCCGTAACTGCCGGGCAAATCGGGTGTGTCGTGTTCTTCGTCGAAAAACCGGGCCGGAATCCCGCGCGTCAGGTCGATCCGTTTTCCCTCCGCAATCGACCACGCCCGCCAGAGCGAATCCCGTTCGTCGTACCACCAGGCGTATTTGCCGCCCGGCGACAACTGGGCGTACGACACCCGCGCTTCGCTGGCGATCTGTTTTTTCTGTCCGGTTTTGGCATCGATCAAATACAGGTCCGTCTGGCCGGGGTCCCACATGCTGCTGATCTGGTAGGGTAAATTGCTCAGTCCCAGCCAATACGGCTGATCGGTTTTGGGGTCGATCTGGACATTCGGCATATCCCGGTTTCCCAGTTGCGTAATGCTGCCGGTGGTCAAATCGCAAACCGCCAGAAAACCGCGTTCTTTCTCCTGCTTCAACTGCTTGAGTTGCATGGGCTGAATGGTGGGGTCGTTCCAGCTCCAGACGTCCACTTTCACGCGCTCCTCATCCAGCACCGTCGAATCCTTGATGGGTTTGGGGGGAAGAATCGAGGTGGCGAAATACAGCCGTTTCCCATCTTCCGAAAACGAGGGCGTCCGGTATTCGTTTACATTCCAGCCTTTGGGATAGGCTTTGGTGAGTGTATCGGCCAGCACCACCGGGTTCATCGCCGTTCGTTCGGAAAAGGAGGAAACGGCGGTTTTCTTTTTCCGGGATGAAGGGGCCGGGGCAGAGGCCAGGCGTTTGTAATACAGCGCATACGCCCGGACATCGGCTTCGGCGCTGTCGGCGGTGGCCATCCACGCCAGTTGCGAGCCGGTTTTATCGACCGCCAGCCCTTTGTAAAGCCGGTGTTTCGAGCTGGTATCGATCAGCATCTCGTTCTGCTTTTTGGTATCGAACGCAAACACCCCGGCTTTTTTCAGCGTATCATTGACAGCATCTTTGGTATAAAAAATGGTGTTTCCATTATCCGAGACCGTCACGTAAGTCACGTAGCGGAACGACTGCGTGGCGCCGGTTTCCAGGTTCAGCAGAATCAAATCGTCGCCTTTCGGTTTTTTCGTCGAAGCGGATGCCCGACCCCGGCTGGCCGATTTGGTAGTGGTTGAATCCTTTTTCGCTCCTTTCACCTCCTGGTGTTCCTGCAAAACCGCCACCCACGAACCGCTTTCTTTGGGCAAGGTGAATGACTTGACATTGGCAAACCCGATGCGGCTGCCGGTTTCAAGGTTGAACACCAGCAAACTGTCTTTCGGAAGTTGGTCGGCTTTGACTTTTTTCTTTTTGGCCTCCCGCGTGAGTTTGAAAGACGCTTTTAACCGCATCACCAGAAACCGGCTGTCGGGCGTGAATTGCGCCAGGTAGCCCCGCGCAAACGTGTATTTTTTTGAGCTCAGCGGGTTGAACACAGTCGTTGGGCGGTCTGTGGGGGCGTTTGGACCGGATTTGGCCTCCACGGTCTCGGCACTTTTTTCGGAAGCCTGAGCGGGGGCTTTACCTCCAATTTTGATCAATTCCAGCACCCCGTCGCCCTCCTGGGGATCAATCTGATAACTCAGCCATTGCCCATTGTTCGCGTGCTTTTCGGAGCGAACGGTTTGCCAGCGGTCGTAGTCGGCGTGGGTGAGCGGCCGTTTGGGCGATTGTGCGAGCAGGAATGTTTGAAAAGGAAGGATAAAACAAACGAAAAGAAAAGGGCAGCGACGCATGGTTCGAGTGGGTTAACAACGTACTAAATTAAGCAAAAACCGGTCAAAACTTAATTCCACGCAGTCCAAAAAGCCCAAATGGCTGCCATCATTAGTCCCGGATGCAATCCGGGGAACCACAACGAACCGCACCAACCCTGAAAGGGTTGAATCCAGGTCGGGTATTCGTATTGAACCCTTTCAGGTTCGGGCGTCGTGTGTGTGTTCTTCCTGCCCCGGATGGCATCCGGGGCTAATGATGAAAGCCCGTTGGGCTTTTTTCTGGGACGGGATGATGGATGGGGACAGAAATCAGGCGTTTAGCCTCCTTTGATGTTTAGAAAAAAAACATCAATCTGTTTTTAAATAAAAGAACGTTCGTTTATTTTTGTTCTCATTATGCGGTTACGAGACGAAACAAAAGAGCGGACCATCCGCGAAAAAGCCATCGAGATGATTGTGCGGGAGGGATTCGACGGCCTGAGTATGCAGAAACTGGCGAAGGCTGCGGGCGTTTCTCCGGCCACGATCTACATCTATTTTAAAGACCGGGAAGACCTGATCCGGCAGATTTATTACGATGAAATGCTAACCATGAGTACCGAAACGCTCGCCGGTTTTGATCCCGGGATGCATTTCGAGGAGGGAATGCGCGTGCAGTGGATGAATCGCGCGCAGTATTGCCTGAAATACCCACTGCGGATGCATTTTATGGAGCAGATGCGCCATTCGCCGTTCCACGAAAAATTTCAGGGCGACGCCCGGAATCCATTTTCGACCGCCATGAAGACATTTGTGCTGAATGCCATCGAGCGAAAGGAGCTGATCAAATTACCGCTTGAAGTCTATTGGTCGGTTGCCTATGCGCCTTTGTATCAACTGATTAAGTTTCATCAATCCAAGGCCGGTATGCCAGGGTGGGGAACGTTTGTGCTCGATGAAAAAACGCTGGAAAAAACACTGGAACTGGTTCTGAAAGCCCTGCAGCCCTGATTGCTTACCTTACTGAACGGATTATGAGACCGGACCCGGTTTTAATCCTGAATTAACCTCAGAAGACTAAATTGCTCTTGAAATCAAACGATATGACTACGGCCCAACCAACAACGCCTTTTACGACCTACGAAAAAGCCATCATTGCGATGCTGGCCTTCATCCAGTTTACGGTGATTCTGGATTTTATGGTGCTCTCGCCCCTGGGTGCCCAACTGATGATGGAATTGAACATTACGACGGCCCAGTTTGGTTGGGTGGTGTCGGCCTATGCCTTCAGTGCCGGAATTGCCGGTTTGCTGACCGCCGGGTTTGCCGACCGCTACGACCGGAAAAAACTGCTGCTGTTCTTTTACACCGGGTTTGTGTTGGGTACGCTCCTGTGCGGCATTGCCCCGGACTACCACTTCTTACTCATGGCCCGCATCGTCACCGGGATTTTCGGGGGTGTCATCGGATCGATTGGCTTTGCGATCATCACCGATCTGTTTTCCTTTCAGATGCGGGGTCGGGTGATGGGCGTCGTTCAATCGGCGTTTGCGGCCAGTCAGGTGCTGGGCATTCCGGTGGGATTGTATCTGGCCAATTCGCTGGGCTGGCATTCGCCTTTTCTGCTGATTGTGGGCGTTAGTGTGGTGGTCGGGCTGGCGATTGTCGTATACATGAAGCCGATCACGGCCCACCTGAAACTCAAATCGGAGCGGAATCCGTTCCAGCATTTGCAGCATACGGTTTCCCGTTCGAGCTACCTGCGCGGTTTTGCCAGTACCGCACTGCTGGCCACGGGCGGTTTTATGCTCATGCCGTTCGGGAGTGCTTTCGCCATTCATAACCTGGGCATTCCGCAAACCGACCTGCCGCTGATCTACATGGTCACCGGCATTTCGGCCATGATCATCGGCCCGTTTTCAGGACGGCTGAGCGACAAAATCGGCAAATTTCCCCTGTTCACGTACGCGTCAATCTGGGGAATGGTGGTCGTCATCGTCTATTGCAACCTGGGCATAACACCCCTCTGGCAGATCATGGTCATCAACGTGCTGCTGTTTGCCGGGATTTCGGCCCGGATGGTTTCGTCGTCGGCCCTGGTTTCGGGCATTCCCGACCCGCAGGATCGCGGGGCCTACATGGGCATTAACTCGTCGGTGCAACAAATTTCGGGCGGTATTGCCTCCCTGATTGCCGGACTGATCGTGGTGCAGGGCAAGGATGGTTCGCTGGGGCGATACGATATGCTGGGTTATATTGTAGCCGTAACGATGGCGATAACAATTGTGATGATGTATTTCATCAACCAGTATGTCGTGAAGAAACAGGCGGCTGAAGCGGCAAAGGGCTCGTCCGTAGTGGGCGGGCAACCGGTGCCAACGCGTTAATCCGTGACCAGTTCCGCCACCCCCACGCAAAAATCGGCCGCACCGTAATACACCAGAATCCGGCCATCGGGCATTCGGACCCAGCCGTTGGTGAAAACGACATTCGGAAAAAAACCGGTTTTCTCCCATTCCAGCTCCGGCACCATCAAGGGGCTGGTCGAACGGTCGAGAATGCAGGTGGGGTCGTCGCGGTCGAGCAGGGCCAGGGCGAGGGAATAGGCGTGGTCTACGCTGGCACCGTGGTAGCAAACCAGCCAGCCTTCGTCGGTGAGCAGCGGTTCGGGACCGGCCCCAATTTTGAGGTGTTCCCAAGGCGTTCCGGCAGCTCCGAACAAAAACCGGTGGTCGCCCCAATGCACGCCGTCCGGCGACCGCGCCAGCCAGACCGACGGTTTTCCGATGTCCGAAACCATCGGCCGGTGCAGCATATAATAAAAACCGTTGATCTTCTGGGGAAACAGACAGGCGTCCTTGTTCGGGGGCGGGATGATCATGCCTTTCCGTTCGAAGGTCACGAAGTCTTTCGTGATAATCAATCCCACACCGGGACCGTTTTCCGAAACCGCCGTGTAGGTGATCCAATACTGGCCGTCCAGAAACGTAATCCGGGCATCTTCCACCCCGAACGATTCGTCGGCCCGCTCCGGGAAAATAAACGGTTTCTCGTCCACCGTAAAGCGAATACCGTCTTTGCTCCGGGCCAGTCGCAAATGACTCAGCGAGGTCAGATAGGCCTGATCGCCGATTTGAACGACGCGCGGATCGTAATCGCCTTCCGGTTCAGGAAAGGTTTTAATCACCAGTTGAAAAAGACCCGCCTGTTGCTGCACGATTGGGACCTGAATGAAACCCGGTTTAAGGTCAACGGCTTCGGCCACGCGCAGCAGCAACAGAATTTCATCGCCAAACCGACAGGCTGCCGGATTGAAGGCCCCCATCACCCGAAACTGCGGATGCGACGGTTTGACATCGGCCGCCGTCAGAATGGGTTGATCCGACAACCGGCGGAGTTGGTAGTTTTTCATCTCAGGGGTTGGCCGTCATGTACTCTTTCGGATGACCTTTTTCCGGTTTGATCGAATGGGCGTAGGTCGTCAGAATGTTGACAATAATCTCCGTCATATACTCCCGTTTGTTGAACACGATGTCGTGGCGGTTTTCCGGCAACAGAAACTCCTTAGACTGAGCGTTGACGAGATGGGAACGCCCAAACGAGACGTTGGTTGGGTATACCAGTTCGTCGCGCTGGCCGTGCAGAAACGTCACTCCGGCTTTGATTTTCGACCAGTCGGGCAGGATTTCGGTCAACGCCTGGCGGTGGGCCAGTTTTTCGTCGTTGGCCAGCAGCAGGAGCGGGGGAATGAGCCAGCGCAAAGGCGGTTTGTCGATGAAATGACTAATGGGATACGTGCGTTCCAGACCCGGCCCCAGTGCGGACGATACAAACACTACCTGATCGACGGCATCGGGGTTGTTCATGGCCAGCCGTGCCGCCACCGAACCGCCATAGGACGACCCGACCAGCATCAGAAATGACGCTTTCCGGTACCGGTCGATCAGCGGCTG
The DNA here is from genome assembly GCF_008727875.1 of Larkinella humicola. Lineage (GTDB taxonomy): Bacteria > Bacteroidota > Bacteroidia > Cytophagales > Spirosomataceae > Larkinella > Larkinella humicola. Next base: position 176,381 of record NZ_VTWS01000006.1, on the reverse strand, counting down.
AAGCAGTTGGGCCTGTTTGACGATCGAGGTTTCGACCCGGCCAAAATCGGAATACCCGTAGCCCGGCCGGTCGACCGCTACCAGGTGGGCGCGGTTGAGCAGGGTTGTATCTTTGAAAAATTTCTTAAAAAAAGACAGCGAACTCGGTGCCCCATGAACGAAAAGAACCACGGGCAGGGTGTCCTGACCAGCCTCGTCGGTTTCCAGATAGCGAATGGTTCGGTCCCGGATATGGTACCGGTGTACCACGGTCTGAACGGGGCTGTTGCGAAAACTTTCGGCCAGTTCTTCGTCACTATCCCGCGATTCGACCCAATGGGCTGCGGTTAATAAGCCGGCACATACGATAACGATGATGAGTAAAGTCCAACGGAGGACGCGCAAAAATAACTTCATACGTATATAACGAACGCCGACGCGCTGAGGTTTTCTGAAGCACGGTTTTTACGCAATGATTCTTTTTGAAACGGGTTTCGGAGGATGGCCCCTTTGCTGCCGGGGAAGGTCGCGCAAACATTCCGGCCGGAGTAGGGTTATTTCCTGAACAAGCACGACAATCTGACCCCATGAACAATCAGGATTCCGCACTGCCCAAAACCGAAGAAGAGATCCACCGCGATGCCATTGGCCTGGAAATGAAACCCGAGCTGATGAACCCCGCCGATTCGCCCCAGGAAGACGAAACCGATACGCTCGAACCCGATGGAGGGGACGATGGCGAAGATACCGAACCCGGAACCGGCGTGTCGATTGGACAGGCCGGTTCCCGGGCCTTACCGGTGTAAGAGTACCCGACCGCTCATCGCTTTTTGATCGGTTTTGAGGTGAATAAAATGCATGCCGACTGCGTTCTGACTGAGGTCAACGGTTTCTTCCTGCGGTCGCCCGGTTCCCAACACGTCCTGCTGGTGCAACGTTCGACCGTATAAGTCCGTCACACTCAGCCGGGCTTTTTCATTTTCGGCCAACTGGAAGCGGGCCGTTACCCGTCCAGTGGTGGGGTTGGGCGTCAGAGACAGTTCCGACAGCATCTCGCTGTCGGCCCCCGCTCCAATTCGTTGGCCGGGGGCGCAGTTGATCGTTTTGGGCGACCAGATCAGAATGTAACTTCCGCCCTGAACCCGACCCCAGATGGTGCGGGTCTGGTTGTTTTTCAGGTTCTGCGGTACGGTAAACGCGTAGCCGTGAATGCCGTTTCCCTTCCCGGCATTTTTTAAATCCTGCCGGAAGATATCGGCCGAAACCGTTCCGGCAACCTGCGCCGTTGCGACCGTACTGCCTTCCAGAAAATCAATCGTGACGACGGCATTGGGCCGATCCCGGTTCCAGATCCAGCCGGAGATTGTTGAGCAGTTGACCACATCCAGATAGCCTTCGAAATTGCCGGTAACCGGAACCGGATTGACGGTTAACGTCACAGTCAGATTGGTTTTGGCATTTTTATTGTCCGTCGCCGAGTAGGTCAGCGAATGGGTGCCGGTTGCCGTGGGAGTGCCGCTCAGGACACGGGTGCCGGTATGAAAACCGAGCCAGGCCGGCAATCCCGTTACGGCGTAGGATAACGACCCATTTTCGGGATCGGAGAAAGCCGCCAGCGTCGTGGTGAAGGCCTGCCCGATTGTGGCCGTCAGAGAGGCAATGGAAGGCGCAACCGGAGCTTTGTTGGCAGGCGTTGCATTGTTGACCGTCATGCGAACCGTCATCGGAACGGCTACGGTTCCGTCATGGGCCGAATACGTCAGACTGAAAGAACCGGCCTGGGTTGGTGTTCCGTTCAGGACGCGGGTCGAAGCATTGAATGAGAGGCCCGGAATCGTTCCTGCAACACTGTAGGTCAGCGGGTTGTTGTCGGCATCGCTAAAGGGAGCCAGCGTGGTGGTAAACCCTTGTCCCACCGTGGCCGACAGCGTCGCGATGGAAGGGGCTACGGGAGCCTGGTTGGTTGGGGGTGGGGGCGTGGTGGTACTTTCACAGGTCAGCGACTTGGGTGACAGCCGCAGCACGTAGGCTGAACCTTCTACCCGCGCCCAGATTTTGTGAGCCTGGTTATCTTTCAGACTCTGGGGAACTGTGAAAACATAACCATGATTTCCGTTGCCTTTTCCGGCGGTTTTCAGATCCTGCCGAAACACGTCTGCCAGTATCGTATCCACCAGCCTGGCGGTTTCGAGTGTCGCACCGTCCAGAAATTCGACCGTAAGCGGTAGATTCGGTCTGTCCCGGTGCCATACCCACCCCGAAAAAATATCGCAGTTGACCGTCGACAAATACCCGTCGTAGCCCGCCAGACTCAGCGCAGGCGCGGTCGCCGTGTTCGAAACCGTGACGGTCACATCAACGCGTTCTTCCAGATTTTGAGCGTCCGTTGCGGTATAGGTCAGGCTAAACGTCCCGGCTGTCGTGGGCGTGCCGCTCAAAACCCGGCTGGAGGCATTGAAGCCCAGACCCGGTACGGTTCCCGACAAGGTATACGTCAATGTCCCGTTTTCGGGGTCTGTAAACGGGGCCAGCGTGGTGGTATACAGTTGCCCAAGCGTGGCGGAAACCGAGATGGGCAATGGCGCTACCGGCGGTTGATTTACGGCTGGTGGATTGGCGACAACCACGGTGACAGAGGTGGCGACCGATCCGGTTCCGTCGTTGGCGGCATACGTTAAACTGAACGTTCCGCTGGTGGTTGGTGTGCCGCTCAACACCCGGTTGCTGGCACTGAATCCCAGACCCGGCACCAAACCCGTCAGGCTGTAGGTCAGCGGGTCACTGTCGACGTCGGAAAAGGCAGCCAGTGTGGTTGAGAACGTCTGCCCGACCGTTGCACTCAGCGAAGCCAGGGTTGGTGGTACCGGCGGGGTGTTGACGACGGGAGGGCTGGCGACCGATGCACTGATAACCACCGAAGTGGAGATGGTTCCGTCGTTGGCCGAATAGGTCAGGCTGAAGGTTCCGGAGGTTGTGGGCGTACCACTCAAAACGCGGGTGGTCGCATTGAATCCCAGTCCCGGCGGTATCGAACCCGTCAGGCTGTAGATCAGCGGGTTGCTGTCGGCGTCGGTGAAAGGGGCCAGTGTGGTCGAAAATAACTGCCCGACCGTCGCACTCAGCGAAGCGATCGCGGGCGCAACCGGGGGCATGTTAGCAGGCGGGGGTGTTTCCGTGCCTTCACACGTCAGGGTTTTGGGCGACCATTTCAGGGTGTAAATGCCCTCGGCCCGGCCCCAGATCGTGTGTGTTTGGTTATCTTTCAAACTCTCCGGCACCTTGAACCGGTACCCGTGTGCGCCATTGCCTTTTCCGGCGGTTTTGAGATCCTGCCGGAAAAAATCGGCTACGACCGTTCCTATGAGACTGGCGGTTTCCACCGTCGGCCCTTCCAGAAACTCGATCGTTACGGCATAATTGGGCCGATCCCGGTTCCAGGCCCAGCCCGTAATGCTATCGCAACGGACCTTGTCCAGATAACCGTCATAGACATTCAGGTTGTTATTGATCAGAATCGACAGGGTGGCGGTAGTGGAAGCTCCTTCCGTGTCGGTCGCTTCGACTACCAACATATACGTGCCTGCCGTCGTGGGCGTTCCGCTCAACAGCCGCGTCGTGGGGTTGAAGCTCAGGCCGGCGATGGTGCCGCTGAGGGCATGAGTCACGGTTCCGCCTTCAGGATCGGTGAACGCCGGAATCGTGTAGGTATACGATTTGCTGACGATGCCGGAAGGTGGGCTAAAACCGGGCGCCACGGGTGCCCGGTTTTCATAATTGCCGGGTGCCGACAGGAAATCATACGAGCCGGAGCCCACCTGAAACAGGGCACGACCGTCTTCCATTCGCAGGAACGTAACCCCCGTTGCGTTTTCGGCGGGCTGGTTGCCCTCCCGAACCGACGCCAGATTGTCGGCGGGAATCGAAACCAGGGCCGTTGTGTTACCGGGTACAGTTATTTTCCAGCGGAATTGCTGATTCGTAACGGTCCAGTCACTGGCAATGGGTCCGTAAGCCGAAGTGAACGTGGAATTGACCCGGTTCAGATCGCCCGATGGAACGGGACGCATCACAATGGATTTGAAACCGGCTTCCCCGGATTTGATGCCTGCCAGGTTCTCGTACATCCAAATGGGTAAGTCGCCCAGCAGCATAACGTGATTGCCCGAATTCATGAAGGCCGGAGCCTTGTTGCCGTTCCACAATTCCCAGGTCGTTGTGGCACCGTTCTGTACCATATACCCCCAGCTTGGATAACCGGTATTGGTTGCCAGCCGCATCGCCAGATCCGGGCGTCCGTTGGCCGTCAGGGTTCGCATCAGCCATTGGGTTCCAACGACGCCAGTACTGATGTGACCGTTGAATCGCCCCTCGATGACCGCCGTAATCTGGTTGAAAACCGCCGACCGCCGATCGTCGGGAACCAGCCCGCAGGCCAGCGCCACGAGGTTGGCCGTCACCGTATTGTTGTCGTATTGATTCGTAAGGGGATTCAGAAATTTCTGGTTGAAGGCCGTCCGAACCAGTGCCGCCCGGCTGCTGAAGGCCGCCCGGTCGGCTTCGTTGCCGGTCATCACCGCAAACCGTTCCATGAGTTTCAGGACGTAAAAATAATAGGCGGTATTCATCAATGTCCCGTCCGTTCTCCGGGTAGGGTCTTCCGTTTTGGTGAGGTACATCGACTCCGGCGGCAAGGCCCAGTCGCCGTATTCATCCGCCTGCTGAATGTAATCGGTGCTGTATTTTTCGAGATACGAAACCCAGCGTTTCATCGACGCATAGTGCTTCCGAATCGGCTCGTCGTCGCCAAATTGCTCATACAACATGTTGGCGACCAGGACATAGGCCGAAGGCCAGGTTACACTGGGGGTGGCGTATTTCCAGTAGCTGGGCACAATGTCGGGAATGCCGCCGTCCGGTTTCTGCGCACTCTCGATGTCGTCCAGCCACTTGGCATACAGACTCTGGTTGCCATACATGAAACTTTCGCCGGTCGAAACCGTTGCCCGGTCGCCGAGCCAACCCTGCCGTTCGTCGCGCTGCGGACAGTCGGTCGGAATGCCCCGGTAGTTGCCCCGAACCGACCAGAGGGCATTGCTGTAAATCCGGTTCAGCAGGTCGTTCGAGGTGGTCAGCGTTCCGGTTTGAGGCAGGTCGTCGTGCACCACCCGGCCCTCCAGCGATTGTGCCGTTGGTGTGCCGGGGTAGCCGCTCACTTCGACGTAGCGAAAACCGTGGTACGTAAACCGGGGCTCCCAGATTTCTTCGTCCCCTCCTTTCAGCGTATACAGGTCCTTCGCTTCGGCCGTCCGCAGGTTGTCGAGCATCAGGGTGCCATCGCTTTTGATGTTTTCGGCAAACCGCAGCGTTACCTGCGTTCCGCGGGTGCCCTGCACCTTCAGCCGGGCCCAGCCCACCATGTTCTGCCCCAGGTCAAAAACGTATTTCCCCGGTTCGGGTTGCTGAACCGCAACCGGCGTCAGGGTTTGAATCACGCGGATGGGCGGGTTGGTTTGCGATTCGAGCCGACTGGCCGGGGCATTGACGGTTGCCGCCGTGAGCCAGTTCTCAGCGTTGTAACCCGTTTTATCCCAGCCGGTTAGTTCACGGGTAGCGTCGTATTCTTCGCCATCAAATTCGTTGTTGGCCCGGATAGGGCCATCGGCGGTCACTTTCCAGGTATTGTCACTCACGATTTTTTCGGTCGTTCCATCGGTATAGGTTACCTCGATTTGCAGCCGCAGCTTCGGATAACCGTAGTGGGTCGTTGCCGGCACCTTGGGTTGTCCGACCCGCATGGCAAAATAACGGCCGTTGCCGAGCGTGACGCCGAAGGCATTATCGCCCGATTGGAGGTAGGTCGTGACGTCCAGGGTGTTATACAAAACCCGTTTGTCGTATTCGGTCGGCCCCGGCGCCAACACGGCGTCGCCCACTTTTCGGCCGTTCAGCGAGAGTTCGTACAGCCCCACGCCACTGATGTAGGCTGTGGCCTGTTTGATGGGTTTGGAAAGCGTAGCCTGTTTTCGGAAATACCGCGCCGACAGCCGGGTGTTGACGGCTTTGGGCGCATCCCACTCAAAAGCCTGCTCCAGGCCGATCCACTGCGCCGTCCAGTCGGCGGTTTGCAGCAGGCCCATCGACCACCGCGCCGGAGAACTCCAGTTGGACTCGACGCCGTCTTTACTGCGGACTTTGACCTTCCAGAAACAGTTCTGGCGACTGGTCAGCGTCTGGCCCGCGTAGGCAACCCACTGCGAACGGTCGCTGGTTACCAGGCCGGAATTCCACAAATCACCCTCGTTCTGATTGAGTTTTTCCAGCGTCGACGCGACCAGAATCTGGTATTTGTCCTGCTTCAGATTCCGTTGATTGCTGGTCAGAATCCAGCTTAGGCGGGGAGACGACCCGGTGATGCCTTCGGGATTGGTCAGGTTTTCGGTGTGTAGATCGGAGATTGAAATGCTCCGCTGCGCCAGGGCGGGAAACGACAGGCAGAGTACTAGTCCGTAAAGAATCCAATTCATAGACTTCCGTTTAAATTCGTAAGATGGTGTTGCATTCGGTTCGTACAATTCTCCCACCGGGGTGGGACCCGGCACACAAAAGGCCGGATTCTGAAATAATAACCAGACAAATACTTATTGTTTATTCTTTGTTTATATAAGTTACATCAATAGTTATTCCAAAAATTGTCAGACAAACGGGTTCGTCTGAATTTCACGGACCTATCCCTATGAATTGGGTTTTATAGCCCGAAAAGTAGTATTTTTTAGAGAAAATAAGGGGATTAATTCAGACAATAATACAATAAATGAACGAATAAACGTTTCTTCGGGTGACTAAATTATCAGACGGTAAAAATCCGGGCTTTCTGGACGTTTTGGGGCTTATTTTGAATCTAGGCAGTTATTACTTACCTTCCAATCGATAGAAGCGGTTTTGCCGCCGGGGACGATTCGTTCGGGCCGGGGTACTTGCCGGGTCGCTGCGGGTGGCTCCACGCGCTTCTCGCAACGCATTTGTAACCACCGAGATGGATACCCTGCTTTTTTGTTTTGCCAACGACCGGGATCATCCGTTGCCGTCTCTGCGGGATGAAGACGACGGCATCGACCGGTTGCTGGATTTACGGAGTAGTCAAGGCCACTTTCAAAAAGTGCGGGAGTCGTTTGCAACCACCAGTTCGGTGGCCGATAAACTGACAGCCTACCAGAACACGCTGAGTCTGTTTCATTTCAGCGGTCATGCCGGTAGCACGGTTTTGCAACTCGAAGATAGCGTGGCGCGGGGCGTAGGCATTGCCCAGTTGCTCGGTCGTTGTCCAAACCTCAAGCTGGTTTTCCTGAACGGCTGCTCCACGCTCCAGCACATCCGGCTGCTGGCGGCCCAGAACGTAAAAGCGGCCATCATTGCCACCAGCACCCCGATTGAAGACAAAGCCGCATCGGCTTTTGCCCTCACTTTCTACCGCGCGCTGGCCAACCAGCATTCGGTGGAAGAAGCGCTGGACAGGGCCCAACTGACCTTGCAGGTCAGCGAAGCAACGACCATTCAGGTGGTCGACCGCGCAATGATCGACCTGTCGGAGGAGGAAGTTACGCGGAACCTCTGGTATTTTCACCGCCCGTCCGACGAAGCCGTCCGCTGGGAGTTGCCCACGGCGGCCGAGCAAACCGCTGTCGAATACAAGCCGAACACCGCCTTGCGCAACGCCCTGTTCAATGCCCTCAATAAATACGAACCAAGCTTGCGGGACAAGTTCATGCAGGTCAGCAAGCAGTCGCCGGAATCGCAGATTCTCTGGATCAACGACGCTATTCTGAGTCGTCTGCCGTATCCGATTGCCGAACCGCTCCGCCGGTTATTCACGCCCCCGTTCAGCCCGGAAGGCAAGAAGCTGCCAATTCCGAGTACGCGCGAACGGCTGCTGAATTACACGGCCTTGTTCGAGTCCGCTTTTGATTTACTGATGATTACGCTGCTGGCTCAGGTGCTTGACCGGCTGATCCGGTATCGAAAAGAAGGAGCGGAACCCCCGATGACGGCGGAAACCACCGCCCTGTTGCAGCGGCTGGTGACGGAAGGCTGGTCGAACCTGGAACCGCACCAACTGGAGCGATCCCTTCGACAATTGAGCCAGTTTCTGGCCGATAGTCAAATTAAACTTTTTATCCCGGAAATGCAGGAACTCGCCCGTCAGTTCGATGAACGGGAGACGTTTTACGAATGCTTTCTGTTTTTCGATGACTTGCGCCGGCGGCTGGCGGGCAACGCCGGGGTCGCCAATATTCCGTCGCTTTGTCAGGTGGGCGAGGATCAACTGGTGGAGTTGTGCAAACGGCTGGGTTTCTGGGCGAACTACCAGCTTGAATCCTATAAAAACATTCGGGTGGTACGTTTTTTTTACCGCCAGGAAGAATACAAACACGAAAAGGCGGTTTTACGAACCACCCAGAATCCGTACGAAGACAAATCATTTCAGGAGATCAACCTGACCAATCCGTGGGCGTCGCAATCCGTGCTGCTGGTAAAAGTTCGGCGGGAAACCGCCACGGGCGAAACCGAAGTCGCTGATTTCCTGAATCTTTCGCCTTTGTTGATCGACCAGAATGTCTACATCAAAAGCAACGTTTTCGATCCGTATAGTTTTCATTCGTCCCAACCCGGAACGCTGCAGTTCAAGCACATCGCCCGGCCCGAAGATCCGCTGTTGAGCGTGTCGTTCAAGCCCAGTGAAACGGAACTGCTTCAGAAGCAGGATTTTACGACCCTGCGCGAACAGTTCAGTACCGTGCTGGCGCTGCTCTCGTTACCCGATCCGCTGGCGACCGCCGAAAACGAACCGAACCCTTCAAATACCGATACCAACATCGATCTGCTTTCTCTGTCTGACTAAACCATGCCCGCCCACCCGTCCGTAAGCAGTCCATTTAAATTTCTTGACGCCTACACAGCCGCCGACCAATCCCGGTTTTTTGGTCGGAATGCCGAGCAGAAACGGCTCGTCGAACTCCTCTTTCGGTCCCGGCTGGTGCTCGTCTACGGGCCGTCGGGCACCGGGAAAACCAGTCTGGTACAGTGTGGACTGGCGAAAGCGATTCCGGCGTCTGATTATTTTCTGGTGTCTATCCGGCGTCGGGGCGATTTGCGGCAGACGCTGGTGACGATCCTGAGCGGTATGCTGGAAGAAACCGCCCTGACCGATCCGGTGGCCCTGGTTGCGGAATGTATTCGCTACGTGCTGCGTCCGATCTATCTGGTTTTTGACCAGCTCGAAGAGCTCTTTATCAGCGGCACGGCGGAAGAACAGCAGTGGTTTGCCGGTTTTTTGAAAGCGATCGAACATTCATCGATTGCCTGCAAAGTGATTCTGGTCACGCGCGAAGATTTCCTGGCGTTTCTGTATACCTACGAGGAACAACTGCCCGGTTTGTTCGATTTTCGGATGCGGGTAGAACCGATGAGCGAACGGAATCTGGAAGAAGTGATTGTCGGCACGTTCAGCCAGATCGATACGGTTCGGCTGGTGGAAGAACCCCGGACGGTCAGGCTCATTCTGGAAAACAACCGCAGTTCGGCCAATTCGTTTCAACTCCCTTACCTTCAAGTATATCTGGATCGGCTCTGGCGGCTGGAAAACGAAAAAGAACCTGAGCCACCAGTCTGGATCACCCCGGCTCTGGTGGAGGAGGTGGGCCGGATCGACGATGTGCTGGAGCTTTTTCTGGCCGAACAGAAGAAATCCGTCACCGATTTGCTGGCCCCGGACGAACAACCCGCCGTGAGTCTGGTGCTTGAAACCTTTGTGACGTACGAAGGCACCCGCCGGGAACACCGTCTGGCATCGCTCGAAGAAGCCACGCGCCTGCCCGTTCCGCTGCTCCTGCGAATATTGTCCGAACTGGAACGCACGCGGCTGGTTCGCCCGGACGAAGGAACTTACGAACTGGCCCACGACAGTCTGGCCAAGGTGATCGACAAGGGGCGTTCGGCCGAACAGCGGCAAATCAACGACATCATCCGGCGGCTGAAAGACGCGTATCGCGAATACATGGAGAAAAACCAGGCCGAGGATTTGCTGCTCTCTTCGCGCCGACTGTCCGAAATCCGACTCTATGAAAAAGCCGTGCATGACGAACTGGATCGCAGCCTGGAGAAGCCCGAAAGCTACGCCAAATGGGCCTATATCGAAGCCAGCCGCGCCTTTCAGAAGCGAGAACAGCGCCGGGAACTGGAGGAGCAGCAGCGGAAAAATGCAAGGCTGAAACGCACTGTAGCTGTTGTGTCGGTGTTTCTGGCGGTGGCGCTGGCGTCGGTCTGGTTTGCAGTCAATCAATGGGGCAAAACCAACCGCACCCGCGTCGTGTTGCAGGCCGAAGGCATGGATCCCGTGCAGGCTTTGGTAACAGTGGCTGGTGCGTATGAGCAGGACCCGAACGAATTGAACCGGAAAGCTCTCTACAACCATTTTTACAACCACCGCTTGTATGCGTCGAAGCTGGAACTGGGAGGGATGCCGATTCGGGATGCTGATTTTTCGGAGGATGGCAGGTATGTGCTGACCACCACTGAGAGCAACCTCGTTCACCGCTGGGACCGGAGCGGGAAAAACCTGAAGGTCGATAAGCTGGAAATTCCCGGTATTTACCTGTCGGTCGAACTGGCTCCCGATAACCGGCGCGTGTTGGCCTTGACGGAGCCGGGGAACGTTTTTCTGGGCAACTTCGAGGATCAAACGCTCAAACCGGTCGGTGCGGACTCTAAGGTATTTTTTGCTGAATTTTCGAAGGATGGCCAGACGATTTTAACGGTCAACAACGAAGGGACGGTGACGCTCTGGACGGAGAATGGCAGCAAGGCGGAGGTGCTGACGGCCCTGCCACCGATGGAACTGGCGGCCTATTCGCCGGATGGATCGATGATCCTGGGTTTTCCGAAACCGAAAATGGCACCGGGGAACATGCAACTGAGCAACCAGATTCTGCTGTGGGACCCGCTGGGAAAGCGGTTGCTGGATTCGGTTCGCTTTCCCGATGTGGTTTTTTGGGCGGAGACGATTGAGAGCGGGCGCATTCTGCTCGTTGGAACCAGCGATGGCCGCGTGTTTCGCTGGGATCGGAAAACCCGGCAAATACGCCCTCTGCAGCAGCCTGGCGGGGATTTTCAATTTCCTAATCTCAAGCTTTCGCGCGACGGTCATACCCTGGCCGCCGGTGTCGGGCAGGCCATTTACTGGTGGAATTCGGAAGGGAAACTGGTCGATACGCTGAAAGTAGATCGGCTTCTGCAGTCGATAGAAATCTCCCCGGATGGCCGGATGATGCTGACAGTTGCCGGTACGGAAGTTGAGCTGTGGGATCAGGAAAAACAATCCAAAGGCGTTTTATCGCATTCGGCAGCCGTGTCAACGGTGGCTTTTGCGCCCGATGGAAAATCGATTCTAACCCGAACGGAAGACGGTAAAGCGTTTCTCTGGAATTGGCAGGATGACCGGTTGCTGGAATTGCCCCACGAAGAGATCGTTCTGGACGTTTCGGTTTCGGCCGACGATCAGACGCTGGTGACATTGACCATTGAAGATCAGGTAGTTTTCTGGAACCGGGAAGGGTTGCCGATCGATTCGGTACTGGCTCCGTTCGGAACCGTTAGTGTTTTGGCGTCCGTCGACGCCCGGCACCTGTTGCTCGACATCCCGGACACGAATGCCGTGGTCTGGAACCGGTCCCAACGGCGGATGAGGCCGCTGGCTGGTGAGTTCGTCACGGCCTCGGCCGACCGGAGTACGTTTCTGACGCGCACGAAAACCGGGAAGGGCTATCTCTGGAATTTCGAAGGCGAGCGAATCGACAGCCTGCCAATGAATGTAAATGAGCATCTCATTTATTTGTCGGAAAATGGGCAGGAAGCGGTGATCCGGTCGCTGCGCTCACGGCAGTCGACGAGCGGCAGGATGCACGTCTGGAGCCGCAAAGACCGGCGGCTCCTGGCGTTGCCGGGAAACCACCTGCAGGCCACGATTTCACCGGATGGAACGACGGTTTATGCCCTGACCGAAGGCAGCAATGACACCTTGTCGGGCTGGAATCAGCAGGGGCAGTCCATTCTGTCGCAATCCCTGCAATCCGGACGGTTTACCGCCGGATATGAAATCCGGTCTTTTGCCCTGTCGCCCTCCGGTCAACGGGCGCTGATGACACAGGCGGGTGAAAATCAGGCTTTTTTGTGGAATGTAAAAACAAAGACGTTCCGTTTGCTAACGCACGGCAAGGAAGTGGAAAACGCCGGATTTTCACCGGACGGAGCCCTCATCGCTACGTTTCAGGGCGACGGTAAATCGTTTTGGTGGGACACCGACGGGCAGCGGCTTCTCGACTGGCGGGGCACTGTGGACCAGTTCAGTTTTTCAAAAAGTGGAGCCCTCTATGCGGCCATTCAGGGTCGCCGGGTAGCGGTTTGGCCCGGCCCGGGTTTTATCACCGCGTGGCTTGATGAGCATATTCCGGAAGCTGAACGACAGACGATTTTGGCCGATGTGAAAAAACAATACCGGCTGCAAACCTCGTTTTGGGAGGCCATCTGGCAATCGTTCCGGGAGTAAGAAAGAGGCTGGATTTTAAAAATCAGGGGCAAAACGGGTAAACCTCTTTTTTCGCCGGTCTTTTCACTCTGATTGGGCCTAAATTGCCCAATTACACAAAAGTCATTGTATCCGAATCCCCGATTCCGTACCTTAATTCGCAGAAAATCTGTCTATTCCTATGAAACCCTTCGTTGGCCTGGTTTTGTTATGCCTTTGGGTGGCATGTTTGCCAGCGCGCGGGCAGTCGGTGGTGGAGCCGCTCGTTCAGTTCAGGAGCGATTCGATTCCGGCGATGGCGTTTAGTGTGACAGGCTCCGGGCGGCATTTCAACCGGTTTTATCCCATCGATGTCGATAACGTCAAACTACGCATCGGCGACACGCTGCAGGTGAAGGTGACCCCCATCAAATCGAACCGCAACCTGATCATTTCCATCCGAAACTGCTACGGAAACTGCACCATCGACGAGCGGGCCACCAGCGGATCGAAGACCACGGCCTACTCCGTTTTGTCGGCCAACGTCGACACCCTCAAGGAGTTAACACTAAAAGTGCCGATCACCCCAACCGTTGCGTTTACCGACAATACCGGCAACAAACTGTCGCTGGATAACGCGGGTCTGAAATTCATTTTCGTTTACATTTCAAACCCGAACATGGCCCTGGCGGAGTATGACCTGGAACTTTCGATCATTCGAAAATCCGAACGGAACAACGAATATCCGCTGCCCGCCAAAGTGAAACGGCCGACCATGGCGACTGCCCGCTACCACGCGGTTTTGATTGGTGTCAACGATTACAGCGATGCCCGGATCAAACTCAATCGACCCCGCAGCGACATCGCCCGGCTGGACAGCGTATTGCGGCAGAAATACGAGTTCACGTCGATCATCAACCTGCCCAATGCCACCAAAAAAATGGTGAAAGACACGCTGACAGCGCTTTCCTACCGGCTGCTGAGCGATGATAACCTGCTGATTTTCTTTGCGGGACACAGCGTCAGCACCGACGAGAATACCGGTTTCTGGGCCTTGCAGGATACACAGCAGGAAGATCTGGACAGCTATTTGTCAAATGCCGCGCTGGTGTCTATTCTGAACGAAATGCGTACCCAACATCTGTTGCTGGTGGTCGATGCGTGTTTCGGAGCCACGGTGGTGTCGTATCAGGTGATGACCAACCAGAAACTGCAGACCTGGGAAGAAAAGTACACCCAGAAAAGCCGCAAAGCCATGAGTTGCAGCTCGTTGGAAGAAGTGCCTGACAACAGCGTCTTTCTGGATTATTTCATCAAACGGCTGGCTATGAACGGGGAGGAGTATCTGCCATCGGAGGAATTGTTCGACAGCCTGAAAAATGAGGTTCACAACCGAACGCAGATCCGGCAAAAACCGACCTATGGACACATCAAAGGCTCGACGCCGGGAGCGGGGGATTTTATGTTCAAACGCAAACTGCGGTTAGCCGTCAAATCGGAATGAAACTGCTGTTGCTCATCGGCTTTTTGGGGTGCAGCCTTCCGGTGGTGGGAAGCCGCGTTTGGGCGGATTCCAGCCGGGCCAGGGGCGATACGCTGGAAGTGAGCTACATCAAGGTGTTTTTTATCGACGCCCCCGTGCCCGATTCGAGCCGCAAAGTGACGATCAGCTACAGCCAGAAAAGCATTATTCTGGTGAATGATTACGGCAAACCGGCAATGCTCGAAATCAGCCGGGACATGAAACAGTGGACGGCTTTTACGATCAAGGCCAACAACGTGAGCATTTATCCCACCAACAGCACCCAGCTTTTCGTCCGGCTGAAAACCGACCCCGTTCGGAGCAATAAATACACCGTCCGCCGGGGATCGCGCTACCGGATTTACCTCGGCACGGATGGAAAGCTGGCGCTTAATCCGGAGGACTAAACCTGCCGTTTTTTCTCCAGTGCCGTTTACCGACGAAAAACCGTGCGAGAGCGGACCAGCCCAAGCCCAGTGGCTGCCACCGAAACCAGCGGAAAACCGGGTTCGACAGCGAGGATGACGGTGTCTTTTTTGCGAGCGTCATCGTTTCCGAAATCAGTTGCTGAAGTTCGGTTTCGGGCAATGACGCGTCCTGAATTTGCAAAGCCGCAACCACCGTGCGGGCCAGCTTCAGATCCGCAACCCGGTCGGGGTTGGAGACCTGCCAGATGTACCAGAACGCATCGCTCTCCGGCGTGGGTTGCAACACCCACTTCCGAAAGGTCTCATTCCATATTAGTTTTTCAATGTTTGGGGCGTATTGCTGTGGCATTCGTGGCGTATTTGCTGTTTGAGACCAAAGACGGGTTGGGAGCGCAGATACCGGTTTTCCTGCAATTATTTTGTTTGATCGGTCTTTTATCGCGGATCAAGACCCTGAACAACCAGGCGTCAAGACATAACCGACAAAATGCCACTGTTTTTTTCAGACAGTAGTGACTTTCACCTGCGGGTTACGTCCTAATCGCAGAATGTCTGATAAATCAATAATTGATACAAGTATGAATACAAAACAAAACCGGCTTCTGACCGGCATCGGACGACTGGTGTTGTCGGCTTTTCTATGCATTTCGGTTAGCCTAGCTTCGTCGAAGGGGCAATCTTTAATCGAAAGCACTCCTTTGGAAGTCAATGATGTTCCCTATCTCAAAGATCAAAGTCCGTCATTAACCATGCATAACTGGACCAGTTCGAGTGTGGTTGCAATTCGAAGACACGCCGACATTCTGAATCGATACACACCTTTAAGAGGTACGGCATTTTTTATTATAACGGATCCGCGTCTGGACCACTATTGTTTGCTGACAGCGGCTCACGTTTTGAATAATGCGGATGAAACCTGGTCACTAACGAATGAACTCACGGATATTGATTTCAACTTTCGGACAACATTTAACAATGCAGCCGGTTCACGAACGAATCCAACTCAATATACCACCCTCGCAAGCAGACCGATTTCTGTGACAGTAGCGGGAGCGGCTTACAAGAGGAATTTTGTTGTGGCAGGCAGTCTCGACTGGCAGGATTACGCCATTATAAAAGTCCCGAAAGAGGGCATGATTGGTGTTGCATTTATGCAGCATGCCGTTCAATTTCTAAGCGATATTCCAACGACCCGTCTCAATGCTGATGCCTATAAGTCAATCTATGTAGTTCATCATGGAAACTTGAGACCTCAGCAAATTTCAACCCGTACAGCAGAACAATTTCAAAAGGGCTCCTGGTTATATCCTCATCAGTTTTCAGCCATAAACTTTCCTGGACTCTATCCCGGTTCTTCGGGATCTCCGCTGGTCTTACCTGTCGGAACCGGTGGTGTGCTGGGAGCGGCCATCGGTATTTACACTGGTTACAACAACAATGCCACGCCTGGGGAGCATGTTTTTCAGAAATTAACGGACATCAATTCGGCACTGCTTACCCATTGTTTGGGTAATCTTAAAAAAGAAGAATGGGAAAAAGGCAAGGTCATCGTTCCACTTTCAGAGAAGGCCCGCAAGGCGCTTGTTAACACGTGTAGTGCCGTGAATACCGCATTTTCGGAACTTCGCGCCGGGCTGAATTCCTGCATTGGAAGGATTAATACCGGCGCTACTGTTCAACCCACGGCGGTTATTGCCACAGTGGAAACCTGTATGCGCTATGGAACATCCCTTTCCGCTGATCTGAATGCCAACAAATCGGACGATATTATCAAAGCAGACATTGAAAAGTTTGTTTTTCAAAGTACCGTTTTAACCCAGCAACTGGAACGTTTGACACTGGAAGATAGAAATCCCAATTTTGCTCTTCAGGATACGAAGCAAACACTGCTCGATGCCATCGGCAGCATGGGCAAATTCGCCTACTTCAACTCCAAGCCACAGGCTAACGATTATAATTTCGCCATCAAAAAAATAATCGAAGTTCTGGGGCCAATTGCTTTTCAGCTCATCAGCTCGGAAGTGTCGGCTTTTACCAATACGATGCTGTATTATGCGGGGGGGTATGATTTGGCAAATAACCGTGCCAAACGGGACGTGTCTCTCGAACCGACTATCATGCAGGCACCTGACGAACTCGACATGTTGCATACAAGGGTAATTCAGGTAGCTAATACCATGGGAGACCTGCTCCATTATTACGGCAAAGCGGATCCTAAATACGTTGATTTTTACAGGGGCTTGGCGTATTACTATCAGGATCTGCCCAAACGCTCTGATCGCTATTTACTTTATGAGTATTACCGTGATGAATACGAACTGGTCAATTTGATTCAGAAAGCGATACAAACCGATCTGGCCACTTTTCTTAGAAATGTGCCTAAGCCATATGCAAAAGATGTTCAACAATGTTATGATCGGTTAACGAAAGATAATAGCCAGCTTAGTGTAGCGCTCACTGCTTTAAAAGGAAAGGATTATCCGCATAGTTTTTTAACTATCAAAAAAAACACCCCATTTGCGTACGCAAATTTATTTTACAATGCCGATCGGTTGTCAGATTTTCCGGTTCCTGTTGGAATTCCCCAATTATCGTATTCGGATTTAATATCCGTCGATTTAAATAACATTCAGGATGAACCAATGTACAACCAGGGTGCAATCGGTAAGGTGTCGGTCGATGGAAAAGAAACCGTCGAACATCCAACCGGCATAGATATTTACAAGACGCCGAAATTATCCTGGTATACGACCCGATTCAAGGTAAGAGGTAGTTTCTCCCTGTATCAAATCGAACACGTATATCATCCTTATTTTGAAGCGTACATGAAAGCCAATCAGACGTATCCATCCCGATCGGGACGTTTATTCTATGATGTGAATCAGCTATCACCGATAAGCTTTACAAATACCTTTAATTTGGCCAAAGTTCCGGCAAATCAATCACTTATTTCAGGTGATCAATTCAATTTTAACACCTACACAGAGACGCAGTTACTGCCAGCTCCCGAATATTCGGCAAACCCCGGCTCAACGGACAGAATAGTACAATTTGAAGTATCCTCACCCAGCATTCTCTTATACCTGAAATCGTATCAGGCGGTGAGAGAAGTTTGGTATACAGGCCCCTATTTAAGAACGATCCTGCACAACGATACCGGACCTTTCCCATCGACTGGAAATCCCTCCTTAAGTGATAATCTTATGGCCCTTCAGTCGTGGGCAAAATCAAATATCGGGCTGAATTACAAGGTTAATTTTAATGATAAACTGTACTGGGATTTTTCTTTTCCAATAGCATTGCCAGTTGAAGAAGAGCAATTATACACTATAAAATCTCGGCAGAATCTGAAGTATTTGACTGCTGATGGAACGGGCCTTAATCAGCTTAATCCTCCTCTGAATATCAATTATTATTGGAAATTCGTCCTAAATGCCGACGGGAGTTACTGCATCAAATCGGCATCATCCGGATTATTTATTGACATAAACGGAGCGTCAACTGCCGATGGTACCGATTTGATTTTGTATAAACCTACTTATGCAAATAACCAAAAGTGGATGATAAATGCGTCTCAAAACGCACCGGGTTGGACAATCTTTAGCTCTTTAATGCCAGTTACTCCGTCCAAACGAATAACGTCGAAAAACAGTATCTTGCGGGCCTTCTCGTATGCCGCCAATAATCAGCTCGATCAGGACTGGCTGATTGAGCCGGTAAAACCTAACGGTGCTCGTGTGACCTCGCAGTTTGCGCAGGTTAAAAGGGTTGAGGAAGGTATTTTGCCAACTTTACAACCCAATCCGGCAACCGATCAGGTGCAACTGAATCTGCCATCCGGTTATGAACAGAGCGAAATCAGTATTTCGACCATTAACGGAGCAAACCTGACTCTACCGATTCAAATCCAGCAGAATAAGTGGTTAATCGATGTGCGGCAATTGCCAACGGGTATGTATCTGCTTCGGGTACAGTCGAAAAATAAACCGCAGCGGGTTCTGAAGTTTATGAAGAAATAACGAAGTTAACACGAGTCCAATAACTATGAATGAAGCGGACAGCAGGTTTCCTGCTGTCCGCTTCGAATTTTTTACAAACGGTTTTCAAATAACACCCGCAAGATTTGTGGCAAGCTGCAAAGTCAACCCAGCAGGTGAACCAGCGAAACAACAAAGAATTCGGCTTTCCACCGGGTTTTTAGCTGTTTAATGGCGGCCTGGAGCAAATTGGAAACTGACTGCGGGGCAATGCTCATGACCTCGGAAATATGGTCGCGGTTCAGTTCCTGAAAAAATTTGAGGTAGACGACTTCCTGCTGCCGTTTGGGCAATTGCCCGATGAGGGACTTCAACCGGTAGACCACATTGCGGGCGGTTTCGTCTTCAACCAGGCTTTCCTGCACTGAAAATTCGACCGAAAAATGGTCAACACAATCCAATGGAGTCCCGGATTGCCAGCGTTTATTTTCAAGGGCCCGGTGAATCTGCCGACGGAGGGACGCCAGCAGGTACGCTTTCACCACAACGGTATCGTTCAGCGTGTCCCGTTTCTGCCATAAGTCCAGAAAAAGTGCCTGAATGCAAGCTTTCACCAATGCGGAGTCGTGGGAGTACTTAAGACCGTATGCGAAAAGCGGTCGGCCATAAATTTCCATTAACTTCTCAAAAGCCCCGCTGTTTCCGTATTTAAGCTGCTGCCAGAGGTCAAGCTCATCCAGGACAACCGGGTTTTTATTCAGTATATTCATGACATACCCTTGCTGCGGATGGTGGAAGATGCCTTGCCGATCAAATATAGGGTATTATCTGAATTCCTGAAAATAAGTCTCACTGTATGTCAAAATAGTACCAAACTTGGGTGTGGAATCGTTGCGAAAAAGGACTTGCAATCCTGATAAGAACAAGAAAAAAACGAATTGACCGACAACAACCGTTACATCCTGACAAACGGATTGGTTCGTTTTTCCTGACCAATCGTTGTGGTTCCCAGGTGACCGGGGTAAACCGTGTAGTCGTCGGGCAGCGTGTAGAGTTGTGTCCGGATGCTGTGAACCAGTGTATTGAAGTCGGAAAGCGGAAAATCGGTTCGTCCGACGCTGCCCCGGAACAGCACATCGCCCCCGATGACGAAGCGATCGGCATGACCGACAAAGGCGACATGCCCCGGCGCGTGGCCCGGTACAAAACGCACTTCCAACGCCGAATTTCCAAACGTGACGGTTTCTCCCGGAATCAGAAAGTGGTCGACTTCGGTTTCTTCATACGCCATGATTCCGTAGTGAGGAGCCAGAATTTTGTTGGATTTCAAAACCGGCAGATCGCTCTCGTGCAGGTACAGCTCGATCCCATATTTTCGCTTGACGAACGCATTGCCCAGCACGTGATCGATGTGGGCGTGAGTGTTGAGCAGTTTAACCGGTTTCAAATCGTTTTGTGCAATGAAATCCGTCAGCGCGTCTTTTTCCCGCGGGTCATAACAACCCGGGTCAATGAGTACCGCTTCGAGGGTTTCGTCGTATAAAACGTACGAATTTTCGGCCAACGGATTAAACGTAAAGGACTGAATCTGTACCATTTGCAGAATTAGAGAAGTAAAAACAGGCTGGGCTTTTTGTGCAGATCCGGTGTTTGGGCTTTCCATTCGCGAATGCTTAGCGTTCGGACCAGCTCATCTTTGGCGGTCAGATTGCAGGCAATGCACAGCCGGGTTTCGGCGTTACAGGCCGTCAGGATGTCGGCCAGCAGGTGGTTGTTGCGGTAGGGAGTTTCCATGAAAATCTGCGTCTGCTGGCGTTTGCGGGCGTCCAGTTCCAACTGCTTGATCTCCTGGAGTCGGGCCGGTTTTTCGATGGACAAATACCCGTGAAACGCGAACGACTGACCGCTCATGCCCGACGCCATCAGGGCCAGCAGAATGGACGACGGCCCTACCAGCGGCCGAACCTGCCAACCCGTTTGGTGGGCCAGCCGAACCGCCACCGCGCCGGGGTCGGCCACCCCGGGGCAACCCGCTTCGGACAGAACACCTGCATCCCGGTGCTGCTGTTTCAGAAGGGTGAGCTGCTGTTTGGTTTCGGCTTCGGGTGTGTCTTTGTCGAGGTCGTAAAACAACAGGTCGTCGATGACCACCCCGGTTTTCAGACTGCTGATAAACCGCCGGGCCGTGCGGACGTTTTCGACAAAAAACACCGTCGTCTGGCTGATCACCTCACGGATTTGGGGCGACAGCACCTGGTCGGCGGTATTTTCGGCCAGTATAGTGGGAATAAGATACAGAACGGGCATGATGGAAAGGAGGCAAACCGCATCCACACTGAGCGGAACGGTTTGCAAAGAACCGAATAAGGCGACTACTTTTCTAGGAACCGCATCAGTATTTCCACAAACTCCACCGGTTTTTCGGCCTGCACCCAATGCCCGGCATCCTCGATGGTTTCGAGGGTGCTGTTCGGGAAAATGCGCTTGATTTCGGCCTCGTCTTCGTCTTTGATGTACCGGGATTTGGCCCCCCGGATGAACAGCGTCGGCTCGGTTACCGTCCGGACGTGGGCCAACTCGCCCCCAATCGCGTGCAATTCCTGTTCGATGACGGGCAAATTGAGCCGCCAGTCGAATTGGCCGTCGTCGGTGCGAAACAGGTTTTTGAGCAGGAATTGCCGAACGGGCAGAATGGGTTCATACTGGCTCAGAATGTCGTCGGCTTCGTTCCGGCTTTTGATGGTCGCGAGGTCGATGGCTTTCAATCCCCGGATCAGCTCGGCGTGGTGAACGGGGTAAAATTTGGGAGCAATGTCCACGATCACCAACCGGCTGAACAGCCCGGGATAGTCCATCGCAAACTGCATGACGGCTTTTCCACCCATCGAATGACCGATAACGACGGGCTTTTCCAACTGGTGTTCGGCGATAAATTCCTGCAGATCGGAGGCCATGGCGTCGTAGTTGAACACCTCGCTGCGGGGCGACCGCCCGTGGTTGCGCTGATCAACCAGAAACACGCGGTGGTTGTGTTCCGCAATGGATTTCGAAATCGTTAGCCAGTTGTCGGATGAGCCGAAAACACCGTGCAGAATGATGATGGGAGTGCCGGTTTCGCCGGTCTGTCGATAGTAGAGTTTCATAGAAATCGGAGCTACGGAGGATTGTCCGTGAAGGATTCAGGGGCCAAATTACAGAATATTGCCTGACATTTCACGGACGGTCCTCCGTAGCTACGCTTGATGATTAGCGAACGTAAATAGCTTTTTCGCTTTTTTCGATCAATTGTCCGAAGGCTTTTAAATGGAGTTTGTATTCAAAGGCCACCTGCTCGAACAGGGTCGCGCTGCGCGGATCGACGGCGATCAGCAAACCGCCACTGAGTTGTGGATCGGCCAGCAAAAACCGTTGCTCTTCCGTCAGTTCGCTGGTTTTTTCGCCGAAAAGGGTCCAGTTCCGGTGCGAGCCAGCCGGTATGTTTTCCGGCGTCCGGTACTCGTCCAGAATCGGCAGCACCGGTACTTTGTGAAAATCGATCTCGGCGCTCAGTCCACTGTTTTCGGCCATCGTGGCCAGGTGGCCCAGCAAACCGTAGCCCGAAACGTGCGTCAGTGCTTTGACGTACGGCAGTTTTCCCAGGAAGGTTCCGAAGGTATTCAGTTTCGTCATCTGGCTCAGTGCCAGCTCGGTGTGTTCTGCACTCAGGGTTTCCCGTTGCAGTGCCGTGGCCAGCATGCCGGTGCCCAGCGGTTTGGTCAAGTAGAGGCAGCAGCCTTCCGTGGCCGTGCTGTTTTGTTTCAAATGGTTCAGACGCACTTTGCCGGTAGCGGCCAGACCAAAAAATGGCGCGGCACTCTCGATGCTGTGGCCTCCTGCCAGTGGAATACCGGCTTCGGCGCAGAGGGCGCGGCTGCCATCCAGAATTTGACCGGCGATTTCGGCCGGAATTTTATCGAATGGCCAGCCCAGGATGGCCACTGCCAGCAGCGGTTCTCCGCCCATGGCGTAGATGTTGTTAAGGGCGTTGGCAGCGGCAATGCGACCGAAATCGTAGGCATCATCGATGAAAGGCGCGAAGAAATCGGCGGTACTGACCACGGCTTCCCCGTGGCCCGTTTCCAGAACGGCGGCATCGTCGCGGTGATCCGAACCGACCAGTAAGTTGGGGAACCCGGAGAGAGAAGACGTTGGTGCATTCAGCAGAGCGTGGAGAACGTCCGGGGCAATTTTTCCGCCAAAACCAGCGCTTTGGCTGAATTGAGCCAGTTTGTATATTTCCGTTTGTTGAATCATGTCAGCAGATGTTGTAACCGCTGTGCGGTTTTCCTTTTAGTACTACTGAAAGATAAAAAGAAAGGTTTAAAAAGTCGCAATCACCGGACGACGAACGAAGCGTTGAGAATTAGTTAATTATCTGAATAGTAGAAGATTATCTTAAAAGGGTGCAAAAACCGGAGATCGCTTAACGCAATGGTAACATAAAAATAATACGGCGAAATTGAACGATAAAAACAGATTTATGGAGTTTTTGTAGAATGCTTGTTTGTATAAATGTTATTATAGTACTTTACTAAGAACTGCTACTTGAGTCACAAAAAAAAATGTCGTTTCTTTGTGAAGAACTGTAGCAGGTTGTCAGATACACTTCAAACCAAATTTAACCAAATCAACCATTTTTATGAACAGAAAATTACTGTCCATCTACCTGGTAGCGTTCCTGTGCGGGCTGGTCTTTGTGCTGTCCAGCGGAGGAAATGTTCAGGCACAGGTGACTTCTTCTTCCATTGCCGGTTTTGTGAAAGATCAGAAGGGAGACGGGCTTCCGGGGGCGACGATCGTGGCGATTCACACGCCTTCCGGTACGCGCTACGGAACCATTACCAACGGTGAAGGACGTTACACTTTTCCCAACGTTAGGGTAGGTGGGCCGTATACGGTTACCTCGACCTTCGTTGGTTTCAAAGAACAGGCAAAAGCCGACATTTTTGCGAGTTTAGGAACGGCTGCCAATGTGGATTTTGCGATGGCCGACGAAAGCACCCAGCTTTCTGAAATCGTCGTGTCGGGTAGCCGGAGCGATATTTTTAGTTCGGACCGGACCGGGGCGGCTGCTTCGTTCGGACGCGACGCCATCAACACGATTCCAACCATTGGCCGGTCGATTACCGATATTTCCAAGTACAATCCGTACGGAAACGGCCAGTCGTTTGCCGGTCAGGATCCCCGTTTCAACAACTTTACCATCGACGGTTCGGTGTTTAACAACGGTTTTGGTTTGGGTAGTTCGGCGCTGGCCGGTGGCCGGACCGGCACGACGGCGGTTTCACTGGACGCCATCGACCAGATTCAGGTGAACGTAGCTCCGTTCGACATTCGGCAATCGGGCTTTACGGGCGCGGGCATCAACGCCGTCACCCGTTCCGGAACCAACGAATTTTCGGGTTCGGTGTATCACCTGTTTCGGAACAACAGCCTGGTGGGGAAAGAAGCCGATGGCGTTGAACTTTCGCCAAAACCCAATATTAGCGAGAAAACGTACGGTTTTCGGGTGGGCGGTCCACTGATCAAGAACAAGCTGTTTTTCTTTGTGAACGGTGAGATGTTCGACAGCAGCACGCCGGCCTTGACCTGGAGCTTAAACCGGGGTCAGGCGGGTTCGAACGTGTCGCGTGTGACCGAAACCGATATGCAGGATCTCGAATCGTTCATGCAAACGAATTTTGGCCGCAGTCTGGGAGCTTTTGATGGCTTCAACAACGATGTGAAAAGCCGGAAAGGGCTGATCCGTCTGGATTACAACATCAGCGATCAGCACAAACTGTCGGTGCGGTATTCACACCACAACTCCGAAACAGGCTCGATCATCAGCAACAGTAACAGTAGCAACACGGCGGGGAACGGAAACCGGACCAACAGTAACCTGGCGATTTCGCCGGAAAACTCCGGTTACCTCATTGCCGACAACACCCGGTCGATTGCGGCTGAATTAACCTCCAACTTCGGCGGTAAGTTTGCCAACAACCTGGTGGCGACCTACAACAAACAGATCGAAGACCGGACGTATAAAACCGCTCTATTTCCGACCATCGATATTTTGAAGGACGGAAGCACGTACACCTCCATTGGTTTCGATCCGTTTACGCCGAACAACAAGCTGAATTACTCGACGATGAACATCACCGACAACTTCAGCTATTTTGCCGGCAAGCACACGCTCACTGCCGGGTTGGTGTTTGAACACTATACCTCGAACAACGTGTTCTTCCCGTCGTCCAATGGGGTGTATGTCTACAACTCGATCGAGGATTTCAAGACAGCGGCCTTAGCGTCGATCAGTAATCCGACCAGCACAACCTCGCCGGTGACGGTCGCTCGCTACAACCTGCGGTATTCGTTGATTCCGGGCGGTGGCGAACCGTTGCAGACCCTGAAACGAAACCTCTACAGTGCCTATATTCAGGATGAGTTTCAGGCCACGCCGAACTTCAAACTGACCGTTGGCTTACGCGGTGATATTTTCCAGTATGACAACGAAACGGCCAAGAATTTTAACAACCCGATTGTGGCCGGGTTAACGTTCAAAAACGAAAACGGACAGGATTATAAAATTACCACCGGTTCTTTTCCGAAACCGCGCCTGCTGTTGTCGCCCCGGGTTGGTTTTAACTGGGACGTGAAAGGGAATAAGATGACGCAAATCCGGGGTGGTAGCGGAATCTTCGTTTCCCGGATTCCGGAGGTGTTGATTTCCAATCAGTTGGGAAATAATGGGGTGAATACGGCCGCCATTACCGTAACCGGAACGAATGCGTATCCGTTCGTGACGGACCCGAGCAAACTGCCTGCCGCCGTTCGTCCACCCGATCCTTCTACCGTTGATCTCACTAGACTGGCTCCGTATCAGATCAATGCCGAAGACCAGAATCTGAAATACCCGCAAATCTGGAAGACGAACGTCGCCATCGACCAACGGTTGCCCTGGGGGTTGATCGGATCGCTGGAAGTGGTTTTCAATAAAAACATCCAGGCCCTGCGCTACATCGATGCCAATCTGAAAGCGCCGGTGGCGGGCAAGACGCTGAGTGGCCCCGATAACCGCCAACTGTTCCCGGCGTTTGGTGTTGCCAATACGGGTTCGGGCGCAGCCAACCTGGTTAACGTTGCCCGGTATTATAATCCTAATATCGGAAATGCGTTTGTGTTGCGGAATACCAACAAAGGAAGCTCCTACATCATCACGGCGAAGCTGGAAAAACCGGCCATCCGCGGATTGGGAGGAATGGTGGCTTATACCTACGGTGAAGCCCGGGATCTGGCTTTTGTCGGCAGCACGGTTCAGGCCAACGTGCCGACGATCTACGGTCAGAACTACCTGACAACGGCGTATTCGGATCAGGATCTGCGTCACCGGATTGTTGGCTACGCGAATTACCGGATCAATTACGGCGGCAAATTCGGCGGTTCTACCACCTTTACGCTCGGAATGCTCTCCAGCAGTGGCAGCAAGATTTCGTATACCTACAACCAGGACGTGAACCTGGATGGCCAGACCACCAACGACCTGTTGTATGTGCCGAGAAATGCCTCTGAGCTGACGTTTGCTCCGTTGACTGTTCCGGCTCAGGCGGCTACGGCCAACACGCCTGCCTATCCGGCGGTTACGTATTCTCCGGAGCAACAGCAGGCGGCTTTTGACGCCTACATCGAGGGGAACGATTATCTGAAAACCCGTCGCGGCCAGTATGCCGAGCGGAACGGAGGTCAGTATCCGTGGTTAACCCGTTTCGACTTCACCGTGATTCAGGAGTTTTACGTAGCGGTTGGTGCCAAAGGCAAAAAGAACACCATTCAGCTTCGCGCCGACATCCTGAATGTAGGGAACCTGATCAACAATAGCTGGGGCTTGGGCAATTCAGTGACAACCTTCAACCCGCTGGCCCTGGCGAGCATCAATACCACCACGGGCGTGCCCTCATACCGGTTAGCGACGCAGGTGATTGACAAGAGGACGGTTTTGTTGAAAGACTCGTTTGTGCCTGCTCAAAACATCAATGCAGTGTATCAGGCGCAGATCGGTATCCGGTACATCTTTAATTAAGCCATCGTTAATCAGAAAACACCCCCGCCGGAGCAATTCGACGGGGGTGTTTTTTTGTGTTGAAGGATGAAAGTCAATAGCGTCAATCAGGCGGTCATTCAAGGATCTGTAACCCTACACCTTTCGCTCAATTCCCTGCGCCCGCAGCGCGATGGTGGCATCGCGGTAGCCCTGAACGATCAGCCGCCCGATGTCTTCGGACGAAAACCGCATCAGGTTCAGATACAGCGGTTCGTTCGGGCGGACGAGCGTCAGGTGCATGGTGTTGCCCCGGAGTTTCTCGCGCTCAATCCAGCGTTCGGCCCAGGCAATGTCGTTGTTGACAATCTGGTTAACCGTAATGTCTTTCACCCGCTCGACTAAATTCAGCAGGCTGCGGTAATTGAATTTCTCCGTAAAAATCCGTTTGGCGTGGCAGGCGACGCACACCAGTTCGTCGGCCCCATCGTCGATGGCTTCCCGCAGCGGGGCAACCTCCCGCAAACCGCCGTCCAGAAACATCTTCTGACGGTCGCCACCCACGCAGACAG
Organism: Larkinella humicola; assembly: GCF_008727875.1. Taxonomy (GTDB): domain Bacteria; phylum Bacteroidota; class Bacteroidia; order Cytophagales; family Spirosomataceae; genus Larkinella; species Larkinella humicola. Next base: position 149,291 of record NZ_VTWS01000006.1, on the reverse strand, counting down.
CGGGCATCAGAAACGGCAGGGAACTGCTGGCGATGACGTAATCCAGGATCGATGCGTCGTCGTTGCTGGTATACACAATGTCGCCCTTGATGATATCGACCGCGCCCACTTTCAGTTTAACCGGGCTGTTGACCAGGATAGGGAGTTTGATGTGGGTTCGAATCAGGTTTTCGAGGGGCGTATTATCCAACAAACCATCGAAACGACTCAGCAGGGTGTTGTAGCCCATCATCAGCGTTGACCGGACGACGGCGACATCCTGCGGCTGGGTAATGTTGCGAATCCAAAATTCGATCAGTTGATGACCGGCTTTGGGCCAATTGACGGCACCGTGTTCGGCAAACTGCTTCCCGGCTTCGTGAGCCAGAAAAACCGCATTGAGACTTCCCACCGATATGCCATAAATGGCTTCTGGCTCAAAACCGGATTCCAGAATGGCCTGAATCGCACCCGCCTGAAAAGCCCCCTTGAGCGAACCGCCCCCTAGTACCAGTGCACGCATGCAAAGAATGATGAATGATGGACGATGAACGATGAATGCAAACAGGAATGAGAGAAGTTTTTCATCCATCATTCATCATCCATCATTCATCATTTTTACTAACCGTAACGTTACATTTTTAGAGCCAATCTTGCAACCGGCGCGAAGTTTTTGCGAAGTTTTGTCCTGATCTCGCGTTTGAGTGGTATACTTGCGCCCTGAATGCGGTTCATCCAACCCGATGAACTGATGTGAATGATGCCACTATCGATCCGGGACATACAAGCGCCGATTGCTGCCGAAATGGAAACATTTGAGCACAAATTCCGGCAGTTTATGAAAAGCGAAGTCATGCTTCTGGACCAGATCATGAACTACATCGTGCGCCGAAAGGGCAAACAGCTCCGGCCCATGTTTGTTTTTCTGACGGCCGGTGTCTGTGGAACCGTCACCGAATCGACACACCGGGGCGCGGCCCTCATCGAACTGCTGCACACGGCGACCCTCGTTCACGACGATGTGGTCGATGACTCTAATTATCGTCGTGGTTTCTTCTCCATCAACGCTCTGTGGAAGAACAAAATTGCCGTGCTGGTGGGCGACTACCTGCTCTCCCGCGGGCTGCTGCTGTCGGTCGACAACGGCGATTATGATTTGCTGAAAATTGTCTCGAAGGCGGTTCGCGAAATCAGTGAGGGCGAATTGCTCCAGATCGAAAAAGCCCGGCGGCTGGACATTACGGAAGCGGTTTATTACGAAATCATCCGCCAGAAAACTGCATCGCTGATTTCGGCCTGTTGCGCGGTGGGTGCCCGCTCCGTCGATGCCAGCGCCGAAATGATCGAAACCGCCCGGATGTTTGGCGAAAAAGTGGGAATTGCTTTCCAGATCAAAGACGATTTGTTCGATTACGGGGAAGAAGAAGTGGGCAAACCGCTCGGCATCGACATCAAGGAAAAGAAAATGACGCTGCCGTTGATTTATGCGTTGAACAACGCGAAATGGGTTGAAAAACGGCGGATGATCAACATCGTCAAGAATGAAAGCGAAAATCCGAAACGCGTCGCCGAAGTCATTGATTTTGTGAAGAAATCGGGGGGTATTCAGTACGCCACCACCATCATGACCCGCTACGTCGACGAAGCCAAAGCCCTGCTGTTCACCCTGCCCGACTCCCGCTACCGCACCTCTCTGGAGCAGTTGGTGCAATATACGATTGAGCGGAGTAAATAGTGAAGAGTTAACAATGTAGAGTTGGCTGACGCATATTCGTATAGGCCAATAGCTTGAATACGATTTTAACTCATCACTTTTAACTCATCATTCTTCACTCTAGCCTCCGGAAGTTTCCACCAGGGCAAATACGGCCAGGCGTGGTGCTCGGCGTGGTAGCCGAAAAAGTAGCAGCTCAGGAAAGCCAAAACGTGGTTGCGTTTCTGGCTGCGGGCGTTGTGGGGCGGGTTGTGGTGTTCGCCCCGGTGGGGGCGATAGGTGCCGAAATAAAAGAGCTGAAACGTGCTCAACACCGCCGGAACCATCCAGAATGCGATCAGATTTTCCATCGGAAACCAGAGTTTCAGGGCATTGTAGGTAACCGCCATCAGGACGATCTGGAGCACCGAAATGTATTCTTTCAGAAAACTGTAATACCAGGCCAGAAAACCGGGGTTGCCATCGTGGTAGTCGGGGTCGTCGTGGGTAGCCGAGTGTTTGTGGTGCAGGTGGTGTTTGCGGCTGAGTTGGCTGTAATTGTTGAAAGCAAACAGCGTGGCACACAGAAAGCCGATGGCGTTGTTCAATCGCTTGTTGTGGGGCGCCACCACGCCGTGAATAGCATCGTGGGCGGTAATGAAAACGCCGGTATAAAGATGGGTTTGAACCAGCACGAAAACATAAACCAGCGGATTCTGCCAGTTGATCGGGTAATTCAGCAGGAAAACCAGCATGCCCAGCCAACTGAGCAGAATGGCCGCAGCAAAATAAAGGCCCCGGTTGCCGATTTGGGTCGGTTTGAATGAAATTGCGGAAGTGACCATTTAACAATTCATTTACCGGCTAACGACCCGCGTACCAGAAATGTTCATTACTTTTGGGGTTATAACCCGACTCATTCTCCATAGTCCCTTCCCATTGGCATGAAACTAGTCCGTTTAGCGTTATTTTTGCTTACACCGGTATGGGTGTTTGCGCAACCGGCTCCTAAAAAAGCAGCCAGCCCTTCAACTTCCCTGAGCCGACCGAAACTGGTGGTTGGCATCATCGTCGACCAGATGCGGTATGATTATTTGTACCGGTTTTACAACAAATATTCCGAAGGCGGTTTTAAACGGATGATGCGGGACGGTTTTAATGCCCGCAATAACCACTACCATTATGCGGCCACCATTACGGCCCCCGGTCACACGCACGTATACACGGGTTCGGCTCCGGCCATTTCCGGTATTGTGGGCAATGACTGGTACGACCGGGCCGCTCAACGAACGGTATATTGTGTCGAAGATTCAACGGTTCGATCGGTTGGAAATACATCGTCGGCTGGAAAAATGTCTCCCCGCAACCTGCTGGTGACGACCGTGACGGATCAGTTGAAAGTGGCCACACAGGGTCGTTCGAAAGTCATTGGCATTGCCATGAAAGACCGGGGCGCCATTCTGCCCGCGGGTCATGCCGCCAATGCCGCCTACTGGTTCGACTCGAAAGACGGAAGCTGGATTTCGAGTACATTTTATATGAAAGAACAGCCTCAGTGGGCGAAGGACTTTAACGCCCTCAAACTGTCGGACAAATACCTGACACAAACCTGGGAAACCACCTTGCCGATCGATCAATATACGGAAAGCACCGCCGATGACACGCCGTTTGAGAACCCGCTGGCCGGAGAACCCAAAGCCGTGTTTCCGCACCAGGCCATTGCGTCGCTCGGCAGCAAATACGAAGCCCTGCGGACCAGCCCGTTTGGCGATGTATTGACGAAAGAAATGGCCATAGCCGCTCTGAAAGGCGAAAATATGGGAAAAGGCAACGAAACCGATTTCCTTTGCGTCAGTTTTTCGTCGCCCGATGCCATTGGTCACCGGTTCAGCCCGACCTCCATTGAAATCGAGGATGAATACCTGCGCCTGGACAAAGTGATGGCGGACCTGCTGAATGCGCTGGATGCGCAGGTCGGGAAAGGAAATTATTTCACGTTTCTATCCGCCGACCACGGTGCTGCCGACAACCCGGCCTACTCGCAGAGCCTGAACTTACCGGGTGATTTTCTGGAAGCAAAGGACATCAGTGCTGCCACCGACAAGGCCCTGACGGACGCGTTTGGCCCCGGAAAATGGGTCGTTGGCAATTCCAATGCGCAGGTGTATCTGAATCACGACCTACTGCGGGAAAAGAAAGTGAAAGTGTCCGAGGCTACCGAAGTGGTGCGGATGGCCTTATTGAAAAATCCGGGCATTCAGAACGTGCTCAACCTGCACGACATCAACTCGAACTCTGTCCCGGAATACTGGTTGCCTTTGCTTCGGAATGTCTACAACCCCCGGCGAAGCGGAGACCTGTATCTGGTGACGCAACCCGGCTGGCTGGAAGGCTACCGGAAGGGCGGCACCTCGCACGGAACGCTCTACAACTACGATACGCACGTCCCACTGGTCTTTTACGGCTGGGGCATCAAACCCGGCGAAACCACCCGCCGGACGCACATTGCCGACATTGCCTCCACGGTTTCGGCGCTCCTGCACATTCTGGAACCCAGCGGAAACATTGGCGATCCGGTGGCGGAAGCGATGAAGTGAGATTGAACCAGGAACAACCAAAACGACGCTAAGCCGGGTGAGGCTTAGCGTCGTTTTGGTTTGGGAACACGATTCTCTACTGCAAACTCTCCACCGGAACCTGCGCCACAATAACCCGGCTGCCTTCCATTCTCTTGATTACTACCGGCCGACCCGCCATGATCGACTCGTCGTTGTCCGAAACCGCCGTCCATTCTGTGCCCCGGTAGAAAATTCGTCCTTCGCCGGAAGCCGGGATGGTTTCAACAACCGTGGCTTTGTCGCCCACCGATTCGACGTATTCCTGTTTTCGGGTGCGCGATTCAAACCAGCGCCGGAGCGGTTTCCGGCCCGTGACCAGTGTCAGCAGCGTGATGGCCGCAAACGCAAACAACTGGGCGCTGACTTCCGGCGTTACGCCCAGCCAGGTGACCAGCGCTGTAACGAACGCGCCAACGCTGAGAAAGGCGAAGACAAACGAAACACTGAGTAGCTCGGCAATCAAAAACAGAATGCCCAGAACGACCCATAACTGAGGCCAGGTGATGAAGTCCATCGCTTTATGATTTTTTATCCTGATGTTTGACCACCGTCATGGCGGTTGAAATAATCGATGCCAGATCCCCGAAGTTGGCGGGCAGAATCAGTGTGTTGTTGGTGCGGGCCAGGTTGCCAAACTGATCGACCAGTTGTTCGGCCACCCGCAGTTGGACGGCATCCATACCGCCCTCATCGTTGATGGCAGCCGCCACTTTGCGGATGCTTTCGGCGGTGGCATCGGCGATGGATTTGATGGCTTCGGCTTCACCCGACGCTTCGTTGATTTGCCGCAGCCGCACCCCTTCCGATTCGAGCACAACCTTCTGTTTTTGCCCCTCGGCGATGTTGATGGCCGATTGCTTTTCGCCTTCCGATTGCAGAATCACCGCCCGTTTTTCGCGTTCGGCCTGCATCTGTTTCTCCATCGCGTTCAAAACGGATTGGGGGGGCGTAATGTTCTTGATTTCGTAGCGCAGCACTTTGACACCCCAGCCAATGGCGGCTTCGTCGATGGCCCGGACCACGGCTTGATTCAGTGTCGTCCGTTCTTCAAACGTCTTGTCCAGTTCGATTTTGCCCATCTCACTTCGCATCGTGGTCTGCGACAACTGAATCACCGCAAACCGGTAGTCGGCAATTCCATAGGACGCTTTCTGCGGATCGACAATCTGAATAAAAATGACGCCATCGACGCGCACCTGGACGTTGTCGCGCGTAATGCAGATTTGTTCGGGAATATCGAGGGCGGTTTCTTTTAAACTGTGCTTGTAGGCAACCCGGTCGAAAAAAGGAATGATGAAGGTGATGCCCGGCTGCAGAACCGCCAGAAATTTACCCAGCCGTTCCACCACGTAGGCGGTTTGCTGCGGCACGACCTTAACCGTCATGAAAACCACCAGAAGGGCCAGAACGACAAGGGTTAAAAAAACATATCCCATAAGAGAGTGAAGGTTAAGTGAATAAAAGAGGATAGAAGTAAGACGTAAGACAAGAGATAAAAGACAGGAATGTCTCTATTTTTTTGTCTAACTTCTTTTGTCTTGACTAAATCTCGGAAAAATAGACGCGTATCTCCAAGTACTGTGATGATAGGCAGAAAAAACCGTAAATGAAAGGTTGTGGGGCTGGATGGAGAAATTAGATTAATTTGCGGTAGTAATCAGCCGCTGGAGGGGCGTTGTCCCATTGGCAACGGGAAGTCTGTCAAGTCTACTTTGAATTCAAATGCCTGTTATTCACTATCCCGACCGCTGGGTTCGCCTGATCGGCATCCCGATTTGGGCGGTGTTGTTCCGGTTCATCGGCGATCCGGCTCCCCTCGGCGATTTGTTTCTGAATCCGCTCTTTTACCTCGATGTGGCTGTCATCATGGGGGTGAACGTCATTCTTTGGGAGTTCAACCGCTGGCTGATCCGAAAAATGGACGTACGGTATTCCTGGGCGACCCAACCGCTGCAACGGCTGGTGGCGCAGGGCGGTCTGGCTTTCACTTCAACGGGGTTTATCATCGCCGTTTTTAGCCTGATCTACAACCGATTTATTCTAAAAAGACCCCCGCCGTTCGACTTGTCGATCACGATTTCCAATGATGTACCAATCGGACTCCTTTTCATTCTGATCCTGCACATGGCCTATACCATGTACTGGATGCGAACCTACCACCGCCAGACCGTCGCCGAATTGCGCCGGCAACTGGCCGAAATCCGGACCGAACCGGCAACCCAGCCCGAATCCGCCGAAAACCGCAATCCAGCCTTAAAAACCTTGCTGGTGAACCAGGGAAAAGGGTTCATTCCGGTTTCAATAGAGCAGATTGCCTACATTTTTATTACCAATGAAATCAGCATCGTTAAAACCGTCGATAGCCAGTCCTTTACGGTCGATGCCACGTTGGAACAACTCAGTGAGCGGTTGCCTTCAGACGTTTTTTTTCGGCTCAGCCGCCAGTTCATCGCCCACCGAAAGGCCATCCGGAAAGTCGAAAACGACGGTTCGGGGCGGTTGGTGCTGCATCTTCACCCCGTCCATTCCGAAGAGGTGGCCGTTAGCCGACGGCGTGTGGCCGAATTTCGGCAGTGGATGGGATCGTAACCCCAAAACCTCCGCGCCTGCATCCACCATTCGCGTTTTCATTTCGGCCATTCAGCCCGGAACGCCGACCGGTGGGCGGTCAAAAACTGCCTTCATATCGTTTTTAAGCCCAGTTTTGCAGCCAACAACAACTGCTGAACAATGCCATGAAAACAGTGCAAGTCTTCCTTGTCATGCTGCTGGTCGTCACGACGGTGAAGGCGCAAAAGCCCAAATCGACCCGAAACGGTCTGCCCATCACCCTCAGTCTGTTCTCCGAATCCATCAGTCTGCCCACGTTCAGGCACCTTCAGACGGGTGGCCTGGGCCTCAAAATCGGAACCGAGCTTTTCTACCGAAACCGACCCAGCTCACAACTCATCCAGACCCTGAACGTGGGCTATTACCGCCATCCGCGGGTACAAGCCGGTTTATTTGTCAGCTCGGAATTCGGTTTCCGGAAATACGTCGGGGTGTTTTATGCCGACGCGTTGGTGGGTGGCGGTGCCTTGCTGGTGCGACCGGTTTCACCTTCCTATACACAGGATTCGAACACGGGCGAGTACCGCAAAGCCCCGGCGACGCAACTCAAATTCATGCCCACCATCAATGCCGGTCTGGGCTACCGTTTCCACCACCGAACGACGGTATTCACCCGCTACGAACTCTTTGGCGAAATGCCATTCCGTGAAATTTTACTACCCCACCAGGCCCTGCACCTGGGCGCGAGGATTTTCTTCAACTAGAAAAAAGACGATAGAAGTGAGACCTAAAAAATGAGAACCCGCTAGGTAATCTAACTTCTCTTGTCTCAATTCTGACTTCTCTAAAAACAACAACTCATGAAAAATCAATTGATTTTCAGTGCCTTCGCGGCACTGCTACTCCTGGCGTGCGAAACCGAACCCGTTCTCAAACCGACGACTGAACCCGGTTCGACAGACGAATATGCCAATCATCCCCAAAACCAGCTCTACCGGAAAGAACTGGCGGAATTTCGCCGGAAGTGGAACATTCCCGGCTCGCTTATGCTGCTGAAACGCGCCGACGCACCCGCCTGGATCGGTGCTATTGGTAAATCCAATCTGGAGCACCAGACCGACCTTCGGATTACGGATCCGTTTCGTACCGGCAGCATCACGAAAGCATTGGTGGCAACGGTGGTCATGAAAATGAAAGAAGAAGGGCAACTGCGTCTGGAGGACAACCTGGCTGCGCTGTTGCCCGAGGTGAACGGCCACATTCCGGATGCACAGAAGATCACGGTTCGAAACCTGCTTTCACACACCAGCGGTTTGGTTGATCCAACGAACGATGACCTTCAGTATCAGCTTGATCTGTTGAACAATCCGCAACGCCGGGTTCAGCAATCGACTGACGAAATCCTGCGACGATACGTCTATGGCCGGGCATTGGTTTCTCAGCCGGGTGATCGGTTTCAGTATTCAAATGCCAACTTCTGGTTACTGGGTAAACTGATCGAAACAATTCGGGGAAAGAGCTTGCAGGCGGTTTTGGAGGAGGTGATTTTTACGCCTTTTGGTCTCACCCACAGCTACATCGACCGGCGCGACGACCGCAACGTGATCCGGGGCTACAACGATTTTTATGCCAACGGAAAACTGATGGACGTGACGGCCCTCGATCGCGCCGATTCCGACGGACAGGCCAGCGGGGGGCTGATTACAACCGCCGACGATTTGCTGAAATTTACCGAAGCGTTCTTTGCCGGGAAAATCATCCGTCTGGCGTCGGTGCAGGAAATGATGACGGTTCAGCCCGTTCGAGAGGGGGCAAACGAATACGGATTAGGGCTGGAATCGTATTCTTCCACCGAACTGGGTATGGGCTGGGGCCATAACGGAACGCTGCTGGGCGTAGACGCCAACTGGTTTTATTTCCCCGGGAAAAAAGCCTTGTACGTTCTTTTTAACAACAACGGCGGTGGTTCGGACAAGTCATTTGTGGAAAAATGGCTGAAATAACCAGAATGGGCTTTGCTAATTGCGCTTTAATCCTCTTTTAAATCAAACTTAATAGAGTTTTAATGCCATAACTCGAACTTTCTGTTGAATAAAAAGTTAGCAGAGAGGTTGGAAACTTTTAACAAGCTGACAATATGAAGAAGATACTTATGATCGCCCTGTGTGCGGCTTTATTGGCCGAACCGCTTGCGTTTGCGCAGGAAAAACCAGCTAAGACCTCGTCGTCCACCAGCACTACGGCTACAAAGGGGAGCAAAATGCAGGGCAAACACGGCAAACACCAGGTTATGGTCAAAAAAACGACCGTCAAAAAGACCGAAAAGAAGAGTAAGTAGGAGTAGATTTAGTTGTGAAAAAAGCAGAAATGGCGGGGAAGTTTCCCGCCATTTCTATTTTAGGATCAAGCGCGAAATCACCAGCCGCTGAATTTCACTCGTTCCTTCGCCAATGGTGCAAAGCTTGGCGTCGCGGTAGTATTTCTCGACTGGAAAATCTTTCGTGTAGCCATACCCGCCGAAAATCTGCACGGCTTCGTCGGCGGCTTTCACGGCCACTTCCGACGCGTAAAGTTTGGCCATCGCCGACTCCTTCGTCACCGGTTTTCCGGCATCCTTCAAATCGGCGGCCTGGTAGGTGAGGAGTTTGGCGGCTTCGATGGTGGTGGCTAAATCGGCCAGTTTGAAGGCAATGGCCTGAAAGCGGGCAATCGCCTGGCCAAACTGCTCCCGTTCCTGGGCGTATTGCAGGGCGTGTTCGTAGGCACCCAGCGCGATGCCGAGGCTCAGGGCGGCAATCGAAATCCGACCGCCGTCCAGAATTTTCAGGGACTGCACAAAACCGTCGCCCACCGCACCGAGCCGCTGGCTGTCGGGAATGCGGCAATCCTGAAACAACATTTCCGCCGTCTCGGACGCCCGCATACCGAGTTTGTCTTCTTTTTTACCGCCTGAAAAACCGGGCGTGCCGCGTTCTACCACAAAAGCCGTGGCATTGTGGGGGGTGTTGGGTTCGCCCGTTCGGGCAATGACCACGGCCACATGACCGCTTTTTCCGTGTGTAATGAAATTTTTGGAGCCATTCAGCACCCAGTCGTCTCCGTCCCGGACGGCCACCGTGCGCATGTTACCGGCATCGGAACCGGTGTTGGGTTCCGTCAGCCCCCAGGCACCAATCCACTCGCCGGAGGCCAGTTTGGGTAAATACAACTGCTTTTGCGCCGGATTTCCAAACAGCAGGATGTGATTCGTACAGAGGGAGTTGTGAGCCGCCATCGACAGGCCGATGGCGCCGTCTACCTTCGCTAATTCGACAATGGCACCGACGTATTCCCGGTAGCCGAGTCCGGAACCGCCGTATTCTTCCGGGACCAGAATGCCCAAAAGCCCCAATTCGCCCAATTGGCGCATGGTTTCGACCGGAAAGTGCTGCGACTCATCCCATTCCCGAACAAATGGCAGAATCTGGCGTGCGGCAAAATCGCGGACGGTTTGGGCAATTAGCTGTGAACTATCGTCTACTTGGTTTTCTACAATTTCTGAAGTCATGAACGAGCTATGCTGTGTGGCACTTTTACGATGATTTTAATAATAATTTACAAAAAAAAATCGACAGACCCAAGCCGGTTGGCAAATCCGTCTGGAATGGGTTTAGCAATTTACCGTGTGGTCTGAACGGATGGCTAACTGACATGGAGCCAGCGCAATACCCGGAGATTATCGACCTCTGGATCACAAATTCCGGGAGGAGCGATCAGAATTAAGTAAAAAAATCTATTTTTGTGTCCTGCAACCAGGGTATACAAAAAGTACAAATCAGTTGACTTCTATCAACCTATCTTAACATAAATACAATCACTTCTCTATGAAATTAGCCGTTATTGGAACCGGATATGTCGGGCTCGTTACGGGGACCTGTTTTGCCGAAACCGGAAACCAGGTCGTCTGCGTCGACATCGACGAGCGTAAAGTTGAAAAGCTGAACAACGGAATCATTCCGATTTACGAACCGGGTCTGGATGTTTTATTCAACCGGAATACCGCCGAAGGCCGCCTGAAATTTACGACCAACCTGGCCGAAGGGATTGAAGGAGCAGAAGTTATTTTCCTGGCGTTGCCCACACCTCCGGGTGAAGACGGTTCGGCCGATTTGAAATATATTCTGAAAGTGTCGGATGATCTGGGTCCGTTGCTGAAACAATACGCGGTGATTGTCGACAAAAGTACGGTGCCGGTGGGAACCGCCGAAAAGGTGTGGCTTCACATTTCGCGGGGCGCAAAAATCGACTTCGACGTGGTGTCGAACCCCGAATTTTTGCGGGAAGGCGTTGCCGTCGATGATTTCATGAAACCGGATCGCGTCGTGATCGGAACCAAATCAGACAAAGCCAAAGCCGTTCTCAATAAGCTGTATGCCCCGCTCGTTCGGCAGGGAAACCCGGTGATTTTCATGGACGAGCGTTCGGCCGAAATGACCAAATATGCCGCCAATGCGTTCCTGGCCGTTAAAATTTCGTTCATGAACGAGATCGCCAACCTGTGCGAGAAAGCCGGTGCCAACGTCGACGACATTCGCCGGGGCATCGGAACCGATAGCCGGATTGGCAAGCGGTTCTTGTTCGCCGGGATTGGCTACGGCGGAAGTTGTTTTCCGAAAGACGTGCAGGCGCTGGCGAAAACCGCACAAGAATACGACTACGATTTTAAAATTCTGAAGTCGGTGATGGAGGTCAACACCAAGCAGAAAAGCAAGCTGCTGCCGATCATCAAGGGCCATTTCGACGGGGATCTGAAAGGAAAAACCATCGCCGTCTGGGGGCTGGCGTTCAAACCGTATACCGACGACATCCGGGAAGCACCGGCACTGGAAAACATCCGGGCCTTGCTGAAGGAAGGCGCCAAAGTAACGGTTTACGATCCCGAAGCGATGGACAATGTGCGGAATATTCTGGGCAATCAGATCAACTACGCCCACACGTCGTATGCTGCCCTGGACGATGCCGATGCTCTGGTGATCATGACCGAGTGGCCGTTGTTCCGCACGCCGGACTTTGGAAAAATGAACCTGTTGCTGAAAAACAAGCTGATTTTCGATGGTCGGAATGTCTACGAACTCGACCAGATGAAGGAAGTCGGGTATACGTATTACAGCATCGGGCGCGAAACCGTCACGCCGGAAGTCGCGCAAAGTGCGTAAACGGATCAACTAAAAAAAACTGAAAAACTATTTATGAAACGCGTACTCATTACAGGCGGGGCTGGTTTCCTGGGGTCGCACCTCTGCGATCGGTTTATCAAAGAGGGCTACCACGTCATTGCGATGGACAACCTCATTACGGGCGACATTCGCAACATCGAACACCTGTTCCACCTGCCCACCTTCGAGTTCTATCACCACGACGTATCGAAATTCATCCACGTTTCGGGCGATCTGGACTATATTCTCCATTTCGCGTCGCCCGCCAGCCCGATCGATTACCTGAAAATCCCGATCCAGACGCTGAAAGTCGGGTCGTTGGGCATTCACAATTGCCTCGGACTGGCGCGGGTTAAAAACGCCCGGGTGCTGATCGCTTCCACCTCGGAAGTGTACGGTGATCCGGCGGTTCACCCGCAAAACGAGGATTACTGGGGCAATGTGAACCCGGTTGGTCCGCGTGGGGTATACGACGAAGCCAAGCGGTTTCAGGAAGCGATCACGATGGCGTATCATACCTACCACGGTCTGGAAACGCGGATTGTGCGGATTTTCAACACCTACGGTCCCCGGATGCGACTCAACGACGGCCGGGTTTTGCCCGCTTTCATCGGCCAGGCCCTGCGCGGTGAAGACCTCACGGTGTTCGGCGATGGTAGCCAAACCCGTTCGTTCTGCTACGTCGATGACCTGGTTGAAGGCATCTACCGGCTGTTGCTGAGCGACTACGCCTATCCGGTCAACATCGGCAACCCCGGCGAAATCACCATCCGCGAATTTGGCGAAGAAATCATCAAACTGACGGGAACCAAGCAGAAGCTGATCGTTAAACCGTTGCCAACCGACGACCCGAAACAACGCCGTCCGGACATTACGCGGGCGCAGCAGATTTTGGGGTGGGAGCCGAAGGTTTCACGGGCCGAAGGGTTGCGGATTACGTACGATTACTTCCGCAGCCTGCCGGAAGAAGAATTGTATAAAGCGGCCTACCACCGGGAGTTTGTGAAAAAATAAACAGACAAATATTTTTACCGTGACAACGAACTTTAGTCCGTAACAGTCAGCCCGTTTTGGGTAGCCTGTTTCTCTGAAAAGGGCAGAAAGTCGGTCGGTAAACGAAGCCTGCGTACTTTTTACGGGTACGCAGGCTTTTTTATTTTTCGGATTGGTATTATTCTTGATACGGAAGAGTTAGTTAACTTTCAGCATTACCTCCTCTAACCCGTCCAGGTATATGATACACCCACCGATTATCCGGTGTTTCTCAACAATATGGGTAAAAACCAATTCGCTCATTTTCAATAGTTTTGTCCTCGCCTTAACGCTTCAGTTACCCACCCATGCCACTGCGGCCTTCCCATTTGATGATTCACTTTCGACCCAAAATGGCCGGCTGACCGCCTTTCGGCACACCAGCTCAACGGATACGGTTTCGGCTAAAAACCTCCGGCGAATCGTGACCGCAAATTCCCTGCAAGGCTTGCAGGGGCAGGTGGCCGGTCTGCTGGTTCGGTCCAATTCCGGCGAACCGGGCGGGGCGGCAACCCTTCAAATTCACGGGCCGGGGCGGTTTGGCGATACGACCCCCCTGGTGGTGGTGGATGGGATGATTATCGGACAAACGGATAACCTGAACTGGCTGGCTCCAAACGCCATCGAAACCGTTGAAGTCCTGAAAGATGCTACCTCGATGGGGTTGTACGGCATGCGGGGTTCCAACGGCGTCATTCTGATTACCACCAAAAAAGGCGAAACCGGTCGGCCCCGCGTCACCGTCGATTTGTATACCGGCGTTCAGCGGACGACCCGGATGCCCCAGCTTCTCAATACCCGCCAGTACATCAGTTACATCAACGACAGCCGCTCGAACGGTGGCTTGATTCCGGCCTTTAAACTCACCAATCAAGTATCGCTCGATACGCTGTTGGGCACCAGTACCGACTGGCTCGGGGCGTTGTTTCGGCCCGCTCCGGTTCGAAGTGCGTATGTGTCGGTGGCGGGGGGGAAGGAGTCGGCGCGGTACCTGATCGCTGCGGATTATTTCAAACAGGACGGTGTCATTCTCGGCTCTGATTTCGAGCGGTTATCGCTGCGGCTCAACACCGACTTCGATCTGACCGACAACCTGAAAGTGGGGCAGAACCTGACCCTCAGCCAGTCGGTTCGGCACGCCAACGACGGAACCGGAGGGCGGACGCCCATTGAACAGGCGCTGAAAAGTGCGCCCTATCTGTCGATTACCAACCCGCGACGAATTGGCGGCTACGAAGGAACTACCTACCTCGACGCCAACAACGACGCCCTGAATCCCATTGGTTTGTCGGTTTTGACCAACGATCGGCACACGTCCCTGAATCTGATCGGTGATTTATTCGGAGAATGGACGTTGTTCGATGGGCTGATCTACCGCGCGACCCTCGGCTTCGATCTGCGCAATTTTGACCGCGCTTATTCTATGCCCGCGTTCAACATGGGCGAATACAACATCAACCTGACGGCTTCGCTGGCCCGGGCCAAACAGACGAATTACAACACCTTGCTGCATCATCAACTGAGTTATTCGCACACGCTGGATGCCCATTCGCTGACGGTTTTGCTGGCGGGAAGTCGCCAGACCTACCGAAATGACGACATCCTGGCCTATGCGGATGATTTGCCCGGTAACGACATTCGGTCATTGACGGCCGGTCAATCGTCGCGCAACCGGACGGTGGGCGGCACCTACGCGTTCTACCGGGTGGTGAGTCTGATGGGCCAGTTGTCGTATGATTTTCAGAAAAAATACTGGTTGACGGCGGCACTCCGGCGCGATGGTTCGTCGCGTTTCGGACCGGGACACCGCTTTGGGGCGTTTCCGTCGGTGGGAGCGGGCTGGTACCTTAACAAAGAGCGGTTTCTGGAATCGGTGCCGTACCTGAATACCGTCAAACTCCGGGTCGGGTGGGGCAGGAGCGGTAACGACAACGTCGGGGATTTTCAATATGCGTCACTCATCGCGCAAAACTACAATTACCCGTTCGGCCCCACCAACTCTTTTCTGGGCGTCGGGGCGTTTCCAAGCACCTTGCCCAACATTGGTATTCGCTGGGAAACGACCACGACCAGCAACGTCGGGCTGGATGTCAGTGCCCTGGAAAACAGTATAAAACTGCGGGTCGACTATTTCCGGAAACAAACCACGAATCTGCTGGTAGAGGTGCCGTTGCCGGCGTCGGTGGGCGCTGCGGCTCCGCTGACCAACGCCGGAATTGTCGATAATTCCGGCATTGATCTGAGTCTGACGGGTGAACGGAGCAACGACTGGATCAGCTTCAGCCTGGCCGGTTTTGCCAGTTGGCAGAAAAATAAGGTGGTCTCGCTGGGCGACCGGCCCAATCCGGTTTTGGGTGGCCTGGTTCACGAAGAAACGGTAACGGCCACGGCGGTAGGGCAGCCCGTGGGAAGTTACTACGGTTTTCAGCGGGTGGGTATTTTCCAGACCCGCGACGAAATCATCAAGAACCCCAGCCTGACCGGAACCGAACCCGGCGACATTCGCTACTCGGATTTGAACAAGGACGGCAAAATCACGGACGCAGACAAAACCTTCCTCGGTAGCCCGATTCCGACGGTCTATTACGGTTTTTCAGCGTCAGTGAGCGTGGCCGGTTTTGACCTGTCGGTCTTGCTGCAAGGGGCGTCGGGCAACCAGCTTTACAACGCCACGGCCTACTGGCTGAACGGATATCTGGGCCGGTATAACGCCGGAACGGAAGTGCTCAGCCGCTGGACGCGCGAAAAACCGTCGACCACGCAGCCCCGCGCGGATGCGTCCGGAACCCGGAATTTTCGCCCGTCCGACCGCTTTGTGGAAGATGGTAGTTATTTTCGGTTAAAGTCCCTGCAACTGGGCTACACCTTGCCTGAATCGCTGACCTCGACTTTTGGCGCCAGCCGCTTGCGGGTCTATGTCGGGGCGCAAAATCTGTTTACAAAAACAAAATATTCCGGTTTCGATCCTGAATTTGCCAGCAATCAGGCCCTGGGCGAAGGCATCGATGTCGCTCAGCAACCGCAGTCACGAATGTTCCTGGGGGGATTACAGCTTAATTTTTAATGGTTTACGGTTTTCAGTTTACGGTGAGCTGACGCATTCAACCTGTACGCGCGCCAGCCCACCGTAAACTGAAAACCGTGAACTGAAAACCGAGTTCATATGAAAAAGATAAGCACGCTTTTGCTGGTGGCCGGGTTGGTGGCTGGTTGCAGCGACAAGGCGCTGGACGTTCAGAATGTGAATGTGCTGACGACGGATAACTATTACAAAACGGAAGAAGATGCACTCAAGGCCGTCAATGCGACTTATGCGACCCTGGCGTCGCCGGATCTGTATTCCCAGATCATGCATTTGACCCAGGAACTGATGTCGGACGAAACCGAGGCCACGGTGTCGACCAGTCCGAGTCTGGTGTTGATGCGCGAAGCCGAAGCCGATGCCACTACGGAAGTATACAATTTCCTCTGGACCGGTTGTTACCAGGGAATTTACCGGGCTAATCTGGCCATCACCCGCATTCCGGGCGTTCCGATGAACGAAGCAAAGAAGAGCCGGTTGCTGGGCGAAGCGTATTTTCTGCGGGCGATGTATTACTTCACGCTGGTGACGAATTTCGGCGATGTGCCGCTGATTCTGAAAGTAGTCGATGTGAGCAAACCCGAAGAGAAGCAACCGACCCGGATTGCGGTTCCGCAGGTGTATGCGGCCATTCTGAAAGATTTCGAGGAAGCCGAAAAACGCTTGCCGGTTTTGTATGAAGGCGACGAAATTGGCCGGGCCACGCGCGGAGCCGCCAAAGGGTTCCGGGCCAAAGCCTTGCTGTATCGGGCCAACCTGACCAACAGCCAGACCGATTACGCGGCCGCAGCCAAACTGTTTAAGGAGATCATCGACTCCAACGCCTACGATCTGGTGCCGAACTACCGCGATAACCACACGAATGTCAATGAGAACAACAAGGAGTCACTTTTTGAAGTCCAGTTTTCGGCAACGGTCAATCCCGGTGCGTTCTGTGACGAATGCGGAACGGGCGGGTTACGGCCCCTCGAAATGGGCGTTCGGGGCCGGGCCTACAACAACGTGATTCCGTCGGAATGGTATGTCAAGCAGTTTGAAGTGGGCGACACGCGTCTGCTGGCGTCGGTTTTTGGGCCACAGGGGAGCAAATTCGACGGGCTGGATTATTACAAAGTGCTGGAGTACACCTCCTGGTTCGACGTTTTGCCGGCGGATTTTGCCGTTCGAAAATACCAGAAAGATGGCGGGAACGAGTTCGACTGGACGACGGGGTCGGACGTCAACATCCGGCTGCTGCGTTTTGCCGATGTTCTGCTGATGTTTGCCGAAGCCACCAATTCAGCCTCCGGGCCGACTGCCGAGGCCTATGCCGCCGTCAACCGCGTTCGGAAACGGGCGGGCTTGAAGGAACTCGACCCCGGTTTGTCGAAAACCGCATTTATGGAGTGGATCGCCCACGAACGGGTGGTGGAGCTTGGGCTGGAAGGTCACCGCTGGCGGGACCTGGTTCGCTGGAAAAAAGCGTATCTGGAATTGACCTCCAAAGGTCGTCCTTTCGATGAAAAGAAACATTATCTGTTTCCCATTCCCGCCAAAGAACGCCAGCTCAATCCGAATCTGACGCAGAATCCGGGGTGGTGAAAAAGCAAAGGAATATTGAATAACGAATATCGAAGTGATTGATCCGGCTTTCGATATTCGTTATTCGACATTCAATATTCGTTATTTAAAGTTTAAAGACATAACTGCCTGAACCAATAGCTACGACGGTTTGGTTGGCTTCCGTTCGTAACACCTTGATGTCTTTCTGCTGATCGAGGGCTTTGCCACTTTCCAGAACAGCATTGCCGGTGGGGAGATACACCGTTGCGGTGGTGTTGGCCGGAATGCTCACCATCAGTTCCAGTTGGGTGCCGGTTTTTTTCCATTCACTCCGGATCGGGCCGTAAGGCGAATGATACCGGACGCGGGTGTGGGTGATGTCTCCCACGACCTCGGGCTTGATCACGATGGCTTTGAATCCCGGCACGTTTTCGTCCTGCTGAATCCCGCCCAGGCCGCCGTAAAGCCATTCCATGAGGTGCCCGAGCATGAAGTGGTTGTTGGAGACAAACCGCAGGGCGGGCCAGGATTCGGTCAGGGCGGTGGCGCCGTGGGCCAGTTGGTAACCGTAGCCCGGCACATCGGCACGGTTGTTCATGGCGTAGATGGCGTCCGAAGCGCCGACCTGACCCAGCGCCAGCAGCAAATACCGGAACCCGATGTCGCCCGCCGTCAGGCTGTAATGGTTGTCTTTGAGGTTTTTCAATAAACTGGCTGTCACGGCGGCCTGGTTGTCGGGCGTCACCAGATTCATGTAAATCGGCATGGCGTTGGACGTCTGGCTCCCCGATCCATACTGCCCTTTTTGGGCGTCGTAATACGTTTCGTTGAACGCCTTTTTAACGGCCTGAGCCAATTGCTGAAAACGATCGGCATCGGCGGTTTTGCCCAGCAAACGGGCGGTTTTTTCCAGAATGGTCAGGTCGTAAAAGTAGGTGGCTGTGGCCGTAATGCCCTTGGGCGTCAACTGCGATTCGCCCGGCGGTTTAGGCCCCAGATCGCACCAGTCGCCCAAACCGTGGGTCAGAATGTGGTTATTGGCTTTGGTGCCCAGGTAGGCCACGTACTTTTTCATCATGTCGTAACTTTCCACCAGAATGCTTTTATCACCGTACCACTGGTAAGTATACCACGGCAGAATCACCCCGGCGCTGCCCCATTCCGGGGAGTCACGAAAACCGCTGGCGAAGGCGGTATACTCGGGGGCAATGTCGGGAATGAGGCCGTTGGCCAACTGCGCCGACTGCATATCCCGAATGATTTTCGGCAGCAGCGTTGCCAGATCGTAGGTATACCGGGCCGAACCACTCATCAGGTGCGTCTCCTCCAGCCAGCCCAGTTTCTCGCGGTGCGGGCAATCGGTGAGCGTGCTCACCATGTTGCTTTTGATGGCCCAGTCGATGAGTCGGTCGATGCGGTTGAACAACTCGTTTGAACACGAAAACGCCCCGACGGTTTCGGCAGAACCCCGAATGTGCAGTCCTTTGACGGCTTTCAAAACCGGAATATCGGCGGAGGGCATTGCGATCGTGCTCAGCAGGCCCTGGGCGGGAACCGCGCCTTCAATTTGCAGATACCGGAAACCGTAATAGGTGAAGCGCGGATGCCAGGTTTCGGTGCCGGTTCCTTTGAGGGTATACCGGTAAAAATGCGGTTGGCCGCTGGACTGCTGCGTGACCAGACTATCGTCACCCAACAACTCGCCGGGCGTTATTTTGATGATGGAACCGGTTTTTCCCGTTACCGAAATCTGCGGAATCCCAGACATGTTCTGCCCCAGATCGATCACGTAAATACCGGCTTTGGGCTGCGTGATCCGCACCGGTTTGAAGGTTTCCATGATCTTGACCGGCGGTGCGGTTTGCGACCGCAGTTGGGGCGATCCCTGAACCACGAGCGGAGTTTGCCAGCCGGTATCATCAAAACCAGCCTCCATCCAGCCCGGTATTTCTCGGGTGGCATCCCAGTCTTCACCCCCGTAAATGCTCGAATAGGTGATCGGGCTTTGCGTCACTTTCCATGATTGATCGGTAACTACCTCCTGATGTGTCCCGTCTTCGTATGCCAGGTGCAGCTTGCAGATTAGTTTTGGATAGCCAAACGAGCCCACAATTTTCCGGTAGCGTTCAACGGGAATGTTATAGAAACCGTTGCCGAGGAGCGCACTCAATACGTTTGCGCCCCTTCTGAGCGCGGTCGTTACGTCGTACGTTGCATACAGGGCGGAGTGATCGTAGTTCGTCCAGCCGGGATCGATGAAATGATCTTTCACGCGTTGCCCGTTGAGGCTCAGTTCGTAATGACCCAGGCCGGAGATGAAAGCCGTGGCTCGCTTCAGCGGTTTTTCCAGCCGAAATTCTTTCCGGAACTGGGGCAGCGCATTCTGGGCCGATTTCCGGTCTCCCAACGGTTTGGCTGCATTGGGGTCGTGGACAAACGGAACAATCCGCTCCGATGCCGGCAGTTCTTCCAGCGCAATCCACTGCGCCTTGCCCCAGTCGGCTTTGGTCAGCAAACCCATTTGCCAGGTGGCGGGGGCACTCCAACCCGACGGTTGGCCGTCTTTGTCCCAGGTTTGCACTTTCCAGTAATACGACTGGCTCGCCAACAGCGGTTTTCCTTCGTACGGCACCTGAATCGACTGGTCGGAGACGCGTTTGCCCGAATCCCAGAGGTTGCCCTGACCAGCCGCCAGCGTCTGTGGATGGTCGGACACCAGAATCCGGTAAGCGGTTTGCTTTTGCCCCCGAACCGCCGACACCAACTGCCAGCTCAACCGGGGCTGACGGCTTTCGACACCGAGCGGATGCTCCCGGGAATCGCACCGAAGCCGGGTGAGCTGAACCGGTTCGGCGGTCCAGGCCCGGAAAATAATCAGGCAAAAAAAGAGCAGCGGATAAAAGGGCAGTCTCATGACGCGTTCGGGGGCTTTCGCAGGCTGGTTAAGACGGGCAGTCGTTGCCCGTCTCTCCTCCTCAAAAGCTTTCTGGTTCCGCAAGTCTACCCGCTGGTTTAAAAGTTTAACCGGGCCATTTCAAAAGAGACGCGCCAGAAATCGGGTTGCACAGTCGTCCAAATGCGGTTAGATGGTCACGATGACTTTGCCTACGGTTTTCCCGGTCTCGATCTGCCGATGAGCTTCGGCCATCTGATCGAAGGAATAGGTTTTGAATACGTGGGCCTTGAGCGTCCCTTTTTCCAGTAAACCGGCGAGCGTTTTCATGTCTTCGCCGTTGGATTGTACGCGGAACGTAGCCCCGTGGATCCCCCGTGCTTTTGCTTTTTCGACTACCTGTTCGTTCAACCCACTCGGAATACTGATGATGGAGCCTCCGGGTTTGATCACGTCCAGCGAGCGGTCGATGGTTTCTCCGCCCAGGGTATCGAGCACAAAATCAACACCGGACACGGCCTCTTCAAACCGCTGTGTCTGGTAATCGATGTGTTCATCGGCGCCCAGATTCAGCACAAAATCCCGGTTGGCCGCCGAGGAGGTGCCGACGACGTAAGCCCCCAATTGTTTGGCAAACTGCACGGCAAAATGTCCCACACCACCGGCTGCGGCATGAATCAACACCTTTTGTCCGGGCTGAATCCGGGCGTGATTGACCAGTGCCTGCCAGGCGGTCAGGGCAGCCAGCGTGGTGGCCGCGGCTACTTCGTGCGGGATGCTGGCGGGTTTCAGTGCCAGGTGTGAAGACGGGGCGGCCACGAATTCGGCGTAGGTTTTGCCGTGACCTGGAAAGTTCACCATGCCAAAAACCGCATCACCCATCCGAAAGTCCATGACGTTTTTCCCGATTTCAGTGATCGTACCGGAAATATCCCAACCCAGGATAAGCGGTTTTTCATCTTTAAGTGGACCGGCCATTCCTTTTCCGGCCCGGGTTTTCACATCCACCGGATTGATGCTAAGGGCTTTGGCCTGAATCAGCACCTCGTCATCTTTTATCGTCGGCGTAGGGAGTTCCTGCTGAACTAACTGCTCTACCCCACCAAAACCATTCAAACGTATTGCTTTCATTTTCGGATTGTTTACATATAGCGCAAAATTATACCGGATAGTGTGAAAGTATGCGGTATATATTTTCGGTAAATTGGTAATTTCGTGGCATGAAAAAGGAAAGTTTGCACGAACCGTTCGAGATTGTATGTAAAACGCTCGACGAATGCCCGAAGTCCGAACACCAGCATTCATTTTTCGAACTAATCTATATTCTGTCGGGCACTGGACGGCAATGCATCAACCAAAACCAGTTTGCATACCGCGCGGGGCACCTGTTTCTGATTACGCCGGAAGATTGTCATTCGTTTGAAATTGAAACCACCACGCAGTTTTTCTTCCTGCGATTCAACGACATTTACATTCAATCGGGCGCTCTGCCAACGGGCAGTATTCAGCGGCTGGAGTACATTCTGCAAAATGCGAATCACCAGCCGGGCTGCATTCTGAAAAACCAGCCGGATAAAGGCCTGGTCCAGCCGCTCATCGAAGCCATTGTCCGGGAATATGAGAATCGGGATCTGTACAATAAAGAACTGATTCAGCAACTGGTCAATACGCTCATTGTGGTGGTGGCCCGGAACATTGCCCGGTATATGCCCGAACAGGTGAGCGAGAATACCGATGAAAAAGCGCTGGACATTCTGGCATACATCCAGAATACCATTTATGAGCCGGACAAAATCAGAGCGGAAGCCGTCAGCCAGCATTTTGGCATTTCGGAGACCTACTTGGGGCGGTATTTTAAGAAGCACACGGCCGAAACGATGCAACAATACATTACCCGGTATCGGCTGAAACTCATTGAAGCGCGCCTGAAACACAGCAGTATGCGGATGACGGAAATAGCCCGGGAACTGGGCTTTACCGATGAAAGCCATTTGAACAAGTTTTTCAGAAAGCAAAAAGGATGCAGCCCCACGGCTTTCCGAAAGGCTGGTCAGGAGTTGCAATCGCCGGGTTACCCCGCCTGACCTCCGCTGTCCAGGATTTTTAATCCGCAGGACAAAGCCCGGTACAGATTTTGCCCGCTGTCTGCAAACGGATACCCGCAAAAGCGTGTCCTGTACATTCAGCGTTAGGCATTGATGACCATCAAATGAGAAGAATTGTTCTTTACGCACTGGGTGGAGGCCTGGTAATCGCTTCCCTGGTAGTTTTCTTCAAACCGTATTTTCCGTTTCAAAACCAAAGCCCGCCGGTGGCCCTGATCAATCACGACTTTGAAGAGCGTGCGGTTGGGGCATTTGATCGAAAAAGCCCGCTAAAAACGGAACTGGCAAAGCCATTTCATACCCTTTCGGTGACCCTCGACCGAACCGTTCAGGAAGCATCTCTGCAAAAACTGGTTTCAGAACTACCGGCTGATCTGCCAACTTTAATCACCGTTCAGATGGCCGTTTCGCCGGGTCAGGAGAATGGCCTGGATGACGTTCTGCGGGGCCGGTTTGACGAATCCATCCAAACGTTTTGTGAGGCATTAACCCAACGTAAATCAGAGATTTACCTCCGGTGGAATCCGGAAATGGAAGTGCCGGTACGGCTTTATTCGTGGCAGTACCAGTCACCGGTTCTATACATCGATGCGTTCCGGTATTTCGCAAAACGCTGCAAAACCGTAGCGCCGGAGATTAAGCTGGTCTGGGGGCCAGCCGGTTATCCCGGAGCCGACGAGTACTGGCCGGGAGAAGAAGCGGTGGATTTGATCAGCATTACCCTCGATGGAAAATCCGAACAACTGGCCACATCCTATCCCCGAATCGCGAATCCCATTACGGCCATAAAGCGGAAAATACACCGGATGCGGTTTATGGATAAACCTCTTCTTATTCTGGCTTCCCGGAAGGAAAAGGATGATCCGTCGCTCTCGGACTCGATCCGGGAAGCGATCGCGGAAATCAAAAAAGAAGAGCATGGGATGAATACCAATCTGGCCAAAAAACCGTCTGCACTGAGTGTGGCTGCGCAGGGAATGTCGAAACCGGAAATTGGTGTTTATGATCCGAAACAGTTCCTGATTAAATCAAAATCCGTGCAGGCAGAGCATCTGTTTATTGATTTGGGAACGATTCAGGACGGAAGTTTTGCCAAAGAATTTAAAGCCGTTGTGGCGCGAAATCATGATGCAATTATTAGCATGGAGCCGTGGAAAGACCGGAAAATTCGAAAAGACACCAATGTGTTGTTAAATACGGTTTCCGGCGTTTATGACGATGAATTCCGGACGGTTTATCAACTAATTTCGGCGACTACGCAGACCGTTTATTTGCGATTTGCGCACGAAATGGAGATTCCCATCCGGCGGTATGCGTGGCAAAGTCAGGATCCGGTTTTATACAGCAAAGCGTTTCGGTATTTCATGAATTTTGATGGAAAGACCGCAAAAAATATCCGGCGGGTGTGGGGACCCGCCGGGGATCGGGGCTCCCTGGAATGGTGGCCCGGCGACGATGTCGTCGACTACATCAGCGTGGCGATTTATGGACTTCCCGACAAAAATATAACCGATCCCGCTCTCCAGGAGTCATTCCAGACCATTTACGACCGCAAACAGTACCGGATGCGATTGGTGAACAAACCGATTTTTGTAACGGAATTTGGGGTGAAAGGCCCGGAAGATTTCCAGAAAAAATGGCTGGAAGAGGCCGCCACCGTGCTGAACGCACACCCGGAGGTGGTTGGCGTGTGTTACTTCAATCTGGCCGATAACCCGAATGTCTGGGGCAAGATCCCCGCCCCGGACTGGCGTATCAGCAAGCCGACATTCGATCATTTTGTCCGAACGCTGGCCGATCGCCGTTGAAGGATGCTGTCCCTGGGCTGGGTAGGGGCCGGGATTTGAAGCGGGGTATGGAGCGTGGAACGGGCGATGTCCAGAACCGTATTTCCTTTCAGAACATACAGATAAAGCTGGTAGCTCGATGGATTTTCCGGGATGGTTAGCAGTAAACGGGGGCCTTCACCCACATTTTTTACCGAAATGGGATTTTCGAAGCGATCCATTTTCACCAGTTTCCATTCCAGGTGAAAAGTGACCGGAACCGATTGGACCAGCGTCCATTGATCGGTGTTGCGGATGAGTGCATGGTAGGGAAGTTGCGCCCCGGGAAAGGTGCCCAGGGCGGGTTTCAGAATTTTAATGGGAGGAGGCAATGCTGGCAGGGGCGTTCCTTTCCAGGTATGACGCAATTGCCAGAGGGACCGTTTCGCACGGCCTCCATGGTCTTTTAACCCGTTGAAGCTAACCCAGTCGGTGGTTTGTTCATCCTGCCAGTTTTCAATAAATAAACCGGTTGTTGTTTTTGGACGTTTGGCGTATTCGCTGACGCTAATTTCACTGAAAAAATACGGAACCTGCAGTTTAGCCAGTTGAGAATCGACTCGCGAGGAGTTCTTCAGAACAAGCCCGAAGGCGTCGATAGCCGGAATGAAACGGTGAAACCGGTTCGTAAGCGGTACCAGATTTTCCGATGCGTCCAGATCAATGGTGACGGGCTTATCCGGGTCAATCTGTTTGAGTTCGGTGACGACCGATTGGAGCCACGACAGATACGCGGATTCCTGATAAAGCAGATCCGGTTTGTAATAATAACGGGAAAGTTTCTGAAACGAGGTATTACCCATATTCCAGGAAACAATTTCGGGATGGTGTTTCAGGCTGTGGACGGCATCCAGAATGGTGGCGCGTAAGTCCGCCAGCTTATCCTGATCAGTTATAAAATTAATCTTGTCTGGTATCCAAAAACTGTAGTGAATTTTAAGACCGGTTTTTCGGGCCGTATTCAGGAGGTTGTGCTCATAAATACTGGGTCCACTGTATTTAAAGGTCGTGATGCCCAGTTCTTTCATTTCCTTAAAATCGGCCTGGAAATCTTTTTTGGTAAAAACTGACCGACTTTTCATCCAGTTCTGCCCCTTGGTGTAATTGATGCCTTTGGTACCGATAAAAAAGTTTCGGTTTGCCGGGCGGGAGCGGGCGAGCGGTTCGGCCGCTTCTGCCAATGCCGGTATTGTTTTTTCTGCGGACGAAACACCTGCTTTAAGTTCCGGATTCTGATTTCCTGAAAACCGCAGTGAATCCGGTGACTGAATCCGCCAATCCCGCGCATCGTTGCTTAACCCTGCATTGACCAAAACGAGTCCCTTTATTTCAGGAAAGG
This sequence comes from Larkinella humicola, assembly GCF_008727875.1. Classification (GTDB taxonomy): domain Bacteria; phylum Bacteroidota; class Bacteroidia; order Cytophagales; family Spirosomataceae; genus Larkinella; species Larkinella humicola. Next base: position 123,437 of record NZ_VTWS01000006.1, on the reverse strand, counting down.
TTCGCTGTGCCGACCGAATGGCCTTTTTTAACCAGTCGGTTTGCTGGTTTGCCGAGCGTAAAGCACCCAATTCAGTGAGCAGAACCGGTAGGCCGGAACGAAAGATGGGATTTTGGTGGAAGGGGTTATAGCGGTCTTCCAGAGAACGGTTTTTTGGGCCCGCCTTGACAAAACCGTCATTCAATACCGTAACGCCGATCCAGTCGACGTAGTCTTTGCCGGGGAAATAAGCGTCAATGGCGTCTGCTTTTCCGGGGCTCCAAACCCAGATTACCGAGTAAACACCCTGCTTTGAAAAATAGTTGTGGACGTATTTCCAGGCTTCTTTGAAGTCATCCGACGCGTTTTTAGTTGGCTTAGGCCCCTGATAAACCGGATTGTCGGCTTCCGGAGCGAAGCGAAGAAAGACGGGACGATGCAGTGCTTTTAGTTGTTCTGAAAACCTACGAAGATAGGAATCGTAGTGGCCTTCGATAACCTGGTGAAAAAAGAAGCCGTTTGTGTCAGCACTATTTTTTGTCTGGTAGTTTGCAAAAACAACCGGTCTGGGTTCCCAGCTAATCAGGGGAATAGAGCCATTTCGATAAACCGAATCGATCGATTTGAGTGGTAAATAGCTCTCCGGATTATTTCCCCAGGGAATGTAAAACGAGATGAGGTCAAAATGAACCTGACTGGCCTCCTGATAGGACTCGATGGCACGTACGGACGGAATTCCACCCGGTTTGTCCGGTGAATACATTCCATACAGAAAAAGATGGTCTTTGTGGGTGAGCAGGGACTGGGCCTTCTCGGTTTTAGACTGAAATTTTGCATAAAACAGAATGGAAAACACCAGAATACCAGTGATCCATAAAGCGGTATGGCGCAAGCCGGTATACAGCCACCGTCGCAAAATCCAGAAATACCCTTTTCCCTCTTGGATGACTTTGATCAGGTCGTTCAGGAGAGGATAGCGCTCTTTAACCGCTCTGAACTGCTGCTGTCGACTGGCCGCAATGGTAAAAACCATAAACAGGCTGTTCAGGCCGGCGAAACCAGCCATGATCAGATTATACGGGTTCCAGTCTGTATATAAACCGTAGGTGATCGCCAGAACAGACAGGGCCAGAATCGACAGATTCGGGATGTTCAGGGGCCAGTTATTGGCTTCGTTTCCATCTTTTGGCGTAGGAACATAGGGTACTTTTTTCCTGAACAGGGTGTAGACGAAGCCCAGGATAAAGATCCACCAGGTTCCGATCAGAAGCAGTCCTCCCACGATGTGAAAGCCGCGTTCTTCGTCCTCCATCACCCACCATTGTACGAAGTGCCGGATCAGCACAATGGATGCGGTAAACGGCAGGCCGATGGAAACGAATTCGGCCAGATCGATGTGCATGGGGCTCACGCCAAAGAACAGGGCCATGATCGGAATTAAAAAGTTGATCAGAAACAGAAAGCCGGACAAATAATGGAACGGAATGACGCCATAATGGAGTTTTTGCCGCCACGTAAATCGGGTGAAAAGCCGGGGATAGGTCGTGAAAAACAGCTCAAAAACCCCGCGTGACCATTTTAGTTGCTGTTTGTAATAGGCTGACAGCGTGGACGGAACGAGACCGCGCGCCAAAACCGCCGGAACATACACCGACTTCCAGCCTTTGGCGTGCAACTGCATGGAGGTGTGCATGTCTTCGGCTAGACCGGCCGCATGACCGCCGATGGATTCGAGGGCGGTGCGCCGGAAGGTGCAGTTCGCCCCAATCGCCAAGACGGTCCCGTACCGGTTCATGGTCATCATCATCGGGCCGTAAAACTGGTACGTTTGCTGGGCCGCCCCTTTGGCAATCAGTCCCTCATCGTAGTTTTTATAGGCCTGGACAATCTGCACATACCCAACCGCCGGGTTGTTGAAATGCGTAACGATGGGGTCCAGAAAATGCGGAAACGGAACGTGATCCGGATCCAGAATGACGCACAATTCGCCGGACGAATGAGCCAGGGCGTTGTTGATATTCCCCGCTTTGGCGTCTTTTTTGTCGGTGCGGGTGACGTGATGGACGCCCAGTTTCTGGCAAACCTCCCGCAGGTAGGGATCGTCGGCTTCGTCGCAGAGGTAGGTGGTATGCGGATGGGTGATCGCCTGAATGGCCGTTAGCGTTTCGATGATCATTTCGTACGGCTCTCCGGCACAAAATGTGGTGAAAATATCGACGGTATACGGTTTGGTGGTGGGCGGTGTTTCAGGAACGGTTATGTAAAAATAATGGTACCATTCATGCAGAATTTTAAGACACGTAAATCCAAACGCAACCATCAGCATCCAGTACAGAGGCAAATAGCCTCTGACCGATCCTTTCAGCATGTTTTCCATGAAAAAGACCAGGGATGCCAACCCTAAAAAGATCATCAGACGAAGCGTAAAGCGTTCGCGTTTCGATGGCGGTTTTACGGGCGGAATGGATTTCATGGGTCACTAACCACGTAAAAAGGGGTGTTACAAGTGGCGAAATTTCCATTTTGGAGGTAAATGGTTGCAAACACACGATAAGGCCCTTCCTGTTCGGGCGCAGCAAAAGTCGCCTTTAGATTCTGATTTTTTTGGAATAAGCCCTCGATTGGTTTACGCTTTTTGGTGCTGTTTTGGTTGTTTTCCCGGTACCAGTCTTCCGGCAGAATTTGCCATTTAACAGTTTTGATCGGGTCATTGGTTTTATACAGAAATACCTCCGCCGTTGACAAACTTCCCGGGCTTAGCAAAATGTTATCGCGGGCGCCTTTTTGATTCACCAGCATGTATTGGAGTTCCGGAAACGGTTCGGGCGACGGTTTGCCGGTCCAGATATACTTCATGATGGCCACCGGTTCAGCGGGTGCCCCGGCTTCGTCAAACAGGCTAAACCAGGTGGGTGTGGTTTCCTGTTTATTTCCCCAGAAAAAAACAAAAGAGCCTAAAAACCGGGGGTCTTCCCGAGGGACATCCTGCTGATAGCGCTTTAAATAAAAGTCGGCTTTTTTCTTGCTGGTGTTTTCAATGTAGGCACCCCAGGCGGTTTGTTCCGTCCCTTCCCAGGGGCCGTCGATTCCCCATTCGGTCAGCAGATAAGGCCCGTTCCAAAACCAGGAAAAATCCGCCAGGTCTTTCCGCAGGGTCTTGATGTTGCTGTAGATATTAAAGGAGAGCAGATCGACATCGCAGCGGGTGGTGATGTTGAAAATGTATTTTGTATTAAAATTCAGGATTACGGTGGTAACGGGATGGTCCGGATCCTCCCGGTGAATCATATCCGTAATTGCATTAAACGTGGTATAAAACCGGTAATACGACAAACCGAACGGGAAGTCGAGTTCGTTACCCAGGCTCCACATCAAAACCGCCGGATTGTGCTTGAAGCGGTTGACGACGGCTTGCAACGCTTTGAGGTGGGAGGCCACTTTTACCGGATCGTTGTAAAAAGCCATATTGTCGTTCATGGGAAGCGGCAGGCCCACAACCACGGCCAGGTGGTTCGTCTGCGCGCTGTCCAGGAGGCTGGCAAGCCGGGTGGTATCCCAGGTTCTGAGCGTATTTCCGCCCGATTCTTTTAACGTATGGAAATGGGAATAGCCAGCGGCTCCCTTGATTTCGAAAGGACGCCCGTTTCGGTGGAGGATGAATTTGCCGTCTTTTTTTCCAATCGATACGGTTCGCCGGAAGGGTTGGTCAGCTGGGTTGTGGCACTGCGATAGTCCGGCCAATAGCACGATACTGCAAAGGAACAGAATTATCAGAACCGGAGCTTTCGTTGGTACCCTCACCGTTTAATCTTCAGAATTAGTAACGGACGAAATGGATCAGGCCGGTAAGCCCGAGCATCTCTTTCTAAGTCTATGCAGAAAACGCTGCAAACATCATTCCAATTCCCATTTAGATTTCCAGAAAAAGACTTTAAAAAAAACGGTGAAACGTCCGCAAGTCAGGTATCATTTCCGCTCAAAAATGCGCAAAATGATGTTTTAATCTGACGGCATTACCGGTTAATAAATACCGCATACGTATATACGTTAATGTTATAATTATTCCAGTTATAGTGATACATTTACTTGTAAAGTTTCAACAAAACAAACATCCACTGTATGAAAATGATCCATATACTTCGGGGAGTTCTTTATGTATGGCTCGCCTTTCAGTTGACAGGCTGTGGCGATCATCTGTTTCCGAATGTTTCACCGGGTTCCGTTCCTGACCGTTTGCGGATTAAAACCGTAACGCAGGAACTCGCTGACGTCGCTGGCCGGACCAGTTTAGCGCAATACATCAGCACCTTCGGCTATGATTTGCAAGGCCGTCTGAACACGATTACAACTACTCAAAATCCCAGTGATCCGAATGCACCGGTTGAAACCGGCGCTTTTACTTACAATGCCCAAAACCAGGTCATCCAATTTCAACGCGAAATCACCCCGGCGGGTGAATCGAAGATAACGGAGACGTATTCGTATACGTATGTCAACAGTCAGATGACCCGGCTTTATTACACCAATAATAAAGATGGACGGGGCGATAACGTCTGGGAGCTAACGTTTCAATACAACCCCAATAACAAAGTAAAAAGTAGTCATAAAACCTTCGCAACCGGCGGGGTTTCCTATACGGAAGATAGTGATTATACGTTCACTGGCAACAACTTGACATTGGTTGCTACAGCTACAAGCATTTTTAGAATCCCTTCTTCATTGAATAACAGCTACACAACTCATTTTACGCACGATACAAAAATCAACCCTTTCTATGGGACAGCCGTCATTCCGGCCCCTTATGCCACGGCGGGAGTGTCAACACCCTTCAACGGAATACTGGATTTTTATACCTATTACGGTGGGGTTGACAATGTTCTCCATCTGAGCCGGAACAACGTGCTTTCGTCCGGATCCATCACATATGCGTATACCTACGTCGGTGATTTACCAGCGACCCGCATTAAAACCGAGCCCTTTAAACCCCAGGAAACCTTAACCTATGGGTATGAAAGTTATTGAGCTTCCAGCCGGTGACTGGGATCCTCTTGTCCGAACGGCTTGGTTTGGAAGTACCCTCGTATCGACCTCTTTCGAAACAAAATCGTGACGCATCCGGAATGAAATCGTCTCAAAACAAAAACGGTGACAAAGTATATAGAACCCTGCTTGGTCACCGTTTTTAAAGATACATTGCCTAAGTCGCACCACTGGATTAAACGGCTTAGTTACAAAACCTTGAACCAACTCTGCCGGACAACTCAGGAGATTTATCAACCTAATTTGCCGAAAAGTTTGACGAAAACTATTTTTTGTCCTATTTTTATCGACCAGACCGTTCTTGCCTTGATAATTACTTAACCAACATGTAACCCAAAACCTGCTCATGTCGAACCTGAAGAAGACCCTTCACGGCCTCCGATTGGCTTGTACTGTATTGCTTTTAGTAAGCGTTGCCCCCCGCAGTTGGGGCGCTTTTTTTCAGGCCGACACCAACGGTGTCAGAGCCGACTCGGCACAGGAAATCATTGAAGTGGTCGATGTGCCGGAGGTCTTGTCCATCCCGGAACCCGTTCTGCGTGACCGACTTGCCAAACTGGAACAGACCATTCCCCTGAATTACAACAAAACCGTTCACGGTTTTATCGATTACTTCACCTTCCGCCGACCGAGTTACACCAAAAAGGTGATGGAGCGGATGCCGATGTTCTTCCCCCTGTATGAACGGTTGCTGGCCCAGCACGACATTCCCGACGAGTTAAAATACCTCTCGATCGTTGAATCATCGCTGGACCCCAAAGCGGTTTCGCGCGTGGGCGCAGGCGGTTTGTGGCAGTTTATGCCGTATACGGGCGCAGATTTTAAACTCTATCAGGACGAATACATCGATGAGCGCATGGACCCCGTCAAGTCGACCGATGCGGCCTGTCGCTATCTGAAAGATCTATACCGGGTATTTGGCGACTGGCACCTCGCACTGGCAGCCTACAACAGCGGTCCGGGGACGGTGAAACGCGCCATGCGCCGGTCCGGGGGCGATTCGTTCTGGACCATTTATAATTTCCTGCCGAAAGAGACCCGCGCGTATGTCCCGCAATTCATTGCGTTGACCTACATGATGAACTTCGCCAACGACCACGGAATTTATGCCGAACAGCCCGAATATCCCATTCCCTGCGATACGATTCACGTTAACGGCTACCTGTCGATCGAGCGGTTTTGCAAATACAGCGGGGTACCACTGGCCGAAATTCAGAAAATGAATCCGTCGATCATGACGGGTGTCCTGTCGGATCAAACCCGCAGTTTCGTGCTTCGGGTGCCCAAAGCGCATTTCGATTATTTTGCGGCCAATCGGCGGTCGATTCTGGATTCAGCCGGTCGGAACCCAACCATCTCGACCAACATGTTGCTGGCGTCGACGGAAAGTGTCAATTACCGCTCCGACTCCGCGGGAAAACGGGATCTTTTCCCTTTTACCGATGCTAATGAGGAGCAGGCCCGGGAGTCGCAACCCGTGGTAGCTGCCAACGCCATTGCCTCCGATGAGGATGACGTTGAGGAGGTGGTCCGCCGAAAGCCGAAAAAAACCGTGTACGTCGTGAAGCGGGGCGAGGTGCTGTCGCGCATTGCGGAGAAGTACGATGTGGACGTGTATGACCTCAAAAAGTGGAACCACCTGCGTTCAACCCGCATTCAAAAAGGCCAGAAGCTGGTCATTTTCCGGGAACAGGCGCTGCCGGAAACGTCGTCGCGGGTGGCCAAAGTGACCAAAAGTCAGGGTAAGTCGGAAGTGGCAAAGCGGACCAAAACCTACAAACCGAAGTACCACCGGGTTCAGGATGGCGATACACTCTGGAATATTTCGCAGCGCTATAGCGACCTGAGCGTTGATGAACTGAAAAAACTGAATAAAATCAAGGGGAATTCACTCAAGCCCGGTCAGCGTCTGATTGTGGGGTAAAACGAAAAAGATTCTCTTCACCCGTCGACCCGCACTCCATCACCGGATTGCGGGTCGATTCGTATAACTGGTTGAAAAAAGCGCTCTATGATTGCTTATATTAGCGGAAAAGTTACCCATAAAGACCCAACGCTTGTCATTCTGGAAGCCAACGGCGTCGGCTATGAAATTCATATTTCCCTGTATACCTCAACGGTACTGCCGAAGTTGGGCGAACCCTCGAAACTGTATACCTATCAGCACATTCGTGAAGACGCCCAGACGCTGTACGGTTTTGGCGACCTTGACGAAAAAAATCTTTTTCTGGATTTGATTGGTGTGTCGGGCATCGGCCCTAATACCGCACTCACCATGCTATCGACCCTGACGCCGGTCGAACTTCGGCAGGCCATCTTGATGGAAAACGTCGGGGCGGTTCAGAAAATCAAAGGCATTGGCAGTAAAACCGCTCAACGGGTTATTCTGGAATTGCGTGACAAGATGAAAAAATCGGGAATTATGGCTCAGGCCGGTACACCAAATTACCGGATGACCGTCAACCCCGTTCGGGATGAAGCCCTGGCAGCCCTCGTCACCCTGGGCATTCCGAAGGCAGCGGCCGAAAAAAGCCTCGATACAATCCTGAAACGGGAAGGCGATGAACTCAATGTTGAACAACTTATTCGTCTGGCCCTGAAATAGTTATGAGTTATGAGTGAAGAGTTGTGAGTGAAGACAGGGCCGCCCGGCGGTTAAAAAGGCGCATAAGTCAACTCTTCACTCATAACTCTTCACTCTTCACTAAAATATTGGCAAGGTTTTCGCCGTTTGGTGATAGAGATGTCTATGAATTAACTAAATACCTATTCCACCGAATCAAATTATACGTGCCTCTCTTGGAATGTGTTGAGTCCCACCGACTAACCCGGTTGCGGTTGTTGAATGGCCGGATGGAGCCCTGGATGGTTGTGCTGTGTGGGTTACTGGTAGGGTCGGCCTGGATGCCGGTAACGGCCCAGACCCCCGCGCGTCGCCGGGCGGTTTCGCTGGCCGATTCCATTGCCCGCGTACGTCAGGACAGCATTCGGGCTACCCGCTCGGCCGACCGCCGACCCATCATTCGCTGGCGCGACCGCTATGTAAGTCCTTTTTCCGTTACCATTCCCAAGTCGCCTTTCCTGCTGCGTGATCCGCGGGCGGTTTCAACCGACGTTCAGCTCAACGGGCCGGGGCAGATTTCCGTATTGGAACGCATTGGCGGCCAGGCAGGAACCACCCGTCCAACGTCCGGATCAACCGCTACGCCCGCTGCCGCGCCCGGAACCGCTGTTATTGGCACCGTTCCGGTTGCTCCTCCGCCGACCCGACCAGCGGCCGGCTTGCCCTATCGGCCGGCCGAAACCATGTCGTATGAAGACTATAACCGTTTACAAAACCAACGTGTTCAAAAAAGTTTGTGGCGCGAATACAGCGCCAGGAACGATGGGCAAAGTGCGGTAAGTGGGCGGGGGCTGGTTCCGAAACTGGAACTGCCGCCGGTTTTCGACCGTCTCTTTGGCGGGAATCTCGTGGATTTCAAGCCGAACGGTTTCGTAATGCTTGATTTCGGGTACCTCTACCAGTTCATCGATAACCCGATTATTCCGGTTTTGCAGCGTCGGAACGGCAATTTTGCATTCAATCAGCAGATCAACATCAGCTTCAACGGAAAGATCGGCGAACGGCTGGGCATTACCGCCAATTACGATACCAAATCCAGTTTTAATTTTGAAAATGTCCTGAAACTGAATTACCGGCCGCCGGTTCCGAACTTACCCAGTGCCAACGGATTGACAAATGGACTTCCCGGTCTACCCAGCCCCGGCGGCTTGCCGGGCAGCCTGCCCGGTTTGGGAAGCATGACGCCTTCGGCCATTCCCCAGTTTCAGCCTCAGGACCCCAGCATCATTCAGGGACTGGAAGCCGGGAACATCAGTTGGCCGCTCAGCAGCCAGTTGATTCCGGGGGTGCAAAACCTGTTCGGGGTGAAAACCCAGCTTCGTTTCGGGAAACTATACGCCACCGTGGTGGCGTCGCAGCAGCGTTCGAAGCAGGAAGAAATCACGATCAAAGGCGGATCGATGCAGAAAAATTACGAAATCCGGGTCGATACCTACGACGAAAACCGCCATTTCTTCCTGTCGCAGTTTTTCCGAAACAACTACGAACGCTCCCTGAAAAGCCTGCCCCAGATCATATCGGGTGTAACCATTACGCGTTTAGAGGTATACGTAACCAACCGCACCAACACCACTACCACCCTGCGGAACGTCGTCGGTTTTGCGGATCTGGGCGAACCCCGACCGTTTAATACCGCCAATCCGAACCTCCAGCCCATCAATGCGGATGCCAGCAGCGCGGCCGACAACACCACCGGCAATGGCTTGTTCGCCCGATTGAGAGCGAACACCGGCATCCGGCAGGTGGATCAGGTGAATTTTTTACTGGATGGCACCTTTGGTTTTGCCAAAGGCGTGGATTACGAACTGCTGCGGGGGGCCAAACGTCTAACCGAAACCGAGTACAAGTTTCAGCCGGAACTGGGCTATATCTCGCTGGTGACGCCCCTCCGCAACGACGAAGTGCTGGCGGTTTCGTATGAATACACCTACCGGGGCCGGAAATACCAGGTGGGGGAGCTAACGGATGATTACCAGAACCGCCAGGATAATGAAGTGCTGATTCTGAAGCTGTTGAAATCATCGACGATCCGCAACAACACCCAGTTGCCGATGTGGAATCTGATGATGAAAAACATTTATTCACTCAACACCTCGCAGATCAATAAGCAGAATTTCCAGTTGAGGATCATTTACAAAGATGACCTGACCGGGATCGACAACCCCAATTTGCAGGAGGGACCGGGTACCGTCAAGGACATCCCATTGGTGCAGGTCTTCAACATGGACCAGGTGAACGCCCAGCTTGATCCGCAGCGGGATGGCAATTTTGATTTTGTCGAGGGGGTTACGGTCGACAGCCGGTATGGCCGGGTAATCTTTCCGGTACTGGAGCCCTTTGGGTCGTACCTGGCTAATAAATTCGGGACGGATGACGCCCTGAAAGCCAAATACGTTTACAACGAGTTGTACCGAACCACGCTGGTCGATGCACAGCAGGTGGCGGGGAAAAATAAATTTTTCCTGAAAGGGAGTTACCAATCCTCGACGGGCGGGGAAGTGACGTTGCCCTATGGCGTCGATGAGAAATCGGTACAGGTGACGGCGGGTGGTGTGCCGTTGTCGCCCGGGTCGGATTTTGTGGTGGAGTCGCAGATTGGCCGGGTGCGGTTTCTGAACGAAAGCCTGATGAACTCCGGGCAGGAAATCAAGGTACGGTATGAGCGACCCGACCTGTTCCAGAACCAGATCCGGCGACTGATCGGAACGCGGCTGGACTACAAACTGAGCCCCGAAGTGAACATCGGGATGACCGCCATGAACATGCGGGAAACCCCCGCCGGTTTTCTGACGCGCGTGGCCATCGGAAACGAACCCGTGAACAACACCATTCTGGGGTTCGACGCCATGATTCGGAAAGACTCGCGGTTTTTGACCCGGATGCTGGATGGCCTGCCGCTGATTCAGACCAAAGAACTGTCGAACATTGCTTTTCAGGGCGAAGTGGCCCAGTTGTTTCCGGGTGTGGCTCCGCGCGTGAACAACAACGCCTTCATCGACGATTTTGAAGCCGCCCGGACGCTCTACGACCTGACCCGCCAACCCACACGCTGGCGGCTGGGATCGACGCCAACCACGCCGGAGCGGGCTTTTCCGCAGGGCACGTTTGCCGACCCCCTGGCCTATGCCTACAACCGCGCCCGGATTTCGGTTTACACAGTCGACAACACCTTCAGCACCGCTAACACGGTGGGAGGGGGGCGTTCACCCCAGAGTAACCTGACCGAGAACGACTTAAGGAATGTGTACGAACAGTTTTTCCTTTCCAACGAACTGTTTCAGGGGCGCTCGGTGCGTCTGGTCAACCTGCCGGAGAACATCCTGGATGTGGCCTATTTCCCCCGGGAGCGCGGGATGTATAACTTTAACCCGAACCTGGCCCCCGACGGACGCCTGGCCGGTGACCCTAAAAAGAATTTTGGCTCGGTGATGCGGGCCATCACGTCCGATGCCGACTTTGACAACGCCAACATCGAAAACATCGATTTCTGGCTAATGGACCCCTTTGTGGGGGCAACGGATTCGACCTTCGCCACGGTTCACGACGGTTTTGAAAACAAAGCCAACCGCACCGGCGGAAAACTGGTCTTCAATCTGGGCGATGTGGCGGAAGACGTGATCAAGGATGGGCGGTATAATTTTGAAAACGGGCTGGCGGTTCCGAACGGTCTGTCGCCCGATTCGACGGCCTGGGGACGGGTGACGCGTTCGCAGTTTGTGACGCAGGCTTTCGATAATGTCACGCGCTCGCAGCAGGACATTGGTCTCGACGGGTTGAGCAACCGGGACGAGAACGCGTATTTTAAAAGTTACATCGACCAGGTTTCGCCCCGGCTCAATGCCGCTGCCCGTGAACGGCTGTTGAACGATCCCGCCAACGATGACTTTATTTTCTATTACGGCCAACGCGCCGATTCGGTCCGGCATATTGTCAGTCGGTACAAACAGTACATGGGCATGGAGAACAACTCGCCCGAATCGCAGGACCGCAACCAGTTGGTGACTCCCGCATCAACCACGCTGCCCGACATCGAAGATTTGAATACCGACAACACCATCAACGACAACGAAGCCTATTACGAATACGAAATTGACCTGAAACCGGGGCAGCTTGCGGTGGGCCGGGGCTACATTGTCGATAAGGTGGAAGTGCAGACGAAGGCCGGCCGACCGGTGACCTGGTATCTGTTCCGGATTCCGGTGCGCGATAATCCCAAAAAAGTCGGGAACATCAACGGGTTTAAATCGGTGCGGTTTGCGCGGATGTACCTGACTGAGTTTGAAGAACCGGTGGTGTTGCGGTTTGCCCAGTTGCAGATGACGTCCAACCAGTACCGGAAGTATACGGGCGACCTGTCGGCGCGGGGCTTGCAGGAGGTGCCGGAGCCGTACGATGCGCAGTTTAAAGTGAGCGCGGTGAACGTGGAAGAGAACAGCGCCCCCGGTAACAACAAGTACATTTACCGTGTCCCCCCCGGCTTTCAGCGCGACCGCGATTTCACGCAGATCAACCAGGTGGAACTCAACGAGCAGTCGATGAGCCTGAGCGTGACCAACCTGCGGGACGGTGACTCCCGGGCAGCTTTCAAAAATACGAACCTCGACCTGTTGTTCCGGGAACGGCTGAAGATGTTCATTCACATGCACAATGATGCCGAAGAAAATGGTCAGGTATCGGCCTTCGTTCGGCTCGGAACGGATTTTACGGATAACTACTACGAAATCGAAATTCCCAAACTGATCGCGACCCCCGATGGTAGCCAACCCGACGATGTGGTGTGGCCCGCGGCCAACGATCTCGATATTGCCATCGATGAGCTGATTAACCTCAAGGCGGAGAAAAACCGCCAGTTTACGCGAACATCGGCCCAGCCGTTTACGATGAACAGCCTCGATGGACGGTATAAACTGACCGTTGTTGGCAACCCGGATCTGAGCGCGGTGCAGATCATCATGATTGGGGTCCGCAATCCGAAATCGGCCGACGAGCAGGCTAAAAGTTTTACGGTCTGGGTGAATGAATTACGGGCCAACGGTTTCGACCAGACAGCCGGCCGGGCCGCCGTAGGGGTGCTCAACGCCAAACTGGCCGACGTGGCCACCGTTACGGCCTCGGGAAAAATAACGACGTTTGGCTTTGGCGGGGTCCAGCAGCGGATTTCGGAGCGGTCGCGGGAAACCTCCACCGAATACGGGATTCAGTCGCAGATTGCGGTCGATAAACTGTTGCCTGAAAAATGGGGCTTGCGGATTCCGCTGTATGTCAATTACGATAAGCGCCTGATTCAGCCGCATTTCGATCCCCTCGATCCCGATACGCCATTGGAAACTACGCTATCGACGCTGAATGAAAACGACCGGCAGCGCTACCGGCGGCTGGTGGAAGACAATTCCATTCGGCGCGGAATCAACCTGTCGAATTTCCGGAAGGTGAAAACCAATCCGAATGCCAAAAGTCATTTCTACGATGTTGAAAACCTGTCGTTTACCTACGCATTCAATGAAGCGACCCGGACGAACATTCTAACCGAGCAATTCATTCAAAAACAAACGCGCGGGGGCATCGCCTACGTCTACAGTGCGCAGCCGAAACCGTTCGAGCCGTTTAAACGGTTTCAGTCGCTGGAACGCCCGTATCTGCGCTGGCTGCGTGATTTTAACCTGACGTTGCTGCCGACGCAGGTGGCCGTGCGGGGTGAGGTGGACCGGAGTTTTATCAAAACCCAGCTTCGCAATTCCGAACTCACGACTGCGGGCATGATTCCGCAGTTTGAGAAGTATTTCTGGTTCAACCGGTACTACGATTTGCAGTGGAACCTGACCAAAAATTTGATTTTAACCTACAACGCCCGTTCCAACGCCATCATCGACGAACCCGCCGGGGATTTGAACACCCAGGCCAAAGTCGACTCGGTCTGGGCCAACGCCCGGCGGTTCGGGCGGACGAAAAACTACGAGCAGAACATCCGGGCCACGTACCGGATGCCGCTGGACAAGCTGCCGTTACTCGACTGGATTGCCGCCGACCTGACCTACAACGTGGGCTACCAGTTTCAGGCCAACTCGTTTGGCATTACCGATACGCTGAATGTGCCGTTTGGCAATACCATCCGCAACAACCGGGAGTGGGGCGTTCAGGGGCGGGTGGATTTCATCCGGTTGTATAACAAAATCAAGTCGCTGCGGTTTGCCAATACGCCCTCGGCTCCCCGGAAAAACTTCACGCGGAACCCCGGTGATATCGAGGATATTCAGCGCACGGAAAGCCGGGTGTTGAAGAGTTTTGTCCGGACGCTGCTGACGATTCGGGGCATCAATTTCAACTACACCGTGCAGGAATCGACGCTGCTGCCGGGCTTTCTGCCGACGCCCCGGTTCTTCGGTCTTTCGCGCGAAAACGCCCCCGGATTGCCGTTCGTGCTGGGAAGTCAGGACCGGAATATTCATCGAAAATCCGCCGAACGGGGCTGGTTATCCAAAAGCACGGTGTTGAATCAGCCGTTTACGCAAACGCTGGGCAAGAAATTCGACGCCCGTACGACGCTGGAACCGTTCAAGGATTTTCGCATTACGGTCGAAGCCCGGCTGACCCGCCAGGATAGCTACCAGGAAGTGTACCGGGTCGATACCACGGGCGGTTCCTTTACGAGCCTGAGCCCGTATCGCAACGGGCAATTCAGCATGTCGTTTTTGTCGTTCAAAACAGCGTTTACCAAGCTCAACAGCGACAATTCATCGCCGATCTTCGACCGGTTTGCCGAATACCGCAAGATCATTCTCAAACGACTGATGCAAATCAATCCGGCGACGGGTGCTGGGGGGGAATACAACCTGACGTCGCAGGATGTACTGATTCCGGCCTTCTTTGCTGCCTACAGCGGAAAAGATCCGAATACGGTAAAGATCAATCCGTTCCTGCGGTTTCCGCTGCCCAACTGGCGGGTAGACTACAACGGTTTGTCGCAACTCAAACCGTTCCGTAAACTGTTCAGTGCCTTCACCTTAACGCACAGTTACAACTCGACCTACAGCGTCGGCAACTTTACCTCGTCGCTCGACTACGAAGCGGCTTATGTGAATCTGGCCGTGATGGGTTATCCGCTGGCATCGCAGTACAATGATCAGAATCAGTTTGTTCCGATTTTTGTGATGAGCACCATCACCATGACCGAGCGGTTTTCGCCCTTGCTGGGCGTGACCTTCCGGACACAGAGCAAAATCAGCGGGGGTCTGGAATACAACCAGGATCGGAGCGTTGCCCTCAACCTGTCCAATGCGCAGGTCGCCGAACTTAGCAACAAGGACATTACGTTCCGGTTTGGTTTTACGAAAACGAACGTCCGGATTCCCTTTAAAATCAATGGGGCTTACCAACGGCTGAAAAACGATCTGACTTTCAACTGCAACCTGACGTTCCGCGACACGCGAACCGTTCAACGGAAATTTGACGACGCCACCCAAAATGAAAATGGCGTTGGCGAGCAAATTATTACCGCCGGAAACGTCAACTTCCAGTTGCGGCCGCAGTTGAGTTACGTCGTCAATCGGCGGTTAAACGTCCAGGTTTATTTCGACCGGACGTTCAATGACCCGCTGGTTTCCAACTCGTTTCGCCGGGCTACGACGGCGGGTGGTGTTCAGGTTCGCTTCAATCTGGCGGAATAAAAAAAGGGGTTTCGTTCCGGCCAACCGGTTTTCCGGCCGGACCCCTCAATCATTCTGGCGGTTTTTCCAGTTATAAGAGGTGAATGCAAGAACGAACGATGGGAATTCACCTGAAAAGTAGTTTGCTGGTGCTGTTTTTTGGTTTAACGGTTTCATCTGCCTGGGCGCAGGGGGGGCTCGTTCGGTATGTAAAACGGGTCCTCAACGATACTTCTTCGGCCGCTACGTCTAAATTACTGATTTTTCCCACTGCCGGTTTTGCGCCCGAAACCAGCGTGGAGGTGGGCATCCGGACATTTTCGTTGTTCTACGCCAAAAAGGATACCGTCGTCAACCGGCTCAGCGAGATCGTCCTGTATACCTTTGTTACGTTTCGGGGACAGTTCGGTGCGTTGCTCGAAAATGCGGCTTATACCAACAAAAACCGGTATTTTTTTCTGGGGAAAGCCCGCTATCAGCAGTTTCCTCTACTCTATTACGGTATTGGACCGTCCACCTCATCGGGCAATCCGGTGCTGGTCAATTCCAGTTACGTCCAGATTCGCCAGCGTATTCTTCGGCAGGTCAAAAACAACTGGTACGCCGGTGCCGAGGCCGATTTTCAGAACATCGGACGCGTTTCGTTCGAAACGGAAAACAAACCCCATTTTGACTTGCCGCTGGGATATGAAGGCTCCACCACGATGGGGCTGGGTGCTGCGGTGGTGTATGACGACCGGAAAAATGTGCTGAATGTTCGGAAGGGTAGATTTCTGGAGACCGGTATTTTGTGGTACCAGCCCGGTTTCGGCAGTGATTTCAAGTACCGGAGTGTGGTGCTCGATAGCCGCCTGTTCCGGCCGCTGGGACGCCCCAACCGGGTGCTGGCCCTGCAACTGGCCGGTACGTTTATGACCGGCGACATCCCTTTCAACAACCTGGGGCTGATCGGGGGCGAATCGCTGATGCGCGGCTATTACCTGGGGCGCTACCGCGACAAGAACGTGCTGGCGGGGCAGGCCGAGGTGCGATGGCTTCCGTTCGGGTTCAGCAAACGCTGGGGCGCAACGGTATTTGCCGGTTTAGGGACGGTTTCGCCGACCCTCCGATCGTTTCAGGTCGATCAGGTCCGGTGGGCTGCGGGCGGGGGCGTCCGGTTTTTGTTCTTCCAGAAAAAAGACGTTTTCCTGCGGGCCGATCTGGGCGTGACCCGCGAAGGCACCGGCTTTTACATCTCGCTGGGGGAAGCGTTTTAGTCAGACCAGATTTCTTCCGATCCAGTAAACAAGCACGATTCCCAGCACAATCAGGCTGGCGGTTTTGCCGTAGAACCGCTGGTGAAAACCGGCCTGGCTTTTCCGCAAAGGCGTGTATTCCAGCACCATTCCCGTTAAAACGTAGGGGAGTGCTGCAACCAGCAGCGGATTGTGGTGATAAGCCTGCCGAAGATTACCGTGCATCAACTGGTGGAGACAGCGCTGCGAACCGCATCCCGGACAGTCCAGACCCGTCAGAAACCGGAAGGGGCAGGGTGGGAAGAACGACACCCGGGCCGGATCGAACCAGAAGTAAAGCCCCGCCATGCCAAGCAGCAAAACCACGAGGATAACTGGTCCGGACCGGTTAAAAAATCGAGTTAGAGACCCCACTGAGAATGCCGATGAAGATGGCGGCCAGGTACAGCACCCAAAAACCGATGGACACAAAAAAGCTCACTTTGGTCCACTTGGCGGCTTCGTCGGACGCGCGTTGTGCACCGGCAAAATCACCGTTGCTGTAGCGGGTTTCAACATTGGAGGCATTGACGATGCCGGCGATGCCGAAGGGCAGACAGCAGAAGAGCGTGACCAGAATGGACTCCACCAGCCAGGTTTTGGGCCGATTTCCCATGCCTGCCGACAACGGTTGATTCGGCGTGTACGACTCCTGAAAAGGCTGATACGCCGGTGGGTTTGGCGTTGGGGGTTGGACCGGGTAAACTGGTGGTGCCTGTGGGCGGGAAAGCCATTCGTTGATTTCGGGAACGGTTTGGGCCGCAACCCAGTCGGGCAGGCCCTGCGTCCAGACTTTGGTGTCCGGTTTGAGGGGCTTCGACCGCAGTTCTTCCAAGGTAAACGGGCCGAGCTGCTGGTTGCCCTCCAGATAGTAATATTGCTTCATGTAGAAAAAGGAAGGAATGGTTGGGGATTGATCCTCAAAAAACTAGCCGTTTGAAAGATAGAAAAAGATGTCCATTGATGCGTATTCCGGCCCTCCTTTTTTTACGAAAGGCAATCGGCCAGCGTGCGTACGTACCGATCGACATACAATTCAATATCCCGGCTGCGGTATTGCAGAATATAGCGTGGGTGATCGAGGGTTACGATTCGGTCGAAAAACCGGTGTTCCTGATTGAGTTTTTGAAAGAACGCTTCATTTTTTCGCCCCAGGCAAACCGCCACCCGCCGGTTTTTCTCCAGACCGGATTGGTCGAATAAAAGTTGCGTCCGGACGGTATTGGCAATGGCGGGCCAGAGGGTAGCAGTCGTCGCTTTATCGTCGTAAAAATTGTAATTCTTCCCGTCTTTCACCAAGGCCAATGGGTAAAGCGACGTCAGGAAAAACTGCCCGTAAAATGCTTTTGCACCGCCGAAGGCTTCGACAATCTGATAAATAAACCGGCTTGAAAGCTCCGGTGAAGGCGGCAGATCGTTGTCGATCCCGCAGTATTTTTGGAGATTTTGGGGTGTGGTAAACGAGATACCCGTTACCCCCGCGCCAAAGCGACCGGGATTGATGCCCAGGATGTATACCCGGGGCGAATTGTCTGAAAAATAGGTGGTAAAGAACTGCTTGACAATGGCTTGTATTTCCGGTTGCCGGTACGGATTGAGTGCACCAACTCCGGATGGGAGATTCGTCGGCTCTTTCAAACCCAGGTAGTAGGCAATCGCACGGTCGGCAAAGGTTTCCATCTTACTGATACTGGTTGTAGCAAATGGCCGCGATTTCGCCAATGATTTTTTCGGCTTCCGGGGTGGTGGTGCCCTGCACAAAAACCGAGAGCAGAAAGGGCTTGGTGACGTAAAAAATACCGGCATCCCCCCGGACGTACGTAAGCTCCCCGGTTTTGTGGGCAATAACAGCCGATGGGGGCAGAAACAGCCGGAACGTGGTCTGGTCCGCGTTACGCTTCAAGATGTCGATCATCTGGGCGCAGAGGGCCGGTGTCGCCACTTCGTTGCGATAAATTTTCTTCAGTAGCAGGTTCATTTCCCGGGCGGTTACCCGGTTTTCCCGGCCCTGTTTGGCGGCAAGCGTGTCCATCATCACCCGGTTCAGGCGGCTCTTCGTGAGGCCCAGGGTTTGCATTCGGCGGTTGATGTGGTCCATGCCTAGTTCCCGGATCAGAATGTTGGTGGCGGTATTGTCGCTGCGGGTCATCATCAGGGTCAGGACCTCCAGGTTGGTGATTTTACTATCGTCGGGATAGGTTTGCAAAACCCCCGAACCACCGGTTTTCTCGGATGCCAGCAGCACATGAACTTTGTCGAGATCGAATTTCCTGGCTTTTACCTGTTCCATCGTTTCGATCAGAATCGGAATCTTGATGACGCTCGCCGATGGAACCAGTTCGTCGGAAAGATGAAAAAACCGGGTGCTGTCGGTCAGAGATTCGAAGGCTACATTCACCTGGGTCTGAGCCGGTAATTTTTGGAGATAACCGGTTAATTTATCGGGCAGAAGCTGAGCCGTTGCCAAAATGGGAGCCAGAAAGAAGGAGAGAAAGAGAGTGAATCGAAAAACGAGGGTCATTACCGGGATGGAACGTTTAAGTCAGGTTGGTTGGGAAGTACAGTTTTCAGTTGGGTCACCAGCACTTCATTGATGCGAACATAACTTTCGTGGGTCCAACCCGCCACGTGGGGCGTCAGCAAAACCCGGTCTGATTGGCGGAGATAATCGAACGCAGCCTGCTGATCGGGCGTCAGTTTGGCGAGTTTTTCATTTTCCAGCACATCCAGACACGCCCCCCGGACTTTTCCGCTTTCCAGCCCCCGCACCAGGGCGGGCAGGGACACGATTTCGCCCCGGGCAATATTGATCAGAAAAAACGGCTTTTCGACGCGTTCGATAAACGCATCGCCGATCATCATCCGGGTTTCGTCGGTCAGCGGAACGTGCAGGCTCAGCACGTCGGCTTCTTCCAGGATCTGCTCCATTGCGGCTTCCTGGGCGTAGGCTCCGGCATACTGCGTCAGGTATTTGTCGTAACACAACACCCGGCATCCAAAACCGCTGAGCCGACGCGCCGTGGCCCGACCGTTGTTGCCAAACCCGACGATGCCGATGGTCAGGCTGCCGAGTTCGTAGCCCCGGTTTCCTTCCCGATCCCAAACGCCCCGGCGTACTTCCCGGTCGCCTTTGGCAATGTTGGCCAGCAAGCCCAGCAACATGCCCACGGTATGTTCGGCCACCGCATCGCGGTTGCCTTCCCCCGCGTGGAAAACGTGAATGTTTCGCTGCTGGGCCAGCTCAAGATCGATCAGGTCGAGTCCGGCACCGGCCCGGCCGATAAAAAGGAGCCGTTGGGCCGCTGCCAGCACTTCGGCATCGACCGGCGTTTTGCTCCGGATCAGCAACCCTTCGTAATCGGCGATCTGCTCAATCAGCGCACTTCGCGAGATTTTGGGTTCATACCGAAAGGCAAACCCCGCCTGTTCGAGCATGGGAAACAGCGAGGGGTGCATTTCGTCGGCAATCAGGATTATGGGTTGAATCTGGGACATCCGTATGGTTTTTGTAACTTGCAAAAAAATGAACCATGAACAATGACGAATGAACACGATCTGAGAACGCTTACAAAAGGCTTCGGGAAGAAAAACTGCTGTTCTGTAGGCGTTGTTCATCGTTCAATCGAACACAAGGGCGAAACTACTAACTTAAATGGAACCGCGCCAATCGGAGAAAAATAACGAACGCCAACCGGAACCCCAAACCCGTCGGCCAGTCATCGGCATCACCCTCGGGGATTACAACGGGATTGGGCCGGAAGTCATCCTGAAAGCCCTGCAACACAACCGCTTGCAGAAAATCTGCACCCCGGTTATCTATGGTTCGATGCGTGTTCTGAACCGCTATCGGAATATGTTGCAGCAAAGTGGCCTGTCGTTGAAAGACTGGAATTTGAACGGGATTCAGCAGGTTGGGCAGGCCAATCCGAAGTTTACCAACGTCATTACCTGCTGGAACGACCAGGGCGGTAATCCGGGGGGAGATCGGCAGGGCCAGGAAGTTCAGCCGGGAAAAGTGACGCCCGAAGCCGGACAGGCCGCGCTGGCGTGTTTGCAACGGGCCACGGAAGACCTCAAGGCGGGTCATCTGGATGCCATTGTGACGGCTCCGATTAATAAAAATAACATCCAGACCGAAACCTTCCAGTTTCCGGGTCATACCGAATATTTTGCCGAAGCCTTCGGGGTGAAAGAAAACCTGATGTTTCTGGTGAGCGATGTGTTGCGGGTTGGTGTCGTGACGGGCCACATTCCGCTGGGTCGGATCCGCTCGAACATCACCAAAGAAAAAGTGTTGCAAAAACTGCAACTGATGTACCAATCTTTACGGGGCGATTTTGGCATCCGAAAACCACGCATTGCGGTGCTGGGGCTCAACCCGCACGCGGGCGAGGAGGGGTTGCTGGGCAACGAGGAGCAGGAAATTCTGAAACCGCTGATTCAGGAATTGCGCAACAAGGGACAGTTGATTTACGGTCCGTTTGCGTCGGACGGTTTTTTCGGAACCCGGGCGTATCGCAAGTACGATGCCGTGCTGGCGATGTACCACGATCAGGGATTGATTCCTTTCAAGACCATTGCGTTCGACGAGGGCGTCAATTTTACGGCCGGGATGCCGGTGGTTCGCACCTCGCCCGACCACGGCACGGCGTATGACATTGCCGGGAAAAATCTGGCCGATGAAACCTCGATGATTCAGGCGATTTACGTCGCCTGTGATGTGTCGAAATACCGCAAAGAAATGGCGGAAATTGAACTGACTTCGTTGAATAAGAAAACTCCAAGTGGTAAAATAAGTGAGCAGTCTGCTTAAAAATTATGCTAAAATCGATGACCGGGTTCGGCAGTGCGACCCAGGAAGCCAACGGGCTGACGGTAACTGCTGAAGTAAAAACGTTGAATTCTAAGTTTCTGGATATTTATTGCCGGTTACCGAGGGTGTTCTCCGATAAAGAAGTTGAATTGCGAAATCTGCTCACGCAGAAACTGGAGCGCGGCAAAGTGGAGCTGTCGCTTAATGTGACCCGTCTGACGGATGTTCGGCCGGGGGTGACCGTCAACCGCCCCTTGATCGAAGCCTACCTGAAAGACCTCCGCGAAACCTCGCAGGGACTTTTGCTGGATGTGGCGGATGGGGATCTGTTCAAACTGGCTTTGCAACAGCCCAACGCCTTCAACTCCGAAGCCTCCAGTGCGTCGGACACGGCCGCCAGCGACTGGGAACTGATTCAGCTGACCGCTTTGGAAGCCGTTCGGAAATGCGACGAATTCCGGCAGCAGGAGGGCAATGGCCTGGAAATCAAGTTTAGGGAATACATCCAGATCATTACCGACCGCCTGACGCTGATCGAGGTGCAGGATGTGAAGCGCATTCCGGCGGTTCGTGAACGGGTGCGTACGATGGTGGTTGAATTGATGGGCAGTGACGAATTCGACCAGAACCGGTTTGAGCAGGAGCTGATTTATTACATCGAGAAATTTGACATTTCGGAAGAAAAAGTTCGGCTGAAAAACCACCTGAGCTACTTCATGGAAGTGCTCGCGGCTGAGGAAGCCAACGGCAAGAAGCTCAACTTCATTGCGCAGGAGATTGGCCGGGAAATCAACACCATCGGTTCCAAAGCCAACGATGCCGCCATTCAGCGCCTGGTGGTGCAGATGAAAGACGAACTGGAGAAAATCAAGGAGCAGACGCTGAATGTGATCTAAGCCCTGACAGCGCCGGGCCGTCGGCGCGCTCTAGTTGAAAAACGCTCCGTTCTGGGTTGCCAGCAGGTGTTCAAGTGGAATGTCTTCCTGTTTGATGAAGCCTTTCTGGGGCAGCAAACCGTCGGCTACCAGTTCAACCACGGCGGCCACCGATCCGGCGGTGGTCCAGGAGATGGCCCGCCAGGGTTGCCCGTCGATTTCGCGGGGGTGATAGGCCCGGTAAAACTCTTCGCGTTCGAGAACCGTCCCTTTCCAGCCTTCGACCACGGCATACACATAGACCACATCGGCCTGCACGGGCGGTTTGGCTTCGGTCAGAATCTGCTCGACCAAAACGCGTTTGTCTTTCAGAATCAGTTCGTACAACAAAAACCGCATCAGTTTGGCGTGACCAGGGTAACGAATGGTCTTGTAATTCAGCGTATCGACCTGTCCGGCGTAGGTTTCACACATGGTTCCCAGGCCACCGGAGGTGCTGAAAGCTTCGAATTCCTGCCCTTCGATGTTGATCACTTCGATGCCGTCGAGGGCCGGGACGGTTTTGAAAACGCCGTTGGAAATCACTTCACAATCGTTCAGGTATTCATTGATCACCCCGGCTGGCGACCACGTAAACGAATAACCCAGTAAGCCGTTCGGATAGCGCGGCAAAGCGCCCACGCGCAGTTCAATGTCCCGCAGTTTAGTGAACCGTTTGGCGAGGACAGCCCCAACAATACCGATCAGACCCGGCGCCAGCCCACACTGCGGGGCCATGACGGCTTTGGCAGTTTCGGCCATCAGCCGAATGGCGGTCGTGGTCGGCACGTCTTCCGTCAGGTCGAAATAATGAAGGCCCAGCTCCCAGGCGGTGGTGGCAATCGGCAGGTTCAGGTTGTAGGGCAGGCAGGAGACCACGGCGTCGAAACCGGCCAGGGTTTGCCGGAGGGTGGCTTCGTCGGTGACATCACCCGAAATAACCGGGAAAGGAAGATCGTAGACCGGTGGTACTTTGTCAAAACCGGTTACGGTGAAACGTTTGTTGAGGAGAATCCCGACCAGCGAGCCGACTTTTCCCAGGCCAATCACAAGAACTTTTTTCATAGGCGTGTTTATGCATTGAACGATCTGCATTGGCAAGGTACTAAGTTTTTACAGAAAAGGAATTCATGAAATTACCCCTCACATTTTACGAAAATCACGATACCATTACGCTCGCCCAACGTCTGCTAGGCTGCGAACTGGTTCATGAAAGCCCGGAAGGAACCACGGCGGGCATCATCGTAGAAACGGAAGCTTACCTGACCGGCGACCCGGCCTGCCATGCCTACCGACGCAAAACCGCCCGCAATGCCGCCATGTTCGGCCCGGCGGGAACGCTTTACGTGTATCTGATCTACGGTTTTTACCATTGCTTGAACGTTGTTACGGGGCCGGAAGATGTGGGGGAGGCTGTTCTGATTCGGGCGCTCGAACCCACCGAAGGAATCAACCTGATGGGTGAACGGCGGAATCTCGATCCCGCTACCAAAGCCGGTTTGCGCGGACTGACCAGCGGCCCCGGCAAACTGGTCATTGCGATGGGCATCTCGCGGGACCATAACTTTTGGTCGCTGACGGAATCCGGTATCTACATTCGCCCCAGCGTGCGGAATGACATCGACATAGTGACGACAACGCGCATCGGCATCACGCAGGGCTCCGATTTGCCGTACCGGTTTTATGTGAAAGGGAACCGGTTTGTGAGTAAGCCGTAAATTCTTAATACGATAAAAGGCGCTTTTCACAGGCTAGAGCTGGTTTTTGCCAAATTCGACTAAAATTTTGATGAAAATATTGGGACGCAACCCGTTCGGATATACCTTTGCAATCAATAATTAGTCTAAATAATGATTAAGAATACAACCGAAATGATCAAATCTACATTACCAAACCGGCTCTTTATACCCCTGTCTGTGCTCTGTATGAGTCTGTTTTGCTTTTCGGCAATGGCTCAAAATACCGGTTCGATTACCGGAAAAACCCGCACTGCCGATGCCCGGCCACTAACGCAGGTCAACGTTCGCGTGGCAGGAACCCGCCTGGGAACCATTACCAACGAATCCGGTGAGTACCTGATCCCGAACGTACCGGCTGGTCCGCAGGTGCTGGTCATCAGCCGCGTGGGCCACGCCCGCATTCGCCAGGCCGTGGCGGTAGTGGCGGGTGAAACCACTCAGGTGCCCGATCTGACCGTGCTCGAAAACGCCGAACAACTGGATGAAGTGGTGGTCGAAGGGAAAAACTCGTACAAAACCGACGTTCCCTCATCCAGCCTGCGCCTGAAAACGCCCTTGCTGGAAGTGCCGCAAAACATCCAGGTGGTCAACCGGCAGTTGCTCGCCGATCAACAGATTTTCGACATGCTGGAAGGCGTTTCCCGGAACGTCAGTGGCGTTACCCGGCAGGAACACTGGGACAATTACGCCCGGCTGAACATGCGCGGATCGCGGGTGGCTCCGTTCCGCAACGGGATGAACGTGCAATCGACCTGGGGACCGCTGGCGGAAGATTTATCGATGGTAGAACGGATCGAGTTTGTGAAGGGCCCCGCCGGTTTTATGATGGCCAACGGCGAACCGAGCGGTTTCTACAACGTCGTGACCAAAAAACCGACCGGGGTGACCCGTGGCGAAGCCGCCTTCGCGGTCGGAAGTTTCGATACGTACCGCGCCACCCTCGATCTGGACGGAAAACTGAGCCAGGACAATCGCCTGCTGTATCGACTCAATGTGATGGGGCAGTCGAAAGGCTCGCACCGGGATTTCGAGTTCAATAACCGGTATACGATTGCGCCGGTGGTGAAGTACAAAATCAACGAGCAGACATCGATTACGGCCGAATATACCTACCAGTATTCCCAGATGTCGGCGATTGGTTCCGCGTACGTATTCGACGCCAACGGCCTGGCCAAACAGCCCCGCAATGCAACCAACTCCTTTGCCAACCTCGATCCGTCGGTTATTCATGACCACAGTGCTTTCCTGATTTTTGAGCACCAGATCAGTGACAACTGGAAACTGACGGGCCAACTGGCGTATTTCAATTACAACCAGGTTGGCAGTTCGCTCTGGGCCGATTCGGCCAAAACCGACGGGCGGATTTACAGCTACAACGGAATCTGGGATGCCGCCAACGAAAGCAAGTTCGGGCAAATTTTTGTCAATGGCGAAGTGACGACCGGGCCGGTCGTCCACCGGATTCTCGGCGGGCTGGACTTGGGGAACAAAAAATACATGGCCGACTGGAACCAGAGTTTTCCGCTGTATGACAGCACCTTCGTGTTCAACTCCAATTCGCCGAATTATTACCTGCCCGCTCATTTGATTCCGAAATTCGACCGCTCGACCAGCCTGCGGGCCCGTGCCGGCGTCAACGTCATGAGCCAGTCATTCACCGGTTTGTACGTTCAGGACGAACTACGGTTCTGGCAGGACCGGATTCGGTTGACGCTGGCGGGTCGGCTGACGTCGGTGAAAGACAGCCAGTACGGAGCCGGAACGAATGAAACAAAGTTCACCCCCCGCGTCGGGATCAGCGGTTCGATCAACAAACAGACTTCAATTTACGCCCTGTATGACCAGGCTTTTGTGCCGCAGTCGGGTGCCGACCGGCAGGGCAGAGCTTTCGATCCGATTACGGGCAATAACCTCGAAGCCGGTTTGAAAAAAGATTGGGCCGACGGTCGCTGGAACTCGACGGTTTCGGTCTATCAGATCACGAAAAACAATGTGTTAACCACCGATCCGACCAATCCGAACTATTCGATTCAACTGGGCGAAACCCAGACCAAAGGGGTTGAAGTGGACGTACGGGGCGAACTGTTGCCCGGCATGAACCTGGTGATCAATTACGCTTACACCGATGGCAAAATTACGAAAGACACGAAGTCGGAAAACGTGGGACTGCCGGTTCCCGGTTTTAGCAAACACGTGACCAACGCCTGGCTCTCGCATCGCTTGCGGAAGGGCGCTTTGCAGGGATTGGGGGCTTCGCTCGGGTACCAGTGGCAACTCGACCGCTACGGCTGGTTTTCGGATGCCGTCGATGACAAACCGACGCTGCCCAACACCTTCCGGCTGGATGGTGCCATTTCCTGGCAGAATAACCGCATGAGAGTCGCGCTGAACGTGAACAATATTCTGGACGCGTATCTGTATTCGGGGGCCTATTATGCCTGGAGCAAAGCCTATTACTGGCAGGCCGAGGCTCCCCGCAATTTCCGGCTGAGTTTAGGGTATAAATTTTGACAGGTAGATCGAATGACGGTAAAAAAGTTAGTTGGAAAACTACACCTCTGGCTCGGACTGGCGTCCGGGCTTTTGGTGTTTGTGGTGGCGATCACGGGCTGCATACTGGCCTTTGAGCAGGAAATAAAAAGCTTCGTTCGCCCGTTTCAGTATGTTGAGCCGGTAGCCAACGGCGTCGTTTTGCCGCCTTCCCGATTACAGGCAATTGCGGAGAAGCAGGTTCCGGGAAAACCGGCGAAAGGCGTCAATTACGGGGCGCTGGGCCACAGCGTTAACGTGCCGTTTTACGGTGCGAATCCCGATTACTACGTTCAGGTGTATCTGAATCCATACACCGGCGAAGTGTTGAAGGTGGTGGATGAGGAAACGGATTTCTTTCATTTCATTCTCCACGGGCATTATTACCTGTGGTTACCGGAAGAAATCGGGCAACCGGTGGTGGCGTATGGGACGCTGGTTTTTACGATGCTGCTGATAAGCGGAATGGTGCTGTGGTGGCCAAAAAAATGGAGTCGATCCAATCGGGATAAGAGCTTCAAAATCAAGTGGAAAGCCCAGTGGCGACGGGTCAATTACGACCTCCACAACGTGCCCGGTTTTTACGCTCTGTTCATTTCGCTGGTGCTGGCCATCACGGGGATGATTTTCGGAATTCAGTGGCTGTCCCAATCGATTTATTGGACCACCTCGGGCGGAAAAACCATGCCGGACTACCAGCTTCCTCTGTCGGACTCAACCCAAACCCGGCGGTATGCAAATCCCACGGACCGGCTTTGGCAGCAGTTTTACAAGAACAAAACGGAAACCGCCAGCCTGTATATTTCCTGCCCCGAACGAGCCTCGGAATCCATTTCAGTTTCGATCAACCACCGACCCGGAACCTATTACAAAACAGATTATTACACCTTCGATCAATACACACTGAAAGCCTTAACCGGCGAAGGACCTTATTTCGGCGAATACGAAACGGCCGGTTTCGGCGATAAACTCCGGCGGATGAACTACGATATTCACGTGGGGGCCATTCTGAGTTTGCCCGGTAAAATTCTGGCCTTCTGTGCCAGCCTGATCTGCGCCAGTTTGCCCGTTACCGGCTTCATCATCTGGTGGGGACGCCGGAAGAAAAAGGGTCTCAAACCGCAACGGCGCGTGGCGAAGGCTCAGGTGGTTTAAACGGTTTACGGTATTCGGTTTACGGTGGCTGACGCATTCCCTTGTAAGCGCGCGTCAGCCACCGTAAACCGTAAACCGAATACCGTAAACCTTACACTGACCTTACGGATTACAGTAATTTTTACTTTCTTCCGTTGTAAAGTTAATGGGCCAGTTTGTGCTGGTGACGGTGTAATTGTTGATTTCAATATCCAGACGATCCGGGATGGAACCGGCTCGCAAGTCATACGCCTTGTTGAGCTGAATCATCACTTTCGCACTGAGCGAAGGAAACGCCAGCGTGGGGAGGTCCTGCCAGTCGTCCTGGCTTCCGGCAGCCCGGTATTGCGCATACAGGACTTTAAACGGCAACTTGTCGGGATTCACACCGTTGGGGCCACACTTGAAGTTGAAGAAAATGGTCACTTCCCGGCGGCTGTCGGGCGCTGCGGGCGGCAATGGGGTGTAGGGAACCGCTTTCAGATCGAACGAAACCTCGCTGTTGGCACAGGCGTCGATTTCGGGCGAAACGTAGGCTTTGCTGGCATTGTCGTACAACCGAAGCCGGATTCTCAACCCTTTTTTCAGGTTGGTCAGCCGAATGGAACTGCCGTTGTTAATGGCCGTAGCGAAGGTGAGCGGATTTCCGGCGCGCACGACGATGTTGCCATCCTGGTCGATGGCTTCCACGCGGTAGGCCGGGCTGCGGTCGGGGTAGCTGCTGAGAAACTTGAACGTGGGGCCGTCGGCGCAAACTTCTTCGGTGAAAGCCGCCACCCAGAGTGAAAGGTGGCTGATGTCGGCCACGTATTCCAGACTGCCATTGGCCGCTCGCTGCACCTTGCCGGATTCTTCCCGCGTCCATTTATTGGAAATGGCATCGAAGCTGAACAACGGAATGACATCACCCGGCTGGATGTTTCGTCCCAGCGTTGGGTTCATCATCTGCGAATTGAGGGCAAAGGAAATCCGGATCGGTTTCGAAAACGTTTTCGCGAGTTGATAGTCGTCGTTATAGACTGTTATGTGGGCTCCACCGGCTACCGAAAGCACCTGCTGATTGCCCAGAAAACCACCGGCGGGCGTCGATGCATTGATGATGCCGTTGCCTGGTAATTCCGAAACCGCTTTGGACGTGGAGCTGTTGTTGATGGGATCGGCCGTTACGGTCAGTTCGCCCCCCACCGGCTGGCCGGCCACGTCTTTCACCTCACTGCCCTGCGGCACCGTGACGGTTGCCTGGGTCACATTGGGTTCGGCTTTCGTCTGCACCGTGGCCGACGTTTGCACCGTCCCGTTGTCGCTGCTCTTGAACGATTGGTGGGCCGGTTCGGCGTTGTTTTTGTTACTCAGCAGCGGAATGGTCAGGTTGCGGGGTGTTGTGTTTTCCAACTTGATTTCCTGAATATTATCGACCAACTCATCGGCCAGGGTCACAATGTTGAACCGAATCGGGGCGGTGGAGGATACCGTTGTGGATGGCGACAAACACAAAAACAGTTTTCCGTCGGAAGTCAGTTTGAATTTTTTAGTATTGAGCGTCGTAACAATTTTTTCGGCGTCCGGCCCCGCAATTTTGACGGTTAGTTTATCGGGCGTCAACCCGGCTGGAATCGTGTATTTGACCTGAACGGCCACCGCCAGCGGGTCTTTAAACTTAAGTTCAACATTTTCGACCGGATTCTGGCATGCATCGAGCAACCCTACCACCAGCACACATACCATTGATAACAAGCGTTTCATAACGAGATGATTTTGTTGAGTAAAGAGGAGAGACAAGAGAAGAAAGACGAAGCTTGGCTTGTAGATACACCATGGCTATGGGTCTCATTTCTTTCATCTATACTCTATTTTCTTCTGAATAAACCGTAGGTCAATAAAAATTGAAGCGAAGGGAGAAAGCGATAGCTTTTTAGATTTTGCTGAATAACCGGTATTTGTTCGTCGATGGTGGTGGTTTCCAGAAAACCGGTGTATTGCAGATCAACTTTGGGCGAGCCCAGGTAATACGCGCCTAACTCCACCGCAAAACCCAACCGGCGGATGGGCGTGGAGCGGCCGTATCCAAAACCGGCGTAGCCCAGCACGCTGTTCCACTTCAGAGACGCGTTGACAACACCCATGTTTTCTTCCGCAATCTCGATCCCGCCAAATTTTACCTTGCCCTCGGCAATCACATTGGCTTTCACATCGGGCCGCCACGTATAACCGACTCCGCCGGTGACAAATAGCTGGTTTCGCTTGAACGGGTGCCACTTGACGGATGCCAGCGCAATACCCATCACCAGATCGGGCGTAATGTTCAGCTTGCCTTCCCCGGCTTTTACCCGAAAGACGCCGTCGTAAGCAAAATAACTAACGCCGACTCGACCAACCAGCCGGGCATCGGGGCGGAGTTTTTTTGCGAACTGAATTCCCAGTCCGGTTGAGCCAAGCTGCAAACCAATGGCGTACGGAGCGGGTTGTAATCGGATGGAATCACGAACCGATTGTGCGGCTAAATGCATCGCGCTGGTGGTGATTAAAAAGATTATTAAAAAAGCTGTAACTGGTTTATTCATACGCACTTATTAGTTAGTAAACAGATTTATTATCGGAAGTTAAGCAATTATCAGACAACAAAGTTGAAATGGATATGAAATATTAGTAATTGGTCGGGGTTGAAAAATATTTATCACATTAACAGGTTCCTTTATCATAATTTTGTTCTCACACTAGTCAGGGCAACTTTTGGGGTGCTAAACGGCTGGCTTTTGAATAATTTACCGGTATGCAACAATTCCTTCAAAAACTAAAAACACAGCCGCTGATGTCGGGCACCAGTACGGGCCAGGCCTTTTGGCACTCGTCAGGGGAAGAACACCTGCTGGATTCGTATTCACCCGTCGATGGGCAATTGATGGCCCGCGTTTTTCCCACCACCCACGAAGACTACAACCAGGTGGTGGAAACCGCCCGGGCGGCATTTCTGGAATGGCGGAACGTTCCGGCACCGAAACGGGGCGAGATTGTCAGACAGATGGGTGAACAATTCCGGCAGTATAAAAAAGAACTCGGCACGCTTGTTAGCTACGAAATGGGAAAATCCCTGCAGGAGGGGATGGGCGAGGTTCAGGAAATCATCGACATCTGCGATTTTGCCGTGGGTCAGTCGCGGCAGCTCTACGGCCAAACCATGCATAGTGAGCGCCCCGACCACCGGATGTACGAACAGTGGCATCCGCTGGGGGTGGTCGGTATGATTTCGGCCTTTAATTTTCCGGTAGCGGTTTGGTCGTGGAACGCGATGCTGGCCTGGGTTTGTGGCAACGTCTGCATCTGGAAACCGTCGGAAAAAACACCCCTCACGGCTTTGGCGTGTCAGCAGATTATCAAAGATGTGCTGGAGCAAAATGAGGTTCCGGAAGGCGTTTCGTGTCTGATTACGGGGGGGCGTGAGGTAGGCACGTGGCTGGCGGAAGACCCGCGGATTGCGCTGGTGTCGGCCACCGGTTCCACGCGCATGGGTAAGTCGGTGGCGCAAACCGTTGCCGGGCGGCTGGGCCGGTATTTGCTCGAACTGGGCGGAAACAACGCCATTATTATTTCGCAACATGCCGATCTGAACGTCGCCATTCCCGCCATTGTGTTTGGGGCGGTAGGAACCGCCGGGCAACGGTGTACGTCCACGCGACGGCTGATTATTCAGGAGTCAGTTTACGAAGACGTCAAACAGCGTCTGGTAAAAGCCTACGGACAGCTTCGCATTGGAAATCCGCTGGAGGAACAAAACCACGTCGGGCCGCTGATTGATCGGGCGGCTGTGTCGGGGTATCAATCGGCCCTGTTTCAGATCAAGGAGCAGGGGGGACGGTTGCTGATCGACGGCGAAGTGCTGGAAGGCCCCGCTTTCGAATCGGGCTGTTACGTCCGGCCCGCCATTGCCGAGATGCCCGCGCAGACCGAAATTGTTCAGCACGAGACGTTTGCGCCGATCTTGTATTTGCTGAAATACCAGACGCTGGAAGAAGCCATCGCGCTGCAAAACGGTGTTCCGCAGGGCTTGTCATCATCGGTTTTTACGCTCAATTTGCGCGAAGCTGAGCGGTTCCTTTCAGCTGCCGGGTCGGATTGCGGCATTGCGAACGTAAACATTGGCACATCGGGAGCCGAGATTGGCGGGGCCTTCGGGGGCGAGAAAGAAACCGGGGGCGGCCGCGAATCCGGCTCCGATTCCTGGAAAGCCTACATGCGCCGTCAAACCAACACCATCAACTACGGAACCACACTGCCACTGGCGCAGGGGATTAAATTTGAATTATGAATTAAGAGTTAAGAGTGATGAGTTAAGAGTTGGCCTGAGCCATTGAATGCGTCAGCCAACTCTTAACTCATCACTCTTAACTCAAACTAACCCGAATAGTGCCTTTGGCCACTTCGTTGGGTTCCAGAATGATGAGGCCCTGGCCGTTGTTGAGGGCATTGACGTTGCTGGTGAGCGATTCGATGGCGATGTTGTCGCGACCGGCGGGGGTATAGACCACCAGATACTTGAATTTTCGTGGGCCGGTTTCCTGCCAGACGTTCAGTTGCAGACCTTGTTTGGCCGACCGCAAAACCGTCGTGACGCCCTCTCCATTGTTTTCTTCAACGATAAATGCCGCATCCAGCACCCGATCGCGGAGCGCCAGTTCGCCTTTCTGTTCGAAAAGTTCTTCGCCAACCGGCAGCAGACGGTCATCCAGCAAAACCTGCTTGGCGGCCGGTAATTCGATGGTTAGTTGATCAACGGGTTCTTCATTCAGAGTAAAGTAGGGGTGCCAGCCAAAGCTGACGGGAGCGGTTCTGTTGCCGGTATTTTGCGCTTCGTAAGTCACCGTCAGGCCGGCTGATGACAACGTATACCGGATTCGGAATTCAAACGGAAAGGGGTAACCGGGGTAGGAGCCGTCGTGGAGGTAGCGGAGCGTCAGCGAGGCTTCCGATGTGCTGATTTCCTGTCCAAACAGTTCAAAGGCTTTTCCAAAGACAAAACCGTGAATAGCATTATCGTGGTGGGCTTCATTCATCGGGAGGGTAAACATTTCCCCCTCAAAAGCATAAATGCCGTGCCGGATGCGGCTTGGAAACGGGAAAAGCAGGGCGCTGGCGTGGGTCTCGTCGGCCAGCAACGCCTGTTGCGATTTGGGAGCCCGGATGAGTGAAACCAGGTTGGATTCCTGAGTTGAACCCCGGTGCCGCAGCACCAGTTGCCGGACTATGGCACCGTGGGCGGGCAGAAGACTGACAAATTCTCCGGTTTCGGTGTTTTGAATGACGTATTCGGTTAGCAAGCCAAAAGGCTGATGGTGGATTTCAAAAGGCATTTTTCGATTCGATTAAGATGTCAACTGGGGATAGTCAGGTACGCATTAGGTACTAAACCGGAAACACGAAGATAGACACTTTTTGTTTTTTGTGGGTCTTCGTTCCATTGTGAAGAGCCCCGGAAAGGACTGTTTTTGGATTAAAGCCATCACAAATAGTACTAAATAATAAAGTGACCGTCTTGAATAAAATAACTTTTAAAAGATGAAAAATGGCATGTAACTTGTTGAAAAATAGCAATTAAAAATCTATTTATAAGACAAGGATTTATGCGGAAATTTTATAGGCTTCTCGGGCTTTTGCCGGTTTTCATGACGTCGGCATATGGACAGGCAGATACAGATACTTTAACGGCTCAGCGGCAATTTGGTTTAACCTGGCAGCAGGGAATTTCAAAATCCAATCAAGTTGTTCCGGCTTCCCGGCAAACGCCAATTGGGGTTGAACTGGCGTATAGTCAGGTAAGTTTGCGTCGGCGCGCCTGGGAAAACTGCCAGTGTTTTGCGCAGGTGGGGGGGTATGTCAACTACATTACGTTCCGCAATCCCGATCCGCTCGGCCGCACGATGGGCGCCGGTCTGTTTTTTGAACCCCTGATCAATTACCGCAGTCGGTTGTATTTTTCGGTTCGGGGGCTAGCCGGGCTTACCTACCTGACCCGGGTTTACGACCCCGTCAAGAATCCCACTAATGACCACTTCAGCATGCCCGTCAGTGCTTTGATTGCCGCCAGTTTTACGGGCCATTACCGGCTGACGAAGCAGTGGGATCTGACGCTTGGCGCAATCTACAACCATATTTCCAATGCCGGTACGCGACTGCCCAATCAGGGCATGAATGTGCCGACCATCGCCCTGGGAGCGCAGTACCAATTGCATCCGGCGGTTTTCCCCGACACCCGCCTGTGGGTTCCGGCCCCCCTGGCCCGGCGTTGGATGAGCCGGGTACTGATGATGGGGTCGGTGCGGGTGTTGCCTGAAACCGATAAAAAGCCGGAAATGGCACTGCCGGTGTTTGGTGTGAACGCCGTGGGAGGATACCGGCTGACGCGAAATCATACCTTCTCGGCGGGTTTCGAACTGGTAGACGACCGGTATTTTAAAGAGCAGCTCATAACCTGGACCAAAGGCAAAGCCACCGATGCCCGTCAGGCTACCATTCTGGCGGGGTACGAATTCTGGCAGGGGCGCTTTATTTTTGCAGCCCACCACGGCTGGAACATCATCCGTCCCATTCGGTATAAGCCGGCGACCTATCAGCGGTATAATTTGCTCTATCGGCTACACAATGGAATTACGGTGGGAATGAGCGTGAAAGCGTATGGCGAAAATACCAAAGGCTTTAGCGTTATGGCAGGCTATAGCCTGTAGGCCACCGATGGCATGCCGGTCGTTTCGGCTCTGGCAGGAAACCGGGGTTTAAAAAGATATTTATTTGATGAAAATGAAAGAGAAAATGTGACTTTTGAGGTTATTTATCGTATAGTATTTAGTGAGCAATACTATACTATGTAACTACCTAAATTTTTCGTTCGCCGTGTTTGCATCCGAAGAAATACTTTCCCCTGATGAAATATACAAAGCCCATAATGAAATCAGTCAGCTCAAACACGCCCTGGAGCGGGAAGCTTTGTTTGGAGAAGGACGCTTGCCGAAAGAGATCGTAGACTACAAGGAGAGGCAGCATAACTTATTATATTACCAGCTATCGCTCACCGCCCGTATTCTCCCGATTTATGATTTCATCGGACGACCGTTTTTTCGCCCCTCCACTGAGTTGTCGGACTGGCAGGTGAGCCAGGAAGTCGACCGGATACTCGTGTTACTGGCCCACAACGGAATTGAAATTGCTATATCTGACCCGCACAGCAACGCGGACGATCGGAAACTTTACTCGTTTTTGACCGAGATGGTTTTTAAGCGGGAAGTGAGGGAGATCCGTTTGCCGGGCATCAGTTACAGCATCGACTACAATTATTACTGTCCGGATTATACGCACTCCTGTATTTTCGTTGCCGACGAGTTACTCACCGGTTTATTCGAGTATGACTATGAGCGACTGGAAAGTTGCCTGTCTCCTCACTTCTACATCAACAATAATCCGCTGGAGGAATTGTATCAGCATGTGATTTTAAAGTTTGATACGTACCGGGCTTATCTGGGCAACTATTTGCTCGTCGGCTGGACGATCGAAGGCATTGATCTGGACGAAAACCAACGGAAGGGAATCGTTCACCTGTCCCTTCAGTATGGACGGGAATGGCATAAAAAACCGTTGTTTACCAACAAGGGACAGTTGGTTTGTTACGGAAATGAGAGCAACTGGTGGTTTATTCACCAAATCAACCTCCCGGGTTTATTTCTGGAATAACCCAAACCGGGCTTACATTTCGCCTTCTACGCCCAGTCCAAACAGGGCAAAATCGTATTGTACGGGATCGGCCGGATCGAACTGTTTCAAGGTTTCGGTTAGCGCAACGGCGGCCTTCCAGTCGGTTTGGGGGCGGTCCAGCAGCCCCAGTTTCCGGGCCACGCGCTCCACATGTACGTCGATGGGAATGATCAGTTGCTCCGGCTGGATGCGGGTCCAAATGCCGAAGTCAACGCCCTGCTCATCGCGCCGAACCATCCAGCGCAGAAACATATTCAGCCGTTTGCAGGACGAATTGCGGGTAGGTGTAGCGATGTGCTTGCGGGTCCGATCCGGAAAAAAAGGATCATCGCAAAACCGGTTGTGAAACGTTTCCAGGAAGATTCCTGCCGGGTGCCAGTTGACCTCATTTGGTCTTTGTTCGGGGTTACAAGCAGGTATGAAAGCATCTTCCAGGGTTTGGTGGTGCTGGTAAAACTGGCGAAAGAAATGCAGGAAATACAAGGTGTCCGTCGCGTTGAATGTGCGGTGTTTGAAGTCTAAAAACCGCTTCAAATCGGTGTCCTGGTGGTTCCGCACAAAATCGTACGGTGCGCCGTCCATCCGGTCGATCAGGTCGCTGGCTTTTTTGAGAATGACCGGGCGTTGTCCCCAGGCCAGCACAGCGGCCCAGAATCCCATGATTTCGATGTCCTGCAGTCGGCTAAACCGGTGCGGAATGCTGATGGGATCTTTTTCGATGAATGAAGGCTGGTTGTATTGCCCGACCTTTCGGTCGAGTAATTCTTTTACAGAAAC
Organism: Larkinella humicola; assembly: GCF_008727875.1. Classification (GTDB taxonomy): domain Bacteria; phylum Bacteroidota; class Bacteroidia; order Cytophagales; family Spirosomataceae; genus Larkinella; species Larkinella humicola. The sequence continues at coordinate 87,235 of NZ_VTWS01000006.1, read as the reverse complement.
GGAATCGTACATGAGGACGGTTTGAACCACAAAGGGAGACGGCAGGTATTCGATTGGGTTTCTGAATGTGCCGGAAAATTTCGGATGGGCAGACTTCTATTTACTTTTTCCGCCACTCAACACGTAAACCACGCCCTGGGAGATCTTGGAAAAAAATGAAACAACGATGGAAAACAGGGCCGTAAACAGGGCAATGATCGGGTAGGAAAGGGTGAAAACGGTACTCCAGACTTTGTAGCCCGTGGTTGCTTTCATCTTCTCTTCCCGTTCTTTGTGCCGGCGGGCAATGCGTTCGGCTTTTTGTTCTGGTGTAATCATAGCTACGTCGAATAAAACTGGAGGATGGTTAAATGGCTGTATGGTTTGAATGGTTTAATTGTTAAACAGTTAAAAATGATTGACGGTCTTGTAATCGAATGCCAAGACAGCCAGCCAACCATTAAAACCATTTTTAACCATTCCAACCAGTTAAGGTACTAAGTAACTAACCTCTGCCCGAAAACGCCGATCGGCGGGAGAAAGTTTCTCGAAGGCCCGCGCCGAAACTTTCACGATCACTTTGTCATTGACACTGGTGTCTGGAAGGCGGCCGATGATTTTCACCCAAATGGACTGCTGATTCATGTCGTTTCGCACCAGAACCAGCGTGCCGATGGGGGCGGAGCGGTGCAAGGCCAGATATTTGTTTGAGTTGCCGGAATTTTCGATGATTTCGGCCATCCCAATTTCAGAAATGCGACGGGTGTTGCCACCGGGGTTCGGAAGGGGCCCCGAGTCGCCGGGGCGAATGATGCGGGGTTCGGAAGGGGCCGGGCTGCTGGGTTCGGTGGCTGGTCGTTCGCCTTCGGCGGGTCGGCTGGGCTCTTCCCGGGGTGGCGTTGGAACCGTACGCGGGGGAGCCGCCGGTCGCTCGGTTTTGGGCGAGTCGTTGCGGGATGTCCGCGAAACTTCGGTCGAGGAGTCAGAGCGATGGGTGGGAGCCACGGCGACGGGTTTGGCCAACGGTTCCCGAACGCGCCACGCCTTCTCCGAAACAATCAGCGCCTGACCACTCACGATGTGGTCGGACGAAAGGTTGTTCCATTTGCGGACCTCATCCATCGAAACCCCGTAGCGCGACGCCAGGCTGTACAGGGTTTGCCCCGGTTCTACCTGGTGAATACCGCTGTTCGCTTCCCGAACGGTTTCCTGCTTCACTTCGCGCTCCTCGCGTTTTAATGATTCTTTTTCCTCTTTTTTGATGGCTTTGGTAACAGCTTTTTCTTCTTTCCGCGACAGATTACTGGCCGGAACGCGCACCACCTGATCGTAGCGAACGCCATCGGCCAGCCCCGGATTGGCATCCTTGATGGCTTGAATGGTGGTGTTGTATTTCCGAACGAGCGAATACAGCGTTTGTCCCTGTTCGATCCGGTGCAGAACGTATAATTTACCGTCTTTCTTCTCCATCCCGAGAGAATCCGGCAGAACAGGATGGGCTTGGGTAATGATACTGGTCAGCCAGCCAGCTAGTAACAGCGGCATCAGTCGCTTCATGGCATTGGTGTCAAATAATAACTCGTAAGACAAGTTGAAGTAGTTTGAATGATGATCTGGTTTTGCCAGACGCAGAAAGAGCCGTTTCCGACCAACGGCTGGGCGTTCGATTCGGAGAGCGGCCGGGCGGTTTCAAAGTCCTGGCCGGTTTTCTGGTGTAACCAGATCGTTCGTAGACGGTCGGTGATCAACACGGATGCGTGTAGCTGATCGTTTGTTTCACGATAATAATACGAAAAAATAAGTTTATCGCCAATTTCTAAATAATCGATCGAGTCAATCGGCTGATGCAGCGTCTGTTTTTTTATAAATCGGTCGATAACGGGCCACCAGGTGCTGGCCATTGTGTAAGAAACGGGGAAAGACAAGCGTGAATTGTTAAAAACCGGTGGATTTTCAGCGGTTTGAACCGGTTCACCATCGGCCAGCCGAAAGGCCACAACGGGTGAGGTGGTCAGGTCGGTCAGCGAGGCCCGTTGCGCCCAAACCTGTTCGGCATTGGCTCCGGTCAGAACGTGCAGGGGCCATTCCCAACGCGGCTGACCGGTTTTCAGGTCCACGTTTCCCAGGGCCGTTGGAACCGGTAACCGGTTGTTATCGAAGCGGTGGTAGAGCGCCTGGCCGTTCCAGAGGCCAATCAGGGAGGAGTGAAACGGCAACTGGGGGGTAGTTTCGTAAACCACCTTTCCAGGCGGTAATGACACCGTTGTGAAGGTCAGCGTCTGGGAATCCCGGTTTCGCAATTCGGCGACAACCAGGCCCGGGCTCGTATCGACCTGTTCAAAAACCAGCCGCCAAACCGGGTCCGAAAACTGTAGTTGGAAAGCGACAGGCAACTGATTGGGATTTGCGTCGGTCATTTGGAATAGGGATCGGGCCAGAATCAACACGCCATTTTTTCCCGTGTAAACCGAGTTCCGCGTATCTTGCGCCAAAAATACCGAAAATCGACGAATGAACATCCTCGGAATTATCCCGGCTCGTTATGCCTCCAGCCGTTTCCCAGCCAAAGCCCTGGCGGATATTGGTGGAAAAACCATGATTCAACGCGTGATGGAGCAGTCCCAGAAGGCGACCTCCCTCAGCCGGGTCGTGATTGCGACCGACCACGAAGCCATTGCGGGGCCGGTCCGTGCGTTTGGCGGAGAGGTCATCATGACGTCCGAGCATCACCAGAGCGGAACCGACCGGTGTTACGAAGCGATGCAGGCTGTTGGGGAAACGTTCGATTATGTGATTAATATTCAGGGTGATGAGCCTTTTATCAAGCCCGAGCAGATTGACCTGCTGGCTTCGGTGCTGGATGGACAGACGGAACTGGCCACGCTGGTGAAGCGGATCGATGATCCGGAAGTGCTGTTCAATCCGAGTACACCGAAAGTGGTGCTGAACAGCCGGGGAGAGGCCCTGTATTTCAGTCGCCAGACGCTTCCGTACCTGCGAGGCTGGCCGTCGGAGGAATGGCTGCAGCACCATCTATTTTACAAACACATCGGTATTTACGCCTACCGGGCCGATATTCTGGGTCAGATTACGCAGTTGCCGCCTTCCCTCCTCGAAAGAGCCGAAGCCCTCGAACAACTCCGCTGGCTCGAAAACGGCTACCGGATTCGCTGTGTCGTGACGGAACTGGACAGCTACGGCATCGACACGCCGGAGGATCTGGCGCGGTTGGTGTCGTAGCAAGGTTACCGGAAAATCCGGTATCCCGTAGGGATTGAACAGCGTAGCGTCGGTAGCAACAAGGCGAATCGCTCCCCGGCGTGCCGATAGGTACGCGACTGCCGGGAAAATCGTTGCGTACCTTACGGCACGCGAATTTTGGAAAATGCTGATCTGCTACCGACGCTGCGCTGTTTAATCCCTACGGGATGAGCAAGCCGGTTACTCCCAAAATAAGACCTTGCGCAACCGCCTTATCCGTCACAAACGGCAATGAAAACAGCCCTTTTTCAAAAAGGTGAGCTGAAAAAGGTAACTTGCCCGCAGGACGATGCCGATCCCGTCATGGGAACGAGAAGTTAATAACTGTTAAAATCGAACCACCTGAACAGTTTCGGTCGTTACCAAGTTGAACTAGGGTAAACTATTCAATCTAACCACACAGAAAACCGTACCATGCAAAATTATTCCATCCTCTGGGCCGATGACGAAATTGACTTATTGAAACCCCATATTCTTTTTTTGAATAACAAAGGATATACCATTACGCCCGTGAACAGCGGGGCTGATGCACTCGAAAAAGTGGATCAGGAAAACTTCGATCTCGTTTTTCTGGACGAAATGATGCCGGGGATGACGGGGCTGGAAACGCTCCAGCAAATCAAACAAATGCGGCCCAATCTGCCGGTTGTGATGATTACGAAGAGCGAAGAAGAGCACATCATGGAAGGGGCCATCGGAGCCAAAATCGCCGATTACCTCATCAAACCGCTCAACCCCAACCAGATTCTGCTGTCGGTTAAAAAAATCCTCGATAACAAACGCCTGGTCACCGAAAAGACGAACCAGAGCTACCAGCAGGATTTCCGGAATTTGTCGAACCTGTACAACGACCGCGTCGATTTCGAAGATTGGGTCGATATTTATAAGAAGCTCATTTTCTGGGAACTGGAGCTGGATGGCGCGCAAGATAAAAGCATGGGCGAAGTGTTCAACATGCAGAAAAGTGAAGCCAATGCGACGTTTTGCAAATTCGTGATGAACAATTACGAAGACTGGCTGAATGAACCCAAAGGCGACAAACCGGTGATGTCGCACCAGTTGATGCGGAAGAAAGTGTTTCCGTTGATCGAGCAGAACAACCCGCTTTTCTTCGTGCTGATCGATAACCTGCGGTACGACCAGTGGAAAGTGATCGAACCGATCCTGTCCGAATATTTTACGGTGGAAGAAGAATCGTCCTACTATTCCATCCTGCCCACGACGACGGCTTTTGCCCGGAACGCCATCTTCTCGGGGATGATGCCGAGCGAGATGGAGAAAAAACATCCCGATCTGTGGGTGAATGACGACAACGAAGAAGCCGGTTTGAACAACAACGAAGACCAGTTTCTGAAACGTCAGATCGACAGCAGCCGCCTGAACATCCGGTTTTCGTACAACAAGATTCTGAACATCAACCAGGGAAAACACCTGGTCGATAACTTCAGCAACCTGATGCAGAACGATCTGAACGTGATCGTCTACAACTTCGTGGATATGCTGTCGCACGCCCGGACGGACATGGCCATGATCAAGGAACTGGCCCCCGACGAAGCCGCTTACCGTTCCATCACGCGCTCCTGGTTTAACCACTCGCCTTTGCTGGAACTGGTTCGGAAGATTTCGGAAAAGAATGGCCGGCTGATTATTACCACCGACCACGGCATGATCCGGGTGCAAAAACCGGCCAAGATTGTGGGCTACCGGGATACGAACACCAACCTGCGCTACAAGCAGGGCAAGAATCTGGGTTTCGACGACAACCACCTGTTCGTCTGCCGCAAACCGGAAAACTTCTTCCTGCCCCGGATTCATGTGTCCACGGCCTACGTCTTCACGCTCGAAGATTATTTCTTCGCGTATCCGAACAACTACAATTACTACGTCAACTATTACCGGGATACGTTCCAGCACGGGGGAGTCTCGCTGGAAGAAATGATCATTCCGTTTGTGTATTTGAAACCGAAGTGATAAAGAGTTAAGAATGATGAGTTAAGAGTTAAAAGTGTAACGCGCCAGCCAACTCTTAACTCATCACTCTTAACTCTATAATCCCTGCTCAATGACCTTCCCATCTTCAACGCGCAACACCCGGGCGGGATACTTGCGGAGGAAGTCGTAGTTGTGGGTGGCCATCAGAATGGCGGTGCCGGAATTGTTGATGGTTTGAAAAACATTCATGATTTGTTCGCCAACGGCCGGGTCGAGGTTTCCGGTGGGCTCATCGGCAATCAGAATCATGGGTTCGTTGAGCATGGCACGGGCCACCACCACGCGTTGCTGTTCCCCTCCCGAAAGCTGGTGGGGCATTTTTTTTTGCAGAGTTCCCAGACCCACCTGCATCAGCACCTCTGAAATGCGGTTTTTCATCTTGGTCTGATCCGTCCACCCGGTGGCTTTGAGCACGAACCGCAGGTTTTCCTCGATGTTGCGATCCATGAAAAGCTGAAAGTCCTGAAAGACAATGCCAATTTTCCGGCGTAGATACGGAACATCCTTCGGCTTCAGTTTTTCCAGGCCAAAACCGGCCACGCGGCCGGTACCCGCTTGCAGCCAGAGGTCAGCATACAGCGTTTTGAGCAGCGAACTTTTGCCGCTACCCGTTCGGCCAATTAAAAATACAAAATCCCCTTTGTTGACGTCAAACGTCACATCAGCCAGGACAATCCGACCTCCCTGGTAGATATCAGCCTGATTCAGAGACAGAACGGGTTCGGTAGAGAACATAATTGTCAGTTAAGAATTAAGAGTTAAGAATTAAGAGTTAAAAGTTAACTGTGCGGTTTAAGGCGTCAGCTAACTCTTAATTTTTAACTCTTAACTCATAACTTATTTGGTAGCTGCTTTCTTGTGGTCGGCTAAAAACTTGGCCAGACCGATGTCCGTCAGGGGATGGCTGAAGAGGGCGTTGATGACGCTCAGCGGCCCGGTCATCACATCGGCGCCCACTTCGGCACACTGGATGATGTGCATCGGGTGCCGAACGGAAGCCGCCAGAATCTGCGTGCCGTAGCCATAATTGCGGTAAATCAGGGCAATCTGCTCGATCAGCGCAACGCCATCGACCGAAATGTCATCCAAACGACCAATGAAGGGAGACACATACGTAGCACCCGCCTTAGCCGCCAACAGGGCTTGCCCCGCCGAAAAAATCAGTGTGCAATTGGTTTTGATGCCCTTTTCCGTGAAGTAATTGATGGCTTTGATGCCTTCTTTGATCATCGGTACTTTCACGACAATTTTATCATCGATTTCGGCCAGTTCTTCGCCTTCGGCAATCATTTCGTTAAACGTTGTCGCAATTACTTCGGCGCTTACGTCGCCATCGACAATGTCACAAATGGCTTTGTAATGCTGCATGACGCTGTTTTTGCCGGTAATGCCTTCCTTTGCCATCAGGGATGGATTGGTGGTCACCCCGTCCAAAATACCCAGATCCTGTGCTTCGCGAATATCGTTTAAATTGGCGGTATCGATGAAAAATTTCATAGAGTCTAAACTGAAAGAAAAGAGATGATATGAGTGATAAGAATGCGTTCAAAAATAAGGATAATCGGTCATTCGGACGATCGGTTTTTCTGTTTTCCGTTGATCGAATCTGATTCTGAAGCGATTGGGCCGCGGTCGGAATGCATGAAAACAAAAAAAGGCAAACCGACATCTCACCGCTACGACCGCCTACCCTTGCTTCTGTCAAGACCTGGGGGATTCAGCAGGAGCTGGTAGTGCCTGTTTGCCGGGTGCAAAATTAGTAATTTATGCAGGAAAATAAAAGCCGCTGGCTACTTTTGTAGCAATTTCACGCTGATCCTATGATAAAGACCGTTTTAGATACCCTACAGGACCGTAATCGCATCAACAAAATCGCTACAAACAGCGGCCGACCGTTCGGGATGAGCATTATGGTCTTTTGTCTGCTCATCCTGCAAGCCTGCACGTCGTCGGAAGGTAAACTAACGGAAGCCCGGGCCTTGATGCAGCAGGGCAAATTTCGCGAAGCCATTCAGCCCCTGAATCAGGCGATCGATGCTGATGCGGACAATTACGAAGCGTTCAACAGCCGGGGCGTCGCCTATTATGAGTTGAAAGACTACGAAAATGCCTTGCTGGATTACGAACAGGCCATTCAGTTGAAACCCGACTTTTACAAACCGTATTACAACCGGGCGAAGCTGAAAACCGCCCGGGGCGAAACCGACGCGGCTTTGAAAGATTACGCTGAAGCCATCCGCCGGGCCCCCGATTCTTCCGACATTTACCTCGACCGGGGCCAACTGTTTGCCAACAGCGGGAATCTGGTATCGGCGTTGTCGGACTTCAACCAGGCCATCCAGCGGGATGCGAAGAATTCGCTGGCGTATTTCAACCGGGGAAACATCCGGTTTCAGCAGGAAGAATACCCCGAGGCTCTGAATGATTTCACGAAAACCGTGCAACTGGACTCTAAATTTGGTAAAGCATTCAATGCTCTCGGTGTAACCCAGGTCATGATGAACCAGCGTGAAAATGGGTGTCTGAGTCTGAAACAGGCCAAACAACTGGGCTATTCCGAAGCACAGGCGTACCTGACGGAATACTGTCAATAAAAGACGTTTCTTTACACCTCTTAACTCCTAAACCCATGCGGAAGATTCTAGCCATCACATTTGGCCTCTTGTTTACCCTTTTTGCGGCTTTTCAATACAACGACCCCGACCCGCAGGTCTGGGTTCCCATTTATGGATTTGCTGCCATTGCCAGTTTTATGGCGTTCGGAAACGCTGGTCGCCCGTGGTTCTACCTGGTGGCCGGGGTCATTTATCTGGTATCGGCCATTTACTGGTGGCCCCCGCAATTTGAAGGGTTCTTGCTGGACGAAATGGGCATGAAAACGCTCAACGTCGAACTGGCCCGCGAATCCGGCGGACTCGCCATTTGTGCTGCGGCCATGCTGCTGCTGGCCGTGCTGGTGCGGCAAACCCTTGCGAAGCGATAAATTCTGATCCGGTTCTGCCGAAAGCCGGTTCTTTCATCAGAAGCCGGAACTGCTGCGGTCAAAACCGGTCACTGACCACGGCTTTTTTAAAGTACAGGCTCTTCGCACTTTTGATGGGAATCATTTCCTGAATGGCGTCGGCGGTTTCGATGGGCAGATCGGATTCGAGAATGCTGGCACCATCTTTGAAAACCGCCCGGTAAGCGGCTGCCCGTTCGTCCGGCGTTTTGAGCTTATCGTAGGTTGGAGCCGCCGAAATCATGCACATGACGCCTTTTGCATTCAACAGACGATACATTTCCTGATTTTCGGGTTTGATATCCGGGCCAATGTAAGCGATCATCTGCGAAAACGGAATCCCGGCTTTTTCGTACTCCTTCATCGCCTGGGGTGTTTTCACAAAGGCCGAAAACATCTGGTTTTTGTTTCCTTTGTAGTAATACAAGGCGTCTTCGGCGGTGTGAACGGTCAACATCACGAAGGCGTCGGCTTTGTGTTCTTTTATGATCGCGGCAATCATCCGAAACGGCACATCTTTTTTGTCCAGATTCAGAATCGTTTTTCCCCGCGCCCAGTCGATGGCTTCGGCCAGCGTCGGAATCCGGTGTTCGGTGACGTTGCCTTCGGCATCTTTCAGCCGGAATTTCTTCAGTTCAGCCCAGGTATAGTCGCCCACTTTTCCGGACCCGGTGGTGGTTCGTTCCAGCGTCGCGTCGTGCATCAGCACAATTACGCTGTCTTTTGTCAGGCGCGGATCGATCTCGAAAAATGCCGGGGTGTGCTTCAGCGTGTTCTCGAACGTCGCCATCGAATTTTCCGGAAACCCTTTGACCATGCCGCCCCGGTGACCGCTGATGATTGGTCGGTCCTTGCCCGTCCACCGGAAAAAACTGTGCAGCTCTTTGGGCGTTTTGATCGCCAAAATGTGCAAAGGTTGCTGGGCCTGGATGGCTGTTGCAAACAGCAGAAAAGCCAGTAAATTGCTTATTTTGAACATACTTGTTGTGTATTGACCCAGCACACGGTTGAAACCGCGGGTTGGATTTAGGTTTACCGGCAATTTAATTTCAGCAAACTAAACTCGCCTTCGTCGTCCAGCGTGAACACCGTAACCGTCGAATTATCCTGAATCAGTTTCCGGTAATTCTTCAACGGCATTCCCAGCTTCCAGGTCATGTAGAAGCGGTTAACGGCATTGTGGGCGACCACCAGGATGGTCTGGGAATCGTGTTTCTGCCGAATTTCCCGGAAAAAATCATCGACCCGATTGACGACTTCCAGGCCGGTTTCTCCGCATCCCCCAGCCCTGGTCTGATCGGGCGACGCACACCAGGCGTCCCACAGATCGGGTTTTTCGGCGATAAATTCCTCCCGGGTTTTGCCTTCCCAGTCGCCAAAACTGGCTTCGGTCAGCCGTTCATCCGTAACGATCGCTTCCGGATTTCCCGACGCAATCTGGGCCGTTCGGAAAGCCCGTTGCAGCGGTGACGAATACAGGACATCGAACGAAACGCCCTTCAATAACGCAGCCGCCCCGTGGGCCTGCTGGATTCCTTTGTCCGTTAATCCAATGTCGGTGGCTCCGCAGTAGCGGTTTCCGTCCGCATTCCAGAAGGTTTCTCCGTGGCGGAGTAAATAGACGGTGAGCATCAGTGTTCTTTTAAGCAATGAATCCTTTTTCCCGTAATGCGCCGACAAACCGCGCATAGCCCGCATCGTACAACGGCATCCATTCGACCATCGGCTTTACTTCTTTTTCAATCCGGGTCATGGCCTGAGCCGCTTCGGTCAGCGAGCTGAAATGCGTTTGCGAAGCCGCCAGAATGGCCGCGCCCACGGCCCCCGTCACCTCGGCACATTTATAAACCGGTCGTTTCAACACGCTGCTGCGAATGGTTAACCAGATATCGCTGTTGCTCGCTCCACCGGCGGTATAAACGGCCCGAACGGTTTCGCCCGACAGCGTCTCGATGAGTTCGTAGGCGTAGCGCTCAAGGTAGGCAACTCCTTCCATATTTGCCGCAAAAAGTTCCGCATTCGTAAGTCCTTTCGGCGCAAAACCGTGCGCCTGAGCCGACATAAACGGAAACCGCTCGCCCTTCTGGCGGAGCGGGTAGGCCGTATAAGGCGTCGGAATGAGGGCTGCGGCTGCCTGGGTAAGCTCCGCAAGGTCGGTGCCGAAACCGGCCGTTACCCAGTCGGCTCCGGTATTGCTGGCCCCGCCCGGCATCCAGTAGCCTTCGGGATGACGGTGGCTGTAGAGCCGTCCTTCGGGGTCGTTCAGGGCCTGAAGCGTAACGCCCTTGACCACCAGGGTTGTGCCGATGGTCGTGTTCCAGTCGCCCGGCCGAACGGCACCCGAGGCCACCTGAGACGCACAACCGTCGGTCATCCCGGCTACGACCACAATTTCGGGCAATTTCAGGGCGATGGCCAGTTCGGGCAACAAACAGCCTATCGGTTTGCCAGACGGCACGACTTCCGGCATCCACGCTTTGTTGAGGGGTATGGTCTCAAACAGATATGCGGGCCACGCCCCGTTTTTGACGTCATACCCCGATTTTAAAGCGTTGGTATAATCCGTTACCCGAAAATTTCCCGACAGTTTTCCGGTCAGGTAATCAGCCGCGTGAACCCAGGTGTGCAAGCGGGCGGTTTTTTCGGGGAAGTGGTGCGCAAACCAGACCATTTTCGATAAACCGCTGGACGCATTAAAACCAGTGTACCCATCCGGATGGTAGCGTTCGGCGAGGACTTTGCACTGTTCCCCTTCAATGACTGGCCGGGAGTCGCTGTACATCAAGGCATTGTGGAGCGGTTCGTTCTGGTCATCGAGCGGAATCACCGTACCGGAGGTGGAGGTGACTGCAATCGATTTGACCGCCTGTAAATCGATGGTCGTTCGCAGGGAATCCACTACGGTTTTCAGGCAGCGTAAAACGGCAATCCACCATCGGCGGGGCGATTGCTCTTCGCGTGCCCGATCCGTTAATGGAAAAACCGCTTCCTCACTGCCATAAACCTGACCGTTTTCGTCCGTCAGGACCACCCGGACGCCCTGCGTTCCAACGTCGATTCCAATAAAATAAGCCGCCATTTAGTGCATTGATTGAAAGGCAGTCCTCGCCTTTTTCCAGTCAGTATACCGGTCCCGGAAGCGTTCCGGTGCCTCGGGATACACCTCCTCCAGTGTGATCGGTTCAATACTCCCAATCCCCAGCGCGTCGTTGCATAAAAACACACCGCCAACCACCGACGCCTGGCGATACGTATCCCGCGTGCGAACGGCTTTTTGGGTCAGACCGGCGATGAACCGGCGCAGCGTCCGGCTTTGCATGCCTCCGCCACAAGCCCAGAGGTAGGATTCCGGGTGTGGGGCGACATTGCAAAGGGTTTTGTAGTTTTCGTAGATGCTGCACGCAATATCCCACAGAATGGCGTGAATGAAATCGCCCCGCGTTAGCTGGTGCGAAACCGGCGTATTGAACACAAAACCGCCCCGAATCAGCGGGGCTGTTTCGTCGGCCAGTAACGATCCTAAAGCGGCCATGCAGGAAGAGTCGGCGCTTTCAGCCAGTTCTTTTTCGATGACTTCGTAGCTTTCGTTGGGGTAAAAAATCTGTTTCAGGCGTTGGTAATTCAAACCCGTTACCCCCGCGTTGGCTTCCAGAATGAACCCGTTTTCGTCGATGTGGCGATTCGTCCAGGTGCGCTGCAGTGCATCGGTCACGTACTGATCAACCAGTTTAATAATTGGCGTGGTTGTGCCCGAAACCAGCACTACATCGTCTACCGACGGCTGGAGACTCCGAACGGCCAGTTGCGTATCGGCCCCGCCCACCACCACCAGCGCATCCGGCGGGAGGTTGAGTTCGGCGGAAAGGGTCGGCAACACCGGCCCGAGCACAGTTCCGGCGGATTGCAAGGGTGGTAATAAAACCGGATCCAGATCGAACAAATGGCACAATTCCGCAGACCAGGTTTTGGCGGCCACGTCATACAACAGGGTTTCGGATGCCTGCGAATGTTCATAGCGGGCTATTCCGCTGAGTCGGTACTGCACCCAGTCGCTAATGCTGAGAAATCCGTTTACCCCGTTCCAGAGATCGGCCCTCCGTTCCCGTATGCCCACCAGTTTCAGGGCGGAAAACAGCGACGTAGGATACCGTCCGGTTACTTGGTACACCCGGTTTTTATCGGCAATCGCATCTTCCCATTCGCGCCCCCGGTGGTCGATGTTCGGCATTCCGATCAGCGATTGGCCGGTTTTGCCGAGGGCAACGATGCCTTCCCGCTGGCTGGTTGCCGTAACGGCCCGGATGGTTGCGGCTCCGCTGTTTGCCAGGGCGGTTTTGGCGAGCGCAACAATCGTTTGCCAGAGTTGGTTCGGGTCGAAATAGATGGATTCGGGATAATGCGCATCCCGTTCGTAGGGCATATCGGCCCGTTCCACGCTCAGAACGGTGCCGTTGGTTTCGGCCACGGCGACCCGGACATTTCCGGTGCCTACATCGATGATCAAATACGCGTCCGGCATGTTACGATTCTTTTTCCTGCAAAACCGCCGGATTGACCAAATGGCGAATTTTCTGTTTATCTCCGACAAAAAAGTCGTGCAATGCCTGGTTCAGAATAGCGACGTGGTGGTCTTCCACCTCGAACGTGGCCCCGGCAATGTGCGGAGTCGCCAGGACATCGTCGCGGTGGATGAGCCTGTAATCCAGACTATCGGGCGGTTCGTGGTCGAACACATCCAGAATAGCACCCCGGATGTTTCCGTTTTCCAGAACAGCCAGCAAATCTTCCCGGTTCACCACCACCGCCCGGGCAGTATTGACGAAAATCGCATCCGGTTTCATGAGTGACAATACGTTCCGGTCGATCAGTCCGCTGGTTTGTTCATTTACCGGCAGGTGGATCGAAACGACGTCACTGGTTTTAAAGACGGTTTCCAGATCGGTTTTTTCGAAATACGGATCATCGGAAGTGTAATAGGGATCGTAGTACAAAATCCGGGTGGGAAAATGCCGGACGAGGTTCGCGATGGTTTGCCCCACCGCACCAAAACCCACCATACCGATGGTTTTTCCGGCAATCTCGTTGCCCTTAAACTGGAGGTAGGAGGTATGTGCCCCGGCCGCCCAGTTCCCGCCCTCCAGCCAGCGAACCGCTGCGAGGGTGTTGCGCATCAGCGTTATGAGGTTGGCGATGAACAGCTCGGCAACGGCCTGGGCATTGCGGGCCGGTGTGTTGAAAACCGGGATGCCTTTTTCGGTCGCGGTGGCAACCGCCACGTTGGACGGTGTTCCGCGACACACGCCGATAAACCGTAGATTCGGGCAGGCTTCGATGACGGTCGCCGTCACCGGGTCGTGTTCGGTAATCAATGCATCGGCTTCGGTAGCCTGCAGAAGCTGAATCAGCTCGGTTTCGGTGTAGGCGCGCTCCTGCAACTTCCAGGGGCGGTACAGCACTTCGCCAAACCAACCCGTCAATTCATTTTGTCCCTTTTGGTGATAGGGCGCGGTAATCAGGATTTTCATCGTAGCAATGGGTTGAGTTCATGCGCTGGCTCCGGGACGCCCCGGAGCTATCAACGGTAAAGCCGTCGGACTTGCTCACTGAACGGAGGCATCTCCAACGGAAAATGGGGCATGGGTTGTGGACGTAATTTCTTTCGGCAGGGTGATAAACCGGGTGAGCAGGGCACTGAGGAAATACAAACCGGCCAGAATCCAGACGACGCCTTCACTACCGATGGTGCCAATCGTTAGTCCGACCAGGGCGGGGCCGACGAAAACCGGCAGACCGGCACCCAGGTTCAGAATGGCCATGGCTGCGCCTTTGTCATCTTTCACCAGCGAGGGTACTAGTGCCGACAGCGGAACGTAACCCGCCAGCAAACCACCCCAGAGGACGCCCGAAAGCAGCACCATCGCGTAACTCCCGCCAAACCAGACCGGTGAATAATAGAACAGCAAGGTGGAAATGCCGCAGCCGACGCCCCCGAACCAGAGGATGGTGTTGCGCCAACCCAGCCGGTCGCCGATAAAACCAAACAGCAGGTTGAATAGAATATTGCTGGTAAAAATCGTCCCCCAGATTTGCAGCCATTCGACGGTGCTGAACCCAAACGTGGCCAGGTAAATGGGGAGAAAAACCGGGAATGCAAACTGCGCCGTGGTGTTGATGATCCGGACGATGCCACCAAGCAATACTTTGGGTTCTTTCTGAATGATGGTCAGGCCGTTTAGCAGTTCTTTCGTTTTCGCTCCCGCACTGGCGGCTGACGGTTTGAACCGGTCTTTGTTCAGCAGCAGGGCGAAAAAGCCGCCCAGCGCGACCCAGAAAATGGAACTCCACAGCGTATTCTGGTATCCCATCCGCTCAATGGCCCAGCTTGAATAATAGGCTCCAAAGACGTTCAGACCGCCGGTGAAAACGAACCAGAACCAGCCCACGGCGCGGCCCAGTTGGTCCTGCGGAGTACGGTAGGTAATCCAGACGAGAAACGAATAAGCAAACAGTGGATAGCCAAAACCGCGGATGGCATAGGTCAGGAGCATGGTCGGAAAATCAAGCCGGGCCAAACCGTAACCGACAAAACCGACGGTGCCGAGGATGTAGAGCAGCAACCCCGCCAGCATGGCTTTTCGCGGGCCGTAGCCCTCGGCGAGTACGCCCGAAAACCAGGACGAAATTGCAATTGTTATGCCGTAAACCGTAAAGAGCGAAGCCGATTGCTGGATGCTCATGCCGTGTTCGAGCAGGTAGGGGCTGAGCCAGCCCTGTTCGACGCCATCGCCCATCATGAAGATGAGAATGCCCAGATACCCCCAGGCCAGGGGCTTTGGCAGACCGGCTTTATCAAAAACGGATTCGGATTGCATGACAAAAAGGAGGGTTTAGGAACAGGCTAATTAACTTGCACTTAAGGCAGATTAACTTGTACGCAAACAAACATAGAAAATAGAATTAAACAAAATGAAATATAATTTAACTTTTTGAAACCCTATTTTTAAAGATTTGATACGATTCTCGCAAATTCTAATTATCCTTGACCGGGAAGAATTCAGTCAGCAATGAAGACCATTACAGAAAGGCACCAATTTATCCTGCAGCGGTTGAAGGAAAGCGGTAGTGTGACGATTCAGGAACTCAGCGACCGAATGGAGGTGTCGGGCGTAACGATTCGGAAGGATTTGAAACTGCTGGAAGATAAAAGTCTGTTGTTCCGGACCCGTGGCGGGGGCTCCATAACCAATCCGTATGCGTTCGAGAAACCGATCGATGAGAAGGCGTTGATTCATGCCGAAGAGAAACAGAAGATTGCCAAAACCGCCCTGTCGCTCATCGGCCAACACGACTCGATTATCATTAGCTCCGGCACAACGGTTTTTGAACTGGCCCGCAGCCTGCATCCGGCCGGAAAGCTGACCGTGATTACCCCGGCGGTTAAAGTGGCTGCCGAACTCAGCAATCGGGCCAACGTGGAAGTGATGCAGTTGGGTGGGCTGATTCGTCCGAACTCATCGTCGGTGGTGGGTTCTTATGCCGAACAGATGCTCGATCAGCTTTCGTGCGGGCTGTTGTTTGTGGGCGTCGACGGGATTGACTTTGACTTCGGCCTGTCGATCAGCAACCTGACCGAAACCAGCCTGAATCAGAAGATGATCGATGCGGCCCAAACCGTGGCTGTGCTCGCGGATTGCTCGAAGTTTGGCAAACGCGGCATCGGAAAAATCGGCAATCTGGACCAGATTCACTACCTCATTACGGATTCCGGCGTGTCGGCCGAAACCGTTCGGAAGCTGGAGGAACGGGGCGTGAAGGTGATGGTGGCGGGGTAGATATACCGAGGGCCTGTCCGGAAACTCTCCGGCAGGCCCTCGGTATTCAGATCGTGAACGGTAGAAACCGTTTATTTCTGGAGAACCAGACTTTTCGTGCGAACGTCCTGCCCCTGTTGAACCTGAACCATATACAGCCCGGTGGCACCGGTTAACCGTACTTTCTGCTTCTGAATTCCACTGCCTTCCAGCGTGCTCGTAAACCAGTTGCGACCCAGTAAATCGACAACCGATACCGTCGACTGCTGCCAGGTGGCGGTGTAGAAGCTCACCTCGAATTCACCGCTCGTCGGGTTCGGCGCGACCGAAATTCGGATGCCGGATTCGTCATCGGACGAGGCACTTAATCGGGCGCCGGGGGCACAGGGCCCCAGCACTTTCGGGGACTGTTTCAGCGTATAATTGCTGCCCAGTACGCGCGCCGAAATGGTGTGGGTCCGGTTGTCTTTCAGGGATTCGGGCGTCGGAAAACTGTAAACGTGGCGGCCGTCTCCTTTGCCTGCGACTTTAATGTCCTCGCGGTAGATATCGGCCAGGGCCGTTCCCAGCGACGTACCGCCTTCCAGAAACTCGACCGTCAGCGGAGTGTTCGGTTTGTTCCGATCCCAGACCCAACCCCGCATGGTACCGCACTCGACTTTGTCCAGGAACCCTTCGAAATTACCGGTCACGGTCGTGGGATCATTGATGGTAACCGTAAGGGTAGCGGATGAACTGCTTTCGCAACCGGGTTCTTGGCGGCATTTGGCCGTATAACTGGTTGTTATGGCGGGATTTACAGTGATTGGTGACCCGGTCTGGTTGGTGCTCCAGACCACCGTGTACGGACACCCGGTAGCCGTCAGTTGCACACTTTGGCCGGATGTCGCCGTGGTGAAACTGGCACTGACGGAGGGGGCCGCCGGTGGCGTACAACCACCCGGTGCCGTAATCTGAACCACGCTACTATACTGCGAGGTTTCGCTGGTACTGATCATTTTCAGGCGATAGTAGGCCGGTGAAGAGGTATTCGAATGGGTGAAGCTGTAGGTTTTGGTGCCATCACTGGTACCGGCGGCCGTCACTTCGCCCACCTTGCTGTAAGAATTGCCATTGGTGCTGAATTCCACTTCAAACCGGCGGGAGTTTTGCTCTTTGCTGGTGGTCCAGTCCAGTTTTTTCTGCGCTCCGTCGATGACACCCGTAAACGACGTGATCGTGACCACAAAGGGAGCGGGGGCGTCGGTCGGAAAAGCCCCGAAGTATTTGTCCAGATAAGCCAGGCGTTTCTCGAGCCAGGGATCAATGTAGGAAAAGTCGGCCAATGCCAGTCGATCGGGCCACCGCAGGGTTTCGCGGGCATAGGCTCCTTCATTCTGGAGTAGATTGTAATTAGTTCGCAACTCCTGTTTGATACTTTCCAGGCTGTAAATGGTGCCTCTCAGTTCAAACCAGCGTTTCCGTAACTTGGATTTAAACCCATCGGGGTCCAGCGACAGGAGCCGGTTGTAGAGCCCGTTGGTCATGATATCGTTCGTATGGTATTCTTTATTTCCTGTAAAATCATATCCAAACGAGGCATCCAGATCCCACGGTAGGTAAAAATATTTTTCACCCTCTTTGTATTTTGCCAGCACCTGGTTGTTCGACATGTTATCCGCAGCGCGGATGGCGTTAATGAAAACGAAATTGTCGATCAGACTGGTAATTTCCACCCGATTGAAAATCCCGGCTTTAAAATTCTGATTGGAAGAATTGACGATAAAGTTCACAAAATCGTAGAGGTTAAACCAGAATGATTGTTTCGGATAGTCGATTTCAAACCCGCCCCAACTCAGTCCGGCATTGGGATCGTAGGCTGGCAATGGACCAACGTATTTCGTCGCGCTTCCCGGGTTGGTTTTGTAGAGTTCGCCCCGAACTTCACCGCCATCCGTGATTTTCTTTAGTTTTAATTGCTTCCGGTCTTCTTTTTCCGTCAACAGATAAACGCCGTTGTAGGAACCGTTAATGAATACATCGGTATACCGGTATCGGATTCCACCAATGGCTTCCGGTTCCTTGGCGATATACGGCAGCGTATGCGTTTTTAGCCACAGCGAATGCGCAGTTGCATTCTGGAGTCGCATGGATTCGCCGTACATGGCCAGGAGATAATAGTCGCTGTCCTCACGGAGTCCATCCAGACTAAGATCCCGGCTTTCATCTCCTTTTACATCATTCCATAATTCCATGTTGTACCCTTTTTTAGGATAACCTCTCGAGAAATTACCCCGCACCCGAATGCCCATGTAGGATGTCACCAAAGGTTTATCCACCGTAGAGAGGGTGATCGTACCCGGTGTCCGGACATCATCTTCTTTTTCGTTAATGGCCTTACTGTTAACGGTTTTGATATTCAGGAGAGGTAATCCCGTGAAGAAAAGGGTGAAGGTGGCCCCGCTGTTTGTAATCTTGTAGGCTTTTCCAGTCTGAAAAGCCGGTGTCGTTTCTGAAAACGTATACTCTTTATCGAATGTAATTTTCAGGGCCCCCGGCTGTCCGGATGGAATGGTTGGAATTCGGTTGCAGACGATCAGCTTTCTTGATTTATCAATCTGGTAACTGTCAGGTTGTGCGCTAACTGATTGGGCATACAGCGCGGTTGTTCCCCCGCAGGAAATCACCAGCAGAAAAGTAAAAAAATGAGCGTAAAACGACTTAAAAGAGGTAAAGTTTTGCTTCATAACGCAAGTAGGGTTTAAGAATTATACACCAATGAGACGCGACAATGCCGGGTATTTTCCTTTTTTAAAAAGAACATTTCAGGCACTTCGGCATGCGGTATCACAAATATAGAATTTATTCGCAGGATAGAACGTTGATTCTTTAATAAGAAGAGGGGCGGTTTTCAATGGAGCCTGCTCAGATGCTCATTTCGATCAACGGAATGGCATCAGGTTAGCGCAAATTTGTTTCGCAGGAGATGGAAGCGAAGGTTAAGTTAGTAAACGGTGTAGCAATATCTGTTTATGCAAGAAGGTAATATTGTCTGATAATTAAGGCGTATAGCTGAATAGTTGCATGGAAAAATAACTATAAAGATAGGAATAACTTGAAACAGAAATTTCCTTTTTTTGATCTGTTCTTCAGGGGGCCGGGGCAAAAAAGAGAAAGAATAAACCGTGTTTTGCAGGCAATTCGGCTACTGTTTAATTGGCCTTACTACAGCAACCTAATTGAACGTATGCCGGAATTCGAGCGGAGAGAGATTCGTTTTATTTTTAAACAGTTTGCTAAACGACTGCGGATACTCAAAACCAAGCTGATACGCGATTTCGCTCACCGAGAGGGAAGTGGTCGTCAGAATTTCCTGTGCTTTTTCGATCAGTTTGTTGTGGATGTGCTGCTGGGTGCTCTGGCCCGTCAGGTTGCGCAGCAGGTCGCTCAAATAATTGGGGGAAATGGCGAGTTGTTCCGAAATGTAATGGACCGTTGGCAGACCCAGTTGCTGCACTTTTTCACCGGCGAAATAATCTGCCAACAACGCTTCCAGCTTGATCAACAAATCGCTGTTGGCAGCCTTGCGGGTGATGAACTGCCGGTTGTAGAACCGGTTTGAATAATTGAGCAATAATTCAATGTGCGAAACGATAACATCCTGACTGTAGGAGTCAATATTCGAACGATATTCCTGCTCAATGTTCTTCATAATGGTGGTGGCCATTGCTTCTTCCTTTTCGGAAAGGTGCAGGGCTTCATTCGCGGCATACGAGAAAAAACCGTAATTCCGGATGGATTTTGCCAATTGGTAATTCCGGATGTAATCAGAATGCACCACCAGCCACCAACCCGAAAGCGCCAGCTCATCCGTGATATCCGTGGTAATGACCTGCCCGGGTGAAAAGAACGTCATGATCCCTTCATCGAAATCATAATAGTTCTGACCATACTTTAATTTTCCTTTGAATCCTTTTTTAATGCAGATCGAGTAAAAATTGTAAATAAGACTTCTCAGGCTTTCATCCGTATAGCAGGTTATTTCTTCGAAATTAATTACGCTCACCAGCGGATGTTCCGGTTTGGGTAACTCCAGAATCCGGTGTAATTCAGCGATTGAACTGATAAAATAGGGAGAACGGTCGTTCTTTTTCATGCCGGTTTCGTTTTTAAAGACCCGGAAAAGCATTTTTTGGCAATGCTTTTCCGGGTTGCCTTTCTACTTTTATTTATAAGTTTACCATCGCCATTCCTCCAGCGTCATACCGGTCGCCGGTTGGCGTTCCCAGCGGAATGATGGCTTCCAGTCGGGCCAGTTCGTCAGCACTCAGCGTGATGCCGGTGGCCGCCAGATTCTGCTCCACGTATTTCACGCGTTTGGTCCCCGGAATCGGCAAAAAACCTTTGGCAATCACCCAGGCAATGGCCAGTTGCGACGGCGTAATGTCTTTTTCAGCGGCCAGTTTCTTGATCTCATTCACCAGCTCAATGTTATTGTAAAACTGCTCTCCCTGAAAGCGGGGAATGCTCCGGCGGAAATCGTTGGCGGGAAAATCATCCGGTGTCTGAATGTCGCCGGACAGAAATCCGCGTCCTAAGGGCGAATAGGCCACAAAACCAATGCCCAGTTCCTGAATCGTTGCCAGAATACCGTCTTCTTCCACACTGCGTTCAAACAGGGAATACTCGGTCTGGACCGCCGTCAGGGGATGAACGTTGTGGGCCTTCCGAATGGTTTCCGAACCCACTTCCGACAACCCGATGTACCCGATTTTCCCTTCCTGAACCAGCTCGGCCATCGCGCCTACGGTTTCTTCAATCGGCGTGTTGGGGTCCAGACGGTGGAGATAATAAAGGTCGATGAAATCGGTTCCCAGGTTTTTCAGCGAACGCTCGACGGCTTTTTTGACGTAGTCCCGCTGGCCGTTGATGCGCCAGGTCAGTTGCTCGGTATCGTCGATCTCGTAGCCGAACTTGGTGGCAATCACATACTGATCCCGGTTTCCCCGGATGGCTTTGGCCACGAGCCGTTCGTTGGCGAGTGGGCCGTACAAGTCCGCCGTGTCCAGAAAATTGCCGCCCAGTTCGAGCGAGCGGTGAATGGTCGCAATGGATTCGGCTTCGTCGGCTTTTCCGTAAATATCCATGCCCGCAATCTGCGTCATGCCCATGCAACCCAGTCCAATGGCCGGAACGACCAGCCCCAGACTGCCTAGTTTCGTTTTTTGAATACTGCTCATAAGTTCTCTTGTTAAATCGGAGTCAACTATTGACGCTGCAAAGGTGCGACAGTTCAGCTCCGAAAAAGTAACCAGATCTCTTGATGTTGTATCCAAAATGGGGAAACGGATCGAACGGATTTCGATCCGTTTTTTCTGCCTGAAGGATGGGCGTTACTGCCAGCTTGGTACGCCAATGGCCCCAAACCACGTTAGATACCCGGTGGCCATGATATGGAGAACCGACAGCACGACCATGTGCCAGTAAAGGGTTCTGTTCAGGCTGGCGTTCCGTTCCCGGATCAACGTGATGACGGACCAGACGGCCGCCAGGGCAAAAAGAATGGACAATACCAGCGCGGAGACCGATACAAACCCCACCTTTCCCAGCCGTTCCATCGGATCCTGCCCGCCGATGATGCCCAGAATCGTGGTCACCAGAAAAAGCAGACTCGTCAGAAAAGGCCACAAAATAACGTTGCGCGTCTCCGTACGGCTCCGCCTGGTCTTCCAATAGCGGATCAACCAGACGCTGCCGAAAATCACCGAACCCAGCAGATACAGGATCCAGAGGATACTGAGAAGGTATTGACCGAAGGCCAGAACCGGTGAAATCCGCAGCAGAACCAGACTGCCCACATGAACGACTTCCCCTACCAGCGGGTCCTGTACTCGCACCACACTGATTTTCCCGGTTTCGGGTGAGGCATACTGCCGGTCGGTCAGGGCGACGTGGGTTTCTAAACCGCCCCCGAACAGGTTTCGGCTAAAAAGAAAATTTCCGTTCCGCCAAAGGCGCTTTACATCCACAATCCGCTGTTGAAAATACATCTTTTGCACCCGCGGATTGATCGGAACATAATAGCCCGAAATCGCATCCTCGAGCTTTCGATCCACCGGTTTTTTGCGGGCCGAATCGGTCTGAAAAGGGGCGGTCTGAAAACTCCGGATCAGGTTCCCGATCTGGGAAAGGGCATTTCCGTTTGCGGCATTGATCATAATGGCATAGCCCACCCGTTGCATCGGGAGATACGCAAAATCCGTCAGTCCGCCGTTTACCCCGCCTGAGTGGGATCGGTACACAAACTGCTTATACGGGGTCGAATAGTTGGCCAAACCGTATCCGTAGTCCAGACCCGCCCGGGCGCCCGTGGTGGTGGAGGGAGTTTCCATGCGTTTCAAGGAGGTTTCACGCACAAGTTGCCGATCCCCAACCCGACCCCGGTTGACAAAAAAGCGGAGCATTCGGGCCATATCCTCCGGTGACGCGTTAATGGCCCCCGACGGACGAACGCTGATGTTCCAGTACGGCTGGGGATCGTTGTTCACGTAGAGGGTGGCCCCCCGTTGCCGGTAAAGCTCCGACGCAAAATAGGTCGCCGTTGTCATGCCCAGCGGTTGAAAAAAATGAGTCTGTATGTAGTCTTCAAAACGCTGGCCCGTCCGTTTTTCGATGATGTAAGCGGCCACCGGCGGACCTGAATTGCTGTAGGCCATCCGTGTGCCCGGCATCCAGCGGGATGTCCGGGTGCCCGGCAGAAAATCGAGTCCCTGTTTCAGCGTAAGGGTTGGATCGTTGAGGGCGTAATCTGCCATGTGCATGTCGTCCCAGCCCGTGGTGTGTTCCAGCAGGTGCTCCACCAGAATCGGAGCGGTTTTTTCCCAGGGGTTGACGTAGGCGATTTCGGGGGCTAAGTCTCGCACTTTATCTTTCAGACTCACCCGGCCTTCTTCCTGGAGCTTCAGAATCGCCAGCGAAACGAACATTTTCGACACCGAACCAATGCGGAACAGCGTCGTAGTGGTAGCTTTCGTGTTTTTTTCCAGATTGGCTTTTCCCAAACCGGCCACCCAAACCGTACTGTCTCCGTTCACCAAAGCCACCCCGACGGCCGGGGTCCCGGTTTCTTTCAGCACGTTTTCAATCGCCCGTTGAAGTTCCGGAATGGTTTTGGGGGACTTTGGTTTTTCCTGGCTTTTTCCGGTCAGATGAACGAAAAGGAAGCAAAAAAGGAAAAACGTATAACGAATTTGTTGGGGGAAGGTCATGCCGGAGGTCTTTCTACGTGGGCCAACGCTGTCAATTGCGCATTTTCAGTAGAAAGTCGCTTTGCTTCCGGCCATACTCTGCCAGGACAGAATCGTTCGACGGGTAGCTTACTGAACCGGGGTGAATGTCATTTTCGGCAGCTTCAGGGCCTTGTCGATCAGTTTGATTTCCAGCCGCAGAATTTCCTCTTCGGCTTTGGCGTCGATTTTCTCGGCATCGTCACTGGGTTTGTGGTAATCCGGATGACCGCCGGTGTGGAAAAACAGCACGGGAATTTTTTTGGCGTAAAAAGCCGCATTATCGGAACCGCCGTTGCCGGCCCGGTCGGTGAAGAATTTTACCCCGGCGGTGACGTCTTTAAAAACCGTCGGCCAGGCGTCGGCGGTTCCGTAGCCTCCGATGCCGATGCCGCGTTCCGGGTTATACCGGCCAATCATGTCCATGCACACCATGAAGTTCATCCGGTCCAGGGGCAGGGTAGGGTGGTTCAGGAAATGCCGCGAACCCAGCAACCCCAGTTCTTCCGCGCCGAACGCCATGAACAGAAAATTGTACGGTTCTTTCTCCGAATTTTTTGCGTAATACTGCGCCAGTTCCAGCAAACCGGCCACGCCCGAAGCATTGTCGTCGGCCCCGTTGTGAATCTGCCCCTGGGGGTTGGCGTCCAGCGAACTGCCCTGATCGCCCAGGCCCAGGTGGTCGTAATGCGCGCCGATCACGATGGTATGCTCCGCGCCGTTGTCCAGAAAACCGATCACGTTGGCGGCTTTGCGGAGGCTGTCGGGCACCACCACGCGCCGGACTTTGGCCGTAAAAGGCTGGTAAAAACCGTCTTCCCCCAGCGGTTTCAGACCGTATTTCCGGAAGTGCCGGGCGATGTAGGCCGCGGCTTTGGCATTTTCACGACTGCCGGTACCCCGGCCTTTCATTTGGTCGGAAGCCAGTTTTTTGATGTGTCGGGTAATGCGGCTGGCCGATGGCTCCTGCGCAAGAACCGGAACGGTTAACAGAAGAAATAAAGCAAAAAATCGGTAGTTCATGCCCGTAAAAGTAGCGGATTTTGCCGGTTTTGAAGCACAGAGCCTTATTGCAATGGTTTCAAATTGAAAACATTTTCGCAACTTTGTTATCAGGTATCACTGCTTTTTCACCAACGAATCAATTCCTTCATCAAGCTGTTTTCTACTTCATGCGCATCCTGACAGCACTTGTTTTTGCTCTTCTGTTCCAGCGTCAGACCTCGGCTCAATCGTCGCAAAAACCGAAACTCAAGGTAACGCCCCTGAATGATAAGGTTCTCGTTCATACGACCTACGGGGTTTATCAGAACACCAGTGTTCCCTCTAACGGCCTGATTATTAAAACAAAAGATGGTGTTGTGCTCGTGGATTCGGGTTGGGACAGCGATGGCAATACCGACAACACCCGGCAATTGCTCCAGTGGGTGGCCGACAGCCTGCGTCAGCCCGTTCGGCTTTGCATTGTCACGCACGCCCACGAAGACCGCGTCGGCGGGATTGCCGAACTCCGGAAAGCCGGGGTCCGTGTGATCAGTACCCCCTTGACGGCCCAAAAATCGGTAAAACTGGGTTATGAGGCTCCCGAAGCCATCGTACCAAACGATACCACGTTTACCATCGGTCAGGAACCCATCCGCTGTTATTTTCCGGGCGAAGGACACACGAGCGACAACATTGTGGTCTGGTTGCCGAAGCAACAGATTCTGCACGGCGGCTGTTTCGTCAAAAGTGTGGCTGCTTTCGGGATGGGCAACCTCGCCGACGCCAACCTGAAGGAATGGGCGAATTCCATTCAACGGGTAAAAAGCCGGTTTGGCACGGCAAAAATCGTAGTGCCGGGTCATGAAGAATGGAGTGATCCGAAATCCCTGGACCATACGCTGCGGTTGCTGGAGAAGCACGCAGCTTCCAAACGTTAAAAGGGCAAGCGTCAGGCGGTTTTAACGAATGCCGTCAAAGGCTTTGCCGGTACGATTCTGGTTTTATTTAGTGCGTCAGCTTTCTCCGCACGCTTTCGGCGGTTCGTAAATCTTTCAGGCTGATTTTGGCCCGGTCGCGAAGGACTTTACTGGCGTGGAACTGGTCGGTAACTGTGTGCAGCAGAAAGGCCAGCATCTGGGCTTCGTTTGCCGTTAATTCAAGTTCAATGCGCTTTTTCATGGTATCTGTTGTTGTAATAAATAGAAGCGTAAAACCGTGTCAGCCCCATCATGAAACCGTAAAAACCTGCCGCTGGAAAAACCGCTCGGGTTCAATTAATCGCATGAACTGGGATACACCTGGATAACAAAATAAGTACATATTTAGATCGCAAAGTGACCGGTTTAACTACGGAAAATACAAGTAATTCGCGCGTATGAACAGTCGTGGGCAGAGCCGGGAAGCTGGGTCTGGTATAGAAAAAACCGACCTGGAACAGGCCGGTTTTATGTACTAACCGGAAGCACCCGGTCAGGCATTGACCGATTCAGGCAAGGGTTGTCGTGTGAACTTACCGGTACTTTTTTTCGATGGCATTCGCCAGTTTGCGAGCGGCTGCTTTTTTGGCATTAAACCCGTTGGTGCCGTTGGGGCTGGCTCTGTAGGTGTCCGTTTCCCAGAGCAACACATCGGCTTTGTCGTAGAACCGGGCACTACAGGCCATCGAGGTGCCTCCCCAGGACGTAACCCGGATGCCTCTGCTGGCTTCGAGGTTTAACTTGATGATGAAATCAGCCGAGGATTTGTTGGCGGCTACTTTCCAATGGCCCCATTCCTGAAGCTGATCGACAAAAGCTTTCAGCGTTTCCTGGCTATTTTCGTTTTTCGACAACGATTCGACATAAACGGTATTTCCCTTTTTGAGCGGTTCTTCGGACTGAGCCAGAGCCAGTGAGGAAACGAGGAGCAAAAAACTAATCCAGATTTTCATAGCCGTAGCGTTTTGAGTTGACAGGGAGATACAAAATGAACGGTCCATGCCGTTTTACCTCCCGAATTTAAAGGCGGCACCGAGTTCGAAGCTGGAACCGGCCGAATTGACGAGTCCCAGATTAAGCTGCGCATACGGGCCAATCCGTTCGTTGACCAGATACCGGGCACCGAGTTGGGCACCGGCAAAAACGTTTCCGGAGTCGGTTCGCCCGTCCCGCGACGCAAAGGGTTTGGCGATGTGAATGCCCAGGAAAGGGTCGAGTTTATTGCCTACAACCGAAAAAGCTTTGGCCAGATGGTAGTTGCCCAGCACGCCAATCGAATAGGCACTGTAGCCCTTGTTCGATTGATAAACCACTTTACCAGCGATCCCGATCTCATCCGTAACGCCATATTCAACGGCTGCCGTAACGGGTGTAGCATTGTTTTCCAGGAGCAAACCGGCGGTGCCAACAATCCGGCCCTGCTCAAAGGCTTTCTGGGCCTGCACACGATCGCTGCACAGCAGCATCAGGAAGGCCGTGCTGAGGATAAAAGCAAGTTTCTTGCACATAATCAGATCCTTAAATGGGTGGAACAAGTGAGGTTACTTTTCGGCCGTGAACTTGAGCTCGGATGTTGCCTTCGTGGTCGGATCGGTTTCGGAAATTGCCAGATTCATTTTTTTGCCGTCGGCACTGGCAATGGTCTGGTTTCCTGCGGTTAGATCATAGCCCGACCCGTTTTGCTGCACGGTGAGGTTTTTCAGCTCGATGGACTGATCGTCGCTGCCCGTTATTTTCAGCGTCAGTCGGAGGGTCACCTGATCGTCGGTGGTTTGGGGGGTCAGGCTGGCGGTTCCGGATACGGTCTGGCCGTTCTGGGTATACGGCAGCGTTGGCAGATTGATGCGGTCGTCTCCCGAAACGTAATAGAAAGACGTCAGGTTATATGTACCCGCTACGGCTTCCGCCGGTTTGGCGGGCGCGACTTCGTCATCGTCTTTTTTGCAGGCCGTAAAAGTCAGTGTTACCAGAAGGAACAGAAGGAGCGTTTTCATAATCGTGCGTGGTTTTGGGGTGATTACCGTCAATCACCGGGGCAAAACTATCGGCTCTAACTGGGGCCGACAATACCGCATTTGTATGATTTTTTACGCTTTATTTCCGTCCCAGGTACTTGTTGACCGCTTCAACTTTGGAGTGGACCTGGAGTTTTTCGTAGATGTTGAAGATGTGTTTCCGGACGGTGGTGGGGCTGACAAACAGCTCGGTGGCCACTTCCTTGTGGCTGTGACCTTTCGACAGCCGATCCAGAATTTCCCGTTCACGGGGTGTCAGAACGTCCAGTTCGTTGGGAGCCGTTGGGCTGATGTGAAACGAACTGGCAATTTTGCGGGCAATGGTGCTGCTCATGGGCGATCCGCCTTCGTGCAGTTCGGTGATGGCTTCCAGGAGTTTATGGGGCGGGCTGCGCTTGAGGATGTAGGCATTCGCCCCCGCTTTGAGGGCTTCAAAAACCGTCTCGTCTTCGTCATACATCGTACACATCATGAACTGAGTGGTTGGACAGAGCTGCTTCAGATGCCGCACACAGTCGATGCCGTTCATGCCCGGCAGGTCGATGTCCATCAACACCACATCGACACACTGCCCCGGCAAATGATCCAGGGCCGCTTCGGCTGTTTCAAAGGTGGCCTGACAGGCGAAACCGTCGGCACCATCGACCAGAATGGCCAGCGACTGCCGGATCAGTTCCTTGTCTTCCACAATGGCGACGGTGATGGGGGTGTTCATCCGGCAATATTGGCGCTTTTTTGGGTTTTCTGCCATACTGCATTTGCAGTATTTTTGGTCGTCGGGTAGGGATACGTAATGGTCACACGGGTACCCGTCGGCGACGAAGAAATGTCACAGGTGCCGCCCGATTCGCCCATGCGGTTTTTCATATTCCCCAATCCGTTCCGGAACCGGCTTCGTTCATGCGGGGCAAAACCGTGACCATCGTCGGCGACTTCAATCACCAGCCGGTCGGCTTCGGGCCGGATCGTGAGCCAGACCTGCGTGGCCTGCGCGTGTTTCACCACATTATGAAGGGCTTCTTTTACGGTTAGAAACACATTCCGCCGGTCTACTCCCCGCATGGCAATCTCCCGGGGCGACTCGCTTACCTGCGTCCGCAGGCGCAAATCCGTATCTTCGATGAACTCGCTGGCGAAGGCCCGGGTGTAGGCAATCAGTCCGTTGAGACTGTCGTTTTTGGTGTTCAGCGACCAGATAATTTCGTTCATGGCCGTCACCATGTCGGCCGAAATTGCCGAAATTTTGGCAATTTCAGGGAGCGTTGCGGCATTCATCCGCGTTTTGACCACCTCGCTCAACAAACCGATCGTCGTCAGCGATGCGCCGAGGTCATCGTGCATTTCTTTGGAAATTCGCAGCCGTTCTTTCTGCTGCCCCTGCAATTCGGACTGCACCACGGCGAGTTCGTGGGCGCGCTCGGCCGCCAGCAGGGCGTTGTCTGCCGTACGCCGACGCTGGCGCATATAGAAGTAGGCGAACACCAGACCGCTCACCACGCTCAGTCCTACCAGCCCCGCCACCAATAGCCACAGCTTCTGACGTTGCTGCGCCTGTTCCAGTTGCTCGATCCGGCGTTGTTTTTCGGCCAGTTGCTGCCCCGCTTCGGCCTGCCGGAGTTTCAATTCGTATTCGCCCAGCAGTTCCTTGGCCTCCCGCGTCGACAACGAATCGTTGGTTTTGACATACTGCTGATACCACGAAAAGGCGGTTTTGTAATCCCCTAAACCGTGGCTGGCATTCGCATATTCCCGGTAGATGTTTCGAAATTCCGACAGGCCCACCCGGTTGGTTTTCGCCATGTCGTGCGCCCGATCCAGCAGCGGTTTTGCCTTTGCAAACTGGTTCAGGCCGTTATACGTAGCCGCCTGACCGGCCAGCAAATGCAACTCCTGGAGGGGGTTGTTAGACTGGCGATTCAGCCGCAGGGCTTTCTGGTAGTAAAACAAGGCTGAGTCGTACCGGGCTTCTTCGTTGTGCAGATTCGCGATGTTGCTGTACAAATTGATCAGCAGCGAAAGGTCTTTGGTCGTGTCGAGAAGGGCTTTTGTTTTCCGGTAATACACCAGCGCTTCCTTCAACCGGTTTTGTTTGACGTACACAGAGGCCAGGCTGTGGTAGTCCACCGCCAGTTCCTGATTCGTGCTTTTCGCAATCCGGTCATATTGAATCGCCCGGTTGTAGTAGTTCAGGGCCTGCGGATACAGCTTTTCGGCTTCGTAGATCAGGCCCAGATTCTGGTACAGAACCGCAGCCTTTTTCCGGTTCTGATGGGCCAGCATGTAGGGTGCAGCCAGCTTGAGGTGCTGAATGGCCTGCCTGTTTTTGCCCTGCCACTTGGCCGACTGT
Source organism: Larkinella humicola (assembly GCF_008727875.1). GTDB lineage: Bacteria > Bacteroidota > Bacteroidia > Cytophagales > Spirosomataceae > Larkinella > Larkinella humicola. Next base: position 57,603 of record NZ_VTWS01000006.1, on the reverse strand, counting down.
GCCAGCGCAAAATGGCATTGACTCCGGTATTGTTCGGACGGCTCCCGCAGGGCTTTTTGCAGGGCTTCGGTCGCCAGTTTTTCCGATTCGTCGTGCCGACCCAGCACATCCAGCAGGTAGGTGATGAGTCGTACACTTTCAAAATATCCTTTGGTGTAGCCGGTTTTCTGAGAGACTGCCAGGGCTTCCCGGTAGTCCTGCAGGGCCTTTTCGGGCTGTTGCATTTCAATGGCTTCGGCCTGGTTGAGTTGCGTCAGAATGGCCGAGGTGTCCGCCAGCGACTGTCCGAAAGCGTTTGTTTCCGATAGAACCAGAACCGAAACTACAAGCAAAAGTCGTTTGACCAGCATACAGATTTTGGTTGTGCCAAGGCATTGATTCGTAAATATAGATGACTGGTTCTTTATTTATTCATAACCGGTGTTTAATCGAGCGCATAGGCTTCCGAAAAAGTAAAACCCTTTTCGACGGGATCATAGACGTAATCCCCGTCGGGTTCCGACAGCCCGGCCTGTTCCAGGTATTCGATCACCTGAAAATGATTGGTGAAGACGATGGGGGCGTGGTCGTCGACCCGAAGTTCAAAAGCGGATTGTTCAATGTTGTAGGAAACCGCATATTTCATGGCGTATGGTGGCAAGTGTAAGGTGAACCCATACAACACCGGGGGGTGGGTTACTGTTTGCAGTTTTTTGGGCTTTTAAAGGACGGATCGGCGGTTTTTTGGCTGGCTGCATGCATGACGAATGATCGATCATTGGGTAAACAGAACAGTTTTCTATGCAATCAAAAAAAGTGCTTATTTTTGCTCATACAATCGTTAAGGGTAATAGAACGTTAATTTAAGGTCAAGATAAATTCTGAATGTGCTATGTTCTCTTTCGTTTTTTTTGCACTGATTGGCGTTTTCTTCCTCTTTCTCGGCTTTATGATTTGGAAATTTAAAATTGCCAATGTGATCGCTGGGTATGACGAAAATACAATCAAAGACCCGGATGGGTTGGCTAGATGGGTAGGAAAGTGTATGATGGTGACGGGGGTAGGAGCCTGGGTGCTGGGAGTCATAGCTTATTTTTATAGTTCAGAAAAAAATGAGATAGTTCTTTATCTGATTTTTATGATTTCAACCCTGATGAGTGGTATTGCAACATTAGCAGGAAGCCAAAAATTTTACAAATGACACCGGTCTTCACGTTTGGGGACGCCTTCACTCATGCGTATGTACCGATCACTCTGCCCGTTTTTTAGTCGCGTAGCGACAAAATGTTTGTAGCCTAATAGCCAAGTTCCGGCCTTTTGGATCGCGTAGCGATCGGACTTTGCTTTTTGCTGGATCGCTACGCGTTACGCGATCCTGGAAGGGGGAGAAATGCCTTCTTTTCTACAAACATCTGGTCGCTACGCGACCCACAAGAACGGTTTTTTGAAAGGTTGACTTCTGTTGAATCTTACGAATTGCGGGCGCGGAATATCCGGAACGTAATCAGATTTTAACGGATAGGTAGGACGGCCGGATTGTTTGCTTTTGGTGGTTTAGCGGGGTAAAATGGCTCTATTATTACCCCATGTTTTAAATTCGTTACGCCATGAATCGCAAAATCCTGATTGTCACCGGTGATGGTGGCGAAAGTTACGAAACCCTCTATGCCGTTCACCGCTTTCAGGAAGAAGGCGACATCGCGGTGATTGCCGCGCCCAGCAAACGCCGGCTGAACCTGGTGATGCACGATTTTGAACCCGGTTGGGATACCTATATCGAGCGGCCCGGCTATTGTCTGGTTTCCGATCTGACGATCGACGAGGTGGTGGTCGACGACTATGACGCCATTCTGCTGCTGGGCGGTCGCGCCCCCGAATACCTGCGCAACCATGCCGGGCTGTTGGAGGTCGTCCGGGCGTTTGACCGGCAGGGCAAGTGGGTCTTTGCCATCTGCCACGGCATCCAGATTCTGGTCACCGCGGGCCTGGCGAACAACCGGAAACTAACCGCTTATGAACATGTGCGGACCGAAATTGAGATGGGTGGTGGCACCTATTCGACCCAACAGGCCGTCCGTGACGGAAATATGGTCACCGCACAGACCTGGCAATCACACCCCGAGTTCTATCGCGAGGTCTTTGCCTGTCTCAAAAAAGAGGAACTCGTGGAAGAATAAAGGCCGAATTTGAAGCTTTGTCGTTTCTGTCTTCTTATTCCCTTGCTGAAGAAGGCAGAAACGGCTCTAGCGTTTGATCGAAAGCCCGGCAGCGTCTCATTTATACACCTTGTCCTGAACCATGCGAATGTTGTTGAACATCAGCAGGTCTTCCACGCAGTCAGCCGGAATAATACCCCGGTTGATCCAGTTGACCACCACCTGAATCGAAACACCGTATTTTTTGGCGTAGTCCCGCACCGACAGCCATTCGCCCAGATCCAGTTCCTGGCCGTGCGATTTCAGAAAATCCAGCGTTTGTTGCTGGCCTCGCTTGATTTCTTCCAGTTCCGCAGTGAGATCAATTTTCGTTTTTTCCATCTCAGTGTATTGTAAAGGGGCGATTTAGGCCTCATCATCGGCCTTTTGTCCCGCAACCACGCAAGCAGAAGCAACAACCAAAAAGAGCTATATTCTGGGTCTCGATTATAAATAAATCTGTAGATTATTTTTTATCACCCAATCCGGTAAAATGCTGCTTTCTCTGGTCAGTTCGATGATTTCTGTATATGAAACGTCCACCAGGCGCACTTGCTGAAACAGCGATTTATTCTCTTCAAACAGTGGCATGGTACTGACATACATTTCTTCAATGACCTCGGTTTTAACTTCGTGTCCACCGTTCAAAAACCGGGCTTTCGCCCGGTTGATACAGAGATGAAGATCGTCCGTAAAAAACAGCAACAGGTTTACCTGGTTCGACCGGTCGAAGTTGGCAATCGACTTTAGATAAGCGTAATGCGAGGGAAACCCTAAATTCAATTCCAGGGCGAAATCTTCCTTATTAAACAAGCATTCCCGGATTTTTTGATGGGTTGTCAGGGATGCAATGTCCTGATAATCGGTGAATCCTCTTTTTTTGTATTGGTAGGCAGCTAGATCCTGATCAACGATTGGAACGCCTTCCGGGATCAATTCCCGGGCGTTGGTACTCTTGCCGATGCCGGGAGGGCCGGCGATCAGATAAATTGTCATTGGATCACCAGAATGCGGCCGTCTTTGTGTTCAGCGACCACATGGCCGTCCGGACGCTTGTAGACCAGCGGCTGACCAATGGAAAACAGGTAATCCCGCGCATTTTCAGCGCATTGTTTTTGCCAGCGGCTCCGCTCCTGCGGGGTCATGGCCCTCGGGTCTTTGACCATCTTTCCGGTCTGATACTGCACGTCGGTGGTCATGTCTTTATTCCTTTTCAGCAAAAATAACCAAAAAATACACGTTTCGCTACCATAAGCTTACCGCAATCTTACACCACGGCGGTAGCATGCTGTTTTTGCTTGCGTGTGGTACGTTGGGACTACATCGATACGGTCTCTGGCCCGAAGCCGCCGGTTTTAATGGGGAGATTGGTCAATTACTGGTTAGGGACAGAAAGTCTTTGAATAGAAACGCAAGTGACAAAGGGTCTCTCTAGAATTAATATTCTATTAATTCTAGCTCCTCTAATCTAATAGCCATTGCTTCGATTGAAACTTGAAAAATTTTTGACAATGAATCAAAAGGTCTAGAATTATAATATCCACACTTTGCAATCATTCGAGAAAGGTCACGTTTGTTTTTAACCTTCTTGCGAAGTTCATGAGCCGTACTATCAAGTAAACGTGCAGTGTTCTCATTAATCGTAAACCTCTTAATTTGAAATCGTTCATAAAACAGTTGGACTACTATCTTTTTGGGCATCAAAAATACAGCTGCAAATTTATCTGCTTGTATTTCTTCAATTGGTCTATATCGTTCTATGTCCGACCCATCTAATGGTAAATCACGGTGAAGTTCTATTTTGTCATGTAGCAAGGCATGTCCAAGCTCATGAGCCGTAGTGAATTTAATAACATCTGGCTTATACATATCTGAGATTGTAATAGTATAATCCTCGTTATTAATTATGCCAGCGATTTCTTCACCCTGTTCATTAACTCCTAAGGTATGTGCTTTGTGAAATGCATATCTTAATAACTCTATAACTTTTTGTGGTTTCAGCACGCCAAGTAGATTATCTGGAGGGTTAACACTCCATATTAGTTCTTTATAACCCCATAATGCATTTTGAATTCGTCTTGCTAAATTTTCAATATCAGTGTGGGAAACATTAGATTTTCCAAATAGTGATTTCCTAATTTCAGTAAATTCTACTAGAAAATCCCCCTTTATATCTGCTTCCTCATCAAGGGTATCCATTAATCTAACATTCTCTTTGCTGAGATTATTAAACTCATTCTTTAGCTCCTTTTTTTGAATTTCAATTGAATTAGTCCAAGCATTTTTTGGGAACGATTGTAGATTTAGGCTTATGATAGCAATACAGCCTGAAAGACCTGAAAGAGAACTACCTAAAGCTACGCCTGAATCACCCCTAGCTGATTTAAATCCTTTATCAAATACTACAACGGAATATTTTGCGAGCTGGATACAAAGATTTGCAATTTCAATCGGAATTTCCGTTGATCTTTTCAGTTCTTGCAGTGATTCTTCCTGAAGATCGTTTTTTATTTTTTGATTTCTCTCTTTGTTTCGTTCCTTTCTCTTTTGAATCGTCTTATCAAACTGTAAAGAATCTTCTTCAAACAATACTTCTAATCTTGGCCCTATGATATTAATAATTTTGTTTTTTATTGCTTCAAACTCTGTTTTACAATGTATATATGTTTTTTCTCTTTCAAGCGTAAGTTCAATAACAGTCTCTAATAGTTCAGAGCTTAAAATTCCATTAAGAGCAGCTGCACTACCAGATCCAGGTTTATGATTACCCGCACCGATTTTATCTAGTAAATGTCGAGTTGGAAGTTGTAGTAAATCTGTGCTCATTAGAATTTGTTATTTTTTAGTAAAGATAAAATATTCCATGAAATATTTTTGGCGTTTTGCTGCTGGTAAACCAAAAAGCCACCGCAGTTCCTAAAAAACCACGGTGGCTCCCTTCACTAAAAACCGTATCTAAAATCTTACTTCCCAAACTCCACCCAACTTACCCCGCCAATATTCTCGGCTTTCGGATCCGCGTTCACAAACACGAAATACAAATCCTGCTTGCTGCCGGGGTCCTGAATCGGGGCGCTTAGCTCGGCGGTTTTGTTCCAGGCTCCCGTGGCCGTATACGCCACCGTGCTGATGACCGGGCCTTTCGCCGAACCGGTGTGGACTTCAATCGTGCCGTCGTGGTCTTTCGAGGCCACCTGGTACGTCAGCTTCTGGATGCCTTTCAGGTCCACGCCTTTCAGCACGAAATACGCTTTGTTTTTGGTAGCTCCCAGCCGTCCGCGCTGACGGTTCATGTTATACACCTCATCCGCGTCACCGGCCAGCACTTTGGAGGGGCGCAGAATCAGGCTCTCGCTGCTGGTAAGGGGCGTGATGGCCCCGCCTTTGTCGGTGTAGGACGCCGACAGAATGTAGCGCCCCGTCTGGTCCTTGCCAACGTGCTCTTTCAAAACCGTCGTGCCCTGCTGCGGCAGCGTCACGTCCGGTTGCTCGTTCCCCAACGCCAGCACGTATTTCACGATTTCGGTGGCGTCTTCCTTCGACAACTGCGGGTGGGCGTTCATGGCGTGTTCGCCCCAGACGCCACCACCGCCGGTGATCACCTTGTTAGCCAGCCGCGTGGCCGCACCCTTGTCACCCCGGTATTTTTTCGAAACTTCAACAAACGCCGGGCCGACCGACTTGCCGTTGATCTGGTGACACGCCTTGCAATCGCTGGCCTGCATCAGGTTTTTGCCCAGATTGAAGGTGCTCGTAATCTGCTGGTGACCCATCACCTGATCATTTCCAGAAACTTTCGGAATGTAGTTCAGCGCAACTTTTACCTTCTTCTTATCGATCGCTTTGTCCTCGTTGTCCTTCACATTGACCGCGTAGTTGAACGGCGTCTGGTCGGCAAAAAAGAACGTGCTGTTGTCGGTGGTCGCAATGGCCACCTGCGGTAGCGTGTTCCCGACTTTGATTTCCAGCGTATCCAGCGAACTGGCTCCGTTCGGATCTGTCACTTTCAGCGTCACCGGGTAAATGCCATTTTTCTGAAACGTAAACGTCGGATTGGCTTCGGTCGAAGCCACCTGATTGCCGTCAAATTTCCATTCGTAGGTCAGTTTGTCGTCCTCGTCGAAATCGTAGCTCTGGCGGCTGTTGAAGGCCACTTTAAACGGAGCCAGCCCAATCGTGTCCCGCGCCGTCACTTTGGCAACGGGCGTACGGTTTCCGGGGTTGAACTCGATTTTGACCAGCCGCGCATCGTCGTTGTCGATGCCATACACCGAACCGTATTCCAGCATGTACATCTCACCTTTCGGCCCAATCTCCAGATCGACCGGGCGACGGAAATCGCCCCGCACCGGCATGAAGGCTTCCAGGCGTTTGTAGTTCTGGTTGTCGTCCATCCGAACCGCATACACCCAGTTCCGCATCCAGTCGTACATGAACAGCGCCTTGTCGTAATACTGCGGCAGTTTCACATCGGATTGCAGGTTGGCGTCGAAGTGATATACCGGGCCACCCATCGCACACCGCCCGCCCGTTCCCAGTTCCGGAAATTCGGTCGATTTGTTGTAGGGATACCAGACCATCGCCTTCGTGACGGGCGGCAGGTTTTTCAACCCGGTGTTGTTGGGCGAATTGTTGACCGGCGCGTTTGGATCGAACTCGTCACCCACGGCCTTGGTCGCAAAATCGTAGGCTTTGTACGGTTTGCTGTCGCCGACAAAAAACGGCCAGCCGTAATTTCCGGCTTTCTTCGCCTGGTTAAACTCGTCGTAGCCACGCGGTCCCTGCGGTCCATCGGTGCCGGAATCCGGGCCAATTTCACCCCAGTACACAATCGACGTTTCGGGGTCGACCGAAATCCGGTACGGATTCCGGCAACCCATGACGTAGATTTCGGGCCGGGTTTGCGCCATGCCTTTCGGGAACAGGTTGCCGTCGGGAATCGTATACGAACCGTCGGGTTCAACGTGAATCCGTAGAATTTTACCGCGCAAATCGTTGGTATTTCCCGCCGAACGGGCCGCATCGAACGTCAGCCGCCCTGCCTGCCAGTCGGTGGGTGAAAAACCGCTCGACTCGAACGGCACGGTATTGTCGCCCGTCGAAATGAACAGATTGCCGTGTTTATCCCAGGCCATCGAACCGCCGGTGTGGGCGCTCACTTCCAGATCGATTGGAAATTCGATGATCGATTTTTCCGATTTGATGTCGAGCGTGCCGTCGTCGTTCATCACAAACCGCCCGATCCGCTGCTTCGTTTCCTCGCCGGTCTGAATCGTGTAGAAGAAATAGAGGTAATGGTTTTTGGCAAAATTTGGGTCGATGGTCATGCCCAATAAACCGTTCAGGTACTTCTCGACGGCTTTAACCGGAAAATCATAAACCAGTTTCGTGCTTCTGGTTTTGGGGTCATACATGTAAAACTTGCCCTTCCGTTCGGCCATAAACACCCGGCCATCCGGTGCCACGGCCAGTTCCATCGGTTCGTTGAGGTCGTTCGACAGAACGGTTTTCACAAACCGGGTTTCGTCCGGCGTCTTCACCGCGTACGATTTCGAGTAGTCGAGGTCCTTGTTCTCGCCGATCACGTATTTCAAGCCGCCGAGCAAATGTTGCTGGAACAGCGGCTCGCTGTAGCTTTCGTTCGTGTGACCACCGCCGGTGTAAAACGCGCGGCCTCCGTCAAATTCATGGTACCAGACAAACGGGTGATTGTCGCCGTTGCGGCCGCCTTCGTACGTCGTTTCGTCCAGTTTCGCCAGTACTTTGATGTCGGGATTGATGTTCCGGTAGCTGTACAATTCATCAAACCGCTCCCAGCGGTCGGGCAGAAAACTGGTCGACGGGTGGTTTTTGTCAATTACGTCGATGGCGACTTTCTGCTGCTTGGGGTGGTGCAGGAAATACGCCCCGGCGAGTTTGTTGTACCACGGCCAGTTGTATTCGGTATCTGCCGACGCGTGAATGCCCATGAAATTGCCCCCGGCCTGAATGTAGCGTTCAAACGCCACCTGTTGATCGGGGTTCAGCACGTTGCCGGTGGTGCTCAGAAACACGACGGCGGTGTAGTGTTTCAGGCTGTCTTCCACAAAAAAATCGGCATTTTTGGTCGTGTCGACCCGAAAACCGTTCTCCTGGCCCAGCTTCTGAATGGCGGCAATCCCGGTCGGAATCGACTCGTGGTAATAGCCTTTGGTGCGCGAAAAAACCAGAATGCGCGGCACTTTCGGCTTGGGTGCCGGAGCCGTCGCAACAGGTTCGGAGGTCGACGACGGAGCCTGCGTCGACGCTTTCTGGGGCGTCTTGCAGCCGTAAAAACTCCCGGCTACCGACGCCATGACGAGGAGCGTGGCACCGATGGTACTTGTTCTGATAGAGATTGGCATTGTGTTTGGAATAGTAAATTCGGTTGAGCAAATCAAAACGGTTAAAACCGTTTGGGACATGTATAATTAACTCACGGTTTAAACCGTGGGCTAACATAAATGGTCGAACATTTTGGAAACCGTTTTGACGGTTTCAGGCTGGGCCTTCGGTTAGACTTTAATCGCCCATTCGCTTTTCAACGACCTTTCCAACAGGCCGTTGGCTTCTTTGTCTTTCTTGAAATTCTCCTTTTTCGGATCCCATTTCAGCGGGCGTTTGAGCTGGTAGGCAATGTTACCGATGGTGCAAACCGACGCCGTGCGGTGGCCGATCTCGACATCACAAATCGGTTCGCTGCGTTTCCGCATAGCGTCCAGGAAGTCTTTGTAGTGGTTGTCGCTGTGGTAAACGTGTTTCTCGTCCGGACCGATCACCTTGTCTTTGAGCGTAGCCGGGGTGGTTTCCAGCTTCTTCCGCTGGATGTTCAACGTGCCTTCCGAGCCGACAAACTGAATGGCATTGTTCCATTCCCAGGGTTCGTGGGTCATCGTAATGCCGTTGTCGTAGCGATACGTCAGAAATTTGTGCTCCTTGCCATCGGGCGGAATCACCTCCACGGGGCCGCTGTTGTCCATATCCAGCGACCACTGCACGATGTCGAACATGTGCGCTCCCCAGTCGGTCACCATACCGCCACCAAACTCCTTGTAATTCCGCCAGTTGGGGAACACGTCTTTCGACAGGGGTGGGGCCAGTTCGGAATTGAACGGAACCGGTTCATTAGGTCCCAGCCACATCGCCCAATCCAGTCCTTCGGGAATAGGCTCGGCCGGTAAATCATACCGTTTCGGCGGAGGCCCCACGTTCACCTTGATGCCTTTGATGTCACCGATGTAACCGTTGCGGATCAGTTCGGCGGTTTGCCGGAACTCCGGCCACGACCGTTGCATGCTGCCCGTCTGGAACACCCGCTTGTGTTTGCGGGTGGCGTTCACCATCGCCCGGCCTTCTTTGATGGTCAGCGCGAGCGGTTTTTCGCAGTAAATATCCTTCCCGGCTTCGGCGGCTTTCACGGCCATGACCGCATGCCAGTGGTCGGGAGAGGCAATGACCACGGCATCGATGTCCTTGCGGTCGAGGAGTTGCCGGAAGTCGTTATAGGCCTGAATTTCCGAATACGCGCCATTGACTTTGGCCTTTCCGTCTTCGCTGGTGTAATAGGCTTTGGCCTGTTCGATAAACAGATCCCGTTTGGCTTTGTAGACTTCCGCACTGGCCAGAATCCGGGTTTCGCCGGTGGCCAGAAAATTCCGGGAGAGACCGCGGCTTTGCTTGCCGGTTCCGATAAATCCTAGCGTAATGATGTCGCTTGGTGCCCGGTAGCCCGTTCCGTCGGCCCGCCGACCGCCCAGCACAAACCGGGGGACGATCATGAAGGCCGACAGGGCTGCAGACGCCTGTCCTATGAATTTTCGACGGGATAACGCACTAAAAGGTTCTTTTTCCATGAGGGTCTGGCAAATTGAGCTTGATTTCCAAGTAGAAAGCCAAAACCGCTCCGGATTTACTATCGGCGGTTTTCGAAAAGCCGTCCTTCGGTCGCTTCAGGGGCGGCTTTTTCCGTTTCAACCGCCTGACCACTGGCCGGAGCCCGACGACGTGCCAATTTTGATTCCGATACCAGTAAACACAAATCAAACTGAACAAATGAAAACACTAATGATGACGCTGCTGGCAGTGGTCCTGCTGGGCAGTTGCAAAAAAGACACGGACACCGTCCTGCCGGGGGGGCATGTACCGACCAAAGCCGCCGGGAAATGGATGTACGGCTCGTTTGCCATGGGGGACTTCTGGGCCTACGACGGTTCCTACCAGGGCAAACCCTTTGAGCTGGCGGTCATGTTCGACTTTAAAACCGATGGTACCTACGAGAAGTATTTCGTGGCGACTACCCGCGATTATTCGGGTTGCAAAACCGAAGCGTTTACCTTCGAAAAAGGAAGCGTGGATTTCAGCGAAACCGATGGCTCGTTTACGACAACCCCCACGGAGGGCCATTACCGGGGCTTTTATTCCTGCTTTCCGAAGCAAAATGTGAACCGGAAAATGAATCGCGAGGAATTGAAAACGCAGACGTACTATTACGAACTGAAAACCGGCAGCAATGGCAAGCCGAATCTGGTGGTGCGGTTTCAGGAAAGTGACAGCAACGTCAGTACGTTTCTGCCGACATCGTGGTGAATGGACACTCTTAAAAAAGCTAAAAACCGGTCAGGTCTTCAAGACCCGACCGGTTTGGTCCCGAAGTCCGACAGCGTTTTTAATTCACCAGAAAATACACAATCCGACAGGCGGTTCCTTTGCTTTTGGGGTTTTGGGTAGGTGCCATTCGAAGTTGCAAAACGTGCTTTTTATTGGGCAGGTTGCTGGCGAAAAGCTTGTACCACGGCAGGTGCAATTGCTGGCTCCACTGGGTCTGGAGGTCCATTTTCTGGTACGGTCCTTGGTCGATGCGGTATTCCACTTCTCCCGCATCCGGTCCCGAAATCAGGGCGATGCCAACGGCGGTTCCCGTAAAGTTGAGCGAAAGGGCGGCTCCCGGCGTGGTGGCTTCCAGCATGGGTCGGTCGACAAAACCGGGACGGGTCGAAACGCCATCCGCCGGTTTCCAGTTTTCGACCAGCTTCCAGCCGTTTTGGAGCGACGCTTCGTGGATTGGGACGTAATGGCCGTTGTTAAAACTGCCGCGAACCAGCGGAGATACCCCGGATGACGGTTTGGCCGGGGTCGATGAAGCGGTTTGAAAAGCGGTATCCAATAGATGCTTCATGGTTTGAAAATACACTTCCTGCCCGAACGGCGACGGGTGCAGATCCTTGAAATCGTATTCCCACGAAAACTCGTTCGCTGCGATTCGGTCGTACACTTCCCGGGCCAGGTCGATAGAGGGCAGTTGGTAGTGGGCAGCTACCCGCTCATGGTTGGCGAGTTCCACCGGTTTTTTGCCCTGCCGGAAATCACCGAACTTGTCGGGGTCGGCAAATTCCATCAAAATGACATCGACGGCCGGATTGGCTTTTCGGGCGTGCCGCACAATGCCTTCCAGCGCGCGAAGTTGCGTCAGGCTATCGGTTTCGTTCGTGCGGTCGTTGACGGCGGCTTCCACGAACAACAAATCGACTTTGCCCTGGCTCAGTACATCCTGCTCGATGCGGAACGAGTGCGGCAAACTCCCGAGCGACGGAATCCCGGCTTTGATGAAGGTGAACGCCGTTTGCGGAAATTTCTCCTGCAAATACCGGCTCACCTTGTCGCGCCAACCGGGATTGTGGGTAATGGAACCGCCCAGAAACGCCACCGTGGCCTTTTTCTGCTCCGTGATCACCCGGTAGGCATTCGGTAAACCAGCCCGGATGGCGACGTAGGCCGACGAGGAAAGCGGTTTTTGAACGGGAACGGAATGCCGGGTGATGAAATCGGCCCACCATTCGGGATGTTCAATCGGGAAGTGATGGCCTTCGAGCGTTTGCGCGCCCCGCGACATGGCATAAACCGTGGTCGGACCGCCGAGTTTCTGATACCGTTCCACGAGCGGAAACGTGTTTTCGTCGGACGGAACCAGCTTGTCGTTCAGGCTGATGACGTGCAAAATGGGGATTTTATAAGCCGCCATGCCTTCCAGATGATCCATCGGATTGTCGTCAAATGCCAGCGCCTGTGGTTCCGAAAACCCGTAGACGTCGAGCAGTTGCTGCCACGATTTGGCGTCGCCCTTACTTTTTCCTTTTCCGCCGGGCCAGCTCTTAAAATCACAAACGGGGGCTTCGGCATAGATGCAACTCACTTTGGCGGGATTCCGTTTGGCCCAACCGTAGACGTACAAACCGCCCCGGCTGACGCCCTCCAGTGCTACCTTCGGGGCAAAGCCTTTTTCCGAAACCAGATGCTGGTAAAAAGCATCCCAGATCATCATCGCTTTGGGGCTGCCGTATAAGTCGTTGGTGTTGATATAGGCAATGTGAAAACCGCGTTCCAGCAGAATGCTGTCCATTTCGATGTGCCAGTCGGGGAAGTGGGCGCGCCAGACCCACGGATTGCCGGGCAATGGTTTTCGGGGTTTGATGTACCGGGCCGGTACGTCATTTAGCTTAAATTCTACTTTTTCAAAGCTGTGCCAAGGGGTGGTTTTTTCGCCCGGCTGAGCGCGCAGAATACCAGCAGTGAATGTTAAAAAGAGGGCAAAGATGATCGGGAGGGAACGCATAGGAACGGAAGATCGACTCAAATCCGGAAGCGATAATCGGTTTATTTCTACTCTTTTCCACCGGTTTTACGGGGCGTCTCAACGTGTTTCCGTATCCCCGGGTTGCCCCGGGTAATCCCATGTCACCCCATGTCCGGATTGCCCCGGACAATCCCATATCATCCCGTGTCCCCGGGTTGCCCCGGACAACCCCATGTCACCCCGTGTCCCCGGGCTACCCCCGGGGTTATCCATAGGGAAGCCTTTCAGGCTTTGGAGGAAGGTTTCCTAATGAAAAAATCAGCCTCCGGCCAGAAGCCGGAGGCTGACAAAAAATTACCATCTCTATTTTAATTCCGTTGTTTGTTAACGTGTTTGGCCACCGTGCCGATGGGGGCGATCCAGACGCCGTTGGCGGGGTCTTTGGCGTATTCGCAGAGTTGCTTCAACATGGCCAGGCGTGTGGTTTGTCCCCCGGATTCGGCCGTTTCATGACCCGCCAGCACCAGCCACTGCCCGGTTTTGCGGGCGGTTTCGATCAGGTCTTTGATTTCACTGAAATCCTTTCCGTCCATTTCCATCCCATAAATCTGGGCCATGTCACAATAAGCAGGATCGTTGGGCGCTTCATTCCGCCAGCCGCGGCCGCTGATGAACAGATCGGACACAATCGGCACGTAGCTCTGCGTACTGCGCCCGCGCCCGATAAACATCTGCCCACAGGGGTAGGCAAACACCTCCGGTTTAACGCCCAGCAGTTCCTGCACCTGTTGGTTGGCTTCGATCAGTTCCGCCCGCATTTTCTCGCCGGTATAGTCCTCCAGCGCCTTTTCCCGCGACCACGTAAAATTGCCGCTGCACGGGTGATTGACCGAGTGATTGCCCATTTCGTGACCACTGGCTACGGCTTTTTTCCAGCCTTCCAGCCGTTTTTTTACCGCCGATGGCACCACGAAAAACGTGGCTTTGACATCGTATTGATCGAGCAAAACCGTCCCCTTGTCGACGTTGCTCAATCGGGCATCATCGAAACTGAGGCTCAAGGCTACTTTCTTGCCATTCGGCCAGACAATGGGGGCTGCCGATGGTTTGACGGATGGCATTTCGCTCGAAAACGAAAGGCTAAGGAGGGCGCAGAATAGGGTAGATGCGCGCAGGATCGGGGTTAGTTTCATCGGAATAAAGTCTGAAAGACAAAGGTAAGAAAAACCGCGGTCATGGTTTTTTAACGATGGGAGGGTGTGACTGCAAGTAATTGACCACGGATTCCGTCAGATCTTTGGCGGCAGCGGGCGTGTAGGGCGAAACCGTTATCTCATACCCACCGTGCGTGATTTCTTCGGCCGTCAGCAAATACCCCAGCCAGCCGTTGCCGTAGCCAAAATAGAAGGTATAGGGGAAAGGCGACCGGTCGCGAACCTCGTTGGAGATTTCACAGAACAACTCAAGCGGGGCGCTCCAGATGGCGATGTCGTCGTTGATTTGCAAAAACCGGACGGGCAATTTGACCATGTTCACCCCGGCTTTGGTGGTGCGGGTGTAGTCTTTCAAATCATCGACCCAACCAAGTTCGGGCTTCCGGGGTGTTTCGACAACCAGGCTGGCGGTTTTCAGGCTGATATCCGCCGTGGTCGCCTTGATCGACTGGTTGGCGGCAATGATTTTGTCACCCAGTAAGGTCTTGAACTGGTGGAGTCGCCCGATTTTGTGGTTCGCATACTGGCTGTAGATCGGGGCAATATTGCCAGCGGCTCCGTTGATGAACAGCAATGGAATGCCCAGTTGTTCTTCTACATACTGAGCCACCACGCCCGGCGCATCCCCGCTGATCAGCAGGTTTTCGCCCCCCATCACCGTTCCGTGAATCGCATAATTGGAAATCAACGCCATCGGGGTACCGTCTGCTTTATCCAGTCGAAGCATCCCGATCCGGCGATCGACCGGGCCATCCGGGTCCATCCCCAGAAACGCTTTGCCGTCGACGCCCTTGGCCCGACGGTTGATGTTGGCCTGCGCCATGCCCCAGCCCACCCCCAACCGGGCCGGTTCGAGTTTCTTCCGGGCTTCGGCGACACCGTCAATCAACTTCTTTTCGACCACATCGGTGTAGTCCGAATCGAATTTATGCTGATACCGTTCGCCCATAAAGAGGGCCGGTAAACCGGGAGGGCCTACTTCGGGTGCCGAATGCGTGTGCGTTAAAGTCCACCAGAAATTCACCGGATCGATGCCCAACTGGCTCTTCAACTTAGCGGCCACTTTGTCGTATTCGGAAGGCGAAACCACGGCAAAATCCGACGATACGAGCACGAACTGCGTTTTGCCGTCGTCCAGTACGGTGATCCGGTGGTAAATCCGATCCAGAACCCCGGTCGAGCGCCGGGCACCGTAGCCGAGCAGCATCTGGTGACCTTCCGGCGTCACGTCCACCTTGACCACAGCCGCCCGAAGACCGGTGGCTTTGGGGTTGATGGCCTGACTCCTTATCGGGAAAAGCAATAGAACAGCTACCGCCCAAAGGCCGGTCCGGCGTTTAAAAGTCGGTATATGGTTTTGAAAAAAAAGCATGGTTAAGGGGTTAAGAAGTGTTTTTTTGGGTTTACGGTTTTCAGTTGGCTGACGCGTTTTGTTTGCATGCGTCAGCCACCGTAAACCGAATACCGTAAACCGTAAACTCATTTCGCCTTCCGGATATACGCCAGCAGATCCGCCATTTGCTGCGGGTTGATCTGTTTTTCCAGACCGGCGGTCATGGCCGACATGTTCATGGCTTTCAGGGTCTCGATGTCCTGCCGGGCAATGGTGGTTTCCTGGCCGCCCTGGTTGCGCAGCGTGAGGGCCGTTGGTGTTTCGGTCGAGATCAATCCCTGCTGGGTTTCGCCGTTTTTCAGCGTGATCGTCCAGAGGTCGTAGCCGTCGGCGATGGACAGGTTCGGGTTCAGAATATCGCCCAGAATGGAAGCCGGACGCCGGTTTCGGATGGTGGCCAGATCGGGACCGAAGGCAATCCCGCCCGCGCTGCCAATCTGGTGACACAAGGCACAATTCTGCTGGAAAACCAGCGCACCTTTGTCCGCATCAGCCGGTAGTTCCAGCGAAGTCTGGTATTGTTTGATGACCTCATCCCGCTGTTTGTCGCGTTTCGTCAGCAGCACCCGCGCCCGGTTTCGCGATTCGACGTTCGAGTTCGCCATCAAACCGACGCTGCGGGGCCAGCCGATGCTGTTCTGGTCGATGGTTCCTTTTTCGACGGCATCCAGCAGCAGCTTGATCCGGGACTGTCTGACCGGGTCCGGGCCGCTGAAAAACGTAGCGATGGCCGGTTCGCGGATGTCGGGCGTCATGACGGGCCACTTTTGCAACACGTAGTCACTGACCGTGGCATCGGGGATCGAGCTCAGGGTTTTCAACGCGGCCACCTGAACCGACAGCGGCTCGTTGGGAGCAATCATTTTTTTCAGGAGCGGAATCTGGGGCGTTGCGTCGCGCAGGGCCAGAAAACCGAGGGCTTCCGACCGCTTCTCTTCCGACTGTTTCGGATCAGCCGCCGTCTGCACCGCCTGTTGAAATGCCGCCGTTGTCCGGGCTTCGTCCGGCAGGCCCGTTACCTGCAAAAACTGAAGGCAGGCCGAGCGAACGGAAGGGGAGGGGTGATCGAAAAAAGACCGGATCAGCAGTTGTTGTTCCGCCAGGAAATTGGAGTCGAGCGTCGCATTGCGCCGTTTTACGCCCTGGGCGATGCCTTTGATGATGGAGGGTTGCCACGTTTCTTTTGCTGCCGAAACCGGTGTGAGCGCTTTCTCCAGAAGCGAATGAATCGTTTTCGGTGGCTGACTGGCCCCGGTCATGGCGCTGAGTCGCTCGACCAGCGAACTATACGCCGGTTGGTCGGGCTTGTATCGCGTCAAAACCGCATTGAGCAAATCGCCTTTTTGCGACGCGGGCGCAGAAAGGGCCGCAATCTGAACCCACTGGTCGTCGATGTCGGTGAACAGCAGTTGCTGCCGGGCGTTGGCGGCTTCGGGGGTTTCAACAAAACCGAGGGTGCAAAGCAGTTGAAAGCGGACTTTCGGATCGCTGTCGGACGGCATCGCCAGCAACGCGGGAATGAGCGCCGGGGTGGTTTTGAGATGTTGTTCCGACAGTTTGATCGCGTTGGTTCGGACACCCGGAACCGGGTCTTTCAATGCCACAGCGATCAGTTCGGGGCGAAGTTTTTTCAGCCCTTCGAGCGTCCAGAGGGCGTGCAGACGACCCAGGGGCGACGACGGATTTTTCGCCATGACTTCCAATCCTGCCACATCCTGGGGCGTCGCGCGATCCAGCAAAAGCCGTTGCGCATTCCGGCGCCACCAGCTATTCCGATCACCCAGTTTTTCGATCAACTGCGCATTGGACGCCTTCCCCAGCAGGTCTTTGTTCAGGACGGCGGGTTGGGTTCCTTTGGGCGTGATGCGGTAGATGCGGCCCTGATCTGTTCCGTTGTATAAGGCCCCGGATTTGATAACGTCTTCGGCCATCCATTCGGGGTGTTCGACAATTTGCCGGTAATAATCAATGACATACAGCGCGCCATCGGGTCCGACGTACATATTGACGGGTCGAAACCAGGCGTCCGTCGAAGCCAGAAATTCTTTGCCGGTGTGGATGCGGCTGGCCGTAAAACTGGCTCCTTTTTCATGGATTTTATCGAAGTGAATCAGATTGCTGACGGGTTCGGCCACAAACGTCACGCTGTCGTACAGGGCCGGAAACGCCCCGCCCAGATACGCCGTAATGCCACAGGCTGATGTGATCACGCCAATGTCCGTGAGCAACTGCATCTGCGGATTTTTGGTGATCGGAAACACTTCGGCGGCATTGCCGTGGTCCGAAATCGACTGGGTGACGTTGGAAACCAGCAAATCCGGGTTGCGCTTCAGATACGGCGTCGTGATGACTTCGTGGAAGGCGTGGTTGGCGTTGCTCACCAGCAGGCGGTTTCCCCAGGCGTCAAAGGTATGACCAAACTGCGTATTGCCGGCCACCGGTTCCAGTTCGTAGCGGTCGGGCCGAAACCGGACACTGCGGCCACTGGCGTTGTCGGGCAGGCGGATACCGTCAGGCTTTTTGGGGAAGAAAACATCACTCCCGCGGTCGCCAAATTCTTCCTTATACACCTGCGCCGTCACCGCCGATTCGTGGGCGAGGTAAATCCAGTTGTCAAGACCCAGCAGGGGCGCGTTGACGTTGTGCTGCGGATTGGAAAGGGCAAAACCGGTCAAAACCGTGTCGCGGACGTCGGATTTGCCATCGCCGTCGGTATCTTCCAGGTAGTAGACATTCGGCGCGTCGGTCACCAGCACGCCTTTTTTCCAGCGCATGATCCCGGTGGGCAACACGAGATTCTCGGCAAAAACCGTGCTCTGGTCCATGCGACCGTCGCCATCGGAATCGGTGAGCAGTTTGATTTTTCCGGTACCGGTTTTGTCGAGCGGATAGCCGTGCATTTCCACGACGTAAAACCGCCCATCCTCGTCAATTTCCATCGCAACCGGGTCGGCCACCAGCGGTTCGCTGGCGACCAGTTCGATCTGAAAACCGGGTTCGAGTTCGAACGTTTTCAAAGCCTCTTCGGGGGAGGTTCCCGAAGAGGTAGACGACTTCTGACAACCCGGCACCATCACCAGGCTGGCAGCGATCAGACTGTAAAAAAGATACTGCTGTATTTTAGTCAATGAAATTACCATTGGGTCAGTAATTCGGGTTTTGGGTCAGCTTCGTATTCTGGTTCAACGCCGATTGCGGGATCGGCAGCAAATAGTTTTTGTTGGCAAAAAACGTTTTGCCGCCTTCCGGTGCTGCAATGACCGTGTACACCGGTTTTCCGCCCACCAGCTCAATTTTCATGGCGTGTAACGTTCCGTTCAGGTTCTTTTCGGCCAGCTTCAACCGCATCAGATCGAACCAGCGCCGTTCTTCAAACGCCAGTTCCACCCGGCGTTCCCGCATGATTGCCACCCGCATCTCGGCCTGCGTCAAGCCGGTTTTCAGGTTCGGTAATTCCGACCGCGTCCGCACCTGGTTGATGGCGGCATACACCGACGCATCCGGCCCGACGGCTTCGTTCTGGGCTTCGGCATAACTCAGCAGCACCTCGGCATAGCGGTAAATGATAAAACTGCCGCTGTTCAACAAATGGTTGCCGTTGATGGTGTATTTTGGATTCAATCCCTTCCGCAAATAATAACCGGTATTGGTCGCTTCATTGGTATTACTCAAATCCGTCGCATTCCGACTACCGACGCCCTGTTTCATTACCATTTCGGCGCCAACCCAAGTCGATCCATCATACACAATGGACTGATAAAACCGCTTTTCCCGGTTCACATACGGATTCTGCGGATCGTAGCCCGAAGCCGGGTCTGAAATCGGTAAACCGTTGGCCATCGCGTATTCGTCCACCAGTTCCTGCGTCGGATCGACGCCACCGTAGGCTTTTTGAACCCCGCCGACCATCCAGGGACCCCAAAGGCCTTCTTTGCCACTGCCCAGGGCCGTACCACCGAGGTATTGCTTGGCAAAAAGCACTTCCACATTGTTGTTGTTGTCCTCGTAAAATTGCGTTTCGTAATTGGAAAACAGGCTGTGTGAACCCAGATCGATGACACGCTTGTTGGTAGCGGCCGCCAATGCCCAGCGGGCTTTGTCGTTGGCGGTATTTTTCAACGGACTGGCCCAGAATAGCTCGCACCAGCCTTTCAGCGTCAGTGCCGTGGCTTTGGAAACCCGGCCCGCTTCGGCCTTGAGCGGCAGGTCATCGACAATGGCGGCACACTCGTCCACAATGAATTTGTAGGTTTCTTCGTCGGTGTTGCGCGCCCGGAAAATGGCGTCGCCCTGCGTGTTCTGGTTCAGCGAACTGGTGATGATTGGAACCCCGCCGTGGGCCGTCCAGAGCAATTGGTAGTAGTAGGCGCGTAAAAACCGGGCCTCCGCGATTTTGGGTTTTTTCCAGGTATCCGGAAAGGCAGACGCCGTTACTTTTTCGATGAATAAATTGGCCCGGCGGATGTTGGCGTACTGCCCCCACCAGTTGGGCGCGTTGCTGGCCGTATACACCGACGGCGAGTACAAAACCCGGCTGGGCAACCCGTTGACGCCGTTCATGGCATTGTCCGTAAAGTTTTCCCACGGATCGAAGCCATTGAACGGACCCGGCAACCCGGAATACACGTTGTTCAGAAACAGGTCGGCAGTGGCGGCATCGGTCCAGACGATATCGTCCGAAATCTGGTCTTTGGGGGCCACGTCCAGAAAATCTTTGCAGGAGAAAACTCCCAGGATCAGGAACAGCAAAGCTACTTTGCCATTCAACTTCATAAGCCTAGACAGGTTCATCGCGGGTGGTTGTTTTCAGGATTAAAACGTTACATTCAAGCCAACTGACATCACTTTTTGCTGCGGATAACTCCAGGCGTTGGCCTGCGTAATTTCCGGGTCAAAATTCCGCAACTTCGTCCAGGTCAGGATGTTCTGCCCCGATACGTAGACCCGCGCATTCTGGATTTTTATTCGCTGCGTGATCACCGACGGAATCGAATACGACAGGGTCGCGCTCTTCAACCGCAGGTAGCTGGCATCGCCGATCCAGTAGGAGGACGTCTGCGTGTTGTTGGTTGTCGGGGCGTTGGTGATGCGTGGATACGTCGCATCCGGATTTTCGGGCGTCCAGTAGTCCAGCGTTTCCCGGACCGCACCCATGCCATTGCTGAATGCCCAGGCGGCACTGCCCGAGTAATAGAAGTTGGTTTTGGCCGCGCCCTGAAACAGCAGGTCGAGCGTGAAACCTTTGTACTGGACGTTGGGTGCAATCCCGTAAATGATTCGGGGCGTGGCTACGGCGTCACCAATCCGGGTGAGGTCGTCGTCATTGATTTTGCCGTCGTTGTTCATGTCCTGATACCGGATGTCGCCGGGTTGAACGGCCCCCCAGGGTTGCACTGCAATTCCCGGTTTTAGCTTACCGGCTTCGTCAAAATCGGCCACCTGAAAAAGACCCAGTGATTGAAAGCCAAACTGTGTTCCGAGCGGTTTTCCGGTCAACCGGCGGTTGAGGTTGTTGTAGGTTGCCCCGGCTTCAAACACCTGCAACAGCTTGTTTTTGGCGTAGGTGAAATTACCGTTCAGCGCAATGCGCAGGCCGGACGGAAACCGGTGTGCCGAGCCAACGGACAGGTCGATGCCCTGATTTTGCATGATCCCGGCATTCACCTGGCTTAGCCCGATGCCGTATTCAGAAGGCACAATGACATCGGGATTAACCAGCATGTTTGAGCGTTTTTCGTAGAAATAATCCATTTCCAGGTTCAGCAGGCCTTTCCATAACGTGGCTTCCAAACCGATGTCGGTCTTTTTCGCGCGTTCCCAGGTGATGTTCGGGTTCGGTTCATTGCGTTCGCGGAGGGCCTGAACGGCGTTGCCACCAAGCACATAGGCCGGACCTACCACGCTGTAGGTACTCATGTACTGAAAGGCACTCCCCGCCAGCGCGCCCACTTCGCCGTAGGACCCGCGCAGTTTCAGGTTGTCGATCCAGCGCACATTGTTCTTGATGAAATTCTCTTCCGACAAACGCCAGCCGAGCGAAAAGGCCGGGAAGAAACCGTAGCGGTTTTCGGGGGCAAAGTAATAGCTGCCGTCGTAGCGACCGCTGGCTTCGAAGAGGTATTTATCGGCGTAGTCGTACGTAACCCGGTAAACCAGACCCATTTGCCGGCCGTAGTTGGAAGTTCCGGTGGTCGTCATGTCGGCCTGACTCGAACTCCCCATGTCCAGTTCGTCGATGCTCAGGTTGTAGTTCCGGCGGGTAGCACCCAGCAGCATCGCGTCGTTGGCTTTGGCTTCAAAAACCGCCAGCGCGCCCACGGTGCTTTTGCCAAACGACCGCACGTAGTTCAGGCTGGCCTGGTAGGTCAATTGCTGGGTCTGGTTGTAGGTCTGGTTCAGCGACGATTTAGCCTGACCGAAAATACCGTCGGTGATCACTTTCGTCGTTGTATTGATCGTGGCCAGGTGAACCGGAGTCGTCCAGATTTTATCCAGAACCATCGTCGGATCGTAGGCAATCGTACCTTTGGCAACCAGCCCCGGAATGAACGGAATCTCCTGTTCCACCGACAGTTGCGAATACAAAGCCGTCGTATTGGTTTTCTGATAGCCGCTGTTGTAAATGCTGCCGGTGACGTAGGTGCCGTTCATGCCGTTGCTGAAAAACAGTGGGCCGTTTTGCAGGTGGGAATAGGCAATTAGTTCGAAAAGACGCGACGTGCCAATCGACGGATACTGCGACTTTTGCACCCTTCCGTTCAGGTTAAAAGAAATTTTGGTGGTTTTGGTGGCCTGTGCGTCGAGGTTGATCGCCAGGTTATACCGTTTATTGCTGGTCGACGGCCACATCCCGGCCTGGTACTGGTAGCCCAGGCTGGCGTAGTATTTAATCCGTTCGGCTCCGCCCGACAATTCGATGTTGTGGGTGGTGATGACGGCGTTGCGATTGACAATTTCCTTGACATAATGGTCGGCCGGGTACGAATCGTTGTCCGAACCGTCTCTGAATTTCTGTAACGCTTCCGCCGAATACGGTTCTGGCAACCCGGCGTATTTAGCGGCTGCATTTTTCAGCGAGGCAAAGTCGTAGCCGTATAAATAATCGGGCATGACGGTCGGATTCTGAAAGCCGACGTAAGCATTATACGTCAGCGACGGCGTACCGGTTTTTCCGCGTTTGGTCGTTACCAGAACCACGCCATTGGCCCCCGCCACCCCGTAGGGTGCCACCGCTGCGGCATCTTTCAGGATCGTAAATGTTTCGATGGTGTTGGGATCGAGTTGCTGAAAACTGCGGGGGATGTTGTCTACAATTAGTAAGGGCTGGTTGTTGCCCGTGGAGGAAATTCCGCGAATGTAGATATTGGACCCATCGCGACCGGGTTCGCCGGAAGCCTGTTTGACGATGACGCCCGGCAGTCGGCCCCCCAGGCTGTTGCTCAGGTTGGTGACGGGAACGGAGGCAATTTCTTCGCCTTTCATGGCCGAAACAGCCGCCGTTACCGAGGTTTTCTTTTGAACCCCGTAGCCCACCACGACGACTTCGCTCAACGCTTTGATGTCCGGTTTCAGGCTGACGTTGATTTCGGTACGGCTCCCTACCAGCACTTCCTGCGGTTCGTAGCCCACAAAACTAAAAACCAGAACGGCTTCCGGACCGGGGATGGCCAGCTTGTAGGTGCCGGTTCCGTCGGTGGTGGTTCCGCGCGTCGATCCTTTCAGGACAATGCTCACGCCGGGCAGGTCTTCGCCTTTTCCGGCATCCGTTACCCGGCCCTGGATGGTGATGTCAGCAACCACCGGTTTTTCCGTTACCCGGGCCGCCGGAACCTCTAGCGCTGCTGCTTCGGTGGCCTGTCGGCTTTCGGTTTGGCGGGCGAAAGGGGCTTCGGGAAATCGACTCGGCTCGATTTCCGACCTCCGCTGCGGTTCTTTGGCGGTGATCACGTAGCCCCCGTTTTTTGATTTTTTATAGCTTAACCCAAACGGTTTCAACACCGTCTCCAGGTTGGTTTCCAGCCGGTCGTCCCAGCGGATAGCGTCCGACGAAACGACGTAGCCCTCTACAATCCGGTCGAAAAACAGAATGTCTACTTTATAATGGTTTTTCAGTTCCCGCAGGGTTTCTTTCAACTGGCGGTTTTCGGGCCTCACAGACAGCGGCTGGCGGGCTGAGGTCTGGGCCTTCGCGAGCATTTGGGCAAAACCTGGCTGGATAACACCCAGCAGCAGAATCAGCAGTGGTGGTATTCTTTTTTTCATGGAGGTAAATAAGAAGAATGGGTTAGTAAGCAGAAATGAGAAGACGTACGGTGGGTTAGTGAGCAGGATTCGGAATAACAATGTGGTTGCCGGTGCGTTTGTAGGTCAGGGCCGACCCTTCCATCAGCGACTCCAGGAGTTCTTCGGCGTTGCGGGCTGTAAACGAGCCGGAAACGGTCCATTTGGCCAGTTTGGGATCGGTGATTTCCAGCACCAGACCGTAGTTTTCCCTGAACAGATGGGTGATTTCCTCCAGCGTGGTTTCTTCAAACACAAAGCGGTTTTCGCGCCAGGCCGATGCGTTTTCGGGCTGACTCAGTTTCTGGAGTTGGACCTGTCCATCGCGCCGGTTCAGAGTCACCAGATCGCCGGGTTTCATCATCAACTGCCGGGGAGCCTTGCCCTCCTGGTACCGGAGCTGCACTTTCCCTTTGTTCAAGACGACTTTACCGCCCCGTTCCCGGTTGTACACCGAAAATTCGGTGCCGAGTACGACCACCTCGAAGTTGCGGTTTGTCTTGACCACAAACCGCTGATCGTCCGTCGTGTGGGTAACTGAAAACGTGGCCTCGCCCGACAGGGCCACATCCCGCGTCTGAGACCCAAATCCAAACCGGGGCACTTTCAACGTCGAGTTGGCATTCAGCGTCACCTCACTGCCATCGGCCAGGGTCAGTTGCCGGGTTTCGCCGTAAGTTGTGGTGTATTTTTCGTTCATGATGTCGTCCCGATACACCCAGCTACTTACGACCAGCAAAGTCACCGAGGCCGCAGCAACCCACCGAAACCAGGGCTGATGGATGATGGGAATGGGCCGATCGGCACCAGCCGGTTCGTCCTCCTGCGGGTCCTGAGCCATCCGCATCTGGTGACGGTCGAGGGCGGTTTGGACATCGGCCACATACTGCGGATGCTGGCTTTCCCAGATTTCCAGCCACTGGAAAAACTGTTCCCGGTTGTCTGTATCTTTGGCCCATTCGTCGATCAACTGCTTCTGGAAAGCCGTCGTGCGACCTGCGAAGTAGTTGAACAAGAGTTCTTTCGTTACCTGTGTTTTCATAAGTCAGACCGGTTTCGGGCTGGCAAAAACCGCCACGCCAAAACCATGTTTCAGGAAGTTGTTGTGGTTTTATTGCGGATACTGGCAGAAGCTGAGGAGCAAAATCAGCCATTTGTCTTTCAGGAAAGCCCGGACGTGGCGGATAGCCCGGTACATGTGGACTTCGACGGTTCGCAGGGAAAGGTTGAGTTCCTGGGCAATCTCGGTGTATTTCCGGCCTTCAAACCGGTGCATGACGTAGACCTGTCGCTGTTTCATCGGCATGGCGTCGATGGCTTTCTCCACGTCGTGATACAGTTCTTCGAACTGCGTAACGGAGTCGGGTTGCTGCTCGCTGGGGAACGAAAGCCGCTCGGCCTGGTCGAGCGAGGTGCTGCGTTTCATCTCGGCCCGGACGTAGTCGAAAGCCCGGTTGCGTACGGCGGTAAACAGGAAGGCGCGGTAGGAGGTGGTAATGGTGAGGTAAACCCGGCCGACGTGGAACTCATAGAAAATGTCAGAAACGATGTCTTCGGCAATTTCTTTGGACGATACAAACCGGACGACGTGGCTGCACAGCGACTGGTAATAGTGCTGAAACAGCAGCGCGATGCCCGAATCCGGGTTCTGTTCAAACGCCTTATGAATCAGCCGTTCGGCATCCAGTGCCACCGCCGGTCGCTGAAAATGGGCCGGAGGATGATCACTGAGCGGACGATCCCCGAGTGAAAATGGGTTTGCCTGATTGCCATTTGGGTCCGGTACTAAACGTCTAACCTCTCCCATGTTCGGTAAATGGTGAAAATACTAGTCAGAAAGGCGAAATCACTGCTTCGATACAGGGAGACGTTTCAGGGACGAAAAAACACTTACCGTAATTTTATATTTATTTGGCAGATTTGAAAAATAGTTTGAAGAAAGTGTCGATTCCCTGTTTACTTGCCAATTCTATTTTAGAAAATGAGCCAGTACGTCAATTATAAATGGTCTATGAAAACGAATCAGGGAGTCGAAACCGGTCAATCCGCTGAAGGAACCGTATCCACGTTGAACACCCCATTGTTTCCGTTTAAAGTCGGTTTATTCGGAATTGGGCTGGATACTTACTGGGCGCAATTCGACGGGCTGGAAGCCCGGTTGAAAGGTTACCTGCAGCGCGTCGAGTCGCGGTTCCGTCGCCCGGGTGTCGAAGTGGTCAACCTCGGCCTGGTCGATTCGCCGGAAAAAGCCCTGGTGGCCGGTCACCAGTTTCGGCAGGCCGACATCGATCTGTTGTTCATTTACGTCACCACGTATGCCCTGTCGGCGACGGTTTTGCCGGTGGTGCAGCGGGCCAAAGTGCCGGTGATCGTCCTGAATTTAGCACCCGAACCGGCCATTAACTACGAATGGTTCAACCAGTTGAACGACCGAACGCGGATGACGGGCGAATGGCTGGCCTACTGCTCGGCCTGCCCCGTTCCCGAAATGGCCAACGTGTTCCGGCGGGCCGGTATTCCGTTTCACCAGGTTACTGGTATGCTCGAAAACGACCCCGAGGGCTGGCAGGAAATTGACGAGTGGATCGAAGCCGGGCGGGTGGCACACGTCATGGCGCACAACTGCCTGGGTTTGATGGGCAATTATTACAGTGGCATGCTCGACATTTATTCCGATCTGACGCTGCAAAACGCAACCTTCGGCGGCCATATGAAAATCGTGGAAGTTGATGAGTTGTCTGCCCTGCGGGAAGCGGTTTCGCCGGAACAGGTGAAGGAACGGACGGCGGTTTTTGCCGAAACCTTCGACGTTCAGGCCGATTGTTTACCCGAGGAACTCGCTCGCGCTGCCCGAACCTCCGTGGCGCTGGATCAGTTGGTGGCAACCCACGGTTTGGGATCACTGGCGTATTACCACAAAGGCAGCGGCAATCCGGCGAATGAAGACACGATGAGTTCGGTGATTCTGGGGAATTCGCTGTTGACGGCGCGCGGTATTCCGGTAGCGGGGGAATACGAAGTCAAGAATGCCCAGGCCATGAAAATCATGGACAGCTTCGGCGTTGGCGGATCTTTCACGGAATACTACGCGATGGATTTTGCCGCCGATGTGGTGCTGATGGGCCACGACGGTCCCGGACACATCCGCATTGCCGAGGGAAAAACCAAGGTCCGTCCGCTCTATGTATATCACGGCAAAGTGGGTCGGGGCCTTTCGGTGGAAATGTCGGTGAAAAACGGGCCGGTAACACTCCTGTCGGTGGTGGAAAACGGAAACGGGAAAATCAGCCTGCTGGTGGCCGAAGGCGAATCCGTGCCGGGACCGATTCTGCACATTGGCAACACCAACAGCCGCTACCGGTTTTCGCCGGGTGCCCGGAACTTCGTGCACACCTGGAACAGCCACGGTCCGGCGCACCATTGTGCGGTGGGAGTGGGACATATTGCTTCCAAGCTGGCAAAACTGGGGGCGTTGCTGAAGGTGGAGGTAATTCGGGTATGCTAGTGTGGCTGATCGCGATTTGCAACCGAGATCGTCTCTGTCGCGGATTTTAATCCGCAGTGGATTGCAAAGAAGTCGCCCGGTGATTTTAGATACTGGCAAGCCTGACTTTGAAGTTTCCAGCAGATTGAGTGCGGATTACAATGGAGTCGCCCGGCGATCCGCGACAGAGTGGGTCAAGATATGCAATCCTGACCCGCACCGTCTTGACCCGCATCGTTACAAATTCTGACCAACCTGAATATTAAATCTTCTCTGTCTGATAAATCGATATTTCTGGAACGGTTTTTGCATATACAAAACCAAGGACCGTTTAGTAAAGATTCCCTCTTTTTGCCCTTCTGCTGCTTCTACTCTTGTCACCTTGCTGGTGACCCGGCCCCCTTCTCTTAGTGAGTTTCCTTCATACGCTGTTCAGCAAAAACAAGGTGAAAGTTTTTATCCGGTATATGGTTAGTGTTCGTTGCAAAATGATTGTACAGGCAATTTTTAAAAAAGCAGGCCTGGATTGCGAGGTGATCGATCTCGGTGAAGTAGACGTACAAGGGGGTATTTCTGTCGGGCAATTGAACCAGTTGCGTACCGGTTTATTGGAAGCCGGGCTCGAACTGATTGACGACAAAAAACATGTGCTGATCGAAAAAGTGAAAAACGTCATTGTGGAGCTGGTACACTACACCGATGAGCTGCCCAAAATGAAGAATTCGGACTACATCAGTTCGAAACTGCAGTATGATTACACCTACCTCGCCAATCTGTTTTCGGAAGCGGAAGGGACGACCATTGAAAAATACATCATTGCTCACAAGATTGAACGGGCGAAAGAATTGCTGCGGTATGACGAACTCAATCTGACCCAGATCTCCTACAAACTCAATTACAGCAGTGTCGCTCATTTGTCCAACCAGTTCAAAAAGGTGACCGGTGTAACGCCCTCCTGTTACAAACAACTTAAACAAAATGGACGCACCGCGCTGGAGAATCTGTGAATAATGTAACCTTTCTGAGGAATTGTGTAACATATACGAGTTCGCAAAAGCCCATCTTAGCATTGCAAAACAAAACCAGCCTGATCATTCAACGACTATGAAACAAAAACTACTTAGTAGCCTGGTCTACAGTGCCTTGTTCGCTTTACCGTTCATCGGTTTCGGACAGAGCGCCCCCCCCCTCGGAACGACATCTACCTTTGCTTTATTTACCGCCAACGGGGCGCTTTTCAACGACGGAGCTTCCCGGATTACGGGTGACATTGGAACCAATGTTGGGGCCATCACTGGCTTTGAGTCAGCTACTGTGACGGGCAGTACGCGCACTCAAGGAAGCCCGGAATCGATCCAGGCAGCGGCTGATGTCGCGTTGGCTTACAGCTCGCTGCTTGCCGCTCCCTGTAATCCGACGGCCATCGGGGTGGAGTTAGGAGGACAGACGCTGAATCCGGGTGTTTCCTGCCAGACTTCCGCGTTGCCAACTACTCTGAACGGGACGCTGACTTTAAGCGGAGCCGGTATTTTTATCATCAAATTGAACAGTGCCTTAACTACAGGTACCAATTCAAACATTCTGTTAACGAATGGAGCCACGGCTGAAAATGTGTTTTTTCAAATCAACGGAGCTGCCACCCTGGGAACCGGTTCGACGTTTAGAGGAACCATCGTTGCACTGGACGCCATCGTTCTGAATACGACTACGCTGGAAGGAAGAGCCCTTTCAACAGCGGGGGCCATTACCATCAATGCCAGCACGGTTATTGTTCCGGCGGCAGCCCCGTTGCCGGTAACGCTGGTCAGCTTCACGGCGAAAGCCCAAGCCAATCGGACGGTTGAGCTGGCCCTGACGACGTCGCTGGAAATCAATAACAAAGGCTTTTTGATTGAACGGAGTAAAGATCTGCAACGGTTCGAGAAAGTGGGTGAAGTAAGTGACGTCTCGGCGAACAGTACCTCTTTAAAAACCTACCGGCTGACGGATCAGACGCCCTTTTCCGGCACCAGCTATTACCGTCTGACGCAGACGGATTTGAACGGACGATCGACGGTATACCGGGCGGTTTCGGTGGTGTTGCGGGATGATGCCTACGGCGTATATCCCAATCCGGTGGCACACGGAGAACGCTTCGTGCTGCGGCTGGACGAGCCGGAAACCGCCACCCTTGGATTCTACAGTGCCGATGGTCGTGTGTTGTCTCTCCAGAAAACCGGTATTCAATCGGGAAATCTGCTGCTGAAATCGACGGGCCTGTCGTCGGGTGTCTACATTCTCAAGGTGCAGGAACGGGGGCAAACACGCCAGCACCGTTTTATCGTGGAGTAGCCGTTTGTATACCTGACTGGCTGGTTTTCAACCCTCATTCCGGGCCAGTCACCGATTCTCAATAGTCCATTTTGGAGCCATTTACCGGTGATTTCGGTTCACCCTGGCACGGCTTTGTGCGGTCATTCCGACTTTTCTGCTCCCTTATACTGCGTATCACGAATGATCGAGAACTACCTTCGAACGCATACCAACCGTTTTCTGTCCAGCTACCTCATTCTGCTGAGCGACACGATCATAACCGGTATTGCCTTTGCCCTGGCTTATGGGCTGCGGTTTAATTTTGATTTCAGCGTCATGAACGGGAATACGCTGCTGGGCGGTTTGCTGATCACGACCCTCTGTCGCTTAACCTGCTTTGTTCTGGTGGGTTCCTACCGGGGCATTATCCGGCACACCAGCCTGGAAGACCTGCGGCTGTTGGGGTTGGCGGTTACGATGAGTACGGCGCTAACGGCGCTGGTTTCGGGCCTGCTGGCTTTGGGAAGTGGACCGTGGACAGTTTCCGTACCGGTTTCCATTCTCCTCATCGACTATTGCTGCTGTCTGGTTATACTGGCCGCCAGCCGGTTTGGTGCAAAGGCATTGTACTGGCATCTGCTCCTGGTGGGTGGCGGTCGTCGCCAGCCTGTTCTGATTTATGGGGCTGGCCAAACCGGATTGCTCACCCGCAAAGCCCTGGAGCAGGACCCCGACCACTGGTATCAGATGCTGGCGTTTGTGGATGACGATCCCGCCAAACGCGATAAGGTGCTGGAAGGTGTTGAGGTGCTGTCGCGCCAGCAGGCCTACCAACGCTTTATTAAAGGGCAAACCGTGCTGCCCCAGGTGATTTTGGCGATGGAGTCCAGTACACCCCACCAACGGGCGCAGATCACCGACTTTTTTCTGCAATACGACATTCCGCTCAAAACCGTTCCGGGCGTTCGGCAGTGGATGGACGGTCGGCTCGATACGCTCCAAATCCGCGACATTCGCATCGAGGATCTGCTTGAAAGAGCCCCCATTCAGCTTTTCAACGACGCTTTGCGGGCACAGCTCGCTGATCAGGTGGTGATGGTGACGGGTGCGGCCGGTTCCATCGGGAGCGAACTGGTGCGTCAGCTGCTGGGTCATCATCCGCGTATGATTGTGCTGGTCGACCAGGCTGAATCGGCTTTGTTCGACCTGGAATTTCAACTCCGCCAGCACTTTAAAACCGCCCTGAACGAAATCCGGCTGGTGATCAAAATCGCCGATGTGTCCAACCAGACGCGAATGCAGCACGTGTTTCGGGATACCCGGCCGACCCTGGTTTTTCATGCCGCAGCCTACAAACACGTTCCACTAATGGAAGAACATCCGTTTGAGGCCGTGCGGGTCAATGTGCTCGGCACGCAGGTGATGGCCGATCTGGCCCTGGAATACGGGGTGCAGCGGTTTGTAATGATCTCGACTGACAAGGCCGTCAATCCGACCAACGTGATGGGAGCGACCAAGCGGCTGGCCGAGCTGTATGTCCAGAGTCTGAACCATTCAGACCCGCTGTTGCGCCGGACCCGGTTTATGATCACCCGGTTTGGTAACGTACTGGGTTCCAACGGCTCGGTAGTAACGGTTTTTCGGCAGCAGATCCAGGGGGGCGGGCCGGTAACGGTAACCCACCCCGAGGTTCGGCGGTATTTCATGACCATTCCGGAATCCTGTCAACTGGTGCTCGAAGCCGGGGCGATGGGGCAGGGTGGGGAGGTCTTTGTTTTCGACATGGGCGAACCGGTCCGAATTGTGGATCTGGCCCGGAAGATGATCCGGTTGTCGCGCGAGCCGGGCGGGCCGGACATCAAGATCGTTTTTACCGGGTTGCGACCGGGCGAGAAACTGTATGAAGAATTGCTGCATACGAACGAACGCACACTGCCCACCCATCATCCCAAAATTATGATTGCCCGGGTGGCGGCCCTGCATGCGGAGGAAATCCGGTTTTGTCTGGAACAACTCCGTCACCAGCTCACGGAAGGCAATGACCGGGCTTTGGTGAGTAGCATCAAACGAATCATTCCCGAGTTCATCAGCAACAATTCCGAATTCAGCACACTGGATTATTGAAAGGAATCCCGTGGCGGTAGCTACGGAACAAACACCAACCGAATCATGCGTAAATTACTAGTTGTCGATGGTCATTCTATTGTGCGCTCGGGCATCCGTCTGTTGTTGAAAGACTACTACGGCACGATCCAGATCGACGAGGCCCAGAACGGCGGGGTGGCTTTCCGGAAAATCATGGACACGGATTATGATCTGGTGATCATGGAACTGAATCTGCCGAACACCGATACGTTTAGTTTTCTGGAAAATCTCCGCAAGATGGTGCCTGAGTTGCCCATCCTCCTCTTCACGACGGTTACCAAATATGCTTTTCTGAAGCGGTATCTGCAAATGGGAGTAAAGGGGTATTTGAGCAAGGAAGCGGGCGACCCGGAAATTCTGACGGCCGTGCGGATTATCCTGGCAGGTCGAAAATACATGGATCCCTCGTTGCAGGACCAGACGCTGGAAGACCGGCATCTGGCGGATGAACTGGATCCCTTCCAACTTCTGTCGAACCGGGAGTTTGAAATTGCCCAGCATCTGTTCAAAGGAACGTCGGTGAGCACCATTGCTGATTATCTCAATATTCACACGTCCACAGTTGGGACACACAAAGCCCGGATCTATGACAAATTGCGGGTCGATAACGTTATCATGCTCAAGGATTTGGCAGAACTGTATCGGTTGATTTAGTCGGGAAAAGCCGCTTGTAAAAGCCGGATTTTTAAAATTGGCGGTGCAATACGGGGAGGCTGTGGGCGCGGCTTCCTTCAGTTGGTCGGTCCTGTTTACAAAAATCGTACAAATGTTGATGTATATTTGTAAACAACCGTATGCAACTGACCCCGTATGGCTCAACGTAACCTGTCATTGAAAGGCCCCATTATTTCCATCGAAGATGATGAAGACGACCAATTCCTGCTGGGGCAAATTGTAAAGCAGTTGAATGTTCCCAATGAAATCCGGTTTTTTCCCAACGGTCAATTGGCCCTGCAGTATCTGGAAACGACCGATGAACAGCCTTTTCTGATTTTGTGTGACATCAACATGCCCATTATGAACGGGCTGGAACTGCGCCGACGGATCAATCAGAACGAGGCCCTGCGCCAGAAATCCATTCCATTTGTGTACCTAACGACCGCAGCCAATCCCGACATCATCCGCGAAGCCTATGAACAGGAAGTACAGGGCTTTTTCCAGAAAGCAACGGATTATGCCGGTTTTCAGCAACAAATGAAGCTTCTCGTTGAATACTGGAAGAATTGCCTGCACCCCAACAGCACGCTGTAAACTCCTGCGTTTTTGGGCAATTCTAAGTACAATACAATTTCGGGATTGAATCCGCCGTTTAGTATTCGACCGAAAACACCGCGTCCCAGCCGTTGAGGTCGGTTGGGAGCGCGAGGGGTGGCGGTTCCTGATTTTTGATTTTTTCCAGCCTTGGTTCCCGCATTCTATGGCCTTTCTGTTTCGCATTTTTTCCCGACTGAGCTTCTTTTTCGTCGTTTACACGGTTTTAGGTTGCACGCTATTCGATGGGTTGTCGCCCAAAGACAAAGGCTCGAATGTCATTGTGGGCTGGGGTGATAGCATGACAGAAGGCAGCAACGGCAGCTCGTATCTGATTGAACTACAGAAACTGGCCCCGCAGTACACGTTTGTGAACGAGGGGATCTCCGGAGAAAAAAGCTACCAGATTGCCAAACGGATGCTGGCTGCGACCGATAAACATTCGTATAATACGATCATCTGGGCCGGTCGAAACAACTACCTGGAGCCTGAGCAAATCAAAGCCGACATCGCGTCGATGGTCAAAGCGCTAGGGCACGACCGGTATCTGGTGTTGAGTATCGTAAACGGCAGTTTCGGCCAGAATGAAGATGTTTTTGGGGCAGGCCACGACGCCATCATGAAACTGAATGGGGAATTATACACGATTTATGGCGACCATTACGTCAATATTCACGCGTACTTGCTGTCTCAGTATGACCGGTCAAGCTACCTGGATATTGTTGACCATACAGACGATGTGGTGCCGAGATCGTTGCGGTTCGACCCGTTACACCTCAATGTAAAGGGCAATCAGAAAGTGGCCGAGCGAATTTTTCAGAGTATGAACGTCCTGACCAACCAATAAATCCCTCAATGATCGCGAGTCCATTCGTTTATTTCGATACAGGGACAATACCGCTTGCGAATGGTGCCATTGCAGGAAGATCGGCAATGGAGTTTGTTTTGGAATGGGGAGAATTGGCTGTTTTATTTACTTATTTCAAGAATTTATTAGATCCTATTGATCCGAAAAACCATCTTCTTTTCCCGAAAGTGACTTTTTGATCCGAAATCCTTCCAATAGGAAATGATTTCTCACTTTCACGACCAAGACCGATGCATCGGATTCTCTTTGTAGCCACCCTTGCCTTTGCCGCACAAGCTCCTTCGTGGGCACAACAGCCGACTGTTTCAACCGAAAAAGCCGACCTGCGACCTGAATCGCCGGTGATCGAACGCACCGAATCCGTTATTTACGAAAAACGGGTAACGGAAAAACGCCTGACGACTTCGTTTTCTACCCCAGCGCCCGTTTCGGCGTCGACGGCGTCGCTTTCTGCTGAACCACCGGTTTATGAATCACAATCGTTGGGCAGTCCATCCCGCAACGGGCAGATGGTTCCGGGTTCAGCGGTTTTTTCGCCAGCGGACGCAGCACCGAACCCCGACGATATGCGGGTCTTGCGGAAGATGATTGAAACCCAGAACGCCAAGATCGACAGCATTCAAACGGATCTGGGCCAATTGAAAGGCGCCACAACAGCCGCTTCGCCAAACCGCCCGTCGAAACCGGGAAAAGTACTCAAACGCGACAATGTTTCGATTGGCATTTACGCCGGACCTAATTTTTCCAAGTATTCGACGGATCAGGATAGCCTGGAATCCAAAGCCCGCGTGGGCTACCAACTCGGCGTCTACGTTCGTGGTGGTGGGCGACTCTTCGGGCAGGTGGGAGTCGAATACGTGGGGGTGT
Organism: Larkinella humicola; assembly: GCF_008727875.1. GTDB lineage: Bacteria > Bacteroidota > Bacteroidia > Cytophagales > Spirosomataceae > Larkinella > Larkinella humicola. The sequence continues at coordinate 23,047 of NZ_VTWS01000006.1, read as the reverse complement.
CGTCGAAACGCTACAGCAAGGATGATAAAGGCACCTCGTTGGACCAGATCAGCAGCACCATCAATACCCACTACGTTCAGATTCCGCTCCAGATCGGGTTTCGGCCGGCCATGTCTCCATCCAAGCGGACGGGAATCCGGATTCAGGCGGGGGCCGAATTGTCGTATTTGCTGAATGCTGATAAAAATGATTTCAACCTGACCGACGACGATTACAACAAAACCGTCGTCAATCTACTGGGTGGTGTCGGCTTCGATCTGGGGCCGGTTACCCTCGATGTGTCCTACCATCATGGCATCAAAGACGTGTATAAAGCCGAGAATGCCAAGCTTCGGATGGTCAGTGCCAGCCTCGGGTTCAAGTTCTGATTTACCCGAATGATCCTGGATAGAGGGTGTTTTCGGGCGGTTTTCTAAAAAAAATGCAAAAATGGGAACAATCATCCGTGGTTGAGCGTACTTTAGTAAGAACCTCTTCCGCAGTTCATGACGCGCCGACAGCATTTTATTGTGATCCTGATTTTAGGAACGCTCACTACAATCAGTCCATTTTCCATCGACATGTATCTGCCGGGTTTTCCGGCCATTGCGAAAAGCCTCAACACCACCATTGAACAGGTGCAGCTTTCCCTGACGGCTTACCTGATTGGTATTTCGGTGGGGCAACTCCTGTATGGACCGTTGCTGGATCGCTATGGCCGGAAACGCCCCTTGTATGCGGGGCTGGTGCTGTATTTACTGGCCTCGATTGGCTGTGCGCAGACAACGTCGATCGAAACCCTGATTTTGATGCGGCTTTTGCAGGCTGTTGGGGGCTGTGTCGGGTTGGTGGCAGCCCAGGCGCTGGTGCGTGACTTGTTTCCGGTATCGCAGATTGCCCAGGTTTTTTCGTTGCTGACGCTGGTGCTGGCCATTTCGCCGATGATTGCGCCCACGGTGGGCGGTTATGCGACGGTCGCCCTGGGCTGGCATTCCATTTTCCTGATTCTGGCGGGCATCACGGCTCTGATTCTGGTCGCCATTTATTTCGTTTTACCCGATGGAAAACAGGCCGACCCGTCCTTGTCGCTCCGCCCCAAAGCCGTTCTGACTAGCTTTCTGACGGTGGCAAAACATCCCCAGTTTTTGACTTACACGCTGGTGGGCGGGATTGCCACGTCGGCTCCTTTCGCTTATATTTCCGGCTCACCCGATGTCTTTATGAACATCTACCGGATCAGTGAGCAGCAATACGGCTGGATGTTTGCCTTTTTAGCCATTAGCATGATTGCTCCGACGCAACTGAACCACGTTCTGCTGAAGCGGTTTCGGAGCGAGCAGATCATTCATGCCACACTGATTTACCAATCCACCGTGGGGTTGTTGATGGTTTGGGGAACCTGGGCGGGCTGGTTTGGCCCTTACGGATTGATCGCCATGTTGTTTTTGTTCCTCGCTGGACAGGGATTGACCGGCCCCAATGCCTCGGCACTTTCGCTGGCTCCTTTTTCCCGTCATGCAGGCAGCGCGGCCGCACTGATGGGCAGCTTCCGGATGGGCTTTGGTGCGCTGGTTTCCGCGGCCGTCAGTGTTTTCCATAACCACACCGCCATCCCGATGGTAGGTACGATGCTGGTCTGCGTGTTCAGTGGTTTGGTTATTTTCATGACAGGACAACGGGTGATTCATTACCGGGCGAAGAAAGCCGGTTTTGAAGAATCACTTTCGGAGGTGGCGTTATAAGATAGGATTCTATCAAACGCATAAAAAAACCGTAGCGTGGCTCGCTACGGTTTTTTTATGCGTTACAAATTGATGTATTGGTTACTTACTGGCTTCGGCCGCCGGTTGGTCTTGCCCGATGGCGCTGGGGTCCATCCACATTACTTCCCACAGGTGTCCGTCCAGGTCCTCAAAACCGTGTCCGTACATAAAGCCCTGATCCTGTTTTTCATTCGGCGTTTTTCCACCAGCCGCCACCGCTTTGCTGACCAGTTCATCGACAGCCTCCCGGCTTTCGGCAGAAAGGCAGATGATCGATTCAGTGGTTTTGGTCGAATCGGCAATTGCTTTTTTGGTGAATGACTGGAAGAACGGTTCCACCAGCAGCATCACAAAAATAGCTTCGCTGATGATCATGCAGGTAGCTTTTTCGTCCGTAAACTGGGGATTGAAGCGGTAGCCCAATTGGGTAAAAAACGCGATGGATTTGTCCAGGTCTTTAACGGGCAGGTTTACAAAAATTTGAGTGGCCATGTGTATTTGTGGTTTAAAGTTTACCTGACAAAGGTACCGCCGATCCGGATTTTCAGGGGTGTATGACTGCGACATTGACCGGGTCGATTGCGACTTTTTGCGCATCAAACATTTCTTTATTGTTACCGTTTTTTAAACTATTGTCACTTGAGTGTGTCTATAGTTCATTCAACTTAACATGAAACGCTATGAAAACGAATCATAATAGTTTTATCTTGATCCTGCTGGTGATCCTGATGGCGGGGCATTCGATGGAGGCTCAAATTCTGAAAAGCTGGAGCCCCCAAGCCAAAGGAACGGCCATTGGAGCCGGAACCGGCGCGGCCGCCGGAGCCATTATCAACAAACGGAACCGTGTGGTGGGTGGAGTCATCGGTGGGGTAGTGGGTGGTGCTGCCGGGTATGCTGTCGGCAAACACATCGACAACAAGCGTAAGAAGGCGGCCTGGCAGGAAGCCGGTCGTCGGGCGGCAGAGCAGCAGCCGCTGGCCACCAGCAAGGGAGCCGCTCCTTCGATTACAAAACGCACCGCTTTGGCAGCCAGACCTGCAGTATCGGCTACAAAACCGACCTTTAGTGCCGTTCAACCGGTGCAGAAGTCGGAAACCGAGAACAATCCGGCCCTGTATGTCCTGAACCAGGGCTATCTGCCTAATCCGTATTACGGGGATCAGACGGCGCCGTATGGAGCGACGGAATACCGCCAGAAAAGCTGGTAACATCGATCCGTATTCGTTCATCTCACCTTAAAATCGCAAACACCATGAAAGCATTCATCGCAATAGCTATGCTGGCAGCACTGACTACGGCTTGCTCGCCCGCCAGTGAACCTGTCAATGTACAGGAACTGAATAAGCAGTTTATCTCGGCCTGGAATACGAAAGAGGCTGACAAAATTGTCGGTTTTCTGGCCGACGACGTCCAGTTTGTTCAAGGAAACAGCCATTTGCAGGGCAAGTCCGAAGTCGCCACGAAATGGGTTCGGGCCACCTTGCCTTCGCTGGACGACCTGAAAACGTTTACCGTCAGTTCGTCAACCGATCAGCAAACCGCTTACGAAGCCGGAACGTTCTCCGTCGACGTGTTGCCCGCCAACCCGGACGAACCGCACGGAACAGGTGAAGGAAACTACCTGCTGCTCTGGAAAAAAGGAGCCGACAACACCTGGAAGCTTAGTTATGCCCAACTGGAAGACCTGCCGGTTCGGGTGAAGTAAGAATCAGTATTTCTTACGTGTTTCTTTGGGTTTCATCGCCCGTATTGACAACCCGCTGGTTGTTGGTGCGGGCGATTTCTTTTGTTCATCCCGGCCACCAACCATTCATCCCGGTATTTATACCGCCAAAGTACTATGTATAGCAAGGTACCTTACGGAGTAATTACCTTTGAATCATCAAAACGGCGGCAACGTCGCACCGGCCGGAAAACGGCAGTAACAACAAACACTAACAACATCCTTAAACAACCCATACGATGAAAGCCTTATTCACTTCCGCACTGCTTGCTTTGGTTCTTAGTACGTCTTCAGTCGCGTTTGCCGCTGACAACAAAGAAAATGCCGACCCCAAATCCACGTTTCAATCGGCGGTTTATCCGATGATCAACAGCATGAAGGTGAGTGTGAACGTCAGCAAACCGAAAGACAGTAAAGTCGATATCCGGTTGGTGAACGAAGCCGGTCAAACGCTGACAGTTTTAAAACTGGGCAAAGACAACGAATCGTCGATCATCCGGTTTGACCTCAACAACCTGGAAGACGGGATTTACAAAGTAGAAGTTTCCGACGGGGTCAAAACCGACGTCAAAACCGTGAAAGTGCAAACCAGCACCCCCGTTGAAGTAGCGCACCGTGAAGTGAGTTTGAAGTAATTGGCGGAAATCCTTCATGATTTGATAACCCGGACGCAACAGGATTCGAAGTAGCTTTGCAACTCTTTCGTATTCTCATGTTCATTGGGTAATCCAAACAGACTAAGGACTTCCGATAGATTCTGTTTCAACGATTTAGAGTTAACGCCACAAATCCCGACAGCTTGCCGGGATTTGTTTTTTGATTTTAATCGGACGACCAGTTGCAGAAATTAACGGCTTGATTTCATGGCTTTTACAACCTGAAGATTCTTGTCACGGGATAATTTCTCATAGTCTTCTGTGTCGCAACCCAGCAACGCAATTCGCCCGTTTTCGTCGCTGTGAACGCCCCAGCCGTAGCGTTTGGTCAGGGGAGAAGCCCGAAAACACGGCTGTCCTTTGGAAAAGAACTGCTGGCGGGCGGCTGGCCGTTCACTTTCCGTGAGGTCGTTCCGTTGGACATATACCTGAAACAAGACATCATCCGACGTGTATTGATATGGATTTCGGCTCAGCATCTCAAACTGCATCGTAGCCACCGATTTGGCGTCACCTTTCTGCGGTGGAATTTCTCCCCGGCTTGCGGGGCAGTCGTCGGCAATGGCAATGAGCGTGTTGGTGAAATTGGTGGTATGAATTTTCATAAGGAACGTTGATTGGAGCTTTTACGGGTTTTGCAACAGTTTTCCGCCGGTTTCTGCAATTCTGAATTGGATGAGATCGGTGATCAGGGCCAGCGGCAGTGGTTTATTATACGCAAACTGAACCGTGCTTTTCGATCCTTTATAGGGCGCGATGGCTTCCTGAAAAGCGTCGTTGCCTTTGGGGGCCGGGTACATCCCGATGTGGTTTTTATGGGCCGCAAAATGAATCAGATAACCGTTCAGCCTGAACGTCGGCATGTTGTAGCTAATGGTTTCTTCCGCATCGGGGGCCGCTTTCTGAACACTTTCCCGAATTTGTTGCAGCAGTTCCTGCGTTTCGGCTGGAAATCCGGCGATGTAGGCGTCGATGCTGGCGGGTTTGTTCATACGCGGAAAAGGGTTTTCTATCCATGAAGTCTTTTATAGACCAGGAAGGAGTGTGAGAGATGAAATACGAGAAAAAGTACTGAAACCGCTCCGAAAATCCAAGGTCGATAGGTCAGATTGAAAGAAAACGAGCGGCCAATCAGTCCGATGCCCATTAACCAGACAAATGGCGTGTAAGCGGGAGCCAGAAAGCCCCAAAGGCTGTGGCTCCACGGACTATCGGGTGCATAGAGCAGGACGAGCCACGAGGAAAAGTAGAGGAACAGGCCGGCCCCATACACAATAAAACCGGTTTTCCGGGTCCTTGACACCAGCGAAAATGGCATCAGGTAAGCCAATCCAAAGACTAGAAACCTCAGGCCGTTTTCGCCGAAAGCTAAAAACGGAGGGATATCCTTCCAAAATACCGCAGGTTGAAAAACGGGCGGCAGTTGATTCGAAAAGGCCAGATTCCAGAGCAGAATGGGGATGAGCAGAAGAAAACAGGTTAGGAAATAGGTTTGAAAGGGGTTTGGTTTCATTTCTTCCTGTTTTTTCGTTTTGGGAAAGGAACGCGGATTGAACGGATTTAAACGGATTATCACAGATTAAAATCCATTTTGACCCGTTCAATCTGTGTTCCTATCCCAAAATCTTCTCCAAACACTTTATTGTAATCAAATACGTCGGTTTTACGCCCAGCGTCCCCAAACTCCCGGAGGCCAGCGTCGCCCCCGTGAGCAACGGGTTGTCCGACGCGTAATAGGCATACCGCACCTTCATGCTGGGCTGTACGCTGCCCCGGATTTTGGCGTGTGACTGAATCGCTTTCTGGTAATGCGCGCCCTCCATTTCGAGCCCGACGGCTTTCCAGGACGAGTTTTTGAAATACGACAGAATGTCTTTGTTCTGCAACGACGTTCCCAACACCGTAATCATCGCGCCCTCGTAGGCATCGATGCCAAAACCGGCAAAATCAGCAATGGAAAAATCGTTTTCCAGCGGGTAGTTGTCGGCGGTTCCCTCAAAAATGTGCGAAGTCGGAATCATCAGGTCGCCTTTGTCGCCGGTCAGAATACCGGCTTTGCCCATGATCGAGATCGAGGCCACATTCAGCGCGAACGACTCGTCGCCGTGGTCATACGGTTTCAGCAATTCGTCCATCGTTTCAAAAGCCTGTTCGCCAAACGCGTAGTCCATCACCAGCAGCAGCGGCTGGGTTTCCTGAATCAAAACCGGGTTGTGAGCAATCTCCGGCGACAATTTCGTAGCATCGAGTTGGGCAGTATCGATCACTTGCACCAGCAGATTCGTGCCCCCCAAATCCTCCAGTTCGTGCAAGCCGTGGGCTTCGGCAAATTCGATCACCTGCTGGCGGAGTTCCTGTTGCGCAGGCTGGCTAAGTTTGTAGGCCAGCTCATAGAGGTTGTCCCAGGACGTCACTTCGGCCAGCGCGGCCGGGGCATACAGGCAGTTGACAACGCTGTGCGGATTGGCGCTGATGACGTGGATCGGGCGGTTTTGCCAGCCGTTGGTCTGAATGTAATGTTTGATGCGGGTGGCCCAGCGTTCACCGTACAGGTGCTGTCCGACGCGCTCCCGCAGCATGGGCGTGAAGTTGATTTCACGGTCGACTTTTTTCTCCTGAATTTCCCGTACCGACACGCAGCCCAGTCCATAGACAATCTGGAACAAACCGTTGTTGGTTCCGGCGTTTTCCGCAAACCGGTGGTAGGCCTGCTGCGTTTCTTCAAACGTCCGGCCCAGAATCGAACTCAGGTACATCAGAGCCAGTTCCTGTTCGTCTTCCTTGACGGTTCCGCCAGACTGGATAATGGCCTCCAGTTTTTCCCATTCGCGGAGTTTATTGCCCCGGTCGACGAACACATTCCGCCGGATTTTGTCGGCTTCCATAAACAGAAAGGTGAGGTGAGTCAGAATGTCGTAGATTTCGCTGCGGCCGTTCGTGACCTCGATCACCATTTGCTCGTCATCGACGCGGTAGCAGTTCCGTCGGCGTTTGGCCGGCACGAGCACCGGAAACCGCGAATGCTCGAACCCTTCACGCGACACCAGCGTGATGACCCGGCAGGCTTCGATGCCCTTTGGCAAGCGGTCCATAACGTATACAAGGCCGTCTAATTCAACCCGTTGCGGGTCGTTGACTGAACCGTAAATCTCGGGCCGGAGGGTTAGCAGAGCCTGCCGGATTTCTTCACCCGATACGCCGGACGGTTTGTAAAACCCCCGGTTGAACAGGTGCCGCATTGTGATATAGAGTTTTTCAATGGCCAGACGGGATTCCTGAGCGCGGGTCAGGGGGGGCGAATACTCGGTGTTCATCGTGAAGTAGATAAGTAGCTGCAAGATAAATGTTTGAATTTGACTTGTCTTTCATTCCACTTTTGAATAATTCATTTTATTTGCTGAACAGAGCCATTACCCTGGCGCTTTTATCGCACAATGAAAAGCAAACTACCTCTCTATCTCAATCGATTTGGTTTTTTTAAAGGGCTTGCGCTCTATTTCCTGCTCAAATCGAAGCGAAAGCGCGTCGTTCGGATTCGGATTCCGCAGGTGAAACACCCGATTTTTGTTCGGTTGGGGACCTCAGACCGTAACGTGTTCAACAACATTTTTGTGTATGGCGAATACGACGCTGTCGAATTGGGGTTTGCGCCGACCAATTTTCTCGATGGCGGGGGCAACATCGGTCTGGCGGCCGTGTATTTTGCCAATCGCTACCCGCAAATGCAGATTCTTTCGGTGGAACCGGAAAGCGAAAACTTTAAAATCCTTCAGCAGAACATTGCGGCTTATGAAACGATTCGCGCCGTGAAAGCTGGTTTGTGGTCGCGCCCGACGCACCTGGAAATTCGGGATGCGGGGGGAGGAGAATGGGGGTTTACGGTGGAAGAAACCGACACCCCGACGCCCGGTTCGGTGCGGGCCGAATCCATCGAGGGTCTGATTCAGCAGAATGGCGGCAAACCGTTCGACGTTGTCAAGCTGGATATTGAAGGCAGCGAATCAGAAGTGTTTCGGACTAATACCGAGTTGTGGCTTCCCACCGTTCAGGTGCTGGTGGTTGAACTCCACGAGTGGATGAAACCGGGCAGTTCGGCCAGTTTTCTGGCGGCTACGTCGGCTTATTCGTACCGAAAAACGTCGGCGGGGGAGTACGATGTTTACGTTCGGCAGGACGTGACCGCCTGATTACCACTGCTCAAGCACAAATCCCGCTTGTCCGGAATTCCTTTTCTAAATTTCCGTACTTTTGTAAACTGCGAGAAACTCCATCAGCAAATCAAAATGTTTACACTTCGAAAAATGACCCAAACGGCGGTGCTGCTGGCGGCTTTGACCCCGGCACTTTTAGCACAGCCTTCTCCCGAAAAAGCCAAAATGAGTGAAAATCCGCTATTGCAACCGTTCAAAACACCGCACGAGACGGTGCCGTTTGATCTGATTAAAAATGACCATTACCTGCCCGCTCTGAAAGAAGCCATGGCGATGGGCCGGAAGGAAATCGACGCCATTGTGGCGAATCCGGCCGCGCCGACGTTTGAAAATACCGTGGTCGCGCTCGAAAATGCCGGTCATATGGTGAACCGGGTGTCGTCGGTGCTGTTCAATCTGAACAGCGCGGAAACCAGCCCCGAATTGCAGAAAATTGTGCGGGAAGCCTCGCCCTTGCTAACGGAATACGGCAACGATATTTCCCTGAATGAGAAACTGTTCAAGCGCATCAAAACCGTTTACGACCAGCGGGATCAGCTGAAACTGCAAGGCGAAGACCGGATGCTGCTCGAAAAATCATACAAAGGTTTTGCCCGCAACGGGGCCAATCTGAAAGCCGCCGATAAGGACAAATTCCGGGCCATCAACAAAGACCTGTCGCAGTTTTCGTTGCAGTTTGGCGAAAATGTGCTGAACGAAACGAACGAATACCTGATGGAAGTGACGGACGAAAAGGACCTGGCGGGTTTGCCGGACTTTGCGCGGGAAGCCGCCAAAGCCACGGCAACGCAGAAAGGGAAAACCAGCTGGGTATTTACCTTGCAGGCTCCTAGCTACCAGCCGTTTATGCAGTACGCCGACAACCGGGAGTTGAGGAAAAAGCTGTTTATTGCCTATAACTCACGCGGTTTCCACAGTGACAAAAACGACAACCAGCAAATTATCGGCAAACTGGTCCAGCTTCGCTACGACCGCGCCAAACTGTTGGGCTACCAGACGCACGCCGATTTCATTCTGGAAGAAAGCATGGCGGGTTCGCCGGAGAAAGTGAAGCAGTTTCTGAGCGAACTGGCCGGTTACGCCAAACCCGTGGCCGAAAAGCAGATGACCGAACTGACCACCTACGCGAAGCAGAACGGTTTTAAGGATGAACGACTGGAACGTTGGGATTATAACTACTATTCCGAAAAACTGAAAAAGGAGAAATACGCGCTCGACGATGAAATTCTGAAACCGTATTTCAAACTGGAAAACGTCATCGAAGGGGCCTTCACAATTGCCAACAAGCTGTATGGCCTGACGTTCAAGGAGCGGAAAGACGTGCCGACGTACAATCCGGAAGTAAAAACCTACGATGTTTTTGATCAGGACGGCAAGTTTCTGGCGGTTTTTTACGGCGATTACTTCCCGCGGGCGGGCAAACGCAGCGGGGCCTGGATGAACGATCTTCAGGGGCAAAAAGTGGAAAATGGCGTGAACATTCGCCCGCACATTGTTAACGTCTGCAACTTCACGCGTCCCACCGAAACCAAACCGTCACTGCTGAATTTCAACGAGGTAACCACGCTTTTCCACGAATTTGGGCACGGTTTGCACGGCATGCTGGCCAACAGCAAATACGAAAGCCTGTCGGGAACGAGCGTGTACCGCGATTTTGTGGAGCTGCCTTCGCAGGTGATGGAAAACTGGTGTTACGACCCGGAAGCGCTGAAACTGTTTGCCAAACATTACCAGACGGGCGAAGTGATTCCGAATGATTTGATCGAAAAAATCCGGGCGAGCCAGAACTTCATGGCTGGTATGGCCAACCTGACGCAGTTGCGCTATGGGCTGGTCGATATGTACTGGCACGGCGGTGCGCCGAAAGGGGAAACCGTCGAGCAGGTCGAATCCCACATCGATTCGCTGGTAAATCTGTTTCCGAAAGTACCGGGAACGGCTTTCAGTCCGGCGTTCTCACACATCTTTGCCGGTGGGTATTCCGCCGGTTATTACAGCTACAAATGGTCGGAAGTACTGGACGCTGATGCGTTTGAGTTCTTCAAGGAAAAAGGACTGTCGAGCCGGGAAGTGGCCGACAAATTCCGCAAGAACGTCCTGGAAAAAGGGGGGACGGAAAAACCGATGGAGCTTTACAAGAAATTCCGGGGCCGTGAACCATCTCCGCAAGCCATGCTCCGCCGAAGCGGACTGACGCTTTAAAAAGGATTATTTCGCAGAGTTAATCAGAGGTTATCAGAGAAAAACTCCGCTTAACTCTGATAACCTCTGCGAAATAACTTCACTTATTCGCACTCAGCCGGTTGGAAGCCGCAATCAGCAACATCATCAGGCCGAAGCCCAGGAGTGGAAAAGCCGGAAGCCGGGCCGTGACCGTCGACAGCGAAACCTGGTCGCGGGTTTTCGCGTAAATCGCCAGGGCCACGAAGGTGCCACAGAGGGCAATTGCCAGCAGCCCTTTGCCGGCGTAGAGTTCCGGCCACAAAAAGGTGCCCGCCAGCGCATCGTAAATACCGTAGAGAACGGCCATGCAATCAATGGCAACGCCAAGTCTGAAAAGAGATTTCATAAGGGTAGTTGGGTTGGTTGGTGAACGGGCTGACAATCGTCAGAATGAACAACCGGTTGCCCACTCTGTCATTGAATAGCGCATTGAAATACCGGATTTGGTTACACATTCGCTACCCGAAACCCATAACGGGTAGGTTTTAGTCCATAAGTTGCAGCAACCGGCAATAGCTGGTAGAAGACCTCCCAAACGGCTTTAACAAACTTTAACGGGCCTGACCGGCGTCAAGCGGGGTTTATTTTGTTAATTTTGGGGAAAATATACCGCTTACCCCAATGCAGACCATCAGAGGAACAGAATCTACAGTGCGTTCCGGGACGCCCCCGCAAGCATCCGGTTTTTCGTATAAACGCATCAACAACATAACCGGCTGGGTGCTTTTCGCCATCGCGCTGTTTACGTATGCGTCGACGGTCGAGCGGACGGCCAGCTTCTGGGACTGTGGCGAATTCATTGCCTGTGCCTATAAACTTCAGGTGCCTCACCCGCCGGGAGCGCCGTTTTTCCTGCTGACGGGCCGCGTTTTCTCGATGCTGGCCCTCGGCGATGTCACCCAGGTAGCCTACTGGATCAACATGATGTCGGTCCTCGCCAGTGCGTTCTCCATTCTGTTTCTGTTCTGGACGATCACCATGCTGGGCCGCAAACTGATCAACAAGCAATTCAATGAACTGACCCCGACCGAAATCTGGACGGTGATCGGTTCCGGTGTCGTTGGTGCCCTGGTCTATACGTTTTCAGATACCTTCTGGTTTTCGGCCGTTGAAGCCGAAGTATACGGGGTTTCTTCCTTTTTTACGGCCATTGTCGTCTGGGCGGCTTTCCGTTGGGAGCTGATCGAAGACGAGGCTGCCGCCAATCGCTGGCTGATTTTCATCGCCTACCTGATCGGTCTTTCCATCGGCGTCCACTTGCTGAACCTGGTGACCCTGCCCGCCATGGCATTGATTTACTATTTCAAGAAGAATCCGAAAACTACGCTTTGGGGTGGTATCATTTCCTTCGGTGTCGGGATGGTCATTCTGGGTATCATCAACTCGGGCATCATTCCGGGGCTTCCCACAGCGGCTTTTGCCGTTGAACGGTTTTTCGTTAACACGTTCGGAATGCCCTTTACAACCGGTATCATCATCTTCACGATTGTCTTTATCGGGGCACTGATCTACGGAATTATCTGGTCGGCGCGCAAAAACCGGCCCATTTTGAACACGGCTTTGCTGGGACTGGCGTTCGTTTTGATTGGTTACGCGTCCTACATTCAGGTGCTGATCCGGTCGGATTTCAATACGCCAATCAACGAAAATAACCCGAGCGATGTGGTCAATTTCGTGTCGTACCTCAAACGCGAGCAATACGGCAATCGCTCGCTCAGCTACGGCCCGTTGTTTTTCTCGCGCCCCGTCGATCAGAAAAAAGGCGCTCCACAATACGAAAAGCGCGACGGCCAGTACAAAATCTTCGATTATGCGCCGGAATACATCTACGACAGCGACAAGCAAATGCTGTTTCCGCGGATTTACAGCAACCAGAATAACCACCCGCAACTGTATTCCCGCATGCTAAACATTCCGCTCGATGCGCAGGGGCAACCCACGCGGAAAGTGACGATGGGGGATAACCTGCAATTCTTCTTTCAATACCAGTTGGGGCATATGTACTGGCGGTATCTGATGTGGAATTTTGCCGGACGCGCCGGTGATCAGGAAGGATCGGGCTATCTGCTGCCCTGGACGAGTGACGATGGTGTTCCGGATCTGATCAAGGACAACAAAGCCCGTGATAACTTCTACATGCTGCCGTTTCTGCTGGGCTTGTTCGGGATGGTCATTCAATATTTCCGCCGGCCAAAAGACCTGCTGATTGTGGGGATGCTGTTTTTCTTTACCGGGATTGCGTTGCAGATCTTCCTGAACTCTCCGCCTTCCGAACCGCGTGAACGGGATTACATTTACGTAGGCTCATTCTACTTCTTTGCCATCTGGATCGGTCTGGGGGTGGTTGCACTGGTAGACGGTTTGGCGGCCTACTTGAAGAATGAAAAGATGCGTGTGGGGCTCGTCGCTGGTCTGTGTTTGCTGGTTCCGGTGATGATGGCGGCCAAAAGCTGGGATAACCACGACCGGTCGAACCGCTACCATTCGGTTGATTTTGCCAAAAACCTCCTGAATTCCTGCGCTCCGAACGCCATTCTGTTTGTGGGTGGTGATAATGACACGTTCCCCTTGTGGTATGCCCAGGAAGTCGAAGGTTTCCGGACCGACGTACGGGTTTGTAACCTGAGCCTGCTCGGCACCGAGTGGTATATTCAGCAAATGAAACGCAAAACGTACGAGTCTGAAGCGTTGCCGATTTCGCTGGAATTTGCCCAGTTCAACAAAGGGAAAAACGATGTGATTCCGTTTTACGAAATCCCGGCGGTGAAAAATGGCATCAACCTGAAAGAATACATCGGGTTGGTGAAACAGAACAACCAGGCGATTCAGGTGCCACTGACAACCGGCGAAATGACCAACATTCTGCCGTCGCCGACGTTCTTCCTGCCGGTTGACAAGGCGGAGGTTCAGAAACTCGGTTTTGTGCCGGCTAACCTGCTGCCGATGGTGAAAGATACCGTGGTCTGGAATTATGGCAAACAGGATATCTACAAACCGGATCTGGTGATGCTCGATATCATCGCGACCAATAACTGGAAGCGGCCGATCTATTTCTCTACTACGCTGGGGCAATCGAATTATCTGAATCTGAAGGATCACATGCAGTTGGAAGGGTATGCATTCCGGTTGATGCCGGTGCAGGTGCCGAGTGCAACGGACGGTTTTGTGAATTCCGACGTTATGTACACCAACATGATGAAGAAAACCTTCTGGCGGGAAATGAACAACCCGAATTCGTATTACGACGATACGTACCGTGGTTCACCGGTTATTTCGGCCCGGATTGCGTTCCTGCGGCTGGCCGATCAGTTGATGCGCGAGGGAAAAAATGCCCAGGCCAAAGAAGTGCTGAACCATTCGTTGCAGGTCATTCCCGACAAAAGCATTCCGTACGACCAGATTTCGACCAATTACATCCGGATTCTGCTGGAAGTAGGCGATCTGAAAACCGCCCAGGCCATTGCCGATGTGGTCGCAAACCGGGCCGACCAGAGTCTGACCTACATCAAGCAAACCGGTGGCGGCAGCGACGACGCCAACTTTGATCTGTACAACCTGCAAACCATCGTGAACGCGTTCCGCGAAACCAAAAACGAAGCGCTGGCGAAAAAATACGACGCGCTGTTCCAGAAGCATTTGAACGCGCTGGGATAACCCGGAGACAAGGGAGGTGAGAATAGAGAGTAAAGATTTGAAAATCAAATTGTAAAATCTTTACTCTCTATTCTCACCTCTCTTGTCTTCCACTGACATAAAAAATCCCGGCCAGACTGGCCGGGATTTTTTATGTCAGTGGAAAAAGTCTTTCATTTTATCGAAGAACCCTTTTTCGTTCTTTCCCGGTTTGGGATGGAAGTTAGGCGAGTTTCGCAGTCGTTCCAGAATACTGCGTTCTTCGGAACTGAGTGTTTTAGGCGTCCAGATGTTGATGTGGATGAGTTGATCCCCACGTCCGTAGCCATTCAGCTCCTTGATGCCTTTGCCTTTCAGACGGAGGATTTTGCCGCCCTGCGTACCCGGTTCGAGGGTGATTCGGGCGCGACCGTCGATCGTTGGCACTTCCACGGAGGTTCCTAACGTGGCATCGACGAAGTTGACGTGCAAATCAAAAACCACGTTGTTGCCGTCGCGTTTCAGGTTGTCGTCTTCCTCTTCTTCTACCACAATCAGCAAATCACCGGCCACCCCCCCGCGCGGAGGAACGTTTCCTTTGCCGGTTACGGAAAGCTGAATGCCTTCGGCCACGCCAGCCGGAATTTTGATGGGAATAACGTCTTCCTGCAACAGACGACCTTCGCCGAAACAGGTGTCGCAACGGTCGGTGACCATTTTGCCTTCGCCATTACAGGTCGGGCAGGTGCTGGTCGAAACCATCTGACCCAGCATCGTATTGACCACTTTCCGAACCTGGCCGGAACCGTTACAGGTGTTACAGGTGGTGACGGCGGTACCGTTTTTGGAACCGTTGCCACCACAGGTCGTACAGGAAACGTGGCGTTTTACCTTAATTTTTTTCTCGACACCGTTGGCGATTTCCTGCAGGTTCAGCTTCAGTTTAATCCGCAAATCCGAACCGCGCCGGACGCGCCGACCCTGCTGCTGACCACCCCGGCCGAAGAAACTGCCAAAGGGGCTGTCGTCGCCGAAAATATCGCCGAACTGCGAGAAAATGTCGTCCATCGACTGGCCACCACCGCCCGCGCCGTTCATGCCGGCATGGCCAAACTGATCATATCGTGCTTTTTTCTGCGGATCGCTCAGCACATCGTAGGCTTCGGCGGCTTCCTTGAATTTGTCTTCGGCGGTGGGATCGTCCGGATTTTTGTCGGGGTGGTGTTTGATCGCCATCTTCCGGTAGGCTTTTTTAACTTCTTCCGGCGAAGCGTTTTTGTCGACCCCTAATACTTCGTAATAATCTCGTTTCGTAGCCATGTATTGTTCGTTGAAAAACGAGTAGACTGAACGGGGAGGGGCGGAAAGCCGTCCTGTTCAGTCTACTCGTTCTAGCCTATCGTCATCGTTCAGGAGCCTAAAATCACTTTCGCAAACCGGATCACTTTGTCATTCAGAAGGTATCCTTTTTCCGTTTCGTCCATGATTTTTCCTTTCAGATCATCGCTGGGAGCCGGAAACTGGGTAATGGCCTCGTGCAGATCCGGGTTGAAAACCTGGCCCAGCGAGTCCATCGGCTTCACGCCTTTGGATTCCAGAACTTTATAAAATTTATTGAAGATCAATTTCACCCCGGCTTTCAGCGCTTCGACATCCGATGTGTTTTCTGCCGATTTCAAGGCCCGTTCGAAATCGTCGAGAACCGGCAGCAACGCCACCAGCAACCCCTCGTTGGCGTTGGAGATCAGGTCGATTTTCTCCTTGGCCGTGCGCCGACGGAAATTTTCAAAATCGGCATACAGGCGGAGGTATTTATCCTTTAAATCAGTCAGTTCGACACTCACTTTATCGAATTCGGTAATCACCTGTTCGCCCGTTGCACCGGATTCGATGTCGTCCGACGTATTGTCAGTCGGAGCTTCCGAAACGACATTGGCTTCATGGGCGGTATTGTCAGGTTGCTGCGTCGTTTCCTGCTCTTCAGTATTCAAAGTTTCTTTATTTTCCATACGCTTGGTTGTATTTCGTCGCCACCACATAGTATCCGATAAAGTCGCAAATTAGTTGCCAATTTTTAGAATACTGACAAGATGGCATTTTTATTCGTGGGCCGGGCCTGTTAATTTTGACAGGAAACCCGGTAACGTGTCAGCTTCGGTACGGATAAAACCCCGGAATAGCGGCCTTGGGTTCAACCCGACTATGATTTCAGTGATCCAAAAACATACCCGCTTGCTCAAAGCCAAAGCGACTGAACTAGGCTTCGATTTCTGCGGAGTTTCCAACGCCGAATTTCTGGAAGAAGAAGCCCCCCGGCTGGAAGCGTGGCTCAACCGGCAGATGCACGGCAAGATGGGGTACATGGCCAATCACTTCGACAAACGGCTCGACCCCCGGCTTCTGGTGGACGGGGCGAAGTCGGTGGTGACGGTTTTGCTGAACTACTACCCCGAAAAAACCGTAGCGCAGGAAGAAGGCGGGTACAAAATCTCGAAATACGCCTACGGCACAGATTATCACTTTGTTATCAAGGAAAAGTTGGCGGAGTTACTGGCCTTTGTTCACGAGGAAATCGGCGACGTCAATGGGCGGTTTTTTGTCGATTCGGCCCCGGTGATGGACAAAGTCTGGGCCAAACGCAGCGGCCTGGGCTGGGTCGGTAAACACACCAACCTGATTACCCGCGATACGGGCAGTTTTGTCTTCATCGGTGAACTGATTCTGGATCTGGAACTGGTGGCCGATGGCCCCATCGCCGATTATTGCGGCACCTGCACCCGCTGCATCGATGCCTGCCCGACCGATGCCATTACCGATCCGTACGTTGTGGACGGCAGCAAGTGCATTTCCTATTTCACCATCGAACTTAAAGACGCCATCCCGGACGAGGTAAAAGGGAAATTTGAAAACTGGATTTTCGGCTGCGACATTTGTCAGGATGTTTGTCCCTGGAACCGGTTTTCCCGCCCCCACACGACCCCGGCGTTTGACCCCAATCCGGTTTTGGCGGAATTTACTAGGAGCGATTGGGAAGAAATCACCCAGGATATTTTTCAGGAGATTTTCCGCCGGTCGGCCGTTAAACGAACGAAACTGGAAGGATTAAAACGGAATATTTCGTTTGTAAAAACGGGTGAATAGTCCCTAGCCCGAAGGGCTTTAATACCTAGCCCCGCACACCGGGCGGGGATTTGGAGCGACAATTGATCAAACGCCAACCCTGAAAGGGTTGAATCATTTTCCGGCCATGATTATGCCACCCTTTCAGGGTTGGACAAATTTGAATAATTATCCGTTTTTCCACACGTCCCCGCCCGGTGTGCGAGGCTAGGGTATGAAAGCCCTTTGGGCTATTTTGTTGGAATCAATAATTTGACAATCTGTTGGTTACGGATTACGGTTATCGCCATTTGTCCCGTCCAGTTGACCTGTTGCTGAATGGCCACCAGCCGACCGACGTTGGGCGTCTCTTCCTGATTCGCCGTTCGGATCACGTCGCCGGGTTTCAGCCCCGAGGTTCCGAGCAGACTGCCTGTGGGAATCGCCACCACAATAACGCCTTTTTCGTCCGGCAAACCGAAGGCCGAACGGTCGCCCAAGCCGCGCACGTTGCGGAGGGAAGCCCCCAGCCAGGTCATTTCCTGCACCGATTCTTCAAACCGGCTGTCTAATAAAATAGGGGGTTTAGGAGAACGGGCCAAAGCACGCAAAGCCGGTTTTTGAACCCCAAACTGGTTCATCGGAAAATTCTGAAAGCCGGTTTTTATAGCCGGACTGGTGGCGCTGACCTGATAATTCCCTTTTTCAGGCTGAACAAAACCCGGATCACCAGAAGCGCTGTGAAGGTCAGTCCCGTCCTTTTGCGCCTTTTGTAATGCCGACTGATCCAGAAAAAGATTCGCATCCACGTCCTTGCCCCAGTCTTTGATGCCAATGGGCGCGTAGGGCCGCATGACGATGTTTTTCCGGAAGACGTCACCGCTGCTGGCGAACCAGACGTGCGGGTGAAACGAATTGTTAATCAGGATATTGTTTTCGGCGATGCGGTAAAAACCTTCCCGAAATTTCAGCCCGCCGTTTAGCAGAACATTGTTGTAAATGTGGTAATTGCTGCTGCCGTCGTCCAGGTCGATGTCCCAGCCGTGGTCGCAGCGAAACCGGTTGTTGCGGATGATCGTGGTTTTCTGGGCATCGAGTAAAATCAATTCCGGGTGAACGGCCACCAGACTGTCCATGGTCTGCCGGTTGGGGTGCCAGAACCGGTCGCGGCCCCAGGAGTTGAAGGCACCGTGATCGCCCGTTTCCAGAACCGTATCGAACACGTCATTAAACTCCAGCAAATGACCGCCCCAGGTGCCATCGCCGATGTTGATCCCGGCGCGGGGAACCTGATAAATCGTGTTGTGCCGAACAATGATCCCGGACGCCATCGCAATTTCCACCCCCGCCGATTGTTTTTCGATTTGCCCGATGTCGTGAATGAGGTTATCAGCCGCCACGCATTCGGACGGAAACCGGTTATTTTTCGGCCCCGGTGTCAAATCCATCTGGCCGTACGGGATAAACTTTTCATACCGAAAAGCAGGAGCGCGCACCGCCGATGAATCGCCCACGAAACTGATGGCACTGGCTCCAATGTGGTGAAAATGACAGCCTTCAACAGCCGATTTTCGGTTATAACGACTGACCATCAGTGCATTGCCGCCCAGATCGGTAAACTCGCAGGCTTCGATCCGGCAGTTTTCGGTATTCTCCAGATACACCGCAGCCCCCCGGTACAGCATCCAGTCGCTTCGGAGCAGCGGCTCATACGGTTCCATGAACGTCCGTTCCGCATTCACAAACCGAATACCCTGAATGCGAACCTGTTGCAGCGGTTTTTCCAGTGTTCCTCTTAATTCGATCAGGCTTTTCAGGTGGGAAACTTCTACGGTGGCGGTTTTGGGATTAACGCCCGGGAGCGGAATCAGGTGGAGGAGTTGGGTTTTTTTGTCGTAAAACCATTCGCCCGGCGCGTCCAGTTCTTCGAAAATATTCTCGACAAACCGCTCGGTTTTGTGCAGCGGAGCGGGGCGGTTATTCTGCCAACCGCCTTCCTGTTGCAGTTGCCCGCCCGATTTTCCGGTAATCCGGTAATGAAAATCCCCCCATTCGCCCTGGTGGAGCGCATGAATAAAACCGCCTTCGGGCGACTTCCACCGGCTGATCCGTTGTGTACTCAGGGCGTCGGCAGCCGTGCCGTTGAAGACCCTTGCTTTGGCGTCATCATTCGGATACCGCGCCAGAATCTGCTTTTTCCCGTTGAGAAACAATTGTTCGAAAGCTGGGCCGTCGACGCGCGCGGTCCAGGTCGTTGCACCGGTTTTCTGCCATCGTAGCGCCAATTTCCGGCCACCGCTAATTTGAACCTTTTCATTCGGAAAAGCGATGATCGTCAGGTTTTTTCCGTTCATCGTTTCCGGCCTGATGACCACCGTTTCGGCTAAATAATAGTTGCCTTTCCGCAGAAAAATCTGAACAGAATTGTGGGGAGCGGTTTTTACTTTTTCCAACGCTTTCGATACCGTGGCCAACGGCAACGCGATCGTGCCGGGATTGGAATCTTTCCCCGACGGAGCGACGTAAAACCGGCTTTGCGCCCGAACCGTTAGCGTAATCAAGGAAAGAGAGAGCCAGATCCATTTGGTCATAAAGTATTGATTTGTAGTAAAAACCGCTGCCAGATTTTAGACATCAATCCACCGATTCCGGCCAGTACTGCGCCATTTTCCGGCGGAGAAACGCCACACTGCGCTCCAGTTGCGCCATGCCATCGACTCCGTCTTCGATGCTAATCCAGCCGTCGAAGCCAACGCCCTTCAAGATCGTAAAAATAGCATCATAATCATTCAGGCCCTTGCCGATTTCGCCGTGGCTCAACCGTTTGGCGTAGCCCACGGCACCGCCTTCTTCGTTGCGCAGGTCTTCGATGGTACCGGAAAGCAAAAACCGGTCGCTGGCGTGCATCGTCACCACGCGATCAGCCACGCGGGCCAGCAACTCCAGCGGTTCTTCCCCCGCCAGAAACGTATTGCTCGGATCGTAGTTCACACCAAAGTTTGGGTCATGAATGGCGTCGACCAACTGGCAGAACACGTCCATTTTCTGCGCAAATTCCGGGTATTCCCAGAAATCGTCTTTGTAGTGGTTCTCGATGATGAGCGTAATGCCGCGTTCGCGGGCGTAGGGCAAACAGGCTTCGATGCACTCAGCCGCCAGTTTAACGCCCTCATCGATGGTGAGTTCGGGCCGACGCTGGCCGGAGAGAACACGGCAATACGAACCGCCCAGGGCGTAGGTCATATCGATCCAGCGTTTCTGTTTGGCAATTTCGTTGGCGCGGAAAGCCGCATCGGGGTGCGTAAAATCCGGGGAGCAGCACATCATCGGAATCACTTTGCCGTGCGATTCGACCTGCTGGCGAAACCGTGACCAGTTGGCTTCGTCGGCCATTTCCAGAAATCCGGCGTACCATTCCAGACCGTCGATGTCGAGCTGGACGGCGAGTTCAATCCATTCAGAAACCGTCATCGTGCCGTCTTTGCAGAGGGCTTGCATAAAAGCTTTGGGAAAAGCAGCGAGTTTTGGCATTTTAATAGTGGTTTAGAGTTTTCAGTATTCAGTTTACGGTATTCGGTAGCTGACGCATTTTTTTAACTCGCGTCAGCTACCGAATACCGTAAACCGAATACCGTAAACGGTTAATTCTTTGGTGGATTTCGTCCGATAAGCGGATGTTGTTCCAGATCAACGATTTGGCCACTGATGGGGCCGCTCTCGTCGGCCAACCAGTAGACAGCCGCAGCGGCAATTTCGGCGGGCCACAAAATCCGGCCGGAGGGCGCAAAAACCGGGGGGACGTCCTTGTACCAGTCGACGGGCAGGCCTTGTTCGTGTTTGCGCCGGGCCTCATTTTCGGTCAGCACCCAGCCGGGGTTGATCTGGTTCACCCGAACGCCGTTTTCCCGGTGAAGCGTGTCGCCGAGGTTGCGGGTTAGTGTCATCAGTGCGCCTTTCGACACGCTGTAGGCCATCAAATCCGGTTCTCCGCTCCAGCCGTTAACCGAGCCAATGTTCAGCACACAACCTTTTGATGGTTTCAGATACGGTAAAGCCGCCTGGATCAAGGCAAACGGAGCGAGTGTGTTTACTTCCAGAATTTGCCGGAAAAACGCCAGATCGGTGGTGTGAATATTGGAAGACGCGACCCAGGCCGCGTTGTTGACCACGGCATCCAGCCGACCGAACGTCTGCACGGCGAGGGCAACCAGCCGTTCCGCAACGCCTTCGACGGCCAGATTTTCAATGTGCAAAACGGCATTTTCGGCACCCAGTTCAGCAACAACCTCCTGACCCAGTTCCGGCTCCAGACCGTGAATGACGACTCGGCCCCCTTCTTCGACGCAGCGTTTCGCAATGGCTTTCCCAATGCCCGTACAACTGCCGGTAACGATGATGACTTTCTCTTGTAAGCGCATTCTGAGAGGAAAGAGAGGAGAAGAAAGACAAGAGACTAAGCGAGTCTGAAGAGATTTTAACGAATACGTTTTTAGTCTCATTTCTCTTGTCTCATCTCTTTATTCTATTTTAAACTGGTTTTAAAACGCTTTTGATCACTTCGCCATGGTGCATTTTTTCAAAGGCTTCGTGCCATTCAGTGATGGGCCAAACGCCCCCGATGATCGGTTTGACGTCGAGCTGACCACTCGTCAGCAATGCCAGAACGCGTTCCCAGATCGGCCAGTTATGGCTGAAACTGCCCTGAAGCGTGACGTTTTTCTGCACCAGCGCGTCGAGTGAAAAACCGAGTGGTTGAGGTCCCCAGCCCACTTTGGTGATGTGGCCGTTGGGGCGCACCAGTTGCAGCGCGATTTTGAGCGTAATACTGGCTCCGGCGGCATCAATGATGCAATCGGCTCCCAACCCGTCGCGTTTTTTAGCCCATTCGGTGGCATCGCCGATGATCGCTTCGCAGCCGTATTGCTGGGCGATTGCCAGACGATGACGATCCGCTTCCAAACCAACCACCGCCACTTCGGCTCCGCAAAGCCGCGCCATGGCGGCACACAAAATGCCGATGGTGCCCGGACCCAGCACAATGACGCGGTCGCCGGGTTTGATCCGCGAATTTTCGACCACGGCGTTGAAGGCCACGCAACACGGTTCGGTCAGACAGGCTTCTTCAAACGCCAGTGAGTCCGGCACGCGGTGAAGAATGCGCATCGGCACGCGCACGAATTTGGTCATGGCGCCATTGACGCCGTAGCCAAAGCCTTTGCGGGTGGGGTCCAGATTGTACAGACCCTGACGCGTCATGGGGTTGTTGGGATCGATGATGGCGGCCGTTTCGCTCACGACTCGGTCGCCTTCTTTCCAGCCCACGACCCGGCTTCCCACTTCGACGATATGACCGCCAAATTCGTGACCAAGCACAACGGGATAGTTGACCGGCCAGCTATGGTCGGCGGTCCACTGATGGAGATCACTACCACAGACGCCGACGTTGGCGACTTCCAGCAACACATCGTCGTCACCAATGGTCGGTTTCGGAATTTCACGAATTTCAACCGAGCCTTTCTCGGGAGCATAATTGACAACAGCAGCAGACTTCATTGATTTTGTGTGGTTCAAAGACCGTATAAATTATTTCTAAAACTGATTTTAAATAAGCCCCAATCAAATCGTAGGCCCGGTCCCTGAAGGGGGCTTTAATCGGCTTGCTAAAGTCGTTTGTTGATTAAAATTTAACATGAACTATGAGATTATTGACCCCGGAGGGGTCGAATGTTAATAGCAAATGGGTATTCTGAGCACTCCAGGCGTGCCGGAGGTACGCAA
>NZ_VTWS01000005.1 GCF_008727875.1 Larkinella humicola | reverse complement strand
GCCCCCCAGCCCCCTAAAGGGGGAGTTTTCTCGCGCTCCAAGCTCCCCCTTTAGGAGGCTGGGGGGCAAAAGCGCGGCAGAACGGACCAACCCGGCCCTTGAGAGGGAGCCTTCAGGAGGGCAGAACGGAACAGCCGTGCCTAACACCGAATCACGGGAATATTCAAAATGGTTACCATTCTTTAATTCCCGGTAGCTAAGAGTTCGCGATCAATTCGGGGTTAAAAACAATATTGTGTTACCGATTTGCGTAGAGTGGTAAACACCACCAGCACAATGATGACACCCCTGAAGCCCAATCGATACTATGTTGTTCAGAAAGAACCGGTTTTATTGACTGAAAAACACATCAAAGAGCTCCAGCCGCCGAATGAACCCCAGCCGATCAAACTGACCAAACCGTGGCTGCTGGCCTTCGGATTTGAACCCGATAAAGCATCGAACGTGTGGAATTTCGAAAATGCGCGCCTGGTAGCCGGGATGAACTGCTGGCTGTGCGTCAAGTCGCGCCGGTATATTCAGTTCGTTCACGAGCTTCAGGATCTGTTTGAGGAACATTTCCGGGAAACGACTTTGGTCCTCAAATCGCACAGTTTCTACATTTCCGGCCCGGTTTAGCCCCGGTTTTCCGGTCATACAAAACCCCGACACGAGCCGGGGTCTGTACGATTATATCCTAGTATGTATGAAGTTTTGCGTTATGCATTCGTTGACTGACTAGTCATCGTCTTCATCCGTGCTTTCGTCCGCGGCATCCCGCATCACCTGATACAGACTGACCAGGTCATCCGTTGAAAGCTCGTCCAGTTCAACGTCGCTGTCGTCGCTGAAACTGAGCGTCAGCGGATCGCTTTCGTCGTCGTTCAGGGTGATGGCCGTTATTTCCAGATCGGATTCGGCGAGGGTTAGCGGCAAAAACCGCAGATCGAAATCGGACGCATCGGCATCGTCGCCCAACTCCGTCACCACCTGCACAATGGCGTCTTTAATTGTATCGCGGAAATCGTCCAGCCGGGACACGAGTTCGTCGGCCGTTGGTAAAGCAGAAAAATCGGAAGTAGCCATAAAATCGAAAGTTGAGGGAGAAGTTGTCCGTTCGAATATCACGGGCCGAAGTTCCGGCGAATCCCCCAATTCCGGCCTTTTCCGAGGTTATGTTTTCGTGAAATTTTAACTGGCGACAAGAGAGCAAAGACAAGAGAATAGAGACGCGGATGGAATGATGCGAATTTATGCTATTCAGGGTTATAACCGATACGAAGGGAAAATGAAGAATGAATATCGAATAACGAATGTTGAATAACGAATATCGAAAGCGGGCCGGATCTTTCTTCTCTACTTCGATATTCGTTATTCAACATTCGTTATTCGATATTTTTCTTTCTTCATATCGGTATTCTCTAACTTTTTAAAAAAATAATCTTAAAACAGAGGTTAGGTTTTCCGGAAAAGAGGCTCTTGCAGGTATAGCATCTGAAACTATGAGTAGACGGCTACCTTCGGAAGAAGCACAACAACTGTGGCAGGAATACCGGGCAGGGGATATGTATGCGCTCGCGAAGATCATGCAGAGCTATTATGCCGACCTCTTTCACTGGGGAATGCGGCTGCATGCCGACCGGGAGTTTGTGAAAGACTGCATTCAGGAGTTGTTCCTTAATCTGTGGAAACGGCAGGATTCCGTTTGTTCGGTCGACAACGTCCGGGCCTATCTGCTCGTCGTACTCAAAACCCGCGTCCTGCGGGAGCTTTCCCGGAAACACACGACGCACCAATCAACGCTTTCGGACGAATACGCGTTTTCGGTCGAGTTTTCGGCCGATGTGCAGTGGATCGAAGAAGAAAACGAGGTCTACCAGATTCGTAAACTGGAGCGTGTGATCAATCACCTGCCCGACCGTCAGAAGGAACTGATCTACCTGCGGTTTTACCAGAACCTGAGTTTCGAACAAATTGCGGATGTGATGCACCTGGGCCGCCAGTCCGTCTATAATCTGCTCCAGAAGTCCCTGACCAGCCTGCGGAAAAACTGGACCGTGCAAGGCGTCGGGTTGCTGTTAGCTCAGTTTACGGTATACGGTTTTCAGTCTACGGTATTCGGTAGCTGACGCATTCTGGCTCACAACTACCGAATACCGTAAACTGAAAACCGTAGCGACGGCCCGGCGTATACCGAATACCGATACACTTATGAAAAACTACGAAACCTATACCGTGGAGGATTTTATTCGGGACGAAGATTTCCAGGACTGGGTGCGGGGTCGTGGGAGTCGGGATGAGTTCTGGCGCTCTTTTCTAAAAAACTACCCTGGAAAACAGACGGCTTTTCAGCAGGCCGAACAGTTCATCCGGGCTATCAACGTGGCTCCCGAGCGACTCAGCGAAGCGGAGATCCGAAAAGAAACGGAAACGTTCATTGACAAAGCCAGTGCGTATAGTCCAAAGCGTTATGCTTTTCCAGAACCAGAGCCGGTAGCCAGCCGACCCGATAATCCAGTTCGCTGGCTCCCGGCGATTGCCGCCGTTTTCGTGGCGGTGATGGGATTTGGCTGGTATTTTTTCGATAAAAAACCGGAACAGCCAGCCGCTCAGGTGTCGGGTAACTCCGCCATTCAGTTGGTAGAAACCACCAATGATTCTCACCAACTTTTGCGGGTAGTGCTCAACGACAGTTCGGAGGTGTTGCTGAGTCCCCAAAGCCGCCTTCGGTATCCGTCCCAGTTTTCCGGGAATTCCCGCATTGTGTATTTGCAGGGCGAAGGCAGTTTTTCGGTCAAGCGTCAGCGTCAGCCGTTTATGGTCTATACCGGCGAAATGATCACGCAGGTGCTCGGCACGCGTTTCGTCGTGAGAGCCTTCGACCGCGACCAGAAAATTACAGTGCAGGTATTGTCGGGGAAAGTGTCGGTTTACAAAAAAAAACCGGAGCAGGTTCCGGATAATAAGGAAGTCAACGGGCTGATTTTGAACGCGAATCAGGCGGCTATTTTTGAGAAAAGCGATGGGAATCTGACCAAAACGCTGGTGGCCAAACCGTTGCTGATTGCGAAAAGAGCCAAAGAAATTCCCTTTGTCTACGATGAAGTTCCCCTGCCGGTGATTCTGCACGAACTCGAAAAGAGCTACGGAATTCCGATCCAGTTCGACGAACAGCTGTTCGAAAGCAGCAAGATTACCGCCATTCTGTCGAGTGAGTCGCTCTACGAAAAGCTGGATCTGCTTTGCAAGGCCTCGTCGGCGAGTTACGAAATAACCGATGGTCAAATTGTCATTAGCCGAAAGGGATACCGATAAAACCGTAAAAAGAATTGGCAGTGACAACGCCACTGCCAACCGGTCTATTCACTGAGTGTCGCTCGCCAAAGTAACCGCTCAGGGAAAAACGTTCCGAAAACAGAACTAGTCAACCTTAACAAAACTATGAAAAAACACCTTGCCGGACAACTCTGGTTGAAGCTTATGCGGTTTTCATTAACACAAAGTTTGGTTATGTTATCGCTGGTGGGCGTGTCGTATGCCCACACGAGTAACGCTCAGGAATACCTGAGCCGACGCCTGACGTTACACGCTGATAACCAGGATATAAAAAGGGTGTTGGCGGATATTGAAAAAGCAACGGATGTACAGTTTGTGTACAGCTCGCAGGTGATTGAGAAGCGGCAGAAGATCAGCATTCAGGCCAACAACTCGACGCTGGAGGAGGTGCTTGTGAAGTATTTCAAACCGCTGCCGGTCAACTACGAACTGGTCGGCCGAAAGGTGGTTCTATCGGCCAGCACCGCGCCGGTCTACGAATCCGGCCTGGTTGATCTCATCGAAAAAGCCGCAACACTGGCTCCCAAACGCATGGTGTCGGGCAAGGTGACTGACGAAACCGGCGCGGGCTTGCCGGGTGTCAATGTACTGATCAAAGGCACGCAAAAAGGAACCACCACCAACGCCAGTGGCGCGTTTCAACTCGATGTGCCGGATGGTTCGACGGTATTGGTTTTTAGTTATGTCGGCTACGTGAACAAAGAACTGTCCGTCGGCAATCAAACCACCATCCAGATTGCGCTGACGCCGGAAAGCAAGGCGTTGAACGAGGTGGTAGTGACGGCTTTGGGAATTAAGAAACAGACCAAAAGCCTGGGCTACGCAACGGCAACGGTGGGTTCGGACGAGATGACGATTAACCGGACGGCGAACTTCATGAATGCCTTGCAGGGGAAAATGGCGGGTGTCAACATCACCTCGCTGGGTTCGGGACCGGCTGGCACCAGCAAAATCCGGATTCGCGGGCAGTCGTCGTTTGGGGGTAACAACTCGCCCCTGATCGTGGTCAATGGGGTGCCGATCGACAATACGAACTACGGGGCGCGGGGCGATGCGTCGGACCGGGGCAGCAACCGGACGTCGGACAGCGGGGATGGTCTGAGCAGCATCAACCCCGACAACATCGAAACCATGACAGTTTTGAAGGGGGCGGCCGCTTCGGCCCTCTACGGGTCGCGCGCCAAAGACGGTGTGATCATGATTACGACCAAAACCCGGGGCAGCGGCAACGGAATTGGTCTGGAATACAACTCCAATTTTACGTCCGACACGCCCCTGGATTACACCGATTACCAGTATGAATACGGACAGGGCGAGAACGGCGTCCGTCCGACAACGCCCTTCCCGACGTCGGGGCAGTGGAGTTTCGGGGAAAAATTCCAGCCCGGCATGACGCAGGTTTTGTTCGACAACATCACGGTGCCTTACCAGCCGGTGCGGAATCAGATCACCGATTTTTACCGGAAAGGCAGCACCTGGACGAACACGCTGACGCTGTCGTCGGGAAATGAAAATGGCGGTTTTAGCCTGTCGCTTTCCAATCTGGACAACACCGCCATCCTGCGCGGGTCGAACTACAACCGCAGAACCGTCAACCTGGGCTTCACCCAAACACTGGCCAAAAAACTGACGGTTTCGGGGAATATCAACTACTCCAAAGAATTCCGGAAAAACCCGCCCAACATCGCCGAGCAGGATTACAGTCCGGTAATCATCTTTAGCATGGCGAACTCCATGCCGTTGGATATTCTGGAAAAATACGCGTCGGATGCCAATGGCAACGAGACGGTCTGGTCGCGGTTCACGAACCGAACCAATCCGTATTTCGCCCTGAAACGCTTCGAAAACATCAGTACCGACCGGGTTTTCGGCAACCTGACGGCCAAATACAATTTCACGAACTGGCTGTTTCTGCAAGCCCGGATCGGGCAGGATTTCTACGCCCGCGAACAGGATTACAACCTGCCGACCGGTACGCAGCGGCAACCCGCAGCACCCGCCGGTTTTGTCAATGGGCAGTATGTGCAGGACGTTCGGCACGTTCGCGAATTGAATGCCGATTTCCTGCTGAATGCCAACAAAACCTTCGGCGTTTTTGGCATCAATGTGAACCTGGGCGGCAACCAGATGTACCGCAAAATCAGCCGTCACAATGTGCTGGTGCAGGATTTTTACGTCCGGGATTTGTATACCATCGGCAACGGCCGGCAACGCGATGCCATTTACGACTTTTCGGAACGGCAGGTGAATTCGCTCTACAGTTCGGCGGAAGTCTCGTTTAAGGATTATTTATTCCTGAACGGAACCGTCCGCAATGACTGGTTCTCTACCTTGTCGCCCGAAAACCGGAGCATTCTCTATCCGTCCATCACCGCCAGCTTCGTGTTTTCTCAGGCTTTTGCCAGTTCGTTACCCACCTGGCTAACGTTTGGGAAAATCCGGGCTGCTTACGCGGAAGTTGGCAGTGACACCGATGTGTCGCCTTACGCCAATAACCTGTTCTACGGCATCAACGCCCAGCAGTTTCCGTCGCCGAGCGGAACGGCTCAGCCCCTGGCCAGCATCAGCGGAACCACCGTTCCCAACGCCGATTTGCGTCCGATGCGGGTTTCCGAAAAGGAATTCGGTCTGGAGCTGAGGATGTTCAACAACAACCTCAGTCTGGATCTGACGTATTACGACAAACTGTCCTCCGATCAGATCCTGCGCGCCCAAACCTCCGACGCGGGCGGTTATCAGACCCAGTTGATCAACGTGGGCAAAAGCAGCAACAAGGGGCTGGAAATGCTGGTGACCATTTCGCCGGTGAAACGGCCGAATTTTAGCTGGAACACCACCTTCAACGCGGCCTATAACGTCACGAAAGTGCTCGACCTGGGGTCGAGCGTCAGCGACAACATGATTACCGTCGGAACCGGCGATTTCACGGGCGAACTCCGGCAGGTGGTTGGCCTGCCGATGGGCCAGCTTTTCGGCTTCGGCTATCTGCGGGATGCGCAGGGTCGGCAGGTTTTCGACGCCGGAAACGGACGTCCGCTGCGCACGCCAACGCAAATCAGTTTTGGCAGCGCCCTGCCCAAGTGGGTGGGCGGGATTACCAACAGCTTCAGCTACAAAGGCATCAATCTGTCGTTCCTGATCGACTTCAAACTGGGGCACAAGATGATTTCCGGAACCAACCACAACGCCTGGCGGCACGGGTTGCACAAGGCCACGCTGGTGGGTCGGGAGCAGAATTTCGTGATTGGCACGGGCGTCAACCCGAACGGGGAAGTCAACCAGACCAAGTCGGGCGTGCAGGCCTATTACGAAACCGTCCGTTCGCAGAACATTGCCGAAGAGTTTGTCTACAACGCCGGGTTGTGGCAGTTGCGGCAGATTACGCTGGGCTACGACTTTACTAAATTTCTGCCGACCAATGCCAAGTTTATCAAAGGACTGCGGCTCAATGCTGTGGCTAACAACGTGGCCGTCATCAAGAAATGGGTGCCGAACATTCACCCCGAACAGTTCGGGTTCCCGTCTGATAACCTCGTCGGTCTCGAAGCCACCGGTTTGCCGGTTACGAGGAGCATTGGTTTTAACTTGAATGTGAGATTTTAAGTATCAAAAAAGTTTCGCAGAGTTAAGCGGAGAAAATCAGAGTTAAGCAGAGAAATAAATAACTCCGCTAAACTCTTTTTAGACTCCGCTCAACTCCGCGAAACGAAACAATTCTCTAAATCACTAACAATGAAAAAGATACCTGTTTTTCTGATAGCTCTTCTCCTCAGTGCCTGCGACGACGGTTTCGATGAAATGAATGTCAACCCCATTGCCCTGACGGCGGTGGAACCGGCTTTTCAACTGAACACGGCCATCGTGTCGAGTGCGCCGGGCTATGGCAACCTGAGCTACGAAACCACCATCGTGAAGCAGATGATCACGCCGTTCAGCGGTTCGGGCTCGGCGGCCAACTTTAACCAGGACAACCGCACCGTCTCAAACGGCAACTGGAACACCTATTACCGCACTATTATCCGGGAACTGGTCGATGTCATTGCCCAAACCAAAGACGATCCGGCGCGTGTCAATCTGTACAACATGACGCGGATCTGGAAAGCGTACTCGTTTATGGTGATCACCGATACGTACGGCGACATCCCGTACGCTCAGGCCGGAAAGAGCTATCTGGAGGGCATTGTCAAACCGGTTTATGACACCCAGGAGTCGGTTTATACCGATATTCTGACCGAACTGGATGCGGCTTCGGCGGCTCTCGACGCATCGAAACCCAAAGTCGCCAGTGATGTGCTCTACGACGGTGATGTGGTCAAATGGAAGCGGCTGGGGTATTCGCTGCTGCTGCGGGGCGCCATGCGGCTTTCCAAAGTGAACCCGACCAAAGCCGCCGAATACGTGGCCAAAGCGGTGGCCGGTGGCGTGATGCAGTCCAACGCCGACAATGCAATCATCCGGCACACCGCCAGTTTTACCAACCCCGTGGGCAGTCAGTTGAACGGGGGGCAGTCGGCGTTTTTCTACCTGGATCAGGAGTTTGTGAATTTCCTCCAGAAAAACAACGACCCGCGCCTGGCCTCCATTGCGGTCCGGTATGTCGGTGCCATCAGCGGGGCGCAGCAGGTGGAGTCGCGGGCCAACCGGACCCCGGCGGTTCAGATTGGCGCTCCGCAGGGATTCGACAATACGACGATTGGTACGGCTGTAACGGCCAGTAAATTAGCCAGTTTGTGGGATTACAGCCAGCTCGACAAAACCCGGATGGCGGGCCTGACCGCGCCCAGTTTTCTGGTAACCCACGCCCAGACGCAGCTTCTGCTGGCCGAAGCGGCTTTTCGGAAATGGACGACGGGCAATGCCGCTACGCTCTATGCCAACGGGATTCGGGCGCACATGCAGCAACTGGCGACCTACGGAGCCAACACCGCCGTGGCGGAAAGCGCCATTACGGCGTATGTGGACGCCAATCCGCTGGCGGCAGGCAAAGAACTGGAGCAAATCAACACGCAATACTGGGTGGCGTCTTTTCTGGTGGGTCCTGAAACCTGGGCCAATTTCCGCCGGAGCGGTTTCCCGGTTTTGACGCCCAATCCGTATCCCGGCAGTGATCTGAAAACGGAGGGCTTCATTCGCCGGTTGACCTACACCGATGCGGAGTTGAACGTGAATAAAGCCAATGTCGATCAGGCCATTAGTCGACAGGGGGCCAATCTGCTGGACACGCGCATTTGGTGGGATAAGAAGTAAAGTACCCTTTTTTTCGCCTTTCCTGTACATGAAAAATCTAAAAAAACGACTGAAACAAGGCGAAACCCTCAACGGGTGCTGGTTAAATCTGGGAAGTTCACTCACGGCAGAAATTGTCGGTCAGTCCGGTTTCGACTGGGTGCTGATCGATCTTGAACACGGGGCAGGTTCGGAAAAAGACGTTTTGTATCAGTTGCAGGCGCTGGAGCATACCGCTGCGGGGGCTATTGTGCGGGTCGAAAGCTCTGAAAGCCAGCGCATTCACCGGGTGCTGGACATGGGCGCGGAAGGCATCATGTGTCCGAAAGTTCACAATCCGGAAGAAGCCCGAAAAGTCGTACACGGGTTGCATTATCCGCCCCACGGTGGTCGGGGGGTGGCCAAAATGGTACGGGCGACCGGTTTTGCGCAGAACTTTCCGCAGTATTATGCGGAGGCTCAGGAAACCATTCTGGGCGTGGTGCAGATCGAAACCGTGGAGGTGCTGAATCACCTGGACGAAGTGGCGGCCATCGATGGCGTCGATGTGCTGTTCATCGGTCCCGCCGACCTGTCGATGGAACTCGGTATTTTCGGGCAATTCGATCATCCGCGTTTTAAGGAAGCCTTGCGGGAAACGGTCAACGCTGCCCAAAAAGCCGGGAAAGCCACCGGTATTCTCTTTTTCAACCCCGACGATTACAAACTATATCATGACCTCGGCATCCGGATGATTGCCTGCGGGGCTGACGGAACCTTCGTCGCCGACGGTGCCCGCAATCTGGCGAAAAAGCTGGATGCATTCCGGGCGGTTGAAAAAACTATTTCGCAGAGTTAAGCGGAGAAAAAAGGGAGTTAAGCGAAGAAATTAATAATAAAACTCTGCTTGACTCTCTTTTTCCTCCGCTCAACTCTGCGAAACAACTCCTTAAATCCTAAACCTGAAACTCTGAATGTCTGATCCCCTGTTAATCTTAGCCGTAGGTGTTTTAATTGTCGTCGGTGGCATCATCGGATTGAAGTTGCATCCTTTTCTGGCACTGTTGCTCGGTGCGTTTGTCGTCGCGCTGATGACGCCCGCGTCGGCCATCGAGCAGTTTGCCCTGGCGAAGGGAACCGCCCCGGCGGCTGCGCAGGCCCTGGCCAAAAAAGGCATTGGCGAGCGGATTGCCACGGAGTTTGGGGCCACCTGCGGCAAAATCGGCATCCTGATTGCCATGGCCGCCATCATCGGCAAGTGTATGCTGGAAAGCGGGGCCGCCGAGCGCATCATCCGTTCCATGCTGAAACTGACGGGCATCGGCAAAGCACCCATCGCCTTCCTGGTCAGTAGTTTTTTTATTGGAATACCGGTTTTTTTTGACACCGTTCTTTTCCTGATGATGCCGCTCGCCAAGGCCATGACCTTGCGAATTGGTAAAAATTACCTGTTGCTGGTGTTGTGCATCATGGCCGGAGCCGCGATGGCCAACTCCCTGGTTCCGCCCGCGCCGGGGCCGCTGTTTCTGATCGGCGAAATGCACATTCCGATTGGCCTGATGATGATTGCCGGGACCATCGTAGGACTTTTTACGATCACTGCCGGGTATTTCTTTGCGCTATGGGCCAACCGGAAATGGCCGATTCCGTTGCGGGATTCGCTGGATGCCAAACTGGAAGACATCAAACTGATTGCTGCCAAAGAAGACGTTCACCTGCCCGGTTTGGGGGTGTCGTTGCTGCCCCTGTTGATTCCACTGGTTTTTATTTGCGCCGATACCGTGCTGAGCACGCTGGCCACACCCGGAGACGCCCTGACGCAATCGGCGGTTTTGAAGGTGGTGAAGTTTTTTGGTGACAAAAATATTGCCGTCGTCACCGGCGGAATTGCTGCCTTGCTGATTCTGGCCGCCCACAAGAAAAGCGGCAAAGAAGGCTTGACGCCCTTTGTGCAGGCGGCTCTGATGAGTGGGGGCGGCATTATCCTGATCACGGCAGCGGGCGGTGCTTTTGGGGGCATGTTGCAGCAAACCGGCATCAGCACGCGGATTGCCGAGATGACCAAAGATTACCAGATGGCCCTGATTCCGCTGGCGTTCCTGATTGCCGCCGTGGTCCGAACCGCCCAGGGTTCCGCCACCGTCGCGCTGATCACAGCATCGGGGATTCTGTCGGGCATGGCGAGCAATGCGAACCTCGAATTTCATCCGGTGTACCTGGGGCTGGCCATCGGCTGCGGTTCCAAGCTGGTGCCGTGGATGAACGACGCCGGTTTCTGGATCATTTGTAAACTCAGCAATTTGACCGAACAGGAGGCCCTGAAAACCATCTCGCCCCTGCTCGTGGTCATGGGGCTGACCGGTTTGGTCATCATTATGATCGGCGCGCAGTTGTTCCCGTTAATTTAACTAACGGTTTACGGTTTTGGGTTTTCAGTTTACGGTTGGCTGACGCACGAATACAGACGCGTCAAGTCACGCGTCAGCTACCGAAAACGGAAAACCGTAGACCGAAAACCGTCTACTTATGGAAAAAATAGGATTCATTGGCTTAGGAATTATGGGGAAACCCATGGCGTTGAATTTGATCAAAGCCGGTTATCCGGTATCGGTTCTGGAAAAAAGCAGCGCGGCTGGCGAGCTGGCTGAGGCTGGCGCAAAAGTGTTTCCGGGGAATAAAGCCCTGGCGCAAAACGCCGACATCGTCATCACGATGTTGCCGGATTCGCCCGATGTGGAGCAGGTCGTTTCCGGCCCGGATGGCGTTCTGGAAGGCATTCAGCCGGGCGCGTTGTTCATCGACATGTCCACGATTGCACCTGCCACAGCACGGACGATTCACCGGTTGATGCAGGAAAAAGGCGTGGAAGCACTGGATGCGCCGGTATCCGGTGGTCAGGTGGGGGCGGTTTCGGCCGCGTTGTCGATCATGGTGGGCGGGAGCGACGCGGCCTTTCAACGCGCACTGCCGGTTTTTCAGGCGATGGGCAAAAACATCGTCCTGATCGGCGAACCGGGCGCGGGGCAAACCACCAAAGCCTGTAACCAGATGATTGTCGGCATCACCATTCAGGCCGTGGCCGAAGCGTTTGCGCTGGCGAAAAAAGCCGGGGTTGATCTGGAGAAAATGCGGGAGGTGCTGCTGGGCGGTTTTGCCCAGAGCCGCATTCTGGACCTGCACGGCAAACGGATGATCGAGCGCAATTTTACGCCCGGTTTTAAAATCAAACTGCACAAAAAAGACCTGGGAATCGCGCTGCAATCGGGCGAGGAGTTTTTGGTGCCGCTGAAAGCCACCGCGCTGGTCGCGGGGCAGATGCAAGCCGCCATTGAGGCAGGGAACGCCGAACTGGATCACAGCGGAATTCTATTGGAATTGGAAGCTCGTCAGGATTTATAATCCTGACGCACTCTGTCGCGGATTTGCAATCCGCAGAGGCAGGCGGTTTGTATTTATAGTAAACTCAGTGACGATGCTGCGGATTGCAAATCCGCGACAGAGGAGTTCGAGATATTAAATCTCGAACAGCACGAATAAAACCTAAATCCCTTACCAACATGAAACGGAAAAGTTTTATCAAAGTCATGGCCGCCAGTTCCGTTGGAGCGGCTGCGTTTGGTTCCGAACAGGCCCGGGCAGAAATGAAAGCCGCGCCCAAAAAAGTACTCATGAAAGTCGGCTGCCAGTCGGGCGGCACGTCCGTGGAAAACCTGGAGTTCAAGGCGCGGCACGGCGTATTTAACCTGGATGGCGGTTCGCCCGTAACCATACCGGGCAAAGGCTGGGACCTCGACGATTCGATGAAAAAGCGGGAAGCCTGCGAAAAATACGGCATCAGCCTCGACGCCTACCACTACCCTTTGACCTCCGCCGGAATCGACAAGGTGCAGTACCCGAACATCATGCTCGGAAAAAGCCCGGAGCGGGACCGCGAAATTGAAATTCTCCAGCAAATGATTCAGGTGGCCGGCAAAACCGGGATCAAAGTCCTGAATTACAACACCACGATTCTGCCGGTTTTGCGCACCGGGCGGTATACCGACCCCAAACGCGGCAATGCCGATTACAGCGTCTGGAATTATGAAGAAGCGCTCAAGCAAAACCACCCCAAAACCATTGCGGGCGATGTAACCATTGAGCAGATGTTCGAACGGATTACCTACCTGCTCGACCGGATTCTGCCGGTGGCCAAAGAATATAAAGTCAAGCTGGCCAACCACATCGCCGACCCCCCGACGCCCGTTGGGTACCGTGGTATCACTCGCTGGAACAGTCCCGACGTGTTCAAAGGGATTCAGCGGTTTGCGAAATTGTACGACAGTGAATACCACGGTTTTAACTTTTGCATCGGCTCGATTGCGGAAGGATTGAAAGATCCTAAAACCGAGATTATGCCGATAATCAAGTGGGTAGGCGAGCGAAATCAGATTTTTAACGTTCATTTGCGGAACATCAAAGGTGGCTGGAACAATTTTCAGGAAGTGTATCCCGACAACGGCGACATGAACTTCCTGCACGTGGTCCGGGCTTTGCGCGATGTCGGTTTTTCCGGAATGGTGATGCCCGATCACGTGCCGCACCACCACGATCCGGCCAGTACACCACAGGCGTTTTCGTTTGCGTATGGCTACATCAAGGGACTGCTCCAGGCGGTTTCCGACGAAGTGAAGAGTTAGTTTAATGACAACAGAATCCCGCATTTCACAATGACGTTTACAACCCCTTTTTCCGACAAGGCCGGGCCGAGAATTAAAGCGATTACCGTTACACCGATTGCCGTTGTCGATCCGCCCTTGCTGAATGCCGCCGGTTTGCACGCACCGTATGCCCTCCGCACCATTGTGGAACTGGTAACGGACGACGGTATTTCGGGCATCAGTGAAATTCCGGGCAACAGCGACATCGATGCCGCTCTGGAAGCATCCAAACCGTTGCTGATCGGGCGCGACGTGTTTCAACTCCATGAAATCCGGCAGGTTCTGGTCAATCATTTTGGCACCGACACGGCGGCCCAGCGGGGCGATGCGCCCTGGGATCAGCGGAAAATGGTGCATATTTTTAGCGCTATCGAAGTGGCTTGCCTGGACATTATCGGGAAAGTGGTGGGTCGTCCGGTGGTCGATCTTCTCGGCGGCAAACTACGCGATCGGGTGCCGTTTTCGGCCTACCTGTTTTACAAATACGAAGGGGCGGGGGGGAAGCTGGCGTTCGATACCGACCCGAATGCGGAAGGCTGGGCCGCGGCCCGGCAAGCCAGCGCCCTGAATCCGACCGAGATTGTGGCGCAGGCCAAAGCCATGTGTGCCGAATTCGGATTTCAGTCGATCAAGCTGAAAGGCGGGGTTTTTGAACCCCGGCAGGAAGTCGATGCGATGTTTGCGCTCTACGAAGCCTTTGGCCCGAATGTGCCGCTGCGGATCGATCCGAATGCCCTTTGGAAAGTCGAAACCGCCATTCAGTATGGCCGGGAAATGGAGCCGATTCTGGAGTATCTCGAAGATCCGGTTCGCGGACAGGCGGCCATGGCGGAGGTTCGCAAGGCCCTG
Organism: Larkinella humicola; assembly: GCF_008727875.1. GTDB lineage: Bacteria > Bacteroidota > Bacteroidia > Cytophagales > Spirosomataceae > Larkinella > Larkinella humicola. Next base: position 686,464 of record NZ_VTWS01000005.1, on the reverse strand, counting down.
AAAACGCCCCTTGCCACGAACATGTGTACGACCTCGTTTGAAGACATTCCGAACAGCATTGCCATCGGTTCGGAGGATATTATCCTGAGCGATCACCACTTCTGGGGCGGTTTGCGGGCTTCGATGACACTCTCCGGCATTTGCGAAACCTTCGGGCGTGGCTTGTCCATGCACTCCAACAGCCACCTCGGCATTTCGCTGGCGGCCATGGTTCACCTTGGCGCGGCTTTACCGCAGGTTCCGTACGCGCTGGATACGCATTATCCGTGGCAGTCAGACGAGATCATCACTGCCGGGCGGTTTACCTTCGAGGAAGGGGCGGTTCTGGTTCCGCAGGAACCCGGTTTGGGCGTCGAACTGGACCGGGAAGCGCTGGTCCGACTGCACCAGAATTACCTGGATTGCGGGTTAAAAAAACGGGACGACGAACCGGAGATGCAGAAAAAACAGCCCGGCTGGAAATTTCAGGCCGTTCGCTGGTAAAGTAGAAGAACGTGAGGAGGAACGATCGGTTGTTGTCTTTATAAGATAATTCCATTCCGATATGCAATTTATCCAGCATGGGAATGGTTTAAGATTGCGAAGATGACTCATCACAAACTCCGCGCCCGGTTCTGGCTGGGTGTTCTCTATCCATTTCTTCTGATACCGGCTGCCATCGGGCAAACGTTCAGCCACCTCAGTGTGGAAGAAGGCCTGTCGCAAAGCAGCGTGTACGCCATCGCGCAGGATCCCAGTGGATTCATGTGGTTTGGCACCCGCGACGGGCTGAACCGCTACGATTCCCGCCGGGTGGTGGTCTACAAAAACCAGAACGGCAATCCGCACAGCCTGGCTTCCAATACGATCAACAGCCTGCTGGTGGATAAAAAGGGGCGGCTTTGGGTCGGCACCACGAAAGGCTTGTGTCTGTTCCGGCCCGATCAGGGTGATTTTCAGCGATTTTCGTTCAACGATTCCCAGGATTCCACCATCATCAGCCTGGCGGAAGACCGCCGGGGCAATCTCTGGGTTGCCACGTTTCACGGATTATACCGCTTGCAGGCCGATCAATCCCGGCAGTTTGAGCCGCTGGCAAACCTGACAGAAAACCGTCGGGAGTTGAAAAACCGGCAAGTCCGAACCCTCTTCGAAGACCGTAACCGCAACCTCTGGGTCGGAACCTCCGGCGGTTTGGTGCAACTCCGGCCGATGCCTTCGGGAAAATTCCAACTGACACATCATTTCCTGGAATCCACCGATGCGGTCTATCACAACGCCTTCAACAGCATCAACGCCATGGCCGAAGATCAGACCGGACGGCTCTGGCTGGGCACCGAGCGACACGGTATTGCGCTGTTCGACAGGCCATCAAAACGCGTTATTTCGTGGAATACCGCACCCGGACTGGACCTGAGCACCCAAACCATCCGAACGATTCAGGCTGACGGGAAAAGTAATTTCTGGGTGGGAACCATGTCGGGACTGCACATCGTGGCGCAGGATGGCGGCCGGTTTCGCACCCTGACCAATCAGCCCGCCGACCCCGGTTCGCTGAGCGATAACTCGGTGCGCTCCATTTTTCGGGATCGCGATGGCTCGGTCTGGGTCGGTTCCTACTACGGGGGCGTCGATCTCTACAGTCCGCTGGCCCGGCAGTTTGGGTCCTACCGCCCGATCAGTCGCGAAGGCGGAATGCCGTTTAAAATTGCGGGGCCGATGCTGCCCGCCAACGCATCGAACCAGCTCTGGCTTGGTACCGAAGACCGGGGGCTGTTTCTGCTCAATGCCGATAAAACCGTTGCCCGGCATTACGTCCACAATCCAAAAAACAACCAATCCTTGTCCAACGATAAGGTCAAATGCCTGCTGGCCGATGGGCCAAACGGCCTGTGGATCGGCACGTTGCAGGGGTTGAACTACCTGGATTTGCGCCGACAAACCATCACCCGGTATTTGCACGAACCCAACAACCCGCGTTCGTTGCCGAATGATCGCATTTATGACCTCAAACGGGATGCGGAAGGAACCCTCTGGATTGTGACAAATCTGGGCGGTTTATGCCGGTTCGAGCCTGAAACCCATTCTTTTGTGCAGTTGGGGCACCGGGCCGATCGACCTCATTCGCTCAGTTCCAACAACGCGATGAGTTTGCTCATCGACAGCCGTCAACAGGTATGGGTCGGCACCACCAACGGCCTTAACCGGAAGGTGCCGGGCCGGGATGCCTTCGTCCGGTTTGTTCACCGCGACACCGATTCGACCTCGATCAGCAGCAGCCACATTACCTGTTTTCTGGAAGACCGGCAACACCGGCTCTGGATCGGTACGCGCGACGGCGGTCTGAATCGGATGCTTCCCGACAACCGCTCATTCCGGCACTACACGATGGCGCGGGGGTTGCCCAGCAACACGGTTTTCGGGATTCGCGAGGATCAGCAGGGGCGTTTGTGGATCAGCACCGACAATGGCCTGGCCCAACTCGATCCCGACCAGTCGAAGATCATTTCCTACAACAAACACGACGGGCTGGTGTGCAAGGAGTTTACCTCCAATTCAACGCATCGGGACGCGAACGGCTATTTTTATTTCGGGGGCTACGATGGCATTATCTATTTCCACCCCGACAGCATTCGCCGGAACACCGCCCCGCCCCGGCTGGCGTTCACCCAGTTGCGGCTGTTCAATGAGCCGGTCACCAGCCTTTCCTCCGCTGGCATCGACTACCAACAGGGGCTTACGTTTACGCACCAGCAGAATGTTTTTTCGCTGGATTTTGCGGCTTTCAATTACATCAATTCCTTCAAAAACCGGTATGCCTACCGGTTGAAAGGCTTTGACAAAGGCTGGAATTACGTGAACGAACCCCGCGCCATGTACATGAATCTGGCTCCCGGTGCGTATGTTCTTCAGGTAAAAGGGGCCAACAACGACGGCATCTGGAACCCCCAGCCGCTGGAACTGAGCATCACGGTTTTGCCGCCGATCTGGAAAACGGTCTGGGCATACATTCTCTATGCGCTGATTTTTGTGGGATTGCTGGGACTCTGGTCGCGGTTTAACCGAAACCGGCTTCGACTGGCGCATGAACTGGAGGTGGAGCAGATCGAAAAAGCCCAGCAGCAGGCGCTTCACCAGACCAAACTGAACTTCTTTACGGAAATTGCGCACGAAATCCGAACACCCTTAACGTTGGTGATGGGGCCGCTTGAGGTCTTGACCGCCCACCGGACCGACGATTCTTTTCTGCAAAAACAACTGGCCGTCATGCGGGGCAGTACCGACCGGCTGTTGCGGCTTTTGAACCAGCTTCTTGATTTCAGAAAGCACGAAACCGGGCACGTTCAGTTGCAAAAACGGCAGACGGATCTGGTGGTTTTTCTGGAAAGAATCACGGATTCGTTTCTGGAACACGCCCGCTCGCGTCAGGTCGTCCTGCTCACGGAGTCGGAAGTGACCGCCCTGCCGGTTTGGATCGATGCCGGAGAAATGGAGAAGGTGATCTACAACCTGCTGCTGAATGCGTTTAAATTTACCCCGGCGGGCGGCACCATTTCCGTGCGGTTGCAACAGGATTTTGGCGCGTCGGACGCGGCCAATCGGGCGGTTATTACCGTTGAAGACACAGGCAGCGGCATTCCGGCGAATGAACTGGACCCTATTTTTAACCCATTTTATCAGGTCAACCGCTCCAAAACGCGGGATTCCGGCTTTGGGCTGGGATTGGCGCTCAGCAAATGCATTGTGGATCAGCACCAAGGCCAGATCACGGTCGAGAGCCGGGAGCAGGTGTGGCAAACGGCTGGTTTTACGCGCTTTACGATCACCCTCCCCGTCGGTTTGCCGGGTTTGTTCGAACCCGTACCGGCCGACTCACCGGCAGAACCGGACTTTCAGGTGCTTCGGCCAGCGGCTTTGATCGTGGCCCAGGAAAGCGCGAAGGAATTGGAAGCAGTATCGTTTTCCGGCAAAAAACTTGTTCTGGTGGTGGAAGACCAGGACGATATCCGGGCGTACATCCGGGATTTGCTGGCCGACACCGCTCAGGTGATCGAAGCGGCTGACGGACTGACGGCGTGGGAAAAAGCATCGCAGGTGTTGCCCGATCTGATCATTACCGACGTTGCCATGCCGGTGATGGACGGTTTTGCGCTGACCCACCGCATCAAATCCGATCCGCGGACCAGCCACATTCCGGTGATTATGCTCACGGCCAAAGGCACGACCGACGATCAGTTGGTGGGGCTGCAAACCGGTGCCGACGACTACGTGACCAAGCCCTTTCACCCGGTTTTGCTCCAGGCCCGGGTTCGCAACCTGCTGTTGCTGCGGGAGCAGTTGCGGGCCAAATACCACCGGATCGTGACGCTGCAGCCACAGGCGCAGCAACTGGATCACCCCGACGATAAATTTTTGAACCAACTGATGACGGTTCTGGACGCGCACCTCAGCGATGCCGATTTCAACGTGACCAGTCTGGTGGGCGAAATGGGCATGAGCCGCCCGGTTTTGTTCCGCAAAGTGAAAATGCTGACCGGTTTGTCGGTGATCGACCTGTTGCGCACCACGCGGCTGAAAAAAGCGGAGAACCTGCTGAAACAGAAGAAAGCCAGCGTATCGGAAATCGCCTTTGCCGTCGGTTTCAGCGACCCCCGGTATTTCAGCCGCGCTTTCCGCGCCCAGTTTGGTGTCACGCCGACGGAGTATAGCAATCAAATTGGTGAGTCGGTGGAGGTGAAGGTTTGAAGGAATTTCACAGTAACGATTTGAACAATAGCTCTATGAACGCGCCCAAAAACGAAACGGATTACCGGGAGTTGATGAACCATATCGAAACTTTTTTGCAAAAAGCCACGATCGGTAAAGGCTTCGCCAGTCTAACGCCTGAAGAGGCCGACCAATTGGCTCAACTATCCCAACTGGCGGAAGCCTACGAAGACCGTATTCCGCTGATGCCTATCAAGATGCCTCAATCTCTGGTTGAGATGATTGAGTTTAAAATGTACGAAAAAAAGCTCAAACAACGGGATATGGCCCATTTGCTGGAAATACCGGAAACACGTTTATCGGAAATCATCCGGGGCAAACGCCGGATTTCACTGGATATTGCGAAGCGTTTATACACAAAGTTTGATATTGACCCGGCTTTTATTCTTCAACATGCTTAATTGCTTTACCGGGTTTTTATAAATCAAGAGATTGGGTTTGATGATACTTCAAGAGAACCGATTATTACACAATCTTATTAACACTTCAATTGCAAAGCTGAACCGGTAAGAGGTGATGGTTTAAGCGGAAAATGCTTCAGAACAGCGGTTTCTTTTCATTCAGCTTCTTCGCCCGCAGCAACGCTTCCAGGTAATAATAATCGGCGTAAACCAGCGGCACATCGCGCTCGAACGTCTTCGCGCCCGTGCTGTGCAGGAGCAGAAAACCGTGGTTTTTTCCGACCGGTGAGGCATAGCTTTTCGACAAACTGGCGATGACCTGGTCGGCTTTGGCCCGGTAGTGCGCGTTACCGGAACCGTAGGTACTCAGTTCATACAGTGCCGAAGCCATCACCGCAGCCGCCGAAACATCGCGCAGTTCGTTCGGAATGCCCGGCGCATCATAATCGTAATACGGCACCCGATCGGCGGGCATCCGGGGGTGATCGAGCATAAACCGGGCAATGGCTTCGGCCTGTTTCAGAAACTGCGGATCGTTGGTTTCGCGGTAACAAAGCGTGTAGCCGTACAATCCCCAGGCTTGGCCCCGCGACCAGGCCGACGCGTCGTTGAAGCCCTGGTGCGTGTTTTTCTTCAAAACTTTCCCGGTCAGCGTATCATAATCGACCACGTGAAAGGAGCTGTGGTCGGGGCGGTAATGGTTTTTCAGCGTCGTTTTGGCGTGCGTAACGGCAATCTTGTAGAACGTCGAATCGCCCGTCAGGCGGGTGGCCGCAAACAGCAGTTCCAGATTCATCATGTTGTCGATGATCACCGGACACTGCCAGACCTCCTTGTGGTGGTCCCACGACCGGATGATGCCCGCCGTCGGTTTAAACCGTTTGCTCAACGATTTCGCCCCCTGAATGATGACCTCGCGGTACGCCGGATCGCGCGTCAATCGAAAACCGTTGCCGTAGCTGCAATAGATTTTGAAACCCATGTCGTGCGTACCGGCATTCATCTTCTCGGCTTCCAGGTTGACCGTGTAGAACCGGGCCTGGGTAGCCCATTCTTTTTTACCGGTAAATTCGTAGAGGTACCACAGTTCGCCGGGGAAAAAACCGCTCGTCCAGTCGCGGGCGGGAACAAGCTGCAACGCACCGGCTTCATTCAACGTTCGGGGTGAGACCAAAAGCGGTTTGTTGTTGCCCGGTTTTTTATCGGCAGCGTCTACTTCGCTCAGCATCAGCCGCGTTTGCTGTTCCGCCTGGTCGAATAGGGATTTGATTGAAGAGTTTGGTATGAAGCTAGTCAGCAGACCCAGCAATGCCAGTAGTGAGATGGTTATTTTTTTCATAGGTACGGGGAAATTAAAGCCAGATAAGCGGATTGCGAATGGGTAGGTTCCGCAGCACTTCCTCAACCTGCGGACGATGTTCCAGTTTTTGCCAGGTTGCCAGCCAGGCCGGTTGGTCGAAAACCACGGCCCCAAATACCAGAAACGGATGCGCCACCGGCCAGTCGTTCCAGTACATCACATCGGGTTTCAACGGCCATTCCGCCTTGTTCTGCACAAACGGAACCAGATAAGAAATGCCTTTCTGAATACCGCGTCCGTCGGCGGTCTGGTACGTCCAGAGGTTGTCGGTTTTGGTGGATAAAATCTGACAGATCATCGTCATGGCATCGAGGTTGAACAGCGAATACCCGTACGGTTTGGTCCGGCGAAGTTCCAGCGGAAAACTGCCGTCGGCGGCCATCTGGTCGGGGAGCAGCACGATTTTGTAGCGGTTTCGGCAGAACGCCAGCAGCGAGTCGTTGTTCGTGAGTTTGGCAAATGCCGCCACCTGCATCACCCAGCAGGTGCCGTGGTTGTTCTTCGCATTCATTTCGTCTTTGCCGTACGGATGGGTCGTCAGCCAGGTCAGGTAGTCGGCAAACCATTGGCGTACAGTCGCTACAGATCGTTTATCGCTGCTTCGGGTGGTTTCCATCACCCGCAATCCCTGCGCCACTTCCATCAGGTGAATGGTGTCAATGATGCCGATGCCCCGGCCCGTTGCCCGACCTTTGATGGCCTGGGTGTAGAGCAACGACGGATTCATGCGCGTGGCCGGATCGACAAACCAGGCGTTGAGGTGCCGGAAAGCCTGCCGGACGTAGGTTTCGTCGCGGGTAATGACGTAGGCCGACGCCAGCGCCCCCACCACCCGGCTGAAGCGAATCATGGCCTGGCGGTGGGCCACAAAATTGTCGGGGTTGGTCATGCCGTCGCGCTGGACATACGGCCCCTGGGGATTGGCGGAATCGGGCCACCAGTAGTCACCTTCCGAAAAGAAATCGTGTTTGCCGCCCGCGCTCCGGGGCGAGGTTTGCGCCGTCACGGTGATGGGCTCCTGCTGCATGGCCCAGCGGGCTTCGGCCAGAACGGCGGACTTCAACGTGGACACAACGGCTTTCGGCGGTTTGGGCAACTGTCCATAAACCACCCCTGCCAGCCAGTGGCAGATCAAAACCGGAAAGAGGAGTAACCGTGTTTGCATCGGTATCACTTAAAAAGTACGGACTTGTTTGGCAACCCCGAAACTGGGCTGCCGTACGCGTGAAATCAGAGCAGGATCGAAAGCAAATATAGGAGAAAGGAGACGAGTACGACGATGGACCCGACTTCAGCAATGGATAGAATAAGTCTGTTTTTTCTCACAGGAATCGCTCCTACGGTTTGGAAGTGCAAGTTTAGTTACGTCCAACTTTTTCTTGATAACGTCTAGTGGTCAAATTGGTGGACAAATCGTTCAGGCCGATCAAAAACCGTTCAAAGAGGTGGACAAACCGTTCGATTTAGATTATTCCGACATTTTATAGGCTCCTGGCAATTAATATTGCTTTATGTTTAACCAATCAGCTTTGTCAACCCGATCAACTAGCATGTGGGCGTCGAGGGTACAACCTATTCTACAATTCTAAATCCTATGAAAAAAAACGGTACAAAAGCCAGCCGATGGATCTGGTTCGCCCTGCTGGTGGGCCTGCAGTTTCCAATCCTGCTCATGGCGCAGCAAACCGCCCCGGTTTCGGGGAAAGTAACGGGAGCCAACGGTGAGGCCATTCCCGGAGCCAACGTGGTTGTGAAAGGAACGACCACCGGAACCTCCACCAATGCACAGGGTACGTTTAGTTTGAACGCGCCGTCCAACGGCACGCTGGTCGTTTCGTCGCTGGGGTTCACCTCGCTCGAAGTGAACATCGGTGGTCGGAGCCAGCTTACGATTACGCTGGCCGAAGACCAGAAAGCGCTGGAAGAAGTCGTGGTGGTGGGCTACGGAACGCAGCGAAAAAGCGACGTGACGGGTTCGCTGTCGTCTGTTACGGCGAAAGACATCAAGTCCGTTCCGGTGACGGGCGTCGGGCAGGCTTTGCAGGGCCGGGCGGCCGGGGTGCAGGTAACGCAGGCATCCAATGCGCCGGGCGGTGGGGTAACGATTCGGATTCGCGGGGGCAACTCCATCAATGCCGGGAATGAGCCGCTCTATGTCATCGACGGTTTTCCGGTATACAACGAAAGCGGTGCCAACCTGAACCCGAACGACATCGAGTCAATGGAAATCCTGAAAGATGCGTCGGCGACGGCCATTTACGGGTCGCGGGGTGCTAATGGCGTAGTGCTAATTACGACCAAACGGGGTAAATCGGGCCAAAACCGCATCGAATTTGAGACCTATTACGGCATTCAGCAGGTGCGGAAGAAACTGCCGATGCTGAATGCGACGCAATACGCGACGCTGGTGAACGAAGCCAACACGAATGCGGGCCGGGCGCCGGTTTTCACGGATGCGCAAATCGCCGGTTTTGGCGAAGGCACCAACTGGCAGGATGAAATTTTCCGGGAGGCCCCGATTCAGAATTACCAGTTGACGGCGTCGGGCGGTTCGGACAAAACGCGCTATGCAGTTTCGGCCAATTACCTGAATCAGCAGGGTGTTATCATCAATTCCGAGTACGACCGCGCTTCGTTCCGGTTCAATTTCGATCATAAAATCAACGACCGGTTCAACATCGGAACCAGCCTGAACGTGATCCGGAGCCGCAACAATGCCGTGCCGACGGACGCCGATGGCGGAACGAGCGGAACCGTCGTCTACAGTGCGCTGAACTTCTCGCCGACGCAGCCGGTTCGCAACCCGGACGGAACGCTGGTGGTTTTCAACACGCCCGGCCGGATTCAGATTGGTAGCCCGGTGGCGCAGGCGCTGGGAACGTTCAACAAAACCGTTGGGACGCGGATGATCGGGAGTGTATTCGCCGATTACAAAATCATTCCGGGCCTAACGTTCCGGACGAGCTTCGGAGCCGATGTCAATTATTCCAAACGGAGTCTGTATCTGTCGCGCAATACGGCCACCGGTACGCAACTGAGCGGTCAGGCGTCGATCATCAACAACCAGTCGTCGACCTGGCTGAACGAAAACACGCTGACCTACAACAAAACGTTTGGCAACGTGCATAACCTGACTTTTCTGGCGGGCTACACCATGCAGGGAAACCGGTTCGAGAGCGTCGAGGCCCGTTCGCAGGGATTCGCCAACGACATTCTGACCTACGAAAACCTGGGTTCGGCGTCAACGGCACTGGTGCCGGCGTCGTCGGCCAGCAACTGGCAGCTTAATTCGTACATTGGTCGCGCCAACTACGATTATGCCGGCAAATATTTGCTGACCGCAACGGTTCGGGCCGACGGTTCATCCCGGTTTGGTGCCAGCAACAAATGGGCGGTTTTCCCGTCGGCTTCGGTGGCGTGGCGGTTGTCGGAAGAGGATTTCCTGAAAGGCAATGCCGTGGTTAATGATCTGAAACTGCGGGTGAGCTACGGCCTGAGCGGAAACCAGGAAATTACGCAATACCAATCCCTGGCGACACTGGGAACGCAAAATGCCAACTTCAACAACGGGGTTGTGATCGGCATCGGGCCGTCGCGCGTGGCCAACCCGGATTTGCGCTGGGAAACCACCGCGCAGTTCGATATTGGTGTCGATGTGGGCGTTTTGAATAACCGCATCACGCTGACGGCGGATTATTACAACAAGAAAACGACCGATCTGCTGCTGTCGGTGCCGCTGCCTTACGTTTCGGGGTATGCGTCGGCTCTGCAAAACCTGGGGAGCATCCGCAATCAGGGGGTTGAGCTGGGCATCAATTCCACCAATTTGACGGGGGCGTTCAAGTGGACGACGGCGTTCAACATTGCGGCTAACCGCAACGAAGTGCTGAATCTGGGCGATCAGACGGAATTTGCGTCGGGCGACGCCAGCGGTCACCTCCAGCTTCCGAACTCCGGGCTGGTGCGCGTGGGCGAGCAGATTGGCTTGTTCTACGGTTATAAAACGGACGGTATTTTTCAGACGCAGGCCGAAGTTGATGGATCGGCGCAGAAAACCGCCAAACCCGGTGACCGGCGTTACGTCGATCAGAACGGCGACGGTGCCATCAACGCCACCGACCGCGTGATTCTGGGATATGCCCAGCCGAAACTCTACGGCGGGTTGACCAACACGTTCTCCTACAAAGGCGTCGAACTGAGCATTTTCATGCAGGGAACCTCCGGCAACAGCATCTTCAACATCAACCGCTTTGAGCAGGAGTCGCTGACCGGCGTGAGCAACCAGTCGACGGAAACGCTGAACCGCTGGACGCCGACGAATCCGAGCAACACCATTCCACGCGCCAATGCCGTTGGCAATGCCTACGTGCTGTCGAGCCGCCAGATCGAGGATGGTTCGTATTTGCGGGTGAAAAACATCAATTTGTCGTACACCCTGCCGTCGTCGCTGGTCAGTAAAATCAAGCTGTATAACGTCAAGGTCTACGTAAGTGCACAGAACTGGATTACGTTCACCAAGTACAGCGGTTTTGATCCGGAAGTAAACCGGTTTGGACAAAGTACGCTGAGCCAGGGCAGTGACTACGGGAGCTATCCGGGCAATAAAATGATTCTGGCCGGTCTGAACATTGGACTCTAATCCGACCTTAAATTTTTTGTACGATCATGAAAATCAAACCTATCCTTGCTGTTGCCGCGTTGACTTTCGGGCTGGGAGCGTGTTCGCTGGAAGAAACGCCCCCGTCGTCGCTGGCTCCGGTCAATTTTTATACGAATGCGAACGATGCCACGGCGGCCGTCAATGCCGTGTATGACATCGCCAACCAAGTGGGCGACCAAAGCCGGAATTTCATCATCATGGGTGATTTGCCCTCGGATGATATGGACCCCCTGCTGAACAATGCCGACCGGGTTCAACTCTGGAGTTTCCAGACCATTCCGACCAACAGTGTGGTGACGCAGAGCTGGCAGGTGATTTACCAGGGCGTCAACCGCGCCAACACCGCCATCGACCGGATTCCGGGCATTACGATGGACGAAACACTGAAAAAGCGGCTGATCGGGGAAGCCAAATTCCTGCGGGCCTACTACTATTTTTACCTCGTGCGCTGGTATGGCGGGGTGCCGCTGATGCTGACCGAAACCCAATCGCTGAGTGCCGGGAAAGACGTGGCCCGGGCCAGTGCCGATGAGGTCTATACGCAAATCATCAAAGACCTGACCGAGGCCGAAACGTCGTTGCCGGACAAGTTTACGGGTGCCGATCTGGGTCGGGTTACCGCCGGTGCCGCCAAGTCGATGCTGGCACGGGTGTACCTCACCAAAAAGGATTTTGCGAACGCGCGGGCCAAATCCAAAGAGGTGATCGACAATGCCGCCAAATACGGCTACGGTTTGTTCGACAAGTACATTGACGTATTCGCGATTTCGAATAAAAACGTCAAAGAGTCGGTTTTCGAGATTCAGTTTGTGGGTGGCGGCAGTGGCCAGGGCAGCGGCATGGTGACGTATTTTGCGCCGGAAAATTCGCCCATCACGGGCCGGGGTTTCGGGTCGTTCATTCCGACGATGGACCTGTACAATAGCTTCAAAACCGGCGATAAACGCAAGGAACTGTTCCTGAATTCGTACGTCGACGGGGCCGGAAAAACCGTTAACACCTTCCAGCACTTCAACAAATACGTCGATCCGTCGGCGCGGGCGTTTGGCGATGCCAACAACAACTTCCCGATCATCCGGTATGCCGACGTGCTGATGATGTTTGCCGAAGCCGACAATGAGATCAGCGGCCCCACGGCTGCGGCTCTGGATGCCATCAATCCGGTTCGGCGCCGGGCTTACGGTTTTCCGTTGACCGGAGCTTCTTCCGCCGACTTCACGGCGGCCTTAACCAAAGAGGCTTTCCGGCAGGCGATCTGGGACGAACGGCGCTGGGAATTCAATGCCGAAGGCCACCGCTGGTTTGATCTGGTGCGGACCGATCGGCTGGTGCCCCTGCTGAAAGCCAAAGGAAAAACCAGCATCACCGAAACGCACAAGCTGTATCCCATTCCGCAGCGTGAACGCGATCTAAACCCGAATCTGACACAGAATCCGGGCTATTGAAGCCAATGAATAAGCAGGGATTGCCCCGGAGGGGCTCCCTGTTCATAGAAAATACGTACGAATAGGCGATAAGCTCCGGAGGAGCGTCCTTCTTTTTCAGGACGCTCATGACCGGATTGCTACCAGGCTATTGACAGAGGGCTCCGCTGGAGCCTGATCAACTCTGACTCACATTAACATACTGCTTAGAAAGTGCTCCTTCCAACCCGTAGCTTCAAAACGGATAATGAACATTTTTCGGTAAGGCTTCCACCGCCAGTTTCATCCATTTTCCATTGATTTTGATCACGACGATGTTGTTGTCTTTATCATAGAAGATCGTTCCGTTTTCGCTGTTTTTCAACGCTTCATAATTGACGTGTTTCGCATCTTCGGCATAATTCGTTTCCGCATCCGCCGTCGGTTTTTCCGCCAGCAGATTATCGCGGCCGATGTTGCCCAGCGTCAGCGCATTGGTCATTTTCAGTGAACCGTAGAAAACCGCTTGATCCCGACTGAACAGAAACGAGTGTTGCCGGACATCGGAGCCAATCCTGAACCAGTTGTAAGCCGGTTCGGCGTGGGTATACACCGTGCTGTAATAGTAGAGTTCGGCGACCGGTTTTTCTTCTTCCGTGTGTTTATTGACCAGCATCGTAATGCGGGATTTGTCGTCTTTGGCGTAGCCTTCAAACACGTGATAGCCCCAGCGTTTGCGGTTCCGTTCGTTTTCGTTGCCCCGCACCTGAATCATGTAGGGCGTACTGAGAATCCCGTTGACGGTGGTGTACATTGGCGTGATCTGCGGATTGAAGCCAAAGTTATACCCGCGTTCTTTCCAGCGGTTCCAGGTCGTGTCGATGTCGGACGAAATTTCTACCCGTTTATAAGCCGATTGCTCCGAACCGGGAATGAGTTTCAGGTAATCCGTGCCGTTTGCACCCGTGGAATTTTGGGCATTGGCCCGGTCGGTGAGCAGAATAAAACAGGCGATTGCAAGTGATTTTTTCATAGAAAATACGGAAAAAATGAGTGCTTAATTGATGTTGATGCCCACCATCAGACCCAGCCAGGGTTTCTGGCGGTACACCCACAGGCGGTTGTTGCGGTCGGCCAGATTCTCAAATCCCAGGACCAGCCCCGCCGTAACCCGCTTGTAGCCGAAAATGGTAGCCAGACCATAATTGACTCCCAGTGCCTCATACTCGTCGGTTACACGGCCGGCCGTGTTGAAACCGTTCACCAGCACCGGATCAATGCTCAACACCGTTCCGATCCCGAAACTGAACGACTGGATGTCGGAATGCTGGTCGCGCCGGTAATAAATATTTCGGTAGCGGCCCAGATCGAAGCGAATCCCGGCATACACGCCTACATTCGCACTGGTCGAAAGCTGACCCGGACGCCCGGCTGTCGAAAAGCGGTATTTGAACGGAATTGTAAACAGATCGATGTCAAAGGTGGTCAGTTGGTAATAAAACCAGGGGCTTTTTTCTTCGACGAAATTAACCCGGGGGTTGTAATGTACAAACAGGGTCTTCATCGAATCCGCCTGATCGATCGTTGTCGGATCGTTATCCGAAGCGCGAAGTGTGGTCGATACAAACTCGGCATAAAGCGTATCCTGCTCCTGATAGAGAGCCGCCTTCGCTGGATAGTTCAGCGTCTTTTTGGTAACCTTGCCGTGGGAATCCTGGGTAAAAAAGGTCTGATTCGCCCGCACCCGGAACACCCGGTTTAGTTCGGTAATCTGATAACGCCGGGCTACACTGGCACAACCGGATGCAAAGCCCAGCAGGACAAAAAGGAGAAAGGCTTGGCGGATGCGCATGGGCGGGTAAAGGTGAAAAACAGGAACAAAACCGTCAGAAAGCCAACTTACAAAAAAACAGATTGTTTTTAGGCCCGGCTTCGCGCTGAAGTCAATTCCATACTATTTTTTTCTATCGTAATATTGCGATTAATAAAAAGCCTGTTACCTTTGCGACATGGGACTCACCAAAACCGAAATATTTTCTGACCAGCAAAACCGGATCGCCGACCTGGCCAAAGCCTTTGCCCATCCCGCCCGGGTGGCCATCCTGCAAGTGCTGATTGCAAAAAAAGCCTGTGTCTGTGGCGATCTGGTAGACGAATTGCCGCTGGCACAACCCACGGTTTCCCAGCATTTGAAGGAACTGAAACGCATCGGAATCATTAAAGGCGAAATCGATCCGCCCCGCGTGTGCTATTGCATCAACGAAACCGTTTGGGAAGAAGCCCGGCAAACGTTTGGCACCCTGCTGGATTCATTCGTGCCTGCGACCTGTTGCTAAAACCAGCGTCGCTCTTTTTTTACCTGAATCAATCGTAATATTGCAATAAACAAATCAATAAACGTAAACATGGAAACGGCTGAACAACTAAAAGAAATCGTGCGCCAGACCTACGGCGCTATTGCCGAAGGGGGGCAGTCTGAAGCGGCTGGCTGCGGGTGTGGTCCTACATCGTGCTGTGGCCCCTCGAATGACGTGCCCATCACCATGGCCGTTGGCTACGACGGATTGAACGGCTACGTGGCTGAAGCCGATCTGGGGCTGGGCTGTGGCCTGCCGACGCAATTTGCGCAGATCAAACCCGGCGACGTGGTGGTCGACCTGGGCTCAGGAGCGGGCAACGACGGCTTTGTGGCCCGGGCCGAAACCGGCGAAACCGGCCGGGTGATTGGCCTGGACATGACGCCGGCCATGATCGACCGCGCCCGCCGGAACGCCAAAACGCTGGGGTATACCAACGTCGAGTTTGTGTACGGCGACATCGAAGACATGCCGCTGCCCGACAATCTGGCCGATGTGGTGGTGAGCAACTGCGTGATGAACCTGGTTCCCGACAAGCAGAAAGCGTTTTCCGAGACGTTCCGGATTTTGAAGCCCGGCGGTCATTTCAGCATTTCGGACATTGTGCTGAAAGGCGATTTGCCCGCGGGCGTCATCAAGGATGCCGAATTGTATGCGGGCTGTGTGTCGGGCGCTATCCAGAAAGATACCTATTTGCAGATTGTTCAGGAAGCCGGTTTTACCGGGATCATCCTGCAAAAAGAACGCGAAATTATTCTGCCCGACGAACTGCTGCAAAACTACCTGACTGCGGACGAAATCGCTGACTACCGCCAGCAGGACAAAGGTATCTACAGCGTTACGGTTTATGCCGAAAAACCTACCGTACCGGTTGTCGAATTGGCCCCGGCAGCGACCAATGCCGCTGCCTGCTGCGGACCCGACTGCTGCAATTAGTTTTTTAACAACGCGTTCAATGCTGAAAATGATGGCTTTATCAATTGAAAATGCCCGCCCGGAAGACCGGGAAGCCGTTATGGCGCTGTTGCAGCAGGCGGAGTTGCTGACCGATGATTTGCCACCCGAACTACCCGGTTTTGTGATTGCGAAAGAACAGGAAATCGGCGTTGGCGTGGCCGGTCTGGAACGTTTCGGAACCGTGGCGCTGCTGCGTTCCGTGGCCGTTGATCCGCAGTACCGGGGCCGGCAAATCGCTGCGCAACTGGTTGACCGGCTGCTGGAAACCGCCAAAGCCGATGGGTTGGCCGATGTCTATCTGATCACGACCACCGCCGACCGCTATTTTGAGCGGCACGGTTTTCAGCCCATCGACCGGCAGGACGTACCTGAAGCGATTCAGCAAACGCAGCAGTTCAGTGATCTCTGTCCGTCTTCAGCCATTGTGATGAAGCGAACCGTAAACGACAATGCCGCATGAACACCCCCCGCCTTTCGTTTCTCGACCGGTTTTTAACGCTGTGGATTTTCCTGGCCATGCTCACCGGCGTGGGCATCGGCTACTTTTTTCCGCAGTCGGAAGGCTTCATCAACGGGTTTAATTCCGGTTCGACCAACGTGCCGCTGGCCATCGGCCTGATTCTGATGATGTATCCGCCCCTGGCGAAGGTGCGGTATTCCGAATTGCCCTCCGTGTTTGCCAATACCAGAATTCTGGGGCTGTCGTTGCTGCAAAACTGGATCGTTGGCCCGTTGCTGATGTTTTTTCTGGCGGTGATCTTCCTGCCCGACAAACCCGACTACCTGACCGGTTTGATCCTGATCGGGATTGCCCGCTGCATCGCGATGGTCATCGTCTGGAACGATCTGGCGGGGGGCGACCGGCTCTACGCGGCCGGTCTGGTGGCTTTCAACAGCATTTTTCAGGTGCTGTTCTATTCGCTTTACGCCTACGTTTTCATCACCGTTTTGCCGCCCTGGTTTGGTTTACAGGGCTTCACGGTCGATATCACGATTGGCGAAGTGGCGCAGAGTGTTTTTATTTATTTGGGCATTCCGTTTCTGGCCGGTTTGCTGTCGCGGCTGATTCTGACGCGCGTTTTCAGCCGCCAGTGGTACGAAGGGACGTTTTTACCGGACATCAGCCCGCTGACTCTCATCGCCCTGCTGTTCACGATTGTGGTGATGTTCAGCCTGAAAGGAAAACTGATCGTTTCCATTCCGCTCGATGTGCTCCGGATTGCCGTTCCGCTGACGATCTATTTTGCCATCATGTTTTTTTCGGCCTTCTACCTGTCCAAACGGGCCGGTGCCGATTACGCCAAATCCACCTCGCTGGCTTTCACGGCCGCCGGGAACAACTTTGAGCTGGGTATCGCCGTGGCCATTGCGGTGTTCGGCATCGACTCCGGGGCCGCTTTTGCCGCCGTCATCGGCCCGCTGATCGAAGTGCCGGTGTTGATCCTGATGGTCAACTTTGCGCGTAAACAGAAGAATGCATTTGGAATTTCCTCCCAAAAGCCGTCCCCAAAAACCGTATGAAAATTGCCCTGTTTTCCGACATCCACGCCAACCTGCCCGCTCTGGAAGCGGTTTTAGCCGACATCGACCGTCAAAAACCGGACGCCGTGTATTGCCTTGGCGATTTGGTGGGCTACAATACCTGGCCCAACGAGGTGATCGCCGAAATCCGCCGACGGAACATTCCGACCATTGCCGGTAATTACGACTACGGCATCGGCCGCTCGTCGGACGATTGCGGGTGCGCCTACAAAACCGACGACGAAAAAGCCAATGGCAAGGTTTCGATTGCCTACACCAACAAAACCGTAGGTGACGACGAACGGGCGTATCTGCGGACGTTACCCACCCACCTTCGCGTCGAGTTTGAATTGGGCAACGATCCGGAACACCTTTGGCAGAAGCAAACGCCGGTTTCCCTGTTGCTGGTACACGGCAGTCCCCGGCGCGTCAACGAATACCTGTTTGAAGATCGCGGAGACCGCAGTCTGGCGCGCGTTCTGGAAGGTGCCAGCGCTGATATTCTGTGTTTTGGCCACACGCACAAACCGTATTACAAAGTGGTGAACGCGCTGGGCGAAGACGAAACGCCGTATTACCGGCACGCCATCAACATCGGTTCCGTCGGCAAACCCAAAGACGGTGATCCGCGTGCGGGGTACGTTTTGCTCACGATCGACGAAACCGCCCGGCCCGGTTCTGCCGAAGGCGTTCACGTCGAGTTTGTTCGGGTGCCCTATGATGTGGAACGGGCGGCTCTGGCCGTTGAGCAGAGTGAATTACCGGACGTGTATGCCCAGGCGTTGCGGTTGGCGAAATGAGTAAGAACGCTTGTTTCCAGTCGTATGTCTGGTACAATCAAACCTGACCTACGGCCGGGAGAATCTCTACGTGACGGTATTTTCCCGTTACTACCGAGGCCGTTTCCCAAGGCACTCACCAGAGCCAGAGGAGCCGAACGGGCTTAAGGCTTTTTCGTGCATGAAATGATGAACTGGGCCGAAAAGATGTGTTTTAAACCCGGAATTTTTTCCAGAAAAGGCTGTAAGAAATAGATCACCTTGGCAGGGCCGGTTGGGAAAAAGAACGGGACGTAACCCACATATTTCCACGCATCAACTTGTCCGCCCGCATTGCGTATCCAGCGTTTCAATTCCCATTCGAAGAACGATTGTTCTTCGTGTTCGATGTGGTATTGGGACGTTTTTTCGATGACTTTCAGAACGGGATTGTTGCCATTCGGTTCCATGATAATCAGGTGGTCGGCGAGCCGAAATGCATTGGTGATGGCTTTTTGCTGATCGGAAAGGTGGTGGAGAACGCCCCGAATGACGGCTACATCGTATTTTTTAGCTGGAACCGGCAACTGGTTGTCCAGCAAATTAATGGTATCAAACTGTACCGATGGGTAATTTTTTCGGGCGATTTGTATGGCCGAAGCAGCAGGGTCAAAGCCGTGAACGTTCAAATGCGGGAAGTTTTCCTTGATATTATTCGTGTACATGCCGTCGCCACAACCAATATCCACCAGGGTTTTGTAGTGCGGTTTGATGAGCTTGAAGATCTCATCCGAAATGCGTTTGTTGGCAACATGCGACGAAAACTGCGCATTGGTGGTGTAGAGAAATCCGCCATTTTCGTTCACATTCCGGTTGAACTCCTGGACGTTTTTTTTTCAGCGTCGTATTCATGGTGATGGAGGTTAGATGGAGAAAAGTAAAAATGCTATTGATCTCTGATCGGAAGATCAGGGTGGAATACGGTGTAGCATGGCTAAAACGAGATTTACAGCTTTTCTTCCGCGAAATGGCAGAACGGAAAAGCCAGATCGGCCAGCCGCAAAACGGCTGAACACTGCTCGAAAACTTGGAAAAAAGAGGAACTCCCCGGCCCTCGATCAGGCCGCGTCAACGATCTAGCCCAGGGCTGGGGCTAGCGAAAAATCGTCGTCAGGGGGGAGTAAGTTGCAGCATATTTTGAATGTGACCCGCTTTCTTTGGGCCGGTCAGCGTATACAAAGATTAAAAAGAAATTAAAAAAAGCAAGACGATGTATTAAAAACAGATTCAATGGCCCGCTTCATTTTTCTTCTTACTATTGCAGTTGATCAATTGAAAAACCGATGAAAGCAACGCTGCTGAAACACTTCCAGGAATTTTTTACATCGGGTTCAACAGGCGGTATTCTTCTGTTTCTCTGTGTGATGATCTCGCTCGGTGTTGCCAATTCGCCGTTGGGCACGCCTTTTGAAAGCCTGCTGGCCGCCCGTCTGGGAACAGATTGGGCCGGTCTGGATTTACAATACTCTGTTCTGATCTGGATCAACGATGGCCTGATGGCCATCTTTTTTCTGATGGTGGGCCTGGAGATCAAAAGGGAGTTGATCGAGGGGGAACTGTCGTCCATCCAAAAAGCGGCTTTACCCATTTTTGCGGCCATCGGTGGCGTGGTTGCTCCGGCGTTGATTTACAGTGTGCTGAACCGCGGAACCGAAACCGCCGTGGGCTGGGGGATTCCGATGGCAACGGACATTGCGTTTGCCCTAGCCCTGATCACCTTGTTGGGAAAACGGGTTCCGGCGTCGCTGAAAATCTTTCTGACTGCTCTGGCTATTGTGGATGATCTGGTCGCCATCGTGGTGATTGCCATTTTCTACAGCACGGATCTGCATGTCAATTACCTGGCGTATGCAGGGGGCGTTTTTCTGGTATTGATTATTTTCAATCGGATGGGCGTAACGAATCTGGCCTTTTACCTGATTCCCGGCCTGTTCATCTGGTATTTTATCCACCATTCGGGCATCCACGCCACCATTGCCGGGGTGCTTACGGCCTTTACGCTTCCCACGACGCCCGACGACACCGAGTCGGCACTGGAAAAACTGGAACACAGGCTGATCAAACCGGTCAATTTTGCCATCATGCCGCTGTTTGCGCTCGCCAATACCAACATCCGGTTTGAATCCGGTATGCTGCAAGGCTTGTCGACCCCGCTGGGGCTGGGCATTCTGGTGGGGCTGGTGGTTGGAAAACCGCTGGGCATTACGCTGCTTTCCTGGTGCTCGGTAAAAGCGGGTTTGTGCACCTTGCCGGACGGTGCCCGCTGGCCCCATATTATCGGATTAGGCCTGTTGGGCGGCATCGGCTTTACCATGTCCATTTTTATCGCACTTCTTTCGTTTGCCGATCAGCCGGTTTTTGCCGCCGGAGCCAAGTTTACCATTCTCATTGGATCGGTTTTGGCCGGCGGTTTTGGCTATCTCGTTTTGAGGGCCGTCGCCCGGAAAGACGATTTGTTAATCGCTGAAGAGTAAGTTCACGAATACGACAACGGCTCCATGAACGAATCACCGGTACGGGATCTCATTATTATCGGAGGGGGGCAATCCGCTCTGGCAACGGCCTACCATCTGCAACGCAGTTCCCTCGATTTGATCCTGCTGGATGAGCAATCGGCCCCCGGTGGGGCGTGGCTGCACGGCTGGGAGTCGCTGCGACTTTTTTCGCCGGCAGATGCCAGTTCCCTGCCCGGCTGGCTGATGCCCCGTACCGCGTCGCTCTATCCGTCGCGGCTGGAGGTCATCGAGTACCTTACGCAGTATGAGAAACGGTATTCGTTTCCCGTTCACCGCCCGGTTCAGGTACAATCCGTGGAGCGTGCCGATTCGTTGTTTCGGATCACGACCAACCGGGGCGATTACCGCGCCCGGGCACTGGTGTGTGCCACCGGAAGCTGGAGCAATCCGTACATGCCTGCGTATCCCGGAAGCGAAAATTTTCAAGGCCGGCAACTCCATTCGGCACACTATCGCTCCCCCGAAGAATTTGCCGGAAAACGGGTGCTGGTGGTGGGCGGAGGCAACTCGGCGGCCCAGATTCTGGCAGAAGTGTCGAAGGTGGCGAATGCGACCTGGGTTACGTTGACCGAACCCACTTTTTTGCCGGACGAAGTCGATGGACGGTATTTGTTTCAGGCAGCCACCCAGCGGTTTCAGGCGGGGGACACCAAAACCGGAGGCAGTCTGGCCGACATCGTCATGGTCGCACCCGTGAAAGAGGCCCGCAGCCGGGGCGTTCTGCATTCCGTTCGACCCTTTATCGCCCTCACCCCAACCGGAGTAATCTGGTTCGATGGAAGAACCGAAGCGGTCGATGCGGTGATCTGGTGTACCGGTTTCCGGCCCGCCCTCGCGTTTTTAGAACCGCTTGACGTGCTTAAGCCGGATGGAAAGGTCGAGGTGGCCGGAACGCACTCGGTTCAGCAGCCGGGTTTGTGGCTGGTGGGCTACGGCAGTTGGACCGGTTTTGCTTCGGCAACCCTCATCGGCGTCAATCGGTCCGCCCGCCAGACGGCGCAGGAAGTCATCGGTTTTTTGCAAAAAGATCCGTCTCCTTAACGAAAAAACCGGAGTTGAGCCCCGGTTTTTTCGTAGAAATCCGTGATTACACCGTCGCCATTTCCTTGCGTTCGCCGATTTGCTGCCGCCACATGGCGTAATACAGTCCTTTCTGCAGCAACAAATCCGCATGACGCCCCTGCTCGGCGACGTGGCCTTTTTCCAACACAAAAATCCGGTCGGCGTGCAGAATCGTGCTCAGGCGGTGGGCAATCAGAATCGTGATGTGCTGCCGCGAACCCGAAAGCTGGCGGACGGTTTTGCCGATTTCCTCCTCCGTCAGCGAATCGAGGGCCGACGTGGCCTCGTCGAACACCAGCAGGGTCGGACGGCGCAGCAACGCGCGGGCGATGCTCAACCGCTGTTTTTCACCCCCGGAAACTTTCACCCCGCCTTCACCAATCACGGTATCGAGCCCTTGTGGAGCGCGACTCAGCAGGGTGTCGGCGGCCGCCTGGTGGAGTGCCGTGAGGCATTCGGCGTCTGTGGCATTGGGCGCAACGAACCGCAGGTTTTCGCGAATGGTCCCCGCAAAAAGCTGCGTATCCTGCGTCACAAAGCCGATTTGTTCGCGCAATTCGTCCAGATCGACTTCCGAACTGGGGATGTCGTTGTACAGAATCCGGCCTACCAGCGGGGGATACAGACCCACCAGCAGCTTGACCAACGTCGTCTTCCCGGAACCGGACGGCCCGACAAACGCGATGGTTTCGCCCAGTTTGACGTCGAATGAAATCCCGTCGAGGGCCGGGTTATCGGCAGATAAGTGTTTGAAACGGACGTCCTCGAACGCCAGGGTCTGAATCTTTTTAATGGGGATCGGATGGGCCGGTTTGACATCGCGGGGCGTGTCGAGAATCTGCTGGAAATTCGCCAGCGAGGCTTCCGTTTCCCGGTAAATGTTGATGATGTTGCCCAGTTCCTGCAAGGGGCCGAAAATGGCGAAGGAGTAAATGAAGAGCGAGAAAAATTCGCCCACCGTAATGCGTCCCTGCACCACCAGAAACAGCATCATCAGCATGATCGCATTCCGCAGTAAGTTGACAAACGTGCCCTGCACGAACGATAGCGAACGCACGTAACGGACTTTTTTGAGTTCGAGCCGCAGGATTTTTTCGGTAGTCGCATTCAGCCGTTCGGTTTCCTGCTGGGCCAGCCCGAGGCTTTTCACGAGTTCGATGTTGCGCAGGCTTTCGGTGGTCGAACCGGCCAGCGCGGTGGTTTCGGCCACGATGTTCTTTTGAACAACCTTGATTTTTTTGCTGAGCAGCGAACTGACAAATCCGAGCAGCGGAATGGTCAGAAAATAGGCGGGCGCAATGGGCCAGTATACCGTGCTGGCGTACCACATGACGAAAATAATCCCGACTACCGATGTGAACAATACGTTGACAAATGACTGGATGAGTTTTTCCACATCCGTCCGCACTTTCTGGAGTTTGCCCAGTGTTTCGCCCGAACGCTGGTCTTCAAAAACCTGATAGGGGAGGTCGAGTGAGTGGCGCAACCCGTCGGAATACAGCCGGGCGCCGAGTCGCTGCGTGATGACGTTGACGTAATAATCCTGGAAGTTTTTGGCGATGCGGCTCACCATCGCAACACCCAGTGCCTGCAAAATCAGCAGCCCGGCACCGTCGCTCAGGAAGCTCACAAAATCCAGTCGCTGGATGGCCGAACCCGGTTTGACGACGTACTGATCGATGATTTTTCGGAAGATGTACGGATCGAGCAGCGAAAAAATCTGGTTGATTGCGGCCAATAGCAAGGCCAGAATGAGGAGTGGCCAGAAACCGCGTAAGTAGCTGTACAGTAATTTCATAAAGTAAAAGAAGAGGTTTGGTTTCGACCGGGCTGCGTACGGTTTTCAAAACAGGACAACCCGTGGCGGGTCACTGCATCGTCCGCAAGCGGTTTTCCCGCTGAAACTCCTTGATGAGTTTTGTGTTCCCGGCCAGCCAGATAACATCGCCCGGGAGGAAAAAGGTCGTTGAATCCGGATTTAAAATGCGTGTTCCTTTGCGTTCGATACCCACAATGAGCCCCTGGGTTTTTTCCCGAATTCCGGAATTTCGAATACTCTGGTCGATGTACGGAAACGACTCATCGACGGCAATTTTCTGGAGTGATATTTCCTGCGCCGTCGTGGTCTGAACCTTCTCTTTTTTAGCCGGTTCGATCAGGCTGATAAAATGTTCCAGTTGCTTGTCGGTGCCAATTACGGCAATTTTATCGCCCGGAAACAGCCGTTCGTTGCGGCCCGGCACCAGCATGGTCACGCTGCCGCGTGCAATGGAAATGACGTTGACGCCGTATTTTTCGCGAAGCGCCAGCTCAGCGAGCGTAGACCCGACACCCGGCGATTCGGCATTGACTTCGAAATAGGAAAGGTGGGCGTCCCACGGCAACAGATTCCGCCCCATGCGGTTTTCCTGGTAAATCTGGCGGGAATTGAGGTTGACCAGAAACCGCTTTTCGATCAGTTCATAAATCAGGGGAAGCCGCTTGCCCAGCACAAGCCAGCCGCCGGTCAGCACGACGACGACGAAAAGCAGCAGGCTAACGGAGAAAAACTGTTGCAGCAACAGCAGCACCAGCCCCAAACCGATGACGCCACGGGCAATCGCCAGTGTCACCAGCGGCCCCCGATACGCGCGTCGTTCGGTCCAGAGCCGGGTATAAACCGGTCGGTTGATTCGTTTCAGCACCAGCGCCCACAGGAACGGAGCCATCAGCAGAATGGACAGAAAACCGGTCAGGATATCGGCTCCCGGACTGCTGATGATTTCTGCCGAAACAAGGGGCATCAGCCAGCGGGATGCCAACAGAATGATGCCCAGAATGACGGCGGTGTTGACAATGATGATCTGAATGTGTTCGCGAAGGAGTTGATACCAGTCACTGACGCTGCCGATGGTTTGCGCTCCGGAGCTGTAGGCCGTCAGGAAGAGTTTGGTTCGCGGGCTCAGTTTGCTTTCCACCCAGGTACAGAGCGGGCCGGAAGCCTTGATCATGTAGGGTGTGGTGAAGGCCGTCAGGGCGGAAACGGCAACGGCAATGGGATACAGAAAACCGCTGGTGACTTTCAGATTGAGGCCCAGTGTGGCGATGATGAACGAAAACTCCCCGATCTGCGCCAGACTCATCCCGGTCTGGATCGACTGTTTCAGCGGCTGGCCCACCACGAGCGCACCGAGGGTAACAAAAATGGATTTGCCGAGAATAACGACAAGGGTAACGATTGCAATCGGTCCGGCGTATTCGACCAGAAGGGCCGGGTCGATCAACATGCCGACCGAGACAAAAAATACCGCCCCAAACAGATCCTTGATGGAGGTCAGCAGGTGTTCGATGCGTTCGGCGTAAATGGTTCCGGCCAGAATCGAACCCATGATGAAAGCACCCAAAGCGGGCGAAAAACCGACGCTCGTTGCGAAAACCACCATGAGCAGACACAGCGCCAGCGAGATGATCAGCAGGGTTTCGTCGGTGATGAATTTTCGGCCGCTTCGTAACAGGGAGGGAACGAGAAAGATACCGCCCAGAAACCAGATGACCAGAAAGAACGCCAGTTTCATGATGGCGACCAGCATTTCGGCACTGAAAAACTGCTTGCTGACGGCCAGCGTAGAAAGCAGCACGAGCAGCAAAACCGCTACGATGTCTTCGATGACCAGAATCCCGAAAACAATACCGGCAAACTGCTGGGTTTTGATGCCCAGTTCGTCGAACGCCCGGATGATGATGGTGGTGGAAGAAATGCAGACAATGCCGCCCAGAAAAATGCTGTCCATCGTCGACCAGCCCAGGCACATGCCGGTGAGGTAACCCAGAAGAACCATCGCCGAAATTTCGATGACGCCCGTCATGGAAGCCGTGCCGCCGACCTTGACGAGCTTTTTGATGTTAAATTCAAGCCCGAGGCTGAACAGCAGTACAATGACGCCAATGTCGGCCCAGATGCGAATGGTGGCCGGGTCGGAAATGGTCGGGAATAATGAAAACTTTGGCCCTACGAGCACTCCGGCCAGAATATAACCCAGAACGAGGGGTTGTTTAAGCCATTTGAAAAGAAGCGTCGTTACGGCTGCGGTTCCCAAAATGATCGCCAGATCAATGATCAGGTTTGGTAAATGAGCCATATCTGGAAAAAACCGTATTTTTATCGACCTACCCTTGAAACGGCAGAAGGATAAAACGAATAAAATTGCTATTCTTACAATAATACGACCTTTTTAGCCCGAATCGGATGAATCAATTGCTTAACCGTAGAAAATTTCTGGGTGTGACAGCCACTACGGGACTCTCGCTCAGCCTGCCGCACACCCTTTTTTCGATGCCCGAACCGACTCCGTCGGCAGAGGGAAAACGGGTGGGTATCATCGGTCTGGACACCTCGCACAGCACCGCTTTCACCAAAGAACTCAACAGCCCGACCGCCGGTCCTGAACTGGACGGCTACCGCGTCGTGGCGGCTTATCCGAAGGGCAGCAATGACATCGAATCGAGCGTCAGCCGGGTGGCAGGCTATACGGAAGAAGTGAAAAAACTGGGCGTTGAAATCGTCGGTTCCATTGACGAACTGCTCCGCAAAGTGGATGTGGTGTTGCTGGAAACCAACGACGGCCGGTTGCATCTGGAGCAGGCGCTGAAGGTGTTCAAGGCCGGGAAGCGGGTGTTTATCGACAAACCGATTGCGGCTTCGCTGGCCGATACAAAAGCTATTTTTGAAGCCGCTAAAAAGGCCAACGTGCCGGTTTTTTCGGCCTCATCGCTCCGCTATATGACCAGCGCGCAGGACATCGCGCAGGGAAAAACCGTCGGGAAAGTGCTGGGGGCTGACACCTACAGTCCGTCGCCCATCGAGAAAACCCATCCGGATCTGTTCTGGTACGGCATCCACGGCGTCGAAACGCTTTTCACGGTGATGGGGCCGGGTTGCAAGCAGGTGAGCCGGACGCACACGAAGGATATGGACGTAGTGGTTGGTGTCTGGAATGATGATCGGATCGGGACTTTCCGGGGAATCCGTTCCGGAAAAACCGGGTATGGCGGCACGGCGTACGGCGAAAAAGGCATCGCACCCATCGGTCCCTACGAAGGCTATAAAGCCCTGCTGGTACAAATCGTAACCTTTTTCAATACCGGAAAACCGCCGGTCAGTGCCGCCGAAACGCTGGAAATTTTTGCCTTTATGGAAGCCGCCGAAGAAAGCAAACGGCAGGGCGGAGCCACCGTGACGCTGGAAAGCGTGCTGCGAAAAGTGTAAAGACGGTTCTTTAGATCGTAGTTCAAAACCGGATCAAAACAAAAATACCCCGGAGGGGTGGAATGTTAATAGATACACGAAGTTAGCGTCAAGTCCAAGCTCCGGAGGAGTGTCCTCAAAGCACCATCAGGGCGCTCCTCCGGAGCTTAAAAGATAAGTTTAGCTGATTGGGCTATTAACATTTTACCCCTCTGGGGTATGTTTCACAACCTATAACCCTTCAATCCATGCAATCATCGAATAAAACCCGTCGGGCGTTTATCAAAAAAACCGTGTCGGGCACAGCCGCGTTGTCGCTGGGCGGTATTCTGCCCGGTTTTAGTGCCAAAAGTTACGCCAATATTCTGGGGGCCAACGAGCGAATCAAGGTGGCCGTGATGGGCGTCAACTCGCGGGGGCTGGCGCTGGCGAGCAACTTTGCGCTTCAGAAAAACTGCGAGGTTTTGTACATCTGCGATGTCGATTCCCGGGCTGCTGATAAAGCCATTGCGACGGTGGAAGACCTGCAAAAAAGCCGCCCGAAAGCCGCTCCCGATTTTCGCAAAGCTTTGGAAGACAAGGATCTGGAAGCCCTGGTGGTGGCTGCGCCCGACCATTGGCATGCGCCGGCGGCTATTTTGGGCTGCAAAGCTGGCAAGCATGTGTACCTCGAAAAACCGTGTAGTCACAATCCGCATGAGGGAGAACTGCTGCTGGCCGTAACTGAAAAATACAAAAAGGTCGTGCAGATGGGCAACCAGCGCCGGTCGTGGCCGAACGTGGCCAAGGCGATTCAGGAAGTGAAGGGCGGCATCATCGGTCGTCCGTATTTTGCGAAAGGGTGGTATACCAACAACCGGGCGTCGATTGGTGTCGGGAAAGAAGCCCCCGTTCCGTCGTGGCTGAACTACGATTTGTGGCAGGGTCCGGCTCCGCGCCGACCGTTCAAAGACAATCTGTTGCATTACAACTGGCACTGGTTCTGGCATTGGGGAACGGGCGAAGCGCTCAACAACGGCACCCACATGATCGACCTGATGCGCTGGGGCCTGGGCGTCGAATACCCGACGCGGGTTTCCTCCGCGGGTGGGCGGTATCGCTACAAGGATGATTGGGAAACGCCCGATACGCAGGTTATTACGCTGGAATTTGACAACAACACCAGCATCGTTTGGGAAGGTCGCAGTTGCAACGGCCGCACGGTCGAAGACAACAGCGTGGGCGTCGAATTTTACGGCGAAACCGGTTCGGTTGTCATCGAAAGCGGGAATACCTACAAGGTGTATGACTTGCAGAGCAAACTGGTCAAGGATGTCAAAAACGATTTTGTCATCGATGCCCGCGACCGCATGAACCCGTCGCAGGCGCTGGATGCGATTCACATTCAGAACTTCTTCGACGGTATTCGGAAAGGCACGGCTCTGGCTGCCGAAATTAAAGGCGGGCACCAGAGTACGCTGCTTTGCCAGTTGGGCAACATCGCCCTCCGGTCCGGCGAAACGCTGAACATCGACCCCAGCAACGGCCACATCAAGAACAAAGGCCTGATGAAAAAATACTGGCAGCGGGACTACCAATCCGGCTGGGAACCAACGGTTTAACCACTGTTATTTACTCATTTACTCAATCGCCCATTCACTCATTGAATTAGATGAAAGCAACTCTGGCGGCTGTCGAGGTCAGTTCGTTAAGCAAGCGGGACACGCTCATTTCGATCCTGATCATCGGCCTGTTATTTTTCATATTTGGTTTTGTGACCTGGGTCAATGCGATCCTGATTCCGTATTTCAAAATCGCCTGCGAACTCACCAATTTTCAGTCGTATCTGGTCACGTTTGCGTTTTACATCTCGTATTTCGTCATGTCGGTGCCGTCGTCGTATCTGCTGAAAGCCACCGGTTTCAAGAAAGGCATGATGATCGGTTTCTGGATTATGGCGGTGGGGGCGTTCATTTTCGTACCGGCCGCTCTGACCCGAACCTACGGGATTTTTCTGCTGGGACTGTTCATGATCGGCGTCGGACTGGCGGTTTTGCAGACGGCGGCCAACCCGTTCATCACCATTCTGGGGCCGCAGGAACGGGCCGCCCAGCGAATCAGCATCATGGGCATTTGCAACAAAGGGGCTGGGGTGCTGGCCCCGATTCTGTTTGCCGCCGTGATTCTGAGGGCGACCGACACCGATCTGTTTGCGCAACTGCCAACGATGTCGGCCGTGGAGCGGAGTGCGGCCCTGGATGAGCTGGTTCGGCGGGTGATCGTGCCGTATTCGCTGATGGGCGTGGTACTGATCGGCCTGGGGTTGCTGGTGCGGTTTTCGCCTTTGCCGGAAATCGATACGGAGCAGGAAACCTCCGAAGTGGCGGCTGCCAATTCCGGAAAAACCTCAATTTTCCAGTTTCCGCACCTGATTCTGGGTGCCGTGGCTATTTTTCTGCACGTGGGCAGTCAGGTCATTGCCATCGATACGGTGATCGGCTACGCCAATTCCATGGGAATCAGCCTGCTGGAAGCCAAGACGTTTCCGGCGTATACCTTAACGGCGACGATCTGCGGGTATATTCTCGGCATTTCGCTGATTCCGAAAACCATCAGCCAGGTAACCGCTTTCCGGTTTTGCACGTTGTTGGGCGCGGTTTTGACGTTGCTGATCATCTACACGAGCGGGCCGGTTTCGATCTTGGGTCATCAGGCCGACCGCTCGATCTGGTTTGTGGTGTTGCTGGGGCTGGCCAATTCGCTGGTTTGGGCGGGCATCTGGCCGCTGGCACTCGACGGTCTGGGGCGGTTTACCAAACTGGGCGCGGCCATCCTGATCATGGGACTCTGCGGGAACGCCATTATGCCCCTTTTCTACGGGTATTTTGCGGATTTGTACGGGGTCAAACTCGCGTATTGGGTGTTGTTTCCGTGTTATTTGTATCTGGTGTACTATGCGTTTTGGGGGCATCGGGTGCGGAGGTGGGTAGGGTGAGTTGACCACTCACTCTGAGCCGACTATCCCTGACGCCCCATCAGAAAACGTTGGCAACCTCGCCGAAACCTGAAGACTGGAAAACGACGCTTCAGGGATTGCTTTTTCCGGTTGAACCGAACCGGCGTTTCAGCGTGGTGGTTGGGTGGTGATCTTTGTTACCAAACAACAAATATCAATTACCATGAACATTACCTACCCCCACACGATTGAGAACGGCCACGGCGAAAAATTGGTCTTTCTGGGCGTGACCCAGGAGCCGGACGGTGACCGGGTCGTCGGAGAAAACTTTGTGACACCCGGCAGTGGCCCGCCCATGCACGTTCACTGGCTGCAGGATGAGGGTTTTACGGTGGTTAAAGGCAAAATTGGCTACCAGATTCAGGGGCAAAAAGAGCAGTATGCCGGTGAGGGAGAGTCCATTGTGTTTAAACGCGGTGAACCCCACCGGTTCTGGAATGCAGGGACCGAAACGCTCCAGTGCCAGGCCTGGATCAAGCCGGCTAATACCATTGTGTTCTTTCTCTCGGCCATCTTTGCGGCCCAGGCCAAATCGGGCAGGACCCAGCCGGAAGCCTTCGACGCAGCCTACCTGCTGACCCGGTACGCCAGCGAATACGACATGCTGGAAATTCCCACATTCGTCAGAAAAGTAATGATTCCCATTACCTATGCCCTCGGAAAGCTGCTAAATAAGTACGAACATTTCAACGATGCCCCCGAAGCCGTGAAACTGCGTTAATCCAACGCGTTTGACGCCAGAACGAACGACAAATCCGGTCCATCTTTTAGGCCCGAAAGTTTATTTCACCGTCTATCGTTACTTTTTTCATATTCACCGTCTTACTACAGGATAGGTGATCATTCTTTCGCCTGGAGAGTGGGCATACTTTGTTAGAGTTAGTACGGTTCCGGTCGGGGTTCTTGACGCCGACCGGACTTTATTTTTCCGGTTTATACGAAAATACTACCCCGGGAAATGAAAAAATACCGGAGCCACACCCTCATTTTTTGTTTTTACTGACAACCTTCCGGAAACATTCCTTGTCGATACAGGTAGAGTAGATGGAGAACCTGGAAAACGAATTTCACATGACAGCACGACTGGAACGACTTGAAAAAGGGGTAATGGAGCAACTGGCGTCTAATCTGATGAATGTATCAAACCGAAACCCGACAGAGGTGAACCAGATGATTCAGCGAATCGCTGACATTGTACAGAACGCTACAGGGGTTCGGCTAACGTGGGAACTTCCCTCTTCTGACAAACCCACACAACAGGAACAACTGGATCAATTGGCTGCCCTCTATCTGGGTGCCTGATCGACCCCTTCCAGTCAGGAAAGTGTTGAAAGTACGGGCCGATGCCGTTCTGCAAGCAGATTGAGCGATCGAAATCGCCTTGTGATTTCGGGCTACAGTTTATCGTTCCAGGCTTCCATCCGGGTCAGAATTGCTTCGGTTGAGCCGCTAAACTCGATGATGTTTCTGTCTGGAAACTGCTTGTAAATCGCTCGGTATACCCGACAGAATTCGATGGGATTTTGGGTGATTAACCCGGCCAGGACGTCTTTACCCCGGTATTCCTCAATCACTTTCGCCATCCGATACCCCATAAAATAACTGGTTTCATCGAAGGCAACCGTAAAACCAATGTTGTAAAGCTCGCTGAGATTGGCGGTGGAGTCGTGAAAAGCGGAAAATAACAGGCTCTCGAAGAGTGCAAAATTCTGCCGTGAACGCTGCCCGTTGCGGTCATACTGTTCCTGCTGCTCTTTTGAGAAACCGCCCGGCTGTTTGATTTTTGTAAAATCACCGACCAGACTGGCGGAGCCTTCGGCCCACAGATTGGCCAGGAGCGTATAGGTATTGTCAATATTTTTCGGCGGATTTGCTGCGGTTTTTCCGTTCGTGCGATGGTGTTCGCCCACCTGTTGAATGGTATGATAAAGTTCATGGGCAACCAGATAAACCAGTCCTTCATAATCATCGCCAATTTTCTGCAAAGCTACATTGAAGGTGTCGTCGCCCCCAAAGGTGAAGCCCAGTGCTCCCCCGCCGACCAGGAAACAGGCCCGGGCTTTTACGGGCAGCGTAGCCGGTGAATACGGCGAAATGAGGGCTTTTACGTCCTCAATAAACGATGCCTTCGTTTCCAGTTGACGAACTAACGCTCTGATTTCCGGAAGTTTGGCTTTGACGGCTTTCCACTCAAATGGGTCGTTGCCTTTCACGGTTCCCGTTTCGACGATCTCCCGCAAGGTTTGTTTAAAAGCGGCCTCGGTTCCTGTTTTGTTGTAACTGGTGACCTTTCGGATCAATTGCTGACTACCGTAAAGTTTCGCAATCCCGTCCAGTTCGGCATCGGTCGTTTTCGTTTTGGCCAGCAGATTCGTAACCGCCTGCGCACTCCCGAAATCGAGCTGAATGGCCATGTCGGGTTGTGGAGACGGTTTTTTACGTTCCTGACCAAAAGCCTTCGGATTGATCAGTAAAAGCAAAATACACGCGACTATTTTCATTCTGTAGAGAAAATTGGCCAGGCATCTAATGAAATGTTCTGGCTGGAATTAGCTATTTTAGAACCTGGTATGAAAATATAAAAATAGTATTTGCTACGAATGTATGGCTAACCGTACCCGTAAAGTTGTCGTTTCACTGGATACGTACCTGAGTATTCTGGCCGTCGTTTCCAGCTTCTGCGCCATCGGCATCACGTTTTACCAGGCGTATCTGCAACGAACGCAGCAATATGCCTCGGTGATGCCGATTCTGGACAGTTACAATACCTCCAAATTAGGAGATGGAAGTTCGGGCTATGCGATTATGATTGATAACAATGGACTAGGACCCGCTTTTATCGAGGAAGCGTCCTATTATTATGCCGGAAAAAAATACGATACGGTCTCTGATTTCGAAAACGCTATTCTGAAGCAGGCCGGCATTATCGATAGCACGAGCATGGTCAGCGATCTCTGGAAAGGCCTCGTGATCCCGCAGGGTGGAAAGGTTACTCTCATCGAGTTGCACAGCCGAACGGCAGAGCGGGCGATTCGTCAGAGTATGAGTGACGCCAGGATCTCCATTCTATACAAGTCCGTTTATGGTGAAAAATGGCGTCATACGTTTCCACCGGGCCGAAACCCGGAACAAAATGCGAAGGTTGATAACTAATACGGTTTTCTTCTGCCGATTTTACCCCACTTTCTTCACCACCCATTTGCCCACTTTCAGTCCCTGCGCCCGTCCCTGATCGATGGCATCCATGAAGTGAATACCGCCGTAAAACCGGGAAAGCCCGGCCTCCGTGGCTGCTTCGCGGAACGAATGGAACGTGCGGGCTTTCAGGCCATACGGCTCTTCGACGGTGTCGGTATACTCAAAATGATCGCCGAAATAATGCGTCAGAATCACTTCCGAAGCCGCCGATATGGTGGAATGTCCGCTCAGGTATTCGGGAAACGGGGGCGTTTGCAAAAACGGTTTCCAGTCGGGATCGATGAGCTTGCGGATGGCGGTTTCGGGTCGGACGCGGTTGCTGCGGTATTTTTCGTCCCAGCAACAGATAAAACCGTCCGTTAATCCGATGGCTACGGCCGTGTAGATCTTCAGCGATTCGGCGAAGCTCTTTTTCGCTTTGGTGCAGGCAATCCCGGTGATGCCCAGCCAGTGAGCGCCGGGGGAGATTTTTTTGAGACCCACCATCATGTGGCCGTTGTTTTCGAGCGCAAACGGATTGCAGTCCCAGAAAGCCGCAATCTGCCGGTGTTCTTCCGTCAGGCTGTTGCCACCTTCCTTCTGATTTTGCAGCAGCATCCGGTAAAAAGACGAGCTTTTATCGGTGGAATAAGCCGCTGGCGGAGCGGGTTTGAACTGGGCCGCCGAGTCCAGCGTGAACGGGCGGACGGTGTTGAAATACGGTTCGACCGGGGCAAAATACCCCGGCGGGGTCGGATACCAGCTTCCGGCCTTTTCGGAGGGCGTATACCGCGGGTAGTTGCTGATCCGGTTATACTGGTCGGCTTTGGCGTATTTCAGCATCTGTTTGCTCACCTCCAGCGCATAGGTTGCCGACTGCTCGATCACTTCGTCGGAAAACCCCACGGTTCGGCACGAATCCAGCAACTGCTTTTCCAGCTTTTCCAGCCGCTTGCCCGAAGGCTGCATTTTCTGGGCGGTTTTGAGCATCGCCAGCACCGCGCTGAGGTGTGTGGAGTGTCCGCTGACGTTCGGCTTTTCCATCGCCGGGTAACCGTTCAGAACGCCTTGCATGCTCCGGTAAGCCTTGTCGTTCTGGGCAACCACTTCGTAGCCAGCCAGACAGGCGTAAGTGAAAAACCGGGCGGCCAGGGGGGGATTGGTTACGTCATGGATCATGACCTCGGTCATCTCGGCAATGACGCCGGTGATCTCCCGGTTGCCCAATTCCGGTGTTTTTTCAGTCTGGCAACTGCTTATTAGGGCTATAACGAAAAGAGAGAGGAAGATTTTTTTCATTGAAATTGAAAGGTTGTTACACAGAGTTGATCAGAGGAAATCAGAGAAAAACTTTGATAACCTCTGATCAACTCTGTGTAATAACTCATTTAAACCCATACGCTTTTACGCCAACCTGGTTAATCCCAATTAAAACCGTGTTTCCAACTGGCAGCACACTCCGGACATCGCCTTTCAGCAGAAAACCGGATTGGGGCTGCGGCACATACGAAAACTGGCCTTTCCCGTTGCCTTTCAGCAAAACACCGTAGTTGGCATCATACTTGCCGAACCGCAACCGCGCCCGGCTGATGTTGCCGCACAGAAGCAAGTCTTTTTTGCCGTCGTGATCGTAATCGAACGCCGTGAGTGCAAAAACCGGGGAAACCTGCACCTCCGCCGGTAACGCTTTTTCCTGCCATTTCCCCTGGGATGTACTTTCAAAATAGCTTGTTTTCAGGTGATTGGCTTCCAGTTTATTCGCGCCTTTCAGTTCGTCTTCCGTGAAAATATCCTTCATCGTCGCATCGGCGTAGCTTTTGTAATCCGGGAAGCGCGTTCGCATGATGCTGAGCTGATCCAGTAATTCGTCGCGGGTGACATAGGGATAGGTTTTGCCCTGGATGTAAAAACACAGAATCGGATCGACCGAACCGTTGTCGTCAAAGTCCTTGTAAAACAGTTCGGCGGGCTCTTTGTCGCTGGCTTTACACTGCGTGTT
The DNA here is from genome assembly GCF_008727875.1 of Larkinella humicola. Lineage (GTDB taxonomy): Bacteria > Bacteroidota > Bacteroidia > Cytophagales > Spirosomataceae > Larkinella > Larkinella humicola. The sequence goes on along the minus strand of NZ_VTWS01000005.1, from coordinate 651,268 downwards.
CAGGCCCTGATTGCCCACCACCAGATCCGGTTTGCCATCGCCATTCAGGTCATCAACCAGCAGTTTATTCCACCAGCCCCGGTATTCTTTGTCAAAATAGGTCTTGGTCTGATCCGTAAATTTGCCATCGTCGTTGCCGAAAACCGTCACCGGCATCCACTCGCCCACGACCACCAGTTCCGGTTTTTTATCACCGTTGAGGTCGGTCCAGGCGGCATCGGTCACCATGCCAATGCGCTGGAGATCGGGAGCCAGGCTCGCCGTCTGGTCGGTAAATTTCCCCTTGCCGTCGTTGATCAACAGAAAACTCGGGGGCGTTTCGGGATAGCGGCCCGGAATCACCCGCCCGCCCACGAACAGATCCGGTTTGCCATCGCCGTTGAGGTCGGCCACCCGAACGCAGCTTTTGCTGGTGCGCATGACGGGCAAAGCCGCCGGATTTTTAGTGAAATTCCCCTTGCCATCATTCATGTAAAGCCGATCCTGCAACAAGGCGTCGTCGGGCATGAAGTTCGCGTAACCACCGCTACACACGTACAAATCCTTCATCCCGTCGCCGTTGGCATCGAAGAAAACCGCGTCGGCGTCGTCGCTGGCTTTGTCGGTTTCCAGCGCGGGTTGGGCTTTCTGTAAAAACTGCTGGTTGGCTTGCTGGAGAAAAACCGCCCCGGCCTGCCCGCTGCTCCCGCCCACGAACACGTCTTCCAGACCATCGCCGTTGACGTCCGCTTTGGTCAGACACGGCCCCACAAACGACGCCGGATTGACCAGCAGTGGTTGCCGTTTAAAATCATTGACGGTATTTTTGGGGTGCTGATACGCCACCGGGGATTTCAGTTCCGTAAACACAGCCGGAGCAGAAGGCGTTGACCGCCGGGACGTTTTGGCATTCTTTTCCGAAACCGCCAGTACCTGATCGACCTTGACGTTGGTCAGCAGTTGTTGTTTGTCGCCCGGCCACACAATGCGCAGCGAGTCGATGGTAGATTCTTTTCCCAGTCCGAAGTGCAGAATGGGCGATACGCTCGACTGATAGCCGCGAGATGGCATCTGCTCCAGATACTGCTGCCGGCCGTTCCGATACAGGGTCACTTTGGTGCCCAGTCCAAACCGGTTTGCTCCGGCACCGTCCAATTTGACGTTCAGGTAGTGATTTTTGAGTTGGTTGCTGGCTTCGTTGCGGTAGATAAAAGCCGGTTTGTTGATGTTGTTGATGGCTAGATCCAGGTCGCCATCGTTGTCGAGATCGGCATACACCGCGCCGTTGCTGTTCGAAGGCAGGTTCATGCCCCACGCCCGGCTGACGTCGGTGAAGGTAAGGTCGCCGTTGTTTTTAAAGGCGTAATTAATCACATCGGAAGCCGGTATTTTATAGACGAGTTCCAGCAAATCCTGGCGCATGACCTTGCGGTTGAGCAGGAAATCACCCATGTATTTCAGGAAATCCTGGTTGGTATAATCGCGCAGATACCCGTTGGTAACGAACAGATCTTTCCAGCCGTCGTTGTCGTAGTCGGCCAGGAGGGGAGCCCAACTCCAGTCGGTGTTGGAAATCCCGGACAACTGCCCCACTTCGCTGAATTCGGGAATGCCCCCGGTTCCTTTTTTGCCATCCGTGCCGACGTTCAGTTGCAGCATGTTCCGCATGTGCTGGTAATAAAACCCCGAATTGACGGCCAGATCGAACTTTTCGTAATTGTCGGGCGACATCAGGAGTTTCTGCCGCCGGTTGTCTTCGGGCAGCATGTCGAGCGTCAGAATATCGGGCCGGGCGTCGTTGTTCATGTCGGCAACATCGTTTCCCATCGAGAAGTGGGAAATGTGGCCGATGCCGGTTTGCAACTGGTTTGTAAAGGTCCCGTTGCGGTTATTGAGGTACAGAAAATCAGGAACGTTGTAGTCGTTGGAAACGTACAGATCGGGCCAGCCATCGCCGTTGAGATCGGAGACGCCCAATCCCAGGCCATAGCTCAGCACCGAATTGAGCAGACCCGCCCGTTCGGTTACATCCTCGAAACGGGTGCCGGTATTCCGAAGCAGGCAAACCCCGATTTCCGGGCTTTTTTTCTTCATCAGCTCCGCCGTGGCATCCGGGTCGAGGATGGGCAGGAGCCGGGGGTTGTGGTTGAGCAGAAACAAATCCAGATCGCCATCGCGGTCGTAGTCGAAAAACGTCCCCTGGGTCGTCTGACCGGGTTTGTCCAGCCCCCATTGGGCGGTTTGATCGGAGAAACGGGGAACGCCCTGCGCGTCGGGGCCGTCGTTGATAAACAGTTGGGGCGTTCGTTTTTGGGGCGGCAGACTTCCCGAATAGGAGAGAAAGAGATCAAGCCGACCGTCGCCGTTGACATCGGCCATCGTCACGCCCGTTCGCCAGGGGCCTTCGCGCCCGGCTACGCCCGCAGTGGCGGTAATATCGGTAAATTTCAGATTGCCTTTGTTGAGATACAACTGGTTCGGAACCATGTTGCCGCTGAAATAGATATCTTCCAGGCCGTCGCCGTTGAGGTCACCAACGGCCACGCCACCACCGTTGTAAAAATATTCGTACATGAGCACGTTGGTATTTAGCCCCTCGTTCAGCGTATTGACAAATGAAATGCCGGTTTGCTCAGGAGCCAGCAGCGTAAAGAGCGGAGGGCCGCTGTTGGGTGCCGTCTGCTCGGTAGAAGCCGGTTTTTTCTGGCAACCCGTTGAGAACAAACCCATTGCAATGATGAGGCAACTCCAGAAAGCACGTAAAAAAAAACTCATAAATGAAAGAAGGAGTGAAAAGGCACGGAGAGCTAAGTTAGGGGAATTCACTGCAATAGTTCAGGAGTTTTTTCAAATCATCCTCCTGTTTAAAATTGATGGATTCTGTTTCCAGATAGGCCAGTACCTGTTGACGATGTTTAGCAAATACTTTTAATAGACTGGCTTTGTTGAGGGGATAAGAACGGTCATTTCGGTCAATAATAAAATAGTCACGGCCTTTTATCACCACCAAATCCCCTTTCCAGTCCAGTTTACTAACGGACGTGTTTCCGGAAGAATAGGACTGGTAGGTGGTTGTGGCGGCTGTGCCAGACGATTGATCGTACCCGCCCGCCTTCTCGTTTCTAGCCATTTTCAATCCCTGTTTTACCACTAGTTTCAGGGTTGTATGATCGGCAAGCACCTCCAGGTAACCTTTTTTGGGATCATACAGAAAGACCGTTTGCCGGGGAGCCCCTGCGGATGTGGGTTCACTGAGGTCGACCTGTCGGACAACAGGTTCGTTGGCCAGGGCCAGCGTGTCTCCGCTGGCATTGATGAACTGCATTTCGCCCAGCAGAATATTGTAGTTGAACCGAGCCGTGGCCATGGTTCCATTCCGGTAGATCACCTTCCCGGCGCAAAACTGATCATAGCGGTATCGAACCGGGACGGAGACGGCTTTTTCGCCCCCCGATCCGCCTTTAATCCGAATCACATCCGATGATTGCGCCTGGAGTGTACACGGCGTAACAAACCCGATTCCTACCGCAAACAGTATTGTTTTCATGGCTACCGAATGAAGTAACACCAAAAACTGGTGCCAACGCATGACGATACGTTGGCACCAGTTCCGTAAACAGGCAGAAGAGAACCTTAATAACCGGGGTTTTGTATCAATTGCTTATTCCGGTTAATCTCGTCCCGACTGATCGGCAGGAAGTAGATTTTATCAGCCCACTTCCGGTTTTCCTTACCGGTTCCCAAATCCTGAACGCTGTAGGAATACGTATAATTGTCTTTGCTGTACTTATACGTCGTCACAGTTTTACCGGGTTTCAGTTTACCGGTGATGACAATGATCTGGGCTTGTTTGCCCAATACCGTTGGGGCGATCATCCAGCGCCGAACGTCGTAGAACCGTTGATCTTCAAACAGCATTTCGATGTTCCGTTCGTTCTGATACCGGGCAACGAGGGCTGCTCCGGTTTCCGTAATGGCGGGCATCCCCACCCGGAACCGGACTTTGTTCAGCCAGGTTTTGGCTTCAGTTTCCTGACCTAGTGCCAGACAGGCTTCCACGTAGTTTAAGACCACTTCCGTAAACCGGATCTGGATGGAAGGGACTTCCTGACGGATGTTCTGATCGACAAGCGTTGGATCCGGGTCCATGAACTTCCGGATGGCATACCCTGTCCAGGTTCCGTTCCAGTTTTCGATGGAGCTGTTGCGGGTATCCAAACCGGAGTATTTGGTGGGAGCAGACGAGCTACCTACTTCATACTCACCCATCTGAATCTGTCCGGCCGGGTCAATACCGGCTCCGTCGGGCGTGCGGGGTTTCCATTGGGCTCCGTCATACAGGATAGACGCATAGAAACGCGGATCGCGGTTTTCATAAGGCGTTGCCGCGTGGGCGGGATTCTTCCAGTCGAACTTCGTGCCGTCCATCATTTCGTAGTTATCCACCAGATTCTGAGTGGGTTCACTCGATGTCCAGCCATGATAACCGTTCGGCATGTTGTTCCGTGGATACCACGAACCCCAATCATCGAACGAAGCGCGAATGTAGTATTTCAGGAAGATACCGTCGGCTTCACCACCGTTGCGCGACAGATACATGTTGATGTAGTTCTGTTGCCCTTCGGCCGCAGAAACCGGTGCAGTCAGGTTCAGTTTATAACCATACTGGTTCAGATCGATCACTGCTTTGGCGGCATCCCGGGCTTTCGTCCAGCGGGCAACCCGGTCACCACTGACGTATCCCAGCAGTTCGGGTTTGTTAAAACCGGCAAGTACCGTCGACTTGGCTTTAGCCGTTGGAACGTCATACAGGTCACTGGCAGCATACAACAACACGCGGGCTTTCAGGGCCATGGCGGCACCCATCGTGGCGCGGCCGCTGGTCAGGGTTTTTCCTTTCAGCAGGATCGCGGCCGAATCCAGGTCACTCACGATGGAGTTTACGCACTCTTCGTAGGTATTCCGGGCGATGGTAAAATCGGGGTTATCCAGCGTATAAGGCGACTTGATCAGTGGAATAGCACCGTAATAGCGAAGCAGTTGGTTGTAAAAATAGCCCCGCATGAAGTACATTTCACCCCGCATCCGGGCAGCAACCGTAGCATTGTCAAACTTGGGCTTGGCCAGGTTGGCCAGCGCAATGTTAGCCGCCCGAATCCGGGAGTACATCGCACTCCATTCCATCGTGTTTTTTACCGTTCCCAGGTTCGATGGACTCACGTTGGCTTCGTTGACATCCTGTTTCCCAAAACTGTAGAGGGCATTGTCGGTCTGACAATCGAAACTCATCTGGTCCAGAATCCCGTCCCGAATCCCGTTGTAGACGTCCGTCACAAACGCTTCGGAGAGGGCCTGATCTGCCCAGACCGCATCCCCCGATACTTTATCGAGGGGTTTGGTATCCAGAAAATCGCTATTGCAAGCTACCATCGTCATCCCTACGAGTAAACTGGACGACAGGCATTTTACGATATGGTTCATAAGAGAATGATTGAGCATTTAGTTAAAAACTGACTGATAAACCGGCGTTAAGTACCCGGGCCTGCGGATAGTACTGGGCGCTGCCGCTGGTCGATTCCGGATCGAACAGGCCTTTCATGGCTGGTGCATACGTGGCCAGGTTCAGTCCGTTTACATAAACCCGCAGGTTGTTCAATCCCACTTTGCTGGAGATCAGCGCGGGCAACGTATACCCGATTTCAACGTTTTTCAAACGGATGTAATCGGTCTTTTTCAACCAGTAGCTGGTACCGTTGGAGAAGTACTGGTTGCTACGGTCAACGATACGGGGATTTTCCGTGCTGGGGTTGTCCACCGTCCACCGGTTGTCATAACTCCATTTCAGGAAGTTACCGATCGTTCCCGACTCGGTTTGCAGGAAGATCTGACCACCTGCCGACGCCTGAACCAGGATGCTGAAGTCGAAGCCTTTGTAAGACATCGTTCCATTAAAACCGCCCTGGAACCGGGGTTGGTTGTTGCGGTCGGCCCGGACGCGGTCATCGCCGTTGATTTTTTTATCCCCGTTGATGTCTTTCAGTTTCATATCGCCGGGGCGCAGCAAGCTGGCTCCTACACCGCTGTAATCCAGGGTATTCTGGTCGATGTCAGCCTGTGATGTGAAAATACCGTCATATTGATACAACAGCGTACCGTTCTGCTGGTTTGGATCGTTGACGTTGCTCGGAATGGGTTTTCCGGTTGAACGCTGCCATTCGGGTGCTCCCGGGGTTTCGTCCCAGAACGTGATTTCGTTTTTGGCATACCCGCCGTTTACACTCACGCTGTATTTCAAAGCACCGGCCTGACCGTTGTAACCCACCCGGAATTCATAGCCTTTGTTGGTTACTTTCCCGATGTTGGTGGCTGGCAGGGTCATCCCCGTGGTTTGCGGAATGGAAGCACTTTTGCGCCACAGGATGTTCGACCGCTTGTTCTGGAATACGTCGAACTCGAAGAAAATCTTCCCGTTCAGGGCGGAACCTTCCAGACCGATGTCGGCGTTGTTGGCTACTTCCCAGGTGAGCGTGGTGTTTGGAACACCGTTCTCATACAGCGTTTGGGCAACCTGACCGCCCGTTACATAGCCCCAGTTTGCATTGACGGGGTCTCCATAGGCATAGGTAGGCAGGTAGTCATACTCGCGCAAGGCACCGTTGAAATACACCTGGTCGTTCCCCAACTGACCCCACGATGCCCGCAGTTTCAGTGAATTGATGGCTGGAATGGCATTTTTGAAGAAGTTCTCTTCGGAAATCCGCCAGCCCGCCGACACGCCGGGGAAGAAGCCCCACCGGCTTGCTTTCGGGAACATGTACGAACCGTCATACCGCCACAGGAATTCGGCGAGGTACTTTTCTTTGTAGTTATAGGCAGCCCGACCGAAGTAGCTCATCCGCGCCCGTTCCCAGGCTGCCGTTGTGTTGCTGTTTTTCTCGGCACTACCACCGGCAAACAATTGATCGATGGCTGTGGAGGCAAAATACCGCCGGAAACCGGAGAAACCGGCTGAATTCGACGCTTCTTTGGTGATCCCCGCCAGCAAAGTGATGCCGTGGCTACCGCCGAATACGTGATCGTAGGTTAGAATCCCCGACAGCAGCGAGTTGAACTGGTCGTTTGTGTATTGATTAAGCTCTGCCTGAGCGGGACCTTTTGCCACCCGGTTCAGGATGGGCTGCTTGTTGGCATCATAGGACGTGTAGTCCCAGCTATAGACGTACCAGGGCGTCTGCCATCTCTTGCCTTGCTGGATGTATTTGTCGAGGGCAACGCTGCCGCTGAATTTCAGACCCGGAATCCAGGGGTTAGTGATGTTGACGGTGGCATTACTTTGCATGTAGTAGCGTGTATCCCGGTCGTAGCCGGTAGCATCCGTCGTGACCAGAACGGGTTGCTGACCGTTTTCGATGTCCGGAGCGGGAAGCCCATTCGGCCAGAAAGCCGGTTTGTTCGGATAGCCCCGCATCAGCATCCGGAAAATAGCCCCGGCACCCACCGTTGGGAAAAACCGGTTTTCCTGACGACCGACCACACCCACCACCGTGTTGATGTACTTATTAACTTTGGCGTCCAGGTTCAGGCGGAAGTCATACTGCTTGTAACCCGTTGCGGAGTTTTTGTAGTAGCCATCCTGATTCTGGTAGTTGGCCGACACCAGGTATTTGATGTTTTCGCTACCGCCAATCAACTGGAGTGTGTGCTTCACCTGAGGAGCCCAGGTTTTCAGCGCTTCGCCGAACCAGTCGGTGTTGGGGTGTCCCCACGGATCAGAGCCATCGTTAAACTTCTTGATGTCATCCGGCGTAAAAGCGGCTTTGGCAATCGCTCCGTTGTCGGGGCGGGTGAAGCTGCCCGTGGTTTTGAAAGCATCCGAAGCGGCTTTCCAGTACTGCGGAGGCAGGTTATAGACGTTGATCTCGTTGTTCAACTGGGCATATTCAGCCGCCGTCGCCATTTTGGGAATAACCGTCGCCTGTGAAAAGCCCTGGTTGAAGCTGTAGGAAAGTTCCGGTTTGCCGGTTTTTCCCCGCTTGGTGGTCACCAGGATAACCCCGTTAGCCGCCCGTGACCCGTAAATGGCCGCTGCGGCATCTTTCAGGACGGAAATGCTTTCGACATCCTGCGGGTTGATCCGGTCGAACCCCCCGGCCCGGGCCGGAACACCGTCGATAACGATCAGGGCGTCGTTGTTTCCCAGAGTATTGGAACCCCGAATCCGGATGGCCGAACCGTCATAACCCGGTTCGCCACTGGAGTTGGTAGCAATAACGCCCGGCATCCGTCCCGCAATCGAGTTACTCATGTTCATGGCCGGTGACTTCACCAGATCGGTTCCTTTTACGGTGGCAACCGAACCCGTAATGGTTTCTTTCTTTTGCTCACCATACCCCACAACGACCACTTCGTTCAGGGTACTGATGTCGTCAGCCAGCTTCACGTCGATCACCGACCGGCCGCCGATGGCTAATTCCTGGCTCACATATCCAATGAATGAATACACCAGCGTTGCATTCTTGTTCGGAACGTTGAGCGAATACGTGCCGTCCGAAGCCGTCGTGGTTCCCTGCGTGGTGCCTTTGACCACGATACTCACGCCAGGCAGTGCGTCTCCCTGTCCACCGGTCACTTTCCCTTTTATGGTCGAGTTTTGAGCAAAGGAAAGGGTGACAGAAGCAATCATCAGATAAAGCACCAATAGGTACCTGTTTTTTGGAGGTACCCGATGAGTAGACTTTTTCATACGCATAAGACGGATTAGATTAAGTAAGTAATAGAGTTGGTAAGATTTAACAGGCAACACTCTTTCAGGTGTAGGGAAGCGTGGACAGCAAGAAGACTATAGGTGTCACTAAGACCCCCGGCGTCTGGTAATACCGGGGGTGCTAGTCAAAAAAGAATGGGAAATGGGTTAAACAGGGGGAAAACTTGAATGATTGTAGTAAGTGTTTATCATAATTAATAGAGATGGTTTGAAACAATTGAATTATGCAAAGAAAAAATTATTTCCCAAATTTTTTCGTCAATTTGTAACAGAATACGGAAGAATAGTACCATCCTATTGCCTGTTACAGCGACCAAAATTGGTAAAATGAATTGCCTGCCGAATTCAGATTGAAAAAGTCCTGCGTGGGGGCGTGGATCGTATTTCAAACGTTAAGTTAATAATAGAATATAAATAATAAAATATTGGAACAATAAAAGTCAAAACGAAGTCAAAACCGGTTAAAAATCAGTCACTCTCCGGTGACTGCCGTTCCGGATTTGACGGATTTATGTCGGATAAATAAGACAAATGATCCTAAGTTGATGGGTTGTCCGTTGCCGCACGAAAATTTACCCATTTGCGGACAGAAAGCAGCGGTTTGTTTTGATTCCGCTTACCCGCTTCGCCGGAATGAAGGAGTACTATCGACTATTGAAGAACGAAAACCGAATCAATCGTTTCAAAATTCGTTGTTCAATGGTCCGTATTCAATATTTTAATAGTTACCGCACGTCGAAGTTGTTGGTTTCTTAACTTTTTTTAACAGGCTGTTTATAAGGCAGAACGATGCTTGGAAGGGGATAGCCAGTACCTTTAGGGCAACCAAATCAGGCTTGCCAACGGGGCTTATGCTACAGAACTACTTCAAAATCGCCTGGCGGAATTTAACTGCGCAACGGAGCTATACCCTGCTCAACATCCTGGGGTTGTCCATCGGAATGGCCGGCGGACTGCTCATTTTTCTATTCGTCCGCTACCACCTCAGCACCGACCGGCATCACACCCAATTTGACCGCATTTTCCGGGTGGTGACAGACATGCACCTCGACGACGGTTCCGTCGAGTACTACCCCGAAGCTCCGCTGCCGATGGCGCAGGCGTTGCGTACGGATTTTTCGCAGGTCGACCAGGCGGCTTTTCTGATCATGAACCGCGAACTGACCGTAACGTACCAGAAGAACGGGAAACCGCTTCGCTTTATGGAGCACAAAGGAACCGCTTTTGTTGAGCCGGAATTGTTTAAGATTTTCGATTATCAATGGCTGCGCGGCAACCCCAAAACCGCCCTCCGTGAACCCAACAGCATCGTCCTGACCGAGTCGTGGGCTAAAAAGTATTTCGACAACACCGACCCGATGGGCCAAACGCTGAATCTAAAATCCGGAATCGATGCCAAAGTAACCGGTATTCTGGCCGAGCCTCCCAAAACGACCGACACCGATATTCGTTTTTTTATTTCCCTTGCAACCCTCAAGGAGTTTAGTCCGGACTTTAATCAGGCGGATTGGAGCTGGCTCAATAGCAATTACCGGCTTTTCGTGACGTTAAAAGATCCCCAATCGGTCGGCAGTCTGGAAGCTGCCATGCCCGCTCTGGCCAAAAAGCATTTGGGTTCCAACGTCCTTCACTTTCATTTCCAGCCGCTCCGGGAGAGCCATTTCGATGTTCGGCGCATTTTGGGTGGTGCCACGGCCATCCGCCCGTCGCTGCTCTGGTCGCTGGGTCTGGTAGGCCTGTTTCTGGTGCTGACGGCCTGCATCAATTTCGTCAATCTGGCGACGGCCCAGGCACTCCGGCGGGGCAAAGAAGTCGGTATTCGCAAAACACTCGGCAGTACGCGGGGGCAACTGGTTCGGCAGTTTTTGCTCGAAACCGCGCTGATCGTGCTGGCCGCAACCGCGTTGGCCCTCCTGATGGCCGCAGGGAGTCTGCCGGTTTTCAATCGGTGGGTCAACATCGGTTTGTCGCTGCGTCCGGACGGTTTGACGCTTGGTTTTACAGCGCTACTCGTTCTGGTCGTCATTCTGCTGGCGGGTGGTTATCCGGCCGCAGTGTTGTCGGGGTTTAGTCCGTGGGCGGCTTTGAAAGGGAAACTGTCGGCTAAATCGGGGGGTAGTTATTCCGTACGGCAGTCGTTGATCGTCCTGCAGTTTGTCATTTGCCAGGCTTTGATCATCGGCTCGCTGGTGGTAGCCACGCAGGTTCGTTACATCCAGACGACCGATGTGGGTTTTACAAAAGACAATGTCGTGATCGTGAACTTGCCCGACCCACAGAAAGCGTCACGGGAAACCTTTAAGAATGAGTTGCTTCAGTATCCTGAAATTAAATCAATCAGTGCCAGCCACCGCCCGCCATCCGCCCTGATTATGAACGGCGGTTCGTTCAAATTTGGCGACAGGGCCGAATGGACGGATTTCCCGATTCGGGAACGGCTGGCCGATGCCGATTACCTCAAAACGTATGGCTTACAACTCGTTGCGGGCCGTAACCTGACCGAAAGCGATACGATTCGGGAATACCTCATCAACGAAGCACTTCTGCGGAAGCTGAACATCCGTGATCCACAGCAGGTGCTGGGCCGCAAAATGCAGTATTACCTGTCGCCGGTTGCGCTGCCGATTGTGGGGGTGGTGAAGGACTTTCACCTGCGGTCGCTGCGCGACGAAATTGCGCCCTGTTTCATTGCCAGTTACTTTAAAATGTATCAGCGGATCGGTATTCGGATTTCGGGTCACAATCCGCAGCAAACCGTTCAGCGCATTCAGAAGGTTTGGGAGAAACAGTTTCCCGATGCGGTTTTTGAATACGAATTTCTGGACGAGCAACTGGCGCAGTTCTACGAAACCGAGAACCTGATTTTCCGGCTGGTCAACACCTTTGCCGGCATCGCCATCCTGATTTGCGGACTCGGGTTATACGGTCTGGTGTCGTTGGTAGTCGTTCAGCGGACGAAGGAAATCGGCATTCGAAAAGTGCTGGGCGCGTCGGTGGCCGGCATTGTTGCGCTGCTCTCGAAAGACTTCCTGAAACTGGTGGTGGTAGCCATGGTGATTGCCAGCCCGATTGCGGGATACGCCATGAATCAATGGTTACAGGATTTTGCCTATAAGATCAGTCTGGCATGGTGGATGTTCGCGCTGGCGGGTGGTTTGGCGGTTTTGGTCGCTCTGGTGACGGTTTCATTCCAGAGCATCAAAGCGGCTTTGGCGAATCCGGTGAAGAGTTTGCGCACGGAGTAAAATTGAAAGAAAGAACACAAAGTCGGTTCGGTCGAAGACTATTCTTGAAACAGGGAAGCAGGACTCAATTCAATACCCGTCAGCTCATCGCGTAAAGTGCCATCGGTAAAGACCTCCTGTTGAGTAGGGGATAACACGGTTACTTGCTTGAACTGAGGAATAATAACCCAGACAGTTGTTACGCCGGACGGGAAATACACGTCCAATGCCTTGTCGGTGAGGTCCGACAACGCCTGCCGGGGGGACAAAATCTCAATGGCGATCAACGGTGGAGTTGTGGGACGAATGATGTCTTTGAGCCAGTTTGCTTTTCCAGGGAGACAAATGGCAACATCCGGTTTTGCCCGACCGTGCGAAAGATCAAACTCCAGTTCCGGCAGAATATCGAATAGTTCATCATACTGACCAAGGCTTTTCGTGAGACGATACGTAAGCTTAGCGTGGTTGTACGACATGACATCTTCCGTTTGAAACTCCTCGAATACATCATACGGGGGTGTTTCCATAGCGCTTTGAGTTTTTATCAAATGTAACAAAAATAGTAAGAGTATGCTGAGCAATTACCTCAAAATCGCCCTGCGCAACCTCTGGCGCAACAAACTCTACACCGGTTTGAACGTCGGTGGGCTGGCCATCGGGCTGGCGGCCTGTCTGCTGATGGCGCTGTATGTCGACCACGAGTTTTCGTATGACGGCTACCACGCCAACGCCCACCGCATCGTGCGCGTGACGACTGATATGAAAACGCCGGAGTCGGTTTTGTCGATTGCCTCCAGCCCGGTTCCGCTGGCGGAAGCGCTGAAACGCGATTACCCGGAAGTCGAAACCGCCGTGCGTTTGCTGCCTACGGATGCCGTCATCCGCCATGAGGATAAGTTGCTCAAAGAATCGAACGTCTATTACGCCGACAAGGAAGTGTTCTCGGTTTTCTCGTATGCATTTCTGGCGGGAAATCCGGCGTCGGCGCTGGCAAATCCGAACAGCGCGGTTCTGACCGAAGGGCTGGCAAAAAAGTATTTCGGGAAGACGGATGTGCTGGGAAAAACCCTCGAATTCAACAAGCAGCTTTTTCAGATCACCGGCGTGGTGTCCGATGCGCCGAGCAATACCGATTTGCCCGTGAGCGCCCTGCTTTCCAAAGTGTTCACCGGAAGCCGGTCGTGGGTGGAAGATGATTTTCCGTGTTATACCTACGTTCTTTTCCGGGACGAACCCAATCTGGCGGGTTTCGGTAAAAAACTAACCCAGCTTGCGAATAAATACGCTAACCCGGAACTGAAAAAAATGGGCGCGGAGGGCTACTCGCTCAGCTTCCCGGCGGAGGTGTTGCAAGACGTCCATTACAGCCAGGGCAAAATGGCCGATACGCCCAAAGGCAACAAACAGTACGGGTATCTATTCGCTTTTCTGTCGGTATTTGTCCTGGCCATTGCCCTGCTGAACTACATCAACCTGCTGACGGCCAAAGCCACCGAACGCGCCAAAGAAGTCGGGATTCGGAAGGCCAACGGCGCCCAACGCGGTCAGTTGATCCGGCAATTTCTGTTGGAATCGTTTTTGTTAAGCGGTTTTTCGGTCGGTATTGCCGTGGTGCTGGTGTATTTGGCCCTTTCTTTTTTCAATGAACTGTTACAAATCCGCCTGTCAATCGTCTTCGCAGAAGCCGTGCCGCTGATCGGTTTTACGTGGCTGCTGATCACGCTGGCAGGCGGTTTATACCCGGCTTTTGTGTTGTCCAATTACCGCCCGGTCGAGGTGTTGAAAGGGCGGCTGGGCAGCTACGGAAAAGGCGCGTGGTTGCGAAAGTCCGTGATTGTTTTTCAGTTTGTGCTAGCCGTCGGCATGATCGCCGGGGTTCTGGTAATTCGCCGGCAGATGAATTTTCTGCAAACCAAAGATCTGGGTTTTTCGAAAGATCGCATTCTGAGCGTTCACCTGCCCGACGACTCGACGGCGCGGGCGGCCGCCACCGCGTTTGCCAACAGCCTGAAAAACCGCAGTGAGGTCGGCGCGGTGACGCTGGGCTCCGGTTTGCAGCCATCGGGTTTGCTGCCCATGGCCTCCACGACCTTCCGGAGCAATGGACGAAAACGGGAACTGATGAGTAATTTCCTGTTTGTGGATGACCAGTTTTTACCCTTACTGAACATGAAGCTGAAAGCCGGGCGCAACCTGTCGTCGCAATCGAAAGCCGATTTGAAAGGGGGATTTCTCGTCAATGAAGCGTTTGTTAAACTGGCGGGTTGGAAGGACGGCATCGGGCAGACAATCGACGGATTTGGTCACAAGGGGAAGGTGGTTGGCGTCGTGAAGAATTTCCATTATCGCTCCCTGCACAACCTGATCGAACCTTTGGTGCTGGTGTACAACACCGTTCCGGCCAGCAGCGTTATGCTGAACCTGCGGGCCGATCAGTTGCCGGTGGTGAAAACCATCTGGCAGCAACATTACCCGCTCTATCCGTTCGATTATGAATTTCTGGACCGATCGTTTGAGGCTCAATACCACAAAGACCGGGTGTTGGCAACAGTTTTTAATGGTTTCGCCACATTAACCATCCTGGTTTCTTGTTTAGGACTATTCGGTTTTGTTACCTTTACAACCGGGCAACGAACAAAAGAGATCGGGATACGCAAGATTTTAGGTGCGTCCGTCGTTAACGTGGTGTTATTGCTCTCCAAAGATTTTCTCAAGTTAGTTCTCATTGCCTTTTTCATTGCTGCTCCGGTTGCCTGGTATGCGCTGGATCGCTGGTTGCAGGATTTCGCGTACCGTGTCGGATTGGAAGGAGGACTCTTCGCAGCAGCGGGTGGTCTGGTCACACTGATTGCCGTGCTGACGGTGTCGTTTCAGTCTATCAATGCCGCATTAATGAATCCGGTTAACAGTTTAAAATCAGAATGAACACCCTGAACCGCCCGGGTAGCCTTTGGAATGGTGCGGGTTCAGGGTACTCTCCCTAAAACAGTAAACACATGAAAACAGCAATTACCCTCGCACTCTTCGGAATCAGCGTCGCGGCTGTCGCCCAGGAACGCTCGTCGATCAGCCGGAGCATCAATGACAATGGCAAAACGTTGCGTATAAAGATCGACGTTGAACAGCCCAGCCGCAACATTCACTACGATCAGGAGTTCGATGCGATGGGGATGAGCAAGGAAGAAAAAGAAGCATTGATCAGCTCGATTCAGGATTCACTGGGCGTCCATGTCGTGGTCAGTCCGCCCCGCGCGCCCAAGCCGCCGGTGGCCCCCCGGGGTGGTGTCCGACCAACGCGCTATGAATCGGGCGAAGTGGCCGTAGCTGCGCGGGGAACCGGCATATCCGGCAACCGGTCGAAAAATGAGGACAGTCAGTTGCCGAAAAACGTGATTGTGGCACCGGATGGAACGCCGTATACCAAAACCCTTATCGAAGATCCCGAAAATAACCGCCTGAAAATGAAGTATGAATACAAGCTCGACGGCGAAGAACACGTTTTCGAGCGGACGATCAACTTACAGGGCAAAAGCGAATCCGAAAAACAGCAGCTCATTGCCGAAACGGAGCGAACGCTGGGCCTGTCGAATGCGCGAAAGTGAGCAGTGAACGATAAATAACTGATCCGGTATGGATTGAAAATCCCGACTCAAGGCTCGCGTCTTCAGCCGGGATTTTTTATTTCATTCGAAAACGAATCGACGGTGCAACACGCGTCCACTTCAATCCGTCTATTGAAAAATGGCCCGAAAGAGGTGCTAAAACGTCCTGAACCATGCTTCAAAACTACCTCAAAGTCGCTCTCCGCAGCCTCCGGCGCGATCCGGTTTATTCCAGTATCCATTTGGCGGGTTTGTCCGTTGCCCTGGCGTTCGGCCTGCTGACCTACGCCTTTGTGCGCCATGAACGCTCGTTCGACCGGTTTCAGGCCGACGCCGACCGCATCTACCGGTTTGAATCGACCGATTTGTTTGATTTTGAGGGGAAGCCGAAACGGCACCCGCTCAACCTGCCGTTTTTTCCGGCCGAAGAACACCGGAGTCTGATCTTTCCGGTGGTTTTCGGGATGGAAATCAAACAGCAAATGCCGGAATTTCAGGACATCGTTCGAATGACAAGGCTTCAGGAAAGCATCGTGAAATACGGAACGAACGCGGTGTATGAAAAGGCCATTCTGTTTGCGGATTCCAATTATTTCACGTTTTTCTCGATTCCGTTGACGGTGGGTCGCCCGGAGCAGGTGCTGGCCGGTTTGCACAACGCGGTGATTTCGGAACGGCTGAAGCAGAAACTGTTTGCGAACGATCATCCGGTGGGCAAAACCATCCGGTACGATGGTAAATTCTACACGGTTTCGGGCGTGATGCAAAACCCGCCGTCGAACACGGCACTCACCGCCGAACTGGTGGTGCGATTGGAGAGCGATGACTACTACAAGAAGCAACTCGAACAACGGTACAACACGAGCAATGTCCATACATTCGGTAAACTGAGTCCGACGGCTTCGCTGCCGCAGGCTACGGCCAAACTGGCTAATCTGGGACCGAAACTCTTCAACGAAGTGATCGGTGATATGCTCAAATCAGCGTCGCCTGAACACAAAGACCGCCTGACCAATAACCCGTTTTTACTGACCATTCGCCCGCTGACCGATACGCATTTTTCGTTCAGCGAACGCTGGAACCGTACGGTTTCGCCGACGAATGTGTACCTGCTGGTGTCCATCAGTCTGTTGATTCTGCTCGTGGCCGGTCTGAATTACATCATCATTTCGCTGTCGAAACTGGCGGGGCGTTTGCAGGAAGTGGGCGTTCGGAAAGTGGTGGGGGCGGCTCCGCAACACCTGGCCGTGCAGCTCTGGCTGGAAACCGTGCTGGTTGTGGGCCTGGCGTCGGTCATCAGCCTGCTGCTGGCGTTGCTGCTGTTGCCGACCTTCAATGGCCTGACCGACCGGACGCTGACGGTTTTCGACGTTTTTCAGGCGGGTAATTTGCTGGGCTTGTTGAGCATGGTATTGGCGGTCAGCGTAATCGCGGGAATTTATCCGGCGTTGCTGTTCGCCCGTCTACGACCGAATTTGTTTCTGGGTCAAAACCGAACCTACAAAATCAATCCGCTGGTGATTCAGGCGATGATGGGAACGCAGTTTGTGTTGTCGCTGGTGCTGGTGACGGCGGCCATTACGATGCATAAACAGTTGAGTTTTGTGCAGGAAAAGGAACTGGGATTGACGAAAGAACTGGTTCTCAAGGTCAAAAACCTGCAACCGTTTGAGGACGGCAGCGGCCCCCGGATTTATGAACGGTTGCTGCGGTATCAGTCGGCGAACCCGGACGTATTGCTGGTAGCGAGCAGTGCGGGCGGTTACGGCGAAGACGGTTTTAACCGCAACGGCACCACGATCAACGGACAGAAATACTGGGCCTTGCAACAGGCCATCGATTACAACTTCTTCACGTTGCTGGGAATCAAACTCAAACAGGGCCGGATTTTTTCGCCGGCGTTTCGATCGGATACGGCAAAAAGCGTCAAGGCGGTGGTGATCAACGAAACGCTGGCGAAGTTGCTGGGTCAGGAGCTGGTTTTCAACAAACCGCTGGAAACCTTGAATGGGCGGACGGTGATTGGCGTCGTGAATGACCACAACATCGAACCGCTCACCAAAGCCATTCAGCCCGCATATTACAAACTGGATCTGGGCTTTCAGGGCGTGTTTTACCTGAAACTGACGCCCGGCCATCTGTCCGACAAAGTCGCCCGCATTGCCCGCGACTGGCCGCAGCTTTCCGACGGGCAACCTTTCGAGTATTCTTTTCTGGATCAGGATCTGCAAGCCCGGTATCGCGACTACCAACGCTGGACCACGCTGACCCAACTCGCCACCGGCATTGCGTTGCTGATCGCGGCTTTGGGATTGTTCGGGCTGGCGGGCATTCAGGCCATCAACCGGATGCGGGAAGTCGGTATTCGCAAAGTGATGGGCGCCACCGTGGGGCAACTCTGGGTCTTGCTCAACCGCCGGACGCTGACGCTGGTGGGGCTGGCTTTCGCTCTGGCCATCCCGCTATCGACCTGGCTAATGAACCGCTGGCTGGATAGTTTTGCCTACCGCATTCCGCTGAACTGGCCCATTTTTGCGCTCGCGGGAGCGTTGGGCGTTTCTGTCGCGCTGGCTGCGGTCAGCTACCACTCCATTCGAACGGCTTTGATGAATCCGGTGAAGTCACTGCGTTCAGAATAATGCGTTAAGAATGAAGAGTTAAGAATTAAGAGTGAGGAATTGAGAGTATAGAATAATGAGTGATCAGTTAAGCGTGAGGAGTAAGGAATCGTTCGGGTGAAGGCCGGAGGCCTGTCCTGTCAATAGAAACGCTGGTCACCTACATATTGCAAGCTCCGGAGGAGCGGTCTAAAAAACATGCTTAAACCGCTCCTGCTGAAACCGAGATTTTCTATTAGCAGATCACCCTTCCAGAGGGCTTTTAGGTTAATTGGAATGGCTATCTGAACTCAATACCCCTGCTTTATCCTTCAAAAATCTCAGCTAACTGAAGCTGAATACCGGTTTCGGGATCGGTAATCGTCCCTTCCGTAAAATTGATCTGTTTGCGGTTGGGCAACAAAATGGAAACGATTTGCAGCGCTGGTATGATTAGCCAGACGGTTTTGACACCGGCTGGAAAATGTTTTTTATAAATCCGTTCGAGCAGACTATTTAGACTTTGATCAGGAAAAAGAATCTCAATAATAGTCAGCGGAACATCGTGAACGATTGGTTCATCATTCAGCCAATCCGCGGTTTGCTTGGGAAAGATGCATAGATCGGGACTAATTTTGCCATTGGCAAAGCTAAGGTCTAAATTGGTTAGAACACTGTATTGCGTCCGGTATGACAAACGCAGTAAAAAAGCCAACTGACTTTGTAGCTTAGAATGGTTCCGGCTTGACACTTTTGTGTCCTCGGATTCCTGATTAGAAAGTTTTTGGTCAGCAGTGGCTTTCATAATCAATGTAAGTTTTCCAAATATACTTTTATCCTGGCTTAACAGAGTAAACCGCCTACTCATCATTCCTGCTGACGAGAAAAACGAAAAATCACTTTCGGACCTAACTTTAAACCGCTATTTTAGCGGCCATGAATGGCTTTGGGGGTGTCCCGTGCGGACTGAGATAATACCCTTCGAACCTGACACAGTTGAGACTGTCGTAGGGAAAAGCTGGAGAGAGCGCTTGCTTCTTTCTTTTTGATTTCCGTACCGGGAAACGCACCCACGCGTCCATTCAGCTTTTGCTCACGTCAAAACCCGGTACGTTGTGAATACCCTCGAACACGATTTAAACGCCCTGCGGGCCACGGCTCCGCTGGTGCATAACATCACCAATTACGTGGTGATGAACTACACGGCCAACGCCCTGCTGGCCGTCGGCGCTTCACCGGTGATGGCCCACGCCATCGAAGAAGTGGAAGAAATGGCCGGCATTGCCGGCGCACTGGTCATCAACATCGGGACGCTCTCGGCACCCTGGGTGCAGGCCATGAAACTGGCGATGAAAAAAGCCGCCGACCTCGGAAAATCCATCGTGCTGGACCCGGTCGGTGCGGGCGCGACGGGCTACCGAAATACCGTCTTGTCCGAACTGCTGGAAACCGCTGCGCCGACGGTGATTCGCGGCAATGCGTCCGAAATTCTGGCGCTGGCCGGTTTGGGCGGGCAGACCAAAGGCGTCGACAGTACGGCATCGTCCATGAGCAGTCTGGACGCGGCCCACTCCCTCAGCGAGCGGTTGGGTTGTGTCGTCAGCGTCAGCGGAGCCATCGATGTCATTGTGCAGAAAAACCGCGTTGCGTACGTGGAAAACGGCCATCCGCTCATGACGAAGGTGACGGGCATGGGCTGCTCGGCTTCGGCGATTGCGGGTGCGTTTTGTGCCGTTCAGCCGGATTCGTTTCAGGCGGCCGTGTCGGCTGCCGCAACGATGGGCGTTTGCGGGCAACTGGCTTTCAGCAAAGCCACCGCGCCCGGTAGTTTCCAGATCGCGTTTCTGGATGCGCTGGCTGAATTGGCCCCCGAAAAACTGGTTGAACTGGCGCGGATTCGATAAGAAACAGAGAAAAGAGTAGAGAAGTGAGACAAGAGACCATGAAAACCGGGTCAGTCGGAATCCTCGTCTTTATTCTCTTGTCTCACCTCTTTCATCTAGAAACATGCAACTCTATTTAGTAACCGACGAAACCGCTTGCCTGGGCCGGGATCTCTTTTGGGTCGTTGAAGAAGCCGTCAAAGGCGGGGTGACAATGGTGCAATTGCGTGAAAAATCGCTCGGCACGCGGGCTTTTGTGGATCGGGCGATCCGTCTGAAGGCGTTGTTAAAACCGCATAATGTTCCGCTGATTATCAACGACCGGGTCGATGTGGCGCTGGCCAGCGATGCCGACGGTGTTCACATCGGGCAGAGCGACATGTCGTACGAAACCGTACGCGCCCTGCTACCACCCGGTAAAATCATCGGCTTATCGGCTGAAACGAAAGAGCACGTTCAGGAAGCCGAGGATTGGGATCTTTCCTATCTGGCGTTAAGTCCGTTGTACGCAACGCCTTCCAAAACCGATCATGCCGAACCGTGGGGGCTGGCCGGTTTGCAGTGGGTTCGGGCCAACAGCCGCCATCCGCTGGTGGTCATCGGTGGGTTGAATGTACTGAATACCGCCGAAGCGATTGAAAACGGAGCCGACGGCATTGCGGTTATTTCCGCGATCTGTAGTGCCGAATCGCCCCGGACGGCGGCTTTTAAATTGAAGAAAACGTTACAAACCGGAGTGAAAAAACGATGAAACGCTATCCAACGGTGTTGACCATTGCGGGTTCGGACAGTGGCGGAGGGGCCGGTATTCAGGCTGATTTGAAGACGATTGCAGCATTGGGGGCCTACGGAACCTCGGCCATTACCGCGCTGACGGCCCAGAATACGCAGGGCGTTCGGGCCATTCACGCGGTTCCGGCGGTTTTTCTGCAAGAACAGCTCGAAGCGGTTTTTGAGGACATCACCATCGACGCCGTCAAAATCGGGATGATCAATACCGTTGACGTGGTGGAGGTCATTGCCGACGTTCTGGATCGGTTTCAGCCGCCGTTTGTGGTTTTTGATCCGGTGATGGTGGCCACGAGCGGAGCGAAACTGATTCTGGACGAAACCGTTGACGTCCTGAAAAATCAGCTTTTTCCGCGCGCTACCCTGATTACCCCCAACCTGGACGAAGCCCGGATTCTGCTGAAAAAACCGATCGAATCGGTTGAGCAGATGCAGGAAGCGGCCGAAGAATTGATCGATCAGGGCTGTCGGGCGGTTTTGCTGAAAGGCGGTCACCTCATTGCGGCCCGGTTGTATGATGTGCTGGCGGTTCGGGATGAACCAACGCAGGTTTTTGAGTCGGACTACATCGAAAGCAGGAATGTCCACGGGACGGGGTGTACGCTTTCGTCGGCGATTGCCACGCATCTGGCATTGGGATACGCGCTGACCGAGGCCGTTTCACTAGCGAAAGCGTATATATCCGAGGCTATTCGGGCTGGAAAAGACGTCACCACCGGGCGCGGTTCCGGCCCTTTGAATCATTCCTTTTCTCCAAAACCCCTGGTAATCCGGTCATGAAATTCACGGAACAGCTCTGGAATGCCGCGTTGCCGGTGTACGAAAAAATACAGGCGCATCCCTTTAATGAAGAACTAAAAACCGGGACGTTACCGGTGGAAACGTTCACGTTTTATATTTACCAGGATTCGCTCTATCTGGCAGATTTTGCGAGGGCGCTGGCTGTTGCGGGAACCCGGTCTTCGACGAGTGAAGAGTTGCTGGAGTTTCTGCAATTTGCCCAAAACGCCATTCTGGTAGAACGCGCGCTGCACGAAAGTTACTTTGCTGCGTACAACATCGGGTTCACCAGCGGCAAGGCACCGGGCTGTTTTGCGTATACGAATTACCTGCTGGCTACCAGCACGTTCGAGTCCTACGAAGTGGCTGTAGCCGCGCTGCTGCCCTGTTTCTGGATTTACAAACGGGTCGGGGATTTTATTTACGCCAACCAGACCACGCCCAATCCCTATCAGAACTGGATCGATGCCTACGCCGGGGAGGAGTTTGGCGTAGCCGTGAACAAAGCCCTTGCCATCTGCGACCGTCTGGGCGAACAGGCTTCCGAATCCACCAAAAACCGCATGACCGAAGCCTATCTGACCTCGTCCCGGCTGGAATACAGTTTCTGGGATAGCGCCTACCGTCGGGAGAACTGGCCGGTTTGATCAGTGTGTGAGTCCGTAGACGGCAAAGTAGGTCAAAGCACCGGCGATGTAGCCCAGCAAGGCAAGTCCGCTGATCCGGCGCAGATACCAGCCAAATTCCAGCTTTTCCATGCCCATAACCGCCACTCCGGCGGCTGAGCCAATGACGAGCAGACTGCCGCCCGTTCCGGCGCAGTAGGCCAGAAATTCCCAGAGTTTGGCATCGGCCGGGTAGGTCGTCAGATCATACATGCCCATCGCTGCCGCCACAATCGGGACGTTGTCGACAATGGCCGATGCCACCCCGATGATCATTACAATGAGGTCGAGATCGCCGACAGCTTCATCGAGTGCGAAAGCCACACGCGAAAGAATTTCAGTCGATTGCAGGGCACCGACGGCCAGTAAAATGCCCAGAAAGAATAAAATACTGGGAATGTCGATTTTACTGAGGGCATAAGCCGCCGTAAATCGCTGGCGGTGTTCTTCATCTTTATCGGCATGAATAATCTCCGAAACCACCCAAACGGCTCCTAAGGCCAGCATCATGGCCATGTAGGGCGGGAGGTGGGTG
Source organism: Larkinella humicola (assembly GCF_008727875.1). Classification (GTDB taxonomy): domain Bacteria; phylum Bacteroidota; class Bacteroidia; order Cytophagales; family Spirosomataceae; genus Larkinella; species Larkinella humicola. The sequence continues at coordinate 628,450 of NZ_VTWS01000005.1, read as the reverse complement.
ACGGTTTTGAAGATCGGAACAAAGAGAATGGCGGTTAATCCGGTGGCAAACATAATGCGCCGGTCGCGCCGTTGAAGCGGGGTAACGTAGGGGCGGCTGATGCCTTTTTTCGTCGTGGCAATTTCGGTTTCGGAGGTCGGTTTGATGGTGAAAGTCAGCCACACCAGCGGCACCAGCAAACAGACCAAACTGGGCAGAAACAGTTGCGAAATGATGTTCATCGTCGTGACCTGGCCGCCAATCCAGAGCATGGTGGTGGTGACGTCGCCGATGGGTGACCAGGCGCCCCCGGCATTGGCGGAAATGATGATCATACCGGCCATCAGCCGCCGTTGTTCCGGGTCTTTCACCAGTTTGCGGGTGACCGAAACCATCACGATGGCCGAAGCCAGGTTGTCGAGCATGGCCGACAGGAAGAACGTCAGCCCGCAAATCAGCCAGAGCAAAACCCGCGCATTGCGGCTGGCAATGCGGTCGGTGATGATGGAAAAGCCATCGTGAATATCGATCAGCTCCACAATGGTCATGGCGCCCATCAGGAAGAACAGAATCTGGGCAATTTCGGCAAGATGGTGCCCCAGACGCTCCAGCACCGGCTCCGGTTCCGGAACATGCAGGATGTAGAGGGTCCAGCAAAGCACGCCCGTAATGAGGGCCGTAGCGGTTTTGTTGAGCCGGATGGGATGTTCGAGCGTAATTAAAAGATACCCAATTACGAAAACGAGGATGATGAGTGTGGTCATGCAGCGGATGGACTTGTCCAACCCAAAGGTAATGTAAACGTGGTAGTTAGGGCGAAACCGGACGATTAGATTATGCTTAGAATGCGTCGGCTAGTTGGCTACACCGGCTTCGGCCAGCAACACCAGCAGGACGTTTTGAAGGCCCAGAACGCCCTGGTCGTTCAGCCACCATTCGTTCAGCGCATGGACGTTTCCGCCCTTGCCACCGCTGCCAATCGTGACGGCAGGAACGCCCAGCGAAATCGGCGTGTTGGCATTGGTCGAGGAAACATCCAGTTGGGGCGTGGCACCCAGGTGTTTGGAAACCGCCATTGCCCGTTGCACCAGCGGCACCGTCGGCTCGATTTTGCCGGAAGGACGGTCGCCGATTTTCTTCACCTCGACCGTCAGATCGGGGCCGCTGCGTTTCAGTCCATTTTCTTCTTTCAACGCCCGTTGAACGGCGGCTTGCAGCAACTGATCGATGCCCTTGAGCCGTTCGGGGCTTTCGGAGCGCATGTCGATTTCCATCCACGACTCAAACGGAATGGCATTCACCGACGTGCCTCCGCCGATGACACTGACGCTGTAGGTGGTTTTGATGCCCTGCCGCGTGAATTTATCGGCTTCGTTGGTGAAATAATAAATAGCTTTTCCGAGCGCACTGTGCGGATTCACGATGCCGAACGCGCCGTAGGAATGCCCGCCCGGCCCTTTGAACGTGATCCGGTAGCGGTAGGAACCCAGACCGCGGTGAACAATTTCGCTGATGCCGTCGCCATCGACGGCGATGTATGAGTTGATTTTGGAACCGTTCGTTTTGAACAGATGCTTGACACCCCGCAAGTCGCCCAGGCCTTCTTCGCCCACGGCCCCGACAAACCAGACATCCGCGTCGGTTTCGATCTTCGCCTTTTCCAATCCTTTCAAAACCGTCAGAATGGCCACCAACCCCCGGGTGTCGTCGCCGACACCGGGCGCGTAGAGCGTGTCACCTTTTTGCTTTACTTTCACGTCGGTGCCTTCCGGAAAAACCGTGTCCAGATGTGCTTCGACCACCACGGTTTTCTGGCCGGAGCGGCCTTTGCGTTTGCCGATCACATTCCCGATTTCGTCGATCCAGACCGAATCGACGCCCGCTTCTTTCAGCATGGCGGCATATTTTTTGGCTTTCACCGATTCCTTGAAAGGGGGAGCCGGGGTTTCGGTGAGTGTAATCAGGTCCTGCTTCGTCTGCGGTTCCCACGCCACAAAATGTTGAAAAACCGCCTTCACCGCCGGGCGATTTGCCAGGGTTTTGATTTCATCCGTGTAGCGTTTCTCGACGGCAACAGACTCCTGCGCGTGGAGGGCATGCGAATAGGTGAAAATAATTACGAAGCTAAAAACCGCTGCTTTGAAAAGATGCGTCATGGATTTTGTGATGAAGGAAAACCGTGGAGATGGCCTAAAAATAGCAATTCTAACCCAGAAATCGCCATTGTGGCTGCAAATACCGGCTTCGTTATGGGTACCTCTATACGTCGCCATATACGTTTTTACAGGCTTGTCCGAAAGCGGAAAACAGGTCGTCCGTTTGCGGACAAAATGCTTTTTGTCTGTAATGTAATTATTTTATAATCAGGAGTTTATTCTTTCTGGTACAGCGTTTGGACTGAATAAGTCATCCATTTTAGAAACCTAAACGACCATGCTCAAAAACTACTTCAAAATTGCGTTTCGAAACCTTTGGAAAAACAAGGTTTTTTCGGGCGTCAATATGGCCGGGCTGGCGCTCGGCATTGCCGCTTTTGTGCTGATTCTGGAGTACATCAGTTTTGAGAAAAGCGTCAACGGATTCCATGCCAACCTGCCGACGCTCTACCGGATGTTGTGGCAGAACAAAGCCGGCGAGGTCTGGCCGGATATGGCTCCGGCGGTGGCAACGCTGATGAAGCAGCAATTTCCCGAAGTGAAAACGTATTGCCGGGTGGTCGACAATTCGATCTCCGGTATCGTTTCGGCTTCTGATGGGAAAAACCGCCTGTCGCCGAAGGCCTTCCGGGAAACCGACGTCGCCTATGCCGATGCCAGTTTTTTTACCCTGTTCACGTTTCCGCTCCTTCAGGGCGATGCTGCCACCGCGCTGACCCGGCCCAATACGGTAGCCGTGTCCGAATCCTACGCCCGGAAGTATTTTGGCGATGCGAAGGCGCTGGGGCAATTGGTGACGATGAACAATCAGTTTGGAACAACGCCTTTTACAGTTTCGGCGGTTTATGCCGACATGCCCCAAAATTCGGATATGCAGTTTGGTATGGTGTTTTCGCTGCAAACGCTGGCGAACCCGGCCAACCTCAACGGCAACGACTGGGCGCGGCTTGACAGTTTCGACGGGTCGTACCTGATGACGTATCTGCAATTGCCCGAAGGCACGGATACCCGAAAACTGGAGGATAAATTTGATCAGTTGAAGCAGAAAATCCGCCCGCCGGACGAGAACCGGATGGTGTTGCAACCGGCCGCGACCATCCACCTGGGTGCGTCGCTCAGCGATCCGTATCCGACCACGGGCAAGCTGGCTTTTGTCTACTTGCTGGGCGGGATTGCCGTGCTGATTCTGGCGATTGCCTGGTTCAACTACATCAACCTCTCGACGGCGGGGGCCTTGAAACGGGCGAAAGAAGTGGGCGTGCGGAAAGTCGTTGGCGCTGGTCAGCGACAGTTGATCGGCCAGTTTCTGGGCGAATCGTTCCTGCTCAACCTGCTTGGTTTTGGTCTGGCGATTCTGCTGATCAGCGGCTTGCAAACCGTATTCAATGAACTAATTAAAAAAGAATTGTCGCTCCGTATTCTGACTTCCAATAGTTTCTGGCTAATCGGATTGTGCCTGTTGCTTGTCGGTGCGCTGGCGTCGGGCGGATATACGGCTTTTGCGTTATCCTCTTTCCAGCCACTTCAGACCTTGAAAGGCGCCTTTGGCAACCGTGCCAAAGGCGGCTCGCTGCGGAAATCGCTGGTTGTTTTTCAATTCAGCGTGTCGGTGGTCCTCATCATTTGCACGTTCGTGCTGTACCGGCAGTTGCAGTTTATGCAAAACCAGCATCTGGGCGTCAGTTTGGAGCAACGTGTCGTGATTCACGGCCCGGAAGTCGGAAAAGACGAGTCGTTTCAAGCGCGGACGGCGGCTTTTCAACACGAGCTGGAACAAGTACCTTCCATCAAAAATTTTTCCAGTTCGGGAACCGTACCGGGGAATTTTTACAATTTCTCGACCAGCGGTATTGTCAAGCAAAATCCGCAGGCAGAGGCTGACAAAATCGTGTATTCGATGGGTTTCATCGATCACCGGTACTTGACGACGTATGGTATTGCCCTGGCGGCCGGTCGGAATTTTCTGACTACCGAATGCGAGGCTGGTTACGTGAAAAGTGGCAAACTGATGGTGAACGAGACGGGTGCCCGGCGTCTGGGCTTCCCGTCGGCGGCCGACGCGGTGGGGAAAATCATCAACTGGGGGCAAGCCTTTGAAATTGTGGGGGTTGTGAAAGACTACCACCACCAGTCGCTTCGGGAAGCCATCGATCCGATTATTTTCATGCCCAGCCGCTACGGGAACTGGCTCACCATTCAGTTGGGCACTGATCAGATTCAGGCGAAAATGGGAGCTCTGGAGCGGCTTTACAAAGCGACCTACCCCGGCAATCCCTTTGAATTCTTTTTCGTTGACGAGAATTACAACCAGCAATACCAGACCGAGCAGCAATACGGGAAGATTTTCGTCACGGCGTCGCTGCTGGCGATTTTCATTGCCTGCCTGGGTCTGTTCGGACTGGCAACGTTTATGACCGAGCAACGGACGAAAGAAATCGGTGTCCGGAAAGTGCTGGGTGCTTCGGTGGGCAGCATCGTGACGCTGCTGTCGAAAGATTTCATGAAGCTGGTGCTGATCGCGTTTCTGATTGCTTCGCCCATTGCCTGGTATGCCACCCGGCAGTGGTTGCAGAATTTCGAGTACAAGGTTGATCTGGAATGGTGGGTCTTCGGGTTGGCGGGCGGAACCGCCGTGCTGGTGGCGCTGGCAACCATTTCGTTCCAAAGCATCAAGGCGGCTTTGATGAATCCGGTTTCCTCACTTCGTTCGGAATAGAATTAAGAGTGAAGAGTTAAGAATGAAGAGTTATGTATGCGTCAGCCAACTCTTCATTCTTAACTCTTCACTCTTAACTTTTTTTAACGCCCTACTTTTGTGGGTTGTCCGTACCTTGAAACACCATCAAGGACGAACAGCTTATGCTTCAAAATTACTTCAAAATCGCCTGGCGCAATCTGCGTAAAAACAAGGGGTTCAGCTTGATTAACATCCTGGGTTTGGCCGTCGGCATGGCGGTTGCCATGCTGATCGGCATCTGGGTCTGGGACGAACTGACCTTCGACCGGTTTTATAAAAACGAAGCGAATCTGTACCGGATTATGCTCAACCGGACCGCCAACGGCGAAACCACCACCCAGGCCAACGGCGCTCTCCCGCTGGGAAATGTGCTGCGAACCGAAATTCCGGAGTTCAAGCGGGTTGTTGAATCGCTGAATACCAATTTGCGAGCCGAAGACGGCTTGAAAGTTGGAGATAAAAAGCTGATTCGCAAAGGCCAGAATGTCGGAAAAGCGTTTTTACAGCTGTTCGATCTGCCGATGAGGCAGGGCAGTTCGGCGACGGCGTTGCAGGACCCGAATTCCATTGTCCTGACCGAACAAACCGCCAACGCCCTGTTTGGCCAGACGGACCCGATGGGGAAAACCGTTCGGCTTAACGACGCGTTTGACCTGAAAGTGACCGGTGTTTTGAAAAAGCTCCCGACCAACACCGCCTGGGATTTTCATTTTCTGGTCCCGTTTAGTCACCTGGAAGCCAATGCGCCCTGGATTGAAAGCAGCCGGACCAACTGGAACAACAACGTTATCGAATACCTGGTCGAACTGCATCCGAATGCGGATCCTGCGAAGGTCAACCAAAAACTGCGGGGCCTGATCAAGCGGCATAACCCGGAATCGGTTTTTGAGGCTTTCCTGCACCCGGTTGAAAAATGGCATTTATACGGCGAGTTCGAGAACGGCAAAAATACCGGCGGTTTCATTCGCTACGTGCGGCTTTTCGGCATCGTTGGTCTGGCGGTTTTGCTGATTGCCTGCATCAATTTCATGAACCTGGCCACCGCCCGGTCCGAAAAACGGGCGAAAGAAGTGGGTGTTCGGAAGGCCGTTGGCTCGTTTCGGTCGCAGCTCGTTGGCCAGTTTCTGAGCGAATCCTTGCTGATTGCCGGTCTGGCGCTCGTGCTGGCGTTGGTTTTGGCGTTGCTCTTTCTACCGGTTTTCAACGAAATCACTCAGAAACAACTTTCGTTTCCGTGGGCCAAACCTGGTTTCTGGCTGCTGTCGCTGGGCTTTACGGTGCTGACGGGCGTTTTGGCGGGGAGTTATCCGGCTTTTTACCTGTCGTCGTTCAAGGCCGTGCGGGTGTTGAAAGGCAGCGTTCGCGTTGGGCGAAACGCGAACTGGCCGCGCAAGGTGCTGGTGGTCGCTCAGTTTACGGGCTGTATTGCCTTCATCATCAGTGCTATCTTGGTCTACCAACAAATTCAATACGCGAAAAACCGCCCGATCGGCTATAATCCCGATCGGTTGCTAACGGTTTCGCTAACCAACGATCTGAACCGGAATTACGAGGCTGTTCGGAATGCGTTGCTGGGTTCTGGCGCGGTGGAAAGCGTGACGAAAGCGTCGAGTCCGGCCACCACCATCACGGGCGACACGCGGGTGGACTGGTCGGGCAAAGCCCCCGACGAAATCATGCGGCTCAACCTGATTGCCGCTTCGCCGGATTATCTGAAAACGATGGGAATTGAACTGAAAACTGGTCGCGATTTTTATGCCAACGGCACGGATTCGGTATCGGCCATTCTAAACGAAGCAGCCGTGAAAGCCATGCGGCTGAAGAATCCGCTGAACCAGGAGTTGAGTTTTGTCTGGGACCCCGGCACAAAGCTGCGAATCGTCGGCGTGGTCGAAAATTCGATCATCGAATCGCCGTATACGCCCGTCAATCCGCTCATTCTGATCACCGGCCGTCCGTTTGAACGTTACGTGATTTTTCGGTTGGCTGCGAATCTCAACACGACCGAAGCCCTGGCGCGGATCGAACCGATTTTTCAGAAATTCAACCCGGCTTTCCCCTTCGATTACCAGTTTGTCGACGATGCCTACAACCGCAAGTTTAAACAGGAAGAACTGATCGGCAAACTGGCGGGCGTGTTTGCGGTTCTGGCCGTTTTCATTGCCTGCCTCGGGCTATTTGGGCTGGCGGCTTCTCTCGCCGAACAAAGGACCAAAGAAGTCGGGATTCGCAAGGTGCTGGGGGCCAGCGTCGTGAGTTTATGGGGGTTGTTGTCCCGCGAGTTTGTCGGGCTGGTGATCGTCGCCTGTCTGCTGGCATCACCCCTGGCGGCTTATTTCCTGAACGACTGGCTCTCACAGTTTGATTACCGCATTAGCCTGAGCGTCGGGGTGTTTGTGCTGGCGGGCGGGCTGGCGATTCTGATTGCGCTGCTGACGGTTTCGTTCCAAAGCATCAAAGCCGCTTTGATGAATCCGGTGACCTCGCTGCGGTCGGAATGAAAAGATGGAAGCGCCCGTACAGAATGGAAGGCGTCATTCGGGTGAAGAATGGAAGGCGTCGTTCGGGTGAAGGCCGGAGGCCTTTCCTGTTAATAGTAATAAATGAACCCTGGGTAGTCGAAGCTCCGGAGGAGCGGCCTAAAAGACACGCTCAGACCGCTCCTCCGGAGCTATCGGTAAATGGGCGAACCGCTTTCTATTGACAGGCAAGGCCTCCGGCCTTCACCCGAACGACGCCTTCCATTCTGCACGAGCACTCCCGTCATACTTCTTTAAAGGGGCGACTCGCTTTCTATTAAAAGGCCTCCGGCCTTCACCCGAACGACGCCTTCTATCCTTCACCGAACGGGCGCTTCCATCTTACCTCTTCATTCTTAACGGAATAACAGCCGTCTGTACCAAAACGAAACCATTAAAAACCGCTCGCATTTATCTTTAATACATCCGAAACTTAACTGCTGAAGCTATGGTCGCGAGGTGTTTGATTGGGGGGATGATCGGCCTGTTTGTGGTGCAAAGTGCCAATGGTCAATCGACAGCTACGGCAGGAAATGGATTAAGGGGAGACTATTTCGATGGTACGAACTTCGAACGAAAAGTGTTCACCCGGATGGATCCGCAGATCGATTTTGATTGGGAGGGCCGCCGACCGGGGCCGGGGCTTGGGCGCTCGTATTACTCCGTTCGATGGACCGGGAAATTGTATGCACCCACGACCGGCGTTTATAAATTTACGGCTACGGTAGACGATGGAATCCGCCTTTGGGTGGGGGGCAAGAAGGTGATCGACGTGTGGCGATTAAATGATAATCAGACCTTTAAAGGCGATGTTTATCTGAAAGCGGGTCAGTACTACGACTTGCGGGTCGATTTTTTCAATGATCCGCTGGGAGGAAGCATCAGTTTGTTTTGGATACCACCCAACCAAACCGCACCCAGCCCCGTTACCGGTAACTATCTGTTCAGGCCCGACTTTCAGCCGCCAAAACCCGCTGCGCCGAAGGTCGTGCCTAAACCGGTGGCGGTAAAACCCAACGTTCAACCCGCAGTGGCCCGTAAACCGCCGGTTGTACGAGCGACTCCGAAAGATACGGTCACCCGCGTTCCGGTTAAAACGCCGGAGCGTTTTGAAGGCTTGAAAACGGGGGATAAACTGGTGCTGAATCAGGTGTTCTTTGCGCAAAGCGAATACCGTCTCTTGCCGGAATCGTACGCAGAACTGGATAAACTGGTGCGGGCGATGACGAAGAACCCAACCCTCCGAATTGAAATTAGCGGCCATACGGATAATGTGGGTGATCCGCGCCTGAATCTGGCATTGTCCGAAAACCGGGCCAAAGTCATTACGACGTACCTGATTAGGAACGGCGTTGCCGACGGGCGAATTGCAACCAAAGGTTACGGCGGAACCCAGCCCATCGCCGACAATACGACGGAAGAGGGCCGGGCGAAAAACCGCCGGGTCGAGTTCAGTGTGAAATAATCCCTTGTCCGCAAATGGCCGGAAAACCGTCCGTTTGCGGACATTTTATTTTATTTGCTTTCCAGTAAGAAATTGATTGTGAATGTCTTACTGATTCTGGTATGCCATTTGGGAGTAAGCACAGATACGTCTTTCTATTCTGCTGAAACCGATGCTAACGAGCTACCTTAAAATTGCCTGGCGGAGCCTGCTGAAAAACAAGCTCTTTTCTTTTATCAACATTTTTGGCCTGGCTCTCGGTATGTCGTGCAGCCTGATGATTGGTCTTTGGGTGAATGACGAGTTGAGCTACGACCGGTTTTTACCCCATCTCGATACCATTTTCTTCGTACGGACCAATAGCACCAATCAGGGTATCATTTATACCAATACCGTCACACCGGGCCCGCTGGCTGAGGTTTTGAAACGCGATGTGCCGGAAGTACGCTACGCGGCCAAAGTGCAGTTTCCGGAAGAAAAACTCCTGAAAGTGGGCGAGAAATCGGTGAAGCAACAGGGGTTTTATGCAACGAAAGACTTTTTTCTGCTTTTCGATTATCCCGCCGTTGTCGGGAGTCCACTGGTGGCGCACTCGAAGCTGGATCAGATTATTATTACGCGGAGGGTGGCAGAGAAGTTTTTCGGCACGACTCAGGTGCTCGGAAAACGCCTGCAATTTGACAATAAAACGTATTATACCGTTGGCGCGGTTATTGAAGATTTGCCCGGCAACTCGACTTTTCAGTTCGACTGGATCATCAATTACGACGTGCAGGAGGAGGATTGGAAAAAAAAATGGGGCAACAGCTCGTTTATGACCTTCGTCCGGCTGGACCCAAAGGCCGATCCGGCCAAAGCGGAAGCCGGAATGAAGGGGATTTACCGACGCAATACCGACTGGAAGGAAGTGCCTGTGCCAACGCTTCAGCCCATGAAGGATGTGCATTTATACGCTAAATATGAGAACGGAAAGGCCGTTGGGGGCAAGATCGAATATGTGCGGATTTTTGCATTGGTAGCCCTCTTTATTCTGCTCATTGCCTGCGTCAATTTCATGAACCTGGCCACGGCCCGCTCGGCCATGCGGGCGAAGGAAGTGGGCGTTCGGAAGGTGGTCGGCGCGTTGCGGTCTTCGCTGATCGGGCAGTTCATGAGCGAGTCGGTACTGACGAGCCTGTTGGCGGTTTTTCTGGCCCTGAGCATCGTGAGCGTAGTTTTGCCGACCTTCAATGCCGTTTTCTCCAAACACCTCACGCTGAATCTGGCAGACCCGACGCTGTGGCTGGGCATTCTGATTCTAGTATTGATCACCGGTTTTGTGTCGGGCAGTTATCCGGCTTTGTTCCTGTCGTCGCTGCAACCCATCCGCATTCTGAAAGGCACCCTGAAGTTTGGTTCCGGAGCGGTTTTGTTTCGCCGGACGCTGGTTATTTTTCAATTTACGTTATCGATTTTTCTGATCATCGGTATGCTGGCCGTGGCGCATCAGATGGACTATATCCGCACTAAAAATCTGGGTCTCGACCGCGAAAATGTCCTCTTCGTACCGCTGGAAGGGGATACCTATGCGAAAATGGAGGCCTTTCGGCAGGAACTGATTCGCACACCGTCGATTGCTTCGGCCTCGGTAACGATGAGCTTACCCGTCAATATTGAGTCTACCTCCGGCGATTTGACCTGGCCGGGTCAAAAACCGGATCAGAATTCGAATGCAGCGACCATGTCGGTGGGCTATGATTTTATCAAGACCATGAATATTCAGCTCGTGGAGGGCCGGGATTTTTCGAGTGCCCGCAAGGCCGATTCGGCGTCGTACATCATCAACGAAGCGGCCGCTAAAATGATGGGCATGAAGAATCCGGTGGGCCAGCAGGTCGGCTTCTGGATGGGCAAAGGCCCAATCATCGGACTGATGAAAGATTTCCACCTGCAATCGTTGCACAGTCCGATTACGCCCCTGATTTTAACCCTGATTCCGGGCAATACGAGCTATCTGCTGGTACGGACGGAGAAGGGAAAAACCACCGAAGCCATCGACGAACTGGAACGGGTTACGCGGAAATTTAATCCGAGTTATCCGTTTGAGTATCATTTTCTGGACGATGCCTACGAGAAACTGTACCGCGGTGAACAGCAGGTCAATACACTCATCAATTACTTTGGAACACTCGCCATCCTGATTTCCTGTCTGGGACTGTTTGCGCTGGCGGCTTTCACGGCGGAGCAGCGGATGAAAGAAATTGGCGTTCGGAAAGTGTTGGGTGCGTCGGTATCCAGCATTGTCTCACTGGTTTCAAAAGACTTCCTGAAACTGGTTCTGGTCGCGCTGCTGCTGGCCTCTCCGCTGGCGTGGTGGGCGATTTCACAATGGCTGGACACGTTTCAATACCGGGTCGACCTGTCGTGGTGGCTGTTTGCGGTGGCCGGGGTGCTGGCGGTTTTCATCGCCTTCCTCACCGTGAGCTATCAGTCGATCAAAGCCGCCCGCATGAATCCGGTAACCTCACTTCGTTCGGAATGAAGAGTTAAGGGTGCGTCAGCCAACTCTTCACTCATAACTCTTCATTCCGAACGCATAATTCAAACAACAATGCTAGAAAGTTACTTCACCACCGCCCTCCGCGCTTTCCGGCGCAACTGGAATTATTCCGTCATCAACGTCGTCGGCCTGGCGCTCAGTCTGGCGTGCTGTATGTTATTGTTTATCGTGGTTCGGTATGAACGGAGTTTCGACCGGCACCATGCCAACGCCGACCGGACCTACCGGCTGGTGACTCACTATACGGCACCGCAAGACGGTTTTAATGTGGGAATGCCGCTGCCGTTTTTGGCTGCGATGCGAAACGATTTTTCGGATCTGAAACACCAACTAACGCTTATTCATGACGTTCGTAACCCGTTGGTGGCAACCGAAGACGGGCGGGCGAAGGGAACGGTGCGCCGGTTTCAGGAAACGGGCGGGGTGGCTGCTTTTGTCGAGCCGGAGTATTTCGGGTTGTTCGACTACCAGTGGATCAGCGGGAATCCGGCCACGGCACTCAACCGCCCGGGTACGGTGGTATTGACGGAAGAACTGGCCCGCAAGTATTTTGGAGACACCGATCCGATGGGGCGCACGCTGAAAATCGATAATAAGCTGACCGTTCTGGTGTCGGGCGTGGTGCAAAACCCGCCGGTCACGAGCAGCATCCCGTTCAAAATGCTCATCTCGTTTGCTTCGCTGAAAGAATACGGGGCCAACACCAATTGGGATGACTGGGTCTCTTCCTACACGGGCGCACAACTGTATCTGACATTGCCGGAAACCACGCCAGCGGCCCAAATGGAACAGAAGCTGGTGCCTTTTCTTCGTAAATATGTCAGTGCGGAAGATGCTAAAAACCAGCGATTTGAACTGCAACCGCTGACGGAAATTCACTACAGCACCGAAATGAGTAACTACAGTGGCCGAACCATCAGCCGATCCATGATCTGGGCGATGGCGCTGATCGGGCTTTTTCTGCTGGTAACCGCCTGTGTCAACTTCGTCAATCTGGCCACGGCGCAGGCCATCCGGCGGTCGAAAGAAGTGGGTGTGCGGAAGGTTTTGGGCAGTTCGCGGATGCAGTTGGTGCGGCAGTTTCTGGGCGAAACCGGTTTCCTGACGGGTCTGGCCGTTCTGCTGGCCTTGCTGATTGCCAATTTCTCGCTGGCATCAGTGGCTGATTTACTCAACATTAAACTCCAAACAACGCTCTTCAGTGATCCGCTGGTACTGGGCTTCCTGCTGTTGCTGGCGGTCTTTACCACGGTTTTGGCGGGTTTCTATCCGGCCCTGGTTTTGTCGGGTTATCAGCCGGTTCTGGCCCTGAAAGGCAAGATTCGGGGTTCGGGCAGCGGGCAGTTGACACTTCGCCGGACGCTGATTGTGCTCCAGTTCACGATTTCGCAAACGCTCATCATCGGTACCGTGATCGTTTACAACCAGATGGATTATTTCCGGAATGCCGATCTGGGTTTTCAGAAAGACGCCATCGTGATGATTCCGATTCCGGAGAAAAAACCGGGAAAAATGGAATCGTTGCGGGCTAAACTGACGGGCTTGCCGGGCATCAGCTCAATGAGCTTCGGGATTTCATCGCCTTCGGCCCGGGGCAACTGGTGGACCGGTTTTCGCTATGAAAACCGCGAAAAAGATGAGGAGTACGGCGTCGTCATGCGCCCTTCCGACACGTCCTACGTCCGGACGTATGGGCTGAAACTGATGGCCGGGCGGATCAACCTGCCCGCCGACACGATGCGGGAAGTGCTGGTCAACGAACGGTTTATGACGAAGCTGGGCATGAAGAATCCCAACGAGATTCTGGGCAAAACGGTTCTGCTGAACGGTCGTCGGCTGCCCATCGTCGGCGTAATTAAGAACTTCAACACGTTTTCGCTGCATCAGGAAACCGAGCCGTGTATTCTAACTACGCATCGGGATGCCTATTCAAGTCTGGGTATCAAAGTGTCGGGTAATTCGGCGCAGGTAAGCAAAACGCTGGCGGAAGTGGAAGCGGCCTGGGCGGCTACTTTTCCGGATTTTCTGTTTAAATACGATTACCTGGACAAAACCATCGCCGATTTTTACGCGGCTGAGGAACGCTTGTATGCCTTGTTCCGGTTGCTGGCCGGTATCGCCATTTTTATCGGCTGTCTGGGTTTATACGGCGTTGTGGCTTTCATGGCGGAGTCGCGGACGAAGGAGGTTGGCATTCGGAAAGCGTTGGGCGCATCGACTTCGCACATTTTTGGGCTGTTCTCGTTCCAGTTCCTGAAACTGGTGCTGATCGCCCTGCTGATTGCCGCGCCCATTGCCTGGTATTTCACAAACCAGTGGCTTCAGGATTTTGCGTATAAAATTGACATCGAGTGGTGGATGTTTGCGTTGGCGGGTGTGATGGCAACTGCGATTGCGCTGGTGACGGTCAGTTTCCAGAGCATCCGGGCGGCTTTGATGAATCCGGTAAAAAGCCTGCGGGCGGAATGAAAATGAAAGGAATAAAGAATAATGAATATTGAATAACGAATATCGAAATGGGCGTCCGCAGAGCTACTTCGAAGTTCGCTATTCAATATTCGTTATTATAAAAAGCTATTCAAATCGAGTTGCAGGATTTCGGAGAAGGAAGAATTTTCGGTCAAGCCACCGTCGCCTTTGCGGTAGCGGAACCATTGGCCGGTTCGGTAATCGTAAATGAATCCTTCGCGGATACCGTAAAAACCCTGATCGATTAACTGAAAAACTTTATGCAGATCACCTTGCAGTCCGTTGGTATGACATACTTCGATAATGATTGGCGTTTGAGCCGTTTCATTGTCGCGTAGTAAAAGATCCGGTATGAGGCTGGCTTTGCCTTCATCGAGCATCGTTTCGGGGAGGGGTTCCAGATGGATGGTTTTTTCGCGGTGAAAAAGCACGCCCAGCCCCATCATCAGCTTGGCAATAACGCGTTGGTGATCGACAGGCGCCCAAACACCCTGATCTTCATGAACGCTGGATAGAGGATTGGTGGATGGAAAATACATACTATTACGGTTTTAAGGGATCACGATGGGAAAGTCATAAAAAGCTATTCAGGTCAAGTTGCAGGATTTCGGAGAAGGAGGAGGGTTCGGTTAGTCCGCCATCGCCTTTGCGATACCGGAACCACTGATCGGTTTTGTAATTGTAAACAAAGCCTTCAAGGACGCCATAATCATCTTCGTCGATTAATCGAATCGTTTTGGCAAGGTCATGTTTTAAACCACTAGTATGACAGATTTCAATAATGATGCGGGTTTGATCGGCTTCATTATCAAATAAAATAACATCCGGTGTTGGACTGCTGTAGGTAAAATCCAACATCATTTCGGGCAAGGGTTCTAACGGAATACTGTGGTTGCCGTGGTACAAATTTCCCAAGCCTATAGTCAATTTTGCAATGATACGTTGGTGAATGACCGGCGCATTGACGCCCATCTCATCTTCATTGACAAAAAACTTGCTGGCGCGTGGTGGAGGGATATACATGGCTATTCAGAGAAGTTAGACTGATTTGATTAAACAAACATACCGAAAAAGCACATGCTTCGCAATTACCTCAAAACCACCTGGCGCAGCCTGATTCGCAACCGGAATTACGCCCTTATCAACCTCACCGGGCTGACCCTGGGACTGGGCGTTGCCATCGTGTTGTTCTGGATTGTGCGGTTTGAATACAGCTTCGATGCATACCACAAAAAAGCCGACCGGCTATACCGGCTCATTGCGGTCGATAAGTACGGCGAAAAGGGCACTTCCGTTCCGCACGGCGTCATCAAGGCGCTCAACGAGCAGATTCCGGGGGTCGAAAATGCGGCCAATGCCTATGGCTACAGTTCCAACGGATTGCGGGTCGGGCAACAGCTTTTTAACGTCAAACACCTCTTTTTTGCGCCACCCCGGTTTCTGGAAATGATCGATGTGGAGTGGGTGAAAGGCTCTCCGCAGCAGTCGCTTAGCCAGCCGTATCAGGTGGTGCTGGACGAACCGACGGCCCGGCGGTTTTTCAACGAAAGCGACCCGATGGGCAAAATTATCCGGTTCAATAATCAGACGGATCTGGTGGTGTCGGGCATCATTCGCAAAGCGCCGGTCAACTCGGAATTTCAGTTTCAGGTGCTGGCTTCCCGCGAGACGCTGAAACGCATTGCGCACGAGTATACCAACGAAGAATACTGGGGCGGGGGCGATTCGATGCACCACGGCTACGTTGTTCTGAAACCGGGTGTTTCGCCTTCTGCCATCGAAGCCGCCCTCAAAAAAGTGGCTATCCAGCACCAGAAATACTCCGCCCTGACCGGATTCGAGCTTCTGCCGATTAGGGAGGTACATCGCAATACGGAAACCGACCCCGACCCGTTCAATTACGTCATTCCGCAGTGGATGCTCAACACGCTGGGGGCTATCGGTCTGTTTCTGGTGATCATCGCCTGCATCAACTTTGTCAATCTGGCCACGGTTCAGGCAGTTCAGCGGAGCCGCGAGATTGCCGTTCGGAAAGTGCTGGGCAGCAGCCGGAAACAGTTGATGGCGCAGTTTTTCGGAGAAACCGCTTTTCTGGTTTTTGCCGCCATCGGCCTGGGCGGTTTGCTGGCCACGCAGTTGATTCAGTACGCCGACCAGTTGCTCAACACGCAGGTCGCACTGTCGAACGTTTGGGACGCCGGAGCTATTGCATTTCTGCTGGGCTTGGGGGTTGCCGTAACGCTGCTGGCGGGCTTCTATCCGGCCTTGGTGTTGTCCGGTTTTCAGCCGGTGAAGGTGTTGCGGGGGCGGTTTTATGTCGCCAATCCCAAAGGGATTTCGTTGCGCTCGTCGCTGGTTGTAACGCAATTTGTGATTGCGCAGGTGCTGGTCATTTGCACGTTGATCGGCAGCAAACAAATCCGGTATTTCTACGAAACTGATCTGGGTTTCGATAAAAAAGCGATTGTGACGGTTACCATGCCGGAGCGAAGCAACGGGGTTTTGCGGGAACGGTTTCGGCAGCAGTTGCTGGAACATCCGGAAATAAAGGATGTGGCGTTTGCCCTGACCACACCCTCGAGCAACCGCAACTGGTGGTGGCGCACGATTCATCACCGGAATCTGCCCAACGGAGCAGGCGAGTTTCGGATGCAATACGTCGATACGAATTACTTCCACTTCTTCAAAATTCCACTGCTTGCCGGTCGGTCGTGGACCCGCGTCGATACGAACACGGTCGCGATGATCAACGAAAAAGCCGCCCGGGATTTGGGATATACGAATCCTGAAAAAGCGATTGGCGAACGGATTAATCTGGATGGAAACCAGCCGTTTACGGTGATGGGTGTCGTCAAAGATTATCATTCGCAAAGCCTGCGGTCGTCTATTGTTCCCCACGTTTTCCTGTATGCCGACTGGAATTTCCAGGAAGCCAGCATTCGGATCGATCCAAAGCAGCAGACCAAAGCGTTGCAATACATTGAGCAGCACTGGAAAGCGGTTTTTCCGAACTATTATTTTGAAGCCAAATTCCTCGATCAGGACATCCGGGCGTTCTACGACGACGAACGCAAACTGACCAACTTCCTGACGCTCTTTGCCGCCGTCGGCATTCTGATCGGCTGTCTGGGTTTGTTTGGTCTGGTCTCGTTCGTCGTAACGCAGCGCACCAAGGAAATCGGAATTCGGAAGGTGCTGGGCGCCACCGTCGCGAGCATCGTCTCGCTGTTGTCGAAAGACTTTCTGAAGCTGGTTCTGGTCGCTTTTGTGATTGCTGCGCCCATTGGCTGGTACGCCATGAGCCGGTTTTTGCAGGAATACCAATACAAAATCGACCTTTCCTGGTGGGTGTTTGCGCTGGCCGGCGGTCTGGCCGGACTGATTGCCCTGCTGACGGTTTCGGTTCAGTCGGTGAAAGCCGCGTTGACGAACCCGGTTACGTCACTTCGTTCGGAATGAAAAAAGAGAGTTAAGAGTGATGAGTTGGCTGACGCACGCTTTTAACTCATCACTCTTAACTCATCACTCTTAACTAAAAAAATTATGCTACAAAACTATCTCAAAATCGCCTGGCGGAATTTGTGGAAAAACAAGGTTTTTTCAGCCATCAACATCATCGGACTGGCCATCGGAATGGCAGCCTGTATTCTGATTATGCTGTTCGTATCGTACGAAACGAGTTTTGACGGGATTCATAAAAAGAACATTTACCGGCTCGATGAAGTGCAGAAATTCCCGGGCATGGTGGCCCCGCAAAATGTGGCGTTATCGATGTTTCCGATGGGACCAACATTGACCAAGGAATATCCGGAAATCCGCAGTTTCGTCCGGGTTCGGCCCAATAAGGAGGTGCGGCTGACGTATGGCGATAAAAAGATCGTGATGCCCCAAATGCTGTGGGCGGATTCGTCCTTTTTGCAACTCTTCGATTATAAACTGCTCCAGGGTGACGCGAAAAGTATTCTGAAGAGTCCGAATAGTGTGGTGCTGACGGAAGAAAGCGCGGTTAAATTCTTTGGTAATGCGAATCCAATCGGGAAAACGCTCGTGCGGTATGATTCGGATACGATCAGTTTTAAAGTGACCGGTATTCTTGAAAATGCCCCCAAAAACTCGCACTTGCAGTTCGACGGTTTATTCTCGTTTAATTCGTTTGTCAAAGCCGACGCCATGAATAACTGGGGCGGAAACTGGCTGGTGACGTATCTGGAACTAGCCAAAAATGCCGACGTTGCGGCTCTGGAGAAAAAATTCCCGGCTTTCCTCAAACGGCACATGAGTGGCGAGGGCTGGAAACACTACGAACTGTTTCTCCAGCCGCTGAATGAGGTACATGATAATTCGATGGCGATCACGCATGATTACCTCAATTTTCAAAAATTCGACAAGAATTATACGTACATTTTTCTGGTCATCGCGGTGATCGTTCTACTGATTGCCTGCATCAATTTCATGAATCTGTCGACGGCCAAATCATCGGGTCGGGCGAAGGAAGTCGGAATTCGGAAATCGGTGGGGGCGGAGCGAACGCAACTGGCGGCTCAGTTTATCGGCGAATCCATTCTGCTGTCGTTTATCGCTTTGGTTTTTGCGGTTGTGCTGGTGAAACTCTGTCTGCCCTTCGTCACCGAACTCAGTCAGCGGGAATTGGAATTAGCCCTGTTTAGTAACCCATCGGTTTTGATTTTATTCATCGCCTTTGCCATTTTAATCGGCGTCATTTCCGGTAGTTATCCTGCCTTTTTCCTTTCGTCGTATCAGCCCACAAAAGTCTTGAAAGGCAGTCTGGAAATTGGCAAAAACAAAGGGTCGTTCCGAAATATGCTGGTGATCGGCCAGTTTACGGGGGCGGTTTTTCTGATCATTGCCACGGCTTTTGTGGTAAAGCAACTGCGGTTTATGCAGGAGCGGGATCCCGGTTTTTCCCGTGATCAGGTGATGGTCATTCCGCTGAATTCCACGACAGAGCCGAAATACGATGCGCTTAAACAGGAACTCCTGTCCAATTCGCTGATCACGGCGGTGACGGGTTCGCAACAACGGCTGGGGAATAACCTGCACCAAACCGGGGTTAAGTTTCACGGCGACGGGCCGGTTCGTGAATTGGCGACCTCGCAGGTGATTGTCGATCCGGATTACCTGACGCTGTATAAAATTCCGATTCTTTTCGGTCGTAACTTTCTGAAGGACAGCAAAACCGACAACGCCCGGGCGTATATCATCAACGAAACGCTGGCGAAAGAGCTGCTGAAGGAACAACCAAAAGCCACGATGCAATCGCTGATCGGCCGGAATTTCGGTTTCGGCGGGATGGATTCGCTGGGCCGGATTGTCGGGATTTCGAAAGATTTCAATTTCAACTCGCTTCACCACAAAATTGAAACGCTCTGCATTTTCAACCAGAAGGATTGGGGATACAACGAAATGTCGGTTCGGATCAGCGGTAAAAACGCCCCGGAAGCCATTGCCTACGCCAAATCCGTCTGGGCCAAACTCGCACCCGATCAGCCGTTCGATTACTCCTTCCTGGACGAGCATTTCGCCGAACTCTACCGCGCCGATGGTCAGGTGAGCGAAATCGTCGGCATTCTGGCGTCGCTGGCCATCATCATTTCCTGTCTCGGCCTGTTCGGGCTGGCGTCGTTTTCGGCCGAACGGCGCGTCAAGGAGATCGGCATTCGCAAGGTGCTGGGCGCTTCGGTGGCGGGGATCATTGCGCTGCTTTCCCGGGATTTCCTGAAGCTGGTGCTCATCGCCATCCTGATTGCGTCGCCCATCGCCTGGTATGCGATTCATCGGTGGTTGCAAGACTTTGCCTATCGGATCGACATCTCCTGGTGGGTGTTTGTGCTGGCTGGGGCGCTGGCGGTTTTGATCGCCCTGCTGACGGTTTCGTTCCAGTCGGTGAAAGCGGCTTTGACGAATCCGGTGAAGAGTTTGAAGAGTGAGTGAAACACGGACGCTTTGGGGAAATTACGCCTGACGGGTCTTGGCGGGTGTTGACAGGGTGGGTTTGAAAACCGGATCAGGGCCGTACACACCCGGAATTCGTTTGAAAAGCGTGCTCTTCATGCTTTTGGGTTCTGAAACAATGCGCGCTCCCGTCCAGGTGGATGCAATAATCAAACCGGCGGCAATCAGGATAATATCCTTGATGATGTACTGGGCGGCCAGGGTAGGCGCATGGAGGGGGCCTGGGAAAAGCTCCGCCGGATAAAGAACCAGGGGGGACATGGCCCCCAGCATCTGGGCGCCCATCAGCCAGACCCCAACGCGCAGGAACCGACCTGTAATGAAACACACGCCAATGATGCATTCGAGCGTGGCAACCAGATCCATGGCACCGTGTCCACGGAGCTGACCCAGGGTGAGAACGGTCGTGGTTTTGGTCGCTAGAACTTCGATTGGGCTAATTCCGGGAAAAAATTTCAGGAAGCCAAAACCGAGAAAAACCAGCCCCATGCTGACCCGCAGGATGGGAATGCTGTAGGTGACCAGCCAGCGGTTCATGCTGGTATCCAGATGATCGAAACGGTCGAAAAGATTGGCTAAGATTTTCATAACGTTGAGTAGTCAGGGTTATTTCCATTCATACTAACGATCCGTCCTGTACTCTGGATTGCCGGGCGCGCTGGAGGTCCTGTAAGAATTTGATAGTCAGAGAATATAGTTAATGACGCATGCAACGTCGATCCTGAAAAAGCATCTTTTGATCATGTGTTATCAATCCATCCATCCCTGTGTATGTTTCGCAACTACCTCAAAATCGCCTGGCGTAATCTTAAACGCAACAAAACGTTCTCGCTGATCAACATCCTCGGTCTGGCGCTCGGCATGGCCTGCAGTCTGGTTATTCTGCTGTGGGTGCAGGACGAACGCGCAATGGACCGGTTTCATGCGAACGACGACCGGATTTATCGGGTCATGGAAAACCAGGCCTGGGCGGGTCAGGACGTCAGTACAACGCCCTCGACACCCGGTATTCTGGCCGAAAACCTGAAAAAGGATTTCCCGGAAGTCGAGAAAGCCGCCATGATGACGTGGGAACAAAACATTCTGCTGACGGTCGGCAACACGTTCGGCAAAGAAAAGGGACGGTTTGCCAGTGGCGATTTTCTGACCATTTTCTCGTTCCCGCTGAAACAGGGAGACGCGCGAACCGCCCTGGCGCGTCCGGACGGTATTGTGATCTCCGAAAAGCTGGCGCAGAAATACTTCCCCCATCAGGATGCGCTCGGGAAAGTGATCCGGGTGGACAATACCGACGACATGATGGTGACGGGCGTGATGGCGGAAGTGCCGGAAAACAGCTCGCTGAAATTCGATTACCTGATTTCGTGGGAACGGTTTGTGAAATACAACGCCTGGGTGAAAGAATGGGGTAACAATGGCCCCCGGGCGTTCGTGTTGCTGAGTGCAAAGGCCGATCCAGATAAAGTATCGGCCAAGATCAAGGATTACATCAAGCAAAAGACCAACAAGCAAACCAACAACATCGAGTTGTTTCTGCAAAAAAGCAGCGAGGCTTATCTGCATTCCAATTTCAAAAACGGGCAGCTTGACGGCGGTCGGATCGAATACGTGCGGTTGTTTATCATCGTAGCGGTTTTTATTCTGGTCATTGCCTGCATCAACTTCATGAACCTGGCCACGGCGCGTTCGGTCAAACGGGCGAAGGAAGTGGGTGTTCGGAAAGTGGTGGGCGCCGAGCGGGGGTCTTTGATGGGGCAGTTCGTGGGCGAATCGCTGCTCATCTCGTTTCTGTCGCTGTTCGTAGCGGTTTTGGTGGTGGCGCTGACGCTGCCCATTTTTAATGAGCTGACGGAAAAACACCTGACGTTTCAGTTTGCCGATCCGTTTTTCTGGCTGGTTTTGCTGGGTCTGACGCTCATAACCGGGTTGGTTTCGGGCAGTTACCCAGCCTTGTTCCTGTCGTCACTGAAACCGGTTGTGGTCCTGAAAGGCGTGCTGAAATTCAAACCGAGTGCGACCATCTTCCGCAAGGGGCTGGTGGTTTTCCAGTTTTCGCTGTCGATCATTCTCATCGTCGGGATGATCATCATTTACCGGCAGATTCAGTATATCCAAACCAAAAACCTGGGGTTCGACAAGGGCAATCTGGTGTATATGCCGCTGGAAGGTGATCTGAAAAAGAACTACCAGACGTTCCGCAGCGAATTGCTGACCCAGCCGGGCATCCAGGCGGTTTCAGCTTCGTGGGCCGACCCGCTGGAGGTCGGCAGTTCGACCATCGGCGTTGGCTGGCGGGGCAAAGACACCACGCAGCGGATTTTGTTCAACCAGACCGCCGTGCATTACGACTACCTCAAGGCAATGGGTGTCCGGCTGAAAGAGGGGCGCGAATTCTCACCGGATTACGGCACCGATACCACCAACTACCTCATCAACGAAGCGTCGGCCCGAAAGATTGGCTACAAAAATCCGGTGGGGCAGGAGCTGACGTTCTGGGGTCGAAAGGGCATCATTGTGGGCGTGGTGAAAGACTACCACATCAACTCGTTGCACGTGGCCATCGAACCGCTCATTCTGCACATGCAGCGGAATGAATTCGACGGGGTTGTGCTGGTGCGCACCGAAGGCGGCCGCACCAAAGAGGCCCTTGCCAATCTGGAAAGGACTTTCCGGAAGTTCAATCCGCGCTATCCGTTCGAATACAAATTCACGGATCAGGAGTTTGGCAATAACTACAAGAGCGAAAACATCATCAGCAAACTGTCGAACTACTTTGCGTTTCTGGCCATTTTCATCTCTTGTCTCGGACTGTTTGGATTGGCGGCTTTCACGGCGGAGCAGCGTACGAAAGAAATCGGCATCCGGAAAGTGCTGGGGGCCAGCATTGTCAATATCGTGCTGATGCTTTCCAAAGATTTTCTGCTGCTGGTTTTGCTGTCGTCGGTGGTGGCACTTCCGGTGGCCTGGTGGGCGATGAATAGCTGGCTGGAAAAATACGCCAACCGCATCGAAATCGAGTGGTGGATGTTTGTAGTCGCCGTGCTGGCTTCACTCGCCATCGCCCTCTTTACCATCAGTTTCCAAAGCATCAAAGCGGCTTTGATGAATCCGGTGAAGAGCCTTAAGACCGAATGATGCATTATGACGGGGCCGCCCGCGCGGTTATGAACGATGAATTGTGTCAGCCCATTCATCGTTCATAACTCATCATTCGGTGTATAGGTAAATAACAGGCGTGGTTTTCTTTCGCTTACATGGAAACTTCACGTCGCGACTTTCTTAGAAAAAGCACTTCCCTGGCTGCCCTGACAGTCGGTGGAATCACATCGGCTCAGGCATCTGAACAAGCAGTCGGGGCAAAACCGGCTGTTGATAAGGCGGTGCTCAAGGATGCCGGGATGCAGCTCTGCGAAGCGTATTTCAGCGGGATGAACGAACAGAAAATCGCCCTGACGAAGCAGATGGCGGTGTTGGGGGCGGTGGGTGGCATCAATCCCGGCATGGTCGGCCTGAAAGACGTGAAGCCCTGGGAATCCAAGGCGGTTTTGGCGGTGAAGGAAGCCTGGGACAAGGTGGGTCTTCAACTGCGCGTCATCGAAGGGCCGCCCGCGCTGGGCGAAAAAACCAAGCTGGGACTGGCCGGTCGGGATGAAGAAATTGCCAATTTTATTACCCTGATGAAAAACCTGATGCAGGTCGGGATCGATACGATTTGCTACAACTGGATGCCGGTGGTTGGCTGGTATCGCACGCAGAACGACCGTCCGGGTCGGGGAGGGGCGCTGGTCACAGCATTCGATTACGAAGCTATCAAGAATCTGCCGTTGACGCAATACGGCAAAGTGTCGAAGGAAACGCTTTGGAAAAATCTGGCCTATTTTCTGAAAGCCGTCGTGCCGGAAGCGGAGAAAGTCGGCATGAAACTGGCCATGCACCCCGATGATCCGCAGGTAGACAGCGTTCGGGGCATCGCCCGCATCATGAATACCGTCGATTCGTTCAAACGATTGCTGGAACTCTACCCCAGTCCGAGCAACGGCATTACGATGTGCCAGGGCAATTTTGCGCTCATGGGCGACGATAGCGGGATTCCTGCGCTCATCGACTACTTCGGGAAACGGAAGAAAATCCATTTTGTGCATTTCCGGAATGTGCGGGGCGACAAGTTTGCCTTCGAGGAAACCTTTCACGATGAGGGCATTATCGACATGTACCAGGCCATGAAAGCGTATTATGCGGTCGGTTTCAAAGGCCCGATTCGCCCCGATCACGTTCCGACCATGTACGGCGACAGCAACCAGAACCCCGGTTACAGTACCATCGGCACCTTGTATGCGCTGGGCTATACGCGGGGTTTGATGGAAGCCGTGAGTAAGCGGAGAACTTAATGATGAGTTATGGATGATGAACGATGAATGCCCTGCGTTAGCCCATTCATCGTTCATCATCCATAACTCATCATTCTTTTCTAAAAACTAAAAGTGTGCCGATTTCGGCGATGAGGAGGCTGAAATGGGTGGCGGATAAACCGCTCATCTCGTAGGCCAGAAAGAACTCATCGGCGAGGATGAAGGCCGCCCACAAACCGATCGTGACGGTGAGCGCCTGGTAGGCCGCCTGCGGGTAGTGTTGTGTTTGCCTGACGGTGGCCGCGAACGCTCTCCAGAGCAGCACCGCGCCAACCGCCTGCCAGACGAGAACGCCGGTGTAGAAGAGCCCTGCCACCCAGACCGGCGGGTGATAGATCCCGACAACCGTTCGAACCATCGCATAATTGCCCGAAGCAAAAACCCAGTCGGTCGGCAGCAGGCCGAGGGCTTTGAGGGCGTCGGTGCTGTTGCTGCCCAGCACGAGGGAAAAATAGAGCGCCCAGAAGAGGAGCAAAACCGCCTGGATGGTCTTGCCGGAGTGTGGGGAATTGGTCCACATAACGATGTTTCTAACCGGTTTAACAAATAAAAGTAGAGGAGAAAACAGGGGACTTATTCCGGAAATTCGTGAACCAACCCGATTGCGCGGGGTTTATTATTAAACGCAATTTGATTTTATGGCAGACACGACTCCCCAACTTCCCCCCCAAATATACAGTGTAGTACCGGCCATATTACCTCCCGATCAACTATTTGGCCCTTTGTTTCACGACGTGCAGATGCTGCCGGTTTTTGCCGACTCCATCACCTTTGCCGACTGCTATCCCCGGCGGGCACCGGAAGAAATTCTGAGCCAGTATGAAATTGAGAAACACCGGGAGGGATTTCGACTGGAGGACTTTGTTCATGCCTATTTTCACCTGCCGAAAACCCTGGAAACCGATCACATCAGTGACCAGTCGTTGCCGACGTCCGTGCATCTGCATCGGATGTGGCCGGTTTTGACGCGGCAGTCAGAATCTTCCTGCTCCATGTTGCCGGTTCCCAAACCGTATATTGTCCCCGGCGGGCGTTTTCGGGGGCTCTATTACTGGGATACATACTTCACCATGCTGGGGCTGCGGGTGTCGGGCGAAAACGAACTGATCCGGCACATGGTCGCTAATTTTGCCCACCTGATCGATACCTACGGCCACATTCCGAATGCCAACCGGAGCTATTACCTGACCCGCTCGCAACCGCCGTTTTTTGCCCTGATGGTCCGGCTGCTTTCCGAAATCGACGGTCCGGACGTCCTCGTTCGCTACCTGCCCCACATGCAGAAAGAATACAATTACTGGATGGATGGCTACTTTCGGCTCGACGATCACGAAGGCGCTTTCCGGCGCGTGGTGGTGTTGCCCGACGGCAGTATTTTAAACCGCTATTGGGATGACCTCTCCGCCCCTCGTCCCGAATCCTACCGGGAAGACGTGGAACTGGCCCGCGAAGCGGCACCCTACGGCGTTGCACCCGGAACGCTGTACCGACACATCCGGGCCGCTTGCGAATCCGGCTGGGATTTCAGTTGCCGCTGGTTTGGTGATCCGGAACATCTGGCCACCATTCACACCACGGATATCATTCCGGTGGATCTGAACGGCCTGATGTATGATCTGGAAATAACCCTGTCGGACGCCTACTTGCAGAGTTCTTTTCAGGAACCGTATGAGCATTTCAGGCAAAAAGCCGAGGCCCGGCGAAAAGCCATCATGACGTATCTCTGGGACGAAAAAAGTCAGTTTTTCATGGATTACAACGTCGTTTTGCATAAGCCAACGCCGGTCTGGTCGCTGGCGGCTCTGTTTCCGCTGTTCTTTGGGCTGGCGACCGACGAACAGGCAGCTCAGGTTCACGGGCATGTCCGGAAAAGCTTTCTGAAAGAAGGCGGAGTGGTTTCAACGCTTCTGCGAAGCGGGCAGCAATGGGATTCTCCGAATGGCTGGGCACCGTTGCAATGGATCGCGCACCAGGGTCTGTTGCGGTATGGGTTTACGCAGACAGCCGCTGAAATCAGGCACCGCTGGATGGCGCTCAATGACAAGGTGTTCCGGGAGACCGGCAAAATGATGGAAAAATACAACGTCGTGGACATCGATTTGCCGGCGGGCGGGGGAGAATACCCCAATCAGGACGGTTTTGGCTGGACCAACGGGATTTATTTAGCCCTGCAAGCCAGCGACGGCGTAACACCGGGTAATGAGAAACACTAAGAAGTTGTTTGAATTAAGGCCGGAGGCCTGTCCTGTCAATAATTGACAGACCGCCCTTCCAGGGCTCTCCCCGGTTAACTCAAACAGCTTGTAAGGTTATTTCACGAGGAACGGGCTCGAAACTGCAACGTTCCGGTGGTCTTTCAGATAGAAAAAACCGTATTGAAAACCTTCTTTCGGCATGGGGCTGGTCACGGTTCGGGCGTTTCGATCGAGGGTCGCTTTCTGCTTCGACCAGACCCGGTTCTCATTCACCGAGGTCGTGTCATTGGAATAATAAAACTCGGCGGTATAGACCGTAACCGGTGATTGGTAGGACAAACGGAGGGTCGAGTCCTGTACGGAAACCGGCGCAACGGCCGCCAGCGGAATGCCGTCGTTGAGGATGCTTTCGAAGAAATACCGGATTTCGTGCGGTTCCCAACCCGCTTCGTGGCCGTGCTTCATGTCCGGGATCAGGCACATCGTCCGCTGCTTTGGAGGAATCAGGCTGTAGGTTTTGTGGTAGGGAACGACGTTGTAAAACCGGTCTTTGTTGCCATTGACGAACAGAAACTGCGGTTTAGCAAACGGCAGATACACCGACGGATCGAAATACCGCATCCACTTCTGCTGACCGCTTGGCGAAAGCTTGCGGATGGAGGTTTTGAAAACATCGGATTCGTCGTAATACGCGCAGCCATACACCGGCGCGGCCACCTTAAACCGGTTGTCGAGACTGGCAACGAGGCAGGTCAGATAACCGCCCCAACTGATGCCGGTAACCGCCGTTTTGGTGGCATCGACTTCGGGAAAACTCAGCAGCAGCGAATGCGCCAGAATCGCTCCTGAAACAGCGTGATAGGTCCACATGTCGCGCAAAGCGGCTTTTTCCAGTTTCGAGAATTTATCGACTTCGCCCTGATCGGGTCCGGCCTGCGCGAGCCGTTTTCCGTCCTCCCCCTTCCCCGCCAGATCCATCGCGATGGCTGCGTAGCCGTCGGCAGCCCATTTTTCCACCCATTCTTTAAACGCTTTTCCGCCCCCGCCGTGGATCAGGACAACGCCCGGAAATTTCCGCTTGCTGACCGGTTTTCCCCGGATCAAATCCGGATTGGAGTAATACGCAAACACCTGCGTCGGTTTGCCTTCGTAATCGACGCTTTTGTATAAAAGCGCACGAACCGGTCCGGTTTGGCTGAGCCACTCCACCGCCGGGGCCTTGCTCAGCGCCTTCAAATCCCACAGCAGCGAGTCGACTTTGATCACGCTGGCATCGATGACCGGTGCGGTTTTCGTTTGGGCAAACCCGGCACTTGTGCTAAGGAGCAGCAGAAAAAGGAAGCGTTTCATGGGTAAAGTCGGATTCAGGAACCGGAAACCAATGTAAGACATTCGGGAGCAGTTTTTACCCGTCAGCGCCGATCCATCTCCCTGTACATTAGCGGACAGGAACTGTCCGAAATCGTACAGCTTCCCCGTCTACAATCCGCCTAAAACCGCTGCTGAAGCCAATTTTGGAAGTTGGCAAGGCATTTGATCAGCAAAGATAGAACTAATTGACAGCGATGAAACGCAGCTACTTGGGCGAGTTTGAAGAAATCGTATTACTAACCGTGGCCGTCATGGAAGGCGGGGCGTATGGCGTAGCGATCACCCACGAAATCAGCGAGCAGACCGGTCGTGCGGTGCGGCTGAATCAGGTCCACGCGGCTCTGGAACGCCTGGAAGACAAGGGCATGCTGAAATCGGAAATGGGCGAACCCACCGCCGAGCGCGGAGGCCGACGGAAACGGCTGTTTACGGTGACGGCCTATGGTCGTCGGACGTTGCAGGAAATCCAGGAAGTCCGCGTCAGCTTCTGGGCGCGTTTGCTGAATCCGTTTAAGCCGGCGACGAGCCTTTGAAAGAGCAAAATGAACAATGATAAAATATGAATACTGAATGTTGAATAACGAATAATGAACACCGGGCGCTGGCGAAGCCGCTTCATAATTCGGTATTCAGTATTCGATATTAAAAATTTATATGAAACCGCCCCGTTTAGCCGACCGTTTCCTCAAATTTTTCTGCGCTCCCCACCGGCTGGAGGAAGTGCAGGGGGATTTGCACGAGGAGTTTGATTATCAGGTGAAACGGATCGGCGAACGACGGGCCAGAATACGGTACTGGCGGGATGTGCTGGGATTTCTGAAACCCCCGGCTGGATGGCCGTTCGCCATCAAACGAAAAGCAACTGCGTATTCAACAACTCATACAATGAACCCAACCATGATTAGCAATTATTTCAAAATTGCCCGGCGGAATCTGATTAAAAACCAGACTTACGCCTTGATTAATGTCACGGGCCTGGCATTGGGCATTGGCGCTGCGCTGCTGATTTTTTCGCTCGTTCGCTACCATCATACCATTGATACACACCACCAGAAATACGCTTCCATTTACCGGGTAACCACCGAGTTTGTTACGCCTGAGGGCAATTTTAACGTAACCGGCGTTCCTTACGAACTGGGGAAGGCCCTTCGGAATGATCATCCGGATATCGAAAACCTGGCGATGATCGAGCTTTACCGGGACCCGTTGGTGGCCATTCCCGTAGCCAATGAACCTGACCGAAAATTTAAAGACGCTCACAAAATGGGGGCCTTTGTGCAGCCTTCCTATTTTAAAATCTTCGATTACGAGTGGCTGGCTGGCGGACCAACCGGGCTGGCTCAACCCAATACGGTAGTTCTCAGTGCTGAAAATGCCACCAAATACTTTGGGACGACGGAGGTACTTGGCAAAATCATTAAGATCAATGCAACGCTGAATGCCCGAATTGTTGGGGTGTTCAAGGACTACCGGGATAACACCGATTTTGCCTATTCCCTGATGGCATCCTGGGCCAGTTTGCCCGAATTTCATGACCGCCCGCTGAACGTAGATTTTGACAATGTCGACAGTGGTACGCAGTGCTTTGTGAGCCTGAACAGCCACTTTACGAAAGCCGACTGGGATCGGCAGATGCTGGCTTTTGTGAAAAAGTACAAACCGCACGGCCTTAAAGATACCCGGTTTCCGATGCAACCCCTGCGGGATATTCATTTCTCGACCGAAACCGGTGGGGTCAGCTCGGGCTTGATCTGGTCGTTGTTTGCCATCGGCATTTTTCTGCTCATCACGGCCTGCATCAATTTTGTCAATCTGGCCACGGCGCAGGCCCTGAACCGATCCCGGGAAGTGGGCGTCCGGAAAGTGCTGGGCAGCACGCGGCCCCAATTGTTCTGGCAATTCATGGGCGAAACCGCCTTGTTAACCCTCACGGCCACGGCCATTGCACTCTTCTTTTTCCAGGTTGGTCAGCAGTTGGCTCAGGAATATTTACACGGGGTCTTCCGGTTCACTTTCTATTACGATCCATCCGTCATTGGCTGGTTGGTACTGATCGTGACGGGGGTCATTTTCCTGTCCGGTTTTTATCCCGCTCTGGTGCTGACGGGCTTCAAACCGGCCTTGGCGTTGGCCGGACGGATCACCTCCCGGCAGGTGGGTGGTTTTTCCATACGCCGGAGTCTGGTGGTCACCCAGTTTGCCATTTCACAAATGCTGATTGTGGGTATGGTCGTGGTCGCCAATCAGTTGCAGTACATTCAAACGAAAGACCTCGGTTTCCGGCAAAAGGCCATTCTTACGGTTCGGTTGCCTTCATCACCCCAGCAGGAGGTCGGCAAAATGGCGGACTTCCGTCACCGGGCAATGGCCATTCCCGAGGTTGAGAAATTAAGTTATTCTATGAGCGGCCCACCCCAGACGGGCTGGATCAGCCAGACGGTTATCAAATTTGACACCCGCCCCGAGCCGGAAAAATTCACACCCCAGCAAAAGTTCATCGATGCTGCTTACGTCGATGTGTACGGGTTGAAACTGGTGGCCGGGCGAAATCTTCAGCCTGCGGATACGTCCCGGGAAACGCTGGTCAATGAAACCTTCGTCAAGCAGTTGGGCATTCGTAATCCGGCCCAGGTGCTGGGAAAAATCCTGCATACGTCCCGAAAACTGGAAATCGTGGGCGTTGTGAAAGACTTCAATGAGCGCGATCTGAAAAGTGGGATTTTTCCGCTCTTCATGACCACCCGGGCGACCAAGTACTATTATGCCAGTCTACAATTACACAACGGCAATTTTGAACGGGTTATCCACCAACTGGAAAAAGAGTATAACCAGATCTATCCCGACAGTTATTTCACCGCACAGTTCGTCGATGAGCAATTGCAGGAATACTACGTTCAGGAACAGACGATGGCCAAGCTGATCAATTTCTTCGCCGGAATCGCCGTGGTGATCGGTTGTCTGGGGCTGTATGGACTGGTGTTGTTTATGGCGAATCAAAAAACGAAGGAAATCGGCGTCCGCAAGGTGCTGGGAGCCAGCATCAGTAACATCTTGTGGCTGTTTGGCAAGGAGTTCGCCCGGTTGATTGCCGTGGCCTTCGTGGTGGCAACGCCCGTGGCATGGTGGGTGATGACGCACTGGTTGCAGGATTTTGCCTATAAGATCGAGATCGGTCCCGGCATTTTTGGAATGGCTTTGCTGGCGACGATGATCGTGGCAGCCCTGACGGTCAGTTTCCAAAGCGTCAAAGCCGCATTGATGAATCCGGTGAAAAGCCTGAAAAGTGAATGAAAGAAGGGGAATGATAAATAGTAAATTTCAAATGATGAATGTAAAAATTTGATAATTGAGGAGACGGTGACGTGCTGAGATATTTTATCATTCATCATTTGAAATTTACCATTTGAAATTATAAACCCAATGAAACCGCCCCAACTCGCCGACCGTCTCCTCAAATTTTTCTGTGCTCCCCACCGGCTGGAGGAGGTGCAGGGGGATTTGCACGAGGAGTTTCAATACCAGCTCCGGCGGATGGGCGAACGGCGGGCTAAGAGGTGGTATTGGTGGGGTGTCCTGGGCTTTCTGAAACCATTTGCGATCAGACGAAAATCAATGAAATATCCAACAACAACTCAACCGATGAACCCAACAATGATCAGCAACTATTTTAAAATTGCCCGGCGGAATCTGGTTCGCAACAAAGCGTTTTCGGCCATCAACATCCTCGGGCTGGCCCTCGGCATGGCGTGCAGCCTGCTCATCCTGCTGTGGGTGCAGGACGAACGCAGCGTCGACGGCTTTCACGCCAACGGCGACCGACTTTTTCAGATCTACGAACGCGGTTTTTATGACGGCAAGGTGGAAGCCTCGTATTACACGCAGGGCCTGCTGGCGCAGGAATTAAAACGCGTGGTTCCCGAAGTTGAGTGGAGCAGCAGTCTGGAGCAGAGCCGAACCGCCACGTTTGAAGTGGCCGGGAAAATCAACAAGGCCGATGGATCGTTTGCGGGTGCCGACTTTTTCAGCATGTTCAGCTATCCGCTGGTGCAGGGAACCCCCGAAACCGCCTTGAACACGCCGGAAGGCATCGCCATTTCGCGAAAGATGGCCGAACAGTTTTTTGGAAAACCGGAGAAGGCCATCGGTCAGACGATTCGCTACCAGGACCAGGACGACCTGATGGTGACGGCGGTTTTCGAGGATCTGCCCGCCAACTCGTCGCAGCAATTTGATTTTTTGCGAAGCTGGAAAGCGTATGTGAAAGAAAACCAGTGGGTGAATAACTGGAGCAACACGAGCCCTTTTACTTTCGTGCAGCTTCGTCCGGGAGCCGATCCCGCAAAAGTTGAGGCTAAAATCAAGGAGTTCATATACCAGTATACGACGAAAACCGCCGGATCACATACCGAACTCGCCTTGCAGCCTTATCCCGAAAAGTACCTGAATGCGACTTTCAAAAACGGCCAGGTCGATGGCGGACGGATTGAGTACGTGCGGCTTTTTAGTATCGTAGCGGTTTTCATTCTGCTCATTGCCTGCATCAATTTTATGAACCTGGCCACGGCCCGCTCCACCAAACGGGCGAAGGAAGTGGGTGTTCGGAAGGTGGTCGGGGCCGTTCGTTCCGCCTTGATCGGGCAGTTTATGGGTGAGGCCATTCTGCTCACGTTTTTCGCGGTGGTGCTGGCGGTAATGCTGGTGCTCATCCTCCTGCCCGCCTTTAATGAACTGACCGGAAAGCGCCTGTTTTTGCCGTTCGGACAACCGGTTTTCTGGGCCAGCCTGGTCGGGCTTCTGCTCCTGACGGGTCTGGTGTCGGGGAGTTATCCGGCCCTGTTTCTGTCTTCCATGAATCCGATCCGGGCTTTGAAAGGACGAATGCTGTCGGCGCGTCTGGGATTTGGCGCAACGTTTTTCCGGAAAAGTCTGGTGGTTTTTCAGTTTTCGCTTTCCATGATTCTCATCGTGGGCATGATCGTGATCTACCGCCAAATGGGCTATATCCAGTCCAAAAACATTGGGTATGACCGCGAAAATCTGCTTTATATTCCCATCGAGGGAGATTTGGTTCAGAAATACAATCTGTTCAAGGACGAAGCGGGGAAACAGCCGGGCATCCTCACCATTTCGAGGATGAAGGAATCCCCCACCCTGATTGGCCACCACCGGAGCGACATCGAATGGGTTGGTAAAGATCCGGGCCTGTTGGTGCCGTTTGCCGACGCCGTGGTGGGCTTCGATTTCCTGAAAACCATGAACCTGAAACTGGCCGAAGGGCGCGATTTTTCCCGCGAATTCGGCACCGATTCGGCCAGCTACCTCGTCAATGAAGCGGCTGTTCGGAAAATTGGCTACAAAAATCCGATCGGAAAGTCGATGTGGTGGGGAAACCGGGAGGGCAAGATCATCGGCGTTTTGAAAGATTTTCATTTCAATTCCATGCACCAGACCATTGAACCGCTGATTGTCCGGCTGGACGAACAGCAAAAATGGGGCAGTATTCTGGTTCGGACCGAAGCCGGCAAAACCCGGGAAGCGCTGGCTAGTCTCGAAAAAATCTGCAAAGAGCTGAATCCCAATTTTCCGTTTACCTACCAGTTTTCGGATCTGGAATACGCCAAATTATACCACAGCGAACAGGTGGTCAGCCAACTCGCCAATGCCTTTGCTTTTCTGGCCATTTTCATTTCCTGTCTGGGTTTGTTTGGGCTGGCGGCTTTCATGGCCGAGCAGCGCACGAAAGAAATCGGCGTTCGCAAGGTGCTGGGCGCATCGGTTCCGAACATTGTGGTTCTGCTGTCGGCCAACTTCCTGAAACCCGTCGCCATCGCCATGCTGATCGCTTTTCCGGTTGCCTGGTATGCCATGGACCGCTGGTTGCAGGGGTTTGCGTATCAGGTTGATCTCGCGTGGTGGGTCTTCGCGCTGGCGGGTTTGCTGACGGTGGTGATCGCGCTGCTGACGGTCAGTTTTCAGAGCGTCAAAGCCGCTTTGATGAATCCGGTGAAGAGTCTGAAAAGTGAATAAGAAGAGAATATCGAACACTGAATATTAAATAACGAATAACGAAGTGGCTCCGCGGACGACACTTCGGCTTTCGTTATTCTCTATTCATTATTCGATATTAAAAGCAATATGAAACCGCCCCACCTCGCCGACCGACTTCTGAAATTCTTCTGCGCCCCCGGTCGGCTGGAAGAGGTACAGGGCGATTTGCACGAGGAGTTTCAGTACCAGCTTCGGCAGGTGGGCGAACGGCGGGCGAGGGAACGGTATTGGTGGGATGTGCTGGGGTTTATTCTGTCGTTTGCGCTTAAAAGAAAGTCAATTGAGTATTCAACAACGCATCTAACCAACCCGACGATGATTCAGAACTACTTCAAAATTGCCTGGCGGAATCTCTGGCGGAAAAAAGCGTTTTCGGTCATCAACATCGCCGGTCTGGCCGTCGGTCTGGCCACCTGTCTGCTCATTGTGCTGTTTGTGCAGGACGAGCTGAGTTACGACCGCTACAACGCGAACGCCGACCGGATTTTTCGCATGACGCTGCAGGGCAGCATAGGCGGCAAGGAACTCGATATCGCGTATGCCCCCGCCCCCGCCGGACCCGCCATCCAACACGATTATCCGGGTGTGGAAGCCTTTACCCGCCTGGAAGAACAAGGGACGTTTGTGATCAAATACGGCAACGAACGGTTCAAGGAAGAACGGGTGGTGTTTACGGATTCCAGTTTTTTTACGATTTTTTCGATCCCGCTGTTGAAAGGAAACCGTCTGACGGTTTTGACCGAACCCAATACCGTCGTTCTCACCCAATCGACCGCCCGGAAGTATTTTGGCACTCAGAACCCCGTCGGCAAAAGCCTGACGATGGGAACCATGGGCCTTTTTCGGGTAACAGGGGTTTGCCAGGATGTGCCGTCCAACTCGCATTTTCATTACGACTTTTTTGGCTCCTACCGCTCGCTTCACGCGCGTGAAAAGTGGATGTCGAGCGGTGCAAACACGTACTTCCTGCTGCGGAAAGACTATTCGATAGACAAGCTGGCAGCTCAGAGCCCGCAGATTGTCCGGAAGTATCTGGGCCCGGAAGTGCAGGAATTTCTCGGCATGAGCTACGACGAATACCTCCGCAAAGGCGACCGGTTCGAGTTTCAGTTCCAGCCGATTACGGACCTTCACCTGAAGTCGGACCGGGAAGGTGAACTGGAGCCAAACAGCGATGAGAAATACGTTTACATTTTCTCGGCCATTGCGGTTTTTATCCTGTTGCTGGCTTGCATCAATTTCATGAACCTGTCGACGGCCGGGTCGGCCAACCGGGCCAAGGAGGTCGGCATTCGCAAGGTGCTGGGTTCGGTGCAGCAGCAGTTGATTCGCCAGTTTCTGGCCGAATCGCTGCTGATCACGTTTCTGGCGCTGCTGGTAGCCTGCGGTTTGGTGATTGCCGTACTGCCGACATTCAATCAGCTGGCGACCAAGACGTTCGGTCTGGATACGCTGTTGAACGTCCGGATGATTACGTACACGCTGGCGGGCTGTCTGGTGGTCGGGTTGCTGGCCGGCAGCTATCCGGCTTTTTTCCTGTCGTCGTTCAAACCGGTTAGCGTGCTGAAAGGCAAACTCGCGTCCGGGGTGCGCAGCGGCTGGTTACGGAATACGCTGGTTACGATCCAATTCGTCGTTTCCATCGGCATGATCATCGGAACGCTGGTGGTCCATCAGCAACTGCGGTTTATTCAGAACAAGAAAGTGGGCTTCGACAAAGAACAGGTGTTGATTCTGCACGATACCTACGTGCTGGGTAACAAACTGAATGCGTTCAAAGCCGAACTGGCGAAGCAATCGCAGGTCGCGAGTGTCAGTCTGGCGGGTTATCTACCCGCCGGGAATTCCAACAGTGGTTTTGACGGGGTTCGGGATGTGAATGCCCCCGCAGAAACGAGCCCCTATCGGCTGAAAACCTACCGGATCGACGAGCAGTATTTGCCGACTCTGGGCATTCGGCTGGCACTGGGCCGCAACTTCTCCAAAGCGTTTTCGGGCGATAGCGCTGCGGTGCTGGTCAACGAAGCTACCGTTCGGCAATTTGGCTGGAAAAACCCGATTGGGCAGCGCATCGCAACCGTGGGCGACGGCAGTCCGGGCGACCGGCACACCTACACAGTGGTTGGCGTCATCAGAGACTTTCATTTTGAGTCCATGCACCAGCACATTGCGCCCCTGATTATGGTGTATGGCGGAGATGGGTACCAGTTGGCCCTGCGCATCCGGACGGAGAATTTACCGGCTTTTCTCAAAACAGTAGAACAGAAATGGAAAGCCGAAACCGATAATCCCTTCTCGTATTCTTTTCTAAGTGAGCGGTTTAACAGGATGTACGAGTCCGAACAACGGATCGGGGAACTGTTCGGCATTTTCGCGGGGCTGGCGGTTTTCATTGCATGCCTGGGCCTGTTCGGTCTGGCGGCTTTTACCACTTTGCAGCGTACCAAGGAAATCGGCGTTCGCAAGGTGCTGGGCGCATCCGTTGCCAGCATTGTAGCCCTGCTATCCAAAGACTTTCTGCGGTTGGTGTTTGTCGCCATCCTGATTGCCACGCCCATCGGCTGGTATGCCATGAAGGAGTGGCTGGCGGATTTTGCCTACCGGATCGATCTGGAATGGTGGGTTTTCGGGCTGGCCGGTTTGCTGGCGGTGGCCGTGGCACTGCTAACCGTCAGTTTTCAAAGTATCAAAGCGGCTTTGGTGAATCCTGTTCGCTCGCTGCGCTCGGAATGAAGAATTAAGAGTGAAGAATTATGAGTTAAGTGCGTCAGCCAACTCATAATTCTTCACTCTTCACTCATAACTCTATGCAACCACCCCAACTCGCCGACCAGCTTCTGAGCTTTTTCTGTTCTCCCCACCGGCTGGAGGAGATTCAAGGCGATTTGCACGAGGAGTTTGCCTTTCAGGTAAAACGCATGGGCGAACGGCGGGCCCGGTTGCGGTATTGGCGGGAAGTGCTGGGATTTGTGCTGTCGTCTGCGAGTAAAAAAAGGTCAAAAAAAGAGTCAACAACGCATCGAACGAACCCGATTATGTTCCGGAATCATGTCAAAATTGCCTGGCGAAATTTGACGAAAGACCGTCAGTTTACGGCGCTTAACCTGGTCGGTTTATCCACCGGTTTGGCGTGTACGTTGTTGATTTATCTGTGGGTGAAGGATGAATTACGCATGGATACATACAATGAAAAAGACGAGCAGCTTTTTCAGGTCATGGCCAATCATTTTCACGAAGATGACGTGAACACCATCAATCATACGCCCGGTTTGCTGGCGGATGCGCTGGCGGCCGAAATGCCCGAAGTCGAGCACGCTGTTACGGTGGTTCCGGCGTCCTGGTTTTCCAGCAAAGGGATCATTTCAGTGGGCGAAACCCGGCTAAAATCGGGTGGGCAGTTTGTTGGGAAGGATTACTTTAATGTCTTTACCTGCCCGTTTCTCCAGGGAGATCAAAACAGCCTTTTTTCGGATAACCATACCGTTGCGCTTTCCGAGGAGGTGGCTATAAAACTGTTTGGTACTACGAAAGATGTGCTTGGCAAGGCCGTCAAATGGGATCACGAGGAATTCAGCGGAACCTACCGGGTGGGTGGTATTTTCGCCAATAGCCCGGCCAATTCGACCGAACCGTTTGACCTTCTGTTCAGTTTTAACGTCTTTTTTGTCAGACGACCCGGTATGGAAAACTGGGGGAATAGTGATCCAAGTACGTTTCTGGTTTTGAGGGAAGGTACTGATTTAGATCGATTTAATGCAAAAATCAGGAATTATTTACAGACAAAAGATAAAACGAAGACGCAATTATTCGCAATCCGGTATTCCGATAAATACCTCCACGGACAATTTGAAAATGGCAAGCCAGTTGGCGGACGGATTACCTATGTAAAACTGTTTTCGGTCATCGCGGTCTTCATTCTGCTCATTGCCTGCATCAATTTTATGAATTTATCGACGGCGAAAGCGTCGGGGCGAATCAAAGAAGTAGGCATCAAAAAAGTGGTGGGAGCGCTGCGCAGTTCGCTGGTTTTTCAATACCTGGGCGAATCTCTTTTGATGGCTTTTCTGTCGCTCATTATAGCGGTTTTTCTCCTGATCCTGTTGCTTCCACAATTCAATTTGATTACCGGCAAACACATCAGTCTGGAGTTTGACGGCACGCTGCTGCTGGCGATTGTCGGCATCACGGCACTGACCGGTTTAATCGCCGGGAGTTACCCGGCTTTGTATCTTTCCGGTTTTAATCCGACGGCGGTTTTGAAAGGCAAACTCAAAACGTCGGTCGGCGAGTTGCTGGTCAGAAAAGGCCTGGTGGTTTTTCAATTCACGGTTTCCATCCTGTTTATCGTCTCGGTTCTGGTGGTGTATCGTCAGATTGAGTATATCCAGACCAAAAATCTGGGCTACAACCGGGAGAATATCATTCATTTCGAAATTCCGCTGGAAATGGATTCCGTCAAGCTGAAATCGGCAGAGGGTTTTCTGGCCGAAATCAAAACGATTCCGGGCGTGGTCAACGCGTCGAGTTATTACCACAACCTGACCGGCGACCACGGGGCCATTTCCGGTTTTCAGTGGCCGGGAAAACCGCCGGGTAAAGACATCGAGTTTTCCAACCTGGAAGTGGGCTATAACTTCATCGAAACCCTCGGCATGGAGCTGAAAGAAGGGCGCGGTTTTTCAAACAACCCGGGTTCGTACAACGAAATTATTTTCAACGAAGCGGCTATTAAAAGCATGGGATTAAAAGATCCGATTGGCAAAACCGTCAAGTTCTGGGATCGGGAGCGGCAGATTGTGGGCGTGGTCAGAAACTTCAACTTCGAATCGCTGTATGAAACCGTGAAACCGTGCTTTTTCCAGGTCTATCCAGTCATGCCCAACATCATGGTGAAGATGCAGGGCGGCACGGAACAACAGACGATTGCGCGCATTCAGAAGGTATTCGAAGCCCACCACCAGGGCCTCGTTTTTGACTACCAGTTTCTGGACGAAAACTACCAGGCGCTCTATGCCGCCGAGCGCCAGATCGGGGTTTTATCCCGGTATTTTGCCGGACTCACCATCCTCATTTCCTGTCTGGGCCTGTTCGGTTTAGCGGCTTTTACGGCCCAACGGCGGCAGAAGGAAATCGGCATTCGGAAAGTGGTGGGTGCCACAGTCGGCAATGTCGCCGTCATGCTGTCCATGGATTTCCTGAAGCTGTTGTTGATCGCGCTGGTGATCGCTTTTCCGGTCATCGGCTGGGTGCTGCAGCAGTGGCTGCACAACTTTGCCTACCATGTCGATCTGGAGCTGGGGGTATTCATCATCGCCGGATTGTCGATTACTGTAATTACTTTATTGACGGTCAGTTATCAGGCGATTAAAGCGGCATTAATGAATCCGGTGAAGAGCCTGAGAAACGAATGAAATAAGGAAATAATAAATAGTAAATTTCAAATGATGAATGTCAAAGGAGTTAGGCGGTACTTATCCTTTTATATTTAATATTCATCATTTAACATTTTAAATTAAAAAGGTTGACGTGATACCTGCTCCCCCAAAACTCGCCGACCAGCTTCTGAAATTCTTCTGTTCTACCCACCGGCTGGAGGAGGTACAAGGCGATTTGCACGAGGAGTTTGCCTTTCAGGTAAAACGCATTGGCGAACGGCGGGCCCGGTTGCGGTATTGGCGGGAGGTGCTGGGATTTGCAAAGCCCCGACCGGGCCGACGTTCGGCCGGATGGCCGTTTAAATCGGATGATTCTTCTTTAATTTCTATTCTAAACCCAACTATGCTAAGCAATTACCTTCTGATTTCCCTGCGCAATCTCTGGCGAAACCGCCTTTCGAGTGCCATCAGCACGGTCGGATTGGCCATCGGTCTGGCGAGTGGCCTGATGATTTTTCTGCTGGTCGACTGGCTGTTCAGCTTCGACCGGTATCACGCCAAGGCCGACCGGACCTACTGGGTCGTGACAGACATTCGGCACGATCAGGTGGTTCCGAGCGATGCCACGCCCCGGCCGCTGGGCGATGTGCTGCGCCGGGATTATCCGTTTGTGGAAACCGCCGTCCGGCTGGAACTGGCGTTCCGGAAAATCATCGGAATACCGGACGGAAAAGGCGGTTTGGCAAAGAAGTTTGAAGAATCGCGGAACATCGGGTTTGTCGAACCACAGTATTTTGAGGTATTCGGAACGGAATGGGTAAAAGGAAGTCCGGAAACCGCCCTGAACGCGCCCAATACGGTTGTTTTATCGGAACGCTACGCCCACAAATACTTCGACAATGCCGACCCCATCGGCCGTACACTGCGGTTTGATAACCAGACGAGCCTGACCGTTACGGGCGTTATCAAAAACCCGCCGTCCAATACCAAGCTGCCCCTGGAGATGCTGGTTTCCTACACGACTTTTCCCGTGTTAACGGGCGATTCACACGCCATGCAACGCTGGGATGCCCCCGCTGCCCTGTGCTTTGTAACGCTTCGGGAAGGAGCTTCCGTTGGTCAGTTGACCCGGGCCTTTCCGGCCATTCGCCGAAAATACCTGGCCGGGCCGGAAGCGAAACGGCTGGACTTTCGAGCCTTGCCCCTGAGCGACCTGAACCACAATCCCCAATACGGCGGTCATGCCCCGCGCCCTATTCTGTATGCGCTGATCATCCTGGGCCTCTTTCTGGTTGGGGCTGCCTGCATCAATTTTGTCAACGTCGCCACGGCCCGCGCCATCAAACGGTCGAAAGAAGTGGGCGTTCGGAAAGCGATCGGGAGCACGCGCGGGCAGTTGATCGGCCAGTTTCTGACCGAAACCACCCTGGTGGTGCTGGCGGCAGTCGGGCTGGCCTTACTGTTGACTCAACTCAACCTGCCCCTGTTGAATACGGCTTTGGCGAAATTGAATGCGGATCTCTCGGTGCTGAATGTGTTTCGGCCCGACGCGTTGTGGTGGTTTGGTGGGCTGATTCTGGCGGTCATTCTGCTGGCCGGTTTCTATCCGGCCCTGATTCTGTCGCGGTTCAATCCGGTCATGGCGTTGCGCGGACGGCTGACGACGCAACAGATCGGTGGCGTTTCGGTTCGGCGCGGTCTGGTGGTCGTTCAGTTTTTCATTACGCAACTTTTCGTGATTGGGGCCATTGTCATGACGAGGCAGGTGCAGCACATGCAGCAGGCCGATCTGGGTTTTAGGAAAGAATCGGTGCTGACGGTTCCGGTGCCGACGAACAACCCACTGAAACAACAGACCCTGCGCGAGCAACTGGCTCAGCTCCCCGGCGTTGAACAGGTGGCGCTGGCGGGCGATCCCCCCGCTTCGTATCGCCGGCCGCCGGTTCCGTTTACCTACGACAGTCATCCGGAACCGGAGAAATTCCCGGTTAATGTGAAAGTAGGCGACAAAGACTACATTCCGCTGTTCGGCCTGAAGCTGGTTGCCGGGCGGAATTTCCGCACCAACGATTCGACGAACAACGAAGTGCTGGTGAATCAGGCCATGATCAAACAACTGACGCTGCCAACCCCCGCGGCTATCCTGGGCAAACGG
Organism: Larkinella humicola; assembly: GCF_008727875.1. Lineage (GTDB taxonomy): Bacteria > Bacteroidota > Bacteroidia > Cytophagales > Spirosomataceae > Larkinella > Larkinella humicola. Next base: position 587,081 of record NZ_VTWS01000005.1, on the reverse strand, counting down.
CTCACGGTTTTTGGGAGAACCCAAACCGTGGTGGGCGTAGTGAATGATTTTCAGATTGGCAAAGTCCACGGCAGTGTGCCGCCCATGGCCCTGCTCAATTCGCATACGGATTTCGCCATAGCCGCTTTAAAAGTAGTTCCGGACAACCGGACTGCTACGGTTCAGGCGGTTGAGAAAGTCTGGAATGGGCAGTTTCCCGAAAACATCTTCAAGCCGGTTTTCGTAGACGACCTGGTGAATGAGTTTTACGTGACCGAACGGATTTTGCTGGGACTGATTCAGGTGTTTTCGCTGGTGGCCATTCTGATTGGTGGTCTGGGCGTCTACGGTTTGGTGGCGTTCATGGCCGAATCGAAGACGAAGGAAATCGGCGTCCGGAAAGTGCTTGGAGCCACTCAGGTGCAGCTTTTGTGGCTGTTTGGCCGGGAGTTCGGCAAGTTGGTTTTGCTGGGCTTTCTGGTGGCTGCTCCGCTGGGCTGGTGGCTGATGACCCACTGGCTCCGGAGCTACGAATACCGGATTGAGCTGAGCTGGTGGATTTTTGCGCTGGCCGCGCTGCTGACTATGGGCATTACCCTGCTCACCGTGTCTTATGAGTCTGTCAAAGCCGCTTTCAGGAGTCCCGTGAAGTCGCTGCGTTCCGAATAAAGTGAGCACGCAATGATTACGGAGTGAGCCCGCTATCTGGCTCAATTTTTGCCGTAATCAGGTACTTACCTCTTTGTAGGCCAGACCCCTACAGGCTTCCAAATGGGGTACTCAGCGTGTATGATTTTTCAGGACGAAACCGTTCGGGCACAACAACTGGAGAGTTTTCAGGATGTCATCCCGGTTGCGGTGTTGTATTGCCAGCCTATTTTTCAGAACGACCAGGTAGCCGACTTTCGCTACATTTGGGGGAATCATGCTGCCCTGACGATGTCGGCCCTGACGCCCGGCGAGATTGGTCAGAGGACGATGCTCCAGGTTTTTCCCAGTTTTGTCGATACGGGCGTATTTAGCCGGTACGTTCAGGCCTGGGAAACCGGCATCACCCAGCGCTTTGAAAGGCCACATCCGATTGGCAGCCACATAAACTGGGTGGATGTCACGGTGAGCAAAAAATACGAAGGGATCATCATCACCTCCCTCGATATTACCGCGTCCAAACAAGCCCAACTGGCGCTGGAGCAACAAACCCAGTTGCTGAAAACGATTGTGGAACATTTACCGGCCGGCCTGACGTTGTTTCATCCGGTTCGGAACGAGGCTGGTAATGTTACGGACTTTCGCTATGTCTTAACTAATCCGGTCAACGCCCGGACGGTGGGTCTCTCCGTTGAGCAACTGATCAACCGCAGCGTCCTCGATATTTTCCCTTCGGCCCGCGAACAGGGTTCTTTGGGGCGACTCGTGGAGGTGTTACAAACCGGAATTCCCAAACACTACGAAACGCATTACCAGGCCGATGGGCTGGATTTGTGGGTGGAAGGCCATCTGACCCGGATCGGAGACGGGGTGTTGCTGACGTATCTGGACAATACACCCCTGCAAAAGCAGCAACAGGCACTGCGGGAGCAGGCCGATCTGCTGCACCAAAAGAATGAACAACTGCACCAAATCAATCAGGCATTAACCCGGACAAACCAGCGGCTTCAGGGGTTTCAGGCCATTGAACGGGCCTTGCTCAACCAGAGCTTGACCGAACAGGGCCCCGAAGCGGCCGCCCTTCTGCACATCCGGGAACTGGTTCCGTGCGAGCAACTGGTGGTTTTTCGGTTCAACCACGCGACGGGACTGGCGCAGGCGGAAAGCTGGCTGGTGGGCAATGAAAGGGCTACCCGAACGGCTTCCGGATTGCCCAGCCACCTGTTTCACGTCGAACCGTTGCTGAGTGGGCAATCCTGGCTGCTGGATCACCTGCAACCGGATTCTGTGGGCATTCCGCCGGAACTGAACCTGTATAAACGGGGGTTTCGGTCGCTGCTCGTTATTCCGCTGTTCAGCCAGCAGCAATACATCGGCGCTTTTGTGCTGCTGTCGCACACGCCCCGGTTTTTTACGGAAGAATACCGCCAGATTGCCGGCGAGGTGGCCAGTCAGCTAGCCATCGTTATTTACCAGCAGCATCTCAACGAACAGCTTCAGCAGCATACTGAACAGCTCGAACAACGGGTGGCGGAGCGAACCCGGGAAATTGGACAACTCCTGGCACTGCAAAACGCCATCCTCAAAAATGCCGGGCAGGCCATCATCTCAACCGATACGCAGGGCGTGGTTCTGACGGCGAATCCGGCCGTTGAACAGGTGTCGGGCTACCGGGCCGACGAACTCATTGGAAGACACCCAAGGACGCGTTTTGACGTTTCCGAAGCACCGGTTCCCATTCTGACCTACCAGGCCGAACTACCCAGTGCCCCGCCTACTTTTCTGATTCAGCCGATCCTGCAAGAACAGGGGTTTTTTCAGACCGAATGCCTGATTGAGGGCAAAGGCGGAAAGCGGTTTCCGGTTTTGTTAACCACCAGCACGCTGCAAAATGAAGAAGGCGAGATCACGGGGTATGTGGGCATGGCGACGGATATTTCGTTGCTCAAGGCGGCTGAAGAAAAACTGAAACAGAAAAACCGGGAGCTGAACACCTTCTTTGTGGGGGCGCTGGACATGCACTGCATTTCCGACAGCCAGGGCAATATATCGAAAATCAACCAGGCTTTTCAGGTTGCGCTGGGGTATACGGAAGCTGAGTTGATGGCCATTCCGTTTTTGCATTTGCTGCATCCCGATGAACAGAAGTTTGTTTTTCAAAATCTGCTGACAGGCATTCTGCACCGACCAGTTCGCAACCAGATTAACCGGTTTCGCAAAAAAGACGGCACCTACCGGATCATCGAGTGGAATGCCATTGGAATCGATAATCTGGTATACGGGTCGGCCCGTGATATTACCCAGCGAAAACTGGCCGAAGATGCCCTGCGGGAGAGCGAGCAGCGGTTTCGCGAGATTGCCGAAAACGTGGATGAGGTCTTCTGGATTCACGCGGTCGAGCCGTTCAAGTTGCTGTATATCAATCCGGCGTATGAGCGCGTGTTTGGGATTGTACGCCAGCAGGTGCCCGGGAACGAGCATTCTTTTCTGGACACGATTCTGGAAGAAGACCGGGCCGCAACGCTGGCCGAATTTGAAAAATACCGGCAGGGGCAGGAAGTGACGGTTCAATGCCGCGTGAAAGGGACGCACCAGGCGATTCGGTGGCTCCTGATCCGAACGTTCGTCATGAAAGACAGCCAGGGCGTGCCGGTTCGGTATATCGGGATTGCCAACGACATCACCAGCCAGAAAGAAAAGGAATTGGTGTTGCAGCAATCCCTGGCCCGCGAACAGGAACTCAGCAAGCTCAAGTCGCAGGTTGTTTCGACGGCGTCGCACGAATTCCGGACGCCCCTGGCCACGATCCAGACCAGTGTCGATTTGATTCGTCTCTATCTGGAACAACCGCCGGAAACCGCCAGGCCGGCCATTAAAAACTATTTGGGGGTGATTCAGCAGCAGGTTCAGAATTATACCGGCCTGCTCTCAGACATGCTCACCATCGGTAAGATTGAATCGGGCAAAGTGGCTTTCAATCCCCGCTGGGTCGATGTGCTGGCGTTGTGTCAGCAGATCATCGGCAGTCATTTTAGCCATCAGCCCGACGGGCGAACCGTCCGTGTTTCGTTGGTCGGGCCGTCGTCCCGCGCATACCTGGATGAAAAGCTGATGACCCACGTTTTGGTTAATTTACTTTCGAATGCCTTTAAATTTTCAAAAACCAATCCCGGTCTGGCGATCCGGTTTGAGAAACAGACGTTGGTCATTGAGGTCACCGATGAAGGCATCGGCATCCCGGCTACCGAGCTTTCGTCGCTCTTTCAAACCTTTTTCCGGGCTAGCAATACCGCCAGCATTCAGGGCACCGGACTCGGTCTGGTGATTGCCCGTCAGTTTGTAGAGCTTCACGGGGGGACGCTCACCGTCGAAAGCCAGGAAACACAGGGATCAACGTTTACGATCCGGTTGCCCATTGAACCCGACAGTCATTCTATCCCATCGGCGTAATCACGGCCTGTTCATTCCCACTAAAAATCCACCCTTTATGGCTACGCGAATCGTACTGATTGAAGACGAAACCCCGATTCGGGACAATGTAACCACCTTACTCAGTCTGAAGGGCTACGATGTGGAATCGGCTCCCAACGGGCGGGAGGGCATTAGTCTGGCGATGGTGTCGCAGCCTGACCTCATCCTGTGCGACATCATGATGCCGGAGATGGATGGATACCAGGTGCTGGAAGCGGTTCGGAGCAACCGTTCGCTGGCAACGGTACCTTTTATTTTTCTGACGGCCAAAACGGAGGAAGCCGATGTGCGCCGGGGCATGATCTCGGGGGCCGATGATTACCTCACCAAACCGTTCACGCTGGAAAGCCTGTTGCTGGCCATCGAAAGCCGTCTCCAGCGCGAAGCACTGCGGGAGTCCGATCTGCAAAGTCGGTTGGGAGAACTCCGCCGGACCATCACCCGGATGTCCAATCATGAATACAACACCCCCCTGAGCGGCATTCTCGGTTTCGTTACGTTGCTGATGGAGCATTACAACGAATTCGATCAGGAAGATAGCCTGTCGATGCTGGGCATGATCAAGACCTGTGGGTTGCGGCTGAAACGTTCGCTGGACAACCTGCGGCTCATGGAAGATCTTCAGGAAAATCCGGCTTCCACCGAGTTTGTCAATGGGGTTGCAAACCTGGATTCGGAGGTGATCCGGCAGCAAATCCAGACCGTGAATGAGCGGCACGATCAGATCATCCAGAATCAGATTGAGGTGACCGGAGCTCCGGTTCGTATTTCGGAAACCGGTCTGCGGATTGTGCTGGATGAGTTGATCGACAATGCACACAAGTTTTCCAATGGGTCAAGTCCCATTCGGATCACGGGTCACCGGGAGGGCGATTCCTACCGATTGACGATTGTAAACCGTGGACAACCGTTCAAACCGGAAGACATCGCCCGCATTGCGCCGTACGTCCAGTTCGACCGCAAGAGCTACGAACAGCAAGGCTCCGGTCTGGGTCTTGCCATCGTTAAAAAAGTGCTGGAAGTAACGGGAAATGCCCTCGAAATCGAAAGCCTGCCAACGGGAGAGACGTCGGTAATGGCTGTTTTTCAAGGAGTGAATAGTGAATAGTGAATATTGAATAGTGAATAATGAATAACGAAGGTTGGACGTCGGCGAAGCCTCTTCGTTATTCAATATTCGTTATTCACTATTCAGTGTTCCTTATTCATTATTCACTCTTCGCTATTCCCTTAATTTTCATTCACTTCGCAGACTTTTTACCGGATTCATCAGCGCGGCTTTGATGCTTACCAACGAAACTGTCAGCAGGGCAATGGCCAGGATGACCAGCCCGGCCAGCCCAAAAATCCACCAGTGAACGTCAATTTTGTACGCAAAACCCTGTAACCATTGATCGGTTGCATACCACGTAATCGGCGAGGCAATCAGAATACCGATGATCACAAGTTTCAGAAAGGAGCCGGAAAGTAGCGATACCAGACTGCCAACGGAAGCTCCCAGTACCTTCCGAATCCCGATTTCTTTGGTCCGTATTTTGGATTCGTGCGCAACCACGCCGAATAGGCCCAGGCAGGAAATCACAATCGCCAGACCGGAAAACGCGTTCAGGATCGTGCTCATGTGGTCTTCTTTCCTGTACAAAGCCGCCATCCGTTCGTCCAGAAAGCTGTAACTGAACAGCGTGTTGGGAGCCAGGTTCTCGACGGTATTTTTCAGGAAAGCGATCGTTTCCTGCGGATTTCCAGGCTTGATTTTTACCAGTAAATTCCCGGTCCATTGCGGTTTGTATTCCAGCACCAGGGGTTCGACCTGGTTGTGTAGCGACGCAAAATTGTAATCCCGGATCACGCCGACGATCTTGCCCTTCAGGTTCATCGACTTATTTTCCACGAAGGCACCAACGGGGTTTTTCAGGTCGAGGATCTGGGCGGTTTTCTCGTTGATGATGAACGAAGCAGAGTCGTTGAACTGGCGGGAAAAATTGCGGCCTTCTTTCAGTTTTATATTCAGGACGGTCAGGTAATCCGCATCGACCCGGGTTACTTTTACGGAAGGATATTCTTTTCCGGCGGGCGGATTTATGGGCGTCACCGACTCCACGCTCAAGTCATCGCCGATGAGGTTAGACGACTGCCCGACGGCCAGAATCGCCGAATTTCGGGCGATTTCGTTCTTAAAAAGATCGGGATTGAGCAGTAGTTTTTCTTTCAGTTTTCCGTACAGCTTCACCACGAGCACTTGCTCTTTGTCGAAACCGAGTTGCTGGTTTCGGAGCAGATTCATTTGCTGATAAATTAGAACCGTTGAAATAATCAGAAACGCCGACACCACAAACTGCACCACGATCAGGCTTTTCCGCAACGCATTGGCGGAGGATTTGGGCAGTTTATCCGCTTTTAGCGATGTAATGGGCTCAAACCGGGCGATGAACAGCGACGGAAATAAACCGGATAGCAATCCGACAAAAAGCACAATCAGGCCGATGATTATCAAATTTTCGGGCCGGGCGATTTCCCAGCCGGAGACCTGCTTTCCGGCGATGTCGTTGTAAAAAGGCAGGGCAATTTCGTACAGAAAAACCGCCATCAGACTGGCCAGTATCGTCAGAATAAACGCTTCGCCCAGAAACTGCCCGACCACCTGCATCTTGCGCGCCCCCAGCACTTTCCGCATGCCCACTTCCTTCGCCCGTTTCAGTGCCTGGGTCGTAAAGAGGTTGATAAAATTGACGCAGGCAATCACCAGGATCAGAATTTCGACTGCCAGGAAAACATAGATGTAGAGAATGTTGCTGTTGGGACCCATTTCCTGAATCAGATTCGACTTCAGGTGAATGTCGGTCAGCGGCTGAAAACGAACGGTTTTGGCGAATTCCATTATTCCATCCATTTCGTCTTTTGGCCATCCGCCATAATACTGCTTAAAAAAATCCAGTAGCCGTTTTTCGGCTTTGGCTACCCCGGCTTTGTCCCGAAACAAAACGTACGTCCAGCCAAACATCCAGCCTTTGTTATTCGTCGCGTTTTCTGGTACGTCTTTATAAAAAGTCGGCATCGAAACCAGGTAGTCAAATTTCAAATGGCTATTTTCGGGCAGCTCTTCGATGACGGCATTCACCCGCAATTCTTCTTTGTTGTCGAAAATCAGTTTCCGGCCAACCGGGTCTCGTTTCCCGAAAAACTTTTCGGCCATCTTGCGGGAAATGACGATGGAGGAACGCTCGGCCAGTGCCCGAACCGGATCGCCGGCAACCCGTTTAAGGCTGAAAACCGGGACCGCCGACGAATCGGCATAAAAACCGGTGCTTTCGCCCTGCTCGTTGAATTCCGAATTGACAACCTGCGTTCCCCGGCTGGCAAACCGGGTGATGTGTTCGATATCCGGAAAAAAGGGCTTCATTTCACCCGCCAATGGGGGAGAGGACTTCGACCATTCCGTGGAGACTACCCGGTAAATCCGGTCGTGATTCGGAAACCCCTTCTCGTAACTAAGTTCTTCCTTGATGTGCAGCGTCAGCAGCAATCCGCACGAAATGCCCAACGCCAGGCCAACCAGATTGAATGCACTGTAAACCTTCTGTTTGAAAAGGTTCCGTATGGCGATTTTGAAGTAATTCCGGATCATAGCAGGACTCAGGAAAAAAGGTTGGGAATAGTCGTTTGATGGTTTTCGTTTGGCCAGTGGCCGCAATAACTTCAAGATACTCAGAGTATACCGCCAGCGCGCTTTACGCTCGCCCACGGTTTTCACCCAATACGCATACAGTTCCAGCAAATCACCCTGCACCTCTTCCACCGTATTGGGATCGCCCAGCCAGCCGAGCAGGGTGGTGGCCCAGCGGGGTGGCGGTCCGACGTTTCGGTTTGGATGATCTGGCCGTTTGATGGGCTTCATGTTTTTGAATATCAAATGTTAAATGATGAATGTAAACTCATAAAGTGGCCACCCGCGCGGGGACGAATGATAAGGGATCCGGGCTGCATCCGCCCTTTATCATTTTACATTCATCATTTGATATTTATCATTCATTAGCTTTTCATTCCGAACGCAGTGACTTCACCGGATTCATCAAAGCCGCTTTGATGCTCTGGAAACTGACGGTCAGCAGGGCGATTCCCGCCATCAGCAGGCCCGTCAGTGCAAATACCCACCACCTGATCTCAATCTTGAACTCAAAATTCTGTAGCCATTGGTTCATGGCGTACCAGGCAATCGGTGACGCCAGAACGATGGCAATCAGAATCAGTTTCAGGAAGTCTCTGGAGAGCAGCGTAATAATGCTGGCTACGGATGCGCCCAGTACTTTACGAACGCCGATTTCTTTGGTGCGCTGCTCGGCAGTAAACGTGGCCAGACCGAACAAACCGAGACAGGCAATCAAAACCGCCAGAAACGTCGATGCATCAATGAGTTGTGCCGTCCGGGTTTCCGACTTGTAGGCCTGCGCCAGGGTTTCGTCCAGGAAACTATACTCAAACACCTGGTTCGGGAACGTGGCTGTCCAGACTTTTTCAATGTGTGCCAAAGCCGCCTGTACGGTTTCGGCGGTTGGCTTCTCGCTTTGCAGTTTGATACCCGCCTGATAAAAATTCTTTGGTACGACCATAATCAGTGTCGGGTCGATTTTCTGGTGCAGTGAGTTGACATTGAAGTTTTTGGTTACGCCAACAATCGTGGCGAACTCCTGACCGTCTCCAAAATAGACTTTCTGTCCAATGGCCTCGGCGGGTCGGCTAATGCCCGATCGGTTCAGGAAAATCTCATTGACGATGACTTTGAGCGACGCGGAAGAGGTATCGGTATCCCTGAGTTTTTCCCCGGCCAGCAATGGGATGCCGTAGGTATCCAGGTAACGGGAATCGCCCATTTTCGTCTGGGTCCTGATGTCGATGGCTTTGGTACCTTTTCGGTATTGCATGCTCTGCATCCAGTTGCTTTCTGCGGATGCGCTGTTGAACGAGAAACTGACGTCCTTGATCTGCGAAGACCCGACCAGTTGATGGCGAAGGGCTTGTAGTTTTTCGGGTTTGTTTTCGGGTAATCCGACGGTAATAATGGCCGCTTTATTAAAACCCAGATCCGCGTTTCGGAAGAGAGTAAGCTGCTGGTTGATCAATAGCGCACTGCTGATGAGAATCAGCGAAACCGTAAACTGAACGACAACCAAACCCTGCCGCAACGAAAACCACTGCTTTCTCTGCGTCAGCGTATTGTTTTTCAACGCCCAGATCGGTGCCATGCCCGACAGCCGGAACGCCGGATAAACGCCCGCCAGCAACGTAGTCAGGCCCGCCAGGATGAAAGCAAACAAACCGGTTTGCCACGAGAACAAATCCGAGGTGGCAAGGGGAACCGCCAGCATACCAGCGACGGTCGAGAGGGTAATTTGTGCGAGCAGGATGGCTAGCAAAACCGCCAGAAACGTAATCAGCCCGGCTTCCGTCAGAAACTGATAGACCAGCGACCAGCGGTTACTGCCCACCGCTTTGCGAATGCCAACCTCTTTCGCCCGTTTGAATGCCTGGGCGGTGCTGAGGTTAATGAAGTTGAAGCAGGCAATCAGCAGCACCAGCACGCTAACGAATGACAGGGTCTTGAGTAAACTGAGGTTGGCCGTCCGACCGCTCAGGTTGCTGCTGTAATGGAGTTGGGATAAGGGGGTCAGCAAAAAGTTTTTGGTGGACAGCGCTTCTTTATCCATGTATTTGAGTATGATCGACCGAAACCGTTTGTTCAGTTGCGCGGGGTCAATGTCTTTTTTTAGCAACACAAACACCTGGAAATTGTCGCCCCATCCGTTCCAGTTATTCAAATCGAAATCTGGACTGGTGTTTTTGAGGGTGGAAAACGAAACCAGCATATCGAACGGAAAACTGGATGTGGACGGCTGATCTTCCAGCACACCGGCCACCATCAAATCCTGTTTGTTGTCGAGTTGAAGGGTTTTGTTGAGGACGTCCGTGGTACCAAAATACTTTTCGGCATACGACCGGCTTAAGACAACGGTGTTGGGTTGCGAGAGAGCCGTCCGGGCATTGCCCGCAAGCCACTGATAGTTCAGTAAATGAAATAGCCTGTTGTCGGCAAATAGGAACGATTCCTTAAACCGTTTGTCGGTCGAGGGAACGGCAAAGGTGCTTCCCCTGACCTTGAACAGCGGAACGACGAGTTCTGCTTCGGGGACATCCGTTTGTAAAGCGTTCGCCATGCCGGTATAGGTACCCGGATAGGTGTGTTTCTCTTTGGTATTTTCGGTTTCAACGCGGTAAATCCGGCTTCCGTTGGTGTGGTTCCGGTCGTAGCTGGTTTCGTGCCTGATCACCAGAAAAATCACGACCGTACACGCCAGGCCCGCAGCCAGCCCGGCGATGTTGATAAATGAATACCCTTTGCTTTTGGCGAGGTTTCGGAGGGCGATTTTCAAATAATTCCGGATCATGTCAGGACGCAGTAAAAAAGGTGAAGGGTACTCAGCAGATGGTTTTCGTTTGGCCCGTGGCCGCAACAACTTTAAAACACTCAGGTTATACCGCCAGCGCGCTTTCCGCATCCCCACGGTTTTCACCCAATACGCATACAGTTCCAGCAAATCGCCCTGGACCTCCTCGACGGTGTTGGGATCGCCCAGCCAGCCGAGAAGGGTGGTGGCCCAGCGGGGTGGCGGTCCGACGTTTCGGTTTGGATGATCTGGCCGTTTGATAGGCTCCATGTTTTTTCAATATCAAATGTTAAATGATGAATGTAAAATGATAAAGTATTCCGGCTGCATTCGCCCTTTATCATTTTACATTCATCATTTGATATTTATCATTCATTAACTTTTCATTCCGAACGCAAACTCTTCACCGGATTCATCAACGCGGCTTTGATACTTTGGAAGCTGACGGTTAATAAGGCAATGCCAATCGCCACCAAACCCGCCAGGGCAAATACCCACCATTCCAGATCGATTTTGTAGGCAAAATCCTGTAGCCAGCGGTTCATGCCGTACCAGGCAATGGGCGACGCAATCAGGATGGCGATGCCCACCAGTTTCAGGAAGTCTTTCGACAGCAGGGCCACGATGCTGGCGACCGACGCGCCCAGCACTTTCCGGACGCCAATTTCTTTGGTGCGCTGCTCCGCCGTGAACGTTGCGAGCCCGAACAGACCCAGGCAGGCAATGAAGATGGCCATGCCCGAAAAGCCCAGAAAGAGTCCTCCTTTCTGCTCATCGGAGCGGTATTGTTCGGCGAATGTCTGATCCAGAAACGTGTATTCGAACGGCTGATTGGGATTGACCTCCTCATAAACCGTCTTCACATACGCCAGCGCAGCCGGGATGTTCCGGGGCATCACCCGAACCAGCAGGTTATCGCCCCGATCCGGGTGTAAAACCAGCACCAGCGGTTCGATTTTGTTGTGCAGTGAATGCAGGTGGAAATCCCGGATAACACCCGCGATCGGTATTTTTCTCGAACCCAGCTCAACGAGTCCGGCCGTACGGTTTTTCCAACCCAGGCGCTTGAGCATCGCTTCATTGACCAGAACCGCTCCGGTCGAATCGCTGGCCAGATCCGGTGAAAAATTACGACCCTCTTTTAGCTTGATCTGCAAGACACTGAGAAAGTCGTGGTCAATCGAAAAGTGTTCCGTGCTTACACTCTGTTCGGTGCCTCCCACATAAAAAGTGAAAGCACTCTTGTTGTTCATTTCGCTCCCCACCGTGCCGTTGGTCAGGCTGGCTCCTTTGATCATGGGGTTTTGCAGTAATTTACTTTTGAGCACAATGCCCGACTTTTGAGCGGAAGGCACTTTGAGCGGAATGGTGAGTACCTGCTCCTGATTGAGCCCCAGTTGGGTGTGCCGCATAAACTGCAACTGGCGATAAACGATGATCGTCCCCACCATCATGACCATCGAAATCGTAAACTGAACCACCACCAGCGACTGCCGCAGCAACGCGCCTTTTCCGCCGGCCGTAAAGCTCCCTTTCAAGACCACGGCTGGTTTGAAGCGGGAGAGAATGAAAGCCGGGTAAAGGCCGCTGACCAGACCGATGACCAGCGCAAAACCGATGAGTTGAAAACCGGTTTGTCCATTCCACAGAGCGAGCGTCAACGACTTGTCCGTCAGTTGATTGAAAAGTGGCAAAAGCATATACAACAGGAGCAGACTGAAGAATAAAGCCAGAAACGACGACAGAATGGATTCGGCCAGAAACTGCCCCAGAAGCTGCAAGCGAAGTGACCCGATGGCTTTCCGAATGCCAATTTCTTTTGCCCGACCGGCCGACCGGGCGGTTGCCAGGTTGATGTAGTTGACAACCGCAATCAGCAGGATGAATAACCCAATGGCCGAAAACGTGTAGACGTACGCCATGTTACCGCCATTCTCTTCACCCATCAAATGCGTTGACCGAAGGTGGATATCCGTTACCGGTTGAAAAGTGATATCGAATTTGACTTTGTTTCCGCCATCGTCTTTAAGAGCCTGGGCGATGTGTTTTTTATAAAAAGCGGGCATTTTGGCTTCCAACTTCCGTTGCTCATCCGCCCGGTTTAGCAGGACATACACCATCGAGTTGAAGCTATCCCACTTGCCCGGATTGATACCGCTGATGGCTTCATTCGCATACGGCAGAATGGCCTCAAATTTCAAGTGGTGGTTGGTGGGTACGTCCCTGATCACTCCAGCAACCATAACCGGTAGATGATCTTTTACCTGGATAACGGTGCCCAGTAAGCCATCCGTCCTGCCGAAGAGATTGACCGCCAGTTTTTGCGTCAGAACCACGCTATTGCGGTTGAGGAAGGCAGTTTGGGGGGTGCCCTGAATAAATTCATAATCGAAAAAGGTAAATAGCGTCGAGTCGGCGTAAATAACATTCTTCGCATACAGGACTTTTTCGCCCGCCCGAAACAGGGTTTCGTTGCTCTTTTTTACGCGCAGTATGTTGTTAACTTCCGGGTATTCCTGTTGCAAAGCGGGTCCCATCGGGGCCGATGTGATGCCCAGTTTGTATTCATTATCGGACCATTTGATGTATTGATTGACCCGAAAAATCCGCTCCGCGTGCTTGTGATAATGGTCGTAGTTCAATTCGTCGTGAACATACAGACCCAGCAGAATAGCGCATGTCATACCGGCAGCTAGTCCCAATAATGTCAGGGCGCTGTACACTTTGCTCTTAACCAGATTTCGAAAAGCGATTTTCAGGTAATTCCGTAGCATAGCAGGACTCAGGGAAAATGGGGTTGAATACCGTTCTTTTCGTTTGGCTAATGGCCGCAACAACTTCAAAACACTCAGGCCATACCGCCAGCGGGCTTTTCGTTCTCCCACAGTTTCAACCCAGTACGTGAAGAGTTCCAGCAAGTCGCCCTGGACTTCTTCGACGGTGTTGGGATCACCCAGCCAGTCGAGGAGGGTGGTAGCCCAGCGGGGTGGCGGTCCAATGTTTCGGTTTGGATGATCTGGCGTTTTGGCTGGCTCCATGTTTTTTAATATCGAATACTGAACGTCGAATATCGAAGGTTGGACGTCGGCGAAGCCTCTTCGTTATTTGGTGTTCATTATTCGATATTCGTTATTTATTTTTCACTCACTTCGCAGACTTTTCACCGGATTCATCAAAGCGGCTTTGATGCTCTGGAAACTGACGGTTAGCAACGTAATCACCAGCGCGCCGACACCCGATGCGGCAAAAATCCACCAGGAAAGCTCGGTGCGGTAGTCGTACTGCTGCAACCAGCTACGGAGGAAATACGCAGCGACGGGCGTGGCAATCCCGAAGGCAAGCAAGACCAATACCATGAAGTCTTTCGACAACAAACGCCACAGGTTGAGCACCGATGCGCCCATCACTTTCCGCACGCCAATCTCCTTGGTGCGCTGCTCAGCCACGAACGACGCCAGCCCAAACAAACCCAGGCAGGAAATAAAGATGGCCAAAACCGCAAAGAAGGTCGCCAGCTTGCCAATCCGTTCTTCGGCCCGGAACTTGGCGTCATATTCTTCATCAGCAAATTTGTACTCAAACGGGGCTGCCGGAATCAGCTTTTTAAATACCGCTTCAATTTGGGATAGCGCGTTGCCGGCATCAGCTCCGGGCCTGATTTTGATGTTGATCCAGTTGGGCGAGCCAAACAGGAAGAAAACCGTGGGTTTGATCGGCTTGAAGGGCGACTCCATCACCATGTCTTTCACCACCCCCAAAATCCGGAATTGTTTTTCCACATTGTTGGTCATCCATTGGCTCTTCCAGCGGACGAATTCGCCCACGGGTTGCCGAAAACCCAGCAGTTTGGCGGCTGTTTCGTTAATGATAAACCCGGCGGAATCGGACGCCAGTTCTTTCGAGAAATTCCGGCCCCCACTAAATTGCCAGCCGACGGTTTCGGCGTATTCGGGCGAAACCGTTAGCGTAGCAAATCGCTCGTTCAAACCGGGCGGCATGCCTTTCCAGCTAAATCCCTCATTCGACGACCAGACACCCGTAATCGGGCTTTGCGACTCGGCCACTTCGCTCACCACGCCGGTGTTTTTCAGTTCATTTCGCAGCAACGCAGTTTTTCCGTAAAAATCGTCCGACTGCATCGGCACCAGCAACAACCCGTCGCGGGCGTAACCGACCGGACGGCTTTTCGCAAACTGAATCTGCCGGTAAACGACCAGGGTGCTGATGATCAGCGCAATGGAAACCGTGAACTGCGTCACTACCAGAATCTGGCGGGGTATGGAAGCCGACCGACCCCGCTGCAACCGCGCCGATCCACCCCCCTTCAGGACCTGAATGGGCTGAAACGAAGTCAAATACAAGGCCGGATAGCTGCCCGCCAGGAAACCCGTTATCCCAATGAAACCAAGGCAGAACAACCCAAAATAGCCATTCGCCCAGGGAATCGTCATCTGCTTGGCGGCCAGGTTATTGAACCACGGCAACGAAACCGTCGCCAGCAGCAGGGCAATCAGAAAGGACAGGAAAACCACCAGCAGGGATTCGCTGAAAAACTGACCCATCAACTGGGAACGACGCGAACCGACGGTTTTCCGGATGCCCACTTCCTTGGCGCGTTTTTCGGAGCGGGCCGTCGAGAGGTTCATGAAATTGATGCAGGCCAACAGCAGCACGAAAAAACCGATCAGGCCCACCATCCAGACGTATTGAACCGGCCCTTTCCCAACCACACCGTTTTTGAAATCCGAATACAAATGCCAGTCGCGCATCGGATGCAGCCACATTTGCGGCCGGGTTGCGGCTTCTTCCTTCATACTCTCAAGGTGCCGAATGGCGTTCAGTTCAGAGTCTTTGATGGTCGCCGTGGCCTTGTCAAAGTCAGTATTCGGCTGAATTTCCACGTAAATTAAAAGGGCGTGGTTATCCCATTTTTTGTCTCTCATATACCGGTTATTGGCCACAAAATATTCCCAGGACGCCAGAAACTGCGCATCATGGAACTGGGTATTTTGGGGTAAATCTTCATATACTCCGGTCACTTTTACCAGCCAATCTGTATTGATTTTCACCGGTTTATTGATTGGATCAGCGTTGCCGAACAGGGCTTTCGCCGTTGAAGCCGACAGTAGAATGGATTGGGGGTCCTGCAAACCCGCCCGGGTGCCTTCTACCATCTTCAACGTCAGCATTTCCGGGGCTTCGGCGCCAATGAATTGCCCTCGTTTCGAGAGCTTCGTTTCACCTGCCGTTAAAATGTGATCGTCCAGATGCGTTGCGGTTACGATGTGTTTAAAGGGACTGCTGTAGTTACTTTTCAGTTCCTGAATAAACGGATACGGCAGGGATTGCGACGTGTGCAGTTCGCCATTTACCACCTGATTCTGCATTACCAGGGCAATGCGGTCGTAATGCTGGTGATACCGGTTAAACGATAATTCATCGTAAATCCAGAGACCCGTCAACAGGGCCACCGCCATCCCTACCGCCAATCCTCCCATGTTGATACCCGAATACCCTTTGTGTTTGAGCAGATTGCGGAGGGCAATTTTGAAATAGTTTCGTACCATAGCAGGATGTAGGAAAAATGGATTCGACTCGGCTTTTTTTCGGTTGGCCAGCGGCCGCAACAATTTCAACGCACTCAGGACATACCGCCAATCGGCTTTCCGTTCACCAACGGTTTTCACCCAATACGCATACAGTTCCAGCAAATCCCCCTGGACCTCTTCGACGGTGTTGGGATCACCCAGCCAGTCGAGCAGGGAGGTGGCCCAGCGGGGCGGTTTTGGGGTTGGTGGTTTCATAAGGTTTTAATATCGAATAATGAACACTGAATAGAGAATAACGAAGTGAGTGCTCCGGATTCTGGTGTTTGATTTCGATATTCAGTGTTCAATATTCAATATTCGTTATTCATTTTTCATCAGTTATCCTCCCATCAACTGCAACGTCTGCGGAGGCAGGGCATCCCACAACTGCTCACGGATGCTTTTCACTTCCATGAGTGCTTTGCGACCAGCGGCAGTCACCGTGAAAAACCGCTTCCGACGACCACCGCGCTCGGCCGTGGCTCCGCTCATTTTCGACGACAGGTATCCTTTTTCTTCCAGCCGTTGCAGCGTCGTATGAACCGTGCTGAAGCCCACCGCCCGCCCGGTTTTTTGTTCGATTTCCTGCGTAACGGTCACGCCGTACGCGCTTTCGTCCAGCACGGCCACCGTCAACAAAACCACCTCTTCAAATTCTCCTAAAAAAGCCCTTTTCATGGCGCAGTGATATGATACGATAATGCCGATCAAATGCAATGCCAATTGATAGAAAACCGCTTTAACAGCCGTTAAACGCGGATTTTAGATAAGCCGGATGGGAAACGTGTCCGGTTTTGGACATTGTGACGTACCAAAACGGACAAGCCGGATGACGAGCAGGCGCCGGTGGCGTGATGAAGGCCGAAGCCCTGTACATCGGCGGACAAACGATTGTACGATTTCGGACAAAGAAAGAAGAAATCATTTTGTAAAATACTGTTAGTCAGTGATATAATAGGCTCGGCATGGAAGTTGAGCGACCCAAGGCAACCGAACCGCTTTTCTAACTGGACCTATGCTGAAAAACTACCTGACCATCGCCTGGCGGAATATACTGAAGGACAAATTCTACAGCCTGATCAATATTCTGGGCCTGACCATCGGGGTCACCTGCGGCCTGTTGCTGTTGCTCTACGTTACCGATGAGTTGAGTTTCGACCGGTACCACAAAAAAGCCGACCAGATTTACCGCATCGTCTCGTACATCACCGAACCCGACAAAATCAACAAGTGGCAGAGCACGCAGCCGCCCCTGGTGACCTCACTGAAACGGGACTATCCCTTCGTGGAAAACTACGTGCGGTTTTTTCCCAACGGCCGGGTGGCCTTCCGGCAGGGTGAGAAGCGGTTTTACGAAGAAGAGGTCTACGCGGCTGACTCCACGGTATTCGACGTCTTTACCCACAAATTTATCGAGGGCGACCCCAAAACCGCTTTGGCCCGGCCCGGCAGCGTGGTGCTGACCGAGAAAACCGCCCGGAAATTCTTTGGTGAAGGTACTGCCCTGGGGCAGACGCTGCGTACCAACGACACGACTTCGTATCAGGTCACGGGCGTCATTGAAGACGTGCCCCGAAACTCGCATTTTACGTTCAACGCGCTGCTGTCGCTGAGCCCGAACGAGCGGAAGGCCGACGGCTGGGGCGGTTTTTACATCGTCAGCTACCTGGTTTTGCCGAAAAACTTCGACACCAGCATATTGGAAAGCAAGTTTCCGCAACTGTACGACAAAAACATGGCGTCGATCTTCAAGCGGATGGGCATCAAGATTACGTACCAGTTGCAGCCGCTGACGAGCATTCACCTGTACTCCAAACTCGACGGCGAAGCCAACGGCGATATCAGTTACGTCTACATTTTCAGCGCCGTCGCCTTTTTCATGTTGCTCTTGGCCAGCATCAATTACATGAACCTGGCAACGGCCCGCTCGGCCAAACGCTCGAAGGAAGTGGGGCTGCGGAAAGTGATGGGCTCGCTCCGGAGTGCCCTGATGGCCCAGTTCCTGACCGAGTCGGTGCTGATGACGGTTTTGTCGCTCCTGCTGAGTCTGCTGTTTGTGGCGTTGCTGCTCCCGTTTTTCAATTCGGTTTCGGGAAAAGAGATTCAGTTTCGGGAATTGATTCAGCCGCAGTTCATGCTGATTGCCCTTTCCATTGTCGTTTTTACCGGTTTTATCAGCGGCAGTTACCCGGCTTTTTATCTGTCGTCCTTCGAACCGGCCACGGTGCTGAAAGGCTCGTTCAATGCCAAAGGTGGCAGTTTTTTCCGGAAAACGCTGGTGGTGGTTCAGTTCGCCATTTCGCTGATCATGCTGATTTGTACCTGGATTGTGTACGATCAATTGAACTACATGCGGGACAAGGATCTGGGGTACAACCGCGAGCAGGTGTTGACCATCGATTACCAGGACCGCCAGCCCCGCGACCGCTACAACCGGCTGCGCAGCGACCTGTTGGCCAATCCGAACGTCCGCAGCGTGGCCACGGCTTCGTCGCCCACCAGCAACATTGGCGGGCGGGTTATTTTCGGCATTGAATCCAACGCCGGACTGAAAGAAATGGGCTTCAAACCGATGGGTATCGACCACGATTACCTGCAAACGATGGGGATGAAAGTGGTTGCCGGCCGGGCTTTTTCGGATAAAATTCCGGCGGATACGTCCAATGGTGTGCTGGTGAACCAGGCCGCCGTCAAACGCATGGGCTGGAAAGAACCGCTGGGCAAAAAAGTGTTGCTGGGCGGGTTGCCGCAGGCCGGTCAGTCGGCTCCGCCGGAGGCTAAGGTCGTGGGCGTGGTGAAGGATTTTCACCAGCAGTCGCTCTACATGCCCATCGAACCGATGATTATGCTGTATCGGCCGAACAATGGGGTGATTCACATTAAAATCGATGCCAAAAATGCCGATCAAACCGTTGAATTCATTGGCCGGAAATGGCGCGAAACTTACCCGGATCGCCTGTTTGAATACCGGTTTCTGGACCAGGATTTCGAGTCGGCCTACAAAGCCGACGAACTGCGGGGCCGGATTTTTACGGCGTTCTCCGGTCTGACGATTCTGATTGCCTGCCTCGGTTTATTTGGCTTGGCGACATTCACGACCGAACAGCGGGTGAAGGAAATCGGCGTTCGGAAAGTGATGGGCGCGTCGGTTTCGAGCGTAGTGCTGCTGCTTTCCAAAGATTTTACGAAGCTGGTCCTGTTCTCATTCCCGATTGCCATTCCGGTCGCCTGGTATTCGATGGACCGCTGGCTACAGCATTTTCCGTACAAAACCGACATCGGCATATGGGTGTTTGTGGTCGCGTGTGTGCTGACGCTACTGATCTGCTGGATAACAGTGGTGTATCAATCCGTCAAAGCCGCCATTGCCAACCCGGTGAAGTCACTTCGTTCGGAATAGAGTTATGCTAAAAAACTACTTCAAAGTGGCCTTCCGCACCTTGTTGCGGCACCGGACCTACAGTCTGCTCAATGTAATTGGGCTGGCGGTCGGGCTGGCGTGCGGTATTCTGATTTTTCTGGTCGTCGGGTTTCAGCTTGGATTCGATGCCTACCACCAAAAGGCCGACCGGATCTACCGCGTGGTGACGGAGCTGACCTACGAAACGACTACCTATTCGCGGGGAACGCCGAAGGCACTGGCCGGGGTGTTGCGTCGTGATTATCCCTTCATCGAAACGGTCGCCCGGATCAAACGGCTGCGGGGAACTTTGCTGAGCATACCCCGGGCCGATGGCGGTTTTCTCCGGAAGTTTCAGGAAGAGCGCACGGTCGCGTTTGCCGATCCTGATCTGTTCGAGGCATTTGATTTTCAGTGGAAAACCGGTACGCCGAAAACCGCCCTGACTGCGCCGAATTCCGTGGTGCTGACGGAAAAATACGTCCACAAATACTTCGGAGACGCCAACCCGATTGGCCGGACCCTGCGACTGGACAACAACCTGAATCTGACGGTGACCGGCGTTCTGAAAGATCATCCGGTGGCAACCAATCTGAGCGATGAGGTGTATATCTCTTACAGTACGGTGTTGGGTTTGGAAGCCCGGTCGTTGCAGAACTGGGATGACCTCAATAGCGAAGAAATGACCTACGTTACGCTGCCGGAAAATACGCCGGTCGGCCAGTTGGAAGCGGTTTTTCCGGGCATTATCCAAACATATTACACCCCTGAAAATGCCCGATTCTATCATTTTCACGCCCAACCTCTGCATGACATTCACTTCAATACGACCTACGGCGGTCGGATGCAGCTAAAACTGCTGTATGCGATGGCGATTGTTGGGGTATTTCTGGTGCTGGCAGCCTGCATCAATTTCGTCAATCTGGCCACGGCTCAGGCACTCCGGCGTTCAAAAGAGGTGGGCGTTCGGAAGGCACTGGGCAGCACCCGGGGGCAGTTGTTCCGGCAATTTATGACCGAAACCGCCCTGATTACGCTGGCGGCTGTGGCGCTGGCCCTGGCCCTGGCGCAGGCCGGGCTGCCGTTGGTTAACCAGACGATGGCGATTTTCAACGCCGATTTTTCGCTGACAGACCTGCTGCAGCCAAAGTCGTTGCTGCTTTTCCTGCTGCTGATTGGGTGTGTGATCGGGCTGGCCGGTTTTTATCCGTCGCTCATTGTGTCGGGGTTTAATCCAATAGCGGCTTTGCGCCGGAAAATGACAACCGAGCAGGTGGGCGGCATTTCGGTACGTCGCGGGCTGGTCGTGGTACAATTTTTCATTACGCAACTCTTCGTCATCAGTGTGCTTGTGATGATGGCGCAGTTGCGGTATGTTCGCAATGTCGATTTGGGTTTTACGAAAGAAACCGTTCTGACCATTCCGGTTCCGACGCCTGATCCGCTCAGGCAGGAAACGCTGCGGAGTCGGTTGCGGCAAATCGGGGCGATTCAGGACGTAGCCTTCGGCAACGCTCCGCCCGCGTCTTCCATCATCAACAAGAGCCCGTTTACGTTTGACAACCGGGCCGAGCCGGAAAAATTCGAAACCCAGACTAAAATTGGGGACGGAAACTATGTGCCCCTGTTTGGCCTGAAACTACGGGCCGGTCGTAATTTTCTATCCGGCGATACCGTCGCCAGGGAAATCATTGTCAATGAGATGCTGGTGAAGCGGCTGGGCTTGCCCTCGCCCGATGCCATTCTGGGGAAACACCTCAACGTGCTGGGCATCGACCGGACGGTGGTGGGTGTGGTGAACGATTTCCAAGTCAACTCGCTGCGGATGGCGGTGGCACCGACGGTTATTTTTAAAGCGTTTAGCGAAAACCGCATGGCCGCCCTGAAAGTCAGTCCGGCTCACCTCGCCGAAACGCTGAAGCAGGTCGAAAAAACCTGGAACGGTTTATTTCCCGAACTGGTCTTTCATTACCAGTTCATGGACGAAATCATGGATCGCTTCTACACCGCCGAAACCATCATGCTGGGTTTTGCGCAGGTGTTTTCCCTGATTGCCATCCTGATCGGTTGCCTGGGTTTATACGGTCTGGTGTCGTTTATGGCTGAATCAAAAACGAAAGAAATTGGCGTGCGGAAAGTGTTGGGGGCGAGTGTCGGGCAGATTCTCTGGCTGTTTGGCCGGGAATTTGGTCGGCTGGTGCTGTTGGGGTTTGCGGTAGCCGCGCCGTTGGGGTGGTGGCTGATGAGCACCTGGCTGCAGGACTACACCTACCGAATCGAGATTGGATGGTGGGTGTTTGGCGCAACCGGTTTGCTGGCCAGCCTCATTACGTTGGCAACGGTTTCGGTTCAGTCCGCAAAAGCCGCATTAATGAATCCTGTTACTTCACTTCGTTCGGAATAGAGTGAAGAATTAAGAGTGATGAGTTAAAAATGCAGTCGCCAACTGCTCAAGCCGTTTTAATTCTTAACTCTTCACTCATAACTAAAAAGTTATGCTCAGAAACTACCTCAAAATCGCCATCCGAAACCTCCGCAAACAGCGGGGCTTTACGTTCATCAATATCTTTGGTCTGGCTACGGGCCTGGCCTGCTGTCTGCTGATTACGCTTTATGTCGTGGATGAACTGAGCTTCGACCGGTTTCACGAAAAAGCCGACCGGATCTACCGGATCAATACCGATATCAAATTTGGCGGCAACGACATGCACATGGCCGTTTCGCCCGATCCGATGGGGCCAACCTTGCTAAAAGATTATCCGCAGGTCGAAAACTTTGTGCGGATACACGGGCGCGGTACGTTTCTCGTCAAGCAGACGGGGCAGACGAATAGCCTGCGGGAAAACGACATCATGTATGCGGATTCGACCCTGTTCGATGTGTTTACGCTGCCGCTGGTGGTCGGCAACGCGAAACGGGCGCTGGTGGAACCCAATACGGTGGTGATTAGTGAATCGGCGGCCAAACGGCATTTTGGCAACCAGAATCCGATCGGGAAAACGCTGCTGTTTGACAATGCGTTTACCTATCGGGTAACGGCTGTCATGCGCGACATGCCGACCAACTCCCATTTCCATACCGATTTTTTTGTCTGCATGCGAAGTGACAATTATGAGTGGGGAAGATGGCTCAGCAATAACCACCAAACCTATATTCTCCTGAAAGAAGGCGTTGACCCCCAACGGTTTAGTCAGAATTTTGAAACCATCATTCAGAAATATGTGGGGCCACAGGCTCAGGAGTTTGTCGGTACGACGATCGACCAGTTGCGTAAATCCGGAAACCGGATCGACTACTCACTCATTCCGATGCCCGACATTCACCTGCGCTCCAAACAGAACATTGAACTGGCCCCCAACAGTGACATTCAGTACGTATATACGTTCTCGGCGGTGGCGATTTTTATTTTGCTGATTGCCTGCATCAATTTCATGAACCTCTCGACGGCCCGTTCGGCCAACCGGGCCAAGGAAGTTGGGGTTCGGAAAGTGCTGGGATCGGTGCAACGGCAATTGATCGGGCAGTTTATGACCGAATCCGTGCTGATGGCCATTCTGGCGATGGGGCTGGCGCTGGTGATCGTCGCGCTGACATTACCCTTTTTCAATGACATTTCAAGCAAACAACTGACCATCGATCACCTGTTTATGCCGCAATTTCTGCCGGTTTTGCTCGCGTTGCCGCTGGGCGTCGGCTTGCTGGCGGGGAGTTATCCGGCTTTTTTCCTGTCGTCGTTCCGGCCCATCAGCGTCTTGAAAGGCAAGATCAATCTGGGGCTGAAAAGTGCGGGTTTGCGGAGCGGGCTGGTGGTTTTTCAGTTCATGATGTCGGTGATTCTGATTGTGGGAACGATGGTGGTTTATCGCCAGATCAATTTCATTCAGACGACCAAAGTGGGGTTCAACCGCAATCAGGTGCTGACCATCAACGAAGCCTATGCGCTGGGAAAGCAGACGCAGGCCTTTAAAGACGAGGTGCGAAAACTGCCCGGTGTGACGAACGGTTCGGTGTCCGGCTATTTGCCCGTGCCTTCGAACCGGAGCGACAGTCCGCTGTTTCCGGAGGGACAGCGGGAGCAAAGCAAAGCGGTTTCGACGCAGCAGTGGGGTGTCGATTATGAGTACATCCCGACCCTGGGCATGGAACTGAAAGAAGGCCGGAATTTCTCGCGGGAGTTTGGGGCCGATTCAACCGGAATCATTTTGAATGAAACCGCCGTCAAGGTTTTCGGTTTTAAAGATCCCATCGGAAAACGGGTGTGGCGGATGCTGGACGATGAGGGTAAAGTTTTCAAAACGTACACGGTGATTGGCGTCGTGAAAAACTTCCATTTTGAGTCTCTGCGGCAGAATATTGGTTCGGTGGCGTTGATGATGGACCCCAATCAAGGTGCCGTATCGTTCCGGCTCAGTAGTCAGGATATCCCCGCGCTGGTGAAGCAGATCGAAGCCAAATGGAAGCAAATGGCCCCGGGAATGCCGTTTAGTTATTCTTTTCTGGACGATAGTTTCGATGCCATGTACCGCGCCGAACAGCGCGTCGGGCAAATCGTGCTGACGTTCTCGGTACTGGCCATTCTGGTTGCGTGCCTGGGGCTGTTCGGGCTGGCGGCTTTCATGGCCGAGCAGCGGACGAAGGAAATTGGCGTTCGGAAAGTGCTGGGGGCCACCACCGCCAGCATTGTGGGTTTGCTGTCGAAAGATTTTCTCCGGCTGGTGCTCATTGCCATTCTGATTGCGTCGCCCATTGCCTGGTATGGCATGAACGCGTGGCTGAAAGACTTTGCCTACAAGATCGACGTGCCGTGGTGGGTGTTCGTACTGGCCGGCACCGTTGCGGTTTTCATCGCGTTTGTCACGGTGAGCTTCCAGTCCATCAAAGCCGCATTGATGAATCCGGTGAAGAGCCTGCGGAGCGAATAGCCCGGCTAGGAACCGGTTTGCCAACTGAGTGTAACTGTAGTGCCTTTGCCCAACTGGCTATCGATGCTGAGCCAACCGCCGTTGCGGATCATCAGGTCTTTCGATATCCGCAAACCCAGGCCGGTGCCCCGTTCTTCCGTAGCGGCCTGGGTAACGCGGTTCCTGTCCATGCCAATGCCGGTATCGGTGACGATCAAGTGGATCTGGGTAGGTTCCTGCCGGATGCTGACCCGGATGGCACCGCCCTCCGGCGTAAACTTCAACGCATTGTGCAGAATGTTCCGGAACACCAGCAACGTCAGGTTTTCGTCCATGCGGACCATGAAGTCTTCGAGGTCGGCGGTAACAATGAGTTTTTTGAGCCGGATCATTCCCTCGAAAGATTCCAAAACGTCGTAGGCAATATCCGACAGGTTAACAGACCGGGACACGACCCGGATTCCCTCCCGCTGGTTGAGCGACCAGTACAGCAAATTGTCCAGCGTGTTGTATAAGCCGTTGACCTGGTATTCCATCTCGTCCAGTTCCTCAACGGGCTGGTTCTTCAACCGGATCAGCATCAGCGAACTTTTCATACTCGCGACGGGGCTGCGGAGGTCATGACCGATGATGGCAAAGAGCTGATCTTTCAGGGCGTTGGTTTCTCCAAGTTGTTGCGCCTGAATTTCAATTTTCCGTTTTTGCCGGGTTCGCTGTCTCAGAAAGAAGACGATAACCCCCAGAATGAATGCCAGGGCTCCCATACCCAGTAACAAAGCAAACCGTTGCTGGTTGGCGATAACCAGCTCTTTCTGTTGCTGCTGGGCGTTCAGTTTCTGAAGCTGGGCATTCTTGTTAAGCAGCAGGATGGTAGCTTCCTTTTTCTCCAGGTCATACTGAGATTGGATCCGGGCAATCTGCTTCGCACGTTCAACGCTGTTGGTGCTGTCTTTCGCAGCGTGGTATTTTTTATAGGTAGCCAGTGCCTGGCGGTATTGGCCGGTCGCTTCCTGCACCGTGGTCAGGGTGGCATACGCCATCGATAAATCATAGGCATTGTCGAATTTCATAGCGATAGCCAACGCCTGGTTGGCGGCCCGCAGTGCCTGCTGAGGTTGGTTGAGCCGGGCCAGATTTTTCGCCATTTCCTGTCCGACATAACACTGCCAGTACGTTACCTGCATCTGATTGGCCAGTGAAAGGGCTTCTTTCAGGTAAGGAAGAGCCTCCGACGACCGGTTTTCGTTGCGAAGTGCGGCTGCGGTCCAATACAGCGCATCGAGGGTATACACCGGAACCTGGGTTTTTCGCATGAGCTTCAATCCCTGAATTCGATAGGGCAGGGCTTTGCCATACTGTTTCTGGTCTTCAAAAATCTCGGCTTTCAGTTTATACGCATTCGCGTTCAAAATAGCATCGTCTGTCGTTTTAACCAGTTGCATGTATTTTTCTGTATACAAAGCACGCATGCGCTCGTTCAGGCCCCGGTAATTGGCCACCAGCATCAGGTAGACATTCAGCGTATTGGCGGTATGACGGGTTTCCAGGTAGGTTAAGCTCGTTAACAAGTGAGAGATAGAGCGTTGTTTGTCCCCATTGTAGCCATAGGTTGTTCCCAGCGCCATGTGGTGGTAGGCAATCTCACCGGCATTTTTTTCCTGCTGATGCAGCCGCAACGCCTGCTTGTGGTGTTCAATCGCTTGGCTGAAAACGCCTTTTGCCAAATAGTAAAAACCCAGATTAAGGTGAGCAAAACCGAGGTCGTACACCGAATGAAGCCGGGTGGCTAAACGAAGGTACTTCTGCGCCGTACTATACAGTGAATCATTTTGATCCAGTGTGTAGTAGATGGACGTCATTTCTTTGTACATTTTCAAAACCGACCGGGGGTCGTTCTGACGTTCAAGGGTGGCCACACTGGAATGCGCCAGAGCCAGTGACTTTTTGAACTCCTTGTCGCTCGAATACATCCGAACCAGGGCAAGGTGTGCGTAGGGCGTCCGTCCGGTTTTGCCACCCTTTTCCAGCAGCGCAACCGCCTTTCGCAGAGCCTCCTTCCCTTGAACCAGATCCTTCTTTTCCTTGTAAGAAACACTCAGGTAATAGTTGGCTAGGCCGGTATAGTCGGAATGCGGACGTTTCGAGGCCAGAGCGAGCAACTGCTGCGCCGAAAAGAACAACGAATCATACTGGTAATTCTTCCGATAGGCCTCACTCAGTTCTGTATATAGCCGCAGGCGGGTTGTATCCTGTTGTGCGGTTTTTAATTGAGTCAACAGTTGTTGGCTGGTCTGGCAATGGGCGGACAAACCCATCACCATGAATAACCCGGGAAAAAGAACGGTTTTCATTACTCCTGTTTACTAACGAATGGATTGGGTATTTGTGCAACGGGTTGGCAATCAATTGTGTACACTGTTTTGGACAAACCGTTAACTAAAGGTAACTGAATTAGTGATAACGTGCTGATGTATACGTCAACCCGGTAAGGGGCCGGGCCGGGTTAGTGTATCGGCGTTGATGGGGTAAAAAGTTCGGTTGGACCCCTGAAACCATCGGTTCATTTAATTTTTCTAAAAAATACGCCTGCGGACTTATTTCTCCGAATGATTTTTCCGATTGGCCCGAGCGGGAACGAATTGGATCGTTTCTTGGGTAACGACCGCGATCTACGGCTGGTTTGTCCTAAACAACCGTCCGTTCCCGGACAGTTTTGAAATTGAACGGTTTGGTAAGTCGTTGATAGATAGAAACTTGCTGGTTGTGGTATATTCTTTGATCGTCTTTCATCAGAAACGATGCAACTCCGTTCGTGCATTCTGCATCTTTTACCCAACTCTCCAACAATCTCAAACACAAATACCATGAAACGTTCATCTTTCCTCTTCACTGCTGCGTGTGCCATCGCCTTCTCCTTTCATTCTTTTGCCCAGGACAACGATGAAACCCCCTACGAGACCAAGAATTTCTCCGGTAGCCTGAACACCGTTCGGGTGGAAACCTCCGGCGGCAGCATCTCGGTAGAAGGCAATCAATCAAGTGGCGTCAAAGTTGAAATGTACGTACGGGGCAACAACTGGCCGAGCAACAAACTCTCCAAAGACGAAATCGAAGAACGGCTGAAAGAATACGACATCAAACTGGGCGTTGAAGGAAATACCGTCATTGCAACGGCCAAACGGAAAAACCGGGACAACTGGGACTGGAAACGGTCGATCAGCATTTCGTTTAAAGTATACACGCCCAAAACCTTCGCAACCGACCTGCACACCAGTGGGGGCAGCATCCGGCTGAGCAACCTGGTGGGGAGTCAGAACTTTGCCACCAGTGGTGGAAGCCTGCACCTGACCGGTGTCGAAGGGCTGATCAAAGGCCGGACGTCGGGTGGGAGCATTCACCTGGATCGCTGCCGGAAAGACATCGACCTGTCGACCAGTGGCGGGTCCATCCACGCCGAAGATTCTGACGGCAACCTGGATCTGCGGACCTCGGGTGGCAGTGTCCATCTGGCCAACCTGAGCGGCCGGGTCAATGCGCGCACCAGTGGCGGCAGTGTGAAAGGCGAGGGCATCAAGGGCGAACTCGTGGCCGGTACGTCTGGCGGTTCGGTTCGGCTGTCGGGTATTTCGGGCAGCGTTGAAGCCAGCACCAGCGGGGGCGGAATGGACGTTGAAATTACCAAACTGGGCGAATACGTCCGGCTGTCGGGTGGGCCGGGCAGCGTGAAAGTCCGGATGCCGCTGGATCAGGGTATCGACCTTGATTTGTCCGGAAACCGGGTCGATATTCCGCTGAGTAAATTCGACGGAACGGTGGAGAAAGACCGCGTCCGGGGCCGTCTGAACGGAGGTGGTGTTCCCGTCCGCATCTCCGCCGGGAGCGGGAGTGTGTATGTGAACAGGTAAAAGTTAAGAGTTGTGAGTGAAGAGTTGGCTGACGCATATAACTCTTCACTCATAACTCTTAATTCTTCACTCCCCTTCCTGTCCGTTTGTGAACAAAAGAGTGTCCGTCACCGGACACTCTTTTGTTTTTAATGCGCGTATGGCGTTAATTATCAGCCTTTTGGTTTTCTGGCATAAGCCTTGAGTCTTTCTAGGCAGTCTGATCCTCTGAACGCCATGTTCCGCAATTACGTCGTCATCGCTTTTCGCAATCTCTGGAAGCACAAGCTGTTTTCCGTCATCAATGTGGTGGGTTTGTCATCCGGCATCATGGTGTGCCTGCTGGCCTTGATCGACATTAAAGGCGCGTTTGATTACGGGAAATTTCATCCGAACCCGGAGCGAACGTACCGCATCCTGACCGATGTAACGAGTGGTGAAAATCAGGTAGTTGCTTATGCCAGCACGCCGATGCCGCTGGCCGGGGTACTGAAACGGGACTACGGATTTGTGGAACAAACCGCCCGCGTCATTCGCACGTATGCCGAGTTTACGGTCGATCGGAAAATGCTTCAGGAATCCTATTGTGCCGTCGATCCGGCGTTCTTTACGGTTTTAGGCTACAAACTGGCCAGTGGTCAACCGGCTATGGAACCCCATACCGCCGTGCTGACGCCCCAAACGGCTGAGAAGTTTTTTGGCCGGTCGAACCCGATTGGTAAAACCATCCACCACAAAGAGTTCGGTACGATCACGGTGACGGGCGTGTTCAAACCGCTGCCAATCCGGTCGCACCTGCGGTTTGGTCTGGCACTTTCCATGGCGACGCTTTCAGCCGAAAACCGCAAGCAGCACACGGACTGGAAACACTATGCTGCCGGTTATACCTACGTCGCTTTGAAAAAAGGCACTTCGGTCGAATTGCTCGAAAAAGCGTTGCCCGCAATTGCCGCGCGTGCCACAAAAGACCTTCGGTTTACGTCCGAGAAAGGCTACACTTTTCGGGCGCAACCCCTGACCACGCTTTCTCCCTCGCGCAATGACCTGCAAATGGGCACCTGGGAGGTAAGCTGGGGCAAGTTGGCGACCGAAATGGCCGTTGGCCTGGTCACCTTGTTATTAGCGGTTTTCAACTACGTCAACCTGACACTCGCCCGGTCGCTGAGCCGCGCCCGCGAAGTCGGCATTCGGAAAGTATCCGGAGCCGTGCGCTGGCAACTGATGGCCCAGTTCATGGCCGAGTCGGTGGTGTTGTCGGTGCTGGCGCTGGGCGTTGCCTATCTGCTCCTGTTGCTGATCGAACCGATGCCGTTTGTGCAGCAATGGCTCATTGGCGGGGTTCAATTGAATGGCACGATGTGGGCGGTTTTTGTCGGGTTTAGCATCACGGCGGGCTTGCTGGCGGGCTTCGTTCCGGCCCGGGTGTTGTCCGGTTTCCGACCGGCCCAGGTGTTGCGGAGCCAGACAGGCTTAAAGGTTTTTAAAGGAATTACCCTGCGGAAGTCGCTGATTGTCGCGCAGTTTTCGATTGCGTTAATTGCCATGATTGCGCTCCTTTCGATGGCGCGGCAACAGAACTACATGGCAACGGCGGATTACGGTTTTCGGAGCGAAGGCATTCTGAACATTCCACTCCATGGTGTGCCGTATCAGCGGCTGGCGAATGAATTAAACCGGGTGTCGGGCGTCGAGCGGGTGTCGGCCACGTCGGAGTTGTTTGGCGGCCACGGTGGCGATTTGATAAGAGCCCGCCGACAGCGATCGGGGGGCGATTCAGTCCTGATTTTCAGTTCTGCCGTCGATCAGTATTTTGTAGCCAACATGGATCTGACCTTGCTGGCGGGTGAGAATTTACCCGAAATGACCGCGAATGCAACCGGTGACGGTGCGTCGGGGCGGTTTATTCTGGTCAATGAAGAAGCTGCAAAAGCCTTTCGGTTCAGCAACCCGCGGGAGGTGGTAGGGCAATCACTTTGGCTGAACGACAGCACGGAAGTGCAGATTGCCGGCGTGTTGAAAGACTTCCGGTTTACAACGTTCAACTGGGCTATCAAACCGCTTATACTACGGTATCAGCCGAAGGAGTTCCGATATCTGAATGTAAAAATCGCTGCCGGTGCCGAAGCCTCCGCGCTGCCTGCTATTCAACGCATCTGGAAACGACTCAATCCGTACGAACCGTTTGCCGCGCAATGGTATGCTGATTTTTTATACGAACGCCATAGCCACGAAGACGACATCGATTTCATGAGCCTGCTGACGGGGCTGGCGTTTTCCATTGCCTGTCTGGGTCTGCTGGGCATGGTTACGTACACGACCGAGACCCGCATCAAGGAAGTGGGCATCCGGAAAGTGATGGGCGCCGAGGTTCGTCAAATTATCTGGCTGCTGTCGTGGGATTTTGTTAAATTACTGCTCCTTGCCGGAGCAATTGCCATCCCGCTGGGGTATCTGGCCGGAATGGCTTTTCTGATTAATTTTGCCTATCACGTTTCGATCGGTTTTGAAACCCTGGGCGGCTGCATTGGTTTGTTGCTGGGGCTGGGTGGGCTGACCATCGGAATCCGGACCTATCGGGCTGCCTTGTCGAATCCGGCGGATAGTTTGCGGAGTGAATAAAAAAGTTAAGAGTTAAAAGTGAAGAGTTAAAAATACGTGTCGACGAATAACTCTTCACTCATAACTTTTAATTCTTCACTCCCAAAGGGAAGAGTTTACGGTTTTCAACTATACCAAATTATGATTTCACTACAGAACGTTTCCAAGTACTACCCCGCCGGTTTCGGTAAGACGTACGTACTTCGTAATATCACGCTCGATATCAACGAAGGCGAGTTTGTCTCCATCATGGGGCCATCGGGATCGGGAAAATCCACCCTGTTGCACATTCTGGGGATGCTGGAGGAGCCGTCGGAAGGGGAGTACCTGTTTTTTGACCAGCCGGTACAGAAATTGTCGGAGAAACGTCGCACCGAATTGCACCGGAATTACATCGGATTTGTGTTTCAGGCGTATCACCTGATCGACGAACTGACGGTGTATGAAAACATCGAAACTCCTCTGCTCTACAAAGGCATGTCGTCGTCGGAACGGAAAAGCCGGGTGGCCGAATTGCTCGACCGGTTTAACATGGTGGCGAAAAAAGACCTTTTTCCGTCGCAACTCTCGGGCGGTCAGCAGCAGTTGGTCGGTATTGCCCGCGCCGTGGCATCGCAGCCGAAGGTGATTTTTGCCGACGAACCGACCGGCAACCTGCACTCCGACCACGCAAAGGAGATCATGGACCTGTTTAAAAAACTGAACAAGGAAGACGGCGTGACCATTGTGCAGGTGACGCACTCGGAAGCGAACGCCGAATACGGCAACCGAATTCTGCGGCTGAAAGACGGCTGGCTGGAATCGTTTCAGGTACCATCGCTGGAGCGGGAGTAAATAGCCGCGCTACAAATCCGCAAAAACCGGTCTGATTCGATTCATCAGCGTCTCGTCAAACACGGTTTCGCCAATGCGCCGAATCCACTGAATGCCGCTGATGTTGGTGCAGAAAACCGCATCGGCCCTGGTGAGCACTTCGGGCAAAAAGAGTCCTTCCTGCACCGAAAGGCCGTGGTGCGGAGCCCGCCGGATCAGTTGCCGGCGCAGAATGCCCTCGATGCAGCCACTGGTGGGCGATGGCGTGAAGAGCACGTCGCCCACCAGCCAGAAGAGGTTCGACGCGATGCACTCCGCCAGGTGGCCGTGCGTATCCAGCAGAATCAGGTCGTCGGCCTGTTGCTGCTGTTTGGCAATCCCGGCCAGCACATAGGGCAACGCATTGAGGGTTTTATAGGCCGAAACCGTTGAGGGTGACAGTCGGACGGCGTCGAAGAAGCCCACTATGGTTTTTTCAGACAGGGCAAAAGCCGAACCGGTTCGGGCGGTAATCAGGTAGTGGGGCTGAAAACTCGTTGGCGTGTATAGACCTCCGGTTTGTCGCCAGACCTGGAGTTTGATGCGCGACGTCTGATCGAGCAGGTGGTTGGCTTTCAGGAGTTCAATGACCTGGCTTTGGAGCCTGTCGGAAGTGAATTGGGGAGGCAACCGGATCGAAAGGGCTTCCATTCCCCGGGTGAGCCGGTCGTAATGATCTGCCCAGAACCGGACTTCATGGTGTTGGTAACGGAGGGTCTCAAACAAGCCGTCGCCGTACTGAAATGCCCGGTCGTTGAGGGGTAACCCAACGGCCTCTTCCGGCACTACATCCCCGTTTAAAACCACGTTCATTTGCATTTTCACCGTTTATCTAAAATAGTTAATGAGTACGCAAGATACTTTGTAACATTGAACAACCATGAAGCGATTTACTATCAACAACGGTCCGGCGATCCGGTTTAGAACAACGATCCTGGCATCGCTACTGGGGCTCATCGTGAACGCAACGAATGCCCAGACAACGGTACAGACCAGCCAGACGGCACCGGTTTCCCAGCGGTATTCATTGCGGCAATGTATCGACATCGCCTTGCAAAACAACCTGCAAATCAAGCAGGGCCAGTTAAACGTGCAGAGCAGTGAACTTCAACTTCGTCAATCGAAATTAAACCTGTTGCCCAGTATCAATGGCTACGCCGGTCAGTCATTCAGCTCCGGGCGCAACATCAACCCGGCAACGAATACATTCATCGAATCATCTGTCAGTTCCAACAACTACCAGCTTCAGGGGCAGGTGACGGTATTCAATGGATTTGCCCTGCAAAAGGCGATTAAGCAAAATGATTTGTTTCTGCAGTCGACCCAAATGAATTTGCAGGCCATTCAAAATAACGTCTCGATTCTGGTCGTACAGAACTACCTCAACGTACTGACGTATCAGGAACAGCTCGACATTGCCCGTCGCCAGGTAGAAACAACCCGCGGTCAACTGGACCGCACCACGAAACTGGTCAATGCCGGAACCCTGGCCGAAGCCCAGTTGTATGACCTTCGTGCGCAGGTGGCCAACGACGAACTGACCGTTGTGAATGCCCAGAATAACCTGGATTTAGCCAAACTGGCGTTGCTCCAGGCCATGAACGTACCGGCGGGGAATAGTGGCGCACCGTCACCCGGTACGCTGGAAGTGGAAAAATACCAGCTTGATGATCCGACCTTGGAACCGTATTCTGCTACGGCACAGGGTGTTTATGAAACGGCTCTCCAGTTTATGCCGGACGTGAAAGCCGCCGAATTGCGGGTACGGAGTGATGCCGAGGGGGTAAAAGTAGCGAAGGCCCAATTGTTCCCGACCTTGTCACTGAGCGGAAGCCTGAGTACCTTGTATTCAAGTGTGGGGCGGCAAAAACAGTTTGAGAATGGAACCACCCTGGTTCCGCTCAATGTCATCATGAATGGGGTCCAGACCACGATTTCGGTGGTTCAGACGGCTTACCGGAATGAGAATTTCACGTATGGCGAACAATTGAATAACAACCTGAACCGGGGAGCTTCACTCAACCTGAACGTTCCGATTTTCGGACGGTTTATAGCTCGCAACCGGATCACCAACGCGACCATCACGCAGAAAACCTCGGAAATTAATGCCGACAATACCCGGCTGACGCTCCGTCAGAACATCGAAACGGCCTACACCAACATGCTGGCAGGCGCGAACCGCTACCGGGCTACCCAGATTCAGGTGGAATCGCTTGAGAAAGCGTTCCAGGCGGCCGAAAGCCGGTTTAATGCCGGGGCTTTGAACTCGGTGGATTACAACATTGCCAAAAATAACCTCGACCGTTCGCGGGCCAATTTGGTGCAGGCCAAATTTGATTACGTTTTCCGAACCAAGATTCTTGATTTTTACCAAAATAAACCGTTGTCTTTTTAACGAATAATGGACAATGAATAATGAATATTGAATAATTTGCAAGTCCTGTTATTTCTGGCGTTTGCGTATTCAGTCTCACATTCATGCTCATTATTCATTGTTCATCTCTATGAAACGCAAATCGAACCGCATCTGGTGGATATTAGGTGGTATTGTTATTTTGTTGGTGGGTGGTCTGGTGGCTGCCAAGCAAGCCGGTCTGATCGGGAAGGAAAAACCGGCCGAAGTGGATTTTACCGCCGTCAAAAAAGTTGACATCATCGAACGGGTGAGTGCTTCAGGACGGGTGCAGCCCGAGGTGGAGGTCAAAATCAGTCCGGATGTTTCTGGTGAAATTATTGCCCTGTACATCGCCGAAGGGGATTCGATCAAGCAGGGGCAATTGCTGCTCAAAATCCGGCCCGACAACTACGAGTCGCTGCTGGCCCGCGCCCGTGCTACCGTCAACTCCAGCCGCGCTCAGTATTTACAAACCAAGGCCCTGGCTGCGCAATCGGAAGCCCGTTTGATTCGGGCGAAAGCCAATTACGACCGGAACAAGAAACTGCTGGCCGACAAGGTGATTTCGACCTCTGATTTTGAACAGATTGAGGCCGACTACAACGTTGCCAAACAGGACATCGAATCCGTTCAGGCGAACATCAAAGCCGCCGAATTCAACGTCGCCGGCGCCGAAGCCGGTTTGCGCGACGCCACGGAAAACCTTCGCAAAACGACTATCTACGCACCGGTGAACGGTACGGTTTCCAAACTCAATGTCGAATTGGGCGAACGCGTCGTGGGAACGTCGCAGATGGCCGGTACTGAAATGCTCCGGATTGCCAACCTTAACAACATGGAAGTTCGGGTCAACGTCAATGAGAACGACATTGTCCGGGTCAGCCTGGGTGATACGACGGACATCGACGTCGATTCGTATTCGACCACGGGTCGGAAGTTCAAGGGAATTGTTACCGAAATTGCCAATACCGCTAATGGGTTGACCGGAACCGGTACCTCTACAGCGAGCATGTCGACCGATGCCGTGACCGAATTTGAAGTCCGAATCAAGGTGCTGAACAGTTCGTACAAAGATTTGATGGCACAGCGGGCCAAACGCAGCTATCCCCTCAAACCGGGGATGACAGCCTCCGTTGAAATCATAACGGATCGCCGTCCGGGTGTGCTGGCTGTTCCCATTGCGGCCGTTACCACGCGGGGAGCCGCCCAGGAAGCCATGAACCGCAGCCCGAACGAGGATAACAACAACAATAATAACAACGGGAACAAACCGGCTAATCAGGCGCCAGCCAAGAAAGAAGAGATCAAAGAGATTGTGTTTGTTCACCAAAACGGCAAAGTGGTTCAGCGGGAAGTCAAAACCGGCATCAGCGATTTTGAAAATATTGAGATCAAATCGGGCCTGAAAGCGGGTGATGAAGTGATTTTCGGGCCTTTCATTGCGGTTTCGAAGCGCCTGAAAGACGGCGATCCGGTGGTGAAACGCGACCCGAACAAGGACAAAAAGACGGAAAAACCGGAAGAATAAATTCCGCTTAAACGATACGGTTGAAAAAGCGAAAACGCCTGCCCGGTTAAAGGTGCAGGCGTTTTTCGTATTTTGCGGAATCAAATTTCAAGAAAAAGGACAATCGAGTTGAGACAAAAGACTTCATAACGGGTTGTAGAAGTCTCTGGTCTTTATTCTCACCTCACTTGTCCACCATAAACACCTATGAATCAACCCGCTCGGATTACCGTCGTGGGCGGTGGCAGTTGGGCCACGGCGATCATTAAAATTCTGTCGGAAGGAAACAACCACATTCGCTGGTGGCTGCGGAGCCAGCGCGATGCCGGGCATATCCGGAAATTTCACCACAATCCGAGCTACCTCAGCGATGTTCAAATCAACCCCCGCAAGGTGCGGGTGTGTACGAAAATCAAAGATGCACTCAGTACCAGCGACTACATTATTCTGGCGGTTCCGGCGGCTTTCGTCAGCGACGCCCTGCAAGGTGTCAAACCGGAGCAACTGGCGGGGAAGAGCATCGTTTCGGCGATCAAGGGCATGATTCCTGAAAAAAACCAGTTGATTACCGATTGGGCCGAGCAGGAATTTGGGGTGCCGTCGGGCCGGGTCGCCGTCATTGCCGGACCGTGTCACGCGGAGGAAGTGGCCCTTGAGAAACAGTCGTATCTGACCATTGCATCGCAGAACCTGGAATTCGCGTCAGAAGTAGCGCAGTTTTTGAACGGGCGGTTTGTCCAGACCTCGGCGCTCGATGACATCTATGGCGTGGAATATTGCGCCGTCATGAAAAACATCATTGCGCTGGCCTGCGGCATCACACATGGGTTGGGCTACGGCGACAATTTTCAGGCGGTTCTGGTCTCCAACGCCATGCAGGAAATCCGGCGGTTTGTCGACCGGGTGTATCCCATGCAACGCGATCTGAGCGCGTCGGCGTACCTGGGCGATCTGCTCGTAACGGCCTATTCGCCTTTCAGCCGCAACCGGACGTTCGGGCATCTGATTGGGCGGGGCTACAGCGTGCAGTCGGCCCAAATGGAAATGAATATGATTGCCGAAGGGTATTATGCCGTGAAGAGCATTCACGAAATCAACCGACACTACGGTGTTCTGATGCCGA
Source organism: Larkinella humicola (assembly GCF_008727875.1). Lineage (GTDB taxonomy): Bacteria > Bacteroidota > Bacteroidia > Cytophagales > Spirosomataceae > Larkinella > Larkinella humicola. The sequence goes on along the minus strand of NZ_VTWS01000005.1, from coordinate 550,295 downwards.
TTATGGAAATGGTATACACGGTTTTGTACGAAAAAACGTCGCCGGTCCTGGCGACGAATGCGTTAAAAACCGTATTGAAGTAAGTTAGAGGAAACTCCGGATGCGGGCGGCTATTTCGGTAAACTCTTCCGGGCTCACTTTCAGCTTATTGTTGAAATTCATGTCCGCCATGCTGTTGATCGGAATCAGGTGGACGTGCGCGTGCGGCACTTCCAGCCCCACCACCGCCACGCCAATCCGCTGGCAGGGAACAGCTTTCTCAATGGCGGGCGCAATCTGTTTGGCAAATTTCATCAGACCGAGATACAGATCCTCATCCAGATCAAAGAGGTAATCGACCTCTTTTTTCGGAATGACCAGCGTATGGCCCTTCACCGTTGGGAACACGTCCAGAAAAGCCAGGTAATCGTCGGTTTCGGCAATTTTATACGCCGGTATTTCGCCACTGACAATACGGGAAAAGATGGAAGCCATGAGGGGAAGGAATAATGAACACTGAATGGTGAATATCGAATTACGATGTAGCTCCGCATTCGATCCAGATTCGAAATTCAGTGTTCATTTTGAAACTTATCGTCCGATTTCGAGAACTTCAAACTCCAGCGTTCCGGCTGGCACTTTGATTTCAGTGGTATCGCCCACTTTTTTGCCCAGCAGCCCCTTGCCGATGGGAGAACCCACGGAAATCTTTCCTAATTTCAAATCGGCTTCTTCTTCCGAGACCAGCGTGTAGGTCATGGTTGCGCCGTTTTTTCGATTTTTTATTTTAACCGTCGATAGGACCGATACCTGCGAAGCATCGATCGACGATTCATCCAGCAGCCGGGCGTTCGAAACAATTTCTTCCATCTTCGAAATCTTCATCTCCAGCAGTCCCTGCGCATCTTTGGCCGCGTCGTACTCCGCATTTTCGCTCAAATCTCCTTTGTCGCGTGCTTCGGCAATCTGGCGGGACATATCGCTCCGGCCTTTGGTTTTCAGGTCGTTGAGTTCAGCTTTCAGCCGGTTTAGACCTTCTTCAGTGTAATACGAAATTTTACCCATGTTACATCTACTCTATAAATTTCTTTGCCTTTGGTTTCGCTGCTCCCAAGACCCTACAATTCCCACTATAGCCGCTTATTTGGTGGTAAATGGCTACAAAAAAGAAAAGAACGGTTCGCTGACCGTTCTCCATACAAAATCTTGTTTCTTTGTAGGAAGCGTCAGGAGCCTTTCTGCGGAATTGTATGTATAGCTGTTCGACTACTCATAGTGGAACTCAGGAAGACAAAAATAACAATTCCGTGGCATTCTCCCAATGTCCTAATCAGCAATTCGAGCAAATAACCCGTTACTGTTTTGAGAAGTGATTCTTTTCGCATCGTATTTATGGGCACGCCCGATTTTGCGGTCGCCAGCCTGAGCAAACTGCTCGGCGACGGCTGCCAGGTCGTGGCCGTGGTAACAGCGCCCGACCGACCATCAGGGCGGGGGCAACAAGTGACGGAATCGCCGGTGAAGCGGGCCGCCGTTGTTGCCGGTATTCCGGTTTTGCAGCCCGAGAAACTGCGCGATCCGGCTTTTTTGGAACAATTGCAACGCTACCAGGCTGACTTGCAGGTGGTCGTGGCCTTTCGGATGTTGCCGGAAGTGGTTTGGGCGATGCCCCGGATTGGTACCTTCAATCTGCATGGATCTTTATTGCCGCAGTATCGCGGAGCGGCCCCGATCAATTGGGCCGTTATCAATGGTGAAAAAGAAACCGGTGTAACGACGTTCTTCATCGAAAAAGAAATTGACACCGGCCAGATGATTTTTCAGGAAACCGAACCCATTCATCCGGATGACACCGCCGGAACGCTCCACGATCGGTTGATGGAAAAAGGAGCCAATCTGGTGCTGAAAACCGTTCGGGCAATTGAAGCAGGTACGTATCCGCGAAAACCGCAACCACAGATTGGCGAAATGAAACTCGCTCCGAAAATTCACCGCGAAACCTGTGAGATCAACTGGTTTCAGCCCGCCGAAGCCGTTCGGAATTTTGTGCGGGGAATGTCGCCCTATCCGACGGCCTGGACGAAAATCAACGGGAAGGTGTACAAAATCTATGCGGTTTCGTTTGCCGATCATTCGCCCCTTCCGGCCGAACCGGGTGAAGCCTGGTCCGATGGCAAAAAAACGCTGCTCATCAAGGCTACTGACGGCTGGTTGTCGGTGGACCAATTGCAGGCCGAGGGAAAACGGAAAATGGCTGTGGAGGAATATTTTCGGGGGAATAAAATTTAACGTATGCTAATCAGTTTAATTGCAGCCGTGGCAGAAAACGGCGTTATTGGTCAGGATAATGACCTGGTCTGGCGTTTGCCCGATGACTTTCGATACTTCAAACAAACGACGTCTCATCACCCGATCCTGATGGGCCGAAAGACGTTCGAATCCCTCGGCAAACCGCTGCTGAATCGGCTTAATGTCGTGATTACCCGCAATCCGGACTACCGGCCCGACGGTGTTGTGGTGGTCGATTCGTTGGAAAAAGCAATGGATGAAGCCCGAAAAACCGGTATCGATGAAGCCTTTGTGATTGGGGGTGCCGAAATTTACCGGCAGGCAATTGACTCGGCCGACCGGCTGTATCTGACTGAAGTGAAAGCCTCTTTTGAAGGCGATGCCACCTTTCCGGATTTTGACAAAAGCCACTGGCAGGAAATCAGCCGTCGGCATCATGCCACCGATGAGCGGCACGCCGTGGCGTTTGATTTTGTGGTTTGGGAGCGAAAACCGTAATTCTTAGCGTAACAGACTGAGATTGAACGTAAAATCCGGCAGTATGTTCTTGCCAGAAAGGGTGTTGTCGAAGCCCTGGATAACCTGCACCGAACCGTCAAACCGGTAGATTCGGACGGTTTCGGTTTTTGGGTCAATGAGCCAGGCCAGGCGGCAACCGTTGTCGATGTATTCACGCATTTTGTCTTCTGCCATTCGCAGGACGTCTGATTCGCTCATGAATTCAACGAGGAATTCGGGGCAGAGGGGCGGGAATTTTTTACGTTCGTCGGATGACAAGGCATTCCAGCGTTCAGCCGTAACCCAGGCCGCATCCGGCGAACGGACGGCGCTATTTGGCAGTATAAACCCCGTTGATGAATCGAACACAAAACCGAGTTTAGTACTCCGGTTCCAAATTGCTAAATCGGCATTCAGTTCGCTGTTGCGTTTTCCGGTTTCTCCGCCCGTTTGTCCCGTTACAATGATTGTTCCGTCGGCAGCGCGCTCAAATTTATGATCTGGATTTTCCTGACAGTAGTAGAAAAACTCATCGTCTGTCATGGGACGAAAACCCCGGGGCATCTTCAGTACAGAAAACCCGTTGGTGAGTAGCATATTCATAGCCTGATGAGTTGAATACGAAAATACGATTTCCGACTATCCTTTCATAAACCGGATCACGGCCACCTCGGCCAGCAGAAACGCCAGGGCGGCAATGACGAAATATTTCCAGAGATTGGTGCCCAGATTTTGTTGCCGGAGCTCCTCCACAAAATCATCGTCCTGAATGCTGTCGAAAACCGCCACGTTAGGCTGGTTGGCAAAAATTCGCCGGAGTTCGTCGGGTTTGTAAAACTCCATCTGCGACTCCCGGTTGCCGTGGTTAAAAGCCAGCAGCTTCTCGGTTTTGCCATTCAATTGCAGTTCATAATAGCCGGAGGCCAGTTGCTGTCCGTCGTTCAACTGGTTGCTTTTCGGGAGTTCCATCAGCAGTTGTTGCCCGTTGACGCGCTGTACGGGAATGATCTCCAGTTTATCCCGCATCAATTTATACACCGCATTGGGCGACGCATTGCTAACGGGGACTTCAATGGTATTGTCATCGAACGAATACGCCGTGCGTTGTGGCCGAACGCTCTGGGCGGCAATTTTGTACATAATCGGCACAAAAAGAGCATGTTGGGCGACATTCCCGTATTCGGTATTCAACGGGCTGGCGAAAATGTAAACCTGTCCGGCTGTGGAGCCGCCCGTTCGGGATTGCGTCAGGTACGGGGTGCCGTTGCGTAGTGTCAGGAGCCGCTCACCCACCACGCGCCATTGCCAGACCGGAACCGCATTCGGCAGGTTTTCAATGCCCTGTTGATTGGTCTGTTCAAAAATGTCGCGGAAAAACGGGTTCTGACGATTCGGAGCCGAAAGCGGCTGCTGGGGTGGCAGGGGAGGAGCCTGCGTTTGCAAACCGCCAACGCCTAAACCGGCAAAAAACGGCGACCAGGTGGCTGCATCCGGCGTTGTTGGCGGAATGATCACCAGACTGCCGCCCTGCCGCACAAACCGTTCGAGTTCGCTCCGCAGCGTTCCATTCACCTGATTGACGCCCTCCAGAACCACCAGGTCGGCGGTTTTCAACTGGCCCACGTCCACGTTTTGCGCATTGAAACTCCGGCGAACAAACAGGCTGTCGTTGCCATAAACATTCTCGACGTAATTGGCTTCCGATTTTTGGTCGAACAGGTGCAGAACCCGAATCGAGGGCGATGCCTGAATGACAAAGTAATACTCGTTATCGAACGTAATCGGGTAATCTTCGAAGGTGATGCGCCCCCGGCGGAACCCTTTCTGGGTCACGTTAAAATTGAGCGTGGCCGTAGCGGCTCCTTTGCCCGGCAGCGTGACGGAAGCCGTGGAAACCTGCGTCTGGTCGATGAAAAGTTTGATGGGCAAATTGCGAACCGACTCATCGCCACTGTTCCGGACGCGGACGTTGAGCGTGTTGTTTTGCAGTTCCCGAATGAACGGCGTACTGAGCCAAACGGAGTCGACAAAAACGTTTTTGGTCGGCTGGGTTTCCAGCGGAACGAGAAAAAGCCGGTTGGTGGTGTCTATTTTCAGGCGGGATAAATCGCCGGTGGTGCTTTTCTGAAAGTCGGAAAACCAGAACAACTGATTGGGGCCGGTCGGATTGTGTGAGGCAAGGAGGTTCAACTGCCGGCGGTAGACATCGGGCAACGTGCGGGGCGTGTGGGCAAACCGGACGGTGGTGACGCGGTCGCGCAGGGCGTCGGCGGTTCCGACGGTTTGTTCCTGGCTGCTGAAATCATTGGTGACGAGTTGCAGCGAGGTGGCGTTGCGAAACAAACCCAGCAGTTGATCCAGTTTGCTGGTCGCGATATCCAGATACCGTTTCTCGTTTAACTCATTCTGCATACTGTACGAATTGTCGAGGTACAGACTCGTCAGACCCTTCCGCGACAGACCCAGCTTGCTTTTGCTGGGCAGAAACGGTTGAGCAAAAGCCAGCACGAGACAGATCACGAACAGCGACCGGAACAGCAGAATCAGGTAATGTTTCAACCGCCGGAACGACTTGGTTTCGGTCTGGACGGTTTTGAGCAGGGCGACGTTGGTAAAAAACACCCGGCGCGTCCGGCGAAAATTAAACAGATGGATGGCGACAGGGACTGAGACCGCCAGGAGCCCAAAGAGAAACGAAGGATATAGAAAACTCATTCAAACGGGTCGTTGTAGCGATTATTTTCTTTTATAACGGCCAAATAAACCAATGTTGTTCTGACCGTTACGAATTTAACAAGAATAGCACGCGGATAACACGAATTGAACGGATTTACCCGGATAAATCGACAAACGCCTGGTTTATATCGTCGAAATCAACGGTGTAAAACGCTTCCTGCGTCTGCAAAACGTCGGTGTACGTAATCGACCCGGTTTCGTCGCCAATGGTGGTAAATTCCGGAACGGGCGTATGGCCCACAATTTGATGCAAACCCGGCAGGTAATCCGTCGATGTTTCGCGTTGATCAGCCCACAATGGCCCACCGGCTTCGTCAAAACCGCCCCGCAGGGAACTGACGTCAAACAGCGATGTTCGCATCATCCGGTCCTGGTGCATTTTGTTGATGGCATCGGCCAATTGACCCAGGGCCTGCAAATTTAGTTCCAGTTTTGCGCCTGCACCGCCTTTGGGGACATGAGCCAGCCAAAGATTGGTCACGCCCGCGTGGGTGAACAGATACGAATCGACCTGGTATGCAATTTGAAACGATGATTTGTGTTCCGTAAACAAGGCGCTTAGTGCGGGTTGCATCGACGGCCGGAAGCCGGAGCAGCGGTAATGCGGGAAATGCAGGTACTGGGCATCGTGGTTGCCAATCAGCAACACCACTTTATCGGGGTAAAGTTGTTTAAGCTGAACGATTTGTTGGAGATTTTCCAAAATAAGCTCATCGCTTAGATCATAACTATCGGTATAGTCACCCAAAAAGATCACCTTGTCGTAGCAATCGACATCAATTTGAAGCCAGTTATTCCGTCCGTGGAGGTCAGAGATCGTAATAATTTTCATGGAACTCCAATATATCGAAAAAGCCTTTCCTGCAAATCGCAGGAAAGGCTTTTTTATCGTGTTACCGGAATGGTTTACAACGTCCGCTTCACTTCTTTCAGTTCGAAGCTTTCGATGATGTCGCCAACCAGAATATCGTTGAAATTTTTGATACTCAAGCCGCACTCGTAGCCAAACCGTACTTCGTTGACGTCTTCTTTGTACCGTTTCAGGGCACTGATTTCGCCGGTATGAACCACGATGAAGTCGCGGACCACGCGGACTTTGTTGTTCCGTTTGATGGTTCCTTCTGTCACCATACAACCGGCTACCGTTCCAACGCGGCTGATCTTGAACACATCGCGCACTTCGATGTTGCCAATAATGACCTCTTCGGTGGTTGGCGCCAGCATGCCTTCCATGGCATCCCGGATTTCGCCAATCGCATCGTAGATGATGGAGTACAGGCGAATTTCGATCTGCTCCTGTTCGGCCAAACGACGGGCACTGACCGAAGGCCGTACCTGAAAGCCCACAATGATCGCATCCGACGCCGACGCCAGCAGAATATCCGATTCGGAAATCTGACCCACGGCTTTGTGGATGATGTTGACCTGTACTTCTTCCGTCGAAAGCTGCAACAGCGAATCGGAGAGGGCTTCTACCGAACCGTCCACGTCACCTTTCACAATCACGTTCAGTTCCTTGAAGTTACCAATGGCTTTCCGGCGACCGATTTCTTCCAGCGTAATGTGCTTGCGGGTCCTCAGATTTTGCTCACGCAGCAACTGCTCCCGTTTGTTGGCAATTTCGCGGGCTTCTCGCTCCGTTTCCATCACGTTGAACTTATCACCGGACTGCGGAGCACCCGGCAGACCCAGGATTTGCACCGGCGTCGAGGGACCGGCTTCTTTCAGGCGCTGACCGATATCGTCGGTCATGGCGCGAATGCGGCCAAAGTGCGCACCCACCAGCACGATGTCGCCCTGTCGGAGCGTACCGGTTTGCACCAGCATCGTGGTCACATAGCCCCGGCCTTTGTCCAGCTCGGCTTCAATGACGGTACCGGTTGCTTTTTTGGTCGGATTGGCTTTCAGATCGAGCAATTCGGCTTCGAGCAACACCTTCTCCAACAGTTCCGAAATACCCAAACCGGATTTTGACGAGATTTCCTGTGTCTGATATTTACCACCCCATTCTTCAACGAGCATGTTCATCTGCGACAGTTCTTCCCGTACTTTTTCGGTATTGGCACCCACTTTATCGACCTTGCTGAAGGCAAAGACAATCGGCACCCCGGCGACCTGCGCGTGGTTGATAGCCTCGCGGGTTTGCGGCATGACGCTGTCGTCCGCAGCAATAACGATGATAACAATGTCAGTTACCTGCGCACCCCGTGCCCGCATGGCCGTAAAGGCTTCGTGACCCGGCGTATCGAGGAACGTAATCATGCGGTCGTCCGTGGTTTTTACGCTGTAGGCACCAATGTGCTGCGTAATCCCCCCGGCTTCTCCGGCCGCAACGCGCGTCCGGCGGATGTAGTCAAGCAGCGAGGTTTTCCCGTGATCGACGTGCCCCATGATGGTTACGATCGGCGCGCGGTGTACCAGATCTTCTTCGTTATCCGGTTCATCGACCAGACCCGATTCGATCTCTTCCTCGGCTGATACAAACTGCACTTCGTAATCGAACTCATCGGCAATAACCGTAATCGCTTCGGCATCGAGACGCTGGTTGATGGATACAAACATCCCCAGGCTCATACAGGTGGCAATCACTTCGTTGACCGACACATCCATCAGCGACGCAAGGTCATTGGCCGATACGAATTCGGTTACTTTCAGGATTTTTGCTTCTTCATTTTCCTGGTCGATCCGTTCGCGTTCGCGTTCGGCGCGTTCCTGGCGACGATCCCGGCGACGGTCAGCACCCCGATTCGGTTTGTTACCGGTCATCCGGGCCTGCGTTGCCTTGATCGAATCTTTTACTTCGCGTTGGGTTGGCTCCTCCCGGCGGTCACGCGTACCTCCACGGGCTCCGGCTTTCCCTTTGTTGGCTGCTCCGGCACCCGCAGCCGTTCCCGTAGCTGGCTTGTTAGCCTGCCCCGGTGGTTGATTGCGGTTGGTGGGTGCGTTCGCATCACGAGTGCGCGGGGCGCCACCCTGACCTTGCGGTTGGGTTGCACCGCCGGTTGCCGGGGCACCACCGACCGGGTCACGGCGCAGGCGTTTGCGTTTGCGTTTTTTATCCCGTTCGTCGGTTGACGCAACCGGGCCATTTTGTTTCTTCGAGCGTTCAGAAGGCAGTTCGATGGTTCCCAAAACCGTCAGACCACGCAGTTGTTCACCCCGGGCGCGGATGGTTTCGATGGGCTCATCGACTGGCAGATCAGCAGCGGGTTCAGGCTGAACCGGTGTTTCTTCCATCCGGGGCGTAACGGGCCGTGGCTCGACGGGACGCGGAGGCTGTTGGCCCCGGTTGTCCTGCGGACGGTTCCGGTCACGATCCGGCGGGCGATTGCCACCCTGTCCCTGGCCTGGAATACCGGCCCGGTTTTGGTCGCCGGGACGATCCGGGCGCTGACCATCCGGTCGGGCGCCCATATTCCGTTGATCATTCCGGTTCGGTTGTTGACCGGGCCGCTGGCCATCCGGCCGGGAACCCGTATTCCGTTGGTCGTTCCGGTTGGGTTGTTGCTGCCGCGCATTCGGGTCGTTAGCTCGTTGCGAAGGCTGAGGAGAGGGTTTCCTCTCCAGGTCGATTTTACCCAAAACCGTCAATCCCGGCAAGCGGGGACTGGAAATTTCCGGCTGATCGGGTTCTTTAATTTCCGGTGAAGTCACTTGCGGACGGGTTTCAACCTGAGGTGTTTCGATTGGGCGTGGGGGCTCAACCGGTGTTGGTGCCACAGGCTGAATGGGTTCCGGTTTATTCTCTATAACGGGTACAGGAGCTACTGCTTCCGGTCTAGGGGCAGGTGCTGGTGTCGGCGCAGGAGGAGTTTCCTTAGGTTCCACCGGTGCGGGCTGCTGACGGGCTTCAACAGGAGCAGGCTGGGGCGTAGCCACGGGTGCCGGGGCCGGTTCGGGCTTGGGCTGGCTTGGCTCGGGTGCCTTTTCTGCTACAACGGGTTCTGGTTGGGTAACCGGCTGCGGTTTCGGGGGGACCGGCGCTTCCTGTACTGGGACAGGTGCGGGCGCAGGAACGACCGGGTTGGCAACAGGCTGAGGTGGCACCGACTGGGAAGGCCGGGCGGGTTCGCTGCGGAAATATTGCGGCAAATCATCATCTTCCCGACGCTTGGGTTCGGGCACAAAAGTCTCTGAAGCTGGTTTGCGAACAGCTCCACCATTCAACAGTTCAGTATTACCGAATTCTTTCGCCAAGATTTCCACTTGATCCGTAGAAATCTTGCCGTTAGGGTTACTATCAACCTTAATCCCTTTGGCAGAAAGACGACTCACCACAGTAGACGAACCTACTCCGAGTATTTTTGCCACTTGGCTAAGGCGCATGGATTTATCTTCTGCCATACAAATGGTTTAGAATGAAAAAAGCATTTTAATGATACACTATGCATGATGAACGATGAATGGATCGACTTAATTCATCGTTCATCCTCAATCGTTCATCATTTTACTCAAATTCCTGGCGTAAAATCGCCAGAATCTCTTCAACTGTATCTTCTTCCAGATCGGTCATCCGGACAAGTTCTTCTTTTGAACGGGCCAGCACGCTCTTGGCGGTGTCTAACCCAACCCGGCGCAGTTCCTCGATCATCCAGTTGTCGATTTCGTCGTTGAATTCTGACAAATCAACGTCCTCATCGTCTTCCTGCCCTTCAACATCCCGGAATACATCGATCTCCATACCCACCAGCCGACCGGCCAGTTTGATATTCTGACCACCTTTTCCGATGGCCAGCGAAACCTGATCGGGTTTCAGGAAAACCGATACGCGTTTGGCTTCGCGGTCGACGGTCATCGTACTGATTTTGGCCGGACTCAACGCCCGGCTGATCAGCAGCTCAAAGTTGTCGGTGTAGTTGATAACGTCAATATTCTCGTTCCCCAGTTCCCGAACAATGCTGTGAATCCGCGATCCTTTCATCCCGACGCATGCCCCCACCGGATCAATCCGGTCGTCGTACGATTCTACGGCGACTTTGGCCCGCTCACCCGGTTCGCGAACGATCCGGCGAATGGAGATCAACCCGTCGTAAATCTCCGGAATTTCGTTCTCAAACAGGCGCTCCAGAAAAACCGGTGACGTCCGGGATAAAACGATCTTGGGCGTGCCATTGATCATTTCAACCCGGTGGACGACGGCCTTGGTGGTTTCCCCTTTCCGATACCGATCTTTCGGAATCTGCTCGCTTTTGGGAAGGCTGATTTCGTTGCCTTCATTGTCGAGCAAAATTACTTCATTTTTAAGCAATTGGTAGACTTCTGCGTTCAGTAAATCACCAACCTGGTTTTTGTATTTATCGTAAAGAATCTCTTTTTCCAGATCTTTGATCTTCTGAATCAGCGTTTGGCGGGCAGTTTGCACAACCCGGCGGCCAAAATCTTCCAGCTTCACTTCTTCGGCTACCTCCTCACCCACTTCAAAGTCGGACTGAATCTTGCGGGCTTCTGCCAGCGGTATTTTGTCATAATCCCAGATGTCTTCCGAATTGTCATCCACAATCTCGCGGGTGCGCCACATTTCGAGGTCACCGCTCTCGGCGTTGATGATAACGTCAAAGTTTTCGTCAGTGCCGTATTTTTTGCGAATCATCGTCCGGAATACATCTTCCAGAATTTTGATCATGGTCGGGCGGTCGATATTTTTCGACCGTGCAAACTCTGCAAACGACTCAATGAGTACTCCGCTATCCATAATTTCAGTTCTCAGTTTTCAGTGTAGGGATCCAGTTATAGGTTTCCAGTCAGAATAAACAGAAACTACGAACTGAAAACGCGACTTAGAAACCGACCTTCCTTTATTTAAATGAAACTTGTATTGTGCTCTTCTTTATTTCGGTAAACGGGATGGCCGTCGGTTCGATCGGAGGATCGTTTTTCTTCGGTTTTTTAAGCGGTATTTCGGTCATCACAAGATGGTCTTCCCCGATGCTCTCCAGTTTCCCTTTCCGAATCTGACCGTCGTTCAGCAACACTTCCACTTCACGACCTACGTTTTTCAGATACTGCCGTCTCAACACCAAGGGTTCATCGACACCCGGTGATGATACTTCCAAGGTAAAAGCCTGTCCGTCAAATATTTCCAGTTCTTCCAGTTGGTTGCCCAACTGACGGCTGATTCCCGCACATTCTTCAATAGTGATCCCGGTATCGCTATCCAGCAAGACGGTTATTTTAGCACGAGTACGGGAAGGGGATACCTGAATACCAACGACAAAATACTGATCTTCGTTCAGATACGGCTGTAACAGTTCGTTGACTTTCGCCTTTACATCCATAAATTAACAAAAAAGGGAGTCAAAAACTCCCTGCCATGCACAAATGCTGATAAGTGGTGCAAAGATAAGTATTTTATGAATTGTTTCCCAATCAAATTGCCGAACTGCCTGTAACAATTTTTACGGCTGATTAAACGGGCTATTTTCCGAACAAACGTTCGTAACTTTGTACTCCTACGCCCTACATCTGTCGTTACTGAAAAAAGGCGGTCTGCGTGACCCGCACCCATCTGATTCGTTCGTATGAAATTTTCGCTTAGGCTTGGCGTACTGGTTTCTTCGTTTTTTTCGTCGCTGCTCTGGTCGCTGAACCTGTTGTTGTTTCTGTATACGCTCCTGGTTTATTACCTGCTCTACGAAGTGCCGATTGGACACTGGACCGCCAGTATTCTAATGATTTCGTTGCCCGTCGTCTGGGCCTGCAACCTGTTTTTTATCCTCTTCTGGGTGTTGGTTCGCCCCTGGCGGGCGGTGCTTCCCGTGCTCACGATGCTGATTGGCATTCCGTTCTGGCGACGCACCCTGACGTATAGCCAACCGGGCAGCAACAGTGAGAAACGTCCGACGCTGCAGGTTATGAGCTACAACGCGATGGGATTCAATAAATACGACATTGTGGATACCCAGCGTCCCGATGATGCCAACAACATGATTGAATGGGTCCTGAAAGAACCGTCGGATGTGAAGTGTTTCCAGGAATTTTACAACGACAACAGTTCGGTCGTCTTCAAAACCATCCGGCGGCTGGAAAAAGCCGGGTATCCGTATTATGCCGTGCTGCATCCGCCGGAACGGGAAGGACCGGGGAAGTTCTTCGGCGTGGCGGTTTTTTCGCGTTACCCCATCGTAAAGCGGGGTGATGAGGTTTTCGATAATTTCAACGGACTGGTTTGGGCGGATGTCAAGGTGGGAGCCGATACCGTCCGGATCATCAGTGTCCACATGCAGTCGATGGGCATTCGGGTGGGTGGGATGCTGGATCAAACGGAGACCAACCGGGTCAAAAGCAACACGCGGACGGTTCTGCGGCAGCTTCGGCAGGGCCTGACCCTGCGTCGAAATCAAATTGTACGGCTCGAAGAGTACTACCGAAACAGCCCGCACCCTATTATCATCTGTGGTGATTTCAACGACACGCCCTACAGTTATACGTACGGAAAGCTGCGTCGGCTGCTGCGAAATGCCTTTGAAGATGCGGGGCGCGGATTTGGTTTTAGTTACAACAAAGCCCCCGGTTTTCTCCGCATCGACAACCAGTTTTACAACGCCCGGTTTCTGGAACCGCTCAACTACATCACCTACCGCGACGTCAAATTCTCCGACCATTACCCCATTATGGCCCAATACGCCATCAAACCGCGCGAAATCAGCAAAGACCGGACGCCCCGCACTCACGTGGAGTTTGATTTCTAGCGTTTAATCAGACGATTCATCGAGTCGGGTATTTCTTCATGGAGCTGTCTATGATTTCATTGGAAAAGAATGATAAATATTAAATGTAAAAGTGAAGAGTGCCTGGATACTTTTACATTTAATATTCATCATTTGATATTTATCATTCCTCTTGTTACTTCTAATCTGAAGAGGAATCAAATCCAAAACAGCTCTATTTCTTCGCTGCCAGGGTGAACTGTTTTTCTTCCGCTCCGTGGGTGAATTCCGCTTTCGTTTCGGCGGTGGTGGTATCGGTGTTCGTGACCCGGATCGCCTGGCTGCGCCCCCCGTCAATCTTGAAAAGCAAACCGGTTTTGGTCGGATACTGAATGGCGTTGAAGGTTAGCTGGCTGCTGTTTTCAACATAAATCACCGGTTTTGTCTCTTTGGTAACCAATTTTACGTTGTTCAGGTTGATGCCGCTGGCATCGATGAGTTCAACGCCTTTTTCGGCCACCAGCACCAGGTTTTCCATGTTGATATTTTTAACGGCCATTTCGGGCAGCCCGCGAATGAAAATGCCCTTTTCTGCCCCATTGCAGACGATATTCTCAAAATGCATATCCCGGAAAACGGGCGTGCCTTCGTTTACAACCGGGCGCTCATCCCGTTGTCCATCCGTGGCAAACTTGACGAAATAATACAGATCGAAGAAAATCGCTTCCTGCGCGATGTCTTTCATGAAAATGTCCTTAGCGTAAATGTGCTCGACTATCCCGCCCCGACCACGTACGGACTTGAACCGCAGGCCTTTATCCGTCCCCATAAAGGTGCAGTTCGACACGAAAATGTAGCGGGCTCCGCCACTCATTTCGCTGCCGACAACAAATCCGCCGTGACCATTGTAGACGGTATTATTTCGGATAATGCCATTTTCAGTCGGCATACCGCGTTTGCGCCCTTCTTCGTCTTTGCCCGATTTAATGCAAATGGCATCATCCCCTACGTCGAGCGTACAGCCTTCGATCAAAAAGTTTTTGCAGGATTCGATATCCATGCCGTCCCCGTTGTGGGCATATTCCGGATTCTTGACGGTCACATTCCGGATCGTAAGATCCTGACACATCAGGGGATGCAGACACCAGGCCGCCGAATTCTGGAACGTAACCCCTTCCAGCAATACTTTTTGGCAACCCGTCAGGACGATCAGGTTCGGTCGCAGGAAATCTTTCATGTCCGCAAAACTCGAAAGCGGTTTTTCCGGCGTCAGCAGCATGCTGCGGTTTTCGGTACTGACCTTCTTGAACTGCTCACTGGGATACCAGGTTTTGCCATCGTCTTTCAGCACCCCGCCCGAAGCTATTTTTTCCTTCCACTGGCTTTCCGTGAGCTGGCTTTTATGGACGGCCCGCCATACATCGCCATTTCCATCCAGAATTCCCTGTCCGGTAATGGCTACATTCTCCAGGTTCGTTCCCGATAGGGGCGATTGGTTACGGGCCGCCCGTTTGCCTTCGTAGACTCCTTCTGCCAGCGCATACTGGCTTTTGTCGGTGGTGAAAAGGAGCGTCGCCGATTTTTTAAGGTGCAGATTGACATTACTTTTCAGTTCAATCGGCCCGGTCATCCACAAGCCGGCCGGAACCAGCACAACGCCCCCGCCTTTCTGGCTACAGGTCCGGATGGCCGCGTTGATGGCCCCGGTATTCAGGGTGACGCCGTCCGGTTTTGCGCCGTGGGCGAGAATAGAGATCGTGTCTTTTTGAAACGCTGGCTGCGCAATTTTGGGCAGGTTGCTCCAGCTATACAGCGGGGCAACCTGTGCCGATGTGGACGGGCCAGCCAGGGCCAACAGCACAAGACCGGCAAAAAAAGAAGGTCGAATCATTTTTATTGATAACGGCTGCATAACCAGGCCGACTGTTTACGCGTGAACGGTTTTTAGCCTCTACTGATATCCCGGGTTTTGGGTAAACTCGGTTTTATTGGTTACCGCATCCAACTGCGTTTGCGGAATGGGCCGAAGAACGTGAAAATCCTGGAGATTGACCGCATTATCGGGCGCATACGCCCGGATGCGTTCCAGCAGCTTCCCGGTCCGCTTGAGGTCGAACCAGCGAATTTGCTCCCCGGCCAGCTCGCGGGCGCGCTCATCCAGAATGAAATCGATCGTAACCTGCGATGGAATGATCTGCATCGCAGCGGTTTTTCCGGGTTTGGCCGCCCGGGTGCGCAGCACGTTGATGTAGTCCGCAGCCGCCTGCAAATTGCCGAGCTTCATCTGGGCTTCGGCGGCAATCAAATACACCTCCGCCAGCCGAATCACAAACACATCGCGGGCGCTTTGGGCTTCGTTCAAACTGGCGCGGGTGGGGTCCATGAACTTAGACAGGCTGGGGTAGCGCAGGTTATCTTTCACCGTTCCGTTGGCATTATAAACCTTGCTGCGGTCGTAGTTCTGGTATTTGCGGGTTGTCTCGAACGCATCCGGGATTTCTTTCCGGGTACAATACACCGCCGTGTCGCCCAAGCTCATGCCCGCGGGCCGGGAGGCCGAATTGGCATACCAGACCTCATTGAAGGAGCCTTCATACCGGGCATCGTTTTCACTGTACAGGTCCAGCAAAAAGCGGGTTGGCATGTAGCGGTTGAAGGGACGCCCGTTCAGAATGTCGCGGGTCATACCGGGTCGGTCATCATACTTCATGATATACAGCAGGTGCGTACTGTTGCTGCCGCGCCCGTGTCCATACGGATTGAAAGTCGTGTTAACCAGATCGTTGAGGGCCAGATTGGCTGAATAGTCCACCACGTAAATGGCTTCTTTGGTTTTCAGGTTACTCATCTTCCAGAGGTCGGCGTAATTGGCTTCCAGTTTGTAACCGTAGTTGCCCGTCAGCACCGCCTGCGCCATTTCCAGGGCCTCCTTGTTCATGCCCCGCGTCAGATACATCCGGGCCAGAAACGCCTGAGCCGCCCCTTTAGTCACTTTACCGTATTGCGGTTGGGTGATGGGCAAGGCAGCGACGGCTGCTTTCAGATCCTCAAAAATCTGGTTATAAAACGTTTCTACGGGCGTCCGGTTGGCCGTCGAGATAATGCCGTTGGTTTCCTGCGTCGTGAAGTGAACGCCACCCCAGGTTTCGACGACGTGCCAGTAATAAAAAGCGCGCAAAAACCGGAGTTCACCTTCGCGAATGGGCCGGAGCGTGGCCGAAAGTCCGGCTTTGTCGATGCGGTTTATCCCCGCGTTGCAGAGATTGATGGCGGCATAAAACTCCCGCCATTCGGTGGTGAGGTAGGCATTACTGCCCTGCAGATTCTGGTATTGGGTAAGCCCCCGATCGGTTTCCCCGGCTCCACTGGTCCAGATGTCGGTACCGGTTTCCACGATGTTGTGTGCTTCTTCCTTGCCATACCACCAGCGTTGGTACGAATAGGCCGCGTTGACCAGGGTTTCAAAACCTTCGGGGGTTGAATACACGGTTTCGGCTGTCAGTCCGCTCGGGTTATATTCTTCCAGGACATCCTTACACGATACGAGGGTCAGCAGCGACAGTGTCAATACCCCCGTTTTAAAAACAAATGACTTCATGATGGCTAGCGGGTTTGGGTTAGAGATTGACGTTCAGGCCAACTACGTAAAGTTTGGTCATCGGGAAACTTTCTCCCCCGCCCCGCTCCGGATCGTAATTGAGTTTGGTGAAAGTGACGAGGTTTTTCCCCGTTACATAGACCCGAACCCCGCGAATGGCTTTGGGCAGTACGTTCGCCGGCACGTTGTAGGCCAGGGTAATGTTCCGAATCCGGGCGTAGGAACCGTCCTGATACGCCAGCGTCGACAGGTATTTCAGACCGCCGTTTTTATTGGGACGCGGATAGTCGTTCGTCGGGTTTTCGGGCGTCCAGTAGTCCAGCCCCGCCGTGCTGTTGCCTACGCCCTGCTGGTCGAAACGGGCCGAACGGTCGGAGTTGATCATCTGCCCCAGCCGGGCATACAGGAAAAAGTTGAGATCGAACCCTTTGAATTTGACCGTATTATCAAAACCGCCACTCCATTTGGGGCGCGGTGTTCCCAGAATGACCCGGTCGTTAACCGCATCGATCTTCCCATCGCCGTTCTGATCTTTCACCTTGATTTCGCCGGGCAACTGGATGGGCAACAGCTTGGCCGCCTGATCGGCTTCGGACGTTTGCCAGATACCCAGTTTCTCGTAATCGTAATGGACACTGATGGGCGAGCCGATGAACCAGCCATTTCCGATGTCGTTTCCGCCCGTAACCAGATCCGTAATTTCCTCCTTGTTGCGGGTGAAGGTCACATTGCTGGTCCAGCTCAGGTTGGGGGTTCGGATGTTGGTACTGGCCAGTGCGATTTCAAGGCCCCGGTTTCGCGTTCGGCCAATGTTTTGTTTAACGGTCGTTACGCCGGTGGTAGGCGGCAAACCCCGGTCTAACAGCAAGTCTTTGGTGCGGGTGTCGTAATAGTCGACGGAGGTATTGACCCGGCCATTGAACAACCCAAAATCAACCCCCAAATTCTTCGTGTACGACAGTTCCCAGCCCAACTCCGCATTTCCCACGTTGCGGGAAAACGTATACGCCGGAGCCACCACATCATCGTAGCCAAAGGCGATCCGGGTTAGCGTCGTCTGGGTCGCATACGGTCCCGAGGGGTCATTGCCCGCAATGCCGTAGCTGGCCCGGAGTTTCAGATCACTCAACCCCTTGATACCCTGCATGAAATTCTCGTCGATCACCCGCCAAGCAAAGGCGGCCGACGGGAAGAAGGTCCATTTGTTACCTACCGCCAGTTTCGACGAACCGTCCTGCCGGGCGGTTACCGTCAACAAATACCGGTCCCGGAAGGCATAATTGAGCCGACCGGCATAGGATACCAGGCTGTTTTTGGAATAGGCCGAATTGATCTTGATTTCCTCGGTGGCGCTGCCCAGCGAATAGAACAACTGCGACGGTAACAACTGGTTAACGCCCGAAGCCGACGCATTGTCCGAGGAATTATTCAGGTAACTGGCAATCCCCGTCAGCGTCAGGCCGTGCTGACCAAAGCTCCGCTGATACGTGACGACGTTTTCCCAATTGATGCTTCGGCCATTGCTGGTGTTATACGTCGCCAGCGACTTCCCTGTGAGCGACCGGGTGATGGATCGCGGGGATGAATATTCCCCATCCCGCAGCGACGACAGGTTCACCCCCAGCGTACTCCGGATCATCAGGCCCTTAATTGGGGTTAACTCAACGTAACCGTTTGTCAATACGCGGGTTGTTAAAACCGTGTTGTTAAACACATTGGGTTGCTCATCAGAAAGGGGATTCGCCGTTTGCCCATCCAGCATGATGTAGTTAAAATTGCCATTCGCGTCGTAGAGCGATCCGAGGGGACTTATTTTATTGGCCTGGTTCAGCGGGTCTCTCCGCACACTCTGGTTGTAATACGTAAGCTGGCTTTGCAACCCGATTTTCATCCAGTCGTTGATCGTAAAATCAACATTGAGCCGGCCCGTATACCGTTTCAGTTCATCCAGTTTCAGAATCCCCTTTTCGTTGAAATAGTCGATGGAAACATACGATTTCAGCCGGTCGGTTCCGGCCCGAACGCCAAGCTGATAATCCTGTTGCAGGCCATTGTGAATCAACTCATCCTGGTAATCCGTCCAGACGCCGTCCTGCAAAGCCTTGTATTCCGCTACGTTGGTGAAAATAGAGGGGTCATCGGCCGGGCTTTTCCAGACACCCGCGGCCCGCCAGGCTTCCCGCTTAAAATCCCGAAATTCGTTGATATCCATCGCCTTGGGATACATGGTGACCTGCGAAACCCCGGAGTAAGCATTGAAAGAAATATCCGGTTTTCCGGTTTTCCCTTTTTTGGTGGTGATCAAAATAACCCCATTGGAACCCCGTGATCCGTAGATAGCAGTAGACGACGCATCTTTCAGGATGTCCATCGATTCAATGTCATTGGAATTGATATCCTCCAGGTTGTTGTACTGAATTCCGTCGACAATGATCAGCGGGGAGTTGTTGCCCCCAATGGAGCGGTTTCCGCGAATCGTAATGTTCACCCGCGCACCGGCCTGTCCACTGCTCCGGGTAATGTCGGCCCCGGCAATTTTGCCCTGAGCCGCTTCCAGAACATTCGCCGTCGGCACTTCTTTCAGTTGATCGCCTTTGAGCTGAACCACGGAGCCCGTCAGATCCCGTTTCCGAACGGCACCGTAGCCAATGACCACCACTTCGTCCAGGGCACTAACATCGGGCGTCATGGAAATGGCAAAGGTCGTTTGAGTCCCCACAGTCACATCCTGACTCTGGTAGCCCACAAACGAGAACGTCAGCACCGCGCCACCCCCGTCCGGGACGTTGAGCGTGAACTTCCCGTTTCCGTCCGTCGATGTCCCCCGGTTTGTTCCTTTCAGAACGACGGTGACGCCCGGCAGTCCGGCCTTTTTTTCGTCGGTTACCGAACCCGTTATGGGGCGCTCCAACGCGTTCGGAGCCGCATCCGGCACCTGGCTTTCTGACTCCGGTTCCGTATCCAGCACGATCTGTCCGCCAACGATCCGGTAGGTCAGTTTCAGCGGTTTGAGCAGCTCCTGGAGCGTTTCTCCCAGGCGTTTATCGGTCACGGTAATCGTTACCGGCTGGTTGACGTTGATCGACTTTGAACTGTAGACAAACCGGGCGGCTGTTTGCTGCTCAATCTGCGCGAGCACGGCCCGCAGCCGCTGACCTTCAATCTTCAAGGTGACGGAACGGTTCAGTACCTCCTGAGCCTGACCATCGTGAGCGAGCGAGAAGCCCGCAAACGCAGTCATGAACACGAGCTGGATAAGGGATACATTCATAAGACGCAGAAACAGGGAGGCATAGCGGCCTGGTGAGTAGCCTGCACGCATTGGCGGCATTGGTTTCATGGAGTTAAGGAGTTAGAAAATAAAAATGACACGCATCAGGGGCGGTTATTGACTGCACCCCTTCCCATCGAGTACAATCGTGGTACCCTGAATTTCATAAGTGGCTTTCAGTGCCGCACAGATGATCGCCAACTGCGTCTCCAGCGGTTGATTCGTCAAATCCGCGGTGAGCGGACAGTCCTTCAAGCCGGGATTTTCAACTTCGATCGCAATGCCATACGACTTTTCCAGTTGCGCGACGACTTCCGAAACGGGCGCATCGTCGAACAGAAAACGGGATTGTTTTTTTTCATCCACGGCCGGTTCAATAAGCCGGGGTGTGGCGACGAGACCCGTTACAAACTTCTGTTGATCTGTATAATACGTAGCGGTTTGGTTGGGCGTAAGCACCACTTCCCGGGTGGCTGGCTGATTTTCCTTCGGCTGGTCATACACCGCCACCCGCCCCGTAACGACCTCAACCCGAACTTGTTGGGTGGCGGGCTGGGTTCGGATGAAAAAGCTTGTTCCCAGAACCTTCGTCACAACCGTGCCGGTATGGACATAGAAAGGCCGGGAGGGCATCTTTTGAATGGCAAAAAAAGCATCCCCCGTCAGGTAGACGGTTCGGTTTTGGGAGGCAAAGTGTTTAGGAAAACGCAGCGTGCTGTGAGCCGCCAGTTGAACCGTGCTGCCATCTTCCAGCCGGACGAGCAGCGGTTTTGCGGACGAATTGGTCTGTTCCGTCCAGTCCGGGCGGGTGTCGGTTTTGAGCGGATTGAACGCTGAAAACCGGTCAGGCTGCCACTGTGCGAAAAGCCAGATGCCCGCCAGCAGGAGGGAAGCCGCAATACCGATCCAGCGATACCGGGCGCTTTGCAGAGGCACAACCCGGCCCGAAACGGCGGATTCCTTCGCGTCCATCTTCCGCTGGATCTGGTTCCAGAGCCGGCCTTCTACGGTGGACAAATCAACCTCCTGGCCAGCTTCGCCCGGGTCGGTTTCCAGCAAGCCGTACCAGTGTTCAACAAAGGTTTTCTCTTCCGGTGTACATTCGCCCCGCAGGTATTTCTGCAGGAGCTGCCCAAATTCTTTTCGGCTCATAGCCCGTCGTGGTGGTTTCTACTGCCTAAGCCAAGAAACCGGGCACTGAACCGCAATGGATTTCATTTATTCTTTGAAAAGTCTAATAAATATAGAAGTAAACACAAATTATTCTTGATACTATTATATCAAAGAACGGTTTAAACGGAAGCGGTTTTTAGGGAATGCAGAATTAAAGAAGGGGAAATAGGAACAGGCCCACCAGCAGGTAATCGCTCAGGTGAACCCGCAGCACTTTGATGGCCTGGCTGAGGTGATACTCGACGGTTCGCTCCGGAATGTTGAGTTGGGAGGAGATTTCTTTTACGGATTGGTGCTGCAGACGGTTTAGCCGGAAGATCTGCCGGGTTTTTTCGGGAAGATCCGTCAATTGCTGCTCAACGGCATTCATCAGGTCCTTCAAGTCCAGTTCTTCGTCGGTGGTATACGTCGCTTCGTTGAACTGGAGTTGGGCGTGGAGCGCATATTTCTCCTGAACCAGTTTCGACTTGAAGTAATTAATGGTTTCATACCGGGCGGCTGTAACCAAATAGGCTTCCAGGCACTGTACGCGGAGGGTGTCGTGATGCTCCCACAGGCGCAGAAAGATATTCTGCACCACTTCTTCAACCGCATCCAGCGATTGAATTTTGCGCCGGGTTATGGCATACAGTTTCTTCCAGTAGCGCCCATAAATCTCCCGAAAAGCCTCCGGATCGCCCGACCGAAGATAGAGAAGCAGCATTTCGTCGGACAGTGATTGATACGTCATGGTAAAAGCCGTGCGCATTGTCAAAAATGCCCACTAAATAGGTCGGTTTATCACCCAGGATTACATCGGCCCGTTCAGCGTAGAAGGTAGGCTGAGAGTAGATTAAAATTTGGCAGAAAAATGGCAACGAACAAGTAATGGATTGACTTTTTTTACGCAATCGTTGCCGGGAACGTTGCCAAAGAGGAATTTTTAGGGGATGAATGGGAAAAATCGTAGACAGGGTGTTTTCAAAAGCTAGGGGTGGGCATCGACCCAAACCTGTCCGTCTTCAAAAATTTCCTTTTTCCAGATGGGCACCTGTTGTTTGAGGGTGTCGATGAGGTAGCGGCAGGCATCGAACGCGTCGGCCCGGTGGGGCGTGGCCACGGCAATCAAAACCGCGATGTCACCAATGGCCAGATTACCTTTGCGGTGAATGATCGTGTACTTCCGGACGTCCCAGCGTCGGCAGGCTTCGGCGGCAATCTCCTGCATTTTGGTTAGCGCCATGCGGTCATACGCTTCGTATTCCAGCCGCTCGACCGCGCGCTCGTTGGTGCTGTCGCGCACCGTTCCGAAGAAAAACGTAATGGCCCCGGCCGAATCCGTCGAAACGTATCGGTAAGCCGCATTCATATCGATGGGATCAGTCGTAATCGAAACCATAAGAAAATGATGGATTATGAACGATGGGTTATGAACGATGGCACTAGCCCATTCATCGTTCATAACCCATCATTCTATTTTCAGCCTCCGCTTACGGGCGGGATGAGGGCGATTTCATCGTTGGGATGGATCGGTTGATCCGCTTCAGCGTATTCGCCGTTGACGGCCACCAGCAAAGACCGGAGGCCATTCAGCGCGGGATAGTGTTCTTTCAGATTGTTCAGTAATTCGCCCACCTGACCGGGTTGCGGCAAGTCGAGCGTGAGGGCCGAAGAGCCGACAATCTCGCGGGTGATGCCAAAAAGCTGAACAGAAATTCGATTGCTCATGCTCAAAGATACAAAACAGAACGCGGGTTTGGAAATGGCGAAACCGCTTACCGAAGTTCGAACAGCAGAACCACCTCGCCCCCCAGTTCGATCTGATCGCCATGCTGAAGCGGGTAGCCCATCCCGGCAATATCGGCCCGCTCGATGGTATTGTCGGGGTGCATGATTTTCGTCTTGTTGCCGCTGGCGGGCAGCCCCCCCGGATCGACCAGCAGGGAATATTGTTTCTGCCCGGAATCATAGCGGATCGTGGCATGCGCCCGGCTAACCGCCCCATTTCCGGCACCTTGGTCCGGGTCAAAACCGGCATCGTCGTCGTTGAGAATCACGATGTCATTGGTTCGCACCCGGCCCGAGTTGGTTTGGGCGGTATGCCCGCGTCCGATGCAGAACGTGCCTTTCTGGGACGAATCGAGGAGATACTCTGCCTGCTCCGTTTGCCCCACCAGCGCCACAATCCGGGCCAGCAGCGGGGTGGTGTCGGGTTTTGACTGATCCTCGACCAGCAAACCCAGGTTACCTTCCCGGTAGGTCGTAGTGGGCCATTCATCCGCAAAAAGTGCATAGTCGAATCGCCAGTTTTTGGGCAAAACAATGTAATTGTCGGCCAGCAGGCGGTTTAATTCGCGCTGGAACTTCCCCGGCTGATTGGTCCATAAAACCACGCGGTAGAGTTCTTCTTCCTCCGGGCTTGCACAAAAAATCACAAGCTTGAGTCCCACGGGAGCGGTTTCCGGCTCGTTCTGATAAGCCCGCAGTTTGTTGACCACAAACCGGATGAGCTGATCCCGTCGCGGAGCAGCCGGGGGAGGTCCGGACGGAGCCGGTTTGGGCAAAACAGGGGCCGGTTCGACGCGCCTGACCACCTCCGCCGGACGTTCCGCAGTGGCTGGCGGTTCCGCCGGTGTAAATCCGAATAGTTTCTTTACCGTGTCCAGGATGCTCATAAAAAAGGGTGGTTTGGGGTTAAAAACTACCC
Organism: Larkinella humicola; assembly: GCF_008727875.1. Classification (GTDB taxonomy): domain Bacteria; phylum Bacteroidota; class Bacteroidia; order Cytophagales; family Spirosomataceae; genus Larkinella; species Larkinella humicola. The sequence continues at coordinate 526,419 of NZ_VTWS01000005.1, read as the reverse complement.
AGATACCGGCGTTGTTTTAAAATGGGCGCCACAACGGTGTTGGCCAGGTTGACTGCATCGGCGGAGGATTTTCCCAACTCGATGCGCACCGTCACCACGGTATTCGACCGGCCGTCGGGTGTGGGTGCAAAAAAGACGTACCAGCCGTCATTCTCCTGAACGCCCTGCACAATCCGTTCGGGCGTACCGGTTTTGCCCGCCACCCGCGCTAGGCTGATCTTGCCGCGCCCCGCCGGGTTCGACTGTTCGATCATGAATTCCTTCAACTGCCCGGCGTAATCGGAACTTCGGGCTACGGATTTGCCGGTTCCAATCGGCTGCGGTTTGCCGGCTTTGGACACCACATAGCGCGAGGGCTGCAAAACGCCTTTGTTGGCAATCGCTCCCGCCATCCGGGCCAGGGCTGCGGGTGTGGTGCTCAGTTGCCCCTGCCCCCAGGCCAGTCCCGAAAACTCACCGCGGTACCGTCTCGGATACTGCAAACTTTGGTAGAGCTTCCGGCGAACGACAAACGAAGAATCGCGCCAGTGCTGTCGAATCTGAACGCGCTCGGCCTCGGTGTGCGTATCCGAAAAGGAGTAGCCGCCAATGTAATCGACATTCATCCCCGTGGCTAAATACAAATCGGCCAGTTCTTTATCGAGGGCCTGGTCGTTTGCCAGCCGGATAAAATAGACGTTACTCGACCGAACAATGGCCTTCCGCATATCGACCGATTCCCCGCAGGGCTCCGACTCCCGCTCACCCCGCCGGATGATCTCCTGACACGAAATGGAATACCGAACTGCCGACGCCGACGAACCCAGTTTGTTAAAAGCCGCCATCGCCGTCAGAATTTTGGCGGTCGAACCGGGGGCGGTTGGAAAGGTCATGCCCAGATCCCGTTCCGTCACCAGATACGGCAGTTGCAGCCGGTCCCGGTCCGACAGCAGCATGGCTTCCGGGGTTTTCAGATTGGGTAAGGGGTGCATGGCCGACGCCAAAACGTCGCCCGAAGCCGCATCCAGTACCACCACCGAAAGCCGCTTGTCCCGGTATTCGGATTGGGCCAGTGATTTTTGCAACGCCACCTGAAGATCCGCATCGACGCTCAGGAACAGATCCCGGTTTTTGGATTTTCGATTCGCGACCTCCCGACTATCGACCCCCGCCCGCAAAGCCGGTGCCAGTTCCCGGTAATCGTAAACCGACAGCGTCCGCGTTTGCTCGACCGTCGGGCTGAAGCGGTCGGCCCGGTAGCTGGTGGCGACGAGGTTGGTTTTGCGGGGGCGGCTGTTGAAACCGCGCAACTCGCTGAAGTGGGTGGCTTCTGCATAATACCCGTTGCTTTGGCCCCAGAACAGTTGCGTATTCAGATCACCCGTCCAGAAAAACAGGTGTTCGCCGAAAGGATAATACCGTTGCAGCCGTTTCTGGCTCATGGCTTTCACCTGATCCGGTTCCAAACCGCTTTTTTTCAGCCGGGACAATTGCCGGGTAACCCGCTCCGGCGAACTGGTGGCCAGCACCAGACCTTTCCGGTCGTAAAGGGTGCCCGAAGCCAGAACGCGGGTCAGTCGCTCGATGCGGGGATTATAGCTGTAAATGGGGTCGCCGTTGCGGGTGATGACCCGGGCGGGTCGTACAATATACTCGTTCCCGCGCCAGCCCACAATCGGCAACAACCGGCCAATCAAAACCGCTACGCCCAGCAGAAAACCGGCAATGCCGGCCATCAGCACCACATCGTAGTTTTTTTCCAGGTATTCACGCTGTTCGGCCTGGCCGGGTCGGTGGGCCACGCTGAAGACAACGCCCATCGCCATGAGGTTGATGATGAGCGAAATTTTTCCGTAACTCAAAAACGGCACGCTGATACCGGTCAGGGGCAGTAGCCCGATGGAGCCACTCGCAATGATCAGAAACTGCACCCCCGTTGCGATGGCAATACCGGCGACCAGAAAAAAGCTGAACGGCTGACCTGCCCGGCGGGCGTGCAAAAAAGTCCGGTGCAGCAGAAGGCCCATCAGCAGAAATACCGCAATGACCCCTAATCCACCCAACTCTTCGCCTACACTGGGCAGAATCATGTCGGTGTGGGCGGCTGGCATCGCATTCGCAAAACCTTTGCCCAGACCCTGTCCCGTCCAGCCGCCCGACGCCAGTGTCCAGAAACTATGGGCCAGGTGATCACCGCCGTACACGTCGTTGTTCCAGGGACTGAGCCAGATCGCTTTGCGGTCGGCCAGGCGGCTTCCCACAAAGGGCAACTGATCGCCAAAGGCAAACATCGCGATCACCATCAGCAGCAAAACCGGCGCTTCCGTCAACAAAGCGGCCCAACCCAGGGCGGTTTTGGAGCGGGCCTCTCCCCGCCAGAACAGGTACCCCATCAGCACCACCAGACTGAGAAGGGTGGCGATCCAGCCCGGCAAAAACCACAGGGCAATGCCGTAGCCGACTCCTGTCGCAAGTGTCAGCGGCAGGTTACCGCGCGCGATGCTGTAAAACAGCAAAAATGTGAAGCAGACGACCAGCGCGGGACCCATATCGCCCAGCAGCAGGTAAAGCAGCATGAGCAAACCGGCACCGGCCAGCGCGCCAAAGCTCACCGCAAACCGCCAGCGCAAATCCGGGAGTTGCCGGATCTGTTGTTCATTTGCAGCAAAAAAACCGGCGAAGAAGACCAACAATAGGTACTTGGTGATCTCGCTGGGTTGAAACGTCAGTCCCAAAACCGACAGGTTCACGCGAACACCACTGCCTTCCGGCCCCGAACCGATGAACAGGGTCAAAGCCGCCAGACCGAGGGCGAGTACCAGCCACGTCCAGCCCGACAAACGGACGGAAGAGCGGTTAAAAAACGTAAACAACCAATCAAACCGCCAGTCGGCATACAGTCGGCCGATGTTGATCTGGGATACGATGAGCAAGCCGAATAGCCCAGCCGCCACGCCCTGCAAGGTTTGCCAGGCGTATAAGGTGTCCTGCAACGGGTCCTGAATGGCTAATAGTGTCAGGACGGAAATACCGGTGAGCAACATAAGAACCGACAGCAGCAACGGATCGGGGTAAAACCGCCGGAGCATCCAGACGCCCTGCACGGCCCAGAAAGCCCCGATAAACAGCCCGACGATGGTCCAGAATTGTACGGTAAATGCCGTTGGCGTGCGAACAAGGAAAGCGTGATCTGACTTCAGTTGCCCGTAAACGACGGAGCCAATCAGCCGCAGTTGGTGGGGGCGGGCCGTGAAGGTATAGGATTGGTCGCTGGTCAGTTGACTCGTTCCCCGGCGGCTGCCGAACTCGAAACCGGGTTTCAGGGCGACGACGCTGTAGCCAAGATCCGTCGTCAGGCCGGTGAACGAAAACCGCCCCCCGGCATCGGTGCGGGCGTAGGTAAACTGGTTGGGAAGCGTGTCGGGCTGGGCGGTGGCGGGGTGGCGTTTGAGTTGCACCAGCACATTCGCCACCGGTTGCTCTGTTTCCGTAAGCGCAACCTGTCCCGAAATGGTGGCTGTTCCGCTCCCCGCGCTCACGGTGGCCGGATACGGTTTCGGATTGCTGAGTTCGCGGACGTACAGAATGGAGTCGAAGCCCATCTGCTGGCGGGACAGTTGCAGGCGGTTCTGAAAATCCGCTCCGCCAATCCGGCTGCGCCACGCCACCGGCGCCCGGATCGAAAACTGCCGTTTGTTGATGGCTCCCAGGTTGTCGGGTGAGCCATTTAGGCCCAGTTTAGCCGCCAGGGAATCGGCTACCAGCGTCCGGTCGGCCGGATCGCTGTAGTAATTACCGCTATTGAGTAAACGCTGGATCGGTGTGGATTTCAAACCGGGCTGCAACGTGATGGCCTGCCCGCTGGCAAGGGCTTCTTTGGCCTGATTCAGACCGGGAAGCAGGTTGATGTACAAACGCACAAACAGCAGCAGCAGCAGGATGGATGCCCCCAGTAAATACAAACGACCAGACGATACAGACGTACCTTTCATGCAATGGGTTGAGTAGTTAATTTCCCGTCTTTGTGGTGTCAACGACGGTTTTCGATGAATCCGGTGGCGATGCCGGAACGGTCGGAATTTCGGGTTCCGTCGTTGTTGCGGGACTGCTGTCCGATCGGGTCGAATCGGTGGGGCTTTCGATAAAGCCCTCCGACGGCGTCGTTGCGGTATCCTCGACCATCTCGCCTGGTGTTTCCGACGCGTTGGAGTCGGTTTCCATCCGCGTCGAATCCGGTGCCGCCGTTGTGTTGACGTTGGTTTCCCGGGCCTGGTACGTATAAAAAACCGCCAAACCGATCAGAATAACGACCAGAATGCCCAGGCCGATGTACCAGCCCGTCAGGCGGTTTGCGGGTTCTTCTTCCGGCTCTTCGGGTAGCTCCAGTTGTGGCAGCGGTTCGGCGGCCACCAGCGTGCGCGACGACACCGGCCCCCGGCGATCGTTCGACCGGCCGACCTGCAACTGTTCCACATTCGCCTGACCGAACAGTAACACCAGCTCGTTGACATCACTCAGCCGTTCCGCCGGGTTTTTGGTGAGCATCCAGTCGAGGAGCGTGTTGAGGCTGGGCGGCATAAACTGCCCCGTTGGCAACACCAACGCTGGCGGGGGCGTGCGCAACACCTGCCCCATAAAGGTGGCGATACCGGCGTTATCGGCCATCGAAAAAGGCACCCGGCCCGACAGGCATTCGTACAGAACCACGCCCAGCGAATAGTAATCCGTGGATACATCCACGCCCCGGGGGTTGTCGAACTGCTCGGGGGACGCGTATTCGTACGTCATCAGCGATTGCCCCGTCATAGTTTGCGACTGTTCGCGCAGCCGGGCCACGCCGAAATCCGTCAGCAAAAAATGCAGTTCACCACTGGGCAGGAGTCGAAAAAGGATGTTCTCCGGTTTCAGGTCGCGGTGGATAATGCCCTGCGGGTGAATCGCTTTGAAGGCTTCGGCCATTTGCAGCCCCAGCCGGATGACCGTTGGTATTTCCAGATGTCCTTTTTCCGCCAGGAGTGTCCGCAGGTTGCCGCCCTCGATCCATTCCATGACGATGAAGGGCATGGGCATGTCGAGTTGAACCTCCCGCACGCGCACCACGTTCGGGTGACGGATGTCGGTCATCAACTGCGATTCGAGCCGAAACCGCCGGAGTGTTTCGGCGTCGGTGTTGAGGGTAAAATGTTTAATTGCCACCAGATCACCCGTTGCCAGGTGACGGGCCTTCAGAACGCGGGCGTTCGAGCGGCCCAGTTCGCCGATAATTTCATAACCCGGAAAATGCGTATTGACGCTTACGGTTGGCATGAGTCGATTAAAGTAACGAGTCGGTTTTGACGGGCATCACCTGCATCAGAGAGTCCAGATTCCTGGGCAAATCATACTTTAAGATTTTGCAACTGATCCGGATGCCCCGGTCACTGTCCGGAGCAATCCGAACGGGAGATGAATTGGGCTTTACATTCATAAAAAACATCTTCTCGGTTTTGTAAAGACCGCCTTTCTCCTTGAAATAGCTCACCTGAACCGCCACCGCCGGAAAGGGAATGGCACTGGGGTTGTTGAGTTGAATCTGCGCTTTCTTGATTCCGCCGAAAAAACCGACTTTAAAATCGAGGGGCTCGACGGTCAGGGTTTTCCCGGCCGCCAGAACCTGCGCCCGGAGTTGTTCCCGTCGCCGGGCTTCTTCCGCCAGCCGCAGGCTTACCGTGTCTTCCTCTTGTTCCTGATCACCCGGCACATCCGTCCCCGCAGTCTGATCCCCGGTTGGCGTATGGGTTGTATCGTTTGGTGTCAGCACGCTGGCGATGGGTTTGGCTCCAAAATCGGTAAGGACATAGTATAGCCCCGCTCCACCTGCCACAATCACCAGCACGAGAGCCGCCAGTTTTAGACTCCTGCCCGACGACTGGCTTTGGGGCGGTTTAGTCGGTTCGGGTTTTACAACGACTGGATCGGGTACCGGAACCCTGGCTGCTTCGGGCTCGGGCTTCGCCGGATTCTGCTGCGTAACCCGGGTGATCGGGGCGGTTTTAGGGCTGATCCGACCGGCCTGCAAATAATTCAGTTCGGCCCGTTTCAGCAACCACGTCAATTCGTCCGGATCGTTCAGGCGCTCACTGGCTTTCTTTTTCAATAAACCCTCCAGAAGCTCCGCGAACAGGCCCAGAGTTTGGTCCTGGCTGGTCACGGTCAGGGCGGGTGGCGCTTCGGTCAGCACCTTGTTCATGAACGTCACGATGCCCGAATGATCGTCCAGCGCAAACGGGACGCTTCCGTGCAGGCATTCGTACAAAACCACGCCCAGTGAATAATAATCCGTGGCCGCCCCAACGCCTTTCGGGTCGTTGAACTGCTCGGGCGACGCATATTCGTACGTCATCAGCGATTGCCCCGTCAGCGTACTTGATTGTTCGTGGAGCCGGGCAATCCCGAAATCGGTCAGCAAAAAATGCAGTTCACCACTGGGCAGCGGGCGGAAAAGAATATTTTCCGGTTTCACATCCCGGTGAATAATGCCCTGCGGATGAATCGCCTTGAAAGCACTGGCCATTTGCAGCCCCAGCCGGATGGTGGTCGATACGTCGATGCGTTGCTGACCGGTAATGAGCTGTTTCAAGCTCCCGCCCTCAATCAGTTCCATCACGATGTAGGGCAGTTCGGCTTCCAGTTGCACCTCCCGAACCTTGACCACGTTGGGGTGGGCGATGCTGGTCATGATGGCCGATTCCCGCTGAAACCGCCGGAGCGTTTCGGCATCGGTGTTGAGGGCAAAGTGCTTAATGGCCACCAGATCGCCCGTAGCCAGGTGACGCGCCTTGAGAATCCGGGCGTTGCTGCGGCCCAATTCACTCAGCACTTCGTAGCCGGGAAACCGTGTATCAAACCGGGTGGTAGACATCAGCGAGGGGGTGTTTTGGATGAATCAGTCTGGTTCTGCAAGGTAACCACAATAACGGCATCGCGGAAGGTGTCCTGTCCGATAACGGCCTGAACGGGCTGGCTCACGTTGCGAAAAGAGACCTTTGACAGATGCAGCTTCGTTCCGGGACTGGTCTCAATCCCGGTCTTGAAACCGCTAATGATCAGGTTTTGAAGGTCAACCGGCCCCGAGCGGGTGATCCGTAATGCCACCTGCGCCTGTGCCGTATCGGCAGGGACGAAAACCGTCAGCCCGGTTGCGCCCACAATGCTTTGCAGCGAGTCGGTAAGCAGCAGGGGCTGCGTGAGCCGAACCGTATCAGCGGGCAGCATCAGCCGGTGATCGGTGCTGCGATACGCCGTCTGCAACAATGAATCAAAGCGAGAAACCGTTGGCGCGATAGCCTGCGTCGAATCAGCCGGATCGCTGACCATCGGTGGATTATCGGAAACCAACGGATCGGATTGGCTGGGAGCCTGGTTTTGATACCAAACCAGTCCCGCAATGGTTCCCGCCAGCACCAGCCCGATCAGAATCCAGAAACCCGTCAGGCTCCGTTTGGCCGGTTCGGTCTTTCCCGAAGTCGTTTTTGGACTAATGGCTGGAGCCGGTTTTGACGACGGTTTCAACGGCAACGTCTGGTCGGTAGAGTTGGCAACCACCGGTTGCGGGGTGGCTGGCGTCGTGTTTTGGGCCAGAACGACGGTAATGTTGTCGTTGCCGCCTTGTTTATTGGCGAGCCCAATCAACTCGGTTACCTGTTTTTCAAGGGAAAGGTTTTGATCCAGAACGCTCTGAATCTGGGCCTGCGTAATCATATCGGTCAGACCGTCGCTGCACAGCAGCAGCAAATCGCCCGGCAGAAAGTCCGTTTCGCCCGATTCCAGAAAATCCGGATCATCGACCCGGTGCGCCATCGACCCCACTTCGCGCAGGATTTCGTTCCGTCGCGGGTGTTGCATGGCTTCGGCTTCCGTCAGTTCGTTGGCATCCTCCCGGACGCCCACCATCGAGTGATCGTGGGTGAGTTTTTCGAGGATGCCCCGACGGTATCGGTACAGGCGGGTGTCGCCCACATGCACAAAATACAGTTTTTGGGTACGGCTATCAGCCACCGCCGTCGTCAAGACACAACACATCTGCGCCAGTTGGGGGTTCTGCTCGCGCTGCGCATTGATCTGGTTGTTGGCAAACACGACGGCTTCGCGCAGCATCGACAACGGATCGCCGTTGGGCGTCGCCATGTACTGTTCGATCGATTCCTTCGCGATGGCCGCGGCCCGGTCGCCCCCGGCATAACCGCCCACGCCATCGATGGCGGCCAGCAACGCGCTGGATTCCGACCAGATCGTCGAGCAGATGAACGTATCCTGGTTATTTTTTCGGCGTTGGCCTACATTGGTCTGACCGGCAATGAGAAACGGATTCATTTAACTGGGGAAACGTGGCGAAATAAACAGTTCTACTGAATAGAACCGCTGGCAGCGCATTCTGTTGGCTTTATCGGGGTAAATCCTGAAAATGCCGGACCACCAGGATGAGTACAAACAGCAGCAGCAACACGACAAACAGCGCATCAATCATGGCGTTGAAAGGTTAGGGTGACCATGCTATTGAGCAGAATCTGAGCCTGATCCGGCAGCGCGTACCACTGCGGACTGGCGGGTTCGCTGCGCGGAATAAGCTGTTCGTTCACCCGGGTTTCGTTGCGGCTGAACGACGCAATCTGGAAGCCCCGGATTTCGTCGTTGTAGCGAATCCGGGCGTGGGGGTTCGAGACGTAAGCCGATTCGAGCAAAAGGTAGTTGGGAAAATGCTGGTTATCCGGCTCTTTTCGCGCCACCACGATTTCGCGGTCGCGCATCAGGTACGAATCCTCCTTGTTCAATTCCGCAATGTAATGGTTGATCTGAGCCAGTCCGGCACCCAGGCTGCGGGGCAATCCCGGCGCATGGCGGGTCGCGGGGGCTCCGACCGGTGGTCGTGGGGAGGTTGGTGCCGGTGTCGAAAACGTAAACTTCACGACAAACGCACCGGGTTCCCGAAAGTCGATGTGCTGGAAGGTGTTCGGGTCGATGTCCACTTTCTCAAACCGGTTGGTCTGTTTGACCCGGCGTGTAACGTGAATCCGGTCCGGTGATTGCGCCGGGTCGTTTCCGGGTAAAATACCGGTCAGGGCACCCACCACTTTGACATCCGTTGGCGTGACCGGTTCTCCGCCAAATTCACGCCCGCCCCCAAACTTGAAGAACCAGTTGGCGGCCACCGGCACCACGCGTTCGTAGTTCGACTTTTCGGACTCAATGAAAGTCGTAAAGGCATTCACCGCTTCGTTGACAATGACCGGAAACGCATTCTGGCGCGCTTCGTAGGTGTCGGGATGCAGAATGATCAAAAAATGCGCATTGAAAAGCATGCTTTTTCCGACGGATTCCCGCGGTACGGAGTCCTGAAAAGACGCCACCAGTTCGTTCAGAATGCGGGTATTGGAAACGGTAGCAACCGGATTGGTTTTGGGCTCACTGGAGGACGGCACCAGGAGATTCCCTAATTTATTAAGCCAGTTGCTGGGCTGATCTGCCATGAATGAATTCCGTTAGGATGGTATTGTCTCTTTAACGCTGAATGTAAAAGATTTCTTTTGATGGATCAAGAAGTTCCTGCGTCCGGTTTGGAGTAGGTTATACCGGTTCCAGCCCTTTTCCATTCAGATTTATAGTTTTTACAAAATAAGTCTGATATTTGATGCCCGGCTTTCTATTCGAACTCGAAGCGGGATAGCCGTTTTATAAACCCCGATACCTTCTAAACGTTCGTATGAAACAATTCTTTCTCTCCGCCGTCCTGCTGGGGATGCTCGTCGGCTGTAATAACTCCCAAAAACAACAAGAATCGTCAACCATGTCGGATAGTACAAGCACAGCGACCGCTGATTCAGCCAGCGGTTTGCCTGATCGCTCGCGTTTTCAGAAAGACGTCGAAGGGAAACAGGCTGATTTATTTGTTTTGACCAATGCCAGCGGAATGAAAGTCGCCATCACAAACTACGGCGGCCGCATTGTCAGCATTCTGGTGCCGGATAAAACCGGTAAACTACTGGATGTAAACCTGGGCCACAGCAGCATCGATGACTACTTGGAAAACGAATCGTTCTTCGGAACGCTGGTGGGTCGGTACGGCAACCGGATCGGAAAAGGGAAATTTACGCTCGACGGCAAAACGTATCAGCTCGCGACCAACAACGGCCCCAATTCCCTGCATGGGGGTAAAAAAGGCTTCAACGCCAAGATGTGGGACGCCACGCCGGTGGGCAGCAACGGCCTGAAACTGCACTATGTTTCGCCGGATGGCGAAGAAAATTATCCGGGAACGCTGACGGTCGATGTGACGTATACACTGACCGATGATAATGGCATCAAGATTGATTATCAGGCTACTACCGACAAAAGTACGGTCGTGAACCTGACCAACCACGCCTATTTCAACCTGAATGGCGAAGGCTCCGGCTCCGTGGCCGACCATCTGGTGGAAATCAAGGCCGATCGCTACACGCCGGTGGACGCAACCCTGATTCCGACGGGCGAACTGGCTCCGGTGGATGGAACGCCGTTCGACCTGCGGAAACCGGTTGCCATCGGCGAGCGCCAGGATGCCGACCACCCGCAGATTAAAAACGGGGGCGGTTTCGACCATAATTTCGTTCTGAACGGCGGCCAGACCGCTGAACCACGGCTGATTGCCACAGTGACCTCGCCCAAAACCGGCATCTCGATGGATGTGTTGACGACGGAGCCGGGGGTGCAGTTTTACGGCGGGAACTTCCTGAATGGAAAACGGATCGGCAAAAGCGGCAAACCGTACGACAAACGGTCGGCGTTCTGTCTGGAAACCCAGCACTTTCCCGATTCGCCCAATCAGTCCAAGTTCCCAACGACGGTTTTGAAACCGGGTGAAACGTACAAAACCACGACGGAATACCGGTTTTCGGTGAAGTAATTTTTTCTTTTAACGCTAAATGTAAAATGATGAATGCTAAATGTAAAAGTTAGGAGCAGCCAGCCGATCACTTTTACATTTAGCATTCATCATTTTACATTTAGTCTTAACAGTCCTTACAACTTGTGAAAAATCAAATTCAATTTAGACTACAGACTGCTATTCTGGTCGTTCTGGCGGTTTTGTCACTCCAGGCCAGCGCGCAGCAGTGGACGCCCAAGCAGGCTAACGACTGGTATAAAAGCCAGCCCTGGCTGGTGGGGAGTAATTTTATGCCCGCCAGTGCCATTAACCAGTTAGAAATGTGGCAGGCCGAAAGCTTTGATCCGAAAACGATTGATAAAGAACTGGGCTATGCCGAGAAGCTGGGCATGAACACGATGCGGGTTTTTCTGCACGACATGGTGTGGCGGCAGGATGCCAAAGGGTTCAAAAACCGCATTGACCAGTTTCTGTCGCTGTGTGCCAAACACAACATCAAACCCATGCTGGTGTTGTTCGACTCGTGCTGGGACCCGCAGCCGAAGCTGGGCAAACAACATGCACCCGTTATGGGGCGGCACAATTCGGGCTGGGTGCAAGGCCCCGGCGCGGCCATTCTGGGCGATAAAAGCAAGTGGGAAAGTCTGCGGAGTTACGTGAAAGACATCGTGGGTTCGTTCCGGGCCGACAAGCGGATTCTGGCGTGGGACATTGTCAACGAACCGGATAACGACAACGCCAACAGCTATGGCCGCAACGGCAAAATCAAAACCGAATTGCCCAACAAAGCCCAACTCGGCACCGAACTGGTGAAAGCCGGTTTTGGCTGGGCGCGGGAAGCCAAACCAACACAGCCCATTACGTCGGGACCCTGGAAAGGGGATTGGTCGTCGCTCGAAAAAATGGATGATATGAACCGGTTTCTGGTTCAGAATTCCGATGTGATTACGTTCCACAACTACGGAAAGCCGGATGATTTCAAAAAGCGGGTAGCGGATCTTAAGAAATTTGGCCGCCCCCTGATCTGTACGGAGTACATGGCTCGCCCGGCGGGTAGCACGTTTGAAGGCTCGCTGCCGATTGCGAAAGCCGAGAATGTGGGAATGATGAACTGGGGCTTTGTGTCCGGTAAATCGAACACCATTTATCCGTGGGACTCGTGGCAGAAGCAGTACACCGCCGAGCCGCCGGTGTGGTTCCACGATATTTTCCGCGAGAACGGTCAGCCGTATATTCCAGCCGAAACGGCATTTATCAAGAAGATGACTGGGAAGAAGTAATGGTTTTGATGGCTAAAAAAAATGGTTAAATGGTTGAACATGGTTTTGATGACAGAAATGGTTAAAAATTGTTAGTAGCAATTCAACCATTTTTAACCATCAAAACCATTTTCAACCATTTAACACTTAAAAGAATTTTAATTCTCCTGCATTTTCTCACCGGCTTTTTCTACTTTCTTGCCGGTTTTGCGTTTCGCTTCACGCGCTTTCTGCTTGGTTTCTTTGGCCGTTTCCCGAACCTCATCGCCCGCGTCGTCCGCGGCTTTGTCTATTTTCTTACCGGCTTTTTTGGCTTTCCGTTTCGCTTCCTGCTTGGTTTCGCGGGCTTCGTCTCCTACCTCATCGGCGGCTTTTTTCACCGTTTGGCCGGCATGATGCGCGGTCTCCTTCGCTTCCTCTTTCACTGTCTGCGCATTTGCTGTAAAACCGAATGCGGCCAGCAGAGCAACAATCCACAATTTTTTCATGATGTTGGTTGGAATTATTTTAAGTCTCCTCTTATAACCAGCATCCGAGGGCAATTGTTGGGTAAAACCAGAAAATCCTCCTTTGCCGGGAGGATTTTCTGGTTACTCTGAACGTTAAGCGGCTGATTACTGGACGCTTGAGAAAAAGAGATACGTTTGCAGCAGGTAGTCGATAACCGCCGTGCCGTGGTCTTTTCCGGGCAGCGGTTTTATTTCGACATTGGTAGCTCCCCGTTTTCGCATGGCGTCGTAGGCATCCTGCGTATTGAAAAAGAACACCAGATTATCGGCATCACCGTGGAACAGATAGGTTGGCGTTTTGGGCTTCCAGTCGTAAACATCGTTGTCTTTGACCGCATTCAAAAACCCGGTTTCCGTCCCGTCGTTCACCGCTTTCTTGAAACTATCCGTGAAGATATCGCTGATGCTAACGTTGATGTTGATGTTTATTCCATTCTGGGTGGCCTGCGTCGCATACGGCTCTTTCAGATAATAACTCATCGGTTTGTTGAGCTTATACAAGCTGTTATACGTGAGCATTGTCCACAGATACAGGCGGTTATAGCTGGCAATACCGTGCGTTTTCTGGTTGATGATGTACTTCATGAAGGCCGTTTTGTGGTAAGCCCCCGCGCCAATGCTGGAAGCTGCCAGCGTAAATTCGGACGGAAATTCTTCTTCAATCTTTTTCTGCAACGACATCGTGGCAAAACCGCCTTCCGAGTAGCCGGTAAGCAACAGCCGGTTATCCCATTTGATCGACTTTTGCTTGATGAATTCTTTCGCGGCCCGAATCATGTCCAGCGAGGCCGTGGCCAGCCCTTCGCGGTGTTCGTAGGTATGCGGAATAGCCTTCGATTCACCGTAACCGATGTAGTCCGGGCAAACCATGATGTAGCCGTTGGAGGCAAAAAACGTACCGCCAAAAGCGGCATCGCTGCCCGGCCCGAAATTGGACGGCGCATCGGCATCGTTCAGAATGGTTCCGTGTTGCTGGCTGATCATCGGCACCGCCGTCGTGACGGTCGGAACAATAATCGCTCCCGACGCTTTCGTGGCCGTTCCATCGGGCAGTTTGGTGTTGTAAACCAGTTTATACACCTTGACATCGTAGCGCAGAAATCCCTTGATAATGCTCTGGTACTGAGCCGGGAATTGCTGGGCAATCTGCGTCCCAAGCTGATCCTTGGTGAATGCGTTAATGTCGGAACTGCTGACCAGATAAACATCGGGTTCGGGTTTGGGATCAGAACCGGTTCCGGTGGTATCACAGCCCGACAGAAGAACCGTGATGGACAGGAGAAGGGACAGCAGAAACTCCTTGCGATTAATCAGCATACGAATGAGTTGGGTCGTAAAGGGGTAGAAAAAGGGCGTTTTCCGGAATCAGAAAACGCCTGTTTTGACAACAACGCTCCAAAGCGCTTAGTTCGTGTCGGTTAAAGCCGTTCCTCAAATAATTTCAGGATGCGCTTGTACTCGTCCATCCAACTGGTGGGTTCCACAAACGCGTGGTCTTCAACGGGATAGGACGCCACTTCCCAGTTTTCTTTCCGAAGCTCGATCAGTCGCTGGGTGAGCCGGACAACATCCTGGTAATGAACGTTTACGTCGACCATGCCGTGGCAAATGAGCAGATGCCCTTTCAGGCCGTTGGCAAAATAGATGGGCGAACTCCGGCGGTAGGCCAGCGTGTCGCTAAACGGTTCGTTCAGAATGTTGGCCGTGTAGCCGTGGTTGTAGGCCGCCCAGTCGGTCACGGGCCGCAGGGCGGCTCCGGCCGCAAACACGTCGGGCGTCGTGAACATGGCCATAAGGGTGATAAAACCGCCGTACGAACCGCCGTACAAACCGATCCGTTTGGCATCCACGCCCTGGGTTTTGACGAGCCACTGGGCCGCATCGACGTTGTCCGTTAAATCCTTGCCGCCCATGTGCCGGTAGATGCCCGTCCGCCAGTCGCGACCGTAGCCCGCACTGGCGCGGTAGTCGATGTCCAACACCGTGTAGCCCTTGTCGGCCAGTAAGTTATGGAACATGTATTCCCGAAAATACTGGCTCCACCACTTGTGCGCATTTTGCAGATAGCCCGCGCCATGCACAAATACCACGGCTTTTCCATTGGGTTTGGCGGGTTTGTACAGCCGTCCGTAAATGGTTTGTCCATCGCGGGCCGGAATGGTTACGATGGCCGGATCACGCCAGGAATACGCCTGAAATTCAGGGGTTAGTGACATCGTAAGCTGAACCGGCGTTGGTGCAGGGGACAGTTTTTGCTTCCCTTTGTTTACGCTTACTAGTTCGTTTTTCACTAAAAACAACTCCCACGGTTTGTTGCTGTAAGAGTAGCGAATGGCCAGTTGGGTTTCATCGGGCGAAAGCGTCACGTCGTTGGCACCAGTCATCGTGGTCAGTTTCACGCGTTCTCCACCGTCGACGGCCATCCGGTAAAAATGCTGCTCGCCGGGATGAAGCTCATTGGTGGTCAGGTAAAAGAATTTCTTGTCGTTCGACAATTGGATCTGCTGCACCTCGAATTTCCCCTTTGTCAACTGCTTTTTCTCGCCCGTTTCCACATTGACCGTGTAGAGGTGGGAATAACCGTCGGCTTCGGAAGGGAAATAGAAGGTCTGATTATCCGCCAGAAAACCGGTCATGCCCGTCAGAGGGCCAAAACCGCTGACCCACGCTTCGTCGCGCTGACGGTCGAGGAGTTTCAACTGCCGGGTGGCAGGGTCGAGCCGCATGATCCAGCGGTCTTTGTTGTCGAAGGCGCGGATGATCACCACGGCGTATTTGCCGTCTTCCGACCAGATTGGCCCACTGATCGTCACGCTGCGATCCGCCAGTTTTTTCGTCTTTTTGATCGTGTCGGTGGTCACTTCGGCGGCCGATGGACCGCGCCGGTTGCCATCGGGAACGGATGCCGGCGACGGAACGGTTTTGGCATAATCCGGCGAATCCGTAATCCCCGGAATCGATTTGGTCGAAACCGCCTGAATCGTATCCCGCTGAATATCATACACGTAAAACTCGGAACTGGCCAATGGGGCGCCGACTTTGGTGCGGGCGGTGAGGTCTTCCGTAAAACCGGATTCCGTTACGTAGCTCGGCACAATGGCGGTTTTGGCTCCCTGTGCTGACTTTTGCAGTGAGAACGTCACAAACCGGCCGTCGGGGCTGAGTCGCTGATTCTGAACGGTTTTTCCTTCGGTATAGAACTGCTTCGGACGTTTGGGTTGCCCGGCTTTCGTAATTTTCTCGCCCTCGTCCTTCTTCGCTTTCCGTTCTTTTAGCACATCGAACAGCGCCAGTTGGTCGCGTTTGAGCCAGGTTTCCTGATCGTTGGTCTTGGGGTCCGGTTTTTTGGTGCCGGGGTCAAGGTTCGTGACCTGCGTCCATTCGCCGGTTGCCAGCGAAACCGTGAAGAGATTGTTCGACCGGGCAAAAACCACTTTTTGCTCATCGCCACTGAACGATGGATTGCTTTCCCGCTCAACGGTATTGGTCAGTTGCCGGACGGTTTGCCCGCTGGTTTTGCCCGGTTTGCAGTCGAGCAGAAACAGGTCGCCGTCTTTTTCGTAGAGTTTCAGGGTGCGGGCGCGGTTGTAGGTTCCGCCGGTAGCGGGAGGTAGTTTTTGCCGTTCCGCAGCGGCCACTTTGACGGGTTTTCGGTCGCCGGTGAGGGGTATTTTATACAGCGAATCCCCTTTGGCTTTCGTCGGGTTCCAGTTGAAATAAATCGTTTTGGAATCTTCCGCCCAGAAAACCCCCGATGGCGACGTTCCGATCCAGCCCTTTGGATCCTGCATGATTTTTTCGACGGTGAGCGGGGGTGGGCTTGAGGTCGGCGTTTGGGCTGTTGCCCTGACAATCAGCAGACAACCCAATCCGATGAGCAGTTGTTTCATTGATGAATAAGAGGCTAGTACGCTTTTAAACAATGAAATTAGCGAGAAAAAGGGAAAAGGCTTAGATTTGGACAAAAACAAGCGTTGGAACCTCCAACTTTGGTGTTATTTTTTGGTATAGTATTGAAAAAGGATGCGGTACGTTATTCACGCTTACGATTATACCGACGATCAGGCCATGGACCGGCGTCTGGCCGTTCGCCCGAACCACTTCGATGGCGCGCGTCAATTGAAAGCCGACGGGCACTTTGTGCTCGGTGGTGCATTGCTCGACCCCGACGGCAAGATGATTGGCTCCATGATGTTGCTCGATTTTGATACGGAAGACCAATTGAACGACTGGTTGCAGAACGAGGTGTATATTTCAGGAAAAGTTTGGGAACGAATTGACATCAAGCCGTTTAAGCAGGCGGATGTATAAGAAAATGTACGGTTCACGATTTTTGGTTTACGGTTGCTCACGCATGCTATTTGTAACACGCGTCAGCAACCGTAAACCAAAAACCGTAAACCGAATACCGAAAAACGAATGATTCAGGCAGCAATATTTGACATGGACGGCCTTCTGGTCGATTCGGAGCCGTTCTGGCGGGAAGTAGAGATTGAGGTATTTCGTACAGTCGGTCTGGAAATGGACGACGAGATGTGTAAACGGACTACCGGTTTGCCCACCGACACCGTGGTGCGGTATTGGTACGAAAAATACCCCTGGCACAACCGGAGCGTGGAGGAGGTGAATGCCGATATTATTCAGGGTGCCTACGATCAGATTGGAAAACGCGCGGGGCCGATGCCGGGCGTTCCGGCCATTCTGGAGTTGTTTCGGCAGCAGGGCATTCCGATGGCGATTGCGTCGGCATCGCCCATGCACCTGATTGAAGTCGTGCTGGACCGGCTGAACATCCGGTCGTATTTCACCCTCTGGCATTCGGCCACCCTGGAAAAACGCAACAAACCGCACCCGGATGTTTATCTGGGAACGGCCCGTAAACTCGGCGTTGAGCCTCACCGGTGTATTGCGTTTGAAGATTCCGGAAATGGCCTGAAATCGGCTCACGCGGCTGAAATGCTGACGGTTTCGGTACCCGCCGATTATGAATTCGATGACCCGAAGTTCGACCTGGCTACGCTAAAAATTCCGTCGTTGACGGCGTTTACCCTGTCCCAATTGCGGGAACTGGAAAATCAATTGTCAATCACACAAATAACCCGCTGAAAACCTAAACCCACTATGCCTATCCGCCTTTATCAACTTGATGCGTTTACCGACCAGCTTTTTGGCGGAAACCCGGCTGCGGTCTGCCCGCTGACGGAATGGCTACCCGACGAAACCATGCAGGCCATTGCGGCAGAAAACAACCTGGCCGAAACGGCTTTTTACGTGCCGACCGATCAGGAAAACGGTTTTTATCACATTCGCTGGTTTACGCCCACGGTAGAAGTCGACCTGTGTGGTCATGCCACGCTGGCGTCGGCCTACGTGGTGTTTTTCCTGGAAAAAACGGCCGAAGGCGATGCCATTGCGTTCGATTCACGCAGCGGATTGCTGCGGGTTCGGCGCGAAGACGACTGGCTCGTGCTGGATTTTCCGACCGACAGCACGCACATCGCCATTCAGCCACCGGCCCTGGAAACGAGTCTGGGCGGTATCAAACCGGTGGAAGTGTTGAAAGGGAAAACGGATTACCTGATTGTTTTCGAGAACGAGCAGCAGATTCTGGACATGCAGCCCGACTTCCGCGAACTGGCAACCATTCCGGCGCGCGGGGTGATCGTAACGGCACCCGGAAATGCAACCGAAAACGGCCCCATCGACTTTGTTTCCCGGTTTTTTGGTCCGCAGTCCGGCATTGACGAAGATCCGGTGACGGGTTCGGCGCATACGACCCTCATTCCGTATTGGGCCGAAAAGCTCGGTAAAACGGAGCTGACGGCCCGCCAGATTTCCAAACGGGGTGGTTTTCTGCGGTGTAAATTACTGGAGGATCGCGTTGAAATTGCCGGACAGGTGAAACTCTACCTGACGGGCGAATTCGAACTTTAAAGTCCCTCATCGACCGACGGTTTTCCGGGGCCATTCAGGAGCAGAAAGACACTCATTGCCACCAAATTAAGGGCTGGCATGGTGTTTTTGTACGTATCCTGAATGGCCACATGCCCCACCAAAACCGCCAGCACAAAGTTGATCAGCAGGAAAAAAGCCGCCCAGCGCGTCCAGAGTCCGGCAATCATCAGAATCGCTCCCAAAAACTCGGCATAGGCCGACAGCGTTGCCCCGACCAGCGGCAACGGAAATCCCAGACTTTTCAGCCAGTCGGCATACCCTGGAATTCCTTCGGCGGGATGCAAGGCCGTATGCCCGGCCGCGTCGATGAGTTGATAGCCGAACGCCAGCCGGAGCAGGAAGGGCGCATAGGGGCGAAGGCGGGATACACGAGCGGATGCCTCTTTCATGGAAAATTTCAATTAATAGGAGTGGTGATTTATGTCCCGTTTAAAAACAATATTTGTACTTATTCTAAATAAGTAATACTTTTGTTGCGCAATGTTGAAAGCGCCATGAATGAATTGACCGAAAAATCGTTTGAATTCTCTTTTGCAGCCGAAAACGCCAAAGCGTTTGGTGCTAACCCTTTTCTGGGGGAAGCGGACTGTGTGTTTAAAAAGTGCTGCAAAAAATGGAAAAAGAAAGGGAATCACTGCAAAAAGTGCCCCGAAAAGTAAAAGTTTCTTCCAAGATACCTTCTTCTTTTTTAGCCGTATCGTAAAAAGATGAGCGGTATTTCTGCCAACTTTGTGGCATGAAATGCCACTACGAAATGTACGACGGTTTTCCCCCCGAAACCACGCTGCAAGGAATAATTCAATTGCACCAGCGGGTATTCACCGGTCAGACACCCGAACAGCTTTTTCAGGAATTTGAGGAAATGAAAAACCGCCGGTTGTTGACGATCGTGGCTACCGACGATCAAACGATTGTGGGCTATAAAATGGGATATCAGCGTAAACCGGGCCATTTCTACAGTTGGCTGGGCTGCGTAAACCCGGATTACCGGCGGCAGGGCATCGCGGGCGAGCTGATGCGCCAGCAACACGACTGGTGCAAAACCAAAGGCTACCAGACCGTTCGGACCCACACCCGCAATCAATGGCGCGACATGCTCATCCTGAATCTGCGACACGGGTTTGACATTATCGGAACCGTCACCAGCACGAACAGCCACACCACGTTAGTACTGGAAAAGACGCTTTAAAGACAGACTTTTCCGGCAGACCGGGTTCGCTCCGTCGTTCGCGGGGAACTTGATCCGGTTCAGATTTGTAGTTTCGCCGATGCATCTGTACATCCACATCCCTTTCTGCAAACAGGCCTGTCACTACTGTGACTTTCATTTTAGCACCAGTCTGAAGCAGAAAACGGTGCTGGTCGAGGCACTTTGCCGGGAAATCGAACTGCAAAAAGACTACCTCCCCACCCGCCAGCTGGAGACCATTTACCTGGGTGGCGGCACGCCCTCACTGCTGAACGAATCCGAATTGCAGCAGCTTTTCGAGACCATTCACCGGTTTTATACCGTGGCGCCGGATGCTGAAATTACGCTCGAAGCCAATCCGGACGATTTGGTGGGACCGGCGGCAGACCCGCTGGCTCCGTTGCGGCTTTTTCGGCAGTATGTCAACCGGTTGAGCATTGGCATTCAGTCGTTTCATGAGCCGAATTTACGCCTGATGAACCGCGCCCATTCGGCCACCGAAGCCGAAAAATGTGTGCAATTCGCCCGGGAAGCCGGTTTTGATAACCTCACGATTGATCTGATTTACGGCATTCCCGCCGAAACACACGGTGTTTGGGAGGACGATCTTTCGAAAGCGCTTTCGTTTGGCATCCCGCACATTTCGGCCTACTGTCTGACCATCGAACCGGGGACGGTTTTTGGAAATTGGCAGAAAAAAGGCCGGTTGCAGGCTGCCGACGACGAATTTGCCGCCGACCAGTTTACGATCCTCGTGCAAACGCTGGTGGCCCATGGCTACGAACAGTACGAAATCTCGAATTTTGCCCGGCCGGGTTGGGAAGCCCGCCACAACAGCAGCTACTGGAAACGGCGGCCGTACTTGGGCATTGGCCCCAGTGCGCACTCGTTCAACCACCACAGCCGTCAGTATAATGTCGCCAACAATGCGCAGTATGTCCGGGCCATTGAAAAAGGCGAAATTCCGGGAATGGTCGAGGAATTGTCACGGGCTGATCAGGTAAATGAGTATGTCCTGACAGGAATCCGGACGAAATGGGGCTGCGATGTCCGGGAGCTTACGGCGCTGGCCGGAACCGATTTTGAAGCGCTTCGCCGGACTGAACTGCAACGTTTATACAACCGGGGCTGGCTCTCGCTCCAGAACCATCGATTAACCTTAACCGAAGCCGGCAAACTGTTTGCCGACCGCGTAGCCTCGGAGCTTTTTATCAGTTAGGAGTGAAGAATTAAGAGTTATGAGCGGGATGACGTATGCTAACCTAAAACTCATAACTCTTAATTCTTCACTCATAACTCATTACTCTTTACTATTTTTACGTTTAATGAGTACTCTTCGTTCCGCTAAAGTCAATCGTTTGCGCTCGTCAACCCCTTCTTCGGCCTCCTCCCGTTCGGGCCAGTCCCCGCGCATTGGGGCTTCTCTCCGTCAGCGTCCGTGGCTGGAACGGGCGGTTCGGCTGGTTGCTAAATTGATCACGCTGTCTTTTCTGCTTTCGTTTGGCTGGGTGGTGCTGCTGAAATACCTGCCGGTTTCGTTTACGCCCCTGATGATTTCGCGGAAACTGGAAGCGATGGGCGAGGATCAGGACAGCAGGCTCTACAAGAACTGGACGCCCTACGAATCGATTTCGAAGGAAGTGGCGCTGGCCGTCGTGGCGTCGGAAGACCAGGCGTTTCCAGCCCATTGGGGATTCGATTTCGACGAAATTCAGGATGCCATCAAAGACAACCAGCACCGGAAACGGCCGCGGGGTGCCAGCACGATTTCGCAGCAGGTGGCCAAAAATGTTTTTCTGTGGAATGGCCGCAGCTACCTGCGCAAAGGGCTGGAAGTCTATTTCACATTTTTGATCGAACTGATCTGGGGCAAGGAACGCATCCTGGAAGTGTATCTGAACGTGGCCGAAACCGGCCCGCTGACCTTCGGAGTCGAGGCCGCTTCCCGGCGGTATTATGGTCATTCGGCTCAATCCCTGACACGAACCGAGGCTGCCCGCATTGCCGCCGTTTTGCCCAACCCCCGCCTGTTCTCCATCAAAAAACCGTCGGCTTATACCCAGAAACGAACCCGCCAGATTGCCCGCCAGATGCGCTATCTGGGTGGGCGTGCTTACCTTAAAAATTTGTAAAACCGTTAATTTATTCGTATTTTTAATACGAAAGAAAAGTCTGATTTAGAATAGTTATAGACTGATCTAAATCTTACAGATAAGTAAGCTGGTTTTCCTTTTAAAGCGGCTTTTTTTCTTTTCATTCATATGACATAATCTCTGTTAATCGGTTCTGTTCACTAATTTTATTGTTAGGAACGCACACCATCGTAACGGCACCCTTTATCTGATCAGTATCACAATGCCACAGTCGGCCAAGTTATTGCACTCCCCTTCCTTACAGCGAAAAATCTATGTCATCATCGTTGATGATGATGAGGATGATCGCCATTTTATTCATCGGGCGTTTCAAAACGTGGGGGCAAAACACCAGATTCTGCAGTATGAAGATGGTGAGCAGTTGATGCACAGTTTGCTGGAAAGTGACGAAGCCGAAGAGAAAATTGCCCGGTGCGGACTCATTATTCTGGACGTTAATATGCACCGGATGAGCGGAATCGAAGTGTTGGAAGCCATCAAAACCAACGATTCGTTAAAGCATATTCCGACCGTGATGTTATCGACCTCTATTGAGGAAGATCTGGTGCAAAAAGCCTACAGTCTGGGAGCCAATGGGTATCTCCAAAAGCCCAATCTCATGGACGATTACAACCACCTGGTCATTAGCATGCAGGCCTGTTTTCTGGAGGTTCCCAGTGTTCGCTGGTCCAAGCTGCTCTGAGCTTCCGGTTATTGCAATTCGGTTGTCGGGTCCCAAAGCACTTTTCTGAATTCCACGACACGGTCGTCCTGTACCAGAACCCCTTCGGCCGCCAACAACTCCTGCATGGCAGTTGGGCTGCCAAAAAAATGTTTGCCGGACAAAACGCCGATCCGGTTGACAACGCGGTGGGCTGGCACATCGCGCCCGTGGGCCGCATTCATGGCCCAGCCCACCATGCGGGCTCCCGCGCGCAGGCTCAGGTACTGAGCAATGGCGCCGTAGGTCGTCACCCGCCCCGCCGGAACGAGCCGAACCACGTCGTAGACATCTTCAAAGTAATCGCGGTGTTCCATACGCACCCGAATCAGGGCTACTTTTCTTCGATTTCCTTCACCAGCTCGCCATACCAGGCCGGGCCGTACATGCGGATCAGGGGTTCTTTCAGAAACTTGTAGACTTCGACGCCCAGTTGTTCGCCAAAGTCACAGGCCGGACTGCAAATGGGCCAGCGGTCGTAATTGAGGGCGTGAAAACTGTCGTATTTGGTGATCCGGATCGGGTACAGATGGCACGAAATGGGTTTCTTGAAATCCACTTTCCCGTCATTATACGCTTCCTCGATACCGCATTTCAGAATACCGCGTTGGTCGTAATTGGCAAAAACGCATTCGCGCCCTTCGATAGTGGTCGTAACAAAACCGCCGTCCTCGTCGGATTCGTACAAGCCGTCCTTTTCGATGGCGGCCACGCCTTCGGGCATCAGGTACGGTTTGACCAGCGGATAGATCGCGTCCAGTACCGCCAGTTCCGAGGTCTCCAGCGGGGCACCCAGATCGCCTTCGACGCAGCAGGCACCCTTGCATTTGTCCAGGTTACAGACGAAAAACTTCTCGGCCACATCATCGCTGATGCAGGTGTTGTCAATGAGTATCATGGATTTGTCGGACAGACCTTATTTCTTGATTATTTTCAACTGCTGGCCTACGTTGACCCCGCCACCGGATAGCTGGTTCCAGGTCTGGATTTGCTCAACGCTAACGCCGTATTGTTTCGAAATGCGGAACATGGTTTCCCCTTTCTGCACGGTATGGTACACGATTTCTTCCGACACCTTCGCATCGACCGCCGAACGGCCGGAGGTTGCGGGCTGGCTTTTGGATACGGCCCCGTCACCTCTGATCACCAGCGCTTGACCCACCGCCAGTTTGTCGTTCTGAGTCAGGCGGTTCCAGGCCAGCAGGTCATTAACCGACACGTTGTAGAGCCGCGAAATGCTGTAATAGGTTTGTCCCGGTTCTACTCGGTGCGTCATCGGTCCGGCATTTCCCGACCGCGTCGTCGTTGCGGGAGCCAAACTGGTGTGGGTCACTTTGGGTGAAGATTCTTCCAGCGGTTCAGCCGTAGGGCGCCTGGCACTGGCGGTTATGGGAGCGGGAGCAGGTGTTGTCCGGGAATCGGTCGGTTTCCGCTCGGCTGGACGGCTAACCGGTGCTGACGTCGTAGTGCGGCTGGGCGCAGGTTCGCTGCCGAAGTCGGTTGAGCGTTCCGGGCGAACAATGACAACCCGCTGTGTCGAACCGGAATTCTGCGTAGTCACCGTCGGCGTGCTGGCGACCGTTTGGTCAGAAACCGGTGGTTTCACCACAGTATTTACGGTATTCTCCTGATTTTCAACGGGTCGGCTGGCGGGTGCGCTGCTGGGCGTGGTGGTCGTTACGCGCGTATCCGGGGCTGGCGAAGGAGTGGTTGCGGGCGCGTCCTTCGATTCAACCAGTTTGGGTGAATACAGTTTGCGTTCGGAGGCATTTCTGGGAATGGTGTTCGCCGGGCGATCGGAAGGCGTTGACTGGCTCACCCGGTTGTCGCTTGGGCTGGATTGGCTGGCAATCGGTCGGGAAGCGGGGGCCGGTGTGGTCGGCGTTTTGATGATTTCGACGGGTTTATTACCCGGACGGCGTTCGCGCAGCCACATGACCCGGCCCACCTGCAAACGATCCGAACGATCGATGCGGTTGTAGCGCAGGAGTTTTTTCAGCCGGAGTCCGTACATCTGCGAAATGCTCCGCACGGTTTCGCCCACCTGCACTGTGTGGTGAGGAACAACTGCCTTCCGCATCTTCTTCGCCAGATAATAGACTTCATTTTCAGTCACCGGGTCGCGGTCACTCATGTCGTTGTAACGCAGGAAACTTGATACGCTGACCCGGGCTTTGCGGGCCAGTGTCGAGGCATTGTCACCCGCCAGGGCCTGAATCCCGGGCAAGCCGTTGATTTCATACAGCACCACATCCGGTTTGCCTTTCGAATAATTGACCTTGCGCAAAACCGGAAAACCGGTGTCGAATTTCGCTCTCGTCACGACCTCCGGGGCTTTGGTTTGTGCGACCAGCTTGGCTTGCTGGGCCTGACGCCGGAGCGCAGCCGCCTGATCGCCCGTGGCCGGAATGGCCAGAATGTATTCCTTATCGGACGGAATCTGGTCGCCCAGAATCCAGCGATTGTATTTCCGGATTTCCGGTTCGCTAATTTTCAAGTCTTCCGAAACCCGGGTAACGGTTTTTCCACTGCCATACGGGTATTCGATCAGGGCTACGGAATTCGCCGTCTGAAAAGAGGGCAGCACGCTCTCGAAAGCCAGTTTATGGGCAAAAAAACGAAGAATGTACCGGTCGGTTTTGCTGTCCAGCGTGACTTCCTGGGCGTAAGACCATTCCGCCGGAACGAGTTTGCTGATGCCGGTGGTGCCGAGGTAATACGAAAACAGGGACGATACCCAGTTGTTGTAAACCGTGTTGTTTCGTTTGAAATACCGGGCGGCTCCGCGGGTGGAAGCAACGATGCTCTTGCGCTCGTCCACTTCGTCATCAACGCGCATGCCGTGGTCGGTAGCAGTTTCTTTTTTGAATTGCCAGTAGCCAACGGCCGTCGAGGATGAAACCGCGTCGGGAACCAGTGAGCTTTCCTGAACGGCCAGATACTTCAGATCGACCGGTACTTCTTCTTCCGCCAGAATGGATTCGATCAGCGGAAAGTAGAGGACCACGCGGTCGAGTTTGGCGTCCCAGTATTTTTTGTTGGATTGAACCAGAGAGGTAATGTCCTGTCGGATAATCCGGCGGGCGCCTTCGTCAAAACGAACCGTCAGATCGGCGAAGCGGATGGATTCGGGAACGTCGGCGGGCACCTGAGCGATGCCGGAGAGAACGAGAAAAGGGGCAAAGAAAAGAAAAAAGGGGAGAGTCAAAAGTCTCTTTTTCATACGCTGTTATCGTTTGTAAATCATCATTAATCCGTCCCGTACGGGCAGCAGAACCTGCTCGACGCGCGAATCCTCACTCACTTTTCGGTTAAAATCAAGCACGGCCTGCGTGTCTTTGTCGGCCCGGCGTTCGGCGGCCGTTCGTCCCTTGCCAATGGGCCGGACGACCTTGCCGCTCCACAGGACATTATCAGCTAAAATGATGCCACCCGGTCGCACCTTGTCAAAAACCAGGTCGTAATACAAACTATAATTTTCCTTATCGGCATCGATAAAGACCAGATCGAACGGCCCTTCGAGGGCCGGGATCAGTTCGGGGGCCAGACCCAGCCGGAGGTCGATCCGCGACCCTACCGGCGATTGGTTCCAGTAGGAGCGGGCAAAGGATTCCAGTTCGTCGTCTTTTTCGATGGTCGTCAGCACGCCATCATCGGCCAGCCCTTCGGCCAGACACAGGGCCGAATACCCGGTAAAGGTGCCGATTTCGAGAATTCGGCGGGGACGGAGCATCCGGGAAATCATGGCTAAAAACCGCCCCTGCAAGTGGCCGGAAAGCATCCGCGGATAGAGCATCCGGGCGCGGGTATTTCGATTAAGCTGGCGCAGCAACTCGCTTTCGGGCGAGGTGTGCGCTTCGGAATACGCTGAGATTTCAGGTGGCAAAAAATCCATGCCGGTTGACTGTGAGCCTGTATGGCCCGGTTTACTTTAGGCGGTTGAAAACGAAACCCGGTGATCGTGTAAAAATACGACTATTCTGTTAACGGGAATGAGCCGCTCCTATTTTATCATGGCATCTTTATAGGAGCGAACGGGAAGCGCGGTTGTTACTCGTCCTCGTCCGGTTCCGGCACAAAAGTGAGGTAGCTCAATTGGCTTTCGTCGAACATCTCGTTGGCCAGGTCCTGCATCAAACCGGCATCGACTTCCCGGATTTCCTTGAAAATCTCCTCCAGCGAGTCCAGTTTACCCGTGTCCAGAATGCTTTTTCCCATCGTGAGCATAAAGCTCTGGTTGCTTTCTTCCGACATGGCCAACTGGCCCATCAACTGCTCTTTCGTGTTGTGAAGTTGCAGTTTGGTGAGCGATTTTTCACGCAGGGCTTTCAGTTCGCGGGTGATGAGTGCGCTGCTGCGGTCGAGGTGTTTCTGGTCGGTGCCGAAGTAAATTCCCAGAAAACCGGTATCCAGAAAGGGCGTGTAACTGGCTTCGATGGAATAGACCAGCCCGAATTTTTCGCGCAGGTTCATGTTCAGCCGGGAGTTCATGCCCGGTCCGCCGAGCAGATTAACCAGCATGAAAAACGGCAACCGACGGGGATCAGCCAGCGCATACGACGGGCGGCCAATGGCGCACTGGGCCTGCGTAATGGGCCGCTCCACCGTCACCCGCTGCGGTTCGTAGCTTTCCGGGGCCAGCCGTTTCCGCTCCGAGGTGCG
The DNA here is from genome assembly GCF_008727875.1 of Larkinella humicola. Lineage (GTDB taxonomy): Bacteria > Bacteroidota > Bacteroidia > Cytophagales > Spirosomataceae > Larkinella > Larkinella humicola. Next base: position 499,113 of record NZ_VTWS01000005.1, on the reverse strand, counting down.
GTGGGGAATATCGATCAAGTATTTGGATGCAATCTTTTTGACCTTGCTGAACGGCAGGTTGCTGACCGACGAAAAAACGACCCGTTCGGTGTCGAGATTGTCGACGATAAACGACTGGAGTTGATCCCGCGTAAAAGATTTAACGGTTTCGGGCGTGCCGAGGATGTTGCCGCCCAGCGGGTGATTTTTGAAAACCACCTGGTCGAAATCGTCCTGGAGCGCATCTTCGGGCGAGTCGTAATACATCGCCATTTCTTCCAGAATCACGCTCCGTTCCTTTTCGATCTGCTTTTCGGGAAACACCGAATGGAAGGCAATGTCGGCCAGTAGTTCTGTAGCTTTTTCGAAATGCAACCCCAAAACCGACGCGTGAAAGCAGACTTTCTCCTTGGTCGTATAGGCATTCAACTCACCACCCACGGTTTCGAGCCGGTTGATGATGTGAAAGGATTTGCGTTTTTTGGTTCCCTTGAAGGCCATGTGTTCCCAGAAGTGGGCCAGGCCCTCCTGTTGGGGCAATTCGTCGCGGCTGCCGATGTCGAGCATGATGCCGCAATGGGCAATTTGGGTATGCGGTACTTGTTTATGAACAATCCGGATTCCGTTCGGTAAGGTGTATACTTCGTAATCTTCCATTCTTTTCCAACCCTTTTGGAATGCGTAGGGTCTGATAATCAGCCATACCGGCGGTTGTTTGCTGCGCGTGCAGTTGCAGGTACAGAATTAAAAACTAAATTTAGTCAAAGAATAGTTCATCCCAATACAACGATGAAGACAATCTACCTGCTGTTGCTCGGTTTACTCGCTTTCAGTCATGGGTTGTTTGCGCAACGGATTCGTTCCCAGATTGGGGTGAATGTGGTGCCGTTATTCGATAAAACCGTAGAAGTGAACGCGAGCTGGACGAACAGTCCGAACTATGACTTCTACTTTCAGGGGGGCTATACTTTTCCTCGCCATTACCAGAAAAATAAAAATGATTTTGAATGGCAATATTGGGAAGGGAAATCGAGTGGTGCTTATTTACGGGTAGGGGGAAGAGCTTTTCTAAATCCAAACAGGAAGTTTCGGATGTTTCTGGGTGTGCAGTTAACGGAGAGCTACTTCAAACAGTCTGGCACGAACTATCAGGTAATTGAATGCATTGTGGCGCCTTGTTATCCCCTTGAAAGTGCCGCTGCCCAAAAAAACGATAGGTTGAGTGCCGGCATTACAGGTGGATTCAGGACTAATCTCGCTTCGCGTTTAACGTTGGATTTGGGCATTCAGGCCAATGCGTATGTTTTCGGGAAACCGGATTTATTGAACAATACCGTGTACGTGCCGGGAGTTGGTAGAAAAACGGTGCAAGGTGTCGCGTCGATTCAATACACACTGAAAGGCCGGTGAATTGCCCTGTTTCCGGTTTATGTGGTTTCAAGAATACTCTTCCTTGGAATTTGATCGGTCATCTGTAGGGATGGCTAATTGAATGCTTATAGCGGCCGAAGCCGCGCCGGCTTTACCGGCCGGAACCGGAGGACTAATCCCGTGAAAAATACGACCAAGACTCCTAAAACCGTCAGAATGACCCACGGCATTTCATGCAGTGGTGGCGAAATACCGAGGGACGTGTAGACCCGGTATTTGAGCATTTCCTTGCGCAGCGCACTCATGTCCGACACATCGAATGCCCGGTTGAAATGGATTTTACGTCCGTTTTGCGTGCCGTCGATCCGGATCGAGAGCGTTTTCTCGTCGTCGCTGATGCGCGTTCGCAGCGAAGATTGGGCCATTGCGGCCGTGCCGATGGTTAGTATCAGGCTGAAAAAAAGGAGTTTCATGGAATCTGTTGTTTGGTTTCATTCACTGCGTAAGCTTTTCACCGGATTCACCAGGGCGGCTTTGATGGTCTGGAAACTGACCGTCGCCAGCGCAATCAGAAGAGCAGACAGGCTCACACCGGCAAAAACCCAGAGACTGATCTGAATACGCTCCCGGTAGTTGTCGAGCCACGTATTCATCAAAAACCAGGCAATCGGAAGGGCAATCAGCAGGGCGATCAGCACCAGCTTGACAAAGTCCCGTGAAAGAACCACGATGATGTTCGGAATGCTGGCGCCCATCACTTTCCGAATCCCGATTTCTTTCGTCCGCTGCTCGATCACCATCATGGCGACGGCGAACAGACCCAGACACGACAACAGAATGGCGATGCCAGAAGCCAGGCTGCAGATTTTTGCCATCTGTTCCTCGTTCTGGTACCACGCATCGACATTGGCGTCCATGAACGTACCCATGAATTCCGATTGCGGGGCCACTTCCTGCCAGACCGCTTTCAGCTTCTCCATCGAACCCGCCAGACTTTGCGGAGTGACGCGGATAAAGATGTAATGAATGGTTTCCGAATGGGAAAGATGCATCGTGATGGGGCGGTTTTCATCGGCTAGCGAATACAAATGGAAATCCGGAATGACGCCGATAATTTCCGATTTGGTGCCCGTCGTATCTTCATCTTCGCCCATAAACAGACCCACCGGTTTGGGTTCGCCCAGCATTTTGGCCATGCTTTCGGTAATAATAATCCGGTTTACCGAATCCGTCGAATAGGAGCGATTAAAGTCACGGCCCGCTACGGGTTTTATATTCAGGGTCTTCAGGTAATCATAATCGACCAACAGGATATCCGTCGCCACATCTTTTCCCTTGTATTTAAATCCGAGGGAGGTTCGCGAACTGACCCGATCCCGCCCGCGACCGATGTTGACGCTCGTGCCCGTTACGGCCAGCACCGCAGGATCAGTTGCCAGTTTGTTTCGCAATCGCCCGAGCACCTGCCGGCCGTCCACCTGATTGCCCACCGGAATGCTGATGACCTGTTCTTTTTCAAAACCGAGCGGCCGGGTGCGCAGATGATCGACCTGCTGGGCAGCAATGATGGTGCAGCAGGCCAGCAAACACGACATTGCGAACTGGGTAACGATCAGGGAATTGCGTAAAATGCCCGGTCGTTTCATCGACAGTTTGCCTTTTAGCACTTCCACCGCGTTGAACCTCGCCATTTGCCAGGCCGGATAGCCCCCGGCCACGAAGGTAACGAGTGTAAATACGCCGAGAATCAGGCCCACAAAATCGGGTTTGAGCATGTATTCCAGTTTCAGCCGGGCGTCGAACGTGGCGTTAAACTGCGGCATCAGCAGGTAGGTGAGGAGTATACCCGCTAAAAAACCCATCAGACACAGCAGGGTCGATTCGCCCCAGATCTGGACAAAAAGCTGGTTTTTGAGCGCTCCCAACGATTTCCGGACGCCAACTTCCCGGGCGCGGGTGAACGACCGGGCGATGCTCAGGTTGATAAAATTGATGCAGGCAATCAGCAGGATAAAAAAGGCCATTCCCAGCAGCGTATACACAATCGCAATCGGGGTACCTTTTCCGCCGGCTATGTCCCGGTCAAAATGTACCTTGGAAAGCTGCTGCAATCGGATGGCAAACAAATCACCCCGTTGATCGGGCTGGGCTTTTTTCTCTTTGAGGTCTTTCAGCGCACCGGAGAAGTATTTTTGGGCAAATGGTTTCAGGCGGTTTTCGAACGATGCCTGATCGACCTGGGGCGGCAATTTTAGGTAAACCGTATAAAAATGGCCATTCCACTGGTCCTTGTTATTCTGATAATTCGGCGCATTTTCGATTCGGACCAGGGCATCGTACTGAATCGACGAATTGTTGTAGGGGGCATCGCCGATGACGCCGGTGACGACGTACTGCTTCTGATCGGCGTCGCGGCCCACCAGCACGGTTTTTCCCATCGGGTTTTCAGTGCCAAAAATCGCCGTCGCCATGTTCTCGCTGAGGACGATGCTGCTCAGGTCACGAAGCGCGATTTCCCGGTTTCCTTTGAGGAAAGGAAATGAAAATAGTTTTAAGAAATCCTGATCGGTGTGCAGCAGGAGCTTGTCGAAATACTTCCCTTTCGCTTCTACCAGGCTTTTCCGGCCGCTCATAATCCGCGTTGCGGCTTCCAGTTCGGGATAGTCGGCTTTCAGAGCCGGTACAAAGGGCAGCGGCATGTTGGCACTGCGCGTCGCTTTTTCCGGGTCATTCGAGAAAAGATAGGTCTTGAAGATCCGGTCGCCATCCTGATGAAAGGAGTCGTAGGTCAACTGTAGATAGGACGTCAGGAACAGAAAAACGCAGATGCAGAAGGCCACCGAAAGGCCCACCACATTGATAGCCGCGTAGCTCTTGCTCTTCCAGAGGTTACGAAAGGCGATCTTTAAATAATTACGGAGCATGTCTGGTTGCAGAAAAAAAGGTTGGCGTTCGTCACTAAAATGGGATCGGTGAGCGGTTTTTGAAACTGGATTGGCAGACGGTTTTATGAAAGGGGCCGTTCGTCGTTTCAGGAAATACGGTCGGCAGAATTTGATCACTTCCAGCGTGTACAGCCGACGGGCTTTCCGGACACCAAACTCGGCGACCTGATCGGCAAACTGCTCGTGCAGATCACCCAGGAGTTCTTCCTGCAAAGCGGGAGGGCACAATCCCTTCAGCAAACGGTCGGCCCAGGCGGGTGGTTGAGGAGTGTTCATGGGCTATGACCAGGATGGGTTTGGAATGGATTCCCAGAGTTCGTTGCGTACCTGCCGCATCTCGCTCAAGGTTTGTTTGCCGGCGGCCGTGATGCCAAATAGCCGCTTTCGGCGGCCACCCCGCGCGGCCGTGGCCCCGCCCAGTTCGGAGCTTACAAACCCCTTATCTTCCAGGCGGTACAGGGCAATATGAACACCGCTCAGGCTGATGACGCGATCCGTGCGCTGCTTGAGTTCAGCCGCAATCGTCACGCCATACGCACTTCCGTCCAGCACCGCAACGGTGAGTAAAACCAGTTCTTCAAATTCGCCCAGATATGGTCTTCCCATGGTTTTTTGCATTTCCTTGTTATTTGCTAAACAAATGCCTTGCCAAACTGCCAGAATGCCTTTCTGGTTGCAATAGAGCCGGTTTTGATGGCGGACTGAAGAAGAATTTGTCCAGAAACGGACAGCGGATGTACACAAATGGACAGAATCCGGTCTCCGGTTTTTGGAATCAGGGGTTTTTAATCTAATATTGGATGGATTAACTTGTTGAGAGGTAAAGGCCATCCTGAAATTTGTTAAATGAATCAACCTGCCCGGTTTCTCATTGTCCAAACCGCTTTCATCGGCGATGTTATTCTGGCCACCTCACTGGTGGAAAAACTCCATTTCCATTTTCCCGACGCCACCATCGACTTTTTGCTTCGAAAGGGGAACGAAGGGTTACTAAAAAATAACCCTCATGTGAACGATGTACTGATTTGGGATAAAAAAAACGGGAAATACCGCGATTTGCTGCGCTTGATCCGGCTCATTCGCTCCCGTCGCTACGACAAGGTGATCAACCTGCAACGGTTCGGCGCCACGGGTTTGCTCACTGCACTGTCGGGGGCCGAAGAAACCGTCGGGTTTGAGAAGAATCCTTTCTCGCGCTTCTTTACCCACCGCATCGAGCACCGGATTGCGCCTGACGTTCACGAGATTAACCGCAACACGGAACTGGTTAGCTGGTTCACCAATCACACGGCTTTGAAGCCCCGGCTGTATCCATCGCCCGGCGATTTTGAGCGCGTAAAACCGTATCAGACCCAACCGTACATTTGTCTGGCACCGACATCGGTCTGGTTTACGAAACAGTATCCGGAAGAAAAATGGATGGATTTTCTGCGGCAGATACCACCTTCGCTGACGGTGTATTTGCTGGGCGCTCCGTCGGATTCCGAAGCCGCGGAGCGAATCCGGCAGGGTGTCGGCAGCGAACGGGTGGTGAATCTTTCCGGTAAGTTATCGTTTCTGGAATCGGCGGCTTTGATGAAAGGGGCGCAGATGAATTACGTCAACGATTCGGCCCCCCTGCACCTGGCGACGGCGGTAAATGCCCCGACAACGGCTATTTTCTGTTCGACCATTCCGCAGTTCGGTTTCGGGCCGCTGGCCGACGATTCGCAGCGGATCGAGATCGAAGAAATGCTCGACTGCCGTCCCTGCGGTCTGCACGGGCGTAAAACGTGTCCGCTGGGCCATTTCCAGTGTGCCTACGGAATTCGGACGGAGCAACTGATCCAAAGGCTGCCCAGGTGAGGTCCGTTGAAACACATCGGCTTCGGCATCGGTTTCTACCTTATCATACCTTGTCTAGTGTGCCTATGCTGAATCTAGGAGACGTAGCGCGGCTCATTTTCGAACGTCTGGAAGGCTGGGTCAAAACCGCCGTTCTGTATGTACCGAATCTGGCGGTGGCGCTGCTGGTTATTTTGGTTTTTAATTTCGTATCCCGGTATTTCCGCAGGCTGGTGGTACGGGCTTTCGACCGGTTTAGCGATAACCTGTCGCTCATTAACCTGACCGGAACCGTCGCCCAGTTGGTGGTGATGACGCTGGGTTTGTTCATCGCCCTCGACATTCTGGGGCTCGAAAAAACCGTGGCGTCGTTGTTGGCGGGGGCCGGTGTGCTGGCGCTGGCCATCGGTTTTGCGTTTCAGGACCTGACGGCCAACTTCATTTCGGGAACGATCATTGCCCTTCAGCGACCGATTGAAGTCGGCGATGTGGTAGAAACCAACGGTTTTCTGGGGAAAGTGGTCCGCATCAAACTGCGTTCAATTGTGCTGGACAATTCGGCGGGGCAAACCATCGAAATACCAAGTAAGGATATTTTTCAGAAACCGATCACCAACTTCTCCCGCACCGGCGAACGGCGGATCGAACTAACGGCGGGGGTGTCGCACCTCGATGATTTAAGCAAAGCCCAGCGGGTGGCGATCAGCGCCGTAAAGGCCCTGCCGTTTATCCGGAAAGACAAACCGGTTGAAATGCACTACAAGGGCGTTTCGCTCGAAATGATCCAGTTTCTGGTCTGGTTCTGGATCGATCCAACCAAAGTGGATGCCACCAAGGCGTTGAGCGAAGCCATCATGGTCGTCAAAAAAGCCTTCGGCGAAAACGAGGTACTGATGCTTTTTCCGCCCCACACCTACGACCTGAAAAAACGCGCCAGTGAGTCCGCCGAATCGTCCAATTAATAGGTTTCGTATTCGTACTGCTCCAGAAGGGTGGAGTTGTCGGCCAGCAACCGCCTGACCGGCAGGTTGTTGTCGTAAACATAGCGGTATTCGCTTACCGACGGTTTACTCAGCGTCCCTGCTTCAACCTGATAGGTAGACGTCCGAATGCAGTTGTTTTTCGACCAGCTCATCTGGTCGAAAATGGGGCATTCGGCCAGGCAATACGGATTCGGTTTATTGTCGTATTCGTACACGATCCGGCGGGTGGTGGTGGTCGCGGCTGCGTTCCGTTGCAGGGGGGTGGTCGTCACGGTTTCTTCGATCAGGTTGCCGCTGGCGTCGTAGCGGTACTGGCTGGCAGTCAAAGTAACCGGTGAGCGCCCGGCCATTTCACCCCGGGGCGGGTACGTATACCGCTGACGGCCCACAATCTGACCGGTGGCATTGTAGATCAGGGAGTCTGAAAAAAAGAGCGATTTTTCGGGTTTATCCAGTGAAAGCCCTCTGCGGAGCAGGTAACGTTCTTTCGAATTCAGGCGTCCCTCCCTGCTGTAGTTATACTGTTCCGAATAGCCGTAATTCCACGGCGTTTCGGGCGTTTGGTACCGCATCGAATAGGTGGTCAGTTTGCCGCCGGTGCCGTAACTGTGCTGAAACTGACTGAGGGGTGCCTGTTCGCGGGTAAGTTCTTCTTTACTGAGTTTGCCGTCGGCATCATAAAAAAACTGCCGGGTCGTGCCATCGGTGTAGGTGATTTTTTTGAGTCGATTTTGGGCAACGGCGGGTTGAACACTGGCGAATCCGACTAATAAGCTAAGAAACAAGAAAGATATGAACGTTTTCTGCATAACGTTGAGTCTGTATTGGGTTTACGAGTCGATTGCAAAAACTATGCCCGTAAAAAAAGCCACTCTAAAAAGGGCGGCTTTTACGGCGGAATACGCCAAATTAATTTTTACGGTACTGCTCGATGATCTTGTAGAGCGCTTTCTGTTTTTCCAGTTCCGGAAAGAAATCGAACAACAGAACGTGCTGGTCGTAGTTGAGCGTTAAAGCCGCTTCCAGACTAACGAGCGCTTCGCGGTAGGAACCGGCATGGATGAGGTAAATCACGGCCCGGTAGTACAAATCCGCTTCCTGCGGCAGTTCCTCGATGCCCATCTCAATGATTTCGTGGGCGCGGGTGAAATCCCCCTGGTCGAACATCACGAGTGACCATTGCAGGTATACATCGACATTGGCCGGATCGGCTTCCACGGCTTTCTCAAACGCTTCGAGACTCGATATGCCATTGCCCAGCTTGTACTCGGTTTCGGCCAGAGCGAGCCAGTATTCGGCATTTTTCTCGTTCAGTTTCAAGGCTTTCCGCAAAAACGGAATGGATTCGTGCCATTTGCCCAATTCACTCAGGCAAACGCCAATCCCGTAGTAGCCCTCATCCCAAAGACTATCGAGATGAACGGCATCGCGGTAGCGCGTAATGGCTTCTCCGTAGCGGTTTTGTTTCTCCAGACTAGCACCCAGGTAACAATACGTTTCGGGCGTAGCTTCCTCGTACTTCAGCGTACTGCGGTAAGCTTCCTCTGCTTTCACAAATTCGCCCAGGTTCATGTACGTGTTGCCGAGATTGAAATACGCCGACGCAAAATCTTCTTTGATAATCGTCGCGTAGTCATACGCTTCGGCCGCGTCTTTATACCGGCTCAGTTTGCTGTAGGCAATACCAATGTTGTACCAGGCGTTGTGCGAGTAAGGGTCGCGGTCGATGAGTTGCTGGTAGTAATCCAGACTGTTTTCCAGTTCGCCGATCAGGTCCAGGCAAAACGCCAGTTCATAAAGAGAATTTTCGTTGTTAATGTTGTGGTTAATCGATGTTTTATAATTCTCGATAGCCTGCTCGTATTTTCCCCAATTCTGATAGGTTTGCCCAATTTGAAAATAGATGTCGTCCTTCTCGTCGGCGGTTTCCAGCAGATCATTTAAAATCTCAACGGATTGTTCGAAATTCCCGGCGAGGTTACTGATCGTTCCCTGCATGTATTGAATATCGGGGTCGCTGGGGTTATACAGGGCGGCTCGATCCAGCAGACCCAGGGCCTGCTCATACTTTCCGTTCGTAGCCAGCAACTGGGCTTTATCCAGCATCAATTCCAGCGAGTAGGGGAAATTTCCGAGTCCGGCTTCGCAGGCTTTCATGGCCTTTTCCAGATCGCCTTCTTCCATGTAATGTTCGACCATCTGCTCGTAGACATCCAGATCGAAAAATTGGTTTTCGGAGCCGTCCAGCATACTCTCAAATCGCTGTATCGAGGCCTTTATTTCGCTTTCTCTTTCCTCAAACTCTTGCTCCATATTCACTTCGTACAGGGGTTACGTATATACTATACACCACTATTCAGCGTGGAAATGTAGTAGAAATATACAACTAATAATCTATTCCGCAACTATTCGCGCAAAAAAAGGAGGCAGTGGTTTTGGGCCGGTTTTCGCATGAATTGGCGATCAGTATTTTAGATCCGATTCACGGCCAGTGGTCACTGCTTCTGCTTGAAAAACACAGAAATCCGGTGAATCGTTTCGTCGGTATTGCGGTAGCGGAAAGGGAGCCTTTTTTCGATCTTCCGGCCATCATACTGGTAATTTCCCGATGCCGACCGAGCGGTTTCGCGGGTAATCAGCGGGGGCTTGCCCGTGATCCAGGAGCGGATGGCTTCGACGGGCCACAGCAACTGCGTGAGTTTGGGGGCAACGCGGTATTTCGTTCGTTTTTTGCCCATCGCATCCGCCATCTTGTCCAGAAATTCCTTATACGTCAGGCTTTTCGCGCTTAGAATAAACCGTTCGGCGGTGATGAGGCTCTGCATGAGCTGAAAAACTGCTTCGGCCACATCCCGCACATCGACCAGATTGACCATCCCGGCGGGGTAGAACGGTTTTTCGTCGTAGGCATACTTGAAGAGCTGGGTGCTGCTGCGCGTCCAGTCACCTTCGCCCAACACCAGCGACGGGTTGACCATCACGGCGTCGAGTCCTTCGGCAATCCCGCGCCAGACTTCCAGTTCGGCCCGGTATTTGGTTTGGCCATAAAAGGAGTTCTGGGGCGACTCTTCCCAGCGTTGCTCTTCATCGATCACGATGGCTGCGTTGGAGTTCTCACCTTTGATCGTCGGGCGACCGACGGCGGCCACCGAACTGACGTAGCCCAGTTTCCGAACGCCCTTCGCCAGACAGAGATTAACCACATTGGCCGTTCCTTCCACATTGACTTTGTCCATGCGGTCGCGGTCTTTCGGCGAGTAGGAAATCATGGCGGCCACGTGAATCACATCGACGGTGCCGCGGGTCAGCACGGTTTGGAGCGCGTCTTCCAGCGATGGGATATCCAGAATATCGCCTTCGAGCCAGGTGACGCGGTCCTGGCTGTCGTTCAGTAAACTCAGATCACTGTTGGCGCGCCGGAGAGCCGCCACGGTTCGGCCTGCGTCGAGATACCGCCGGATGATGTGGCTGCCGATGAGGCCGTTGGCGCCGGTGATGAGGGTGATATCAGGGAGTGAGGAAGTCATTCAGGATGTTTTCGAGGGTGATGAAACCGGGTGCCTGGCGGGTTTGGAGGTCGGTGAGGAGTTGGAGGTAGTTAGGATCGGTTTGGATTGATGGCGTTTTTAGCTTTTCTCCCAATAATTTGGGCTTAATGGGAAAACCGTACAAAGCTAAGTCTAGATTTACTTGCTCCGCATTCCAAATCAGGAAACTTTCAATGGCTTTATCAATGATAATGACATATTCAGCCGAGTCAGGCTTATGCATGAAGCAGGTTTTATTTTGCTCATTTAGCTTTACAAACAAATCGAAATAGCGTGGTTTAACCTTGTCATTATCAATTATTCCGACTACTACATCTGCCGATTGGATGCCTATTTGCATGTCTTTTGCCACTTCCGTACCTGCTGAATGTATAAGTAGGTTTTCATCTTTTACTAAAAACCGTATTAAGGCCGTATCAGCGTGACATTCAGGATATAATAGTACGGTCTTAGGCATTAGGCTCAAATTTATTCAGATTGAAAAACACATTGGTACTATAGTCCAGAATGTCACGGAATTCTTCTTGTGTCAACGCTTTTACTTTTGTCTGGTAATCATGGTAATACGTAATAAAAACATTCAAATCCGAGTAATCCATTTTGGCGATAAATGGATGAAGCATGTAAGGGCTGTGTGTTGAAATGAAGTATTGGTTATCTTCATCGTAAATCATTCGGTAGGCTAGTGACTGCGTATACGGCGGAAATGAGTGTACTTCCGGTTCTTCGAAGATAAGTACTGAATCCTTATTAGACTCAATGGCTGATATATAAAACATATACCGCCGGAAGGTGTCAGCTATTGAGAAGAATGGATATTGTTTGACATAGGGCCCTTCCTTTTTTTGTAGAATAAACTCCTGCTTTGCATCAAATAAAACGAGTTCCAATTGCTGCTCGGTAAACAACTTCGCAAACTCGCTCCATAAATCTTTGTTTCTCCTTACTATTTCATACAAGTTTGGCCCTCCTGGCGGAAGGAGGTATTGACTAAAAGTACTATCGAAGGTATTCAATGAAAGAAAATCATACTTTTTAACAGGACTTGTACGGTATGTATCAAAATGATCCCGCTCACCACGATTAGAAAATATACCTGCTCCAACTGTTGTTACCTTACCTTTGTTTTTGATGGTAAAACTTCTGTTGCTTGAAGAGTCGATATTGCTTCTTCTTGTAAGCATAAAAGATTTTTCAGTAGGATCTTCGAAGTAATTATCCTGTTTGAGTTCGGCGGAAAGTTGGTTTGTCGTTATTTGGATAGGGTGCTCAGGATCATTATCGGTAAATAAATCTCTTACATCCTCATACCGAATCGCTCCGCTCAAGTACTTATCGTCACTATAATTCGCCCCCAACAACCCCAACCCCTCCAAAATATTCGATTTTCCCACATTCGGCTTGCCGATGAAGACGTTGACGCGCTTGCAGTCCAGCCGCAGGTCTTTGATCGACTTGAAGTTTTTGATTTCAACCCAGTTCAGGAAATTATTCGTGCTTTCCATGGTGTTATCCAGATCCGCCCGGTGACGAGCATTTTTGTAAACATAACAACGTTTGCCGCCGATTTGCTAATTTCGCGCCAAAATTAGGTTTTGAAAGGTGCGTTTGACGGAAGATGGAACCCGCCATTGTTTCTGTGTTGAACCGAATACCGAAAACCGTAAACCGACGAACATGTCACTCGAAAATCCGCAACGCTATACCGTCACGGCGGCCCTGATTTACGCCAACGGCCCGATTCACATCGGACACCTCGCCGGTTGTTACCTGCCCGCCGATATTTATGTGCGGTACCTCCGTGCAACGGGCAAAGACGTGGCCTTTATCAGCGGCACCGACGAACACGGCGTTCCCATCACGATCCGCGCTCAGAAAGAAGGCATTACGCCCCAGCAGGTGGTCGATAAATATTACGTCCAGATCAAACGCGCTTTTGAAGATTTTGGAATTTCGTTCGACCTGTACTCCCGGACGTCGAAACCGATTCACCACGAAACTTCGCGGGAGTTTTTCCTGAATCTGTATCACAACGGGCATTTTACCGAAGAAGTTACCGAGCAGTACTACGACGAAACGGCGAAGCAATTTCTGGCCGACCGCTACATCGTGGGCGTTTGTCCGGTTTGCGGAAACCCCAATGCGTACGGTGATCAGTGCGAAAACTGCGGTTCGACCCTCAGCCCGACGGAATTGAAAGAACCGCTGCGCTCGATGCTGTCGGGGGCCAAACCGGTTTTGAAAGCCACCAAAAACTGGTATCTGCCGCTGGACCGGATGCAGCCGCGCATCGAGGAATACGTCAACAGCCATCCGGAGTGGAAAACCAACGTGATGGGGCAGTGCCAGTCGTGGCTGAAAGAAGGGCTGCGGCCCCGCGCCATGACCCGCGACCTCGACTGGGGCATCAAAGTGCCGCTGCCCGATACGGACGGCAAAGTGCTGTACGTCTGGTTCGATGCGCCAATTGGCTACATTTCGATGACCAAAGAATGGGCCGAACAGCAGGGGAAAGATTGGGAATTGTACTGGCGCAATAAAGACACGAAACTGGTTCATTTCATCGGAAAGGACAACATCGTGTTCCACTGCATCATTTTCCCGGCGATGCTGATGCACGAGGGAAGCTATATTCTGGCCGACAATGTGCCCGCCAACGAGTTTATGAACCTGGAGGGCGACAAGATTTCGACCTCGCGGAACTGGGCGGTGTGGCTGCATGAGTACCTGGACGAACTGCCGGGCAAGCAGGATGTGCTGCGCTACGTGCTGGCGGCCAATGGCCCCGAAACCAAAGACAGCGAGTTTACGTGGAAGGATTTTCAGACCCGCAACAACAGCGAACTGGTCGGGATCTTCGGCAATTTTGTGAACCGGGCGGTGGTGCTGACGCAGAAATTCTGCGAAGGCAAAGTGCCGGCCAAAGGCGAGCTGAACGAAACCGATCAGGCCGTTTTGAACGAACTGGCCCAGTTTCCGGACCGCATCGGTCAGGCCATCGAGCAATACCGTTTTCGCGAAGCGCTCACGTATTTGATGGATCTGGCGCGGCTGGGAAACAAGTATCTGGCCGAAACAGAACCCTGGAAAGTGGCCAAAACCGACTTGCCGCGCGTCAACACCATTCTGAACATTGCCTTGCAGATTTCGGCCAGTCTCAGCATCGTTTGCGAACCGTTTCTGCCTTTTACCGCCGAAAAATTACGGAAACTGCTGAATACCGACCGGATTACACCGGAAGACGCCGTCGGATCGGCTTTTCACTGGATCAATGCGGGCAAACCGGATTTGCTGCCGCACGGCCATGCCCTGGGCGAAGCGGTTTTGCTTTTTGAGAAACTGGAAGATGAGGTTATTGCCCAACAAATCACTAAACTGCACGAATCCAAACGCATGAACGAACTGGCTACCAAAACCATTCCGGAAGCCAAACCGGCGATTCAATACGATGATTTTGCCAAAATGGACATCCGCATTGGAACCATCCTGGAAGCCGAACGCGTCCCGAAAAGTGATAAACTCCTGAAACTGAAAGTGGAGGATGGCACCGGCCCACGCCAGATTCTGAGCGGTATTGCCAAACATTTTGCCCCCGAAACCCTCATCGGCAAGCAGGTAACATTCCTGGCTAACCTGGCCCCCCGGAAAATGATGGGACTGGAATCGCAGGGAATGATTCTGATGGCCGAAGACCGCGATGGCAGCCTGTCACTGATCGGGCCGGATAAGGCGGTCTGGAACGGGGGGACGGTGTCCTGAAGAAGATTACCTGAACCGCTCAGGCGGTTCAGATAGCTATAAAAAAGATAAAGCCTCCCGATCATTGCGAGAGGCTTTATACTGACTATTCCTAAACCCTTAACCTTTTCTTCTTGAATAACTTAGCGGTTTCTTCCTGTCTTTTAAATCATACCGTCTGGCCGCTTTATACTCTAACTACACTTAAGACGTAACAATAATTCAGAAGTAACGCAACAAAATCTTTTTATTTCAAATTAACTTAGAAATTCCTGATTTTGTTCAATTGCTCTCCCGTTGAAGAACAATGCAAATATCGCAATAAATTTTAAGAGTACAAATTTTATTTTTTAATAATACAGGTAGGGATAGGGGGTATGGTATTGATTTGTAATGCGTTATAACCCCATTTCTATGCTGTTTAACCGCTATATTGAAACAAAATACTACAAATCACACAATTTACCCAAAGGAAATTTTTATTTTAGAAAATGAAAAAATCTTCAAATAGTTCTATTTTTGGTTGAAAAAATTCATCGTGTGTTGTAGCCCGGAAGTACAAAAACTGAGGACTGCCTCTCCCGCCCGGTCAAGATGGTCTGGCAATTCCGCTAGTTCTTCGGGTGGAAACGTTCCCAAAACAAAGTCTACCTGTCGGCCTTTCGAGAAATCGTTGCCAATTCCGAATCGAAGCCGGGCGTATTCCTGCGTACCCAGCACGTCATCGATGCTGCGCAGACCGTTGTGACCACCCGCCGACCCCTTCGGCTTCAGTCGCAGCTTTCCAAACGGTAAATCTTTGTCATCGGTGATAACCAGCAGATTTTCAGTGGGTATACTGAAATGTTTCAGATATGAACTGACCGCCCGACCGCTCAGATTCATGTACGTCGTGGGTTTGATGAGGTGGATAACCTTTCCCTTGTGGCGCCATTCGGCGGTGTAGGCCAGGCGGTTGGTGGAAAAACTAAAACCGTGGTGAGCCGCCAGCCGATCCACCACCATAAAACCGGCGTTGTGGCGGGTCAGCATATATTCCGGGCCGATGTTGCCCAGCCCGGCGATGAGAAATTTCATAGAAAACCGTTTTTGAGGGGTCCGTCAATCGAATCCGGTTGCAAAGTTCGCAGAAACCTTTCAACAAAAAACACCTCCTGAAAACCGAAAACTGAAAACCGACTACTATCTTTCGTTCATGAACCAAAAACGCCTTATCCTCGCCAGTCCGTTGCTGGAGATTGTTATCAGCCGGTTGTGTCAGGAACTGATTGAAAACCACCAGGATTTTGCCGAAACGGTGGTGCTGGGCATGCAACCGCGCGGTATTTATTTTGCCGAACGCATTGCGCGGGAACTGAGCCGGACGCTGCAGAAAGAAATACCGCTGGGCTACCTGGACGCCACTTTTTACCGCGACGATTTTCGCCGGCGCGAGTCGCCCTTGCGTCCCAACACGACGCATGTGCCGTTTCTGATTGAAAATAAGAAGGTCATTCTGGTCGATGATGTAATTTCGACGGGGCGGATGGTGCGGGCCGCGCTCGATGCCATGACGGCTTTCGGGCGGCCCCGAACGATTGAACTGCTGGTGTTGATCGATCGGCGGTACAACCGCGATCTGCCCATCAAACCCGACTACATCGGCAAGCGCGTCAACACGCTGGAGTCGCAGCGGGTACTGGTGGAATGGACGGAGCAGGGCGCGGAAACCGACCGGATCTGGCTGATGGAGTAAACGGTTCTCTTCTGTTTAAAAACTTTTGCGGTTACGATTCTAAATCCTACGACCATGCTGGTTAAAATCCTGATTGGGTTGGTGGCGGTGCTCCATCTCTACATCCTCTGGCTCGAAATGTTCGCCTGGACCACCCGGGGGCCGAAAGTGTTCAAGAACTTCCCGGCTCACTTATTTCCGGCAACCAAGGCCCTGGCGGCTAATCAGGGCCTGTACAACGGTTTTCTGGCTGCCGGTTTGATTTGGTCACTGCTCATCAGCGATCCGGTCTGGCACGCCAACGTGGCGCTCTTTTTCCTGTCCTGCGTGGCCGTCGCCGGGCTCTATGGAACCCTGACGGCGGATAAAAAAATCTTCTTTACCCAGGCTCTGCCAGCCTTGATTACGATCGGGCTGTTGCTGGTTCAATACAACTGGTGAAGCTGGAGCCACTGACGACACAACGATGAACGAACACACCACCCCCACGCTGAACGACTGGCTGGGCGGTACCAACCGGCTGGAACAACTAACGACGCTCTTCTATCAGAAAGTTTTGAAGGACGAACTGCTCGAACCCGTCTTCCGGCACATGTCGCCCGAACACGCCAGCCACGTCGCCCATTTTATTGGCGAAGTTTTTGGCGGACCCAAACACTACACGGAAACCGACGGCGGAAGCCACGCCAGCATGGTGGCGCATCACCTCGGAAAGCAGCTCGACGAGCCCAAACGGCGTCGGTGGATGAGCCTGCTGCTTGAAAGCGCGGATGAAATTGGCCTGCCCGACGACCCGGAGTTCCGTTCGGCGCTGCTGGGCTATCTGGAATGGGGAAGCCGGATTGCGGTGTTGAATTCGACAGCGACCGACAACCCTGTTCAGGCCGATGCGCCAATGCCGGTCTGGGGCTGGGGCGAAACCGGTGGCCCGTATGTCCCGGAGTAAGGGTCAGGCATAGATGACAAAACCGCCCGGCGGAACGGTGAGCAGAATGGCGCGCCCATTGCGAACCTCCACCCGGGTCGTTGACTGAACCTGGGCGGGAAGGGTCGAATACAGGCACGTCAACAACGTTCCGGGCCGGTGGAGTTCATGGTCGATGGTTACCCAGGCGGTTTGCTCGCTGTCCGGGTCGGAATTGATGGCACAGACGATTTCCTGCCGGTTGAAAAGCCGCGACCAGGGCACAACGGAGCGCAGTGGGTCGCCAGGCAGGGTGGGGAGCCCGAAATGAATACCGTCGCCGGAAATGGGCCGCAGGTATTGCCGTCCTCTCCGCAATGCCAGGTGCTGTTTTCGCAACGCCAGAATCCGGGCGATGGCTTGAAACGTGGGGTGGTCTTCCCGAAAAAAATGACGCTGGCGGCTCCGGAAAGCCCCAAAATCCCCGCCAAACAGGGCTTCCCGAACGGAATGCTCGTCCCCCTGCCCGTCGAAACCCTGTTCCGTGCCGTAATAGAGGCACGGGATTCCCAGCGTGGTGGCCAGAAGTCCCACCGCGGCAAGGAGTTGCGGGCTGGCATCCGGGTCGGCGCAGAACCGGGTTTTATCCTTACCCATGGAATTGGAATCGTCGAAACCAGTCACGAACCGGTTTCGAAACCAGGTGTGTGACCCCTTGCCGATCGCTTCAGAATGGCGGAAAAGATGAAAGTAATCGGTGGGGTTCCGGTATCCTTTCACCACGGAGGCAAATTTTTCGGGTAGATTGTCGATGCCCGAAGCCGCATCCAGTCCGATTTGTTCCAGCGTCTCGCAGACCTGCTGCCGCTCCCCGGTCAGTTCGCTGATCAGGTAAAAATTCTCTTTGCCGATGCCGGCGGCAAACTCCTTCAAAACGCCGGTGAAATACCGGATTGCGCCGGGGTCCAGGAGATAGGCCGGGTCGATCCGGTAGCCGTCGAGGTCGGCGTAGGCCATCCAGAATTTATACACCTCACAAAGTGCTTTCAGAGCCGGGGCCGGGTGGTAGTTGGCCCCGCAACCGTGGCCGTGGTGGATGTTTTTCAGAGACGCCACATCGCCTTCGATGCGTTCGGAAGCGGTGGCCGACGCCCGGATTGCTCCTTTTTGCGAAAAGGTCGATGGCTCCTGAAAATCGGCGGGCCAGACGGCGCCGTCGGGCCAGGCATCCGGCCGTTTGGTAAGGTCAACGGGTTTAAACGGCAATGACGGATTGCCATGCTGGTCGCGGTAGCCCATCACCGGGTGGGGCAGGTCCCCTTGGTGGTAGTTCGGTTGCCCGGACTGGTAGACAAACACATCGCCCACGTGATTAAGGATAATATCCAGGATAACGTATAGACCATACGTGTGGGCCGTTTCCACCACTTCGCGGAATGCTTCGGGCGTGCCAAACCGGGGTTCGACATCCAGAAAATTCTGAATACCATCTCCCGTATACGTTTCCTGGGCATGGGCCTGTTTCAGAACCGGACTGATCCGGACGACGGTGACCCCCAGCCGTTTCAGATAGCCCATCTTGCTTTGTAACCCTTTCAACGTTCCGCCGGCAAAACGACGCCCTGCCACCCGCCACGTTTCTGCTTCTGACGCGGTTTGTACGGCATTTTCTGCATCGGAAGGGGCGAAAACCGGGGTCGTGCCGGAATGAACGATTTCGCCCGCATTCGACAGAAAGCCCTGTTCATGCCCATCCGAAAACCGATCCAGCAGCAGAAAATAGAGAACCTGGTCTTCCCAGGCTCCGGGCGATGGGTGGAAAGTCCGGTTGGTCAGGGCTTCAAAATTGATCTCGTTAATCTGTCGGTACTGTAGCATGGTTTTAGGAGGCCTTTAAACGCTACGGATTGGGTGGGTCCGGTTCACGCCGATTTACGGCTGAAAATAGTCGGTTTTTTGCTCATCTGGGCAATAGGATCGACTGATCATTCCGCAATACCGGAACATTCCTTATCCGCAATTGCCCTTTCTGAAACCGCCCCGCGCTGGTTGCGAGCGGAAGTTAGACGTCACCCTGCCAAGTCGTTCGACGGCTGGATTTATCGGTAATTGTGGTGTTCTAAAATTCGGTTGATTCTCGGTTTTGAGTGGCCATTACTGTGAGAAAAACCGTTCTCTAAATTTTTTCAAATAAAATGATTGGTATGCAAATGTCTGAAATTCAAGTATTTGTACCAAAGAATAACAAAAAATTCCATTGGCACCGCTTTTGCATTATTCATCTCGCTAGCAAATCGAATACTGATTATCAGACAAAAGGATTCATAAATCCATACCTATGTCCATAGTTTAATGGCAAAGGATGGCCTGTATGAAGTGTAAGAGAAGAAACGGGGTATTTAGGCAAATACCCTTTTGTTGGATCACAAAATTGCTCAACGGTACTTATGATTTCAAATCTACCTGTACGCATTACGCGTTCTCACTTCCCTGTCCAGTTTCCGAAGCATGTTTTTAAAATAGCCTTGCTTCTTGTTGCATCTTTTCAGTTTGCCATGGCCCGACCGGCGGATACTCCGCCCCCGCATGCTGCAAAAAATGCCCGGTTTTCTCCGCCCGTAATCGATAGCCAGCGGTATATCGGTCTGACGATTTTCAATTTCGAGACGGATGCGCGCATCGACGACGAACGCATCGAACATTCGGCCGCCACGGGCTGTAATGCCGTTGAAATCACCATCAACTGGGACCGGGTTTATCCCACGGTCGAGAGTAGCGCAAGCTGGGATGTGATCGATTCGCACATTCAGACTGCCCAACGGCTGGGTCTGAAAATTGCGCTGCGGGTCCATGTCGGTCGCGACGCGGTGCGGCTTGGCGGCTTCTGGGGGCTCCACGAAACCATGCAGGCCGCCGATAGCTCCCGGAACCTGACCAAGGGAATTATTCAGTTTTCGTTTTCACACAAACAAACCGTCGATCGGGCCAATTCGTTTGTGCTGGAAGCTGCCAACCGCTACCATTACCTCCAGGAACAGGGTCAGCTTCTGTTTTTCTCGGTCGTGTCATCGCCCGCGCTGGAGGCTGAATATTCGCCGGTTTACGATCCCCCGTCGGGCAACAAATACGTGGTTCCCTACGATTACAGCGTGTCGGAGCTGGAAGCCTTTCGCCAGTATCTGCAGGCCCGCTTCAGTTTGGCTCAGCTCAACCAACGCTGGGGAACCGACTTCAGTGAGTGGAGCCGCGTGCGACCGCTGCCCCACATTCCTTCCAATCCGTATGCATCGCACACGGGGATTCGGGGCGAGGACTGGTATGTGTTTCGGCACCGCCAGTTAAAAGGGTTTATCGACAAGATCAACAACACCGTCAAAGGGGTCGATCCGGGCATCGTTGTCGTCAACCAGCACGGGTGCGTCTGGGACCGGCTCTCGGGCTTGCGGGCGTCGCTGGCTTTCAAAAACCTGGGCCAGTCGGTCGATGGTCTGAAGTTCAACGACGGGCCGGATTACAACCACCGGTTTTCGATGGATGTGGTTCGGACGAACCTCCGGCCGGGCGCGTTTATGATCAACGCCGTGGACGGGATGTTCCACACGTCGGTATCGACCGAGAAATATTACGAACAGATTTCCCAGTGTTTCGAACACGGCGCCAAGATGCTGACACTGGCCAACTTTGGTGGCACAAACGCCCGGCAAAAACTGACGGATCTGATTACGATGGTGGTCAACAACGGGTTGTTGAACCAGCCCGTCACCCAGGTTCAGACGGTCGGGGCAGCCATTGGCTATAAACTGTCGGATATTTTAAAGAACCACATGATCGCCCAGGAGCGGTGGGGGCAGCGGTATGCGCAGAACGGGAACAAACCGGTACGAATTGAACTGGATGAAGATTTGCTTCGGAATGAAGCCCCGGTGATCAATAACCTGCCCGTTTTGAGTCAAACCCTGACCGACCAGGCGGCTTCCGTGGGGCAACCCTTTAGTTATTCGATTGGACAGGCTTTTACCGATACGGATGGTTCGATTGTGAGTGTTGAAGCGAGCGGCTTGCCGGAAGGCATCAGGTGGGTGAGTGCAACGGGCGAGTTTACGGGCACCCCCACGCGGGTACAGTCGGCCATGGTGACGCTGACGGCCCGTGACAACCTGGGTGCCACGGTCACCGGAAGTTTCCGGATGACGGTCACCGATCCCGGCGGAACCAACCAGGCTCCGGTTGCCCCGGTTGTTGCTGTTCCCCTGGGAGAAGTCGGGAAAGCCTTTTCGCACGTACTGCCACCGTTCACCGATCCCGAAGCGCAACCTTTGATTCACCGCATTGCGGGTACGGTACCGGGGTTGACCTATTCGGCAGAAACGAACGCCCTGACTGGCACACCAACCACGGTGGGCGTGTTTTCGCTGACCTATACGGCGGCCGACCCTTCCGAAGTGGTTTCCTCAGTTCCGTTACAGGTTACCATCCGTGAAGCCGCTCCGGTGGTGAAACGAACCGGTAATTTTGAAGGCTACCTTGACAAATACAACTGTGAGGGCGACATCTGGGGCTGGGTCTGGGACCGGAACCTGCCCAATACGCCCATGCCGGTGGAAGTACTCGACGGTCTGAATGTGATCGGCACCTTTACCGCCAATGTCAACCGACCGGACCTGGTGGCCGCCAAAAAAGGCAACGGTCTGCACGGGTATCAATTCCTGATTCCGGCCAGTATCAAGGACGATAAACCGCACGTCATCAGCATGCGGATCGAGAATTCGGATTATTATCTGAAGGGCTCGCCGATCACGCTGAACTGTCCGTCCAGTACGGCTCAGGTGGCCGAACCGGGCAATACGCCACCCGTTGCCGTTCCGATTCCCATCCTGTATGCATCGGTCAATGTCCCATACTCGTATACAATTCCGGAATTCATTGACGATGAGAACCAGACGCTCATATACGCCATGTCCGGGGGCGTGGTTGGACTGACCTATAACCAGGCTACGCATTCATTTAGCGGAACACCTACCCAACTCGGTACGTTTACGGCCAGTCTCATTGTATCGGATGGTCAGGGCGGATACACGCCCTCGCTGGTGACGATTGTGGTAACGACGGCTCCCCAAAACCGTCCGCCGGTGGTGAGCCAAACCATTCCGGATCAAACGGCGCGCGTGGGAGAACCCTTTGCGTATACCCTGGCGGCCGGTATTTTTACCGATCCCGATAACAACCTGAGCAGTATTCAGGTGAGTGGGTTACCTGATGGCCTGACCTACAACGCCGGCAGCCGGTTGATCAGCGGGACGCCAACCACCGATGGGGTGGCCACGGTAACGGTGAAGGCGACGGATGCGTTGAGTGCAACGGCCGTTACATCGTTCAGGATTACGACCAATGCCGCCCCCAAACCGGCCCCCATTCCCAATCTGCCACCGGCCATTGTTCAGGCTCCGGTCGATCAGACGGTTACGGTTGGGCAGTCTTTCATTTTTCAGGTTCCGCTTGAAACGTTTGCCGATTCCGACGGAACCATCGCCAGCATCGCCGTCAGCGGTTTGCCCGCGAGCCTGAGTTATAACCAGAGCAACCGTACCATCATCGGAACCCCGACCGCGCCCGAAACCGCAACCATCACGATAACGGCCACCGATGACGACGGCGGAACCGCCACGGTTGCGTTCAAACTGGTGGTTGTGGCTTCGCCCTCACCGCCGGAAAACAAGGCTCCGCAGGTCAGCAGCCTGATTCCGAACCAGACCGCTACCGTCGGACAGCTTTTCAGTTATACGCTCGGAGCCGGGGTCTTCACGGATTCGGATGGCAGCATTTCGAAAGTAGAAATTGTGAACGGCTTGCCCAACGGACTGACGTATACACCGGCTACGCGGGTGATCAGTGGAACGCCGACCGCGCCCTCCACCACGACGGTGACGGTGAAAGCCACCGACAATCAGGAAGGCTTCGTAACCACCACCTTCCAGCTATCGGTGAACCCGGCGCCGGTTCCGGAAAATACCCTGCCCGTGGTGGCACAGACCATTCCGGATCAGACCGGAACGGTCGGACAGGCGTTCAGCTATACGATCGGAGCCGGGGTCTTTACGGATCCGGATGGCAGCATTTCGAAAGTGGAGATTGTGAGCGGTTTGCCCACCGGGCTGACGTATGCGCCAGCTACGCGGGTGATCAGCGGAATCCCTACGGCTCCCACCACCACCACAGTGACGGTGAAGGCCACCGACAACCGAGAAGGCGCCGTCACAACGACCTTCCGGCTGGCGGTGAACCTGGCTCCGAATGTCCTGCCCATCGTGGCGCAGACCATTCCGGATCAGACCGGAACGGTCGGCCAGGGGTTCAGCTACGCGATTGGCGCCGGGGTCTTTACGGATTCGGACGGCAGCATTTCGAAAGTGGAGATTGTGAGCGGTTTGCCCACCGGGCTGACGTATGCGCCAGCTACGCGGGTGATCAGCGGAATCCCTACGGCTCCTTCCACCACGACGGTCACGGTGACGGCGACGGATAACCGAGAAGGCTCCGTCACGACGACCTTCCGGCTGACGGTGAACGAGGCTCCTGTCAATCAACTGCCCGTTCAGGCGCGTGACTTGCCTGGCCAAACGGCAACGATCAGCATTGCGTATTCCTACACAATTGGCAAGTCGCACTTTTCGGATCCGGATGGGAACATCGCGTCGGTCGAGGTCACCAATTTGCCAAAAGGACTTTCCTACAATCCGACAACCGGTGTCATCAGTGGCGTTCCCACAACGGCTCAAACCGTTGCGGTCAGCGTGAAGGCAATCGACAACAAGGCGGGTTCCGTGGTCGTCACCTACAACATGACGGTAAAAGAAAACATCGTCATGAAACTCTACAAGGCTGGGAAAGGGCCGGAACCGCAGAACTTCATTCAGGAATTGAACCACGAGACGGTTTTGATGGCCAATACGCTGCCAGCGATGATCAACATCTTTTTCGAAATTGAGACGAAGGTACAGAGTGTGAAGTTTGAGCTCACGGGTCCTAAAAATGTCAATTTTCAGGAAAATTTTGCGCCCTGGGCACTGGTGGGCGACAACGGAGGAATTCCGCCCCTGGTTGGGGTCTACATGCTGAAAGTGACCGGTTACAAAAACCCCAATGTGCAGGGCAACCAGCTTGTCACACGGCTCATTACATTCTACATCAGGAATATTTCCGGTAAACGCGAGAACGCCGAAGTTTCGGTGGCAAACCCCGGCCTTACCGCCGAATCGGCGGTCTGGGGTGTTTATCCCAATCCGTTCCGCGATCAAATCACGGTTAACCTGCCTCAGGAATCCCAGGAGCAGATCGTACCCCTGGCACCGTATCGTTTCTCGATCGTTTCGCCGACGGGACAGCAAGTACCGGTTTCGGATCAGGACACGCGAATTGAAGCGGGCAAGGCTACCCTCAATGTACAATCGAACAACTTGCCGGGGGGAATGTATCTGCTCCAAATTCAACGGGGAGAGGGGCTTCTCCGGACGCTGAAAGTACTCAAGGAGTAATTCCAGCGAGCCAATCAATTTAATAACCTGGACTAACAGAAAAGCCTGCTTCCTCTGGAGGCAGGCTTTCTATATAAAAAAGGCTCTGTATTTCGTTGTAGAAAAACCGTTGGAACGGAAAGGCAATACGAAATGTAAACTGCTAAATGAAACGTAAAGCGTGCCGGGCCACCTTGACCGGTTGCCTTCCTTTCCAGGGACCCCCCAGCAGCTTCCACAGAATCCTTGTGTTTGGGTGGAGGCTGGTTCGGGAAAATAGGAAAATATATTTACGTTTTTCAGTAGTTGGCTGGTTTGTAACCGTATTTGAGGTTTTATAGCTTTAAAGTTTACTACCGAATAATAAATTTGATAAGTATTATTACTTAATTTATTTGCGGATTATTACCTTTGAACTGTCTTACCGTAACTGTACTTTTAATGAACACGCTCAAGAACGCATCCTACCTGACGACTTCAAATCGGTCACGCAATCAATTGCAGTCCTGTAGTTTTACGAATTTGCCACAAGCCATCGGGTGTGCCAACCAGTTTTTTATGGAAGGCCTGAATGCCCAGATTGTTGCCCGCGACAATACGTCTTTTCTGGTTGTTTCTCCCGAAATTGCCCGCCAAATGTTTACAAAAGGATTTCGTTTGCTGTATGGCAACTAATACTTTGGAAATAGATTTTTACTAGTGAGAATATCAGGTTATTTGAAAAGAAAAAACCAGTCAATTGACTGGTTTTTTTCTTAACTACTCTATCCATGTTACTATCTTTTTTTGTTCTTGCCCGGAGTTTCGTTCAGGATTGCACGGTAATCTGATGCTGCAGTTCAACCCGCCGTTCGGCTCCCAGGGTTAAGTAGGCCCGGAAAACGCAGGTGGCCTGTTTCTGATACAATCCCGCCGAATACCACCCCAGCAAACCCGGCTGCTGCTGGCCATTGACGACCTCGACCTGTAAGGCCGGATCGATTTGCAGGACTACCAGCCGTTTTGTTTGGGGGTGAGAAAGGATAAAATGGTTGCGGCCTTTGGCCCGGAACCGGATGGCCGGATGAACGTGGAAAAGGACTTCAACCGTATGATTTCCATTCCGTCGGCTTTCGACCTGATCGTCGATCAGCAGGCGGTTGTTTCGTTTATCGAACTCCATCCGGCGCTGGTGTGAACAACCGATCCGGTCATATCCATTGTGGGAGGCAATAACTTCGTCAGAATAGTCACTTATTTCGGCTTTGTGGGTCGTGGTGACATACGGGTTCAGCCACCGCAGATCGGGGTCCTGCAACGCCTGATTTTCGGAGTCGATGCAAACCGTATTGTGGGCGCGGGTGCTGACAAAATACCGGCGCCAATCCGAATTGGTGTGGTGTACATACGTGCCTGAATCGACGAAAAAAGGCTGTCCATCGACGTGCATGACGAACGACAGCGCATCCGCGTGGCCGTGGGGAACCAAAGCCGAAGCGCCCAGCGTGGCAGCGTTGAAATGGACGTAAATTTCACTTCTCCCGGGCTCCTGTTTGCGGAGGATGTAATGCCCTTCTGCCGGGTAAAACTGGCTGCCCAGGGTCGTTTCCCGCGCCGGAACGGCCTTGAATTTCTGAAGACCTTCGTCGCCGAAAAGCAGGCGGTTTTTCAGGTCGAAACCGTGCGATCGTTCTTTGGAAAGCGGATCACCAAACAGAATCGCCGAGGCCGTGAGCAGCGACCGGAAAGGGCCGTCCGGTGTCGGGTCATCCAGACTCCACAGGCATCCGCTGCCTTCATCACCATAGGCGGGTACATGGCCCTGGTCGTCGAGCAACTGGGCGATGTACGAAAGGATGTTCTCCAGTTGGTGGGTATACAGGTCTGAAAACGGATTTCCGGTGCGTAGACCGGTCAGGTAAGAGAGCAGCAAAAGGTCCGTAATGAACGGAATAGAACCGGCGGATTCCGCCCGATTGATTCCGTTGGGCCCCTGTTGTCGCTGCATTTCCTGCTCCAGACCACTTTGAGCAAACGAATTCCAGGCCGGCGATTCCGGGAACTTCCAGAACGAACTGGCGACAAACAAGCCCGCATAGCCGGCAATGAGCTGGTGGCTGGCGGTCGAATGAAACGGGAGGTTGTTGCGACTGTAGAGGCAGTGCTGGTAAATGATCGGGAGCCAGACTGATTCGACAAAGCGTTGAAAAACCGGGTCGGTTTTTGCCAGAATAGACGCATCCAGAATATTCCAGCAGATAAACCAGTTGACCAGCCGGATGTTCACTTCCAGATTGCTGTACCAGTTGACACCGAGCAGATAAGGATTGGCCTTGACCCAGGTCGAAACGAGGGTAATAAGCCGGCTTAATTCCCGCGGGTCGGCCGTGAGCTGGTAGCGCAGTGCCAGTGCCGGCAGAAAAAGGAACCGGTTGACCTCCCAGACGTATTCGACATTCCCAAAAGCCGCGTTTTGAATATTGATTTCCTTCGCGTAGGTCAGCGGAAACCGTTTGTTGGTACTCAGGTCGAGGTGCCAGTCAACCGGGTAGCTATAGTCAAGTGTCTGCTCAAATATCTTCTGCTCGTTTAAAAGCGGAAAAGCCGGAAGGATGTCGGAGGAAATGGCGAATATACGCTCGGGCCAGGTGGCTAATAGAACGGTTGCTTTCCAACCAACCTGTTGTTTATCAGACTGTTTCTGGAAATACTGTCGCAGCCGGAAGCCCACTTCTGCGGTCGATAAGGACCGCAGCCGGTAATAAAACCAGTGATACCGATTCAGCATTTTTACGTTACACGTTGAGTAAGAATCAGAATAAGCCCGTTGCAGACCAACTCTGTGAAAGATGAATGAGTTGGGCGTGCCGAAGCGATGCAGGGGCATGAAAGCAATCGGTGAAGGGCCCGGTGGTGCTTCTATACGCTCTTTCGAACGGCTTGCAGCAACACACCAGGCCATACCGGTCTTTCATCGTTTGCGTTGAGTAAATGGCAGTATGGGTGTCGACGACCGCTTACCGGGCATTCTCATTCGTTTCCCGGCAGGCAGCATCGGCCTGTTTTCAGGAAACCAGTAGGTTGAAGAATTTCGCCAGTGTGACAATGGATTTAACTCTCCGACGACTGACCGAAAGGCGGGTTTCGTCTGATAATTCAACCCAGCTATTGTGCATATCGTGCAAATCCATTTGAATAATATGCTCCGGATTGACCAGATGCGACCGCGAAATACGCCAGAAGGAAGGGTGATATTCTTGTTGTTCCTTCAGGGTATAGCTAGAAACAAAACCGTTCTGTTTGTTGAGAAAAATGCGGCTATAGTTACTCCAGCCTTCAAAAAAGAGGATTTGTTTGGCAGAAATCGTGACAGCTCTCCCTCTGCGGTCTCTAACTTTGATACTGGTGCGTGCGGTATTCATGGAAAAGTAACGATGAGTACATAGCTTTCTTTAACGTTAGCAAACACTATGCCATTATGTTACTATTTTTCCTTTTTAGTCACAATTGTTGTCCGTTAATTAGCGAATGCCATACCCCTTTACCTCAATTTAGGGCTTTCATTCGGCCCCTGATCGCCCACCAGCAAATTTTAAAATCCAGCCAAAGGGAGTGCTGGCGAGCATACCACCGGTCGTAGCGAAAAGCATGCGGCATTTGAATCAGGCCCGGTGTTGCAGCGGTCTCAAGGCGGGTTTGAACCAGGCCGGTAATGCCCGGACGCACCGTCTGGCGTTCGCGATAACCAGAAACCGTCCAGTATTGCGCATCATACTGAAGCGTGTGGGGGCGGGGGCCAACCAAACTCATGTCGCCCAGCAACACATTGAAAAAATTCGGTATTTCTTCCAGACGGCTGGTTCGCAGAAACTGACCCACCGGCGTGACGTCGGTCTGCGGCTGGTGAGTAGACTGGTATTTTTTCCGGGGATGATAAACCGTTGTGCGAAATTTAAGACAACGGAATGGGCGACCGTTCCGGCCGGTGCGAAGTTGGGCAAAAATAACGGGCCCCGGTGAGGTCAGGCTGACGGCCAGCGCAATGAGGGGAACGAGCCAGATGAACACAAGGGCCGTCAGCAGTAAGGTAATGAAAAGGTCAACTAGGCGCTTTCCGACCCGTGCATACACCGTGGGTGCGCCCTTT
Source organism: Larkinella humicola (assembly GCF_008727875.1). Lineage (GTDB taxonomy): Bacteria > Bacteroidota > Bacteroidia > Cytophagales > Spirosomataceae > Larkinella > Larkinella humicola. The sequence goes on along the minus strand of NZ_VTWS01000005.1, from coordinate 470,470 downwards.
CCCGTGCTGTCGGCACGGGAAGGAAGGGTATGAACCCTGGATACAAGACTAATCATACACGTTGAGAGTAAAAAGAATCAATATTAAATAAGTACAGTTTATGCGTTTGACTGAAATCACCGGCTATTCCCCTGAAGTGGACAACATTTAGTTGTATTTAACCAACATAAATAGTTGATTATTTAAGGTTTTCCGGGTAGGGAGAGTATCTTTTGGATCAGAGATAGGACAAAAAGAAGGACTTTTTGACTTAAAATATATTTTTTAAAAGAAATAACGGGGTCAAAACCCACCCAAGCCTACTTGAACACGATTATTTATCAGACAATAATAACCCTCAAAAATTCCCCGGACAACTAATCACTTTGAAAAGTGAGTGAGTGGTTTTTCTTCGTTTTATTATTTTTTTGGATTTTCTGGCCGTATGGTGGCCAGATCCCGTTTTTGCCCGGGAAAGACCATCGGCGGGGTGTTTCGATGGGCCAGCCTACTTGACCTCCCGGCGGTTACTTAGTCAGTACTTAGTAATTATTTATGCAGTTATTTGCAGGAAGTCATTGGGAAAAATGTATTTATTTCTGCTTTGGGTAGTATCTGAAAGATTAAAATTTAATTAAAATTAGTGTCTGATAAAAAATCTACTGTTCTTTAATTGAAGTGTAAATTACTGTAATTCATATAGTTAAAAGATTTTATTTGCTCCTTCAAATAGATGAAAAAATTATTTTATTTACTTTTTTTTCTAATCGGTTACCCAACATGTCTGATAATGTATTTACTTTGCATTAAGTAAAAGTACTCAGTATTATTCTCTGTCTGATATTGTGAAAGCATCCTCTACTCTTGCAAAGCTATTTTTTGCATTAGCGACCATTTCGGCGGCAGCGCAAACCCCGGCAACTATGTCGGGGTTTGTCTGGGAAATGGGCAATCGCAAGCCACTTTCCGGCGTCCACGTTTATTGGGCCGGTCACCAGACGGGAACGGTTACTGATGCCGCCGGTTTTTACACCTTATCCGTTCCGGCAAACGATAGCCTCACGGTAATTTTTTCATTTGTAGGTTACGAAACGGTTACCCGCAACCTCCTTGCTAAGCCATCTAAGCAGACACTGGATATATACCTGACGCCCGGGCAGACCCTGACCGAGGTGTCGGTTAAAAGCCAAATGGCGCGGCCAAAAGATAGCGACAACGCCCAACTCAGCCGCATCGAAGTTCCGATTGCCCAACTTCATAAAATACCGGCTTTGCTGGGCGAAAAAGACGTACTGAAAGTGATTCAGCTTCTGCCGGGTGTTCAGAAAGGATCGGAAGGAAACGCGGGCGTCTACGTCCGGGGCGGTGGGCCGGATCAGAACCTGATTATGGTCGACGAAGCCGTGGTCTACAATCCCAGCCACCTGCTCGGCTTTTTCTCGATATTCAACGGCGACGCCCTGAAGGGAGTCGAACTGACGAAAGGCGGTTTTCCGGCGCGGTACGGCGGCCGGCTGTCGTCGGTCATCGAAATGGGCATGAAAGAAGGCGATAAGAACAACCTGCATGGTACGGGCAGCATCGGTCTGATTGCCTCCCGGTTAACGCTCGAAGGCCCGTTGCAGAAAGGCAAAGCGTCGTTTCTGGTGTCGGCGCGGCAGTGTTATTTAGGATTGCTGACGCAGGCACTCTCGCCGGGCCCGGAATCCGGCCTTCCGTCCCGTTCCGGTTTCTACGATTACAACGCCAAACTTTCGTTCGATCTGAGCCCGCGCGACCGCGTGTATCTGAGCGGGTATACGGGAGCCGACCAGTTTACCAGCCAGCGGATTTACAACGACCGCACCCTCGAATCGGGGCTTGGCTGGGGAAACTCGACGGGTACCCTGCGCTGGAGCCACCGGTTTTCCAACCGCGTGTCGGGTCATACGGCGCTGGTTTTCAGTCACTACAAAATGCAGGTTTCCAACGAAGAAACGGCCACGATTGCCAACCAGCCCGGGGCGGTTTTCCGGCTGGAGTATCTGTCGGGCATCCGGGATTTTACGCTGAAACACGACCTCGATGTCTATGCCGGTTCGACGCATCAATTGCGGTTTGGTTTTCAGGCAACGTCTCACCGGTTTACGCCCAGCGCGGTCGTTTCGGCCAAACTGGAAACCGGCACACCGTCGGTGCGGGGCGATCAGGCCATCGAGGTGGTGGAATCCGGGGCGTATGCCGAAGATTTCTGGCAGCCGACGAACCGCTGGCGCATCAACGCCGGGTTGCGGCTGAGTTATTTCTGGCACAAAGATGCACAGTATTTCCGGCCGGAACCCCGCCTGTCGGTGGCCTACAAACTACCGGCCGACTGGACGGTGAAAGGAGCCTATGCCATGATGAACCAGTATGTACACATGCTGTCGAGTTCGGGTGCCGGGCTGCCCACCGATCTGTGGGTGCCTACTACCGACCGCGTGAAACCGCAACAATCTGAGCAACTGGCTATTGGGGTCGTGAAAGATTTCAATGCCGACATTGCGCTCACCGTTGAGGGCTATCACAAAACGATGACCAACAACATCAGTTACAAAGAGGGCGCCAGTTTTCTGCTGACCAACACCACAGCCACGGGCGCGCCCGCCCGTTGGGAAGATAATGTGACGGCGGGCAAAGGCTGGTCGTACGGGGGCGAGGTGATGCTCCAGAAAAAAACCGGTCGCTTATCCGGGTGGCTGGGTTACACGCTGTCGTGGACACAATGGCAATTTGCGGATCTGAACGGCGGCCGGAAATTCTTTCCGCGCTACGACCGTCGGCACGACTTCTCGGTGGTTGGCGTATATGAGCTCCGTCAGCGGTGGACATTGTCGGGAACGTGGGTGTACGGAACCGGCCAGGCCCTGACGGTTCCAGTGTCGCGGTATGCCGTGAGTGCCAACAATCCGGATCATTCCAACCCCAGTGCCAGCCCGTTTATCGACACCCGAAACGTGAAAGATTACGGCGAGAAGAACAGTTTTCGGGCCGAAGCCTTCCACCGGATGGACCTCAGCCTGCAATACCATACCAAGAGAAAGTCGCGCGAAAGTATTTGGGAATTAAGTGTTTACAATGCTTACAACCGGCGAAATCCTTTTTATTATTCGCTGGAAGGGAAAGTGGAAATCGACAACAAACCGTCGAAGTCGGTGCTCTATCGGTATTCGCTTTTTCCGGTCGTTCCCACGGTTAGTTACACGTTTAAGTTTTGATTTGAATACAACCGAGTATCCTTGAATACAATCACGTACAGCTAATGCAATGGAGCATTTCTGTACGATCATTAAAGTACAGTGGGTGTAATTGAGTGCTCCTGTGCGGTTTTTAAAATGCAGTGGGTGTAATTGAGCACTCCTGTGCGGTTTTTAAAGTGCAACAGGTGCAATGGAGCACGGTTGTGCGGGTTCTGAAGTGCAAGGGGTGCAATGGAGTACTCCTTGTGCGGTTTTAGTGAATAACTCTCTGTCTTACCCACTTATTACCATGAAACGGATATACGTCGTATCTCTGCTTGTTATGCTATTGGCCACCGGTTGCCAGAATATGCGTCAGGAAATTGAGCCCGAAGGGTTAACGCAAGTCGCTAAAAAGCTGGTTTTGATTGGATTCATTTCTCCGCAGGACACGGTTTTAGCCATCAAAGTGAACAGTACCCGCCCCGTTGCCGATCCCAATTACACGACGAATTACGGCGTGGTACGGGATGCCAAAGTAACGCTCACGGCGGGTGGCCGGTCAATTCAACTCACGTATAACGGCAAGAACGATTATTACCAGGCCGATCCGAAAAAATTTCCGATTCGGGCGGGCGAGACGTATCAGCTCACGGCGCAAACCCCCGACGGGCTGAGTGCCTCCGGTGTCTGTACGATTCCGCAGGCCCTGCGCCTGCAACAGGTTCGGCTCGATTCGTCGGAGGATGCCAGCCGTCAGAAAGAATATTTTGTCCGGTATTATTGGCAGGATGCGCCGTCCGTAACCAACTATTACCAGACAATTGGGGTCTTTGCTTATGCCAAGTCGTGCCCCACCTGCAAAGCGGAAGCAGGCACGAAGCCCAGGGCCGAAACCACGCCGGTTCTTTTTGAATCGCTGGGAACCGTTAACACGCTGTTGTCGGACGGTGCCAGAGACGGCAAAATGCTGGAATCAAACCGGGGGCTTCTGAACCAGAGTACGACGACAACCCAGACTCTGTCTGACAAAATGACCTTCGTTAATCTGTATGACAAGGCTACTGTGAAGGCGAGCTTACTCCATGTGGATGAGGCCTATTACAAGTATCACCAGGCGCTGGAACTGCAAAAAAAATCGGATGGGAACCCGTTTGCGGAGCCGGTTTTATTGCCCAATACGATCACGGGTGGTCTGGGTTGCTTCGCCGGTTATAACCAATCGACGGTTACGGCAACCTTTAAATAACAATTTTTCCCGGGATATTAATTTTTATCAAATTTTATTCCGTACAAATACTCAATTTTTGTTATCATTGTATACTTCTTTGAAAGATGCCCCAATCAGCCATGAAAGACTACATCGTTGTCCATTATGACGGCAACAGCACGAATCTTACCTACACCGATACGGAAGAAGATGCCCGCGCTTATCTCGCTGCGTTGATTACTACGAATCAGGTACGTAAAGATGATACTTTGTCCATCGTTCGGGTCTGTGACGATTATTTGGTCTATTTCAAGCGCCGGAATAACACGCTCAAAACCGTTCTGGGAAAAAAAGCGCAGACCTCGGTAAGCTGGAGCGAGTTCTGGCTGGGGCCAACCCAGGAATTACTTACAAAGCTGTATAAAAAATTAGCCAATTTAGGCATTGCTTCCGGGGGGCGGTAGGGTATCTCTTCCTCAGCGTTCTTCCGGGCGGTACACCGAAACTATAGGTTTTCCTGTACCCAAAATGTAGGTCTTTGCGGATTGAATGGGGGAGCCCCGAACTAGACCTTTGTGATGGTCAATCCATCTAACAAAGGCTCTCATGCACGCTGTTTCGTCTACCCCTGCTCCTCAACCGGTTCGTACCGCCGAATCCGATCCCAAAAATGACGGCTTTTTTGCGGTCCTCTACGACATCATCCGGAATCACCCGCTGCTCTTCACGGCGTTTTTCATGATTCCTTTTCTGGCATTACTGATTTCACTGGGGTTGAAATGGTACTATGTCTTTCACGATACGACGCATTATTTGTCTGATTTTCAAATCGATCCCGTAACCGGAAAGTGGACGGACGCTCGGGCGTATTTTAATCCGGGGCTCGACAAATACATCCGTGAACTCGACATTGCCGGTTTGCTCGGCGGGATTGTCGGAATCTTTATCGGTTTATACGTCACGGTCACGACGGAGAAAGCCAACCGCCTGAAGGAACGGCTGAACCAGCAGGAAATGGAGCACATCAAAACCCAGACCAATCTGCTGGTGCAGGCTACGCAGTCGCTCAACACGCTGATGATCGACGTGAGCGGCAAAGTCAACGAAAAAGTGTTGCTGATGGAAGGCTCCGACGAGGTGCTGAAAGGCATTGGCCGGGTGGTGGAATCGGCGCAGTCGCAGGGCAATGATCTGCTCGTTCTGTCCAATACTGCCCGGGTGGAAGGCATTGCGCCGTTTCGGATGGATTACGTCGCCAAACATGCCGACCTGAAACCGCACGAACTCCGGAATGCAACCCAGTTCGACTACGCCCGCAAAGCCGAAGGGCTGCAACGCGACTGCACGGACGTGGAAAACAAGCTGAAAGGAGCCGCCATTTCCCTCCAGAACATGGGCAGCGACGCCCACGTCGAGTTTGTGACCCTCAACGACCAGAACGAAGGAGCAAGTCACGCTTTTCTGAAATACCTCGGCAAAGTCATCAACGAACACGTTCTGGTGGAAACCTACCGCCCCGGCAGCAACGCCCTGTTGAGCCAAACCGACAGCGTTCCGCATCACAACCGGTTTTTGATTCCGTCGTCGGCGACCGAACCGACCGATCCCAAAGCCTTGCTGGTGAACCAATTGTATACCGAACACACCCAGGCCATTCGGGAAATGCAGGAACTGGGCATCCGGATTACGAAAGCCAACAAGACGCTGCCCGTTCAGTTGTTCATCAGCGCCCCCCGCGAAAACAAACCGGGAATCTACCGGGGTCTGTGCGTTTGTATTCTCGGCAGCGGTTCCAGCACAAGCGGCCGGGCCACCAAACTGACGGCTTTTTTGACCGAAGACCCGCACATCGTGGCCTCGATGACCGAGCTTTTCTACGACTACCAGACCGACGGCAAACTGAACACCCAGGAATTTATCCGCCAGATGATCTGATGAATACCTTCCTGTTGATCCAAAAATTGTGGCCCTTCGTCCGGAGCTACCGGGGAAGTCTGGCCCTGGCCCTGCTGCTGACGACCATCGGTGCCCTGCTCGCTCAGGTGACGCCCCTGATGATGGAACACACGGTCAATACCGTCCAGAAGGTATTGAAACAACCCATTGACAAACAGGAAGTAAGCTGGGTAGTCGGGACGCTGGTCGTGATTCTGCTGGCCAAGGAAGTGCTGAGCTTGCTGGTGCAACTGGGGCAGAAGTTTCTGAGCGACCGCATCCGGTTTCGCATGGCCGCCGACCTCTACGATTACACCATTCAGCGGATTGTTTCGTACCACCTGTCCTTTTTCGCGTTGGGCCAAAACCAGACCGGGAAGCTCGAAAAACGCATCGACAAGGGCATCGAGAGCCTGACGAAAACCGTCAAAAACCTGTTCGTGGACATTGTGCCGATGCTGGCCAATGCCGCTTTTGCGCTGATTCTGATTTACAACAAAAATGTCGGGGTGGGCGTTGTCGCCACGCTCGTGCTGCCGGTTTATGCCTACATCAGCCGGGAACAGACCAATCGCCAGAAGCAGATTCGACGGAATATTCAGGAAATCCGGGAAAACAAGGCCAATGCGCTGTTTGGGCTGCTCGAATCCATTTTCGTGGTCAAATCCTTCGTGCGGGAAGGCTACGAACAGGGCCGCCAGCACGACCTGAACCACCGGCTGGCCGAGAACGAAATCCGCCACCACCGCACCAATTACCTGTTTGACGGGCTAAAAAGCGTTGCTGAACAGGTGGGAATCGTGCTGGTTTTTGTCGTAACGATCTATTTTGTCCTGAATCGTCAGATGTCGGTCGGTGCCATTTTGCTGCACATTATGCTGTTCAACAACGTGTCGGCGCCGGTTCGGCACCTGCACCGCATCTACGACGAGTATACCGAAGCCCTGGTGTATGCCGAAGGATTTTTCGATATGATCGAGAACAATACCTATGTGCTCGAGCGCGGTTCGCTGAAATCACCCACCTGGAAGGGGCATTTTACCCTTCAAAACGTGGATTTTGTCTATCCCAACGGCAAACAGGCGTTGCGGAACATTACGCTCGAACTGCAACCCGGCAAAGTGACGGCCCTGGTGGGTTTGTCGGGCGCGGGAAAAAGCTCGGCGCTGAATCTGCTGGCCGGTTTTTATGACCCGACGCGGGGCCGCGTGCTGCTCGACGGCCAGCCGTTATCGGACTACAACAGCGAATTTGTCCGGGAAAATGTCGGGCTGGTATTGCAGAAAAACCACATTTTTGCCGGCACCGTCGAAGAAAACATCCGCTACGGCAAGCTCGACACGCCGTTTGAGGCTGTGGTGGAAGCCGCCCGCCAGGCCAGTCTGCACGATCAGGTGTTGCAGTTGCCGCAGGGCTACCAGACCGAAGCCCGCGCCCTGTCGGGTGGTCAGCAGCAGCGGATTGCGATTGCCCGGCTCTTCCTGAAAAATCCGCCGGTGCTGCTGCTCGACGAACCCACCGCCAGCCTCGATGCCATTACGACCGAACAGATAAAGGATAGTCTCGATGCGATCAAGCAGAACCGGACGGTTTTGATCATTTCGCACAACATCAGCCAGATCATGGACGCCGACCAGATTTATGTCATGCAGGAAGGGGAAATTGTGGGTCAGGGAACCCACGAATCGCTCTACCGCGACGGGGGTTTGTACCGCGACATCATTGATTCCAACGCCCGCTCGATGAATCTGACCCGTTTGGCGGCCACGGTTCTGGGGTAAGAAAAACCGCATGTGAGTCATGAACCAACCGATACGAGGATACACGCTGACCCAGTGGGTGGGGTCGGGCGGGATGGGCGAGGTATACCAGGCCTACCACACCGCGACGCAGCGAACGGTGGCCATCAAGCTGTTGAGCCGGATGGAACAGGCCGAACGGTTTCGGAACGAAGCCGCCGTACAGGCCTCGCTGCGGCATCCGCACATTGCGCTCGTGTACGAGTTTTTTGTGGAAAATGGCCTTTCCTGCCTGGTGCTGGAATACATCGAAGGGCCGACGATTGAGCAGTACATCCGAAAAAATGGGCCTTTTCCCGAAGAAGCCGCCTGGAAACTACTGGCCCAGATTGCCTCGGCGCTGGAGTATCTGCACAGCCGCGACATCGTTCACCGGGATCTGAAAGCGGGAAATATCAAAATTGCCCGACCCGGGAAAGCCAAATTGCTGGATTTTGGACTGGCGCGGGCAGCTACTTCACCGAAGCTGACGCACGAGGGCCACCTGATCGGGACGGCGTCTTCGATGGCCCCCGAGCAGTTTTCCGGCCGGAGCCGTTCCGCGTCCGACTGCTGGGCGCTGGGGGTTTTGCTGTATGAAATGCTGACGGGGCAGCCCCCGTTTGGCGGAAACACGCAGAGCGAAATCGGCCGCCGGATTCAGAAAGGCGATTACCTCGCTCCCCACAAGCTGAATCCCGGGCTGTCGAAAGCGAGTGAGCGGCTGATCGACCGGCTGTTGACGGTGTCGCCCGACCGCCGGATGACCGCCCGGCAGGTGCTGGAGGCCCTGCATCACCCGGCTTTGCTGAATGCTCCCGACTGGATGGGTCCGGTTCGGAAGTGGTGGGATCGGGTGAAGCCTTGAATTGGTGGCAGAAATCGTGTAGTTTTAAACGGCTAACCCGTTTGCTCCATGGCTGTCCGATTTCTACCCGTCTTCTTTTTTCTTTTCGTATTCTCCGGTGCCGTTGCGCAAAAACCGTCCGGGTCAACCTTCAAGGTGGTTCCGTTGGGCGTGAAAGGCGGTATCGACGAAAGCAACCTTTCGGCCTATCTGCTGGCACCGCACGGAACGGACGCGTATGTCTGCCTGGATGCCGGAACGCTTCATGCCGGAATTGAGAAAGCGGTTCAGAATCAGGTATTTAAAGTCAGTTCCGAAACCGTTCTGAAAGAGTACATCAAAGCCTACCTGATCAGCCACGCCCACCTGGATCATTTGTCGGGCCTGATCATCAACTCGACGGAAGACGCCCGGAAGCCGATTTACGCGATGGCGGCTTGCCTGGAGGTGCTCAAAAAAAACTACTTCAACTGGAAAAGCTGGCCCAATCTGGCCAACGAGGGCGATCAGCCAGCGTTGAGCAAATACCGGTATACGGTTCTTTCGCCGGAGAAGGAAATTCCCATCGAAACGACGGGTATGAGCGTGCGAACTTTTCCGTTGAGCCACGGAAATTCGTACCAGAGCGCGGCTTTTCTGATCCGAAACGGCGAGCATTATATGCTGTACCTGGGTGATACCGGCCCGGATTTAATCGAGAAATCGAGCTATCTGTCGCAACTCTGGCAGGCGGTTTTCCCGCTGGTTCTATCGAAAAAGTTAAAGGGGGTATTGATCGAAGTTTCGTATCCTGACGAGCAACCGGATAACCAGTTGTATGGGCATTTAACACCCCACTGGCTGATGCACGAACTGACGGCTTTGAGTAAATTGACTGGAACGAAGGCGATGAATGGATTACCGGTTGTCATTACGCATATCAAACCGACGGGAACCAACGAAACCGTGATTAAAAAACAGCTTCAGGAAAGCAATACCCTAAACGTAAAACTGATCTTTCCCAAACAGGGATCTCTTCTGGAATTTTAATATTTCTCTTCACCCATGTTTCCATTCTGGTCAACGGTTTTATTCGCCTTGCTGATGGTAGCTGGTTTCCTGCTGCTCTTCAAAAGCATTGGCAAATTGATCCGCGTTTATACAGCCGGAACGAAAATTGAAGACTCGGCGCTGGTGCCGGATTTTGAATTTTCGTTAAAAGAGCCCGGCGCATACGAAATCGCGGTCAAACGCCCTTCGTTAACCGGTATCATCCCGACGGATATTCCGTTTGAAGTGTCCGATTTAATGACGGGAAAAACCGTGGCTGTGCATTCATTTGTCAACCTGCTCGGGCAGCGGAAAGATGGGTTGGGTAGCCGAATTGTTCCCATTGCTGAATTTACCATCGAGCAGGAAGGGCGTTTTAAGTTGATAAATCCGCAAACTGGTCGGTTTAAAGAGAGAGATTCCCTGATGGTGATGCCCAAAACCGGTAGTCGGGGGTTTCGGATGATTTTTGCGGTTTTATTTTCGGCCATCCTCTTCATTGGCGGGCTGGTGTTGTTTATTCTGTCGCTGGTGAAGCCTTAAAAACCATAGGCCTGCCTAATAGAGTTGTAGTGATCGGTCAGGTAATTTTATGAAATTATTCACGAAGGGTTTGATTATCAGTTGGCATTGTTTCGCTAATTCCACGGCAATTCTGACCACCCGGGCTTTATAACCTAACCGGAAAGAGAATAGAAATTCCTGATTAATTTTAATCAAAAAACCGTATTTATTTGTAAGAATACCGCGTATTTTTGCTCTTCACTCGTAGTTTCATTCCACACACTTCCAGTCAGCATTCGCGTAACACTTCCATCTCTAACAGACAATGAACTGAGTGCGCAGGTTGGGTCGGGCGCAAGCCGATGCTTTTCCTGTAGCGACGAATGGTGCAGATTCCAGTTACGCTAAACGAGTTATAATCCTCAAAATCAGCACGAGAGAAATGGGCCGAAATGAGTGAGCACGCATCAACGCTGCGTCCAGCGAGCGCCGGTTCTGCTTTACACTGCCGATACCAGCGATTATTCCCCGTTTCCCTTAGTTGAAATACCCGAAAGTAGGTATTGTTAGCCTGTTTGGGATGGCTAATTTTACCTTGTTTACCAAAATGCGAATTAAGTAATATAAGGGATGCCGCCCGGTTAGAACTACCTCCGGCCATGGGCCTTTTTTAGTTTCACATTTTTTCAAAAAGGGTGATAACCTGCGTCCGGTTACCGGCATTGATGGGTACAAAAACAAATTCTTTATGCGATCGATCGTCTTGTTTTGCATTTGCCTTATCAGCCTGACTACGCTTCAGGCTCAATCCCAACCCACTTTCCACGTCATCATGGTGGGGGCTACCGAGGATAAAACCCTGGCCCGGGCCTGCCAACTGGATCTTCTTCGCTTCCACGAGCAGTTTAGTAAAATTGCCGAAAGCATTGGCTACGTCTATAAGCCGGGCGTGTTGGTGAAAGACCGTTTCAGCAACGATGCGATTCGGAAATCGATCCTGGGATTGACCTGTGGTGCGGAGGATATTGTCGTTTTTTATTACACCGGACACGGTTTCAACCTGACCAAATATGCGGGAAACTTCCCGATTATGGCAATCGATACGACCGGCGACGGAAACTTTCCCCTTATGCTCATTCATGAGGAATTGATGAAAAAGAAGGCCCGGTTCTGCCTCACCATCGGCGATTGCTGCAACAAAGTGATCGATGAGAACGTCCCCCAGGACCGCTCTATGGTGAAAGGGACGGCCTGTAATCCGGCCATTTTTCGCCAGTTATTCCTGCAGCAGCGGGGGGGCGTCATTGCCGCCAGCAGCAAACGGGGGCAGGTTTCGGGAGCCGCTCCGGGCGGGAGTTTTTATACCTGGTCGCTCCTGCAATCGATCGATTATGCCTGCCATTACAACGAACGGGTGACCTGGGAGCAATTGCTCGACGATACCCAAACCCGGATGTGGAGCATTCAGGCAGCCCGTTTGGCTAAACAGGAGTCGATCTTCACGGTTGGATTGGCCGGTGATTCCACCGCGACGGCGCCGGACAGCCAGGTGGCAGTGGCTCCGGCCAATCCGACAGCCACACCTGCATCAGCTTCGGTCGATTCCAATGCGGCTGCTCCCGTCCAGACACCGGTGGTCGCCGGAGTCCCGCAGCCCGCGGCTCCGGCATCGGCTCAACGACCGGATTTCAGCGACGTCAACGGTTTTCTGAATACGCTGGCGGATGAGTCGCTCACGTATGCCGTCCGCACCTCGAAGCAGACGCAGGCCGGGCAGTATTTTGTTCACAACGCCCGGGTAAAAGTATACGTCAACGCGACCCAGGTGGCGCTGATACCGCTGGATCAGTTGATGAGCCGCTATTCGACGCTGGCAAAAAGCATCCGGCAGGTCAACATCGTGGAGCGGCTTTCCAAACTGGATCCATCGGGCCGGTTTTATACCGAAGTCGCCGTTCAGGAAATCTGGAATCAATAAAGGCACGGTGCTGATCTATAAAACTTTACAGGTAATTACTCCATCATTATGAAATTCTTTTTTCTACCCGTCTTGCTGAGTCTGATGCTGACCGGAGTCCAATCGGTATCGGGGGCCAACGCCACCACTGACATGAATCCGGATACGCTGACCCAGCAGCAACTTCAGGACTTTGGCGAAGAAGCTAAAATCCGGATCAAGGCCTTCGTGGACTACCTGGGAATCATCGCGGACAAAGACCGTCCCTTCGATGAACGCAATGGAGCCATCCGGCAGGCCCTGCTGATGTTCAAGAAAGATGTCAGCGTGGAGGTTTCCAATATCAATACGGGGGGGCGTATCACCTTGCCATTGCGGCAATACCTGGAAAAGATCAAGGCACTCAAGTACGATAAAGTGCAGATTACCAACTTCGAATCGGTCCGGTTGAGTGATTGGAAAAAGCAGCCCGATGGGTCCTACCAGGCGGCCGGGCAGTATTTTCAGGCCTTTAAAGCCTGGCGAAATGGCGTCCCGGTTTATCAGGATAAAACCACCAAGAAGATAGAAGCGGACCTGCGAGTGCGGGAAGACCCCTTCTACAAAGAGAAAAACTGGATGGTTTTGTTGGGGAATATCACGGTGGATGCCACTGTTCGGGACGATAACTAATTGCACACAACGCGAATGACAATTTGGCAAGTAGTAATGGGAGCCATTCCGCTGCTGGCGGTTTTGGGCCAGACGCCGGCGGTTATCGAGGGGCCACGAACGATGGAACCGGCCGATACACTCCGGCAAGCCGGGGTGACGGACACCCTCAAAAAACCGGCGACGGATTCGCTGACCAGGCTCTCCACGGATTCGGTGGCCAGGCCGGCCTATCTGTCCGTGGTGAGCCGACCCGCCGAACCGTTCATGATTCAGCGCGTGGCTTTTGTGAGTGATTTTCTGCACCGGCTCAATTACCAGCAAACGCCGACGCAGCAGGCTTTCGACTCCCTGAGTCGGCTGACCTACCCGCGGGAACGTTACCTTCGGATGCTTTTCAACGAAGACGACCCGCGGCTGAATGCGCGCTCGGGCCGACACAGCCCGGCCTATCAAACCCTGGTGGATGAGTTTGTGTCAACGATTGCAAACGACACGGCCGCCGTTTTGCTGCCGAAGGACACGGAGCAGTTATTTGGCGAAGTGGAATACGCGGTTTTGTATAAAAATACGCCCCAGAAGGTTACCTTTTTTCTGAAAAGAAACCGGACGGATTCCTATTCGGACTGGAAAATTATTGACGCGGAGGCTCCGTTTCTGAAGGCTTCGCGGACGGATACCATGCGACTGGATACGTCCCGACGCAACGATCGTTCGCTGTTTATCGGTTCTGAAACGCACGAAACCCGGTTTTTGAATCTGTTTAATTTTTTGCGCAACCGCGAAAACCTCCTGGCCTTTACGCTTTCAGCCTATCCGGTTAGTAAAACGCTGATCCGGCTGTCGAAGGCTGTTCAGGACGGTAGCCTGACGTTACAACAAACCCAGAAAGTGCATCTGTATCTGGACATTCGCCGGGGCTGGCTGCTCAAACTGGAAGATTTTCACCGGGAAAAAGAGAATGCGGGCTGGCTGATTACCGACCTCTACAGCGTCGAGTACCGAACGCCCCTGCCTGCCGCCCTGAGCCGGTACATGAAATGGTCCGCATCGTCTAAAAAGCCTGACTGACATGAATAGCATGAAAAACATACTGGTAGGAATTCTGATCGGTGGCTGGATTTCCAGTACGACCGGTTGGGCCGCCCCCGATAAACCCGCCGGATTCAATCTGGTGAATCCGGCCGTGGCAAACTGGCTGGCGAAGTGGGAAAACCGGGTCAATCGACTCAGCAGCCGGGTCGATTCGGCCGAGACCGACACCCGGAAGCTGGCTTCCTGGCAAGACTTTTTTGTGGCCGATACGGTGAAGATTCCGGATCTGCGCCAGCCAGCGGTTATTTACCAGCACGTTTCGCCCCAAACGACCGCCCGGAACTGGGCCAACGGTTTTTCGCAACGGTTCTGGGAAGATGTCTTTCATTTCCAGCTTCAGCCGACCCGGATGCGGCAATTGGCTAAAAAGAAGAACCGCACTCGCCTTGAGGTGACTGCGTCAGTGGCGTTGACGGGCGTATTGAGCGAAGGCCGGCAACCGCTGCGGCAACGCGACGAATGGGTGCTTGAATTGGAAGCGACGGAGTTGAAAGGAACCTACCAGGATTTGGTTATTCACAGCATCCGGCGGAAAACCGGCTCGGTCGATCTGCCGGGATTGACCATTGCGAAAGTGGCCGACTACCACGAGCAGATGCAGCATTGGTTTGTTCGGTTTCTGGCCGACTCAACCCGGCAAACCCAGGCCCTTGGTAAACTGAAACAACTGATGCGCTCGGATACCGTGGTGGTGATCACCGGTGAAAAAGCCGATACGCTGACGCTGGCCCAGCTTCTGGCGCTGCGGCTGAGGCCCGAAGCCATCGCCCGGTTTCAGATTCAATCGTTCGACCTGGAATATTGTGATGACTTTATCGAGAACCCGGATAAGGTGGTGGTCGGACAGCTCATTGTGCTGGAAGGCGTTACGGTTTCGGTCGAAAGCCCGCAGCTTTACCGGCGCAAACGAACGGATGCCGTGCCGTTTCCGGCCGGTCGCCGGGAGCCCTGGGTTCAGGCATCCAACCTGATCGTTCACTGGAATCAACCGAGTCAATTGCGATGAAACACCTGTCAATCTTCGTGCTGCTGCTGGGTCTGGCTGTTTTTTCCGGGCCACCGATTCAGGCCCAGTCGGCCCGGACGGCGCTGCAATGGATGGAGCTGGCCGACCGGGAAACCGATCCGCAGAAGGCCATTGCCTACTACCGCGAGGTGCTGAAAATCCAGCCCGATGGCCTGACGGCCGCCGAAGCCTACCACGGGAGTGCAGTGGTTCGCTCGTTGCCCGCCGTAAAAGCGTACCGGGAGGCCCTGGAGGACGTCAATCAGGCCATCCGCCGGGACGAGGGGCCGGCCAAATACTACGCCCAGCGTGCCTATATCTACATTCAGTTGAGCGAGTATGAACGGGCCGCCCGCGATTACCAGCAGGCCATCAACCGCGCGCCCTCCAAAGCGGATTACTACAGCGGGTTGAGCTACTGCCAAACCAAACACGGCCGGTTCGACGAAGCCGAAACCACAGCCCAGAAAGGCATCGATCTCAACGCGAACTCGCCTTATGCGTATCGAAACCGGGGCCGGGCGCGGTTGCGGAAAGGCCAGGTCGATGTGGCCATCGCCGATTTTCAGACCAGCCTGAAATTGAAACACGGCCAGCTTTTTCGGGTGTATTGCGATCTGGGTGAAGCTTATGAACAGAAAGGTGAACCGCAGCAGGCGCTCAAATACTACCAGCAATCGCTGGACATCGATCCGGATTTTCCGGATGCGCTGGTGGGCAAGGCACAACTGGAGCAGAAGCTGAAAATTGGCGGCAAAACCGGTGCGCTGCCAGCTTCCAATTTCAACGGTCGGCGGGTGGCCCTGGTGGTTGGCAACTCCGACTACAAGAACGTGAACAGCCTGGAAGGGCAACCCCGAAACGACGCCAAAGCCATGCAAAAACGGCTGGCCGACCTGGGCTTCGAAACCATACTCGTTACCGATGTGACGCGGGAAGGCATCGATAAAACGCTGCTGGAATTTTACAAAAAAGCCAGTAAAGCTGATGTCGCACTGGTATTTTATGCCGGCCACGGCGTGCAGCACCGGGGCGAAAACTATCTGCTGCCCGTTGATGCACAGCTTAAAAACCCGGAAGACATGGATTTGCAGGCCATTTCGGTGACGAATCTGATCGACGCGATTCAAAAACAGGAGCCCCGCTATTGCATCATTATCATCGATGCCTGCCGCGACGACCCGTTTGGTAAACCTGCCGGAACGACCGTTCCGGCCCAAAAAGACAGCCCGCGGTCGGTGCGGCTTTCGGCAGTTGCGGACGAGCAGCCCCGCCCGGGGTCTCAGGGCGGACTGAGCCGCGGATTCAAGCGGATTCATGTCGAAAACAGCATCAACAACTGCTACGTAGCCCTGGCCACCGCACCCGGCTCCACCGCCCGGAATGGCCCGAAGGAGAATGGATACTATACGGCGGCCCTGCTCGCGCACCTTCGGCGGGGACGACGGATCGGGGATGTTTTTCAGGATGTACGCAGTGAGGTGATTGCCCAAACCCAGAAAAATGGATTTTCCCAACAACCGGAATACATCGACCGAACCGTCGAGCCCCTTGTTCTGTAACCCTAATGCTGATGAAACTTATGAAAAAATATACGGCTACTGCATGTCTGCTTTTCCTGTCGCTGTGGGGTGGTTCTTCGGCGGTCTGGGCTCAGCAACGCTTCACCCGGGGAGATAGCACTGCGTTCATTGTCAATTGCCGTACGGCCCTGGAAGACTATACCAGCGCCCTGAACGCAGCCGGTTTTTACTGCCAGTCGCAGGGGGAGTTCAACAGCAAACAACAGATTCTGATTGCCCAGTCGTTTGCTGGCAAAGAGACGTTTGTGTTCAGCGATCTGATGGGCGAGTCGTATCCCGTCGAGCAGTATTCGCAGCAGTTTCGCCTGTTCAAGGGCGATGCGGAAACCAACCTGGACCGGGAGAGATACCTGCTCAGCCGCAACAAGGAAGGAAAACTGGTGATGGTCACCTATGTGACCCAAACGACGGAGTTTAACAAACCGGGCACGCCCCGAACCAAACGGGCGACTCCGCTGGCGATCCATTTTTCTTTCGATATCCTCACCGAATCGAGCGGTTTTGAGCCGCAGAACTACCGGATCGTCAAGATTGAAAAAACCGCCGTCATTCCGCCCCAGGCCGTTCCATTTCCGGTGGATGTGAACCTGGCCGAAATTCGCCAGCGTGAACGCAGCCTGAGCTGGGCGGTATATCGCCTGGCCAAAAGCATCACGGAAAAACTGCCGGACAAGAAGAAACCGGTGGTAGTAAGAAAATTTTCGTATGACAACAGCCAACTCACCAATGCGTTTTCCGACCAGTTGGTGAACGAGCTTCGTCAACGGCTAAAAACCGACGAAGGCCTGACTGTGGTGGCCGACGATCCGGCCCAGGGGCTGGGGATTCGCGGAAGCTACCGGCAACGGGGCGGTCAGGTTGAAATCATGACCGAACTCTTTGACCCGGCTACGGACAACAGTTTCGCCAAACTCACGCCGAATCTGGATTTGCCCGTTATCTGGGTGCAGGAGAAGGGTCTCCAACTGAAACCGGAACAGAACGACGAGGTGATTGCCACCCAGCAGACCATTACGGCCGGAGCACCACCGGCTTCGGCTCCGCCCGTGGAGGCCAAAGCCGAACCCTTTCAGATCACGATGAAGGCTTCCGGGACGGCCCGGAAAAACCTGGAATTCTGGGAAAAAGACACCATGACGGTGCAAATCCGGGTCAACAAGCCCGGCCACGTTCGGCTGCTCTACGTGCAGACCAACGGCGAGGTTGCCCTGCTCTGGAACGACTTCGAGATTAAACCGGGACAGGAAAACAAGGACATCGTGTTTCCGGATCAGTTTGAGTGCATTCCGCCTTTCGGTCAGGAAACCCTGATTGCTGCGGCATCGACCACCCGGTTTTGTACGGTCGAAACCAAACCGAACGAACACGGCGCGGACATCATCGTGGGAACGCTGAAAGACGCGCTGAAGAACGCCCGCTGTGTGGACCGGGGCATGGCCCGGTTGCCCCAACTGGCCGAGACGCGGCTGGTGCTGACGACCCGCAGTGCGGTGGCCCAACGCACGAAATGACGTTTTAAATCCGCCGTTGACGCGGCTCACGCCTTTTTATTTTATCCCTGGTCCTATGAAAATCATACGTATTAACCTGTTGTTGGGAATGCTGCTCGTTCTGCCGTTGACCCTGGTGGCCCAGAAGGGCAAGAAAAAAAAGGAGGAATCGAAGCCGGAAACCACGGCTCCGAAGCCTGTAGCGCCGGTAGTGGATGACACGCCGGTGGATGAAGTGCCCCTCGATAAAACCGAAAAAGGGATTATCATCGAGTTTAAACCGCCTTATAAATACATGCTGGTACTGGCCGAAAACGATGAAGAAGGGCGGTATAGCCACGTGTTCATGACCGATTCAACCCTGTTTCCGAAGCGTAAGGTCAGCTACTCGAAAGGAATCCGGCGGAAAGTGAAACCCCAGGATATACTGACGCCTTCCTCATTCCGGGCCGGTATGGAAATCACCTTCCATTTCGACCACCGCCAGCGGACATTGCGGAACATCGCCAAAGAAATTTACCTGGATGATGAGTATTTCGGGAAGGCCAAGGTCAGCGGTATTCTCGAATTTCGGGATGGAAACCGGGCCATCATCGACGGACAGGAAGTGCGGATGGACCCCAAAGCCGAGGTGAAGGGACTGGACGAATGGAAAAACAAAACCTTTACGACGTTTAACCAGATGCAGTTGGGAGCCGAACTGACCGTGACGGGTCGGCGCGATACGAGCGGGGTGATTTTTGTCAAATCCGGCACCATGCGCCCGGTTGAAATCAGTAAGGATGATCTGTTGATGCGCCGGGCCATCAACAAGGCTTTGTTCATGAACAAAGATGTTTTACAGATCGGGAAAGACATGTCGTATCGTTTCGTGACCGAACGGAACCTGTTTGCGTATGTCAATGATGTGGGCCAGAAACTGATTCCGGAATACCTGAAATCACTGGACCCCAATCACCCTGATTTTATCAACTTCAAGTTTTATCTGGTTCACGACGATACATTCAACGCGTCGGCCTATCCCAACGGAACGGTCATTGTGCATACCGGTCTGATCAAACAACTGGAAAATGAAGCCCAGTTGGCGGCCATTTTGGGCCACGAGATTGCCCACGTTACCCAGCGTCACCACACCAAAAGCTACCGAACCGGCAAAGACTGGCAGGCACTGGCCGATTTCGGCAGCACCGTGACCGGCTACCAAACCGGCAGCGATGTGCCGGCCAAGCTGATTCAGGCGGCCAAAGACATGTACCACAGCAGTTATAACCGTGAACAGGAAACCCAGGCCGACCGCATCGGGCTGCAATACATGTTCATGGCCGGTTATGACCCCCGGCAGGCGGCCAAAGTCTGGAGTAAACTGGCGCGGGATGAAAAAGAAGCCGGTGAATCGCCGGAGGAAGCTGCGGCTCTGCAATACGTCATGAACGCTTCGGAGACCGGCGAACAACGGCAGGACAACAGCCAGCGAGCCTCCGACCTGGCGGCCACCGGTTATGCGTTGAGAAACCAGAACTACGCCATGCTCGCGTTCCGGAATGTGGCCGCCAAAAAAGGCGAGTCGGTGTATTCGTCGCACCCGCGCTCCCTCGACCGGTTCAACCACGTGAACTTCCTGCTTTCGACAGCCTTCGCCTATACGGATTTTAATACGCTGGAAACCAACGAGTCTGACTTTAAAAAGGTCCAGGCTCAGCTCAAGAAGATCGTCGTTCAGCCCGCAGCGGGGGTGAAAACACCGGACAAACCCGGTGACAAAAAGAAGAACCCTAAAACACCGGTGAAGAAACCCGGCAACAACCGGGGAAAAACATTCGTAAAACCGCAGTAGCCCTATGCGCATCGTAGCCCTTCTCTTTCTACTCTGTTTCGCCGGCCCGGGGACGTCACCGTCTCTGGGGCAGGCGAAACTGCATTTCATCGTTTTTGCCGACACGGATGATCCGACCCTCGGCGATGCCAACCGCAAAACCTACAACTATCTGACCGGCAATTACGGACCCATCGTTGCCCGATATGCCGGTTTATCACTCGAAATGGCGGCCTACAGCGGGGCCAAATGCCTGGCCACCGAACTGGACCAGAAGCTGGACGCGCTGAAAGTGGACGCCGACGATGTGGTGCTGTTTTACTTCATCGGACACGGCTGGAACAACCGCCAGAATGAGTATCCCTCCCTGATTTTCGGAAAAGCCAACGCCGACCGCGCCACGCTGGAAACCAGTTCCCGAAATCTGCAAACGATTTATGAACGGATTCTGGCCAAAAAACCGCGTCTGGCGCTGGTGATTGGCGAAGCCTGCAACAAAGAACGGAGCGATGAGCCGCCCGTCACCAGCAAACGCGAGGCCATTCCGATGGATGCGCCGGAAAGTGCCGATGCCGCCAAATACATCGCCTTGTTTCGGAACTATGCCGGGAGTCTGATTCTGAGCAGTTGCAAACGCAACCAGTATTCCTTCAGTGATCCGAAAGGCGGCTGGCTGGGGGTTTCCTGGCAGGTGGCGACCAACCAGTTGCTGTCGTCGAAGGCGAAGGAAAAACCGACCTGGGATCAGTTTGTGAAAACCGTCGTCAAACTGACCGAAAGTGCAGCAGCGAAGAACAACCAGAACCAGAATCCGCAGCTACAGATGGCTATTCGCCCCGTCAAGGGAGGAGGGGGCGGTGTTCCGCCAAAACCGCCGGTTCCGCCCGTACCACCGGATCAGGCGCCCTGCCCGCCTTTGGACAGCTACGTGAACGAGACGGCGCTGGCCGGTATTCGGGAAGATTTGCCGTTTTTAAGGCGGATGGACGAGGAAATCAGTACGGATAATGCCGAGCAGTTTGCCGAAAAATTCGACACGTTTTACCGCAACCAGAAGAATTTCTATGATTCCCTGAACCAGATGCTTTTCTACGACCAGGCCGATATGCCGGAACGCTGCCGGGTTGGCTTTCAACAGGATACGCGCTGGGTAAAACCCAAAACGACGGAAATCATCCGGCGGTATCAGATCGTGGTCAAAATGAGTAAACAACCCCAACAACTTGTGGCCCAGGCCCGGAGCGAATTGCCCTCGCTCATTCGTCGGCTGGAGGAAATTCTCGAAAAACTGGATAAATAATCGCGCACCCAATACCAATTTTCTCTCGTTAAAAACAAATCACGTTTACTATGAAAGTTCTCTTTACGTTAGCTGCATGGCTTTTTGTGGTTCCCCTGACGATGGCTCAGGTTTCGTCGCAGCCGGTTGTGAGCGTGTTTCCGTTCAAAGGAAACTACAGCGACCGGGTCACCTCGGCCGTTTTTTCGGGCCTCACGAGTTCAAGACGGGTCAAAACCGTCGATTCGTCCACCCTGGATCAGATTGTTCAGCAGCAGAAAAAGTCGCTGGACGACAAATACGATCAGACCAACGCCATTCAGGCCGGGCAGTTGGCAGGAGCCCAGTTCATGATCAACGGCGAAGTAACGGCGGTGAATTTCAGTAACCAGCGGATCGGGAATGTAACCTATAATAACTGCAATGTGGAAGCCAAAGTGCAGGTGACTGACCTCGAAACCGGCGTTAGTGAGTTCGAAACGCTTCAGAGTTCGTCCAGTTCCAGCAGCAATTCGGATCGGGATTACCTGGTCAACATCGCCATGAGTTCACTGATGTCCAAAGCAGAAAGTTTTGCCCGCCGAAAATTTCCGGCCAGCATGCAAATTCTGGAAGTGCTCGAAAAAAGCGAGAAAAAAGGCATCATCAGCTTTCGGGTCGAAGGCGAGGGGCTGACCTCGAAAGCATCGGCGTCGGACGGAGACGAGCTTCCTTTTCCGTTTCCACTGCCGGGCATGCGCACGCGCATCATCATCACCAACCAGCGCGAAGTAGCCCGGCCCGATGGAACCAAACGGATTGTGAATGAAGAAGTTGCTTTTGCCAAAATTAAAAAGGTCGAGGATGGCGGCACGGCGTTGTGCACGGTGACCGAAGGCGGAAAGAGGCTGCAGGAATTGTGGGATAAACAGGCCCGGCTGATGCTTAAAACCACCAATTAAGAAGATACGATGATGAGATTCCGATTGAGTGTGCTGTCGGTTCTGATGGGGAGTTGGCTGGCGTGTGCCACGGTTTTTGGGGCCGTGGCCGAACCGCCGGTAGCGGTCGTGGTGAAGACGGGAAGCGCCCACGACCTGACGTCTGTCCTGCCGGTTTTGCAGGGATTGCTCCGCGAGCGAAAATTTTCGGTGGTGGCGGGTTCGCAGGCTGGCGAGGCCGGGTGGCGAATCGAGTTGAGCTGTCTGACGGATAAATGCCCGCTGGATGCGTCGGTGCCGCGGGTGATCGTCAAACTGGAAGCCTTCGACCCCGGGCAGCCGGAGCCGGTCGCCGTTGTCAGGGCTCCCCATTGCAGTGTTCAATCGATTGATCAGGCGGCTTCCCAGGCGGTTACGATTCTTTTCAAAGGCCGGGGGGCGTATGAACGCGACCGGGAAGCGTTTTTTCGGCAGATTGGCTTTCATTTTTCCGGAAAACAGGCGGCACCGGTGTTGGCCGTGCGGGATACCGTTGGCCCGCAAATTGATGTGATCAGCCCTCCGCTGCCGGAAGCCCCGCCCCGGGGGATGCGGTTAGCAAGGGCTAAAACGGGCGAGGTCACCATCATCGGGCGGGTCACCGATCCCTCAAAAGTAGACCGGCTTACACTCAATGGACAGTCGGTTGTGCTCGACGAAAAAGGGACTTTTCAGCCGGTGGTGCAACTGACCGACCGGGGTGACTACCCCATTCTGCTGGAAGCGTATGATGCGGTGGGCAACGTGAGTCGGCTGGAATTTACGCTGACGCCCCAGATGGCCCAGCGGATTGCGGCTGCGAAGTCGACGGTCGATAAACGGCTGGCTTTGGTGATCGGGAACGGCGGTTACACGGGCGTGCCAGCGCTGGGCAATCCGGTCAACGATGCCGACGCGATGGCCAGCTCGTTGACCAGCCTGGGATTCAGGGTGATCAAATGTACAAATGTCGACCGGATTGCCCTCATTAGTGCCATCAATACATTTGGCGAGGTGCTGAGCAAGGAGAAGTATACGGTCGGGATGGTCTATTATGCCGGTCATGGTGTTCAGCGCAACGGATTGAATTACCTGGTTCCGGTGGAAGTGACGAAGCAGAGTGATGTCGAATCAGAATGCGTTGGCTTGCAGCATATTCTGAATAAAATGGAAGTTGCCAACACCCGCGTCAACAT
The DNA here is from genome assembly GCF_008727875.1 of Larkinella humicola. Lineage (GTDB taxonomy): Bacteria > Bacteroidota > Bacteroidia > Cytophagales > Spirosomataceae > Larkinella > Larkinella humicola. Next base: position 446,983 of record NZ_VTWS01000005.1, on the reverse strand, counting down.
TCTGGTGATGGATGCCTGCCGAAACGATCCGTTCGTCAAACCGGCCCAGCAACGGGATGCCGGCAATTCGGGCGGCCCGGCGTCGATCAAAGCCCCCACCGGCACGCTCATTGCCTTTGCCACCGCGCCCGGCAGTACGGCCGCCGATGGAACGGGTAAAAACGGTACCTACACCGAAAGTTTACTGCAGCACATTCAGAAGCCCAATGTCTCGATCGAGTCCGTTTTCCGGCTGGTGCGCACGGATGTGATGCAGAAAACAAACAACGAACAGATTCCCTGGGAATCAACTTCGCTGACGGGCGACGAGTTTTATTTCCGGCGTTGAAATTTAACTACGCACGAACTTCCTCAGGGGAATCTTTCACTGGGGTTGTGCCTGTTATACTTTTTATGATGGGTTTAACAGATAAAACTTCACGGAGAATATCGTTTATTAAATCGATAGCATACCGCTGGTAGGCATCATATTTCTCAGATAGAATTTTTTCTTTGATTACATCTCCTTCTGGATAATGGTTATCTGCCGAAATGAATCCCAGTAAAACGGGTTCTTTGGTGCGCCGTGAAACAATCGGTCCCACAATCCATTTTCCATCCGGATCTTTATGAAGTCGTTTTGTATTGACGTCTTCAGCAGGAAACATTTTTCTGTGCTGATGCATGGCATACGGATTGTCTTTAAACCGGTTAATGGTGAAGCTACAGTAAGGATCATCAGCCCTGGACGTCACTCCCACGTATTCATTGTCTTTTTTACAGTTCTTTAGCGTTGCACTTTGAGTAGAATACGAATAAATGCACGTAAAAACTTTTGCCTCTTCGTTATAAACCCAAAGCCTAATACGGGCGAGTTCACAATTTGAGCCAGTTAGGGGTTTTAATAACGCTTTTATGAAGCCAAATCTATTATTTTCATCTTGCAAGAAAGCAACCCACGATTTTCTGTTAATATTTTGGTCTAATCTTTTTATTGATTCGTTAATCTCAATAATAAATCTTTTAGCCTTATATTTTTCTCCGGCTATATTGTTTGAAAAGTCGCGATCAGGGGAATTGGTGATGAAGTGAGCCATTCTTGATATTCTGCTGGTTACCTCAACAAGTTGTTGAGAATCTCTGGACCACGCAACAAGAATAAACGAAGTATAGTGGCCGACCTTTACAGGCGTTGCATAGATGGAGCCTTCGATGTTGAAAAATTTTATACCTTTCGGCGAGATGATAGTTTCATTATTGTCCTGCGTACTAATGATAATGTCATCAATATACTTCTCGTTTTGTTGTTTAAGAATATGGGTCGCCAAACTAGTTTCGTCAAATTTATAACTGAATTCTAGCTCATTCAAAGTTGATAAAATTTCAGGGTCGTACCGGGCTACTAACTCACCCTTCCTATAGTTTATTTCGTAAAAAAGATAGGAAATTTTGAAACGCTTTAAACGGATGCAATTATCCATTAATCCCTGCAGGGCTATTGCATTACTGAGTAAGTCAATTTCTTTGACTGATTTTTCGCGTAACTCGAGTTCTTTGAAAATAGCACCGAATGAACTTGACTGACTTTCAATTGTTTTGAGGTGTTCAAGTGTAAAAGCGTCCGCCATAGAACTCTCAATTGCAACGACACCGACAGGGCTGCCATCGGAGAATACTTGTGTGATTAACACGGATTTAGTTTCCGAACTTAAAGGGCTATACTGGTATTTTTCCGGAATGGTATCAATATTTGAAATCTTTTGGTTCTTACTGATGTCGCTATAGTATAAATATTTTCTTTCTCTACCACCCAGAGAATAAATGAACCCGAGGATGGTATCGTGGCTTATTCTTTCAGCATAGTTTTCAGATTTGTAGTATTCGTTTTTTTGGTACAAATCATCTTTAAAGATATATTCCAGTCCTGGGATATTTCTACTTTCAACGAAGGAGACGATTCCTCTTTCTGCACCGGTTAACTTAAGCGTTTCTCTTAATAGATTGTGGATAATGTCGTTAAAGCTAAAGGACGCTGAGTTTATATTAACTATTTTGTTGCTCTTTACGAGCTTTTGGGAAACACTACCTGAAAGAGTTTTTAGAAAAGAACATACAATATCTGTTAACATATCACCAGTATAATTCTCGGGAATACGGCAAAGTATTACGTTGATGTTGTAAGAATCCTTTAGGTATTTTATAAAAGATTCATCAACTTCATTTTCAAATAAAATTGCATAGTGAGGTCCGAAATTTGATTTGTACGTTAGTTTTGCATCATCCATTAGCCTCAGCAAATCGAAATCTTTTAATGAGGATCCAATAAATAAAAATGTTTTCAATGAAAGCAGGATGGTCAAGCCGTCATTAAATGACTTATTGATTTGCATTAAATCTCTGTATTGTGTTCTCGTAAGAACCAGTGAACTTAAGTCTTCGATATCACCATGTGTTTTTATGATGGCAAAGGTGTTCTTCTTAATTGATCGGAATATATTTTCTGCCAGCCTCCAGGTATACACTGGGTGGGTCTCATTATAAGACATCTCCAGCAGTTTGTCATAATTTGTGGTGATGGCTGTGGAAAAAGGAATTCTGGAGATTGCTTTATGAATTTGTGATGGTTGTGATGTTTTCTTGAAAATTTCCCAAATGTGTTCACCAAGTTCGTTGCCAAGTACTTGCTGAAGCAGTTCCGCAGACATCAGAAAGTCACCTTCTCTTAATAGTTTCTCCGCTAGGTTGAATGATTTAGAAAAGTTGGAGTTGTCATTATCGAATTCTTTCAGATTGGCCTTTGCCTTCATAAGACTGCTAACCAACAACGCTTTCCAGTCTGGAAGCCCTGCCGATATTGAAGCGCCAGCTCCAACATAGACCACCGCTTTCTGACTCGATATGGCATCCACCAGCGGGCGGATATCAAAGTTTATCTCAATACTTGAGAGTAAATTATGCATGATCGTAAGGGTTTGGATAAACAGGACAGAGTACGAATGGCACGGTAAAATCAGCCTGGTTGACCGAATAGAGTCACGAGACTATAATCATTTTACTAAGTAGGCTCAGTTCAACGGGCAGTTGACCCGGTAATTCCAGATGGTTTGCCCCGTCACCCGGACGGTTACATACTGGCTTTTGGTTTTGATGAGTTGCTGCATGGATGCCCGCGACCAACTGTCGTAGATGGTGCTGCCGTAGTAAATGAACAGCGGTTTCGAATCCTCATCGATATCATCTTTGCGGCCTTCAAATACCTCGATCTGATCCGGGACGGCATCGGTGTAGTAGTCCAGCGCGAAGGTGGCGTCTTCCTGGCCCAGATCGTATTCCGCAATCACCACCTTGATGTCAGGGCTTTGATAATCCTGCCCGTCCTGCCCGCCATTGCATTGAGACAGCGCAATGTCGTCGTGAATTTCCGGGCCGGCTTCGTTCCGGGTATCCGGGGACACGGCGGTCGAATCGGGGGCGACGGCGTTCAGGCTATCCGGCGGGGAAAGGCGGTTTTTATGCCCCCGGACCGATGCGTTCAACTGATCCTGGGAGAGCGGTTTTTCGTCATAGGCGAAGTAGTAGTAGGCAATCAGCCCGGCCACCAGCAGCACCAGCAATCCCACCAGCAATCCCAGACAGCCCAGGCCGCGCTTCACCGGTTTGAGCGGGTCCGGAATAAAAACCGGAATTACATAGTCGGCCTGGCCGCGTTCGTGGACGTAGGTCTTGACCAGCGGCTCTTTTTTATCGACGAGGTCGTAACACTGCACACTTTCGCCATAGTAGGTATTGTTCAGCAGCAACCGTCCCTGTTCGTCAGCCTGGACGGGCAGTTGCATTCCCTGATAATCGAGCCGGATGTGGTGTTTGGGAACGGCCCGCCCGTGCTGGTCTACCACCCGGAAAAACATGGAAAACGGCAGTCGTTCGAGCAAAACCGGATACGGTTCCGCCGGATTCCGCTCATCCACGAAGACGGTTTGCCGATTCACCGGTTGCCCACCGGCGTCCTGCTGATACACCGTTATTTCGCTCAGATACGGAACCTCCGCAATCGTTAACACGCCCTGTTCGTCGGTTGTCAGCGTCCGTTTATGGGTTTCAAACTCAACCGCCAGCGGCTCGTTGGCTGCAGGCAGGTTCGTTGGCCGATACGTGCCCCTGATCACCACGGGCGTAACCCCAAACGGCACCAGTTTTCGGATGATGTTGCGCTCGGGTTTTTCCGTTTCGAACATAAACCCCCAATTGGTCAGCGTAAACCGGGGGCCGTCGGGCGTATTGAACACCAGAATGTGTTCCGTCGAAGGTACTTCCAGGAAGCTCTCGACACTTTGGCGCAGATTCCGGTAGCTGGCCCGGTCGTATTGCCCCGGCCCTTTTTTGATATACCGGATGATGTCGCGAAACAGGTAGTTGACCTGCTCGTTCAGGATCGGCAGGAGCTGCTGCTGTTCCTCGGGCGAATACGACGCCAGCGTCCGGAAATCGCCGGGATACTCCCCATACCAGGTAATTTCGTCGCGGCCAGCTCCCGTTACGAGCGGTTCGGCAAACAACCGGTCGTGGCCATTGACAAACAGGCCGCGCACCTGTTCATACCGTTTGACGTTTTCACCCACGTTAAAAAATACCGGCCGAATGCGTTTCAGGGGGGTCGTAAGGAGTTCGCGTTTCATGCGGAAAGGGCTTTCTGATGGTTTGGTAAAGCGCCGGGAGCGCCCGGATGTCTATTGATGCCCGTCCGTAAAAAAGGTTATCACGGTCGGTCGTTTTTTTGAGCGGTCAGAGGTGAAACCGGTCCACAAAAACACGCTCGCCCTCTTTGGATGTCTCCCGTTGCAGGACGTACTGCTGGTTGCCGTGCTGAACCGTGATTTCGAACGGAACGGCCTGCCCTTTCGGCGAACGGCGTTTGTAAAACGAAACCTCGATGGTGTAATACCCGGCGTGTGCTTTCTCCCAGTAGGCGTTTTCCTGCGGTTCGGTCGTGGCCGAATCGTCATCGGCGTTGGCGTCCAGATCCAGGATTCCGAGGTGGTCTTTGAAATTCACTTCCCGTTGCTGGTAATTGAGCAGGTTGCCGCCGGGGTCAGAAACGAACAGATCCAGGTCGTCGGTCGAAAACCAGCGGAGATTGACGCTGAATGCCCCGCGACGACCCCGAAGCCCGGATGGATTCAGTTCCACAACGTGGGTTGGGTCCCCGGCCGCCAGTTCCAGGCGCTCGTCGGCAAAATCCGGATGGGTCACATAGACCACTGCCTTTTCCCCGGCCAACAGCAGAACCGGGTCGAAGGAAACGAGGCCGGTTTCCGAACTGATCTGGGTGAGGTCGGAATTGGCGGTCGTTAGCCGCACGGTGGCACCGTTGACCGGTTCTTTCGTAGCAAGATCGATGAGCTGGAGCGGGAAGGCGTGTTCTTCAAGTTGCGGGTGCAACGTTAAGGTGGTGATGAGGGGGTAAAAACCGTCAAAAATGAGGTCAACAACGGTTTTTTCGCTGGTCAGCGTGGCGGTTGCCACGGCATAGGAGTCGGCTGCGGCCTCCACCTGAAACACCAGTGGATCGATGGGGATGATCTGCTGGAAACTGACGTTGCCATCGGTGCTGGTCGTCAGGTTATACGTCTGTCCGCCGTGGTGCAGGGATACTGTCGCGTTGGCAACGGGCTTCTGGTCAACGGCTTGCACCACTTTGGCGTTGAGCATCATCCGGGGCGCAACGGTCTGCTGCGTCAGCTTGCGAACCAGACCACGGGCGGGGTTGAAATCACTGCTCAGAAAGCCCCACAGGATTAAAACCGGGCGTTTGCCAATCAGATACAGGTTTTTAACCTGCGGAATTTCAAGGCAGTCGGCCAGCATCCGGTGCAGGTCGTCCGCGTCGTGGTAGCGCTGAATCTGGTCATACGCCAGATCGGTATAGTACCGCAAAACCGCCCGGGATTTGGCCTGCCATTCGGGCGACAGTTCCTGATAGGGCTGAATGGTGCCGGGCAGATCGCTAAACCAGCCAATCTGACCGGGTTCGATAACGGGCTCGGCAAAAACCGCATGGCCGCTGCCCACCGTCAGCAACTCCCGGAGGGTCTGATACCGTTTGACGCCTTCGCCAACGTTCGATCCGAAAACGGGGCGCAGGCCGGCGGTGGGGGTAATGGCAATCAGTTGCCGGGGCATAGGCGTTAGGGCTGGCGTTTGAGTTTGGCAATTTCCCGTTTCAGACTGTCGAGCGTCGCGGCACAGGCATCCTTCGGTTCCAGCCGACAGGCTTCCAGGGCTTTGTGTAACTGAATGAGCGGTCCGATGTGTTTGCCGCTCCCGCCCAGGTGCGGATTGCCGGTTTTTACCAGAATAGCCCGGATTTGGTCGGGGCTCAGGTCCGGACGCAGGGAACACATGAGCGCCACGCCACCGGCCACAATGGGGGTAGCCATGCTCGTGCCGCTCATGTAGTCGTAGCCTCCACCCGGCACCGCGTTGTAAATCTGCACTCCGGGCGCCGACACGGTCGACAGCGGGCCGTAATTGCTGAACGATGCGCGTTCGACCTCGCCTGCCTGATTGGGTGGGCCGTCCGCCGACACATTGATCGTGTACGGCGTATCGTTCATTGGATCGAAACCGGCCGGAATATTTTCGTTGCCGGTTGCTTTCACGATGACGACGCCATTGCGCGAAGCCTCGCCGAAAAGGGTTTCAAACAACTGACGTTCGGTTTGGTAGGCCGGGCTTTGCTGATAACTCGCCAGCAGGGCGTTTTGCCGGGCTTCGGGCATAGCCGCCAGTTTTGCCGCTGCGGCAGCCGGAATGCTGCGGCCCAGCGATAAACTGATGACGCGGGCACCATTTTTAATGGCATATTGAAGGCCAAAAACAATCGCTAACGTACTCGGTTTGTCGGTGCCTACCTGAACAGCCATGACCCGGCAGTTGGGTGCAATTCCGGAAGTACCGGCGGCATTGCCCGCCCGCCCGGCTATGGTGGCTGCGACGTGCGTTCCGTGTCGGCCACCCACGGGGCTGTCGGTGTTGATCTTTCCTGATTCGGCGGTCATGTTGCGGGGTTGCACGATCTGGTTCTGGAGTTCGGGATGGCCCGTATCAAAACCGCCATCCAGCACGGCCACCGTCACCTGATCGGAGCCACGGGTGATGTCCCAGGCTTCAAAAGCACCAATGGCTTCGAAATACCAGTTTTTTGTCCGGTTCGCCAGATCCGGGTCGTTGGGCAGGCCGCTCGACTGGAACAGGCTTTCGTCGAAAACCAGGTACACTTCCGGCATTTTCTGAAGCCGGTCGCGCCAGACATCCCGCTGATCGGTCGGAATCTGGACTTGCAGGGCGTTCAGGGTGGTATCGAAGGCCACGATCTGCAATTCGTTGTCGGTATAACTGGCTTTCACTTTGTTGACAAACGCGACCAGATTGACCTCTTTTTTCAAAAAGACGTTCAACCGGTTGCCAATAATCGGGCGTTGCAGGGAGTCTTTCGGGTTGGTAATAATCTGGGCCGAGTCGACGGGCGCGACAATCCCCTGCGGGCGATCCGGCAAGTGGGGGCTGAGGGTTCGTCCTGATTCGGGCATCTCGCCCGGCCCGGTTTCGACACCCGGTACGCCCACCCCAACGGGCCGACCCCACTGCGCGGGCCAGAACCAGTATAACAACCCCAGCAGGAGCAACAACAGAAACAGCCCCAGCAGCCAGCCGATGCACCCACAACCCACCGGGCCATCGGTTTGTCGGCGCCACCAGAACCAGCGCGGCCACCGCCAGTCCCACCACCACCGCCGGGTTTTCACGGTGTCCGCCACTGACTGAACCGAAACCGGGGGCGGGGTCGGATTGGAGGGCGGCACCGGATTCGTGGACGTTGCCAGCGGCACGCCCGGCGGCACGGCTGGCGGTTCGGGAATCTGGTGTTTGAGGTACTGATTGACCCGAAACCGTTCCTGGCGGCTGCGATCGGATTCAAATCCCCACAGCACCAAAACCGCCTGATCGCCGTTGGTCAGCACGCATTCCGGCCCCGGTATTTCGATGGCGAGCCGCAGCAGGGTGCCCAGTTGCTGGTTTTCCGTCTGCGAAGTCCGTTCGAGTTCATCGGCCAGTTGGCGGATGGCGGAGAGCTGGGTATCCAGCAACTGGCTGACGCGGGCGCGATCCGGGGGAATGAGGTTGGGTAAGGGCGTTCCCTGCCGAAAACTATCGGAAAACCAGCGCGCTTCGGTGCGCGTCTGTTCGTAGGGCGGTGGAATGAGCGGCTCGGCCAGAAGCTGCGCGTAGCTTTCGCCCAAGCGGCTGCGGAGCAAATCCCGAAGCTGGTTGTAGCGCGTGTAAACGGGTTGCGCTAACCAGATAACCGGTCGGTAAGCGGAGAGCGACGTACTGAAGATGGGATAGTGGGCGGGCATGAGAATAACGGGCTAACCGATTACTGGCACTGATAACCAAGGTCTTTAATGATGGTGTCGAGCAGGCCATTCACCCGGGCTTTTTCGGGGTCGGTGAGGTTGGCTTCGCGCAGGACGTTGTATTCAAACGACTTGTCGAAACCGCTGAACCACTGGCTGTAGAAGACCCGCGACGGATCATCCACCGTGGTTGTCAACTGGTTTTTCGCCGGTACGTCGGCCAACGGATTGCCGTAAATGGGAGCCACCACGTTGGGCGCCGACTGGTAGACGGCCTTGTTGCTGAGTTTGTCGTCGGCACTCACCCGCGACCAGCCCAGCGTATTGACGAAATCGTTGATGGCGGCCCGGCCCAGCGTCAGAACCACTTCCAGGTTATCGGATTGGTGAATGTAGGGGCTAACGTCTTCGGCAACCCGGACTTTCAGGCTGTCGCGTTCCATGCTCCGCTCCATTTCATCGACCAGAATCGTTACCTCGTTTTCGGCCAGACCAAACTGCCCCTGAAACTGCCGGTCGCTGCGCAGTTGCTTGAGCTGCGTTACCCACTGGCCCAGCAAACTTTCGGCATAGCGGGTGGCCAAAACCGAGCCCGACGCTGGTTTGGGAGCGGGTGCTGCGCTGACGGGTTCAAAATTCAGAAGGTCATCCAGAAAACTGTCCAGTTCGGCGGAGTCTGCCGGAGCATTGGTGACTGCGCTGGTCGATTCGGCCTGTTTCAGAAACAGATCGGGCTGGCTCATCACCTGACGAACCAGCTCGCGGTCCCACAGGCTGTTTTCTTTGCCGTTCACAAATTGCTCGGCAACGGTGAAGGAAGCCAGGAAGCGGCCAAACTTTTTCTCTTTGATCAACCGTCCGACCGGTTTGCGAAGCTGATCCCGGCGTTCGCGGGCGCGGATGAGCTTTTCTTCCACCGATCCGCCCTCGTAATGGTGGCACAAAGCTTCCCCCACTTCCTGCCGCACCCGATTCAGGGCTTCCCGGATTTGTTCCTGTTTGATGGCCGGATGACAGGCCGGTAACAGGTATTTCAGCAGGTAATCGATTCCGTTCCGGCCCGGCTGCGTGGCTTCATACCAGGCCGTCATCGGATCGTGAAAGTGCCGGTTGGTGTGTTCATTGTTTACAAACGAGTGTTCCATGTCGGCAAAGGCCGGGGTGTAGCGTTCGTTGTAGGTTTCGACGCCGTCGGTGATCTGGTAGGAGACTTTGCAATACCGGGGGTCGCGAATCATGAACGTGTTTTTGAAACTGTCGTTCGGGCCGTTCCAGCTTCGCGTCCATTTGTCGGTCGAAACCTTGTCGAATTCCTTGTCGAAAAACCGCTCCAGCCGTTTTTCCCAGATGTGGTCGTAGAGGTCCGTGCGGCCGGTCCGGGTGGGGTCGCATTCGTCGATCTCGACGTTGATCTTGGTCAGCACCAGAAAGAACGGATTGATCCGGTCGACCCCGGCGCGGGCATCCAGCGGCACCAGGTTGTTCAGAACGCGTTCGCGTTTTTCGCGCTCCTCCGCCGAGCGGCCCACATTCATGCCGATCCACTGGCTGATCATGCTGTTGATGTTGAGCGTGCCTTTCACCTCCGACTGCATGTTGTGCATGCAGAAAAGCAGGCTGCTGATCCCGAACGAATCGTTGTAGGCATTGAAGAGGTAAAAAACTTTTCCGCGCAGAAACGGGTCCATTTTTTTAGAAACGTCGGTTTCCTGCTGAAAAACGTTTTCCGGGGAGCCTTCCATGCTCCGCGCACCCGGAAAATCGAGGATGTCGGCGTGTTGCAGAAACCGGCGGCTGGGGTGATTTTCGAGGGCTTTGGGCAGGGGCAACACCAGCTCGGAGGTCAGCCCGGTCAGAATGCTTCGCGTGAGCGGAATCCGCTTTTTGTCGCGGGTGACCACCGTGACGGTGTTGAGCTGACTGTCGGTCTGGTCCATTTCATACAGCCGCATGACGTCGACAATCGTTTGCTTCTGGGGCGCTACGGCTTCCAGACCAACCCATACTTCCGACTCAAATCCCAGTTCGATCAGCCCCTGGCTCAGTTTGTTGAACAAGTTGGTCATGAACTCGTCTTCGTGCCAGAGCGGGGCGAAAATGGCCCAGCGGTCGCCGGGCCGTACATAGGGCGCAATCGCGGCCACTTTCTCCCAGTAATTGTATCGGCGCAAGGTGCCGATGAGGTCCATGCCCTGAAAATATTTCGATAGATAATCCCGCAAATCCAGGATGTCGTCTTCCGTCATGCCTGGCTGAATCGTGGCCTGGCGTTGCCGTTCCAGGCGGTTTTGCAGTTGATCCAGTTGCTCGAACGTGAGCTTTTCGGGGTATTTCGAATTGATGATGTTGTACTGATACCCAATGGCCATGGTTTTCACGATGTCCGACTGATTCAGCAAGCGCAGCAAATAACCGCCCTCGTTGTTCTGGTGGTAGGTCGTAAAGCGCGTCACCACGCCGGTGGCCTCGGTGCCGCCCCCCACGGGGTTAATGTCGTCGATGAAGCTGATCGGGCCATCGTGTCCTGTGATTTGCCGGACGGTTTCGGCCGGTATTCCCGCCGATTCGATCTGCAACAGATTGTGGCCGGGAATGCGGGCCAGATTGGAAACCAGGTACGATTTTCCAACCTGACTGATGCCAAACAGGGCGAGTGCCGGGCGCATTTTGGCGGCCTGTTCGAGCCGTTTGGCGCGTCGGCGCAGCTTGCCCAGTTCATCGAGCGTACTCAGCCGTTTTTCGGGTTCTTCGTATAAACTCAACCATTCGGTGCCGCGCCGAATGCTCTCCTGTAATTGCAGACTTTCCTGAGATAGAGTAGGAAACATAGTGAATGGGTTTCGGGATGTTTTCGAATATTTATGCCTGAACACCCGTTCAGGTTATCAAAAATCTTTATTCGGTAACGATGTCTGCGTAAATCACCACGGTTCGTGATTGCCGCCGGATGACGGCAAACGACCGGCCTTCGCGGACGGTATTTCCCCCCAGACCCTGCACGTTGTGAAGGGCCGGGTCTACCTGCCGGGTTTCTTCGGGCGACACAAAAACGAAATCCTCAAAGCGGTTCGACGCCCATTGGGCCACCTTGTCCAGCAGGGCGCGACGCTGGGGAATATACAGGCCCGTTAAGGCGCTCAGCAAATCGGTCAGCGCCTGGTGGTATTGCCGAACCGCATCCTGTGGCGATTCGTTCGGGCTCGTTTCCAACGCCCGCAAGGCCGTCCACCCGCCCACAAAAGCCGCCAGGAAACCGTTGAGGTCGGGCGTGGGCGACTCGGTAGCTTCGATGAGCAGGTTTCGGATGCCGGCTTCGGCGGCAGTACTGAAAAATAACCGTACAAATTCAGCCGCTGGTAGCATGGCCGCCCGCTCTTTCCGGAGTCGAAACACCTCGATTTCGGCCTGCTCGCGACCGGTTTCGGCGGTTTGCTTCTGCTCCAGGGCCAGTGTCAGTGCCTGCTGCTGTTTCAGTTGCTCCCAGCGCAAATTCTCGATTTGCTGCTGCAACGGTCGGCTGATCGTGAGCGGCAAATCCTTGGCCCGGCTGCCCACGGTTTCCAGATCGTCGGACGACAGAATGGTTTGCAACCCCCGGCGGAGCCAGTCACCGTCGCTGCTGTTTTCATCGGCGTAGGGCAGGGCCAGGTTGGGGTTTTGCCGCAGACGCGCAATCACCTCCGGACCCAGCAGGTCGCGGAGGTGATTGACGAACGAATCAAGCGGAGTGGGCAATGGATCGGGTGGCGTAAAGTCGGATTGAGCGTGCATACGGATTGAAAGAGCCAATCAAATCATGGAAAAACAGCCTGATTGTCAGTTCAGATAAGGGTCCAGGTAGAAATTTCCGGTATCGAGCCAGTAGCCGTGCGGATCGGTCAGCGTGCAAACCGTCAGCTTCAGTGCCGGAATGTCGCGGCCCGTTTGCGGGTCCATCACCGTCAGGTTATTGCGCAGGATCAACCCTTCCTTGTCGCGCAGGTTCGGGCGACCAATCCGGACTTTGAGCGGCAGTTTGGGCATGAGCAGCGTTCTGGCCCGTTCGCTGTCGAACTCGATTTTGTACAAAGGCGTGGCAATCCACTGATCACTCGCCATTTGGCGCATTCCCAGGAACGTATCTTTGGCACCGGTCAGCTCGATTTCGTCGATGGGTTCGATGGGCGAATCATCGGGAACGGCCAGCACATGCTCGTTTTTGATGCGGGGCGGCTGGCCGTCCGTCAGCAACCCAATGTAGTCGGCGGTGGAGGTCATGCGGGCTGCCAGGAGACGTGTGTCGAGCCGGAAACCGTTCAGGTGGCCCAGTTCCGACAGCAGGGCGATGGCGGCCCCGACCGAAACGCAGGTTTTGGGATCCTTGATGGTGTATTCGTGCGGATCGCTGAAGGGATACCAGAATTTTTCGCTGGTGGCGACCCGGATGCGGTTCATCGGCACAATCCGGTCGGGCGAAACCGGCATGTTTTCCAGAAAGAGATCCAGCACCACCGGCAGCGTCGAGGGGCGGCCCGACAGCAGGACGTAATCGCACTGGTACTGGGAAATGATGCCGCACAAATCGCGGAGCATGGTTCCGATGACGTTGCGGATGGCTTTCTGGTTGATTTCCTCCGGCGACACTTCCCAGCTCATCAGCCGGATGTCGAAACCGGTGGCCCCTTCGCGCCGGAACCCTTCGTTTACATACTGCAACACGCTTGGAATCGGGGCTTCGTGTTCCTGAAAAAACTCATCGAAAGCCACCTGACGGGTTTGATCGGGATGGGCAGTAATCTGTCCCAGCATGCCCTGCGCAATAACCGTAGCCACCTGGTTGGCAAAATGTTTCTTGAGCGTGCGTTTGTGGTCGGTATCGGTGCTCTGGAACGGGCCGAAGAGCGAATACAAAACCTGCCCCGCGCGGCCACAACCCAGTCGGCGGGCTTCGCGGGCAATTTGCGGCAACACACACTCTTCAATGAGTTTCTTGATGATGTGGTCGCCGGCCAGGTTGAATCCTTCCCAGAAAACCGGGTTCTGGTAGAGGCTGGTGACCGCGCCTGGTTCATATTCATAGTGACCAATCATCAGGTCGGTCGTTCCCCCGCCAATGTCGACGCTGGCGATCATCAGCGATTTGCGGGATGGGTCGAGGTCGTCGGTGCGCCGACGGCCCATGGTCTCAAAAAACCGGGGGGCATTTTCCGGCCCAAACCGGTGAACGATCTCGTTGTACATAAAGACCAACTGGCTGCAGGTGGCTTCATCGTAGCCCCAGGAGGTGCGCAGCCGAACGGGGTCGTGGTTTTCCCGCAGGTCTTTCAGGTTTTTCGGAATGCGGCTTTCAACCGGATCATTTTCAGCCAGTTTGCTGTAGTCGGGAATGATTTCGAGGTCGGGCGAAATCAGTTTATACTTGTCCCCGTAGTAGTCACGAAGGGCCTGAAGGGCGTCGGCGGCACACTCGCGCAGCTTGACCCGTTCGGTTTTTGGCATGGCCGTCGGGCAGGTCAGCACGATCCGGCGCAACCGCCGGGGCACCCCCGCTTCGCCCCGTTCGTTGCGGAACTCGTAGCTGTTGATGTAACTCAGCGTCTGGAGCAGGATTTCGGTCAGCGCAAAGGTCATCAGCGCGCTGCGGGCGTAGAGCGGATTCTGGCCACTTCGGTAGATCAGTCCTGGGCCGTTTGCGCTGGCCAGTTTGTTGGCCTTATCGACCAGCATACCGTCGCTCGTAAAGAGGTTGGCGAGGGGAAGGCTCGACGCCGAATTCTGCATCAGCTCGGTGTGTTCGGAAAAATAACCCCAGGGTTTTTCGCGCTTTTTGGCGTCCCACAAATAGCGTTTGGGGCTGGAAAAGGTCATTTCATACTGGTCGTTGACGGCCTGGTTGTCGCCGAAAATGACCCCGTATCGCGTGGCTTCCGTTCCTACCCGAACCATGCTGGGCCAGCGGAACAGGAAGTCGTCGGTTAGCCCTTCTTTTTTACCAAAAGACGCTTCCATAAACGCCAGCTTCATCTCGAACGGTTTGTTGCTGGTGTGAGTCGGATTGCGGAGTTCCCGGATTTTCAGGCGTTTGGCGTCCGTCAGGGCGAGTTCGGCATCGCGCTCGCGGGCACTGCTTTCCAAAACCAGTCCACAGGTGCGCGAATTGCCGACGTCGAGCACCAGGTTGACGTCGATGCTCCGGCCCAGGGCGTCCTGTTGCAGCGTTACGACGGGCCAGCTATTGGTCTGCTCGATCATTTTCAGGAGCGTCATATACAGACCCAGGTGCAGCAGGTGGTAGGGTTCGCTGGTAAGCTGGCGCGGAATCCGGCTTTTGCGCTTCGTGATCACTTCTTCCAGCCAGTCGTTGACGCGCTTCTGCGACAGAAAAAAACCGTTGGTGTCTTCGTGGGTAGCACACTTGAAGCGGGTGTTGCCGCCTTCCGGATCGCTGGAATCCGGCACGACGTAATACGTGTGGTTGAGCCGCGGGTCATACTTGTCGTCGCAGTGCGTATCGAACGCCAGCACCAGTTTGTGGGTATACGGGCTGCCCTCGGCTTTTTCCTGTGAGCTGATCCGGCCGAGGTACATGCGCGCCCAGGACTGCGGGCCAGGCATCAGTTTACCGGCGTCGTAGTGATCGGTGCGGAAATAGGGCAGGGGGAGCCAGACGCCCTCCAGAACATCGAGCGCATAGCGACCCTGAAGATTGATCAGGTGATCTTCCCGGATGTAGTTCAGGTTTTCGGGCCTGATTTTGCTTTCGTCGATGGAGCGGTCGGGGCGGAAGGCTTCGGCGTTGATGTCCAGACGACTGATGTACTTTCCGTTTTCGAGCATGTACGGGATGATCAGATACACCCGGTCATTGTCGGGGTCTTCCTGTTCGGCATACTCAAACCGCAGTTTGGGGGCCGCGCTCGTATCACCGAGGTTCAGGGGGATATCTATAAACTGGATGCCGGAGTTGGCGATCAGGGAAACCATGTTCATGAGTGGTAGGAAAAAGGACCGGTTAAACGGTTTTGTAGATGATCTCGAAAGTTGTACCGGCACACTGGCGGCAGACGACCGCATCCAGCCGGTTCGGGGTATGGCAGTTGTTACATTTTTTGTAGTCGGGTGGGGGGGGAGGGGGCGTTCCGTTTAGGCGTTTCAGCCGGATGTATTGCTGATTGGGCTGCCAGCCGTCGAGGCTGAGCCACTGGCCGTTCTGCTCGATGGTGCAGACATCGCCACTGATGAGCGGAGCCGCACTACCCGGTTTTTTCAACGGAATGCCCACTTTTTGCGGAACGGATTGCAGGTTGGTGAAATCGGCCTCGTACGGAGAACCGTCTAGGTGGATTCGGACGGATTTGCTGGCACTGCCGGCCAACTGGTTGATAATTTCTTCCTGAACCAAATCAAATTGCTGGTTTACGGGCGGAAAGGTTAGGGTTACTTTTTTTGGGTTTTGGGTTGGTTGCTCCCAGATAACTTGTGGCATAAATGGATTCCGTTTTAAGTCAACGTTCTTGGAAAAGGATGGAATTTATCAGGGATAATCAGCCGGGGTAAATCAATTTTTAAAACTGCTAAAATTGGGTGGTTACATCGTCATTCGCAATACCATATTCCATGATTCTTTCTAAGGGGATTCATGATTTTACAAATGGATCATCAACCTTTTAGACATATTGTGTAATATTGACGCGTCGGCTCCTGGGATTTGCTAATTTATGCCGCTTATCTACGAAGGTTATCATCTTATTCCGAAAATATTTCTATGCAGCCACCGTCTACCCCACCTCAGAAATACAACCCCTATTATTTGCCCGTACCGGAAGGCTGTGGAAAACGAACGGATTGCCCGTATAAGTCGATGCCGGAATATTTGCAGCCTTCGGATTTCAAAAATGAAATTCTGAGCAGCTTTGATGATCACTACTGTTCACTTTGCAAAAGCCAGTTGAAGCTGGTGCCACCACCACCTCCTCCGCCAAGACCGCACGTTGAAGAAACCACTAAAAAAGATCCGGATTTGCGACCTTGGTATCGTAAATACCGGTGGGCTATTCTGGCAGCCCTGCTGCTCCTGATTGCGGGACTTGTGTATTGGTTTTGGTTCAGAAAGTCTCTTTCTCCTGCTCCGGTAAAGAAGAAAGAAGTGTGTCAACGGGGGGACGTTGTTGCGGGAAGGGATACGTGTGTAAATGAGGTCAGGTATCAAGTTGTCTGCGATGGAAAAGGAGGGTACGATAAAGGCAAAAAGGTTGGCAGTTGTGGACCGGTTGTCGTCTTTCCGGCTGCCGGAAAAATTATAGGTACTGATTGCAGGGGTAAAACATTACATAATAAAGTAACCGACGGAAAAGGAGGGTATAATTTGGTGCATGCACGAGACAATAGCATAACCTGTTTCGAGCCGGATGTTCCACACGTGGTAAAGCGTGGTGGAAGATGTCAAATTGAAATATATCATAATGGAATGCTCAAATCGCAAACTTCTGTCCCTGTCGAAAGGCAATCAGAATGTGCCAATGCCCCCAAAGCACCCAAATTACGATGATTGTAAAGCGAGCAGATAACCTTTCATGGTCTTAGGACATCGATGGATGTATAAATCTCTGACACCCATGAAATCGATTCTCTATGCATTACTGATTCTGACGTTGCCGACTACGGCCTGGGCGCAATTGCCTGCCGGGTTTGTCCGCCATACGAGCTACATCTATACTGGAAACTCGAAAACGCCCCTGACGACCAGTTTTGTGGTGGAAAAAGACGAATACGTCTACATCGAAGTCTCCGGCGATGTGTATCTGGGGCCGTTTACGGGGGCTGCCGACGCGACCGGAAAACCGGCCCTGGCGGCACTCCGGTTTAACAAATACAAGGACTATTACCACGGTGCGCTGGTGTGCCGGATTGGTGATCGGACTACGCCCTGTCAGGAGATGTTTCGGTTTGTCGATGCCGTCTATGACCCGGTTGCAGGGGGAACGATGAATTACTTAATTGACGGCAGTCGAATGGTCCGGGCGCAGGGTATCAATTACATTCCGGGGGTTCATTTTTTGTCACCCACCACGGGCCCTCTGACTTTCGAACTGAACGACACCGATCCGGATAACAATGACGGGTCGTTTCTGATCACCATCTACGCGATCAAAAAGAATGCACATTTCAACCGGAACACGCTGAACTACTGCCCGGTCAGGATGCCGCCAGAGTCGGAAACAAACGAGTGGAAGCGGGAAGCAACGGGGTTCTTCTACCACCATCCGGACACGTTTCGCGGAAAAGGGCGGTACAAAGGCTGCCAGTGTGCTTATTTTGAAGATAATGCCCATACGCTGGACAACTCGACGTCAAAAAAAGGAACGTTCGATTTTGGCTATTTTCTTTCGCAGGACAAAACGACGGCGGATCATCTCCACGTCGTTCTGGATATGCTGCCGCACGAATTGTATGGAAAACGGTTTCCTGCTGAATTCTACCGGCCCATGCCGAATGCAAATCTGACCCGCTGATTCACCTGAAAACCGATTGATCGTTTCTCAACGGTGGTCGATGAGCACCACCACCGGCACGACACTCCCGGTGGCCTGGCCTTCCACCTGAAACGCGATCCGGTTCGGCTCATACCGGATTTTGGTGAAATCGATCAGGCTCTCCGCGCTCAGGGTTTTCTGAAGCCGGTCGAGCAATCGCCCCCCCTGCGCACTCCGCAGCGTTCGGTTCATGCGGCCGCTGTCGACGGGTCGATTCGCGAACAGCAACAAAAAATAATCCGTCCCGGTGTTGTTATCCAGCTCAATGGTGTTGGTGGGTGGGTAAGCCACGGTGGTGTTGGCGCCGAGCAACGGACTGTAATCCACCAGCTTCCCGTCCGGCCGTTTTTCGCTGTACGGAAAAAGCCGGGTCAAATCGGAATTGGGTCGTTCGTCGGTACCGAAGGCAAACAGGTAGGCCTGCCGGTCGTTGTTGATCAGAAACTTGAATTCGTCGCCCGACACATTGGGTTTGTTCATGCGGTAAACCAGCATCCCGGCGGTTTTCGAAGCGGCTTCGTCGATGTGAAGCCCCATTTCGCCCATTCCCTTCTGCTCAAATTGCACAGCCGCCTTGAAGCCGCCAATCTGGTAGGTCGCCAGTTGCTGCATCGGCGGGTAGAGTTGCACACCGTAGCGGGTGAACGTCGCCAGATCGGCGTACCGAATCCAGCAGAAGCCCTGTTTGCCCCAGCCCGGCCCCCGGCTGTTGACGATCCGGAACGCTCCGCCAAACTGCTCATCGTCGTAGCCCAGAATGCACAGCGCGTGGCCCATGCCCGACTGGCCTTTGGTTTGCAACTGCTTCTGTTTGTTCGCCAGCAACGTCAGATCCTCCTGACCCGGTTGCCAGACCTCCTGATTCAACTGGTCGAAAGAGGGCGTCATCAGAATGCTGACCACCACCGGCAAACCCTCCGCCAGCACATTTTTCAGCTTGGACACTTTTTCACTGACGGGATCGTCCAGCCGCAGAAACCGCTGCGATTCGGCCACCCGGTAGCGCATCGCCAGTGTTCTGAATTTTTGTATATCGGCCTGACTGCAAGCGGGATAGCCCAGGTAACTGAACGGGATAATGCCCTTGTGCTGAATGACGTTCGTCGCCGAATCGATTCGCAATCCATTCTGACAATACGGATCGTTCCTGAGCTTGGCTTCTTCGTAGAGATAGGTCGGCGAAAACGCCAGCTTGTTGATTTCCACCCGATTGGTAGTGTTGAGCCGCCGGGCTTCCATGATGGTGCGGAGGTAGTAGCCCAAAGCAAAGGCTAGACAGGTACCGTGTTTCCCCTGGTCGAGGGGTTGGGGGCAATAGGCTTCGTAGGATACCCGCGCCGGGAGTTGCTGTAGCCCGAACTTCCGGATAACCGGCGGTTTGGCCGGAATCCGGAGGTAGCTGTCATCGTCCATGATGAGTCCGTAATTAAACGCATCCTGAGCAAAAAGGGGCCGCGTTAGCAGCAGGCAGAACAGAAAAGTGAGCCGTTTCATGGACAGAAGGGGTTATCGGAAATAAAAATCATCGCGCATCATGTTCACATCCTGCGTCGTCTGGCGTTCGGCCGTTTCATTCTCGACATCGGTTCGAACCCGTTGCAAAATCTGGGACAGCGACAGCCCGCCCTGGCGGATGTATTTGACGAGGGCTTTGGTAAACGGGCTATTGGTGCCGGTTTTGGCCCGGTCGCGGGCGGGTTCGCCATCCGAGGCCGCGTAGGCAATCAGCGTGCCCTTGGGCGGAGGCAGCAGGGCAAAACCGCCCGATTCACCGAGGGCCCGGCCCCAGGTGCGGGCAAACGGATTGTCGCGGCAGGCATCGAACAGGATGATGTTGGTCAGGCGGTTGGCTTCTTCCATCTTGCGGACGAGCCGGGTGGTCGGAATGCCCTCAAACTCCACCTCATCCTCGCTTTGCGGATTGGCGTCGGTGGGCAAAAAGTAATTCATCCCCCGAATGCTCAGTCCGTGACCGGCGTAAAATACCAGCCCGACATTGTACGCCTTGAGCTTCAGGCCAAATTCCTGAAAGGCGGTAATCATGCCTTTTTTGTCGAGATCAGCGTAATAAAGCACCGTAAAACCGCATTCTTCCAGAACCGCTTTCAGGGCCAGCGCGTCGTTGACCGGATTGGCAAGCGACCCGGCGTGTTGATACCGGGCATTTCCGATCACCAGCGCCAGCCGCTTTTGTTGCGGAGCGGTTTGCACCGTCAGGGGCGACGGCGCAGGCGGCTGGTAGGTAATATACCGGCGTTCGGACGAAACGGTGCCGGCCGCCGTGGTGGCTGTGAGATACAACTCGTTTGGCCCGATGCGGAGCGTAATCACCTGGTCGATGCCCAGGGGGCAGCCGAGCCGTTTGAAACCCCGGAGGCTGACCGGTTCGCCATTGAGGTAGAGCTGGTGGGCGGTTATGCCGTCGCCGGTGATACAGGCCTTCACCCCGTAGGCATTGTTGGCCACGGTTTCGTCCGAGCGGGTCGGCAGTTCCCAGGTAATCGTCGGGGGCAGAGCGGTTTTGGGTGGAGCGGCCACCACGGGTTGCCCGGCCACTTTTTTCAGGAAAACCGACCGGAAATAGGGATAAATTTCGTAGAGACCGTCGGGTGTTTGGGGTGCTTTAAAGTTCGCATCCGTAAAGAAACCGACCTGGTCGAGCGTTTGAATCAGCTTCAGGGTTTTGGCATCGCGAATTTCGATCAGGTTGTCGAAACCTTGAACCACCACGTAGCGGTCGTTGGGAGTATAGGTGATGTTGCAGATAAACCGGTTGACAGGAACCGTTGCCGTGGCTTTGTTTTCGGCCGTATTCCATAAACGGAGGGTATTGTCGCCCGTTGCCAGCACAAGTTCGCCAGGGTTGTTTCCCACACCGATGGCTCTGATTTGAGGAAGATCAGGAGATTGATACGTGGATGTGAAGAGGGGACCAAATTTGCTGCGGGAACGAAGCGTTAGAATTTGAAACCGGCGGTTATCAAGTTCAGAAATGAGGTGGGAGCCATCTTTCGAAAAACGAACGGCATTAATGATTCCTGCTCCCGTCGGGAGTTGCCAGGCCTTCCCGGTTTCAAGGTTCCAGATGCGAATGGTATCCAGTGCTGCTGCTGCCAGGAGCGTTCCGTCGGGGCTGAAATGGGTCGAACGGGTTTCAAACCGATCATCGGCTTTGTCTTCCAACAGTTGAGAAAAGTCTCCGGTTGAGGGGTTCCAAATTCCAACCTTACCGGCTGAAATTCCCAACGCGATTCGGTTTCTTTCCAGATCGAAATCCCCTGAAAAAGTTTTAGAAATCAATGGATTAAGGCCGCGAAAGTTTTGCAGGGTTTTGCCGGATTTAATGTCCCAGGCGACCAGGCTCTCTGTGCTACCGGTGTCTGAAGCGATGGCCTGGGTTCGGTCCGAATTGAGGGTCAGTGTGTGCGTGGGGAATGATACTTGTAAAGGGAGGGCATGCTGCAGGAGGCCGGTAGTGGCATCCCAAACGTTTACGGTATCCTCACGACTGCCACAAAGGATGGAATGGTCACTGTTCGCAAACTGGAGGGTTTCAATATTTTTACTGGAATTGATAAAGGATCTCAGGAGTTTCCCGGTGTTGACATCCCAGATTTTTACCACGTTGTCGTGCGCAGAAGCTATCTTTTTTCCGTCCTCACTGAATGAAACGGATTCGACTGGATAATAACTGTCTTCTTTTGGGTTAAACGAGCGGATGGCCTTGCCCGTTTTCAAATCGATGATTCCGACCGTATTATTGCTAATGCCGAGCGCCAGTCGATTCGTACTGGAATCATAGCTGATCGAACTGACACTGCCGCTTCCCGAACCAAATAGTAAATGCGTAAAGAGGGTTCGAACCAATTTCCCGGTTTGGGCGTCAATCAGTTTGATGGCATTTTCCTCCCAGGAGACTGAAATGATCAGGCGGTCGTTATCAACAAGTTCGACAAAATAGGGGTCAACATCGCTGGGTATGCTTTTGATCATTTTTCCGCTCTGCCAATCCCATATTTTAAGCGTTTTATCGCTCGAACCAGATACCAAAAATTTTCCATTTTTGTAGAACCGGATGGCATAAACGATACCGCTATGTCCCGTTAAGGTTTTGACTACCTTCCCGCTTTTGAAATCCCAGAGTTTAATGGTATTGTCGTATCCGCCCGAAGCAACTAAACTGCCATCCGGGTTATAGGCAGTCGATGAAATCGTGCCTACATGCCCCGCCAGCGGAGATTTGGACAAATCCGTGACCTGAGCCAAACCGGGCAGCGCCAGCAGGCTGATCAACCAAAAGAACCTTTTCATGGCAGGGAACGGGTTATTCGTTTAAACGGCTGCGTAGTTTTCGGGCTTCTTCCTGATACGGGTGCCCATCCGTTCGGGCAATGCGCGTCAGAATCGATCGGGCTTCCCGGCGCTGCCGGTTGCGTAAATACGCCAGACTGAGGTACCACTCGGCACACGCCCGCCAGTGGCCGGGATAGCCTTCCAACACGGTTTTCTGCAAAATCGGGATGGCCTCGCGGAGTTGCCGTTGCTGCAGCAGCCGGGCACCATGCCAAACGGCCAGCGAGTCCTGCGCCACGGCGGCTGAGTCGGCCGTACCGGCGGCATCGGTTTCATCGGGCGGTTCGATGGGCAGCGGGGCGGCTTTGGGCGTGGGTTTGAAAAGGGCGTCGGCCAGCAGCAGACCCGGATCAGCGGGGGGAGCGGGCGTCGGCGGTGGGGGCAGTGACCGAACCGTGTCGGCGGGCCGGGGTTGCGTAGCGGTGGTGTCTTTTTGGGCAACCGGCGTTTCCGGGCCGTCCAAACCGTCGGTTTTGTAGAGTCGCCAGAACAGCCCAAGGGTCAGCAGCACCGTGGCTGCGGCCAGCCAGACGGCGGGGCGTTGCCAGAGCGGGCGGACGGTCACCTCGGCGGGTTGGGCGGTTTTTTCCGTGGCCAGTTCCTCCTTTGCTTTGGCGTAGAAGGCCGCGGCTTCCTGCTCGAAAGACAGGAGCCTCATGCCCCGCCGAACCCGCTGCTGGACTTGCAGTTCCCGTTGCAGGGCTTCATTCTGGCGGAGTTGTTCTTCAAAGGCGGTTTTTTCGCCGGGCGTCATCTGGTCGGACAGATAAGCCGCTAGATCGTCGTGCTGTTGATCCGTCAGTTCTTCCATGATTGACAATCGGAAAGGTAGTGTTTGAACAGTCTGACGAATTCTTTTTTAGCGCGGTGATGGAGTAACTTTCCGTATCCATCTGATTTTTCTTCCATTGTTTCAAAGTCATTCAATTTCATTCCATTGACATAATGCTCCCACATCAGTTTCTGCTGAACGGGCGTTAGTTTTTCATAGGCTTTGCGGGCGGCAATCCGAAGGCAATCGTCTTCTTCGGCAGCCTCATCCGTGGCGGGTTCGGACCCCAGCGGCCGGTCGTCAAATTCCCGGAAAAGCGAATCCCAATCGACTTTGAGGGACATTTCTTTTTTGTATTTTTTCCACCAGCCCCGCCATTTATTAATACAGATCCGACCGACATAACTGATGGGTTTATAGCCCCGGCAAATAAATTTTCCGGAATAAATATCGTCCATAAACTGGACCAGCGTATCCTGAATCAAATCCTGAATATCGTCTTCACTGGTGCCGAATTTCTGGGCATAGTTAAAGAAAAACTTATACAAACGTTTCGTCAGACACATCCAGGCCGTTTCGTTGCGCGGATCTTCATGAACCAGTGCCTGGCAAAACAGATCGGGATTATTTTCAAGGTGAAGGCAGGGGTTAGTAGGGGCAGAGGAGGAAGATTTCTGTAGAAATTTAAACATACATACAAACAGGAAAGATGGAGGTCAAGTAGCAGTTAAAACTACTAAAATCTCTCCATCTGACCATTTGTAGTTAATTAAATTTTCAGATCAGGCACTTTGGCGATACGGTGCCGGACGAAGGCTTATGGTGTCGCGCGAGACATGCCGACGCATTTCCGGGACGGTGAAATTGAGGAAGTCGAACCACATTTCTTCGCGGTTGGCGTAGTATTCCCAAATCCGCTGCACCTGACCCGCCAGTTCCACCTCGCCCTCAAACAGCGGGTGTTTGACCACCTGCATCTGAAAGTCCCGGATCTGGGCGTGAACGGTTCCGCCGACGATGAAGGGTTGGTTGGTGGCGTAGGCATCGGCCAGCATGAACAGATACACCTGCCAGCGCCCGAGCCGTCCGAGGGCTTTGACGTCCATCCAGATGGCGCCGATTTCGGCCACGTCTTCTTCCCGAATTTGGCTGTCTTCCAGCATCTGGGCTTTGATCGCGGCCGGCAGCACATCGAAATACCGATGCGGTGGGCGGGCGTTGACAAAATAACCGGCCGTCCATTCCCCGGGTTGATCGCTATCCTGAAAGACCCGCACGGTGGTGTGTTTCAGGAATTCCGGGTCAACTCTAATTCCTTGACTGCGTTGACGATACGTGTCGATAAACCGGTGAAGATCCGTTGTGCTTTGAAGCAAAAATGTCTGTAACATGATCGCAGATGGTTTGATTTTTCATCCATCTATTGCGGTTATGACAAGAAGTTATCATCTCGTTTGACTAATTTTGACGGTCTACTATTCCTCCCTATCGTGAAAGGCAAAATCAAAGTGCTACTCCTCGACGACCATAAAGTGGTGATCGACGGTCTGCTGAGTTTACTCCGTGACGACCCGCAAATTGAAATCGAAGAGGTGTTTACCAATGGCGAGGAGGCCCTGCAGTTTTTTAAAAATGGAACGGGCAAAGAACCGCTGGTCGATGTGGTCGTGGCCGATTTGCGCATGCGCCGGGGAATCAGCGGGCTGGAATTTGTGGTGCAGCTACGATCCGTGTCGCCCCGAACCCGGGTTATTATTCTGAGCATGTCCGAAGACCCCAAAGACATTCATGCCGCCATTCGGCTGGGCGTATCCGGGTATCTGTTCAAAAGCCAGGACGTCGATCTGGTTCGGAAAGCCATTTATGAGGTGATTCGCGACGACCGGCCTTATATGAGCCAGGAAGTATTGCGAACGTTTGTCGATTCGCAGGAAGAAAAACAACCCGAGCAAATCCGCCAGCTCACGGCCCGGGAAATTGAAGTGCTGCGGCTGATCGCCCAGGAGTTTACCACCGCCGAAATTGCCGATAAGTTGAACATCAGCGAAGCGACCGTGGATACGCACCGCCGGAATATGATCCAGAAACTGAAAGTGAAGAGCATTGTCGGACTGGCCAACTTTGCCATTCGGAACGGGCTGGTGTAAAACCGGGTAGCGAAAATCTTTTTTTCGCCTGATAACCTCCCCCCTGAGCGGGTCATAGATGGGTGTTCCCGGACCAAACCGGGCGTTCCAACCCAACATTCCCAGCTCTATGAACTTCTCTGGTACATTTTTTCGCTTGCCGGTCGCCGTCCGCCGATTCGTGTTCGGCCCGCTGACCCTGGCCGGTTTTCTGGTTCTGATGACCGGTGCCTGTAAAAAAGAAACGGACCCGGCTCCGGTTTCCCATTCACCCATCACGCTGTTCACTTCCCCGAATAACCCGCTCGTGGCCCGCATCGACAACAAAGCCGACGGGATTCTGGAACTGTACGGCACGAAAAATGCCGCCGGTGTAACCCAGCAACTCACCATTCTGGTTCACCAGATGGACCCCGGTTCGAAGGATGCGACGTATTTGCTGCTCGATGAGCAATCGAGGCTGAAAATCATTCTCGGTCAGGATGGCTCTAAAATCGCGCTGAAATGGCAGACGGAAAGCCGGGCGACGGTAACCTACATTTCGGCCGATGGGGAGAATCAGGTGAATACCGAAATCGATCTGGATGAGGAAATCACCGGAGGGCGGCTGGCGGCCCCGGCGATCAATCCGGTTTTTCGGGCAGGCAGCGGTACTTCGGTTCGCAACAACCAGCCGCTGCGACTCCGGCAGGAGTTTGCCAACGACGCCGTTTCTATTCCGTCGGGTGCGCGAAAAGCCGCCGGACAGCAGGAAGTTACCATCAACCTGACCAATTGCGGAGGCTTACCGTCCGATGCGGAATTCGTATCGATCATCATGTATAAAAGCCCGGCCAGTAAAGGCAACCGGGTTGGCGAATTTCGGGCTCATCGGGTGACCAAAGGGATGTATAGTGTGATTCTGCCGACGGACGTGAGCGCCGAGGTAAATCTGTCGAATCAGGATATTTGCAAAGGCGTCGGCAAGGTTTTCGACAAAATTTTGTGCAATAAAGTGACCAAAGCGCTGCGGAAAGTAGGCTCAAAAGCGCCGAAGGCTACGCCCTGGACGCTGATTGGCGGGTTTGTACTGGATAAGGGATTGGGAAAATTGTGTGAGGTCATTACGCCGGAGGGCGAACTCTGCAAAGCCAATTTTGAGGATGAAAAGAAGAACTACTGGACCGGTAATGTGCTCTTCATTGCCAAAGCTGTACCGACTTCCGGGGGTGAACCCAGGTATTCCAGACTCACCGATCCAATCGATGGAAAAGCATCGTACCCGGATTTGTCCGTCGAACTGGGCGCCGAACTGAAGGTGCAGCCGCTGGCACTCTCACCCGACCGGCCCGTGGCCCAACAGTCGTATGTGGCGCGTGCGTCCATCCATTGCGTTCCGGTCAATGCCCGGGTGTCGCTCCGTGTGGTAGGAACCGATTCGTATACGGATGAAGTATCAACGGTGGTTTATTCGCTGGATGCCAACGGGGCTTTCAATTTCAGTCTGACCATACCGGGTGCCAAAACGTCCGGTATTCAGGACGAAATCAAGTTGACCGTGACACTTCCCGATGGAAAAGTGATCACCAAAACGGCCTCGCTGATTTTTGGGTAATAAGCTAAAAATCAGGGCAACTCAACGGGCTGGACTCACCAACGGCTCGTTGAGTTGTTGATGGATGGGCGGTTTTGGCAGATTGATCTCGATCAACGGAATCCGAATCTGCACCCAGGTGCCTCCGCCGTCCGGCAGGTTCGATACGTTGATGGTGCCGCTCATCAATCCCGCCCGTTCGTTGATGCTTCGCAGTCCTTTTCCCTGTGGAAACTGTTCCGGATCGAAGCCCAAACCGTCGTCACGGACGCTCAGTTTCAGGAACTTCCGGTTTTCGTCGACCATAAACCGGATGGTGGCTTCACTGGCCTGGGCATGTTTCAGAATGTTGGTGACCAGTTCGAGGCAAACGCAGTAGAGATGAAACTTGGCAATCCGGTTCAGTTGCTCTTCCATACCACTCAACTGGAGAACAAAGCTGGTTTTGCCGGCCCGGTTCAGGCTGTTGGTCAGTTGTTGCAGGCTGCTGCCCAGCCCGCGTTCGTCGAGTTCGTCGGGCCAGAAATTATGGGCGATCAGCCGGATGCCGTCGTAGGCGTCCTGTACGGATTGCAGCAGCGAATGCAGGGCCGAACGGTCGATAATGGGCTGTTTGTCAGGGTTATTGAGTTCGCTCAGGCGGGTGCGGATGCTAAACAGGACGCTGCCCAACTGGTCGTGTAATTCGTCGGCCACCCGGCGCCGTTCCTGAATCTGTCCGGCAATGAGGGCTTCTTCCATTTCTATTTTTTTGCGAATCTCCTGTTCGTAAGCGGCCAGTTCGGCGATTTCGCGTTGGCGTTTCATCTGCCGGACCGACCGTCGTTCATTCCGGATGTAGTCGGCCAGCCCCACCGACATGAACGTAAATTCCAGCAGCGAACCAATGTTCTGGGAATAGTGAATCAGAAGACCGGTTCCGGGAATGATGCCGACCCGGTTGAGCACAAAGAGCGCAAAACCGAGGGAGTAACACATGGAAGCAATGACATAAAATTTCGAGGATGTCTGCCCCTGCCGCCACGTCAGCACCCCGGCTACAAACATGCCGATGACCAGCGGACAGGAACTCATCAGGGCCACAAACTGGAGTGACAACGGCAGCAATTCGAGCAGATTGATCCCGACCAGGATCACGCTCAGGCCACACAGAATCCAGAGGGTGAAATACAGGCGGGGAGTCGTTTGCCGCAGGTTCAGCGCCCGGGAATAAAAAACGATAAACGTAAAAAACACGCCCAGCGAAAACAACCCCAGACCGTGTTCGGCCAGCCAGGTCGAGTTGGGCCAGAGGTAGCGGATGCCGATGTTACTCCCCCGGCAGGCTTCGTAAAACAGGTAGGAAAGCAGGTAAAACGCCAGGTAGAGGTAGCTGATAATCCGGGTAAAGAGCCAGATGACGAGGTGATACAGCAGCATCAGACACAACGTTCCCCAGTAAAAGCCCCACAGCAGGGTAGCCACCTGGGCATGGGCCTGAAATCCCTTTTCTTCCCAGATGATGAGCGGGAAGTAGCTGTGAAGCTGGCGGTTGTCGATGTGGACATAAACGCTATACGGTTCTCCGGGCCGGAGCGGCAGCGGAAAGACGTAGGTATTCGACGAAATCGGTCGGCTGTTGCGCCCCAGGGCATCGCCCGCCCGGAAGCGGGTTATTTTGCCGTTGCGGTCGATTAGGTAGAGATCGATTTCCCTGATGTTACCAAAGCCGACTTCGAACAGGTAGCGGCTTTCCGGCCGAACGTCCTGATTCAAAAGCTGAAAGTGGAACCAGTAGCTGCTGTTGGCAAAAACCAGGTTGGGGGTTTCCTGCAAACTGGGTTGAAAAAGGCGGGCCAGTGCGGGTTTGCATACATCGTTGATCGTCAGATGATCCAGGGTGTCGGCCAGAAAATCCACCCGCCGTCCCAGGCTGTATTTCGGTTGCGATGCCGACAGCAGAACCGGAAGGCTGGCGTAGACGTCTGCCGCACGAATGCTGATAACGAGGACGAGCAGAAGAAACCGGAAAGGCATACGATCAGGCTGAAAAGAGGATTCTACGTCTTTGAATGCCAGAAGTTTACGCAGAATTACCCATTCCCTCCAACTAAATGCTGTAAAATCATGGCAGGCTTGAGTACAAATAGCAGAAAGTGGGTATTTTTTGAAAGGAAGCTTTTCCCGTAGTTAAAAAAAAATTAATGGAACCGATAACCTTGAAACCGTAGACAGAATAGATGGTCAAACGCTTCGGACGGGGCGGAAAACCATAAACTATTTTTCGGTATGAAGTCATTTGTCACCTTTCGCAATCGGACCGGAATCACGGTCGCCTGTGTCGCCGGTCTGCTTACACTGTTCTCCTGCAACACGACACGAGAACCGGTTTATCAGGGCAGTTATCAGGAAGCCAATGCGTTCGTCGGCCAGTATGCCGGTCTGCTCATGAACCAGTATTACCCGAATACGGGCCGCGATTACCAGGGCATCACCCACCAGTGGAATTACGACCCGAACACCCGTCGCTACACCATCGACATGACCTCGACCTGGGTGGGGCGGGGGTGCTGGATTTGCGACGAGTGCCAGGTGGAAGCCCGGGGGTATCTCTACGTCAACGACGATGGCACCCAGCCCCAGTTTAAAATGGAGCGCGTGAACGACTGTGCGCTGGGCCACGATTTGCAGGGGCTGATGATTGGCACCCTGATCAACGTGGCGGCTGATGAACTGAGCAAAGGGAATTAATAGGTTTCTTTCAAAAAAATAAGCATGAGCATTCACAACTCTTCCGCTAAGTATCATTCTTTTGCATTACACACTGGTTTTTGGGTAAAATTCTCTGAAGGAATACTCGATGAAATCGAAAAAGTCGAAGGTGTTACAGGTGCTTACATCGGGGGCGATGATTGGGTATCCGTCGATTACGATCCGAATTATGACCTTATTCAACTCCAGCAACGTCTTAAAATCGTCGTTGATGAATACACGGCAAAATATAATCCTAATTGGCCCTATGAGTCCTGGTAAATAAGAGAGCTAATGCACTAGGCAACGTCGATTTTTACTTTGTTTGTGACTCTTAAGGATTATGTTTGAAATGGCTATTTTTAGGATCAAAATTCGTTATCAGACCCACCAATGAAATACTTTCTATTCCTGTTTTTGTGGAGTTTTTCTTCCTTGCAAGCCCAACGGGCATTTAAGCCCATTGCAAGTACTAGCCAACCGCAAAAGGGTCGCCTGGCTCTGGTGATTGGCAACTCTACTTACCCCGGACAGGCACTCCCCAATGCCGCCAACGACGCCCAGGACATGGCCGCCACACTGCGGCAGTTGGGCTTTGAGGTGATCCTCAAACTGAACCTCAACCAAACCGAACTGGAAACCGTGGTGTCCGGGTTTACCCAGCGGCTGAAAAATTACGAGGTGGGCCTGTTTTATTTTGCCGGACACGGTTTTGAAGCTGGCGACAACCTGAATTATCTCATGTCGGTCGAGGTGCGAAGCGATCTGAATGAAACCCTGGCCAAGCGAAAATCCCTCTGCCTCAACGACGTGATGAGCAGCATGAAGGAGGCCAATAGCCATACCAATATTCTGCTGGTTGACGCGTGCCGGAACAATCCCTTCCGGGGGTGGGATCGGAATACGGCTTCCGGCCTGGGAGCCGTCAATGCGCCCAGCGGCACGATTGCCTTTTTTGCGGCCTCGCCCGGCCAGACAGCCAGCGAAAACGCGGGGCAGCGGAACGGTCTCTTTACGCAGGAATTGCTCAAGCAACTGCGTCAACCCAATCTGGAGCTGATCAGTATTTTTAAAAATACCGCCCGGGCGGTGAAAGTGAAAAACACCCGCCAAACTCCCTATCAGGCCGGTTTTATTACGGATGATTTTTATTTTAAACGGACTGAGAGCCCGACAACACTCGCCAGGCAGCAAGAGCCTGCCAAACCGGTCGTGGACTTAGAACCAATTGCGATGGTGAGCGTAGCCGAAGGAAGTTTTTTGATGGGGAACAATACAAATGATTGGGAGAAACCCATTCACCGTGTGACGCTCAGTAGTTTTCGGATGGCGAAGTTTGAAACGACCGTGGCCGAGTTTGAACGCTTTGTCGAAGCGACCGAACACAAGACAGACGCCGAGAAAGGTGAGGGAAGCTATATTAATGATGGTAAACTTAAACCCGGAGTGAATTGGCGATGCGATGCGGAGGGAAAAATTCGTCCTCGTTCGGAATATAACCATCCGGTCATTCACGTGAGTTGGAACGATGCGGTGGCCTATTGCGAATGGCTGACGCTCAAGACGGGCAGAACCTATCGGTTACCGACCGAGGCCGAATGGGAATATGCGGCCCGGGGTGGTCAGCAAAGTCGCGGAACTCTCTACGCTGGTAGCAATGAATTTAAGGAGGTGGGTTGGATTACCATCGATAAAGCCAAGCAAGCCACTCGCGCCGTGGGTCTAATGAAGGCCAATGAATTGGGTCTATATGATATGAGTTGGAATGTAGACGAATGGTGCAGTGATTTTTATGAAAGAGACTACTACGCCAGCAGTCCCGACAATAACCCAACAGGTTCGACTACGGGGTCTGTCCGCATACTACGTGGCGGTAGCTATGGCGACAATGCCTATGATCCACGTTCAGCCAGAGTAGCGCATCGCTTCTTTGCCCCGCCCAATTTAAGCAGTTGCCACCATGGCTTCCGAGTCGTGTCTGTTCCGTAAACTGGGGAGACAGCCCGGCATACCAAAAATTTACCAATCTTGAAAACCGACCCTCACAGCCACTCCCAGGCACTCTGATACGCATCGAGTTTTTCGGAATAGGCAATGAAGTCGGCATAAAACGGCAGACTCGCCAGCGTGGCACTGTCGCCCACAATGACTAATTTCTTCCGCGCCCGCGTCATGGCGACGTTCATCCGGCGAATGTCGGCCAGAAAACCGATTTCGCCGTCGGCATTGCTCCGGGTCATGGAAATGTAGACAATGTCGCGCTCCTGCCCCTGAAAACTGTCGATGGTGTTGACCGCAATCTTTCCCAGATACGGCTGTAAATCAGGTGCGTGGGTCAGTTGCTCATTCAGCACGGCAAGCTGTTGTTTATAGGGCGAAATAATCGCAATGCTCGGGAAATTCTGCGGACTGTAAAACGGCCCCAGCTCGGCCACCAACTGCGTTAAGTGCTTCATCAGCAAAGCGGCTTCCTCCGGATTGGTGGAACTGGTGCCTTCCAGTTTCTCGTCAAAACCGCAGCCCGCCGTGTCGATAAACCGCAGCGCACTGTCGCCGGGAAACAGCGAATGAGCCGCCACCGACGCGTGCGCTTTGAGGAGATTCGCATAAAAAACCTGCGACGAGTAGCCCATGATGTGCGTGTGCATCCGGTATTGTTCTTCCAGTACACTGACCGCTTCGGGATGCAGCGCCACGCCTTTTTCGAGCAAAGTTGTGCTCAGGCCTTTCCGCGCGGCTTCATTCGATTTGATCGTCGGCGACAACTGGCAGTGATCACCGGCCAGCACCACCTTTTGCGCTTTCAGAATTGGAATCCAGCAGGCGGGTTCCAGGGCCTGCCCGGCTTCGTCGATGACCACGGTATAGAACGTCAGGTTCCGGATCATGTACTGGTTGGAACCGACGAGTGTGGCCGTAATCACCTGCGCTTTGGCCACCAGATCGTCGATGATGTACTGCTCCGTGTTTCCCACCTCCTTCATAATCCGGTGAGCCTCATCAAACAGAGCTTTTCGTTGATCGCGCTCGGCTTTGCCAAAATTCCGCTTGTACTTATGCGCCATGTTTTTAAACTCATTCGCCTGCTTTTTTAGTTTTTTGGCCTCTTTCATCAGGTGGTGCTCTGCCATTTTGTGGTCCAGCGTAAGCGCCATCAACCGCTCCGAAACGCGCGCCGGATTGCCCACCCGCAATACGTTCAGCCCCTGTTCGTGCAATTTTTCACTCAACAGATCGACCGCCGTGTTGCTGGGTGCAACCACCAGGATTTTCCGGTTATCCTGTTTCAGCAGGGCTTTGATGGCCTGCACCAGCGTGGTGGTTTTGCCGGTTCCCGGAGGGCCGTGAACAATCGCCAGTTCGTTGGCGGCCCGGATTTTTTCAACTGCCCGGTTTTGGCTTTCATTCAATTGCGGAATCGGTAGCGGAGGTAAATCGGTCTGAAAGGTGGGCGACGACTGGCCGGTCAGGATCTTCACCAGGCGGTGTTGCGGCCCTTCGCTCAGCGAATTCGCCAGCTTGAGCGCGTCCTGCATTTCGTCGTAGCTCTTGTCGTCGAAAAGCAGTTCAACGCCCAGTTTTCCATCCCGCGACCAGTCGGGCAGTTCGTCGGTCAGCAGGGTAATTTTGAGCCGATTGCCGCTCTGGTGGGAAATTGTGCCTTCGATCCGGTCGTTTTTCGGATCGTGGTTGCTGAAAAATACGGCGGGCATGCCCGACCGGAATTGGTGCGAAACATCCTGGTGCGTGGTCCGTTCCACTTCCACCGTCAGGTAGTCGCCCCGACTCATTTCGGAACCCCGGATGGCGATGGGATACCAAGTCAGGCCGTTGGCCCGGCGTTCGGCAACGGAAGTGCTTTCCGTCTGTCGGCGGTATTGATTGCGATCTTCTTCCCGTTCAATTTTTAAGACGTCAAGAAGATTTTTAAAGTAATCCATTCCCAAAAGTAGTGCATATTCGGCCGGGCAAAAAACGGGTGCGGTTTTCACGCGTCAAAACCAGTCCGGCGGTTTATTCCCGAACAATAAGCTGATACGGAATAATCACTTTTTCGGGCGTGTAGTGCTGCGGGTCTTCAATGGCCGGAAGTAGAAGCTGGATGGCTTTGGTGCCCATTTCGTACGGAAACTGCTCGATGGAGGCAATCGGAGGCTGTTCGAGGTACGAGCAGAACGGCAGATTGGAAAAGCTGACAAAATGAATGTCCTGATTGATAACCAGACCCCGCTGGCGACACACCTGCATGGCATCCAGGGCCACGTAATCGTTGAAAGCCAGAATGGCCTGCGGAGGCTCATCGAGATCGAGCAGCTCGTTCATTTTTTTGGCGGTGTCCTCTTTGGTCAGGTTGACACTTCGCACATAGGGCCGGCTGATGGCAATACCGTGTTTGTTCAGAACCGTCACATAACCCTTCAGTCGCTCATCCGTAGCCTGCAGGGTGCCGGGGCCGTTCAGCAAGGCGATTTTGGTAAGTCCGCGCGCAACCAGGTATTCGACGGCTTCGATGGCGCCCGCCGTCAGATCGACATACACGCAACTGTTGGGCATATTTTTGGCAACCCGGTCAAAAAAGACGATGGGGATTCCGTGTTTGTTTACCTCCAGAAAGTGGCTGTTATTCTGGGTTTCGGAAGCCAGCGACACAATGATGCCATCGATCCCGTGTTTAACCAGGTTGCTGATTGCCAGCCGTTCGCGCTCGTAATCATTGCGCGACTGCATCACCACCACGCTGTACCCTTTGCCGATGGCAACGTCTTCGATGGCCGAGATGGCCATCGAAAAAAACTGCTCCGTTAGCGCGGGCAACACCACGCCGATGTTGTACGTGCGCCGTCGCTTCAGGTTAATGGCCGTTGGGTTGGGAACGTAATCGAGTTGTTTCGCCAGTTCATGAACCCGCTCCCGTGTACGAAGTCCGATGCTGGGATGATTTTGCAAAGCCCGCGACACCGTAGATACGGTTACGCCCAGTTGCCGGGCAATTTCTTTCATGGTTGTTGCGTGAACCATAAGCCGTGTGGATGACGATTGCCCCTTTTAAACCGGGCTATTTCAGAATATGACAAAAACCACACAACCGATTGCGTACCGGTACGCAATCGGTTGTGTACCAAATTCGACGCTATAAGTTCCCATATAAAATTTTGATCCCCATAGGAATCTCCTACTTTTGTTTTGAATAAAAGTAACCAGGTGTTATAAAATTTTACAGCTTCGGTAATCAGACTGACTGTAACCTACACCCGGCGATCTTTTACTGGATAAACCGGAAACCGGCTATTCTGTTGGCCATGAACCACCCGTTGAATCGAAGAAATTTTATAAAAGATGAACAAACGACTGACATACGGGTGGATCGGGTGGTTGCTTTTAGGAACGTTATCCGCTCTCGGGCAGGGCGTCGAAAACCTTCGTCTGATGGATTACCGGCCGAAGTCTATTTACCGAATTCCGAAAACAACGGTTACTAAAGCCAAATATCCGGTAATTGACGTGCATTCCCACGATTTTTTGATGAAGTCAGGGGCTGACCTCGGCGGATGGGTCCGGTTGATGGACCAGTACGGCATTAAAAAGACCATCGTGCTCACGATGTCGACGGGCGCCCGCTTTGATTCGCTGGTGGCCAAATACAAAAGGTATCCCAATCGGTTCGATCTCTGGTGCGGTTTTGATTTTACGGGTTACAACAACGATCCTACCTGGACCGATCACGCCATCAAAGAGTTGGAACGGTGTCAGAAAATGGGTGCAAAAGGCATTGGCGAAGTGGGCGATAAAGGATTGGGCCTGTTTTATGACCGCCCGACCCGCGCCTACGGAATGCACATTGACGATCCGCGGATGAAACCGCTGCTGAAGCGCTGTGGCGAACTGGGCATGCCAATCAATATTCACGTCGCGGAATCGTACTGGATGTATCAGAAAGTGGATTCGACCAACGACGGACTGATCAATGCCGCCAAGTGGCACGTCTATCTGAACCAGCCTGATATCCTGAACCATGAGCAGATGATCAGCACGCTCGAACACGCCGTTCGGGACAATCCCGGTACAACGTTTATTGCCTGCCATTTGGCCAATTGCGATTACGACCTGTCGATTCTGGGAAAGATGTTCGACCAATACCCGAATCTGTACGCCGATATTTCTGCCCGCTACGGCGAAACCGCTACGATTCCGCGCTACATGAAGAAATTTTATGAGCAATACCAGGACCGGCTTTTGTACGGAACGGACATGGGCATCGACGATCACATGTACCAGACCACGTTCCGGATCCTGCAAACCGCCGATGAACACTTTTACGAAGTGGAACACTATTACTACCACTGGCCTCTGCACGGTTTTGATCTGAGCGATCAGGTGTTGAAAAAAGTATACAGCGAAAACGCCGAAAAACTGCTGTATCGTAAAAAACGCTGACCAATCCGGTTTTACAGGTTTCATTCTATCCCGACAATCCAATGATTGCCCGATTCGTCGTGCGCGCTAAATCAGTAACCTTTATAAACAACATACATATGAAACGTCACAAACGGTATGCCTTCTGGCTGCTGGCAATGCCCCTGGCCTCCTGTTTTCAACTGGTCGATCACCGGCCCGACACGGAAGGTCCCGCCCGAAAATTCAGGATACCAGCCGCCAACGTCAGCACACCGGCTGCGGTCGATGGAGTCAATGTGAAAGGCAATGTCGTCGATGGAAGCCTGTCGACCCGCTGGTCGGGCGAAGGCAATCCGCAGTACATTACGCTGAACCTCGGCCAACCCGGAAAAATCGATTACATCCAGATGGGCTTTCATACGTCGGGCAGCGCCACGCGCACCTCGTCCTTCGATGTCGCGGTTTCGGGCGACAGCCTGAACTGGACCACGGTGCTGGCCAACCAGCGGAGTGCGCCCGGCAATACGGATCTGCAAAAATTTGATTTTCCGGATATCGAAGGGAAATATCTGCGGATTACGGGGTACGGAAACAACCAGAGTGCCTGGAATAGTTACACCGAAATTGAAGCCTGGGGGTGGGGACCAACGGTCGAAATACCCGCCGATACCAGCACGGGAGAACCTCCCTACCAGGCGGGAACGCTCGATGTGATCGGTGACTGGGAAACCGGCGATGCCAGCCAGTGGGACGGCATTTCGGCCGGGAGCGTGGCCGATCAGTTTGCTGCGGTGACTTCACCGGTTCGGCAGGGCACGTTTGCAGCCCGGTTTACGGTGCGGCCGGGCGATAAAGTCCGGAAGGCCAACGGGACTTACACCAGCGGTGAGCGGGCCGAAGCAACGCTCTGGAATTATCAGCGCGAAACCCTCAATGACGAGTATTACTACGGCTGGTCGACCCTGTTTCCGGAAGACTGGACCGAACCGAAGCAGTGGGGTATTTTCATGCAGTGGCACGCCCACACGCCCATTTCGCCCCCTGTTGCGTTCAGCGCCCGGGCCAACAGTGTGCGGGTGGAGGTCAGTACGGGCAGCATCGTGAATGCGTATCCAACGGAATTTGAAAAATCGTATCCCATCCTGACCGATCTGCACAAGGGCCAGTGGAATGATTTCATTGTCCGGATCAAATTCCGGCCGGATGCGACCGGTATTCTGGAAGTGTGGCACAAACTCAAATCCGAAAGCACGTTTAAAAAAGTATTGTCGCTGACCAACATTCCCACCCTGCAATGGACGTCCAACCTGGCCCAACTGGAGACGAATTACCAGATACCGTTCAAAAAAGACGGCGTCGATGGCTACACCACGGGCTGCTACGTCCAGCACGGTTTGTATCGGCAGGATACACCGACGGTGGAGAACGGAGGAAACATCAACGTTCTCTACCAGGATAACTGGTGCCGGGGTACTTCGTTCAGCGCCGTCAAAGCGCGTTTCAACTAAGGAAAACGAAACCGTATTTGTCAGGTAGTAATTCATCCGGGCAGTTTTTCCTGGACGGATTACGCCCGAAAAACAAATGCGTATAGTATATACCGTTAGAGAAAACTATTTTTCTTTTCATGCATTTCTCTATGTTATCTTCTGAAATCATTACGTCAGCGCCCGGTCGGATTTGCCTCTTTGGCGAACACCAGGATTATTTAGGATTACCGGTTATTGCGGCTGCCATTTCGCGACGGGTCCAGGTTTCCGGGCGGTTGCGGCCGGATCGTCAGGTGATTATTCACATGCCTGATACCAGCGAACGGGCGGAGTTCGAGCTGGAAAACGTGATTTCCTACCAGCACGCCCGGGAGTATTTCAAGAGTGCGCTGAATCGGTTGGTGCAGAAGGGGTACTCCTTTCCCACCGGTTTTGAGGTGACCATTCGTGGAAACATTCCCATCAATTCCGGCACTTCCAGTTCGTCGGCTCTGGTGGTTGCCTGGATCAACTGGTTGTTGACCAGCACCAGACAGGGAACTGGCGTCACGCAGGCTGAAATCGGGGAGCTGGCCTATGAAGCGGAGGTGCTGGAGTTTGGCGAACCCGGTGGCAGGATGGACCATTACGCCACCGCCGTCGGCGAAGTGATGTACCTGGAATCGCAGCCAGCGATTCACCTGGAACGTTTCCAGCCCGGTCTGGGCGCGTTTGTGCTGGGCGATTCGCTGGAACCCAAAGACACGATCGGGATTCTGAAACACGTCAAATACGGAATGCTGGAAGCTATTCGGAAAATTAGGCAACAGGAGCCGCATTTTTCACTGGCGACGGTTTTGCAGGAAACCGCCCCGGACTACCGGAAGCTGCTGACTGACCCGGAATTCAGGCTGTTGAAAAGCAACCTGTCCGACCGCGACGTGCTGCAGGAAGCCCTGACGATGTTTCGTACTGACCGTATCCACCACCAGCGACTGGGTGAACTCCTGAATACGCATCAGGACAATCTGCGCGATCACAAACAGGTTTCGACGCCCAAAATCAACCGGATGATCGAAGCATCCCTGAAAGCCGGAGCCTATGGTGCCAAGATCAACGGGTCCGGGGGCGGAGGCTGCATGTTTGCCTACGCCCCCGAAAACCCCGAAGCCGTCGCCGAAGCCATTGAACGGGCGGGCGGAAAAGCCTACCGGATTCAGGTCGATACCGGCACAACGGTTCAATACGAATCACACCCTGTTTCTGTACGTTTATGAAAAAGAGATTGTTAATTCTGGCGGGCGGCATGTCGTCCCGCATGAAAAAAGCCACTAACGTGGTACTCGACGACCAGTTGATTGAACAGGCCAATACCTTGACAAAAGGCATGATTGGCGTGGGTCGGTCCGGAAAATCCCTGCTGGATTACCAGATCATGAATGCGCAGGAAGCCGGGATGGACGAAGTGTTGCTGCTGTTGCACCCCGACGATGCGGTGACGCAGCCGTACTATGAATCCCGGCAATTGCAGGGCGACCTGGGGACGCTGGCGGTGCGATTTTCCCGCCAATACATCGCGTCGGACCGGACGCGACCGGCGGGGACAGCCGATGCGGTTTGGCAGGCACTCCAGCAGCATCCGGATTGGCAGGAGGGACGTTTAATCGTCTGCAATAGCGATAACCTCTACTCTGTCAGGGCGTTAACCCAGCTGTGGGAATGCGCGACGCCGAACGCGCTGATCAGTTACGACCGCGACGCGCTGGGTTTTCCGGAGGAGCGAATCAAATCTTTTGCGCTGATGAAAACCGACCCGGCCGGTTATCTTCTCGAAATCATTGAAAAACCGACGGAGGAAGAAGTAGCGGCAATTCGGCAGACGCAGGGCCGGTTGGGCGTCAGCATGAACGCGTTTGTTTTTGATGCCGAATCCGTTTTGCCCTATCTGGAAAAAACCCCTTTCAATCCCCTTCGGAACGAAAAAGAATTGCCAACGACCGTCAGCCTGATGGCCCACGATCAACCGAAAAGCGTCGGAACCGTACCGTTGGCGGAAGTAGTCCCTGATCTGACCAGTAAACACGACATTGCGATTGTACAGGCGTATTTAGCCAGCAGTTTCCCGGTTTAAGCATCCCCAATTTATGATCTCTGAACGTAGTCAACGAACGATCCGGCCGGAAGTGCGGTCGTTCGAGAAGGTTCCGACGGCCCTTTATGCCTCGGCAGACGAAGCTTCGCGGGCGG
Organism: Larkinella humicola; assembly: GCF_008727875.1. Taxonomy (GTDB): domain Bacteria; phylum Bacteroidota; class Bacteroidia; order Cytophagales; family Spirosomataceae; genus Larkinella; species Larkinella humicola. The sequence goes on along the minus strand of NZ_VTWS01000005.1, from coordinate 407,409 downwards.
TTGCGGAAGAAATCGCGGCCCTCATCCGGCAAAAACAAAGCGAAGGTGCGTCGGCTGTGTTGGGTCTGGCAACGGGTTCGACCCCCAAAAAAGTATACGCCGAACTGATCCGGATGCACCGCCAGGAAGGGCTTAGTTTTCGAAACGTCATCACCTTTAATCTGGACGAATACTATTCACTCGGGCCGGATGCCCTGCAAAGCTACCACCGGTTTATGCGGGAACAATTGTTCGATCAGATTGATATTGATCCGGCCCATTGCCACATTCCCGACGGCACCCTGCCGATTCAGGAGGTGTACCAATTCTGTCTGCAGTACGAGCAGCACATCCGTGAGTTGGGCGGTCTGGATTTTCAGTTGCTGGGCATCGGGCGGAATGGCCACATCGGGTTCAACGAGCCGGGTTCGCACGTCAACTCCCACACCCGCCTGATGACGCTGGATCAGACCACCCGCGCCGATGCCGCTACCGAATTTGGGGGTTTGGCCAATGTGCCCCGCAAAGCCATTACGCTGGGAATCCGGGCCATCATGCAGGCCAAACGGGTGGTGTTGCTGGCCTGGGGCGAACACAAAGCCGCTATCGTGCAGCAGGCCGTGGAAGGGCCGGTCACGGAAAGTGTTCCGGCTTCGTATTTGCAGGGTCACACCAATGTGGCGTTTGTGCTGGATGTGTCCTGTGCCGCCAGCCTGACCCGCCAGAAGACGCCCTGGCTGGTCGATGCGGTCGAGTGGTCTCCGCAGATGATCAAAAAAGCGGTGACACACCTGGCGTTGTCACTTGGAAAACCGGTTTTGAAACTGACCAATCAGGATTATAATCAACACGGTTTGAGCGACTTGCTGGCACTTTACGGGCAGGCTTATGACATTAACATTACGGTTTTCAATGGCTTGCAACAGACGATCACCGGCTGGCCGGGTGGCAAACCCAATGCTGATGACCGCAACCGCCCCGAACGCGCCAACCCCGCCCGCAAACGGGTTCTGATTTTTAGTCCGCACCCCGACGACGATATTATCTCAATGGGCGGCACGTTTCAGCGACTGGTCGATCAGGGGCATGAGGTCCACGTGGCCTACCAGACGTCCGGGAATATTGCCGTCGCCGATGACGAAGCCTACCGGTTTATGGAATTTGTAGCCGATTTCAACCGGCAGTTCGGCATCGAATCTGAGGAAGCAACCGCCATTTTTACGTATTCACGCCATTTCTTACAAAACAAAAAAACATCCGAAAAGGACTCTGAATTCGTTCGGCGCGTCAAAGGGCTGATTCGCCGGGGAGAAGCCAAGGCCACCTGCCGGTTTGTGGGCATTCCGGCCGAACAAATTCACTTTCTGGATTTGCCCTTTTACGAAACCGGTCTTGTTCAGAAAAAACCGCTGAGCGAAACCGACTACCGGATCGTGGCTGAACTGATTGAAACCGTGAAGCCGCACCAGATCTTTGCCGCCGGTGATCTGGCCGATCCGCACGGGACGCACAAAGTGTGTCTGGATGCGGTTTTTGAAGCCGTTAACCGCTTAAACAACGAACCTTTCATGCAACAGTGCTGGCTGTGGCTGTATAAAGGTGCGTGGGACGAGTGGGATATTGACCTGATCGAAATGGCCGTTCCGATGTCGCCCGATCAGGTGATGCGGAAGCGGCTGGGGATTTTCAAACACCAGTCGCAGAAAGATGGGGTTGTTTTTCAGGGCAGCGATTCCCGCGAATTCTGGCAGCGTGCCGAGGACCGGAACCGCACCACGGCCCGGCTGTATAACCAGCTTGGACTCGCCGAGTACGAAGCGATGGAAGCCTTCGTGCGCTGGTATTTTTAAGAAAAAAAGCCTGGAATAGCGTATCAGAAGCAAAGCTGGTGGGATCAGGCTTTGCTTTTTTATTGACTGAAATCGATGTTACTCAGGTAAGAATCAAGGTTTTCGCGGGTAACAATACTGAGTGGTAAATAGCGCAGGGCGGGAATGGGTTTTTGAAAAACCAGGTAATCCGTCAAATACGAAATGCCGAGAAAGCCCTGCCGATCTGAGTTCTGGTGAATCAGACTGTTGATCGTGCCACTCCGCAAATAGGTCAGGTTGTCGTCGATCAGGTCATAGCCAATCAGGCAAACGTGCGTCTTGCCCAATTTCTCCAGCGTTCGGGCAATCTCGTAGGCTTTGGACGTTGTGACGTAAATCCCTTTGGTGTGCGGGTGCGTTTCCAGCGTTTGCGCCAGAGAGTTTTCAAAATCCGGACTTGTCGGGCTGGCAAGCTGAACGGTTATGACTTCGAAATGATTTCGCCCTTTTTGCGCCATAAATTCCCGAAAACCGGTTTCTTTCGCACCGATGTGCACCGAATTTTGCACCTGTTCGCCGATGTGTGTCACCAGAATGGTACCGGGCGACGCCATCATCGCCATCAGTTCAGCCGCCACGCGACCGCTCTGGTGCAGGTCCTGTCCAATAAACGACAGCATCGCCAGTTCATTGATGTGCGTATTGAAGCACACGAGCGGAATCTGGTTGGTCTGACAGGCTTCTGCAAAGGCAAGGGCTTCCTGCCGAAGCGTCGGAGCCAGCAAAATGCCGTCCGGCTGCCATTCCAGGGCTTTCCGGGCCTGCTCGCGGAACGAATCTCCCGAATATGGATCGAACAGATACTCCGAGACGGCGACTCCAAACTGGTTATGCTCCGAATACGCCTGCCGGATGCCGAGGATCGAACTCCGCCAGAACGGGTCCAGATCGGCATCGGGCAGCAGCACGGCCAGGCGTTGGGTTTTGGAGGAGCTTAGCGTTCGGGCAATCAGGTTCGGTTTGTAATTGATCTGCTCCAGTACTTCCAGCACTTTTTTGAGCGCATCTTCCGACACTTTCCCCCGGTTGTGAATCACGCGGTCGACCGTGCCCATCGAGACGTTCGCCATCTCTGCGATGTCTTTGATCCGTATAATTTTCGTCATGGTATTCTCCTCTGATGCCACAAAGATACAATCCTAAACCCGTCACCTGTCAATTATTATCAGGGAAGGAGCGTTGACGGTTTTTCATTTTTTATGCAAAATAGTAAATCTGCCAAATATTCGCGTGTTTACGTACACATACGCAGTGTGTACGTAAACATTTTTTAAAAAATGCTTGCATTGTATAATTTTATCGCTTTATTTTGGTTAAGAAAGTTACTGAACGCTGATCGCCGTAAATCAGCGAATGTCCGATCCGGTAATCCGATCGCCCACTGGAAAAGTCTCCACTCCGTCAGCCGGTTTTACAGAAACCGTAATTAGCGGAGCCGGATATTGATTTGTCTTTGCAACACGCTTGTTATCCCGTTTCGCATCTTCCTTTCGGATTGCGGACAGGAAAGTGATGACTATGAAAAAACACCTTGCCTTTCTTCTGTTGCTGTCTGCGTTCGGGTGCCTGGCGCAGTCAGCCAGCCGCGACACTTACGCGGAATTGCCCGATCCCCAACCCGCCGATCAAGCCAGTTGGGCGTTGGTCCAGCCCGGTTTTTACGTTCGGTTTGCCAGCGCCGATGTCCGTTTTCCCAAACGGGCCGCTCCCGCTCCCCAAACCGTTCGGGAAGGCTGGAATCCGCAGGCCTGGAAAGGTGAAAAAATCCATACGCAAATCGTGATCTGGAGCCAGTCAGCGTTGCCGCAAACCCGGCTGAGCTGGTCGGAGCTGAAAGACACAAAAGGAAACACGATTCCGAAAGACCGTGTCACCGCCGGTTTTGTCCGGTATGTGATGACCGACAGGTTGCCCGCCGAAGGCGGAGGCTGCGATGAACGCCCGCCCGGCAAATACGATTCGTCGCTGGTGGCCGACCCCATCGACCTCACCAGCGTGCTGGATATTCCGCGCCAAACCACGCAGCCGGTGTGGCTCAGCGTTTCAGTTCCGCCAACCACCCCCGCCGGGCAGTATTCCGGCACTGTAACAGTGGGTGGTTCCGCAGCGAAACCGATCGATTTGTCCTACCGGGTTACCGTGCAAAACCGGACCCTGCCTCCGCCGAAAGACTGGAAATTTCACCTGGATCTGTGGCAGAATCCGTATTCAGTGGCCCGCGCTCACGGGGTGAAAGTCTGGTCGAAAGAGCATTGGACGGTCATGCGGCCTTACATGAAAATGCTGGCCGACGCCGGGCAGAAGTCGATTACGACCACGATTATCAACGATCCCTGGCGCAGCCAGACGGAAGATGTCTACGGCTCAATGGTGCAGTGGACGAAGAAAAAGGACGGAACCTGGGCGTTCGATTACACGGTTTTCGATCAATGGGTGACGTACATGATGGAACTGGGCATCGACCGATTTATCAATTGTTACAGCATGATCCCGTGGAACCTGAAATTCAGTTATTACGACGAAGCCGCCCGAAAAGATACCTTTCTCATTGCCAAAACCGGTACGCCCGAATACGACGCCCACTGGCGCCCCATGCTGACCGATTTTGCCAGACACCTGAAGCAAAAAGGCTGGTTCGAAAAAACCACCATTGCCATGGACGAACGTCCGATGGAATCCATGCAGCAGGCCCTGGCACTGATCAAAAGCGTAGACCAGAACTTCCGGGTGTCGCTGGCGGGACTCTACCATCCCGAGCTGGAACAGAATCTGATCGATTACTGCGTCGCCACCAATCAGGTTATCGATGCACCAACCCTGCAGCGCCGACGGCAGGCCGGTTTTAATACCACCTATTATACCTGTTGTACGGAGCGGTATCCGAACACCTTCACGTTTTCGCCCCCGGCCGAGGCCACCTGGATTAGCTGGCATGCGGCCCATAAAGGGTACGACGGCTATTTACGCTGGGCCTACAATTGCTGGGTGAAAAATCCCCTCCAGGATTCCCGGTTTCGGACGTGGCCGGCTGGCGATACCTACATCGTATATCCCGGACCGCGCACGTCGATCCGGTTCGAGCGACTCATCGAAGGCATTCAGGATTACGAAAAAATCCGCATTCTGAAAGGTGAATTCCGGGCGAAAGGCCAGACCGACAAAGCGCAACAGTTGGAAAAAGTCCTGAACCGTTTTGAAATTTCGGCCTTGGACAAAACCCCGGCGGCAACCCTGCTGCAACCGGCCAAAACCGCGCTCAATTCCTTTTAATCTGGCTCACAAGAGCAGTTTTAGCCGTTCGATACGGGCGAATGCCCGTATTCCTGGCCGCGCTTTTTCGAAATTAGTTCGCACTGCCCTCCTGTCTGGCAAAAGCTATCCATCCCAGTGTATTAATCGGTTCGAACATAAACAATCAAATTAGCCTCTATGAAAACAGTTATGCACACGTGTCAGCGCCTGCTCTGCGTCCTGGTTCTGCTGGGTTGCTGCAGCGCCCTGAGTTGGGGGGCGGCATCGCCCCCCGTTCGAAACAACCGGCTGCTGGAGTGGCAGATTTCGGGAAAAGTGACCTCCGAAAAAGGCGAAACCCTGCCCGGTGTTACGGTTATTCTGAAAGGCAGCTCGCTGGGAACCTCGACGGATGCTACGGGCAACTACTTTCTGAAAGTGCCCGAAACGGCCGGAACGCTGGTGTTTTCGTCGGTGGGAACGGTCACCAAAGAAGTTCCGTTCAGCGGTGCCGGGGTGATCAATGTTGCGCTGAATGACGATGCCAAAGCCCTCGAAGAAGTGGTGGTAGTGGGCTACGGAACCGTGAAGAAAAGCTCGGTGACGGCGGCCGTCTCGAAAATTGAAAACAAGATTCTGAACGAAATTCCGGCGGGTCGCGCCGAGACGGCGCTGGTGGGTCGGCTGGCGGGCGTCAACGTGTCGCAGACCCGCAGTTCGCCGGGTTCGGCCCCGCTGATCCGGATTCGGGGCGCGGGCTCGATCGATGCCGGAAACGAGCCGCTGGTGGTGATCGACGGTTTTCCCGGCGGGAGCCTGGGGCAGATCAATATGAACGATGTGGAGTCGATTGAAGTCCTGAAAGATGCGTCGTCGTCGGCTATTTACGGCTCACGGGCGGCTGGCGGGGTCATTATCGTGACCACCAAGCGGGGCAAAACCGGGAAACCCCGGTTCAACTTTAATGCCTACTACGGTTTTTCAAAAGCCCGGCTGCACAACGACTGGCTGTCGACGGAAGACTATTACAACTACGCCGTGAAATACCAGAACCGGGAATATAGCTGGATTGGCGGGGATGCATCCATTCCGGTTTGGGGCGATGCCCGCCGGCCAGCCCAGTATCAGGTGAGCGACACTGTGCGCCGGAGTGCCAGCACCATCTGGCAAAACGAAGTGACCCAGGTTGCGCCCATTCAGAGCTATAATCTGTCGATCGGGGGCGGGAATGATAACGTGAAATATTACGTATCGGGCGTGGTGCTGACCGAACAGGGAACGGTCAAAAATACCGACTACAACCAATACGGTGTCCGGGCCAACCTGGACGTGAAAGTCAGTCCGGTAGTGAGCCTGGGCTTCCTGTTGAACCCGACCTACGCAACCCGCCGGATTGCGCCAACGGACATGGTAAGTCTGGTGAAGTATCCCAACTTCGTAGCGGAGCAGCGGCCGGACGGCACCTACCCGAAAGCCCGCGATTACTGGGGTCAGAATGTGACTTCGCAGGCTAATCCGATGGCCATTCTCGACGGAACGTTCATCAACGCCTATTCCCTGAACAACGTCGGCGAGCTGTTTGTGGCACTTGATCTGATGGAAGGATTGCGGTTTAAATCCTCCGTGGGAACCAACATTTCGTACAACACCAACGAACGGTTTCAGGCGAGTTATGCCACCAACAACGGCATCACCAACGGTTCGGCCAGCGATTCGCGCAGCATCAACCTGATCAACGAAAACGTACTGAGTTACAACAAAACCTTCGGTGGGGTGCATGATTTCAGCGGCTTGCTGGGCGCGTCGTACCAACGCAACACCTCGCGGAACGCCTACATGGCCGCCGTGGCGGGTTCCTACAACAACGACATCATTCATACGCTGAACAACGCCATCATCGACCCGGCTTCAACGGCCACAACCAAGTCGGAATGGGGCCTGATTTCGTATTTCAGCCGGGTCAATTACGGCTACAAAGAAAAATACCTGCTCTCGGCTTCGGTGCGGGCCGATGGTAGTTCGCGGTTTGGACCGGCCAACAAATGGGGTTATTTTCCGTCAGCTTCGGTAGCCTGGCGCGTTTCGCAGGAAGAGTTTCTGAAAAATAGTCCGGCCATCAACGAACTGAAACTCCGGGCCAGCTACGGCGCAACGGGAAATTTTAACATCGGAGACTTCGATTACCTGGGCCGCATCAGCAGCGTTTTCTACGCGCCCAATGGCGTGCTGACAAAGGGTCAGGTCCAAAGCTCGTTCGGCAACAACAACCTGAGCTGGGAAAAAACGAGAGGTTACGATTTCGGGGTGGAACTGGGCATTCTGAAAAACCGCCTGAACATCACCGTCGATTATTACGACAAACGTACCACCGATCTGCTTTACAACGTTTCGATCCCGGCCATTACCGGTTTCACCAGTTCGATTTCCAACGTTGGCGACATCCGCAACAAAGGGATTGAATTTGAAATCCAGTCGAAAAACCTAACGGGCGGGCTGAAATGGCAGACGTCGTTCAACCTGGCCCGCAACCGCAACAAGGTCGTTGATCTGGGCGGAGTTCAGGAGCGAATTACAACCGACACCTACGGCATGAGCTGGATTCTGCGCCTGGGTGAGCCGATGTTCTCCTATTATGGCTACAAAGCCATCGGCGTGCTGCAAAATGCGGAACAGGTGAAAAGTACGCCGGTTCTGGTGGGTTCAAAACCGGGTAACCCGATCTACGAAGACATCAACAAAGACGGCAAAATCGACTCGCAGGACAAAGTAATTCTGGGCAATTTTCAACCGAAACTTTTTCTGGGAATGGTCAATACGTTTTCCTGGAAGGCCTTCGACCTGAGCCTCGCCATGCAGGCATCGCTGGGCGCCAAGATTTACAACTTCGAAAACCAGTTCTATCAGGGCAACACGCTGGGTGCCATGCGTCGGTCGCTCGTCGAAAACCAGTGGTGGTCGGAACAGGAACCGGGCGACGGCAAAACCCCCGCCAGTGCGCTGAGCCAGTTGAATTTCCAGGGCGCGTCGGATGTGTACATCGAAGACGGTTCATTTCTGGCCGTTCGTAACATCAATCTGGGGTATACGCTGCCGGGCGTGCTGGTTCAGAAACTCCGGTTGGGAAGCTGCCGTGTGTATGCCTCGGCTAATAACCTGGTGTTTGTAACGAGCAAGAGCTTCCACGGCTACAATCCGGAAGGCTACACGAGCGGAGAAATCGCCGGGGTGGGCAGCCGACCGGGCTATAATTCCGGTTCCGAGCCCGTCAACCGGGTGGTTACGTTTGGTTTAAATCTGAGTTTCTAACCGAAAACGACATGAAAATCAATCAACTTTATAGCGGTTTCCTGCTGGCTTTGACCCTCGCGCTGTCGAGCTGCCACGACAGTTTGCTGAACCCGACGCCCGAATCAGTCCTGACGTCAACCAATTATTACAAAACCGCCAAGGACATGGATCTGGCGGTGCTGGGAATTTATAACCGGCTGCAAAGCCGGAAACCGGGCGATTATCTGCTGATGGAAGTGCCGGGCGACAACCTCTATATGTCGGCCAACACTTCGGTGGCGGGGGCACCCGAAATCGATCTGCTGGCGCTCAATTCCGACAATCCCATCGTAGCAGACTTCTGGGAAAATACCTACAACGGTATTTTTCGCGCCAACTCCGTGCTGGCCAACATCGAAACGCCGACGGATTACCGAGGTACGCAGAAAGACCAGTTCATTGGGGAAGCCAAGTTCATGCGGGCCTTGTTTTACTTCGATCTGGTCCGCATTTTTGGTGGTGTTCCGAAAGTAACCAGCCTGCTTTCGATTGATGCCGCCAGCACCTTGCCGCGTGCTTCGGAAGAAGAAATCTACGCACTGATTGTGGACGATCTGAAAGACGCCATTGCTAAATTACCGGTGCAAAGTGCGATGGCCAGAGGTCGTGCCAGCAAAGGGGCGGCTACGGGCTTGCTGGCGAAAGCGTATGTGTATCGCAAAGACTGGGCGAATGCCAAAACGTACCTTGACCAGATGGCCACGTTCAACTACAGTTTGCTGCCGAACTTTGCCTCCCTGTGGACGCTGGAAAATGAAGACAATGCCGAGGTCTTGTTTGCGGTCAAATACATCGACGGCACCAATGGACAGAACCTGTCGACGGCGTTCATTCCAAATGCCGGAGCCATCAACATTGTCAACCGGGGTGCCGAAGTCGCCTTGCCGTCCTGGAGTTTGATGAAAAATTACGTGGAAGGCGATACGCGTTATGCCTCCACGGTTACCCAGTTCTGGGTGCCGCCGACCAAACCGACCGACCCGCCGATCTGGTATCCGTTTGTCAGCAAATATGCCGTCAAACACACGTTTGAATCGTCGGGACTGGATTTGCCGGTGATGCGCTACGCCGACGTGCTGTTGCTGAAGGCCGAAACGCTCTATGAACTGAATCAGCCGGAAGCGGCTTTAACCGAACTGAACAAAGTGCGCGCCCGCGCTTTTGGCAACACCACCCACAACTACAAACTGACGGACATTGCCAGCCGGGATGCGTTTGTCGACAAATTACTGCTCGAACGCCAGTTGGAATTTGCGTATGAAAACGAACGCTGGTTCGACCTGACGCGCACTGGCAAACTGACCACTGTGATGACCAAAGAGGAGCGACTTTTCAATTATTCAACGAAGACGCCCGTAACGGTTCAGTTGAACCCCAAAGCATACATGAAGGCGTTTCCGGTTCCGCAGCGGCAGATTAATCAGTCGGCACCCGGTATTTTGACACAGAATGAAGGATATTGACGCAGGAAGTATATCTTCGAAACAACCTTACTTTTCTGAAAATCATGCACCCCAAAACCGCTGACTCACCGAATGAAATGCCTGTGCAACCGGGCCGCACGTCGCCCCGGACACTAAAAGCCTGGCTGTCGTCGCTGGGTCCCAGTATCATCACAGCCGCGCTGGTTTTCGGTCCCAGCAAAATGACGATTACCTCAAAGATGGGGGCCGAATACGGCTATTCGCTGCTCTGGATCATTGTGATGGCCATCTTTTTTATGATCGTTTTCACGGCCATGGCCGCCCGGATCGGTCTGGCAACGAACCAATCCCTGCTGGCGACAATCCGGCAGAAGTGGGGCAATCCGGTGGCGGTCGCGGTGGGAATCGGGGTTTTTCTGGTAGCCACCTCGTTCCAGGCCGGCAACTCCATCGGGGTCGGAATTTCCATCGCCGAAGCCACGCATACCCCGGTTAACAGTTGGATTGGCCTTTTCACGGTTTTGGGAATTAGTCTGCTTTTTTTAAAGTCGTTTTATAACGTGCTCGAACGGCTCATGATTCTGCTGGTTGGCGTGATGCTGGTGGCTTTTATCGCCACACTGACCTTTTCGGGGCCGGATTATGCCGAGGTCGTGACCGGTTTCGTACCGTCGCTGCCCGTGGGTTCGCTGGGGCTGGTCATCGCGTTTACGGCCTCCTGTTTTTCGATTGTCGGCGCGTTTTACCAGTCGTATCTGGTGCAGGAGCGGGTGCGGGTCAATCCGAAGGTGCGGGATGAAAACGTGGATACCGTCACCGGGATGTCGCTGATGGGGTTGATGAGTGCTACGGTTTTGATCTGTGCTGCGGCCGTTTTGCACCCGAAGGGCATCAAAGTGACCAGTGCCTCCGACATGGGAAAAGCGCTGGAGCCGATTTTTGGGCAATATGCCTCGGTGCTGTTTCTGATCGGGTTGTTCGGCGCTTCGTTTTCGTCGCTGGTCGGCAACGCCACCGTCGGCGGAACGCTCCTTGGCGATGCGCTGGGCTACGGCAGTCAGTTGGGTTCCAAACGGGTCAAATACCTGATTGCGCTGGTCATGGTATTCGGGGCTTCGATTGCCATGATTTTCGGAAAGTTGCCGCTCGACCTGATCATTTTTGCCCAAAGCATTACCATCCTGGTGGTGCCTTTCATCGGGGTGGCGATGTATACGATTGCCAACGACCGCCGGATCATGGGCCGCTACGCGAATTCGACCGCCGTCAAAGTGGCCGGGGCATTAGGCTTGCTGGTCATTTTCGGGCTGGCGCTGAGCAATGTCAATCAATTGTTTTTCAAATAAAGGACGCCTTAAGCAGTAAAATGAACGATTTACACGCGTTGGAACAGGAACTGATCAAGCCCTCGACGGCTTTGGTTTCCGATTTACACGAACTGGATGGCGATATCCTCATTCTGGGGGTTGGCGGAAAAATGGGGCCGAGTCTGGCGCGACTAGCCAGACAGGGCATCGATCAGGCTGGTATTCTGAAACGCGTCATCGGCGTTTCCCGGTTTTCGGACCCAAAGCTCCAGGGCGAACTCGAAGCCGATGGCATCGAAACGATTTCGGCTGATTTACTCAACGAAACGGATCTGGCGGCTTTGCCAGCCGTGAAAAATGTGCTCTATCTGGCCGGAACAAAATTCGGCACCACCGGCAAGGAAGCCTTCACCTGGGCGATGAATGCGTATTTGCCCGGCCGGGTGGCGGAGAAATACCGCAACTCGCGGATTGTGGCATTCTCCACCGGCAATGTCTACCCGTTTACACCGGTAACATCCGGGGGCGCAACGGAAGAAACCGCCCCCGAACCCGTCGGCGAATACGGACAATCGTGTCTGGGCCGCGAGCGGATTTTTCAGTATTTCGCGGAGAAAAACAACACGCCGACGCTGATTTACCGCCTGAATTACGCCATCGATCTCCGCTACGGTGTGTTGCTGGAAATTGCCAAATCCGTCATCGCCGAAAAACCGATCAACCTGGCGATGGGCAACGCCAACGTCATCTGGCAGGGTGATGCCAATGAAATGGCCCTTCGGTCGCTGCGGCATTGCGACGTGCCGGCCAAAATTCTCAACGTCACCGGCCCCGAAACCGTCTCGATTCAGTGGCTGGCGCAGGAGTACGGCAGGATGCTCGGCAAGGCTCCGGTTTTTGTCAATGAAGCCCAGCCAACGGCTTTGCTGAGCAATTCGTCGCAGGCCAACAGGCTGTTCGGCTACCCACGCGTCACCTTGCGGCAGATGATGGAACTGACCGTCGCGTGGTTGCAGGGTGGCGGCACAATTCTGAACAAACCGACTCATTTTCAGGAGCGGGACGGCAAATTTTAATCCACAGCAACATGGCATTACGTTCTGATATCCAGCAGTTCTTGCACGCGGGTACGGTAATTCCGGCGCATCCCTTAGCCCTGAACGCGTCCCGGCAGTTTGACGAAAACCGGCAGCGTGGTTTAACCCGTTACTATATGGCCAGCGGAGCCGGTGGGGTGGCGGTCGGCGTTCACACCACCCAGTTCGAGATTCGCGACCCCCGAATCAATCTCTACGAAACGGTGCTGAAAGTAGCCGCCGAAGAAATCGAGAAGGCGCAACTGGATCGTCCATTCATCAAAGTGGCCGGTATGGTCGGACCCACCGAACAGGCACTGAAGGAAGCCGAACTCGCCCTGAAATACGGGTACGATTTGGGGCTGCTGAGCATGGGCGGTTTGCAAAACTGGACCGAAGCGGCCATTCTGGACCGCGTTCGTGCGGTAGCTGAGGTGATTCCGGTCTTCGGTTTTTATTTACAGCCATCGGTCGGCGGGCGCATTTTTAGCTACAATTTCTGGCATCAGTTCGCCGAAATTCCGAATGTTGAAGCCATTAAGGTAGCCAGTTTCAACCGGTATCAGACGCTGGATGTGGTGCGGGCGGTTTGTCATTCCAGCCGCCGGGATGCCATTGCGTTGTATACCGGCAACGACGACAACATTGTGGCGGATTTGCTGACGACGTACCGGTTTACGGTCGACGGCAAAACCGTTGAAAAGCGGTTCGTGGGCGGTTTGCTGGGGCATTGGGCCGTTTGGACGAAAAAAGCCGTCGAACTGCTGGACGAAATCAAAACCTGCCTCAGCAACGGAAACGACGGGCTGGCGGACCTGCTGACGCGCAACGTCGAAGTCACCGACAGCAACGCGGCTTTCTTCGATCCGGCCCACGGTTTTCACGGCTGCATTGCCGGGATTCACGAGGTGCTGCGTCGGCAGGGACTGCTCGAAGGGCGCTGGTGTCTGAATCCGGCGGAGGAGCTGTCGCCGGGGCAGATGGACGAAATCGACCGGGTTTACGCGGCTTATCCGCACCTGAACGACGACGATTTTGTGGCAACGATCGGGTCCGAACACTCCTCACTCCAACGGGCTGATTAAGGATGCGAACGAAAACCGCCGTTGCCCGATTCCGACCGGCAAAAAGAGGGTTGTTCTTCCTTTTTCTGTGGGTAATCACGGGCAAGGCACAGGCTGCTGAGCAGCCGACTCCCGTGGATTCGGTCGCCGTGGACACGGTCTTGACGGTTTCGCTGAAAGCCATCGCGGGTTTGCAATTCGACCGCGTGCGGTTTCGCGTCAAACCGGGTGCGCCGGTTCGCGTCACGTTGGAAAATACTGACGATATGGCTCACAATCTGGTGATTACCAAACCGGGTGCGCGGCAGGAAGTCGTCAATGCGGCTTTGCAACTGGGGGAACGGGGGCCAGCCGCTCACTACATTCCGCAGTCGTCCGCCATTTTGTGGACCATTCCGGTGGTGCTGCCGGAAGAAACCGGTTCAGTCACGTTCATCGCGCCCGCCGAATCGGGCGTTTATCCCTACGTTTGCACCTTTCCGGGACACGGTTTTGTCATGTACGGCGCCATGTATGTGACGGAAGGTCCGCTGCCCGCTCTGAAAGACGATCCGGCGGTTCCCGAAAACCGCCGGAAAGCCGATTCGCCACCGACGGCCAGCCACGCGAATCACGCGCCCGAACGGTTTCATCCCTACGAACCCGCACCTCCTTTTTTGTACCGGATTTTTATGCCGGATGCCAGCCCGGCGGCCATTGCGGTTAGCCTGCCCCACGCGGTGTCGTATTGCTGGGATGCCGGAACCTGTCGGTTGCGTTACGCCTGGCAGGGCGGTTTTCTGGATCAGTCCAAACTCTGGCCGGGGAAAGGCGATACGGAAGCCAAACTGATTGGAACGGTTTTTTTTCGCGATGCAACAGGCTACCCCCTCCGGACCAATTCGTCATCAAAACCGCCCGCAGTTGATTTCAAGGGGTATCAGTTGCTCGACCGCTATCCGGAATTTCATTATTCGGTCGATGGGGTGGAGGTGTACGAACTGATTCGTTCGAAGGAAAACGGCAACGGCCTCCTTCGCCGGTTTAAAATTCCCAACGCCAGCGGCCCCGTCCGGTTTTTGACGGCTCCGGACGATGGCGTGCGCTACCAGGCTTCGGCGGGAAAATGGGCGGATGGCTCTCTGGAACTGTCCCCCAGTGAGGCCCGGGAATTTACCATCACGATGACGAAAAGAATCGATTGAAACCATGCTCAAACCAGGGTTGTTGCTCAGTACGTTAAGTTTTCTGCTGTTCGTAGCCGCCATTCGGGAGGACCCGAAACCGGTGGTAAAAACCGCGTACCGGGTCGAAACGATTCCGATGCCTGAAGGGCTGAGCAGCGAAACCGGAGCCATTGCGTTTCTGCCCGATGGTCGGCTGGTGGCGGCTTTTCACCGGGGCGAGGTGATGATCTACGAGCCCAAAACCCGGAAATGGGCCTTGTTTGCCGAGGGTTTGCACGAACCGCTGGGGATTCTGGTGGTCAGCCCCGCCGAACTGATCATCATGCAACGCCCGGAACTGACCCGCGTGAAAGACCGTGACGGTGACGGGAAAGCGGATCTATACGAAAAAGTGACGGACGCGTTCGGCATATCCGGCAACTACCACGAGTTCAATTATGGCCCCATCAGAGATAAAGACGGCAATCTGTTCATTGGCCTCAACACGGCGTCGCCCAACGGCGGGGTTCGGCGCGAAGTGCGGGGGGCGCTCGATACGCTGGCTGCCGAGCATCCGAAGCAGATGTTTTCGCCGGTTTCGTACCGGGGCTGGCTCCTGAAACTGACGCCCGATAAGCGGCTGGTGCCATACGCCAGCGGTTTCCGGTCGCCGAACGGGCTGGCTTTCGACGCCAGCGGGCATTTGCTTGCCACCGATAATCAGGGCGACTGGGTGGGAACGAGTCCGCTGTACCACGTTCAGGAAGGTAAGTTTTATGGGCATCCGGCCAGTCTGGTCTGGGAAAAAGGCTGGCGGGGTGGGAATCCGCTAAAAATAGAGCCGTCGGAACTCGACAAAAACCGCACGAAAGCCGCCGTTCTGTTTCCCCACGGCATTCTGGCGAACTCGATCACGCAGCCGGTTTGCGACCAGACCGGGGGACGGTTTGGCCCTTTTGTCGGACAGCTTTTCGTGGGCGAAATGAACCAGGACCGGATTTTGCGCGTGATGCTGGAAGAGGTCGGCGGTCAATTGCAGGGAGCCTGTATTCCGTTTCTGGACGGGCAGGGATTGCGAAAAGGGAACAACCGGCTGGCTTTTGCGCCCGACGGCAGCCTGTGGACGGGTCAGAACGACCACGGCTGGGCGGGCGACCGGGGCATCCAGCGGATTGTTTTTACGGGAAAACCGCCGATGGATGTCTACCGCATGAACCTGACTCCCACCGGATTCGACCTGACGTTTACGCAGCCGGTCGATGTGGCTACGGCCCGCCAGCTTAGCCAGTACCAAGTTCGGCACTATTTTTACGAATACCACAAAGCCTACGGTTCTCCACAGTTCGACGTTCAGACGGTGCCGGTTTTGGCCGTCAGCATTTCGCCCAACCGCAAAACCGTCTCCCTCACGCTGGCGGCCTTGAAACCGGGGTTGATTTATGAACTGACCCTCGGCAACATCAAAGGAGCTCAGGGCGAACCGCTGGCCAACAAGCTAATTTGTTATACCCTCAACGCGTTGAAACAGTAGGGCATCGGCTTCCTCTTTATCGGATGACAACCGTCCGTTTTTGCGATGTGTAAGCACTGAAATGGCCCAGCGCACCCCCCGAAAGGTTTGTTTCGGGATTGGTCGGCGATGTGCCCTGGTTGATGTTATTGCCCTGAAGCTTCATTAAACCGTTGAAATAATCAAAAGCAGACTTCGGCAGGCATTGCATATCGACGGTAATGGTATCGCCCGGATGAATCTCTTCTGAATTCAGGATGGTTTGCCGAACCTGATTGCCATTGGTGAACACATCCGAGCGGACAAAGACGTCCGGGGCGGGTAGCCCGTTTCGGGACAAAGTCCAGCGATAGTAATTAGCGACGGCAGCGGGATCCTGATAAACCGCTACCATCTTCGTTTCGGTATTGAAGCGGGTCACCTCTTCATACGTTAACGAATCAAAATGAACCCCTTCGGGCATCGAGGTAGTGGCGGTATAGGTTTGGCCGTCGACCACCACGGTTAGGGCGTACTGGTGGCCCGGAATGCCACGGATTTTCCGGATGGCATACACGCCGGGGGACGATTGGGAAAGCACTTCATTCTGCTGGGTGGCAGCATCGCGGACGGAAACGGTTGCGTTCGTAACGGGCGGGAACTCATTTTTGAGTAGGAAATCGACCGCTGACGTAATCAGAATTTCGTTACCGGTCGAGTCGTCGGTCAGTTTGCCTTCAATGACAAGCTGGTTGCCTACCGCCCTCAAATCCAGTTGAATGGTTTCGACACAGGCGGTCAGACCGAGGGCTAGCAAAAGAAAGAGAGAAAAGGAGCGCATGAGCAAACGAAAAGGAAGACGGGAATCGTCGGCGATTAAAATTTGAAATTGTAGGTGATGTAAGGCACAAACTGGAACAGCGTTACGCGTTGTACCTGTGTGATCGCGGGGTCGTCGGGGCTTTGTTCAAAATTGATCGCATACGGATTGGCCTGTCCATAGGCGTTGTAAAGGCCAAATGCCAGATCCGATTCGAAGTGTCGGCGTTTCTTAAAGTTCACGGTGGCTCCCAGGTCCAGCCGATGGTAGGCGGGCATCCGGTAACCGTTCCGTTCGGTATAATTGAAAAAGACGGCCCCGTCGATGCGGTATTTTCCCGTCGGAAAACTTACGGCATTGCCCGTGTTGTAGACCCAGGTTCCTGACAGGGTCCAGGTCGGGGATAGTTTGTAGATGCCAACGATCGAAATGTCATGCGTGCGATCCTGTTTGGCCGCATACCAGGAACCGTTGTTGATACCTTCGATCTGTTTTTCTGTCCGCGACAGGGTGTAGCCAATCCAGCCGCTGAGGGCCCCGGTTTTTTTGCGGAACAACCATTCGGCTCCGTAGGCCCGCCCTTTCCCGAAGAGTAACTGGGTTTCCAGGTTGTCACTGTACGTAAAATCGGCACCATTGCGGTAATCGATCTGGTTTTGCATGGTTTTGTAATACACCTCCGTGCTGAATTCGTAGGCATTGTCGTTCAGCTTCCTGACGACGCCGAGGGCCACCTGATCCGCGAGTTCGGGGCGGATGACGTTGCTGCTCTGCACCCAGCGGTCGTTGGGCGTCGACGCATTGGCGTTCGAGAGCAGGTGCAGGTTCTGCACGTTCCGGGTATACGACGCTTTAACGGACAGATCCGGTCGGATCGCATACGCCATCGACACGCGGGGTTCGGCATTCAGATACTGCTTCACGACTTCGCCACGGCCATACAGGAGGGTGTCGACGATGGTTTTGTTGGCATCCAGGGTATAATAATGGTTGCCACCCATAACCGAAAAAGCGGTCAGCCGCAGGCCATATTCAATCGTAAACGGATCGGCAGGTTGCCATTTATTGGTAAAAAAAAGGGCACTTTCGAAGGACGTCCGGGCCGGATCACGGGTGTTGTTGATGCTGGAGTTTTCGCCCGTAGCCGTTCGGGTGCGGGGGGTGATGGTATGGTGAATGATGTTTACGCCAAACCGCATCGAATTTTTCGGATTCGGGAAATAGCTAAATTCCTGTTTGAGATTGATGTCCTGAATGGACGACTTGAGATTGAACTGGTTGCTGCCGTTGTTGACCCCTACCTCGTAATCATACTGGCTGTAAATCAGGGAAGTATTGCCAAATAGTTTCGCGTTGTAGAGGTGATTCCAGCGGAGGGTGCCGGTTGCGTTGCCCCAGTTGATGGCAAACAAATCGCCCAGTCCGAACTGGTCGCGTCCGAAATAACCGGAGAGGTAGACTCGGTCTTTGGGCGAAATCGTATAGTTGAGTTTGGCGTTGAGGTCGTAGAAGTAGAGCGTATTTTTGTTCAGATCCGGATCGTTGGAAAGCTTCAGAAAGGCGTCGGCATAGGTTCGGCGGCCCGTCAGCAGAAAAGAACTTTTCCCCTTCTGAATGGGTCCTTCCAGTGCCAGCCGACTCGAGATGAGGCCAATACCGCCACTGGCGTGGAAATCCTGGTTGTTGCCATCGTTCATCTTGACGTCCAGCACCGATGACAACCGCCCGCCATATTGTGCGGGCATTCCGCCTTTGTAGAGGGCCAGGTCTTTGATGGCATCGGCGTTGAAGGTGGAAAAGAAACCCAGCAGGTGTGAGGCATTGTAAACCGGGGCTTCGTCGAGTAGAATCAGGTTCTGATCGCTGTTGCCGCCCCGCACGTTGAAACCGCTGCTGCCCTCGCCTGCCGATTTGATACCGGGCAACAACTGCAACACCTTGAGCGGGTCGCGTTCTCCCATCAACACCGGAATGTTTCGGATGTCCCTGACGGCCAGTCGTTCGATCCCCATCGTCGGGTTGGTGATGTTTTCGTTGGCCGTGGTGGTTTTAACGACGACTTCCTCAAGCATTTGGGACGATTCGGTGAGGACCAGGTCCAGTTTTTGGCTGGACGTTAAGTCAACGGCCACGACCTCATCGGCAAAACCCAGCAGGGATATTTGGAGCTGGTAGTGGCCCTGTGGCAGGGTAAGCGAATAAAAACCGTATTCATTGCTAACCGTTCCGGTTCCGGGCCGTTCTTTCACCCGAATGGTGGCACCAATCATCAATTCTCCTGATTGGGCGTCTTTAACCGACCCGCTGATGGTGAAATTTTGCTGGGCGCAGAGGTTCGTCAAAAAGCGGACTGATGGATCAAACGCTGCTGATGCCCTATCGGCCATGCCAATGAAGCAAAGAATAGTCAGGCCCTTCAGAAAGAAACTGCGGTTCATCTTGTCTGGTGTTAAATCAGGACAAACCTAGCCGTTCCGGATGCGGGCTGTTGGGAAACTTGACGTGAAACAGACAAAGAGAAGCCTGAAACGGACAGAACGATGGGTTATTGTTGCAGCCAGGTCAGGAATTCTCCGGCTTTTGCTTTGCTAATGATCACCGGTTCGGGTACGGGGGCGGTTAATTTGACGACCAGTTTCCGGCTCAAAATACCGCTCTGCATTCACGATGCTCTGTCGATGAATGATATACTGTCGATTGGCGCGGAAAAAGGGTTGCGGAGACAATAAGGCTTCCAACTCATCCAGTGTTTGGGTAAGGACAAAACGTTGATGGGATTGACTGGTTGCCGAGACTAGCCCGGACTCGTAATGAATGAACAGGATGTTGGCCACGGGCAGCGGAATAATCGCATCGCGGTGGTATACCAGCAGCGAGGTCGGAAAGGAGGGGAGACTGAGTTGCTCGAGTACCTGTTTAAAAAAAGGAAGGGTCGGAAGCGGTTGCGGGGCGGCTCGAGTCAGATTTTCGTATTTTTTCAGGGCCGTCGTCAGTCGCTCCGGCTCAACGGGTTTCAGAACATAATCGATGCCGTTGGTTTCGAACGCCCGAATTGCATACTGGTCGAACGCCGTACAGAAAATAACCGGGCATGTGATGGTAACGGTTGAGAAGATCTGGAAGCTAAGGCCATCGGCCAGTTGAATATCGGCGAAGATCAGATCCGGTTGCGGATTGTCGTTTAACCAGCCGATTCCTTCATCGATGGACTGCAGAATCGCAGCGACTGTCCAGTCCGGGCGCAAGCGGGCGAGCAAACCGGTTAGTTCGCGGGCGGCCGGAACCTCATCTTCAATGACGATTACTCTCATACCCTCAGCAACGGGATTTTAACGGTCCAGGTGAATTCATCGGCGATAATATCGATTTTCTGCCGGGCAATCGTCTCATACCGCATCTGAATATTTTTTAAACCCAATCCCGTCGACGGCTCCACCGTATGTTTAGGCTGCCGGTTGTTGCTGACGATGAGGCTATCTTTTTCACTGGAGATGCGGATGTAAAAGGGTTTATGCAACGTGGCTGTATTGTGTTTAATCGCATTTTCAAGGAGAAGCTGGATCACGAAGGGCAAAACAGACCGGAGATACACGGAGGGAGCAATGGCGATATCGCACCGGATGCTATCCCCAAACCGGGCCTTCTGAATGGACAAATACGCTTCTGCAAAAGCCAGTTCATCCTGTACCATGACCACATCGGCGGTCGTATGCCGAAGCAGATAGCGATAGACCTGGGCCAGTTGAATCGTGAAGACCTTCACAGGTTCTTCCTGGCTGATGCTTTTTAGCGTATTCAGGGAATTAAACAGAAAATGTGGGCTAATCTGTTGCTTCAAAACCTCCAGACGGGCTTTCAGATTTTCCTGCTTGAGACGCTCGTTTTCCAATTTAGCCGCCTGTGATTCCTGGTTTTGTTTCAGGTAATAGGCTACAAAAAACATGAAAGAAGACAGCACACTGCCGCGCAGCAGAACCCAGGCCAAACGTCTGGAAGCCGGGATCTCCTTCCAGAGTACACTGAGATTAAATACAGAGGCCATCAGGTAATCATACGGCAAGTAAAGAGCCAGTGTAAAGAGAACGCTTCCCGGGCCGACGGTCCAGCGGGGGCGAAAAACAGAAACGATGCGTGGTTGGTTGAGCACATATTGATGAAAGACCCAGCAACTAAAACCATGGGCGAACGTGTAGGACATGGTCGCTGCATAATGGGTAAAGTCATTGTTTTCCAGTCGAATGAACCGTGGAATAGATACCAGTATGGCGACTGCCAGGGAGAGAAAAAAGCCTATTTTAAGGTGAAAATCGCGCACAGGAAACAGACCGAAAAGGGTTTTAGGCCATCAGGATCATACCCAATTTCCAAATAAAGGTAAGAAATGCCATGCGTTTACCGGATTCTGATCGGGCGTTTTTGCGTACCCGTGAAATCGGGGATTCCTTGCAAATCGTCTCTGCACATTTTGGCACTTTTTTTGTATTAAGTTGAATTTATCGGACAAGTGCCAACGCTGGCTTTGGCGAAGGCATGGCAGAAACCACCGGACTTTGCTGTTCGGGCATTTTGCGAACTTTCAGGGACGCAGTAACCTACAACGGCTTTACCAAATCATGATTCAGTTACCAGTTGAAGACGCGTTAAACGAATTCCTGAAAACCTTCACCGACTTCGGATTTATCCAGGGTAATCACCTTGTCTACTGGAACGAACGGTTTGCGACCGCCGATCCGGCCCGGTTCATCCCGGTTGTTGAAGCCGTGGTTCGCTATGCCATTGATCAGGGCGAATCCGTTCCTTTTGACCGGTTTATGCTTTTCTTGAACAAAGGCAATTTCGATTTGTGTTTCCGCACCGTCAAAGCCTACACCGTCTGGTTTTACGACACGCTTACGGGTATGCTGAACGCTTCTGCCAATTTGGCCAACCCCTTCAGGCAGGAAGCCGATCAAGCGATTTAAGAGACAACGGTCCTGTTTTTCCCAAAAGTAACAGGGATTGACTCATCTGTGACAGGGTTTTTTTGCCCGGAAGCGGACCTTTGGTTCATTCAAAACGGACAACCAAACTAAACTTCTCACGCCATGAAAACGCTCACCAAATCCCTGATCATAGCTTTCCTGTTCACGAGCCTGACGGTTCCGTTCGCAGTAACCAATGCGAGCCAACCGAAACCCGCCGGGAAAGTGCAATCGTATCAAAGCAGTTTATACACCGATGTGGAGGGTAAACTCCGCGTCGCCGTCGATAAAATGATCGGCGGTATCGTTGAAGTCCGGCTGGTCAACAGCACCGGGAAGGAATATTTCGTTCAGCGCGTCGGGCGACGGCAACGGATAGCACGCATCAAGATGGATCTCAATGCGTTGCCCGACGGAGCCTATCAGGTGGTCGTTACCGACGGGTTTGATACCAAGGTCAACAACGTGGTGCTTGCTACCCAACAGCCTGCTATGACGGGGCGGTTGATCGCACTCAACTAATGTACGTTGCAGGATTTAAGCCGTGAGTGTGTCAAGTTGGAATTCGCTAACTTGACACACTTTTCGGGTTTTCTGCGGTCGTGGTTGCTACAAAATGGATCATCGCTACGGGACGAATGGTGCAACCCGGCAGATGGTTTCTCCGACCCGGTTGCTTTTCCATTCAATTACTCGCTTGAGCATGTCATTCCAGTTACTCATAAAGCATTTTCTACTTACCCCTGACTGAAAGAGAAGTGCAGCTTTTTGAAGGCCGGGTTTCACAATGGTAAATCAAATGTCGGCAAGCCATCCTTCAGGAAGGGTTTCCGTGTCAACACTATTCGTTTGTTCTGGGCGGTTGCTTTCGCATGTTTGCGGTCGATCGCAAAGGCGTCGACCATACGATCCAATTCGCGGCTGAAACGAACTGGATTGCCGATATCGGCAGCTTTCATTCGGAGAAACCCAGCGGTCTTTTTATTGAAGCGATTGAGCCATCTCTCATCCTCCAAATCGAGAAACAGGATCTCTATTTTCTCTGTACCAACATTCCTAAACTAGACCGCATTTTCAAAGTCATTATCGAGAACAAGGATGTAGAACTGCAAACCCGCTTCCTGCAAACGATCAGCTCCACCGCCCAGGAACGTTACCTCACCTTTCTGGAACAATACCCCGCCCTGGCCTTGCGGCTCTCCAATACGCCAATTGCCTCTTACCTGGGCATTACTCCGGAGTTTCTGAATAAAATCCGAAAAGACCTCGCTACCGCCCAACGCCATTCTTAACCTTTCTTAAGCCTATTTCTTAAGAAACCTTATTGGTACATCCACGGGATTCGCCGGACCTTTGCAGGGTCAGTTAAACCCGAGCAGGCTGTTCAATCTTTCAGCCGTGCAGACGAGCAGGCTTCCCTGGCCCGAATCGGAGATAGGCAGATGATACTCTTTAACTAAATAAAAAGCATGAAAGCGGCCGTTGTGTATCAACCTGGTGGACCCGATGTGCTACGCATTGAGGAGCGTCCGATCCCCACGCCCGGTGAAGGGCAGGTACTGGTTCGGGTGAAAGCCTTTGGCCTGAACCGCTCGGAACTGATGACCCGGAAAGGCTTATCGCCCCATGTCGGGTTTCCCCGGGTGCTGGGCATTGAGTGTGTTGGTCAGGTGGAAGTTGACCCTTCCGGAGCGTACCCAAAAGGGCAACCGGTTTTAGCCCTCATGGGCGGAATGGGCCGGGAGTTTGATGGTAGCTATGCCGAATACACGTTGCTTCCCAAAGCACTGCTGCACCCGTTTGAAAGCACCCTTCCCTGGGAAATTCTGGGGGCCATACCGGAAATGTTCCAAACGGCCTACGGCTCACTCTATCCGGCCCTGGCCATAGAAACGGGTGAAACGCTGCTCATTCGCGGGGGGAGTTCATCCGTCGGCATGCTGGCAACTCAATTGGCCGGTCTGGCGGGATTGACGGTGCTGGCTACAACCCGCAACCCGCAGAAAGAAAGTGCCTTACGGGCCAATGGCGCTACGCATGTACTGATCGATGAAGGGCGGCTTAGCGAATCCGTACGGTCTATTTTTCCGGAGGGTATCGATAAAGTGCTGGAACTGGTGGGGACATCGACCCTGCATGACTCGCTGCAGTGTCTTAAGCCCGGCGGCCTGGGCTGCATGAGCGGTATGCTGGCTGAAAACTGGACCATTCCCGATTTTGCGCCCATGGAATATATTCCCGCTACGGTTCGCCTGACTACCTATGACAGTGGTCAGATCACGAGTCCAACGCCCGTTTTTCAGGATTTCATTCGCCGGGTCGAAGCCGGTCACGTGAAGCTGGCCATCAGCCGTACCTTTACGCTCGATCAAATCGTGACCGCCCATCACTTCATGGACCATAATCAGGGGACCGGTAAGCTGGTGGTTCTGCCGTAACGAATTGTATTTTTTTTCGACCACCTGACCTCCCGGATCCAGCCCACCTGATTGATCATCAGGTGGCAATGTCGATCGACCCCGTCTTGGAAAAGCAGGCCCTTCGGGCTATAAAAGACTCAACCGGGAGTCGTTATAGGGCTGATAACAGAGTCATGAAACGGGCGTTTATGAGAATCGTGAATCACTTTTGAGAAAGGCCATAATTCAGTGCGGTAGGCGCCATGCCAAACTTTTTCTTAAAGGAATGCGAGAAGTGTGACAGACTTTCAAACCCCAGGTCGAGATAAATGGCCGAGGGTTTTCCATGTTTGGTTTCGATAAGGTGCTTTGCTTCGGTCAGCCGTTTGTCTTGCAGCCAGTGACGAGGTGAAGCACCGAATGTTTTCAGGAAATCGCGTTTGAAGGCTGCCAGGCTGCGACCGGTGAGCTGCGCGAATTTTTCAATGGGAACGTTGAAATGATAGTTACTAAGCATGAACCTTTCCAGGTCGATTTTATAAGGTTCTGAAAAGTCGAATAAAAAGTTGAGAAGTCCGGGTAGGGCAAGCAATAGTAATTTAACGCCTTCCTTCACTTTCAGAATTCCCATCTCATCGGTCATCGCTGCTCCTGAGCTTCGGGCGTACGGAATAATTGATTGAAAATATCCCTGAAGGAATTCGTTGGATGGAATCAGCCTATTGGGCGGACCGATGTATTTCCGTTCTGCTTCAAGCTTTTCTTCCAACACAATCCTGCGCAGCAGGTCCTCCTGCAGGGATATCACGATGGTTTCATAGTTCCCTCCGGGCAGCGGTGTTTTTGTGAGCGTACCCAGCTGGTTTCTGCCAATCAACAGCATTTCTCCTCCGGTCATGGAGATGGTTTGCGAGGAAGTTTCCAAGGTAAACTGTCCTGAAACCTGCAATACCAAGGTATGGTGGTTCCAGAAACAGACTTTCTCTTTCCGCTCGGCAGAGAGGTAAGAGTAAAAGATCACGCCGGGGAGAATTTCTGCTGGACTGGTCATTTAGCGCTGTAAGTAAGTGCCGCCGAGTATAGCACCTGTTGCAAAAGTAGTGTTTAAGGTGTTCATTTCTTCCGGCGTAAACACAATCTCCATGGCCGCGATATTTTCTGGCAAACGCGACCGGCGACTCATGCTTACCAAGGGCATAATGTGATCTCCCTGCTCATTTACCCAGGCGATTGCAAGCTGGGTTGGCGTACACCCTTTATTGCTGGCAAGTTGCTTTAAGACTTCGACTTTTTTCAGGTTGTTGATTAAGCTTTCATCTTGAAAACGGGAGAAATGGGTACGGTAATCATTTTCTGCCAGTGGTGCTTTCATTTCACCGGTCAATAAGCCCTCGGCTGTATTGGCGAAGGCCACTATGCCAATGCCTAATTCCTTTGCTGTTGGCAGCAGTTCGCTTTCTATTTGACGGTCGGCCAGCGAATAGCCGATCTCCAGCGCGCTGATGGGGTGAATGCCGTTGGCTTGACGAAGTTGGTCAGCCGTAATTTCCGATACGCCAAGGTAGCGCACTTTACCTTCCTTAATCAGGTCAGCGACCGCTCCGATGATGTCTTCCACCGGCACGCTGTCATCCATTCGGCTGGGCTGGTAGAGATCAATGGTTTCAATGCCCAAACGGGCTAGCGAGTAGTTGATAAAGTTCTTGATCGCGATGGGGCGCAGATCCAATCCCAGCCATTGACCGTTGTGAAAGATAGCACCGAATTTTACGCTGATGAATGCATCGTCGCGCCTGCCTTTAATGGCTTTGCCTACCAGCATTTCATTATGACCGGCACCGTAAAAGTCTCCGGTATTCAAAAAATTAATACCGCTATCCAGGGCTTCATGGATTGTCGCAATACTTTCTGCTTCGTCCGGGATAGAACCGCCCCAGATCGAAGACATACGCATACAGCCTAAACCAAGCTTGGAGACGGACGGGCCGTTTTGGCCCAACTGAATTTGTTTGATGGTTTTCATGGTACAAAGATCAAGCTTCAAACCACGTTGATAGTTGCTTGCACGGCTCAAATCGTTTGCTCCTACGGCTCATTTAAATTTAAACCAGTGGGGAAATGCTTTTGTGGGCAAAACCGTAGGAATAAGGTGAGTGAGAACTAAAAACTGCCTATGGCTGCATGGTAGCCGTCTCACAAAACCCTCCTTTCTTGGGGCAGGTAAGCTCTGGAAATTGAACTCGCCGACCGGCGTCAGGGGTATGTAGGAGCCTGCCCAAGTGACGAAGCCTGACCTCGATTGCGGCCTGATCGGGAATGGTTCGCCTGGGTGTTGACTGGTTTGGTCAATAATAAGGCATAAACTGGATTAACACATGGGGAAGAATAATCTTATAAGAACCGTGCACCAATCACTAATACGCTATAAAAAGAAAAAAGGCTAATTCGTTGATTTCGAGTTATTAAACTCTACAACGACGTAGCCTTTTTGTAACTTGTGAGCCTCCTACGGGACTCGAACCTGCGACCTACGCATTACGAATGCGTCGCTCTACCAACTGAGCTAAGGAGGCAAAAACGACTTTTTACCGTTTTTGTGGGTGCA
Organism: Larkinella humicola; assembly: GCF_008727875.1. GTDB lineage: Bacteria > Bacteroidota > Bacteroidia > Cytophagales > Spirosomataceae > Larkinella > Larkinella humicola. The sequence continues at coordinate 380,711 of NZ_VTWS01000005.1, read as the reverse complement.
AATATAGCGGGTTCTTCACAAACCATGCAAGCAAACGCGGCAAAAATGCGTAAATTTGCCGGTATGATTTCTCTTACAAACCTGTCTTATTATCTCGGAAGCCGGGCGCTCTACGAAAATGCGTCGATGCACATCAAGCCCGGTCAGAAAATTGGTCTCATTGGCCTCAACGGAACCGGAAAATCGACTCTGCTGCGGTTGATCATGGGTGAATACCAACTCGACGGCGGAACGATCTCCAAAGCGGGCGATGTAACCATCGGTTTTTTGAACCAGGATTTGCTTTCCTACCAAACCGACGACTCAATTCTGTCGGTGGCCATGCAGGCTTTTGAACGCCAGAACCACCTGCAAAAACGGATCGACGGCCTGCTGCACGAGATGGAAGTCAACTACCGCGACGAACTGATCGACAAACTGGCACGGGCGCAGGACGAATTTGCCGCCCTGGACGGTTACACGATCCAATCGAAAGCCGAGGAAATTCTGGAAGGGCTGGGCTTCTCGACCAACGATCTGGACAAACCGCTGCGGCTGTTTTCCGGGGGCTGGCGGATGCGCGTGATGCTGGCCAAACTGCTGTTGCAAAAACCGTCGCTGCTCATGCTCGATGAACCGACCAACCACCTGGACTTACCGTCCATTGTCTGGGTTGAAAAATACATTCTGAACTACGAAGGCGCGGTGATTGTGGTTTCTCACGACCGGGAATTCCTTGATAATGTGGTAGACAGCATTGTGGAAGTTTCGGGTGCCAAGCTGAATTACTACGCAGGGAATTATTCCTATTACCTCGAAGAAAAGGCGTTGCGCAACGAAATTCAACAGGGAGCCTACGAAAATCAGCAGGCTAAAATCCGACAAACGGAGCGGTTTATCGAGCGGTTTAAGGCGAAAGCCACCAAAGCCAAGCAGGCCCAGAGCCGGGTGAAAATGCTCGAAAAAATGGACCGGGTCGATGCGGTGATTGATGAAAATGCCCGCGTTAACTTCCGGTTTAACTTTTCGACGCAACCCGGTCGGCACATTCTGCACCTCGATGAAGTAACGAAAAATTACGGCGAGAAAAAAATCCTGACACACACCACCGCCCGACTTGAACGGGGCGATCACGTGGCCCTGATTGGCGCCAATGGTCGTGGTAAATCGACCTTGCTGCGGATTATTGCGGGAACCGAACCGACCACGAAGGGCGAACGGCGGCTGGGTCATAACGTCTCGTTCAGTTTCTACGCCCAGCACCAGCTGGAGTCGCTGAACGTGGAAGACAACATGCTGGAGGAATTAAAATCGGCCAATCCGACTAAATCCGAATCGGAATTGCGGACGGTTTTGGGCTGTTTCCTGTTTTCGGGCGACGATGTTTTCAAGAAAATCAAGGTGCTGTCCGGGGGCGAAAAATCGCGGGTGGCCCTGGCGAAAGTGCTGCTGTCACAAGCCAACTTCCTGCTGTTGGATGAACCGACCAACCACCTTGACATGCAGTCGGTGAATATTCTGATTCAGGCGTTGGATCAGTACGAAGGCACCTTTGTGGTGGTTTCCCACGACCGGTATTTCGTCTCACAGATTGCCAACAAAATCTGGTACATCGAAGACGAACAGATCAAGGAATACCCCGGCACCTACGACGAATACGAATGGTGGCTGGAAGAACGGAAATCGAATCCGGTCGAGACGACCGCCAGTTCTCCGCAACCGAACGTGAATGGTAAACTGGCCGAGGCCAGCAAACCGGCCGATAAGAATGGTCAAAACCGCTCCAACGGTTCTGCCAACGGCAAGAGCATTGCCAATGACGAAGAGCGCAAGGAATGGCAGCGGGCGTTGAAAAAAGCGACGCAGCAGGCCGAAGATTTTGAGCAGCAGATTGCCCGGCTGGAGAAACAGAAGAAGCAACTGGAAACCGAAATGGCCGAGCCGAAAGTCGTTGCCGACGGAAAGCTTTTTCAGTCGAAAACCGCTGATTACAAACGGGTTGGTACGGAACTCGATTCGTTTCAGGAGCAGTGGGAGGACGTGATGCTGGAAGCGGAAAAATTGGAAAAGAAGTTGGGGTAAAGTTCCCTGTTCATCCGCCAAATCGGACATAGAGGAAAAAGATACCGGCTGAAAGAAACGCCCAGGCGACTATTCCAGTTACCGCAGCCAGGGCAGACTTCAAATAGGACGTTGGACGGTCGGGCGGTAAAAATTGGCGATACGCGACGGTTAGATACAGCAGTTGAAAAGCCAGTTGGGCAATGCTAAACCAGTTCCCTTCCGGAAACATCTGCCGGATGGGCGTAAGAACGAGCGTCCAAAACAACGAATAAAAACCGGAAAAGAACACCTGTGCAACCAGGTGTTCGGCATAGTTGATGCCCGTACGGAAAAAAAAGAGCCAATACACCAGAGTAATGACCGGAACCGCCAGGAACGCAACCAGATTGCTGCGCTTTTCGAGAAACAATTGAATCGTTTGCTGTCGTTCGGCCAGCTTTAAGGCAAGCTGCTTTTGCTGTTCGGATTTGTAGTGCCTGGTAGCCGCTACCTGAACCGGATTGTTGGTTCGGGTGTACGGGTGAAAGATGGAGTTGGCAAACAACGTAAGCCCCAATACCAGCACCAGAAACGTGAAGGGATTGAAATATTTTTTTCGCTTCCCCTCCAGAATGTATTCGCGGGCCACCATTCCGGGCCGGATCGCCAGTTCTTTCAGAAGCAACAGAACGCCCTTGTCGGCGTGGGTAATGACGTGGAAAATTTCGTGAATAATGTGCGGCAGATTGAAACGGTGTAGCGATGTCGTTTGTCCGCACCGGGGGCAGTAGTTGAACGAAACGTTCAGGTTCGCCGAGCAGTTCGGACATTCTTTTACCGCATTCAGGCTCATTGCGTTAGGGTGGGGATGAAGCGATTGGCAAAATAGCGGTTTCTCCCCGAAGCTCCAACTCAAAGAAGGCCTGAATTGGAGGGCGTTTTGATGGAGTCCGAAACCGGAATGAGTTGCCGAACCGATTGCCGGATATTCTTGCAGATCGTTTCGGCGGGCAAATCGTTCGCATCTGTCCCAAACGGGTCTTCAATTTCTTCGGCGATGACCTCCAGACTGGCCAGAACGTAGAAGATGAACACGACAAACGGGACGACGAAGTAATGCAGGCTGAAAACGTAGCCGAGCGGAAGCGTAATGCAGTAAATGAAGATGAATTTTTTTAGAAACGAGCTGTAGGAAAACGGAATCGGTGTTTTGTTGATCCGTTCGCAGGAGCCACAGATGTCCATCAGACTTTGTAGTTCGCCGTTCAAAAACAGCAAATGTTCCGGTAAAAAGACACCTTTTCGCTGAAGTTCATAGACTTTGCGGGTAAGAGCCGCCGAAATTTGGGAAGGAATGTGCTCGTGCCGGTTCAATGCAGATAGAGGGAAAAGCGAACATTCGGTAAATTCTTTCTCGATGAATTGCGCCCGCAGGTGGTTTTTCATCGCGTAGGCAAAGTTGGGGATCATCACGCGAAAAAAGTCCCGCTCATCGGTGGCCGCCTGATCCAGTAAGGGTTCCAGCTTCAGGGCCAGGTTGCGGCTGTTGTTGGTGAGCGCCCCCCACATCCGACGCCCTTCCCACCAGCGATCGTAGGCGGTGTTGGTCCTGAAAACCAGCAACATCGAAATGACAAACCCCAGCAAAGAGTGCATGACCGAGATGTGCCTCAAATCCGAATTGTCTTTCATATCGAAGACGTAGAGGAGTGTAAAGGCCACCAAAAAAGAGTAGAGGGTCATCAGGCCTAAAAAAGGCATCAGCTTGCGGACGGTATCGGCTTTGGGGAAATTAATCAGAAACCGGACCCACTCTTTCGTATCGTAATTGACCATCTTCGCCTGAGTTACATCTTGCTGAGTTCAAAAATACATCCTGAAATGTTTTTTATACTGCCTTTCCCTAAAATTTCGTTCCTACCTATACCGATTTATCTATTCTAAATGCGTTCATTCTTCCGACTTTTTTTGCTGCTCAATGGCGTTGTCATGGTTCAGGCTTCCGCCCAAAATCTGCCGACCGAAGACCGGATTGCCGATCCAGCCATCAAAACCGTGATGCTGTATCCGGTGCTTGGCAACGACCCGACCGATCCGGCGCAAACGCTTAACCCGCCCATCATCGATCAATCCGTCGAGACGCAGCTCATGCTGGAATTTGACGATCTGACAGCTACGTTTCGGCCCTTCCGCGCCAAATTCGTGCATTGCAACGCCGACTGGCAACGGTCGATTCTGAATGACATCGAGTTTACGTACGAATACAACGACTATCCGATTCAGGATTATCAGATTTCGCAGAACACCAAAATACCGTATTACCACTACCGGTTTCCGGTACCGAAGGTCAAATTGCCGGGAAATTATGTGTTGGTGGTCTATAACGAGCGGAATCCGAACCAGATTTATTTCAGCCGCCGGTTCAGTACGTACCTCAACCGCGTGGGTGTGTCGGCCACGGCACAGTTTGCCAACGATCCGCAATTGCGCTTTACCGACCAGCAGATCAATTTCGAAATCAGTTACCGGGGCTATCCGCTCATTTCGCCCCAGGACGACCTGAAAATTGTCATTCGCCAGAATTTTCGCGACGACCGCGTGATCACGGGCCTGCGGCCGACCAACGTCCGGGCGTTCGACAACCTGCTGGAATACCGGCTTTTCGATCTGAAAAACACGTTTCCCGGTGGGAACGAATACCGGTATTTCGACACCCGGACGGTTTTGTCGCGCGGCAATTACATCGAACGGATCGATCGTAAGGAAGACCGCAACACGGCGTTTGTGCAAACCGATGGCATCCGAAGTGTGGGTGCGTATGTTCAAACCGACGATTTTAACGGACAATACGTGATCGATCACCTGGAAACCCGTATTGGAGCCACGCAGGCCGACTACATCACGACGGTTTTTACGCTGCGCATGGACGAGGTGCCCAATGCCGAATTGTTTGTGAACAGTGCGTTCAATTTCTGGCGGTTAGATGATCTCAACCGGATGAGCTACGTCCCGGATTTGCATGCCTACCGGGCCGACATTCAACTGAAGCAGGGCGTCTACAACTATAATTATTCCTTAAAAGGCATTCCTCCGCCCGTGTCGCGCTCCGGAATGAACCTGACGGGCAACGAAACCCTGATCGAAGGAAATTATTCGGATACGGAAAACGAGTATGAAATTCTGGTCTACCACCGTCCCCCGGCATCGCGGGCCGATCAATTGGTGGGCTATCGACGGATTGGCTACAACAAGCGGAAGTAAGTTATTTCAGCAGCAGATCGAGTAATTGGTCTTTCATTTCGCCCACTTTCCGCACATACGGTCCGTCGGTGAGCGTTCCCATATTTGTCCCCATGAAGACGTACAGTTGCTTCTCCGGGAAATGATACAGGGCGCATCCGGCACCCAAACCCGCCCCGCCGTGGCCGTAGGCAAGCTGCCCGGAATAATAGACACGGTATAAGCCCATGCCGTAACTCGGTTCGCCGTTTTTGTCGTTCACCCAGGTCATCATCGTCTTCATGCTTTTGTCTGACAACAGTTTTCCTTCCAACAGGCCGCGCAGAAATCTGACGAAATCGAGCGGAGAAGCCACCAGTCCATCGTCGCCCGACAGGGAGTTGACGTTGACTTGCTGCATCTGCGAAACATTTTCCAGCTTGCCGTCGCCAAACCGGTCGAAGTAACTGTTAACCAGATTGGTCTGCTGCTGAACGTTATGGTAAAAGGTTTGCTGAAGGTTCAGCGGAGCCAAAACGCTTTCCTGAATTAGCCGGGCGTGGTCGCCGTGTACCTGGTTGGCGATGAGGGCCAGCAGCAGGTAATTGGTATCGGAATACTGAAAATAACTACCGGGTTTGAAGCGCAGAGGAGACTTTCGAATGTACGACAAATACTCCGCACCCGTGAACGAACGCAGCGGATTTTGCAGAAAAACCGTCACGTAATCGGTATCGAGCGAATAGTTGGGAATACCGGACGTGTGATTGAGCAGCATCCGAACCGTGATGGTTTCGGCATCGGTAATGTTGTCGCTGAGATTTACGGGCAGATAGGTCGTTATCGGCGTATCAAGCTCAATTTTACCGGTTTCAACCAGTTTTAGCATGCCAACGGCCATGTAGCTTTTGGCCACACTCTGGCTGTAGTGCAAATGGCAGATTTGCATTGCGGTTTTATCTTCCAGCCGCGCATAGCCGGACGCTCCGGCCCAATAGCCTTCTTTGGGGGTATAAACCGCCACCGCAACACCCGGTAGTCCTTCCGCAGTGAAACCGTCCAGCAGCGTTTGAATTTGCCGGGCTTTGGAATAATTCGCGTTGATTGGCGTAGTTTCCGTGCAGGAAACCGTAGGCGTGGCGAAATCGTTTGGCTCACAGGCCAGCAGACTGGCCAGCAGGATGCCGATAAAAAAGAATTTCATGGAGTGGTGAGGTGTGAATTAGTGGGAAAAATGAATGCGGGAGCCAATCTGAATCAACTGGTTGGGCAGGAGAGGGACATCCGGGTTGTAGCCTTGCAGAATAAAAAACTGGTAGCTCACGAAGGGCTCCACCAGTCGTTTGGTTTTGGTGCCTTGATAACCGATTGAAAGCCCAACCGGCACCATCAACAGACCTTTGCCGGATTGGCTGGCCGACTGCCATTCGCCGTTTTTAAACACGAGTGTGGTGTTGGGGTGAAAGGCGAAATGGTAGCCCAACCCGGCTTTGACTTCGGTGTAAACCGGCCCAAAATGCGGTTGGTAAGCCGTCTGGGTGAAAACCGATAAGCCGTTTCCGCCGTTTTGGTTCCGGTAAAAACCAAGCTGAACCTGCTGGAGCAGATTGGCCCGGCGGTTGTAGGCCACCTCCGTACCCAGACTGAATCCGACATTTGAAAAGGTGCCTTTCAAAGATTTGAAAGGCACCGAAATGGAATGGAATTGTAAGCTGACGATCAGTGGCCAGTCACGCTTGACAGACTCCGGCGACGGTATGTGTTGCGCAGAAACCGGTATCAAACCCGTCAGGACACAGATAAGAATGTTGAATAAAAATAATTTTTTCATGGCGTGTTCGTATTTGCGTTGGCAAAGTACCGCCAGGAAAAGCATTTGTTGACGGCGTATAAGCCGGTTTTTCGGTGAAGTGTAGCAAAATGATCTGTGAAGTGCAGTTGTATTTATTCAGGAGAAAACCATTTTTTGAAAGCCGGGGCTTTGGTGCGGCTGACCTGAATGCTTTCCGGAAAACCGGGTATATCTTTCAGCCGTACGTTGAGCTTGCCGTTTTCCAGTCGGTCGAAGGCGGTGAGGGTTTGGCGGTGCAGGATGTACTGACGGTTGAGTCGAAAAAACCTCTCGCCCGGCAGTTCATCTTCCAGTTTGTCCAGCGATTGGTCGACCACGTATCGCTTCTGCTGATCGGTTAACACCATCGTGTATTCGCCATCGACGTAAAATCCGATACTTTCATCGAACGGAACGGCAATGCTCTGTTTGCCCGAACGAACGATAAACCCTTCCTGCCGAACGCGGAGCGCTTCGTGTTTGGTGTGGTTGGCCTGTTGAAATTGCTCGTAAAAATGAGCACCGATGTAAATACCGTTGATAGCTAAAATCCAGATGAAAAAAATGAAAATGTCGTGGGTGTAGAAACGGCGCGGAACCGGTTTGTCAGTCGCCAGAAAATTGATCGCTTCCGTCGAGAGGGCAATGACCAGCAGACTGACCACGGACGTAATCACACATTGCAGCAGGATTCGCCGGACGAAATTTCGTTCGTAGGGAAACCGGTGGTCTAACCGCCGAATAATCGCCCGGAGCATCCACCAGGCCGCATACCCCTGAACCGTGTCGATCAGGAACGTAACCGGGAGCCGCCAGCCCGACGGAATGTGGGTATACGTCAGGTAATAATTGAGGACGTTGATAATCGGAATCAGGACCAGAAACAGCGGAATGTCGCGGAACTGGTGGGATTGGGCAGGTTTGACGGAGACTTCTGCCATGGATATAGACGGGTATAAACCAAAAGATAGCGGGCCGGAAGCCCGCTATCGTCATTCATTAAGCGCTGTGCAGAAACTCCATCACATCGCCGTCGGCCACGACGTACTCCTTGCCTTCGACCGACAACTTGCCCGCTTCCCGAACGGCGGCCTGTGATTTGTACTGAACAAAATCCGGAATCTTGATGACCTGCGCGCGGATGAAGTGTTTTTCAAAATCCGAGTGAATCACGCCAGCCGCCTGCGGGGCTTTCCAGCCGCGCTGAATCGTCCAGGCGCGAACCTCTTTGACACCCGCCGTAAAATAAGTAATTAAATTGAGCAAACGGTACGACGCTTTGATGAGCAGATCCAGACCGGATTCCTGCAAACCGTATTCTTCCAGGAACATCTGGCGTTCGTCGGGTTCTTCAATTTCGGCAATCTGGGCCTCAATGGCAGCACACACGATGACCACTTCCGCGCCCTCGGCCTTCGCCATTTCTTTCAGTTGATCGGAATACTGGTTGCCGCCCGGCAGCGATTTTTCGTCGACGTTCGCGACATAAATTACCGGTTTGACGGTCAGCAACTGGAGTTCGCCCACGGCGGCAAACTGTTCTTCGGGCGTTACATCCACGGCCCGGGCGTTTTGTCCGGCTTCCAGGGCTTTTTTGTAGCGGATCAGGATTTCCAGTTCGGCTTTGGCTTTGGCGTCGCTACCGGCGCGAACGGCTTTTTCGGTGCGTTGCAGTTTCCGGTCGATCGACTCCAGGTCTTTCAGTTGAAGCTCGATGTCAATGATTTCCTTGTCAAAAATCGGGTTGACGCGCCCTTCGACGTGGACGATGTTATCGTCTTCAAAACACCGGATGACGTGGACGATGGCATCGACTTCCCGGATGTTGGCCAGAAACTTATTGCCCAGGCCCTGTCCCTGGCTGGCGCCTTTGACCAGCCCGGCGATGTCGACAAATTCGATGATGGTTGGCACCACTTTCTGGGGCTTCACCAGGCTTTCCAGCGTGTCCAGCCGTTCGTCAGGCACCGTGACGACGCCGACGTTGGGATCTATGGTACAGAACGGATAGTTGGCAGCTTCGGCCTTTCCGCTCGAAATGGCATTAAACAAGGTGGACTTCCCAACATTAGGCAGCCCGACAATACCGCATTGAAGACTCATGTATTTTTAATTTTGAATGAGTGAGTGAGTGAATGAGCGAATGAGTAAATAGTTTGACAAGAATCCGGCAGGCTATTCACTCATTCGCTCATTCACTCATTCACAATTGTCTCGCAAAGTTCGGACATTCAGGGGCGAAAAACAAAAAAGCCTCCGGGGATCAGAGGCTAAGTTGTGGAAGAAGAGATAGAGGGGTTATTCCCACTTCAATTCGCTGCCGCCCACATCTTCCAGTTCATCTTTCACGGCGTACTGGGAGAAGTCGAATTCAGGCATCAAATCGGATTTAATATATTGAATGGTATCGTGCAACGCATCAGAGAACTTGTCGAAATCTTCTTTGTAGAGAAACATTTTATGTTTCTCGTAAATAAAACCGTCGCCCTGCGGATGCCGGCGGCTTTCAGTAATGGTCAGATAATAGTCGTTGGCGCGGGTGGATTTGACGTCAAAGAAGTAGGTACGTTTTCCAGCTCTGACGCGCTTGGAAAAGATTTTTTCTTTCTCTTTTTCTTCCACAATCTCTGGTGGTTTGAGGTGATTTAAACGCTAAAATAAGCGGATTAGTATAACTAGCAAAAATATTGCCTTAAATTAATTTTCATAGCGTACGGCCCAAACTGGACAGGTTTAAGAGAACACTAGAATAAAGAAAGAAAACAGTTTGCTTCTTAAGCAGTTGCTGTTATCTTTGTAATGAGGGAATTGTTAAATTTCTGCTAAAGGTGGGGCGTAAGTGTCTGGCGCTCAACCTTTTTTTGTTTTCCACCAAACCTCAAACTGTATGAGTATAATCGTCACGATCATGCTGCTTTTCGGCGGCATGAAATCAACGGAGGCCCAGTCGGGTCTCATACAGAAAGGAAAGGCTTCTTTCTATTCAAAACGCTTTCATGGGAAAAAAACCAGTTGCGGAGAACGTTATCAGAACGACAAACTGACGGCGGCACACATTTCTCTGCCCATGAACACCATGGTCGAAGTGACCAACTTATCCAATAACCAATCCGTTGTCGTTCGGATTAACGACCGGGGGCCGCACGGCAAAGGCCGCATCATCGATCTGGCCTATGCAGCCGCGAAAACCCTGGGAATCGTTAAAACCGGCATCGCCAATGTGGCCATCCGGGTTGTCGGTCATAACCGGAAAATAACCGAGCCTGCCACCGCCGTGTTGTTTCCGCTTACGAACCGTTTAGAACCGTTGCTTGCCCCCATCGATACCATTTAAGCGCGGAGAACGTTTTCATATCGCGGTTGGATCACTGAATCAAAGCGTAGTTTGCGCCGGGCGCATTTCAGACACAAGGCAAATTTGATGTGCCGGATGCCTAAACTACCCTTCGAATCCTTTTGATGATCCGGCCGCGATCTGTATTTTTACGACTATGGCAACGCAAGTAGATTTACTGAAAGTCCGGGAGTACGGTAATGTAGAGTTTCTGGCCCGCCAAATGGTGGAAGGATTCATTACCGGTTTGCACAAATCGCCCTTCCACGGTTTTTCGGTCGAGTTTGCCGAACACCGGCTCTACAACACCGGCGAAAGCACCCGCTACATCGACTGGAAAGTATTTGCCAAATCGGAACGCCTGTTTGTCAAGCGGTTTGAAGAAGAAACCAACCTGCGCTGCCACCTGCTGCTCGACACCTCGTCGACGATGTATTACCCCGAACCGGGCTATGGCAAAATTACCTTCAGCATTCTGGCCGCTGCCTGCATTGCCTATCTGCTCCAGCGCCAGAAAGACGCCGTCAGCCTGACCACTTTTGCCGAAGGGATTGATATTCAGACGCAAACGAAATCGACGCCTTCACACGTTCATAAAATATTCCAGCAACTCAACACGCTGCTGCAACAACCGCCCCCGCTGCGGAAAACGTCGGCGGCCGAAGTGATTCACCAACTGGCCGAAAAAATCAACAAACGTTCGCTGGTGGTGATTTTCAGCGACATGTTCGAGAATGTTTCGGATGTCGACCACCTGTTTTCAGCCCTGCAACACCTGCGCCACAACCTCCACGAAGTGCTGATTTTTCACGTCATCGATAAGAAAACCGAGGAAGATTTCAGTTTTGACGAGCGGCCCTACGAATTCATCGACCTGGAAACCGGCGAAAAAGTGAAAGTGCAGCCTAATCAGGTGCGCGACAACTACCAAACGGCCATCAAGAATTTTTACCACGAACTCAAACTCCGCTGCGGTCAGTACCGGATCGACTTCATCGAGGCCGATATCGCCAAAGGATTCGACCAGATCCTGACGAGCTATTTAGTGAAACGGACGAAGATGAAGTAATGGTTTTCAGTTTTCGGTATACGGTTTTCGCCGGGCCAAGGTTTCGATGGCTGATGCATTCTTAAAATATCGAATAATGAATACCGAATATTGAATAACGAAGTAGCAATGCGTCAGCTACCGTAAACTGAAAACCGTAAACCGTCAATCATTTCCCCTTTACACTCGCCTTGGCATCCTTCATCGGGGCCGGTTTTTTGGTCATTTTCTGCTGTTGGATGAAATTGAAGTAACCTTCCAGATCTTCAACCGGTAATCGGCGGGCCAGGATTTTCTTGTCTTTATCGAGCACATACACCGTCGGGGTGGAATACACGTCGTATTTGGTTTTGTAATCGACCGGCGCACTCGGCCCGTAGACGTTCAGCAGACTCTGCAATTTAAACTCCCGGATAAATTTCTTCCAGATCGCTTCGGTTTTGCCAATGGCTACCGCGTAAATCTGCACGCCCTGGGCTTTGTGTTTATCGTAGAATTTCTTCAGCGAGGGGGCCGACTCCCGGCAGTGTCCGCATTCGGGATCGTAGAAAAATGCAATGGTATACTCCGCTTTGACGTTGTGCAAGGCCTGAAACCGCCCGAGCGTATCCTTCAAACTCACGTTGGGCAGGGTTTTGCCGGCCAGCAGCGGTTTCAGAATCCTGACCCGGTCGCGCATGCTGGTGAGCGTGGAAGTATCGCTGACGGGCATTACCCCGGTCAGCCAGTACTTCTCGGCCATGTGAATGAACAAACCGTCGGTGTTCAGCACTTTCTTTTGCTCTTCATACTGGTTCGTAATGTACCAGATCGTGTATTGCAGAATGTCTTTGTTGGCTTTCGCTTTTTTCACCAGGTAATCAGCCGCCGGAATCAGCGAATCGACGGTTTGCACGGTCAGTTCTTTGAGATAACGGTCGAGTTTGCTTTGAAGAAAAGGCGTCCGCATCAGGCGTTCGTCCGAAAAATCGAAACCGTCGAGAAAGTGATTCCGGTAATAATTAAAAACAAAATTGGAATCCGGGCGTCCGTTCGCCAGCTTCGGTGCTTCCGGAATTTCGGGTTCTTCGGCCGCCCGGAACAGCTTAACCGTCAACGTATTGGCATTTTTGGCCATGAAGTCTTTGCGGTAGTCTTCTACTTCTTTCTGACCGGCGGCAATCTGGCTGGCCGATCCCCCGCTTTTTTGCAAAGCACTGATTTCTCCGTACTTTTTGCTCAGGAATTTCTGGTACCCGTAAAAAAGCTCATTTTCGCGGGAACCGGTCACTTTCATGGATTCAATGACGTTCACTGTATCGGCCTCAATCGAAAACCGCTGTTCGCCAATCACCAGTTGGAGAACCGGTTTGGCATCCACCACGATCATATACAACCCGCCGGGAAGATCCTTCGGCCCGTCGAACACCAGACGTCCTTCGGCGTCGGCGGTAGCGGTGTCGCGGGGCGTAAACTGTGTCTGGCCGTAGAAATGCGCCAGATAAGCGGTTTTGTTGGCCAGTCCTTTGATTTTGGCCGTAACCAGATGACCTTCGGACGATTGCGCCCGTAGACACGGGGCGAAGAGGAGCAGCAGGAACGCCGTAAAACAGAACCGTCGATTCATGAATTGCGTGGTTGGTTGACCAGAGTTTGTCATACAAAGATACGAGTTATAACGATTGGGGCGTTGGCCTTCGCATACACGATGTTCTACTTTCTTTCCAAAGTATTCTCCTTTCTGCTCATGCCCCTGGGGCTGTTGACCATCCTGTTGCTGGTAGCGATCCTCACCAAAAATCATGCCCGCCGACGAAAAGCCCTGCTTTCGGCGGTGGTGTTGCTGCTAATTACCGGCAATGGATTTATTTCCAATGAGGTGGCACGCTGGTGGGAAATTCCGCCGGTTACGCTGCCCGCACCGACGCGCCCCCGCATTGGGGTGGTGCTGACGGGGGGGATGATGAAGGTGGATGGGGAGCCACGCAACCGCATTTATCTGGGCGATCAGGCCGACCGGATGGGACAGGCGTTGCTGTTGTATAAAGCCGGGCAGATTCAGAAAATCCTGATTAGCGGAGGCATTGGGGGGATTTTCCGGAGCGACGTTGCCAATGAAGGGCAATTAACGCGGCAATTTTTGATGCTGGCGGGCGTTCCGGCGCAGGACGTGCTGCTCGAAAACCGGTCCCGCAACACGCACGAGAACGCGCTTTTCTCAGCCCCAATACTCCAAAAACGGTTCAATGGGTATGAATACGTGCTGATCACGTCGGCCTGGCACATGCGCCGGGCGATCGGGTGTTTCGAGAAACAGCACATGGCCGTAACCCCTTACCCGGCGGCTTTTTTCGGCGGACCACGCGAGTTTGCGCCCAACCACCTGTTGCTGCCTTCCGAAAAAGCCCTGTTTAGTTCCTATTGGCTGATCCACGAACTGGTAGGCTACACGGCGTACCGGGTTGCAGGGTATCTCTAAACGCTGAGAATCCGCACCATCCGCAGCAAATCCTCGTTGATCGGCTTGGGCAGCTTGATGGTATCGATGAAGGGCGTGTAGAGAAGCTGGTTATTGACAACGCCGGCCATCACATTCTTTTCCCCGTTTAACAAGCCTTCCAGAGCTCCCAAACCCAGGCGGCTGGCCAGAATGCGGTCGTAGGCCGTTGGAATGCCTCCGCGCTGGATATGGCCCAGGGTCGTCACGCGCATGTCGACATCGACGCCCACCTGCGAGCGGATTTTTTCAGCTACTTCGGCGGCATTGCCTTCTTCGTCGCCTTCGGCCACAATGATGATGGAAGACGATTTGGAACGGCTCCAGCCCTGTTTCAGCGTCTCGACAACTTCCGAAATCGGGGTCAGCACTTCCGGCACCATCACCATTTCGGCACCTCCGGCAATCCCCGACTGAATGGCAATGTAGCCGGAGTCGCGGCCCATCACTTCGATGAAGAAAATCCGGTCGTGTGAATCGGCGGTATCGCGGATTTTGTCGATGGCTTCGAGGGCGGTGTTGACGGCGGTGTCGAAACCGATGGTATAATCGGTGCCGTAGAGATCGTTGTCGATGGTGCCCGGCGCGCCAACGGTGGGAATCTGGTATTCTTCAAAAAACTTTAAAGCTCCGGTAAACGTCCCGTTTCCGCCAATGGCCACCAGGCCTTCGATACCGTGTTTAATCAGTTGATCGTGCGCTTTCTGACGGCCTTCGGGGGTCATGAACTCTTTGCTGCGAGCGGATTTCAGGATGGTTCCACCGCGTTGAACAATGTTGCTCACCGAGTGGGACGTCATGGGAAAAATATCGCCGTTGATCATTCCGTTGTACCCCCGACGGATGCCGAAAACTTCGACGCCGTGGTAAACCGCTCCTCTGACAACCGCCCGAATACAGGCATTCATGCCAGGTGCGTCACCGCCGGAAGTAAAAACAGCTAAGCGCTTCATATTAAAAGTCTATTTTAAATTTACTGTGTGCAAAAAAATATTCGTCTGCCTTTTGCTCGCGAACCGCAAATTTATTTTCATTTTTGGACAAACCGACAAATGTGTTCAACGAAAAACGAATTTAATACGGACGTAATGCTGAAAACCGGTGATTGACAGGTGGTTACTCATTTAAAATACTTAATCAATTAATTGATTAACAGGTGATTGTATTTAGCTTGCCGGTTGCTTGCGGTGGCGTTGTAACTTGCGTTTAATAACGGGATAAACCGCATACGTTATCTTTACGGACGCAATCCCAATGCCTGCTCCGGTCAAAACATCGGCCCAATGGTGCTTTTCGTTGGCCACCCGAAGCACCGCTGTGGCACTCGCCATGGCATAGCCCGCGATGCTGATCCACGGACTCTTGTGTTTATACGCCTGGTGCAGTAATTCCGCCCCCGTAAAGGCTACCGCCGTATGGCCGGATGGGAACGATCGGCGGTCGGAACCGTCGGGGCGGGTGGAGTTAATCGTGCGTTTAAGGACCTCCGTGACACCCCCCATGGCCACGTTCGACAAAACCGTCACGGCAATTTCGTCGCCCAGGTTGACCGCCGGTTTCACGCCCGCCAGTTGCAGCGCGACCCGCAGGCCATACGGCCCGAAACGCAGGTAGTCATCCGCCGAACTGACGTGACCCGTCGAGCGAAAGGGCTCCCGGGTGGGGTGTCCGATCAGAGCTGCTCCGCCCCCTGTCAGCGTGGCCGGAACAATAAAAGACGTTAAGGGATACCGTCGTTCGGTGGGAATGGAATCACCGGCCGTTTGGGCAAAAAGCGGAAGAGAAGTAAGCCAGAAAAAGCAAATAAATAGAATTCGTTGCGTCATTTTATGAGTAAACAAAACGGTTAGAACCGTTGGTCAATTCGAAAAATTTCAATCATTTTATTCCCACGGTTCAAACCGTGGGCTGTGGAATTGCTATTCTGATGACGTGGTTGGTATGAAAACCAGCCCACGGTTTGAACCGTGGGAATAAATGCCAGAAGCTCACCAACCCGAGTCGTTGCAACGACTTCCTGCTTTCAGCTAAAAAACCGAAACCGCACCGCCCGGGCCACAATCCGGACGTGGTTCCACAAGGCCGTTGCCACGCCGAAATGATCGGCCAGCACGGTGAACCGATCCCGGAGCGACTGCCGGTGGCGCTGAACCGACAAACCGCCCACCAGATACTTACACAAGACAAAATCGAGCCAAACTACTTTCTGAGCGGTTTTCAGACAGCGAATTTCCCAATCGACATCCGCGCTGAGATTGTCGATCCGAAAGGGTGGGGCCAGCGTTCGGCGGGCAATAAACGCCTGGTGACAGACTTTCATCCCCAGATTCATGTCGCGCCAGCTCAGGTGGTGGGGCAGGGTGTGGGGCGTAATTTGGCTGCGTAACCCCAGCGCTTTACCCGTATCGTCCACAAACAGTGCGTCGCTGTAATAGACGTCGGCGGGATTGTTCCGGATCTGGTTCAGAAGCTTCGACAAAACCGCTCCGTCGTGAAGCTCATCACCGGCATTCATAAACCAGACGTAGTCGCCCGTGGCCCGTTGCTGGCCTTTGTTCATGGCGTCATACAACCCGCGATCCGGCTCCGAAATCCAGTGGGTGATGTGTTTTTCATACTGCCGCACGATGTCCAGTGTCCCGTCTTTGGAGTTGCCATCGATGATCAGGTACTCCACCTCGGCGCCCGGTTGGTTGGCCAACAGGCTCTGAATGGTGCGCTCCAGAAAGCGTTCGGCGTTGTAGGTGATGGTGATGATGGAAAGTAAGGGCATAGTAAGAGCGCGGGCAATTCACAAAAAAACGGTAATTTTACGTGCTAACCAACGGCTGAATGGAAACGAATTCAACAACCTCATCGGCACTTCAGGACGCATACCGGTCGCAATACGCTGATTCTGACCGCACCTGGCGGAATATGGGCGCCCGGATGAAGGCCGAAACCATTCGTCGCCTGTGTCAATCCTACAACTTTCCGAAAATGCTCGACGTCGGTTCCGGCGACGGGGCGGTTTTGCAGCAACTCGACCAGAACCGGTTTTCGCCGGCGATGTATTCCCTCGAAATCTCGGAAAGTGGCGCCAGCCGAATCCGCGAGCGGGGCCTGTCGTCGTTGCAGAATGTGCAGCTATTCGACGGCTACAAGATACCGTATGGCCCGAAAGAATTCCCGTTGGCGACCTGCTCACACGTCATCGAACACGTGGAACATCCGCGGCTTTTGCTGCGTGAAATTGCCCGGGTTTCGGAGTACCAGTTTTTTGAAGTACCGATTGACTTCAGCTTTTTTGTCGACAGAAAAACCGATCACTTCCTGTCGTACGGTCACATCAATATTTTCACGCCCTCGCTGTTCAAGTTTCTGCTTAAATCCGAAGGGTTCGAAATTCTGGCCGAACACAGCGTTTTCTACGACACGGCCGCCATTCGGCATTCGGCTCCCAACACGCTGGCTTTCTGGGCGATCTGGCTGAAAACTCAAATCCTGAAATCCGTTCCGGCCCTGCGAAAAATCAAACCGAGCGCATTTGCGGTGTTGTGTCGCAAGAAAACCGATCTTACTATTTTTTAAATTAGGTTGTTACACAGGCGGGGCCGCCCGGCGGTTAATCAGAGGTGATCAGGGAACATCAGAGAAAACTTTGATTACCTCTGATGTTCCCTGATTAACCGCCGGGCGGCCCCGCCTGTGTAACAACATCATTGTACAGGCGAATATACTGCCGGGCCACCACGGTTTCGTCATAATGCATCACCACATGGTTTCGGGCGTTTGCCGACAGTTGCTGAAAAGCGGTTTCGGATTGTTCCAGCACCCACTGAATGCCATTGGCCAGATCCTCGACCGAGCGGTAGTTGACCAGATAACCCGTCTGCTGATGCTGAACCATTTCGGGGATACCGCCCACCTCAAAACCGACCACGGGCGTTCCGCAGGCCATCGACTCCATGATGGTGTTGGGCAGGTTTTCTTCCAGCGACGGAATGACGAACAAATCGGCAGCACTGTAGGCCGTGACGATCTGCTGCACACTGTTCAGGGAACCGAGAAAGTGGTAGTTGAACGGTAATGCCTGCAACAAACTTTCGTCGCCCGCTCCGAAAATCAGCAGTTCCAGATCGTCGGGCTGCGCCAGTTGCTGCCGCAACAACCCCAGGGCTTTCTGGAAATACGAAAAGCCTTTGCCCACCGCCGACACTTTCGTAGCGGCAAAAAGAATAAACCGTTTGTGATCCGGCAGTTTCAATTCCCAGCGGGCAACCGCTTTCGGAACCGGAACAAACACCCTGGTATCCAGTGGATTTGGGATTGATTGAACCACTAATTTACCAAACAGGCTGCTTTGCCGCGCCCGGTTCGCCAGCCACTGGCTGCATCCTACCGGCGTCAGCCGGGCGTTTTGATACGCGGTCTGCTTGCGGAGCCAGCCGCTGTGTGAGAGGTCGTCGGGCGCAGCCGTCCGGAGGAACGGGCAGTTGCCGCAGTGGTGTTGGTAGCCCTCGCAGGTGCCGCTGTGGTGGCAGCCGCCCGTAAACGCCCACATGTCGTGCATCGTCCAGACGACCGGTTTTTGCAACGCAAACAGCTTGTTCAACGATCGGGTCGATAAGAAACCAAACGAAGTCCAGTGAAGATGCAGAATGTCAGCCTGTTGCATAAGCGGATGCTGACTGATGTCGGTACCGATCAGCGCAGGCGAGAAGGCAAACCGGACGTCGCGGCTGCGTTCGAAGGGCATAAAGGTCAGACGGTCGAGCGCAAACCGGGCGGTGTGCCAGCGTTTTTGCCAGGGCGTTTGGGCGAGGGACGTCACAAACGGTTCGACCACCGACGTGTCGGCCACCAGCATAGCGGACGAAAAACCGGCCCGATTCAGTGCCTGATTGATCCGGTTGGCGGCAATGGCCGCCCCGCCAAACTGATGAAACGTGCTCAGGTGCAGAACCTTCATTTGGTAGCCGTCAAAACGATGTAGGGCGAAAACGTTTTGGTTTCAACCGGAACCAGTTTGAAAAACACTTTCAGCGGAAGCCACAGGAGCTTTCGGAGCAGGCGACCCAGCAGCGGTTTTTCGGATTCACGCTCAAACCAGAGCATAAACCGCCCGTCGTAGTAGACCTTGATATTTTGCAGGCCCAGCCGTTCGCTGGTGGTTCGGAGCAGTTCCAAATCCATCGACCGGATGTTGTGTTTGGCGTAGTTTTCCGGATCGAAGGTCTTCTGAAACCAGCCGTTCAACCCCCGGAAGTTGGGCAGGGTAACGAGCAACAAACCGCCGGAATTCAGCGATTCGACGTGTTTTTCGAGAATAACCGCCGTGTCGTCGAAGTGTTCGATGAGTCCGTTCGAGGTCACCATGTCAAAACCGCGTTGGGGCGAATACTGAAACAGATCGGTTTCGATCACCCCGACGGAATGTTCCGGCAACCCGTTCGCTTTTTCCAGTTCATGCAGGATTTTCGGATGAACAACGTAGTCGAGCAGCGTGGCGTCGGTGTTCAGGTGTTTTTTCATCCAGACCGAATAATACCCCGGAAAACCGCCCAGTTCCAGCACCGACTGGATGGGGTGAGCCGCCACCAGTTGCCGGATCAGGGGCAGAAACGGGTATTTGTCCGGAATCTGGAAAATGAGCCCTTCTTTTGATTCCCAGTAATTGAGCCAGAAGGCGCGGTCGGTTAAAGTCAAGGTGGTAGGGATTGAGCGGGTGACAGCCCCGCGTGTTGCAAAAATAGACACCCGTCCGACAGATTCAAAGCCACACACCCGAATCCCGGCGCTTATCGGCCTTAAAACGATGCAACCGCCGACCGGGCCAAAAAAAGCCCCGGCCGGGTAGGGCAGGGGCTTGTCAAAAGAAGTTCGTGGCTACGTTAAAATTTCCAGCGGACAAAGGCTTCCATCGCTTCGTATTCGGCCAGACCGAGCTGGTTATACAAACCCGCCGTGGCCCGGTTGCGTTCTTCGGCGCGTTGCCAGAATTCGCGCGAGTCGGAGCCCTGATACACCACGCCGTCTTTCTGCGACTGGTGTTTGAAAATCCCGAGCCGTTTGCGCATCACCTGATCCGGCGACATCGGTACGGCCATTTCAATTTCGTGAATGTCCCACTCAGCCCAGGCACCCCGGTAGAGCCACACCCAGCAATCCTGCATGAAGTCTTCGTTTTTCAACCGGCGAACGGCTTCCATGATGGCGTCGAGGCAAACTTTGTGGGTTCCGTGCGGATCGGCGAGGTCACCGGCGGCATAAATCTGGTGCGGTTTTATCTGTTTGATAACGTCCATCACTACTTGGATGTCGGCTTCGCTCAGTGCACTCTTCTCGACTTTGCCGGTTTCGTAGAATGGCATGTTCAGGAAATGGGCGTTTTCAACCGGAATCCCGACAAAGCGGCAGGTCGATTTGGCTTCGCCTTTCCGAATCAGTCCTTTGATATACCGGACTTCCGTCGAATCCATTTCACTGTCTTTCTTGGCGCGCAGGAACTCGGCCGCATCGCGGAAAATCTGGGTTGCTTCGGGGCTGTCGATTCCGAATTTCTCGTTAAAGTCCACCACATAATCCGCGAACCGCAGGGCTTCGTCATCGGCCACGGCAATGTTGCCAGAAGTCTGGTACCCCACGTGAACCTCGTGGCCCTGGTCGACCAGGCGCTGGAAGGTTCCCCCCATCGAAATGATGTCATCGTCGGGGTGCGGGCTGAAAATCAGGCAGCGTTTGCTGGCGGGCAGGGCGCGTTCGGGGCGCTTCGTATCGTCGGCATTGGGCTTGCCACCCGGCCAGCCCGTAATCGTATGTTGCAGTTGATTGAAAACGTCGATGTTCAGATCGTATGCCTGGCCCACCTGAGCCAGCAAGTCGCTCATTCCGTTGTCGTTGTAATCTTTGTTGGTCAATTTCAGAACCGGTTTTTTCAGCGAGCGCGAAAGGTAGGTCACGGCTTTTTTAACCATGCTGTTGTCCCACTCAACGGTATCGACGAGCCAGGGCGTTTGCATCCGGGTCAGGTCCGACGCGGCCGCCTGATCGATCACAAACAAGGCGTTGGGGTGGGTTTGGAGGTACGAAGCCGGAATGGATTCGGTAACGGTGCCTTCCAAAGCGGCCCGGATCACCGGCGCTTTGCGTTCACCCCAGGCCAGCAGAACCACCCGCCGGGCGCTTAGAATGGCGGCAACGCCCATCGTAATGGCTTTTTTCGGGGTTCTTACCAGACTCCCAAAATCCATGGCCGCAGCCGCCCGCGTCGAGTGATCGAGCATCATCAGGCGGGTGTGTGAATTGATCAGCGAACCCGGTTCGTTAAAACCGATGTGACCATTGCCCCCGATGCCGAGCAGTTGAAAATCCAGCCCCCCGTACGATTGAATTTTTTCTTCGTACGACCGGCTGAACTCGGCCACTTTGTTGACCGGAACGGTTCCGTCGGGAATGTGATAATTGCCTTCCGGAATATCGACGTGGTCGAACAACTGCTCCTTCATGAACCGCACGTAGCTTTGCAGCGAATCGGGTTCCATCGGATAATATTCGTCCAGGTTGAATGTCACCACGTTATGGAAACTCAGGCCTTCTTCGCGGTGTTGCCGGATCAGCTCGGCATACACCGTCTTGGGTGATGAGCCGGTTGCCAGACCCAGCACACACAATTTGCCCTGTTGCTGTTTGGCGCGGATCAGATCCGCAATTTCGTGGGCGACGGCGCGGGACGCATCTTTCGCATCGGCGTAGATGTGCGTCGGAATTTTTTCGTACGTGATGGCCGATTGCACCGGCTCACCCGGTTTACGACCCGACGCATTTTCGACAATGGAAGGTTCAGAAATCATAACGAATGGTAGATTGTGGTTCGTGCGGTGCGGCAAAATTCGGTATACTTATTCGTAACACCAATAAAAATATTTTAAAATTTTTTAAAAATACCGAATGCGATCTAAATTAAGGAATCGCGTTGTATTCTGGTTTATCTTGGTACTCTTTTTACCGCAATTCCTACTACTCGTTTCCGTCCCATGTCGTTTTCCCGCCGAAACTTTTTGCAAATGCTCACCGCTGCTGCGGCCGTCCCGGCTTTTCGCCCACCGCTTTCCGTGATCAAACCCCCGCGGCTTAAACCGGGCGATACGGTGGCGCTGGTAGGCCCGGCGGCTCCGGCTTTCACACACGAAACGGTGCAGGTCGCAGTGGAATCGTTGCAGGCACTGGGGTTCAAAACCGTCATTGCCAAACACGTTTTCGACCGCTACGGCTACCTCGCCGGGACCGACGCCGACCGGGCCGCCGACCTCAACGCGATGTTTGCTGATTCCAGTGTCAATGCCATCATGGCCATGCACGGCGGTTGGGGATGCGCCCGGCTGTTGCCATTGCTCGATTACAACCTGATCCGGCGGAATCCGAAAATTCTGGTCGGATATAGCGACATAACCGCCTTGTTACTGGGCATTTACGCCCAAACCGGTTTGGTGACGATGCACGGCCCGGTGGGTTCGGCGACGTTCAATCCGTTCACGGTGAACTATTTCCGGCAAACGCTGATGGATGGCCAGGCGGTTTTGATGGACAATCCGCACGACAAGGGCGATTTGCTGACGCAGGTCAAAGACCGGATTGACACGTTGAACCCCGGCAAAGCACGCGGGCGGCTGGTGGGCGGTAACCTGACGGTTTTGAGCCACATGATGGGATCAAAATACCTGCCGGACTGGAAAGACAGCCTTCTGTTTCTGGAAGACATTGGGGAAGATGTCTACCGGATGGACCGGATGATTACGCAACTCAAATTGGCGGGCGTTCTCGATCAGATCAGCGGTTTTGTTTTCGGGAAATGCACCGACTGCGAGCCCGGCAAAGGCTACGGTTCGCTGACGCTGGAAGACGTTTTTCGGGATCACATTATTCCGCTGAAAAAACCGGCGTATTCGGGCGCCATGATCGGCCACATTACGCACAAATTCACCGTCCCGCTGGGCATCGAAGCCGAAATGGACGCCAACGCCGGAACGATCCGGTTGCTGGAACCGGCGGTGCGGTAATGGTTTGAGTGCCTGTCCGCCAGCGGTCAATCCAACCGTCCATTTGCGGACAACGTAGCAAAGAAAGGGCTTGTATTTATTGATAATGAACGCATTATTTATTTGGTACGGCTTTTGGAATGGCCTATAATACAGCCTGACCCGGGCTTCGATTCTAATAAGCTTCCGTCTTAAACCTTCAACCCGTTACCGATTATGCTACGCAATTATATCAAAATCACGATTCGGACCTTCTGGAAAAACAAGCTGTTCAGCGGTCTCAACGTCGTCGGACTGGGAATTGGGATGGCTGCGGTAGGGTTGATGGCGCTGTACGTCCTGGATGAATGGAGCTACGATCGTTTTCATACCAAAGCGGACCGCATCGTCCGGGTGGTTCATTATGCCCAGTGGCCCGGTGGAAACCTCAAACTCGCCCCGACTTCCGCGCCGTATGGCCCCGCCTTGAAAAACGAATACCCGGAAGTTGAAAAGGCTGTTCGGTTCAGCACCGAAGGTGGTGGACAGATTACGTTCAACGACAAAAAAATTGAGGTCGGCAACATCTTTTTCACCGACCCGTCGGTATTTGAGGTGTTTACATTTCCGTTTCTGTATGGCGATCCGGCTTCGGCGCTGAGTAAACCGCAAAGCATCGTCCTGACGAAGAGCGTTGCCGAAAATCTGTTCGGCGATGCCCAAAAAGCGGTTGGAAAAGTCGTTGAGTTCAGCAACCATTTTCCCAATACCGTTACGGGGGTGATTGACGATATACCGGCCAATTCGCACTTGCAGTTCAAGGCCTTGCGCTCGCTGCCAACCAATTATACCAGCGGCTGGCAGAGTTTCGAACTCTATACCTACCTGCTGTTGACCGAAGGAAGCAACTCCAAAACGCTGGAAGCCAAGCTACCCGGTTTTTACCAGAAATACCTGAAAAAAGAACTGGGGGAAGGGGTGAATTACCGCATGGAACTCCAGCCGCTCAGGTCGATTCACCTCCACTCGCAGCTCGACTATGAAATCAGCCCGAACGGTAACGCGCGGACGGTGTCCATATTTGCGGTCGTGGCGGCCCTGATTCTGCTGATTGCCTGCATCAACTACGTGAATTTATACACCGCCCGCTCCCTGAAACGGACCCGTGAGGTCGGCGTTCGGAAAGCCATCGGATCGTATCGGCAGCAGCTCATCGGGCAATTTCTGACCGAGTCGATGCTCATGACGTTCCTGGCAGGTTTGGTTAGTACGGGCGTGGTGATGATCGCCTTACCTTTTTTCAATCAATTGGCCGATAAGTCGCTGTCGATTCCCGATGGACCGACTACGGTCCTGGTGGTTGGTGGCCTTTCGCTGGCTCTGGGTGCGTTGAGCGGTCTCTATCCGGCGTTGATGCTGTCGGGTTTTCGGCCTACAGCGGCTCTGCGGGGGCAGGTTGGGTCCCAATCGGGCAGCAACTTTTTTAAGCAATCGCTGGTCGTGTTTCAGTTTGTGGCCACGATTGCGCTGATTGCCTGCTCCGGCATTGTGTACCGGCAAATGGAGTTTGTGATGCACAAGGATTTGGGGTTCAACAAAGAACAGGTGCTCACCTTTCACATCAGCAGTGACGAAACCCGCCAGCGCGTCGAGGCACTCAAAGAGGCCCTGCTGCGAAACCCGTTGATACAGAGTGCGTCGGCCGCCAGCAATCCGATTGGTAACAATAACATCGGTGGTAACGGGATGTTTTTTGAGCAAAACGGGGCGATTGCAGCCAGTACGCAGGTTGTCCAGAAATTTTCGGTCGATTCGGACTACCTCAAGACCCTGGAAATTAAACTGCTGAACGGACGAAACTTTTCTGAATCGTTCAAAAGCGACCTGTTCGGTGCCGTTTTGGTCAACGAAACGCTGGTGAAGCAACTCGGCTGGAAAGAACCCGTCGGCAAGCGGGTGAAATACTACATCGATCAGGAAAAGCACACGGCCGAAGCCCGGGTGGTGGGCGTTGTCAAGGATTTTCATACCTATTCGCTTCAGCATAAAATCGAGCCGCTGGTGCTGCAGATGCCCGCTCCTTTTGAGAAAGACAATGTCTATGTTCGGATTCAACCCACGAAAGTAACCGAAGCCCTGGCCTACATCCGGTCGGTCTACCAAACCTTCGATCCGGCCAATACGCTTGACTTTCATTTTCTGGATGAAAACTTTTCACAGCAGTACAAAGCGGAACAGAAACAGGGCCAAATCCTGCTGACCTTCACGATTCTGGCGGTGTTGATTGCCTGTCTGGGGCTGTTTGGTCTGACGGCCTTTGCGGCCGAGCAACGCACCAAAGAAATTGGCGTTCGCAAAGTGCTGGGCGCATCGGTGGCCAGCATCGTGCTGTTGTTGTCGAAAGACTTTTTAAAACTGGTATTCATCGCCATCGTAATTGCTTCACCCATTGCGTGGTACGCGATGAGCCAGTGGCTGCAGAATTTTGAATACAAGCTGGACCCGGTCTGGTGGGTATTTGCGCTGGCGGGCATGGTTTCTCTGATCATTGCCTTCCTGACCGTGTGTTTCCAAAGTGTGAAAGCCGCCCTGACCAACCCGGTGGAAAGTTTACGCAGCGAGTAAAAACCGGACAAATTATAAGTATGGATAACCCCGGATGCTATCCGGGGCTCAGGTGATCGACCATCAGCCGTCGCAGCCCGCAGCCCCGGATTGCATCCGGGGTTATCCATAGAGCACCCTTCGGGCTTAAATAGGCTGGAAGGTAACAATGATCCAGTTTTAACGCGGAAAAGTCCGGAAATTTTCTAATTTTTGTAGTAGATTTCAATACATTTCCTTTTTCGACTCTTTATAAGGAGTCGAAACCCAGAAACCTGAACTTTTACTTATGAAACCTCAACTCCTGGTGGTTGGCGGGTTGGCCGTGGTGGTTGCGCTTACGCTTTCTTCGTTCCTCGGAATCTTCGAGGATAAGGTGGATTTTAATACCCAGATCAAACCGCTGCTTAACAAAAACTGCATTGCCTGCCACGGGGGCGTCAAAAAGGCATCGAACTATAGTTTACTCTTCAAACACGAAGCCCTCGCACCGGCCAAATCCGGGAAACTGGCCATTGTGCCGGGCGATGCCGATGCCAGCGAACTGATCCGCCGGTTGACGCTCACCGACCACGATGAACGGATGCCGCTGGAAGCCCCTCCTCTCAAACCGGAAGAAATCGACCTGCTGCGGAAATGGATTGACCAAGGCGCCGAATGGGGCGATCACTGGGCGTACCAAACCGTTGAAAAACCGGACGTTCCGAACATCGGCACATTCTGGTCGCGACTCGGCATCGTTGAAAATGACGAACTGAACTGGGCGAAAAATGAAATCGACCATTTTGTGCTGGATAAACTGAAACCGGAAGGGCTGAAACCATCGCCCGAAGCCGACAAAGCCACGCTGATCCGCCGGGTGTCGCTCGACCTGACCGGTTTGCCGCCGACTGAAAAAGAGGTCGCTGATTTTGTCGCCGATACTTCCCCGAATGCCTACGAAAAGGTGGTCGACCGGCTGCTGGCTTCTCCGGCCTACGGCGAACGCTGGACGGGCATGTGGCTCGATCTGGCCCGCTACGCCGACACGAAAGGGTATGAACGCGATCCGGGACGAACCATCTGGCGGTACCGCGACTGGCTCATCAAAGCCTTCAATCAGGACAAACCGTTCGATCAGTTTACCGTCGAACAACTGGCCGGTGATTTATTGCCCAACCCGACGGACGACCAATTGATTGCGACCGGTTTTCACCGCAACACGATGACCAACGACGAAGGTGGAACGCAGGACGAAGAGTTTCGCGTGGCTGCCGTAATGGACCGCGTCAATACGACCTGGGACGTCTGGCAGGGAACCACCTTTGGCTGTGTGCAGTGCCACACCCACCCCTACGATCCATTTGTCCACGAAGAATATTACAAGTACCTGGCGTTTTTCAACAACGCCCGCGACGAGGATGTGACGACCGAAACCCCGACCCTACGGTTTTACAAAAAGGAAGATTCGCTAAAAGTTCAGGCCTTGAATAGCTGGCTGAAAGGGCATGTGAAGCAGCCCCGGCAGGCGCAGGACGTAATGAAATTCGTCCGGATTACCGAACCCAAAATCAACTCGCACGATTTCGATCAGTACGTCAACGCGTCGCTGATTGATGCCAAATTTTTCGGGGTGCAGGATGGCGGTTCGGGGCGGATTAAAAACATCGACCTGACGGGCAGAAACCGCCTGATTATGCAATGGGGAACAAAGGCCAAAAACGCCGTTCTGACCCTGCACCAGGATAGCCCGACCGGCCCGGTTTTGATGAGCTCGCCGACGCCTACCGGCCGCGACACCACCATGATTTTTGCGCTTCCGCCGGTTTCGGGCCGCCATGATCTTTATCTGACGCTGACCAGCCCGGAAACGCCGAAAGATTGGGTCCAGATCAGATGGGTATCGTTTCAACCCGCACTGCCCCATCAACCCGCAACGGAATTAGGCGAGATGGATCTGAAACTGGCGGAAATTTTGAATACCAGGCCCGAATCGACGCCCATCATGCAGGACGGAACCGGTGATCTGGCCCGAAAAACCCACGTTTTCGAGCGGGGCAACTGGCTGGTGAAGGGCAAGGAAGTGAAACCCGACGTGCCGAAATCGCTTCCGCCAATGGCAAAAGAATTGCCTAAAAACCGCTTAGGCCTGGCCAAATGGATGGTGAGCCGCGAACATCCGCTGACGGCGCGGGTGGCCGTCAACCGGTTTTGGGAACAGTTGTTCGGAACCGGCATTGTCGAAACCGTCGAGGACGTCGGAACCCAGGGTATTCAGCCAACGCACCGCGAATTGCTGGATTGGATGGCCGTTGATTTCATGGAAACCGATCACTGGAGTGTCAAGAAATTACTGAAGAAAATCGTGGTTTCGGCTACCTATCGCCAACATTCCGAAGTAGCGCCGGAGCTGCTGGCGAAAGATCCCTACAACAAATTGCTGGCGCGTGGGCCCCGCGTCCGGCTAGCCGCCGAGCAGGTTCGGGATCAGGCGCTGGCGGTTACGGGCCTGTTAAGCAGCAAGTTATACGGTCCCAGTGTGATGCCGCCCCAGCCCGACGGCATCTGGCAATCGCCCTACAGTGGCGAATCCTGGAAGCTGAGCGAAGGCGAAGACCGCTATCGCCGGGCGTTGTATACCTACTGGAAACGAACCGCGCCCTATCCGTCGATGATTACCTTCGACAGCCCCAGCCGGGAGTTTTGCCAGTTGCGCCGGTTGCGCACCAACACGCCATTGCAGGCACTGGTGACGCTCAACGACCCGGTGTATGTGGAAGCCGCCCAGCGGTTGGCCGAGACGATGAAACTGCGCGGAAAAACACCCGAACAGCAGATTCAGGCTGGATTTCGACTGGTGATGCTGCGGGATCTGACGCCGAAAAAACTGGCGGTTTTGACCCGATTGTACCGAAATACCGAAACCTATTATCGCCAGCATCCGGAAGATGCCCACCAACTCTTGTCCTGCGAGGAAGCGACGCCCCAACTGGCGGCTCTGACCGTGACGGCCAATACGATGCTGAATTTGGATGAAGTGATTACGAAAGAATAAAATCCGATGAACAAACTCCTCAAAGAACTCCAGGAAGCGGCTTTGCAACGCGAAACCCGGCGGCATTTTCTGCACACCTGCACCACCGGTCTGGGCGCGATGGCCCTGGGGTCGACCCTGACCAGTTGCGGTTTTTTCGGTGGCAAGGAAGAGAAAACGGCACTCAGCGCGTCATCTGCTTCGGGTGAGCCAATGACGCCACGCCCCTCGCAGTTTTCGCCGAAAGCCAAGCGGGTGATTTACATCCACATGGCGGGCTCGCCCTCGCAACTGGAGTTGTTCGATTACAAACCGGAACTGGTGAAATACCACGGCAAAGACTGTCCGCAGGAATTGCTGGAAGGCAAGAAATTCGCCTTTATCCGGGGCGTTCCCAAGATGCTCGGGCCGCAGGGCAAGTTTGCGCAACACGGCCAGTCGGGTGCCTGGATTTCCGATTATCTGCCGCATTTGCAAACCGTGGCTGATGAGATCACGTTCATCAAGTCTATGCATACCGACCAGTTCAACCACGCCCCGGCGCAGTTGCTGATGCACACCGGCGCGGCCCGGCTGGGGCGGCCAAGCATTGGCTCGTGGGTGACCTACGGGCTGGGGTCCGAAAATGATAATTTGCCGGGATTCATCGTGCTGGCGTCGGGCGGGAAACAACCGGATGCGGGCAAGTCGGTCTGGGGCAGCGGTTTTCTGCCGACGGTGTACCAGGGCGTTCAGTGCCGCACCGACGGGGACCCGGTTTTGTACGTTTCCGATCCGAAGGGCATGAACCGCGACATTCGGAAACAAACCATCGAAGCGATCAACGACATCAACCAGCAGCAGTACGACGACGTGAAAGATCCGGAAATTCTGACCCGGATTTCGCAATACGAAATGGCGTTCAAGATGCAGATGTCGGTGCCGGATGCGATGGACATCAAGAGCGAACCGGAATACATTCTGAATGCCTACGGTGTTGACCCGAATAAGGGTTCGTTTGCCCGGAACTGTCTGTTGTCAAGACGACTAATTGAGCGCGGTGTGCGGTTTGTCCAGCTTTTCGACTGGGGTTGGGACACGCACGGAACCAGCAAGGACGGTTCGATTGAAACCGGTTTGCGGGACAAATGCACGACCTCGGATCAGGCAGTGACGGCCTTGCTGAACGACCTGAAACAACGCGGTTTGCTCGACGAAACGCTGGTGGTCTGGGGCGGAGAATTTGGCCGGACGCCCATGCAGGAAAACCGCGACGGCCAGACGTTGCCGTTCATGGGCCGCGACCATCACCTCGATGCGTTCACCGTCTGGATGGCAGGGGGTGGGGTCAAACGCGGTTTCAGTTATGGCGAAACCGACCCGATTGGCTATTATGCCGTGAAAGATAAAGTTCACGTCCACGACCTGCAGGCTACGATTCTACACCTGCTCGGCTTCGACCATTCCAAGCTGACGTACCAGTTTCAGGGGCGTCCCTTCCGGCTGACGGATGTGGCCGGGAAGGTGGTCAAATCGGTTCTGGCGTAATCACTTAGGGTATAGGAACGCGGATGGAACGGATTTTAATCCGTGCAAATCCGTTCGATCTGTTCCATCCGCGTTCCTATCAATCTGGACTCCAGACTGAAAAAATTAAATTATTTATAGGGGTAAGATAGACACAAAGCCAAAACGCGGTATCATTGTGTTGAAAATACACATTAAGATTACGCCAGATACTTCACCCAATCGTCTATTTTACCGGAATCAACATGAATCGCAGAAACTTTCTTGGAACCTCTTTAGGACTTGGTGCGCTCTCGATGCTTGGCCTGAACGCCTGTTCGGCAAAAGCCAAAACCATAGGCTTGCAATTGTATACGCTCCGGGATGACATTCAGAAACAGGGGATCGAAACCGTCCTGGCGGAGGTAGCCAAACTGGGGTATAAAGAAGTGGAAAACTTCGGGTATGGCGGTGGAAAATTCTTCGGAAAAACCCCTACTGAGTACCTTAAAATACTGAAAGACAATGGCTTGTCGGCTCCTAGCGGACACACTCTGACGGCCCGTTCAACCCAAATGGGCCCGATGGACGGCTTGACTAAAAACTGGCAGCAGGTGGTGGACGATGCGGCCGCTGTGGGTCAGGAATACATCATCATTGCGTATCTGGCCGCCGACGAGCGCAAAACGGAGGACTACAAACAACTGGTCGATCTGCTGTCGGCGGGTCAGGAAACGGCGAAAAAAGCCGGGCTGACGCTGGGCTACCACAACCACGATTTTGAGTTTACGGAGCGCGTGGACGGACAGATGCCGTATGAGTTGATTCTGAAAAATACGACGGTGCAGATGGAAATGGATTTGTACTGGATTTCGAAAACCGGTCAGAAACCCGCCGATTATTTCGCCAAATACCCCGGTCGTTTTCCCCTCTGGCACGTGAAGGATATGGCAAAAACACCGGAGCAGGAATTCGCGGAAGTAGGCACCGGTTCCATCGACTTTGCGGCCATTTTTGAAAAAGCGGGGGAAGCTGGGATGAAGCATTATTTTGTGGAGCAGGACATCTGTAAACGCCCTCCGCTGGAAAGCATCAAAATCAGCATCGACAACATTCAGAAAGCAAGCTGGGGTTGACATTGAAAATCGCCCCTAAATCCCCTAAAGGACGGTCGGCCGCTGCCGGACTTTTTAAATCTGGATTAACCGCGTCCAAGTCCACTTTAGGGGATTTAGGGGCGATTTTCAATGCAAACAGTCGTTCGATGATCCGTCATACCGTTGTCTTTAAACTCAAACATCCGGCTGGTTCGCAGGAGGAACAGAATTTTTTGAACGAAGCCCGGAAGCTGGTCGCGATTCCCGGGGTGCAACAGTTCGAGTGCCTGAAACAAATTAGCCCGAAAAACCCGTATGACTTTGGACTGTCGATGGAATTTGCCAGCCAGGAGCAGTACGACGCGTACAACCACCACCCCGATCACGTCCGCTTTGTGCAACAATTCTGGCTGAACAACGTCGCGGAGTTCCTGGAAATCGACTATCTGGTTTAATTTCGGCTCCATCCTTGTGCTTCAAAACGAAAAAAGCCCGGACGGATCGTCCGGGCGGTCGTTAATAGAGATGGTAAATGGAACTGGTTTGTTCAGGCATGGTGCATAAAATACGTTATACTCTGCACAGAACCCGCAGCACATAAAGAGACGAAGGACCATTTCCTACTGACCCGAAATAAAAAACCGGTAAAGTGTTGAATCAGGTGGGAAGAGACAGGTGAAAAACGCACGGATCGAATGGGCATAGTCTGCCGGAAGTAGGTGGCGATGTAGGAGTCGCCCGGTATAGGGCAGCTCGTTCCGGTTGCCGATAGGACAATCTGTGTGATAGATTAGATATTTCGGGTATTTGTTGGTTCTGCTGGCGGTCGTGTTGGCGAATTCGACGATTTATCCCAAGTTTGCAGTTAGAAGCCAGCGTAGCCACACTGGCTCTGTTTTTGCTGAATAAATCTATTTATTATATAGAATTACTAGCTATAAAGAAGAGTTTACTGAACTGCTTTTTTTATTCACATTTATCTTTCAAATTGCATTAAAAGAAGATTAACCGATTGGCGATGGAACATACCGATGCTGAAGTCTGGGAATTGTTTCGTGCGGGGAGTCCGGACGCCTTCGAACGCTTATACCGGCGGTTCTATGCGGTTTTGTTTCGGTATGGACGGACATTCACCCATGACGATAAGCTGGTCGAAGATTGCATTCAGGATTTGTTTCTGAACCTGCACCGGTATGGCAGTAACCTGAAACCGATTCCCGACGGGGTTGCTTTTTATTTGCTGGGGTCATTGCGGAATACGCTATTCCGCCAGTTGACCCTATTGAACCGGCTGCAGGATTCCTATCCCTTGCCAGAAACCGGGGCGCAGGTCGAACTATCGGTGGAAGATGCCCTGATTATCCGGCAACTATCGGATCAACAATTGCAGCAACTCAACCAGGCCCTGGAGCAGCTTCCCGAACGCCAGCGCGAAGCCATTGTTCTCAAATTTTATTCCGGTCTTTCTTTCGAGCAGATTGCGCAGGTGATGGGCGTGAATCACCAGTCGGCTAAAAACTTCATCCAGAAGGGGTTGCAGGCTTTGCGCCAACGCATTGGCCCGGCTGTTCGCATCTCCCGGATTCTCTATGGAAGTCTCATTCCGATTTTGCCGTATTTTTTCAAAAAATCTTCTAAACGATAGGGTACTTTTTGCCTGAGCCAGACTGTATTCCAAAAAAGCAGGAACGCTTTGGCAACGGAATACGAATTGTTCACGCCCGATGACTGGATTTTTGATACCGCCTTCCGGCGCTGGGTGTTGCATCCATCGGCCATGGAAGACCGGTTCTGGCAGCAGTACATCGCTGCCAATCCGGCCCAGCGGGAAGCCATTGCCCACGCCCGGATTCTCATACTGTATAGCCAACAGCCGCCCGCCGTGCCTGCTGAACAACTCGACCGCTCGTGGCAGTCGTTGCAAAACCGCCTGTCAGAACCGGTTGTGCGCCCGTTGTGGTCCCGTTCGTGGCTTTCAGTGGCGGCTTCCGTAGGTGTAATTCTGTTGTCTGGACTGGCCTGGTGGCTGTACCAGAACACGCCCGAAACCTACCAGACGGCATACGGCGAAACCCGGCAGCTTACGTTACACGACGGAAGCCGGGTGACGCTCAACGCCAACTCCAGCCTGCGACTCGCCCGAAACTGGAAACCGGATGCCGCGCGCGAAGTCTGGCTGGAAGGGGAGGCTTTTTTCTCCGTGACCCACCAGCGAAACCACCAGAAATTTGTTGTTCACGCCCGCCAGCTCGATGTGCAGGTGCTGGGAACGGAGTTCAACGTTTTTACCCGCCCCAAAGCCGTCAAGGTGGTGCTGGAGTCGGGAAGTGTGAAACTCAGCCAACCCGATAAAGCGCCGGATCAGGGCATTACGATGAAACCAGGGCAGTTTTTTGAAGTAAAAGCCGACGGTACCCAGCAGTGGCGAACCATCCGGCCGGAACCGTTTTCGGCCTGGAAAGAAAAACGACTGGTGCTGGATCAAACCACCCTGGCCGATCTGATCGAAATCCTGCAGGATAACTACGGGCTGACTGTTCAGGTACCACAGGAAGAGCTACTGCGGCTGCGGGCGTCGGGATCGATGCCGCTCACCGACGCCGACGATGTGCTCATCCAGATCGAAAGACTTTTCTCGCTGACTATCAAACGTTCCGGAACCACCGTCACCCTCCATAAGCTCTAATTCCTAACCCTTATCGTATGAACCTAAGACGCACTACGCCTAAACTCTATTTTATGGATAGAACAACTCTATTTTGTTTGGTTGTAATCGGGCTATCCATCCGGCAACCGGTCAGCGGTCAGGTGCTGGCGTGGAATCCCAACCGGCAACTGCCGGAAAAACCAGCCAGCCAGGTGCAACGGCGCCTGCTGACCTCCGTGCTGAAAGACATCGAAAACCGGTTTCAGATTTCCATTGCCTATCGGTCGGATTTGCTGGATAACCGCACCGTTGATCTCAAAACCGAGCGGTTTTCGAGTGCCGAAAAGGCGTTGAAAAAAGTGCTGGAAGGGCAACCGTTGCGCTACGAAAAAGTGAACGACGGTTTTTACCTGATTGCGCCCCTGTCGACCGAGAAGAAGGAGAAACCCCAAAACCCGGCTCCGGCTTCCAGCCCGATCAACGGCAACGATCGTTCCGGCGAGGCTTCTCAACTGGGGGGCAGCGGTTTTTTCGCCCCGATCAGTCAAAAAATCGCGGCTGCGCTGGTGCCGGTAACCGGCCGGGTAATCGACCAGAACGGCCAGGCCATTCCGGGTGCCACCGTGCTCTACAAGGAGAATCCGAACCTAGGCACGTCTACCAATGCCGAGGGCCAGTTCAGTCTGAATCTGCTGGAAGTTCGGGGGAGTCTGGTCGTTTCGTCGATCGGATTTCTGAGCCAGGAAGTCGCGCTGGGGCAGCAAACGACTTTTACTATTACACTGGAAGCCGACACCAAGGCGTTGCAGGAAGTCGTCGTAGTCGGCTACGGTTCGCAACGGTCGCAGGATTTGACGGGTTCGGTGGCGGTGGTCGACCAGAAAGCCATTCGTAGCCTGCCGGTTTCGACCATCGATCAGAAGATGATCGGGCAGGTGGCCGGGGTGCAGATTCAGCAGCCGTCGGGTGCACCGGGGGGCGGAACGTCCATCAAAATCCGGGGCAGCGGTTCGCTGGGTGCGGGCAACGAGCCTTTGTATGTGGTGGACGGAATGCCGTATTCGGCGGGCATGAACCAGACACTCAACCCGTTGCTGTTCATCAATCCGAACGACATTGAATCGGTCAGTATTCTGAAAGATGCGTCGTCGACCGCCATTTACGGTTCGCGCGGAGCCAACGGGGTGATCATGATTACAACCAAAAAAGGAAAATTCGACCGAACCGAGGTCAGTGTGTCGTCCATGCGCGGGGTGCAGCAGGTTCCGCAGAGAGGACGCCCCGAAATGCTGAACGAACGCGAATTTGCGGAATTGCAGCGGGATAAAATCGGCATTGTGGTTCGGCAACGCGAAAAACGGGCAGCTACGATCGACGACTATCCGCAGGAATACCGCAACCTCGACAACTTAACCGGTGACGGCACCGACTGGTACGGTTTGCTGCTTCGGCCAGCCGCCATCGAAGACCACAACGTCAGCATTCAGAAAGGTTCCAAAGAATCCCGGCTGAGTTTCAGCATGGGGTATTTCAAACAGGATGGCGTTCTGAAGCACACGGGCGTGGAGCGGTATAGCAGCAAACTGGGTATTGAGTCCAACCTCGGCAAACGCGTCAAGGTCAGCGCCATTCTCCAGCCCACGTTTATTACCCAGAAACGAACCAACACCAATTCCAGCCGGGAGGATATTCTGGGCGTCAGCCTGTGGGCTAATCCGCTGCGGACTCCGTATGACCAGAACGGCAACCTGATTCCGTACATCGTGTCCCCGCAAAGCAAATACCATTCGGCCTGGAGTTTTGCCAATCCGCTGTTTACGTTGCGGGAAACCATCCAGACCGAGAAGGACTTTCAGAACCTCGGTTCGGCTTTTGTGGAGTGGGAAATCATTCCGGGTCTGAAGGCGAAAACGTCGCTGAACACCATCTGGTCAACGGCCAAATACCAGCAGTATATTCCCGCCACGGTCGGCGCGTCCAACACGCCCCCGACGGTCGGCACCGGTCGGTCGAACAACACCCGCAGCGAGCGGTTCGACTGGCTGATCGAGAACACGCTGACGTACGATAAAACGATTGGCAACCACCGGTTCGATGCGCTGTTGGGCTATACGACCCAGAAAAGCACGTCAACGGGCGTTAACCTCACGGCCAATCCGTATACAAACGATCTGATTCAGACCATTAATGCCGCGCAGACCATCAGCGCCTGGGGCGAAACCGTTAATCAGTGGGCCATGATTTCGTACCTGGGCCGTATCAACTACGCCTTCAAAGACCGGTATTTGCTGACGACCACGTTCCGCTCCGACGGTTCGTCGCGGTTTGGGAGCCGGAATCGCTACGCCCTGTTTCCGTCGGTCGCGGCCGCCTGGCGGGTTTCGGAAGAAGATTTCCTGAAAGGCAACCGCATCATCAATGACCTGAAACTGCGGGCAAGCTACGGGCGAAGCGGTAATAACAACATCGGTAATTATTCCCACCTGGCGTCGATCAACGCCGAATCGTACGTCTTCGGAACCACGCAGGTGACGGCTTCCAGCGTGGGTTTGTCCAACCCGTACCTAAGCTGGGAAGTCTCGAATCAGGTGGACGTCGGCGCGGATTTTGAATTCCTGCAAAACCGCCTGTCGCTCTCGCTGGATTATTACTACCGGAAAAGCACGAACATGCTGCTCAACGACGTGATTCCGGCCATCACCGGCTACAACGCCCAAACGGTCAACAAGGGAAATGTGCGGAATACCGGGATCGAAATTGCGCTGGGCGGCACCCCGGTTTCGGGCGCCTTCACCTGGGATGTCAACCTGAACATGGCCTTTAACCGCAACAAAGTGCTCTCGCTCAACGACAACGGCGACCGAATTCTGGCGGGTAGCAACGACAACAATCCCACACACGTTTCGGTGGTGGGCAAGCCCATCAGTCAATTCTTTGGGTACATTTTCGACGGGCTCTACACGGCCGCGGATGTTGCCAATCCGGCCATCATCAAAACCCCGCAGGTGTATGAGGGCAATGTCAAGTACAAGGATGTGAACGGCGATGGCGTGATTACCGACCTGCTGGATTATACGATGATCGGCAGCCCGCACCCCAAGTTCATCTTTGGCGTTACAAACCGGTTTTCCTACAACCGCTTCGATCTGAACGTCATCGTGAGCGGACAGTATGGCGGGCAGGTCATGAACGGCTTGCGGCAGACCGTCGACAACCTCCAGGGCTTTTTCAACGTCAGCAAAGAGTGGACGGCCCGCTGGCGGAACGCCGATACACCGGGCGACGGCCAACACTATGGCATTCCCATTCTGACGCCCAGCCTGGGCCACCGGGTTTCGAGTTTGTGGGTCGAAGACGCGAGCTACCTCCGGATCGGCAACCTGACGCTGGGGTATTCGCTGCCCGAAAGCTGGGTGAAAAAAACCGGGTTTGTCAACAACTGCCGGTTTTACCTGACCAGCCAGAATCTGGCGACGTTCACCCGCTACAAAGGAGCCAATCCCGAAGGGCAGTCGGTGACGGTCAACAACACGCTGGCCCCCGGCTTCGACATGTCATCGTATCCGCTGTCCCGCACAACGTCCATCGGCATCAACCTGACATTCTAAAAACCAGTTTACGGTTTTCGGTTTTCGATGGGCCGTCGCTACGGTGGGTTGACCGCATACTTTCCTTCTTCCACAGTCTAAAAATGTGGTGGCTAACCGTAAACCGAATACAGAAAACCGTAGACGCTAAACCCACTAATTCACAAAATGGTATGAAAAAGATAGTGTATGTGCTGGGCCTGTTTTTCCTGTCGGCCTGCTCCAACGATTTT
The DNA here is from genome assembly GCF_008727875.1 of Larkinella humicola. Lineage (GTDB taxonomy): Bacteria > Bacteroidota > Bacteroidia > Cytophagales > Spirosomataceae > Larkinella > Larkinella humicola. The sequence goes on along the minus strand of NZ_VTWS01000005.1, from coordinate 343,119 downwards.
CTGGAGATTTATCCGGAAACCGCCCTCAGCGAAGGGACTTTTTACAAATCGGAAACCGAATACATTCTGCTGGCCAACGGCTGTTACGTACCGATGCAGACGTACGAAAAAGTGGAACACTGGGTGATGGCCGAACTCATTTCTGACAACGGCAGCTTTCAGTACAGCACCGTAACCGGCGAAGCGTCGAAGGGCGTGATCGACCAGTTCATTCTGGCTTCCAACAACGTCGCCTACGCCAACTTTTGGAATTTTTCGTACAACGGCATCACGCGTTGCAACAAACTGCTGGCCGAAATCGACCGGACGGGCGTAACCTGGTCGAAGGAGTCCTTTAAAAAGCGGTGTGCTGGTGAAGCCCAATTTCTGCGCGCTTTGTATTATTTCAACCTGGTGCGGCAGTTCGGGGGTGTTCCGCTGGTGCTGACCCCCATCGAATCGCGGGAAGCTGTCGGCATCAAACGGTCGACAGAAGAGCAGGTGTACGAGAACATCATCAGTGATCTGAAAGCCGCCGTCGAGAATTTCAACGGAGCCACCGACGTCAAGGAAAACGGACGCGCCAACGAAGGAGCGGCCCTGGCGTTGCTGGGAAAAGTGTATCTGACGCAGCGCAAGTATGCCGAAGCGGCAGCGGCTCTGAAAACCGTGATCGAATCGGGCAAATACAGTTTGTTGCCCAATTACGCGGATGTCTTCAATCCATCGAGCAAAGATTTTAAGGAGACGATTTTTGCGGTGCAGTATTCCGAAAACAGCGCGGCATTGTCCAACCGGTTTCTCTTCTGGTTTGCGCCCTGGACCTCGGCAGGAGCCATCACCGGGCGACCCAGCATCAGCCTGGTCGGCGGGGGCTGGAACCAACCCACTGACGATCTGATCAATGCGTTCGAAGCGGGCGACAAACGCAAGGAGGTATCGATCAAATTCTGGAATGGCGCGGACTGGGACGGCGTCGTGCGGCCCATTCCGTATTGCGCCAAGTACAAGGCCCCGCTTTCGTCGCCCGTCGACCGGAGCAGCGACAACATGCCGGTGTTGCGGTATTCGGACGTGTTGCTGCTGTATGCCGAAGCGCTCAATCAGCAGGGCAACACCGCCGAAGCGATTCCGTATGTACAGCAGGTTCGCAACCGGGCCGGGTTGACGCAGTCGCTGGCGGGTACTGGTAAAACCGCATTGGAAACGCTGATTGCCAAAGAACGCCAGGTCGAGTTCTGCTTCGAAAACCAGCGCTGGTACGATTTGAAACGGACCGGCAAGGCAGTGGAAGTCATGACGGCACACGGCCAGCGCGAGAAAGCGAAAAAATCGTTTCTTTACAATACCGCCTACGAAGTGACGCCCACCAAACTGCTCGCTCCGATTCCGGAAGAACAGGTCCTGGTCAATAAAATTAACCAGAATCCGGGGTATTAAACACGTCAAAAAACCTGACAATAGAATGAAAAGAGCCCTGCAACTCCTTGGTTTCCTTCTGATTGGCGTGAGTCTGCTTTATTGCACGACCCGGCCGAAAACCGCGGTGAAAACCGAAAAACCCAATGTGATCTTTATCTTCTCGGACCAGTGGCGGGCCGATGCCGTGGGCTACGCGGGCAATCCGGATGTAAAAACGCCCTACGCCGACCAACTGGCGAAGGAAAGCGTCAACTTCAAAACCGCCATTGCCACCATGCCCGTTTGTACGCCCTACCGGGCGACGCTGTTGACGGGACAGTATCCGCTCAAGCACGGCGTTTTTTACAACGACAAACCGCTGCCAAACGAAGCCCTGACGATGGCCGAAATCTTCAAAGACAATGGCTACCAGACCGGCTACATCGGCAAATGGCACATCAACGGTCATAAGAACGGCGAACACCCGTTCAGTGCCCGCGACAAGCCGATCACCCGCGACCGGCGGCAGGGTTTCGATTACTGGAAAGTCCGGGAAGTGTCGCACGATTACAACGACTCGTTTTATTTTGATGAGAACGATCGGAAACACCAGTGGCCGGGCTACGACGCGTTTCCACAGACGGACAGTGCCATCGGGTTTATCAAGCAAGCCAAAGAGAAACCGTTTCTGCTGGTGTTGTCGTGGGGACCGCCCCACAATCCGTACCACACGGCTCCCGAAAAATACCGGGCGATGTATGATCCGAAGACGCTGACGATCCGGCCCAATGTGCCGAAAGCCATGCAGGACAGCGCCCGGCGGATTTACGCGGACTACTACGCCCACTGCACCGCTCTGGATGATGCGCTCGGCAAGCTGCTCAAAACCCTGGACGAGCAGGGCATTGCCGACAACACGATTCTGGTATGGACCTCCGACCACGGCGACATGCTGCTGACCCAGGGCGTTTTGCGGAAACAACGCCCCTGGGACGAATCCATCCGGGTGCCGATGCTGGTGCGGTATCCGGCTAAATTCGGGAAGAAAAGCATCGAGATTACCAAACCGATCAACACGCCGGATATTCTGCCGACGCTGCTGGGCATGGCGGGGTTGACAATTCCGGCGACCATCGACGGCAAAGACGTTTCGAAGGGCATTCTCAACCCGGCGGTTTACCCCATCGATGCCGCGCTGGTGTTGTTGCCGGTTCCGTTTCACGAATACAATTTCCAGAACGGGGGCCGTGAATACCGGGCCGTTCGCACCGAGCGGTATACCTACGCCCGGCGGCTGGCCGGTCCCTGGCTGTTGTATGACAACCAGACCGATCCGTATCAGTTAAATAATCTGGTCAACAAAGCCGAATACGCTGCGCTGCAAAAGCAACTGAATGCGGTTCTGGACCAAAAACTGAAGGAAACCAACGATAAATTTTTGCCGGCCGACGAGTATATGAAGCGCTATAACTACACCTATGATAACAAGGATAGTTTGCGGCCGCCGTCGTATTATGCGGAAATTCGTCCCAAGTAGAACCGGGTAGTGTCGAGTCTTCTCACGCTCCAACCCAACGGGGTTGACTGTTGATAACCCCGGATGCAATCCGGGGCAGATGTGGGAGATGAGCAAGATACTATCTGCATCAGGAGACAGACTGATCCGGTGGCCCCGGATTGCATCCGGGGTTATCAACAGTCAACTCCAAACGGGGTTGGGGCCAGTCAAGTAAAGTTAATTAAATTGAAATTTCGATGAATAAAACGGTTTCAATCATTGTCGGTATGCTTGGAATGGCAGCACTGACTGTTCTCTGTGTTTCGTTTATCGCTGGGCCGTCCCGAAAGGAGATGGAAAAACCGCCCGAAAAACCCAACATCATTTTCCTGCTGACGGACGACCACCGCTGGGATGCGCTGGGCGTGATGGGCAATCCGATCATCCGGACGCCGAACCTGGATGCGCTGGCCAAGGGCGGTGTGCTGTTTCCCAACGCCTACGTCACCACGGCGATCTGCTGCGTCAGCCGGGCCAGCATTCTGAGCGGACAGTATGAATCGCGCCATAAAATCAATGATTTTGTGACGGATTTTTCGCCGGAAGCCGTTGCCAATACGTATCCGCTGCTGCTCAAAAAAGCCGGGTATAAAATCGGTTTTGTCGGCAAGTACGGGGTGGGTGATAACCCGCCCGAAAACCAGTATGACTTCTGGGCCTGTAACCGCAAAGGCCAGCCGCCGTATGAATACACCAACCAGAGCGGGAAGAAAATTCACCATACCGACAGCGTGGCGCATGGCGTGCAGAACTTTTTGAACGATTTTGCCGGCAAAGGCCCGTTTTGTTTGTCGGTGAGCTTCAAGGCCCCGCACGAACTGGACGGCAACCCGCCGACGTATCCGGTGCAGGAACGGTTTAAGGCGTTGTACGAAAACATCAAAATGCCGGTGCCGGAAACCGCCGACCCGAAATACTGGGCCAGCTTCCCCGACTTCTTCCGAACCGACCAAAACATTGGACGCGAACGCTGGAAACCGCTGTTTTCCACTCCCGAACTGCACCAGAAAACCGTCAGGGATTACTACCGGCTGATTACGGGGGTCGATGAGGTAGTGGGCAAGCTGAGGGCGCAGTTGAAGCAACTGAAACTGGACCAGAACACGATCATCGTTTTTATGGGCGACAACGGTTTTTACCTCGGCGAACATGGTATGGAAGGCAAGTGGTTTGGCCACGAAGAGTCCATCCGGGTGCCGCTGATTATTTATAACCCGGCTTTATCCGCCAGCCGGAAAGGAACCAAACCGGCCCGGATTGCGCTCAACATCGACATCGCACCCACCCTTCTGTCTTTTGCCGGGGTTCCGATTCCGAAAACCATGCAGGGAACGGACTTGATGAAGCCGAACGCGCCCGCCCGAACGGATTTTTTCTACGAACACACGTTTATGGGCAGTCCGCGGTTGCCGAAAGTGGAAGGGGTGGTCACGCCGGATTTCAAATACATGAAATTCATCGAGCACGGGTATGAAGAGTTGTATACGATCAAAGCCGATCCGCACGAGACGAAAAACTTGGCGACGGCCCCGGCTTTCCGAAAGAAACTGGACGAATTGCGAAACCGCTATCAGGTTTTGAAAGAAACCGTTCAATGAATACGCGTCGCCCGGATCTTTACTGGGTTTTCCAGTGAAGACCCAGGCGAATGCGGAACAGGGTGCCTTCGCCCGTTTTGGTCTCAATTTCCAGGCTGGCCCGCAGGAGTTCGCACAATCGTTTGACAATCGACAGGCCGATGCCTTCGCCTTTGGCGGTTTTGGGTGCCTGAATGACGGCTTTTTCCCGGGCGTCGGCTTCTGGAGTTGGCACGCCAAAAGCGGCACTGGACTCTGGGATAGGGGCCAGCGCCTGCGAATACGAACCGGCTTCCTGATTGGGAAGCCCCGGGCCGGAATCCTGTATGCCGATGAGCCAGCGGTAATCGCTTTCGCGAACCCACGACACCGACACCCAGCCGGATTGGGTATGTTTCAGGGCGTTTAAGACCAGATTCTGTACGATTCGCTGCAACTGGAGGGGGTCACTTTCAACCAGCAGCTCCGCCGGGCCGTCGGCTTTCAGCATCAAACCCGCTTCTTCGGCCATGGGCTGGTAGCTTTCAACCAGTTTATGCAGCAACTGGCCCGCGTTAAAAGACTGAATACTGAGGGATTCCTGACCGGCTTCCAGTCGGGCCAGATCCATTAGCTGGATGACCATATCCCGCACCGTTGTCAGGTTGCGGTTGAGCATTTCGAGCATCTGTTTCCGTTCCGGTTCATCCGCTTCCACCAGATTCAAATACGAAGCGGCTCCCTCGATGATGCCGAAGCTGCCGCGCAGGTCGTGGGAGGCTGTTCGCAGCAGGTCACCCCGTTGACGTGTCAGGTCGTTCAGATCGTCGAGGGCCTGCTGCAGGAGCTGAACCCGGTTGCTGGCGTCCAGGCGCTGTAGTTCCGTATATTGCCCGACACTACCGCTGATGCTGAGTGTTTTGAACCAGGATAAGTATTCATACGATTCGGCGACCCAATCGATTTCAGGTGCCGGATGGCGTTGCCAGTAGTGCCGCAGTTCATCCAGCAGCACCTGATTCAGGTGATGGATTTCAGTCAGCAGTTCCTGCAACGTATACCCTTTCTGCCAGCGGTGCAGACCATGCTCCTCCGACAGCAGCTCAATATCCGCATTCAGAGCGAGTTGCCGCAGCCGCTGATCGAAAACGTTGAGAATAAAAGGAACCTTGTTGTTGAACTCTTCCCGGCTTAAACTGGCGATGGTGTTGCAGGCCGGATCATTTTGACAGGCTGTTCGCCAGGTGTTCAGAATGGCTTCCCGCCGGGCGGCCAGGTAAGTTGCCAGTGCGGCCAGCGAAGGATCGATCGGGGTATTCATAAAGAGTGGGTCAGGTGAAAAGTCCGTTGCCTGAATAACCCGTTCGGGAAAGAATGGTTAAAAATGCAGGTTGATTCAGCGTTTTAGGATAGGTGGAAACCTCGCTAACTTTTTATAAACAACTCCAATCCTCGTCTGTTGATAAGCTACGTTGTCGGGGTATGGAGGCTCTCTCAAACGCCGGCAATCGGGAAATTTTCATCAAAACAACGTTTGAAAACATGGCAACGTCAAAGGGAAACGGAGAAAGCGAATTGAAGGAATTGTTTGTCGATGAGTTAAAAGACATCTACTGGGCGGAAAAACATTTGACCAAAGCACTGACCAAAATGGCAAAATCAGCCACGTCGGACGAATTGCAAACCGCTTTCGAAAAACACCTGACCGAAACCGAAAACCATGTGGCCCGGCTGGAGCAGGTCTTTGAGGTTGTGGGTGAAAAAGCGTCGGCCAAAAAGTGTGATGCAATGGCAGGGTTGATCGAGGAAGCGGAAGGGTTGATCGAAGACACCAAAGAGGGAACGCTAACCCGGGATGTGGCCCTAATTTCGGCGGCACAAAAAGTGGAGCATTACGAAATTGCTTCTTACGGAACGCTGAAAACCCTGGCCGGGGTACTGGGCTATCCGAAAGCGGCTCAACTGCTGGAAGCAACCCTGGCTGAAGAAAAGAAAACCGATTCACTGCTGACGGAAATTGCCGAAGGCTCCATCAATGAATCCGCGAAAGCTGAGTAGTTGATGGAAAATGGGTATGGACGGGTCTTACGCCGGGGCATCATACCGTGGCGTAAGACCCGTTTGCAGGTTACGCAATGAATTGGAGTTGGTTGTGATCTGATTCCAAACGGCGCTTGGGCCAACGAACCTCGGTGGGAAAGACGACGAATGGAGACTTACACGGCAATGTGCCGGATCGCTTTCCGGTAGCTTTGCGGTTGATCGATGTGATCAATAATTTGGGATTTCTGGAAAGACAGCGGTTTTTAAAACCGTCTTTGAAAGCCGCGTAGCCGATTGCGGGTTTGAAAAAACGCGCCCAGGCTTTACAGATTCTGGTCATTTTCGTGAATGACAACGTTGGCCGCTGGCGCTCCGATTCCACGGAAGTGGTGGCGCATTGCCTGAAGGATTGGGATCGACAAACCGCACCGGTTTTGTCGACCCCGACTTCTTTTTACTCCGGAATGAGGGCATGAGCCCGGACGTTTTCCGACGTTTTCAGGTGCTCCTTGATCAGGCCATTCATGCCCGCCCAGGTCAGGTCCCAGGATTGTTGCTGCAAGTGCGCGTCGATCGGCGCCCAGTCGAATTCGGCTTGTTCGTGGAGGGCTTCTGCCATCGCCTGTTCAAACTCCAAAACCGTAGCGGCAATCCGGACGGGCGCGTAGCTGCCGTAGGTAGTGACCACATCCCGAATCGGCGTTGAAACCACCGGAAGCCCGGCGGCCAGGTATTCCGGCGTTTTGGTCGGACTGATAAACCGGGTAGCATCATTGCGTGCAAAAGGCAACAGCGCCACTTGCCAATTGCTGAAATAAGCCGGTAGTACCTCGTACAATTTCATGCCCAGATAATGCAGATTCGGCCCTTGCGGCAACGTGGCCGGGTCAATTTTAACGACCGGCCCCAGCAGAACAAACTGCCAGTCGGGCTGGCGGCTGGCCAGTTCTCGCAGAAGCGTCAGGTCCAGCCGTTCGTCGATGACGCCACTGTAGCCAACGCGCGGGTAGGCAATGTTTGCGTGGTCGGCAGGATCGGCCAACCCCCGACGAGCCTGGGCAAAATGGGGGTTGTCGATGCTGCTGGGAAACGCATGGACAGACCGGTGTCGTTGCTGTTTCGCTTCGAACAGGCTGTAACCGCCGGTGAAGACCAGCCCGGCCCGGTGCATCAGTTCTTCCTCCCGTTCCCGCAACTCGGGCGGGGCTCCGTGAAAGGCCGACAGCTCATCCATGCAATCGTAAAGCGTCAGCCGGGGCCGCAACTGGTCGGTGAAGGCCAGCGCCATCGGCGTATAATACCAGGAAATAAAATCGATAATCCGGTGTTGAACCCGCAGATTGTTGAGCCACTGGCGTTGCAGTTCATGGCCCGCTTCGCCCGCCAGTCCGGGAGGCAAGTGAGGAACCAGAACATGCAGATGAGAATTGACCGCCCGAACTTCCAGCCAGGCATGGTCGTCGCAAACGGGCTCCTCCCAAAACCAGACCCGGTATTGCTGACTGGCCCGACTCATAAGATGCTGAGGGCGCTGATACACAAAGTTCCAGCGTAAATGCGAGAAACAGAGTAAATCGGTGACATCGCGCGCTGAAATTGTTGAAAGGGCCTGAGCCGACAGGACGAATTGGCTGGATTCCTGATGTCCTGACTGACTTCCGGCTATTGATGGAGAATGTGACATTTGTTGATGGTTTATAGATGATTCATTGCGCCGGCAAACCGTATTTACAGGAAGCCATTATCATTTATTCAACTCCATTCGGACGGAAAGGGGAAGGTCGGGCGCTCAGAAGTTAGGAAGCGGCCCGGCTTGCGAAATCAGACGGTTTTGAACCCGGGCTAAAACCGACTGAACTTCCCGTAATGCGTCGGCATACGGCTGGTTCAGCACCTGGTGTGGCGGTTGTTGGGCAACGGTTCCGTCGCTGGTTCCCTCCGCGTCCCACAGCCCCGCCTGGTGCCAGGGCGTCAGGTGATCCCAATCCGGCCGGTCGATGATCGGGTACAGGCAAATTCCCCAGAGTGGCAGGCCCCCGCTCAAGACGGCCGCACTTTCACGGGCCACAAACTGAATCCACTGGGGGCGATCTTCGCCGGGGTGGCTCGTTTCCGAAAGAACGATGGGGCGCTGGTAGCGTCGATACACTTCCCGGAACAGGTCGCGCAGGGGCCGCCAGCGCGGATCGAATCCGTCGTTGGCCCACGGCAAAAACGCTCCGGAACCGGCAATCCACTGGTTGTTGTAATAGTAATTCAAGCCTACCACATCCAGGTAGTCGGGCTGTCCGCCCAGTTCCGGGCACAGCCGGCCACTGAGCATATCCGTAGCCTGAAACTGGTTTTCGTGTGCCAGGGCCGCAAACCCAAGCTGTTCGGGCGTGGCATCCAGTTGTGGTACCACATTGACCAGGGGCTCGGTGGTCAGGATGCGGATGCTGGGGTCGGCTTCCCGCAGGGCGGCCACCCCCTCGATGTAAGCGCGCATCAAACCGTATTTCACTTCCCAGCCCTGCCCCACACAGTAGGGCGACGTACCGCGGGCATCGCCCCCCAGCCACGACAAAAAGCTGACTTCGTTGATCGGGGTTACAATTAGGGTACTGTAGGGGTCCACCGAGCGGTAAAACGCTACGAAACTCCGGCACAGAGCAGCAAACCGGCGCGCAAACAGCGGATGCAGGGGCGTCAGATCGTCGGGAAATCCAAAATGGCAAAGATCCCAGACCTGCTGAATCCCGGCCATCCGGCCCCGTTCCATCATGAACGCCAGCGTTTGCCAGTCATACTGATACGGGCGCTTTTCGACCTGGCTCCAGCGAATGCCTTCCCGGACGGTTTGGATGCCGAACGGGGCCAGATTCCGATAATCATCGTCAATGCGTGGCAGATGACCCGTAATGTGGAGAAAATCGACCCGGTTTCCCCAGGCATTGAGCTGATCGGTGCATTCATACCCCCCCATCCAGAACGACTGAAAAGGGTTGCTGCGTGAATGGACGGGTAAAAAATCGGACGGAACAGGGGAAACGTTCATGCAATTGAACGGCTGGTGTACCGGTAAATGTAAAGAGGAAGATCGGGAGAACCGGGTGTCGAGTAAAAAAAAGAGGCAATGGACTGACGAGGTAGGGGGGGACTGGTTCTTCAGAATTTCACGTTCTACACCGGTTGCCGGAATTTTTACGGACTCCGGTTTGAAGATCGAAACATTCTATTCCGGTCATTGCTTAATACATAGCTGCTCATCCCGGCACGTCCGTTTGCCAACCAGCCTGTCGGTTGACCAACGGTTCTTGAAACAGACTTTATCCGCAGGCTTTACCCGATACTCATGAATAATCCGGTTACTACCTATCGCATCCAATTTCATAGTGGATTTACGTTCAGTGATTTTGATAAAATACGGCCTTATTTGAAGAAACTGGGGGTCGGTACGCTCTATGCCTCGCCCGTTTTTGAATCCGTACCGGGCAGCCAGCACGGCTACGACGGGGTCAATCCGCACCGCATCGACCCGGAAATCGGCACCGAAAAGCAACTGAAAACGCTCAGCAAAAAACTCCGGAAGGAGGGCATCGGCTGGTTGCAGGACATCGTTCCCAACCACATGGCGTTTCATCCCAACAACCCGTGGCTGATGGACGTGCTGGAAAAAGGTCCGTTGTCGCGGTTTATGCCTTTTTTCGATACCGTCTGGACGAGCCAGCTTTTTCACGGACGGCTGGCGGTTCCGTTTCTGGGCGCACCCCTCGATGAGGTCATTAAAAACCGGGAACTTAAGGTCGCTTACCAGGACGGACGGTTGGTTCTGCGGTATTTCGATACGGCCTATCCGTTGCGCCTGCGGTCGTACCCAACGGTTTTGCAGCCTCTGGATGATCAGCCGGTGCTGGAATCGATTCAGCAACTGCTCGACCAGATCCGCCCCCTTCAACTGGTGGAAGAACCCGAAGCCTATGCGCTGGGCATGAACGAATTCCGGCAGCAGCTCACGTCCTTGCAGAAAAGCCCGGTCGTCAAGGCCTACATCAAGTCGTGTCTGAGCGCCCTCAACCGCGACCCGCAGCGACTCCGCCAACTGGCTGACGAGCAGGTGTATCAGTTGAGCCACCACCAGGAAACCGATCGCCGGATCAATTTCCGGCGGTTTTTTACGGTAAGCAGCCTGATTGGCCTGAATGTGCAAAATGACGCGGTGTTTTCCTACGTTCATCAGGGCATCAAGGACCTGGTGGTCGAGGGCGTGTTTACCGGGTTGCGCGTCGATCACATCGACGGCCTGTATGACCCCGGCCCGTATCTGGAACGACTCCGCGAACTGGCCGGGGAAGAAACGTACCTGATCGTCGAAAAAATTCTGGAACCCGGCGAACCGCTGGAACCCGCCTGGCCCATTCAGGGAACCACGGGCTACGAGTTTCTGGCTCAGGTCAATAACCTGTTTACGCAACCGGCCAGCGAGCCGGTTCTGACGCACTTCTACCAGCAACTCGTTGCGGATGCCACGCCCATTCACCAGCAGATTCTGAACAAAAAAGCGTTCATTCTGGCGCAGCACATGAAGGGCGAGTTGAATAACCTGTACCGGTTTTTCCTGGAGTTGAATCTGGTGGATGAGAATGCCCTGACTATTCTACCCCCCGACAGCCTGCAGGCGGCCCTCGGCGCGTTTCTGGTGTATTGCCCGGTTTACCGGTATTACGGCAGCTCGTTTCCGTTGGAGGAGCGGGAGGCTGCAGCCGTGCAGACGATCCTGACCGAAATAAAAAACCAGAAACCGGAACTGGCCACGGCGGTCGATGTGCTGGAAGAAATTCTGCTGCAAAAACCGGCCGATGGCGACGATGCCTACAACCAGCGGGTTTCTCATTTGTATCGGCGGTGCATGCAATTTACGGGTCCGCTGATGGCCAAAGGGGTGGAAGACACGCTGATGTATACCTACAACCGGCTGATCGCACACAACGAAGTGGGCGATTCGCCGGAAACCTTCGGGTTGTCGCCGACCGATTTTCACCGGGCCATGCAGGAACGCCGGCAGCAGTGGCCGCTGGCCCTCAATGCCACCTCGACGCACGATACCAAGCGCGGAGAAGACGTCCGGGCGCGGCTGAACGTGCTGACGGATTTGCCCGACGAATGGCTGAAAACCGTACAGGAATGGCAGCAGCTAAACGCCGGTTTGAAACACAAGGGCGCGCCGGATGCCAACGATGAATACTTTATCTACCAAACGCTGGTGGGGGCATACCCCATGCCGGACCAGGACGACGACGATTTTGAAAACCGGATTCAGAACTACCTGGAAAAAGCCTTGCGGGAGGCCAAACGGCATTCGAGCTGGAACGAGCCCGACGCTGCGTATGAGAAAGCTACCCGGAATTTTGTTGCGCAGTTGCTCGACCGGAAACGACCGTTCTGGAAAAGCTTTCAGAAATTTCACCGGCAACTGGCTGATTTTGGAATTGTCAACTCCCTGGCGCAGGTTGTTCTCAAAGCCACTTGCCCCGGTGTTCCCGACGTGTATCAGGGGTGTGAGTTGTGGGACCTGAGTCTGGTCGATCCCGACAACCGCCGACCCGTCGATTATGACCAGCGCCGGCAATGGCTGGATGAACTGACCAATCCCGATTCGGCACCGTCGGATGCGCTGTTAAGCCATCTGTGGGAAAACCGGTTTGACGCCCGAATCAAGCTCTGGTTGACCCATGCCTTGCTCACCGCCCGAAACCAGGAGTCGACCGAACTCTTTGCCGAAGGTGACTACATTCCGCTGGCGGTGGAAGGGCGTTACCGGGAGCATGTGCTGGCGTTTGCACGCCGACACCGGCAAACCTGGCTGGTGGTCGCCATTCCGCTGCACCTGGCCGTGATGAGCCGCCAGCAAAACAAAAGCGTTCCGGCTCTGGACTGGAAAGATACCCGGATTGTTTTGCCACCGGATGCACCGGACGAATGGAAGCACGTGCTGCTGCCGACCAGCGGAAACACGACGGATGGCATTGCGGTGAAAGATGTTTTCAAAACACTGCCGCTGGCGGTTTTGAAACTACAACCGGCTTTTACCGACCGGAGCGCGGGCCTGCTGTTGCCCGTTACGTCTCTCCCTTCGGCTTTTGGCATCGGCGATTTGGGGCCGGAAGCGCGCACTTTTGCCGATTTTCTGAGCCGCAGCCGCCAGCATTACTGGCAAATTCTGCCGCTCAATCCCACGGAAGCGGGCGCGGGACATTCGCCCTACAGCACCTATTCCAGCATGGCCGGCAACACCCTGCTGCTGAGTCCGGAAGCCCTGGCGCAGGACGGTTTGCTGGATTGGGAGCTGCTGCGCACGCACCAGCTTCCGACCACCGGGCAGGTGGATTATGCCGGAGCCGAGCGGGTTCGGAATGTTCTTCTGGAGAAAGCCTACCGGAATTTCTCCCAACTGAAAGCCAGCCCGTTGCAAAGCCGGTTTCGGGCGTTTTGCCAGCGCGAAGCCCACTGGCTCACCGACTTTGTGCTGTATATGGGCCTGAAACAGAAATTTCAGGGGCAGCCGTGGTATGAGTGGCCGGAAGAATACCGGCTGCGCCAGCCGGAAGCGTTGCGGGCGTTTGCGGAAGCTCATCAGGCCGAACTGGAGAAGGTACGCTGGTTGCAGTTCAGTTTCGACCGGCAGTGGCAGAGCCTCAAAGCCTATTGTAATCAGCGGGGCATTCACCTGCTGGGCGATTTGCCGTTTTACGTGAGCTATGATTCGGCGGATGTGTGGTCGCACCCGGAACTGTTCAGCCTGGATGAATCGGGGAAACTGATCACGGTCGCCGGGGTGCCACCGGATTATTTTAACGCCGACGGTCAGCTTTGGGGGATGCCGGTTTTTCGCTGGGATCGGCTCAAAGAGCGCGGCTACGACTGGTGGATTCGGCGCATCCGGAAAAATGCGGAGTTGTTCGATCTGGTGCGCATCGACCACTTTCGCGCGCTGTCGGAATACTGGGAAATTCCGGCCGGGGAGAAAACCGCCATCCGGGGCGAGTGGAAACCGGGGCCGGGGGGCGATTTTTTCCGGGTTCTGCACCAGGAACTGGGCACTCTGCCCTTAGTGGCGGAGGATTTGGGCGACATCAGCGAAGCGGTTTATCAGCTACGCGACGCGTTTCAGTTGCCGGGCATGAAGGTTGTTCAGTTTGCTTTTCAGGAGGTGTTGCCACTCTCTCCGCACATTCCCCACCAGTACACGCCGAATTTCATTGCCTATACCGGTACGCACGACAACAACACAACCCGGGGCTGGTACCGGCAAAGCCTGAGCCCAACCGAACAGAAAACCGTAGCGGAATACGTCGGTAAACCGGTTTCCGAGAAAACCGTGCATCTGGCGTTGGGGCAACTGGTGTATGCCTCGGTGGCCAGAACGGTGATTCTGCCGGTGCAGGATGTGCTGGGGCTGGACGAAACCGCCCGGATCAATACCCCGGCGGCCACCGCCAACAACTGGCTCTGGCGGCTGCTGCCGGGGCAATTGACCGACGAAGCCGAGAATCGGCTTCGGGCGTGGGCAACGCTCTATAACCGCTGGTAACATAGAATCTGTTTAGGATTTTCTTTTTCTTCAAAACAGAATAAAAAGAAAGGAAATACTAAATGTAAAATGATGAATACTAAATGTAAAATGATGAATGCTAAATGTAAGGGATGCTGGATTGAGAACTCTTTTTACATTTAGCATTCATCATTTTACATCAGTACTGTACGCAGGATTTTTCTCCGTGCTTCAAGGTTGGGATGTTGGCGTAAAATTTTCTGTATCGTATGCATTGAAGCGAACGGTAAGAGACTGGGCCGCGTAGCGGACAGATGCTTGTAGCAAGGCGTGTGCCTGACAGCACGCTGGACTGCGAGCATACCTGCGTCTTGCTACAAACATTCGTCCGCTACGCGGCCCAGTCTGCCCGGGGTTGCTTTATGGTGGCGAAATGGGGGTCAAAAACCAATAGATAAAAAGGTCATTTTAAAAGCATACTTTGCTTAAACCCCAAAGGCTATTCGGCAAAATCAATCCTTCGCACAGTATTAATTTTACATTTAGTATTCTGTTCCTACGCAATCTTAAACAACTTCATTATAAATAGGACTTTCGCTTTCTGCCCCTAAATCCCCTAAAGGGGACTTGGACGCGGCTTAATCTGGATGTTAAAAGTCCGGCAGCGGCCGACCGTCCTTTAGGGGCAGAAAGCGAACGTGTGATTGAATTATCAGACGTAAGTCCTAATAAAAATCAGTGATTGATTAATTGTTCGCCCGTTACAAAATGAATCATCCCTATGGGATTTTTTGGATTCGGTTTTCACATGATTGGTTGGGTTAAAATCCACCGCTACAAGCTGAATCATCTCGGAGGGATGGCCGATCGAATGCCAAAGAACGGGGATTTCCTAAAAGCCAGTTCCGTCCATGCGATTCCAGGGTCTCATCCGTATGACGCTGGCGGACTAAAAAGGGCTCGCTGCCGGGCCGTGGGTGCGGTACAGAGTGACACTGCAGGGCGGCAGACTGATGGGCTGGCCGGGTTCGGCCTGTGCGGGCAGCAGGGCGGTTTCTGACGCGACAACCTCCTGCCAGTTGGGTTCTTTCGAATCCAGGATTTTGTCCCAGGACGATGCCCAGGTGGGCAGTGCGTACGAAACCGCTTCGTCGGACAGATTGAACAGACTGAGGATATGCGATTGTCCGTCAGCCGTTTGGCGATCCAGGACAAAACCGGATTGCTCCAGAACCGTGACGCGCAGGTCGTTTTTAGCGACGTTCTGCAACACCGGCTCGGTTCGGCGCAGGGCGATCAGTGTCCGGTGCCAGTCGAGCATAATTCGGTGTTTGCCTTCCGTGCGCTTTTCCCATTGCAGGATGGAGTCGGCAAACGTCGCTTTGTCAAAGGGATCTTTCGGGTCGTCGGTCCAGCCAAAAGCGGCAAATTCATCCCGGCGGCCTTCCTGCACCGCCCGGATCAGCGCTTCTTCGGAGTGATCGACAAAATAATAGAAGGGGGCCTCTTCGGCGTATTCTTCCCCCATGAACAGCAACGGTACATACGGCGACAGCAAGACGGCGGCTGCGGCCACTTTTTGCCGCTCGAAATCAACCAGCACCGACAGCCGTTCGCCCCCGACGCGGTTGCCGACCTGATCGTGGTTGAGGTTAAAAACCACAAACTGATCGCCCGGCAGGCCCGCCGACGAAGCCCCGAACTTCCGTTTTCGGAAAGAAGCATATTCTCCGCTGACCACAAAACCGTCGGTGTAGGCTTTGGCCAGTTGCTCCATCTGGCCGAAATCGCCGTAGCGGTCTTTGCCTTCTTTATGGATCAGAACGTACAGCGCGTGGTGAAAATCATCGAGCCACTGGGCATCGAAACCGAAGCCACCCATCTCGGGCGTTTTGATGATGCGCGGGTCGTTCAGATCTGATTCGGCCACCAAATGCAGCGAACGCCCCACCCGTTTTTCCAACAGTTTGACTTCCTGGTGAACCAGCTCCCAAATGTGGAATGCACCCATATCGAACACGGCATGAATGGCATCGAACCGAAGCCCGTCGATGTGGTAATGCTCAAACCAGTGCAGTGGATTGTTGGAGAAATAATCCCGTACACCATCCGACCATTCGTCGTCGAAATTGATGGCGTCGCCCCAGGGCGTGTGGTATTTAGGGTTGAAATAAGGCCCAAACTGGCTGAAATAGTTGCCTTCGGGGCCCATGTGGTTGTAGACTACGTCCAGAAAAACCGCCATACCGCGGGCGTGGCAGGCATCTACCAGCTTTTTCAGCCCGGCCGGACCACCGTAGGAATTTTGAACCGAATACAGGTAGACGCCGTCGTAGCCCCAGTTTCGGGTGCCGGGAAACTGGGCGACAGGCAGGATCTCAAGGGCGTTGATCCCGGTTTCCATCAACGCATCGAGCCGGGGAATGATGGCTTCGAACGTGCCTTCGGGCGTAAACGTGCCGACGTGCAGCTCATACAGAATCAGATCGCGGAAGGGCAGGCCCCGCCAGTTCTGATCCTGCCAGGCATGGGCGGAGTGGTCGACCACCGCCGAGGGGCCGTGAACGCCTTCGGGCTGGAAATGAGAGGCCGGATCGGAGTAGGCCTTCCCACCGTCCGGTTTGAAAAAATACCGCGTATCCGGCTGAACGTCCGTCACTTCTGCGCAAAAATAACCCCATTCCACGCGCTGCATGGGAATTTGGCGTTCGGCAGGGTCGAGAAGCTGGAGTATCATGGATTCTTTCTCCGGCGCCCAAACCGTAAAAACACAGGAACCGTTACCGGTATAGTTTGCACCAATGGTTTTCATGATCGTTTAGTCAAGTCGGATGATTATGCCTTCGTCACCACCCATCGTGATGGTTTTGCTTACGGTATTTCCTTCCCGTTCACGGGAAGTGGCCAGGGCAATGACGCCTTGCAGCGACGCGTCTTTCGGTTTAAAATAAGCCGGTCGGTGGCTCAGGTTCAGTACCATCAAAAACCGAGAATGCCCGTTTGCCTGCCGAATGTAGGCCATCAGACTGGTATCGGCATACACCGGCACGTAATCGCCTACCTGGAGCGAAGGCTCCCGTTGTCGCAACACCAGCAGGCGTTTGTGCAGCGAAAGCATCGAGTCGGGATCTTCGTTTTGCACCTGCACGTTTTCGCGGGCGTGGTTTCCGGCCAGTCGGAGCCAGGGCTTTCCGGTGGTAAAACCGGCATTGGGCTGCTGATCCCACTGCATGGGCGTTCGGGCCGGATCGCGGCTCAGGTTTTTGTCCGGCATGTTCAGTCCCTGCGGGTCCTGCACCTCCTCAAACGGAATGGGAACGTCGCGCATGCCAATTTCGTCGCCGTAATAAAGTGTCGGAGTACCGCGCAGGGTCAGCAGCAACAGAGCCGCCACCCGCGCCTGATCGCGGCCAACCCGGCTCGCAATCCGGGGCTGGTCGTGGTTGCCCAGCACCCAGTTGGGCCAGCCATCTGCCGGTAGCAGCCCTTCGTATTGATCAATCGCCGTGGCCATCTGGCGGGCGTCCCAGGGGAGTTGCAGCAACTGGAAATTGAAGGGGAGGTGCGCGCCCTTGCCGTCGATGCCGTAGTACGTCATCAGTCGGTGAATGGGGAGGTAAATCTCGCCGATCATCATGCGCTCGGAATACCGATCGAGGACTTCCCGCATTTTCGACACCAGCGTATGCACATCGGGCTGGTCGGTGGAGTAAACCGGTAAAAGCTGCTCATAGGTTGCCAGGTGCGGCTGATAGTCCGGATTGGGCGGATTATCGCGGAACTGATCGTCCTTGATCATATGCCACATCACATCCACCCGGAACCCGTCAACGCCTTTTTCGAGCCAGAACCGCATGACGTCGACCATCGCTTGCTGCACCGCCGGATTCCGCCAGTTCAGATCGGGTTGTTCTTTCAGAAACGCGTGGTAATAATACTGCCGTGTGGTTTCATCCCACTCCCAGCCACTCCCGCCGAACACACTGAGCCAGTTGTTGGGAACGGAGCCGTCCGGGAGCGCATCCCGCCAGAGGTACCAGTCCCGCTTCGGACTGGTGCGCGACGACCGGGACTCCAGAAACCAGGGGTGCTGGTCGGAGGTGTGGTTGGGAACCAGATCCAGAATCAGCTTCAGGTCCCGCTGGTGTACTTCCGTCAGCAGCGTGTCGAAGTCGGCCAGGGTGCCAAACATGGGGTCGATGCTCTGATAATCAGCAATGTCGTAGCCGAAGTCGGCCATCGGTGACGGATAAATCGGGGAAAGCCAGACGGCGGTAATGCCCAGTTCTTTCAGGTAGTCCAGGCGTTTGAGAATGCCCGGCAGGTCGCCGATGCCATCGCCGTTGCTGTCCTGAAAGGAGCGGGGGTAAATTTGATAAATGACGCCTTCCTGCCACCACAGGGGTTTTGTCGGGTGTTCTTCCATGCGTTTTCGGGGTACGGGATGATTCAGCGTTCCGGTCGTTTCGGAAAGGCGGTTCGCTGCTTAAATAACCCCGATGGGGGTTCAAAGATGGAAAAAAAGGCCAAAAACGATTATGCGGTCCGGTTTCCGGCGTTCGACGAACGCATTGGCCCACTGGTAGAGCCACCCTTTTCGGACGTTGCCCCAACCCGGTCGGGGGGGAGGGCAAGCAGCAGCGCGGCCAGGAACAGACCCGCCAGGATGAAGGCTTTTTGAACGGTAAACCACTCCGTCGGGTTGAACGCAACGTCGGTAAAATGAGGAATGCGAAGGACCAAAAGGAGCAGGACCGACAGAAAGCCCACCGCAAACCGAACCCGCATCAGTTTGCGGTGGGCCGGTATGGCAACGGACTGGATCTGGCTGAAAATCAACAGCAGGGAGCATCCAAAAGCCATCGCCAGCCAACGCCCATAGTCCATGGCAATCAAAGACAGCAATACTGCCATCAACCCCATTCCGCCGATGGCGAGCAGGAGCCGCCCGGGGTTTTGAAACGTCAGGGTGATGTTGAACAGGCGAAACAGCCCGTATAATGCACCGAATTGCGCAACATACAGGAACAAATACAGAAAGGGATTCAAACCGGTCAGATGCACGCGGGCGTTGTTGATGTTGGCCCAGAAAGGTAATTTCTGAAAATAGGCAAACCCATCGAACTGGTGTCGGTTGAAACCCAGAGCAACGTACTGCTCGACAAACTGTTCGGTAATGGTTTTGGAGTTACCATTTAGGGTCGACAGCAGGAGGGTAATGACCGTACCCACTGCAAAATACAGTCCCAACTGGTATCGGGTAGCGGTTTGGTTCAACCAGTGGTAACCCAGCAAAAACGGCAGAAAGAGGAAAAAGAAGCTGTCGTGAACCAGGGCACCGGTTATGATAAACGCGACATTGCCGGGCCAGCTTCTGACGTCATAGATCACCAGCCCGAGAAAGAACAGGTAGAAAAACAGTTCTTTGCGAACCGCCAGCGGGTCTTTCAGGTAGAGGGCGATGCCGAACGGACAGAAGAAAACCAGATAAGCACCGATCAGGCTCCAGACCGCTTCTTTTCCGGATTGAAGGGAACACATCAAAACCAGGGGCGACAACAGACACAGACTGTAGGCCAGTGTGATGAGCGCCAGAAGAAGGCTCCGGTTTTGAAAAAGAACGAAAAAGTTACCCACCAGCGCCCGCCGGTTAAAGCCGAAGCGGTAGTTCATCAGGGTTTCCGCCAGGGTATAGCCCAATTGGTCGTTCGTGAGGGGAATCCAGATGGTTTTCAGGCTCATACCCACGGCAGTGAACAGCAACACGACCAACCACAGACGGGCATACTGCTGCTGGGAAAACGGAATTCGGCCAATCATACGTCCGGGATGCAGAGATCGAGTCGTTTGAAAGCCGGAAAGTTACTGTTTTGTTTATAATGGTAACATAATTTATATCCAGTGGACCGACGGACGTGTCATTGTCCGGCAGGTTGCCGATTCGGAAGCACAACGGTTTGGCTTCTATTTTGACTCTATTTTCTTGTACAGAATATTTTTGTATTGGACGATGAAGGGAGGTCCAGCATGCATTTGAAATCCTAATAACCCCTCTGGAACAAAGTTTTTAGAATCTTCATCGATCGAGATACTCATAACCTGATTATTGATGATGTGGATCATGATGGGTCCGCGGGCGATGATGTGGTAGGAGTTCCAGCCATTCGTATTGACCACCCCCCGCAACAGAACCGGGTCTGCAATCTTTGCCACGGATTTAAAGGTGGGGCCGTCAGCCACCCGCGTTACTTCACCGCGTTTTGCCAAGACCACATGCCCGGTTCTTCCTCGTTCCTCATGCACATTGCCGGTAAATAGATTGGTGAAATCCAGATCAGCCTGATACCCTTTCAGAATCCACTTTCCAACTTCCGGCAGCTCTGTACTTCGATACTGCATCCCGCTGTTGGTTCCGTTGATTTTAAAATCAAATTTGATTTCAAAATCTTTTACTTTTCCTCCGCGCCAGATGAGAAAATTGTTAACCTTAACGACTTTGTCGGGCGTTGTTTCTCCGATGAGTACACCATTTTCGGCGCGCCAAAACGTAGCATCTCCATCCCACCCATTTAAGGTTTTTCCATCAAAAATAGGCACGAATCCCAGGCTGTCATCCTTTACCGTTGCGGGAAATAATCGGCCTGCTCCACCCCCGCTAGCAGGTCTGGCGGCTGAAGTGGGAGCGGGCGTGGTTTGCGCGTCGGCAGCAGAACTCGTTAACAGGGAAAGGGTTGTCAGGCATATTCCTAAAGTAAAAAAAGGTATGCGGTCTATCCAGGATTTTTGCATTTTCGTGGTTGTTTAACTGGTAAATCGATTAGTTTAAAATGACCGTTAAGGAATTTTAGAAGTTAATAAACGACTATCTGTTGCGTCTTCCAACTGTAATAAACCGGATTTTAAGACTGATCCTGTTTTACGGGACCAGTTTCGAATTTACCCGTACGTTTTTGAGTACAAATCCCTCGACTGCGGTTTTATCCATTGCCGCATTTTTGCTTTCCACGAGGAAGTTCTCAAAGGTGAAATTGGCCAGTTTGTCGCGTTCTGAAACCGCTACGTCAAAGAACGTATCACACACCAGTTCAATGTTTTTCAGCGTCACGTGATTCGCGAATGAAAGCGGCTGGTCCTTGCGGCCCTGTAAGTCATAAAACTGGGTCCAGGGTTTGGCATACAGCAGGCTGTGGGCCTGGCCTTTGATGTTTTCGACGGTAATGTATTCGTATAGTTGGGGTGTATCCGGCCGCATCTTCAGCCACAACACCCGGCTGGCCTCGCTGACATGGCAGTTGCGCATCAGAATGTTCCGGTTATGAATGGCTTCACTGCCGCAGGTCAGCGCCGAATGGCAAAAGCCAAATTCACATTCTTCGATGAGGATATTGGTGTTGGCGCCATTGCTGGGCACCCGGTCGGCCCAGGGCCCCTTGCCGCCTTTGAGGGCAATTGCGTCGTCATTGACCGATAGATAGCACCCTTTGATCAATACGTTGGTGCAGGCGTCGATGTCAATCGCATCCGTACTGGGAGCTTTCACGGGTTGGTAGGGCGAATAAATGTGCGCATTCAGCACTTTCACGTTCCGGCACTGGTAATAGTGACTGGTCCAGAAACCCGCATTATGCAGCTTTACATCCTGAACCTGTACGTCGTTGCATTTCCAGATAAAGACTAAGCGGGGCCGGGAAACCTCCAGATTCGTGCAATTCGGATTTTCTTTCCGTCGGGCCCAGAAGGCCTCCCAGAAGCGCAGGCCATTGCCATCAATCGTCCCTTTGCCCGAAATTGTAAAACCGTCGACCTGATAGGCATTGACCAGTGCTGCAAAGTAATCCAGACTCAGTCCTTCCATGCGCGACGGCAATTTCGGGTAATCGGCGATGGTATCAGAGCCTTTCAGGATGGCTCCCTCCATTACGTGTAAATGGGTTTTGGGCTTGAAAAATAAAGCCCCACTCTTAAAGGTTCCTTTCGGGATGACGACAACGCCCCCGCCTTTCCGGGCAGCGGCATCAATGACCTGCTGAATGGCCTCGGTTTGGACGAGGGTGCTGTCTGTTTTTACGCCAAAGTCCGTGATTACATACGTTTTTCCGAGCTGGGCCAGAGTCACTTTCCGGGTCGCCGTAAACCAGGGACTGATCGGACTTCCATCCGGGAAAGACGCTTTTACTGCGTTTTGCGCCAAAAGGGGTGCGCTTAATGCGACCCAATACACCAGGGCAACGATCCTTGTTTTCATACGGACTCCGTTTTGCTCACCGAATTTGTCTGGTAAGCAAACAAGATGCTCACTTCTACTGATTGATCTTTCTTCCCTTTCCCCTATTTTAGCGAAAGTCTTTAGCCCAATCGTTTAACCTGTTGATACCATGCAAAACCGGATGAGTCTGACGATGCGATTTACCCTGCTGCTGGCCCTCTGCCTGGGTGCTACCGGTGCGTTTGCCCAACTGCCGAACACGCCTTTGCGCGTCATCGTCATTGGCGCGCATCCGGACGATTGCGACCTGGGAGCGGGTGGAATTGCCTCCATCTATTCCTCCATGGGCCACCAGGTCAAATTTGTGTCGATGACCAACGGCGACGCCGGGCATCAGGACATGGGTGGTGGCGAACTGGCCCAAAGAAGGTACCGGGAAACCCAGGAAGTGGCCAAACGGCTGGGCATTACCTATGACGTGCTCGACAACCATGACGGAGAGCTGATGCCCACCCTGGAAAACCGGCTGGCGGTTATTCGCAAAATCCGGGAATGGAAGGCGGATCTGGTGATTGCTCCCCGAACCAATGATTATCACCCGGATCACCGAAACACGGGTGTTATCGTGCAGGATGCGGCCTACCTGGTCATCGTTCCCAACGTGCTGAGCAGTGTGCCCCCGCTGACCAAAAACCCGGTTTTCCTCTATTTTCGCGACGGTTTTCAGCGCCCCAATCCGTTCCGGCCCGATATTGCCGTCGATATTACCGAAACACTGGCGAAGAAAGTGGAGGGTCTTGATGCGCACACGTCCCAATTCTATGAGTGGCTGCCCTGGACCAGACAGGATCTGGCGAATGTACCCAAAGACCCCGTGGAGCGCAAAAAATGGTTGCTGGCCGCCATGGAAAAACGTTCTTCCCTGACGCCGGAAATTAAGGCTTCCGTCGAAAAATGGTATGGCCCGGAAAAGGCGGCCAAGATCAAATCGGTTGAAGTCTTCGAAATTTGCGAGTACGGCAGACAGCCTAACCCGGAGGAAATCAAGCGCCTTTTTCCCATGCTGCCACGCTGACGGTATGCCTGGAGGAGCTTTATACGGGTTTGACCGGCATCAGCTTTTTCCGGCTGGCGACAGCCGGTCAGCGAAAAGTTGAATAAACCAGGGCGGTTGGAAACGCCCTGGTTTGGAATGAATCAGAAATAGAGATGGTAGTAAAACGGCACTCGAGGGATGAAAATAGAGATGGTAGTGACGGGGTGAATTTAGCGAAATGCTGCCTTTCCCTACAGCTTTCCGACGGATCGCCAGAGGGCGAGTTCTTCGCTAAACCGGTTGTTGATGACCTCGCATTGGGCATCAATTCGCATGGTTGGGCGGGTTTTCAGGGTATAGGCGGGCCAGGTCGGCACTTCTTTTGCCGCCGGTTTGCCGGTTCGGGCGAAGGTGGTCCACAATTCGGCGAAGTGCCGGGACGCCGTAAACCGTTCGGGCCGGTTGCCACCAAAAAAGCTTTCTTTCGGCTCGGAACCGTCGCGGGGCGGTATTTCATTGTTGAATTTGAACGAAATATCCATCGCGTGAGGTGTTCCCATCGCGTAGTCCGTGCCGGGGATTTTCTTTTCGGACTTATAGCCGAAATTATAGAGATACACCGGTGCCCCGCCCTGCTTCACTTTTTTCTCGGCAATATCGACCGACCCCAAACCCATCATCGTAATGGACGAAACCGCCACGTAAAGATCCGGAGCCGAAGCATTGGGATTGGCTTTGCGGTACGCAGCGACAATTTTCCCGGCATCGGCCCCGTATGGCAGTTCCAGTTTTTTCTGTAGTCCTTCAAAATCCAGTTTGGCAAACTCGGTGTCTTTGCGCTCCCAGGCAAAGAAAGTGTATTCATCCTCGTTCCAGCCCACTAGCAGCGGTTTGTTACGCGAAATGGCCGGGGCGGTCGGATCAAAGGGGTGATGGGGTAACACAACGCCGTCGACCACCGGGCCAAAGCCCCCGTAATTGCGACGCATCATGCCCTGATTCCGGTTTTTTTCCTGAAAAGGCGGCACAAACGGCAGTTTTCCCTGAATGGTCAGCAAATCGGCGGCTGGCACGTCCAGGAGTTTCCGCCAGTCCTTGGGTGCAATATTTAGCTCTTTCAGCAACATAGCCGTCGTTTCGGCCGCAACCTCTTTGGGCGTCATCCGCACCCCCGGACCGCTTTCGATCGAGGCTTTGTTGAAATACGGAGCCGCTTCGGGCATGGCATACAAGCAGGAGGTCTTGGCGCCCCCGCCCGATTCGCCCCAGATCATGACGTTGTCGGGGTCACCCCCAAACCGGGCAATGTTGTCATGCACCCATTTCAGGCCCGTCGTGATGTCGAGCATGCCCATGTTGCCCGACCCGGCATACTCCGACCCACCCAGTTCGTCCAGGTACAGAAAACCCAGCAGCCCCAGCCGGTGGTTGGTTTCGACGACGACCACATCAAAATTCCGGGCCAGATTGGAGCCATCCTGACTGGCCGAGGCTCCCGAACCAATCACAAAACCGCCCCCGTGGCTGTAAAACATCACCGGACGCTTGCGATTATCATTGGCCGGGGTCCAGACGTTCAGAAAAAGACAGTCTTCCGACGGAGCAGGCTCGTTGCGACGGGGTGCTTGAATGGCCGGTGGACCCACCTGCAACGCATCCCGAACCCCGGTCCAGGGCTCGAGTGGGGCAGCCCGGCGAAACCGGCGATCACCGGAGGTACGTCCGGCGTACGGAATTCCTTTAAACAGATTGACGCCGTCTTTCCGAATCCCACGGATACGGCCATAGGCAGTTTCCGTTTCGATGGATTCATCGGCTCGGCTTGCTGTAGAAAAAGCAGCGTGAGAAACAGAAACCGCTGCGGTGGCCAGCGCTAGTTGCGCTAAAAAATCCCGTCTGCCGATTGGGGTCATCTTTCTGTAAAGGGGGTGTTTCTAAAGCCCTGCGCTAAAAAATCATACAAAAAGACAGAAAAGTCACCGAAATGTCTAATCATACTTTCTTACCTTGTGATAAGTTTTTCTTATCAAACCCGATTTCTGATCCAGGGTCGATTCGTATACGATATGGAATTACGCCAGTTAAGATATTTTGTGGGGGTGGCAGATGCCTTGCATTTTGGCCGGGCGGCAAAGCTCCTTTTTGTGTCGCAACCGGCCCTGAGCCAGCAGATTAAGTTATTGGAAGGCGAGTTGGGGGTCGAGCTGTTCGTGACCAGCCAGCGAAACCGACACCACAAAGTGGCGTTAACGGAAGCCGGAAGTTACTTTCTGGCCGAAGCCAAACGAATTTTGCAGCTCAGTGAAAACGCCGTCCGAAACGTGCGACAGGCCGGAGCCAACCAACTGGTCATTACCCTGGGCGTCTTCAAATTGATCCTTCCGGAGCGGATCATGGGGATGCTCGAGCTTTTTACGACCCATTTTCCCTCCCTCGATATCCGGCTGGTGGAGCAACCCAACCCGGTTCTGGTGCAGGATTCGGTGGCGAACGACCAGGTTGATCTGGGCATGACGGTGCTTCCCCTGGAGCGGGAAGGCCTGGTGGCTACGCCTTATGCCGAAGCCGATTACGCCGTTCTGCTGGATAAAAAACATCCACTGGCGACCCAAACGGCCATCCGGCTTACGCAGTTACAAACCGAACGGTGGATCGACCACGGCCCGGTGGCCGGCCTCTATTTTGGCCAGCTTGAGGAGGCCTGTCGGCAGGCGGGCTTTATCCGCCAAAACAACATCGTGCAGTACGTCCCCTCGTTCGATCTCCTGAAAAGCATGGTCCGGCTCGGAAAAGGAATTGCCTTCATTCCGGCCTCGCTGGATTTACGCCAGGAGCCTGATTTGCTGGCGATGCCCCTCATCAATGCCGACGGCAGTGCGTTTAAACAGGTCGTCATTCGGCACGTACTCATTCACAAAGCGGAACACGCCAAACCGCTCGTTCAGGCGCTGAGCGGTTTATTGAACCGGCGGTGATGCGAGCAGGAACAGCCCACGACAGTAATGATTGGCTTTGCGACCAGGCAGCCGCATCCACCCGGTCGTAAAGCGAACGATGGATTCAGTATAATCGGCTCTGCGTCAGCTTTCTGAACCAACTTGACTTTTTACTATGATGACACATTTGGCAAAATACCGGTTCAGAACAAGTGTTTTTCTAGCCGGAGCGTTGTTGATCATGGCCGCGGTCGCGGCTCAAAAACCGCAACAACCGGCCCTGGCCTCCCGTTCGGTCAAGATTTTGACGCAGAAGGGGTTGACCTTTAAAGATCTCAATAAAAACGGTACACTCGATCGCTACGAAGACTGGCGATTGCCCGTTGAAACGCGGGTGAAAGACCTGATCGGTCAAATGACCCTGGAGGAAAAAGTGGGTTTTATGCTCATCAGCACCACCCGAATGGGTGGCGATAATGCCTTTCAACAAAATGCTCCTGCAGCCGGACGCGGCCCGACCGAAATTACCAGTGCCTTTAACGAAGAGGATTTAGTACAGCCCAACAATATATTCACCCGCAAACCGCTTCCGGTGCCGATCATGTCAGCGGCCGGGACCACCAAAGCGGTGACCCAGTTTCACCTGCGCCACTTTATTCTGCGGGCCAATCCATCCGCCCAGACCATCGCCGACTGGGCCAATAATCTTCAGGCACTTTGCGAATCGTCCCGATTGGGTATACCGGCCATCGTCGCTTCCAATCCCCGAAACCATATTACCATCGATGCCGCCGTCGGGTTAAGTGTGGGCACGACGGCGTTTTCCAAATGGCCCGGCGAACTGGGGCTGGCCGCCATGCGCGATTTGAAACTCACCCGTGAATTTGCGGACATTGCCCGTCAGGAGTGGACGGCGGTTGGGTTGCGCAAGGGGTATATGTACATGGCCGACCTGGCAACCGAACCCCGCTGGCAACGGATCGAAGGCACGTTCGGGGAGGATGCCGATTTGGCTTCCGGTATGATTCGTGAGCTCATCCTGGGCTTTCAAGGTACGCAACTGGGTACCAACTCCGTGGCCATGACAACCAAACATTTTCCCGGCGGTGGCCCGCAGGAGAATGGCCTGGATTCCCATTTCGATTGGGGAAAATATGCACATTATCCCGGCGGTATGTTCGAATATCATCTGAAGCCCTTCAAAGCGGCCATTGAAGCGGGCACCTCCGCCATCATGCCCTACTATTCCAGCCCGAAAGGGAAGGAATTTGAGGAGGTTGGGTTTTCCTACAACCAAGCGATTATTCAGGATCTGCTGCGGAAGCAGTTAGGCTTCAAAGGCATCATCAACTCCGATACCGGACCGATTGAAATGATGCCCTGGGGCGTCGAAAACCTCACCATTCCCCAACGCTACCAGAAAGCCCTGGCGGCTGGCGTAGACCTTTTTTCCGGAACCGCCGATCCGACCGTTTTACTGGCAACGGTTCAGCAGGGACTGGTCACGGAAGCGCGCATCAATGAGTCGGTCGAACGTCTGTTGAGCGAAAAGTTTAAATTGGGGCTGTTCGAAAACCCGTATGTGGATGCCCGGAAGGCGCAGCAACTGGTTGGGAATACTCAATTTCAGCAAAAAGCCGATCTGGCCCAGCGGAAGTCCATTGTGTTGTTGCGCAACTCGGCGAAGGTGCTGCCCTTACGGCCCAAAACGAAAGTTTATTTTGAAACCTACTATGACAACGGCCGGAGCGCCAGTCCCATCACGGTTCACAAACCGACCGGGTTTGCGAACGCCCTGGAGTTTGTGTCGAGCAAAGAAGAAGCGGATGTGGTGTTGGTATGGCTGATTCCCAGTGCAGGCGGTTTATTTGCTTCGGCCGGAAAGCCCATTGACCTGAGCTTGTCGAAGAATAAAATTGATGTGGGGCACGTCAATGACCTAATCAAAAGCAAGCCGACCATTCTGGCAATCAATTTTTCGAGCCCCTGGGTGCTGGATGAACTTGACAGTGGTCAGGCAAAAACCATCCTCGCCACTTTTGGTACCACTTCCAATGCCTTACTCGATATCGTCAGCGGCTCCTATAAGCCGACGGGCAAACTGCCGTTTACGATCCCGGTATCCCAACGCGCCGTGGTGGAAAACAAGTCGGATGTGCCGGGCGGGCGGGAGCCTGATGGTTACGCGCTGTTCAAGTTTGGCGATGGGCTGAGTTACGATTCGGTTGATCGATAAACCTGCGAAAGCCCAGTGGCAAACCGCAGCATACCTAAAAATAGCAACGCTTATCGAAACGAAAGTTAATTTGAATTTCTTAACTTTGAGTATGGCCAATCAACGGACACATTCGGTTTCGGAGTTCAATACGGACCTCAAGCTAAAAGGCTTCAATGTCTTCCCGATCGAAAGTGACGGTAACGCCACCCGCATTTACAGTCGGAAAGATTTCTACAAAATTTGCCTGACCACCGGCAAAAGCATCATCCATTATGCGGACCGGAGCTATGAAGCGAACGATACGGTTTTGTTTTTTGGCAACCCGCACATTCCGTATTCCTGGGAAACGATTTCGACCACGTATGTGGGGTATACCTGCCTTTTTTCGGAGGATTTCCTGACGTTATCGGACCGATCGGAGAGCCTGCAAAACTCCCCCTTTTTCAAGCTCAGCGGCACGCCCATCTTAACGATCAGCCCACCGCAACGAGAATTCCTGAATACGATCTTCCAGAAAATGATCGAGGAGCAACAGACGACGTATTCGTACAAGGACGATCTGATCCGCAACTACATCCACCTGATCATTCATGAAGCCCTGAAACTGGAACCGTCCCAAAACTTTGACCACCATACGACTGCGGCTTCCCGCATTACCTCCGTTTTTCTCGAACTGCTGGAGCGGCAATTTCCGATCGAAACCATCGACCGCCCGTTGCAACTGACCACCGCGCAGGACTACGCCCGAAGCCTCCATGTCCACGTCAACTACTTAAACCGGGCCGTCAATGAGATAACCGGCAAATCGACGACAACCCATATTGCGGAACGGGTCATCAGCGAAGCCAGGGCTCTACTGCTGCATACCGATTGGAACATTTCAGATGTTGCGTATGCCCTGGGCTTCGAATACCCTTCCTATTTCAACAACTTCTTCAAAAAATTCACCGGCACTAATCCGCGCAACTTTCGCAAGACGGAAGTTTGAAATGTATAAGTATCGGTTTGAATACTTTTACCTTGCTACCCTTTCATACCCGTAACTTTGCTTCTACATGTCGTCAGAAGCGAAACTAATTGACCCCAGGGACCTTCATGCGCCTGCGTGCGAGTGCTCAAAAGAGACGTGCGCTACCGGTTTGTCATCGGCATGGCGACGCTGTAGCCACTTACCTCATCCGCATCCTAAGCAATAACATGAAAACAAATCACTCAACATTAGGACTCCTAACCGCCAGCGTATTTGCGATCCTGTTCCTGATGGGTTGTCAGAATCAGGATTCAGAAAAAGACGATGAGCAGCAAGCTATTTTTCCCAAAGGCGAACCAGGCCCTGCGCAAAATTTTACCGGTAAGGCCTGGGCTTTGGGTCTGGTCAACAATGACTCCACGTATCAAACCGTTGTGGGCAATGTGTATTTCGAACCGGGAGCCCGAAGTAACTGGCACATCCACCCGGCTGGTCAAATCCTGATTATAACGGCCGGGGTGGGTTACCATCAGTTAAAGGGTCAACCCCGTCAAACGATCAAAAAGGGAGATGTTGTCCAATGCCCACCCAATGTCATGCATTGGCATGGAGCCACGCCCGACAGTGGTTTACACCAAATGTACATACTACCCAACACCGAGAAAGGCATCGTAAAGTGGCTGCATCCGGTGTCAGACGAAGAATATAATACCCCCAATCCGGGTGAATAAAATGAAAAGATCACCGATCAGCTTACTCCCACTCCTTGTTCTTTTAATCGGTAGCATGGCTTGCCATACGGATGGCGAAATCATTTCCCCTGCTACCGGTGTCGATAACAATGGCAACAACAGCCCTGATACGACCGGCAACCGGCTGAGGATCAGGGTCGGGTCCACTACATTCCAGGCAACCCTGCTCAATAATCCAACGGCAAAGGCATTCAAAGCCCGATTGCCGCTGACAGTTTTAATGAGCGAGTTAAACGGCAATGAGAAACTGTACAATTTCCCGCAAAACCTGCCAACCAACTCCGCCAATCCCGGAACGATCCAGACGGGCGATTTGATGCTGTACGGTTCTACTACGCTCGTACTGTTTTATAAATCGTTTTCGACGAATTACAGCTACACGAAGCTGGGGCAAATCGATCATCCGTCGGGCCTGGCTGCGGCCGTTGGTTCCGGAAACATAACCGTTACGTTTGAGTTAGAGCAGAGCAGTTGATACTGCCAGCCGGGTTCGGTCCTAATCTTTCAACCCCTCACGAATTTTTGCTGTATGGCCCAGAACGAACACCCCGGTGACGCGTTGGAAACTCCTGACGCATCCCGCCGGAACTTCTTAAAACAATCCTCCGCTCTGGCTGCCCTGGCCCTGGCTCCACCCGTTGCCGTGAAAGCCATCGATACCGGATGGGATCAAAAAATAGCCACGGCCTTCGACCCGTTGCCACTCCAGGTTACGATCAATGGGACGATGCAAAACTTGTCGATTGAACCCCGCGTCACCCTGCTCGATCTGCTGCGCGAACAACTCCACCTGACCGGCACCAAAAAAGGCTGTGACCACGGCCAATGCGGAGCCTGTACGGTTCATGTGGACGGGCAGCGGGTCAATGCCTGCCTGACGCTGGCGATGACCACCGAAGGCAGCACCGTAACGACGATCGAGGGGCTGGCTCAGGATAACCAGCTCCACCCGATGCAGGAAGCGTTTATCAAACACGACGGTTTTCAGTGCGGTTATTGTACGCCCGGCCAGATCATGTCGGCGGTGGCCTGCATTCGGGAAGGCCACGCCAGTTCGCCGGAGGAGGTTCGCGAGTACATGAGCGGCAACCTCTGCCGCTGCGGGGCCTACGCCAACATTGTGGAGGCAATCATGGACGTTAAACAGGGAGGAAAAAAGGTATGAATCCGTTTCAGTTTACGCGGGTAACAACCCCCCAAGCCGCCATTTCGGCAAGCACGAAAGAAAGCGGAACCTACTTTCTGGCCGGTGGCACCAACCTCATCGACCTGATGAAACGGGAGGTGATCCTTCCCGAACGGCTCATCGACATCAACAAACTGCCGCTGACAACGATTGAAAAAAACGTGACCGGTTTACGCATCGGTGCGATGGCGAAGAACTCCGCCGTGGCTGACCATGAGCTGGTGAAAACGCATTTCCCGCTCCTGTCGATGGCGCTCAACGCGGGCGCTTCGGCGCAGCTTCGGAACATGGCGACGGTCGGTGGCAACCTGATGCAGCGGACCCGTTGCTCGTATTTCTACGATCATTCGATGCCCTGCAACAAGCGCGGCCCGGTGCAGGCCGGTCCCGACAAGGGAAAGCCCAATGGGCCAGCGGGTTGCGGGGCCATCGGCGGTTTTAACCGGATGCACGCCATATTTGGCGCGTCGAGCAAGTGTATTGCCGTTCATCCCAGCGACATGTGCATTGCGCTGGCGGCCCTGGATGCCACCGTGAACGTGTCGGGGCCAAAAGGCGACCGCCGGATTCCGTTCAGCGAGTTCCACCGCCTGCCCGGCGAACTGCCGCAGAAAGACAACACGTTGTTGCCCGGCGAATTGATCATGTCGGTCGATCTGCCCACGAATCGCTTTGCCGATCATTCCCATTATCTGAAAATCCGCGACCGGGCCTCGTATGCTTTCGCGCTGGTGTCGGTGGGGGTTGGTCTGGAGATGAAACGGTCCGACGGGTCGGTGCATACGATTCAGGACGTTCGGCTGGCGATGGGTGGCGTAGCCCACAAACCGTGGCGGCTCTTCGAAGCCGAACAGTTCTTGAAAGGCAAAGAAGCCACCGAAGCCAACTTTAAACAGGCGGCCACGCTGGCCATGAAAGGCGCTAAAAGCTACGGCGAGAATGATTTCAAGCTGACGCTGGCTCCCAACTCAATTATCGACGCCCTGAAAACCGCCACAAAAACCGCCTGATCATGACGAAAGACACAAAAAACCCGCCCATTGATCGGGTCGATGGACGGATGAAGGTGACCGGCGGGGCCAACTACTTCGCTGATTTTGAGTTGCCCAATATGGCCTACTGTGTCATTGTCGGCAGTGAGATTGCCCGTGGCACCATCACCAGCCTGGATACGAAAAAAGCGCAGGGCGCACCCGGTGTGCTGGGCGTGTTTACTCACCAGAACAGGCCGCCCATTCCGGGCTGGGACGCAACCGTGGGAGGACCGGCGGATGGCCCACCGCCCAAACCAAAGACGGAAGAAACCTATCGCATTCTGAGCAGTCCCAAAATCCTGTTCGACGGACAACCCATTGCGATTGTAGTGGCCGACACCTACGAGCGGGCGACTTACGCGGCTTCGCTGGTCAAAGCGACGTATGCCAAACAGGCCGCTCGTACTGATCTGTCGAAACACGTCGCTGAGGGCATTGCGCCCGGCGGCTCAGGCGATTATTCACGGGGAAAAGCCGACGCCCATCAGACGGCCCCGGTGACACTGGAGGCCCAGTATACCATTCCCATTGAAGTACACAATCCGATGGAATTGCACGGTATTCTGGCCCATTGGACGGGGCCGGACACGTTGATGATTTACGCCAAAACGCAGGGCGTAAACGCTACGCAAAACGCTATGGCGCAGGCGTTTAAACTGGACCCCAAGAACATTCACGTACACACCGAGTTCATGGGGGGCGGTTTTGGCATGGGCCTTCGGACCTGGCCGCAGGAAACCGCTGTCGTCGCCATTGCCCGCAAAATCGGTCGTCCGCTGAAGCTGGTGATGAACCGCAGCCAGATGTTTACGCTGGTGGGCCACCGGCCTTACACCGTGCAGACGATCCGGATGGGAGCCGACCAAACCGGTAAGCTGGTCAGTATTTCCCATGCGGCTACGGCGGAAACCGCCCGTTACGAGGACTTTACGGAAGCAACCGTCAACATGACCAAATTCATGTATGCCTGCCCCAACGTCAGCACGCGCTACCGGATTGTGCGACTCGACCGGAGTGTACCGATCTGGATGCGGGGGCCAGGCGAAGCCACGGGGGCTTTTGCGCTGGAATCGGCGATGGACGAAATGGCCCATAAACTGAACCTCGACCCCATCGAATTTCGCCTGCGCAATTACACCGAAACCGACCCGGAACACAACCGGCCTTATTCGAGCAAGCACCTGAAGGAAGCCTACCAGAAAGGGGCCGAAGCCATCGGCTGGAGCAACCGCAAGCCGCAGCCGGGTAGTTTGCGCGAAGGAAACTGGCTCATTGGCTACGGCATGAGCACGGGCGTGTTCAACGCCTTCCGGTGGGAGGCTTCGGCCCGCGCGCTACTGAAGGCCGACGGCTCGCTGACGCTGCAAAGTGCGGTGACCGACATCGGGCCGGGAACAGGAACCGCGCTGACGATGATCGCCCACAACGTGCTGGGCGTACCGGTTGAAAGGATCAAGGTTGAATACGGCGACACCTCCCTGCCGAAAGCCCCCAGCCAGGGTGGATCGGCCATTGTTTCGGCCGTGGGTTCGGCGGTTTTCGATGCCTGCACCGCCATCAAACAGGCACTGATCGAACTGGCCGTGAAAGACGGCGGCTCCCTCGCCGGGCGGCAGGCCGACGAACTGACGCTGGCCGATGGCATTCTTTCGGCCGACAAAGAACCGGGTAAAAAAGTAACCGTGAGCGAGTTGATGCAGGCCAATAACCTGACGGTGATCGACAGAACGAAGGAATCAAAAGCGGGGCCGGACCACCAGAAGTATTCGGTGTATTCATTTTCGGTGCATTTTGTGCAGGTGCGGGTCAATCCCATGACGGGCGTCGTGCGGGTCGCCAAAGCCGTCAGTGTGGCGGATTCGGGCCGCATCATCAGCCCCAAAACAGCCGCCAGTCAGATGATTGGCGGGGTAGCGGGTGGTATCGGCATGGCCCTGACGGAAGAAGCTGTCATCGACCACCGGTTTGGGCGGTTTGTCAACAACAACTTTGCGGACTATCACGTTGCAGTTCACGCCGACGTGCCAGCCATCGAGACGATCATGATCGACAAGCCCGACCCGATCATCAACCCGATGGGAGCCAAAGGCATGGGCGAAATTGCCCTGATCGGGTTTGCCGGGGCCGTTGCCAATGCGGTTTTCAACGCCACCGGTCAGCGGGTTCGTCATTTGCCGATTACGCCCGATAAAGTGATGCAAAAGCTGGTTTAAGATTGACGTATAGGACTTTCGCCTTTGCCCCGTCCTTTAGGGGAACGGGGCAAAAGCGAAAGTATAAAGAATTATCAGACATAAGTCCTAACATAGCGACAAGCTAAAAAGAAGGTATGGAAATTAGTAGAAACGGAACCCAGCCATCAATGGTTGGTCCAGGGGCCTGGTTTACAGGTGCTGTGCGAATAGACCCCTTATTCGCAAAAAAAGAAGCCACGAAAGGGGCTGGCGTGCTGGTCACCTTCGAGCCCGGCGCCCGAACCGCCTGGCATACCCATCCTGCGGGTCAAACGCTCATCGTCGTCTCCGGTATGGGTTGGGTACAGCGGGAAGGGGGGGCCATTGAAGAGATTCATCCCGGCGACGTCATTTGGTTTGCCCCAAATGAAAAGCATTGGCACGGCGCTTCGCCTACAAAAGCCATGAGCCACATAGCCATTCATGAAGAGCTGAACGGTGAAGTGGTAACCTGGCTGGAAAAGGTAAGTGACCGGGATTATTCAAAATAAAAATAACTGGGTTAAAAGAGTACCAGGAAGAGTTTGGCTAACGATGAGTGAAACGGAAAACACACCGACGGGTGCCCCTTCAGCTATCTTTGAGCGGCTACAAGCGGGGGAGCTTTTACGAAAGGATGATCCGGAATATGGCAAATTTGCCGAAGCGGTTTCTCGCACGATCCGGTTATGCGTCGAAATGAATACCACGGCAACCAACGTCGACGAGGTGCGCAACTGGTTGAGTGAAATCATTGGAAGCGAGATTGATCCGTCGACGACGGTTTTCCCGCCGTTTTACACCAACTTCGGCCGGTTCATTAGGTTGGGAAAAAATGTCTTTATCAACCATGCCTGTTCTTTTCTGGATATTGGCGGCATCACGATTGAAGATGAGGTACAGATTGGCCCCCGGGTCAATATTACCTCCGAGAACCACCCGATTGATCCTGCTGATCGCCAAACGCTGATTCCCAAGCCGGTGGTCATCAAACGCAATGCCTGGATCGGGGCAGGAGCCACCATTTTGCCGGGTGTTACGATTGGCGAAAATGCGGTGGTGGCGGCTGGTGCGGTGGTGAGCCGGGATGTACCATCCAATACGGTCGTTGCCGGTGTTCCGGCGAAGGTAATGAAGACCATTTGAAGCAAACATCATCAAAAAAAGAGCGCGGATCTGACTTCCTTTCTGGCATAACCATCCCTAGTCAGTTTTTTCCTAACTTACCGGCCAAACCGCCTGTGGTTAAGTTCTTTTTTTTGAAATGGTTGCCATGATCCTAAACCGTATGATGAAGTTTTCGCTCCTGATTTTCCTCCTTTTGATCGGTGTTTCTGTGACGATGGGGCAGGGTAAAGGCCCGCTCGACACGGTTCTCATTACCTCACTAAAGGGGAGAACCCGCGTATACACAGAAAACGGGGCGTTAACGGTGAACGTAGCCCCAAAGGAGGTCCGCCGGTATAAAGCCGCCGGATTGGTGCGTTACGGCAACTTCGGTGCCAGCGGCAATGGCAAAACCGATGATCTGGACGCGATTGCTGCGACCCATGCTTTTGCCAACCTGCACGGCCTTCCGGTGAAAGCCGACGAGGGGGCTACCTACTACCTGGGAGGGAAAGAGCGCACCGTTCTCATTCGGACTGACACGGATTTTGGCACGGCAGCCTTCATCATTGACGACACTGAGGTGCAAAACCGCAATGCTTCTGTTTTCACGGTCGGTTCGGACCTCAAACCGTTTAAGCTGGAAACGATAACTTCCCTGAAGCGGAATCAGGGAAAGATCGACGTGTCTTTGCCCGGTACCTGTCTGATCACGGTCACGAACGCCAACGTAAAGCAATACATTCGGTTTGGGCTCAACCAGAACAACGGCTCTCCGCAGACCGATATTTTTGTGGTCGACAAAAACGGCACCGTCGACAGGAACGCCCCGATCATCTGGGATTTCGATCAGATCACGGACATTACCGCGCTTCCCATCGACGAAAAACCGCTAAAGATTACCGGGGGACGTTTCACCACGATTGCCAATAAAGCCGAATCAAAGTATACGTATTACAATCGAAACATCGCCATCCGGCGGTCCAATGTGCTGGTGGAAGGGCTGGAACACCGCATTACGGGCGAAGAAGACCACGGTGCGCCCTACGGTGGTTTCATCAACATCGGTGAGTGCTCCTATGTAACGGTCAAAAACACCCTCCTGACCGGACACCGAACCTACAGCACCATTGGAGCGGCTGGCAAACCGGTCACGATGGGTACGTACGATCTCTCGGTCAACCGCGCGCTGAACGTCTCCTTCGTGAATTGCAGCCAGACCAATGACATCAACGACAACCGGTACTGGGGGATTCTGGGTTCTAACTTCTGCAAAAACCTGCTCTACGACCACTGTACCCTCTCCCGATTCGATGCCCACCAGGGGGTTGCCAATGCCACCATCCGCAACTCGACCCTGGGGCATATGGGGATCAATGCCATTGGCAGTGGCATCTTACTCGTGGAGAATTCCACCATCCGCGGCCGGAGCGTCGTCAACCTGCGCTCCGACTACGGCAGTACCTGGCAGGGCGAGCTGGTGATCCGCAACTGTGTCTTTGTGCCGTCGGACGGCAAACCCGTCAGTGCCGCCCTCATCAACGGATACAACTCCGGTCAGCATGATTTCGGCTACACCTGCTACATGCCGGAACGGATTACCATTGAAAATCTTCGCATCGAGGACTCCCGGCATCCGGATCAGTACCAGGGACCGGCCATTTTTGCCAATTTCAATCCGGAAATGACGGATAATTCCTATTTGGAAAAATTCCCCTACGTCAAAACCAAAGAGGTCATTCTCCGGAATGTAACCACGGCCAGCGGGAAAGCACTGAGAGTCAGTGACAACCCGGTTATGTTCAAGGATGTGAAGGTGAGCATGGGTCAGTGACGGTTTCTTCGTCATCTACCATCCGTCGGGTATCGCCACCAGCATACCCGTTAAAATGTCACCACACTCTGAAATGCTTTCTTCGGCTGGCCGTTCGGATCGAATAACAACGGATAATCCTTGCGGCCCGGAACCGGGAAATTATCCAGCCAGGAATACTTGTCAGTCAGATTCCAGAACGTAACGCCGGTAATCTTGTCGCGGTGCTTGCGGAATACCTCGAACAGCATTTTGTAATGAGCGGCCTGTTTGTCGTTCATCTCCGGCGTAAACTCGCTTTTGTCGGTATCTTTTCTGGCACGACGCTCGTGCTCTTTCGGATACACCGACACGTCGACCTCCGTAAACTGGATTTTGAGCCCCAGGCTGGCAAATTTGGTAATGGACTCCTCCAGTTCCTGCGCGGTTGGCTCGTAAATGGACCAATGCGCCTGCAAACCCACCCCGTCGATCGGCACGCCTTTCGCTTTGAGTTTCTTCAATAACTGGTAAATCCGCTCCCGCTTGGCGGCATTTTCGGTGTTGTAGTCGTTGTAGAACAGTTGCGCAGCGGGGTCCGCTTCGTGGGCATACTGAAATGCCTTCTCGATGTAGTCCTCGCCGATGATCTCGTAGAATTTCGATTTACGGTAAAGGCTTTTTCCGGTATCGGGAACGGCTTCGTTCACCACATCCCAGGCATAGATTTTTCCTCTATACCGGCCCATGACGTCGGTAATGTGCCGTTTCAGACGCGCCAGCAACACCTCCCGGCTCACAGTCTTGCCCGTTGAGTCGGTGAAAAACCAGCGGGGCGTCTGGTTGTGCCAGCAGAGCGTATGCCCCCGCAGTTTGATGCTATTTTGCTGGGCAAAGTCGGCGATGGCGTCGGCGTCCTTCCAGTTGTAGCGGTTTTCTTCGGGATGAATCGGGCCCATCTTCATGGCGTTTTCGGGCGTCATGCTGTTGAACTGGGCTTTGATCAACTCCGCATCCGGCCCGGGCTGCACCATGCGCGGGTTGACGGCCACGCCAATCGGAAAATAGTTTTTGTAATAATCTTTCAGCCCTTTTTCGGGGGCCACGAAGCCGACTGACAAGGCAATCAACACACAGGAGCTTAGTTTACGCATGGTCAAAATAGGTTAGTGGCTGATGATGAAACCTGTACGATGAATGAAACCTGCAAGGTCTTTAAGACCTTGCAGGTTTTGTTTCAAGTATCTTACTTATAAGCGTCGATGGTTTTAATCGTTCCGTCCGGATTATAGGTCAGTTCGGTTACCTTCACATTTCGAAGGTGGGTCTTGCCGGAGAGCTGCACGTCGTGATAAAAGAGATACCATTTTTTATCAACCTGCACGATGGAATGGTGGTTGGTCCAGCCCAGAACGGGTTTCAGCACCAGGCCTTTGTACGTAAACGGCCCATACGGATTGTCGCCGATGGCGTAGCAGAGATTGTGCGAATCGCCGGTCGAATACGAGAAGTAGTATTTGCCGTTGTATTTGTGGAGCCAGGCGGCTTCAAAAAACCGCTTGTCGTTGTCTTTCTCCAGAAACGGTTTGCCGTTTTCATCCAGAATCTGCACTTCCCGCACCGGCTCGGCGAAGCTTTTCATGTCGGCACTCAGCCGGGCAACGCGGGGCAGGTAAGCCACTTCGTGTTTCTGTTTCAATGCCCCTTTGGGGTTATACTGGTTGTTGTCCCAGCGTTGCAACTGCCCACCCCAGATGCCTCCAAAGTACAGATACGCTTTGCCATCGGAATCCTGAAATACCGTTGGATCGATGCTGTAGCTTCCCTTGATAGGCTCCGGTTCGGCCTTGAACGGCCCGGTCGGACTTTTGCTGGTGGCAACCCCGATCCGAAAAACATCCTGCTTGTCTTTCGCCGGAAAGTAGAGGTAATACGTCCCGTTCTTGTAGGTCGCATCGGGTGCCCAGAGCTGGCGACCGGCCCAGGGGACACCTTTCAGGTCGAGAGCGACGCCATTGTCCTTGACGGCCCCGCCAATCTTATCCATCGACAGCACATGGTAGTCACGCATCGCAAAGTGGCCCCCTTCGTCGTCTTCCTTGACGTCTTTGGCATCGATGTCGTGCGAGGGATAGATGTAAATTTTGCCGTTAAAGACATGCGCCGACGGGTCAGCCGTGTAGATGTGCGATACGAGCGGCTGCGAAATTGGATTTTTGCCCCCGTTGGTTTGGCCAAAGGTGGTCAGTGAACAGCCCATCAGGGCTGTCAGCACTAGCGTTGTGTAGGCTCGTTTCATCATAGTCGTATAAGGTTAAAAAATAAACTGCGGCATCCGGTTCTGAAACGCTCTTTTACTTGAACAGCACCTGCGAAAAGCCAAACAGATCGTGCCGCCAGACCGGCCAGGTGTGTCCGCCCGCATATTCGCTGTACTGGTATTTAATGCCCAGGTCGTCGAACTTTTTCAGCATGACCTGGCAGTTCTGATGCGCAATATCCTCTTTTCCTCCCATTGATATCCACAGGTTTTTGAGGTTGCCGTTGATGGTGCCGGCATTGGTTTTCATGAATTCGTACTGCGGATCCGACAGCTTGGGATTGTTGGCAAACCAGCCCGAACTGAACACGCCCAGCGACGAAAACAGATCGGTGTTTTTGATGCCCGCGTACAACGTCTGCAAACCGCCCATCGAGAGTCCGGCCAACGCCCGGTTTTTGGCGTCGGTGGCCACCCGGAAGTTGCTTTCGACAAACGGAATGGCGCCTACTTTTAACTCATTTTCAAACATGCGCAGGACGTTTTCGTTGAAACCGGCCAGACCGCCCGCGTTGGGCATGTTGCCGTCCAGCATCACCACCACCATCGGTTTTGCCTTCTTGTCAGCAATCAGGTTGTCCAGAATCATACCCGTTCGGCCCTGCGTGGCCCAGCCGCGCTGGTCTTCGCCACCGCCGTGCAACAAATACAAAACCGGGTATTTCTCCGCCGATTGATCGTAGCCCGGCGGGATGTAAACGTACATTTCGCGCCAGGCATTCGATGCTTTCGACAGGTAGCGTTTGATCCGGATTTCGCCGTGCGGCACGTCTTTCAGGGCGTAATACCCGCCGTCCCGATCCGGGATTTCAATACCACTCGCCATCCGTCCCATGCCATAAAAGGTTTCGCTGGCCGGGTCGACCACCGCAACGCCATCGATCAGCAGGGAATAATAATGAAAACCCCGGCTGATGGAATCCGTCGTGACGGTCCAGAAACCGCTTGTATCTTTCACCATCGCGTACTTTTTACCCAGATCGATCTGCACCTTCTGAGCCTCCGGTGCTTTTACCCGAAAGACAACCCGGTTATCGGGCAAAATCTGCGGGTATTTCGCGGAACGGATGTTGGTCGAAGCGGGGGTACCCAGAATGGAATACGTTGGCAAAGAAGCCACATCGACGGGTTTAAAAAGAAACTGGGAGAACATGTACAGCCCGTTTTTCCAGACTTTGAAGTCGTGGACGCCCGGTTCGATGTAATACACGTGCGGAACCCTGTTTTCGTAGAGGTAATCGTGGGTGCGTTTGCTGAAGGTGATCAGGCCATCGGCATCCCCGCACGAAATCCAAAGCAGTTTCAACTGCTTTTTGGCTTCTTCCGGATTGGGCACCAGTTCTTCCGGCTTTTTCGTGTTGGGGGCCGACGAGAAACCGCCCACCCAAGCAAACCGGTCCAGATTACCCAGACCAAAGTTCAACGATTGCCCGCCCCCCATCGACAGCCCGGCAATGGCCCGGTGTTCGCGGTCTTTCAGAACGGAATACGTCTTCTCCACATACGGAATCAGGTCGGTCAGCAAATCCTTTTCAAACGTCGCAAACGCTTCCACTTTGTCTTTGTCGAACACGTTGCCAATGGCGCGGTCGTCTTTCATGGCGCGGCCGTTGGGCATCACCACGATCATCGGTTCCAGCTTCTTGTCCGCATACAAATTATCCAGAATCACCTGCGGTTTGCCCCCCCGGAGCCATTCTTTTTCATCACCGCCAATGCCGTGCAGCAGGTACAAAACCGGGTATTTTTTCTTTTTCGAATAACCCGGTGGCGTATAAATCAGGGCTTTGCGGTTCGTACCCACGGTTTTTGACGCGTACTGAACCGAATCCAGTTTGCCGGTGGCGATGCCCGCCCGCACCTGATCGAAGCCACTGGGCATTTCTTTTTCGATGGTCTGCGAATAAGCCACCGAGCCCATTAGCAGAGCAACCGTTACGGCTACATACGTCCCTTTCAGGAAGAAACTATTTTTCATGTGTTCGATGCTTTTTTAGGCACTCTTAACTACTTAAACAGCAACGGGGCTACCTCATGCAAACTGCGACGCCAGGTCAGAAACTCGTGGGCGGTTTTCTCGGAGACGTACGAAACCGCGTTGTAACCGGCCGCTTTCAAATCAGCGGTCGCTTTGTTCACCCGATCCGGGTTTTCTTTGCTGCCGCAGCTCAGGAAGATCAGTTTGGCTTTTGGTTTGTCCTTGAGTTCTTCCGGATTGTAGACACCACCGCTCAGCAAGGCGTAAGCACCAAAAACGTCCGGTTTATTAAGCGTAATCGTGTGGGTTTCCATGCCGCCCATCGATAGCCCGGCCATGGCCCGGTTGTCCTTGTTGGCCAGGGTGCGGAAGTTGGCATCCACGTACGGAATCAGTTCGTCGACCAGCACCGTCTGGAATGGCACAATGCTAAAATCCTTCATCCGGCCCCATTTCACTTCGTTGGTCATTCCGTAGGTCATCACAATGAGAAACGGCTTGATTTTGCCTTCCGCCATCAGGTTGTCCATGATCAGGTTCGCGTGTCCCTGGTTGCTCCAGGCGGTTTCGTCTTCGCCCCAGCCGTGTTGCAGGTAGAGCACCGGATATTTTTTCGATTTCTCTTTTTCGTAACCCGGTGGCGTATACACAAAGGCCCGGCGCGAGGTACTGGTGCTTTTGGACGGAAAAAGAATCTGCTGCACGTTGCCGTGGGGGACGTCTTTCAGGGCGTAAAAGTCCTGATCGTGCGCGGGAATTTCAATCCCACTCTCCCACCGGACGGAACCGTAGTAATTCAAAGCGCCGGGATCGTTGAACGTACCGCCGTCGACGGTCAGGTGGTAGTAGTGGAAGCCTTCGTCCAGCGGTCCTTCCGTGGTGCCGGTCCAGAAACCATCTTCTCCTTTGGCGAGTTTGGTTCCGCCCCGTCCGCCCAGCCCCAGGCTCACCCGAACGCTATCGGCTTTGGGGGCCTTGATCCGAAACCGGGCGTACCCCTGGGAGTTTACCTGCGGATATTCCTGCCCCGGCTGGTTCAGGGTAGACGGCTTAAAATCCTCGGCCACTGCCGGTTGGGTGGCCTGCGAAAAACAGTCGACGCTCGATAAAGTGGCTGCGAGTAATACAGTAAGAATCCTGATCATCATATGGTTACTGGTTTAAGGGAAATTACAAGGTTTATTGGAAATGTATTCAAGACTTTCGCTATTGCCCCTACATCCCCTAAAGGGGACTTTTGCATCCGGATCAGTAAGTGTCCAAGTCCCCTTTAGGGGATGTAGGGGCAATAGCCAATAAAACTTATTTAAAAAGCTGCGGCAAGGTTGTAGCCAGATAGAGCTTGCAGTTCATCCAGGTATGGCCGCCCGGCACGATCAGCGGCTCTACTTTCAGGCCCTTTGCTTTGAACATCGCAATGTTTTGTTTTACCGGTTCATACAGGAAATCCTCGGTGCCTACACTGATCGTGAACAGCTTCAATTGCCCGTTCATCTGCCCGGCGTTGGGCGACCAGTCGGTGAAGTTCTTTTTAAACTCTTCCGTCGCGGTGTACGGCGCATACGAACACACGTAGGCAAACTTGTCGGGATTGGTCAGTCCGATGTTGAGAGTCTGGCCCCCGCCCACCGAAAAACCGCCCACCGCCCGGCTTTTGCTGTCTTTACCGACGGGATAGTTCGCTTCGATAAACGGCACAATGTCATTGACCATATCCTTGGTAAAGTCGGGCATCGGTGCCGGGCGGACATTGCCGTACGGCATGACGATCAGCATCGGTTTGGCTTTTCCCTGCGCAATCAAATTGTCGGCAATCAGGTTGG
Organism: Larkinella humicola; assembly: GCF_008727875.1. Classification (GTDB taxonomy): domain Bacteria; phylum Bacteroidota; class Bacteroidia; order Cytophagales; family Spirosomataceae; genus Larkinella; species Larkinella humicola. Next base: position 299,480 of record NZ_VTWS01000005.1, on the reverse strand, counting down.
CGCGGCCCACTTTGGTCCAGGTTTCTTCGGTATCGGAGCCGCCGTGAATCAGGTACAAAACCGGGTAGTTGGTTTTGCCATTGGCATTGAAACCGGGCGGGGTGTAGACCAGTACCTGCCGGATCGTCCCCAACGTACCGGATTTGTAGTAGCGGTAGCTGACTTTTCCGTGCGGCACATTCTGGAGCGAATGAATCAGCGGCTGATCGCCCGGCACATCGACGATGCTGCGTTTAAAGCGCTCATTCGCAAAGATATACGTATTGCTCGGGTCGGCGAGATGAACACTGTCCACCGAAAAACTGTACGGATAAATATCCGGTTTGACGGGCGGCACCGTCACGCTCCAGATGCCCGACGTATCTTTCGTCAGGGCGACCGGAGCCTTCAGAAACTCGCCGTTCAGGGTCACTTTCTGGGCTTTCCGGGAAAAATACCGGAACGTAATGCTATGGTCGGGATGCACGTCGGGCGAGCTGATGGACGGCGGCCGCTGCTGGGCAATCACCGCACTGGCCGATAAAAGAAAAGACAGGAAAAGATAGATATGACGTTTCATGAGGTCGGGCGGGTCTTATTGAAAAAGTAAGGGAGCGGTTTCAGCAACGTACTTCTTGACGTTCATCCAGGTATGACCGCCATCCGTGATCAGGCTTTTGAAGACCACGTTTTTCGCCTTCAGGTAGTCCATGAATTCGACGGTGCCTTTGTACAGAAAATCGTCACTGCCCACACTCACCCAGAACAGTTTCAATTGCTTGTTGGTAGTTTCTGGCTTGCCGCCGATGTGCGGAAAGTTCTGGTCCATTTCGGCGGGCGACAGGTACGAGCTGTAGCTGCACACCCACGCAAATTTGTCCAGGTTGCCGAATGCCGTACGGAGCGTTTGCCCACCTCCGCGCGAAAAACCGCCAATGGCCCGGCTTTCCCGATTCGCCACTGCCCGGTAGTTTTTCTCGACATACGGAATAACCTTGCTCACCAGATCCGTCGCAAAGTCGTTGGCCCGTTTGACCGCATCGGCCCCATCCCGCACCGTCGGATCGGCGGGTTTTGCGCCCCCTTTCTGCTCAGCGACCCGGGCCGCCATATTGCCGTAGGGCATGACAATGATCATCGGTTTGGCTTTGCCTTCCGCAATCAGGTTGTCCAGAATCAGATTCGTTTTCCCGACTTTAAAGAAGGTTTCCTCCGTGTCCGTGGTGCCGCTGATGAGGTAAAAAACCGGGTATTTTTTAGCGGGATTCTGGTCGTAACCCGGTGGCGTATACACCACCAGCGAGCCGGTTGTCCCTTCCAGTGACGGATAATATTCGTAATTGATCGACCCGTGGGGCACGTCTTTCATCGCGTGTACCAAAGGCGTATCGCCGGGCACATCGACCAGACTGGCTTTAAACCGCTCGTTCGGAAAAAACGCGACGTTGGCGGGGTCCATCACCGTAACGCCATCCACCTGAAAGCTGTACGGGTAGATATCGGGCTTGACGGGCTCCGATGTTACGCTCCAGATGCCCTGGGCATTTTTAGACATTTCAACGGGTGCTTTCAAAAACTGCCCACTCAACTTAACCTCTTTGGCGGTCGGAGATAAGTACCGGAACGTGACGGTTTTGTCGGCGTTGACCTGGGGTGATACCACCAGCGGACCGCGTGGTGGCTGGGCAATTGCTCCTGTGTAGAGGCAGATTAGGGCGAAAAACAGCCCCAATCGATTGGTTAGTTGTTGGTTCATCGGCAGTTAAGATTTAGGCGTATATAAACCTGCAAGCCGGTCCGCCGGAGCGGTCTTCAAGACCTTGCAGGTTTATTCAAAGTTCACTGGGTAATAATATCCACTTCCGCATAGCCCGGTGCGGAACCTTCCTGCGTATTTTTCAAGGCCCGCAGTTTGATATACCGGGCTTTGGTGGGTTCGAACGGTTTGGTTTGCCAGACCGGGCTGTTTTTAATGTTTGAAAACTCGCCTTCGCTGACGGTTTTCCAGTTGGTATTATCGGCTGAAACCCCAAACTGATACTGGGTAATAATGCTGGCCTCTTCCCACCAGTTCTGGGCAGGCAGATACCGGAAACCGGTCAGATTTTCTTCCTTGCCCAGATCAATGACCAGATCCGCGGGCATTGGTTGGCTTTTGGGTTGTTGCCAGGACGTATTGGGATCGCCATCCAACACCTGATGCGCCGACTTGGCCTCCGTACTCAGGATTTTCCAGCCGGTGCGGGCGATGTCAAATTTCTCTTCACTGACAATGCTGCTTTGTTTCGTAAACGGATTGTAGGCAATCGCCTTCAGGTCTACTTTGCCGGTGCCGGTTTTTACGGGAACCGTATACTTATTCGTGTTGGCGGTTGGCGGGCTGCCGTCGAGGGTGTAATACAGTTCCGATTCCGTATCGCCCGGTTTGATGTGCAGATTTCCGGCCTGGTCACGCCTGACAATGGGTGGTGTTAAAATCAGGGGAGCTTTGTAGACTTCCAGATTTGAAATCAACGGACAACCTTTGGCATCCAGAATCGTCAGCCGCAGTTGCGTGGCTTCGACGGTCGGAAACCGGAGAATGCGTTTATACCCGATCGTCGTTTCTTTGGCAATCTCTTTCCAGTTCCCGTCGACAAAAGCCTCCACGGTAAACGACTTGACCCGCTGCCCCAACCGAATGGGTTCCTGCACCAGAAACCGGTTAAACGCCGTGGGTTTCGTAAACCGGAGCGTCAACGATGCGTTTCGAACGGCATCGTCCGTGGCCCAATAGCTTTCCGGATCGGCATCGATGGCTTTACCGGCGTCGTAAACCGGTTTCTTTCCGCGTACTTGCGAGGCCGTGGCTTTTGCATTTTTAGCCAGATTGACGGCAAAGGCTTCTTTGGTGGCTTTGGCAAATTCCTGTACGGCTTTTTCGTCTTTCTCGTGAATCAGCCCGTTGGGCATGATCGGAAAGTTGAGCAGCAACGTCCCGTTTCGACCGATGGAGTTGTAATACAGATCCATCAGTTGGGGCAAGGTTTTGACTTTTCGGTCTTCCCGCTCGTGGTAAAACCATTCGGGCCGGATGGAGGTGTTGACTTCGCCCGGCACCCAGGTATCCCCATTCTCGACGCCGTGGCGCAGCATTTGCTCCGGCACATCGCCGGTGGCATTCAGTAAGCTCCAGTTGGTTTCGCCCACATACCCGGCTTCGGTGCCCACCCAGCGCAGGTCGGCCCGGTCGCCCCCGTCGTTCCAGATCACCATGTTGGGCTGGAGTTTGCGCACCAGTTTGTACGTGTTCGGCCAGTCGTAATACGTTTTGGAATCGATTTTACGGGTTTCATTCGCCCCGCCATAGTAACCGGAACCGCCGTTGGCACCATCGAACCAGACTTCAAAAATGTCACCGTAGTTGGTCAGCAGCTCCTGCAACTGGTTGCGGAAATACGTGATGTATTCGGGCTTCCCATAGTCGGCATGATTGCGGTCCCAGGGCGACAGATACACCCCGAATTTCAACCCGTATTCCTTGCAGGCATCGGCCAGTTCCCGCACGATGTCGGCCTTCCCGTTTCGCCAGGGCACATTTTTCACGGAATAGTCGGTGTAGTTGGAAGGCCAGAGGCAGAAACCGCTGTGGTGTTTGGCCGTAAAAATGATGCCTTTCATACCAGCCTCCTTACAAATCCGGGCCCACTGGCGGCAATCCAGTTGGGTCGGGTTAAACAACGTGGGGTCTTCGTTGCCGAGGCCCCAGGCCATATCGGTATAGGTGTTGATCGAAAAATGGATGAACGCATAGTATTCCATTTTTTGCCAACGCAACTGGTTTTCGCTGGGAACAGGGCCAACGGGTCGGGGTGGTGTCGGTTGGGTAAATCCCGTATGCTGGAACAGCAGGATCAGGATAATTGCTATCGCAAAACGTTTTTGCATCATTTTCTGAACGTGGGTGAAAGCTTCCGTTTTTGAACAGCCTGAGCGCAGGCAACCAGGCAAAACCGATCGGGTTATTACTCCACTGCTGTCGTTCTGACGCCCAGCAGTGCGAGCATCTGTGCCGCATACCGTTTTCCTAATTCCCGATAACCGGCCGCATCGAAGTGCAGGTTATCAGCCGCGTCGGTACAACCCGCCGACGAAATGACGTGGGCGTTTTTGATGGTTTTTGGGAGCGTCGCAATGATTTTGTTCATACTTGCGCAAATACCACCCTGATCGGCGTGTACGGTTTCTCCGGCCAGCAGCGGCACTTTTTTGGGTTTCAGATTCAGGTCATGCATCAGGTTATCGTAGACCACCTTAACTTTTGCCGTCCACAGCGTGTCGTTGGTATTCGACTCACCCTGGTGCAGCAGAATGCCCTTGATGACCCCGTCTTTCTGCGCCAGTTTCGCCATCTCCACCAGCCGGGCGTAGGGGTTTCCGTCATATTCTTTGATGAAGTTTTTCATCCAGCCCGGCACCGTCGTGACGTACGACTCGTACTGGTCTTTATCGAACAGTTCGATTTTACAGCCCCCCACGGCCACATTAATGACGCCAACCCGGACCTTTTCGGGAAGATTCGTGACCAGTTCCCGACCAAAATAATCGGCGGGCGTCAGGCCCGTCCGGCACCGGCACAAGGGCGGGACTGCCGGATACCATTGCCCCATTGTTCGGCCTAAATCCGGGCAGTTTACGGCTTCCATTACCTGAAACCGACTCGTGACATTGACCGTATCCTGCGGCTCAATTTTGGCATTTCCCTCCATGTTGGATTGCCCCAAACAGAGGAAAATGTAGAAGTTTTTGTCCTGTGCCGAAGCGTTCAGGCTCCACAGCAGGAAGCCAAGCAGAAACGTGGTGGCAGAAAAGCGCTTTTTCATGCGTAAACAAACGTTTGTCGAAACCATGGATCCTGGCGTTAAGGTTGGGCTGCTTCTGAACGAGTAGCCGTAATCCGGAAATAATCGAAATCCGCATACCCGCCCGGCTGCTGCGTGGCATAGTTGAACAAACCAAACCGGTATCCCATGAAATGCGGAATGGTGTACGGCATTTTCAGCGGTTCGCCAATGGGCTTCCAGGATTTCCCGTCCAGACTATAAAAGAAATGAGCGGTGTCGGCCCGGTCTTTAAAATTACACTCGGCTTTTAAATAGACGGTTTTTTGCCCCAGCGGAATCCGTTGGCTTTCCAGCGGTTTTCCGGAGGATGCACTAATCATAACCATGAAATTCTGGCCGTTTTCCCGTTTGATACCCACCAGACCGTAGTTTTTCTGTAACAGGCTCAACCCGGCGAGATCCCCGTCCTTCAGTTTGGATACGTCGAGCAACGTTGACCCGGTACATTCCGGGCCGATGGTCCGCTGCGTCAGGGTGTTTCGGGCCAATACAAACGAGGTGTCGATGCGTCCGGTTTTCAGGCGCAGATAGCCTTTCCGTTCCGTAACCGACCAGAGCTGGTTGTCCGGATTGTGGTTCCACTGCCAGACCAGCGGCAACACCGGTTCCCCTTTCCTGCGGGCGAATTCGTCGGATGCCACGATACCCGGAATCAGGCCTTTGCTGGCGGGCAGATCGAGCGTTTCGGGTGCTTTTCCGTTGACGCCCAACACCGGCCAGCCGTCTTCCCAGTTGACGGGAACCAGATACGGAATGCGTCCGACCCCGCCAAAATCCCGGAAAAGATAGGCGTACCATTTCCCGTCCGGCGTATCGATCAAACCACCCTGCGCGACACCCAGATCCTGCAAGCCGACCCGGCCTTCCCAGGGACCCGTAATTTTGTCGGCCCGGTGAATCACGACCGTCCGCATACCGCCCCGGGGCCATGTAATGTTGAACAGGTAGTATTTGCCCTTCACCTTGAACAGTTGCGAGCCTTCGGCGGGCAACCCTCCGCCCGTGCCGGATGGCGTGCTGGCGTTTTCCATCAGGACTTGTTCGGTGCTGCCCGGCTTCACGCCCGAGGCATCGGCGGTCAGTTCGACCAACCGGAGTTTGCCCGCGCCGTAAATGAGGTACACCCGCCCGTCGTCATCAAAAAACAGGGTATTATCGTGGTAGGACGGTTTGAACGAAGTCTCTTTCCACGGCCCTTTTTCGATATCTTTGGTCGTAAAAACATGGGTTTTGCCGGTGGTTTGGGCAAAGGTGGTCACATAGTAGGTGCCGTTGTGGTAGCGCAGGCTGCTGGCCCACGACCCTCTTCCGTAGGTGCTTTTGCCGTTGGTCAGGTTCAAGGCATCCACATTCGCCAGCGTATCGTAAGCGTAACCAATCAAGTGCCAGTTTACCAGATCGTTTGATTTCATGATGGGCAGGCCCGGACTCAGGTGCATGGTGGTGCTGCTCATGTAATAGGCAGTACCCACCCGGATCATGGACAGGTCGGGTACATCGGCAAAAAGGATCGGGTTGCGGGCGGTTTGGGCGTTCAGCGCGAAACCCGTAACCACCAGCAAAACCGCCATCACAAACCCCGACCGAACAAGACGCTTTTTCATGGAAGAAATGGTAAACCCGGTTTTTCAGGGATCAGTGCAACGGGCCAATCAGTTCAATAAAATTTCCATCGGGGTCCTGCACGAACACAAAGTGCGCTTTGGCATTCAGGGGCGTTGGCGTGCTGCCCAGAAAAGGAACTTTCAGTTGGGTCAGTCGGTCGATGATGGGCTGAAGGGCCTTCACCTGAATGGTAATATACTGCATGCCGGTATCGTCCTGAATGACTTTTGGCTTCGGGTGCGCGGCTTTTTTGCCGAAACTCATCAGCTTCCAGTCGGTGGCGTCGGGACTGTTTTCGAGTTTCAGAATGGTTACGTTCGTGGCCACACCATCCGTCAGGCCCGATCGTTTGCCAAAATCTTCATTGATCGTGAAGCTGCCGGTTTTGACCATACCGATGCCATTCACGTAAAAATCCAGCGACCGTTCGAGGTCGGCGACAACAACCCCTACCCCAATGACCTTGCTGCTGAAATTGGATTGGGCATACGAACTCAGTACACACCCAAACACCAGAAGTGTTAATTTGACCCCTTTACAGGCCGTTATCAATTTTTTGTTCATATCAAAAAGGATTATTCGTTACTGGGTTAAAAGTCTGATCTGATTAAAACGAGGTGTGTTTATTCCCTTAACAGCCACAATTTTTAGTATAACGACCTCTTTATCAGTTGCTCTAAGTCGTATTGTTTTCCCATCGGCAGAAAGAACCTCGGCGGGTCGATCATCGATCAGAACGCTCACCTGATCCGGCTTAATATCGTCTAAAGCGCGGATATCAATGTACTTACCCGTCCGGTTTTTGTTCTGCAACTGGTACGCGATAAACGAACGCGTACGTCGCCAGAATCGCTCGTCGTCGTAGCCCGAATCGCTCTTTTCGCCTTGGTAGTTGTGATCCACTTCGGGTTGCTGTTCTCCACAATTTACCTTGTCGACCGTGCTGGCATCAAGGACCAGTGCTTCGGCTTCCTGCTGTTTCAACCGGGCTTTCTGCTCGTCGAAGGCTTCGCGGGAAAAGGTCTGGAAATACATCTGATAGCGGGCATCATGCACTTCGAAAAACGGTTGCAGCGTCAGCGAGTCCAGATTAAACCGCAGGTTTTCAGCCGGTTTAAGCCTGTTCAGGTATGTTGCCGGGTCACCCACGAGGGCGTGGGCACTGGTGATTGGGAACAGTCTGCCTTTTGTTTCGTGGCCCATCCGGCTGTCGTCGGCAAAAAGCCCTTTCAGGTCGTCGGTCGAGGTTTTGGCGGCCAGCACAATCGGGCCGTTGACAAAAGCCGCCCAGTTCGAGCCATCGGGCAAATACTCCAGCCGCGTCGAGGTCTTGAAGCGGACGGTTACGGTATCGCCCGATTTCCACTTCCGACGAACGGCGACATAACCCGACGGTTTTCCATCGACCGGCTGAGCCTTGCCATTTACCCGAACGTCGAGGTTTTCAGCCCATTTCGGATAGCGGATGTGCAAGGCGAATTCCTGCGGCTTTGTGGTCTCCACGACCAGTTCCGACTGATTTTGATACGGAAATTCGGTGCGCTGCGTAAGCCTGATCTTTTTAGCGGTCCAGTCGACCGTCGACGGAACAAACAGGTTGACAAACAGGTCGCTGGCCGAATGGCTGTAGATCAGCTCGCCGTATTTGGTGTGGTTTTCCAGACCCGACCCCACGCAGCACCACATGCTGGTTTCGGGCTGCGAATACACCCGGTAGTGGTTGGGCCGAATGGGTGTAAAATAAACGAAACCGCCTTTTCCCGGATGCTGGCTCGACAGGATGTGGTTGTAGAGCGTTCGTTCGTAAAAGTCCAGGTAGCTCACCGCATTCTTATCCAGAAACAGGGCTTTGCTCAGGCGCAGCATGTTGAACGAATTACAGGTTTCAGGCCCCTGGTTGGATTGCAGCACCTGACTGAAATCGGTGGTCGGGTTGAAATGCTCGCGTACGCTGTTGCCGCCAAAAGCCACACTCCGCGTCTGCGATACGTTCTGCCAGAAATACTGGGCGGCTTCCGACCAGTCGGTTTTCCCCGTCAGCGTAGCGATTTTCTCAAACCCGATCACTTTCGGAATCTGCGTGTTGGCGTGTAATCCCGTCAGTTTATCCTGTTTCGCCAGTAAAGGGTTCAGCAAAGCCCGGTGCGAAATTCGCTGGGCCGTTTCGAGGTATTTCTTGTTGTTGGTCAGGATGTACAGATCGGCAAAGGTTTCGTTGAGACCGCCGTGCTCGGTGCGCAGAACCTGCTGAATCTGCTCGTCGGACAGGGGTTTGATCAGCTCGATAAACCAGTCTCCCAAGCCGATCAACACCTGTTTGGCCTGCTGATTGCCAGCATATTCGTAGGCATCGCGCAAGCCCGCAAACAGCTTGTGTAGGTTGTAGAGCGGCACCCAGGTGTTGTTCAGTCCGAAGTTGCTGCCGTCGATATCGCCTTTGTGAATCCGCTCCCAGAACACCTTGCCCTGCGGAATGCCGCCCACATAGCCATTGCCGTTTTTGGCCTGACAGCCAGCCAGTTCGGTTACCATATAATCCAGCCGGTTTTTCAGTTCGGCATTCCCGGTCGAGGCATGCATCATCGCCAGCGCCGACAGGTAATGCCCGCCGATGTGGCCATCCAGCCCCGCGCTTTCCCAGTTGCCGTAGCGGGGGGCTTTTATCGGCAACCCGGCATCGATCCGATACGGAGCCAGCAGTTGATCCGGGTTCAGCGCCAGGATGTACCGGAGGTCGACATCCTGCGCATTCTTGAACGGCCCGCCGGTTAGCTTCACCTCCTGCAACGAGAAGGTCTGCATCTGGGCCAGGGCCGGGAAGCTGAGCAGAACGAAGCTAATGATCTGAAATACGTTCATTTTCAAGGCTAACACTGTGTTTGACACGCGATGGGCATCCCCATTTGCTCCGCTTATTTTTTGAACACCGGATCATCCCCCGCGTAGGTCAGGTACCGGAACGAAGCCGAATTGGTGCTGACTTCCCCCGACGACGTCGCGTACATTCCATACAAACAGCCGATAAAGCTGCCCGCTGCTTTGGTACTCAGGAATTTACCGTCCACCTTGTCCTGAAGAAGCTTCCAGTTTTTAGCATCGGTGGAATACTGGAACGCATAGTTATCGCCCTGCGAGGTGATGCGTAACCCCACTTTTCCGGTTTTTCCGGTCAGCGGCACTTCAGTCAGCAGGTCCATTTCCTTGGAGCGCGGTTTGCTTTTGTAGAGTTGCAACACATCCTTATCCTGCGATTTGGATTTACACAGAAAGTAGAAATGGCCCTCATCCTGAAGAATGATCAGCCCGGCTTTTTCTTTTTCCGATGTTGGGGTGAAATCCAGCTCGGTTTCAGCCGTGCTGAACAGGTGCTGCTGGCGTTTCCCGATGAACGCCGGATTGCCGAGTTCCATCACGGTTTCAGGCTTGAGTTTCAGCGTCAGCCCCTGTTTCTTCGACAGCGAATACCTGCTTTTGTCGAGGGTTCGCATGAACAGCAGCGACGGGTCCAGTTCCTTGTCAAACGTCAGCGTATAGGCGAAGTTACCCGACTGCGGCAACGCGCCCTTTTGTTTAATTTCCTTGTAATTAACGGGATAGCTATACGAAATTGCCTTCTCGCCATGCTCGATCATGGGCCAGTCGTTTGTCCAGGTGACGGGCGCAATGAACGTTTCCCGACCGGTGTTGTAGTAATCGCCCTCGTACGGCCGTACCGCCAGAAAAATGCAATACATCTTGCCATCCGGGCCATCGACAAACTGGGCATGACCCGCCGATGTAATGGCGTCTTTCCGGTCGGCGGGCAATTCCCGCTGGGTCAGGATCGGATTGCCTTCAAAAGGCATATACGGCCCCCAGACGTCTCGGCTCCGCAGGATCACTTCCGAATGGTTGACCGACGTACCGCCCTCGGCCGCGTAGAGGTAATACCACCCGTTCCGTTTCAGGAGGTGGGGCGCTTCGATCCAGACCGGTTTTTTACTGAGGTCCACGCCCCCGTTCACCAGTTGTTTTTCTTCGCCGATTACTTTTAAGTTCTGGTAATCAAACTCGTACATGCGGATGGTCCGGTGACCCGAATACAGCGGTTTGTGGTCGGGCGCGTCGCTGTTGTACAGAATGTAGGCTTTGTCGGCGGCTTCGTCAAAGTAAATGGACGGGTCGATGCCTCGTACCGGCGGGATTTTAACCGGATCGCTCCAGGGCCCGGCTGGATTTTTGGCCGTCACCACAAAGTTGCCGTCGTGGTCGATGTCGGTGCAGGTGAGGTAATACGTGCCTTTGTAGTAACTGATGGCCGGTGCAAACAGCCCCCGCGTCAGCCGTTCGCCCATGAAATCCATCTGGGAAGGGCGGTCGATGACATTCCCGATCTGTTTCCAGTTTTTCAGATCCTGGCTGTGAAAAACCGGGATGCCGGGGAAATACGAAAACGTCGAACTCACCAGGTAGTAATCCGGTCCCACCTTGACGATGCTCGGATCGGGGTAAAAACCGGTCAGAATCGGGTTGACCAGCGTGGTGGTCTGGGCGAAAACGGTCGAACTCAGAATCAAACAAACTGCCGTGATAGCGGCCGCGCAAATGCTTTTTTTCATCTTCCTTAGCATAGTAAAATCAATCGATAAGCTACTGGCTCACCAGCGTATATAGTTTTCCCGCCTGGGTCGGAATATCGTAAAGCCGGGTTTCTTTCAGCGCGGGAGCGGTTTGGGCCACCGGCGACGCAAGCACGGGCGTTGGCGTTTCTTCGACCCCGTAGAACGGGTTGGGATTCGGACCGGACGCTTCGTTCAATACCAGTCCGTTGCCGCCCTTCAGGGTCTGGGGAACCCGCACGCGGAGGTTACCCCCCAGGTTCGAGCGAATTTCGACCTTCGTTAGTTTGCCGTCTTTCCACTGCATACTGACCACCTCAAAACCGCCGATGGCCCGCAATCCGCTGATACGCCCCGCAGGCCATACGTCCGGCAGAGCGGGCAGCAAATGAAGGGCACCGTCGGCACTTTGCATCAGCATTTCCGTGATGCCCGACGTACAGCCAAAATTGCCATCGATCTGAAACGGCGGGTGCGCATCGAAGAGGTTGTTGTAGGTACCTCCGCCCTCCGGGTTGGCTCCCAGGGGCGAAAGTTGATTCTGGATCAGCGAATACGCGTGATTGCCGTCCTGCAACCGCGCCCACCAGTTGACTTTCCAGCCCATGCTCCAGCCGGTCGACACGTCTCCGCGATGCATCAGAGTGGTGCGGGAGGCCCGGAACAGTTCGGGGGTCCGATACGCCGAAATCTGCGTAGACGGAAATAACCCGTAGAGGTGCGACACGTGCCGGTGGTGGTCGTTGGGGTCGTCTACGTCGTCCAGCCATTCCTGCAACTGACCGAATTTCCCGACGTGCATGGGCGCCAGCCGGCTCCGTTTCTGTTTCAGCGTATCCACAAAAGCCGCATCTTTTTTCAGCAGTTCGGCGGCCCGAATGGCCGTGCTGAAGGCGTCGAAAACAATCTGATTATCCATCGTGGTGCCCGCATCCAGCGAAGAACCGGCGTGGGCTTTCGGTGCGTTTTCGGGCGAACTGCCCGGATTGACCACCAGCCAGTGATACGTCGGATGCTCGATCAGGAAATCAGCGTAAAACTGCGCGGCTCCTTTCAGGACGGGATAAATCGAGGCCAGATACGTTTGATCGCCACTGTACAGATAATGCTCCCAGAGGTGCTGGCTGAGCCAGCCGCCCCCGCCCGTCCACATGCCCCAGAAGGCCCCGTCGATGGCCCCGGTAGCCCGCCAGATGTCGGTGTTGTGGTGGGCCATCCAGCCCCGGGCGCCGTACATGACCCGGGCGGTTTCCTGCCCGGTTTCCGACAACTCCCGCACCATGTTCAGGAAAGGCTCGTGCAGTTCGGCCAGGTTGGTTTTTTCGGCCGGCCAGTAATTCATCTGGGCGTTGATGTTGATGGTGTATTTGCTGTCCCAGGGTGGCCGCATTTTATGGTTCCAGATGCCCTGCAAGTTCGCCGGTTGCCCCGCTATCGCACCGGCGAACCGGCCGTCGCGGCCGGGTTGGGAAGACGAAATCAGCAAATAGCGTCCGAACTGGTAATACAGTACGACAAACTGAGGGTCGTTGGCCGTCCGAAAGTTTTTAAGCCGCTCATCGGTCGGGAGCTGGGTGGCTTCGGTTGCCCCCAGATCGAACGTTACCCGGTTGAAATACTTTTGGTAAGCTGCGATGTGCGCGTTCAGAATGGCCGCATACGATTTGGCATACGCTTTGGTCAGGTAGGCCGACGCGCGGGCGTTTTCGTCCCCGCTCAGGTCTTTGTAGCTATTGAAATTGGTGGCGATGGAAACGTAAATCGTTGCGGTCGTGGCCCCTTTTACGGTGAGGGTGCTGTCGTTGGCGGAAAGACTGCCGCCCTGGGTTTTAAGGCGCACCACCCCTTTGAATTTCACCATTCCTTTCACGCCTTCGTGGTCGGAGGTGGTTCCGGCCAGGGTCAGGTCTTTCGCTGCGGTGGTTTTGATGGTCGATTGGGTCTGGGGCGTCGAGAAGGAGGCCGTAAAGGAAAGCCGCCCCGGTTTGCTCGCGGTCAGGTGCATGACGATCACCCGATCCGGGAAGGAAGCGATGATTTCGCGGGTATACCGCACGCCATCCACGTGGTAAGTCGTTTTGGCAACGGCCTTTTCAATATCCAGCTCCCGGTAGTAATCGGTGTAATTTTGGTGCCCCTGGAATGTAAGGTGGAGGTTGCCCACGGGTTGAAACATCTGCCCGTGCGACTTTTTGGTGATGATGGTTTTGTTGGCCAGTCGCTCGGCGTCTTTTTGCTTTCCCCCGAAGATGAGCTGCCGGATTTCGGGCAGCGAAGCCAGGGCTTCCGGGTTGTCGTTCCGGTTGGGGCCACCCGACCAAACCGTATGCTCATTGAGCTGAACGGTTTCCTTTTCCACATTGCCGTACACCATCGCTCCCAATTGGCCATTTCCAATCGGCAGGGCATTTTCCCAGGTTTGGTCGGCGGGTTTGGTATACCAAAGTTTTAATACCGGCTTTTGCTGCGAAAAGCCGGGGATTGAACTAGCCATAAAAACCAGAAAGAGAAATCGTCGCATCCGTTGTGGGTATTTAAATCAAAAAAATGTAAGGGGACCATGGTCTATGCCCCTTACATTTTGCACTACTATTTCACCTATTAATAACCCGGATTCTGCGGAAACTTCGGCCCTTCCACCACCCGGTCGATTTGCGACTGGGGAATGGGCCGCAGCATGTGAAAATCCTGAATATTGGCAGCCGCTTCCGGATTCCAGGCTTTCACGCGTCGCACCAGCGAACGGGTCCGGACCAGATCATGCCACCGTTGCCACTCGCCAAAGAGTTCGCGGGTGCGTTCGTCCAGAATAAAATCAACCGTTACCTCAGCCGGTGCAATGGTCATGGCCGTTACGGCAGACGCATTTTGAGCCGCCGTATTGGTTTTCCGGAAAGCCGCCCGTTGCCGAACCGTATTCAGCATTGCAGCCGCCTTTGTGGCATCGCCCGCTTTCAGGTAGGCTTCAGCGCCTGTTAGATACACATCGGCAAAGCGGTACAGCACACAGGGGCGGGTCGACGGGTCGTTGAAGTTGGCCCCCCGGCTGGGGTCCATGAATTTCTTCAACGCCGGAAAAATGCCGTTGTCCCACAAGCTCGGTGGTACAACCAGCCCTTTGAAAGGCCGTGTTCCGACGAACTGGGGAGCACCTTCCACCTCGAAGTCGGGCAGCCAAACGGCCGTATCCGCTCCCACGACGGTGGTGTAGCCAATGCCCCGTTTGTTGTTGGCGGCTGTTGCGGTGTTCGTAACGGCGGTATTGGAAATGTACACCGTATAGAACGAATTGATAAACCGTGAATCGACCGTCCGGTTCGTAAACGCCTGATCCAGAAAGTAGTTCTTCCCGGCATTGGGGCCTGAAGGCCATTTGTAGCTATTGGGGCGCATCCGGGTATACGGACGTCCATACTGCGAATCCCGGATCATCAGCGAGGTCCCGCTGTTGACGTAGGCGCCCGCAGCACTTTTGAAGGAGTTGATACCGCTGTTGTTGGGGTAATTCCAGTTGGTAAACCAGGGCGTCAGGTTTTGAGCAGCCCCACCACCGGCCGCACCACCCACCTGATAATAGCCGTATTTTGGGTCGAGCATGTGATCGCTGACAAACATGGTTTCTTTGCCGTAGTCGTTGGCCGGCACAAACGCATCGCCGTAATCCTGCCACAGATCCAGACCGTACGTTGCTTTATTGGCAACAATGTCGGCACAGAGGGTGGCTGCCTGTGTGAAATCGGCGGTCGTATTGTTGAGCCAGCCCCGGGTCAGATATGCCTTCGCCAGCAGCAGTTGCGCCACCGGTTTGGTTGCGGCTTTTCCCAGAAACGGGGCGGTCGGCTGGTTGGGCAAATCGGCGGCTGCTTCGGTCAGGTCCTTGATAATCAATTCATACACCTGAGCGACCGGCTGGCGGGAGGCTGCCTGGGAGGGCACGGTAATAAATTCGGTGCTGAGCGGAACATCGCCCCAGGTCTGTACCAGATAAAAGTACCAGAATGCCCGCAAAAACTTCGCCTGGGCCAGATACTGCTTCCGGGTTGCCTCCGGCAAATCGGTCGTCTGACCGTATTTGAGAACGCCGTTCAGCGTGTTGATGTCCTGAAAAGCGACGCCCCAAGCTGAGCCGAAGTTGCTGCTGTTCAGGCCATTGTAGGTATAGGGTGGGACGCCCCCGCTGCTGGCTCCCTGCAAAAACTCATCGGTTCCGGCCTGCATTTCGACCGTAAACCCTTCGGTGCCCCACTGGCCCCGGATGTCGTTGTAGACCCCGGCAATACCGCCCAATACGCCGGACGGACTATTGAAATAGGAAGGGACAATCTGGGATTGGGGGTTCTCCTCCAGTATTTTTTCGCAGCCCGTGTTGAGCAACGCGGTCAGGCCAATGATGGACCAGATTTTTAGTGTTTTCATGGTTCGATCCAGGATTAGAATTTAAAATTTACCCCCAGCGTGAATTGCCGTACGGGCGGGTTGTTCAGATTGACAGAGATCTGACGTTCCGGCGTTCCGCGTTCGCTGGCTCCCTGCGGGTTCAGGGTCGACTGACCACTGGCGTAGCTGTTTCCTTCCGGATCGACGGCCAGGTTGTCTCTCACCAGGGGCGAATACAGGATCAGCGGGTTAGTGGCGTTGAAGTAAATCCGGGCGGAGTTCATCCCGATTTTCCGGATCAACTGACTGGAAAAGGTATAGCCCAGGTTGATGCTTCGAACTTTAATGAACGAACCGTCGTAGTAGCCCAGCGTAGAGCCAAAATAGGCGACGGCACTACCGGCATCCGGTGCCGGAAACGCATTCGTCGGGTTGGTTTCGGTCCAGTAATCGGTTTTTACCTGATTGACCCGGCCCTGGTTGAAGAACGCAAACCCGCCCGACCCCGTGGAATTACCCGTCAGATAGGGCACGATCACCTTCATGCCCATCCGGGCGTAGGTCACAACCGACAAATCAAAGTTTTTGAAGCTGAACCGGTTGGTGATGCCGCCTTCCCAGGTGGGCTGAAAATTGCCCAGAATCTGCCGGTCAGCCGCATCAATCTTCCCATCGCCATTCAAATCTTCCACCCGGATCTGGCCCGGAAACTGCGTGGGGGAGGTCTGTTTGGCGAGCGTGCCGTTTTCTTTATCCGCTGTTTGCCAGATACCGATTTTTTTGTAGTCGAATATGACCGAAAGCGGTTGGCCTACAAACCACCCTGCTCCTAAATTGGCGAGTTCGGTCGGCGTCGTCAGCTGCGTGATTTTCTCCCGGTTGAAGAAATACGTCACATCGGCGCTCCAGTTGAAGCCTTTCGGGTTCCTGAAAATCTCGAACGTCAGTGCGGTTTCCAATCCCTTCCCTTCCGTGCGTCCCAGGTTTTTCAGGGTCGACCCGGCTCCGTTGCTCGGTGGCAGCGGAACGGACAGTAGAATATTTTTCGTTTGCTGGTGATACCAATCCACCGAACCCGTGATGCGGTTATTCAGGAAGCCAAAATCAATCCCGAGATCCACCTGCGAGGTCGATTGCCAACCCAGACCCGTTGCCGGCAGACTGGTAACCGTGTAGGCCAACTGCTGCCCCGCCGTGCCCGTTCCGAAATTGTAATACCCCGCCGACAAAGCCCCCAGGGTTGCATAGGCTCCCACGTTTCGATTTCCGGACAAACCCCAGCTTCCCCGCAGTTTCAGGTTCGAAATGAATGGGGCGCCTTTCATAAAGCCTTCCTCGATGATATTCCAGCCAGCGCCAATGGCCGGGTAATTAAAGTACTGGTTTCCCGGCGACAACGTGGACGAACCGTCGCGTCTCAGCGTCAGGGTCAACAGATAGCGATCGTTGTAGCTGTAATTGACCCGACCCATGTAGGAAAGCAGACCCGTTTCGGAAAACGAGTTGCCAAAGTCCGAGTTGGCAACGGGCGTGCCGGACGCCAGCGAGAAATTAGACGTCTTGATGTAATCGGCCGGAACGCCGGTGATCGTGAACCGACTGCCCAGCGAATGGTTTTTCGTAATTTCATACAGCCCGGTAACGCCGATTTTATGCTTGCCAAACGTCTTGTCATAATACAGCAGGTGCTGGAGGTTGATGTCCCAGTACTCGGTATTGCTGATTTCGGCATTGGACGACGACTGAACCGTGGCACTGTTAAAATAGGTCAGTGGGCCATTGTAGCCGTTGTAGTTCGACTGGCTGAAGTTCAACCCGGCATTCATCCGGTACCGCAGGCCGGGTAAAATAGCCACCTCCGCGTATAGGCTATTAAACGTTCGCAAGGCCCGCGTGCGGCCCAGGTACGAATCTTTTTTGGTCAGAATCGTTAACGGGCTAACCCCGGCGGCATCGATGGAGCCTTCGGCCGGGAACAGGTTGACCGAACCGTCGGCATTGTACGGCGCGGCCAGGGGCGTTTGCCGCACCAAACCGCCGGGAATACCGCCACCACCCGGTGTGTTGGTGTAGGTCAGCGTATTCAGGGTGTTCAACCCAATCTTGATCCGCTTGCCAATGCGCTGGTCGACCGTCGCCCGGATGGTGTAGCGTTCAAACTTTTGGCTGGGAATAATCCCGGTTTCATTGAAATAACCCAGACCCAGCGAATACTGCGTGTTTTCAACCCCGCCGACCATGCTCAACTGGTGGTTGGTGTTGAAACCGGGCTTATAAATTAAATCCTGCCAGTCGGTAGACACACCGGCCGCCAGGGCATCTTTTTCCTTCTGGGTAAGCGGATAAGCGGTTGTGCCGGGGCTGGTGCGGTTGTATTTGGTCGCATCGTCTTTAAACCGGGCATATTCCGTTCCATTCATGACGTTGAACTTGCCCATGATGTTGGTCACCCCATGATAGCCATCGTAGCTGAATACCGGTTTTCCGACCTTACCCCGTTTGGTGGTAATCAGAATGACACCCCCTGATCCTCTTGAACCGTAAATGGCCGTTGCCGAAGCATCTTTCAGAATTTCGAGACTGGCGATGTCATCGGGGTTGATGTCATTGAGTCCGCCAAAGGGGATTCCATCGACCACCACCAGCGGGCCATCGAGCCCGTCGCTCGACCCCGAACTCGTCGTCAGGGTCCGGTTGCCCCGAATCCGGATTTGCCCCTGAGCACCCGGCGTAGAACCGTTGCTAATGATGGAAACCCCGGCAGCCCGGCCTTTCAACTGGTTCACCAGGTTGGGAGCCGGAACCTCTTTCAGCGTGGTTTCATTGACCGAAACCACCGAACCGGTCACGTCGCGTTTCCGCTGAACCCCATAGCCCACCACCACCACCTCATCCAGCGTTTTATTATCCGTCGCCAAAACAACATTCACAACCGTCTGACTCCCCACAGTTACCTCCCTGGTAGTATAGCCGATATAGGAAAAAACAAGCACAGTTCCTGTGGCCGATGGCACCGAAAGCCGGTAATCGCCATTGCCGTCGGTGGTGGTTCCCCGGGTCGCCGACTTGATCTGAATCGTTACGCCCGGCAGCCCTTCCCCGTTTTCGGCCGTGACCTTCCCCGTGATCTGCACATCCTGTGATTGTTCCGTCATCACCTCGCCGGACAGCTTATTCGGGAGAAGGGTAGCCGCATTTCGTTTGATGACAATCTGCTGATTGACCACTTCATAGTTTAAATTCAGTGGCGTTAAGATCTGCTCCAGAACGGTTTGAAGCGGCTCGTTCTTCGCCTGATAAGTAACTTTTCGCTTGGATTGAATAATTTCCCGGCTGAACAAAAACTGAACTTTAGCCTGTTCTTCAATCTGTTTGATCGTGGTCTCCACGTCCTGATTTTGAATCGAAAGACTGATGCGCCGGTTCAGAAGCTCCTGGGCTTTGCTATCAACAGCAAAACTGATGTTGATCAGGGTGAGCGCCAGCAAGATCTGCAGGCTTGAGATTTTCATCATCCTGATCCAAACGCTGCGATTGGTTAAAAAGTAAGGCATCGATGTATGCGTTTTTAACGTGTTTAAAAAATAAGGGCAAAATGATTCCTGAACCCTCCTGTTGAGGGAGAATGGGTGGCTTGACACAAAGGGTCGTAAAAACGTGAAGCGGGGGTAATCCCCTTTTAGGGTAGGAGAGAGCGAGTTGTTTTGATCATAAGAATAGGGTGGTTAAGAATAGAAACGCGATTAATCACAGCTTCGACTATGGATGATTACCTGATTATCAACCAGTTCGTAGGTAGACTCGATGGTTAGGCAGATCAACCGGACTTTTTCAAGAAAAGGGACGTCGTTCAGTTGACCGGTGAACGTGCAATTCTTAAGTAGGTTCCGTTCATACTGGATCGGCATATGATAGCCCGCTTCCAATTGATCAAAAATTTCGGTTACCGGTTTATAATTGAAAACATAGTGCTGCGTGACGGGAGCGAATGGCTGTTCGTCTACCAGCAGGCTTTTCTGCTTCACCAATGGACTGGACGGGGCACCGACCTGAAGTTCTTCATTCACCGTCAGCACAACCGATTTCTCCGGCGATTGAACGGTCGAAACCGTTACTTTGCCCGTTTTTACTTTAACAAACGCCGTGGTTTCCTGGTCGAAAGAACGGATTTGGAAGCTGGTTCCCAGTACTTTCGTGGTCAGGTTGTGGGTGTAGACGATGAAAGGCCGGGTCGGATTTTTGGTTACCTCAAAAAAGCCTTCGCCCTCCAGATAAACCTCCCGGGATCCAGCCTTCATCTGTTTCCGAAACCGCACCTGGCTACCCGACGACAGCAACACCGACGAATGATCCGGCAGGAGCACGACCCGACTCTGGTTGGTGGTGTTCTTTACCAATTTCCAGCTTTCTGCACGAACTGCCTGCTCTTCGGAATTTCTGGTAACGTTTGCGGATTGCAAAACGGGTTTGCCGAGTTGCCACCAGACCAGCAGACCAACGACGGCTGCGGCCGACAGCCATTGCGCCCACTGCCTGCGAAACAGGAACGGATGCCCTGAAGCATCGGGCAACTGATCCAGAATGGCTTCGGATTTTTCTTTTACCGCTTCCTTCGTAATCGTTGCGGTTTTTCCCTGGAGAACCAGAAAGGTAGCCACAGCCTCCTCATAGAGTTCTCTTTTTTCGGGATGCAGCGCCAGCCAGGTCTGCCACAGCGCTTGATCCTCCGGCCGTTTTTCGGTAATCCAGGTCCGGAAAGCGTCATTTCCTAAGAAATCTTCAACGCTCGAAAGATCGTCATGTGGCAGGCCCATTGGTACTTTTCGCTTATTTTCATTGATAGTATGAAGATAGAGCCGAACGATACCCTTCTGAAAGGAAATTTTTTTAAAAAATAATACAAATCAGGTAGGAGAGGGGAGCCAGCCACCGACTGCGCAATTTACTGAGCGCTTTTTGCAGGAAATTAGAAACGGATTGCCGGTTGACGTGCATTGTCTCGGCAATCTCCGGAATGGATAAATTCTCGTAATAGCGGAGGTATAAGGCTTCCCGTTCACGAGCGGGCAGAGAAGCCAACTGGGCCTGTATGGCTTTGGTCAGGCTGGCGAAGGATTCCTGATGAATCAGTAGCGTTTCAGAATCAGCTTCGTCCGGGATGGACGTGTCCCAATCCAGTTCCTCAAAGGCCAGCCGTTTCTGTAGCCGTACCGATTGCAGAATGTGGTGCCGCAGGGCTTTTAATAAATAATGTTTAACCGATTCGGTTTCATTGATCTGCAGGCGGTTTTGCCAGAGTTGCAGGAACAACTCCTGAATGGCGTCTTCCACCACGGCTTCATCCACCCTAAATTTTAATCCATAGTGCTTCAGCACGCGGTAGTAGCGCTCAACCAATTGACCTAATGCCTTTTTTTCGCCTTCACGAAAGGATCGCCATAACGCCTGGTCCTGGAAAGTCATAGAGCTTGCTGGATGGAATATGGATAAAAGCACGATACAAATTGTGGTACGGTTCACCTCCTGATTAAGCCAACCAGGAGGTGAGCCGGAACCCGCTAACCGATCAGATGTACTGATTGATGAGACTCTCCAACCATTCCTGCTTTCCGCTCCGGGCTTGCGGCTCACCCTTCTCGACGGTGTAGCTGCGCAAGTCTTCCAGCGTCAGTTTTCCTTCCCGGAAGGCTTTGCCCTGCCCTTCGTCAAAGGAAGCATACCGCTCCGTCCGGAATTTGAGGTAGTCGGAATCGCGCAGCAGGTTATCGGCTACGATGAAAGCCCGTGCAAAAGCGTCCATGCCGCTGATGTGGGCAATGAACAGATCGTCCAGGTCCGTGGAAGGCCGGCGAACTTTGGCGTCAAAATTGATACCGCCCGGTTTGATGCCACCGGCCTGCTGAATGACCAAAGCCGCTTCCACCAATTCATAGAGATTGATCGGGAACTGGTCGGTATCCCAGCCGTTCTGGTTATCACCGCGGTTGGCATCGATGCTGCCCAGCATACCGGCATCGGCTGCGACCTGCAATTCGTGGTCGAACGTGTGACCCGCCAACGTGGCGTGGTTCACTTCGATGTTTAACTGAAAATCCTTGTCCAAACCGTATTGCCGCAGAAAACCGATCACCGTTGCCGCATCAAAGTCGTATTGGTGTTTGGTCGGTTCCATCGGTTTCGGTTCGATGAAGAACGTCCCTTTGAAGCCCTGCTTCCGGGCGTAGTCCCGCGCCATGGTCAGGAATTGCGCCAGGTTTTCGATTTCCCGCTTCATGTTGGTGTTCAGCAGGGACATATAGCCTTCCCGACCACCCCAGAAGACGTAATTTTCACCACCCAGCGTAATGGTGGCATCGATGGCATTTTTGACCTGCGTTCCGGCGTAGGCAAGCACCGCGAAATCCGGATTCGTAGCCGCTCCGTTCATGTAGCGCGGGTTCGAGAAAACGTTCGCCGTGCCCCAGAGGAGTTTCACGCCGGTTTCGTTCTGTTTCTGTTGGGCGTATTCGACAATGTTCTGCAAGCGTTTTTCGTATTCCTGCACGCTGGAACCTTCATCGACCAGATCAATATCGTGAAAGCAGTAGTAGGGAACGCCCAGCTTGGTGATGAATTCAAATGCCGCATCCATCCGCATCCGGGCCCGTACGTTGGCATCGGCGTGTTGATCCCAGGCAAAAACGCGCGTTCCGGGGCCGAAGGGGTCACCGCCCGCTCCGGTGAAAGTGTGCCAGTAGCTAACCGCATAGCGTAGCTGTTCCCGCAGGGTTTTGCCACCAATGAGCTGATCGGGATTATACCATTTGAACGACAGCGGATTCTTCGATTTGGGGCCTTCGTAGGCGATGGCTTCAATTCCTTTGAAATACGTCTTTTCTCCTAATGCAATGGTTGTCATGCGTTGTAGGTTGGTTAAATAATGGTCAATTCAGGGGTTCTAATGGAGGATTTTAGGCCGAACGGGTTAAAAAGCGTTTTCGCTGGATCGGGTTGAACGCCAAAGGGACCAAACGCCAGTCCGCAGCGTCAGCAAAACCGGCATCGTTTACTTGTGTCATTCTGACACTTTATAATAATTGTAAAGTTGACGCTTATTTTTTAATTGTCAATAAGACAACTAAAAAATTTTTCGACAAAATTTTCTTATCCTTGAGAAGAATAGGATTATGCCGGGAAGTGTTCGCGGAAATAGGTAATTAATTGGGGATAAAGTTCAAAAACGAATCGGAGACGAGGTGGTACTTCTCGGCGTCGACCGTGTAGTAGAAGGCACCACGTTTCGAGAATCCTTTCTGTTTTTCCGTCAATTTGATCAGCAAGTTGGTCGACAGAATTTTGCGGCTGAAATTTCGTTTGTCGAACTCAGTATTGTAGATGGCGTCGTAGAGTTTCTTGAGTTGGGGAATCGTAAATTTATCGTTCAGGAGTTCAAAACCGATCGGGTGCTGGGCGGCTTTGTAGCGCAGCCGCTTGATGGCCAGGTCGACCATATCGCCGTGGTCGAAGAGCAAGGGGGGCAAATCATAGATCGAAAACCACTGGGCCTGGAAGGCCCCCGAGATTTTCGACTCGTAATCAGTAATCTTAACGAGCGAAAAGTAGGCCACCGAAACCGTCCGAACGATCGGGTCACGATCCGGATTCCCAAAGGCGTGAAGTTGCTCCAGATACACGTTCGTGAGGCCCGTCAGGTCAAATAAAATCCGGCTAGCTGCCTGCTCCAGACTTTCTTCGGGTTGCAACCAGCCGCCCATCAGCGACCAGGTTTTTTCTTCCAGTCCCCGTTTTACCAGTAACACTTTCAGGCTTTCGCCATCGAACCCGAAAATAATGGAATCCAGCGCCACCAGGTACGGTTGCTGCTGTTTGTATTGATCTAACATAAACTAACGGGAAGGTACCCCAGGCCAATTCGGTTTCGCGAATGTACTAATAAAGCCCCATGATTGACCTGCCATGGCGTCACACAATTCGTGGAAGGGTGGTTTGGAGGTGGTGTGTAGGTTGTACTGACTTGTACTCTGTATCCTAAAGTCCCCGGTGGGAAGCAGGAAGTCGCCGGTTTTGCAAAACCGTACGGGTCGGTTTGTGGTTAAAGCAACATGACGCCGACGCTACTCAACATGGGCTATGCCTGTATTAATCTGACCCTTCAAGCCCGCCAGATCACGACCAATCGGGGCATGATCAAAAAGACCTTTGTCCAAAAAGGCCTGGCGTATGCTTCCGAACTGGCACTGAAAAACGTACAGGATTTGTTAGCGATCGTTGACTGGAATATCGAGCACGGTTTCAGGCTGTTTCGCATTTCGTCGGACCTGTTTCCGTGGGCGTCCGAGTACCGCATCGCCGATCTGCCGGACTTCACCGAAATTCGGGCCACCTTGGAAGAAATCGGCCGTCGGCCCATTCGCCTGACCACGCACCCGGGCCCCTTCAATCAGTTGGCCGGCCAGGGCAGCGTGCTGGCCAATACCCTCAAAGATCTGGAGTATCAGTCGGAGATGTTCGACCTCATGGGACTCAAACCCTCCCACTGGAACAAGATCAACATTCACGTGGGCGGGACATACGGTGATAAAACCGCCACGCTGGCGCGGTTTGCGCAGAATTTTAGCTTGCTTTCGGCCAACTTGCGCGCCCGGCTGACGGTAGAAAATGACGACCGGACCAGCCTGTATACGGTGGCTGATCTGGTGCCGATTTACGAAGCCATCGGCATTCCGGTTGTCTTCGATTATTTTCACCATTCGCTGAATCCCGGCTACCAGACCGAAGAAGAAGCATTCCTGACCGCATACGCCACCTGGGATGTCCGACCGGTTTTCCACTACTCAGATTCGCGTCAGGATCGGGAGGATTCCCACGCCCGACGTGAAGCCCATGCCGACTGGCTCTATTCGCCGGTTCATACATATGGGAAAGAAGTGGATATTGTCTTCGAATCGAAAATGAAGGAACTGGCCGTATTGCGGCTGCGGGGTGAAGACCCCGACCTGCCGCCCGCTATTCAAAAGTTGATGCAGCAGCAGAATGATGAACTGTCTACCTTTTAAACCTCGCTTAGGTGGCCCGATGAACAGATAGAAAATGCCTATAAAGCAAAAAAACGCCCCTTTCGAGGGCGGTTAACTAACTCTGAAAACATCAAGTGCTCCCGAAGCTGGGCTCGAACCAGCGACCCTCTGATTAACAGTCAGAAATTTTTGTTTTTCATTACTTCGTCCTCGTTTCGTAATAAGACTAATAAACAGGTAATTAAGTAATTATTAATGATATTTTTTCGTCTTCCCACTTGTTTTTATGAGCTATTTGTATGCAAATTTGTATGCAAATGGTTTAACCTTCTGATTATCGGTAACTCAGCCGATCTCAAGTTGACAAACCATCAAGAAGCTTTTATGAGTGGGATTGTCAGCCTATACCTAGATACCCGGCGCCAGAAGAATGACGGTACTTATCCGGTCAAATTACGGGTCACTTTCAAACGGAAGCAACAGTACTACACGACCAACATCAACTTAACGGAATCACAGTGGGAAAAAGTTGGCAAACCAAAACCTCGCGAAGATTTCATCAAGGATACTAAGGCTTTACTCGAAACTGCATGCAAGCGGGCCGAAAAGGTTATTCGCGATTTACCAGTATTTACGTTTGAAGAATTTGAGACTCGTTATGCAGGTACAGTAGAAGCTCCATCCAACAGTGTATTTGCAGGATTCGATCGTTACATTGAGCAGCTTACCAACGAAGGTCGAGCGGGAACGGGAAGTAGTTACAGATGTGCTCTAAACGCTATACAAAATTACCACCAAAGCAAAGCTCTGCTATCTTATCGTGATGTTACCCCTCAATGGTTACAAGGATTTGAAAAATGGATGTTAAGTATTGGCAATTCTATTACTACTGTTGGTATTTATTTGCGATCACTACGGACAATTTATAACAGAGCGATCGAAGACGGGGGCATTGACCGGGAAAATTATCCGTTTACAAAGCGCCGGTACCAAATCCCTACAGGTCGAAATGTAAAGAAGGCACTTACCCTTGCTGATATCGAGAAGATATTCCACTACCAGGCTGAGCCAATGAGTGCGGAAGATCGAGCTCGAGATCTATGGCTTTTCTCTTACCTCTGCAATGGGATGAACCCAAAGGATATGTGCCGATTGACATATCAGCAAATTGGATCAAAACAAATTCGATTTGTTCGGGCAAAAACTGAGCGGACCAAACGAGAAGTAAAGCCGATCGTGGTAGCTATTACGGACGATGTTTGGCGAATTATCACTAAATGGGGACAAAAACCTGCTACACCGCATAGGTACGTTTTTGGTATTCTAGAACCTGGTATGAGCGCCGAACGGGAATTAGCAGCCGTGCAGCAATTTGTCAAGACCATTAATAAATATATCGGCCGGATCGCTGAGGCCTTGGGTATCAACAAAGAAATAACGACTTACACCGCTCGACATTCGTTCAGTACGGTTTTAAAGCGATCCGGAGCGCCTATTGAATTCATCAGTGAGAGTTTGGGGCATCAGGATATTCGAACGACGGAAAATTATCTTGACAGCTTTGAGGATGAGGTGAAACTTCAGTATGCCAGTTTATTAACATCGTTTCTTGAACAGAAAAAATAATCTTCAATCTAATGGAGCAGCAACAAAAATTAAAAAAGGTTGAATTGGAAATTAATTTGCTAGAAAGAATAACTATTACCAAGGGTGAACGAATCAAAAAAATTGACTTCTCGATATCTGCGATCGAATTGATCGCAGATATCGAAATAGATAATTTGATTGCTTCTATTGAAGCAGAATTATCTATAATGCTCTATCCTGAAAAACAGGCAGTACCTTACCTTGAGAGTCGATACCACGATTACTGTGATATTTTTCGCAACTTCCGACGATGGCAAGAGGTAAGAACTCAAAGTCGTTCACAAATAATTGAAAATTTAGCTCAAAACTGGGCAAATTCTTTTAATGATAAAGGTGATATAATAAAGGATGACCGAGAAGAAAATGATAATTATTACAATGATTTTAAAGGCGATAGTGAGGTAGAGCCCAAAACCCTTATAGGGCAAATTAGCTGTTATGGCAATGCATTTGCCTGGTCTGGGTTTTTAAATTGGCTACAAAACAGAATTAGGTTTTATGGTGTGATAAATAAAAATGAAAATGTAGTGCTTACTGAAAATGACCATCCCATAGCATTAAATATCACTGAGAAAGCAATAGAAGGACTTTTGAAGGCTTTAACTGGAATTTGTGAGAATATTTCTGAAGAATTGGAAGCTCTTCTACGTGGTGAAGTAAGTGGGAGTCCTTCTTACTTCGCTGTTCGTGCCCAGCAAAATAGTCTTGGATATTTATTCAGGCAAGCACTGGAATTAGGTGAGATTAGAAATCAAGCAACTGAGGTACGCGATTGGCTTTGTTTCTGGTTTCGGCTTGTTGACAAGCGTGGGGTTGTCAAAGAACTAAACTCACGAACCGTGTATGAAGATTTAACTAAAAATCGCAAACCCGCAAAAAATAGCCAGCTTCCTTTTAAATTATAAAAAACAATACCTTATAAGTACCTCAAAGCGTACCCTAGGTATTGTCTTGAGGTATTTTTTTCTTTCTTCTTTACGTCGGTTTTAAAATTTACCGACGATGGTAGTAGACTTCCAAAAACTTCAAAATGATGTCTGCAACATTAAAGAGATGTTGCAGACCCTCCTAACTGATAAGACAAATCAAGAATTAAACAATCATGGTCTGATTGTCAATGAATTACTTACAGTTGGGGAGGCTGCTGATCTGTTGAGCCTTACTTCGCAGACAATCTATGGCCTAGTTTATGAGCGAAAAATACCTTTCAGCAAACAGGGTAAACGCCTTTATTTTATCCGCCAAGATCTTTTGGACTGGGTTAAATCTGGACGTCAAAAAACAGCAAACGAACTTGATGAACAAGCTCGGCAAATCATTGC
This sequence comes from Larkinella humicola, assembly GCF_008727875.1. Taxonomy (GTDB): domain Bacteria; phylum Bacteroidota; class Bacteroidia; order Cytophagales; family Spirosomataceae; genus Larkinella; species Larkinella humicola. The sequence continues at coordinate 272,052 of NZ_VTWS01000005.1, read as the reverse complement.
TGTTCGGCAAAATCGACGACTAACGTCAAAAGAACGCAAGGGAGGGCGTAGAGCTGCATGAATGCTCTCTGGAACTTAAGCTTGCTTGAATGGGAGAAACTGAAGAAAGAACATCCAGACATATCTCCCGATCTCATTTCTTGGCCCGATTTTTCAGATTCCACTCCCATCAAACTTGCTGAATGTATTGCCGCCTGCGTAATAATACATGGTGGAGGTGCTGAATGCAGACACCGGCCAGCTGAAAAACTAAATTATTATACCGGCTATAGAAAGGCCCCTAAGGTAAGGCCTTATTTCGATTTGCGAATTCACTTCAAGGAGAAAGAATATACCGTCAAAGTAATGCAGGGAAATTATGTCGATCCCTGGCGAAAAGGGATCACAGAGACAATTATCAAAGTCAGCAATTTTGAGGAGTTCTGGAAATGGTTTCAGCCACTTCTAAAACAGTAGCCTGCCAATTTAAAGGATCCACATCAATTGCCATGAACGATAAAAAAACTAAGCCTCTGGTTCTGGAGGCTTTGATAAGCCAGTATGAAAGTCAGTACTTCCCCACCAAAGGGAGGCCAATGCCCGATATTACCGTTGAGGACTTCCTTTGGCATATCAGCCGGGATACGTTCAAAAAACAAACCGAGTTCGTTCAGCAGGGTAAAACTAAGGAGGAACGGAAAAAGCTGAAAAACAACGGGCCCAATAAAATCGGACTGTATGGTGTCACAGTTTCGGGAACATTCGCGCAAAAAACGAATGATGGTTTGAAGGCACCGTCCGGATTGATCGGCATTGACCTCGACGATCTAAACGACGAGCTGGAGGATGTCCGTCGGCAGATGATCATTGATCCGTACACCTTCGCCGTTTTTAAATCGATTTCCGGTACCGGGTTGTGTGTGCTGGTCAAAATTGATCCGGCCCGGTTTGCCGATGCGTTTTTAGCCCTGGAGAACTACTATCTGGAGAAATACGGTCGGAAGATCGACGCGGCCTGCAAAAACATTTCACGGCTGCGCTACGGCTCTCATGACCCGGGTGTCTTCTGTTTCCGAGATACGGATGAGGAACGAACGCCGATTCCTTATAATCCGAAGGCGCTGCTCTGGAAGAGCTACCTCAGCAAAGCGGAGCAGAAACGATCGACCATCGGTTCGTTCATTCATACGAAGGACGACCTCGATTTCGTGGTAAAACAGGTCATCGACGAGCGGGTCGATATTACGCCAGATTACCACCAGCGGCTGCGGGTTTGCTTCGCTTTGATATCGGAACTCGGGGAAAGTGCCAGGGCAATCTTTCACGAGATTTGTAAAAATCAGATTGCCTCCCCGTACGATTTTGAGAAGGTAGACAAGATGTTTACCTACGCCCTGGGGTATGGATCGCGTGAAATAAAAATTGCGACGTTCTACTACCTGGCCAAAGAAGCCGGTTTGCAGATCATGACGCCGAAAACGAAAGAGATCGTTTCGGTAGCATCGATGTACAAAAAGCAGCACGGCACGGTGGAGGGTGCGGTCGATCACCTAAAAAAGTTGGAGATCCCGGAAGAGGAAAGCCGGGATATCGTCAAACAGGTTTTCGCAACTCGGGAGGAAATCAAATCGGATGAGACGCTTTACGACCAACTGGAGCTATTCCTGCGAAGTAACCATCCAATGCGTTTTAATGAAATTACCCGCTATTATGAAGATGAGCAGGGTATTGTTCAAGATCAACGTCGGTTAAATAAAATCTTTGTGGCCGCCAATAAGCTGCTCCCCAAGGTCACCTATCCGATGTTCGATATTTTGATCAAGTCGGATTTCACACCTTCGTATAACCCACTACGTAATTTCTTCCGAGATAATGAGGATCGCAAGCCAACGGGAATTATAGCCGCACTTGCGGCTACGATCGAAACGGATACCGGTTTCGGACCTGGCCAATTCTTTCCGGACTATAAGGAGTTCTTTATTCGAAAATGGCTCATCGGAGTTATCTCATCTGTCTATGATCAGCCCTGCCCGATCGTTCTCGTTTTAACCGGCGCGGCCAACACTGGAAAAACCTCATGGTTCCGACGGCTATTTCCAGAAGAGTTACGGCCATATTTTGCAGAATCAAAATGGATTGATAACCGGGATAACGAAATGGCAATGTGCTCCAATTTGATATCGTTTAACGATGAGTTTGGAAAGAACGGACTTCGTGATCACGAACACTTTAAGAGTCTGGCTTCGAAGGATTTCTTCACGCTGAGGGAACCGTATGGCCGAGGCCTCATTAAACTTCGACGATTGGCCGTCATGTGTGGTACGAGCAACCCCAGAGAGGTAATTCCTGATCCGCACAATAATAGACGTGTAATTCCGATCAACGTCATATCTATTGATTTTAGGGGATATAATGCCATCAATAAAACTGATCTTTTACTCGAGGCTTATCATTTATTTAAAGCTGGAGAGCGTCACGATCTTACGCAAAATGACGTGCAGCGCCTTCAGGAAGTGACAGGAGGTTATTACGATGTTCCGACCGAACGCGACCTGATCGAAAAGTATTTCACGATTCCTAAGCTGGCAGATAAGAAAAACGCCATGCTATGGAGCCAAGGCGAAATTTTGGAATATCTGACTGGGGTTACAACCATTAAAAATCTGAAAGGGAAAATCATTTCCCAAGAAATGAAAGCGATGGGATTCCCTTATTCAGACAAGGAGTACTACGCTCCCGAAGGTAAAGGTAAACGGGGCTTTTACCTTTACCTTCGATCTGTTGGACCTAAACCTAACTCAGCGCTCAGTTTTTGAAGTGGGCGAAGTGGGTCATAAATGGGAGAGAAGTGGGATATTGATTAAAATATTGATTTACAATCATTAAGTCTTCTTATTATTCTATTCTATCCCACTTCTCCCAGATAAATAAGGAATAAAGATATGAGAGTGAAAAACAGTGACAATACATAAAGCAGTTGGAGGAGTGAAAAATAATTCCATATGTTATAGACAAAAGTTAATTAAAAGAGTGGGAGAAGTGGGATACTTTGTAAGCATTTAAAAGTCAATGCATTGTCGAAAAATCCTTAAAATAATTTTTCTCCCACTTTTCAATTTTAATCACACAATGGGGAAAAACAAACTACTCAATATTATCCACTGCACGGTTTATATAAAAGTTATTTTAGGCCACAATTCTATATCATTCGGTCATTGGAACAATATCAGTCGATTGTAAATGAAATTCGAGAACTTGCTGAAATTGATTCACCACTTTAAACTTTCAAAATCTTATGCCAAAGTCAGATCAAAAAGTTCTCAGCATTACTACAGTTCCAGTTTCTGGTCTGTGGTTAGTCGGCCGCTACACTGATAGCGAAGAAGGAGAGCAATTCAAAGAGAAGGTTCATCTTTTACATACTATCCTATGGGAGGGAGAAAACGGTGACCTTCCCCATGTCACTTATCGATTAGTAACTCTTTCTGACATTCAGGATGATGGTTATTCAGAACTTGACAGCTCTTATGATTCGTCGAGGTATATTGGGGTAATTGATGAAAATGAAAACTTCATTAATCTCGATAAGAGCGAAAATTTACCGGTTTCTTAAAATTTCAATCTATATCCACACCATGGAAAATCAATCACAACGAGGAACGCCCACTAAGTACAAACCGGAGTACGCTGCCATTGCTCGCCAATACTGCCTAATGGGAGCTACGGACATCGATTTAGGTAAACAATTTGGTGTTTCTGAAAAGACTATTAATAACTGGAAGAAACAGTATCCCGATTTTTTACAGTCAGTCAAGGAAGGAAAATTAATCGCTGATATGAATGTGGCGGAAGCTTTCTACAAACGCTGCATTGGCTTTGAACATCACGAAGTTACACGTGAAGGAAATGCGCCGTTCAATCCCAGTACTGGCGGTTACGATAAGGCGCTCCTCAGCGTGACCAAAGTCGTGACCAAATACATTCCTCCGGATGCCGGGGCCGCACTCAATTGGTTGAAAAACCGACAACCGGAACACTGGCGGGATAAGGTTCATATTGATCTGGCGGCTGAGATTGATTTAACAATGAATTTAGGGGATTCCGAAGGCTAGGAAGAGGAAAATTGATTTCTAAACACAATTCACACTAAAAAGGATCTGGCTCGGGAAGTTAAAATCTACCAATGGATCATGGCTGGTAGAAAAGCAACAAACGATCCGATCGATGCCTATAACCACGCCATCGATGCCGTCCGAGGTGCGGTGTTCACCAAATACAACAAACCGAAAATGGGGCCTGCCAAGGTTCGTCGTACTTGGATTCTGGGTCTTAAAATGATTTAAAAAATTACGAATCCACCCATTTTATCATGGCAACAGAAAAAGCAAATGAATCTCTCGTTGAGATGAAATTAACCAAGGCAGCTACTGAAAAGCGGATCTTCGATCTGAACCAGCTGATCAAAGATTTGGGAAACCAACGCGAAGTAATCTGGAATTCACTTATGCAAAACATGATTACTGGCGGGGAGCACAATGTCTACTATGTGGAGATCGAACAACAATGGCAACAACATCTTGCGGATATGGACCAACAAAAACAGAAACTGAGATCGATTCGTTGGGCCCTAAGTTTTACCGATCGCTCAAGATTATAGTTGCTTTAACGTACTATCAACAATTCATATAAGCTGTTTCATGGAAAATGGAATTTACTTTTTCGGGCAAGCGGGGTGGCAATGGGTCGCCGAGGTCGATTACGCAATCAATTACCAGGCGAATGATTTAACCTCTCCTGACTCGCTGGAATTGAGTTACACGAATCAATTCAATTTACCGAATACGCTGGCAATTCAGAAAATCCTGGAACATGCTGAACAATTGGACGCCGGTGGCCAGCATCCCTATAAACTCATTCCTGCCCGGATCATTGAAGATGAGGAGACTATCTTCGATGGCCGGGCGGAACTAAAAGGATTTCAAGGGATCTGGAAAGTCGTCATTTACGAAAATCACCGTGGGCTGTTCGATAGCCTGGGGGAAAAATCCATTCGGGATCTGGATCTTTCCCGGCTGGATCATCCCTGGACACTGGACGAGATCAACGCGCGCGCCGGGGCTACGGAAGGCGTCTGCTACCCAATTTTAGATTATGGAACCGTCAGCGAGGGTATTGTGCCCCAGGATGCCATATTTCCAAGCGTCTTTGTCCGCGACGTCGTCGCACAATCTTTGCAGGAAGAGGGCTATAAACCGGTGGGTGCCTGGCTGGAAGATCCGCTATTTAAGGCAATGGTGTTGCCCTTCTGCGAAGCCGAGCCGGTCAGCCGGGATCAAAACTGGGTAGATGCCCGACGGGCGCGGGTAACACTTGCTGATGCCTCAACGATTGATTTAGTCAATAGGGGGTTAAATCGGATACAGCCGTTCTCTATTGACAACCGCGACCCGTTCTTCTACGACGGCAAGACGGATAATTATAACCCGACACTTTTCCAGTATAAAGCCGATACAGCCATGAGGTTGCGGGTTGTTGCATTCCAGGAGTTTGTTGCCCACGTTCATTTAGGAGCTCCTGAGGTTATGCTAATCATTGAGGTAAATGGGTCTAATGTCCACCAGGGATACTGGAGTAAAACCCTTTATAATACATCTATACTCGTCGAAAAACGGGATCGAATCGAAGTGGATACTTCCGTCCTGCTGAAAAAAGATGACGTTGTAAAAATTAGGTTGACGGTCAGAAAACGAACTAATATTGCTCAATACCAGGTTAAAATTTTCCAAACCAGTGAATACGCCTACGCCAGCTTTGAGCCAGATCCGATCGTTTACACGGGCGATAAGTGGTTGGTTGCCCGAAACCTCCCCGATCTGAAATGCTCTCTGCTTCTAAAGGCCATTGCGTTCCAGATGTCGGGGTGGTTTAATATTGACAATCAGCGCAAAACGGTAGAGTTAATCAAGTTGACCGATCTGACCAACAACCGGGTAAATGCAGTTGACTGGTCGGCAAAGGTTGAGGAAAGTGAAGCGCCGGAAGTTCAGTTCCGGATCGAGCCGTATGCCCAGAAAAACTATGTGAAATACAAAGAGCAGGACGGCGTTGACAAAGGGTATGGAGATGGGGTTATTCGTTGTGAAAACACGGCACAGTCAACCGAAACGGCCCTTTTTGAGTTGCCCTTTTCGGCGACTATGCCCTCAACCCGGCAGGTAGGTGATTTTGGTTCACCGTTACTGATTGAAACGCGCACGATCATTGGCAAGGGAGATACCATCCAGATCAATAAAAACTCCACCAGTCCACGTATTATTCTGGTGGAACCAACGAAAACGTTCGAGGTAGCTACGCAGATTCTCGATATCAACGGTAACATCAAGCCAGCCACGGTAACGCTGACCGGTTGTTGGTTTGCCCGGCGCGAAAATTCCATTGTAACCAATGAGAATAACTTCTCGCTGGCTTTTAGCCCGGTGCCTGGCCAAGTCAGTGAAGTGCCTTTGATCGGACGGTACTTCGGCGGTTTAAAGCGGGTCCTTCGGCGCCCTAGGGTATTTATTCCTTCCCTGTATTTGCGCCCGGTCGATATGGCCACGCTTAATCCAAATCTTCCAATCCGTCTCAAAAACGTTCGAATTGGGGACATCGAAATAGCGGGTGGGTATTTTTATCTGAATCGGGTGAACAATTATCAATCGGGTAAGACGTGTACTGGGGTACTGATCGCGTTTTAGAGTGATTGTCCAAATTGTATAGAAAAACAGCCTGTTTACTCTTTGGCCAAGCTGTTTTTCCAAAGACTTAACTATAGGCTACAGCCTTAATAAGCTTCAGACCATTTAGGGCCGTAATCTCGATAACGTTCTCTGGTGGAATAATTCCCTGGCTGATCCAACTTGAAATCGTGGATGTATTGCCTATGTTAAACAGGTTGGCGTATTTGGCAATGGTGACCCAGGCGTTCAAATTGTAATTAATACCGTTGTCATTGAGGTGTTGTAGAATCTCCTGGGTGGAGGCATTCATTTCATCGATGAACTCCCGGATTGTTTGTTTATTTCCTGCGGCCATAGCAATGTGTTTTTGGAGCTGAAACAGTACAATTTAATCAAAAGTCACGTGATTCTGGCTGAATTTTCAGGTTTAATTGTAAACCGTTCTACGGTTTGACTATTATTTGGTGATACCCGAATTAATGAAAAAAATCACCATATTTAGGTCAAACAAATCGCTATAATTAGTCAAATAAACGGCAAGAATTATTGGATGAGTTCTAAAAGCAAACGATCGGGCAAAGGGTATCCGCTTCGGGTTTCAACGGAACGGTTTGAAAAAATGAAGGAGAAGTGTCAGGAGAGTGGAATCCCGTTAAACCGCTACTTAAACTCATTGATCGCTGCTGATCTAGAAAGAAGAACTGTAGAAAATGGCACTAGATAGCCGTTTGCTCAAAGCCTTGACCGTTGGTTTAGTTTATTAACTACATCTTCAACCAGAGATATACATTCGCTTTAAACTTAAACAGACTATGTCAGAAATTAAAAATGAGGTCGGCCAACTTATTAAACAGGCAAGGTTAAGTGTAGGATTGACTCAAAAAGAACTAGGTGAAAAAATTGAGGTTGCTGAATCAACATTTAGCAGATTTGAAAATGGGAATCAGAATTTAACAATTGATACACTTCAGAAAATAGCGACAGCGCTTAACAAACGGCTTATCATCAAATTAGAGTAACAAATTTTTTCTTATAATACTTGTATTATAATACAAGTATTTGTATTGTTGCAATAACAAATGGCGTAAATCAGAAAAGGCGAAACAGAATTAGTGGGATGATCATCCACTTAGTTGCTCGCTGAATTGTACGAGGAAGTTGCCAGGTTAATCAAATAGAAACCCCAACGCTGTAAATCTTGGCGGATCGAGCGAAGGGGTTTGAGAACCCAAAACAGTTACTGTTATGAGTCAGGAGCAAAACTACATTCCTGTAGCATTCGGCGCAAGTGCGCCCCCACAAACTTCACGAACGGTTAGCGAGGTACTTAGTTTCTTTCCTTCGCTGGATAGTCTGAGCTTGCTGCCACAATTCAGAATCGAGTATGTCTATCCTGAAAACTATGTTCCAATCAGCATTGAGACGCCCGCGGATGCTTTGATGCTTTTCCGAGCCTTCTGGGAGCGGGAAGAGAATAAAGATCCGGACAAAGTTTATGTTCTATTGCTACAGAAGAACCGAATTCTAAGCCTTCAACCGTTAGGCAAATCGGCTACGTTAAGCCGTTTCCTGCGGATCTCCAAGGTAGCAAGGTTGGCTTACCTCGCTGGTGCAGACAATATCATCCTGTTATCAACGCATCGTGAATCGGAAGTCGAGGACTTTGAGCAAAGTGAGCAGGATTTTTTACTGTCATTGCCGGAAGAATTTGAATCATTTGATTTGGCATTGACCGATTGCATTCGGATTGGTGAAGACCTGGAGTACTCATTGTTTACGGCTGGATATTCAGAGTATGCAGGTTTTACGCCACCGGATTATTACACCTGGCATCGGAATTATAATTTATAAGCACATACGGTACCAGAAATCAACAACACATTAATGAAACAAACCAAGTCCGGTATATTGAATGTTGGACTTTCATCGAAATCAAGTATGGACAAAACATTCGAAAATGAAATGCGATCGATGATGGCTGACCTGAAAGAGCTCACCAAGCTAGGCACAATCCGGTCCAAGGCGCTCTACAGCGTTGAAGATGTTGCATTTTTAACGGGTTTTTCAACGCTTACAGTCTATGGCTGGATTCACAATGGTCGTTCTTTCAATAGCGGCAAAAAGACTGTATTTTTGAAACCGGCTGACGGCCTGGCTGAACGCGGGTTTCGGATTTTCCCTGACGAACTAGATCATTTTCTCTCACACTTTCCTCCAGCCAAGGCAATTTGAAATACAACCATAAATACTATTACAATGAATACTCCAAGGCTAAAATCAAGATTAGAGCTTCTTCACAACCAAAAAGTAAGTATTGGCCAGAAAGCATTTAGTAAGGGGAAATATGCAATAAATGATTTGATAATGGCAATTAATCAGGCATCTGTTTTAGTAGAAGGACTTGAGCTACCTGATGACTTAGAAGAAACAAAGGCAACGGCAGTTTTTGCCATTAGCCGAACACTAAAAAATATAAGTCAAGAATATGAAGGGATGCATTTAAAACCTTATGGTTATGACAATATTAGCGAAAATATGAAACGGCAAGTAGTTGAATTAAATTATGCAATAAGAGATTTTGATACTAAGGTATTATCCTGGATCAACCAGAATAATAAGGTTTTGTAATGAAATTCTATTAATCTGGCGGTTTGTAGGAAATCCATGATAACTACCGGTCATTAGTGGAAAAAATGTGTCTCTGAAACCTGGTGAAGTCTGGCTGAACGAGAGTTTCAGATCTTCTCGGATGGGTTGGACCATTTCCTTTCACATTTTCCACCTGCGCGTGCCTTATCAGGTTTGAATAGATTTTCCTATCCCTTATAGTGAGCTTTTTTGAAGCCCTCAATATCGCTGATAAACTCAGAGCGGTGAATCATCCTGTGGCAATTTGAACAAAGCAAAGCAAAATCTTTTGAAGGACTTAACTTTAATCTTTGACCCTTTAAACCTGATAAAGGTGTTAAATGATGAGCTTCAATATAATTCTTGCCAATCTCTCCGTAGTGTTTAAAAAAGTCAAATCCACAAACTTGACAAATTGGTTTATATAATGCTTTAGCCGCTAGCGCTAAATTTGTATTTCGTTCAATCCTTTTATGTAAACGTATTTTTGTTAAATCTTCAAAATATAGCTCTTCATCCTCTTCAACTGTAGTTCCACCAAAGACAGAATCATTTTCCACTAAATATGAGTAAAGAGATAAAAACCTGCTTAAGACCTTAAATAAGATATCTGTACTTGGGATTTCATTTATAGGATAGTATACGGAACATATAGAGCCAGCCTCATAATCAGCACCTAATGTAGAGCTACTGGTTGTTGATAAATCAATAGGACCATGGTTTAACCCAGAGGCTTTCTCACCTAATCTGGCTAAATAGTCATTAGCCTTAATACGTAATGCTTTTTTTGTATCCGACTTGTATTCTAAGCGAATAGTTGTAACGCCCTGATTTAAAGATAAGTACAAACCAGAATAATCTTCTTTGAATAAGTATACAATGTAGAACCCCTTTTGAGCAGACTCAGTTATTAGCCTATCAAAAATCGCAACCCATGGACAGCGGGCCCAAGCTCCTTGGCCTGTGCTTCCTCTTACCAAGTATCTTGAATTGAGATCAACACCAGTGGTAATGAGCTCAACTATTTTCGTTCTAACAAATTTGGCTAGTGGGTGTCTATTGAATGGTTGCCTCACTGCTTGCGGATACTCCGACAAAACTATTTCGAACGCTTCATTAAGGATCATTTGTTATAAGTCAAATTAATTGTGATTTGTCATAAGATAGTAGCTTTTATTTATACTTGATTAGATTGTATTGAAAACATTCAACATTTTAAAGCACTCGATCTCATCACCACTCCCCTGTAACCACTTTAAGACTTTTTTTGAGTTTCGTCCGTATTCGGCATTTAAATCTCAATAACCCGCATACGGTTACTGATTCGTTGTGGATTGTACTGGGCAATACATCTGAAGATGAAAGGCCGTCTATTATAGCAGAACTTAAGTAACTTACAAATCAGGGCACAATTCGATCGTAAATCCTCTATACAGTAGAGGATGTGGCATTTCTCACGGGCTTCTCTATGGCTGGATTCATAATGGTCGGCCATTCAATGGCGGAAAGAAAAGAATCTTCCTAAAACCGGCTGACGGCATAGCTGAAAGAGGATTCAGGATCTCCCCTGATGAACTAGATCATTTTCTCTCATACTTTCCTCCAGCTAAAGTATGATGAATTCAAATCTATATACTTGAACTGTAGCGTTTCATAGGACAAGTTTACCAGGCTACTGGCAATTAGGTTAGCCTTAAACAATCCATTACCCCTTCCTCTCATTAATTCATACAGTTCACCAGTACCAATTGTTTTAAGGTTTATCGACATCAATATAGTAGTAACATTTACAAATAATTATTGATAAGTTATAACTTATCTCTGCATTACTTTTTTAATGAAACCGCAAACTTTATCACTAATAAATTTATCTAAATCATCAATCATTGAAATATATTTAAGTGATGGCTTATACTCTTCTAAATACCTTTTTGTGTTTTTGATGCCATTATTTCCATACTTGTCCCCTTGAGTAAAAAACTCAAAAATATTATCTATCGATGTTTTAAAATAAAGTTTGTTATGGTAATAATATTGGGATTTTAATAATAATTCTTTGTAGTTTTTAGTTTGACATATAACTAAAAAAATATCGTAGGAATCTCTAATTCTCTTAGGAACATCAAGTGATCGCCCTTTTGCACCTATAAATCCTATTTCACTTGCAAAATTTATTCGTACTGATTCGGTAGTATTGTCAGGAAGATCAAATGATATTTCTCTTGCATTTCTTTCATTATCCAAGAAAATAATATCAGTTCCTGGTCCAGAAATTGACATTGCTGAGTTCCAATTAATGAAAATTCCCTGCTCTTGGTCTGGAGCATATCTCCTATGTAGAAAGTCAACATGGAATAAGATCTGATCATCCAATATATTTAGAGCTTTATGTAATTGAAATTTGTTTTTAGCCGAAAATAAATACCCATTCTCTTTAAACATTCGAACAGCTGTTTGCATTTTCTCTACAGACGTTGTTTTATCATTCAATAATAGATCGACATCAAAAGAGCCTGGATGAGGATAAATAGATGAATAAAAGAGCAATGGAATCCATCCGCCGATAATTACATAATCTATATCGCATTGAGAAATGATTTTTACGGCTTCACCTAGTAAGCCTTTTGCCCCCTCTTGTTCTGTGGCGTATACTCTCATATGTAGTCTATTGTCCATTGATCCAGAAATAAGTTTCTATATTTAGTTATGCTGCCGTACTAATTTATAACCTTTTCAAAAGTCAGACAATAACCTTTTATACTCTGGGTTTTTCCAACATATGTAGCTGGAGATAAGCAACTCAGCACTTTTGTTCCAGTCTTCTATTGACGAAACGCAAAGACGATCTGTTCTTCAGGGAATTTGACGGTAGGCCGATGCCTTCTTTCTCAGAAACGATTAATTGGTTATTTACACTACTGAAAAAAGCAGTGGTTCTCTACTCTATAAATGTCCACATCTTAGCAAGAAGGTCACCTGCAGTTTATCTAGCCACACAGAGTAGTTTGCTATTATTATGGGAAGTACAGAAGAAAAGTCGTTCAGTTAAATACCTTAACATCAGCGCCGTCAACTAGATAATTGAAACGTTTCGCTAGCAATTCTAAAATAGCTTCGACGTTCGGTGTATCAGAGTGAGATTCTAAACCGAAAGACTGCAAAACACTCAATGTTGTTGATGTCTTTAAAATCATTTCAATTTTCTCCGCTGTCAGTATCAATTCGGGGATAGGTATGTACCACTCTTTTTCAGGTTTGCGGTAGAAGTCAAACGCTCTAGCTTTCATTACCGCTGGATCGTAAATGGGAGAAGTTTTTTGAATCTTATAATTAACAATGATGTTGCCTATGGCTACAGCGATCTGCCAATCAAGCCAACCCTTGTCTCGCAAGACTTGAACGACTTGCTTAAAACTGCTCGACTGTTTGAGCTTGGGTAGCGTTACTTCATACGGATACATAAATGACATCCTATTCTGGATAGCCTGTAAAGCAACCGATTGATCGTATTTAGGTGCTACAGTTTCATTCCAAGGAAGCTTAGGATTGCTCCGTGACTCTAATTGACTAAACTGCATCCCATCATCAAAATGCTGACGAGCAGACTCATTAAATTCGATTTTAGAGACAAACTCTTCATATAAGACCTGGTAAGTGGCAACAAATAACAATCGACCAACTAGACCTTGTTCGTCGAACTTGGTGTGAATAATCGCCATTAACTCATCAATTGGCAGCAACGAAATTTCCTGTAAAATTGAAATAACTAAAGCAGAGTAAAAAACTTGTGAATTATGTAAGAGATCCTCGCTTGGCTGAGCTGGGAAATTTACTCGCCAATGAATTTCTTCATTCGATGAAAAGGTATACTGTTCTGGCATACTTATGTCATCCCTTATGTCAAAATCAATGTAAATTGTTGATCGTAAAAGGTACAGCTCAGTATCATGCAACTCAACCATTAAAATTTGAATAATGGCTACTAATTGCTCTGCAGCTGCATTTGTATTGAAATCATTTTCAAAGGTTATCATCCATCTACTGCCGTATGTCTCAAAGCTTACCGTTCGTTTCAACCCGAAATCATTATACACACGATCATTGAGTTGACCTTGTAGAGATCTATATAACTCTTGATCCGTTTGTTGATTGTAGCGAGCTTTTATTTCATCAAGCATTTGGTCGATTTCTTCGCTAATATATCCCCATCGCTTAAAACGGTAAGTGAATAGGTATTGACTACCCAGATTAAATCGCTTAGCGATATACAGAATCATTGCGGGGTGAAAGATAATACCAACATGTTGTTTGCTTTCATCATATACTTCGAAATCCTTAGTTGCTACTCTATGAGATAGTATACACAAATCCAATGTATCGACGTAACTCAGCCAGGCCCCTGATCTGTAACAAGCCTCCGCAGCGATAATAAGTGCTTTTGGTAAATATTTTTGCAAATCTACGTCCTCAGATCTGACTATAACTTGAGCAGCAGCAAAGGCGTAATACCGACTGGCATAATCCATACGCAACTCCTTGTAGCATTCCGCAATGAAAATAGAAGCTAAGATGGTCCATTTAGGAGAACTGGCGCTAACCCATTTGTACTTTAACTGATGAAAAGCATTTAGTGCTTCCAAATAGCGTTTTTTTTGAAAATATTTAACGGCTCGTTGCTTTAGCTGTTCGCTCGCTTCTAGTTGGCCATATCGCTTTCCAACTTCTTCATCAACCAATCGAGCAATAGATTCTAACTCACCGACTACCGGATCATTAATGTCGAGTTCAAGTAAAACCTCGATTATATGATTTAGTGAATTAGACAATTCACGGAATGGATAAAAGACTGCACCTTCGAAGTAAGGAACAGCTTCTTGCAAGCCCGCGGCTAAAGTTGACAGCGCTTTTATAGGATTATTTCCCTTGGCAATCAAGAATTGGAATTGTGCCATAATGACAGCAAGCCAAACCTTTCTCCCGTTGTTTTCGGTGGGTACCGCATATTCCTGCTCTAAAACTGACCACAATTGTTCTTTCCATACAGCGATTTCATCAATATCAATGAGATGCCCAGTTCTATGCTTTGAATTAATAATGAATGATAGCAAAATTGTCGCATCCTCTAACAAAGCGGGAGTTCGATACTCAGTAAAATCAGTGTAATAATCCCGTATTAATTCTTCTTGATTGGTTGTATCATTCTGACCGATAAGCTTGGCTACAAATTGCTCATAGATCGCTTTACGCTTCAATGAGCGAAAAATACCTTCTTGTAAATAGATTGATAGTTTATCAAACCAGAAGGGTAGATCTATTTTCAGGCTAGTGTCTTTGTATATGCGGCGTAAGGCTGACTTGATTTCCGAAAATTCCTCGAAGGTTGGGGGGGAATCTTGATTTGGACGCCGTTCAAATTCGGCTTTTAAATCATTATACCAAGTAGGTCCCGCTGGTAAAACGTAATATTCGCTAGGTACATCTAAATAGCGGTTGGCTACCCAAAATAGGTCAGAATCCGAAAGGTGCTCGGCTAGTGATTGGGCATCCATAACTTCAATAGGAACGCCAGTACTCTTGCGAATTCTTTCTTGAACTTTATGGCGCTTCGACACGGGAATATCCTGTCCACTAAAGAAATAAATACGTTCTACAGGAACGCCTGATTTAAGAATAGTGGCTACATCCCTTTCTATTTTTCCATTTTTCTTAGCCGGATCTTGTTCAAGTGAACAGGCAAATGCCACCGGCTCCTTCGAGAATAAACCAACGGAAGACGTTGAAGCAATAGAACATTGTGCCATATAGCTGTGAAACGTCTCAAAGTCACGTCCTTGATCTCCACCAGCTTGCACAGGTCCAGTAGCTGGAAGAATATTGATGTGAATTCGGCTACGAGCATAAAACCGGCATATGTGCTCAAAATCCATTTGACCATTGCGGGCTGAAAGTTGATTTATACCAAATCTTATTTGAGCGATGATTTCTGTTTTCGTTTTAGCCATTGTGCCAATAATTAGTACAAAATTTGCACACCGATGCTTCTAGCAAATTAAATATCCGTTCTGGAATCTCACATAGTATAAATCAAGGTATATAATTTTATTGATAATAGGGTTCAGAACGAACAGCCGGAACCGTGATTTGACGCACGCGATACTTTCCGCTTTGCCGTTGTCGCCGATACCGCCTTTGCCATAGGTCCCGGCAATAAAATACGCTTCGTTACCCTCTTCGATCTGCTAGCGGGGGAGCCTTCCAGTTCGTTCCAGCTATTGCGATTCAGGCGGGGAGCCTGAGGTGCGATGTTCGTCGGCATGATGAAGGTTGACTCATATTCTCTGCGGTACCATCACAGTCGCCGGATGGGCAGAGGTAGCCACGGTCAAATCAATATTTAGGTAATAATTGTGTCTGACCTGATAACAGCCCGACGGTAAGGAATGATCAGGAATGAAACTACCTCTGTACCGGATCGCTATTCCCTGTCAGGCCGTCGAGGAATGCCAGCCGACCCAGTTGGCCATGCAGCTGCTGCGGTTGTGACTCAGCGAATAAGCAGTCCGGCTGATTAGGTAGTTATTGTCACTAGCGTCTGCGTTGCTTGGATTCTCGTACCTGCACAACCAGCTTTTTATCGACCAGAAAGACAAATAATTTCCCATTCGCTGTTTCTTCTCTTATAGAGGAAGAATTAGAGGAATAATAGCCAGACCTTCCCTGACCTAATCACTAATTTTTCATTATAGGCTATTATAATTGGTGATTTATTCTTTGTGAGTATACGGGGCGAAAGATCAGTGAAAATAATAAATTATAGTTAAATACCTGAAAATAAACTACTTATAAATTGCTATAAAATTTTTTAAGAAAATTGTTGTGTTGACTTTATTTAATTTATTATATTTGTATACATCAAAACACAATCGACATGTTATGTTAAACACACTCGCAACCAACATTACCCGCTTTAGGCAGCAAAAGGGAATGACAATGGAGGAGCTAGCGACTGAGGTGGGGGTTACTAAGCAGGCGATTAGCCATTATGAAAACGGTGTTCGCACTCCTGATAGTATTACGCTGTTGGCTATTGCCAAAGCATTTGGCTACAGTATCGATCGTTTAGTAACTGCCCATAAAGTATCATTCAAGCTAAATTATGTAAACTACCGTGAAGGAATGTCCTTATCAATGGACCAGCGAACTACCGTTGAAGAATTGGCAAGTAATGCTCTGGCGAATTACATGGAACTCGAAGCCATTGCTAAAGAGAACAGGCCTTTCGATAATCCTTTGAAGGATAATGACCCGATTAGAACGGAGCATGATGCTGAAAAGGCCGCCATCCAACTTCGCAAACGCTGGAAGCTCGGTGATGGTCCATTGCATAATCTGGTGGATGTACTGGAGAAGAAGGGTATTCGGATTATCAAAGTAAAATTTGGTTATGCGTACACACATGAAGGACTTTCAGGATGGGTGGACCAAAGGAAATTTCCTGTTATCATTCTTAATGATCGACCACAAGACATTTGCCGGATACGTTTTACACTGTTACATGAGCTGGGTCATTTGCTCTTAATAATGGCAGATGATCTCACAATAGACGTGGTTGAAAAACTTTGCAATGCTTTTGCTGGGGCCATTATGCTCCCCACAGATATTCTGGTTGCAGAGTTTGGCAGAAACCGCACGGCGATATCAATGCCTGAGCTACAGCGCATCAAACAGCTTTACGGAATATCGGTTTACGCCATTATGGTTCGCGCCCGGAGAGCCAATCTCATAACCATTGACGCTTATCAGAAGTGGAAGACAAATGATTTTGAGGATTATACATTCGGCCACTACCTTGGCGAAGAGGAGCCGCAGCGTTTCCTGCAAATGTTATATCGCTGTCTGAGCGAAAATAAAATTGGGCTTGACAAAGCTGCACAGTTGGCTGGGCGCAGTGAAGCCGACTTCCGTAACATTCTACTTTCAAAAATTTCAATGAGATGAAGAATTTGGTCGTGACAGAAGTGAACTTGCCCGTTAGGTTGCAGCGTTTTGGCATTCTTCATTATTTAGAAGATGAAGACGTACAGTTTTACATCCCGGATTTGTGCTATTATGAACAACTAGCAACGGGGGATCTCTCAATGCCCGACATAGCTCTTTCAAAATTGTTGATCAGCCAAGGAAAATTGAAGGTGGTTTCATTAAGTGGAAGCCAAATCACTCACGTTATTAGCCTTCTTAACGGCTGCTGTTCTATGTTTCTCGCCAGAACTGTAGCCGCTATGGTTTACGCCAGAATTATGGGGTACACGCTCGTCAGCGAAAATCATCCGCTCCGAGTGATTTCATATCAGCAGCTTGGTATATCGATTTCTAAATACGAAAGCGTGTCAGTGGGACTGTTGCAAGATATTATTAGCCGAGGCATTAACCTTGAAATCGGAATGCTCCATGAGTTAATATAAAAAAACCAGGCAGAGACTACCTGGCTTGTGAATTCTAGTAAAGGAAAGCAAAAGCCTGCTAAGCTTTTGGGTAATGATGTTTTCGCACTTCAAAGTTACCTCCTCTCCTTCAATTCTGCAAGTTATCAAGTGGTTTTAAACCAGACGGGATAATACTATCTCCGAATGGGCCTGCATTTTCAATTCAAATCATAGAAACCAGCATCAGGGATTTAAGAACGCTCTGGCTTCGAGCCTATGCACTGGCTACTGATCTAATCAGTAAGCCACAGAAAATGTAAGTCTAAATTTAAAATCATTACAAACATGTCTTTCGAATTAAATTTTAGTAACCCCGGTGGGGACAAGAATAAAGTTTTGGATTTTGTCATAGAGGGCAAAACTTACCAAAGTAGTGCTCAGTACAAAACTGGCTTAGAATTAAAAGAACTTGCCGGAATTCCACCAGATACTGAATTGTACCTTTCAGTAGCAAAGCCGTGGGTGGATGAGCTTATACTGAACGACGCCCGCGTGAATCTGGCCCGGCCCGAGATCGAATACTTCTACGTTCGCAAAAAGCTTGATTTGTCTATAAACGGAGTAGATCACGTCTGGTTTAAACAGTATATCTCGCTCGAAGAGATTAAGGAACTGGGCCAGATTGATGATGAGGATGAGGTTTATCTAAAAATAGATCCGCCTTTTGAGGACGAATTAATCCGACCCGGCATTATTGTGAATTTGGCTCGCCCCAGTAAAGAGCACTTCGTCTCTAAAGCAAAAGCAGAATACACGCTGATTGTAAACGCAACGCCTACGAGCTGGATGCAGAAAACGATCTCCTATGAACAAGTTGTAGTGCTGGCGTTTGGACAGTATGTCAATAATGGGCAGATGGAATACACGGTGGCTTACTCGAAAGGGCCGAAGCAAAACCCCAAAGGGACAATGGACGTCGGAAGTGTTGTAAAGGTCAAAAACGAGATGCAATTCAATGCAACAGCCACTGATAAATCGTAGCCCGGACCTGAAGCGTCTGCGCGACGAAGGGTATGAGATAGAACTCAAGGGGCCATACCTGCTTGTGCATCATATTCCCTACCTGAACACTAGCCGGGAGCTTTGTTTCGGAATCCTGGTCACGTCACTCGACACTAGTGGCCAAACGACCACACGACCCAGCTATCACGTTATTCACTTTACGGGCGAGTATCCACACAGGTCCGATGGTAGACGTATTACAGGCATCGAGCATCAGAATTGCACTCAGGAGTTATATCCGGGTGTGATCGTGCAGTTTGCTTTCTCGAATAAACCGCCAGAGGGGTATGCCGACTATTACCACAAGGTAACGCGATACGCCGAAATAATTTCGGCTCCAGCAAAGACGCTATACCCGGACACTACGGAGAAAACGTTTAAGGTTGTACCGATGGAAGATGATGCCGCGCCCTTCCAGTATCTGGACACTAACTCGGGTCGGGCCAACATTTACCAGTTAAATGCTAGGCTTGAAGGGCAAAAGATAGCGATTGTGGGACTGGGTGGGACAGGGGCGTACATTTTAGATTTGGTGGCTAAAACACCCGTTTGGGAGATTCACCAATTTGATGGCGACGTCCTGCATACGCACAATGCATTCCGTTCGCCGGGAGCCGCATCCCTTGAGGAATTAGATTCGGAGCCACTAAAAGTGGAGTATTACCGAAATAAATATTCGAATATGCACAAGGGAATTGTAGCTCATCCGTATTACGTTACTGCCGCCAACCTTTCATTGCTCGACATGATGAACTTTGTTTTTATAAGTTTGGATCGTAATGAGGCAAGAGGGCTAATCGCGAGCTATCTGCGGTCACGAGGCATAGCGTTTATCGATGTAGGTTTGGGTGTAAATCTGGTAGGGGACCGGTTGACAGGTATGATTCGCATAACGACCTCTACAGAGACACAAAATGCTCATTTACATAAACGCCTACCTGTTGGCGAACAGGGTAATAATGACTACGATGCAAACATTCAAATTGCGGAGTTAAATGCGCTTAACGCTAATCTTGCGGTCATCAAGTGGAAAAAGCTAAATAACTTCTACCACGATCTGGAGGGTGAGCATAATAGTCTGTACGCGATAAACAATTCGGAATTGTACAATGAAGATCAAGTCCTTACAGCACAGCTTCGTTAAATTCATTCCGAAAACGCTGGACGAGGGAGTACTTTACGTCTCCATCGAATATTGCACAGCCGCACACAATTGTGTGTGCGGCTGTGGCAATAGAGTTGTTACGCCTATTTCACCCACTGACTGGCGGTTATTGTTCGACGGCGAGACGGTTTCACTAAGTCCCTCAATTGGTAACTGGGGTTTTGAATGCCAATCGCATTACTGGATAAAACAAAGTAAGATTGAATGGGCTGGGAAGTGGAAAAAAGAGCAAATTAACGCAGGACGGAATAAGGACTTTCAAGACAAAAAGGAATATTTCAAGCAAAAAGACGCTGAAATCCTAGGACAGGAAATAGAAAGCAAAGTAGAAAGTACTATTAAATCGAATCAGAAAAAAGGTTTTTGGGAGAGACTTTTAAACAAGCTCGGCTTATAATATAAGTCAGGCTGTATGCAAATCTGTATGCAAACAAAAAAGCCACTCACAAATTTTAGTTCGTAAGTGGCTGATATTCAAAGCTCCCGAAGCTGGAGTTGCTGTTGAGTTATTAAGTGACTGTATTTCAGTTTGTTATACTGAGTTGTCATGGTTTATATATTATAAAACAATCGAAATTACTGTAATAAAGATTTTAATTTCTTTTAATATTCTAACAATGAGATACTTATATGTATTCTTGGTGGAGTAGTGTATATATTTTTGATTTAAAATCATAATATAAAAATATGTTAATTTTATTTATGATACTCCGAAACTTAAACCGTTAAGTAAATTTAATCTCTAAACTGAAAAAAATATTTAACTGTTAATTTGCTGATAATCAGATCTTTGTCTCTTCAGAAAGGAAGCTCCTACATGGAAAGCCTTCTGGCCGTTTGTGTGGTAAAATAATAATTATTATTTTACCACACAAACGGCCAGAAGGCTTTCCACTACGTCTCCAATCGCTGCCTTTTCATTTTATGTTTATAACTTTGTTCTTTTCTACAAAAGAACAAAGTTACAAATGTTCGATCAGCCCTACGATTTTCATTTTGTACAGAGAAATACAAATAAGAAAAATAGCATCCAAAGACAATTAGATCCTGAGCTGGACTACCAGTATGAGTACATCTATAAATTTTTTGTTTCGAATGCGTTTTGCAGAAGAAAAATTATTGTTCAGATAAAGCAATACAATGACACAGTCTTTAAGGTAGATTTTTATGCTACTACCTCCAACAAAGAACGCAAAGTAAGGAACGAAAATCTGAGTGCTTATCGTTATCTTACTAAGGTAGGAAGAGCAAACAGGGTAGCTGGAACAATCTTTGCTATTATCGGGACCTTGAGGCGACATTGCCCCGACATGTCTTTTGGATTTCAAGCTGCTACACTGTTAAACGAAGCAAATGATAACAATAATCGTCGTTATCAGGTTTATTTGACTATGATGCAACTTGTTACGGGGTCTTCGAATAATCCTTGGAAGGCATTTGGATATTCTGAAAACAGTTATATTTTTGTGATTCAAAAACGTTTTCTTCAACAGAAACCTCAAATTATAGAAGAATATGGGCGCATCTTTGGTAAAGTCTTTGAAAACTGAGACTCGTAAGAAGGCCTTGGAAAGGACTGAAGAGCCTAAAGTTAGGCGGGTTGATCTACAAACTTTTTTAGCTGGGGTTAAGGAAATTGAGCCTATCCCAGTTAGAGGGTATGTCTGTTTATTTTAAGTAGATTTATCTTCTAATGTAAATAGACCCCAGTCTCTCTAGGCTGGGGTCTATTTATTTAATAATTAAGGACTCTTACTATTTTAGTGTAAAATCCTGAAAGTGAGAGACGTAGCTTCGTAGTGGTAGAGTCACTAATTGTGTGAACTTAAAATACATTATTGTAAGTAGACTTTCTATTTACCGGTTACATTGTTTTCATAAAATGTCTATATATTTTGACGTATTTGCCTATATGTGTTTAAATTTCTCATTTTTATGACATTATCGGCACCAGAACCATTAGAAATAGCCATTTCCTTAGTTAAGGAGCTAGGCAAATTTCGACAAATCCCACAACTTTTTTTCGTAGATGAAATCCGTTTTGAAAGCCTATTTAAGTTAAGGGAAACAGTTCTGGATTTCAAAGAGCACCATTCTGACATATCTGAGATTGATTTTATTATCAATTCTCCTGGTGGAGGCCCTGATGAAGCATATAAAATGGTGAGAACTTTGAGGAACAATTTTGAGACGGTCAATGTGATTGTTCCATTTTGGGCGAAAAGTGCTGCAACTCTTTTAGCTCTCGGAGGGTCATGTATAATAATGGATGAATTTGCAGAATTTGGCCCGATTGATGTACAATTGGTCAAGGAGAGGGATGACAGTCCTTTTTTTGAGCGAGAAAGTGCACTAAATGACGAATATTCACTTAAGCTTATTGAAGACCATTCTCAATTGCTATTTGAGAAGATGTTTACAAATTTTTATCAGAACCAGCGTATCCCTGTCAACAAAAATGACTTATCAAGTCAGGTCTTTGAATATCTTGCTAAATTTTATGATCCCCTTTTGAGCCAGATAAATCCGTATAAGTTAGGGGACAAAAAGAGAAAGCTTGAAATTGGCGAACAGTATGCGGCTAAAATACTGGAACTTTATCAAAAAGATGTTGCCTTGAAAGAAAGAGTATACCTCACTGATTTCCTGGTAAATGGTTGTCCAGATCATGGCTATGTAATTGATTATTACGATATATCTACTTACATGCCTTCTGTTGTTAAATTATCTTCTAAATTTGGCCTTGATTTTAAGAAAGCATTATCTAATTTATCAGGCTTTCTTATGTCTCTTGAAAAAGATATTCGTTATACCGGCTTTGTAGATTTTCAAGTAAATACGGCTGCACAGGACAGTCCTCCCCATGAAAATGGCTCAGAAGGACAGCTTAACCATGGTAATGTACAAGTGTTAAGTAACATATCGTCTAATCATCATGACAATGAACACTAAAAATCCATCAACTAGAACAACTTCTCAAAGCTCGCTAAGTGCTTCTCGAGTAAGATTAGATCACTATGCGAAACAAGCAGAAGAAAGTAGAAGGCAATCTTTAGTTAAGAAAGCAAGTGCCTCTCAAAAAGTTTAGTATTGATTATTTCTTCTGAAAAGCCCCTGTTGGGGCTTTTTTTATGGGAGTTCTTACCAATTTATTTAGTTACTACCTTTTACATTGGCTACTTCTATACTAAATCTCAGCGTATCAATCACTTTCTCAAGCGTTTGTATATGACGGTCTAATTTTTCAATATCTTTTTCTTTACTTTTTAATAAGCTATCTTTTTCCTTTATCTTTTCAGTCAAATCTTTAATTTTCGCTTTCTGTCCTTTCAATTCATTGTTTTTTCTTCCCCAATCTTCCACACCCTCTTCTTCTAGTTCTGTAACTCTTTTCTTTAGCGATTCAACCTGCTTTTCAAGCTTTCTTGAGTGAGCTATATAATATTCAACATCTTCACTTGTCGGTTGTGTCCCTCCTTCATAGCTCAATATTGCGGTGGCTGACATTTCAAACACTTCTGCCAGTTGGTCAAGTCGTTCTATTGTAATTTGGGTTAGTCCCTTTTCTACTCTTGCATAGTTGCTCTGTTTCATCCCCAATTTCTTGGAAATATCGTCTTGTGTTAGCCCTTTAGCTGTTCTAATGGCTTTAATATTCTCATATATCTTATTCATAATTTGTCTATAATGGTTCTAAATTATATAAATATTGTCTAAAATATTTTAGACAATATTTATATATATCAAAAATAGGTCTATGTTTGTGGCAGATACTTACACTTAAACAGATTAAAGCAATGGCATTAACACCAATTAAAGAACTAATCAATGATGCTCTCCCAGCGAACTTGCAATTTAAGCCGACTAGGGAATTTTACAAGAGCGTGGGTATCAATAAACATCGTTTTTCTAAAATTCTTAAAGGTGATTTAGAGCCACAACGTAATGAATTACAGGCAATTGCTTGTCATTTTAATATCCCTGTAAGCAAACTTCTGTAAATAAATAGCCCGATACCGTCTGCCAACGGTATCGGGCTTCACTTTTCAATTAACGTCTTCAACATTAATCTACTATGGCAAAGGTAAAACATTTACCTGATTCTAATCAAAACGTCCGAATAAAGCGTCTGACGGTTCAACTGTACCAAAGGGGTACTGCTATTTATGTAAAGTTACATTACAATAGCCGAAGTCAGTCTTTTAGCTCCGGTCTAAAATGTAGCCCCCGACAACTCGATGTTAAGTCATTTACTGTGATTAACGACGAATCGGCCACAGCCTATTTACAGGGCTTAAGATCTGATTTTCAACGCGCTTTCACTGATTATCTTCTAACTAAACGAACTCCCGATTTACGGGAAATAAAGAAGCTAGTTATTGACAAATCAGGTATTGAGCCAGATAAACCAACACTTATCGAATGCCTGGACAAATTCTACAAAGATGAATTTGAATCTCTGTCAGGTATTGATTTTGAGCGTAAAACCGTAGAAAAGAAGCGGTATTTGGTTGAACGAATCAAGCAGTATATTCTAACCTACCGGCAAAACCCGTATTTGAAGCTTTCTGATCTAAAGGCGATTGATGCACAGCAAGTAGTAACATTCTGCAAAAAGACGTACGGTCACGGCCACAATCACGCTGTTTTACACGCCGAGTTTTTGAAAAGAACGCTCAATTATGCTATTGCAAATGAATGGCTAGAGAAAAACCCGTTTGCCTTTTTTCGTCCGAAAAGAGAACGGAAAGCCGTAATTGCCTTAAAGGAAAAGGATATTCACCTTTTACAGGAAACGGTTTTCCATAGCCGGGAATACAACTATGTACGGGATGTTTTTCTATTCTGTTGCTATACCGGATTGGCTTATGTGGATGTGAGTAGACTTAATTCCTCGCACCTACTCTCTTTACAAAACGGCGAACAACTAATCAAGATTAAACGGGGGAAAAATGACAATGACTGTATTATTCCGGTAGTGCCGCAAGCCCTACAGATTTTGGATAAATACACTGATAATCAAGAATGTATCCTTCGTAAAAGATTATTACCCGTTTATGCAAATCAGGTAATGAATCGTATTCTAAAGGAGATACAAGCTGCTTGTAATATTACCGTTCGATTAACTACCCATGTAGCCCGTAAAACTTGCGCTTCTTACTATATCGCGAACGGTGTTCCGCTAACCAGCGTAGCCACCATGTTAGGCCACAAAAAAACCAGTACGACCGAGCTATACTACACTGAACGGAGTGAAGAAGCAGTTATTCGGCACATTCGGGAATATCAGATACGCAAGGATAATGAAGCTCCGAATCAACAAGCGGTATAACAAAAAAGCCACCTCCTAAAAGGAAGTGGCTTTTCAGAATATTTTTTCAATAGAACAAATGTATGGAAACAAATTCAAACAGCAAGCAAAAGGCTGAAAGTCAGCCTATAAGTTACAGAATTCGACATTACTTATTTGCAGACTTTGATTACCGCGTAGATGTAGTTTCGAATCAATTAGAACGAAAGGCAAAAAAATCAACTGAGTGGGAGTTAGTGAATATATATGATGTTGAATTAGAGCTTTATGATTATGGCCTGAAAGGGTTCAAAGATGCGCTTAAAGCCCTTTTCTGTTCAAAAACGATTCCAAGATATGACCCCTTCACAGCCTATTTTCAAAACTTACCCAAATGGGACGCTAGCCAGCCGGATTATATTGACCACTTAGCAAATTTCGTAAAAACAGAAGATAGCGTGTGGTGGAAAGCAATGTTCAAAAAGTGGATGGTTCGATGTGTGGGACAAGCAATTGGCGCAGGTTCATTTAACAAGCAATGTTTAACCCTGGTTGGTAAGCAGAATGATGGAAAGACTACTTTTTTAGACTTTCTAATTCCTTTTCCTTTAAAAAATAATGCCAAGAAAGGATTCGATTTTGGTTCGAAAGATGGCAAGATTTCGTTGGTGCAAAATTTTATGATCAATCTCGATGAACTAGCTTCATTCGACAAAAAAGAATTAAATAATGAGTTTAAGACGATTCTATCTGAAGGGATAGTTAAATACCGTCCCTTATTCCAAAATGTAGAAATAGCCTATCCTCGAAAAGCAAGTTTCGTAGCTAGTACAAACCAGTTTGAATTTCTAACGGATGAAACCGGTAACGTACGTTGGTTACCGTTCATTGTCAAAGAGATACTGCATGACAATGGTGGCTCAAATGGATATAAGGCTCAGGTCGATATGAATAAAGTATGGTCGCAAGCCTATGCCTTATTAAACGATCCTTCTTTTGGGCCGGACATGACCAATGAAGAAATTAAAACCTTGGAACTGTATAACCGGAAATTCTTACGGACAACAACCGAAATGGAAATTATCAGTAAGTATTTCGAGCCAGCAGAAAAAGGTGATCAGGGGGCGGAATTCTATACAGCAGCAGACATTGAGCAATATCTACGGACAAAAGTAAGTCTCAAGCTTTACCGGAATCAAATTGGTAAAGCACTTCAAATAATGGGATTTCCGCAGGTTTCAAGTTACAATACCCATAAGAAGTACACAGAAAAAGGGTATTACATTCTTCAAAAACAAAATAATACCTACTCGATTACTCGATAGTAGCTAAAGTACTTATTATCAACCAATAATATCTATTATTAAAGAGTAAGTAATACTCCACTCGCTATTACTCAATACTCGTAAAAAAGCATAATTACGAGTAATGAAGAAAATAGGATTACTCGATATTTCAGCATTAATGAGCTAATAATGAAGGCAGTAATGAGGTGAGTAGTCGAGTAAGTAAAATTTAAGCCGCTAAAAGAAAAAAAAATGATTGATAAAAGCATTATCGAAGAATTGAAAAATATCCCAATCACTGATTACCTAAATCAAATTGGTTGTCAGCCTGTAAGAAAGCAGGGTAAGGAGTTAGTTTATTATTCGCCCCGTTATCAGGAAAATTCTCCATCCTTCATGGTTGAACCGGTTAAAAACGTTTTCCACGATTTTAGCGGAATGGGAGAAAAAGGCGATATAATCCGTTTAGTACAATACCTTCAAAACTGCTCATTTGGTAAAGCTGTTCAAATCCTAAAAGAATTTGCAGGATCAAGTAATGCCATTCCTTTTTCTTTTAGCGGCCAAAATCTAAATCAAGTTAGTAGCAATTCAAGTCTTGAGATAATAAGCGTCCTGTCGATACAAAACAGGGCTTTAATGGCATATATAAAGAGCCGGAAGATTTCAAATGAAGTGGCTAGCCAATATTTAAAGGAAATCCACTACAGAGTGAATAAAAAGCATTTTTACGCGATTGGATTTCCAAATGACAAAGGAGGATTTGAATTACGTAGCCTATACTTCAAAGGAGGAACATCACCGAAATATTTTACAACCATTTCGGGTAAACCGAACGGAGCTATAAACGTGTTTGAAGGATTCTTTGATTTTCTCACTTGTTGTCAACATCATAATACCATCCACTTAAAAAATCCTACCATTGTACTGAATACACTTTCCTTGCTTCAAGGTACATTACCCATTCTCAGGCAATACCAATTAGTAAATACTTTCTTTGATAATGACAAGGCGGGAAAGAGGGCAAATGAAAAGCTTAGAGCTGAAGATTTGCAGGTTAATGATTGTTCATCTCAGTATGCTTCATTCAAGGATTATAATGAATACTACGTACAGAATCACAATTAAAGCACTTTTAGACCGCTTTTCAGGCGCTTTTAGACCGCTTTACAAGCACTTTTCAAGTGTATTTGAAGGTTGCAACACATCACTTAGAAACCATTAACGAACCATTAACAAGTTTATAACGCGTACTAAAATGAAAAAAGAGAACATCATCCAAGACAAAAATGGTTTACGAAATTATGGATTCAAAAAAGTCCAGAAGAATAAACGAATCCATAACTACGACCCGGATTATGGAACAAGCTCTTATACCATTAAGGGGATGTTCTATAGAAAAAAATGCCTTTACTGCGAAAGAGATTTTGAAGCAAGGCGAGTTGATACGTCTTTTTGTTGCCAAGGTTGCCAGAAGGCACATTTAAGAAATAGAAAACGATTAATTAATAATACTAATATCTAAATTCCAGTAATCCCTAGCATTGAAAAGAAAGCTCTATGTCTCATATTGGCATCTTCAAGTAGTTGTTCATAGTTCATCACTTCAATGAATAGATTTAATCCTTCTTCATATTTAAATAATGTGCCCTTTGGCGTTCTTTTATATCCCTCCAAATCTAATTCATTATAAATATCATTGTTATAGTCACAAATGATATATCCAAATTTTGGAGTGTCTTTATTTATATTTGCAATTCTCCCTCTATAATCAAGTGCTTTTCCTAGCATTAAATCTTTAATATACTTTTTTATTTGATTACCTACATTTTTTTCTTCTTGTGTGTAATAAGATCGCATTGGTCTTTTAAATTCAAATATGACGATAGATGAGTTCCCTTCACCGTAGACAAATTTATTATCATAAATAAGTAGATCTGGTTTTTTATCACTTTCAGAATAGAGAAAATCTGTTTCTTTTAAACGTTTGTCTGACGCTATATATTTAGTATAAGCGACTCTTTCATCTAGAATCCATAAATTATGCTTGTTGAAGGCAATTTGATCATTAGTTTTATCTCTTAAAAAAATAATATCATGAATTTCAGCTTCAAATTTAAATTCCCCATCCTCTTGTATTTCAATGAATTTACCAAGTACTTTTAGAACTGTTTTTCTATGAAGCATATAGTTTATTAACTTCGATTCTCCTATTTTATTTTCATCTTTTATTATATCCTTTAGTAACTCTTTATATTCTTCTGAGTTTTTTATATCCTTGATATTGAGAAATTGATCTACTTTAATTCGTTGTTTATGTTCTAAGTCAAAATTCAGCTTATGAAGCTCAAGGTCTTTCTCTTTGTCGGTGTTTCCTGGTCTAAGAGTATCTAAAATGGATTCATCTTGTAATAAATGCCTATATTCTAAGCCCTGTTCAAAAATATAGTTTCTATACTTTTCTCTATGAATATTGGTTAAATCATCAATTTCATCACTAAACTGTTGCTTTACTTTTTTACTTATTTCTTCTCCAATTTCAGGAAATGAAACTAAATTAAATGCATCTTTATCTTTTTCAGATTTTGGGATTATAAACTCATCTCTTAATGGAGTTAAGTTTCGATCTAAATATGGACTGTTTACATAAACAGAAATAAAATAATTCCCGTTTTGATCTGATATTTTCTTCTCAAGAACAGGTATATACCTAGATAAACCTTCGGTATCTACCTCCCTACTATCTCCACAATAATGAATTTTATGTGCGCTTCCAACCTTAATATAGTTTTTTACATAATTTATCCTAAATGTTTCATTCTTAATTTTTACATTTTCTTCATTGTCTTCAATTTTGAAGGAATCATAAAACAATGAATTTAATTCAATAAGCTCATTAACAGATTCATCTATTATGCTAATAAATGGTTGGTTTCCACTAATAAAATAAATTAAACAATGATGTAATAAATTATTTGCAATAGTACTTGCATGGGTGGTTTTCTTAAATTGATCTCTTATACCTATCAACTTAACTAATGTTTTATATTCACGATCTTTTGTATCAATAACATTTTCTTTATGAATTTTATTTATCGCATCGAAATGAAAGCTTCTTCGTTGGAAATGCAGTATGTTGGGCCCTAAATATGTGCTATCAACTTCAATTCTGTTAAACATTGCTAAAGAAAGGAACCTGCCAATTCCTTTACAACCAAGTTTTGCTTTATGTCCAGTATAGGCAATACCAAATGAATTTCGATTTTCTTCATTGAAGCCAACACCATTATCTATAACCTCAAATCCAATAATTTCACCTAAAGAATCATCGCTGCCAATAATAGTCAACTGATTAATTAATTTGCGCCTGATAAAAATGTCAATGCGACCTTCATTAGTATTTCTTTCATGTATTGCTTGGATTGCATTTATTACAACCTCATATAATGGAAATAGAAACTGGCTTTCCTTTAGTTTGATGGATCGAATCCAGTTTTCTAAATCTACTTGGATAAAGTTGCTCATGGTTTAGGAGGATTATACTCAAATAGAGGGAATCATATAATCAATTACAAGAATAGAGACAAAATAATATACATGGATAATAAAAAAAGCCCCAAATCTCGCGATTTGAGGCTTTTTGCTCCCGAAGCTGGGCTCGAACCAGCGACCCTCTGATTAACAGTCAGATGCTCTAACCGACTGAGCTATTCGGGAGTGTTTTGTGGGTGCAAAAGTAAGTGTCCGGAAGAACTCTTGCAAACATTTTCTGCAAAAATCCACAAGAACTTTCGCTTTAGACCGCCGAAGAGCCCAACGTAGGCACCCGCGTCAGAATTAACTCCTTGATCTGGCGGGCGTCACCCCGCGTGAAATTCTTGATGATAATTTCGGGCCGAGCCCGCGGAATGATCCGGATCGTGGAAAAAAACAGCCCGTTGTCGATCTCTACGCCCGAAATGTCGCCGTAAAAAACAAAACTGTCGGTGCCGCCAATCAACTTGTTGACGCGGAATGTCACCCCCTTGTCGTTGAATTCAACAACGTCGCGGTTGATGGGATCTTTGAAACCGCTGGATTTGAAAACTTCTGCCATAGCCTTTGCGTCGGGAACGCCCCAACTGTTGAACGATTATTTGGGTAGATAAATGACCTTCTTGGTTTCGAAAAACGGTTCGTCAAAATACGTGGATAATTCGTAAATCCGGTGTTTCTCCTTTACTTCCGCCAGCTCTTCGCTGACGTCCCCGCCTTTCAGGTACAAAACCCCATTCCGAAGTTTATTGTTGCCGGTTTTCAGAATCTTGTAGCGCACCCAGCCCAGAAACGGTTGCAGGCGCGTTACCGCCCGGCTGACCACAAAATCGTAGGTGGATTCCAGATGCTCCACCCGGGCCTGCTCCGCCTTCACGTTGGTCAGCCCCAGCGCCGAACTGATTTCCGTCACCACCTTGATTTTTTTGCCAATGCTGTCGACCAGATGGAAATCGACGAGCGGAAACAGAATCGCCAGCGGAATCCCCGGAAAACCGCCCCCGGTGCCAACGTCCAGAATTTCGGTGCCGGGCACAAACTGAATGACTTTGGCAATGCCGAGCGAATGCAGCACGTGTTTCTCGTACAGCGAGTCGATGTCCTGCCGCGAGATGACGTTGATCTGAGCGTTCCAGTGCCGGTACAAGTCATCCAAAGCCGCAAACTGCTCCAGTTGCCGCGCGGTTAAGTCGGGAAAGTATTTTTTAATCAGGTCCAAAAGTAGGTATGAATTATGAACGATGAACGATGAATGATGAATGATGAATGGCTGGCACAACTGATTTTAGTCGTCCACCGTTCATCATCCATCGTTCATCATTCATCATTCTATTTCCACTTCATAATGCGGTTTTTACGCCGTGGTCGCAGGGTGACAACGCCCATGATGCCGTAATAAATTCCCATCGTCAGATCCAGAACCGGTATGGCCATCCAGTCGACGGTGTGGCCCAGCCGGTAGCTGATCCGCCCGACAATGGCCCAGAAGGCCAGCAGCCGGAACCCAAACAACCCGCTGGCGATCAGCAACAGTTGGCCGTCGGGTTGGCTCAGCATACCGGACAAACCGGTATTCAAAACCGTCATCAAGGTGATCAAACCAATGATGGGGCCCGTGAGCCAGGTCAGCACGTGGGAGAGGGACAAAAGCCCCAGCAGGAATTTGTTGCGGGTTTTGTAATGCTTGCCCACCGACAAATGCCGCTGTTTCTGGTGCCACCACTCGGCAAAGGTTTCCTTCGGCTTCGAATACGTAAAGGTAGCCGGATGCACACTAATTGCAACGTTTCGGGCGGTGGCTACTTCGTTGATAAACAAATCGTCGTCGCCCCCCAACACCCGGATGTGGGAATAAAAACCCTTGTTTTCCAGAAATAATTGCCGCCGGTACATCAGATTTCGACCCACGCCCATATACGGCAGACCCGCCAGCGCCATCGACAGGTACTGAACCGCCGTAAACAGGGTTTCGTAGCGGATCAGCCGGTTGATCCAGCCGTGCTTTTTCCGGCGTTTGTAGGGACCAAAACCCAGCACAATTTCTTTGTTCGGCCGGTCCAGTTGCGTCACCATGCCCGCCAGCCAATAGTCGCCCGCGGGTTGACAGTCGGCGTCGGTCAGCAGAATGAGGTCGTGGGCGGCACTGCGAATGCCGGTGGTCAGGGCGTATTTTTTGGGCGTCACGTGATCGTGTTCCCGGTCGATCCGGATAACGCGGACGTGTTCGAAG
This sequence comes from Larkinella humicola, assembly GCF_008727875.1. Lineage (GTDB taxonomy): Bacteria > Bacteroidota > Bacteroidia > Cytophagales > Spirosomataceae > Larkinella > Larkinella humicola. Next base: position 239,736 of record NZ_VTWS01000005.1, on the reverse strand, counting down.
CGGTCGGCGGATTTTTCCAGAAACTCTTTCGTGCCGTCACTCGACCGGTCGTCCATCACCAGCACTTCAAAATCCGGATAGATCTGGTCGTCGAGCAGGGGCAGCAACGTCCGCAGGTTTTCCAGTTCATTCCAGGCACACACGATGATGCTCACCGGCGGATCGACGGCGGGGGAGCTGGCCAGCAGTCTGAGCGAAGCCGCACCGTCCGGCGACCCGCTTTCGTCCGGGTCGGAATAGAAAGCCAGTCGGGAAAAAATGCCAAGAATATACAGAAGTTGTATGCCTACGGATAATAAACACACAACCAGCACGATAAAGACCACGAAACGACGGAAATAAAGGGCTGCAAGGCCAAATTGGAATACGGTGGCAAATATACATATTTTGATTTTGGTCGCCGGACTTTCCACCTTTGCAGGCAAAAGATCGTAAAGCGACCCATCATGCAATTTACCTTACAGGCAACCGACCCCCACTCAAAGGCGCGAACGGGACTCATCACCACCGACCACGGGTTGATCGAGACGCCCATTTTTATGCCCGTTGGAACGGCTGGAACGGTGAAAGCGGTTCACCAGCGCGAATTGGTAGCGGACGTCAAAGCAGAAATTATTCTGGGAAACACCTACCATTTGTATTTGCGCCCCGGCCTCGACATTCTGGAGAAAGCCGGTGGACTACACCGGTTCAACGGCTGGGAGCGCCCGATTCTGACCGACAGCGGAGGGTATCAGGTGTATTCGTTGTCCAATACCCGGAAAATAAAAGAAGAGGGGGTCACGTTTAAGTCGCACATTGACGGCTCCAAACATGTGTTTACGCCGGAGGGTGTCATGGATATTCAACGAATCATCGGGGCCGACATCATCATGGCGTTCGACGAATGCACACCGTATCCGTGTGAGTATGGCTACGCCCGGGCGTCGATGGAAATGACGCACCGCTGGCTGACCCGCTGCATCGACCGGTTTGACGCCACGGAAGGGAAATACGGCTATCGGCAAACCTTATTTCCTATCGTTCAGGGCAGTACGTACAAGGACCTCCGGCAGCAGTCGGCCGAATTTGTGGCCGAACAGCAGCGGGACGGAAACGCCATCGGCGGGCTGGCAGTGGGCGAACCGGCGGAGGAAATGTATACGACCATCGAGCAGGTCAATGCCATTCTGCCGTCTGATAAACCCCGGTATCTGATGGGGGTCGGAACGCCCGAAAACATCCTCGAAGCCATCGCCCTGGGCATCGATATGTTCGACTGCGTGATGCCCACACGCAATGCCCGGCACGGGGTTCTGTATACCACCCAGGGGATCATTACTATTAAGAATGAACGGTGGAAAGATGATTTTAGTCCGATCGACGCCGAACTGGGCGGTTATGCCGGAACATGTTACTCTAAGGCGTATTTAAGGCACTTAATCAAGTCCGAAGAAATTTTAGGGGCACAAATTGCGAGTCTTCAAAACCTTACCTTTTATTTATGGTTAGTGAAAGAGGCCCGGCGGGAGATCAATACCGGAAATTTCGTTAAATGGAAGGCCAGTATGACAAAAAAACTGATGCAACGCCTTTGATGGTAGCCAAATCCTGTTTTTCTTGTGCCGGTAAAACGAAACCCTATGAATTGAACAAAGCGGACGGTAACTTGTTTGTAAACTACCAGTGTCTTGTTTGTAAACTAAGCGAAAATCTATAGTTTTGCGGCAAAGCGTTGAAAGTTGCATAAAACGACCGGCTAAAGTAACCGACACAAGTTGTTTCACCACACTCAATGGTTTATTAACTGTCAAACAATAACCTGATAAGTATGAAAAAAGTATCCCTGTTCGTAAGGGCAATGGGACTGGCTCTTCTGGCAGCGACAGGTGCCAGTGCCCAGTATAACCCGAAAGCCTCGTATGAAGGTCCTGCAAAACTGAACACCTGGTCAGTTTCTGTCATGGGCGGACCCACTCAATTCTTTGGAGACCTGAGGGAATATGACTTCTATCCGGTTTCGAAAACCGGATTTGACAGCTACAACGAACGCAAGTCGGCGTTTTTTGGGGTAGCCGTCGGGAAGCAATTATCTCATCTGTTTGGCCTCCAGCTCGATGGGCAGTTCGGTAATCTGGTCGGTATGAAGCGCCGGCTGTATTATTCTTATTTTCGATCAAACTTCATCCAAACCGACTTGACGGGAAGTGTTAACCTGAAAAGTCTGCTGTTTGGTATTAATAAAATGAAGCGTTGGAAGGTTGATGCTTACACGGGTTTGGGTGTGATGTTCTTCAAATCAACCGCCTACGAATTAGGAACCGGCCGCGTCCGTCGCTGGACCAAAACCAACAATGGCGATGGTATTCTGCGTGAGGCCAAATACGAAAAAGACTGGGTGATCCCCGTTGGTCTGGCCGTTAACTACGAAGTGAGCTCCCGGTTCGATGTGGGTCTGGACTTCCGGTTTTCAAACGTCAACACCGACCGGATCGATGCCACCGTCGGTGGAAACAGTTCAAGTTATTTCGACGGATTCGGCACCCGCGGACAATTTGACAACGCTTTCGAACGCAAAGGAGAGTCTAACCTGGACAAGTGGGGCTACGCAGCTGTATCGGTTACCTACAAGCTAGGCAAGAACGCGATCAAGGTTCAGAAAGTGAACGGCAAGTACGAATACGATACGACCAAAGGGACGTACCACCTTCGCTGGACCGATCCTCGTAACCTGATCAAACCGCCGGTCATCCTGACGCTGGAACAAATCGACTCGGTCGCCAAAGCCAATCGGCCTAAGGACATCGACCCCCGTTTGTTGATGGATACGGATAACGACGGTGTTTCGGATTACTTCGACCGTCAACCCAACACACCGGCTGGTAGCATTGTTTCCGGTGCGGGTGAAGCCATCGACTTCGATAAGTACGTAAGTGCTGCTCTGCCGGGTATTGCCTGTGCCGAAATCCTGACCAATGTGGCTTTCGATACTGACAAAAACATCATCAAGCCGCAGTACTACGACATGCTGAACAAGGTGGTTGAATTGCTGAACAAAACGCAATGCCGTCTGCAACTGTCGGGTCATGCTGACCGCCGTGCTTCTGACCGGTACAACATCGCGCTGTCGCGCCGTCGTGTTGAAGCCGTTAAGAACTACCTGGTGAAACAAGGTCTGAATGATGCCAACCGCATTATCATCGACTACTTCGGATCGTTCAAACCCATCGGTGACAACTCCCGCGCTGGTTTGACGAAAAACCGCCGGGTTGAATTGCGCCTGGTTCCGTAAGGATTCGTTCAAAAATAAAAGAATAAAAAAAGCCCCGAAGGTGTATCCTTTCGGGGCTTTTTGCGTCTCAATAGTGTCGGTTATCAAAGGTAGGCCTGGGCGAGAACGGATCCGGAGAAAGACCGGCTGTCTTTCCGTCAGTATCTTATTTATAATGAGGTATTTAGTTTCTACCTGCCGAATTTAATCTTCGCCTTTTTTCTTTGGTGCAGTATTTCAGTCATTCAATTATTCACAACGTGCATTTAATCGGTACGAAGAAACGTAGCGTATTGGGCCAGACGATGGGCCTGTTCATTTTATTTCAGTTATTCACCAGTACAACGCCAGCCTTTGCGCAAAAGGTAAGCGAATTGACGGATGAGCAGGTTCGCCAGTTTGTCGGGCAAGCGAAGAGCAGCGGTTTATCTGAAACCCAGATTGAGCAATTAGCCGCGTCACGTGGCTACACACCGACGGATGTAAGAAAAATGCGGGAGCGCATCAATGCACTGGAGCGAACACCGGCACCGACTCAATTAACGCCTGCTCAGGTTGGGCGCGAACAACTCGATAAAACGTCTCTTAGCACGGCTTCTGTTTCGCGTGAAGACACCGGCAGGCACAACCCACCGGTTTTCGGAACCAGCCTGTTTTCGTCCGCTAATTTGACTTTTGAACCCAATCTGCGGATTCCTACGCCGAGGAACTACCAAATTGGCCCGGAAGATGAGCTGATTATCGACGTATATGGGAACGCACAGCAAAATTACCGGCTCAAAGTCAGTCCGGAGGGGGCCATCAAGTTAGAAAATTTAAGTCCGGTTTATGTCAACGGATTGACCATTGAGCAAGCTGAACAACGGATTGTCGGACGGCTGCGTCAGGTGTATGCCGGTTTGAATGCCAAAGGAAGTGGCGTTTTTGCGACCATCAGCCTGGGAAGTATTCGAAGCATTAAAGTCACGCTGCTCGGACAGGTTGTGCAACCCGGAACGTATACCTTGTCTTCGCTGGCGACGGTATTCAACGCGCTTTACGTAGCCGGAGGTCCCGATCCTGATCGGGGTTCGTTTCGTGACATTCGCGTGTATCGGGGAAACCGGCTGATTCGCACGCTGGATGTATACGACTTTTTACTTCGCGCCGATCAGAAAGATAACATCAGGCTGCAGGACCAGGACATCGTTTTCGTAAACCACTACGATACGCGGATCGAGCTGACGGGTGAAGTGAAACAACCGGCTATTTACGAAGTTCGGAGCGGAGAATTACTGAAGAATGTGCTGGCTTTCGCGGGCGGTTTGACGGATAAAGCGTACACGGCGTCATTAACGTTGCACCGGAATACGGCCAAAGAACGGCAAATCGTGACGATTTCCTCCGCTGACATACCGTCTTTTGTGCCGCAGCGCGGTGATGTCTATTCCGTGGGGGCTATTATCAATCGCTACGAAAACCGGGTGACGATCAGCGGGGCCGTATTTCGGCCCGGGGTTTACGCGTTACAGAGCAGTTCTACCGTGCGGCAATTGATTGCCACTGCCGAAGGATTGCGGGAAGATGCGTTTCTGAACCGGGCAACGATCCGGCGGCTGCGGAATAATCTGGACCCTGAACTCATCGCGGTTGATCTGGGTAAACTGATGCGCGGAGAAACCAATGACATCAGCCTGCAGCGGGAAGACGTTGTTTCGGTGGCCTCTTACGGCGAATTAAGGGAACGCCGAACCGTGCGTATTCATGGCGCTGTCAATAAACCCGACGTGTTCGATTATGCCGACAGCATGAGCGTCGCCAACCTGATTATTCTGGCGGGTGGTTTTTCCGATGGAGCAACCGCCACCCGAATCGAAATTGCCCGACGGGTCCGGAAAGACACTACCGACCTGCCCGGCAACCAAAGTATCCGGCTTTTTCAGTTTGAACTGAACGATCAACTCAAACTTACCGAAGCGGACGCCCGGTTTGTTCTTTTTCCGTTCGATGAGGTGTTTGTACGAACATTTTCCCGGTATGAATCACAGAAATCCGTCGTCATTACCGGCGAAGTTCCTTATCCGGGTCAGTATCCGATTCGGGACAAATCCGAACGCATTACGGAATTGATTGCCCGTGCCGGGGGGCTTCGTCCGGAAGCGTATCTGAAAGCAACCCGGTTTGTTCGCAACGGAGAACTTCTATCAGTTGATATTCAGGAGATTATTAAAAAGCCCTCTGACACGGGAAACCTCCTGTTGCTAAAAGGAGATTCTATTCACATTCCCAGAAAAACAGAATTGGTGCGAATTCGGGGCGAAGTGCTTAATCCGGCCGTTATTGATTTCAACCAGTCCAAGTCGATAAAATCCTACATCAGCGGCTCAGGAGGATTTACGTCCAAAGCGTTCCGCAAAAAGGTGTACGTCGTTTATGCGAATGGAAAAGTGAAACGAACCAAAGAGTTTCTGGGCTTGCGGTTTTACCCGGATCCAGAGCCTGGAATGGACATCATGGTGCCGGTTCGACCGCCCCGGTCGGAGAGCAAACTGTCGGCTCCCGAGCGGGTGGCTGTGATGACGGGCATTACATCACTGGCAGCGGTGGTGCTAACCATTATCCGGCTATTTTAATGAAAAAGTATATAACTTTGCTGCCGATCGAGGCTCGGAATATCCGGCAACCTTCACACCTGGATCCCGAGTGGGCTTTGGTTGCGGTATGGCATCAGAAAGCCTCTGTCCTGCTCATCGCTTTTTTGTTCGGGGGCATTGGCGTTATCATGGCCCTATTGAGTCCTTTTGAATACACATCGGAGGTGCGGGTGATGCCGGAATTGCAGGCGCGGTCGGCCTTGAATTTAAAGCGGTTTGGGGCATTAGCCGAATTGGCGGGAATCAACCTGGAAGGGGTTAGTAACACGGAAGCCATCCGGCCGGACCTCTATCCGGATGTGCTGAAAAGCACTCCTTTCATTTTATATTTGCTGAATCAGTCCGTCACGACGGTTAAAAAAAGCAAATATACTACCCTGGCGGCTTTCCTGACTCAGGAGTCTTTTTCGTGGACCGATCGGTTTTTGGACCGGAAGTCGTTTCCGGTTCCTCAATTGATTGACGACCGGCAGGCGCTGCGTCTGACGCGGGATCAGGAGCAATTGATCAAGGATACGAAAGAGCGCATTTTATCCGATTTAGATAAACAATCCGGGGTTATTATCATTCGGGTAAAAATGCCGGATGCCGAAGTTGCGGCTCAGGTTAGTCAACGGGCAATCGATTATTTGACCCGCTATGTGATTCATTACCGGACTGAGAAAACCCGTTCCGATCTGAAATTTCTTTCGGAGCGGTTTCGGGAAGCCAAACAACGGTATGATCGGGCGATGGTCAATCTGTCGGCTTACAAGGACCAGCACCGGTATATGGTTACGGAGATTGGAACGATTGAAGAGCGCCGTTTGCAGGCAGAATTTGAATTAGCGCAGGGTTTATACAGTACCATTACCCAGCAATATGAACAAACCCGAATCAAAATACAGGAAGAGACCCCTATTTTGAAAATGCTGGAGCCTGCCCAGGTTCCTACCAAACGGAGCGAACCGCGTCGGACCATCATGGTGTTGGTGGCGGTTTTGATGGGCGGGCTTTTTGGTATAGGGATTGCACTGGTACGACATATAGATTGGCAACCTCTGTCAATAGAAAGATAAGCGAGACTATAAAATCATGGATTCGGTACGCATTGCAATTGTTGGTTTAGGGTACGTGGGTTTACCACTGGCACTGGAGTTTGGAAAGCAATACGACGTCGTCGGGTATGACATCGATGAGCGCAGGATCGACGAATTGCATGGCGGTTACGACCGAACCCGGGAAACGGATGAGACAACCCTTCGGCAAACAAACCGCCTGCGGTTTTCGTCTCATCTGGACGACATTGCCGGTTGTACGGTCTATATTGTTACGGTTCCAACTCCCGTCGATGCCTATAAAAAACCGGATTTACGACCTTTGCTGGGGGCAACACGCGACCTTGGAAAGGTCCTGAAAAAAGGGGATCTGGTTATTTATGAATCGACGGTTTATCCGGGCTGTACGGAGGAAGAATGCGTGCCGGTTCTTGAAAAAGGCTCCGGACTGACCTACAACGTCGATTTTTATTGCGGGTATTCACCGGAACGGATTAATCCGGGCGACAAGGTTCATACGCTAACCACCATTCGGAAAGTCACCTCCGGATCGACGCCGGCAATCGCCCTTGTGGTGGATCAATTATACGCATCGATTATTCAGGCGGGAACCCATAGGGCCACGTCGATCAAAGTGGCCGAAGCCAGCAAAGCCATTGAAAATGCCCAGCGCGATGTCAACATTTCGTTTGTTAATGAACTGGCACTGATGTTCGATCGAATGGGAATCGACACCCTGGAAGTTCTGGAGGCCGCCGGAACGAAATGGAACTTTCTGAAATTCAAACCGGGTCTGGTAGGAGGGCACTGCATTGGAGTGGACCCGTATTACCTGGCTCATAAGGCCGAAAGCCTGGGGTACTACCCGCAGGTAATTTTGTCCGGACGACGCATCAATGACAACATGGGCGTGTTTGTCGCCAGCAAACTGGTAAAACTTATGATTCGGAAAGGGCACACGATCAATGGTTCGCGCGTTTTGTTATTGGGCATTACCTTTAAAGAAAACTGTCCCGACATCCGCAATTCACGGGTCATCGATATTTACCGGGAGTTGGTCGAGTATGGCATTCAGGTCGAAGTACATGATCCGTGGGCCAATGCCGACGAGGTTGAAAAGGAGTACGGTTTTCGGCTGATTAGCCAGCCCGATGGTCGTTACGACGGCATTGTCATGGCGGTGGCACATGAACCCTTCCGGGAACTGGATTACCCGGCTTTGCAAAATGAGAAAACCGTCATTTATGATCTGAAGGGGTTGTTAGAGAAGGATAAAGTGGATAGCCGGTTGTGAGGATGTTCTATCGTTTAAGATCAGTAGCACAGAATTTACTTGCTGACTTGCCTGGTAAACTAATACTGTATTACCTATCATTTGTTCTGGCAAATCAAGGATTGCAATTCTTTATAAGTCAACGGATTGCCTCAACAATGGGTTCTAAAGCAGTGGGCTTACATTACCTGTTATTATCTTACGTTTCAACATTGCTTGTCGTTACAATATTAGGGTCTTCGACAGCAATAATTAAATATATTTCTTCCCTGGAGTATGACCAGAAACTAGCAAGTCTATACATACTAAATGCTTTGCTTCTTAGCTTTTTAATAGCCATTTTAATCTATTTTATTTACCCTTACTTGCCTGATTATTTTACACGATTATTGTTTCCCAATTTCGTATTAAAAAATTTAATCCAACAAGCCAATTTATATTTAGTTTTGCATACAGTTGAAACAATTCTTGTTGCTTCGCTTGTTGCAAATAAATGGTATAAAATACTGGCAATTATAGCCACTATAAGATTAATAATTATTGGTTGTTTTTTGTATGAACACAGAATGGATTTAATACAGCTATGGCAACTAATGTGCTTGGGATCAAGTATTGTTATTCTATTGTGCACCATCTCTTTGTATCCTCTTTTTAAAAATACTTCTCATCGTAACCTCTTTTCCTATTCAATTATAAAAAAAATACTGGCTGATTCTTGGACATATTTATTTGCATCTTTATTAGTTAGTCCTAGTTTGTTTTTTATGAATCGGATTGTGTCTGAAAACTCTGCTGGATTGGCTGCTTTAGGGGTATATACAATTTGTAAGCAATATGCTAATATGAATAGTATGGTAGTTAGTCAGTTTTGCCAATCGTTATTTCCTATATTGAACCATCAATTTCATGCTAATGACGTCAAAGGATTTGAGAGATTAGCTCAACGTGGTTTGATACTTGGTTTGGTTGTAGTGGGTACAGGAGCATTTTTTTTATCAATAATAGGGCCAATATTTATTTTTTCATGGTATAAGTGGCAGGCTACACCACTAGCTATATTTTGGTATTGCTTAACTATATCCTCAAGTATAGTTGCTTTTCTAAATCAGTATTTTGGTAATTTATTGGTTATTACAGATCGGCAGCAAGAGCGTCTTTGGGCTGATACAGCGCTGGCATTTATGCTGTTTATGATTTGTTATTTGACAGTTAATCGATGGCCGGATGCCAGTCCATTTGTCGCTAATTTTTTCTCTATTTCTATCGGAGGGCTTTGGGTATGGGTAGCTTATAAACGACGAAAACACTCATTTTTAATCTAATTTCGAGTAAATACGCATACTATTTCTAAGAATAAATCATGAAACTATTGTTTTCTTACTTTCTTAAATGGGGATTATTGCTTATTTGGTTAGGCCTGTTAATGGGAGTAGTAATTACGTATAGTAGTGTGTCATTTCATGTTGTAGATTGGTTGCTTTTTTCCCTCATTGTTCTGTTTTTTCTAGTCCAGTCATGGTTTCCAGTGTTTAGGAGTGATGATACTTTATTGACACCAAAAAATCTGATGTTATTTGTTTTTCTAAACAAATTAGTATTAATCCCATTAGAGCTATTAATATGGGGAAATCAGGTGCAGAAGTTTGAATGGAAAAGAACAAATTTAATTGAGGAAGTTGCTGTAACTACATTTGCCTTCCTGGCTTTCACAGTTGGCTGGAAATTAAACGGTTTGAATAAATACAACCGATCCATGAAAACTGAAAATTATGAACCTATTCGTTGGCTTGCCTACATTTTTCTGTTAATTGGTATTTTCTCTATTTTAGTTCGTTACGGATCTATTCAAGGCTATTTAACTGGTTCCTTTTTAAAAGAAACAATAGCTCAATTCAATGAAAATAATGCAGGAAGTATAATAGGACTTATAGGGAGCATGACGTCCCGATTTTTACCATTTTCGTCAATCCTGTTTTGGATCTTAGCTGATCAAAAACGCGACAAGATAGGGGGACCATATTGGAGACAAAATATTCTTTTTATTGTACTCTGTGTGCTTTGTTCGCTTAGTAGTAACCGGGCTAACATTATTTACCCTTTATTGTCTCTTTTAAGTATAATGTTTAGCTATTTTAAAGTTTACAATAAAGTACCTGTTATCGTAATGGGTATTCCGGCTATTGTTTTGCTGTTTTTTTTTGGATTGGTTCGATCATTACGTGAGTTCAGTTTAGATGAAATACCCAAACTGTTAAAACTTTTTGCTGATAATTTTGGATATGTGCCATCGGCTCATCAGATTTATTTCGGAACGCCTTATCAGATAACACCTTTAATTTATACGGATTATCAACTACAAGGTAATACTTTACTTTCGTCGATATTGTTCTCTATACCACTGGTCGGAAAAAACTTTCGCCTAACAAGTGGTGTTTCTATGTATAATCAAGCTATTTACAGTTCATCAATTAGCTCAGATCAGGTCATACCTGTTGCTGGAGAATTTTACTATAATTTTGGATTGGTAGGTGTTGTACTTTCTCATTTGTTAATTGGTTATTTCTATTGCAAAATAGACAAATTATTCAAACAAAGTCTACTTTACTCAAAAGCTATTGCAGTCGCTTGGTTTTATATAGCTATTCACTATAATGCAGCCATTTTTCTAAGCATTTCTGTCCTAATTCAGTTTTTAGTGTATTCTTGTTTGCCAGCAATCATCCTGCTCATTATTTGTAAATATCAAGTTGAAGAAATGAAATTAGAATTTGAGTCATGAAAATTGTATTAATAGGGGAGTCGTATTTTCCTTTAAGAAACGGTATTTCTTCGATAATGACCATGCTCGCCGAAGGTTTGGTACGTAAAGGATATAAGGTAACCGTTGTAACTACATATCACGTTGATCGTACAGTCAATGAACACAATGGAGTACATATTCGCCAATTTAAAGTTGCCGGTAATTGGATTTCAGGAATGTCAGGCGAGGTCAGTCAGTTCATAGACTTTATTGATAAAGGTGATTGGGACATTCAACATCATCATGCCTGCCAGAACTGGACTTTCGATGCGCTTATAAATTGGTATCCGGTTAGAAAGCGTCCTGTTATTGTTACACCACATGGATTTTCATCTTTAAATAATTCTGGATGGAAGAGCTATTTTGATCGATTTAGGGAAGTTTTGAATCATATTGACGCTGTTACCTGTCTGTCCTCCGCTTTCGAGGAAGTTCCGTATCTGCAAAAAATAGGGTATCGCCATTATTCTATTATTCCAAATGGTGTTAATATTCAGGAATTTGAAAGCATATTTACCTGCAATTTACGCAATGAATGGGGAATTAATGAGCGATATTGGATACTGAATGTTTCTAATCACGTTGGCTTAAAAGGTCATAATACCTTGCATTATTTAGCTGAAAATTTACCGGATACATCAGTTGTTAATATTGGGAGACCAATTCAGACACGTCGTTTTAATCTTGATCGAATGGGTATTTATTCTGGATGCTATTATGTTTGTCGTGTCAAAGAATATTTAATCTCAAATTTTCAAACCAGGCAATGTAATCGGGATATAACTGTGTCGGCTTACAAGCATGCAAATGTATTCGTTCTTCCTTCCACGCGTGAAGCTTCACCTGTAGTGATTTTAGAGGCAATGGCTGCCGGTTTGCCGTGGATAGCTTTTGATGTTGGTAATGTGCGTGATCATGAAGGGGGCATCATTGTTAACTCAAAACAGGCTATGGTAGATGCAATCAGGAGGCTAAAAAATGATCCGGATTTTTCCAATGATTTAGCCGAAAGGGGAAAAAAACACGTACGTCTTAAACATGATCAAGAACAAATAATTGAAAAATATACAACATTGTACGAAAGCTTTTAAGTTTAACAATAGATAAAGTTGAATAACTAAAGTGTTCTTGGCATGATCGTCGTTGAGTTAATGGGTGGACTTGGTAATCAATTATTTCAATACGCTATTGGACGAAGTTTAGCTTTTAAAAAGAAAACGGACCTGTTCATAGATACCAGATTTTTGACAAGTCGAAATGTGACTGGTCAGCGCGTTGTTTTTCGAAACTATGATCTTGATGTTTTTAACATCAACCCTACTCTTGTTACATTAGATATTTCACGAAGATATGGAACTAGTTCTTCTTTTCTCAACCGGTATGGAAAGCGATTGTTAAACCATTGGATCAAAACGGGAACTTTGACCTATGTGTATGAACGAATTCCGTTTCAGTATGATAGCCGAATAGGTCAGGTAGATGATAATACTTATCTAAGCGGTTATTGGCAGTCTGTACGCTATTTTCAATCGGTTATAAAAGAATTAAAATCAGATTTATGTTTTAAAAAGCCTATTCCTTCGTTTGCAAACGGATTGGCTGAAGACATCCAGCAGCAACAATCGGTTTGTGTTCATGTACGACGGAGTGACTTTGTGACAAATTTGCGTCATAACATTATTGAGACAGTATATTACCAGCAAGCGGAACGGATGATTCGGACGCATGTCACCGAGCCTGCCTTCTATGTGTTTTCCGACGATATTGATTGGTGCCGAACTCATCTTCGGTTTGATGGTCCTACTGTATTCGTAGGCGACGAGTATGCAGGTGAACAGGCCGGAACCTATTTGCACCTGATGACACTCTGCCACCATTTTATCATACCCAACAGCACCTTTAGCTGGTGGGCTGCGTGGTTGAGCAAACATGCCGATAAAGTGGTCATTGTTCCGAAGAATTGGGTGTATGACCGTGGTACTTTTATCAAGTCGGATGAACTGGTTTATCCCGGCTGGATTCAACTTTAAACAAAAAGAGGTAATTGTATGCCTGTGGTTACCGTTGGCTTACCGGTTTATAACGCTGCTCCCTACCTGGCCGATACCATTCACTCGGTCTTGAACCAAACGTTCCAGGATTGGGAATTGCTTATTGTTGATGATGGGTCGACGGATAACTCGGTTGGTATTGCCCGTTCGTTTAGCGATCCCCGAATAAAAGTTATTGCTGATGGACTTAATCTTGGCTTACCAATCCGTCTGAACCAAATTTCTCAATTAGCACAAGGCTTGCTGATTGCTCGGATGGATGCAGACGACATTATGGTGGATAAGCGTCTACAAGTTCAAATCGACTATTTTGGCAAACATCCAGAAGTCGATGTCGTGAGTTCATTCATTTACACTATTGATAAGCATAATAAGGTGTTTGGAATAAGGGGTAGTACAAGCTTGCCAAATACCCTTAAAGGGGCCATATGTGGAGTCCCTATTGCACATCCCACTGTTATGGCTAGAAAGAACTGGTTCTTGGAACACCCTTATAATCCCACGAATTTTAGGGGACAAGACATTGAATTGTGGTTATCAATTATTGAAACAGCAAAGTTTCACGTAATTACAGATTCGCTTCTGTTTTACAGAGAAATAGGGCTTCCCTATACTAAAAAATACTTACAAACATCGCAGGCCGTACGTACACTTCTCAAAAAATACAGTAAAAAAATTGGTCACCGAAATACACTACTTGCTTTCCTTATGACTTATGTAAAAGACGGCCTTTATATACTCTTTCATCTTTTTAATAATGAAGATTGGTTGTTGCATCGTAGGAGTAAAGTATTGACTACATTGGAGCAGCAGCATGCTCAAGAAATGCTGACCCAATCGATTCAACGCAATCTGACACACAGGCTATGAACCGGAATCATGCCCTTGTTCAAACGATTAGTGTACCGGTTTCCTTAACTTTTTATCGGAGTGCAGTTTATTTTATTGATTTAAATTGCTTGAGCATACATATATTTACTTCAAAAAGATGTTTAAAACCGGTATCGCCGACGAACGACTATAGAGAATGTATAAAACCGCCTATTACGAGAGCTCATTGAGCGAATACGCATTTTTAATAACTGGAGGAGCCGGTTTCATTGGATCAAATTTGGTTGAGTATCTGCTGAAGCATAATGCCGGAAAGGTCCGCGTATTCGATAATTTCAGTACAGGGTGTAAGAATAATCTGGAAGAGTTTAGAACTCATCCGGCTTTTGAGTTATTGGAAGGTGACATTGCCGATGCCGACGCCTGTCGGCTAGCCTGTGAAGGCATTACTCATATTTCGCATCAGGCTGCACTTGGCTCTGTCCCACGTTCCATTAATGACCCCATGCGCACGCATCAAGTCAATGTAACTGGGTTTTTGAATATGCTGATTGCAGCGAGAGACGCCGGAATTCGACGATTTGTTTATGCTTCATCAAGTTCTGTATATGGCGATAGCCCGGCACTTCCAAAAGCAGAACATCAAATCGGCTGGCCGCTTTCACCTTATGCAGTTACAAAAGCAGCTAATGAGCAATATGCGCGGGTATTCGGTAAGATCTATGAAATGGAAACCATTGGCCTGCGGTATTTTAACATATTTGGACCCCGGCAAAGTCCAAATGGCCCCTATGCCGCCGTAATTCCATTATTCATGCATGCCATCAAGGGCAATACTGCTCCTGTCATTCATGGCGATGGCGAACAGACCCGAGATTTTACTTTTGTAGAAAATGCAGTACAGGCAAATGTGCTTGCCATGTTGGTCAAAAATGCGATGACCTACAACGAAATTTTCAACGTCGCAGTCGGTGAACGGATTTCATTGAATCAGCTTTGGGATGAAATCTGTACCATCGGCCAGAAAAAATTGAGTCCATTGTATTTAGAACCACGCAAAGGCGATGTTCGAGATAGCCTTGCCGATTTATGTAAAAGTCGAAAAATACTTTCATATCAAACTGAAATCTCACTGAAAGAAGGACTGTTAAAAACTTATAATTGGTTTTTGAACGGGGTTGAATGAGGCATAAGAGGGTAACACTATAATTTGCCCGGAAGAAATGAGGTTGATATACTGTTCTCGTCGGTCTATGCCTATTCTATAGAAGCAATTATGCGTGCCTTGCTTTATGATTGTCTGGGTATTTTTTAAAAAGTAGACAGACGCTATCGTCTCGTTTAAAACTACTTCGTTTCTATGTGCGGCATATTTGGAACCGTTAACTGGCCCCATGATTCACCAGCGTACCTGAGGGGCAGCTTATTGCATCGGGGGCCGAACGAGCAACGGGATTGGCGACAGGATAATGTCTATCTGTTTCATGCCCGACTGGCAATTCAGGATTTGTCACCGGGTGGACGCCAGCCAATGACTTACGGTATTTACACCATCATTTTTAATGGAGAAATTTACAACCATAAACAGTTACGTCAGCGGTATAACCTGAGCTGTCAGTCGTCATCGGATACTGAAACGCTGCTTCATCTCTTTGTACTATTAGGGTTGAAGATGCTGGATCAACTGGATGGAATGTTTGCGTTTGCGCTCTATGACACCAAGGCCCAAACGATATTGTTGGTTCGTGATCGGGCGGGTAAAAAACCGCTGTATGTTTATCAGCACAACAATCAATTGGCATTCAGCTCTGAATTGAACGCCCTGGCGGCTTATCTGCCCTTATCAGTTGACGACCAAGCGTTGGCCCGTTATCTGCGGGTCGGTTTTCTATATGGTCAACAGACGCCGTACTGCAATGTTATGGAATTACCAGCTGGTCATTATGCCGAGATTGACTGTAGAACGGGGACTTTGGCGATTTCATCGTGGTGGGACATCACTGCTTTTGCCCAACAGGTACGTCCTATTTTGGAGACAGAGGCCCTTGAACAGGTAGACACCTGTTTGCGAAAAGCAGTTAATCAGCGGATCGATAGCTCCGATTTGGAGGTAGGTGTATTCCTGAGTGGAGGAATTGACAGTGGATTAATCACCGCAATGGCAGCTCAATTCAAACCAGGCATTCGGTCGTTCACTGTATCGTTCGCCAATGGAGAGTACGATGAAGCTCCGTTGGCCCGGCTGGTTGCCGATCGCTACCAGACAAAGCATAAAGAAGTGCGACTATCATTCGAACGGCTTCAGGATGACATCGAACGGATTATTGCCGGCTATGGTGAACCGTTCATGGATAGTTCGGCCATTCCAAGCTACTATGTTGCGCAGGCAGCCAGGAAACACCTGACGGTCATTCTAAACGGTGACGGTGCTGATGAACTCTTTGGCGGTTACCGGCGCTATGTGCCAGCCGCTCGATTTGACTTTAACAATTTCCCCAGCGTCGTGCAGCGGAGTGCCGATGTGCTCTACAGATCGTTGCCTTACCCAACTAACAAAAAAAGCCGGTATAATTTTGCGTATCGGATGCTGGATATGGCTCGAAAATCAGGTCTTGAACGTTATTTGTCAGCTACGACCGATGTTTTTGAAAACTATACAGAAGCGTTTTACCAACCTGTGCCACTGGCTGATCTGGCCGGAGCACTAGATCGACTACGAATGTCAGGACTGAGTTCATTGCAGCAAATGCAAGTTGCAGATTTTCAGACTATTTTGCCCGGCAATTTATTGGTAAAAATGGATATCGCCACAATGGCACACTCGCTCGAAGGTCGAAGTCCTTTTCTGGCTAAAGATTTATTAGAGTTAGCACCCACCTTGCCGGATTCATTAAAGATTCACAGTACCACAACAAAGTATCTACTGCGTCAACTGGCCAAAAAATATTTGCCTCAAAAATTGATTGACCAACCAAAAAGAGGATTTGAAGTCCCACTTAAACAATGGATGGATAAACAATTAAAAACGGTGGTCTGTGACTATCTGGCGGAACCACAATTGGCACAGCGGTATATCCGAAGGGAATTTATCAGTAAACTGATCAACCAGCCTGATAAATTTCCGGCTGAAAAACGGGCTAAAATGCTGTATTCTCTGTTTGCAATGGAAGTATGGTATCGAAAAGCCGTGAGAAATGACTAAGCTGATGCGGATGACAACCGTCCCGGTTTCACTTCAGAGTCTAATCCGGGGACAGATGCGGTACATGAAATTGCAAGGGTTTACCGTCTGGATGAGCAGCGCCGATGGCACAATGCTGCGGGAACTTGAGCAACAGGAAGGTTGCCCACACTACATTGTGCCGATGACACGAAAATTGACTCCCCTACAGGACCTGAAAGCGTTGTGGGTGGCATACCGACTCCTTCGGCGGCTGCGTCCGGACATTATTCACACGCACACCCCTAAAGCCGGTTTGATCGGAATGCTGGCTGGCTGGCTCGCGGGAATTCCCATCCGGCTTCATACCGTTGCCGGTTTGCCTCTCATGGAGCGCGAAGGAGTTTTAAAACAGGTATTGATCAGGATAGAACAACTCACGTATGCTTGTTCAACAGGCATCTATCCCAATTCGATTGCGTTACGAAACTACGTAGAAAAGGTTCTCTATGCTAATCCTCAAAAACTAAAAGTAATCGGACACGGGAGCAGCAACGGTATCGACAGCCGACATTTTCACCGAACGGTTGAGATGAGTGTGCAAGGTCAAACGGTGCGGAATCAATGGAATATACAGTTAAAAACGTTTGTCTGGATCTACATAGGGCGCATTGTTAGGCAAAAAGGAGTTGACGAGCTGATACAGGCCTACGTGCGGTTAGCAAATACCTGTCCGGACATCCGGTTGGTGTTGGTCGGGCCATTTGAGTCGGATCTGGACCCGATTTCGCCCGATTCGGAACAACTCCTGAAAAACCGCGGGGATATCATCATAACCGGTTTTCAGGCGGACGTACGTCCTTATTTGGCTATGGCCGATGCGCTGGTTTTTCCGAGTTACCGGGAAGGGTTTCCGAATGTCCCAATGCAGGCCGCCTGTATGGAATTACCCATGATTGTAACGGATATCAACGGATGCAACGAGATCGTGACCCGGGAGGTGAATGGACTGATTGTTCCACCCAAGGATGAAGAGTCTCTTTATCTGGCCATGAAGCGGTTGTATGAAGATACCGACCTGCGTCAGAAATTCAGCCGGAAGTCGCGCGAATTGATGGTCGAACGGTTTGACCAGCAATGGATATGGCAACAATGGCTGATCGAATACAAGCGATTGATGGTCGAAAAACGTCTTATCTAGCTATGAAAAAACTGCTTTTGCAACAACTTCACCAAGTCAGGGGCATCCGCTGAACCGTGAGGTGTGGCTGGCCGGTTCCCGGTGAACGGCTATTCGTACGGAAACGACATTTGAATAGAAAAAAATAAAGGCTTACTACTCACAACGCACTGAAAATGTATCAGAAAGCCGGGAAACGTCTCATTGATATCAGCGTATCAGCGATCGCTCTGCTGGCCCTGCTGCCTGCGCTGTGTTTGCTGTTACCTGCACTGACACTGGCTACTGGTGGAAATCCATTTTTTATTCAGGCCCGGCCGGGCCGAAATGAGCGAATTTTTTGGTTGGTTAAATTCAAAACGATGAACGACCGGCGTGCTCCGGATGGTCGCTTGTTGCCCGATGCTGACCGCCTGACGCCGATTGGCCGATTGGTTCGAAAAACATCCCTGGATGAATTGCCACAGCTCTGGAATGTTCTGAAGGGTGAAATGAGCCTGATAGGACCCCGCCCGTTGCTGGTCGAATACCTGCCTCTGTATACCGATCATCAGCGCAGGCGGCATACCGTTCGGCCCGGTATAACGGGTTGGGCGCAGGTGAATGGCCGAAACACCCTATCGTGGGAAAAGAAATTTGAATACGATGTATGGTATGTGGAGAATGTATCTTTTGGACTAGATTGTAGAATAGTGTGGCTTACCATACAAAAAGTTTTACAAGCAAAGGATATCAATGAGTCACAGCAGGTCATGATGTCCCGTTTTACCGGAAATACTCAATAAGCTTATGCAGAAGAAAATCGCTATTTATGGAGCAGGGGGCTTTGGTAGAGAAGTACTCATGCTGATTCGGCAAATTAACCAGTTTACCAGTGATCAGTGGGATTTTGTGGGTTTTTATGATGATGGTATCGAGACTGGTACGCTTGTCAACGGCTATCCGGTGTTAGGTGGAATAGCGGATTTGAATCAGCTCAATCAACCTATCGGTATTGTCATCGCCATAGGCAATCCGACCACTAAAAAGAAAATTGTAGTTGGACTTCAAACGGCCAACGTTTATTACCCCATACTAATACACCCTTCTGTCAGTGTTAATGATGATCAACAAATAAAAATTGGTGAAGGCACTATTATTTGCACAGGGACTATTTTAACGGTTAATATCAGGGTTGGGCAACATGTGATATTGAATTTGAATTGCACGGTGGGACACGACACTAGAATTGAGAACTATTGTTCGTTTATGCCTGCGGTTAATCTTTCTGGTGAAGTGTTAGTGGAAGAAGGGGTTTACATAGGAACGGGTGCAACTGTTATTAACCAGGTTATTATCGGACAGAATACAACGGTAGGAGCAGGCGCTGTCATTGTAAAATCACTCCCAGCCAACTGCACAGCCGTTGGTGCACCTGCCAAGCCCATAAAATTTCACTAATGTTGTAATATGATCCCAGAAATCTATCTTTCATCTCCCCACCTCGGTGACCTCGAACTGCAGTATGTTCAGGAAGCTTTTGCCGCTAACTGGATCGCACCCGTTGGCCCACACATCGATGCGTTCGAGCGGGAGCTGTGCATCGAAACCGGAGCCGCCCATGCGGCCGCGTTGTCGTCCGGAACATCAGCTTTGCATTTGTCGCTGGTATTGTTGGGGGTAGGGCCCGGCGATGAAGTGATCTGCCAGTCGTTTACCTTTGCGGCCAGTGCGAATCCGATTGTCTATCAGGGAGCGACCCCCGTGTTCATTGATAGCGAAGCCGATACCTGGAACATGTGCCCGGATGCACTCGAAATGGCGCTGAAAGACCGCCTGGCGCGGGGAAAACGCCCCAAAGCCGTCATCGCGGTTCACCTGTACGGTATGCCGGCCAAACTCGATGCGCTGCTCAAAATATGCCATCACTATGAAGTACCGTTGGTTGAAGATGCGGCCGAATCGTTTGGTTCAACATACAAAAATAAGCCTTGTGGTAGCTTTGGAAAGCTAGCGGTTTTGTCATTTAACGGGAATAAAATCATTACGACATCGGGGGGAGGAGCGTTGCTGTCCGATGATGAGGCTCTGATTAAAAGGGCACGGTTTCTGGCTACGCAAGCACGTGATCCGGCCCCTTACTACCAGCATTCGTCCATTGGCTACAACTACCGAATCAGCAACGTCTGTGCCGGAATCGGGCGGGGGCAACTGAGGATTCTTGCTGACCGGGTAGCGCAGCGACGCGCCAACTACGCGTATTATTTCGAGCATTTAAGCAAGCTGCCAGGCTTTGCTTTCCAGCCCGAACCCAACCCCTGTTTTTCAAACCGCTGGTTAACCTGCATCACGCTTGATCCGGATCTGTCAGGGGGGATTACCTGTGAGGATATTCGACTGGCATTGGCCGAAAGACGGATTGAAGCGCGGCCTTTGTGGAAACCAATGCACCAGCAACCCGTTTTTGCCGGGTTGCCCTTTTACGGATCCGGTGTATCTGATCGACTCTTTAAGACTGGTTTATGTTTGCCGTCCGGTTCTAATTTGACCCGTGAACAAATCATCAAGGTGGTATCATGCATAGAAGAAACCGTAGAGGTAGCTTATCTGGCGGATGGTAAGAACTAGATCAGAAAAACCATGTACAGGATTCTGTTAGTAGACGATCATTCCATCGTGCGTTCGGGCATTCGTCTCCTTTTGAAGGAACAGTACGGCGCAATTGAGGTAGACGAGGCCAAAAACGGCAGTGTGGCATTCGGGAAAATCATGGAAAATGCCTATCACCTGATGGTGACGGATATCAACATGCCCAATACCGATACATTCAGCCTGCTCCGGAACATCCGAAGCACGGCACCGGATTTGCCCATCATGGTTTTCACGATCATGACCGAATATGCTTTTGCCAAACGGTATTTGCAACTGGGTGTGAAGGGATACGTCAGCAAGCAGGCTGAAGATTCGGAAATTCTGCAAGCGGTTCACCGCATTTTAGTCGGAAAACTTTACGTTTGTTCCGAACTGATGGATCAGATGGTGGAGGACAGCCACTTTAGCCAGGAACCAGACCCGTTTGGGCGGTTATCGAACCGGGAACTGGAAATCGCCTATCACCTAGTGAAGGGAAAATCCGTGAGCCACATTGCCGACACGCTGAACATTCACACCTCGACCGTAGGCACGCACAAAGCCCGGATTTTTGATAAGCTGAAAGTAGATAACGTGGTCGTTATGAAGGATCTGGCCATGCATTACCGGCTGATCTGACGCCGTTTGGGTCGACCTGACGGGTAAAATAAAAGCCGCAAACGAAATCCGTTGCGGCTTTTTCGGGTTCAACCAGTTCGTGCAATTAAAGCGCGTTTCCGCCTTTCACGCCCTTGCCAATCGCCAGTAACTCTTCCGGGGAAATATACCCCAGCACTTTCTTGACAACTTTGCCGTCACCGTCGATGAAAAACAGGGTCGGATAGCCTTCCAATGGGTATTGCAGCGCTAAATCCGGGCCTTCGCCTTTTTCCATATCAACCTTTACATTGATAAATTCTTTGTTGAAAAAGTCGCCGACAGTTGGCTGCGTAAAGACATTTTTCTGCAACATTTTGCAGGGACCACACCAGCTAGTGTAGGCATCCAGAAAGACCAGTTTGTTTTCGGCTTTCGCCTTGGCCAGGTGCGTTTTCCAGGCGGCATCCGTAAATTGAATACCCGGTTCTGCACTGGCCGTAGCCTCCGCTGGAGGGGTTTCGGCTTCGCTCGCAGCCGGAGTTGCGCTTTCACTAACGGCCGTTTTTTCTCCTTCCGATTTTGTGCTGGTGGTGTTGCAGGCATTCAAAACCAAGGCCAGAGCAACAAGGACGGATAGCAAACTTGTATTTTTCATAATTCGGTATGCGGTTCGTTCAGATGGAAGAATAACGACGAATGGTTTCCAATTGGTTTCCCAATTCCCGGAAATGCTCCCATTCGTAGTACAATTTTAAGCAAAAATATCGATTATAAGTCGTTGTGATTGATGCAATATGGGGATAGAATAGTACTCTTCTCAATTCTTTACGAACTTTGCGGCTGGAAGACGGTTTTTAAACTTGTTCTCTGAACCATTATGGAAGTAAAACAAGCTGAATTTATAATTAGTAATTCCGATCCGACCCGCTGCCCGAAACCCGACAAACCGGAATACGCTTTCATCGGTCGCTCGAACGTCGGAAAGTCGTCGCTCATCAACATGCTGACCACCCGGCACAAGCTGGCTAAAACCTCGCAGACGCCCGGAAAAACGCAATTGATCAACCATTTTCTCATCAATACGGATTGGTATCTGGTCGATTTGCCGGGCTACGGTTTTGCGAAAGCACCCCAGCGGGAGCGGGAAAAGTGGGAGAAAATGATCGATGCCTACCTGACCGAACGCCCGAATCTGATCTGTACGTTCGTGCTGGTCGATGGCCGCATTGACCCGCAGCGGATCGATTTGGAGTTTATGGCGAAAATGGGCGAACGCGGACTACCCTTCGTAATTATTTTCACGAAAAACGAAAAAAGCAGCACGAACGCCATTTCTCAGATGGTAAAAAAATACAGTCAGACCTTAAAACAAACGTGGGACGAACTGCCGCCGATGTTCGTCTCATCAGCCGTCAGTAGCCGGGGTAAAGAGGAAATTTTGGACTATATCGACCAACTGAATAAAGAATTTTATGAGGAGATGAAGGCAAAGAAATGACAATAAATGGGCTCAACACCCCAGGCGTATCGAAGGGAATTAAAATCGCCTAAATCCACTCTGTTGCTGTTATGTGCAGGCGATTAGCCCTATCTTTGCCCCTCAGTTTTTCATAAAATTGGCAATAACCAAATCAAATCGACCGTTACCCATTAAACAAGCAGCATGGAAGCGCTGAAAGAAATTGCAAATATTGCCGGCAAAAGCGGCTTATACCGAATCATGAAACCCAGCCGGACTGGCGTGATTGTGGAGTCGCTCGACGAAAAGAAAGAAAAAACCATGATCGGGCCGACGGCGCGCGTATCGGTGCTGAAAGACATCTCGATTTATACCGACGACGAGGAACAATCGAAGCCCCTGGCGGATGTGTTTCTGGCCATCTACGAAAAATACGAAGACAGCTTGCCGATCACACCCAAATCGGCGTCAAATGCTGAACTGGCCGAATTCATCGGCGAAGTGGTGCCGGAATACGACCGCGACCGGGTACACATGTCGGACGTCAAGAAAATGATTGGCTGGTATACCATTCTGCGGAAAAACCTGCCGGAAGTCTTTGAGAAAAAAGCGGAAGAGACGACGGACGTTGAAGCAACCGCCGAAGCCACTCCGGGCGAAATGCCCTCTGCCACCGCCGAAACGGAGGAGCAAAAAGCATAACGAATTTCCATTTTCAGTAATTAATTGAAAAAGCAGGAATGGGCCTTTGGCTTTCCTGCTTTTTTTTTGGAGAAGAAAGAGGAGAGACAAGAGAGAAAAGACCCTTTGCATGCGAATCATCTTTCCTCTCTTGTCTCTCCTCTTTCTTCTTACAGAAACAATCGCCTGATGGTTTCTTCCGAAAAACCGGCGCTGGAGGTCATGCCTTTGCCGCCAATCCCGGTGACGATGTGAATGTTTTCCAGATCGGCTTCGAAAATTTCCTGCGTAGTCTGGGCGTAAAAACCGGCCCAGGTCCGTTGAATCCGATTCACCGGGAAGTTGACAATGCGGCTGGCTTCCTCCAGAATCAATTGATTGACATAGTCTTTGGTGTCGAACCCCAGGTCGTCGGTCTGGAGCGCCGTTGCGTATTCGTGCGAATCCCCGATGATGATGGAACCGTCGAGCGCCTGTTTGAACAAGACGTGAATGCCCCATTTTTTTAGCTCGTCCAGGTGTTCCGGCGTCTTGAGACTGGCGTACGACGGACAATCGGCAAACGACTCATACCGCCGGATGGTCAGACCCGTCAGAATGTTTCCGGGGAGGGCAATTTCCGGCATCGGAACCGTCTGCATCATCTGAAGTTTGCTTACCACCAGCCCACTTTCGGCAAACAAGTCGGGGTACAACAACCGAAATTCGCTGCCGTTGCAGATCAAAACCTTCTGAGCCTGAAACCGTTCACCATTCGCCAGTTGAACCGTTGCTCCGCTGGCCGTCGATTCGCAGCCAACCACGGCGGCATTGTTCCGATACGTTACGTTGGCGTATTTCGTCGTCACGTAGTCGATGAGCTTGTAGATCATCAGATCCGGCTCGACGCTGATTTCTTCCGGAAAAACCACGGCCCCTTTGACATATTCGGGCCGCAAAACCGGGTATTTTACCAACGTCTGGGCCTGCGACCACAATTCGCAGGGGTAGCCGTCGGCCCGGCGCTGGTCGTATAATTCGTTGGCCAGTTGCCACTCGTCGGCATCCGACGCCACGTAAACCGAGCCGTTTTTCCGGACCGAAATGTCGTGTTCCTGCTGAATTTCGTGGTAGAGTTCCAGACTGCGACGCCCGTACTGATACCAACGCCCACTCAAACCCGACGGAACGACCTGCCCAAAATTCCGAACGGTGGCACTGACGGGGCGGTTGTCTTTTTCAAGAACCAGAACCCGCTTGCCGGCACGGGCGGCATGGAGCGCATGAAACGTCCCCAGAATACCGGAGCCGATGATGATGAAATCGAAAAAAGCCAAGAGAAAAAGGGATTACGAATTACAAACTAAGACCGTTGGCCCGTTTTTGAAAGGACGTGGCAGAAAGCAGGGTCGGCAAATCACCGAGCGATCCCAGTAACTGGTCGTGAGGGTAGGCTTCGAGCTGGGCGCGGGTGTGGGTGCCGTTGACGACCCCCAGATTGAGGGCAACCCCGGCGGCTCTTCCCGATTGCAGATCCGAAGGCGTATCGCCAACGTTGACGACCGACTTTGGGTCAGAAACGCCCAGTAACCGCATCGCTTTCTGAATCATCAGCGGCTGTGGACGACCGTGTTCCACCTCATCGCTGGCAATCGACGCCTGAATAACGGTTTGACTATTGCCCACATACTGCTCGTCCAGACCGGTCAGCCAGCCTAATTTTTCCAGAATAATATCAGTCACCTTGCGGTAAAAACCGGTGGTCAGCGCAATGCGGATGCCATGTTTACGCAGGAAATCGAAGGTTTCGAGACAGCCTTCCGTTGGCACAATGGGTTGGGTTCGGTAATGATTTTCCAGGATTTCGGTAAAAAGCTGGTAGGAATGATCCACTTTAGCCGTCAGTTCCGAAGGCGAAGGCTGGCCCAACTGTTCTTTCCAGAGGGTTTCAAAAACAAACCGCTTGGAAAGGCCCTGCATGGCCAGAATGCGTTCGTCGCTGACGATCAGATCGGTCTGGGAAGCCGCCCGGGCGAAACAGTGCTCCACCTCGTGCTGGTCCCGAACCGTCGTGCCAGCCATATCAAATACCACCAATTGAAATGCTTTCATTTTTCAAAAACGGATAAAATACCAATCGCCAAACATACAAAAGACCGGTCTATATACGGTTATCGGTGTATTAAATTCCTGGATTTCTTGGGCTTATCCGGGCTAGTTAGTAGATTCCATTTTTGAACCACCGGGATTCCGTGAGCCCGGTTTTCGTACAACTCTTTTCGGAATTGTTACCACTATGGCCTACCGCTGCACCGTTCGGAACTTTACCTATCACTTCGACGACCTGAAAACGTTGCTGGCCAAAGCGACCCCGCTCCGGTCGGGCGACCAACTGGCGGGAGTGGCGGCCCAAACCGCCGAGGAGCGGGTGGCGGCCCAAATGGCCCTGGCCGATCTGCCGCTGACGACGTTCCTGAACGAAGCCGTGATCCCGTACGAAACCGATGAAATTACCCGGCTGATTCTGGACACGCACGATGCCGATGCGTTTGCCCCGATCAAAAGCCTGACGGTGGGCGAGCTGCGGAACTACCTGCTGGCGGACGAGGTCGATGCGCAAACGCTGACCAGGCTGCAACCGGGCCTGACGCCGGAAATGGTGGCGGCTGTGAGTAAGCTGATGCGGAATCAGGATTTGATTACGGTTTCGGCGAAGTGCGAAGTCATTACCCGGTTTCGGGACACCATCGGATTGAAAGGGCGGTTTTCGACCCGGCTGCAACCCAACCACCCGACCGACGATTTCCGGGGCGTTGCGGCCAGTATCGTAGACGGTTTGTTCTACGGCAGCGGAGACGCGGTGATTGGCATCAATCCGGCCACCGATCACGTTCGGACGGTGGTTCGGCTGGTCGATATGATGGACCAGATCCGGCAGCGGTTTGAAATTCCGACGCAGACGTGTGTGCTGAGCCACATTACCACCACGCTCCAGGCCATCGAACAGGGCGCGCCGGTCGATCTGATGTTTCAATCCATCGGCGGAACGGAAGCCGTTAACAGTTCCTTCGGGATCAACACGGCTCTGCTCCGGGAGGGGTTTGAAGCTACCCGCGCCCTGAAACGCGGTACCGTGGGCCAAAATGTTATGTATTTTGAAACGGGGCAGGGGAGTGCGCTGTCGGCCAATGCCCACCATGGCGTCGATCAGCAGACCTGCGAGGTCCGGGCGTATGCCGTGGCCCGGCTTTTTGAACCTTTGCTGGTCAATACCGTAGTCGGTTTTATCGGACCGGAGTATCTATACAATGGAAAACAAATTATTCGGGCCGGTCTGGAAGACCATTGCTGCGGAAAACTGCTGGGGTTGCCGATGGGCGTCGACATTTGTTATACGAACCACGCCGAGGCCGATCAGGACGATATGGACACCCTGTTAACCCTGCTCGGAACCGCGGGCGTTACCTTTATCATGGGCATTCCCGGTGCCGATGACGTGATGCTGCATTACCAGAGTACGTCGTTTCACGATGCGCTGTATCTGCGGGATTTGTGCCGCCTGCGTCCCGCGCCGGAATTTGAAGCCTGGCTTTTGCGCATGGAATTGATGAACGCCGACGGAAAGTTGATGCCGGTTAAAAATACCCACCGTTTACTCCAAGCTGCCGGTTTATGAGCCATCTGCCCGACCAACCCGATCCGTGGGCGTTTCTGCAAAGCCACACCTCCGCCCGCATCGCCCGCGGACGTACGGGCCACAGCCTGCCCACGCGCGCCCTGCTGGATTTTCAGCTCGACCACGCCCGCGCCCGGGATGCGGTGTATTCAGAACTGGAGCGGGATGCCTTGCTGGCTCAATTACAAACCGTTCAACTGCCGGTTTTGCCGCTTCATAGCCGGGCGGCTGACCGTCAACAATACCTGCAACGCCCGGATTTGGGTCGGAAACTGAATGAGCAGAGCCTTTTACACCTGTCAGGTCTTGAAGACCTGACAGGTGTCGATCTCAGTATTGTAATCGTCGATGGCTTATCCGCCACGGCGATCAATCGGCACGCAGGAACCGTCGTTTCGCGATTAGCGGAAGAAGTTCGGGCGTTAGGCTGGTCACTGGCGCCTTTGTGTCTGGTGGAACAGGGGCGGGTGGCGATTGGCGACGAAATTGCCCACGCGCTCCAGGCCGAAACCGTTGTGGTGCTGATTGGCGAACGGCCTGGCCTGACCTCGCCCGACAGCATGGGAGCCTACCTGACGTTCCATCCGCAACCCGGTTTGACCGACGAATCGCGCAATTGCATCTCCAACATCCGGCCCGAGGGCTTTCCGTACGAAGCCGCCGTACAAAAGTTGCTTTACCTGCTCACCGAAATGAAAACCCGGCGGTTATCGGGGGTGCTGTTGAAAGACGAATTTGACGACAATTTGTTGACGCCTTAACGAAGAGGCTTCAATGTGGCTTTCATGCGGGTCGTCAGAAACACTTTTTTGCCTGAAATCCGCTCCAGCATCGGTTTGAGAATTTTGTCGGCGTTCTGCCGGGTTTGTTCCAGAATTCCGCTGTTCAGTGCCGACTGCCGGATTTGGGTTTCGGCCCGCTGGTAGGCTTCGTTGACCAACTGGGCTTCTTCAAAAAACGCGTATTCCGTATTGAAAACCCGCGAGCGGTTGTGGTTGATCTTGTAGGAACAGATTTCTGGGTCGGGTAGATGAACGATCAAACTGTCGCCCTGAGCGGTAATATCGTCGGCGGTTATTTTGGTCAGATCCAGGCAACCGATCGCTTCGCCTTCCACAATCAGCACGGCTTTTGGGTTGGGCAGCCACTCCCGGACAAACTGGTGTTCGACAATGTCTTTGAAGCGGTATTGAACCAGTTCGAGTTTTCCTAACTCAGTTACCTCCTGCAAAACCACCGTCTGGACGGTCGCTTCTTTCTTCGTCAACCCGCTGAAAACCGACCAGCCCCGCAGTTGTTCCCACAGCACCACCAGGCCAACGACCAGCAGGACGATCAGAAACAGGCGGAGAATCGTATTGAGAAAGCGGGACATAGTTGGTCGGTTTACGGTTTTCAGTTTACGACGGCCCGGCGTAAACTGAAAACCGTAAACCGAATACTGTGAACGAAAAATCCCAAACCAATTGCTTCGTTTGGGATCTTAAGGAACGCTCATCATAGGTTAGTGAAAATTCTGCGATGCATCGGCGGGTTGTTTTTCCAGATCGAACAGATCCGTCAACACATCGATCAGGGTATCGGCTTCGCCCCGTTTGCAGGCGGCTTTGAGTTGCAATACCGGTGACTTCATGATTTTTTGCATGATGCTGCGCGTAATCTTATCCACTTTTTCGGATTCTTCGGCAGTCATGTTTTTCAAATGGCGGGCAATTTCCTCTTTTCGAATCTGCTCCAGCGCATTTTTGAATTTATTGATCGTGGGTGACACCACCATTTCCCGCGACCAGTCGTTGAAATCGGCAATTGACTGATCGATGATGGCTTCAACCTGCGGAATCGACGCCATCCGGCGGCTCAGGGCTTCGTCGGCCCGGTTGCGGATGTGGTCGATGTTATACAAAAGCACACCCGGAATCTGCTCGATGTTGGTATCGATGCTCCGGGGAACGGATAAGTCAATGAAATATTTGAACGTCAGGGAGTTTAAGCCGGCCAGCAAGTCGGTGGTAATGAGCGGTTTTTCAACCAGAACCGACGCAATGATCACGTCCGCTTTGGCAATTTCCTCCGTTAGATCGGCCATATCCGCCACCCGAAACGCGTGTTTCTCCGCCAGGGCATCGGCTTTGGAACGGGTGCGGTTGCAGAGTGTAATGCGGTTTAATTTGCGGGCGGCCAGGTTTTCGCAGATGTCCGCGCCGATTTCACCCAGACCAACCACCAACACCGAGGGTGTCGCCGGGCCGTGACCCGCCGGACAGCCGCTGGTTCCCACCAGTTCTTCAATCAATTCAACGGCGGCATACGAAACCGAAGCGGCTCCGTCGCGGAAACTGGTTTCCTGGGCCACCCGTTTGTTGGTAAAGAAGATGGTGTGCATCAGCCGGTGCAGGAAAGGACCCGCCATATCGAGGTCGGCCGACCATTGATAGGCTTGCTTGACCTGATTCGGAATCTGCATATCGCCCACGACCTGCGAGTGTAAACCGGTGCAAACTTCGAACAGATGCCGAACGGATTCGGCCTGCGTATCAAAAAAATGAAAATAGGGAAGGTAATCTT
Organism: Larkinella humicola; assembly: GCF_008727875.1. Lineage (GTDB taxonomy): Bacteria > Bacteroidota > Bacteroidia > Cytophagales > Spirosomataceae > Larkinella > Larkinella humicola. The sequence continues at coordinate 209,951 of NZ_VTWS01000005.1, read as the reverse complement.
CCGTCGAGGTTATCCCTTTTTCAGTGAGTAGCAACCGGGCTATTTCCCGGTTCAGATTTTGCGGGGAAGTGTAATAAACCTCCGTGCGGTTGCAGGTAGAAATAACCAGCGATTCCGAGGCCCCAAAAAACTCCCGAAGCTTGATCAGAAATTGTTTGGACTCGTCTTCATTTAATGCAATTAGCTCCCGGACAGCCAGGGGGGCGGTTTTATGTGAAAGGCTAATTGATTGAAAGAAATCGTGCATTGCTACTTTTCAAAATATGCCCAAAATTACGATACAATTCTCTTACAGAAAACACTGTTGGTACAGATTCAGTTTACTAGTTACTTATTTAGAACCTCTATAAACTATTGCAAAGTTCTCTTCTTTATATCCTATTTGCAATATTATTCTGGTGAGACGGGAAATAAGGACATTGAATTGCTGAAAATGAGCGTTATGACGTAAGTCTGTTGCGAAGTTACCACCTGAAGCGGGTGTGATTTGATGATGAGAATCAGCTCATAAAATGATAATTTTCACCCGATACGCCGAAAACCGGAGTTAGGTTGCTTCAAACCGAAATCTATGTTGAAGTCATTGGATATATATGGTCAGCGAAACACGCTGAAGATTGTCGTTGCGCTGAATCTGCTTTTAGTCGGTACGGCTTCCCTGCTCTACACCAACCGGTTGGTGGAACGGCTGGAAGAACGGGAGGAGAATTACGTCAGGCTGTATGCCAAAGCCCTGGTTCAGGTGTCTGATGAGAATTCGAATGAGGATATGACGTTCATTACCCAGGAGATTATTTTTGTTAACGAAAAAAACCAGGTCCCGACGATTTATGTAGATGAGAACGATAAAATAATCGTTCACAATTTCACTTTCCCGCCGGGCACACCCGACGAAGAAATCGACCTTGAATTGGAAGAAAATCTGGCGGAAATGAAAGAAGAGCATCAACCCATTGTAGTTGAGACCGGTAACAAAAAGCGCGGCTACATTTATTACCACAATTCTTCATTACTGACCCAACTCCGGTTTTTTCCGTACGTCCAACTGGCGGTGATGATCACCCTCGGTTTTCTGGCGTATCTGGCGTTCAGTTCGGCCCGGAGGGCGGAGCAAAACCGCGTTTGGGTGGGGCTCGCGAAAGAAACCGCCCACCAGTTGGGAACTCCGTTGTCGTCGCTGATGGCCTGGGTCGAATACTTTCGCACCGATCCGGCGATGGATCAGTCGATTGCGGATGAAATCGAGAAAGATGTCAACCGGCTGGAGACAATTGCGACCCGGTTTTCCAGCATTGGCTCCATTCCGACGCTAAAGCGGGAGGATCTATACGAAACCGTCCACCAATTTATCACCTACCTTGAGAAGCGTATTTCAACGAAGGTCAAAATGCACGTAGAAAACTATCTGGTCGATGGCCGGGAGGTGAAAATCAACAAGTTGCTGTTTGAGTGGGTCATTGAAAACATCTGCAAGAATGCCGTCGATGCAATGGGTGGGATCGGTAGCCTGACGATTCGGTTGTTACCGCTGCCCCGCAACGAAATTGCCATCGACATTACTGATACGGGAAAAGGAATCAGTAAAGCGAATATGCAAAAAGTGTTTAATCCCGGTTACAGCACCAAAAAACGGGGGTGGGGCCTGGGCCTGACGCTGGCGAAACGGATTATTGAAGAATACCACAACGGCAGGCTGTATGTCAAAAGCTCCGAAGTGGGCAAGGGAACTACCTTCCGGATTTTGCTGCGGGAAACCGTGGTGGGCGAAGAACCAGCCCTGGAAAGCCACAAAACGATTCGCAGTGCGTAGAACCGGTTTTTACGCACTGCGAATCGCATAGTTTTAATTCAGGGGAACGGAAATGGTATCGGTTTCCACGACGTTACTGACGCGCAACTTGCGGTCCCGAATGCGGATGGCAAATTTGACCGGCGTCATGCGGGTATTGCGCGAGCGCAGAAAGCTTTGGGAGAAATCCAGTTTGCCTTCCAGTGGACTGTCCTTGTTATCCGGTTTCAAACGGGGAAAAAACAGTTTGTTGAGAACCGGTAGATCAACGTATTCGAACTTGCCATTGACAAACTTGTAGGTCTTCAGTTCATAATTTCCCCAACTCAGGTAATTCAGGGAATCTTTGGTGCGTTCATCCACCGTTAGGCCCAGATCGCCGTCACCGTCCTGAAACTGAACCGTAATCACCAATGAATCTTTGGGAATCTGGGAAAAATCGTCGAAGGCCGGATACGATGTAACCGACGGAGAGCTTATTTTGGGTGTGTTATCAAAATCAGGCGGTTCCAGACAGCCGATCAAAAGGGCCGAAAATCCTAAAAAAAACAGGCCTTGCCGAATAAATCGCGTAGACATCGTGTTTATAAACTAATCGTTACCAGTTTGTCTTTACCAGGCTTACCGCCATGAATAAGCCCCTTTCTACTCTTACTTTGTCGCCTTCAAGCATTCGTCACGAACTCCGAAACCGCATTATCCGGCTTGCTGCAACCGACCGTACCGGGTTCGATTCGCTCGCACTCGCGGTTTTTCGTTATCAGGCCGCTTTCAATCCCCTTTACGGGTCATATTTAAGGCATCTGAATATTCAGCCTGAAAAGATACGAACCATCGCTCAAATTCCGTTTCTCCCCATCGGTTTTTTCAAACAGCACCCGATTCTGACGATTTCGTCTGGCGAAGCAAAACCGTCTCTGGAAGACTTGTTGACCTTTGAAAGCAGCGGTACGACCGGCGTGGTGACCAGCCGCCATTTTGTTCCTGATCCGGCGTTGTACGATACCGTTAGCCAGCAAATCTTTGAAAACCGCTACGGGCCGCTCGATCGCTTTCACATTCTGGCCCTGTTACCGTCTTATCTTGAACGAAATAACTCGTCGTTAGTGTATATGGTTCAGCGGTTTATTCAGAAATCGGACTCGGCGTTTTCGGGTTTTTTTCTGCACAATACCGCCGATCTGACCGCTGCATTGCAGGAACTGGCCGCCCATCCGGATCCGGATCGCAACATCCTGCTCATTGGCGTTACGTTTGCACTACTCGACTGGGCCGAGTCCGACACGGACTTTTCGTTCCTGCAGGCCTTGCCCCAGTTGGTAGTCATGGAAACCGGTGGGATGAAAGGCCGGCGGCAGGAGTTGCTCCGCGAAGAAGTCCACGATCTGCTGATGGCCAGGCTGGGCATATCGGCGGTTCATTCGGAATACGGCATGACCGAATTACTGTCGCAGGCTTATTCGACCGGGGCCGGGGTTTTCCACATGTCGTCCACCCTGCGCATTCTGCTCCGGGACGTGAACGATCCGTTTTTCATTCATTCTTTACCGGACAATAAGTCGGCTTCATCGGCGCGTTTGACGGGGGGAATCAACGTGATCGACCTCGCGAATCTGGATTCCTGCAGTTTTATCGAAACGCAGGATTTGGGGCAGTATGAAAAAGACGCGCCGGATGCTTTTCGGGTCATCGGCCGGTTCGATAATTCGGATATTCGGGGCTGTAATCTGATGGTGATTTGAGGAGAAGCCGATCAGGCGGGGGGGGGCGGCGATTGCAAATCCCAACCAGCCTCAGGCATACATTTCGACATCATTCCGGCTGATTTCGTCACCGCAGAGAATGACCAGTCGTTCAACCACATTGCGTAATTCCCGGACATTTCCGGTCCAGGCCAGAGACTGGAGATAGGCCATGGCGTCCGGTGTAATTTCTTTGGTTTGCGCGCCGTATTCTTCCGCAATGTCGTGCAGAAATTTATCAGCCAGCAGCGGAATGTCTTCCCGCCGGTCGGCCAGCGGAGGAACGTGGATGCGAATGACGCTCAGCCGGTGGAAAAGGTCTTCACGGAACATTCCTTCCTGAATTTCTTTGCGGAGGTCTTTGTTCGTGGCCGCAATCACCCGAACATTGATTTTTATTTCTTTATCACCGCCCACGCGGGTGATTTTACTTTCCTGCAGAGCCCGCAGCACTTTGGCCTGGGCGGAGAGGCTCATATCACCGATTTCGTCCAGAAACAGGGTGCCACCATCGGCCTGCTCAAATTTGCCGGTACGCCGGGCCGAGGCACCGGTGAAAGCGCCTTTTTCGTGACCAAACAATTCACTTTCAATGAGTTCGCTCGGAATTGCTGCGCAATTGACTTCGATCAGCGGCATGGCCGAACGGCTTCCTTTTTCGTGGATTTGCTTGGCAACCATTTCCTTGCCGGAGCCGTTGGCACCGGTAATCAAAACCCGGGCTTCGGTGGGAGCAACGCGGTCGATGGTGTCTTTAACCCGGCGAATGGGGTCCGAATCGCCCACAATCTCGTTGAGTTTATAAATTCGCCGTTTCAGGGTTTTGGTCTCCATCACCAGTTTCGCTTTCTCAATGGCATTGCGAACCGTGACCAGCAGGCGATTTAAATCGGGGGGTTTGATGATGAAGTCGAAAGCGCCCCGTTTGGTGGCTTCAACGGCGTTTTCAACGTTGCCGTAGGCTGAAATCATGATAAACTGGGTTCCTTTGCCAACGTCGGCGGCTTTCAGCAACAGCTCAAGACCGTCCATTTTAGGCATCTTGATGTCGCACAGAGCTACATCATAGCTATTCTGTTTAATCAGTTCCAGTCCCTCTTCACCATCTTTGGCTTCGTCAACTTCATAGCCCTCATATTCCAGAATGTCACGAAGTGCATCCCGGATACTTTTTTCATCATCAATGATGATTAATCTCGCCATAAATCAATGTTACTTAATAAAATAACCTGGTAACTTGTCTGGAAACTAACATTCCCGAAACTGAATTCTGGTGGAAAGTAATAGAAAGAGATTTCAATAAACAAGGTTATGTCTTTTTTTTTAGAGGAATTGAACAAACATTCATATAAAAGGATTTTTGACCCACTCAAGGCGTATCGGTCGATGCAATTACCGGACAAATTCAGAGGATAAATAGGGATTCTGTCCACAAAAATTTGATCGTTCCGTGAAAAATATCTAAAAAATGCCTTGTAATATCCTAAAAGTTACTGAAATTTAGAAAAACCGATGATCGGGGCTGAATTGCGGGTAAATTCAATATAATCTTGCTCTTTTACCATTTTACGCATTTACCATCTTTATTTTTTAAACCCATTTCCTATGCAGTACTCTACCTTCCTAAGAAGTTTGCTAACCCTGTGGCTGGGTGTCTTGTTGGTGGCAGGCGCTCAGGCACAAGACCAGCGGGTGACCGGAACGGTTCTTTCCGGGAAAGACCAGCAGCCCGTTGCGGGTGTCTCAGTCCTGATCAAAAACTCTACCCTCGGAACCACGACCGATGCCGCGGGTAAATTTGCCCTGAATGTACCGGCCAACGCGGTTCTGGTCTTCAGTTCCATCGGTTTTCAGGGCCGCGAGGTGGCCGTTGGTAATCAGACGGTGCTCAGTGTGATTCTCGAAGAAGGTTCACAAAGCCTCAACGAAGTAGTCGTGACGGCCCTCGGGATCAAAAAAGAAGCCAAACGGCTGGGGTATGCCACGGCCAATGTGAATTCGGAACAGATCACGACCAACCGAACCGTTAATTTCATGAACGCCCTGCAAGGCAAAGTCGCCGGGGTCAACATCTCGAATTTAGGTACGGGAGCCGCTGGTACCAGCAAAATCCGGATTCGCGGGCAGTCGTCGTTCTCCGGACAAAACTCGCCCCTGATCGTTGTCAATGGGGTGCCCATCGACAACACGAACTTCGGCCAGAACAACGGCAACACGGGCAGCGACGGTTCCATCGCCGGACGCGACCGGAACTACTCTGACGGGGGCGACGGACTTTCGTCCATCAACCCGGACGACATCGAGGGGATGACCGTTCTGAAAGGGGGAACAGCGGCAGCCCTCTATGGCTCCCGGGCCAAAGACGGCGTTATCATGATCACGACCAAAACCAAAGGCAGCGGCCAGGGCATCGGTGTCGTGTATAACACCAACTTTACGACTGACACGCCCCTGGATTTTACGGATTTTCAGTATGAATACGGGCAGGGTGAATACGGGGTCCGGCCCACGGCGGCCAACCCAACTTCCGGGGTGTGGAGCTTTGGCGAGAAATTCAACGGACAGACGCAGGTTCTTTTCGGCGGTGTTACGGTTCCCTACGTACCCGTCCGCGACCGGATCAAGAAATTCTACCGTACCGGCTCCACCTGGACCAACTCCGTTTCCGTTTCGTCGGGCAGCGACCGGGGCGGTTTCAACCTGTCGGTTTCCAATACGGATAACAAAGGAATTACCCCGAACAATTCGTTCAACCGCAAAACCATCAACCTCGGATTCAGCTACAATCTGTCGCCAAAGCTGACGGTAACGGGAACGCTCAACTATTCGAACGAGTATAACAAAAACCCGCCCCAGATTGCCCAGCAGGATAACAGTACGCCAACGGTGATTTACACCATGTCGAACTCGATGCCCCTCGATTTGCTGGAGGCCAACCAAATCAATCCGGCAACGGGCAACGAATTCATCTGGTCACGGTTTCAGAACCGAACCAACCCGTATTTTGTCCTGAGTCAGAAGTTTGAAAACATCCGGCGTGACCGGCTGCTGGGTAACCTGACGGCCCGCTACAATTTTACGGACTGGCTGTATCTGCAGGGACGGGTTGGGCAGGATTTCTGGTCGCGGGATCAGGACTACAACTTCCCGACGGGACAGGCTTCGCTGGCAGCCGCGCCCGCCGGTTTTGTGAACGGGGCCTATGTGCAGGAAGCCCGCCGGTTTCGCGAAATCAATGCCGACTTCCTGATTGGAGCGAATAAAACCTTTGGCAAGTTTGGCGTCGATCTTACCGTGGGCGGAAACCAGTTGTACCGCCGGAGCGATGTGAACAGCGTGCTGGTTACCGATTTTATCGTTCGGGGGCTGTATATTCCGCAAAATGGCCGGGTAAAAGATCCGACGTACGGTTTGAGCGAGCGGAAAGTGAATTCACTCTACGGAGCGGCCGAATTTTCGTTCAACGACTTCCTGTATCTGAATGTAACGGCACGGAACGACTGGTTTTCGACGCTCGCACCGGCCAACCGCAGTGTTCTATACCCATCCATTACGGGTAGTTTCGTGTTTTCCCAGGCCTTCAGCAATATGCCAAACTGGCTCAATTTTGGGAAAATTCGGGCTGCTTATGCCGAAGTGGGCAGCGATGGCGACGTGGCTCCGTATTCCAACAACCTGTTCTACAGTGTGGGTGCCAACCTGTTCCCAAACCCTTCGGGTTTAGGCCAGCCGGTGGGCAACATCACCTCGAACACCGTTCCGAGTGCGACGCTGCGACCCAGCCGGACGGCAGAAACCGAAGTGGGTCTTGAACTGAAAATGTTCAATAACCGCGTGGGACTGGATGTGGCGTTTTACAACAAAATCACCAGCGACCAGATCGTGGCGGCTCAGTCGTCCGATGCGTCCGGCTATACCAATACGCTGATCAACAGCGGCCAAAGCCGCAACCAGGGTTTTGAAGTACTGCTCAACGTATCGCCATTCCGGACGAAAGATTTTTCCTGGGACATTACGCTGAACGGTTCGTATAACCAGACCAAACTGCTCCGGTTGCTGACCGATGTTGCAGGGGAGCAAATTGTGGTGGGCAACGGGATTTACGTGGGCGACCTGCGCCATGTTGTCGGTCAGCCGCTGGGTCAATTGTACACCTTTGGGTATGTGCGCGATGCGCAGGGGCGGATTGTGCACGGGGGCGATGGCTTGCCGGTTCGGACGCCGGCCCCGATTTCCTTCGGTTCGGCCTTGCCTAAATACATCGGCGGGATTAACAACTCGTTTACCTATAAGGGCATCAATCTGTCGTTCCTGATCGATTTCAAACTGGGCGGGAAAATGATTTCGGGGACTAACCTCAACACCTACCGGCACGGTTTGCAGAAAGAATCGCTGGTGGGCCGGGGCGAAGCCGATAACAAGATGGTTGGCGCCGGCGTCAACGAACGGGGCGAGGTCAACACGGTTCGGGCTTTTGTACAGGACTACTACTCGGTCGGCCGTTCGAAGAGCCTGGGCGAACAGGTGGTCTACGATGCCGGTTTCTGGAAGCTGCGTCAGATCACGCTGGGCTACGATTTTACGAAAATGTTACCCAGCAAACTGTTCATCAAAGGCGTTCGGCTGAGTGCGGTGGCCAACAACGTCGCACTGCTGAAGAAATGGGTGCCCAACATCGATCCCGAACAGTTCGGATTCAGTTCGGATAACCTGGTTGGTCTGGAATCAACAGGCTTGCCCACGACCCGGAGCATTGGTTTTAACCTAAATGTTAGATTCTAAATTGGTTTACGGGATTCGGTTTCCAGTTTACGGTGGCTGGCGCAAGCGATCTTTGCGTGCGCCAGCCACCGTAAACTGAAAACCGTAAACCGAATACCCCAGACAGAAAATTATGAAAAAGATAGCTTTATACATCCCGTTGATTGCCCTGCTACTTACCACAAGTGGGTGTGAGGAGGGATTCGACGAATTGAATGTCAATCCGACCGCAGCGACGGCCCTCAATCCGCTTTTTACGTTCAACAACGCCATGATCAATACCACGTTTCCGGGAGGGACGATGGTATTTGAGCATCCCATCGTGCAGCAGATGTTTTCGCCCAATTCCGGAGTATTGGCGGGCGGAAACTTTAACGTCGACAACCGCGGGCCCACGGGACCCAACACGGCGATTTGGCAGCGGTATTACCGGGATGTGATCCGGTATCTGGTGGATGTGGTCGCCAAGACGAAAGACGACGCCAACCGGACGAATCTGTACCATATGGCCCGGATCTGGAAAGCCTATGCTTTTATGGTGCTGACCGACACGTACGGTGATATTCCGTACAAAGAAGCGGGACTGGGGTTCCTGGGTACCAACGTAACGCCGAAGTACGATACTCAGCAAAGCATCTATGACGATATCATCAAGGAATTGACGGAAGCCACAGCCGCGCTGGATGCTGCCAAACCGACCGAAGCCGGGGATATCGTTTACGGTGGAAACATTGCAAAATGGAAAAAATTCGGCTATTCGACCCTCCTGCGGGCGGGCATGCGCCTGACCAAAGTGAATCCGACGCTGGCGCAGGCCACGGCGGTAAAAGCCGTGGCGGGTGGTGTGATTCTGACCAATGCCGATAACGGACTCATTCGGAACAATGCCAATTACCAAAACCCGGTCGGAACGATGCTGAATTCGACGGAAGCGGCCAACTTCTACCTTACCCGCTATTTTGTAAACTACCTCAATGCCAATGCCGACCCCCGGCTGGCGTCGATTGCCGTGCGGTATGTGGGTGCTAAAAGCGGGGCAGAACACACGGCCGCCAGGGCCAACCGCGACCCGAGTGTTCAGATCGGGATGCCGATGGGATTTGACAACGGGACCATCCCGGCTCAGGCTATCGCCGACAAACTGGCGAGCTTCTACGATTACTCGCAGTTGGACCGGACACGCTTGGGTAAGCTGGACGCCCCAACTTTTATGGTGACGGCCGCTCAGACAAATTTGCTACTGGCCGAAGCGGCTCAACGCGGCTGGATCACCGGCAGCGCGGCTGATTACTACGCGGCTGGCGTAACGGCCCACATGCAACAGTTAGGCGATGCCGATGCGAATTCGGCGGTACCGGCGGCTGCCATTACGGCTTATCTTCAGAAAAACCCGTATGTGGCTGCGAATGGTCTGGAATTGATCAACACGCAATACTGGGTGGCGTCGTTTCTGAACGGCCCGGAAGTATTCGCTAATTTCCGGCGGAGCGGTTTTCCGAAGCTGACGCCCAATCCGTATCCCGGCAAGGAAATCAAAGGAAACTTTATCAACCGCATCACGTATCCGGATTCCGAATTGTCGGTGAATAAAGCGAACCAGGCTGAGGCACTTTCCCGTCAGGGTCCTGATAACCAGGATAGCCGCGTCTGGTGGGATAAACAGTAGAACTATCCATTCAATAAAAAAACCGGAAGGAAACTTCCGGTTTTTTTATGCCTAAACGAATCGTAATTACTTCTTGTACATCACCGCATCGACGGCCTGTAACGTCCGTTTCACGTTGGGCAGAATCACTTCGATCAGCGTGGGCGCATACGGCAGCGGCAAATCCAGGCTGTTGACCCGAATCACCGGTGCATCCAGGTAATCGAACGCGTTCCGCTGAATGTTGTAGGTCAGTTCTGATGAAATAGCCGCCAGTGGCCAGGCTTCTTCCACCACCACACACCGGTTCGTTTTCTTGACGGAGTTAATGATCGTGGCGTAATCGATCGGGCGAACGGAGCGCAGATCGATCACTTCCGCCGAAATGCCTTTGTCGGCCAGCTCATCGGCAGCTTGCAGTGCCACTTTCATGAATTTACCAAACGACACGATGGTCACATCGTTGCCTTCCCGCTTGATATCGGCTTTGCCAATCGGAATCAGGTATTCTTCTTCCGGAACCTGGCCTTTGTCGCCGTACATCAGTTCCGACTCCATGAAAATAACCGGATCGTTGTCGCGGATCGCCGTTTTCAGCAGTCCTTTGGCATCGTAAGGATTCGAGGGAACCACCACTTTCAAACCGGAAGTGTTGGCAAACCAGTTTTCGAAATTTTGCGAGTGTTGCGACGACAGCATCCCGGCATTTCCCGTCGGTCCGCGGAACACGATGGGGTTGGAATACTGACCACCCGACATCGACATGATTTTGGCCGAGCCGTTGATGATCTGGTCGATGGCAACAAGCGAGAAGTTAAACGTCATGAACTCGATGATGGGCCGTAAGCCGTTCATGGCCGCACCGACGCCAATACCGCCAAAACCCAATTCGGCAATGGGCGTATCGATGACCCGCGCCGGGCCAAACTCGTCGAGCATGCCCTGACTGACTTTGTAAGCACCATTGTATTCAGCCACTTCTTCACCCATTAGAAACACCTTCTCGTCCCGGCGCATTTCTTCTACCATGGCTTCGCGAAGGGCTTCGCGGAATTGTATTTCTCTCATCGTGTGTGAGTTAATTATTGTCAGCTTCTAATAAACGGTCAAAAATAGGGAAAACAGGCTAAAAGTACAATTCGATCTCACGACACGCGCAACCCGGCGTTCGGGCGGGGCTGAACCCGAAGCTGCAAACCGCCTTTGGGACGCAGCGTTATGCCCGGTTCCGGCTCCACGATTTTCTGATCGACCGGCTGAAAATCAAAGTCACGGATCAGCAACGTCAGTACAATCTGCATCTCCATCATCGCAAAATTATTCCCAATGCAGAGTCTGGGCCCTCCGCCAAACGGCAGATAGGCATAAGTGGGCCGGAGCTTAACCTGCTCAGGAAGAAAGTGTTCGGGGTGAAATGCTTCCGGTTTTTCCCAGTAACGTGGATCGCGATGGAGAAGATACGGGCAAATCAGCATCCCATCGGCGCCCGGAACCTCGACCCGGTAGTCGCCAAACTGGTCGGAATGCAGCGGTTGCCGGCCGAAAATCCAGGCCGGTGGATACAGCCGCATCGTTTCCTGAATCACCTGCGTGGTGTAGGTCAGTTCGCGCAGGGTTTCGATGGTCGGCAGATTGCTGGGGCCTAACACCCGGTTTATTTCCTCGCGTAGTTTTTCGGTAATATCCGGATGAGTGGCCAGCAGGTAAAACGTCCAGGACAGGGCGTTGGCGGTGGTTTCGTGACCCGCCATAAAAATGGTCGTCACTTCATCGCGCAGTTGCTGGTTGGTCATCTGTTCCCCCGTTTCTTCGTCGCGGGTTTCCATCAACATGCCCAGCAGGTCGTCGTGCCGGATTTCGGCCGGTTGGCGTCGGCGGCTTTCGATGATTTCATAGATAATGGCCTCCGTTTTTCGAACCGCCCGGCGGTAGCGGACCGTGCGGGGCGTGGGCCAGTTTCGTGTAAACGGGAAGAAATTGAAAAGCTCCTTGTAGGCGGTTTGAATGATGATCGTGATGGATTCCGAGACGTTTTCCAGGTGGTTTTTGACGTCCGAACTAAACAGCGAACGCGTCACAACAGCCAGTGCCAGGTGCATCATTTCTTCCGAAACCAGCAGCGGCCCGGTCAGATCCCGGTTTTTCCACTGCGAAATTAGCCCGGTGGTTTCGTGGTTCATACCGTCTACCAGCAACGCCAGCCGCTGTTTATGAAAAGCCGGTTGGGCCAGCCGCCGTTGGCGTCGCCAGAAATCCCCTTCGCTGTTCAGCAAACCGTTGCCCAGAAACATCTTCAGCACGTCGTAAGCTGCGCTTTTGACGTAGTTTTTATTATTTTCCTGTAAAATGTGTTTGGCGTCTTCGGGCGTCAGGGTGAGGGTAATCAGTCGGCCGACGGCCTTGAATTGCACCAGCCGGTCGTATTGCCGTTGCAAACCCGTCAAAAATCCCAGCGGATCACGGGCGAAATCAAAGGTGCTTCCCACGAAAGGAACGCCTTTCAGTTTCGGAATGGGTTTCGGCGGTTTTTCATCGGTAACCATACCTGATTTCGGTAAAGAATTTTATAAAGTTACAAACTCCTTTCCAATCAAAAGTCTCCGTTCCGAACCTTTCGGTTATCTTTGCGGACATTTAACACTCTGATTACCTCTGGTGTTCTCTGATCAACTCTGTGAAATAACTTCGATAACTGTTCCACAGAGTTGATCAGAGAACACCAGAGGTAATCAGAGAAACAGTTCTTTTTATGTCGAAGACCATTCAATCTGCGCTTATTTCAGTTTATTACAAAGACGGGCTGGAGCCACTGGTTCGGTTGCTGCACCAGAACGGCGTGCTGCTCTATTCAACGGGGGGAACCCAGACGTTTATCGAACAACTGGGCATTCCCGTAACCGCCGTGGAAGACATTACGGGCTATCCGTCGATTTTCGGTGGTCGCGTTAAAACCCTCCATCCGGTCGTATTCGGCGGCATTCTCTACCGCCGGAATCTGGCCGAGGATGTGGCCCAGGCCAGCCGCCATGACATCAACCCGATCGATCTGGTGGTGGTTGATCTCTATCCCTTTGAAGAAACCGTTGCGTCGGGTGCTTCGGACGAAGACATCATCGAGAAGATCGACATTGGCGGTATTTCGCTGATTCGGGCTGCGGCCAAAAATTACGAAGATGTGCTGATCGTCTCGTCGCGCGGGCAGTACGCCGATGTGGTCAGTCTGCTGACGGAGAAGGAAGGCACGACGGAGCTGGAAGACCGACGACGGTTTGCCAAAGAAGCTTTTGCCATGACGTCGTCGTATGACACGGCCATTCACCACTATTTTGCGGGTTCGACGGCTAGCGATGATTTCCGCCAGCTTCCCGCGCAGTCGCTGCGCTACGGTGAAAATCCGCACCAGCAAGCTACTTTTTACGGCGATCTCAACGCCCTGTTCGACCAGTTAAATGGCAAAGAATTATCGTACAATAACCTGGTGGACGTCGATGCCTGTGTCAGCCTGATCGATGAATTTACGGATACCACGTTTGCGATCATCAAACACACCAACGCCTGCGGTGTTGCAACGGCCCCCACGGCGAAGGAAGCGTATCTGAACGCACTGGCCTGCGACCCGGTTTCGGCGTTTGGTGGAGTGATTATTACCAACGCCAAAGTAGACTTGGAAACGGCGGAAGAACTGAATAAACTGTTCATGGAAATCCTGATTGCACCGGAATTCGATGACGATGCCTTGAAACTGCTCGGTTCGAAGAAAAACCGGATTCTGCTGAAACGCAAACCGGTGGAATTCAGCCCAAAAATGTTCAAGACCCTGTTAAACGGCGTATTGGAACAGGACAAAGACAATCAAACCGAAACCGCCAGCCAGTTCAAAACCGTTACGGAAAAAGCGCCGACTGAAGCGGAAGAACGGGCACTGGAATTCGCGCTGAAAATCTGCAAACACACCAAATCTAACACGATTGTCCTGGCGAACGACGGTCAGTTGCTGGCGAGCGGTGTCGGCCAAACCAGTCGCGTCGATGCACTTCGGCAAGCGATTGAAAAAGCCCGGACGTTCGGTTTCGAACTGAAAGGGGCCGTGATGGCGTCAGACGCGTTTTTTCCGTTCTCCGACTGCGTTGAGATTGCCGGTGAAGCCGGTATTTCGGCGGTGGTTCAGCCCGGCGGCTCGATCCGCGACAAGGATAGTATCGATGCCTGCAACCAGCGCGGGATGGCGATGGTGACCACGGGCGTCCGGCATTTCAAGCATTGATCTATGTTGTACACGATCTGGTGCGGTTTCTGGTTTCTGACCCTGTTTCTGGTTCTGTTTCCGTTTATGTTCCTCTTCCTGCAACGGGAAGAATGGAAACCGTACGCCCATAAAGTTAACTACGTCTGGGGGCGGTTATTTTTCTGGATCATTGGCATGCCCATTCAGGTCGACTACCGGTTTCGCCCCGACCCGAAACAGACGTACGTGTTTTGCGCCAACCATTTCTCGTACCTGGACATCGCGGTGATGGGCGTCATCATCCGGAATTTCTACGCGTTCATCGGGAAAAGCGAGGTAAAACGCGTGCCGCTGTTCGGCTACATGTTCGCCAAACTGCACATTCAGGTTGACCGGAGTCAGGCCAACAGCCGCGCCTATTCGCTGTCGAAAGGCATCCGAACGCTGAAAAGCGGCCGCAGCATCATGATTTTTCCGGAAGGCGGCATCAAGTCCAAACAACCCCCTAAAATGCACCATCCGTTCAAGGATGGTGCATTTACGATGGCTGTTCAGCAACAGGTGCCGATCGTGCCGATTTCGTTGCTGAATAACCACGAAGTGTTCCCCGAAAAGAAAAAACTGCGGATGTACTGGCGGCCCATCCGGGCGGTGGTTCATCCGCCCATCGAAACAAAAGGACTGACCCAGACCGACGTAGAACGGTTGAAAGAAGAAACCTTCCGGGTGATCGACGAATCGTTGATGAACCAGTCGGCCCGGGTTGCGATGAATTAAACGAATAGCCTATGAAAGTTGATCACGAAACCCTGCACAAAATCGCTCACCTCGCCCGGCTTGACGTGCGGCCCGAAGAAGAGCAGCCCCTGATTGACAGCCTGAATGAGGTGCTGACCTGGATGGAGCAACTCAATGAAATCGATACGACCGGGGTTGAGCCATTGACCCACATTTCGGCCGAAATCAACGTTCTGCGCGAAGACATCGTCGGTCATCAGCTTCCGCGCCAACAGGCACTGGAAAACGCTCCCGACAAGACCGATACGTACTTTCAGGTTCCTAAAGTAATTGAGTAAAAGAAGCGGTTTTTGTAACTGCCGGATTGGTACAAGCTAGGACTTCCATTCTTTAACTTCGCCTTCGTCCTGACATTCCGTCAGCAACTGCCGATTGGTTTTTTGAAAAACCGGGTGAACAAACTCGGGTTCAATTTCCGCTAGCGGAACCAGCGTAAACCGCCTTTCGTACAGGAAGGGGTGAGGAAGGGTCAGCTTTTCAGTGGTCATTACCACATCATCCACATATAACAGATCGATGTCGATGATGCGACTGCCCCACTTTTCGCGCCGAACCCGGCCCAAACGGGTTTCGATGGCCTGGGTTTTTGCCAGGATTTCTTCGGGCGTAAAAACGCTCAGAACTTTCAGCACCTGATTCAGAAAAGCCGGTTGGTCTGTAACACCCCAGGCTGCGGTTTCGTAGAGGGCTGATTGCTTTAGAACCGGCCCCAGATCGATCTGAATCGCTTCCTGCGCCCGTTGCAGGGTGGCGGCCCGGTCGCCCAGGTTGGCGCCCAGCAGCAGAAAAACCGTGTGCGTCGTCATGGGTTAAAAACCAATGGACCGGTTCGTTTTTTTAGCGAAATGAACTTCTTCTTCCAGGTGATAAATATCGGCCAGGGTCATGGGTTGCTCCGTCCGGAACGCCAGTTCCCGTTCTTCGAGCAGCCGGTTGGCTTTGTCGACGGCCAGTTCGCCAAATTCGTAGCGGGCAATGAGCCGCCCTTTCCGAAGCAGCGCCGGATCGAGTCGTTTGATGTCGGTATTGAACGTACAGATGATTTGGATGGCCAGGCAGTCGGCCAGCAAGCCGTCGGTCAGGTTGAGCAGGTTGGAAACGGCGGCATTCCGAACATCCGATTCGCGGTCCATCAGCACCTGTTCCGCTTCTTCGATGACCAGAATCGAGTTGCGCTGTTCGAGCAAAAACGGAATAAAACCGGGTTGGGTCATCACTTCGACCAACTGGGGCGGCAACACCAGCACCTGCTTGGAAAGCTGCGTGGTCAGGTGGCGGATGAGGTTGGTTTTGCCCGTTCCCGGTTTGCCGTGCAGGATGATCAGCCCTTTTTCGCTGTTGGTATTCAGCCGCTGAATCAACTTGTCGTAAACCGGCTGCAAGTCGTCGTTGTAGTGTTTTTCCAGATCGAGCGGCAGCAGCTTCAACTGGGTTTCTTCCACAATCAGTTCGTTGTACTGTTGCGTAATGAGCCCCACCTTGCCCAGCGAATTGTCCGGGTCCGGAATCTTGTAGGCATCCAGGCCAGTCAGAACCCGGTCGAGCACTTCGCGGCTGCTGTAGCCACCCAGCATCGAGTAGGCCTTCATGGCGGGCAGGTAGTGCAACCGGAGCAAAAGCCCCTCGGGATGTGACCAGAACGAATGTTCCTCCTGTTTGGTAAACAAATCCGTGCGTTCGTGAACCTTGACGAATCGCTGTTGGGTCAGGAAATCAGGCAGGGTTATTTCAAACTGATGACGGCAAATAAGCTGATTGGGGAAGATACCAAACTGCTGAACGAAATAATAAACGTTGGGAAAATCGTCGTCGTCGGGCGAAAATTTAAACTGGTCGGCGGGTAGTTTCCATGACATGCTGTAAAAATCGTTCAATAGCCGCAAACGTGCAAAAAAACCGGCTGAAACCTTCGAAACTTCGGACGGCACCCGTCAGGTTTTAGAAACCTGACGGGTGCCGTCCGAAGTTTCGAAGGTTTCAGCCGAACGAGTGCGCGGGCGTTTTGGGCCGTTGGAAAAAGCTGACCAGCCACACGAGAGCGGCAATTCCGGCCCCAATTCCGGCGACCAGCGATACGGAACCGTTGCCCTGTTGCCCGGCGGAAATGGCGGCAAACGCCCAGACGAACACCAGCAGGTACGAAAAACTCCGCAACCGGCTGAAGACGAATAACCCGATGGCCAGACCAACGGCAATCAGGATCTGCGCCCAGACCGGTCCGCCCAGACCGCCACCATCCCAGCCGGTTGATTTCAGCCAGACACAGATGTTGGCAATGGTAGCCACCGTCACCCAGCCAAAATACAGGCCAAACGGAACCCGGGCCAGCCATTTTTCGGCAGTCGGTACGTCGGCTGCGTTCAGCCGAAGACCGAAGTTGATGCCGTAGAGCGTAAAGAGAATACCGGAAATGAACAGAACGGAAACAAAAAGCCACTCATTTTGGAAAATGGGTAACCACAAACTGTTGAACACGCCATTCAGGATGACCAGCGGGCCGATGGCTCGAAAACGTGGATTAGTCCGCTGCGACGGCAAAGCCTGATAAACCGCAAAGCCCAGTAAACCCAGATAGATGACCCCCCAGATGGCAAAGGCAAAACCGGCGGGTGTGAAGTCCGTAAAGTATTTATTGGAAACCTGGGCGTTGGTCTGCCCGCCAAACGGCAACGCGTTCGACAGGTAGTTCATGATGATGGTCGAAATAATGACGAAGACAACCAGGAACTGCCGGAGCTTATCGTTTTTCATAGCAAAAAAGTTTACGGTTTACGGTTTTTGGTTTACGGTGGCTGACGCATTCACACTTTGCTCAGCCACCGTAAACCAAAAACCGTAAACCGTAAACTTGAAATTTAACCCGTTGTTTGGAATGGCCTGAAACTTAGAAACTCAGGATCTTAAACTCCGTTCGGCGGTTGCGCTGGTGTTCGTCTTCCGTTTTGGCGTTTTTGACAATGAGCTGCGTTTCGCCGTAGCCTTTGGCAATCATCCGTTCGGCCTCAATTCCTTTGGAAACGATGTAATCGACGGCGGCTTTGGCCCGGTTTTGCGACAGGCGGATGTTGTAGGCATCGGCGGCCCGAACGTCGGTGTGCGAACTCAGCTCGATTTTCAGCGTCGGATTGTCTTTCAGAATGGTCACCAGCTTGTCGAGTTCCTCGGCCGCGTCGGGGCGGATGGCGTATTTATCCAGGTCGTAATAAATATTTTCGAGCACAAACGTTTTGCCCAGCGTTACCTTATCCAGCAAAATCGGTACTTCAAAAGTGGTGTCGGTTTCGGCTTTTTTCAGGAAGATCGGCGGAATGCTCCGGCCCTGCATCGTAAACTGTTCGCGCTTGGTTAGGTAGCCGGGCCGTTCAACCAGAATCGTGTAGTCTTTTCCTTCCTTCAGCGGGTATTTTCCATACGTACCGGGGTTGCCCGTCAGCGCTTCGCCAATCGGTGTTTCAACGCCTTCTTCAATGATTCGAACCGTCGCGGAATCCAGGGGGGCCTGAGGAGACGCGTTTTCCGAAACCGTACCGGCAATGAAATACCGCACCCGTTTCGGCGCTTCGGTCGGTGGGGTAGAGGCCAATGGCGGTTTTTCGGTGGTCGATTCGGAGTCGTCGAAATAATAAATGTCATCGTCGCCCTTTCCGCCCTCGCGGTTCGACGCAAAATAGCCTTTGTCGGCTTCGACCAGAAACAGCCCGAAATCATCCGCCGGTGAATTGATTGGTACGCCCAGGTTCTCCACCGAAATGATGCCCTGCGAGCGGGTTGCAACGAAAATATCAAGCTTGCCTAAACCGGGATGACCGTCGGACGCAAAATACAATTTGCCATCTTCGGCCACATATGGAAACATTTCGTCACCCGGCGTATTGATGTCACGGCCCATGTTGACCGGGCGGCTGAACCGGCCCGACGCATCCATGTTCGTGCGATACAGATCAATTCCGCCCACGGTTCCGGCGCGGTTGGAAGCAAAATAGAGCGTTTTGCCGTCGGCCGAAAACGCCGGGCTGCCGTCCCAGGCGGTTGAGTCGCTGATGGGCAGTCGCAGGGGTTCGCTCCAGGCGTTGTCGGCTGATAACCGACTGATAAACAAGTCGACGTCCAAACCGCCTTTGCGTTTTCCGTTGTTGCCCCGCGCAAAAATCATGATTTTTCCGTCTTTCGAAAACGCGGGTGTGCCTTCGTTGGCGTCGTCTTTGAAAATGTTGGAACTGAACAGTTGCGGGTTGTTTCCGGTTTCGTCCGGTTTCTGTGCCAGCTTGATTTTATAAAGCCCGGTCATCGGCTGACCGTTGTTTTTGTAAATCTTCTCTTTCCGGGATGAGGTAAAAATGAGTTCATCTCCGCGAACCACCGGCGCATATTCGGAACCCGGAGAGTTCAGCGCACCAATGTTTTTAGGCTGGAAAGCGATCTTTTTCTGGCTGATGAGGTCGATGGCCCGCAGGGTTTCGGCTTCGCGCCGGGCTTTTTCCAGATTGACTTTACTGGACGGTTTGGTGGCTACATACTGATCCAGTTGCACCAACGCTTCCGGATACCGGCCCTGCGCCTTGAGCGCGTAGGCATAGTACATTTTGGCGTTGATCTCCGGGATACCGGCTTCGATGGCTTTCTGGTAAAACGGAGCCGCCTGCGGGAAACGGTTCGACAGGCGGTAGGATTCCGCCAGTAGATAATTCAGCCAGGCGACGTCGGTGACGCCTTTGCCGTTGGCGGCTTTCTGCAAATTCTCAATAGCCAGGTTGTATTCCCCTTGTTCGAATTGTCGAACGCCTTTTTTATACACCTGCATGGCAGAGTTGCATCCAGCCAGCCCTATGGCCAACCCCAGCGCCACCAGCAGGGAATAGGAGGTACTGATTTTCATATAAATCCTGTAACGATATGCTGTGATTGCCGCCAAGTTAACGATTTATCACTTGGCTATACATTTTAACGAAGAGAAGTTGAATTTATTGGGGCAAAATCGGGGTGGAAAAAGGGGGATTTGCGGAAATGAAAAATCCCGCCGGAGGCCAGCAGGATTTTGTTGAAAGACGCAATTGAATAGTAAACGGCGGAGTCGGGCAAATAGTTTATGGTATGAAAAATTGATGTATTATTTTTCAGAATAATGCTCAGGTTTTATTTTCTGCCTTAAATTCTGTAAAAAGGCCTGTTTGACCCGAATTTCTCTTTGCAAAAATCCTTTCAGGCAAGGCTGCTGGTTCTGGATTTAGGGATAGAAAAACCGCCTGGGTCCAGCCTCGTATAAAAACCAAAAGTGTATTACCGGAACGCCTATCTTTGCGGGAACGAAATCGTATGAGTGCATTTAAAAAATTGGCGAGCGATACCGCTCTGTATGGGGTCAGTACCATCTTGGGGCGGATGCTGTATTGGTTGATGGTTCCATTGCATACGCGGGTGTTTCCGCGCCCCGGCGAACTGTCTTCGAATGTTGAATTGTTTTCGTACGTACCGGTCTTGCTGCTGGTGTATACGTTAAGTCTCGAAACCGCCTTTTTCCGGTATGCTTCCCGCCAGAAAGAGGATAAGCAGAAGGTCTTTAACGAAACCTTAAGCATTGTGCTGGCCGTCAGCCTGGTGGCAACGGCCCTGATTGCGCTTTTCTCTCCCCAAATTGCTACTGCACTGAATTATCCCGGTCAGCAGAAATTTATTATCTGGGTGGCGATGATTGTGGCGACGGACGCGATTGTGTCGATTCCGTTTGCCCGGTTGCGGATCGAAAACCAGGCCCGGCAGTTTGTAAAAGCGAAACTGATCAATATTGCGATCAATGTCGTGCTGAATGTCTTCTTTCTGGTGATCTGCCCGCAGATTTACAACGGCGAGTATTTGCTTTTTCTGCAACCCGTCGTTGATCTGTTCTACGACCCTTCCGTTGGACCCGGTTACATTTTTCTGGCGAATCTGATAGCCAATCTGGTGTATTTTCCGCTGCTGTGGAAAACGTTTGCGGGGTTTCGTTTTCAGCTCGACAGGCCGCAGGTACGGCTTTTACTGGCCTATTCGTTTCCATTGATGCTGACCGCGCTGGCCGGTAACGTGAACATGCTAACGGATCGCTGGTTTTTGCGCCCGCTTTTGCCGGACGGTTTTTATCCGGGCCTGACGTCGGAAGATGCCCTCGGTATTTACGGGAACTGTTATAAACTCTCCGTTTTTATGGCGCTCGCCATTCAATCGTTCAAGTTTGCGGCTGACCCGTTCTTTTTCTCCCGCGCCGAAGATAAAAATGCCCCCGGTTTGCTGGCCGACGTCAACAAATGGTTTGTCATTGTCTGCGTCATCATTTGGGTTGGCATCAGTTTGAACCTGGACTGGATTGGGCTGTTTATCGGGAAAACCTACCGGCAGGGGCTGAGCGTCGTACCCCTTTTGCTGCTGGCTAATCTGGTTCTGGGCGTCTATTACAACATTTCATTCTGGTTTAAGCTGAGCGATAAAACCGCCTATGGCACCTTCATTACCGCCCTGGGCGCGGCTATTACGGTGCTGCTCAATGTGTTGCTGATTCCGGTGATGGGCTACATGGGCTGTGCCGTAGCGTATCTGGCATCGAGCGTGGTGATGTGCGTTACCTGCTACCTGCTGGGCGAAAAGCATTATCCGGTTCCCTACGATGTGTCGTCGGCGTTGATTTATCTGTTCAGCGGGGGACTATTGATCTATCTGGCTTCCCAAATTGAAATTTCCAACCTCTGGATTTCCGTACCGTACCACCTCGTACTCTTCGTTTTATACGTTGGCACGATGCTGGTGATCGAGCGGAGAACCTTTGCGCCCCTGCTGGCGAAAGTGCGAAACCGGGGGCGGGTTGTTCATAATAAATAATAAATGTAGAATGATGAATGTTAAATGTAAAAGGGCGGGGCCAGAAACCACTTTTACATTTGGCATTCATCATTCTACATTGATTATTTTTTTGACAAAATCATCGATCAACCGGCAAGGTGATGATAAATTCCGATCCGATTCCTGGCTGGCTTTCGACGGTTAGCGTTCCGCCGTGGCCTTTGGTAATGATGTCGTAACTCAGTGAAAGCCCCAAACCGGTGCCTTCGCCGGTGGGTTTGGTGGTAAAGAAGGGTTGAAAGAGTTTTTCTTTGACGGAATCGTCCATCCCCAGCCCATTGTCGATGATTCGGATTTCAATTTGCTTCAAACCGGCTTTTGTCGACACTGTAACCGTTGGCTTATACGGTGACAGCGTTGTTTTCTGCTTTTTCTGGACGACGTAAAATGCATTGTTGAACAGATTCAGCAATACCCGCCCGATTTCCTGCGGGACGAGGTTGACCGAACCGGCCGTCGGGTCCAAATCGGTTACCAGTTCACAATTGAACGTGTTGTCTTTGGCCCGGAGGCCGTGGTAGGCCAGCCGCAGGTATTCGTCACAGAGCGCGTTGAGGTTGGTGGCCTGGCGGTCGCCGGTCGTGGTGCGCGAATGGGCCAGCATATTTTTGACGATCTGACTGGCCCGGCTGCCGTGGTGATTGATTTTCTGGAGGTTCTGCTTCAAATCGCCCAACAATTCTTTTTCCAGTTCGGCGTCGCGATCCGTTTTTTGCTGTTCCTCTTCGAGTTCAGTCACCAGTTCGGTGCTTACTTCCGAGAAGTTATTGACGAAGTTGAGCGGGTTCTGAATTTCATGGGCGATACCAGCCGTTAGCTCACCCAGCGAGGCTAGTTTTTCTTTCTGAATGAGTTGATTCTGCGTGGCTTTCAGTTCCTCAAGTGAGGTCTGTAGCTGGGCGGTACGCTCTTTTACCTGTTGTTCCAGCAACTCGTTCTGGCTGGCGATGATGCGGTTTCGTTCGATTTCGCGTTCTTTCTCAAGTTGTTCCTTTTCAATCGCCTGCTGCGCCACCCGTTTGCGCGCCAGGTTGTAGCGGTTGAGCAAGGCTCCCGAAAAGAAGATAATGAGCCAGGCAAAGCAGAAACTTTCGCTGTACTCAAGCATACCCCGAAACCCTTTTGGGAGCTTCAAATTCAGAAACCGTCCTACAATTTGTGTGCTAAGGGTAAAGAGCCAATACGTAAACAAAGGCAGCGTTGCCAACAGGGCAAACCGGGCGTCGAGCGACCCGCGCCGGACCATTTTCACCATTCCGATACCCAGCAAAACATACACGACCCGGATCAGGATTTCGATGAGAAGCATGATTTCGGAGGTCGGCATCCCCGAAAACCGGTACATGAAGAACTGAAGTATATTGACGGCGGCCGTCAAAGCCAATGAATAAGAGATGGCGCGGTTCAACCGGTTTAACGCTGGAACCGGTTGAATAAATTTTCGGATTGATTGAATGAAAAAGCTGAAGAAGATAATGAAAAAGAAATTGGCCAGCAGTTTGAACAGATGGGGCTGGTTTTCAAAAAAAGCAAGCTGAATGTGGTAGGCGTTGCGGTCTAAGGTGAAGAAAAAGAGACAAATAGCGAAATAGAGATAGACGACATCTTTGATCGAAATGAAGATGAACAGGTTGTAGGCAATGGCCAGAAAAAGAACCCCGATCATGATCCCGTCAAAAAAGTAATTTTCCCACAAGTTATCAACCCGGATCGACTTGTAAACCGATTGAATGCGGTTCTCTTCGGTCTCGAACTGAGGCTCCAGGTAGGTCAGGGGAGGGTGCCAGTAGGCGCTTTCCGCGCGTTGGTAAAGCGTTGTTTGCTCGCCGGGGCGCAGATGAATGAACAACCGGCTTCGTTCTTTATTGCCGTTTCGATCCGGAATCTGGTTTTCCGGAACCAGATCACCGGTTCGCTGGTGCTGCCAACGCTGACCGGCATCCAGTCGGTACAGATCCAGGTAGCTGGCGTAGAAATCGCCGTAATAGAGATTCAGATCGTGGGGCAACGTGTTTTTGACCCGCATGCGAATCCAGTAAACATGCGAACTTCGGTTGGGATTGTAGTAAGAATCGTACCGGAACGAACGGCTGCGTCGGACCTGTTCAAAGGTGTAATTTCCCGCCGGGTCTGCCAGCACCTGGAAATGGGCCGTATCGACTTCCACCCGACCGGAATCCGTTTTGATCTCAAAAACCGGTGGCCAGGGCTGCTGCGCAAACCCAAAAAATCGAAATCCGAGCCAGAAAAGCAGCAATAAGGCCCCATTCACCGCAGAGGATGACCTTCGCGTCGGTCCGCCATTCCTGGTTAACGGTGCATCATTCATTGCTGTCATGCCTTGGTATCCCGTAAGAGTTTATTGGCGTAGATAAACTCATTCAGTTCAGCCACATTCGATTGCGTGATGGTCGAACTGGTGCCTTCCCACATTTTTTTGCCCTGGTAGAGAAACATGATTTTCTCGCCGATTTCCATCATCGAGTTCATGTCGTGGGTAATCACAACGGTGGTGATTTTAAATTCGTCGGTAATTTCCCGGATCAGCTCGTCAATTTTGATGGACGTCAGCGGGTCAAGGCCGGAGTTGGGTTCGTCGCAAAAGAGGTATTTGGGGTTCATCACAATGGCGCGGGCAATGCCGACGCGCTTTTTCATCCCACCGCTGATTTCGGACGGCATCCGATCGGCCGCATTTTCGAGCCCGACCCGCTGCAGACAGAACTGCGCCCGTTCCATTTTTTCCGACGTGGGCATATTGGTCAGCATGTCGAGCGGAAACCGGACGTTTTCCAGGACGGTTTTTGAATCGAACAACGCGCCACCCTGAAACAAAACGCCCATTTCGCGCCGGATGGCTTTCTGGGTATCTTCGTCGCCGGTCAGGAAATCGCGGCCGTCGTACAGCACCTGGCCTTCTTCGGGTTTGATGAGGCCAATCATGCACTTCAGCAAAACGCTTTTGCCGGTGCCACTGCCGCCAATGATCAAACTCGTGTCGCCGGGCAAAAACTTCCCCGAAATACCAGACAGAATCGTCCGCTCCCCGAAAGTTTTCTGAATGTTTTTTATTTCAATCATGATTTCGAGTTGTTTCGCGGAGTTGAGCGGAGGAAAGGCGAGTTAAGCGGAGTTGTTTATTAATTCTCTGCTTAACTCCTTTTCCTCCGCTCAACTCCGCGAAACAGTTTTACAACAACAACTGCGCTAACAGAAAGTCGGCGGCTAAGACCGCAATACAGCTATTCGTGACGGCAGCCGTCGAGGCCTGTCCTACTTCCAGCGCTCCCCCTGCCGTATAATATCCTTTGAACGACGAAATGGTCGAAATCAGAAAGGCAAAGACCACCGATTTGATCAGGGCAAAGGTGATGCTGAACGGTTTGAAGTCGGAACGGAGTCCACTGATGTAGTCTTCGGGCGTAATGATATCGGCTGCTGTTCCGGCAATGTAACCGCCGTAGATCGACAGAAAACCCGCCAGGATGACCAGCATCGGAAACGTAATCATGGAGGCCAGCACTTTGGGCAACACGAGATACGAACTCGAATTGATCCCCATCACTTCCAGCGCGTCGATTTGTTCGGTGATTCGCATGGTTCCCAAACCACCGGCAATGTTGGAGCCGACTTTGCCCGACAAAACGACGCAGGTGATGGTGGGAGCCAGTTCCAGAATGGTGCTGTCGCGTACAATTACCGCGATAATCGTTAACGGAACCAGCGGGCTAACCAGGTTATAAGCTGTCTGGACGCAGGTTACGGCCCCAATGAACGTCGAGACGATGGAAACGATGAAGACGGAGTTGATGCCGATTTGGATGCATTCGTCCAGAACCAGTTTGGAATAAACCCCCATTTTTTCCCGGTTCCGAAACAAGGAACCTAAGAAGATAAAATAACGTCCAAGGTGATGCATGAGCACAAATAACAACAAAACTACGGTAAAGATAGAACGCTTTTGTGCGTATCTTGCCAAAAAACATGAAAGAGTCGATAGTCATTAACAAACAATCTTTCGTATTTAGGTAGATTGGATGGTGGCTAATGACCATTGGCTGATTCTATGAATCCACTATTGGTAGTTACAGGCGGCACGAAAGGCATTGGCCGGGCCGTGGTTGAACGTTTTGCAGAAGGCGGTTTTGACGTGGCGGTTTGTGCCCGCAATGAGGACGATTTAAGGCAATTGAAGCACGAAATCGAGGAATCGGTGGCGGAGGTTCTGGAAGGATTCGATGATGCGGTGCTGCCAACCATCTTTCCGTTTGCGGCTGATCTGGCTCAACGTGAAGAGGTTAGCCAATTCGTTGACTTCATTCGTTCGCTGGCCCGTCCGGTTAGTGCGCTGGTCAACAACGCCGGTGTTTTTCTGCCGGGGCAAATCCACAACGAACCGGAAGGAACGTTTGAACGGACGATGGATCTCAACGTGGCCAGCATTTATCACCTGACCCGGGGGCTGATTGGCGATATGATGAAGCAGCGGAACGGCCACATCTTTATGATGGGGTCAACAGCCAGTACAACGGCCTATCCGAACGGCGGTTCGTATTGCATTTCCAAGTTTGCCTTGCTGGGAATGGCCAAAGAATTGCGGGAAGAGATGAAACCGTATGGCGTTAAAGTGACAACCTTGCTGCCGGGGGCCACCTATACCGACAGTTGGGCGGCTTCCGGTCTGCCCCAAGCCCGGTTTATGCAGGCCTCCGATGTCGCCGAAGTTATCTGGTCGGCGTATAATTTATCGGCGGGAGCCGTGGTTGAAGAGATTTTGCTCAGGCCGCAATTGGGAGATATTAAATAAAGTAGGTTGGTAAATATCGAATAATGAATATTGAATAGCGAATGTTGAAGTAGGGTCGCGGGAGGTTCCGCATTCAACATTCAGCGTTCAATATTCATTATTCGATATTCATTAAAATCTTCCTTCGTATCTTGCGCCCTCATTGAAAAAACTGAGATAGAAAAGTACGTTTCAAACATAAAACTCCAGTAATGGAATCTGTTCAATATTTGGGTATTGACGTCGGCGGTACGAATGTCAAAATGGGTATTGTCGACGCGCAAAGTGGCAATATTTCCAACTTTTACAGTCATGATACGGCCAGTTGGCGCGAATCAGGGCATTTTGTCGAACAATTTGCTGACGCCATTGCGCTTCAACTGTATGAACACAAGGAAATTAAGAAAGTAGGCATTGGCTTGCCCGGTATGATCAACCGGGAGCGAACCGTCCCGCTCGAAATTACGGCCATTCCTGAATTGAACGGCGTTCCCCTCGTCGAATCCCTGAACAAACGGTTTCCGGACGTCCAGTTTTTTCTGGAAAATGACGCCAACGCGGCTGCGCTGGGCGAATTTTATTTTGCTGACGATAACATTGACGAAAATTATATTTTCATAACCCTGGGAACGGGTGTTGGCGGAGCGGCTATTATCAACAAAAAGGTATTTGTCGGTGGCGACGGTAACGCGATGGAACCCGGTCATCTGCCTTCGCGCAACAACCGCGTTCTCGAACGGAACATCGGTAAAAAAGAACTGCTGGATCTAGCCAACGAACGGCGTCAGGAGTTTGAAGGAACCACCCAACTGGCGGCAGACGGAAGCATTTCGACGACCAGTCTGGTGGCTGCGGCCGCCATTGGCGACGAACTGGCCCTGCAAATCTGGACGGAAGTGGGCGAGATGCTCGGCGACGGGCTCGTGGCCTTGATTCGGGTGCTGGACATCAAGCAAATCCTCATTGGTGGCGGTCTGTCGGCTTCCTACGACTACATTCTGCCTGCCGTTCAGAAGCAACTGGACTTCTGGCTCACGCCCTATTATCAGAACGGTTTGTCGCTCAAACGCGCTACCCTCGGCAATGACGCGGGCCTGCTGGGCGCGGCATCACTTTGTTTTGAATAGATGGTTTTTGATGGTTAAAAATGGTTGGATGGTTTGAATGGCTGATTCATGCAACTTTCCAACCATTTTTAACCATTCAATTCAAACCATTTAACCATCCAGCCATTTCAATCCATTCAAACAATATTCACTTCCGGATTCAGCCGAATCCCGAACTGGTCTTCCACCGACTGCTGGACCTGGTGGGCTACGTTCAGAATTTCGGCACCCGTGGCCCCGCCGTGGTTGACCAGCACGAGGGCCTGCTTGGAATGCACCCCCGCAGCACCGATGTGTTTGCCTTTCCAGCCGCATTGTTCGATGAGCCAGCCGGCCGGAACTTTCATCGTCAGATCACCGGTCGGGTAGCCGGGCAGGGTAGGATACTCGGCTTTCAGCCGGGCAAAGTCGTCTTTTGAGATTTCCGGATTTTTAAAGAAGCTCCCGGCATTGCCAATTTCGGCGGGATTGGGGAGTTTGCTGCGCCGGATTCGGATGACCGCTTCACTGATTGCCTTGATGCTGAGATTGTCCTCCGACACGCCCATGGTCGCCAGCGTTTCCCGAATCGCACCGTACTCGATGTGAAAAACGGGCTGTTTGTTCAGGCGAAACGTGACGCTGCTGATGATGTATTTACCTTTGGCTTCGTGTTTAAAAATGCTTTCCCGATACCCAAACCGGCATTCGGCATGATTGAAAATCCGGGTTTCGCCCGTCTGGATGTCCACTGCTTCCAGATGATCGAACACCTGCTCGATTTCAACGCCGTAGGCTCCGATGTTTTGCATGGGGGCCGCACCCGTGGTGCCGGGAATCAGGGACAGGTTTTCGATGCCGGCATACCCATTTTGTACACAAAACAGAACCAGCTGGTGCCAGTTGACACCCGCTCCGGCTTTCACAAAAACGTGTGACTCGTCTTCCCGCACCACTTTGATCCCCTGTATGGACATTTTAACAACCAGACCCTCAAAATCACGCGTGAAAAGCAGGTTGCTGCCTCCGCCCAGAATCAGTTTGGGAGCTGCTAAAAACTCGGATACCTGGAAAAGCGTCCTCAGTTGTTCTTCGGTATCGATTTCAACCCAATAGCGGGCTTTCGCGTCGATTCCGAAGGTATTATAGGATTTCAGTGATACGTGGCTTTGAATATCTAGCATGGGTTAGCGTAAGAAGGCTACCTCAAAGTAAATAAAAAGAAGGGAAAACGTTGGTATGTTGGCGGTATTGCTCAACAAGATAGCGTGCGGATTGTTGCATAACCAGATAGTTGCTAAATTTGCAAACAAGGGATGAAAGCACAGATGTATAAAATTCGTTCGGATAGCGCGTTTATCCTGGTAGTTTTGGTCGGACTGTCGGGCTGGATCAGCTCGTGTGCCTCATCGAAGAAGGCGGTATCCCGGTCGTCGTCGTCAGTGCCTTCGACGGATTACAATACGTATAATTACGATTTATCGGCTACCCGCCCCAAATACAGCACGGCCGCGCCAGCAACGGCAAAACCGTCACCCTCTACACCGCCCGCCCGCCCGGCTCCCGAAACCCGCCGGACGCTGCCGATGGCTGAGCCTTTGCACATCAACAAAAAACTGGATGCCATCCTGGACACCATTTCGGTTAAAAACCGCTCCATCCGGTACGCACAAGGGTATCGAATCCAGGTGTACGTCGGTGACCAGCGGGCCGAAGTGGACCGCGTCAAGCGGTTTACCTACCAGAATTTTCCGGAATTGAACCCCTATACGACGTATCGCCAACCAACGTACCGGTTGAAAGTGGGCGATTTTATGCGTCGGCTCGATGCCGAGCGGTATTTGGCCCAATTGCGTCAGCAGTTTTCGTCGGCTACACTTTTACCCGATCGGATCGAGATCAGAAGGAGTTTGTCCATTAAATAGCGATACCCTATATTTTTTGTAGCCAGTCTTTATTACTATTCTATGAAAAAAGCACTTATTACCGGAATTACCGGCCAGGACGGCGCCTACTTAGCAGAACTGCTCCTGTCGAAGGGATACGAAGTTCATGGCATCAAACGCCGGAGTTCGCTGTTCAACACCCAGCGGATCGATCATATTTACGAAGATCCGCACGAGAAACACGTGCGGTTTGTATTGCACTACGGTGATTTGTCCGATTCGACTAACATCATCCGAATCATTCAGGAAGTTCAGCCGGATGAAATCTATAACCTGGGGGCTATGTCGCACGTCCGGGTGAGTTTTGAAGAACCCGAATACACGGCGCACGTCGACGGGATCGGTACCCTGCGGATTCTGGAAGCCGTTCGGTTGCTGGGATTGAGCGAAAAAACCCGTATTTATCAGGCTTCGACTTCAGAGTTGTATGGTGGAGTACAGGGCCATGCCCAATCCGAAACGACCCCTTTCTATCCCCGTTCTCCCTACGCCGTCGCCAAACTGTACGGCTACTGGATTACGGTCAACTACCGGGAAGCCTACGGCATGTATGCCTGTAACGGGATTCTGTTCAACCACGAATCACCCCTGCGCGGGGAGACGTTTGTAACCCGGAAAATCACGCGGGCGGTGGCCCGGATTGCGCTGGGTTTGCAAGACAAGGTATTCATGGGCAACCTGGACGCACAACGCGACTGGGGCCACGCCAAAGATTACGTCGAAGCGATGTGGCTCATGTTGCAGCAGGAAACTCCGGAAGACTTCGTGATTGCCACCGGGAAAACCACCCACATCCGCGATTTTATCCGGATGGCTTTTGCCGAAATTGGCGTTGAACTGGAGTTCAAAGGCGAAGGCGTCAACGAAACCGGTGTGGTGGTCAAGTCGACCAATCCCGATTATCCCATTGAAGTGGGACGCGAACTGGTCTGCATCGACGAGCGCTATTTCCGCCCGACGGAAGTGGATCTGCTCCTCGGTGATCCGACCAAAGCCATGACCAAACTGGGCTGGAAACCGAAATACGACCTGGCCGCTTTGGTGAAAGAAATGGTTGCCGCCGACATCGAACTGTTCCAACGTGACCAGTTGCTGGAGAAAAGCGGTCACCGGGTGATGAATTATTTCGAGTAAGTTTTACCCCTGAATACCCTAAAGGGGACTTGGACACAGTTTATTCGGATTTAACGGTCCCCTTCAGGGTATTTAGGAGCAAAAACCAGTTCATAAAACAGCCGCCGGTTCCGAGAACCGGCGGCTGTTTTATGAACCCGAAAACACTCTTGATACTTTATACCGGCACAGCGTAGTAATACATCCGGGAACTGTTCGGATACATTCCGATCAACATCAGGCCTTCACCTTCTTTGGTAGTGTTCAGCGCCGTTTGCAGATCTTTCACCGTGCGGACAACTTTTCCGTTGGCTTTCACAATGATGAAACCTTCTTCGATGTCGGTTTCGGACATTTTGCCTTCCCGAATCCGTTTCACCCGAACACCGCCATCAACACCCAGCCGTTTGGCATCGGTTGCGGCCAGTTCTTCGAAGTCGGCTCCCAGTGAACCCAGGGTGGCGGCTGAATTAGAAGCAGAAATGTTGTCGCTTTTCTTGATGATGTCACGACCTCCGTTGCGGTTACGCAGTTCGACGCGGAAATCCCGCAGATCACCATTCCGGTTAACCGTCATGGCAATGACGTCACCCGGGCGACGACGGCCGATGATCTCCCGCATCTGAGCGTCGGAATCCACATTCTGGCCTTCCATTTTCACGATCACGTCCCCTTTTTTCAAACCAGCCGACGCTGAGGCACCACCTTCCACGACTTCGTTGATGTAGATACCACGTCCAATTTTAGAACCCAGTTCCTGTGCTCGCAGGCTGTTCAGTTCAACCGGAATGATGCCCAGATAACCCCGTTGCACGTTGCCGTATTTAACCAGGTCAGCCGAAACTTTCTTCACCAGAGAAACCGGGACAGCAAAACCGTATCCGCTGTAGTAGCCCGTAGCTGAAGCGATGGCCGAGTTGATACCGACCAGTTCACCGCGCAGGTTGACCAGTGCACCACCGGAATTACCGGGGTTGATGGCGGCATCCGTTTGGATGAAGGCTTCAACCGGCGAATCCGGTTTGGCGTCGTTGCGATCAACATTCTGATCCAGGATACCAATCCGGCGTCCTTTCGCACTCACAATTCCGGCGGTTACCGTCGATTCCAGATCCAAGGGATACCCCACCGCCAACACCCACTCACCGAGCTTCAGCGCATCCGAATCACCCAGGGTAATGGAAGGCAGATTTTTGGCGTTGACCTGAATCACGGCCAGATCGGTCAGCGGGTCGGTGCCAATCACTTTCGCTTTGAAACTGCGTTTGTCGGTCAGAATCACCTCCACCTCGTCGGCACCCTGTACCACGTGATTGTTGGTGACAATAAAACCGTCCTGACTGATGATGACGCCAGAGCCGGAAGCCTGCCCGCGTTGACGTTGCGGGGCTCCTCCTCCGCCGTTGCCACCCCGGCCAAATTCATCCCCAAAGAAGTCACGGAAAATATCCGGAATCTGCTGTTGGCGAACCGTACGGGTCATAGTCGTTTTGATGTGTACCACCGCCGGTGTAGTGGCTTCGGCAGCGTAGGTAAAATCACCCGGAGCGCCCTGAGGCCCGGTCAGTGCCGCCAACCGGCCCGTTGGGGTGGGAGTTGGTGACGATTCGTTAAAAATTACATCCTGCTTATTAAATCCTAAGAAGTTATAAGCGGCCAGGGTAACAAAGCTTGACAGCAGAGCGATGATCGCTAACGTTTTCCAGTTGTTTTTCATGACTTGATTCTAAAAATGGGTCGTTTACTGTTTTCGTACCAGTTCCCCATGATAACGAAATCTGCTTTTCCAAAAATTCGCTTTTTTAACGCAATTAACAAATTTTAACAGGCGAATGTTGGCTGGCTCGGTCGTCACAAACCTAAGATGGTGAGCCAGTGAAAATTACAAATTTCCCTTATCAGGTTCTTGTTCAAAAATCAGGGATGTGATCACCCTAGTTACAACATCTATACCAGTCCAATGTTTAGATAAATTTATGTCATTATGGCGGGAATATTTGTTTATTTTAGCATACTGCCCAGTCAGTTTGACAGACGGTTTTTGACTGCAAGGGGTGACATTCGATAAAATGACACCAAATACCGAAGGCTGGTGCAGAAAGGAGTAATCTGGAGTCTTGATCGAGAAATGGGAAGAAGTCGGTTCTTAATTAGAAACCGGTTTCATTTGCAGTTGCTCACAGGCTTTTTCGGCGGCCGACTGTTCGGCTTTTTTCTTGCTGTAGCCACTGCCCTGGGCAAACGGTTCGTCGTTGACCGTTACCTGCGAGATGAATTCGCGGAAGTGGTTGTTTCCGCGTTCAGAAATAATGATAAATTCGACTTTTTTGCCTTCCCGCTGCGCCCACTCGATCAGGCGACTCTTGTAGTTGGCGTTGTTGCTGATCAGGGCTTCGAGGTCGTAATGGCCCAGTAACTCCTTGAGAATGAACCCGCGCGTAAATCGGAAGCCTTTGTCGAGGTAAATCGCGCCGACCAGGGCTTCGAGCGCATCGCCGTACATGGAGGTGCGGGAGGGCACAATACCGCGGTTGCGGCTGCCGTCGTATTCGATCAGATTTTCCAGACCAATTTTGCGAGCGATGCCGTTGAGGGTTTCCCGGTTGACGATCCGGGAGCGGATTTCGGTCAGGAAGCCTTCGTCTTTGTACGGAAATTTTTTGAAGAGAAACTCGGCAATCACCATGCCTAAAACCGCATCACCAAGGTATTCCAGCCGTTCGTTGGATTCTTTGAAACCCTTGATCGCCGTTTCTTTCGAAGCCGAAGTGTGCCGGAAGGCGAGTTGATACAGGCCGACGTTGGAAGGCGCTTCGCCAATGATGTGTTCAACGGAGCGCTTAAATTTTTTGCGTTCGCTGTTGCCCAGCCGAAACCGGAAAAAACTGCGAATTGGCTCGAAGAAGGTGTTGGCTGAAGCGGCTGGCACGCGGCTGGTTATGACTCAAGTTTGCGAAATATCACGGAAAAATTATGACCCCCGAATCCGAACGTATTACTCAAAGCAACGTCGATGGTCCGTTTCTGGGCTTCGTTGAACGTAAAGTTCAGCTTCGGGTTAAATTGTTCGTCGTCGGTAAAATGATTGATCGTCGGTGGAACAATACCGTATTTCATCGCCATCAGGCAGGCAATGGCTTCGATGGCCCCGGCCGCCCCCAGCAGGTGGCCTGTCATCGATTTGGTGCTGCTGATGTTGACCTTATAGGCATGATCGCCAAACACTTTTTCAATCGCCGTCGCTTCACTGAGGTCGCCCAGGGGCGTCGAAGTTCCGTGTACGTTGATGTAGTCAATGTCTTCCGGAGCAATCTGGGCGTCGTCGAGGGCATCTTTCATCACGTTGAGCGCACCTAGACCTTCGGGGTGCGGTGCCGTGATGTGATAAGCATCGGACGACATGCCTCCGCCGATCAGTTCGGCGTAAATCTTGGCACCCCGCGCTTTCGCGTGTTCATACTCTTCCAAAATCAGTGCCCCGGCACCTTCGCCCAGCACAAAACCGTCGCGGTCTTTGTCAAACGGCCGGGATGCCGTTTCCGGCGACTCGTTTCGTTCCGACAACGCCCGGAGTGCATTAAACCCGCCGACACCCGCTTCGGTTACGGCGGCTTCTGAACCGCCGGAAATGGCGATGTTCAGTCGTCCCAGCCGAATGAAGTTGAAGGCGTCGATCATGGCGTTGGTCGCCGAAGCGCAGGCCGAAACCGTCACGTAATTGACACCGTGAAAACCGTAGCGGATCGAGAGCATGCCCGATGCACTGTCGGCAATCATTTTCGGAATGAAGAATGGATTGTAACGGGGAGTGCCATCGCCGGTGGCGTAATTCTTTACTTCGTCTTCGAAGGTTTTTAGCCCTCCGATTCCTGAACCCCAGATGACACCGGCTTTGTTCAGATCGAGCTTGGAGAGATCCAGCCCGGCGTCTTTCACCGCTTCGTCGCCCACAATGAGGGCATACTGGGCGAAAGGGTCCATCTTACGAGCGTCCTGACGAGGAATAAACTGGTTGATGTCCAGATTCTTAACTTCGCAGGCGAATTTTGTCCGAAATTTTTCGGCATTGAATTTAGTAATCGGACCGGCGCCACTTACACCGGCAGATAAGCCGTTCCAGAACTCTTGTACTGTGTTACCAATCGGCGTAAGAGCGCCCAGGCCGGTGATTACTACTCGTTTAAAAGGCATAGAATGAACTACAAAAAGAAAAGCTTATTTCACATTCTCTTCCAGGTACGTAATGGCCTGGCCTACCGTACCAATGTTTTCCGCCTGATCGTCCGGAATAGAGATGTTAAACTCTTTTTCAAATTCCATAATCAGTTCAACGGTGTCGAGCGAATCAGCGCCCAGATCATTAGTGAAGCTGGCTTCCGGCGTTACCTCCGATTCTTCAACACCCAGTTTTTCAACAATGATTGCTTTTACTTTGTCTGCAATTTCTGACATTTCTGTATGCGTTTGGGGTTCTAAAAACTGTGCAAAGAAAGAGATTAAAAACAGTATTGTCAAATAATTTTTTCTATCGAAAATCGTTTAAAAGAGCTTGGTTTTTTTCGTAAAAAGACAGATTAACAGCTTATTACAAAATAAAATTGTATTTACCAACCGAACTACCGTCCCGGTAGCAACTCATTCACCGGACGGCCAAATGAAGTATCTCCGGTTTCGTCGAATGGCCCAACAATCCATCAAAATGGCAATAAACGACTTAAATTTCAGATTAGTCGCTTCTGAAGCGGCCAGAACCGGCAAAACTTAGCGAAAGTGCGATTTTGGCAGGGCTCAACCAGTCAAAGTGGGCTAATTGTGTAGTTTTGTACGAAAACGTCAAAACCACCTGTGAAGATTACCAAACTAAAACACACCGATTCGGGCAATTTTTTCCTGATTGCGGGGCCCTGCGCCATCGAAAGCCGCGAAATGGCCCTGGAAATTGCCGAAAAACTGGTCGCCATAACGGACCGACTCCGGATCCCGTTTCTGTTCAAAGGGTCCTACCGCAAAGCAAACCGGACGAAACTGGATTCTTTTACCGGTATCGGCGATCGTTTGGCTCTTGAAATTCTCAGAGAAGTGGGCGAGCGGTTCCAGGTTCCGACCGTCACGGATTTCCATGAATCGCACGAGGCCGCGATGGCGGCAGAGTACGTGGATGTGCTGCAAATTCCGGCCTTTCTGTGTCGGCAAACCGATATGCTCACCGCGGCCGCTCAGACCGGAAAGGTGGTCAACATCAAAAAAGGACAATTTATGTCGGGCGATTCGATGGCTTTTGCCGTTGAAAAAGTGAAGTCGGTTCAGCCGGATGCGGAGGTGTTTCTGACCGACCGGGGCAACTCATTCGGGTACGGCGATCTGGTGGTCGATTACCGCAACCTGCCGATGATGCAGGCCCATGGCGTTCCGGTGGTAATGGACTGTACGCACTCGCTGCAACAGCCCAACCAGTCGTCGGGCGTCACCGGCGGAAAACCGGCCCTGATTGCCACCATCGCCAAAGCCGCCATTGCCGTAGGGGCCGACGGTCTGTTTATCGAAACCCACCCCAACCCGTCGGAAGCTAAATCGGATGGGGCCAATATGTTGCCGCTGAGTCAGTTGGAAGGTTTGCTGGAGAAACTGGTCCGGATTCGGCAAGCCCTATCCTGACTGATAACAGTAGAAAAAACCGCTCCAGCCCTCTCTTCATAAACTGATCTTATTTATCCATGCAGACCCGTTATACGACCAATCCCAGCGATTTCAAGCAGTATGATACCGACCGGATTCGCCGGGAATTTCTCATCGAAAGCCTGTTTACACCCAATACTTTCGAGTTCGTTTATTCGCATTACGACCGGATGATCGTGGGGGGCGTCATGCCCGTTGATGGGCCGCAGACGTTACCGGCGTATGACGAGCTGAAAGCGGATTTCTTTCTGCAACGGCGTGAGTTGGGGATTATCAATCTGGCCGGAGACGGAACCGTAACGGTTGACGGACAGGTGATTGACTTGTCAAAAAAAGAGTGTTTATACGTGGGGATGGGAAGCCGGGAAGTGACCTTCAGGAGCAATCAGGCTGACAAACCGGCCAAATTTGCGCTGATTTCGACCCCCGCCCACCGAACCTGTCCGACGGCAAAACTGACATCGGCAGAAGCTTCGCCGGTGGATCTGGGTGCCCAGGAAACAGCCAATCAGCGAACCATCTACAAATACATTCATGCCGACGGTTTGCAAAGCTGTCAGTTGGTGATGGGCCTGACAACCCTGAAATCCGGCAACATCTGGAATACCATGCCGCCCCACGTTCACGACCGCCGTATGGAAGCCTATATTTATTTTGATGTTCCTGAAAACCAGCGGGTTTTTCATTTTATGGGCCATCCCCAGGAAACGCGTCACCTGCTGGTGGCCACCGATCAGGCCATTCTGTCTCCGCCCTGGTCCATTCATGCCGGCGCCGGAACCGCCAGTTACTCCTTCATCTGGGCCATGGCGGGCGAAAATTATTCGTTTACCGACATGGATTTTGTTCAATTGAGCGACATCCGGTAGTGAAAATCCGCCGTTTCCGACTGGAAATCGCGCGCCTTCCTTACACTTATTTTTGGATAAATTTTAAAACCTGATTGAACGGGACTGTCTGATTATCAGATGGATAGATTTTTGATAAAATCTATCCATCTGATTTTTAGCTGGTTATGTTAAAAATTTAAAAAGAATAACACTAGATTTAGGAGCAACATTGCTACCTGAAACTATGTCCATCGTAAACAAAGCGCGGCAGGCTTACAAGAGGCTCTTTCCTGCCCCGGTTCTCAATGATTTTCCGGCTGAGAACCTGCCCTGGATTGACAGGCAGAATCCGGACATCGAGGGGTTCGTCAGACAGTTCCCCAAAGCCCGCCAGTTACCCTATGATTTGACCGAAAAGCTTCATTTTTGGTGCAAGAACGGGTATGTCATTCTTGAACAGGTCATTTCGGACGAACTAATCGATGCCTATCTGGCCGATGTGCAGGAATTGATCGAGAAGCACAAGCAGTATGACATCAACATTCGCATCGACCGGCCCGAATACAGCAAACACCCGGTGATGAAAGTCAGGGATGTTCCGCGTGAAATTATTGAAGGCCAGTATATTAAAGTAATGGACTTCCACAATGCCTCGGTGGCCGGTAAGAAACTGATGCTTCATAAAGCCATTGTTTCGTTTCTGGAGGCCATCTTCAACGAAAAGGTGGTGGCCATGCAGAGCCTGACCTTTTTGTACGGTTCACAGCAGGAAACCCACCAGGATTTTCCGTATGTGGTTCCCCAGGTTCCGAGTCATCTGGCCGCAGCCTGGATCGCGCTGGAAGATGTGAAACCCGGATCGGGTGAACTGCATTACTTTGTTGGTTCGCACAAGATTCCGAAATTCAACTGGGGAAACGGTATTTTCTTCACGGGTGAATCGACCAAAAATCCCACGGATTTCGGCCGTTATCTGATCGCCGAGTGTGAGGGGCTGGAGCGGAAGACGCTGTTGCTCAAAAAGGGCGACGTTCTGATCTGGCATGCGGCTCTGGCCCACGGTGGCGAACCGATTCTGGATGAGAACCTGACCCGCAAATCGTACGTCTGTCATTATTCTTCGGCCCTGGGGTATTTCCGGCACCGGCACGACCTCGTAAACGAGCCCGTCCGCTACAACCTGAACGGGGCTGACGTCTTTGCGGACCCCACGCTGAAAGAATACGAAAATACCTTTCAACGCGGTGAGACGATCCAGGGATAGTCAGCCGGTTTTGTTCTATAAAAAATCGCCCTCCGAGTCAGAGGGC
This sequence comes from Larkinella humicola, assembly GCF_008727875.1. Taxonomy (GTDB): domain Bacteria; phylum Bacteroidota; class Bacteroidia; order Cytophagales; family Spirosomataceae; genus Larkinella; species Larkinella humicola. The sequence goes on along the minus strand of NZ_VTWS01000005.1, from coordinate 171,375 downwards.
GATTTTTGATTCTACCAATCTCTATTAACTATCGGTTAGATGAAAGAAGGTAGACAAGAGACGAAAGAAGGGCCTAATACCGGGTGGTATGATCGTGTTTACCCTCTTTTTTCTCCTGTCTATGCTCTTTCTTCGCATATTAAACGCTTTTACCGGTCTACGCTTTTGATCGAGCTGGCACCGGAGGTATTGGAGCGGATGGAGGCCGAACCCCGGTAGGTCAGGCTGCTGGCTCCGCTGGCGTCGGCATCGAGCCGGTCGCTGACGTTCATCCGGGCGCTGCTGGCCCCCGACAGCTCTACTTTGGCACTCGAAACCTTCAGGTCATAGGCTTTCAACGTCGTGGCCCCCGAAACGTCGCCGTCGAGCCGTTTGGCCTGACCGGTCAAGGTCACATTGGAGGCACCCGACAGATCGATCATCACACGCTCGGCATCCACTTCGATGGTCGACGTCGATGCGCCCGAAATATCGACCCCCAGGTCCTTGAGGTTGCGGAAACCGGTCACATCGGACTTGGAAGCGCCCGAGAAGGAAACACTTTTCAGATCCGGCATCGTAATCGTGACGGTTACCCGCTGCCGGTTGCGGTTCCAGCCAAGTTTATCTTTGTAACGAACCTGGAGCTTATTGCTGATTACTTTCGCTTCCAGATCGTCCAAATCATCGCCCCGTCCCGAAGCCGTCACTTTATAGCCACTGCCGCGCGTCACGTGAATAGTAAAGGCACTGCCAAGGTCGAGTTTGTCGAAGTTGCTGACGTTGAACGTCCGGGTTTCTTCCTGAACGGGCAGGGCACTCATGATTTCGACCAGTTGGCTTCCCGAAGGACTGATGGCGGCTATCGATAAAACCGTTGTCGAGAGCAGGAAGGGTGTGAATAAGGAAAACGCAAGTGACCTTTTCATAGCAGATTTTAGTTGAATAATTCAGGCTAAAGATGCAGAGCTGCACCAAAACGTTGCATCTATTGCGGCTGATTTGTATTTCCGTGTACGCTGCTGGCTCCGCTGGTTTTCGATTTCAGATCGTCTACCGTGCCGAATTCCGCGTTGCTGGCCCCGACGGCTTCGACGTCGGCCCGGCCAACTGTCATTGCCGTCGCATCGAGCTTACAGGCCCCGGACAGGTGCGCGTTCACATTGTTGGAACGTCCCCGCAGGGTCGCCTTCGAAGCGCCGGTCAGATCGATGTCCAGTTTGTTGGTTTTGACGTCAATGAGGGCTTTGCAGGCTCCGGTCAGGTCGATGTCCAGGTTGTCGAGCGAGTCGAAACCGGTAATGATCGACTGCGTGGCTCCCGAATAATGGATGGATTGCACATCCGGCATCGTTACCGTGATGCCGATCCGACGGCGGTTGCGCCATTTGAAAATGCCCTCGTTCCGGAAATCAACGTGGAGTTCGCCGTTTTCAACCCGAACCCGCAGATCGTCGATGTCTTCTTCACGGCCATCGGCTACGACCTTGAAGGTTTCGCCCCGTTTTACCCGGACGGCAAAGGCACCCCCCATGTCGATTTTTGAGAAGTTCGTCGCTTCAAACTGGCGGGTGTATTCACCTTTCTGGTGGAAATCATCCCCCAACTCGTTGCGCAGTGCTTCGTCAATGGCGTCGTTGGTATCGAAGTCTTCCTCGTAGCGGTTGTCGTTCAGTTCACGCGGGTGGGTCAGGGAAACCAGACCATCAGTTTTGCTGAATTTCCAGATACTGGTTTTCATCCGTTCCAGTTCTTCGTTTCCAAACTCATTGCGAATATGCCGGGCAAAGGCTTCGGTCATTCGGAACGGGCGTTCATAGGGAATGTAGATCGTGAGGTCGATATCCTGCCCCCGGAACCGTGATCCCGGTTTGATTTCGTAGCTGTCGTCAAACCGAATCAGCGAGTCTTTTACCGACCAGTTATACAGAATGGTCCGGGCATTTTGCTGCGCTTGCTGGCGGGTAGGTCCCTGGGCTTCCTGACGCTTCAGCAAGCTCCAGGCTGTGCCCTCGACCCCTTCCAGTTCAATGGCTGTATGAAAATCGTTGTCATTGTCGTCCTCGTCATTGATGTCGAGTGTTGGGATGGCTGCCGGAACCGGCAACGTCACCGTCTCCTCGATGTGACCGCTGCGACTGAATTCATTGACCACCTGCGGAACCGTAGCGGCCAGACCAATCAGACCTAAAAACCAGACACTCAACAACGTTAACGAAATAGCGGTAGTCACCAGGGCCCGTTGCGAAATGATCATAATTCCGAGAATCGCAATGGCCAGACCGGGCAGAAAAACCGCAACGAAGGCCGACAGAATCATCGGGGGGGTGATTTCCCGCTGGATCATATAGGGAATGTCGCTATTCCCGAAGTGAATTCCTTTCAGGCCAAAAACCGTACCCAGAACGCCCAGCGCGCCCACCATAATGGCAAACCCGACCACGACCAGAAACACCCCGGCTAAAACCCGAACAATCGATACCGTGCCGCGTGCCAACGGCCCCAGAATGCTGGCCAACCCGTTGAAGATGGTGGCAATCAGCCGAAACGGAAACAGCAGAACTTTGGCCAGCGTACTTTCTTCGGCGGTTTCGTTGATATCAAGGCTGCGCTTGATATTGCTCTCGATGTTCGAGAGCGTAATGGGCTCCCCCTGCATTTCCATCTTTTCGGTTAACGTATTGGCCGTCGGCGAAATGATCCAGAGAACAATGTAGGCCAGAAAACCGGTACCGAACAGGAAGATGGTCAGAACGAACAGCAAACGAACCACCCCGGCATCGATGCCAAAGTAAGCGGCAATCCCCGAAGCCACGCCACCCAGCACTTTATCGTCGGGATTTCGGTAAAACTTCTTGACACTTTTGTCGTCTTCCAGCGTCATGGAACCCGGAAAGGCCACCCACATGGCGATGTACAGAATCACGGTAAACCCGGAAATGCCGCCAAAGAATTCATCACTGCCATGGCCGAAAATCCCGCTGAAAGGCGGCAGGGCCAGAATGAGCGTCACAAAAATCAGCCGTACCCAAACCGGGTCGATGTTGAAGTAATTGGCAATGCCGGAAGCAACGCCACCGGCAATTTTCCGGCGTAGGTCGCGGTACAGTTTGCGCGGGGGCAAACCGCTCGGGCGGGGCGGAGGCACCGAACCCGTTCCGGGGGTTGGGCCGGTTTTGGGTTCCGGATTGGCCCCTGTCGTTGCGGCCGATTCGTAGGCTGCCTGCGAACGGCTGCTGGCAGCAACACTGATGCTGTCTTCTTCTTCGATGGCTTCAAAATCGGCCACCGTTCCCATCGACAGAATCAATTCGTTGACATCCTCCAGCGTGACCACCTGGCGCGGACTGGCCTGCTTTTCTGCCGCCTTGAGTTTGTTGAGCAGTTTTTCGGCAATCCGGTTTTCGATGTCGGTAATGATTTCCTGGCTGTCTTCATACGTCGAAAAGTAGTGTTGAATCGACGTGAGATACCCTTTCAATTTATCGTAGCCATCTTCCTCGATGTGGAAGATCACTCCGCTTATATTAATACTGATGGTCTTTTTCATGGCAACAAAGCGTGTGAAAGAGTCGAGATGTGTTTAGGTCAGTTTTCTGGATTGGGCTTTTCGGGATTGTTATCGACGGACGGAACCGAAGTTTCCACGGCTGTCAATCCATTGATCGCAGCCTTGTGTTTTTCGGTTTTACTGACAATCGAGTTCACCGAATCGGATAATTCCTGCCATGTATCGTTCATTCCTTTCAGAGACGCCTGGCCGGTTTCGGTCAGCAGGTAATATTTCCGCGGGGGGCCGGAGGTCGATTCCACCCATTTATAATCGAGCAACCCGGCATTCTTGAGCCGGGTCAGAAGCGGATAAAGCGTGCCTTCTACGACCATGATGCGGGCGGACGTGAGTTCCTCCAGCATGTCGGAAGCATATACTTCGCCCCGCGAGATGATGTGCAGAATGCAGAATTCCAGAATTCCCTTCCGCATTTGCACTTGAGCATTTTCAATATTCATATCACTGCATGACGTTTAAGGAGTTGACGGGGGTGGGAGCTGATTGGCTTATTCATGGGTGTAATCGGTTGTTCATCAGTTGTTGTTCACGTAGTAATCGGTGTCCAACCAGCTCCTGACCTTTCCAGTTTTGATAGTTCAAAGGTACACAAAGGTACTATGCAATGCAAGGTACTTTATAAAATACTCTTTGCTGAAATGATGAGCGGAAAAAATAAAGAGATGAATGGCGGATTTGGGGTAAACGCCGATTAATTCGTAAGTTTATCTGCCGAATTTTATTCACCCGCGCCATGAGACTCATCTTCTTAAGCTTTTTGTTCTGTCTGGTATCATTGAAATTGGTTGCGCAAACAATCAGATTTGGCAATGAATGGATCGATTTTGGGCAAACTTATTACCGAATCCCCATCACCCAGCCTGGTGTGTACCGGCTCACCACGGCCGATTTGCAGAAAGCCGGTATTCCGGTGGCTTCCGTCAACCCCATCAGCTTGCAGGTATTTCGGCGGGGCATCGAACTGGCGATTTACATAGCCGGCGAGTCGGACAACAAACTGGATGCGGATGATTACCTGGAGTTTATCGGCGAACGGAACGACGGTCGGCAGGATTCGCTGCTCTACCGCCCCCGAAACGCCCAGCCCCATCTGTATTACAGCATGTATTCGGATACGGCGGCCTACTTTCTAACCTGGCGGCTCGATGGACGGAAGGGCAAACGCATGGATGTCGTTGCCGAAACCGACGCGCAGGGCCTGACAGCGGAGCCGTATCATCTGGCCGAGAAACTCACGGTTTTGACCAACGAAATCTCTATCAACCAGTCGAACGGCGGGCCGTCGCCTTTTCCGTCGGCCTACGAACTTTTTTTTGAAGAAGGTGAAGGCTACACCGGCCCAATGCTTAAAAAAGACAGCCTGGTTAGCCGAACCTTTCTGCTCGACGGCTGGGTGCGAACGGCACCCGAAAAACCGCACCTGGAACTGTTGCTGAACGGACGCGATAACACCACCCACCTGGTCAATGTATTTTCGGGGAAAACCGCTCCGGGGTCGTCTCCGCTGGCAAACACGCGGTTCGAGTGGTTCAATACGGGCCGTCTGGCGTTCGACGTACCGCCAGCAGATGTCTCGTCGTCGAATGAATTAACGCTTTCAACCCAATCATATGGTCCGTTTGAAACCGACCGCTATTCGGTGAGCTACTACCGGCTTCGGTTCCCGCAGACGTTCAGTTTGAGTAACCTGACCCGGAAGACGATCAACCTTTTGCCCAATCCCCAAGGCCGGTCGTATGTGGAATTGACTGATGCCCCGGCCAATGCGCTGCTGTATGACCTGACCGATCCGGTTCACCCGCGCCGTCTGACCGCCGTCCGCGACCAGACCCGTCTGAAACTGATCGTGCCCAATACTGAAACCCCGCGCCAGCTTCTGATCACTGCCGGAACGCTGACGCCGTCGCGGCTGGAGCGGACGGTTTTTCGGAAGATTGATCCGACAAAACATAACTATTTGGTTGTCAGTCACGAGTCGTTGATGAAACCAGTTGGCAACGTGGCGAATCCGGTCAAAGCCTACGCGGGTTACCGGGCGTCAGCAGCGGGGGGAAGCCACGATACGCTGGTGGTCACGATGAAGCAATTGCTCAATCAGTTTAGCTACGGCGAACGGACGCCCCTGGCCATCCGCCGGTTTGCTGATTACATGCTGACGGGAAAACCCTCATCCGCCGATACGACCAAATACATGCTGTTGATCGGGCGCGGCAATGCGTATTATCCCATGCGGACGAGTGCGGATCAGTACTACCGTGACCTCGTGCTGACCATCGGCAATGTGCCGGGTTCCGACCTGTTATTGACGGAAGGGCTGGCCGGTTATCCGGCGAATGTGCCGGCGATTCCGACCGGTCGGATCAACACGCTGAATCCGCAGGAGGTGTTGGCGTACCTCGAAAAAGTGAAGGAGTTTGAACGCACACCCGTCAACGAACCCTGGCGGAAGGAAGTGCTGCACCTGAGCGGAGGGAGTTCGGTTTTTGAAGTGACCACCTTCCGGCGCATTCTGGATCGGGCCAGCGAAACCGCCCGCAGGCAGTATGTGGGGGCCAATATTACCGTCAAAGCCAAACAGACCGACGAACCGGTGGAACGCGTCGATGTCAGCGGGATTGTCAATGCCGGCGTTGCCCTGATGACGTTTTTCGGCCACTCGTCGCCCATCGTGACCGATCTGGATTTCGGCTATGCCTCCAAACCGTCTTACGGTTATCACAACAAGGGTCGGTATCCACTGATGTTTTTCAACGGCTGCGGAGTCGGAAATATCTTTTTCGGGTCGGTCGGTAACTTGTCCACCGACTGGCTGCTAACGCCCGACAAAGGAGCGATTGCGATTTTGGCGCACAGTGGTTCGGGCTATTCCGGGCCGCTCGAAACCTACACCCAGCAGTTCTACCAGACGTTATTTGCCGACACGGCTTTTCTCAATAAACCGATTGGGTTGATTCAGCAGGAAACCACCCGGCGCGTGCTGGCCCACTACAGCGGAGCCTACGACATTTCCAACGCCCACCAGATGGTGTTGCAGGGTGACCCGGTTTTGCGTTTGTTTCCCATTCAGAAACCGGATTTTAGCGTCAATTCGTCGGGTGTTTTTCAGCGGGGTTCGCAAAAAGATTCCGTGCGATTGGGCGTGGTGGTCACCAACGCGGGGCGTTTCGAGGCCGGGCAACGGGTGGGGCTGGCGGTTCGGCAACGGCTGGCCGACGGGCAGATGCGCTCGTATGGTACGAAGATGAACAACGCCATTGCCTACCGCGATACCCTTTTTTATGCCTTCAAACCGGAATTACTACCCAACGCCGAAACGCCCAACCGGTTTGAAATTACGGTTGATCCGGATAACCAGATTGCGGAGTCGGAGGAAAAAAACAATGTGCTGGTGTTCGACCTGAAAGCCGGGGCGGATGGCTACACGGTGGTTTTACCGGATTCGGGCCAGCGGTTTCCGCCCGACCGCTTGAACCCGTTACTGAGTGTGACGTTTGACGGTATACCACTGAAAAATGAAGCCCTGGTGTCGGCCAATCCGTTGATTCGGCTGGTTTTGCAGGACGAAGACCCGTACCGAATCCGTCAGGATACCGTTGGGATTGAGGTGTTTCTGAAAAAACCGTGCGTGACCTGCGATTTTGAACGGGTCACCCTGTCTGGTCCGGCCGTTCGTTGGAAACCGGCCGGACCAGACAACCGGTTTGTCCTGGATTATCAGCCCCGGAATCTGGCGGATGGCCTGTATGCATTGCAGATTTATGCGGCCGATGTCAGCGGCAATCGGGCCGGGCCGGGGCCGTACGAGATCCAGTTTCGGGTCCAGAATGAGGATAGTTTATCCGCCGTGCAGGCAACGCCCAATCCGTTTGCGACGCACACCCGGTTACGGTTTACGGTTTCGGGACCGGAGTCGCCGGGGGAGGGGCAGATTCTGATTCGGAACCTCACCGGCCATCTCGTTCGCACGCTTCGGCAGCCGGTGCGGGTGGGCGAGAATCTGGTTTTCTGGGATGGCACCGACCAGGGTGGGGTGCCACTGCCCAACGGTTTGTATGTCTTTCGGTTGTTGTTGACTGATGGGCGACAGAAAAGTGGGAAAGTCGTTCTAAACCGGTAAGCTGGTTTAATCCCAACATTCCATCAGGAGCAAATCGCCGGTTCGGTACTGAATCTTCACAAAACCGTCTTCGGCGGCTTCGTTGCTGCTGCCGGTTCGGTAGCCGAGGGTCAGGGTTTCGTCGGCGAGGTTGTACTTGAGCCCTTGGGTAATGATGCCGTCCACTGCGCCGACCGGAATCAGCGAAATGGGCGTGCCTTTGGCGTACCATTTTTCGAAAGAACCGGTGAGGGGCGTAATTTTTGAATGATCATCGACCATAACGACCTTAATCCGGTCTTTGTACCGAATGATATTGGTCATGTTCGTCATGGTGTGATCGGCCCGGCGACCCGTGGCCCAGACGATGTTGACGGCCGGAAAACCGCGTTCGATCAGAAATTCAATGCCTTTGTCGAGGTCGGTTTTGTTCTGGTCGGGCGTGTGAATGATTTCGATGGGGTATTGCCGTTCGCGAATCAGGTCAAAATCGGGCTGGTCATCGAAATCGCCGAGCAGGGCGTCCACCTTGATATCCAGATCCAGCACGCGCCAGATGGCATTGTCCAGCACAACGACGAACGGATTCCATTCAAGCAGTTGGCCCAGCAGGTCCGGGTCGCAGCTTTCGCCGTTGGCAATCAGCAAAGCCGGTTCCTGTTTATCGCGTACAATGTGGTGAGAAGACATAAGTTGAATGAATGATGAACGATGGATGATGAACGATGACAGGGCCGTCCGCATAAGCCCACTCATTGCTCATCATTTGTTTAGTTGGTTTTTCCGGCCACTGTTCAAAAACCGTCATCGCTTGGTCCGTCTTGCCCGGTTTGGATTCCTTTTTTGGCGAGTCGAATGGCTTCCCGCAAAAAAAAGGCATCCTGCTGTTGGGGAGCCAATCCATCTGGAGTATTCACGTTGGTCAGCTCGTTCACGTCCTCGATTTCCAGTAACTCGATCGCATTGTTCATCAGAATGGTTCGCGGATAGGGCGTGCCTTCGGCGATGCCCCGAAGCAGGGCCGGATAGGCGGCTGGCTCCCAAATGCAGACGGACGGTTCCGGGAAACGATGGTCGCTGTCCCAGAAAGCCGTCGCGATGGTTTCGCTCTTTCGATTGAAGACCAGTTTCTGGATCGATTGTTCGGATAAAAACGGCAAATCGCACACCACCACCAGCCAGGCGTGGTGGAGCGACTGGTTTTGGAAGGCCGTCAAAATACCGGCTAAAGGGCCTTTCACCGTCGAATCGTCCGGAATGAGTTTAAACCGGCTGTTGGCTAATTGAAGGGCCTGCTCCGCATTGACCGACAAAAAAACGTCGTCGCAATACGTGGCCAGCAAATCATGCAGGTATTCGTACTGCGGTTTTCCGTGGTAGACGATGGTGCTTTTGTCCACACCCATGCGGGTGCTGCGCCCACCAGCCAGCACCAGACCCAGCAGGGGAGAGCGTGCTTCAGGTGGTTTGGTGAAAGTCATTTTTTCCGCCGGTTTTGTCCAGCAACCGGGTTTCTTTGATTACAATATTGTGCGAAAACGCTTTGCACATGTCATACACCGTCAGGGCCGCCACCGACGCGCCCACAAGTGCTTCCATCTCAACGCCGGTTTTGGCTTCGAGGGCCGTGGTGCATTCGATGATCACCTCGTTTCCGTCGGTAGTAATGGTCAGTTTGCAACTGTCCAGACCGAGCGGGTGGCAAAGTGGAATCAGATCGGACGTCCGTTTGGCGGCCATGGTGCCGGCGATGATGGCGGTTTGAAAAACCGGCCCTTTTTTGGTCTGAATATCCTGTCCCTGCAAATGCTGCATGATGTCGTCGTTCAGTACCACAATGCTTCGGGCGCGGGCCACGCGCCGGGTGACGGCCTTGTCGCCGACGTCAACCATCGTCGGATTGCCTTTGGGGTCGATATGGGTAAACATAAGGAGGTAAAAGTTATGAATTTATAGCTTTCGCTTTCTGCCCCTAAATCCCCTAAAGGGGACTTGGACACGATCAATCCGGATTCCAAAAGTCCCCTTTAAGGGATTTAGGGGCAGAAAGCGAAAGTCATTGAATTATGAGTTAAAAGTTAAACGCGTCAGCTAACCCTTAACTCATAACTCTTTAAAGCCTGATAAACCTGGTGAACCGGTAAACCCATTACCGTATAAAAAGACCCTTCGATGCGCTGGATGCCGATCATACCGATGGGTTCCTGAACTCCGTAGGCCCCGGCTTTGTCGAAGGGGCGGTATTTTTCGACGTAGGAGTTGATTTCATAGTCGTCCAGCGGATTGAAAACCACCGTAACCACGTCGGTGAACGAAACGGTTTCTTCGGCCGACAGCAGACAAACGCCCGTCATGACCTGGTGCGCCCGGCCCGACAACCGTCGGAGCATCTGCACGGCTTCGTCGGCATCGGCGGGTTTGTTCAGAATATCGGAATCGACAACGACGATGGTGTCGGCGCACAAAACCAGTTGATCGCCCAGATCAGCCCGAAACCGGTCGGCTTTCTGACGCGCCAGAAATGCCGGAACATCGGCAATGGGCATGTCTGCCGGGAAGCTTTCGTCGGTCGGTCGGACGTCAACGCGGAACGTACACCCCATTTCACGCATCAGTTGTTGTCGGCGGGGCGAATTGGAGGCCAACACCAGGGGACGGGTTAATTGCATGGATTTCTGAAATATTATTCGTATACTTTAAACGGTTAATGGGGCAAGAGCATCTATTCCCTGCAAACATAACAACTAAACTTGTCTTGAAAACACCCTTTCAGATTCGAACCGCTACTCTGGAGGACGCTGTTGCGTTGACTGATCTGGCAATCCGGACGATGCGGGAAGCGTTCGGCCCCCCCCACAATCCGGCAGAGCTGGTTGAAGCGTATATACAAGAAGCTTTTTCCGTGGAGCAAACCCGTCAGGAACTGTTGGATTCCCAAGCTACTTTTTTAGTAAGCATTAGTCCCGAACAGGAAGTGGTGGGGTATGCAAAATTACGAAGAAACCGCCCACCCCGTCAGCTAAAAGGCCAACATGCCATCGAAATTCAGCGTTTATATGTATTGGATAGTCAGATCGGGAACGGATTGGGGAGACAGCTTATGGAAAACTGCCTTGATCGGGCCCGTCGGGAAGGCTATCAAGTGCTGTGGCTGGGAGTGTGGGAACGGAACAAACGGGCCATTGGCTTTTATGAGCGGATGGGTTTTCAACAATGTGGGTGGCATTATTTTCAGTTTGGCCACGAACGGCAGCGGGATTACTGGATGAAAAAAGAGGTACAGTAGCGTGAAACCAGTCAGAGGTCGTCAGATCGATTCCAGTAGGTTCTGGCTCATTCGCATGGGCTGGCCAACGATCGTATGGCTGCTGATGACCGTTTCGGTGGCGGTGGCGCAGGAAATTAAAATTCCCGTTCCCGACACCCAAGGCGACTCGCTCACCCGGGCAGATTCGATTACGAAAGGCATTCGGGACGCCAAGCAGGTGGTGCGGGACAGTTTGTTTTATGTGAAACTGAAAAACCGGATGTTCAAACGCAGGATCACGCGCGAACTCCACAAACTGCTGTTTCACGACATGTATAACAGCCGGATCAAAACCGGTGATGTGAATGAGATTGAAGTCAATCCATTTGTAAAGTACCAGGGCCGGGTGATCAATAAAATCTACATCCGGCGGCTGGGCGTGTTCGGCCCCAGTGTATACGATACGCTGCGCCGACCCCGAAGCTGGCTCGAACGAACGGCGAACCAGCTTCATGCCGACACCCGCGAGGGGGTGATCCGGCGGTCGTTTTTGTTGTTCGAAGAGGGCGACCGCATCAGCCCGGACACGCTGCGCGACAACGAGCGGCTCCTGCGGAATTCCAACGTATTTCATGATGCGCGGATCATCGTGGTGCCGCACGAAGGAAGCCGGGGCTTTGTCGATGTCTACGTCATTACGCAGGACGTTTGGTCGTTGCTGCCGTCGGGCAGTGTGGGCGGTTTCAACCGGTTCGACCTGAGGCTGGAACAGCGAAATTTCCGGGGACTGGCACACACTTTTTCCAACCAGATTGCTTACAACGCCGATGACCCCTTTCAAAAACTCGAATACCGGGGGCGGTATATTGTTCCGTACATCGGCAAAACATTTTTTACGGGTCAGGCCGATGTGGTAGAAACCCGCGATCTGAAACAATATTCAGTTCGCTTCTACCGCCCGTTTCTGACGCCGGATACCAAGTGGGCTGGTTCGGCTGAATTGAGTTACAACCGGTTTCCCCGCTACATTGTGTTTTCCGAAGACAGTGCCCAACTCACCAAACTCGGTTATTATTACAACGATATCTGGGCTGGTTATTCGTTCAAGCCGTTTTTTAGTTTTTTAGGGGAAGGTGACGACCGAACGCGGCTGGTGGTGGCTGCCCGCTTTACGCGACTCGCTTTTACGAACCGGCCGGAAGTACGGCAAGACACCAATCAATTGTTTCAGAATACGAATGCCACCCTGTTCAGCATCGGTTTGTCGCGTCGGCGTTACGTGCGGGACGTGTTGATCTACGGGTTTGGCCGGACGGAGGACGTGCCTTTCGGGAGTCTGGCATCCATTGTGGCGGGTTACGACAACGCCGAACTGGGGCAACGCAAGTACCTGGGTTTTAAATACTCCAAAGCGCATTACCTCGAATCGTTCGGCTATCTGTATGGCGCATTGAGTATCGGTAGTTTTTTGCGCAGCAAGACCACCATCGAGCAGGGTGTTTTTTCGCTGGAGTCGAGTTATTTCACCCCCCTTCGAACGACCAACTGGGGCAACTGGCGGCATTTTATCAACTTCCGCTACACGATGGGCTCCCAGCGGTTCGACAGTGAATACCTGACGCTAAGTGGCCGCGACCGGCTCGGGATCAACAACAACGAACTGCGCGGCACGAAGTTATTGTTGACCAATCTCGAAAATATCCTCTTCTCCCGTCTGAACATCGTCGGTTTTCGGGTGGCCATCGTCACCTTTGCCAACCTCGGTCTGGTCACCTACCAGACCCGGAAACTGTTTCATGGGCCTCTTTATCAGGGCTATGGCGTAGCGTTTCGGTTGCGAAACGAGAACCTGACCTTCAACAGTTTTCAGATCCGGATTGCCTGGTATCCCAATATTCCGAACAACCCGGCACCCTTCCGTCCTGCCTTCGAAGGGGTGCCGACGGCCCGTTTCCGCGACTTCGATACCTCGGCGCCAGAAATTATTCCATACCGCTGAAACTTTTTTTGAATATAATGTTGTTACATTAAATGTATAGACAGTATATTTGTAACGTTAACGGGGACTGGTAATTAAAGGTGAATTGGTTATTTTGCAACAGAACCGAAGAAGCCGTTCCTCACTTAGCAAAAATGACAATGCCAATCGAGAATGACATCAAACAGACAACATCGTTCCGGTCTCCGTATCACCGGATGACGGTGAACCTGATGTATACCAACGGGTGGGTATGCGATGAGCAGATGTATTTACTAAAACCGTATGGATTAACCATTCAGCAATACAACGTCCTCCGGATTTTGCGCGGGCAATATCCCAACCCGGTCAAAGTAGCAGATATTACGGAACGGATGCTGGATAAAATGTCGAATGCGTCCCGTTTGGTCGATAAATTGCTTGCAAAAGAATTAGCCCAGCGCACCGAATGCCCCAACGACCGTCGGGCCGTCGACGTCGTGATCACCGAGAAAGGGCTGGATCTGTTGAAAATCATGGATCAGCACCAGAATCAGTGGGAAAAGCGGTTTCACAACCTGACCGAAGAAGAAGCCAATGAGCTAAACCGTTTGCTCGACAAACTTCGCGGATCGTCAGAATAACAATCCCTTTTTTTACCAATCAATCCAATTACAACCAACCAATTTCCCTAAATTAAAAATTAATCTCATGTACAAGCAAATTTTAGTAGGATTCGTGGCCCTGAGCGTGGCAATCAGCAATCCAGTAGCAGCCAACCATGGTGTTTCCGGCAATGACAAAAACGCCAAAAAAAGTGTCGCCAAAACGACAACCTACAACATCGACGTCGACAAAAGTGTATTGACCTGGAATGGTAAAAAAGTAACCGGCGAACACACCGGCCCCGTAAAAGCTGAAAAAGGCTATTTGACCCTCAGTGGTAACCAGTTGAAAGGCGGTCTCGTTTCGATCGACCTCCGGACGATGACCAGCACCGACCTGAAAGACAACAAGGAATACCACGACAAACTGATCAACCACCTGAAATCGGACGATTTCTTCTCGGTTGCCAAACACCCGGTTGCCACGTTCAAAATCACGAAAGTGAAGGCCACCGCCGGTAATGTTGCCGATGTAACCGGCGATCTGACGATCAAAGGCATCACGAATCCCGTCACGTTTCCGGTCACGTATTCCGTTTCGGGTAACACACTGACGGCTAGTGGTAAAGCTACCATCAATCGTGCAAAATTCGAGATCAAATACGGCTCGAAGTCGTTCTTCGATAACCTGGGCGACAAAGTAATCTACGATGATTTCACCGTCGATATGAACATTGTGGCAACGGCCGACAATGCAGCTTCAGGCGTAAAAACGAAATAAGGGTTTTGCAGTATCCCCCGTAACGAACCGCGTTCCTGCCAGCAGGACGCGGTTTTTTTGTTCCCAGGGACTTTTCAGGCCATTGGTAGATTACGTAAACCGGGGGAGATCGTCCAGAAAATCAACGGTTTGGAGTTGATAATCGACACAGCAGCAATAGTGGGTCAGGCCGTTGGTGATCACGATATAAGGCGCCTGGTGGATGTGGTTGTAGCGGCCAATCTGGTCGAAAACCTGCTGCGTGACGGTCACCTGGGGGGCTTTGCATTCGACGAGCAAAAACGGTTTCCCAAGCCGGTCGAACACCAGAATATCCGTTCGTTTCCGCAACTGATTGAGTTTCAAACCGCCTTCACTCCGAATCAGCGATTTTGGATAGCCATACTGATTCAGCAGCAAATGCACGACGTGTTGCCGAACCCATTCTTCCGGTGTAATGAGCACATACTTCTTCCGCAACACATCGAAAATATACGGTTTCCCCTCGATCTGCTTCGTATTGTACTCAAAAACCGGTAGGTTTAACGATTCCATTCGTCAAAAATAAGCAATCTGGCGGAGTAATGCTGCCGTCGATCGATGATACACTTCAAACCATGAAAACCAAAGATGAAATTGTCCAAAACTGGCTGCCCCGGTATACCGGAACGCCCATCGAGCAATTCGGAGAGTACATTCTGCTGACGAATTTTATCAACTACGTCGAGCTGTTTGCGAAAAAATACGACACCGAAATCTACGGGCTGGGCCGGGCCATGCAAACGGCAACTGCCGACAACATCACGATCATCAACTTCGGAATGGGCAGTGCCATGGCCGCAACGGTCATGGATTTGCTGACGGCGGTGAACCCCAAGGCGGTGTTGTTTCTGGGAAAATGCGGTGGTTTGAAAAAAACGCTGGTCGGTGACCTAGTTTTGCCCATTGCGGCCATTCGGGGCGATGGCACCAGCAACGATTATATGAAGCCCGAAATCCCGGCTCTGCCGTCGTTTAGGTTGCAGCGGGCGGTTTCGTCCATGATCAAAAAACACGAACTGGATTACTGGACCGGTACGGTCTATACGACCAACCGGCGGATCTGGGAACACGACGAAGTGTTCAAGGAGTATCTGCGTGAGATTCGGGCCATGGCGATCGACATGGAAACCGCCACGATCTTCATCGTCGGTTTTGCCAACGCCATTCCTCACGGCGCCCTGCTGCTGGTTTCCGACAATCCGATGGTGCCGGAAGGCGTCAAAACCGAAGAAAGCGACAAACGCGTTACCGGCTCGTACGTCGAAAAACACCTCCAGATCGGCATCGACTCCCTCCGCGAACTAGCCAACTCAGGCGAATCGGTCAAGCACCTTAGATTTGAATGATGGGTTATGAATGATGAACGATGAATGCTTACCGGCGAAGCTCGTTCATCGTTCATCATTCATAACTCATCATTCTAATTACAGTAATCACTAATCGCCTTGTACGACGGCGTGTAGCCGAGTTCGCCGGATTTGCTGAGGTCGAGACAGCCGCCGTTTTCGTCGCCCAGACTGTGGCGGATGATGCCGCGCACGTAGTAGACTTCTGCGTATTTCGGATCAAGTTGAAGTGCGCTGTTGCAGTCCAGAATCGCCCCTTTCTGGTCGCCCTGCTGCGAGCGGATGAGGCCGCGGGTGAAGTAGGCTTCGGAGTAGGTCGGGTTCAGTTCGATGGCTTTGTTCAGATCGGCCGTGGCTCCTTTGATGTCGTTGACTTTGCTTTTGCTGATGGCCCGGTTAAAATACGCTTCCGAGCGTTCGGTCGACAGGGCGTCGATGATGTTTTTCTGCTGCACGGCGTTCCGCAAATTGTCCAGAACCGCCCTTGAGATTTTGCCGTTATAGACCACTTTCGTCTCTACGTTGGCATTGTTGATTTCAATCGCGGTATTGTAATCCTGAATCGCCCCTTTCTGGTCGCCCAGTTTGCCACGGCAGAAGGCGCGGCCATAAAAGGCCCGGTAGTTGGTTGCTTCCAGAACAATCGCCCGGTCATAGTCATTCAACGCACTTTTGTAATCTTCCAGTTTGCTCTTGGCAAAGCCCCGGTTGTAGAACGATTCGCCATCTTCGGGCGCCAGTTCAATGGCCTTGTTAAGGTCTTCAGCGGCTTTTTGGTACTGGCCCAGTTGCACCAGCGACGCTCCCCGACCGGCATACGCCTGCGCCCGTTTGGGATTCAGTTCGATGACCTTCGAAAAATCGGCCAGACTGCCCGCATAATCGTCCAGTTTCTGTTTGGTGATGCCACGGGCATACAGCGTCTGCACGTTGTTGGGGTCCAGTTCGATGGTTTTGGAGAAATCCTGCAAGGCTCCCCGGTATTGTTCCAGGCGGCTGCGGCTCGCGCCCCGGTAATAATACGCCTGGGCGTCGTCGGGCGCCAGTTCGATGGCCCGGCTGAAGTCCATGAGGGCCGCGCGGTGGTCGTCCTGTTTGCTCTTGCTGACCCCGCGACTGAGGTAAGCCAGGGCATCTTTTCCATTGAGTTCAATGGCCCGGTCGTAGTCCAAAATGGCGCCCCGGTGGTCTTTCAGATTGGCTTTGGCCAGTCCGCGGTTGTAGTAGCTGGGTGCGTTTTCGGGATTTGCCCCGATGGCCATACTGAATGCCTGCAAGGCACCCATGAAATCGCCCGATTTACTTTTCACAATGCCGGTTTCAAAAAACGTGGCCGCGGTCTGCTGCGCCTGTAGGATCGTGGTACTTAGGAAGACGCAAAAAATGAAGGATAGAAGACGGTAATACTGGAACATAAGTAATAGTACGGTTGAGAGGAAGGTACAGAAGGCTAAAAATAAGGTTTGATTGTCGATGCATCAACAATCAGTTACATTAAATTTCTGGCTTACTCATACCGAAAAGCCATGCTAACCCTTTTGTGCCCATATTTCTGCTCCATATCCCGCACTTTGAATCCGCAACCGTCGGGCCTGAAGAAGTGGATAGGGAACTCCACACGCGAACGCCTGGGGCATTGAGCAATCGTTCAGACAAAAATGCTGATCAAACGAGACAAAATGTCATTGTTTATTTCAATATATATAATTTTAGTGACAAAATGGCTGATTTGCGTTCTGTTTTTAGATTGGTACACAAGTTGAATAAAGGGAGTTGTAGTTCAGAAATTAAAAAGATAACCAGCATAAAGCCATGAGAACCTTAGTTCAATACAACCAATTGCCCTCGTTTTTTAACAATCTGGTAAACCACGAATTCAACCGTCATTTTCACACGCCAGCGGTTGCCAAAGCGGCTAGCCCGGTCGTTCCGGCGGTGAATGTGAAAGAAGATGAAACCGCCTATCACATTGAACTGGCGGCCCCCGGTTTGAAGAAAGAAGATTTCGCGATCAACCTGACCAACAACCAGTTGACCATCTCCGCCAAACTGGAAGAAGCGAAGGAAGATACAACCGAAAAGTACACCCGGAAAGAGTTCAGCTACAGTTCTTTTGAACGGAGCTTCCGCTTACCGAAAAACGTGAACAACGAACAAATTCAGGCCGCCTACACGGACGGTATTTTGAAGATCGATCTGCCGAAAGTTGAAAAACCGGTGATCGAACCCAAGCAAATTGCAGTAGCGTAAGGTAAGTCGACGCATAGAAAGAAAACCCCGGCCGGTTTGGTCGGGGTTTTTTAGTATCTAATTTCGGTGGATTTGGGTGAAAAACCGGGTCAGTTTATCCGGATCCAGCTTTCCGTTGGTTCGGACACCGCTGCAAATATCCAGCCCGAAGGGCTGCACAGTGTCGATGGCCTGCCGGACGTTCTCCGGATTCAGGCCACCAGCCAGAAAAACCGGCACCCGGCTTTGCTCCACAATCCGGCGGCTCAGTGTCCAATCGTGTCGGCGACCCGTTCCGCCCAACTCCTTCACGGCCAGTTTCGGATTGCCCGAATCCAGCAGCAACGCATCCACTTCCTCCGCCGACGCCAGGGCTTCGTCGATGCTGAGCTCATCCAAAACGTGAATCACTTGTACGAGTTTTATGCCCGGTAAAGCCGCCCGCAGGGTCCGGTAACTCCCCGGTGGCAGAGCGTCGACCAACTGAATGGTGTTGGTAAAAACCCGGCGGTGGTGTTCGATCACGGCTTCGGCCGTAGGCTCGCTCGTCAGCAGAAACGTGGCGATGGGGGGAGGCACGGTTTGCGCAATGGTTCGGATGAGGTCATCCCCGATCACGCCCGGCCCGCTGGGCATCCGCCCCACCAGACCCACCGCCGACGCCCCGGCTCCAACGGCAAGCCGGGCCTCTTCCACACTGCTGATGCAACAAATTTTGACACGCATAACCGAATTTTTGAAAGACGTTAAAAAGGACGACGGGTAGCCCGGTCGTGGGTTGGGGCGGCTCGGCGGCTCATTTACAAAAACAAAGAAATGACAGTTCCACTTAATAAGCAGCAGAATCCTGATCGAACCGTTATTTTTGTCGTATGAATAAAAAGGTTGACACCTACGCAGCCCTTCGTTATCCCGAATTTCGCTTTTTTGCTGCCAATAGCTTTCTGTTTACGGCCACGCTTCTGATTCAGGAGGTTTTGTTGGGGTATGAATTGTACAAGATGACGCACGATCCGCTGGCGCTGGGCCTCGTTGGCCTGGCCGAAGCGTTGCCGTTCATCGCTATGTCGCTGTTTGGCGGGCACCTGGCCGACCGGCGGGAAAAGCGTTCCATTTTGCAGATCAGCCTGTCGGTGATTATTCTGGGTTCCGTCATTCTCTATCTGGTGTTCCAACCTTCCGTAGTCGGACATCTGTCCAAATCCACGCAGTTGGTGGTGATTTACAGCGCGTTCGTGCTGATCGGAACGGCTAAAGGATTTTATTCACCTACCAGTTCGTCGTTGAAACCGTTTCTGGTTCCGCGGGAATTGTACGCCAATTCGTCTACCTGGAGCGGTTCGTTCTGGCAGGCCGGTGCCATTGCCGGGCCGGGCATTGCCGGTTTTCTCTACGTCTGGCTGGGCTTGGATTATTCGTTGCTGGTGGTCATCGGTTTGCTGCTGGTTTGTCTGGTATTGATTTCGATGATCAAGAGAAAACCGGTTCCGGTGACGGAAGGCCCGAAAGACAGCCTGTGGAACAGCCTGCGCGAAGGCTTCCGGTTTGTATTCAAAACCAAGATTATTCTCTATTCCATTTCGCTGGATCTGTTTTCGGTTCTGTTCGGTGGCGTGGTGGCCATGCTGCCCGTTTTTGCCGAAGACATTCTGAAGGTAGGCGCTCAGGGGCTGGGAATTCTGCGGGCCGCACCGGCCATCGGCGCCATCGGAACCATGCTGCTCCTGACGCGATTTCCACCGACCCACAACGCCTGGCGGAACATGCTCATCGCGGTGCTGGGCTTCGGGGTTTTCACGCTGGTATTTGCTTTCTCGACCCACTTCTGGCTTTCGGTTTTTGCCTTGTTGGTGACGGGAGCCTTCGATAGCGTCAGTGTGGTGATCCGAAACACGGTTCTGCAAATTTTCCCACCCGATCACATGCGGGGCCGGGTGGCGGCTGTCAACGGTATTTTCGTCAGTTCTTCCAACGAGATCGGCGCTTTCGAGTCGGGGGTGGCGGCCCGGTTGCTGGGCGTGGTGCCTTCGGTGGCGCTGGGCGGGGTGGTGACGCTGGTCGTGGTGGCGTATGTCTATTACAATTCCAAGGAGCTGTTTGCGGTTCGCTTAAGTTAGCGCGCTGTACGGTAACAAACCGGCCAAACCGTTGGAATAACGGCCTCCGTGTCGTTATCTTACGGGGTAAATAGTACAAAACCATCTGCTCCCGAATTATGCGTTTGCTAAATCTACTGTTAAGCGGCAGTATTGTTCTGGCCGTTACCCTGTCGGCGTTTGAATCGCCGAAAAAAGAAAAGAAACTCGTGAAAGTCTGGGAAACCGACTCCACATTGCGGGTGCCGGAATCGGTGCTGTATGATCCGAAAGGGAAAGTTCTTTATGTGGCCAACATCGTCGGCAAATCCGATTCGCTCGATGGGGACGGGTTTATTTCGAAAGTCTCGCTCGACGGCAAAATCGAAAACCTCAAATGGACGACGGGCCTGAACGCACCCAAAGGCATGGGTATCTATAAAAACCGCCTGTATGTCACGGACGTCTACCGGCTGATTGCCATTAATCTGTCGAACGGACAGGCCGAGCAAACCTGGGATGCCACGGACAAAAAGGCATTTCTGAACGACGTGACGATCGATAAAGACGGAACGGTCTATGTGTCAGACAGCCGGAACAGCAAGATTTACCGCCTGAAAGACAGCAAGTGGGAAATCTGGATGGACGGTGGCGAACTGAACAATCCGAACGGTTTGCTGGCGGTCGGCACGAAGAAAATGATGATTGGCAGCACCAAAATCGGGGCTTTACAATCCATCGACGTCGAAACCAAAGCCATTACGAAACTGGCCGACGGCATGGGAAACACCGACGGCATTGTGGCCGTCGGAAAAGATTTCATCGTTTCCGACTGGAGTGGCCGGTTGTTTTACATCACTGCCGACGGGCAGAAACAATTGATGCTCGATTCGCGGCCTGAAAAAATGAATACCGCTGATATTGAATACGTTCCGGGCAAGAAAATGATCGTTGTGCCGACATTTTTCAAGAACAAACTGGTGGCCTACCGGGTGGAATAAGTAGATAGAATAAAAGGTGTCAGACTTAACGATCTGACACCTTTCAATACGGAATCCCTTCGTCTTCCAATATTTTCTTGACGTTCAGAACGCAGCCCTCCATAATCGGGACATCGTTGCCCCAGTCGGTAAAGATCCAATCCTGATTCGGTACCGCTACAAACACACGACGTGGTTTGCTCAACACCCAGAATACTTTTTCGACGCCGAAATCAAATAATCGCTGCGTTTTTTCGGCAATGTATTCCATCTCCGCGCCCGGTCGTTCGCTGACATCGGCTTTGATATCCACTTCAATGACTATTTTGGGGGGTGTGTTGAAGTATTTCGTCGTTAGTTCGAACGTCCCTTTCTCGTAGATGGCAATGTCGGCGGCTAGATTGTCATTCGTCTCAAGATGAAGGCCTGCTTCATTGGTGAAGGGGACGTAGCGTTTTTTATCCCGGTTGTTGAGAATAAAGCCGTAAATGAACGATACCAGAAACGATTGAAGCGAACTACTGCCCATAATAGCGCTGAAATCGAGTTTGCCCGCCAGTACATCCCGGTACCCCCGGTAGTAAACCGGCTGTCCGTTCAGCACTTCGTAGATCAGGTACGAAGGCACGGGCGGAGTTTCCGGTTTTGTTTGTACGGTTTCTTCAGTTGCTACCATAATCGTTAAGCAGATTTGATAACCAATGTAGGTAAATTTTTAGATAAATTAAAGCGCTTTTGCCAGGAGTCGTTCCACGGCTTTGGCCACTTTCTCCGCGCCAAATCCCTGCAGGTTTGCGTCCATGTACTTCACAATCTGATCGTTCCCCAGATTGCCAAGGCTGCCTTCGTGCGTGTGGTGCAATTCGCGTGACGCTTTATAAGTCCCTTCTTCCACTTCGGTTTTGACCATCAGATACGCTTCCCGAAACGGAACGCCTTCCAGCACCAGCGCGTTGACGCGTTCGACGCTGAACATCAGATCGTATTTCGGATCGTCCATCAGATTGGGTTTCACCTGAATGTTTTCGAGCATGAAATCCGTGATTTCCAGGCAGTCCAGGAGTTCTTCAAAAGCCGGCATCAGAATTTCCTTCAAAATCTGCATGTCGCGGTGATAGCCCGACGGCAGGTTGCTCATCACCAGCGTCACCTCCATCGGCAGGGCTTTCAGGCGGTTGGTTTTGGCGCGGAGGAGTTCGGCCACGTCGGGATTTTTCTTGTGCGGCATGATGCTCGAACCGGTCGTCAGGGCGTCGGGCAGCGTCAGGAACCCGAAGTTCTGGCTGTTATAGAGGCAAATGTCCATCGCCATGCGTGAGAGCGTAGCGGCCACGGCAGCCAGGGCCGTCAGGGCGGTTTGTTCGGTTTTTCCGCGACTCATCTGCGCATACACCACGTTGATGTGCATGCCTTCAAAGCCCAGCAATTCAGTGGTTAACGTGCGGTTGAGCGGAAACGAGGAACCGTAGCCCGCGCCCGAACCGAGCGGATTCCGGTTGGCAAACCGGTAGGCGGTTTGCAACAGCAGCATATCATCGGCCAGGGCTTCGGCGTAGGCACCGAACCACAGTCCGAACGACGACGGCATGGCAATCTGCAAGTGCGTATAGCCCGGCAGCAAATCGGTTTTGTGCTGCTCCGAACGGGCAATCAGCCGGTCGAACACCTGTCGAACGGCTTCGGTCACTTGCCAGAGCCGGTCGCGGGTAAAGAGTTTGAGGTCGACCAGCACCTGGTCGTTGCGCGACCGTCCGCTGTGAATTTTCTTGCCAACATCGCCCAGTTTGCGGGTCAGCATCAGTTCCACCTGCGAGTGAACATCTTCCACACCGTCCTCAATCACAAACTCGCCAGCTTCTATTTGGCGATGTATATATTTTAACTCTTCACTCAAAACTCTTAACTCATCACTCGACAAAAGGCCGATGGTTTCGAGCATGGTGGCATGAGCGAGGTTGCCGAGAACGTCGAAAGGAGCGAGGTACAGATCCATCTCGCGGTCGCGTCCAACCGTAAACCGTTCGATTTTTTCAGATGCTGCGTTGGAATGAGGGTCGGTCGTTGCTTTTTGCCAGAGTTTCAAGCGCGTAAGGAGTCAGTTGGAAAGCCGCAAAATTAAGCGGTTCTTCCCGGACTATTTAGTAAATTTGTTAAAAAACAGGCAAGTTATGGAAGCGGTAATCACACAGCCGGAGCAAATACGACCGGACTACGAAACGGAACGCGGGAAAGCTATGCCCAGTAAAAATCACGCTTTAATTCAAAGCCGTATACTTGTGACTTTGTCAAAGAAGTACGGAAATCAATATGATTTTCTGTCGGAGGTCAGTCTGGATATGGCCGGGAAATGGGTTGTTCCTGACATTGCCGTTTATCCACAACTCACATTTGACTCGCTACACGATGAAACCCGGATGGCACAAATGCCGTTGGGAGTGATCGAAATTTTGTCCTCATCCCAGACGCAGGAAGAATTAGTCGAAAAATCAACTCAGTATTTTGCTGCCGGTATTCAGTCCTATTGGTTGGTCAATCCGTTGTTTAAGATCATTCACGTGATTCACAATTCAGAAACGTACCGGAATTTTATTGGCGGAACACTGACGGATGAAAAACTCGGGTTATCGCTGGAACTGGAAGAGGTGTTTCGTTAAAGGCAAGAGGAGACCGTTCGGATGCCTTACCTAGTTTCCGACCAGAGCGGTTTTCTTTTCTTGGGCCGCTATCCACCAGAATAGGACGGCCGAGGTCAGGCAAAATCCCATCACCACCACCCAAAGCGTCGGAAAACCCGCCCAGGCGACAATCTGCGACCCGAAAGCGGGTGCCGTAATTTGAGCGACCGCATAGGCCATCGAATACAACGCCAGGTATTGCCCCCGGTTTTGCGGATTGGCCCGTTCCACCGTAAACGACTGCATGAACGGCATCGCCAGCATTTCCCCAAAGGTGTTGATAAAAACCGCAAAAATGGCTAAAACCGGCCACAAACCGGTATTCAGGAGCAGGTATGACAAGCCGACCAGCAGCGCGCCAAACCCAATGATGCCGACTTTCAGGTGCGCATACCGCTTTTCAACCGCATACACCAGCGCCATTTCGATGAAGACGATCATCAAGCCATTCATCGTCATCAGCAGCCCGATCTGGGTTTCTTTCAGGTGCAGCACCTGTTTGAAATAGAGCGGAATCATGCCGAACAACTGCCAGAAGCCGATCGCAAACAGGATCGTAGCCCCGACAAAAATCAGAAACAACCGATCCCGGTAGGCGGATCGGATGCCTGCTATAGGGGCGTCGGTTTTGCCTACCGTTGGACCAGGCCGGACGGGAACGGGCAGGTACGCCCGCAGCACGATCGCGGCCACGATGCAGGTGAGGCCATCGACCCAGAACAGAAGCCGGTAGTCGATGCCGGCCAGATAGCCGCCCAAACCGCCCCCGAGCGACCAACCGAGGTTGATCGCCAGCCGGTTGAGCGAATAGGCGCGGGTGCGGTTTTCGGGAACGCTGTAATAGGCCACCGCCGACGAAACCGCCGGACGAAAGGCATCCCCGAGCAGGGTGTAGACAAAAACGACCCCACACATGGTGTAGAAATCCTGCGCGAACTGCAGGAAAATCAGGAAAAAGCCCGAAACCAGAAGGCTCAGAAACTGAACCGGGTAGAAACCGAACTGGTCGGAGAGCCGCCCACCCAGGAACGTCCCGACCAGCGCCCCCGCCCCGTAAACGGCCATCACCAGGCCTGCTTCCGTCACGCTGTAGTGCAGGTGTTGCGTCAGATACAGCGTCAGGTAGGGCAGCACCATCGTACCGCTGCGGTTGATGAGCATCACGCCCCCCAACAGCCACACCGGTGCGGGCAAACCCCGGTACGCATCCCGATACAGACGTAAACTGCGGCCAATCATAGCCGCAAAGGTCACCGGTTAGCGGGGAATAAAAAAGAAGGATTTCGGGTGTGGACGCGATTTGCCGT
Source organism: Larkinella humicola (assembly GCF_008727875.1). Classification (GTDB taxonomy): domain Bacteria; phylum Bacteroidota; class Bacteroidia; order Cytophagales; family Spirosomataceae; genus Larkinella; species Larkinella humicola. Next base: position 146,506 of record NZ_VTWS01000005.1, on the reverse strand, counting down.
TATTTCTTCGCCAGTTCCTGCAAGCGGATGTTGCGCCAGCGGACTTCCATGGGGCGCTGCACTTTGGTGCCGTGAACCTGGAGGGCAATAAACCCTTTCGTCGCCAGCGTATCGGTGTAGTCGGTGGTTTTGACGCCATTCAGGAAGATCTTGACGGTTTTGCCAATGGCTTCGATCCGGTACTGGTTCCAGTCGAATTTTTTAAAAGCCTGCCGACCTTCGGGGTTGTTTTTCAGATCCACCAACCAGCCGCGCCGGGCTTCGTCGTATAAACCGCCACTCCAGGCACGGGCTGCCGGATCGATTTCGGCCTGGTAGCCGTGAACGCGGCCGTTTTTGAAATCCGGGCGGCTTTCACTGCGAAACTGAATGCCCGAATTCATGCCGGTATCGACCTTCACTTCCAGTTCCAGAATGAAATCGTCGTAATTTTTATTCGTACAAAGGAAGGTGTTCTGGGAATTGGGTTTCGAAATTCCGACGATTTCGTCGTTCTCGATCCGGTAATCATTCTTGACCTGTTCCCCGCGAATGGTCCAGCCGCTGAAGTCTTTCCCGTTGAAGAGTTTAACCCATTTTTCTTTCTGGAAGGCGCAGAAAGTGAGGGTGAAAGAAATGGCGATGATGAGTTTTTTCATGAGAATTCGAAAGTTGTTTCGCAGAGTTTATCAGAGAAAAAAGGAGTTTATCAGAGATTTCTCCGCTTACCTCTGATTTTCTCTGATAAACTCTGCGAAACAACCCTTTCTACTCACTCCGGATTCACAAAAATCTTCGGATCGGAGATTAACTCCCGGTGTTCTTCCAGAAACTGCTTGAAAAGCCGGATTTCTTCGAGCTGTTTATCAATCGGATGCGTGAGGGAATAACTCTCGACATACACCTCCTTAAAATCCGTGATCAGGTATTCCATCAGCCGGATGCCGCGTTTTTTCAGCGCGTGGAGATACAGATTCTGGTGGTTGAAGGTGAAACGGGGATGCTGATAGGACGCCGTGGTTTTGATATCGACGGCTTTGTATTTTCCGATCAGATCGACGTAGCCGTAAAACAGCACATCGTCAATCTCGTACTGGCAATAAACCTGGGTTTCGATGATGGGGCGGGGCAAGTGCCGGCGAAATTTTTCCAGAATGTCGGCGTTAAACCGCTCTTCGTCTTCGCCCTTGATCACGGCGTCTTCAAACCGGGTGCCGCGCTCCTGCGCCACCGTCGTTGGGGCCGGGACCCGGTTGATGGTATCGAGCAACTGCTGCATCGTGAAATTACCCCCGGAAAGATACCGGGAAAAGGTGTTGAGCAGCGTCGGATAAAAGCGGTATTTGACCATGCCTACTGAACACGGATTCGAACCCGAATTGTTCGTTTTTCCTCAATTCTTTACCACCAGCACAACCCCCAGCACGATCAGCAGAACGCCGACCAGCCGCCACAACGTCAGACCGTGTTCTTTAAACCCGAGCAGGCCATAATGATCCAGCACAACAGCCGCCAGCAATTGACCGGCTACGCTCAGACTGAGCAGGTTTCCCGCGCCAATCCGGGGAACGGTAATGATGACGGTTGTTACATAAATGGCCCCCAGCAAACCGCCCGTCCATTTCCACCAACTGATGCCCCGCATGGTTTCGAGAGCCGGTATGGGGGTTCGAAAAGCCAGACACATCAATGCCAAAACCACAAAACCGGAGCCAAACGAAATGAGGGCGGCCAGAACCGGGTGGGCAATGCTCTGCCGCAACTGGGAATTCACGCCCGATTGAATGCTCGTAGCCGTTCCAACCAGAAAGGCAAAAATGAAGTAGATGAAATTCATAAATGAAATGATGAATTATGGATGATGAGCTATGAATGGGCTGGCGCAGGTAATCCATCGTTCATCGTTCATAATTCATCATCAGTTTAAGGTACGTAAGATTCCAGAACCGTCATGGGGCCGTTGGGCAGCAGCGTTACCTGCGTGGTTGAAGCGGGCAGCAGCGCGCATTGGCCCGTTTTCAGCGGGATGCGGTAACCATCGCCGGTTTCGACCGTCAGCGAACCGTCGACGCACACCAGGATGACGAATGAATCCAGATGCGTATAGTCGTGCAGCACTTCCTGATCGAATTTCAGCACATTGGTGACGAAATAGTCGCTGGTGACGGCATTGACGCTCTGATTCGGTTGGGAGTCATACGGCGTTTTATACTGATCGTAATGCGTGTAATCGATGGCATCGACGGCCAGCTCCGTGTGGAGTTCGCGTTTCTGCCCTTTGTCGTCGGTGCGGTCGAAATCGTAAATCCGGTAGGTGATGTCGGAGGTTTGCTGGATTTCGGCCAGCAGAATGCCTTTTCCGATGTAGTGAACCCGACCGGCCGGCAAAAAGAACACATCCCCGGCGCTGACCGGCTCGATGTTTAGAATGTCCATCAGGGTGTTATCCGCGACGGCTTTTACGTACTCGTCTTTGGTCACTTCCCGGTTAAAACCGGAGTTCAGCGTGGCTCCTTCGTCGGCTGCGAGGATGTACCACATCTCGGTTTTTCCGAAACTTTTGTGCCGTTTTTTGGCGAGTTCGTCGTTCGGATGGACCTGAATCGAGAGGTCGTCGTTGGCGTCGATGAATTTGACCAGCAGCGGAAATTCGTTACCAAACCGCTCGTAAACGTGTTTGCCAACCAGTTCGTCTTTGTAATGTTCCAGTAAGTCCTGCAAACTTTGGCCTTTCAGCGGTCCTTCAGCCACCACGGAGATGTTGCCCGTAACGCCGGAAATTTCCCAGGTTTCTCCGCAGTTGGGCAGGGGCGAAAAGTCTTTGCCCAGAACGGTTTTGATCTTCTGGCCGCCCCAGATTTTGTCTTTGAAAATCGTTTCAAACGTGAGTGGGTGCAACATGATTTACAGGATTTGTTCTAACATTCGGATATATAACTCAATTCCCTGTTCAATTTCCCGCAAATAAATAAATTCGTCGGCGGTGTGCGACCGCTCGGAGTGGCCGGGACCGCATTTCAGCGACGGGCAATCGAGCAGGGCCTGGTCGGAAGTGGTCGGCGAACCGTAGGTTTCGCGTTTCAGGGCCATACCGGCCTGCACAATCGGGTGGTCCAGCGGAATGCTCGACGGTTTGAGTCGAATCGAACGCGGCTGAACGGTTGAGCGAATGTTTTTGCGAATCGTCTCGATGATTTCTTCCAGCGTGTATTGTTCCGTAGCGCGCACATCGACCGTAAACGTGCAGGTGTCGGGAACGACGTTGTGCTGCGAACCCGCGTTGATGATCGTCACCGACAATTTGACCGGCCCCAGCGTCGGCGACACTTTCGGAAACGGATTACTGGTCAGCCATTCAATGTCTTTGATGGCGTAATAAATGGCGTTGTCGCCTTCGTCGCGGGCAGCATGACCAGATTTGCCTTTGGCCGTGCAGTCGAGCACCAGCAGCCCTTTTTCGGCAATGGCCAGGTGCATCTGCGTGGGTTCGCCCACAATGGCAAAATCGATGGGCGGCAGTTCGGGCAGAATCATTTCCAGCCCTTCGCGACCGGATATTTCCTCTTCGGCCGTAGCGGCCACCACGAGGTTGTAGGCCAGGTCTTTTTTGTCGTAAAAGTGGCAAAACGTGGCCATGAGCGACACCAGACAGCCCCCGGCGTCGTTGCTTCCCAATCCGTAGAGTTTGCCTTCGCGTTCGATGGGCTGAAAGGGATCGAGGGTCCACGACGTATTCGGTTTGACGGTATCGTGGTGTGAATTGAGCAACAAAGTGGGTTTGGCGGGATCGAAAAACCGGTTGTGGGTCCAGACGTTGTTTTTGGTCCGCTTGTAAGGAATGCTGCGCTGGCGGAAAAACTGCTCGATGAGAGCCGCCGTACGGTCTTCCTCCCGGCTAAGCGAAGGGGTTGCAATGAGCCGCTTCAAGAGGTCGATGGCGGCTTCCGTTTGCGTCTCCAGCGAATAGGCCGTGAGTGGTTTCGTTTTTGTGCCTACAGACCGGTCTTTGGGGGCGTTATTCTTCATAATATTTAATTCTCAAATCTCGCAGGAACTTCTTGATGATGTCAACGTGGACGCACTGGCCAACGTTCAGAAACGGGTAATTGGACACGCGGGTCTGGCGGCCGTTCACAATCACGTCCCGGTCTTCGATGTCGAAACCGAGGTGGAGGTGGCGCGTGGAGCTTTGCATCCCATAGATGATTCCGCTGGTATCGAAAAGCGGCCCACCACTTTGTCCCCGCAAACCGGGTGTACTCATTTCAACGCCGACGATTTCGCCGTTTTCGGCCCGCAGCCGGGTCACGATGCCGTCGATGGGAAAACGCGGGGTGTTGCTGCGTCCATCGGCAGTCCACTCGATGTCGTCGAGATCCGGATTGAAGCGGTAATTGGTAAATTCCGGAAAGGGATACCCCAGGCGGCACAGGCTCCGGCCCTGCTTGATTTTGCTGCTATCGCGCAGAAAAACCGCACAGGCGTTGTACTTAATCTGGCTGTATCCTTTAAACTGAATAACGGCCAGGTCCTGTGTGGGGTGGAGGTGGTAGGTGATTTCCGAAAACTGATCGACCGAGTTGACAAACTGGTTCTTGATCCGGATGATGCTTTCCCGGCGCAGGTTGTATTTATTTTCCAGGTCTTCCTGCCGCCGGGTCTGGTTTTTGTCCCGCGGAATGGAACGGCGCTCGCCCTGAAACTGGATGTAATTTTGGTGGATCGTATCCGAACTAATCAGTTGTTCGGCCACGTGCTTGCAGGTGACGGCGCAGGCCTGCTCATTGACGAAAAACATGGTCGAACAGGCCGGAATCACTTCGCTGCTGCCATACCGCCGGACAATCGATAAAATAGGACGTACAAAAGGGTCGACCCGCTCAATGGCTTCAACAAACATAAATTGGGAGGTAAAACGGTCGCGCAAGTTAGCAAATCCGCTGATTTTACGGTTCTGATTTTTTATCGAGCAAATTCAGGAATCCTTCGAACTTATCCCGGTAGGAAGCACCCAGCGGAATCTTGGCCGTACCCACAAAGATTGTCCGATAATTATAGCTGTTGATTTTGGATAAATTTAATAAGTACGATTTGTGAATCCGGAGAAATTTGTGCCGGGGGAGCAGATTTTCCAGATTGGAAATTATTTCGTTCACCACCACCACTTTCTGGTTGATCATGACCTTGCAGTAAGTACCAAAGGCCTGTATGTATTCGATGGCGTCGTAATCGAAGCGCTGCATGGCATGACCCACTTTTAAAAAAATGAAACGATCCTCGGTCAGGCTGTTTTGGGCCAGTTGAACCCCCAGGGCGCGGTTGACAGCCCGAATAAACCGGTTAAAAGAAAAGGGTTTGAGCAGATAATCCGCTACATCGAGATCGTAGCTTTCAACGGCAAAATCGGGGTTGGCGGTGGTAACAATCACCGATAAGGGTTTGGGGAACGAGCGTAATAAATCAAGACCCATTTGGTCTGGAAGGCTAATATCCAGCAAGATAAGGTCAAAATGCTGCTGTTGCAGGAGGCTTGTGGCGTCCCGAACGGTTCCGCTGACCTGAGGGGGCATAAAGAAGGGGAGCCGCGCCAGATACTCCTGCAGGATGGCTACCGCCGAATCAGAATCGTCTACAATCAGACATTGACGATATTTCATGGAATTGAGCTATGGTGAGTAGAGGGGAATTGTTACTGTGTAATGATAAGCTAGTAAATATAAGTAAACAAGTTTTTTGAGCAAACAACCCACCGAATATAACCGAACATGTTTTACTCGACCTACTTTGGAGAACATTCATGCACTGAAAAGTCCTATTTGGCCAATATTTAGTGACGTTAGTACTCAATATAGGGGCTAAAAAGCCTGTACAGTAAGTTGATAAGCCCAAATATAAGTATTTATACTCTATATGATTCGGTTTATAACGTTAATCTATACGTTCATGGTGTTATCCCCGTAAGCTGGAGCCTGTGGCGGGGTAATTGTATTTAACAATCATGTAAAATCAGTAACATCACTGTTGATTTCGGACTCAAAAATCAACTCCATTTCCGAAGTTGCCGGATTGGGAAGGCCTGATTCTGTCGTACCTAAACGTAACAATTCATTACAGTACATTAATTTTCTCTGTCGTATGAAACGTGTATTAAGAGACGAAGAACTCATTGGTTCGTATCTGAACACCCGCCGGGCGGATTGTTTGGAGACTTTGTACAAACGCTATGTGCATAAAGTGTATGGTAGCTGTCTGACATTTACCCGCGATCCGGTCAAGGCGGAAGACTATACGCACGACATTTTTCTTCAGGTCTTCATTAAAATTGATCAGTTTCAGGGACGCTCTGCCTTTTCGACCTGGCTGTTTTCTATTTCACAAAATTATTGCCGGCAGAAAAGCCGGGTCGCAAACCGCATGGTGGTGGTGGCTATGGATGAAGTCGATATCGACAACATTCCCGATTCGGAAGGAAGTGATACGGCCCATGCCATGCTGAGTCAGATGGCGGTGGTGATGGAAAAAATTTCGCCGGACCGAATGGCCTTGCTACAACTCAAATACGTGGATAATATTGACGTTACCGAAATTGCCCGGCAGTACAACATTAACCACAGCGCCGTCAAGATGCGGTTGAAACGGACGCGTGAGCAGGTGATCGATGCGTATCAAAAGCAATTTATGATGGATTGATTGTGGGGCTACCGGGCGGTTTTAAGGCAAGGCTTGTTCAAACCGCTTGTACACCGTCTGATACCGCCGGTGGCGTTCGGCATCGGGCTCGAACGTCTGGCCGAAGCCGACGTGGCGGGTGGCTTCGGCCAGGGACGAAACCCGCCCGGTGGCCTTCATCGTCAGCAGGATAGCGCCAATGGCACCACTTTCGTTGCTCTCGTTGAGCCGAACCGGAACCCCGAAAATATCGGCCATCATCTGCACCCAGAACGCGGACTGGGCAAAGCCGCCGTTGGCGTGAATCACTCGTGTGGGCCCGGTGTGCCGCGACAAAATGCGCTCGATGCGGAGCAAGTTGAACAACACGCCTTCCAGCGCGGCCCGCACAAAGTGCGCCCGTCCGTGGTGCCAGTCGACATTCAGGTAGGAGCCCCGCACGCCCGCGTCCCAAAGCGGTGCGCGTTCGCCCTGCAAATAGGGTAGAAACAGCAGATCGTCGGAACCGGCTTCCACGGTGGCCGCTTCGGCCAGAACGTCGGTGGTTTCGGATTGTGTCAGCTTTTCGGAAACCCATTGCAGAACATTCGCCCCGTTGTTGGTTGGGCCGCCGACCACGTAATAATTTTTGTCCACCGGATCGTTCACGTTCAGGATGTAACTGAATAACCGTCCTTTTTCATCGCGCAGCGGCCGTTGAACCGTCCGGCGGATGGCTCCACTCGTGCCAATGGTGATGGTAGTGATCCCGGATTCAATGGCTCCGGCTCCCAGATTTGCCAGACATCCGTCCGACGCCCCGATGTATAGGGCCGCTTCTGCTAGCCCGTCGGTAACGGAGCCGGGTAGCCCGGAGGTCGTGAGCTTGCCGGCGTAGGTGGTCGGCACCGGTTCCGACAACTGCTCGATCCGGATCCCGGCAAAGTCGAGCGCGGGCGCATACCATTCTTTCCGCTGGCTGTCGAATAAACCGGTGGCGGTGGCAATCGAATAATCAATCTGATACTTCCCCGTTAGTTTGTGCCAGATGTATTCCTTGATCGAAATCCAGCCCGTGGCCCGGCGCAGCAGCCGCAGATTGTGTTCGCGGAACCAGGCCAGTTTGCAGAGCGGAATCATGGGATGCAGGGGCGTGCCGGTTCGTTCGTAAATGTCTTTGCCGAGAACGGCCTGGTCGTGGCGCAGGGAGGCTGCCTGTTTTTCGGCCCGGTTGTCGGACCACAAAATGGCGTTGGTGAGCGGTTTTCCGGCGTCATCGACCCCCACGCTGCTGTGCATGGCCGAACTGAATCCAACGGCTTCGATGCGTCCGTTCTGCTGCTGCACTTCCCGGCAAACTTCGTCCAGTACGTCGACCAGGTTCGTCCAGACTTCCTCCGGGTCCTGTTCCGCATAACCGGGTTGGGGATGGAGTGTTGTCAGAGGGGCGGAAGCGTGGGCGATAATATCGCCGGTTTCCGGCTGAAAAGCGAGGGCCTTAACGTTAGTCGTGCCGATGTCGACGCCGAGAATGCAATTCATCATAGAAGTAAAGGGCGGCTAATGCGGTGCAAAGAAATGGGAAAAAGTAATAGCGATTTCGGAAAAGGTCAAACGGCAGTCGGCCACCAGTTGAAAAACAGGCGGTTTTGTGATAAGTTTGTTCTGTTTTTTATCATACGATGTCTTTCAATAGATCAATTTCGTTTTTCGTCTATTTGTTTTTTGTTTTTTGGGTAGTGGCGTGTAATCAAAGCCCAAAGTCGACCACGCCAACCGAACCGTCAGGCTTAAGCGGAGAGGAGCTAGCCCGGCAGTATTGCGCAGGTTGCCACGCGTTTCCGTCGCCGGAATTGCTGGAAAAAGACATCTGGAAGCGGAAAGTGTTGCCGCAGATGGCGCTTCGGATGGGCTTTTCGGCCGATTCCCTCTCGCCGTTTCGGCAGTTGAGCGACCCCGACGAAATTCAGCGGGTGCTGCAATCGACAGCCTTTGCCAACGCGCCAATGGTGCATCCCGACGATTGGCAGAAAATCACCGACTATTACGTAAAAAACGCGCCGGAAAAACCGTTGCCACAAGCCCCCCGCCCCGCGATTTCATACAATTTGCCGCTTTTCAAAATCCGCAAACCTGCCCAGCCCGTCGACAATCTGGTGACCCTGCTGGCCTATCAACCGGCGAGTCGGCGGATCGCGGTGGGGAGTCGGCGCGGAAGGCTGTATTTTCTGGATAGTGGCCTGCAAAAGGTTGATTCAGTGGTGACGTTTTCGCCCCCTTCCAGCCTGCGGACCCGTCCCGACGGTAGTCTCGATGTGCTGGCGATGGGAACGATGGACCCCAACGACCTCCTGAATGGCGAACTGCTACATATCAACCGAAATCCGGCGACGCAGAAGATCGGTCGGTCGGTGTTGCTGAAACGGCTGCAACGCCCGGTCGATGCCACGTATGCCGATCTGAACGGCGACGGAAAAGAAGACATTCTGGTGTGTCAGTTCGGTTTTTATACCGGACAACTGACCTGGTTTGAAAATACCGGGTCGACCTACACCGAACACGTTCTGGAACCGGTGCCGGGCGCAATCCGAACCGTGGTGACCGACATGAACGGCGATGGCAAGGCGGACATTGTCGTTTTGTTGTCGCAGAGTGACGAGCAGGTCGCCGTCTTCAACAACGAAGGCGGGGGGCGGTTCTGGAAGAAAACCGTGCTGCGTTTTCCGCCGGTCTTCGGGTCCAGTTATCTGGATGTGGTTGATTTTGACCAGGATGGCGACATGGATCTGCTGTATACCAACGGCGATAATGCGGATTATTCCAACACGCTGAAGCGGTATCACGGCGTCCGGCTGTTCCGCAACGACGGCAATTTTAAATTCCGGCAGGTCTGGTTTTATCCCCTGCACGGGGCCACGAAAGCCCTCGCCCGCGACTTCGACGGTGACGGTGATCTGGATGTTGCGGCCATTGCGTTCTTCCCGGATGTGTCGCGCAAACGGCTGGAGAACTTTGTGTTTCTGGAAAACCGGGGGAATAACCGGTTTCGGCCGAAATCGTTTCCCGATGCGGATCAGGGCGCGTGGCTGACGCTGGATGCCGCCGACGTCGATCAGGATGGCGACGAAGACCTTTTGCTGGGGTCGTTTGCCTTCCGGGTGACGCCCACGCCCAAGGCGTTGCTAGACCGCTGGCGGCAGTCGAAAGCCGGGGTGATTCTGCTGGAAAATCAGTCGAAAACGAAGATACAGATCGACTGATTGCCTTCCAAAAGCCATCCAGCCGATCTGTTTTGATGTCGGTTAATTTACCACGTAATGGCTTTCAGACGCACGCCCTGCGGATTTTCAGCATCCGAGAGTTTGAGGGCGGTTTTGCCACTTTCGACCTGGTAATTCATGGTTTCCTGCTTCAGTTCTTCCTTACGCGCATCGCGGTTGATGTTACTCTTGGGCGCACAGCCGTAAAAGCCCCGGTAGTTGCCGCTGGTGGGCGTAATCACAAACGAACGGTTTGCTTCGTTAACCTTGACGGTTCCTTTGAAAAACGTGTAGGCTTCCGTCCGGCAATTGTAGCTCGTGGTGGAATTAATGACGTACTCTTCGTAAGTGCCATTGGCGTGAAATTCGAACACCAGGGCCTGCTCGTAGGCGTTGCCGGTGTATTTGCCAGTATAATCCCAGAAATTGGTCGGCGAGAACGTTCCATACGACCATTTGCCGACGAGTTCTGCCGGTATTTTTCCGGTTGCCGGGGGCGGATTACCGGAATTCGGATTTTGGCCGCTTCCGTCGCCGGATGAATGATCGGTCGGATCAACGGATTCATTGCCACCTTTTTTACAGGCAACCGAAAGGAGTACCAGCGCCAGCAGCGCGAGAAAACGCATTTTCATGGTTCAGTCGTTTTTGTTGTTTGGTACAAAACAAGGCAAGCGCGCGGCAGTATTCAAAAACCGGGTGACTCAAAAGGCGGAACCAGTGATTGAATTGCTGAAAAAGAAGGCTGAATTGTGCGCTGGGTGCGCTGGTCGAGATTTGCAATCTCGACCCACTCTGTGGCGGATTTGCAATCCGCCAATTCTCATAATTCCGTTACTCTTCCCCCTTTTTAACGTCAAACAGTGGTATCTATAAAATAAAAGGTTTGCTATGGGGGTTCGCAACCGTATTTCCGAAGACTATGCCTATTTTCTGACGCTAACCGTCGTTGATTGGGTGGATGTATTTACGCGACCAGTTTATAAAAATATAATCGTCGATTCGCTGCGGTATTGCCAGAAACACAAGGGGCTGGAGTTGTATGCCTGGGTGTTGATGACAAATCATGTCCACCTGATTGCTTCGGCTAAACCGGGCACGTCTTTGTCGGATATTCTCCGCGATCTCAAGAAATTCACGTCTAAAGCGCTGGTAAAAGCGATTCAGGAAGAGCCTGAAAGCCGTCGGCAATGGCTGCTGTATCGATTTGAATTTGCCGGAAAGGTTCGGCCTAGAATTAAGGAATATAAGTTTTGGCAGGATGGCAATGAAGCGAAAGAACTGTTTACCGATCCGTTTTTAGTTCAGAAGTTAACCTACCTGCACGATAATCCGGTACGGGCCGGGATTGTTGAGTATCCGGAAGAATACCTCCATAGTTCTGCCCGGAATTATGCGGGGAAAAAAGGATTGTTGGAGGTGATTGTGATTTAAAAGAATTATGGTATCCGTTTCGGATTGGCGGACAGATTAAACAAATGCGGATTGAAAATCCGCTACAGAGTGGGTCGCGATTGCAAATCGCGACCAGCACCCGACTCATCTCGATCAGCGGTCAAAAAAAAGTCAACTTTTTTCAAAAATCACTAAGGGTAAAATAGTGCAATAAAGTCTTTAATTCGTTTTAGAGATCTTGCGCTAATGGCTACCTTTACCCTGTTGAACCCTTCGATATCGCCCGAAAACCGCCCTACGCCTTCAATCGCCGGAGAAAAACCGGTGACGACGGTGTATGATTCCGAGCTTTTTTTGCGGAAAGCCTTTGAACAGGAACCGCGGAAAGGGTTTGAACTGCTGTTTCGGCACTATTATACCCCGCTCTGTAGCCATGCCGTTCGGTTCGTCTATTCCCGGCAACTGGCGGAAGACCTGGTGAGTGAGGTGTTCTACCAGTTCTACCGCACGGAAGCGTACCGGAAAGTACACTCGTCCTTCATCAGCTACCTGTTCACGGCGGTTCGGAACGAAGCCTATACGCACCTGCGCCGGGAGTTTGGCAAAACCGATTCCATCGACGCGACGACCGAAAACCACCTGACGGGCCATCAACCGCAGCCCGATTCGGAAGTCCATTTCAACAACCTGTTTCTGGCCGTCAACGACGCCATCAGCCAGTTGCCCGCGCAGTGTCGGCGGGTGTTTCTGCTGAGCCGGTTCGAGAATAAAAAGTACGAAGAGATTGCCACCGAATTGCAGATTTCCCCACGAACCGTCGAGGTGCATATCTCCAAAGCCCTCAAACACCTGCGCCAGACCCTGCGGGAAGAATGGGCGGTGCTCGTCTGCCTCATCAATCTATTTTTCTGCTGAACTAAGGGGAAAAGTAGCTTTTCAAGTCTCTCGTTCAAATGCCACAAACATGAATCATTCGGTATCGAAACATACCCTGTTTACCTATCTGGCCGGACAGGCAACCCCGATCGAGCGTCAAACCGTGGAGGAATGGCTGAAAAATCCGGCCAATACCCCGACGTTCCACGAATGGCTGCTCGAATGGGAGATGCGCTCCCTGCAATTTGTGCCGGATCAGGAAGCGGCTTTTGAAAAAATGGTTCAGCGGCTGGATCAGACCGAAAAGCCGGAAGCCGACGAAGAACCGATGCCCGTTCGCAAACCGCTGTTCTTTTGGGGCGGCTGGAAACCGTATCTGGTGGCAGCAACGGTTTTGCTGGCGCTGCTCATTCCACTACGGAATAAACTGTTTTATCAGACACATTATACGACCTACGGGGAAACGAAAACCCTCCGGCTGGAAGACGGAACCGGCGTGGTGCTGAAATCCAATTCATCCTTGCAGGTGCCCCGGTTTGGCTTTTACACGAACATCCGGGAGGTACTTTTGACGGGCGAGGGCCGGTTTTCGGTGACGCACCAGCCTGACCACCAGCGGTTTGTGGTCAAAACGTCCGACCAGTTTCAGATTGAAGTGCTGGGGACCGAATTCACGGTTTATGCCCGGAAACAAAGCACCAACGTGGCGCTGGGCCGGGGTAAAATCCGGGTTGATTACAGCCGGGGAGCCGACAAACACCACCTGACGATGAAACCGGGCGATCTGCTGACACTCAGCCAGCAGGGCAATCTGCATCTGCGCCAGCTTCCGACGGTTCCACCGGCTGAAGCCCGGAGCAAAACCGGCCTGACCTTCAAGGAAACGTCCGTGTGGGAAGTTTGCTATCTGCTCCGCGAAAAATTTGGCCTGAAAGTGGAAATCGTTGACGACTCACTGGCGCAACGAACCATTTCCGGGAATTACCACGCCGACAATGCCGACGAACTGCTTGATGTTCTGATCGAAACCCTTGAAATCAAGACCGAGAAAACCGGCACCGGCCTCCTGTTAAAAAACAACTGATTATCCCTATTCCTTCTTATTTCAGATCAAATGAAGAAAACTGTACACCACCTGGGTCTGTTAGCAGTGCTATTGATCGGCTATCCGGTTACCGGTTTTTGCCAGACGCTGGCGTCTGCCCAACACCTGCAACGCTCCGCCGGACGAAGCGCGCAAGTGCAACTCAAGAACGTTTTGCTCGATTTGCAGCGCCATTACCGCGTTGAAATTGTGTTTGAAGACCGGATCATGGCCGGGAAAAACGGGCCTTCCGAACCGGTCAACCTGAACGTTTCTGTCGAGAAAAACCTGCACAATTTGCTCAAAAATACGGGTTTGCGGGTGAAAAAAATCCGGAAAGACACGTTTGTGATTACCGAAGAGCGGAAAACGAAAAACGATTTGTCGAACCGGACCCCGGAAACGCAGTCGGAAGCTTCAATGCCCGCTACTACGCCGGTTGACGAGCGCACCGATGGCAATGCGACCGAACCCGTTGCCAACCACCAGCCCGTTGTGGCCGACCTCAGCATCAGCGGCACGGTTATCGACGAATCCGGGGCGGGATTGCCGGGCGTTAGCGTCGTGTTGAAAGGCACGACCCGCGGTACGACCACCGACAGCAAAGGGTTCTACCAGGTGAATGTTCCCGATGAAAAGGCGGTGTTGGTCTTTAGCTTTGTCGGCTACATCTCTCAGGAAGTGACCGTCGGAAACCGCTCCACGGTGGGCGTTAAACTGGAAAATGATACGAAGTCGCTCTCGGAAGTAGTCGTGGTGGGCTATGGCACGCAGAAAAAAGTGAACCTGACGGGGGCCGTATCGTCCATCTCGAACGAGGAGCTGGTGCGACGCCCCGTGGGCCAAACCTCAGCCGCTTTGCAGGGCATGATGCCGGGCGTAACGGTGACGCAACGCTCCGGCCGACCGGGTGCCGACGGCGGTTCCATCCGGATTCGCGGGGTTGGAACGTTGGGAAATTCGGACCCGCTCGTGCTCATCGACGGCATTGAAGGGTCGATGAACAGCATCGATCCCAACCTGATCGAGACGGTTTCGGTTTTGAAAGATGCGGCTTCGTCGTCCATTTACGGGTCGCGGGCGGCCAACGGCGTGATTCTGATCACCACCAAACGGGCCAAAGGAAACCGGATTTCGGTCAACTACAACAACTACATCGGCTGGCAAACACCAACGAACTTGCCCAAAATGGCCAACGCCATCGACCACATGCTGCTCACCAACGAAGCGTATGTGAACGTTGGCCGTTCCCCGCTGTACTCCGATGATTTAATCCAGAAATACCGTACGGAAGGCGCTTCCAACCGCGATTTGTATCCCGATACGGACTGGCAGAAAGAAGTGTTAACGGGTTCCGGTCTGCAACAGAGCCACTTTGTGAGCATCAACGGTGGGAGTGATAAAATCCGCTTTCTGACGTCGGTAGGCTACTTTGACCAGAAAGGCGTCATCGAGAATTCGACGTTCAGACGCTACACACTCCGGAACAACGCTGATATTCAGCTTTCTAAAAAATTCAGCGCGCGGGTCGATCTCCAGCTCGTGGCAGCCACGACCCTCGAACCGGGCCGGGGTTCCGAGGAAGTATTCCATTGGATGAACCGGATTCCGGCCAATCAGATCGGCATCAATTCCAACGGAACCTGGGGCGACGGCTGGAACGGCGACAACCCGATTGCGATGTCGCGCGACGGCGGAACCCGGAAGAACAACAGCCCCTACGCTTTTCTGAATGCGGCCCTGGTGTACAAACCCACCTCGTATTTGACGGCGGAAATCGCGTATGCCCCGAAATATGCCCTGTCGATCGATAAAAACTTCAACAAAGCCATTCAGGCGTATAAACCCAATGGTGCGCTGAGCTTTCTGGCACCGGCCCGAAGCACGCTGACAGAAGGAGAAAACCGATCGCTCTATACGACCCTGCGCGGAACGTTGACGTTCGACAAAGCGTACGGTGATCACGGATTGAAAGTATTAGCCGGTTTTTCCCGGGAAGATTTTCGCAATGACAACATCTCCGCTTACCGGGAGGGTTTTCTGCTGCCCGATTATCAGGTGCTGAACGCCGGAGCCTCGGACATCCAGCGGGCTTCGGGAGGAGCGTCGGAATG
Source organism: Larkinella humicola (assembly GCF_008727875.1). Classification (GTDB taxonomy): domain Bacteria; phylum Bacteroidota; class Bacteroidia; order Cytophagales; family Spirosomataceae; genus Larkinella; species Larkinella humicola. Next base: position 131,150 of record NZ_VTWS01000005.1, on the reverse strand, counting down.
GGCGTTGCAATCCGCTTTCGGACGGGTTAACTACGATTACAAACAGAAGTATCTGCTGGAGGCCAATGCTCGCTACGACGGATCTTCCCGGTTTGCGACGGGGCGTAAATACGGTTTTTTTCCTTCGGTATCGGGCGGCTGGCGGATTTCACAGGAACCGTTCATGCTGCCGGTTTCCAACGTGGTCAATGAACTGAAACTAAGGGCTTCGTGGGGGCAACTGGGTAACCAACTTATTGGCAACTATCCGTTTATGTCGTCGCTGCAATTCGGCCCTTATACGTTCAATAAACAGATTGTCAACGTCGTAGCGCTCAATACGCTGGCGAACGCGGATATTTCCTGGGAAACGACCGAAATGACGGATATTGGTCTGGACATGACGCTGTTTTCCAACCTGTCGATCACCGCTGATTATTTTTCGAAACGTACCAAAGATATTCTGTTGGAACTGGATATTCCGGCCATCATCGGCTTGGGAAAGCCTTCACAAAATGCCGGTGTGGTGGAAAACAAAGGCTGGGAACTTGGCATAAATTACAAAGGAGCCGTCCGGAATTTTCGCTACGATGTCGGATTCAATATATCGGATGTTAAAAACAAGGTGATCGACATGCGGGGTGTCAACCTGACGGGTTTGACTGCCAACCGGGAAGGTTATCCCATCAATTCCCTCTTCGGTCTGGAGTCGGAAGGGTTTTTCCAGACGGCCGACGAAGTGGCCGCCCATGCCCAGCAATTTGGGGTGATCAAACCGGGTGATATCAAATACAAGGATCAGAACGGCGACGGGCTCATTAACAACGACGATAACGTGGTTTTTGGAAACACCATTCCCCGCTTCACCTACGGCAGCACGCTGAACGCGTATTACAAAGGGTTTAGCTTAAATATTGTTCTTCAGGGCGTTGGCAAAGCCGACGGCTACCTGAATGAGCAGGGCATCATGCCGTTCTTTCTGGGTGGAACCGTGCAGGAGCAACACAAAGACCACTGGACGCCGGAAACGCCCAATGCCACTTTCCCCCGGCTGGCGTTCAGCGAAGCCAACAACGAAAAGAACTCCAGCTTCTGGATGCGGAATGCCGCTTATATGCGTCTGAAAAATATTCAGATTGGCTACACGCTACCGACGAATCTGACCCAGCGCGCGGGCATCAACAACGTGCGGGTTTTTGCCAACGGCCAGAATCTGCTGACCTGGGACAAGTTCTGGGACGGCTACGATGTCGAATCGCCGGTCGGTTCGGGCCGAAGCTACCCGCAGGTCAAAATGGTCAGCTTCGGACTTGATGTCAGCTTCTGAAAACTTTGCCCCCAACCCCCTAAAGGGGACTTTTAAAACTGGCAGTGCAAAGTCCCCTTTAGGGGGTTGGGGGCAAAAACACTTGTTACCAATGCTTTAACGAACCTCACTCGAATGAAAAAGATACACTACTGGTTTTTGTCCGTCTGCCTGATCCTGAGTACCACCTCCTGCGAGGATTACCTGGAACGCTTTCCGCTGGAAGGCCCCGCCGACCAATCGTATTTTGCTAACGCCAGCGAACTGGAGCTGGCCGTCAACGGCTGTTACAAAGGCATGAATTTTCACCCCAGCGATGGGATGCCGACCCAGCTTTTGCTGGATGTTTGCACCGATATCAACTGGGACCGGAACAACAGTGCTATGCAGCAAATCGGCAAAGGAAGCCACGACAGCAACAACGGTTTTGTGCGTTCGGTCTGGAATGAGTCCTACAAGATCATTGGCCGCTGTAATTTTATCCTGGACAACATGAACAAGCTGGACGGCAAAATGGATGCGACGCTGTATGCCCGCTACCAGGCCGAAGCCCGTTTCATCCGCGCTTACCAATACGGTTATCTGATCGAATTGTTTGGTGGCGTTCCGCTGGTGACCAAAACGCTGGGGCTGGCCGATGCACAGGTTCCGAAAGGCACCAAAGACGAGTGCGCCACCTTCGTGATGAATGAGCTGGACGAAGCTGCCAAGGCGTTGCCAACCAGCTATGATGCCAGAAATACCGGTCGGGCCACCCGGCAGGCGGCTCTGGCTACCAAAGCCCGGACAGCCTTATACAACGAGAAATGGGACGTTGCAGCCACCGCTGCCAAAGCTGTCATGGATTTGAATATCAACAAACTGCATCCAAATTTCGGGGAGTTGTTTTCGTATAAAGGCCAGAATTCCAGTGAAATTATGTTCTCGTTGCAGTACCTGAAAGGAACGCTGACGCACAGCACCCCGCAGAACTTTCTGTCGCGCAACGCGCAGGGCGCTTCCAACAAGGTGCCGGGGCAAATGCTGGTGGATTCCTACGAATGTACGGACGGTTTGTCGATCGATAAGTCGCCCTTGTATAACCCGAAAGATCCGTTTAAAAACCGCGACCCGCGCCTGGATTTTACGTTGGCCGTGCCGGGTTCCAACTACTTCAACTTCAAGTTTGAAACCCACAAGGACAGCGTCAAAACGATCAATTATGCCACAGGTGCAAGGGTTGACAACCAGGACGCCATTCACGCCTTTGCGACGTACACCGGCTACTGCTGGCGGAAATATACCGACCTGACGGACAAAGACGACCGGAGCAATTCGGAACTCAACATCATCCTGATCCGCTACGCCGAAGTGTTACTGATTTACGCGGAAGCTAAAATTGAAGCCAACCAGATCGACCAATCGGTTTATGACGCCATCAATGCCGTGCGGCAGCGGGTCAACATGCCAGCCATCAAAACGGGCAAAACGCAGGCCGAACTTCGCTCGATTATTCGGAAGGAACGGAAGTATGAATTGGCCAATGAAGGCTTTCGTTTGTTTGACATCCGTCGCTGGAAAATCGCTGAAAAGCTGATGAACGGGAATTTCCTGGGCCGCATTCCGAAAGGGTTGCTGGCGACAGCGCCAGCGATCGACGCCAACGGAACGCCGGATTACAGCAACGTGCCTAATAAAGCCGACATGCGGGTGGTCGAACTCCGGATTTTTAATCCGAATCGCGATTACCTGTGGCCGATTCCGTACATCGAAACCGTTACGAATAAAGTGCTGACTCAAAACGCTGGTTATTAAATAATAAAACGGATGTCTGATCATCTCTAAATTGATTATAAGCTGCTCTGATAGGAGTTACAGTTACCCCGGAGGGGTGATCTGTTAATAGTCAATAGGAAGCCAGTTAGTGACCTTAAGCCCCGGCTGGGGCGCTCTAATGAATGCCCTTACGCTAAGTCCGCCCCAGCCGGGGCTTGGAATCTGGACTTATGGACTCTGCCTATTGACAGATCACCCCTCCGGGGTAGTTCCTGTTAGAGCAGCTTAAAGGAGATTTAGGAGTAATAAACCTACCTGAAACTAAAACTAATGCCTGCAACCCGACGTCACTTTCTGAAAGTATCCGGCCTGAGCGGTTTAGCCCTCACCGCCGGACTCCCCGAACTTTACGCCAGCACAAACGCTGCGCTGGCGGAGACTGAGTATGATCTGATCATTGTTGGGGCCACGCCCGGCGGAATCATGGCCGCCGTTTCGGCTTCCCGGATGGGCAAAAAATCGTTGATTCTGGAGCGGACGGCCTACATTGGCGGTTTGCCCGCCAACGGACTTGGTGCCACCGACATCGCCACCCGCGGAGCCACGGGCGGGTTATTCCTGGAGTTTGTGCAGCGCATCAAGGCCTATTACGTCGAAAAATACGGCGCGGATTCGCAGCAGGCCACCGACTGTGCCAATGGCTACCATTTCGAGCCGTCGGTAGCCGCCAAAATCTTCAATGGTTTTTTGAAAGACAGCCCGAATGCGATGGTATTGACCCTGCGGCAGTTCGATTTTGAACCGGAAAATCTGACGATTGAGAAAAACCGCATTCGGGGCATTCGCGTCATCAACCGAACGACGAAAAAAACGGAAACCTACCAGGGGCGGTTTTTTATCGACGCGACCTATGAAGGTGACCTGATTGCGGCTGCGGGCGTGCCGTTTTTTCTGGGCCGGGAAGGCAAATCGGAATACAACGAAGTGGGAGCCGGGCGAGTGTATAAATACTGGGCCGGGCCGGAAGGCGAAGGCTCGACGTTTCAGGGCGACAATGCCGTGCAGTCGTACAATTACCGTTTGTGCGTGACCAACGATCCGAAAATCCGGGTCAAAATCCAGAAACCGGCGCGTTATAACCGCGAAGAATATGCCTCGCTGATCAATGACGTCAAAACCGGTACGTATACCGGCGTCGCCATGACGAAACTGACCGATGCGCAGAAGGCTGAAATTCAGCGCAAGACGAAAGCGGGCGTGTCGCCGGACGTTCCCGGTATGCCGAAAGGCATTGCCTGGCTGACGAATATGGTCAAACTGCCGAACGGAAAAAACGATGGTAACAACCAGCACCACGCCTTCATTTCCACCGATTTGCCGGAAGAAAACTGGCCGTATCCGACCTCCGGCTGGGAGTGGCGCGACCGGTTTGCTCAACGACTCCGGGAATATACCGAAGGCCTGTTTTACTTCGCCCAGAACGACCCCGAATTGCCCGAGTGGTTTCGAAACGAATGCGCGCAATGGGGCTGGGCGAAAGACGAATACACCGATAACGGAAATTTTCCCCGGCAGTTGTACGTTCGGGAAGGCCGCCGGATGAAGGGAAAATACATTTTCAAAGCCCAGGATGCGCAGCCGGTCAAACCGGGCGGCCGACCTCCGCTCCATGCCGACAGCATCACGGCCAGCCACTACGCCCTCGACTCGCACGCGGTTCGGAAACGGGAAGCGGGCAAAATTCACCTGGACGGTTTTATCAGTTATCCGTCGGCGGTTTATACGGTTCCGTTCCGGGTGATTGTGCCGGATTCGCCTTTGGAAAACCTGCTGGCACCGGTCCCGGCTTCGGCCACGCACATCGGTTTTTCGACGCTCCGGATGGAACCGTGCTGGATGGCCCTCGGGCAAGCCGCCGGAACCGCTGCGGCCTTGTGCGTCCAGAAATCGCAGTCGGTGCATGACCTGTCGGTGCCGGACTTGCAGAAATCGCTGCTTCAGCAAAAGGCCATTCTGGTGTATGAGAAGGGACTTTCAACATCCGACCCGAATTTCGAAGCCAATCAGTTGGGGGCCTTGCAGGGAAAATGAGTTTTAAAAAGAGTTGTATCGCGGAGTTTAGCAGAGGAAAAGGAGTTGAGCAGAGTTTTTTGTAAGTTCTCCGCTTAACTCTCTTTTACTCCGCTCAACTCCGCGAAATAATAATCCAAAAAACATGCGATACATACTACTTTGCCTCAATCTACTTCTCATCACCTCCGCCATTGCCCAGCAACAGGTGGATGTCTGCGTCTACGGCGGCACATCCGGGGGCGTCATTGCGGCTTACACGGCCCGGAAACTGGGAAAAACCGTGTTGCTGATCGAACCCGGCAAACACCTCGGCGGCATGACCTCCGGTGGCTTGGGCCTCACCGACATTGGCAACAAATACGCCATTACGGGCATCTCCCGCGACTATTACCGGCGCATCGGACAACACTATGGCAAGTTCGAGCAGTGGATTTTTGAACCGCACGTAGCCGAAAATCTTTTCAACGACTACGTCAAGCGCGGCCAGGTCGATGTGCTGTTGTCGCACCGGCTTTCGAGTGTGAAAAAGACGAATGGAACCATTCAGGAAATCGTTTTGGAAGACTCAGGAAAACCGGCTGCCAAACGCACCGTTCGGGCCAAAATGTTCATCGACTGCTCGTATGAGGGCGATTTGATGGCGAAAGCCGGGGTTTCGTACACCGTTGGGCGGGAGGATAATTCAAAGTACAACGAAACCATCAGTGGAGTGCAACTCATGAAAGGACACCAGCTTCCCGATGGCATCGACCCGTTCAAAACCCCCGGCAAACCGGAATCCGGCTTGCTCTGGGGCGTTAGTCCGGCGAAACTGGAACCGGATGGAACCGGCGACAATAAAGTCCAGGCGTATAATTACCGCATTTGCCTGTCGTCCGATCCGGCCAATCAGGTGCCCATTACACGCCCGGTGGGCTACGATTCCACCCGGTTTGACCTGCTCGCCCGGCTAATTGAGGCCCAGCCGCAGAAGCGCACGCTCAACGACTATTTCATCTGGAGCGGAATGCCCAACAAGAAAACCGACATCAACAACCGGAACGGTTTTTCGACGGATATGATTGGCATGAATTACGAGTATCCGGACGGAAGCTACGAGAAACGGGCGCAGATTATTCGCGATCACGAGCTGTATACCAAGGGATTACTGTATTTCTTCGGCCACGATTCACGGGTTCCGCAGGAACTTCAACAGCAGATGCTGAAATGGGGGTATCCCAAAGATGAGTATACCGACACCGGCAACTGGTCACCGCAACTCTACGTCCGGGAAGCGCGTCGGATGGTCGGTGCCTACGTGATGACGCAGGCCAATTGCCAGGGAAAAGAGGTCGTGACCGATGGGGTTGGCATGGCGGCTTACACGATGGATTCGCATAACATTCAGCGGATTGTGATCGAAAAAGACGGCAAGAAAATGGCGAAGAACGAGGGTAACGTCGAGGTGGGTGGTTTTGGGCCGTACCCGATTGCGTACCGCGCCCTCATTCCGAAAGAAACCGAGTGCCGGAATCTGCTGGTGCCGGTTTGCCTGTCAGCATCCCACATTGCCTACGGATCGATTCGGATGGAGCCGGTTTTTATGGTGCTGGGCCAATCGACCGCGCTGGCGGCTTCGATGGCGATCGATGCGAAAACCAGTGTACAGAAAGTGGATATCGCCAAATTGCAGCAGGAACTGAAAATGAATCCGTTAGCGGATAAAAGTACACCCGAAATTCTGGTCGATAATGACGACCAGGTATCGACGGCGGCAACCGGCCCGTGGCGGCTGGAAAGCAAGAGCAAAGGCGGCTATGGCCCGTCGTATCTGATCCACGAAGGACAGGGCACCGAAGCCGCGTCGGTGCGGTTTACGCCGAACATTGTCAAAGCGGGCAAATACCGCATTTACACCTATTTCCCGCGACTGGCTAAAAGTGCTTCGGAGTTGGGGGTAACGGTTTCGGACGGAAAAAGCCAGAAGTCTATTCCGATCAAACCCGCTGATATTGTGGTGGTTGGGCAAACGTCCGGCGAGTGGGTGTCGCTTGGGGAATACGACCTGCCGAAAGGGAAAACGGCCTCGGTTGAAATTGCGGTCAAGCAAACCGACGGTCCGGTGGTGGCTGATGCGGTTTTGTTCGTACCGGCGTTTTAACATCCGTGGGTACGTTTAATTTCAATTTGGTGGCTGGTTGACAGTAGAGGAAAGCCTGATCGGAGCTTTACACGGTTAGCAATCTTCATTTTATTCCTTCATGATTCTTGATCTTTTCTCCCTTCAGGGCAAAACGGCACTGGTAACCGGCGCCAAACGCGGGATTGGTAAAGCGATGGCCATTGCGCTGGCCGAAGCCGGTGCCGACATCATCGGGGTGTCGGCCACGCTCGAACCGGGTAGCGAGGTGGAAACCGCCGTAACCGCACTGGGCCGCAAGTTTTATCCGTTTCCGGTCGATTTTACGGATCGGTCCGCGCTGTATACCTTTCTCGAAACCGTCCGCGACGAGTGTCCGCCCATCGATATTCTGGTTAACAATGCCGGGAACATTCGCCGAAAACCAGCGGCCGAACATCCGGACGAATACTGGGACGAAATCATCGACATCAACCTCAACGCCCAGTTCATCATCAGCCGGGAAATCGGTCGCGAGATGCTGGCCCGGGAGGTGGACTACAACCGAAAAATCATTTTTACGGCTTCCCTGCTCACCTTTCAGGGTGGCATGACGGTGCCGGGCTATGCGGCTAGCAAAGGCGCCATCGGGTCGCTGACCAAAGCGTTGGCGAACGAATGGGCATCGAAAGGCATCAACGTCAACGCCATTGCGCCGGGCTACATCGCCACCGACAACACGGCCGCGCTCCGGGCCGATGCCGACCGCAATCCGGCCATTCTGGCGCGCATTCCCGCCGGACGCTGGGGCGAAGCCGATGACTTGCAGGGTGCCGTCGTTTATCTGGCCTCGCAGGCTTCCAACTACGTGCAGGGAACGATTCTGACCGTCGATGGCGGGTGGATGGGGCGATAGGTTGACCGAAAACCGTAAACATTCGGATCCGTTTCGCAGTTATGGAAGGAAACAACCCTCACCATGATGGACACGAACGAAAACGAAAATCAGGAAACCTTCGACCCGCAGGCCCGGGACGAATCATATTATTCTAAAAACCCGTATCAACACGGAACGTCCGATTACGGGAAACCGAGTGAGGGCGTAGGAACCGGCGAAATGGTGGTTCCGTCGGCTGATGGGGGCGAAGTTGCCCACGACATCAGTGCCGACCGGGAAGACAACCGGGGTAATTTTGAACATGAAGCCCGCCCGGACAGCCACGGATCGACACAGGAATGGGATGTAGATCCCAATGTGATTGCTGAAAACCGGCAGGATGCGGCCCATGCGCCGGATAGCGTTGAAAGCGGTTTGCCCAGCAGCATCGAGGGATTGCCCGATAATCCATCGGACGAAGCACTGTTTGTCCGCAAAGGCGCTACCTACCTGGAAGAAGGCGATAAACCGTCGGAAAGCTACGACCCGCACCATATGGGGTATGGCGATGGCGACGATGATGAGAAAAAAGATAAGTCGTAAAATAAAGTTGAATCTTTGCGAAAACGGCCTGCTGATCTTAGCAGGCCGTTTTTTTTTCATAATTCGGATGGCGAACGCTGCGTCAACTGACGAGCGTCTTTCGAAAAATGGGAGAAATCGGTGTAGCCGACCTCTTCGAACGGATACCGGCTTCCATAGCGTTGATACAACTGAAGCGCGTTCTTAAACCGAACAAGTTTCTGGCAATATTTGGGTGAATAACCCAGTGTTTCGTTGAAATACCGGTGAAGTGAAGGGTACGAAACGCCGAGTTCGCGACAGATCTTGCTCAAGTGCTGATCCCGGTTTGCGGTTTTTGGTCCAAATTTCTGCAAAACCGCCTGCACGATTTTTAACTTGTAATTCACTTCTACCCGCTGAATTCGCTTCAGCAACCGAGTCTCCATCAGGCGGACGCGTTCGTGAAAAACAGGAGCGGTTTGCAATTGCTCTTCCAGTCCGTCCGGGTGGATCGAAATACTTAAGTCCGCATGGGCATTTTCTATTTCCTGAGTCTGGAAATGAAACAGTTTACCCAGCATTCCCGGTTTGAATTTGACGTAAAATTCGTGAACGCCAGCGGGGTAGATGGACGTGTGTAAATCCGTCAGATTTCCGAGCAGCCGGGAACCGTGTCCGGTTTTGATCGCGCCAGTTTTCTGGTTGATCGACAGCCATTTTTGCGGATTCAGACTGATGCACAGTAAATTTGAAAGGTTCGGTAAGCCATTCAAATACAGTGGATTCGATAAGGTGGCAGGTTGATTTACTTCAAAATAATAGTCGACAAAAACCGTCAGTGCCGGGCTGGGGTAGGCCAGCCGAAAATGCGGTTCTGCTTCGTCTTCATAAATAACCCGTCCTTTGTTCATGACACCAATCGAAACAGCAGTTCGACCCCCAGGCCGGTGATCAGAAACCGCTCTTTTTTGTTTTGCAACAATTGCTGCGTCCAGTCGACAAAACCGCCGTCGCCAATTTCGTAGTCCTGACCACCAACTGTGATCAATATCTTGTATTGTAGTCCTTTGTAATAGTGGTTTTCCCGATTGGGTGCAGTTTCGGTTTCGATGACGAGGTCGGGCCGACGTTGCAGGAGATGGTCTTTCACTTGTTCCAGCAATCGACCGTCCTCACTTCGTTGAATGAGTTTGAACCGGAGCGTATCCATCCGCAGGGCGTCGCGCAAAACGGCCGTCATCACCGAGATGTGTTCGGCCAGACTTTCGCGCTCAAACTGAAAACTGCCGGTATCGCGTCCCGACGAGACCAGACAACCGATTTTAAAGTGTTGGGTATGCCCCGCAACGGCCACTCTGGGCGTCCGAACGTGCCGCTGAATGGTGCTGAACCGGAGTTGATCGGTGGGCGAAACCGGTTTCCATTGTCCGCTTTTTTTTAAGTCGCTAACGTGCAGCGCGAGTGCGTTGGTGGCGTCGGCCAGCACTTCGGTGCCGCGTAGGGCCGACAGGATTTTCTGCTGATCGGCGGTTGCTACCACCGAGCAGGAACCCAGGGGGGCCACCGGCGACAGTTCGATGGGTTTGAACAGAAACGTCTCGAATAGCTGCAAAAGCTTGGTTTCCAGCCCGCGCAAAGCCAGAAAGTTGGTGTCGGCCGGTTTAACGAAGCGGTTTTTCTGGTAGTGTTGCAGCAATTCCGTCGGGGCCAGCCGCCCGGTTTGCCGGTTGAATACCTCCAGCAACAGCGAATTCAGTTCCGAGGGCGTCAGTTCGTCCGACAGAATCTGCACCAGATCCGGTCGGTTGATTCGGTTCAGGATTTTCTCGACAATGGTCATGACAGCAGCGCAGTTACTTTCTCCTCATCAACGAGACTATACCGGTATTCATCCACGACTTTACCGTCCTTGTAGACAGCCGCTTTCTGAATGACATCCAGCACAAATCCATTTTTTTCCAACACCCGCATCGACGGTTTATTGTAGGCCATGATGCCCGCAAAAAGCCGGATCAGCCGGGTGGTTTCAAACGTATACTGAACGAAGTGACGAATGGCGACCGTGGCCATTCCCCGACCCCAATAGGGTTCGCCGAGCCAGTAGCCAATTTCACCCGACAATTGATGAATGTCCGTTTGCGGAATCACGCCGGTAATACCCGCCAGCTTTCCGTCCAGATAGATTCCTAAAACCAGGCCCATGGTACCGTCCTGAGCGGCTTCGATGAAATACACCGCGTCGTTGAGCGAATACGGATGCGGAAAGGAATCCCGCAAATTGAGCCAGATGGCGCGGTTATTGGCCAGTTGGGCAATGGTTTCGGCATCCCCGGCTTTCAGGCTGGCCAGTGTGATGCCGTTTTCGCAGTCAAGTTCGATTCGCGTCGTCATACCTGCAAAGGTGGTGGCAATCCGGGTGAAATCAGGTGTAAAAATCTATCATCTTGTAAAAAACGCATTTTATGGAAGCTTTTTACTAAAAAAGTTGCCGCATCGGTCCCGGTTTTCTAATATTGTTACGTTGTAGCTTTACAGCAAACCAATCGTGAACTCAAATTACATTTTTATGAAGATTACGCTCAACGCGCTGGCCCGGGTGGCCTTGTTGGCTCTGGTTTTAAACGTCGTCAATTCGTCTCAAACCGACGCATCAGGCCCCAAAAAAGGAAAATGGGTCAAACTTTTTGATGGAAAAACGTTGACGGGTTGGCACAGCTACCTGAAAAAGGAAGCGTCTGACAAATGGCAGGTGGAAGATGGGGCCATTGTGTTGACCAGCCGGGGCGGGGGCGACCTCGTAACCGACAAAGAATACGAAAACTACGAACTGGAACTGGAATGGAAGATTTCGGAAGGCGGCAACAGCGGAATCATCTACCGCGTTCACGAAGATCCGAAATACAAGAGCACGTATAACTCCGGTCCGGAGATGCAGGTGCTTGATAACGAGCGGCATAAGGACGCCAAGGCGGGCAAAAACGGAAACCGGACCTCCGGATCGCTCTACGATATGCTGCCACCTTCGGATTTTTCGGCCCAGAAAGTGGCCGGTGAATGGAATAAGGTTAAATTGGTGGTCAACAACGGGAAAGTCGAGCATTACCTGAACGGCAAGAAAGTGGTTGAATACCGCACCAGCGGTCCGGAATGGGATAAAATGGTGAGCGAAAGCAAGTTCAAAGGCTGGGAGGGTTTCAACCAGTTCAGCAAAGGCCACATCGCCCTCCAGGATCACGGCGACAAAGTATGGTATCGGAATATCCGAATCAAAGAATTATAAATAATATCGAATAACGAATGTTGAATAACGACTATCGAAGGAATGCTGTTTTATTTCGATAGTCGTTATTAGGTGTTCGATATTCATTATTCCCTTCCCACATGAAAACTCCTTCCCGCCGTTCGGCCATCAAAACCCTGGCCGGAACCGCCCTGACCTTTTCTGTTATCGACTCCTTAGCCGCTCAAATGGAAGAAACCCGGAAAACCGCTTTCCCGGCCTTGAAAGGCCGGATCAATCACTCCGCCTGCAAATGGTGCTACGGAAAAATTCCGCTGGAAGACTTTGCCAAAGCCGCTAAGGAAATTGGCCTGACCGGCATCGATCTGCTGGGACCAAACGAATGGCCGATCGTTAAAAAGTACGGTCTGACCTGCTCGATGGCGCAGGGAGCCGGGAAGGGCATCAACGACGGTTTCAATGATCCGAAACTGCACGACGAACTGGTGGCGAGTTACGAGGCCATTTTCCCGAAACTGAAGGAAGCCGGGCTGAAAAACGTCATCTGCTTTTCGGGAAACCGACGCGGTATGGACGATCAGAAGGGCATGGAAAACTGCGCGGTGGGCCTGAAACGGCTCATGAGCAGTGCCGAAAAGCACGGCGTGGTGATGGTGATGGAGTTGCTCAACAGCCGGGTCGATCATAAAGATTACATGTGCGACAAGTCGGCCTGGGGTGTGGAACTGTGCAAAATGGTCGGCTCCGAAAACTTCAAGATGCTGTATGACATCTACCACATGCAGATCATGGAGGGCGACATCATCCGCACCATCCGGCGGGATCACCAGTATTTTGCTCACTACCATACCGGCGGGAATCCGGGTCGCAACGAGATCGACAACGGGCAGGAACTGTATTACCCGGCCATTATGCAGGCCATCGTCGACACGGGCTACAAAGGCTTTGTGGCGCAGGAGTTCATTCCGAAGCGTGATCCGCTGACGTCGTTGCGGGAGAGTATTGCGATTTGTGACGTGTAGCTTAGGTGGTTTGGGCTAAAGTCTGTGAATAGAATTGTTTAAAAAGGCTTCTCTGTGACCGGGGAAGCCTTTTTGCGTCTAGGTAGGATTAGGGTACAGCATCGAAGACCGTATCCTGAAAATCCACTACCTATGAACACCGAAATGCCAGACCAGTACAGCAAGCTGCTGGGCGACATCAGCCACCAGATTTTGCAAAGCCGTTACCGGGCGGCTAAGCTCGTCAATCGCGAATTATTGCTGCTTTACTATGCTGTTGGAAAACGCTTATCTGAGAAGATTGCTGCCGAGAAATGGGGCGCAAAGGTTTTAGAGCAGCTTGCGGATGATTTGCAGAAAAAACTGCCGGGGCTGCGGGGATTCTCGCATCGGAACTTGAAAAATATGCGGCAGTTTGCCGAAGAATATGTCGAGCTAATTGGGCAGTTAACAACTGCCCAAATGGAAGATGCTAATAATCAAATAGATAGGATTATGCCGTTAGCAATGGCACAATTTGGCGACTTCAAAAGTGATGTTTTCTTTGGAGTGAGTTTTACACATCATATTTTATTACTGAATCGCTGCACAGCCTGGAATGAACGCCAGTTTTACATACAAGAATCCGTTAAAAACCAATGGACGGTTGAAATGCTTGACTGGCAAATCAAAGCCAAAGCGTACCAGAAACAGGATCAAAAATTAAGCAGCAATTTTGCCCGGACATTACCCGAAACGTTGCGTGACACTGCTTTACAAGCCTTCAAGGACGAATATCTGCTGGATTTTATCAATGTCGAAACCGACGATGAACGAGTCGTTGAAAAAGGCATCGTACAAAATATCAAGGATTTTATTCTCAAAGCGGGCAAAGGTTTTGCCTTTATCGGAAACCAGCATCGCCTTTTAGTCGATGACGAGGAGTTTTTCGTAGACCTGCTTTTTTATAACCGCCACCTAAAGTGTTTAATTGCGATTGAACTGAAGAAAGGGAAGTTCAGACCCGCTTATGCCGGACAATTAAACTTTTACCTGAACGTACTCAACGACCAGGAGCGGTTAGCCGATGAAAACCCGGCTGTTGGCATTATGCTCTGCTCGGCTAAAAATGATAAGACGGTTGAGTATGCTTTTCAGGCTATTCACAATCCGATGGGCGTAGCAACCTACCAACTCAGTTCGGACTTGCCGGCGCATTTGCGTGATGTCTTGCCTGACCCGGAAGCTCTTAAAAAATTACTTGGCTGACACTCTCGGCATAAGCTAATAAACAAAACACCGGCTTCCCCACGCATGAAGAATCCGGTGTTATAAAAGTAGAATTGTTGTTTACTGAGCATACGTAATAAACCGCTGCGACTGCACCGCAGGCAAGGCACCAATCTCGATCTGGCGAACGATTTTCTGGTTGCCGTCGGTGATTTCCAGGTAGTAAACGCCGGTTTTCATGCCTTCAAAATCAAATTTGCGCCAGTGGTTGGCGGGGGTTTTGCTCAGGGCTTCCCGGTAAAGAACCGTGCTGTTGGCATCTTTCAGCCGGATGGTCACTTTTCGGGGCTCCCGAACGGCCAGCATCACATTAATCTTCTCCTGGGTGCCCAGAAACATGTTCACATCAAAGGCCGACTGGCTGGCCTTTGGATCGTTGGCTGCGGTTACCTGGGCATTCGAAACCGTTACGAGTAAACCGACTAAAAGTGTCATCAGTACGTGTTGTGCAATCGTTTTCATGAGTTTGTGTTGTTTCGTTTCTGTGACAAAGGTGCAGTGTTTTGGAATATTAGCAAAACGAATTATTTTTGTCGAAATCATGAAAATTATTCATCATGGAAATCCGGCATCTGCAAATGGTGAAAGAGGTGGCTACCTGCGGCAACCTCACCAAAGCCGCCGATCGGCTGTACCTGACCCAGTCGGCACTGAGCCATCAGTTGAAAGAAATTGAGGGCTTTTTTAATACCCAGTTGTTCATCCGCGACAAAAAGCAGATGCGGCTGACGGATGCCGGAACGGTGGTGTTGGAGGCCGCCGAGAAAATTCTGCGGGAAGTGGCCGAAACCAAAGCTAAAGTCAAGTGCCTGACCGACAAAGAGTCCGGTGAGGTACGGCTCTGCACGGAATGCTACACCTCCTACCACTGGCTGTCGGGATTTCTGCGAGCCTACCGGGATATTTACCCGAAAGTGGATGTAAAAATCGACATCGAAGCTACGCACTACGCCGAGCAACACCTGCTTGAAAACAAGATCGACGTCGCCATTCTCGAAGATTCTGAAAATCCCAAATTGACCTACACGCCACTTTTTCAGGACGAGTTTATGGTGATTGTGGCCCCTGACCACGAATGGGCGGGGCGCGAGTGGGTAGAAATCGATGAATTTGCCGACCAGAATTACGTCATGTATAATATCCCGGATGAAGAAAGCTCCAATTTTAAGATGCTTTACAAAAACAGTCGTCCCCAACGGGTTTATAAAATGACGTTGACCGAAGCCATTCTGGAAATGGTAAAAGCCGGCATGGGCGTGGCGCTGCTGCCCAACTGGATTGTCAAACCGTATCTGAAATCCGGCGAATTGTCCGCCGTTTCGCTCACCCGGAAGCGGTTCCTGCGGACGTGGTATGCCGCGACGCTGAAAAACAAACAACACGCCCCGTATACCGATGCGTTCATCGAGAAACTGGCGTCCTATATGAAAGAACTTGACGGTTATGCCGTTCTTTGCCCGGCCTAAAGCCAGCCGGTTTTTGCCCGATCCGGGTTATTTTATCAGACAACTGTTTTCTTACTCAACCTGATTGTGTCTACTTCTACTGATTCGACGCCCTTGCCCCGACGGCTGGGATTGTGGCAAGCTACGGCCTTGAATATGATCGATATGGTCGGTATCGGCCCGTTCGTGGTGTTGCCCCTGGTTATTCACATCATTGGCGGGCCGCATTTCCTCTGGGCGTGGATTCTGGGAGCGGTTATTTCGCTGATCGACGCCCTGGTCTGGGCCGAATTGGGGGCCGCTTATCCGCAGGCCGGGGGGAGCTATAACTTTCTGAAAATTGCCTACGGTGAACAACGCTGGGGCAAGATGCTGTCGTTTCTGTATGTCTGGCAAACCATGATTCAGGCCCCGCTGGTGGTGGCTTCGGGAGCCATCGGTTTTGCGCAGTATGCTTCGTATCTGATCCCGTTGGAGGGCTGGGAACGAAAGGCCGTTTCCGGGGGTGTGGTGATCCTGATTACGATGCTGTTATACCGCAAAATTGAATCCATTGGCCGCATCAGCATTTTGCTGTGGGTTTGTGTACTAGCCACGCTGGGCTGGATCATCTGGGGTGGTCTGACGGGCGGGCAACAGACGGTTTCGTTCGCGTTGCCGTCGGGCGAATCCCTATCCGGATTGTTTGGCGCCGGTCTGGGAATTGCGTCCGTGAAAACGATTTATTGCTATTTAGGCTACTATAATGTGTGTCACCTGGGTGGCGAAATCCGCAATCCGTCGCGCAACATTCCGTTGAGTATGTTGATTTCGGTGGTCGGCATTGCGGTTTTGTATCTGTCCATGAACTGGAGCGTCGTCAGTGTCATTCCCTGGCAGGAAGCCCAGCACAGCGAGTTTATCATCAGTGCCGTGATTGAGCGGCTTTACGGTTCGCAGGCGGGTACGATCGCGACGTTTATGGTGTTAATCGTGGCCTTTTCGTCCTTATTTGCGGTTTTGCTGGGGTATTCGCGGGTTCCCTACGCGGCTGCCGCCGACGGTCAGTTTTTCCGGATCTTCGCCAAACTGCACCCCACCCGGCATTTTCCATATGTCTCGCTGTTGTTTCTGGGTGGGCTGGGTTTCGGTTTTAGTTTGCTGTTTCGCCTGTCCGACGTCATTACGGCCATTCTGGCGATGCGGATTGTGGTGCAATTTATCGGACAGGCCGTTGGCTTGCTGCTGTTGCACAAACGCAAGCAAACCAGCGCGTTTCCGTTCAAAATGCCGCTCTATCCGTTGCCGGTTTTGCTGGCCATCGCCATCTGGACCTTCATCTTCATTTCCACCGGCTGGACGTTTATGCTGTCGGGTCTGACGGTGATTGCGCTGGGGATTATCGTGTTCCTGATTACGGCCCGCATTCGCAAGCAGTGGCCGTTCGGAGCCGTGGACCAATCCGCTACGCCTTTGGTGGATCCGACGGAATCGTAATCCGCCCGCGCCAGAATTCACGGCTGTAGACCCGCAGGAACGGCCAGTTTTTCATCTGTAAGGCAAACGGCGTGTAGGCGTGAGCGTCTTTGAGCGTGCTTTCATAGTACAAATCATCGTCGGTCAACACCAGCCCTTCGTACAAATCGGCGGTTTTACGGGTCAGATCGGCAAAGGGAAGTTCTTCCACCAGACCGGTTTTGGTGTCTTTCAGCGCATCTTTCAGCAAACGCGCACCCGGAACGCGGTCGGTTCGGCGGGGTTGCGGGGCATACGAACCGTCGGCCACGGAGAGGGCATACTCGAGGTATTGCTTCAACACTTTCGGCCCTTCGTTGGCGGTGTTTTCAACGGCAAGCTGTTGTGGATATATACTCGTGACTACGTAAATCCGTTCCCGCGCCCGCGTCACGGCCACATTCAGGCGGTTTTCGCCCCCTTTGGCGTTCAAACTACCGAACTGGGCCGACAGTTTTCCGCCAACATCGGGTG
This sequence comes from Larkinella humicola, assembly GCF_008727875.1. GTDB lineage: Bacteria > Bacteroidota > Bacteroidia > Cytophagales > Spirosomataceae > Larkinella > Larkinella humicola. The sequence goes on along the minus strand of NZ_VTWS01000005.1, from coordinate 113,574 downwards.
CGTAGCCGATGGAAAAAATAATCACATCGCGCTCGTCGCCCTGTACATTTTCGATGTTTTTGACGAAAGTGGTTTCGGTGGAAGTGGGGGACGCTGATGCAGATTTGAAATCTGCATCTTGATCTGTTTCGGATTTGTAATCCGCATTTTTACTTACTTCGGATTGCAACGGGGTCGCCCGGCGATCCGAAACAGATGAAATTCCAGCGGGGTCGCCCGGCGATTGCAACGGGGTCGCCCGGCGATCTGGAACAGCGGATTGCAAACCTGGAACAATGCGCCCTGCCAGTGCGTGTTCCTCCAGCAATTCCTGAATCAACTGCTGCTGCTGGAAGTTGAACGTCACCACGCCGATGGAACGCCCCGGCAACTCGTTCGCCAGTTGATCGATCAGGGCAACCACGGCGCGGGCTTCGGTTTCGTTGGTGTTATTTTCCCAGATTCCTTTCACGTTCGAATACCGGATGGCAGGCTCCCGGCGGTTGAGCTGGTGGAAATCGGGGAGGAGATGGAGCGAATTTTTGTAGAAAAGCCGGTTTGAAAAATCTATCAGATCAATCGAGCGACTGCGGTAGTGGCCGCGCAACTGCGTTTGCGGGAAATAATGCGTGGCCAGATCGAGCAGCGATTCCACTTCCAGCGCAGCGGACGTTTCCTCATTGGGTTCGGTTTCAAACCGGATGCGGTATAAATCGCTCGGTTGAAGCTGCTTGCTGTCGCCGGTGATGACCACCTGCCTGGCGCGATACATCGCCGGAATGCCGTTTTCGGCAAAACACTGCGACGCTTCATCGAAAATCACCAGATCGAAAAGCCCCGGTTTCATCGGAAAAATGGCCGAAACCGATTCCGGCGACGCCATCCAGCACGGAACCAGTTGAAAAACCTCGTCCGAGTGCTGCTCCATCAGTTTCCGAACCGGCCAGATGTTGCGTTTTTTGGTCACCTGATGGCTCAATTCCCGGTATGTAACAAGGTTGTTCAGGCGGTTGAAAGCCAGATTCTGGTACGCTTTTTCGCGAAGTTTAACCAGCAAGATCTGGCGGCTCAGCGTCTGTTTCTTCCGGACACTCTCCTGCAAAGCGGTTTCTAACTGGCTGATTTTTAAAGAAGAAACACCACGTAGAATGGGGTATAAGCTCTCAAGATGTTCAATCCAGGCCAGGTGCAGACTGTTTAAAAACAGCCCGACCGTTCCCGTATCGCCCAGCCGTTGCACAATGTCCCGTTCCGCAACCGTGAAATTGTCGGTCAGCCGATCGGTTTCAATCAACAGGTCGATGTCCTGTTCGAGGGTGCGAATCAGCGCATCGGTTTGGGCCGGTTCCTGCCACAACCTTTGGATTTGCGATTCGCTCAGAAACGATTGCCACCGGCTGCGTTGAGCCGCCACACCACGACCGGTTTCCAGCAATTGCGCTACGGTTTTTGAAAAAACACCGACGGTTTCCAGCCGGGATTCGGGCAGGGTATTCAACCAGGAAATGGCGTTCAACCGGCGGACCGCGTCGAGCGCCTGGCGGGCCAGACGAACGGTCAGAACGGCATTTTCGGCGGTAACGTCCTGATCGACGGTCTTTTCGATTTGCTGACGAAGGATCTCAAAGCGGATTCGACGCTGTACTTTTTCGAGCAAAACCGGCAGCGTTTCGTCGGAAAGGGCCAGGCCGTTGGCGGCTGCGAGTTGCTGCAACCCGGTTTTGTCCTTGCTGAACCAGCCCCAAACTGTACGTCCGACAAACGACGAATGGCTTTGAATGGCTTCCTGCAACCGGTGGGCCATGTTGGGCAGGTCGGTCACCGGAAGGCTTTTTTCGATGCCGGTTCCGCCCAGGCAGTCACTGAGTTCGGCTTCCATGCGTTCCAGTTCCTCCGGTTCGGTCCGGAACAGCGGATGGCCGGACTGTTGTTGCAATCGCCGAACCCACTGCCAGCGGGGGGCCGAAGGGTCGGCATTCAGCAAGGTCAGCAAGGCGGTGGTTTCCCATTCGTCCTCCTGCACGGTTTCCCAGTCGGCGAACGAAAACGTACGATGGGTGAGCATTTGCGCCTGTTCGGTTACGGTTTTAACGAAAACCGGCAGTTCTCGCAGCATTTTTTTGAGTGTCGGGAGCTGGCCAAACGAGAAGGGAGCGAAGGAAATCCGGTCGGCCCACGGATGATCGGGACCCAGGCGGTTTATATAAGCACCGTATTCCCGCAATTTTTCCACAAAACCAGCCACCGAATCGGGCCGAAACTGGGTATACACATCGGCAAGTGGAATGGTTTCGGCAGTGGGATCGCTGCTCAGGTACAACTGTTTGACGGAAATTCCCGCTTCTGTTTCGTTAAACAGGGCTTCTTTGAAGGCTTGTAATTCCGCCAGCGTCTGATCGATCCGGCGGCTTTCCTGATCGAAATTGCGTTCCAGTAAAATCGCATCCAGGCCGTAATTCTGTTTGCGGTATTCTTCCACCCGCTCAATCTGACCGGCGATCTGGTCGTAAAGTGCCTTGCGGTCGTTCTTGAAATCGTGAATCAGGGCCGAAAAGGGCTGCATCCCGACCTGACGCAGTCGTTCGTAGACCACATCCAATGCCGCCCGTTTCTGACAAACCAGCAAAACCCGCTTGCCCTGTGCGGCAAAATCGGCCATCAGATTTCCAATCAACTGCGATTTGCCGGTTCCCGGAGGACCCTGCACCACCATCGACTCCCCGGCTTTGATGCGTCGGATGGCTTCCTCCTGCGATGCGTCCAGGGCCAGGGGCGTGTGCAGCGTTTCTTCCCGGACCGAAACCGGTTTCTGAGACGCGTTGAAATCGGGGAGCAAACCGGCCATCAACGCTTCGGAGGATGGCTCCGGCAGCTCGTCGGTTTGCAGGAATTGCACGGCTTCGCCTTCCAGCAACACCTCATAATCGGGTACCAGATACGAACCCGCCTGCGGAAAAATGCCCAGCACGGCTTCGGAATACAGCTTCAATTCGCCGTTGCGCTCCAGTTTATCCAGATCAGTTTTTTTAACCGGATCGAACCACTGGAGCTGATCCGTAAAAAGATTCTGGTTGAAATTGATTTCCAACGGGCTGGCTTTCAGCCACTCGTAGAGTTGGGTGCGAAAAACCGTAGCGTCTTTGTCGTACTCATCCAGCGTGTGTTCCAACACGGCATCGGGCAGAATGAACTGGTTGTAGTACCCATACGCCATCAGAAAACTGCGGTTGAGCATGATGGACTCATCCGCCCGGCGAACGAGCATCCATTTATTGCCCTGGGGTTCGAGGTGAACCGGGAAGAAAACCAGTGGCCCGTGAATCACCGTTCCGTCGGCCAGCTTGCCACGCACGAAGGGATACCCCACGTACAAGTCTTCCGAACCGCGTTCTTCTTCGATAAACCGGTCGGTTCGGGCAATTTTCCGGAGTTTTTTACTGACCTCGTTGCCTTTTTCCAGTCGGCTATCCATCACATCGCAGAGCGGAATGGCGGGTCGGCGGGCCATTAGCTGGCGGACGAGATCGAACGACGGTTTGTTGTCCAGAAAATCAAGCTCGTGCAGATCCAGAAACTGCTCGACGGGCAGGTTGGTCAGCAGCAGCGACCGGTTGCGGCTGCTGAGGTTGGTCAGGCGTTTGAGGTAAGCTTTAAGAACCGTTGGGGATAGCATACGTACCCACGGATTTGAATCCGTGTTTTGTCCGGAAAACTGACTGAAAATAGGGAGCGAATGAAAACGCCACCGAAGAGTGAATGCACCTGATCGTGCAAAAAACGAAGCCCATTCCCCATCGCTGCCCCTACAAAACTACCCAAAAAGCCGTAAAAACACAGGGTTCGCAACGGGACAGCCCGGCGTAACTGATCGGGGCGGAGGGCCGCGCTGATTAGCCAGGAATTTTTCAGGACTTCATTGTGGTAAAATCGTACATCGAATGGCTATAAATGTATACTAAAACAACAAAATATTAGTATAATATTGCGATATAATTATATAAGTAGCAATTGTTATCATAGATACTGTACGCTTAACTTCATTTCAAGACCTTATAAACAGGTCTTTCTGACGTGTGGATGCACCGATAACGCAATGGCTCCGACTGACAAGCATATGCCTGGTGAAATGATCCGGAGGGCCCCGAAGACCCACGAAGCTCTCTATGTACAGTATCGACCGGCTTCTCTCAAATTTTGTGAGTCCCTGATTAAGAACAAGGGAGAAGCTGAGAAAATGGTTTGTGCTGTTTTTAGTGAACTTCAGGACTGCGGATCAGAACCCCAGTCTGACCCGGATTTTAAAGCTTTTTTGTTCATCAGGCTGCGGAACCAGGTTTTTCATTACCTGAAAACCCGCGCGAAGAGCGAATTGGCCGGTGGCCCGTCAGAACCCCAATCCACTGGCAATCGAATCAATCATTCCTTGATCCGATTGTAATCTCCTCATCAGCGAATACCCTTTTATTTCTGGTTCATACCCGGACTAAATCCGTTCGGGCAGTCGTGCAATTTTACAAATCCTAACCCTTCACATATACTCCTTTTATGAAAACAAACGCTACCGTCAGGCTTCTTCTTCCGTACGGCCTGCTTTTAACCTTCCTCATCGGCCCGGCACTTGGGACAGGCTGGGCGCAGCGGGCAGCCCGGCAACTGGTTCGTGGCAAAGTCACCTCGGCCACCGACGGCACTCCCATTCCGGGCGTAAACGTTGTTTTGAAAGGAACACAGGTGGGCACCACCACAACGACCGATGGCAACTATTCCGTGGATGTCGACGGCAGCGAGCCGGTTCTGGTTTTTTCCTACATCGGTTTTAGTCCGCAGGAAATCCCGGTGGGCACGAAAAAGAACATTGACGTCCGTCTGGTGGAAAGCGTCGCTACCTTGCAGGAAGCCGTCGTGACGGCCCTCGGCATCAAGCGTGAAAAGCGATCCCTGGGGTATTCGGTGGGCAACATTGACAGCAAAGCTCTCACCGAAACCCCGCAGAATAACGTCCTGAACGCCCTTTCGGGGAAGGTGGCCGGGGTGCAGGTCTCGCAGATGGATGGCACAGCGGGGTCGTCGGTCAACATCATCATTCGGGGGGCCAACTCCCTCAACAATGATAATCAGCCGCTGTTTGTTATCGATGGGGTCCCTGTGGCCAACAAACTGAACAATGCTTTTGGTGGGGCCGATATGGGCAATCCGATTTCGGATATCAACCCCGCAGACATTGCCAACGTCTCGATTCTGAAAGGACCCAGCGCAGCTGCCCTCTATGGATCGCGGGCGGGCAATGGCGTTATTCTGATCACGACCAAATCGGGCAAGGGCGGTAAGAAAGGCATTGGCGTTTCATTGAACACCGCCGTGGTGCTGGAAATACCGTACCGGTATCTGCCCGTTCAGAACAAATTTGGGAACGGAAAAACGGGCGCGCATGTGCTCGAAGAAAGTGAGAACGAAAACTGGGGTCCGCAACTGGATGTGGGCGAGCAGTGGGTGCTCTGGAACAGCAACGGCCAGAAAGCTCCGCTGGTGTCGTATCCGAACCGGTTCAAGGATTTCTTCCAGACCGGAACCACCAATACCAATAACGTATCGGTAAACGGGAATTACGAGAAGGGTAATTTCCGGCTGTCGGTGGGTAACATGGCCAACCGGGGCATCATTCCGAATACCGATCTTTCGCGCCTGACCCTAGCGCTCAATACGACGTATAACCTGACCGACCGGCTGCGGGCGACGGCCAATTTTAACATTACCGAATCCGGGTCCAAAAACCGGCCCCTGATCGATGGCAGCCGCAACTCGCCCGTTCGGAGTCTGTATGAAACGGGCGCTCAGGTCAATATTCTGGATCTGAAGGACTATTGGCTTCCCGGTTCGGAAGGCATTCAGCAACGGAAATACAAGGACAAACAAAACAATCCCTATTTTCTGGTCAACGAAAATCCGACAAGCTTCAACCGCGACCGGACGGTGAGTAAAATTCAGTTGGATTACGACATTTCCGATGATTTTTCGCTCATGGGCCGCTACGCCCGGGATTCGTACGAAGAAATTCTGGAAGCCAAAAAAGCGTACAGCAACTTCGAGGCTCTGAAAGGAGCCTATCAGGTTGCCACCAACTACCGCAAGGAATCGAACATCGACCTGATTCTTTCGTACAAAAAAACGCTGAATGAAGCCTGGAACATTAATGCCATTGCCGGCGCTAACCGGCTGGATCAGAACTTCCGCTCCATCGACAATGCCACGTCGGAGCTAACGGTTCCGGGGCTGTATACCATTGGCAACGGGGCGCCGGGTACGGTGATTTACACCAGTTCGCTGGCGCGGAAAATCCTGTATGGGGTCTATGGCTCGACCTCGATCGGGTTTAAGGACCGGGTCTACCTGGACCTGACGGCGCGGAATGACTGGTCGAGCACCTTGCCGAAAGAAAACCGCTCCTACTTTTATCCGTCGGCTTCCTTGAGCGTCATTGTTTCGGAAATGCTGAAAATGCCGTCCTGGCTTACTTTTGCCAAAGTTCGGGCCGGATCAGCTCAGGTTGGGAACGACGTGGCGCCCTACAGCCTGCGCCAGACCTTCTCCACGGCACCCGACTGGGGTTCGGCCAAACGAATGTTCCAGGACGGTTTACTGCGGAATGCGACCCTGAAACCGGAAATTTCGACCTCGAATGAAGTGGGTGTTGACCTCAAGTTTTTCAACAACCGCCTGGGGCTGGAGGCCACGTATTATGAACGCCAAAACCGCAATCAGGTCCTGTCCATCGGCATTCCCATTGAATCGGGAGCCAGCAACAAGCTGATCAACGCCGGGATGGTGCAAAGCAAGGGCTTTGAAGTGGGAATCGTGACGACGCCGGTGGTGGCCGGAGATTTCCGCTGGGACCTCAACCTGACGCTAACCCGCAACCGCACGTACCTGAAAAAGCTGGCGGATGGCATCAAGTATTTTGCGTTCGACTCCTACAACGGAGCCGAAGTCCGGACCTACGAAGGAGGACAGATTGGCGACCTGTTTATGAGACCCATGCTCACCGTTAAAGACAAAGCGTCACCGTATTATGGCTACCCCATCCTCACCAGCGGGGGGCTCTACCAGACGGATAATGACGTGAACAACCTGGTGAAAATCGGGAATTTCAACCACGATTTTCTCCTGGGCATTCAGCCCACGTTTACCTACAAGTCGTTCAGCGTTTTTGCCAACATCGACTGGCGGCAGGGCGGATCGTTTTATTCCAATACGATGATGTTTTTGGGGAACAACGGCCAGTTGGAAGAAACCCTGTCGGGCGTTGCTTACGACAAAAACCGGAGCATCGAGGAGCAGATCAAAGAAAACCCCGGGGCTTTTCTGGGCAACTGGGTGGGGGGGCGCAACGCCGAATACGGCGGTTTTGCCTGGACGGGTGCCGAGGCTTCGGTCCGGAAGCAGGATGCCAGTTTTAACGTCGGTGTTCGGGAGGTGAAAGGGGCCGACGGCAAAACGACCTACGTCGAGAACCTAGGCGGTGCAACCACCAAATGGCTTGATCCGTTCAATGCCTACCGCTACGCCAACCGTCCTTTCCCGGATCGGAACCTGTATAGCGCCACCTATGTCAAACTTCGTGAAATTGCCGTGACGTATCATTTACCCAAATCGTTTGTCAACCGGCTAAGAATCCAGAATGCCTCGGTTTCGGTGGTTGGCAACAACCTGTTCGAATGGACGGCGGCCGGCATCGACGTCGATCCGGAGCGGGCATTCCGCCAGAACGGAGCCACCTGGTCGCAGGGCGTAGAATACTACAACGTCATGCCCTGGACCGGTTCACTTGGCTTTAAAGTAAACGTTGACTTTTAAATTCACCCAACCCGATGAACGCTGCAAAAACTATTCTGATCACGCTGATCGCTACGCTGGGTTTGGTAATGACTTCCTGCGAAAACCTGAACGAAGTCAATAAAAACCCCAATGCTGCCGAAGAAGTATCGTCCAATTACGTTCTGACGTACGTCCTGACCCGGTCGGCCCGGGTATATTATAACCTGGGTGCCGAAGGCTCGAAGATCGCCGGGGCCATGCAATACAACCAGGTCGGCACCGATCTGGACGCTGCGGCCGTCAACCAGTACGGCTGGGGTCAGGAGTCATGGAATGAGTATTACGACATTCTCCGGAACAACAAGATCATCTACGACAATGCCGTTCGCGACAACAACAACTTTTTCAAGGCGGTTTCCCTCACCATTCGTGCGTCGCTTTTCGGGCTGTTGACGGATTTGTACGGCGACATTCCGTATTCAGAAGCACTGAATGCCAAAACCGGGACGTTTTTCCCGAAATACGATCCGCAACTGGACGTCTACAAAGGCGTCTTGAAGGATTTACAGGAAGCCAATACGTTGTTGTCCGCACTAACGGCAAAAGACGCCATCAATGCGACCTCGGATGTGTTATACAAAGGTGATGCGGCTAAATGGAAAAAGTTTGCCAACTCCCTCCGCCTGCGGTATTGCCTGCGGGTTTCGAGTAAAAAAGCCGAGATGAGTGCCGCCGGGATCAACCTTGAAGAGGAGTTCAAAAATGCCGCGAGCGCCGTTTTTACCAGCAACGCGGACGATGCGCTGATCAACTTTCTGGGCACCAATGGCGAAAACTCGGCTCTGGGCGGTTTATTAAACAGCCCGAGTCCCAAGTATTTCATCAAGCCTTCCAGGACGTTTGTGAGCAAACTACTGTCCACGGGCGATCCACGGCTGGAGCGCTGGGCCCAGCCGGTGTTGAACAAATGGGATTCGCGCGTGAAGAAAACCGTTGACTCCACCGTAAAAAACCGCTTCGGCGACTCGTTTACCGTTAAATTCATTCCGGCCACGGCCAGCAGTGTCGATACCTCGCTCTACGTAGGGCTGCCCATCGGGCTGCCGGTGGTTCAGGCCATGGCCTACAACAAAGGAACCGATGCCGCCACCTACAACCCCGAGCGGAATCCGTATATCTCGTTTATCCACGATCGCTACCGGAAGAACACGGACCCCTACGTCAACATCAACTGGATGACGTACGCTGAAGTGGAATTCATTCTGGCCGAAGCGGCTTTGGCGGGAAATTTTGGGGTAGCGGGAACAGCGGAAGAGCATTATAAGAAAGGCATCAAAGCCTCCCTGGAAAAGGTAGCGGCTTTGGGCGCCACCGGGTTTGATTTCGAGAAGTTTTACGCGCAGCCCGGGGTGAGTTATGCAGCCGCGACCACGAAACTTGAACGGATTCTGGAGCAGAAATGGATTGCGGGCTGGCTTACCGTCCAGTCGTGGTTTGACTGGCGACGCACGGGCTACCCGAACCTGAAAACCGGTCCTGTAGCGCAATCGGGCGCGGCTCTGCCGATTCGTTTTATGTATCCGACTCCGAATCTGGACCCCAGCTACCTGGTCAATTACAACCAGGCTGTCAGTCGGCTCGAGACGTCGGCTTACATTCCGGCCGGGCAGAGCAAAGACCATCCATACGGCAAAATGTGGCTGTTGCAGGGAACTTCCAAGCCCTGGTAAGCGCTTTTCGTATTAAAAAAGCAGGCCATGCGAGATCACTCCGCATGGCCTGCTTTTTTATTCTATGTCGTGCTGAAAAGAATGCCTGATCCGGTGGTATCTACACCTGGACTTCCTCCGGTTCCTTCTTCTTTTCCGGAATCAGCCAGGAGGCCAGAATGCTAACGCCCAGAATGGTCAGAATGACGTACAGCGAGTAAACCGTCTCAAAACCGTGATCTTCCAGCCAACTGTGGAAGATCATTTTCAATCCGATGAACGTCAGCAGGGCCGCCAGACCGGTTTTCAGGAAACGGAACTGGCTCATGATGCTGGAGAGGAAGAAGAACATCGACCGCAGCCCCATGATGGCAAAAACATTGGAGAAAAAGACGATGTAAGGGTCTTTGGTGATCGAGAAAATGGCCGGAATGGAGTCGACGGCAAACACCAGATCGGTGAACGCGACCACGATGACGACAATGAACAGGGGCGTGACGAACAGCTTGCGGTCGGATTTCCGGCGGACAAAAAAGTGGTCGATGACGTTCCGGCGGTAAACGTTCATGTACTTGGCCGTGAGCTTGACCACCGGGTGGTTTTTTGGCTCCATCTGCTGGTCTTCATCTTTTTCGAAGAAGAGTTTAACGCCGGTATAAACCAGAAACGCCCCGAAAATGTAGATGATCCAGTCGAACCGTTGCAGCAGCGCCGAGCCGACGAAAATAAAAATAAACCGCAGGACGATGGCCCCCAGGATGCCCCAGACCAGAATCTTCTTGTAGAACTTCTGACGTACGCCGAACGACGCGAAAATCATGATGAAGACGAAAATATTATCAGCCGACAGGGAATACTCCACCAGATAACCGGTGATGTACTCCAGCGCCATGTTGTTCTGGAAAATGGCCAGACTCTGCTCGAAGTTGCCCGGAATCAGTTTGAGGTGATCAGCATACAGGCTGCGGACTTCTTCCAGCCGCGCCATGTCGGTGATGCCGTGAACGAGGTACCCGAAGTTTTTAATGAAAAAGTAGAAGCCAATCGACAACGCGACCCAAACCGCACTCCAGGTACCGGCTTCTTTAAAACTGACAATGTGGCTTTTCTGCTTCGTAAACGCCCCCAAATCGAAGGCCATCACCAGCAGAACAAAGAGCGCAAAGCAAACAAAAAATATGGTTTCGTAACTCATGAGTCGAAAACAATGAAATTTAGCGTATAACGAGTGTTTAAATAGAACTGTTTAATTGAATTTTGGCACAAAATTCGCCGGAAGATCGGTGAGTTGTAGAACCAAACAAATCGATTTGTGAAACTGATTGCAATATAGCTCTATTAAGTAACAGGTTATGATTTCGGTTGATTCCTTATTTTTGCAAATATGTATCATGATAAGAAAGTCGTAGTTGTATTACCGGCCTATCGGGCCGCCCTGACGCTGGAACGTACCTACCGTGAAATCCCGTTCGATATCGTTGATGAGGTCATTCTGGTCGATGACGCCAGTCCGGACAATACCGTCGATGAAGCAAACCGCCTGGGCATCCGGCATGTGATCCGGCACGAAAGAAACAAAGGCTACGGCGGCAATCAGAAATCCTGCTACCGCAAAGCGCTGGAGCTGAAGGCCGATATTGTTGTGATGTTACACCCTGATTATCAGTATACGCCCAAGCTGATTGTGGCGATGGTCAGCCTGATTGGCAATGATTTGTACCCGGTGGTGTTTGGCTCCCGAATTTTGGGGAAAGGGGCGTTGAAAGGCGGAATGCCGCTGTATAAGTACGTGGCCAACCGCTTCCTGACGCTGACGCAGAATGTGCTGATGAACCAGAAACTGTCGGAATACCACACCGGTTACCGGGCGTTTTCGGGCGAGGTGCTGCGCAGTCTGGATTTTACGCACAACTCCGACGACTTCATTTTTGACAATGAAATGATCGCGCAGATTTTTCAGAAAGGCTTCGAAATTGCCGAGGTAACCTGCCCGACGAAATACTTCAAGGAAGCATCATCGATCAATTTCCGGCGGAGCAGCATCTATGGTCTGGGCGTTTTGGCGGTGTCGATGCGCTACCGGCTTCACCGCTGGGGGCTTATGCGTTGGAAGGTATTGCAATAGATTCGGCCATTGCCTGCTCGGTGACCGGCAAAACCGCCGGTATAATTTCCAGAATCATCGACTCCAGGGTCAGGCCCGGCCCGAAAGCGCAACTCAGAATGTTGCCTGCCCCCGACTCCGGGCGCAGGTGATTGCGGATTTCTTTCAGCACAAACAGAACCGTCGCCGACGACATGTTGCCGTATTTTCGCAGCACCTCGTAGGCAAAGCGGTTTTCGTGCGGTTCAATGCCCAATTGCTGCTCAATCACTTCCAGAATTTTGCGTCCGCCGGGGTGCAGAGCGTAGTGGGTGATGTCTTCGATGGCCAGTCCGCTGTGTTCCAGCAAGCGGGAGAGTGCCTGGCCGATGCCCTGCCGGATCACCGCTGGCACGTCCGATGTCAGCGTCATTTCAAAACCGTAGTCGTTGATGATCCAGCCCATGTCGTTTTTTCCATCGGGTAATAAATCGCAGAAGAACGTCCGCATCCGGAAGGAAGGAACCGGTTTTTCCCGGTTGGGTCGACCTTCCACCAACACCGCAGCGGCTCCGTCGGCGAAGAGGGCGTTGGACAGCAGATGATCTTCGTCAGTTTTCTTCTGAAAATGAATCGTACACAATTCCAGGCAAACGATCAGCACGCAGGCCGACGGATCGGCGCGGACGAAGGCGTCGGCGGTTTTCAGCGCGTTGAAAGCACCGTAGCAACCCATAAAATTGATGGCCGTGCGTTGCGTGGTGGTGGGCAGGGCGAGGGCTTCGATCAAGTCAATGTCCAGCCCCGGCGCATACATACCCGTGCAACTCACCGTAATCAGGTGCGTGGGCTGAACGGTTCGTTTTTCGTCGCAATATAAATCCTGAATAGCGGCCACCGCCAGCGGGAGGGCTTCGTTGCGGTACAATTCCATCCGGGTTCCGACGGTCGGAAACGGTTCAAGATCAGGCGTATTCGGAAAAAATGTATATTCACCGGGCAAAGCGCCGTAGTCGGGCAGCACCGAATGCCGCTGGTCGATGCGGGTCAGTCGGTAGAGGGCCTGCAATTTTCGCCGGTTGTGTTCATCGAGCTGGAGAGCCTGCGCCATAAACGAAGCAATTTGCAACTGCGAGAAGCCGTATGGCGGAACGGCCGTGCCGATGGCGGTAATGTAGCTATCCATTTAGTCCTGTTCAGGGTTGCCGGAGCGATCCGGACTTTTCTATAACCAACGGTTCACTTGAATGTTAGACTTTCGATGATGAAAACTGTACCCTCTATCCTTCCTCTCCCGGTATGACCTTTCGGACCGTCTGGCTCCATTTGCGGGTGCCGTTTTCGTTTTTTCTATTGCCGGTTTTTCTCTTTGCGCTGAGTCAGTCGGAACAGCTTCATCGGGGTACGCTGGATTGGGGGCGGGTAGCCGTGATCGGGGCGGTTATTCACCTCCTGCTCTATCCGGCCAGCAATGCCTACAACAGTTATTTCGACAAAGACGAAGGCAGTATCGGTATTCTGGAAACGCCCCCGCCGGTCGATAAGACCCTGTTTTACGTCGCCTGGGCGCTGGACCTGCTGGCGTTGGTGATTGGCGTCTGGATCGGGTGGCCATTCGTGGCCTATTTACTCATTTACGGATTGATTTCCAAAGCGTATAGTCATCCAATTATTCGCTTAAAAAAGTACCCCATTGCCAGTTGGCTCGTGATCGGGTTGTTTCAGGGCGGTTTTACCTACCTGATGTCGCTTCAGGCCATCGATGGGCTGCCGATTCTGGAATTAGCAAAGCCCCGGCCTCTGCTGGCGGCTCTGCTCTGTACGCTGAACCTGCTGGCCATTTACCCGATCACGCAGGTGTATCAGCACGAGGAAGACGGTCGTCGGGGCGATTTGACGATGAGCCGTTTGCTGGGGGTTCGCGGTACCTTTCTGAATACGCTGATCTGGTTCACGCTGTCGCTGGCCGGTTTTTACGCGTATTTCCGGGGCGAGACGGTATTCTGGCTGTTCCCCGTGTGTTTGTTGCCGGGGGTGTTGTATTTTCTGTTCTGGGCAAACCGGGTTTTTCGGGACGAACGGCAGGCTGATTTTCGGTCGGCGATGACGATGACGCTGCTGGCGGGCACGGGACTGAATGTTTTCTTTCTTTTTTTGTTGGTTTTAACCGATTCATAATCAGAATATAAGTGGCGTTATGGGTGATCCTGCTAATTTTTTTTCAGGAAAGTACTTGCCAAACGGCGCAGACCCCTTATATTTGCATCCACAAAACGCCAACGTTCTGGCATAGAACGCGAAAGTAGCTCAGCTGGTAGAGCGCGACCTTGCCAAGGTCGAGGTCGCGGGTTCGAACCCCGTCTTTCGCTCAAAAGCACCCACCGCGGTGCTTTTTTTGTAGAATGTGGTTGCTACCACGCCGGGATGGCGGAATAGGTAGACGCGCAGGACTTAAAATCCTGTGAGCAGTAATGTTCGTGCGGGTTCGATTCCCGCTCCCGGTACGTTAAATGCCTTATAAGTTGCTGATATTAAGCCTCTTGTAAGGCATTTTGTTTTGCTGCTCTAACATCACTATTACCGGATGCTCCCACCTGGATTGAGACCACTAGGGACACGAACCGGGATGGTCTTATCAAAACCAGGATCTGTCAGGGCTTTTAAAAACGAAATGAGTTGCTCCTGCTCGAAGTCGCGCAAGGCAACTCGCTGTATTTTTACGTCCATTTGTTGAACCGGCACATGCGGATTTTGCGAAATAGGCTCACCAATATCGTCATAAAACTTAAGTACCTCCTGTAGAGTCTGAAACACCCCGCTATGCATATAGGGAGCCGTCAGTCCTACGTTTCGCAAGGAGGGAGTCCGAAACGCATAAGTTCCCCCCGCACCCGCGTCAGAACTTGTCAGTTGGGTATTGTCAGGCACCGACATCACGTGCAGTTGGTAGTCGGAAAACATCGGTCCCGAATGGCAAAGGGGACAACCCTCGTCCTTAAAGAGCTGCATCCCTTGAACTTGTTGGTCAGTAAGGGCCGCTTTATTGCCTTTCTGGTAGCGGTCGAAGGGGGAATTCATCGCAATTAAGGTACGTTCGAAAGCCGCAATGGCTTTGCTGATGTTGGCCGCAGTAATGGCTTTGCCGTTACCAAAGACGGTCTGAAACCGTTGTCGGTACTCCGCAATGGTTGTCAAACGCGCTACCAGACTGTCTAACGTAACGGCTTCACTAAAGGCATGACCGCGCATTTCCTCAAAGCCCAGGATTGGGCTGGTAACCTGATTCTCCAGACTTTGGATACGCGAATCCCAAAACATCGGCGCAGTCAATGGCTCATAAGTTCCGCTACCACCCATGCCATTGAAGGCCGCATTGAGTAGGGTTTGCGTATTTCGCTTTGTAAGAGGCACATCATTAGGCCGCAGAAACCGGCGGTTTTGCCCATAGCCCACGGCATTGGGACCCAGTGACAGGTCCAATCCATCGGTATAGGCATTGTTGGGGTGATGACAGGTAGCACAGGCTACGTCTTTCCCGCCTGACAGGATTGGGTCCCAAAACAGGAGCTGGCCAAGCGCAGCCGTATCATTGGTAAGTGGGTTACTGACTGGGCTGCTGGTTGTACCGGGGGAGGGACTGACTGAAGGACCTATGGCCGCGCTGCGATCATCTTTTGTACAGGCTTGGATAATGACGGTGAATAAACAAATAATCGTGAGCAGGGCTAGTATATTTTTGCGCATCGTTAAAGCGGATAAAACAGAGGCAACATATTTTTGATCTAGCTAAATCTATTTCCTTTGATTTACGCGAACTTCAATACCAAGTTACGCAAATTAAACGCCATTTCAGGTACGTTATCTTATTACGCATTTGCATGGTAACAAAAATGCCGAAGGTGAACGAAAAATTCATTGTCGGAAAAAAGTAAGGCTGTTTAAGGGAGACTTTACGGCAGTTTGCGGAACCTGGACAAAAACGGACTTTGGTATGGGGACCCAACACGATGATTCGCTTTGGGGATTTGATGTCGGTATGCATTTGCCGATTCCACTATCTGCGATGGATAACAAACCTAAATGCGTAAAAGTGGATAAAACTCCGGATATTAACAGTTTTGAATTGCATCCGGACCCTTGATCATAAAAAATAGATGAACTTGAAAAGAAGAGCTTTTATCAAAAATGCCGCTGGTGTGGTAACCTCGGCAATAGCGCTCCCCACCTTGATTCCCGCTTCGGCCCTGGGGAAGAACGGATTTGTCAGTCCGTCAGACCGGATCAATCTGGCATTTATCGGAGCGGGCAATCAGGCTGAGAATGACGTAAAAGGTTTCCTCCCCGACAAGCGGGTACAGGTAACCACCATTTGCGACCTCAACAAGAAAAGCACGGGGTATTGGGACGGACGGGTTGGCGGTCGTGAGTACATCATGGAGCTGGTCAATGATTTTTACAGCAAGGAGAACACCAAATCGTACAAATCAACCAAAGGATACCTTGATTTCAGAGAAGTCATCGATCGCAAAGACATCGATGCGGTGGCGGTGCTAACCCCGGACCACTGGCATTCCATCCCGGTGTTGATGGCGGCCCGGGCGGGCAAAGCAATGTACTGTCAAAAACCGCTGTCGCTTACGATCTCGGAAGGCCGGGCCATGAGTGATGCCGTCAAGAAATACGGGGTCGTTTTTCAAACCGGCAGTCAGCAACGATCGGGACCCGAGTTTCTGCGGGCCTGCGAATTGGTTCGGAATGGTCGAATCGGCAAATTGGAAAAAGTAGTTTGCGGCTTACCCGGAGGAACGCCTGATTTTGGTAAAACCGGCCATTTGACGGCTCCAACTGCCGTTCCGAAGGATTTTGACTACCAGACCTGGCTGGGTCCGGCCCCCGAGGCTCCGTACTGTCCGGCGCGAACCCACGTTAACTTTCGGTGGAATCTGGATTATTCGGGAGGTATGGTAACGGATTGGGGAGCGCACCACCTCGACATTGCCCAATGGGGAATCGGTACAGATCATACCGGCCCGGTGGAAATCAGAAACCCCAGCGCGAAGTGGTCGAACGATCCGGTCTGGAATACGGCGGTGGAATTCTATTTTGAGTGTATCTATAAAAACGGCGTTCAGTTAATTGTGGGGTCGGATGCATCCCGGGCACCCCGCGGCATTACGTTTCACGGTTCGGAAGGGAACATCTGGGTGTCGAGAGGCAGTTACAAGGTGACTCCTGAAAAAATCGACAGCACGGTAATTGGCGAGCAGGAAATCCACCTGTACAAAAGTGACAATCACTACCGCAACTTTATAGACTGTGTAATTTCCCGGCAACCGACCGCAGCTCCGGCGGAGATTGGCCATCGTTCGGTCACCCTTGCTCACCTCGGAAACATGGCCTTGCTGCTCAACCAGGATCTGAAATGGAACCCGGAAAAAGAGGAGTTTGTAGCGAATTTCGCTGCGAATCAATTGCGTTCCCGCGTCATGCGGGAACCGTGGGGAGCGCTCTACCGAAAATACAAAGTGTAAGCTATTTCCTTGACAACGCGGAACGAAAACGAAACCCGCCCTTTGATTCCACAGAAAATGAAATTTTCTTTTATCGGTCTATGTTGCGTTGCTTTTTTCGGTTCGTGGGAAAACGAAGCCCCAAAAAAAGCCCCTTCCCATTCGATTTCACTCAATAGTCTGAACGAATTCAATCCGGTAACGAGCAACTGGAAGCTGGCCAATGCGGTTCACTTCAGTCCGTCTTCGGATGAAAATAGCTTTGAACCGGGAAAAGGAATCGTTCTCGATTTGCCCGTTAAACCCGATACCGGGCATTTGTTTACGAAAATGCAGCATGGTGATATCGAACTGGAATTTGACTTTGTCATCGCCCGGAAGTCGAATTCAGGGGTCTACCTTCAGGGGCGTTACGAAGTTCAGATCTACGATAGCTGGGGCGTTGAGACGCCCGCTTTTTATGATTGCGGGGGAATCTACCAACGCTGGGATGAAAATCGAGTTGCTAAAAAAGGCTTTGAAGGCCAGGCTCCTGCTCGGAATGCCAGCAAAGCCCCGGGCGCGTGGCAGCATTTCAGGATCGTATTCCGGGCCCCTCGATTTGACAAAAATGGCCGAAAAACCGAGAATGCGCGATTCGTTAAAGTCGTGCTCAATGACGTCGTGGTCCACGAGAATGTCGAAGTGACCGGCCCCACCCGATCAGCGGCATTTAACGATGAGCGGCTCTTAGGTCCTCTGATGTTTCAGGGCGATCATGGACCCGTGGCCATCCGGAATATTCGATTCACCTTGATGTAAGAAACGTCAAACAGGCTAAACCCCCGCATTTTCCTGAGTGGGCCTCTTTCGGGATACAGTGTATCCCTTAACCAGTATTCGAAGCAGAGACAACCAAAGGGGGCATTGACCGATTTTTCAAGCCGGATAACTTGTAAACCATGGTATGGTTGAACACTCGTCACCTTAGAAATAGCAGCGGTTTTGTGAGCCTATCAGGCAGAACAAAAAAAGATGTGGTTAGCCTCTGCCGGTAAATTTCCGAACCCAGCCGGGTTATGTCTAAAAAGTTAATACCCGTTTTTGAGATGAGTGCCAAGAAGCGACAGGCCGTTCGCTTTTCGCAGGCCACTCAACAGGAGTCACAGGCACCCGAAAAATGAGGGCAGAAGGCTGTTTTTCATTCAGTATGGTCGATAGTCTCATTCGTTACCACTTCAGAGTCGCCTGCCTCTGCAACCGCCATTAGCCGCTCAGATCCGTCACCTGATAAAGGATAGCCCGACCAATACGCCCCAAAGGCGTATCAAATTATGATCTGAGTCGTCTCAAATCCGTTGTGAGTCGAAATGAGGGGTGTATCAGGACACCTTTGAGCCATTGATCACGTAACACGCAATACGCAATGGCACGGTATACACTAATTGCTTTCCTGTTCCTCATCGCCCGGTCCATCTCCGCCCAAACGATTACCGGTACGGTTCTCGATCCTGACCGGCAGCCCGCGCCCCTGGCCGTCGTTAAACTACTCAAGGCAACAGATTCAACGCTGATTCGAGGTACGGCAACCAACGACCTGGGGCAGTATCACTTTCCGGACGTGGCCCCCGGCACGTATTGCCTGCAACTTTCGCTCGTTGCTATGAGAACGCTCACCAGTCGG
Source organism: Larkinella humicola (assembly GCF_008727875.1). Lineage (GTDB taxonomy): Bacteria > Bacteroidota > Bacteroidia > Cytophagales > Spirosomataceae > Larkinella > Larkinella humicola. Next base: position 94,818 of record NZ_VTWS01000005.1, on the reverse strand, counting down.
GTTGTGGGCGTTCGCCCGGGCGAGACAGTGGTGATGGAGCCGCTCACCTTTCAACCCGCAGATCAGACCCTGGCGGTCGTCACCGTACGGGCTCGTAAATCGTACGTCGACCAGGAGATTGATAAAACCGTGCTGAACGTCGCTGCGGATGCCAGCGCTCAGAGTAAAACGGTTTACGAAGTCCTGCAGCAAGCCCCCGGCGTGGTTATTGATCCGAATGATAATCTGCGCATGGCCGGTAAACAAGGCGTCAATGTGTTCATCGATGGGAAACCAACCAACTTATCGACGACCGATTTGGCGAATCTGCTGCGCGCTACGCCAGCCAGCAACATCGACCGGATTGACCTGATTGCTAATCCGTCTGCCCGGTATGATGCCCAGGGTGGAGCGGGCATTATCAACATCCGATTCCGGCGAGCCGGAAACCTGGGTTTGAATGGGAATGTATCGGGTAGCTACGCCAGAAGCGATCACTACCGCTCGAATTTGGCACTCGACCTGAATTACCGGGCTAAGAAAGTAAATGTATACGGGAACGTGTCGGGATCCGATAATTATCAACGAACCAACGTGCAATTTGATCGACAGGCGGGTGGAGCCCAGTTTCTGCAACGAGGGTATGACCGGGATGGCACCCGGGCGGTGGTCTACAAAGCAGGATTCGATTACTTTATCAATTCCAAAGAGACAATCGGCCTGATTATATCGGGCAACCGGTCGGCGAACCGGTTTGGAACCTATACCAAAACCGCCGTCGTCGCGGAGCAAAACCGGGTAGATTCCAGCATTGTCAATCGGGTGGATAATCCGAATCAGAATAACCGCATTAATGCCGCCTTCAACTATCGATATGCCGATACGTTGGGGCTGGAAGTGATGGTCGATGTGGATGTAACGCGTTTCAACTACACGTCTCCCAGCCGGATTCGTAGTGACTATTTGGGTCAGGACGGCCAGGCTTTACTCACGCGACAGTACCGGTTCGACCCAACGACCGACATCAACATCGTTGCTCTAAAAGCGGATGGGGTTAAAGAGTGGAAACCGAGTCACCTAAAGCTGGAAGCGGGTCTCAAGCATACGAACGTAGCAACGGATAACGATTTGCTGGCTTACACGGGTGCTGAGCAGCAAGCCGATGTCACGCGAACCAACCGGTTTCGATACCAGGAAATGGTCAGCGCAGTGTATGCTTCCTTAAATCGGTCCGTGGGAAAATGGGCGATTCAGGCGGGGTTACGTGGCGAAAAATCGACTATCCGGGGTCAGTCAGTTGATTTGGCAGGGCGTACGATTAACCGGCCGGATACGGCTTATTTCAATCTGTTTCCGACCGGTTTTGTTCAGTATCAGGCCACCGGCAAAAGTCAGTTTGCGCTCAATTACGGCTGGCGCATTGGCCGACCGAACTACCAGGATTTAAACCCGTTCATCTACCAGCTTGATCCGTACACCAGTCAACGGGGAAATCCGTTTCTGCGACCTGCCTACAGCCATAATGGTAGCCTGGCTTACACCTACAAATGGGCAACCACGCTTAAACTGACCTACACCAGGACGAATGACTTTTCGACGGACGTGATTCAACAAACGGGGTTGACAGCCTACCAGACCGTGGCCAACGTGGGCCGGGTCAATGCCCTGAATATTTCGCTAAGTACGCCCTACACCATCACAAAGTGGTGGAACACGTATCTCTATATGGGTGCCACCTGGAATCATTTTCGGGGGCGTTTCACCGCCGACCAACCGTTCAACGAACGGGGCTTCGGGTTCGACGGCTACATGCAACACTCCTTTACGCTTTCCAAACGCTGGACGGCCCAGGTGTCGGGCTTCTGGAATGCCCCGACGACCCAAACCATTTATCGCATCGGTGGACTTGGCGCGCTGAATATGAGTCTGGAAACGAAAGTGTTCGGCGAACGAGGTAAGCTCACCCTGAGCGTCGACGATATGCTGAACACGATGCGTTGGCGTCAGTCGGCGGCCTTTGCTTCCCAGCAGTTCAGCGTCGAGCGGAAGTGGGAAAGTCGCCGGGTGGCCTTGCGGTTTGCCTACCGCTTTGGCCGCCGTGAGATCGCGGGCGCTCGGGACCGGCAAACGGGCGTCGATGCGGGTCGGATCAAAACAAAAGATAATTTATGATCAACGGAAAGACCCGACTCATGAACCGTTTCCATCGACTGCTCCTTTTGATCCTCGTCCTGCTCAGGTTGGCAACTCCTTGCAGCGGTCAACGAATAGCCACTTCATCGGTACCTACTGCCTGGATTACCTTCAGCATTCGGAATACGAGTCTGCGTTCCATCAATCAGATGATTTGTTTCCAAAAACCTGGACCGCCGATTCATCCTCTCATGATCCATCAGTATCGGTTTGGGCCGTTCAGTACGCAAACGTTTACGTATCCGGTTGGCACAAAAGTGGAATGCGTCCAGCGTGTTGACTTGCAGGGCCGCCCAGAAACCGTTTATTTGCTGGCGGTTTTAACGATGCGCGATCAAGGCCGTACCTTTAAGTTATCAATGTAGGATTACCGGATGAATTTCTACTTTAGTGCTTATTCAACGCCCCTGCTGTTTGGCTTTATTCAGGGCTGGATTTACGCGGTGTTGCTGTGGATTCGGGGCTGGCGAGCGGAGCGGTTGTCCGATTACTTGCTGGGCTGGGTTCTCGTGGCTTTGTGCTTCAATATCTGGATTTACATGCTGGGGTTTGGGGGCATCGAAATTCTTTGGAAGGAACTCAACTTTTTTCCCCGGACCCTCAGCTTTCTGCTACCGCCCCTTTACTACTTCTATCTGCGTAGTCAGTTTGACGGTATGTTTCGGCTTCGTTGGAGTGATTGGCCGCACGCGCTGCCCTTCGGGCTGGATGCCCTCTACCACCTGATCGTATTTGGACGCGGGTCTGATTTCGTAAAGGCTTGGGAAGCGGACGTGCACAATCCCTACCACGTTGATGATCTGACTTTTCTAGCCAATACGGGCCAGCATATGCTTTACCTGTATTGGTCTTTCCAGCTTTATCGTCACTATCGCACCTGGATTGGAACCCAGTATTCCGATACGGACACCCTTAGTTTTCGCTGGTTTCGCAATTTCCTGCTAGCCCTGGCTTTGATGGTAACCATTGATTTTAGCATGACGGTGCTGGACCTGTGGCTAAATCTAAGCTTCTGGCAGGATTGGTGGAACAACCTGGCTGGTGTAGTCTTGATCTACTACGTTAGTATCACGGGGTATGGGCAACGCCAACCTAGTCGGCCACTGGCTTTTGTGGAGTCTGCGCCTGCACTTCCTGACCTGGTGCCAGCCGAACCGCAAAAACCAGTTTCGGCTGAGTTAGCGGAAGTTTATCAGCGACTCCTGACGCTGATGCATACCGAAAAGCCGTATCTGGACGCCGAATTATCGCTGGCTGATCTGGCCCGGCGTATGAAGTTAAACGCAACTATCTTATCGCAGACGATTAATAGCGAGGGGGGCAAGAATTTCAATGACTTTATCAACGCCTACCGGATTGACGAATTTAAACGAGCGGTCTTATTGCCGGCCAATGCGCACCTGAGTTTACTTGGCGTAGCGCTGGATTGTGGCTTCAATTCCAAAGCGACGTTTAATCGGGCGTTTAAGAAACTGACCGATCAGTCGCCCGGGGAGTACGTAGCGGCCAACCGCTGAAAGCCTGCTCAAATGTCAAATTAAAGCCAGGGGATGCTTAAAAGAAAGTAACACGCCTTTTGTACCTTAGCTCTCCATTTTCATCTGTGTGCCATGGCTATTTCGTTAACAACTCGCTATCGATGGATAGCCAGCTTTCTGGTACTGACCGGCCTGTTGGGTTGGATCGAATACGGCATCGTCACATCCACGGTCTTCCAGGCTCAACCCGACCGGTTGGCTTGGGCAATCTCGGCAGATCTGCTGCTGGGCATCCCTATTCTTTACTACCTGCTCATTGTTCGTCCCTTGTCAGTAACGCCCCTAACGCTGGTTGCCATTTTTTTAGCCGCCGTGGGATTAGCCCGTTGTTACCGCCAGCCCACCGGCAGTATGTACACTTGGCGGAGCGGGTGCTGATGCTGGCTGAGCTAGGCCTCATGATCATCGCGGTCATTAATCTGAAAAAAACCGTAACAGCCTACCACCGGCTGAATACCCATCAACCTGATTTTACCGCCAATCTGCAGCAGGCTCTCACTGAGGTGGTCGGGAAACTGCCCGCCCTTGGCTGGCTGGTAGGCGAAGTAGCGGTGCTACGATATGCCTTGCTGGGACCCTGGCTCAAACCCGAAGTCAAGCCGGATCAGTCTGCCTATACCCTTTACCGGGAGTCAGGCGTGACGGCCTTGGGCATCACTTTGCTAGTGGTAGGTGGCGTCGAAACGTTGGTGATTCACCTGCTGTACGGGCAGCATGCCGAGCGGGGGAAAGAAACGATTCTGGATATAGTCCGGTATTATGCAGGACACGATCTCAACCACCTCGCCCAGATCGAAGCGATTCTGAAAGGGTAAGGACGAGCGAAAAGCAAACCAGTCATAAGAAAGCCCGTCTCAGGTAAACTGGGACGGGCTTTTTCGAAACGGTAGGACGTTGATCAGGCTAGATCAAAGCGGTCCAGATTCATCACTTTATTCCAGGCTTTTACGAAGTCCCTGACAAATTTGCCTTGTGCATCGGAGCTGCCGTACACTTCGGCAATGGCTCTCAGTTCGGAGTTGGAGCCAAACACCAGATCGGCACGGGTGGCGGTCCATTTGGGTTGACCGGTACTCCGATCGCTGCCCAAATACAATTCCCGGTCTTCGGAAATGGCTTTCCAGGCGGTGTTCATGTCAAGCAGATTGACAAAAAAATCGTTGGTGAGCTTGCCCGGGGATTGCGTAAAAACACCGTTTTTAGAACCGTCGAAATTGGTGTTCAAGACCCGCAGCCCGCCCAGCAACACGGTTAACTCAGGGGCTGTGAGGGTGAGCAGTTGCGCCTTGTCGATCAGCAATGCCTCGGTAGAAGCCGTGAATTTCGATGTCTTGTAGTTACGGAAACCGTCAGCAACCGGTTCCAGATACCCCACCGATTCCACATCGGTCTGCTCCTGCGAAGCATCCATACGACCCGCGGTGAAAGGAACGGTGATCGGATGTCCGGCATCGCTCGCTGCTTTTTCAACACCTGCGCAACCGGCCAGCACGATCAGATCGGCCAGTGAAACTTTTTTGCCGTCCGACTGCGTCCCGTTAAATTCCTGCTGAATGCTTTCCAGAATCCCCAGCACTTTTTGCAACTGCGCGGGATTGTTGACCTTCCAGCCTTTTTGAGGAGCCAGGCGAAGGCGGGCTCCATTGGCCCCTCCGCGTTTGTCGGAACCCCGGAAGGTAGAAGCCGAAGCCCAGGCGGTGGAAACCAGTTCCGAAACGCTCAGACCGGAGGCCAACACGTTTGCTTTCAGGGCAGCCACATCGTTTTCGTCGATCAGGGCATGATCCACGGCCGGAATAGGGTCTTGCCAGATCAATACTTCGTCCGGCACATCCGGACCCAGATACCGGGCGCGGGGGCCCATATCGCGGTGCGTCAATTTGAACCAGGCCCGGGCAAAGGCGTCGGCAAAGGCGTCGGGGTTTTCCAGAAACCGGCGGGATATTTTTTCATAAGCCGGATCGAACTTCAGCGCGAGGTCGGTCGTCAGCATGGTTGGTGCATGCTTTTTGGAAGAGTCATACGCATCGGGAATAATGCTCCCGGCGTCTTTTGCCACCCATTGGTGCGCACCACCCGGGCTTTTCGTTAATTCCCACTCAAAACCCAACAGGTTTTCGAAGAAGTTGTTACTCCACTGCGTCGGCGTCTTCGTCCAGATAACTTCCAGCCCGCTGGTAATCGTGTCGGCTCCTTTACCGGAACCATAGCTGTTGCTCCAGCCGAAACCCTGCGATTCCACATCGGCAGCCTCCGGCTCTTTGCCAACATGTTCGGAAGGGGCAGCACCGTGGGTTTTACCGAAGCTGTGTCCGCCGGCGATCAGGGCAACGGTTTCTTCGTCATTCATGGCCATGCGGCCAAAGGTTTCGCGAATATCTCTTGCGGCTGCTACGGGATCCGGATTGCCGTCAGGACCTTCCGGATTGACGTAGATCAGACCCATGTGGGCAGCACCCAGCGGTTTTTCCAGGTTGCGGGAGTGGATGTTGCGTCCCGGATCTTCGTCCGACGAAACGACACCATGGTCCGCCACGCCGGGAGAACCATCTGCGTAGCGGTGGTCGTTACCCAACCAGGTGGTTTCAGCACCCCAGTAGACGTCTTCATCCGGTTCCCAGACGTCGGCCCGTCCACCGGCAAAACCAAACGTTTTGAAACCCATCGATTCGAGGGCCACATTACCGGTGAGGATCATTAAATCGGCCCAGGAAAGGCTGCGGCCATATTTCTGTTTGATGGGCCAAAGCAGCCTGCGCGCTTTATCAAGGCTCACGTTATCGGGCCAGCTATTCAATGGAGCAAAACGTTGTTGTCCGGCTCCGGCGCCACCCCGGCCATCACCCACGCGGTAGGTTCCGGCGCTGTGCCAGGCCATACGGATGAACAGGGGACCATAATGTCCGAAATCGGCCGGCCACCAGTCCTGTGAGTCGGTCATGAGGGCGTGAAGGTCGCTTTTTACGGCTTCCAGGTCGAGGCTTTTGAAGGCTTCGGCATAGTTGAAATCTTCACCCATCGGGTCGGATAAGGATGAGTGCTGGCGCAGGATATTGAGCTTCAACTGGTTGGGCCACCAGTCACGGTTCCGGGTGCCACCACCGCCCACGTTTTGTTTCAGACTGCCATTGTGAACCGGGCACTTGCTGATGTCGTTTGATCCTTTTTCCATTTCGATACATTCTGTGTTAAATCAATACCTGCCTGCACCGGATTGGGTGCAGCGGGATAAAATTATGTTATTGGGAGAAATAATACCAATCGATAAATTCTATATTTAAATAGTTAAAATCTATAACTTCGCTCGCTCTACCATTTCGACGAAGCAAATGGGTTGAAGATGAAGGTTGATCAACTGTGACCTGCAGGAAGAACCGGTCAGCATTCATCCATTAATGATCATGCAGTCCAGCGGTGATTGAGGCAAGGTACAATACCCATCGTTCCCTCCGGGGTTGATGTCGCCGGCGGAAAACCGGTCGCCAGTGACGGAATTTCGTATTTACCCACCCTGCTGGGGAAAGAAAAGCGGCAGGAAAAACACGAATACATCTCTTGGGAATATCCCGAAAAAGGCGGGCAACTGGCGATTCGGATGGGAAATTGGAAAGCGGTGAAGCGGGATCTAAGGAAAAATCCAAACGCCCGCTGGCAACTTTACGATCTGGCAAAAGACCGGAAGGAAACCACCTATCTGGCGGTATCGAATCCCGCTTCACTTGCGCAGTTTGATGCCATTGTCAAAAAAGAACACCGTCCTCCGCACGTTGCGGAGTGGAAATTTCTGGAGTAAACCCACGGGCTACTTCCGGCCCACCGGCCGGGCAGACGGGAAGAATGGTATTTTGATTCATCTAAATTCCTGGCTACAGCAGAAAATTGAGGGTAAAATATTTTTTACTCTAAGAAAAATATGCCACGTTTGTACTCCAAAGCCAGAGCAGCATCTCTGGCTCTGTTTTTTAGTAAAATGTCTATAAAATATATAGGATAAGTGTATTAATGAATTGCTGTAAAAAATGATGACTGAACAACAACCCCGTACGCTCGTTGCCACGAATCCAATCCCGGTTTTGACCTTGTCGCTGGTGCTGCTCATCGGGGGCGGAATTGCGGTCTGGTATGCGTTTGGACCGGCGCTGACTCCGGTCGTCACCGAACTCGTTACCCCCACGTTCTGGCTGTGTGTCGGGGCGGGTTTTCTGGCGCAAACCATCGATGGTGCTTTGGGAATGGCCTACGGAATTAGTTCAAATTCGCTGCTGCTGAGTCTGGGTGTTAGCCCGGCTGCGGCCAGTGCCAGTGTACACATCGCCGAAGTGTTTACGACCGGGGCATCTGGTTTGTCGCACTGGAAATTCGGGAATGTCAATAAGAAACTCTTTAAAATTCTGGTCATTCCGGGCATTATCGGGGCCGTAACGGGAGCGTATCTCCTCAGTTCATTCGACGGAGCCTTTCTCAAACCATACATCTCCGTCTACCTGATTGTCATGGGGTTGGTAATCATTCGCAAAGCACTGATCGGGAAGACGGCGAAACAGAAAACCCGGTTTGTCGGTCCGCTGGCATTGCTGGGCGGCTTCATCGACGCCGTTGGCGGAGGGGGCTGGGGGCCGGTCGTAACGTCCTCGCTGCTGGGGCAGGGCCGCAATCCGCGCTACACGATTGGTTCGGTCAACCTGGCCGAGTTTTTCATTGCAGCCGCCGGAGCCGGAACCTTTATTCTCATGATTGGCACGGGGAACTGGCCGATCACAGCCGGTTTGCTGCTGGGTGGGGTGCTGGCCTCGCCGTTTGCAGCTTTTATCTGCGGAAAAGTAAATCCCAAAATCCTGATGGTCATTGTCGGACTCGTCATCATCGGTCTGAGCCTGCGCAACATCTGGGGTCTTTTTTAATGACATCGACAACCTAAAATGAATTGTACTTTATGAAACGCATGTCCATTCTCGCCGTGGCCGGTATGCTCCTGGCGGGCTTCGTTACCAGAGCTGACACCCGCCCGCAGGACGGTTTTTGGCGCGGTACGTTTACCGTTGCCGATGGGCAGGAGTCTCCCTTTAATTTTGAACTGAAAGGCCGGAACGCCTGGTTGCTCAACGGTTCCGAACGCTTTGAGATCACAGGCGTTCACCAGAAAGGCGACTCGCTGTTCTTTCCCGTCGCTATTTATGACGCGGTACTGGCGGCAAAAATCGAGACAAACCAAACGCTGACGGGCGTCTTTAAACGACTCGGAACCACCACGCCCGTTGCCGACATTCCGTTTCGGGCCGAATGGGGGAAACGCTACCGGTTTGTTGAAAAACCGGCCGCTGCCACCGCCAGTTTGCAGGGAAACTGGGACGTTACGATTGGCAAAGGGAGCAAAGTTGTGGGTGTTTTTGAACAAAGTGGCAGCAAGCTAACGGGGACATTCCTTTCGACGACGGGTGATTACCGGTATTTTGAAGGATCGGTACAGGGCAATGCGTTTGCCTTATCGACCTTCAGCGGTTCCAGTCCAACGCTGATTAAAGGGACCATTGAAGGGAACGAGTTAACCGCCGAATTCATTGGCGCGCGCGGGGCGCAACCCATCAAAGGCCTTCGCAACGACCAGGCGGCCCTGCCCGATGCGTATACGCTGACCAAAAGCAAGGAAGGAGTTCCGTTCGATTTCACCTTTCCCGATGCGTTTACCGGAAAACCGGTATCGCTGAAAGATCCTAAGTACAAAGGGAAGGTGGTGATTGTTACCATTCTGGGGAGCTGGTGCCCGAATTGCATAGACGAAACCGGTTTTCTGGCGCCGTGGTATAAGGCCAATAAAGACCGGGGTATCGAAATCATCGGGCTGGCTTTCGAACGCAAGAATGATCCGGCCTTCGCCAAAACCCGGCTCGAAACGCTGAAGAAGCGGTTTGGGGTCGAGTATGACATTCTCTTTTCGGGCCTGGCCGATAAAAAATATGCCTCAGCCGCGTTGCCTGCTCTGAGTGAAGTGCTGTCGTTCCCGACCACCATTTACGTCAACCGTCAGGGTGAAATTGCCAAGATTCACACGGGGTATTCCGGTCCCGCGACGGGCAAGTACTACGACGAGTTTGTGAAGGAATTCAACACCGACGTCGACCAACTACTGAAAGAAACTTCCCAGAAAACCGTAACCCGTCAATCCGGTAAATAAAACCGGCGGCATTTTACTCGTGCTTTGAATCCCTCGTTGGGTGGTTTCCCATGCCTGATTTAACCGACAAAGTAGCTTTTATTACCGGAGCCGCCCACGGACAGGGGCGGGCCGTCGCCCTGGCCCTGGCCAAAGAGGGTGCTCACATTGTTGCCTTTGATGTTGCTCAGTCCCTGACCTATCCCGGCTATCCGCTGGGGTCGGTTAGTGAGCTGGAATCCCTGCAGCAGGAATGCGAAGCACTGGGTGTCTGGTGTTTGACGGTACAGGGTGATGTCCGGTGCCGGGCGGATGTCGAGCGGGCGGTGGCATCGGCCCTGCGTAACTTTCGAAAGATCGATATTCTGTTCAACAATGCCGGAATTTGTGCCTACGGACTGGCGCACGAACTGTCGGAAGAGGAATGGGACGCCATGCTGGACACCAACCTGAAAGGAGCCTGGCTTGTTGCCCGTTCGGTTATTCCCGTCATGATCGCCCAGCAGTCCGGCGTCATTCTCAACAATTCCTCCATTGCCGGGCTGCGGGGCATGAACCGGTTGAGTCACTATGCGGCATCCAAATGGGGGCTGGTCGGGCTGACCAAATCGTGGGCCATTGAACTCGCTCCGCACCACATTCGTGTCAATTCCATTCATCCAACGGGGGTCAACACGCCGATGAACGATGGGCTGGCGGCTCTGGAAGGGGCCACTACGGAAGAAATTGCCGAACGCTCGGCCGGTAATCTGCTGCCGGTTCCGTGGGTCGAACCCAACGATGTGGCAGAAATGGTGCTGTATCTGGTGTCCGACAAAGCCCGCTACGTGACGGGTTCTCAGTTTGTGCTGGATGCCGGCTTGCTCTCCCGGTAAACCGCAGCGTTGACGGTTATAAATCCTGAAGAATACCGTTCAGGGAAATCTTGTCCAGGTAGGGCTCCAGGTCTTCGGTGTTCAGAAAACCGCGCAGCAGGGTTACTTCATACCGGCGCTGGCAAATCCACATTTCAACAAAAAAGGTATTTACGGCATACAGATGGAGCCAGAAGCCGGGTATGCGCCGGGCTTCCAGCAGTTTGCCCTGCTGCCAGACGCTGTTGAGCTGATCCTGATACGATAGTGCGTGGAAGTGGGAAAGTGCCTGGCTCAGGTGTTTACGGTTCATGGGCTAACACGGCGGTGTAAATTCAATGATTTTCGGTGTTCTTTTCCCCGGCGGTTATCCGAACGGCCAGCCGGTTCTGTTTGGGGGGTAACGGACAGGTCGCGTAGGCCGTGAAGGCACAGGGTGGATTGATGGCTTTGTTAAAATCCACGATCGTAGTGCCGTCCGGACCCGGTTTGTCGACATACAGGAAGCGCCCTGCTCCGTAGGTTTCATGGCCGTTCGTAACATCGGCAAACAGCACAAACAGTTTTTCGCCTTCGCCAACCGCATCCAGCCGAACAGTTGAACCGTTGAGTTCAAAAACCAGCGTTCCGGCCAGGGGTTGCTGGTGGGTCAGGCCCAACACGTCCGTAATGGCCATGGTTTTGGGTTGGTCGGGCACGTTCACCCGGGCCTTCACCTGCCAGGAGCCATCGACCGGAAAACGATCGATGCCCCGGAACGATTTTAACCGGGCACTTTCCAGATCCCGCAGCCGGATTCCGTACTGATTGCCCCGCTTGATGACAAACCACCGCAAGGAACCGTACTGGACAACGACCGGTTTAACCAGAGAAGGCGAAAAGAGCGTAACGGATTCGCTGAGCGGTTTTCCATCCACCCGAACATCCGCCCCAGGTGCGCTTGTAAAGGAGACGGTTCCATCTTTTAAACGAAAGGTGCCGAGATGCGCAGGTGTTTTCCCCGAAGGGAAGGCAACGGCACTGCCCGGGCCACCAACGGTATTGTCACCTTCTTTCAGCCAGAACAACCCGGCCAGATTCAGCCAGCCACTTTCCTTTTTTAGGGCAGTGATTCGTTCGGCATGCCACTGATCCAGTTGAGCTTTGTAAACCGATGGGTCTTCGCTCCGGCGGAAACTAACGGAACCAACCAGCGCCAGCAGCCAGAGCAGTACAAATTGACGATAGTATTTCGTGGGCGTTTCGGCGGGTGTTTCAAACTCTTCCATGCGTTGTGAAGTCGTTAACGTGTTTGGTCGATTTCGAAAAGGGTGATATTAAAAATTTGTTTGTATATAGATTTGGTATGGTAATAGACTAAAAAAGGGCTTACGTCTCTGATGGCGTCGTTAGGGACAGATAAGGAAATAAATAGGGATCAATCTCTACTTCCAGGACATTGTTGAAGACGTTGGTCGCGATCATCTGTCCGGCAAAAGCCACTAACGCCACCAGTTGCGCGTCCGAATACAAAGCCTGAACCGGATCGAAAAGGAGGTCGGGAACCTCACCTTTGCTACGGGCAATTTCGCTGCCGAAATCAACCAGAAGCTGCTCGTGTGAGCTGAGCAGCAGATCTTCGGGTTTTTCACCGTTGTCGATCATAATCCGTCGGAAAAAGGTTGTGCACAGCGGACAGTTTGAACCCTGCGAAATCGCGTGGGCGTACAGATACGCCAGCCGGTTGCCCAGAATCTCCCTGATCTGTTCGTAGAGCGGATACCACTGCATATACACCTCAAAACTAAGGAGCGACCGGCCCAGCGTGGCTTTCATATTGGTAATCCGGCTACCCGGATAATCGGCTACGTGCTGGTCGTAGGCCGCCTGAACGTCGGGTGGGGCCACCTCGCGGGGCAGTGGTGTTACGCGGGACATGGCGATCGTGGATTAAAGTCCGTGGATACGATGCGCAAAAGTAATGAATTTGATCAAAAAAATACTTGTTCTATAAATTTTGTAGAATAAGTTTGGAAAATCAAAATTCATGCCCTTATCTTTACAGCGTCTTACAATTACTACCTGCAAAGTACTTGTGGATTTATATCGGAAAGGGAGCAACGAACTTGCTGATCCCTGAGAATTATAAATTTACAACCTCCATGTCTACGTCTCTTTTCCAATACCGCTGCGCGCCTGATCAGGACCAGTCTGTTGCCCTCCGATGTTGTCAAGCCACCGGTCAACTCGGTTAGACCTGTTTTTCCCTTTTCCGGTTTTTACCGATTGCCTGCGTCGCTAAATTCCTCGAACGGAAACAGTTCTATTTTTTGCCCTATTACTATACTTATTCGCTATGAATACTATAGTAAATCAAACTCGCCATAATTTCAAAAAACAGGTACCATGAAAGTAAAACCATTCCTTGCTCTGTGCAGCGTCGGCGCTGCGATCCTGACGGGCAACGGCGCGCAGGCTCAGGACAAATTCATCAAAGAAGGCATCTGGCGGGGGGTATTCACCGTCAACGAAGTGCAGGTTCCGTTCAATTTTGAGGTAAAAGGACAAAAAGCGTCGGAGGCTTCCTTCGCGCTCCTCAACGGCACGCGCCGGGATTATTTTGTTGTCAAACAGACCACTCCGGATTCGCTGTTCATCAAAATGAATACCTACGATGCGGCTCTGGTGGCAAAGATCGAAGACGATGGCACGCTGACGGGAGCCTACAAGAGTCTGGTTCCGGGCTTGCGGGGCAATTCGCTCCCGTTCGTGGCCGAACACGGCAAATCCTACCGCTTCGTTGAACCGGGCAAAGATCAGGAACCCGCAGCAAACCTGTCGGGTAAATGGAAGCTGAACATCATCAGCAAGGACGCCACACCGGGCCGCCTGGCCCTGCTGGAACAGAAAGGCAACAAACTGACCGGTGTAATCATGTCGGTGGTGGGCGATACCCGCGAACTGGAGGGAACCGTGCAGGGTAAAAACTTTGTGCTATCCGGTTTTACGGGCCCATCACCCATAATTGTTCGGGGGACGATCAACGACGATAAATCGCTGTCGGGCGAAATGGGGTTTGGCATTTACCTCAACCAGAAATTTGAAGGCGTAAAAGACCGGAAAGCCGATTTGCCCGATCCGTATGCGCTGACGCACCTGAAAGAGGGCGTTTCCACGTTTGATTTTTCATTGCCGGATCTGAACGGTAATCCGGTTTCGCTGAGTGATGCCAAATACAAAGGCAAAGTGGTGATCATCGAAATCATCGGAACCTGGTGCCCGAACTGCACCGATCAGACGGCCTTTCTCTCGCCCTGGTTCAGGGAAAACAAAAACCGGGGCGTGGAAGCGATTGCGGTCGGTTTCGAACAGAAAGACGACCTGGAATACGCCCGCTATACGCTCGGCAAGCTGCGGGATAAGTACAAGATCGAGTATGACATTCTGTTTGGCGGCATTGCCGACAAGAAGGTGGCCTCCGGGAAATTCCCGTCGCTCAACCGCATGATGGCTTTTCCTACCACCATCATCATTGGCCGCGATGGAACCGTCAGGCAAATTCACACCGGCTATACCGGAGAAGTTACCGGCAAGTATTTCAAGCAATACGTGAAGAAATGGAACCGGGATCTCGACAAATACATTGCCGAACCTGCTCCAAAGGATGCCCTGGCCGCACGCTAACGGTATCTGCCGCCGGGAGTGCCGTCAGACAGCGCCCGAGTGGTCGACGGTTCGTCGTCGCGGCTCCTCCCGGCTTTTTTGAATCAAACCAATTTACGCATAAAACCTGCATTCTCATGAAAAACACATTCGTACTCCTCGGTCTGGCCGCTCTTTCGTTTGTTTCGTTTACGAACCCCGGCGACAAAAAAGTCAAAGAAACCACCTACAAGGTCGATCCCCAGCAGAGTAAGCTGGTCTGGAACGCTAAAAAAGTAACGGGCGAACACGCAGGCCTGGCACCGGTTAGCAGCGGTTCTGTCGTGCTTGATGGCGGCCGGCTCAAAGGCGGTTCCATTGATGTCAACCTGAAAGCGTTGACCGTGACGGATTTGACGGACCCCGACTACAATGCCAAATTGACGACGCACCTGAAAAGTGACGATTTCTTTTCGGTAGAGAAACACCCGACGGCCAAACTGGTCATCACATCGGCGAGTCCGTCCGGTGATGGCAACTATGACGTCGTCGGGAAATTGACCATCAAAGGCATCACCAACGAAGTGAAATTCCCGGCACTGGTCAGAACCGACAAAGACAAGCTGACGGCTACGGCCAAAGTGACCGTTGACCGGACGAAATACGACATCAAATTCCGATCGAAAAACTTCTTCGAAAACCTGGGTGACAAAGCCATCGACGACAATTTTACGCTGGATGTATCGCTGGTTGCCACCAATCCGGAGCTGAAAGCCAGTCGCTGATCAGGGCGGGAGATTCTTCGGGAGATCGATCGAACTGCTCCCGAAGAATCCCTAACAAAACCCACGGCATTCGCATGAAACGATTCCTTGTTCTTATTCCCCTGGTCCTCCTGCTGGCGGGCGCCGTGGCGGATAAGCCGGTAGCCTATTGGACTTTCAAAACGACCCCATCGACGCTGGCCCCGGCGGAACTGGAACCGGGCGACGAAATCGATTTGATTTTTACGGCCACCCTGGACCCGGAATGGCTCGTCTATTCGTCCGATTTTTCGGCCGATGCGGGGCCTCCGCCGACCACGTTCGAGATTATTCCTGACGATTCATTCGAAACGGTGGGGGGAATCCGGTCCGTTGATCCCCGGCGAAAAAAAGACCGAACCGGGGGCGTGGAGGTTTCTTACTTTGAGTCGAAAGCCGAGTTCCGGCAGCGCATTCGGGTTCTGAGTCCCGACTACATCGTGAAAGGCGTGATTCGGGGGCGGTATTGCAGCGAAAAAAAAGGACTGAGCCTGCCGTTTGAACAACTGTTTGTTTTTTCAATCCAATGAGAGCTTTGGTAACCTGGCAAAAAAAGATTTTCCTGTTGGCCAGTGCGGGATTCTTTGTACTGAGTTTTGCCCCCCGGCCTGCTGAAAATCAATCCGGTGACGAACCGCTCACGAAAAGCAAACTGGGCGAAAAGTTATTCTTCGATCCGATTTTGTCGTCCAACCGCACCATTAGCTGTGCCTCCTGCCACAAACCGGAGTTTGCCTTTGCCGACACGATGGTTTTGAGCCTGGGCGTGAATGGTCAGGTAACGGACCGAAATACGCCTTCGGCGATGAATCTGGCAGGACGAATTCATTTATTTTGGGACGGGCGCGCGTCGTCTCTGGAAATGCAGGCTCTACAGCCGATTGCCGCCCCGAACGAAATGAACCTGCCCATCGCCGAAGCCGTATCCCGTCTGAATGCCGATCCGTATTATGCCCGGGCTTTCCGGAACGTCTTTCGTACGAATGCGTCGGAGAAGACCCTGGCAGACGCCCTGGCGACGTATGAGCGAACGCTGGAGACGAGCGATACGCCGTATGACCGGTTTATCAATGGTGACGATACCGCCCTGTCGCCAGCCGCCCAACGGGGACGTATAGTGTTCATCGGTAGGGCCAACTGTGCCAATTGTCACGCGGGAGAAGACTTTACGGCCGACCGGTTTAAGAACATCGGGTTGTACGATGGTAAAAAATTAACCGATCCGGGCCGGTTTGCGGTCACCAAAGACAGTTCGCAACTGGGTCATTTCAAGGTGCCGGGTTTGAGAAACGTGGCGTTAACTGCGCCGTATATGCACAATGGGATGTTCAAAACACTCCGGCAAGTGCTTGAGTATTACAACAAACCGGATGATTTTGTCAGAAATGGCCACAACCGGGATCTGTCGCTGAGTACACCCCTGAATCTGTCAGAAAACGATCTCACCGATCTGGAAGCGTTCCTCCACGCTCTGACCGATGAACGGTTTGTGAAAAGAATAAAGAAGTGAGACAAGAGAGCAAGGGTAGGGAAATTTGCTGAATTTCAGGGTAATAGAGCGTCTTTATTCTCTTGTCTCTCCTCTCTTGTCTAAAAAAATCTAGTTGGTTTAAATTTGGTAGTACCCACTTCTTCATCCGACTTCCATTTGGGAGTCGGCATGAGGGAGTATTGAACAGGCAAACGCATTTATGAAAAATCTACTACTTCTATTGATTATATTGACTTCATTTGCTGCTTGGGGGCAGAACCGCACGATAACCGGCAAAGTAACGGCGGCAGAAGACGGCGTTGCGCTGGCGGGGGTTTCGGTAACGGTTAAGGGAGCCAATCAGGGCACCACCACCGACGGAGCGGGTCTGTTTGCGATTCGGGCCGGCCGGGGTTCGGTTTTGGTTTTCTCGTTTATCGGGTTTAACAGCCGCGAGGTGGAGGTTCGCACGGATTCCCCCCTCGACATCCGCTTGGTGGTGGCTTCGCAGATTCTGGGTGAAGTTCAGGTGGTGGGTTCCCGCAATGCCAACCGGACCAAGCTGGATTCGCCGGTGCCGGTCGATGTGATCGACCTGAAACCGCTGCGCGAATCGGCTCCGCAGGTGAGCATAACCCAGTTGCTGCAATACGTGTCGCCTTCGTACCACTCGGTCAACGGCACCAACGCCGGAGATGCGGGTTCGGCTCTGAGTCTGTCGCAATTGCGCGGGTTGGGGGTCGATCAGGTGCTCGTTCTGGTCAATGGCAAACGGCGGCATAAATCCTCGAATGTCAACTGGGGCGGCTTGGGCAACGGAACAACGGGCTACGACCTGAATTCGCTGCCGACGGCGGCCATCGAGCGGGTGGAGATTTTGCGCGACGGGGCAGCCGCTCAATACGGTTCCGACGCCATTGCGGGGGTCATCAACATCGTGTTGCGAAAAACGACCGAAGAACTGGCCGTTAGCACCACGGCCAGCGCCCGACGCCGGGGCGACGGCATCACCACCCGCACCAACGCCAACTACGGGTTTGCGCTGGGCAAAGAAGGCGGTTTTCTGAACGCAACGGCCGAATTTGCCACCCAGGGCATTTCGCTGCCACCGGGCCGCGATGAGGCCGGTTTGTACAACGGCCCGGCCTACGGCGGAGGAGCCAACACCCGCCCCTTCGACGCCATTTATACCCAAGAAATCGACGATGCCATTCTGGCCAGCCGGGGGCTCGACCGGCATCATTTCGATCAACGGGGGGGCGGTTCCAACAAGGCGAAAGACGCCCTGCTGTTCTTCAACTCGGCCATTCCGTTGCGGAAAGACGCGGAGGTCTACGCCTTTGGCGGCATCAGTCACCGGACTTCCCAGTTTACGGCGGTGTATCGGCTGCCGGGCTGGACCGAGCGAACCAACGCCTTTCTGTATCCCGACGGTTTTTTGCCCGCCATGGAAAATGTCATTACCGACAAATCGCTGGCGGTGGGCATCAAGGGTACCATCAGGAACTGGAACGTCGATGTGTCGAACGTCTACGGCCGGAACGATTTCGGGAATTACATCACCAACTCCATCAATGCCAGCCTGGGTCTGAAAAGCCCTACAACCTTCGACGCCGGAAAATACAACGCCAGCCAGAACACGGGCAGCCTGGATTTCAGCCGGTATTTCGACAAAGCACTGCGGGGCGTGAACGTGGCTTTTGGTGCGCAATACCGGGTCGAAACCTACCAGATTATTGCGGGTGAAGAAGCCTCGTACTCGAAAGCCGATTTGCGCCCGGTATATCGCGTGGATACGACTACCGGCGGCATTACGTACCTGAACACCACCGGTAGCATCGGCCTGAACGGGTTGTCGCCCGGTTCGCAGATTCACGCCGGTTTTCGGCCTTCCAATGAAGTCAATGTCGATCGGGCAATTGTGGCGGGTTACCTGGATCTGGAAGCGAATATTACCCGAAAATGGCTGCTGTCGGGTGCGTTGCGGGTGGAGAATTTCTCGGATTTCGGGAACGTAACGACGTATAAAGTGGCTACCCGGTACAGCTTTACGGACTGGCTCGGCATTCGGGGGTCGTTGAACACCGGGTTTCGCGCGCCCGATCTGGCCCAGTTCTATTACACCGAAACGTCGACCACCTTTCAGCAGGGCCGCGCCATCGACCTCGTCACGGCATCCAACAAAAGTGCGGCCACGCGCTCGCTGGGTTTTCCGAGTCTGACCCCGGAAAAATCGAAAGGCTATACGGCTGGTTTTACGGCTCAACCCGTTCGGAATCTGGAACTTACGGCGGATGCTTATTGGGTGGATGTTGATAACCGCGTGGGAAATACCGGCAACTTTTCGGCAACGGATGCCAATCTGCCTCTCGAAGTGCGTAACCTGTTTGTCCAGACCGGAACGGTTCAGGCAAAATTCTTCTACAATTCGTTCAGCACCCGCACCAAAGGCATCGAGTTTACAGGCAGTTACCGAACGCCGTTCCGAAACGGCAACCTCCACGTGTTGCTGGGCGGTAATTTTGTGAAAAACGAAGTGATCCAGGTCAATACGCCGAAAGGGCTGGAAGCGTATCAGTACATTATTTTCAACGACGGCGAAAAAGCGCGGGTGACGACGAATATTCCCGGACAGAAGCTTACGGCGCAGGCCATCTTCCGCGAAGGGCGGTTTACGTACCTCCTGCGAACGGTCTATCTCGGTTCCGTTACCACGGCGTCGGCCCAGAATGCCAACTTTCCCAAACCGGATTATTTCTACCAGACGCTGAAACCGATCTGGGTGACGGATGCCTCCGTGAGCTACACCATTTCACCCGCCGTTCAGGCCACGGTCGGTGTCAACAACGCGTTCAATAACGTCGGCGACTACACCGATCCCAAGCTGGCGGGTTTGCGCAACCCAACCGTCATCGGTATTCAAAACGGCAGCGCCGGTATTCAACCTTTCATTCGGCTAGCCGCCAAACTGTAACTCCTTTCTCATGAAAACGCAACAAAATCGACGCAACCTTTATCAACAGGCCGGTTTTCAACAACTGAAAACATTCGTACTGGCTGGCGCTTCCCTGCTGGTTCTGGCCGGGTGCGACAAAACCGACTACCTCGACATCAACGCGTCTGAACGGCCGCCCTTGAGTGCCTACATCAGTTTTGTGAACGCCCGGCCCATCCCGGCAGGCTTGCAATTCTGGACCTTCACGACGCAGGTGACCACAACACCCATCGCGCCGAATCAGGCTTCGGCGTACCTGCCGACGGTTTTTGGCAACGTCCAGATCAACGTGACGGAAGGCACCAATACCAGTTACAAAGCCTCGCTCCAGTTTGGCAACAGCGCGACCTTCTCGGCATCGGGTCGGCCCAACGGCCCGATTGCCACCTATCGCCATACGGTCTTTGCCGCCCGAAATGCTAAAGCGACGGCGGATACACTGATTCTTTTTTACGACGATCTGAAAGCACCAGCCGCCGGAAAAGCCAAACTTCGGTTTGTCAATCTGTCGCCGGGCGTTGGAGAGTTGAATGCGTCGCTGGCGAACGGAACGGCTTTGTTTACGAATGTGGCCTACGGGCGGGCGGCCAACTCGGCGTTGTCGGGCGAAGCCCTGAGTGCTTTCTCGCTGGGGCCGTTTGCATCCGTTGATCCGGGAACGGTCACGCTCACCTTCACGCGGGCCAATGGAGCATCGGTCGGAAATTCCGGTGTGCTGACGTTGCAGGCCGGAAAAATTTATACGGTTTTTACCCACGGTCTGGCGGGGAGCAACCCGGCTTTTGGGGCTCAATTGCTGGAGCATCCCGTGGTTCAATAAACACAACCTTTTTTTACTTCACCTTCTCTGACGATGAAATCCGCTTTCGACCCACTTAAAATTCCCTGTTGTCTGTATGGAAGTTTATTTTGACAATGCTGCCACGACGGCACTCGATCCGGAGGTCCTGGAAGCCATGCTTCCGTACCTGACCCAACACTACGGAAATCCTTCTTCGGCACACCACAAAGGCCGGGAAACCCGCCGGGCGATTGAGACCGCCCGGCGAACCGTAGCGGATCTGCTGAATGCCCAGCCGGATGAGATCATTTTTACGTCCGGTGCTACCGAATCGGACAACATGGCACTGGTCGGCAGCATTCGCGGGCTGGGAATCCGGCACGCGGTCTCCAGTCCGATCGAGCACAAAGCCGTTGTACAAACGCTTCATCACCTGGAAAAAGACTGTTATGTGCAAACCCATTGGTTGCACCTGGATGCGCAGGGGCGACTTGACTGGGCCGATCTGGAATTGTACCTCCGGCAGTATCCGCGTGCGCTGGTTAGCCTAATGCACGGCAACAACGAAATTGGCACCCTCAACGACCTGGAGCGCATCGGCTGGCTGAGTCGGTACTATCAGGCGGTTTTTCATTCCGATACCGTCCAGACGATGGGGCAATACGGCTACGATCTGGCCCAGCTACCGGTTGATTTTCTGGTAGGGTCTGCCCACAAATTCCACGGTCCCAAAGGCGTCGGCTTTTTGTTTGCCCGCCGGGCCTACCGCGTTCCGGCCCTGCTGCACGGCGGCAGTCAGGAACGCGGCTGGCGACCGGGTACAGAAAACGTCGCGGGGATTGTGGGATTGGCCAAAGCCCTGGAAATCAGTTGCCGGAATCGGAAAGCCATTCACAAGCACAGTCTGGGCCTGAAAAACCGCCTGATTGAGAAGCTGCTGAATGCTTTGCCGGGGGTGGTTTTCAACGGAACCAGCGGTTTGCCGGACGAAAGCCTGGCGACCGTCGTCAATGTCGGCTTGCCTGCAGTAGCGGAAAAATCGCTGGTCGAGTTGCTGGATGAAGCCGGTATTGCGGTTTCGGGCGGCAGTGCCTGTACCGCCGGGGCGGGTTCGCACGTGCTGGAAGCCCTCGGCACCCCGACCAACCGTGAGAACATTCGTATTTCACTGGGGAAATATAATTCGGATGCCGAAGTCGATTTTCTGATTTCCGTATTGAAGGAAATCTACGCTCCGATTCCCGAACAGGAACCGGTTTGAACCCTGAATTACGTTAACCAAACAAAATACCCGCTTTTCGAAGAAAATACAGGATTTCGAAATTGACAGAAGTGATTAGAAAAATAGAATCCGTCCATCAAATCATGGGCGGATTTTCGTTGTTTTTACTTCGCTTTATCCGAAACGATTTTCAAGCCCGGCAAGGCAGACCATTCCGGGTTCGTCAGGGAAGAGACCGAAGCAGCAAACCTATTGCCGCAGCGGCTCCAATCAAACCGATTTCGGGGATTTTCTTAAACCGGTAAAGCACTCCAACGGTTCCGATCGCGATCAGCATGGCGGGCACATCAACCAGTTGCCGACGCCCCAAGACGAACACGGCACCGGCAATGGCTCCAACGGCGGCCACGGTTACGCCGTCCACAAACGCCTTGATGCCGGGGTGTTTGCCCCACCGTTTGAAGTAAGGTGCTGGCAGGATGGTCAGCACATAACAGGGCAGAAACGTAGCCAGAGCCGCTACACAGGCACCGGGCAAGCCCGCAACCAGATACCCGATAAACGCAACCGTGATGACAACGGGGCCGGGCGTAATCATTGCAACGGCAACCGCGTCCAGAAACTGCTGCTCGGTCAGCCAGCCATTTTCTTTAACGACACCACCGTATAAAAACGGCACAATGGCCAGTCCGCTGCCAAACACAAAAGCCCCGGCTTTGGTAAAGAAAACCGCCAGTTTCCACAACACGGAATCCGGGGGTAGTGCCAGCACCTGCGTCAGAAAAGGGGCCAGACTACCGCCCACGCCCGGCCGGATGAACGCGGGGGGCGCTTTCACGAACCAGTAAATACCGCCCGACAACAGCACCAGCCACAGCAGTTCTGATTCGGCAATCGCCGTTGCCAGGGCAGACAGACAAAAGAGTGTCCAGCCCAGGCGGTCATTTCCAACGGTTTTGATGGTTAATCGATAAGTGCCGATGGCAATGATTCCAATAACGGCGGCTCCAATGCCGTAGAAGCTAGCCTGTAGCCCGGGAAGCCCTTCAAACCGGACGTAAAGCCAGCTCAGGGCGAGCACGATCACGAACGAGGGCAGCACGAAAGCCACGCCCGTCAGGGTTGCTCCCCAGATTCCGTAGTGAACATAACCGAGGTAAATCGCCAGTTGGGCCGCCAGCGGGCCGGGAGCCAGTTGGGCAAGCGCCATCCCTTCCCGGTAGTCGGCTTCTGTGATCCACCCCCGCTCCACCACCAGATCGCGGTGCATCGCGCTCACCAAAGCCGGTGGTCCGCCGAAACCGAGGGTCCCCAGGCGCAGGAAATAACGGACCAATTCAATTAGTGAATACGAAACGGGTGCTTTCATGGTAGCCCAAAATTCCGCTTGTTGCTCCCGGAACTTTGGGTACAAAAAAACACCCGTTGGCCGTCGAAAACTAGAACGGATTTCACCTTTGGTATCCACTTTACCTTTCCGGTCGTTATTAGTAGCCCGGATTCTGTGGAAACGCTGTCAGATCGTTGTGAACGTCGATTTCACGTTGCGGAATCGGATACAGCAACCGGTTGGCCGTCAAAACCGGCGTTGTTAAACCGTATTCCGTCGCCAGGTGCGTTTGCAAAACCGGCAACGCTTTCGAATTTCGAATCAGATCGAACCAGCGGTCGTTTTCAAAGGCCAGTTCTACCCGTCGTTCCTTAAAAATAGCGTCCCGCACGGCCTCCTGACCCGGTAAATCCGCAGCGGTTTTGGCGGCCAGCCCCGCCCGGCTGCGAACTTTATTCAAATACCCCAGCGCACTGCCTTCCGCCGTTGCGGCCGAATAACCCTGTTCGTTGAGGGCTTCGGCCAGCAACAGCAACACGTCGGCATACCGCAAGACCGGAAAACTGTTGCCTTCGTCGCCGGTCGTTGCGGGCAGATCGAAGTATTTTTTGACGTAATTCCCTTTCACAACGGTCGTGGCTGTCCGGTTATACAACGTATCCAGCGAAGCCGCAAACCGTTTGTCACCCGGTTCGTAGGCTTTGGCGATGTTGGCGGTGGGGCGGTTGTTTCCGGCCCCGGAATACGAAATGCCGTTCACATAGATCAACGGCATCATGTCGTTGAAATACAGGTTTCCTTCCGAGGGGCTTTGGCCTTTCCGGAACCGAACGGCAAAGATGGTTTCGGCGGTAATCGGGCTTTCCGCTCTGAACAAATCGGCATAAGTGGGCAGCAGCGAATAGGTGGGCAACACGGTTTTTAATACGGTGGTGGCATCACTCCATTTTTTCTCCGTCACATACACTTTGCCCAGCAAGGCGCTGGCACTCCCGCTGGTGGCCCGACCCAGGTCGGTGGCTGCGGTATAGGAAACGGGTAACAAACCGGCTGCCGTTTTGAGGTCGGTTTCGATTTGGGCGTAGATTTCCGACACCTCGTTCCGCCGGGCATTCAACGATTCGTTGGGCGACTCCGTCCGAACCACCAGCGGCACTTTTCCGTATAAGCGCACGAGATTGAAGTAGGCTAATGATCTCAGAAACAGGGCTTCTCCTTTAAACTGTTTTTTCGCCGTTTCGTCGATGGTGGCTCCGTCGATCCGATCCAGCACCGCATTGGCCCGGGCAATGATCACATACGAACCCGCGTAAGCGTCCAGCACGAACGGATTGCTGGTGATTTCGGTGAACAGATCCACCTGTGAAGCGATTCCGGCGTTGGCCCCCCGGTCGCCAATGTCGGTGTTGTCACTGCGGACTTCCATCAGGTAATAATAGGCTTTTCCATACGTCTGCGGGCTTTGCAACCCATCATAAATGGCATTGACGCCCTGCTGAAAATCAGACGCGGACTTGAAAAAGGTGGAACTGGTCTGGTTGGAAATGGACGCCAGATTGATGAAATCGTCCTGGCAGGAACCCAGGATTCCGGCGGTTCCGACCAGCCAAAGCAATCGGATCATTCGTGTATAGTTCATGATCGGTTTCGTTAGAATGAAAGATTGAGGCCCAGTGTGTAGGTTCGCGACAGGGGATAGGTTCCGTAGTCTTCGCCTTGCGACAGGGGGCTTTCCGGCCGGGCGTTCACCTCCGGATTGTAGCCGGTGTACTTCGTCCAGGTGTGCAGATTCTGGGCGGTGAAATAAATCCGGGCGGTGCTGATTTTGTCAGAAAACCATTTTCGGTTGAGGCTATACCCCAGCGTTACGTTCCGCAGCCGGACATACGATCCATCTTCGACGTGGAACGAGCTGATCTGGCCGCTGTTGGCATTGGTCACCCGATTCGCCCGCGTGGTGTTGCCGTCGCCCGGTTCGGTGGGCGATTTCCAGTAGTTCAACGCTTCGATCATCTGGTTGGCGTTGCCTTCCAGGTTGTAGATATACCGGCGTTGCAGGTTCAGAATTTTGCTGCCCTGCACGGCTTGCAGCGAAACCGCCAGGTCAACCCCTTTGTACCGGAAGTCGTTGGTCAGCCCCCAGATAAATTTGGGAAAATAACTGCCGATGATGGTCCGGTCGTTGGCGTCAATTTTGCCGTCGCCGTTCACGTCGATGAACTTCCGGTCGCCCGGTTTGGTGGTGGCGTAGTGTGGATAGGCATCGATTTCGGACTGGTTTTTAAAGACGCCCCCGTTGACGTAGCCGTAATAATTGCCGATCGGCGAACCAATTTGCGTGATAAAAATGCTGGCAACCCCGCCGTCGGAAATGATCGGTGCGCCGTTCGGGCCGAGCTGCAGGACTTTGTTCCGGTTGGCCGAGATGTTGAAATTGGTGTTCCATTTAAACGCACCTTCCAGGTTGTGGGTGGTCAAACCCAGTTCCACACCGGTATTCTGTACACTGCCGACATTCCGCAGCGCCGTCGCAAAACCGGAGCTCAACGGCACATTCACCGACAGCAGCAGGTCTTTGGTGACACTCTTGTAAAAATCCGCCGACAGGTAAATCCGCCCCCGGAACAGCCCCAGGTCCAGACCGGCGTTGAACTGCGAAGTCTTTTCCCAGGTTAGATCCGGATTGGCCGGTTGCGACAACCCGACGCCGTTGTTGGTCGTGCCCGTTCCGGCACCCAGAATGTAGTTGTTGGCCCGGAGTAAATCGAGCGAACCGTAGTTGTCGATCTGGAAATTGCCGGTTAATCCGTAGCTGGCGCGCAGCTTCAGTTCGGTGATGGCCGGAATCTTGAAGAAATTCTCCCCGCTGATCAGCCAGGCCCCCGAAACCGACGGAAAATAGCCCCATTTGTTGTTGGCTCCAAACCGCGACGAACCATCCCGGCGCAGGCTGGCGGAAAGGAAATACCGATCGGAAAAATTGTAGTTGATGCGTCCCAAATAGGACAGGAGTGACCACTCCGAAGCCGAGGACGTGCCGCTCGTGATGGTGGCCGCATTGATGGTCTGAACCGCATCGTTGGGGAAACCCGTACCATCGACCTGGCTGGCGTCCGTCCGGTTTTTCTGGGAGGTATAGCCCAGTAACACATTAAACCTATGCGCTTCTTTTAACGTGAACGCATACGTCAATGTGTTTTCCCACAGCCAGTTCCGGGCGCTGGCGTTCTGCGCCGAGCCTTTGGGAATGGTCGGAGCATTCTGCTGGATCGGGCGGTAGGCTCCGAGGGTAGACGGGCGGTAGTAGTTTCGGCCGAAATAGTTGAGGTCGGACGCAAAATAAGTCTTGAACGTCAAACCGTTGATGATTTCGTATTCACCAAAAATATTGCCCAGCAAGCGGACGTGGTTGAGTTTGTCTTTGATCTGCGTAGCCAGAGCAACCGGGTTTTCACCGCCCGAAAAACCGTAGGCAATGGCGTTTTGCTTGTTGATGGCGACCGATCCGTCCGGGTTATAAACCGGGAAAATAGGAGCGGCTTTGAGGGCGTTGTCGATAATGCCGTCGTAGATAAACGGCCCTTCCGTGTTCACCAGATCGTAGTGATCGACCGTCGGGTTGAACCCCAGACCTACCTTCAATTTGGAGGTCAGACTGGCCGTCAGGTTGGTGCGGACGCCGTAGCGCTTGTACCCGGATGCGATGACAATTCCTTGCTGATCAAAATAATTGCCGGAGATGTAATACTGGACCTTGTCGGTTCCGCCCGACGCCGAAAGGGTATGGTTCTGAATGGCGGCATTGCGGAAAATGGCGTCCTGCCAGTCGGTAGTGGTCAAACCGGGCGTTTTGGCGAGGTAGGGGAGGATTTCCGGCGGAATCTGGTAGGTGGAACTAGCCCGAACCGTATTGTCATCGTTGATGCTGGCCCGTGGGTTGGCATCCAGGTACGCGTTGTTTTTGCCATCCAGCACCAACTGTGACCACTGGTAGGCATCCATGAGTTTGATCGTATGACTCGCCTGTTGCACCCCGCCGTATGAACTGTAGCTGAACGTCGGTTTGCCGTCTTTTTTGCCCCGTTTGGTCGTCACCAGAATGACGCCGTTGGACGCCCGCGACCCGTAAATGGACGCGGCCGACGCATCTTTCAGTACCTCGATCGACTCGATGTCGTCGGGGTTCAGTGTGCTCATCGGGTTCGGCGATTTCTGGAAGGAAGAGATGCCGGAAATATTGATCAGGTCCGTGCTGCCCTGCAGGTTTTTCAGGTCGTTGGAAATCGGAAAACCGTCGATTACGTACAGCGGATCGGTGCCGGCCGAAATGGAATTGAGTCCCCGAATCCGGATGCTCATGCTGCCACCGGGTGCCCCGGAATTTTGCAGCACCTGCACCCCCGCCAGTTTGCCGGCGATGGCCTGTTCCAGATTGGCAACGGGCTGGTCTTTCAACTCGGCGGCCCGAACGGAGGCAATGGCGCCGGTAATTTCGCGTCTCCGCTGGCTACCATACCCAATCACGACGACCTGTTCCAGAACAGACGCCGATTCTTTCAACTGGACCGACAGGGGCGCTTGTCCGGGCCGGACGTTGGGCAGGGTCTGCGTTTCGTAACCAATAAAGGAAATGATCACGGAGAAGGCGTTGCCGGTGGGCAGGTTACTGACCTTGAACGCACCGGTTGCATCGCTGAGGGTTCCCGAGGTCAAACCGGTCTGGCTATTTTTAACGATGACCGAAGCGCCCGGAATGGCTTCATTTTTTTCGTCCCGGATGGTTCCCGAGATGGTTCGATCCTGGGCTCTGGCCAGCAGCGGCAGCAGCCAGATCGCCAGTAACCAAACCCGTAATTTGCTGGGTGATACAAGTACTGTCATAGGTGTTTTGATTGGTAAATGGTGTATCGTGCCACGTAAAAGGAGAAAAATAGAAAAAAAGTAGGTATTGTCTATTGATTAAATAGATATTCAAATAAAAGCGATCTTCTCCTAATTGACTAAATCTAATCCACACAAAATAGCGAAGGCGAATGAATTGTTGTTTTTTTACTACTTGTTCCTGTTAATGTACAAGCTACATTTGGGCTACCGCTGTCAGGGTTTTTGACCGCTGACAAGGTAGCCCAAAGGTAGCTTGGTGACCGTCTGGTAGCACTGGTTTAAGCGGGTTGGCTACTGCACCGAAAACGGTTCCGAAAACGGAATGCAAAGGCCATTTTTAGAACTGCAAAGCAGGCCCTTAATCGTACCTTTAACCTGATAGCCGGTGGTGAGCACCTTGACTCTCTGCCGGAATTCGGCCTTCTTTGCAAAATACGTGTAGGGTTGATCCCAGGCCGGATCAACGGTTTTCTTCGGATGGATGGCCTGAACCGACCCGACCAACGCGTAGGAAGTGGCCTTGTCGAAGTTGAATTCCGTCGGTAGCGGGCCAATATCACTCGCAAAATCAGAAGAGTATAACTTCCAGGTATCATTGATGGTTGCCGAAAAGATGATATCCACCACCTCACCCGGTTTGGCCGTAGGTTTTGATAGCCGAACGTTCCATTTGGTAATGTCTGCGGCCTCCTGCGCACAGGCAACCGTGGAAACGAACAGCAGGATGGCGCCTGAATTTCGGCAAAGACGTCTTATTGTAAACGGATTCATGATGCTTGTGAGAAGAGGGTTTCGAACGCCGGCCTTGTTCTTCACCGGCGTTCGAAACGGGATACGAATACGGTTGCCGTTCCTTATTCCGATTGTCTCGATGCCCGGGCTTTTGACAGGTCGGCCGGAACCGGTTCGGCGATCAGGGCATCCAGATCCTGGTTCCACTTGGTAACGTAGTTTTTAAAATACTCACCCGTGATTTCGCCCGTGTAGCCGGTATGAATCTGCCGAACCTCGCCCTTCCGGTCGATGATGATCGTGGTCGGAAAAGCCATCATTTGGTTCAGTGCGGGCAGTTTTTCGGAAGCCACCTTCTTGTCGGCAATGCCACCGAACAGGATATCGTACTCGATGCCGTATTTTTTCCGAAGCGTACCGAGCGTGTATTTGGCGTAGGCCAGGTCGTCTTTCTGCTCAAATCCAATGGCAATGGCTTCCACGCCCCGGTTTTTGTTGGCCTTGAACCAGGGTGAGAGGAATGCCGTCTGATCGGTGCAGTTCGGGCACCAGGTTCCGATGATTTCGACAATGACCACCTTGCCTTTGTACTTGTTGTCCGACAATGAGACTTGCTTTCCATCCAGATCGGGCAGTGTAAAATCCAGCTTCTTGTAGCCTTCTTTCAGGTAGGTAATCTTATACGGGTCGGGCAACTCAACGGTTTTGCTGGGAATGCCTTCAAACTTGGTGCTGTTATAAATGCCGGAACTCAGCTCGCCGGTGATGGAACCGTCTTCGTTGATTTTGCCCCGGTAAACGCGCGGATTCGGGCCGGAGAAATGCGAGAGCACAAACTCATCACCTTGCACAACGCCTTCCAGTTCGCGGCTGTCGCCCACTGTCGACATCACCACGCCGGTTAGCTTATTGCCTTCCTGTTTCAACAGCGCCACGTTGTCCGGTAGTTTGGCTTTGCTGTAGATTTTCAGGTCCCACTTGCCCGTCAGGTTGTGGTTCGTAGGCTGTTCTTTTCCGTATTCGACAAAGCGGTAGTTTTTCCCGTGTTCGGCCACAAACGGAAGCGAATTTCCCCGAAAACCGGGAACCAGACTCCGGTATTCGCCGGTAATTTTGCCGTCGGATTCTACGCGGGCTACCAAGGCTGCGTCGTAGGTGTTCATTTTGACAAAGATCGAATCCGGGCCGATTTGCTGCACTTTGAAGTCGTCGCGACGCGTTCCGTTGAGTAGCGTCAGAATCGGCTGCACCCTGTCCTGAGCGGTATACTCAAAATTGAACGGAATTTTGGTCTCGCTGATAACGAATTCGCCCCGCCAGATGCCGGTTTTGATGGTTTTGTCCTGAGCCTGCGCGCCGTTGCCCGTCAGGATCGCAGCGCCGACGCTGCACAGAGCAAGGAATGGTTTTACTTTCATGGTACCTGTTTTTTAAAATTGTGAAGAGTTGGATTTACTATAGTATTCATAGAGAATAAGTATAGTACTGGGCGAAAAAGATAAAGCTGACTCCGTTCGGGGTCGTTAGCGACGCAGGCTATCGAGAAAAACCGGGAAACGGATACGCAGGTCTAACCGCGTTGTCCGGTGGTTTGACAACATCGGAGGGCAAGGGGCCGGGCCTGAGCAGGCTCGCAGCGGGACAGAATAGAATGGGTAGGCATGGGGTTGCAAAGGTATAGTTCCTCAGGGGCAACGAGTCGGTTTTCCCTTTTGATGTAAATCCACCGCGATGGCGGTCCGAAACTACTTTGCAGGTAGTAATTGTAAGACGCTGTAAAGATAAGAACGGCAATTTCGTATTTCCAAAAATTATTCTATATTATTTATAGGCATAGTATAGATTTGGTGCTGCTGTTTACTAGTTCTGGTCAGTTCGGTTGTGATTTTTTAACCAGTATACTGCCTGAACGGCTTTGGCAAAGGCCACCCAATCCGGTTTCCGGTATCTTTCAACCGAACTGCGGCCGGAAGGCGACTGCCTGACAGGCGTTCCAGTTTTCAGGATTTGCCTTGCTTTTCAATTGCTGAAGCGGGGTGTTGGCCGCAAACCACAAGCGTTCGATGAAGGCGAAGGTTTGTCACAGTTATTGAGTAGAATATTTTAGGTGTAAAATAGAATTATAATGTTTTTTTAGTCCTTTTTTTCAAAAAAAAACAAAAGGATTTGGATTGTAGTCCAGAGAGTAGTTTACTTTGTCTGCTGATTAAGTAGAATGACTATTCACCCGGACTTTTGTTAACCACCAGCAGAAGCGTCGGAAGCAACTAACTTTTTTCATTTACGACAATGAAAGGGATATCTACGTCTTTTTCGCCATTGACCCCGATGGCACAGGTGGTTTTTTTTGATCCGGTAGAGGCTGATTGTGCCCTTCTGCGTTGCCCCAATGGCTGTTGTTGTTAAGCGCCATTCTCTCATCTGACTTCACGTGTTTTTTTGGCTGATACCCCGGTAGACAGGCCCGTCAGGCTTATCTGATTTTTCGGTGGTTGATTATTCTTATGGGCCTGTCGGCCTGTCTATCGGGTTTCCCGCCAGAAATTATATGACGCACTATTACTATATAAAGTATATAGAAATACTAGTTTAATTCTTTTGAACGAACTGCTTTTCCGTTTCAACGGGCGAAAAGTGGCGTTACATTCCCGCAATTTGATCCAATTCAATTCCTCTGTTTTACATGGAAACAACTCCGTTACTCCGTCGAATCATCCCGGTGTTAAAAACCGCCTTGCTGCTGTTTTTAACACCCTCCATTGCCTTTTCCCAGGCCCGGCTGATTACCGGCACCGTGATTGGCCAGGACGATAACCAACCCCTGCCCGGTGTCAACATCGTGGTGCTGGGAACCACTATCGGTTCACAAACCGACGCGGGCGGTACATTCTCGCTTTCGGTGCCACCGACGGGCAAAACGCTGGTTATTACGTCCATCGGTTACGTCACAAAGGAATTGCTCATCGGCAATCAGACGTCGTTTGCTATTACCCTGACGGCCGACACCCGTCAGTTAAATGAAGTGATTGTTACCGGCTATTCCAGCGAAAGCAAAAAAGCGTTTACGGGTTCGGCCTCCAAGGTTTCGGCAACGCAACTGGAAAACCGTCCGGCCCAAAGCCTCGACCAACTTCTAGGGGGGCAGGCTGCCGGGGTCAACATCGTTCAGCCCAGCAGTGCCCTGAACGCAACGCCGGTTTTTCGCATCCGGGGGATCAACTCAATCACGTCGTCGGTGTACCCGCTGATTCTGGTCGATGGGGTGACGGTTTTTACGGGCTCCGCCGGTGGAGCGGTGGGTAACAACCCGCTGGCCGACATCAATCCCAGTGATATTGAGACGATTGATATTCTGAAAGATGCCTCGGCCACGGCTATTTACGGTTCCCGGGCCGCCAACGGTGTGGTGGTGATTACGACTAAAAAGGGAAAAAAAGGCCGGACCAAGGTGAGCTACGACGGTTGGGTGAGCTTTAGTAAACCGTTCAATCTGTTGCCGCTGCTGAACCCGGCCGATTACGTGACGATCAAAAACGAAGCGCGCGTCAACGCCGGTTTGACCCCCGGTTTTGTGCTGGGGAAAAATGCGGATGGCAGCGACGTGGGCACCGACTGGAACGATGTCGCGTATCAGACCGGCGTATCGCAAAACCATACCGTCAGCGTTTCGGGCGCCAACGACGCGACCAATTACTTCCTGTCGCTCAATCATTCCGACCAGAACGGGATTCTGAAAACCAATACGTTCAAACGGCAGTCGGCCCGCCTGAATCTGGAGCACAAACTGAACCGCAGCATCAGCATCGGAACCAGCTTAACATACAGCAAATCAGTCAATGCCGGACCCAATTCGGGCGCGATTGGTCCCAACTCGGTGGCGTCTTCGTCCGGAAACAGCGTCAACACCCAGTACATCGGCCTGCAACCCCTGGCGCGGCTGACCTACATTCTGCCCCCCAACGTGCCGGTTTACAACGCGGACGGATCTTACAACATCAACCGCGCCAACGGCAACATCGGCTACGGCCCCAACAGTTCGGCCCTCGGAGTTTTCAATGCCTACAACCTGCAAACGATTCTGGATCTGGACAAAAACTCATCCGAAAACAACACCCTGATCGGCAGCGTCTTCGCCGAATTTGAAATTCTGAAAGACCTGAAATTGAAAACCGTCTACGGGATTGATAACTATGTGGTTGAAAACAAGGAGTTTCGGAACCCCTACAGTGGCGACGGTTTTGCCACCAACGGGGCGGCCACCAACTCCAATACGGTTTACTTCCGCTCCAACTGGACCAACACGCTTTCCTACAGCACCACCTTTGCTGAGAACCATAATCTGAGATTGCTCGTCGGTCACGAGGAAATTTACCGGAAAGTGGATGGCTGGGGCGCCACCCGCACCGGTTTGGCCGATCCGTTTTACACCAATTACCAGGGCGGTTTTACCACCATTACACCGACCGCGAACGTCTTTTCGGAAAACGGGTTGCTGTCGTATTTCAGCAATGTGAGTTACGATTACAAACGCAAGTATTTGTTCAGTTTCAACTTCCGTCGGGATGGTTTGTCGGCCCTGGCTGCGGGAAACAAGTGGGGCAACTTTGGCGGAGGGTCGGTGGGCTGGAACCTGTCGGAGGAACCGTTTTACAAAAATGCGTCGCTGTCGCAAACGCTCAACGACGTCAAGATCCGGGCTAGTTACGGCATTGTCGGCAACAGCAGCCTGAACGACTACGCGGCCCTGTCGCAGTTTGGTTCGGGAACCTACGCGGGTGTTGCCAGCCTGTCGTTCGGGCAGGCCGGCAATCCGGATTTGCGCTGGGAATCGAGCAAGAAAATCGACATCGGATTGAACGTCGGGTTGTGGAACAACCGCATTACGCTGGAGGCTGATTACTACAAAAACACCATCGACGGTCTGATTCTGAATGCACCTCAGCCGCTGTCGAAAGGCATTCCGGGCAATTCGATTGCCGCCAACGTCGGATCGTTATACAATTCCGGCGTTGAACTGGCGATCAACGCCGGGATTCTGACCAAAGGAAAATTCCAGTGGAATGCGAGTTTCAACGTCGCCACGCTCAAAAACCGGGTGACATCCCTGGGGCCCGGCGGTGACATTTACCCCACCAACCTCAGCACCTTCGGGATTCAGAACATCACCCGCGTGGGTTATTCTGTCGGCTCTATTTTCGCGGTGCCGTCTCCGGGCGTCAATCCGGCCAATGGAAACAAGTTGTACATCAACCGTAACAACGAAACGGTTCAGTATGACGCGGTGGCGAAGCGGTTTACCTACCTCGAAGGCGGTACGGCCCCGGCCATCGACAACTACGCCGATGGCCGGATTCAGGGGCCTTCGCTACCGACCTATTACGGCGGATTCAACAACAACCTGGCGTACGGGGACTTCGATGTCGTGATTGGGATCATCTTTTCCGGCGGCAATAAACTGTACAACGGAACCCGGGCCACGCTTTCCGATCAGCGGTATTTCAACAATGGCACGTTTATCAAGGATCGCTGGACCACGCCCGGCCAGGTGACCGAGATTCCGAAACTGGTTTGGGGCGACAGCTTCACCGGTGGTTTTTCGTCGGCCAACACGACCAACGTCGAGGATGGCTCGTTTGTCAAGCTGAAAAATGTGGCGCTGGGCTACCGCGTGCCGGTGCAGCGGATCGGGATTGCCAAATACATCGCATCGGCGCGGGCCTATGTGCAGGCGGCTAACCTCTTCACAATCACCAACTACACCGGTTCCGATCCCGAAGTTTCGATCAACGGAAATTCCATCAATTCCGGGAAAGACCAGAACGTACCGGTCAATGCATCGGTGTTCACAGTCGGTTTAAATGTCGGTTTTTAAAAATGCCCAACCTTAAAAACGCCCCCAATCCCCTGAAGGGGGCTTCCGAATCTGGACGGTGTAGCCCCCTTCAGGGGATTGGGGGCGTTTTTAAGGCTTAGGGCAAAACAGCAATTCCTCAGAACAGTATCCCATATGAAATTCATTCGCAACTACACGTATAGTATTCTCGCCGTCGCCCTGCTGCTATCGGCCTGCCAGGAAGACCTGCTCGACAAGCAGCCGGTCACCACCATTTCCAACGAATCGGCCTACAGCACACCCGCCAAGGTGCTGGCGCAGGTGAACGGTTTGTACGCGCAGTTTAGCAGCCAGTCGTTTTACGGCGGCCGGTTTATCGTTTTTAACGAACAACGCGGCAACGAATTCAGCCAGAACGATGGCAATAACTCAACCGGTGCCAACGTCTGGAACCAATCGATCACGGCGTCGGGGGATTTCGTCAACGCGGTCTGGAGTGCGGCCTACACGACCATCAATTCGTCCAATCTGCTGATTGAAAACCTGGCCAACTCGACGGTGGTAGCCGATTCGCTGCGCAAAAACTACATCGCCGAAGCCAAGTTCCTGCGGGCGTTCAGTTACCTGAGCCTGGTGCAAACCTACGCCAAACCGTTTGCCCAGAGCAGCGGCAGCCCGGCTTTGCCTTTGCGCCTGAAAGCCGAAACGTCGGGCAGCAACAACGACTTCCCGTTTAGCACCGTCGCCGAAGTGTATGCACAGATTATCAAGGATTTGAACGAAGCCGAAACCGATTTGCCAGCCGCCTATGCAACGGCGCTCCTGAACGCGTCGCGGGCGCACAAAGCGACGGCGATTGCCCTGAAAACCCGGGCGTATCTGTCGAAAGGGGATTATGCCAATGTGGTGACGGAAGCCGCTAAACTGGTGCCCGCTACCGCTCCCTACCAGTATGTTTCGGGAACGCTGACGCACCGGCTGGAAGCCAGCATCGCCACGGTTTTTGGTGGATCGTACGTCGGCGGGGAAGCGCTGTTTACCATTCCGTTTATCAACCCCGCTGAAGCACCGGGTTTGCAGAGTGCACTGGCCGCCAATTACTTATCGCCGGTTTTGTACCTGAGCACCACGGCTATTGCGGCCGATCCGGTTTTCGCTGCGGCCACCTCGACCGATGCCCGCAAAAACCTGATTACCACCAACGCAACGGGCCAGAAACTGCTGCGGAAGTTTCCGAAAAATTCGGCGCCTTATACCGATTACGTTCCGCTGATTCGCTACGCCGAAGTCCTGCTGAATTATGCCGAAGCGGCTGCCCAAACCGGCAATCTGGCAACGGCCACGGCTTTGCTGAAGGCCGTTCGAAACCGGTCGGATGCAGCTTTTTCGTTCACGACGGGCCTTGGTTCGAAAGATGAACTGGTCGGCACGATCCTGAACGAACGACGCATCGAATTGCTGGGCGAAGGGTTTCGAACACCGGATTTGCTGCGTCGCGTACAGCCTTTACCAGCCAAAACCGGCAACGCCGGAACGGCTCCCGAAATCGCACCGACAGCCGGTAATTACGTCTGGTCGATTCCGAGCAACGAGTTGGCGTATAATGCCTTAGCGCCACGTTAGTTGGTGATAATGAGCAACGATTTCGGAAAACTCTCCCTTCAACACAGTTGCCCCTAAATCCCCTAAAGGGGACTTGGACGCTGAAATGTCCAGATGCACAAAGTCCCCTTTAGGGGATTTAGGGGCCAAAACTCAATACATCATGAAAAAGACCCTCGCGTTGTTCTCCCTCGCAACCCTCCCGTTTTACGCCTTCCGCCACCCTCCCGGCGATGGTAAATCGCCCCAAGCCGTTGCCGACAAGATTTACATCAATGGCAAAATCATCACCGTCAATGCTTCCAATGCGGTTGCGCAGGCGGTGGCCGTGCAGGGCGGTAAAATTCTGGACGTGGGTTCGACGGCGGATATTTCCAAATTGAAAGGAGCCAATACCGTCGTTGTGGATCTGGGTGGAAAAACCGTCATTCCCGGTTTTATCGACGGACACAGCCACTTCATGGGGCTGGGCCGGGCCAAAACCGCCAACGTGGCGGCCCCGCCGGTTGGCCCGGTCAAAAACATTGCCGATCTGGTGGCCGAATTGCAGAAACACAAAGCCGACAGGAAAATAGCGGATGGCGAATGGATCAGTGGTTTCGGCTACGATGTCGATCAGTTGGCGGAGAAACGACACCCGACTAAAGAGGATCTGGACGGTGCTTTTCCGAACAATCCGGTGGTGATTACGCACGTTTCGGGCCACATGGCCGTCGCCAATTCGGCGGCTCTGAAAGCTGCGGGCATCGACCGCAATACGAAAGATCCGGCGGGGGGGATGATTGTCCGCAAAACGGGTACTAATGAACCCGAAGGGCTGCTGCAGGAAAAGGCGCAGGGGCTGATTCGGGGGAAAGGAGACAGCAAACCCGCGACGCTGGACGACCAGATCAATGATTTAAAGGATCAGCAGACGTTCTACGCCAGCCACGGCATCACGACGGCGCAGGACGGCAGCACCAGCTTCGAATCGCTGCAACTGCTCAAAAAAGCCGCCGAACGCAACGCGCTGTTCATCGACATCGAAACGCTGCCGTCGTACGGGATCATCGACAAGGTGCTGGGGAATCCAGATTTCAAGTACGGTGTGCTGGACAATCACCTGAAATTGAATGGATTCAAGTTTGTCTCGGATGGTTCTCCGCAGGGGAAAACCGCTTTTTTCGGAAAACCGTATCTGACCAAAGTGCCCGGCTGCGACAACATCGAGTGCAAAGGCTTTCCGGTAACGACGCAGGAGCAGTTCAACGCAGCGGTTAAAAAAGGGTTCGAAAACAACATTCAGGTATTTGTGCATTGCAACGGCGACGCAGCCATCGACATGTACCTCACGGCCATCGAAGCCGCCAACCGCGATCTGAAAACCACCAGCACCGCCCGGCGGCCCGTCGTGATTCACTCGCAGTTTGTGCGCGCCGACCAGTTGGATCAATACAAAAAGCTGGGGCTGGTGCCGTCGTTTTTTACGAACCACACCTTTTTCTGGGGGGATGTTCACGTTCAAAATTTGGGTCAGGACCGGGCCTTTTATTCGAGTCCGCTGAAATCGGCCCTGAAGCGAAATATCCCTTTTACGAACCACACGGATTATGGCGTTACGCCGGTCAATCACCTGTTTTTGCTGTGGTCGTCGGTCAACCGCCAGTCGCGTTCCGGAAAAACCATCGGGCCGGAGGAGCGGGTCACGCCCATCGAAGGCCTGCGCGCGCTGACGATCAACGGGGCCTACCAATATTTTGAAGAAAAGACGAAAGGTTCCATTGAAAAGGGAAAACTGGCCGATCTGGTGGTGTTGTCGGACAATCCGCTGACCATCGATCCGCTGAAGATCAAAGACATCGTTGTGCTGGAAACCATCAAGGAAGGCCAGACGGTGTTCAAACGATAGCTTTTTAATTGACAGAAAAAGTTAGTTGTATGTGTCTAGTAGGGAGCGGTTTGACTCCCTGCTACATTTTTTTATAAGACAAAAGAGTTGAGACAAGAGAGTAAAGACTAAAGCCGCTGAATTTGATTTTGTCTTTACTCTCTTGTCTCACTTCTCTAATCCAATCTACTAAAATGACTTTATCAAACCTAAAAACCGTATCCATCCGGACGCCCCAGCGCGTGGCGGAAATCTCCTGGTTCAACGACATCATCGGGGGCGACACCGAATACCTGGGCGTTCTGGACGAGGAGCGCCGGAGCAATTTTGAACATTGTCGCGACATCACGCTGACGGCCGAAAACCGGGGCTTCAGCTCCATTCTGTTTCCAACGGCGTTCACGGTCGGGCAGGATGTGCTGACGTTTGCTGCCGGAGTGGCACCCGAAACCCAGTCCATCAACTTGCTGACGGCCATCCGAACCGGCGAAATTCACCCGCCCATGCTGGCGCGCGCCATTGCCTCGCTCGATCACATGCTGAAAGGACGGCTGATTCTCAACATTATCAACTCGGATCTGCCGGGAACGCGCGAAAACCCCGACTTCCGCTACCGCCGTTGCGCCGAAATCATCGAAATCCTGAAACAGGCCTGGACGCAGGATCGCATTGACTACAAAGGTGAGATTTACCAGTTCAACATGCCCGCCGATCCGGTGAAACCGTACCAGCAAAACGGCGGGCCGCTGTTGTATTTTGGCGGCACGTCGCCCGGCTCGCGGGAAGTCTGTGCCAAACACTGCGACGTGTTTCTGATGTGGCCCGAATCGGAGGAAAGCCTGTACGCAACCATGCAGGACATGAGTGCGCGGGCCGCTGCCGAGGGGCGCCAAATTGACTTCGGGTTGCGCGTCCACGTCATTGTGCGGGAAACGGAAGCCGAAGCGCGCGCGTACGCCAAGCGGCTGATGTCGAAGTTCGATGAGCAACGCGGGAAGGAAATCCGCAGCCGGGGCGAGGATTCGCGTTCGCTGGGAGTGGTTCGGCAGGACGAACTGCGCGAAACCGCCGACGACGACGGCTACGTGGAAGACATTCTCTGGACGCACATCGGCAAGGTGTTTTCGGGCTGCGGGGGCGGTTTGGTCGGGAGTCCCGAGCAAATCATCAAGAAGCTGAACCGCTACCTGGACATGGGCATCCGGGCGTTTATTTTCTCCGGTTTTCCGCTGATCGAAGAGGCCAATTACTTCGCCGACCTGGTTTTGCCGCATCTGCCAAACGTCTCGATGCCGGTTTTGCAAAACCGCATTCCCACCGAAACGCCCGTGACACCTTTAACCAATTCTGTTCTGGTATAATCCATGGAAGCTGTTGACGTTACGCCGGTTACCGAACTGAAGCGCGAATTGGGGCTGCTGGATGCCACGCTGCTGGTGGCAGGGGGAATGATCGGTTCCGGCATTTTTATCGTCAGTGCCGACATCACCCGCAACATCGGTTCGGCGGGCTGGCTCATTGCCGTCTGGCTGATCAGCGGTTTTATGACCCTGACGGCGGCCCTGAGTTACGGCGAACTGAGTGGCATGTACCCCAAAGCCGGTGGTCAATATGTGTATCTCAAAGAAGCGTACAATCCGCTGGTGGCTTTTCTGTACGGCTGGAGTCTGTTTGCCGTCATCCAGACCGGAACGATTGCGGCAGTGGGCGTCTCGTTTTTTAAGTTTCTGGCTTATTTCGTGCCGGAACTGAGCGAAGACGTGACGCTTTTCGCCCTGGGTTCGTTCCGGATTTCACCGGCCCAGGTGTTGTCCATCGGTCTGATTCTGCTGCTGACCTACATCAATACGAAAGGCGTGAAAGGCGGAAAAATGATCCAGACTACCTTTACGGCCACCAAAGTGCTGAGCTTGCTGGGGTTGATCGTGTTCGGGTTTATCTACCTCAAACCGGACGTCTGGACGGCGAACTGGAGCGACGCCTGGCACATTCGCAAACTGTCCGGCGACGGTTCTTTTCAAAACTACATCGGCCTTCCGGCTTTGGGTGGCGCCATTGCTGCCGCCATGGTCGGTTCGGTGATCAGTTACGATGCCTGGAACAACGTCACATTTGTGGCCGGTGAAATCACCAACCCGAAGCGGAACATTGGCCTGAGCCTGCTGCTGGGGACGCTGCTGGTTACCGTTCTGTACGTTTCGTTGAACATCATGTTTACAGCGGTTTTGCCGTTGCAGGACATTGGTTTTACGGATAAAGACCGGGTTGGCATTGCGGCTGCCCAGGCCATTTTTGGTGCCAGCGGAACAGCGCTCTTTGCCGTCATGATCATGATTGCGACGTTCGGCTGCAACAACGGCCTGATTCTGGCCGGTGCGCGGGTGTATTACAGCATGGCCAAAGACGGTTTGTTTTTTCGGAAAACCGCCAAGCTAAACCAGCATGCCGTTCCCGAATTTGCCCTTTGGATTCAAGGCCTGGTGGCGTCGGTGTTGTGTCTGAGTGGGAAGTACGGTGATTTGCTGGACATGATTTCGTTCGTTGTCGTGCTGTTTTACATCCTGACGATCTGGGGGATTTTCATTCTGCGAAGGAGAAAACCGGAGGTGCCGCGCCCCTACAAAGCGTTCGGTTACCCGGTTTTACCGGCCCTGTACATTCTAATGGGCGTTGCGTTTTGCGGGTTGCTTATCATCTACAAGCCCACGTATACGTGGCCGGGGCTGATCATTGCCCTCATTGGCGTCCCGATTTATTACGGACTAAACCGCCGGAACCGGTCGGTTCGGGAGGAAGAATAAAAACAGAATCCCATGAAAAAAAGCCTTTTCTCCTGCAAATCCGACGCAATTAATTCCGGGGAAATTTGGAATCTATTTTTTATATACTTTACTTTGTCTAATGATTAAGTAGACTATTGTTTAATGCATTGGTTATCCTATAACCAGTCCTTTTTCAGTTTCGTTGTATGAAATTATCCAGTATAGTTCGCGTAGCTTCGATCCGTTTAGCCGGTTTCCGGCCTTCTTTGCTTTCATCGTCTTTTCCGGGCGGTATTATTGGCACGCCCGTAGCCTGTTGTTGTTGATCCCTTTCTCTTCTTCCCGTCTGTTCAATTTGCATTAAACCTCGGAGTGTTTCGCTCCCGTTGATTCGTTAGTTGCTGTTCGTTGGATAAGTATACAAGGTCCCGTGGCCGGGTGGCCAGGCAGAGGTCTGCAAAATCTCCTACAGCGACGGTCGGCCGCTGCCGTTCGAATTCGCTCGGGACCTCACTTTTCAAGGATTACTCCGTAGGTTTCGGTCATTTTTTCATCACTACATTTTATCTCCTTCGCTTATGACGCTGGTCGAACGCCGTCTGAAAGCTCTGCTTTGTTGCTGTTGTTGTTGCCGATAACCCATCCTCTCTTCATTCCACTTTTTGTGGAAAATGGCAGCGTTTCGACCGGGAAGGTCGTTACGCCGGGGGAAGTATACCCCCACTTTTCAACTTCCTGATGCGAATCAGACCACCAGCAACATTCATTGGCTTTTATGAAATCATTTGCCCCTTTCCATTTCGAAAATAACCTGACGGCCGAACAGCGGCTATTTTTTCAACAACACGGTATTATTCAATTTAAAAACTTCGTCGAAAAAGAAACGGTTGCGGTATTTCTGAGGGAAATTCAGAACGTACAGCATGTGTTATTGAGCCAAGACATAAAGAAAGTAAACGGTATTCCGTTGAAGTTCGGTTTTGACGAAACCGGTCGCACCCTGATTCAGCGACTGGCGTTTACCTCCCATTACAGCAACATTTTGAGTGAATTTTTGAAAGATCCGCGGTTTCAGCTTTTACTGGAATTGTTGGGACCTTACGACGGTCGGATTGGCGAAAATGAAAAAGACGGCTTGGTCGTCAATCACTACGTGAATTCGCCCTTCAGCCAGTTTAAGCAACTGGGGTGGCATACCGACAGTCCGCGCGATTTGTTTATGGGCAGCCGCATTCAGCCGATGTTGAACGTAGGATTGCACCTGGACGATTGCCCCGTTGAGAATGGCGGTTTGCGGGTTCTGGCCGGAACCCATACGCAGGGCCTGATGGGACTGTTTTTCAGGAAAAAATACTTTGTGGATAACGCAGCAGACCCGGCTGAGGTGGGCTTCAACATTGAAGCGGGCGATTTAACCATTCACGATGGCCGGTTGTGGCACCGGGTTCAGCAGTCGCCCGTGGTGGGGGCCAAAAGCCGTCGCCGGGTGATGTACATTCCGTTTATCACGGGTGCCTACCAACCCAAAAATGCTGATAGTCCAACCCCATTTTACCATAAACTGGCCGGTTTAAAACAGAAGCGGGATGCGGCACAAGCCGAACGCAGCGAGAAGTTTGCGTTGAAGAACCTGAACTGGAGCCGTCTTCTGGGGTAATTCAATCGTTCACCAGACCATCAAATCTGACACACACATGCCTTCTGCTTTAATAACGGGTGCTGCCAAAGGCATCGGACGAGCCATTGCCGGGGAACTGGCCCGGCTGAATTATGATTTGTTTCTGATCGACATCGATGAATCGGAACTCCTCCGGACGGCCCGTCGTCTGGAGGAGCAACACGGGAGGTTCACCTACACCCTGACGCTCGACCTGTCGCAGCCGGATGTGGCGCAGACCATTCAAACCTGGTACAAACAGTTTCGGAACGATCTGGAAGTGGTGGT
This sequence comes from Larkinella humicola, assembly GCF_008727875.1. Taxonomy (GTDB): domain Bacteria; phylum Bacteroidota; class Bacteroidia; order Cytophagales; family Spirosomataceae; genus Larkinella; species Larkinella humicola. The sequence goes on along the minus strand of NZ_VTWS01000005.1, from coordinate 52,255 downwards.
CAACAACGCCGGTTTTGGCCTCAACGGTTCATTCGAGCAGATTCCCATTGCCGAACAACTGGAAGTGATCAACGTCAACATCAAGGCACTGGTTGAAATCTCGTATGCGTTTGTCCCCATTCTGAAAGAACAGAAGAAGGCGTATTTATTGAATGTGGGCAGCACAACGGCTTACCAAACCGTCCCGTACGTCTCGATTTACGCGGCTTCCAAGGCGTTTGTCGTTTCGTTTACGCGTGGTCTGCGCCACGAACTCCGGCATTCCAACCTGTCGGTGAGCTGTTTGAGTCCGGGCAGCACCGACACCGACTTTGTCAACCGCGCCCGGATGGGGGAATCGATCAGGAAAACGGCGTCGAAACTCAACATGAGTCCGGAGTCGGTGGCAAAAATTGCGGTTAAAGGCCTGTTCAGGGGCGAATCGGAGATCATTCCCGGTTTTATCAACCAGGTGGGTGCTTTCCTGCCGAGGGTCGTGCCCAAGTCGCTGGTTGAAAAAGTCGTTGGCGGTATTTACGAGCCCAAAGACAATTAAACTGTTTTTGGGCCGAAATGCCTCGTGTATTCACCGTCTTTATTTCCAAACGAGTAGCCGGATCATCATGGATACGGCGGTGATGATACCAATGCCTGCAACGTCGAGCAGCAACCCGGCATTGCGCATGTCAGCCGCACGAATCCGCCCACTTCCAAACACAATGGTATTAGGCGGGGTTGCAACGGGAAGCATAAACCCAAGCGACGCAGCCAGCGTGGCGGGCACCATCAGCATTAAGGGGGGCAGGTCGGTTACTTTTTGAATGGCTATTAAAATGGGTAGCACCAATTGGATGCAGGCAACATTGGAAGCCAGTTCGCTAATGACACAAACGATAACGCAAATGCCCGCGATAACAACAACGGGGGACGCATCCTTTAAAAAAAGCAGTTCCTGTGCCAGCCAGGAGCTTAGTCCCGACTGATCGCAGCCTTTTGCCAACGCGAAACCACTGCCCAACAAGAGGATGATGCCGATCGGAAGTTTCTTTGCTTCTTCCCAGCTCATCAGCATTTTTCCTTTCTCATTTTTCGAGGGGATTAGAAATAGCAACAATGCCATTCCGATAGCCACCGTGCTATCCGTAATGAACGATGCCTGTGTCCCTAAAAGACGGCTCCAGCCGGTTAGATGAAACGATCCAAAATCAATATCCTTTCGGCCAAACCACAAGTAGGCGGTCATCACAAAAACCGTAAAGACGATCTTTTCTTCAAAAGCCATTTTGCCCAATTGCCGCAGGGAGGCAACGAAGTAACTGCGGTCAAAAACCACTTTTTTTGCATGGCGTAGAAAGGAGAACTTAAGAATAAAAAACGCCGTGGTCAACAAGATTACGGCAATCGGAAAAGCCAGCACAAACCAACTGACAAAGTTCATGTCATGGGCATCCTGGTAAGCATCTACATATATTTTGTAGAAAGCGAGATTCGTGGCCGTTCCCACCAAAGTCGCCATGCCACCAATGGAGGCCGCATAAGCAAGCCCCAGCAGCATGGCTTTGGCGATCGCATTTTTTTGAAAAGGAGATAGGTTGTGTTTTTCCACCTGAATGATAATGCCCAGCACCGCAGAGAGCATCATCATGACGGTAGCCGTATTGGACACCCACATCGAAATAAAAAAAGTAGCGCCCATCACGCCCGCCAGCACGGTGGCGGGGTTGGTGCCCAGTTTCGATAAAATGGACAAGGCAATCCGCTGGTGCAGGTTCCACCGTTCAATCGCAAAAGCGAGCAGCACGCCCCCAATAAATAAAAAAATGGTTTGATCCATATATTGGGCCGCCACCGTTTGCGAATCGGCTATGCCCAGGATCGGAATGAGGATGAAAGGCAGCAGGGCCGTCACGGCCAGGTCGGTTGCTTCGGTGAGCCACCAAATGGCCACCCATGCGGTCACCGCAGCCATTCTGGTAACCTCGGGATGACCCGGGTTTAAGTCAGCAAAAAATAAAACCAGAAAAAACGCAGCTGGTCCGGCTAGTAGCGCACTAAGATGGGCAGGTTTCACAGAATTTCGGTTCAGGCCGTAAAGCACGTCAATAATTCGGTAATAAAGTGCTATTGCTTTGAACTAAAACTGAAAGAAGGAATGGGTGAAAACCTGATGAAGAGAATGATCTCAAAATCACCCTTTACGCACAAAATGCTTATCAGTTAAATGGCTAATTCTATAAAATCAATAAATTTTAGGATCAAGAGCAAAAGTTGTGGAGCAAACAAAAAAGCCACCTCGTTTTCGAAGTGGCTACGTGCTTGATTTGAAGGGTGGGAGTTGACGGGTTCGAACCGCCGACCCTCTGCTTGTAAGGCGTAGCATTTCTATTATAAACTGTTTATTATTGATTATTTATATTACTGCAAATCAGTTATTTATGTAATATTGGTTAATTGTCCTTTGTTGTGCGTATGGTATTATTTATTACATTTGTTTAAACCAGCGTTTAAACCGAAACGCCCGGTTTAAACAAACTGGCAATGGCGAAGACAACTGAGCACAAGGAGGGTAAAGCAACCGTCAAAGCGGTCTATTATACAAGCAAGGTGATGGCCGATGGAAGTCACCCGTTCATGGTTCGCATTACCAAAGACCGTAAATTGAAGTATATAGCAACCGGATTGTCTTTACATCCGAAGTTCTGGAATCCACTGAAAAAGGAGATTCGGAAAAGCTTTCCTGAACCCTTTCGCGATGAATTAATCAAGAAGCTTCATCAGTGGGAACAGAAATATAGTACTGCCGCCGAAACGCTTGCAGATGCCGACGAGATACACGACGCACATGCTGTAGCAACCAAAGCAATTGAAGGCCGGAAACAGGCCCGTAGCGTTACGTTATTAGCTTATATTGACGAATTGGCTATGTTAATGATAAATGCTCGTCAGGAAGGCAACAGCGCAATTTATCGGGACCTTAGAAACCAACTGTCTGACTTTATTAAAGATCAGTATAGCAGCAAGACGAAAGACGTACCATTCAGCGAAGTAACGGTACGGTTTTGCAATCAGTTGGAAAGTTTCTTTCGCAACCGTGGGAACTCCGAAACAACCCTTTCAAACCGTTACCGAACATTACGCGCTGTTTTTAACAAAGCCATTGCCGAAGGCGTTGCCAAACCTGAACAGTATCCATTTGCCCGTAACATTGCTGAAAAACACAAATTCAGTATCGGGAAATTTGATACATCAACACAGAAAAGGGCGATAAGCCGTGAAGAAGTTCGTAAAGTTGAAAACTTTGTTGCGGTTGGAACGGCCACCGGAAAATGGGCAAATATCAAGAACGCGGCCGAAATCGAACGGCTTACGCTGGCACGGGCCGTATTTCTATTTTCTTTCTATTGTGGAGGAATCAATTTTGTTGATTTAGCAAAACTGCGTTGGCGCGACGTTGGTAACGATGCTGAAGGTTTTCCCCGTTTGACCTACATCCGACAAAAAACGGGCGGTAAGTTTTCCGTTCGGTTATTAGCTCCAGCCTTATCCCTTATCGAGCAATACCGGCCTTTTACGCACAACGGCCCAGACAGTTTTATTTTTCCCATTTTAAACGTGAAAACTCACGTTACCGAAAGTCAAGTTCGAAATCGATTGCACAAGATTTTGGGACAAATCAATATCGACCTCAAACTATTGGGCGAACGCGCCGGAATTAAAACCCCTCTGACAACCTACGTTGCCCGTCACTCATTCGCAACAACGCTCCAACAGAAAGGCACTGCTACGGCTGTAATCAGTCAGGCAATGGGACACAAAACAGAAGCCGTTACTGCTATCTACCTTGATTCATTTGCATCGGAAATCGTTGATTCCGCTTATGATGCTCTACTTTAAATACATTTCATCAGAATACTTAATCAAAATTAAAGTGCTTTTTACAAGGCGTGGACAAAAAAATGAGAACTGACAAGACAATCGTTAAATAATAAAGCATTTCTAATTAACCTTGTATTTAATAAAATAAAATATATGGATGCTAAGTTAAATGAAGAAATTATTGAACAATTTATTGAAGAAGCCTTATTGGAAAGCTTTGATGTTCATCCTACTAGATCAGAAGCTGTAGTTGGAATAACCACAAATGAATTACGAAGGGAAGCCGAATACTTGAAAGGCTTCATATCTGTTAAGTCTTCAAAAGAAATTGAAAAATTAGTTAAAGAAGAGCGATTAGATATTACAAATGAATATATAAGTTATAGCTCAATGTATTCAAACGATTGGGATCATATGTATGGCAGCATAGTTAATGATCAATTCTATTTTTTATCAATTATAAAATTTAATGATAAGATAACGAAACTTATTTTTTCGGAGACAAATAAAGTACTTTTTCCTGAAAGTAATAATGATGAAAGTAAACTTACCCATGCACAAATAGCAATGTTATGTTTCTTTGACAAGAAGCCAATAACAGCAAATAATAGTAAAGATATTGCTTCAAAATATGGCTACGTAAATAAAACTAGTGGACAAAAATTATTTGACACTTACAGGATTATACTGAAAGATAGTAATCGTAAAAATTCCAAAAATGCGATCAAGAATTATGAAGCAATTCTTGATCTATTAGAAAATGACAAAGGGAAGGCAGAAGCTGGGAAGGAGTTGCAACAACTGAAAAGTAAGCAAACTTAAAAAAAACAAAATAGTCAACCGGTTGCAACCGGTTGCATTCACTACCGCTTGTTACCATTGCAGCGTAAATCAAACGCTATTAGCAATGTCTTACATAAATCCTTATGAGTTGATAGACCGGCGCTTAACTGCAATTGAGCAGGTATTGCAAGATATACGGCATCAACGGAACAATACTGTAGGTACTCTCGATGAAATCGGTGGTATAGAGTTGGCCCAACAACTTACCCGCTTAAGTAAAGCCCGCATTTACACTCTGGTATCTCAACGGGAAATTCCGCACAAAAAGCGGGGAAACCGTTTGACATTTTCTCGCACAGAACTTATTGGTTGGTTAGAAGAGGGTAAGCGCGCCCAAAAAGGGCTTAACGTATGAAAGGTATGCTTGCGCTCAATAAACTCCGGCACTCTTTTGAAAAAACTGGTTGGCCGCCAACTTTCAATGAAGCTTCTCCTGGGTTTGACTATGAAGACAAAACCGCTTCCGGTTTAACCAAATGTGTTATTGATTACTTCAAATTGTCCGGCCATTTTGCAATTCGGGTAATCAGTACTGCAACCTATAACGCTAACATTCATGAGATTTCCTCACAACAACGAGCGGTAATATTAGGCGTATGGGCCATTGTTGAAGACGCCACAATCTATGTTGAGACAAGGCAGGAAAAAGATGCCAACTCTGAAACGCAAATGCAAACAATTCAGGCACTTTTGACGCCCGATACATTTGTTTATAAAGCGGGCGATTTTGAAGGCTTCTACGACTGGTTTACGACTCTCAAACCAATCCTTTATAAGGGAAATAGTACGCTTCCGTTCGGCTCAACACTAAACGATTGACGCTTCTATTTTTATAAGATGTAGTTAATAACCGGTCATATAGTCAACTAAAACGTGCCAATACCCCGAAGTACTGGCACGTATAAAATCTTTACTTAAATGGAAGAAGAATCAGGCAAAGATACACTAACAATATCAGATATTACAACGGAAATTGCCGCCGATGCCAATCGATTAAAAAATGCCGCGTTCGTTTTCCAACCTCATCAACAATTAATGATTAACTTGTTGGAACAGGTTGAAAAAGTAGACTTCCGAGCATTTGCGTTTAGTTCTGGCAATGAAAATACTTCACAAGACGAGGACTCGAAACTAAGAAAGGAACATTATTTAGTTACCATTGTGGAAGAGCTGTTAGACCTTGCCCAAAAGAACAAATGGGGGCTTTGCCAGCGGAATACACTCATTTATCTCTACAATGGAGCATTTTGGAAAGCCATTGAAAAAGAGGATCTAAAAGCTTTTTTACAAAAAGTAGCCGAAAAGATGGGGGCCGATAAGTTCAAAGCCCGCTATTATGAATTTGCTGACCAATTATTCAAGCAATTTGAGGTTTCGGCGCATTTACCTTCGCCGGTTGCCGATCGTAATACAGTTAAAATTAACCTGATCAACGGGACGTTCGAAATAAATACCATAAGCCAGCAATTACGTCCCCCTGCTTCTACTGATTTTCTTACCCATCAGCTATCTTTTGCTTACAATCCTACAGCGACCGCACCACAGTTTCAGAAATTTTTGGATCGGGTTGTACCTGATATCGAATGTCAAAAGCTATTGGCCGAATATTTAGGCTATGTTTTCATTAGCCCGTCCAAACTCAAACTGGAGAAAACCTTATTGCTCTATGGTTCGGGCGCAAATGGTAAATCAGTTTTTTTTGAGATTGTAACTGCTCTGTTGGGGCAAGAAAATGTTTCCCATTATTCGCTTCAAAGTCTAACCAACGAACCTGCTTACAGTCGCGCTCATCTGGCTACCAAGTTGGTTAACTATGCCAGCGAAATTAACGGCAAATTGGAAGCTAATACCTTTAAACAAATGGTTTCGGGCGAACCGGTTGAGGCTCGTTTGCCTTACGGTCAACCGTTTATAATGACTGAGTACGCCAAATTGATTTTTAATTGTAATGAGTTACCCGCCGACGTAGAACACACTCCGGCCTATTTTCGCCGGTTCCTCATTGTTCCATTTACCATTACTATTCCCGAAGAGGAACAAGATAAACAGTTATCTGCTAAAATTATACAATCCGAATTGTCGGGAGTATTCAATTGGGTTTTGGACGGATTGCGCCGATTACTAATCCAGGAACGCTTTACCGATCCGATAGTCGTACGTGAACAGTTGGAAGCCTACAAACGACAATCCGACACTGTAAGGCTATTTTTAGATGAGCAAGCGTACCAACCTCATATAGATGCTTTTATTTCATTGCAAGACTTATATCGGCACTACAAGGAATTTTGCATTGAGGATGGCTATCGACCTGTGAAGAAATTAAACTTCAGGAAAAGGATTGAAAGCTACGGTATTCTAACTGCTGACCGTAATATTGGTAAAGTCGTATTTGTAAAGAAATCCTATTAAGCTAAAAAAGATGTTGTTTGAACCCCACTTTTATCACTTTTACCACCAGCCGACAAATCTGCTTTTCTGGAAAGATTACTCTAACTCATAAAAAGGCTTGTGCTGTGAGTGGTGAAAGTGATTAAAGTGAGATTCTAAACAAACCTTTTTTCCTACGATATGAAAACACAGGCAAAATCATACCGTTACCAACTTCCTAAAAAGGCTATCAAAACTAATTGTCCGGCTTGCGGCCATAAACACCGTAAGACTCTAAGCTGCTATATAGATACCCAAACAGGCAAAACATTACCCTATTTCTACGGACGTTGCGACCGTGAAAGCAATTGTGGTTATCACTTAAGCCCCTACCAGAAAGGCCCAACAGGATTGAGTTACGCTGATGAAGTTTACCAACGGCGAAAAGAAGAAATAAACCACATTGCCGGTTATAAACCCCAAAAAACGATATTTCACCAAAATAAGCCAGTAAGTAAGAGGCCCGTATATTGCATTCCCGATCCTGTATTTATGCAATCATTAGGTCACTATGACCGAAATCAATTCGCCCAATTACTTATTCATAAATTTGGGGAAAAGAAGGCCAAAGAAGTATTGCAACGGTTTCAGATTGGCACATCAGCTCTTTGGCCTGGAGCCTGTGTATTTTGGTACATTGATGAGCAGGGCCGTAAGCGGGGAGGACAAATAAAACTATTTGATTCTAATTGGCATACCGTCAAATATATTGACCGTGAAGGCAAGAAACAAAGTAAAACTAGTTGGGTTCATTCTGCTCTTATTCGTCGTTACAAGCGGCAAGAAAGGCTGCTTCCTGTGTGGTTAACGGAGTATGAACAAAATGCAGAGCGTTCACCTTGTTTATTTGGATTACCTCAGCTTTCATATGAACCGGTTGAAAAGCCTGTTGGTATTGTGGAAGCTCCTAAAACCGCAATAATATGTACAATTTATATTCCTGATTTTATTTGGATGGCTGTAGGTGCTTTATCATTCCTGAATTCCGAACGATTGGCACCTTTGAATAATCGTAAGATTATGCTTTTCCCTGATCTTAATGCTTTTGAAAATTGGAACCGACGTGCCGAACTATTAAGAGCAAAAGGATTTCAAATTGAGATGTCCGATTTATTAGAACGGAAGTCAACAATTGAACAGAAAAAGCAAGGCTTAGACATGGCAGACTTTTTATTATTACCACAGTGCGAAATGGTGACCAATAAACCGCCGAAGGATACACGTCCGATTATCAACAATAATTAATCTAATGCGATGCAAAACGATCTTTCAAAAAACGAATTTGGCCGTTTGTCAAATGGTCAATTTACGTTTGGTAACAAGTTCAGCCGGTACACCGAAGAGGAACGAGAAGAACAATTTCAAACGTATTTGATTCATCGAAGCTACGGAAAACCGAAAGAGGAGTTTATACTTTGCTCGTACCGTGATTTAGAGAAATGGGCCGATTCTTCGGCAGATAAAAAAGAAGAACTTGAAATGGCCGAACGCAAAGGGCAAGCCTATTGGAGTGGAGTTTTGGTTCGGGCCGCTTTAGGCTTGGAAGTACCCTACAATGACCCAATTACCGGCAAGCTTACGGTACTAAAGCCTGAAAAGGTAAATACAACCCTTTTGATCTTCTATCTCAAAGCATTGTATCCGAAAACTTACCGAGACAATTTGAAAGAAAGTAATCGTGAAGCGGAAAAAACTGTACCGGAATCAGTACCGTTTACAATAATTCAGAATAATATTATTGAAGAATTTACGTTGCTCGGAGCTGCTCTAACAAGTTTCAAGCCTGATTTGAATAAGAATAAATAGCATGTAATTACATTGGAATCAAAATAGATACATTACCCAATTACAAAATGCAATAATATACTAATTAAATTAAACTATGAATATAGAAAATGGCACCTTTGTCTTAATATTCTATATAACCGGAAAGAATGCCTTTTCTGTGTTATTAGATTGAGGTTATTTTGAGTTAGAATATGTAATAGGAACTTTGTGAGCAAAGATTACTTACAAGTGAGGATCTTTGCTTATTTCATTTCCTTCTTAATCTTTCTAAAGTGTTGGACGTACTAAAGTAAATATTTGTCATTATCAGAGTTGTCTTTATATCATTGTGATTAAAGATCTTCCACTAGTTAATTCATAAAGTTCATTCCAAAAAGTTTCCATTGGTACATTATCAATTTGAGGCTGTCTTAAAAGAGCTTTCCATTTACTATTGTAGAACTGGAATAATTTAGCATTGCGCCAAATAGGATCAACTTCAACAACTGCATTCATTGTCCATTCATAACATTGAATTATAGGATTTGTTAAAAGATTACCATCTTTTGATTCTATCCAACGCAGATTCTCTTGCAATTCAATTTTATAATTCCTTGTTTGTCCTGCCTGGTTGTCGAAGTTGAAGAAAAGACGTGAACCTGCTTCAAGCAATATTTTGAACTGAAACTTACCAATCTGATGGACAAGTATTTTTGCCAAATCCAGCTCTCTCTTAAATATTGGAGTTCCTATATTATCATGTGAAAAAGGATTTAAATACCAATCTTTTAGGTTTTTTAGATCTGATAATTCCGACGCGTTAATTCCATTATTTTCACAATAGCTTATAAATTTTTCTAGAAATTGACTTAATGTTCTTAATTTTTTAATTTCTTTAATTCCTGTTTCATTATCAATATATTCCCTGTAATGTTCGTTTTCTGGGAGTAGTTCTTTAATTCTTTTTTCTAATTCTTTACGTAAATAATTAGCGCAAGAAGGATAGTCGTGTTTTTGATAATGGTATTCAGCCTTTTGCAAGTAGTCAAGTGAATTATAAAGGATAGGTGTATTAAATGGTAATGCTGGTTTTTGATTTGTAAAAAGTTCTAAGTAGCACCATTTATCTTTGGATTTAGTCTCAAACCAATTCTTCGCTACTTGGAACCAAAATCTGTCATATGTTGATATAAATATCTGATATGTCTTAAAAAATGGTTCAGGTTCTGTTTGGATAATTCCATCTATGTAAAGTATTCTTTCAATAATTATATTGTCATTATCAACATCTACGAACTGCTCAATAATAGGTTTTTTGAAGTTTTTAAGTATCTCGAGTAAAGGGAGCCTATTACTCATATCTAGTCCAATAAAAATATCATCTAAAAATAAAATTTTAAAATCAAAATTGTCTTGGGGTGTATTTATTAAAGCTGTAAGGTAAATTGAAATAGCTAGAGCAGATAAACGAGCTTCATTTAATACTGTTAAATGATTTTCTTCATCATTTTCAGTTTCAAGGCCAAATAGGTTGACCACTAAATCAACTTCACATATAGGATATTTACCGATTCGATTTCGCTTTGCTGAGTAGATATAATCAATATCAGTACTTACAAGTACCAAATTTACATTCAAATTTGGTTCAAAATACTTCAATATTTCGTTTAAAATCAAATTTATTCTATGGATATCCAATTTTAAACCTTTTGCGAAGGTTCTAAGGTTTAGTTCTTTGTACCAAACTCTTGGAGCAAATAATGCCTCCCACGAACTAATATATGCCCTTTGGGTAGCACTATTTTTTTGTTTTGCAAGTATGTTTTCAATTAATAGATTAGCAAACCTTCTACGGAACTCCGTTCTATCACGTAGGTTATCCATTAAATAGGTGCGTAATAACTCTCTATATGAAAGAAAGCTATTTAAAAGGTTAGCTTGAGCTATATAAATTGTACCTAGAATATTATTATTAGGTGTTCCAAACGTTTTTTCCTCACTTCCTGTATCATCTGTAAAGGTTACTTTTACAGCAACTTCATTTAGAACTTCTCTTTCTATTTCTTCTGGTGTACCTTCGTTTTCTCTTTGAGCTCTTGTTCTCGGAACAGCAACATGACGGGAAGGAGTTACTTGGATCGTATTATCTGAACTATTAAAGAATTGCTTCAACCCTTCATAAATACTTGATTTTCCACTCCCATTTTCACCATAAATAAGTACACTCTTACCAGCTGGAATTTTAATGATATTCGCATCACTATTTTGATAGAATGCTTTGTAGTTAATAAATTTTATTTCAGTTATTCTTTTCATAACTGAACATTATTGAGTATGAGCTCAATTTGTGGAATTGCTTGCATACTAAACAAAGATTGCCTCACAGGATGATGATTTGCACTGATAATCACATAGATTTTTCGTAACTGATGCAGTGGCTTTTCAAGTTCACTCAGTTTGGGCAAGTCGGCAATATATTTAGCGAACTGTAGATTTCTATCTTCGAACTCTTCCTTAAAATACAACTCAAAGACTAACGCGTTAGCTATTTGTTCAAAGTATATCAATATAAATTGATCAGTGCTATCTTGTGGGTTTTCTTTCTTCAATGCTACCAAATAATCAACAATTTTTGCAAAAGGTATTTCTTGGTTACCTGTTATTTGTTTCACTGGTATTTTCTCAAAAAAAACTTTTCTTAGCTCTCGTGTACCACCTTGCAATTCAGGGAAGTTATCGGAAAAGCAATACTTAAATAGCTTTGAGTTTAAGAAACAAGTTAAATATTTTAGGTTTTCTCCTGTTAGTATATAACTTTTGTCGTTAGAATAAAAGTGATTAGACTCATCATAAATAAACGGCATATACTTAGTCATATTTGGATACATTATTTTGGGCTTATCAAAGTCCATTATATAGGCGCAATTACGAAGATTAGTCCAGTCATCACCACTATCATTTCTGCTTTGAAGCTGATTTTTAAAATTTGATAACCAGTTGTATACAGCAGGGTAATTTTTTAAAGCATCTACTCTTGGAATATTTAAACTTTTTACTCCATTATGGGTATTCACTAGCCACAAATTATCAAAATCTGGATACCATGAAACGAAATCTCGCCCCCTCAAAATAGGTCTTAGGATTTCTATGCTGTGTGGATCGTCAGCAATTATTTTTTCTTTTATTTCATTATTTATAATGAATGCTTCGTTTAAACCAGTTTTGATGCCATAATTAATTATGATTTTCCATTTGTTGAGTGGAATACCCTGCCTTTCAACATGTTCTTTAATACTAAAAACATCCTTCTCACCAATTACCCAGGCATTATGGCTAAGTGAAGGAACTGTGTAATTATTACTTGAGACGTAGTCACTTAAACTTTGCTCAGCCAGATTGAAATCATTATTTATTCGAGTAGCGATGAGTTTTTTAGGCTCATAGATTCTTTGCTTGGGTTTCTTTTGCAAAATCAAGATGTTTGTATCTACAGTTGCAGTATCAAAAACCTGTACATTACCAAAATCTATGAGCAACAAAGGATACGTTTTCTCAGCGAAATAATGCCTTGTGCTAGCACCATAATTTGCTCTCATCCATTTGTTAGAGGAAATAAAGCAAAGGATACCTTTATCATTGAGAAGTTGTACCCCACGTTCATAGAAGAGTGAGTAAATATCACCTGTTCTTTCAAAGGTGTCATATTTATACGGTTCATATAGTTTCGCTAGCTTTCCCCCGTCTTTTTGCAATTGAACATAGGGCGGATTGCCGATTACTATGTCAAATCCTTCTTTTATACCAAACATCCACCACGAATCAAACCAAGAGCATGATTCGTTCTCTTCAAATGGATTAAATTCATAAAGTTTAGTATAAATTTCATAATTCCTACTTGTTGAAAGCTCTCTAAGACTTAATAAGTCTGTTTGTATTTTTTTGAACTTTCTTTCCAATTGCAGTTTGTTTTCACTACTTACATTAAAAAAATCATGTCGTAGCGCTTCCAATTCTTTTACTGCTTGCGCTGCCTTACCTTCTATGTCATAATCTTTCAAATCGCCCAGTGGAATTAATGTATTAGCACAAATGATTTTGAAGTCAAGGTTGGGTAAGGGTTGTGGTTCTTGTTCATCCACAACCAAACTCAGCCAGAATCGCAATCGAGCAATGTCCACAGCTCCTGCATCAATATCAACACCGTAGATGCTTTCTTCAATAATATGTTTTTTAATATCGGCATCCGAAACGCTTTTTTTAAAACCTTTTAATTCTTGTAAATAAATTTGTGCATTAAAAATTTCTTGTAATAAACCAATTAGGAAAGCACCTGAACCAATAGCAGGGTCACAAATTTTTACCTGCTCTAATGTATTGATAATTTTATAGGCGTTCTTCTCTGCGTACAACTTTTCTTCATTATCTAATTCTTGCTGTTGAATGATTTTACCAATAGTGCATCTTGCCAGTTTGTTTTCAGCGAAGTGCTGTTCATCATGAGCAAACAGATATGTCTTTAAGCTCTCTTTGGACATGTAATGCACAATTTCCTTAGGTGTATAAAAAGCTCCTTTAGCTTTATTGTCTTCCAGTAGGTTTTCAAAAATGTGTCCGAGCATTTCGGGGTCAACGGCTATAGTATGTTCATCAGGGGCATCTTCATAAATAGTGAAATTGTAATTGTTGAATGTCTCAAATAACCCTTCAAAAATATTTTCTGGAAAATATAATTTATTGTATTTACTGTCTTGAGCAGCATCAAACAATCCACCATTAAGATAAGGGAAGCGTTCCACTCGAGCAGCGTTTTCAGAATCTTCGTTATTCAGACGTGTAAAGAATAACGGGACTAATTCTCGAGCATAGAAATCGTTTTTGTGTTTAGAGTTTTGAAAAAGGTCATATAGATAATTAGGATTGCCTTCGCCCCATTTTTTACCTTGACCCACAGCTAACCAACCTTTTTTTTGAATGAAATATAAAAACACAATACGGCCCATTAAGCGTTTGCAAAAGTCACGGGCTTGTTTTTCATCTTTACTAAAAAGGGCTGTTAACTGCCAGTCAGGCTCGTGAATAATCTGCTCTACATATTTGTTGCTTTTCTTGCTATATCTCTTACCAGTAAGTAATTGAACAAAATTTTCATATGTATCTTTGTAGTTTTTGAAGAATTCTTTACTCAGCTTTTCTACTGAGAAAGCATCTTCAAAGTCGTCTAATGACAATAGCTGAAAGATATTTTCCTTCTGTTTTTGTATTAAACGTTCAAAGCGAATTGCCGCAGTTAGAGCTTTTTCATTTTTACCAAATAGGTAAGTATAGCGCTTTGTTGCTGTTTCCTTATCCTGAATTTCGTTTGTCTCTTTGTTCTTAACTTTACGTTTACTTATATAGCTGAAACGCCATTTGTCACCTTGCACAAAAACTACCATTGAACCAGCCACCTGTTTGGTCAGGTCTTTAATTAGGTTTCGCAAAGCCACACGGTTACGGGTTATGTTAACCTTTTCGCTTAATTCTACCTCAAAAATGCCGATTCTTGTGTATTCGTTTATTTCATAATTACCCAAGCTTAAACATTGCTTGCTAAATGTATTGTCCGAGAGAGCAATCACTCGGTCTTCCACATTCAGTTTATTATTAGTAAACTGGCTTTTCAAAAAACTTTTCCATACTTTTCGATCGTATGGATTTTCGAGTATATTTCTTATTTCTGATACAGTCATCTTTCAATCTTTTTGTGAAGAAAAAGTTTCAGAAATGATGATTTTTGGCTGAATAGGTTCTAGCTCTTTCCTCATTTGGCGCTTTATTTTAGAAGTGTATTTTCTTGAAAGTCTAACAAGCTCCATTTCCAATTTGGTTGAATTTGTTTCATTTCTTAGTTTATAAACTTCGTTTGTTAAGTTGGTATATGTACCGTGCTTTAGTAATGGTAAAAGATTGTTTCCCGCTTCAATTGCTTCGGGAGCCACAAGGATTTGATTTGCCAGCCAATTATTTAAGTCGTTTAATGCCTTATTTGATCTTACATCAAGTTTGTCCTCAACTCCTCCAATTATTTCGGAAGTAGTAATATCACGCTCAAATTGCTCAACAATATCGTTGATATGTTTATAATGAAGTTCAGGCACTGGTAAAAGGCATAACTCAGATTTCTGCGCTTCAAAAATTTGAACGGCTGTTTCAAAAGGAATAGCGAATGATTTGCCTTCTGTATATAGATAGATGTTTTTATGTTCTCCGTTTTTTACAAAGGCAATACTAATCTCTTTGTCTTTACTCTTGCGAATACACCGGACTTTTAATGGAAACTTGCGGATTGCATTAAAGTGGGCTTCGTTTTGCACCCTGTATTTTCTAAGCCATTCTAACCATAATGTTCTTATGTCAGTTTCCTCTTCTTTTTCCTCAAACATCGACCATTGTTCAATGATTTCACGAAGTGAATAAATTCGGCTATCTTCACCATAGGCTGTATGGCTACTTTGCAATTTAGCTACTGATCTTTCTTTTAGATTAATAATCGTATCACCATGTTGCGAAGGATAGAAGTTATAATTATATATATATTGAGCATTTGTCCCAATCCGGTTAATACGGCCTAGCCGTTGAATAAGTCGTGTTGGATTCCAAGGAGTGTCATAATTTACTATTACGTTAGACCGATGTAGATTTATACCTTCAGCCAACACATCAGTGGTTAAAATAATGTCAAAGTCGTTTCTTTGAATGCCTTCATAGTTGGCATCAAAGTTTTCGCGGATTGTTTCAAAAAGCTTATTTCTATTATCGGATGTTATGCTAAGAATTTTGTATTCTGTTTCATTTTGGAGTCTATTAGAAAGATACTTTAGTGTGTCTGCTGATTCTGTAAAAATGACAAGTTTACCAAGCTCGTTTTTGGCTTTATTAAAGTATTCTTTTTTTAATAGATCAATAAAAACCTCCCATTTAGGATCATTTTCATCTTTAACACCTTGCCATCTTTCATTTAATTCGCTCAAATTTTTATAGTCTCTTTTCAATCCTTCAATAAATCCACTTTTAAAATCTGATTGCTTGAATTTCTTGTTCTTTGGCTTGTCATCATCTATTTTAAAAATTTCAATTTCAATTTCTTCATCGGTCATTCCTTTACTTAGCATTTCTGAAATATATAAGTCAGGCGCAATGAACACGCTGTCCCTTTCATACATTTCAATTATTTGTTTAGTTGATGTGGTAATTTTGTTCAAAGAAATTTTAAAAGCGTGAAAACTACTTTCTAAGCGTTTTATAAGCTGGGTTTGCATAATAAATGCCAGTGAACGAGATATCGTTTCTGCACTTTGATACAATCCGTTATTAGCTTCACTTGTCAGGTATGCAATGGCCTGATAGCGGAAAAAATTAATTTTTTCATTGTCTATAATTTTGCTTGCTGTCTCTAAAAACAAATGAGCAATACTAGACGATAATTCATATTCATTCGCAATCGGGTCCGCCACTTTAGGGAAAATAATCCCTTGATCTTGTAGGTCTTTTCTGTATCGTTCATTTTTCATCAAGTCGGTTCTTGTCCGTCTTATAGTGATGTCTCTTACAACCTTATCTCTTATGTTATTAAAAATTTTCTGTATTGCAAGCAAATCAAGTGGTGTTTGCTGAATTAATGATTTATAGCGGACAATATGCGGATAGAAAAATTTTTGCAGATTGGGCTCCCCTAAATTGCTGTTTCTAATATCTTGAAACAGTGATATTAAATAGTAAATATCTTCAGGCTTGTTGTTTAATGGTGTTGCTGAAATTAAAACAACTTTTTTTTCAACGCCTTCAATACCACCAATATTTTCACGGCCTGACTTGCATATGATTTGTAGGTGTTCGAATTGCTGACTTCTGTGGTTTCTGAACTTGTGAGCCTCATCAACTAAGATTAGGTCGTAAACTTCTTTTTCATAGTAGTTCTGATCACCTTCTACTATCTTATTCAAACTTCCATTTGTAATGAAGTGACACTTCTCATCAATTCTGAATTCTTTGAATGTGCTTTTCCAGTTCTTTTCAAGTGTAGGTGGATAAATAATAAGGATTTTGGTTTTTGGTCCATTGTTGATTATGAACTTTTTGGCAAGTAACGCAGCCATCACTGTTTTACCTGTTCCGACTACATCCGCCAAGAAGAATCCATTGTATTTCAATAGTAGCTCATACCCCTGATTTATAGCATCAATCTGGTAGCTCAATTTTTTAAACTTTTTTAATGGAATATCACTAATGCTATCAGGGTCGTATTCAATATTTTTATCAAAGAATTCAATCAGGAATTTTACAAATAGCTCAAATGGGGTTGGTGTTGTATCAAGAAAAGTTTTCTTAATCAGAGTAGGAGCATCAACTGGTAGAATCTGTGTACTTTGTTCCCAAAGGTTTTCAAATTCGGTATTGGCAAATTTTATATTTTCATAATCCCGTAGCTCAACATTCATTTCATAGTTGTATTGCACATTCTCTAAACCTAATCCTTGTGCCGATAGGTTTGATGAACCCATTATCACCATTCCATTAGGATTGTGCTCATTGAAATTTGGAGATAGGAAGATGTAAAACTTGGAGTGAAGCTTTTTGGAGTTGTGTGCTCTAATTTCAATTCTGCCCTCTCCTATGTCATTAATAAGTTGCAATATACCCTCTTCAATATTTTTATCATATTTAGAATTTACTATATCAGCTTGAATAGATTCAATAAATGTATTTCTAGCATCTGTGGTTGTCAGGTTAAATAGTATACCTTGCTTTTGTGCTAAGGCAATAAATGGGTCAACATTGATTCCTGCTATTATTTTGACCTTTAATGTCTTAGGAAAATGTTTACGTATTGCGAAATATCCTGAGGCTCTGAAATAGCCAATTACAGATTTGAAATACTCGATATTTTGCATGTGTTCAAATACACCCACAAATTTTTTGTAAAGTGTATTCTGGCCTTGATTGGTAAAAAAGTTAGAAACCATTACTTCGATTTCTTAAGGTTTTTTGCTACTGATTTAAGTGCTTCATCGGCCAATGGATCGTCTTTAATTACATCCATCACTTGGTCTGCCAACCATAGAGTCAACAATTCTGCTTTGTCGGCTTTAAGAATATCAGCCAAGATTGAAACTTGCTCCTTTTTGATTGGTCGTTCTCCTCTTTCCATTTTACTAATGATGGAGGTGTCCACATTCAGTTTAGTGGCTACTTGTCGTAATAGCAGGTTTTGCATTACTCTTAGCTTTCTGATTTTCTCACCAAATTGGGTTGCCATTATAAAAAAAATGTCTTGACAAATATTGGCAAATATAGCCGAATAGCTGAAACCAGAATTTGGTAGTAGCAGAAATTTGAAACTTTAGATTTTACGAAGGGTGTTATAATGCTTTTTGGATAAACAAAATACATTGGCTAGTTGGTGTTGTAAATCTAATCCATACTCGGGTCTAAGAAAGTATTTGCTTTATTAAACGTTTTATCAAAAACAAATTTTAAACAAGAGAAGTACTTAGCATTTCAGCTAAGTACTTCTCTTACAGCAAAAGAGGATGTACGAAAAATGCTGTTTGAACCCACGGCCTGTAGCTTTGGAAACTTATATCATATTAACTTGTTTAAACCATCGTTTAAACCAAAAGCAAAAAAGCACTTACAAAGATTTGTAAGTGCTTGATTTTCAATGTGGGAGTTGACGGGTTCGAACCGCCGACCCTCTGCTTGTAAGGCAGATGCTCTGAACCAGCTGAGCTAAACTCCCTTTTTTGTGTTTCCCCAGCGACTCATTCGCGTCGTTTGGGAGTGCAAATATAGTGGCTTTAAAAGGCATTCTGCAAGCATTCCACTAAAAAAAATCAACTTATTTTACAACCAATTCATCGTCAGGACTTTTGAATCAACATTCGGGACAGTGGTCGACACATTCGCCACCCGGTTTATTCGAAGGTCAGATACAGCGTTACCGTGTGGGTGCGCAGTTTCTGAATGCCGATGTTGGCCGTATTGCCCTGCACCGGTTCGAAGAGGTTGACCAACCCGTGTGAAAACCGGATTTCGGGGGCAAACTTGAAGAATTCGAAAAATTGCTCGAAACCAATCCCGTATTCAACCGTCAGATCCCGGTTTTTGGTCAGCAATCGGCTCGAACCGGCCACCTCGCGCCGACGGACGTTGGTTTCGATCCCGAGCGAGCCCCCGCCCACGACATACATCCGCGAGTTCATCCGTCGTTTGGACTTGTATTTCAGCAAAACCGGAAACTCCAGCCAGGTCGATTCTCGCACCTCCTTTTTGCCGGTTCCACCCGGATACTTGTATTCGACCGAGCGGGAATAGAGCGACACCGCGGGCGTCACCCGCACATCGAAATGTTCGCTCAGGATGGTGTTCATGACAAAACCGACCCGAAAACCGACTTTGCTGGGGGAATAAAGTTGGTGGGCCGAATCAGCACTGACGTAGGCGTCGCTGTATTTGATGTTGAAACGGGTGACGGGAGCCGCAAACAGAAAACCGTACCGGATGGTCTTGTCGTCGTACCCTTCCAGGTGAATCCGGCGGTATTTCATCGATGACTGGGCCTGAAGATTCGGACTCAGCATCGCCAACAGCAAACCGAGGGCTATACTTTTTTTCCGGTGTAAATAGAACAAATGCCAAATGTAAGAGGTATCCATCGTGTTTGCGTAAAGCCTGCCTGTTCAAGAACCCGGATAAAATCGGGGCCGTCCGGAAACGCCTGCATCGACTCGGGCAGGTACGTATAAGCCGAAGCGTCTTTCGACACCAGCCGGCCAATCAACGGCAGGAAACGATTCGTGTAAAAACTAAAAAATTGCTTGAACGGAAAGTTGCGCGGCTTCGAAAACTCCAGTACCAGGCAGGTGCCGCCCGACCGCGTAACACGGTGCATGTCGGTCAGCCCTTTGAGTAGATTTTCAAAATTGCGTACACCAAACGAAACGATGACGGCGTCGAAAACATTGTCTGCGAATGGTAATCTTTCCGAATCGCCGGAGCGGAGTTCGATTTTATCCTCGTGCCCGAGTTTGCGGATTTTCTCCCGCCCAAACGACAGCATGCCTTCCGAAATATCGACCCCGATGATCTTGTCGGGGTTGAGTTTCAGGGCTTCGATCGCAAAATCACCCGTGCCGGTGGCAATGTCGAGAAGCATTTTGGGTTTCTCGGGTTGCAGGAGCCGGATCGCCTTCTTCCGCCACACAATGTCGATGCCGGCACTGAGGAGGTGGTTGAGCAAGTCATATTTCGGCGAAATCGAGTCGAACATCTCTTCGACCTGCTCACGCTTGCTGGTATTTTTGTCTTTATACGGAACGACGGACATAAAAGCTGGATGGCTAAAATGGCTAAGTATGGTTGGATGGGTGAAGATGGTTTTTATGGTTATAATGGTTTTCATGGTTAGATGGTTTTTATGGTTGTAAATGGTTGGGTGACTTTAACCATGCAGTCGTAAATGTCATCCTAAGCCATCCGGCTATTTATAACCATTCAACCATTTACAGCCATTCAACCATTTATAACCATTCAACCATTTACAACCCTCTAACTACGAAAACCAAATTTCACAAAGGTACGTGCCCTTGGTTAGAAAGTTTGTGATTACCTCACAGATTGCGTAGTTTTCGAAGACTATTTCTTCCCTGCATTGTTATGAATCGTTCTGAATTTTTGAAAACATCGGCCCTTGCCGGTGCTGCGGTGGTCACTCGTCCGTTGATCACACTGGCGCAACAATCGACCTACCGCACGGCCCTGGTTGGTGCCGGCTGGTGGGGCAACAACATCCTGCGTTGCGCCATGCAGTCCGGGCAGTCGAAACTGGTGGCGCTGTGTGATGTGGACCAACGGCAATTGACGAAAACCGCCGAAGAATTTTCCAAACTGACCAGCGACAAACCCAAAATCTACCGGGATTTTCGGGAAATGCTGTCCCGCGAAAAACCCGAGATCGTGATTGTGGCCACACCCGACCACTGGCACCCGCTCATTGCCATCGAAGCCATGAAACAGGGCGCACACGTGTATGTAGAAAAACCGATTGGTCACACGATCAACGAAGGCCGGGCCATGGTGAAAACCGCCCGACAAACCGGCAAGGTGTGCCAGGTGGGAACGCACCGGCGGGTTTCTCCGCACAATGTTTCCGGGATGGAATTCCTGAAATCGGGGAAAGCCGGTAAAATTGGCATGGCGCGTGCCTTCGTGCATTACGCCGGTGGGGCGGGGCAGAAAGTTGCCGACGAGGAAGCGCCCAAAGAACTGGACTGGAATTTCTGGTGCGGTCCGGCTCCGTTGCGGGCCTACAACCGCACGATGCACCCGCGCGGTTTCCGCAATTACCTGGATTACGCCAACGGGACGCTGGGCGACTGGGGCATTCACTGGATGGACCAGATTTTGTGGTGGACGGAAGAGAAATACCCGAAAAAGGTTTTTTCGACCGGCGGACGGGCTATTAAACAGGATAATACCGACGCTCCCGACCACCAGGTGACCAGTTTTGAGTTCGAAGATTTTACGGCGGTTTGGGAACACCGGACCTTTGCCGGGAACAATGCCGAAAAAACGCACCCGCAGCAGGCCGTAGGCGTCTATTTTTACGGAACCGAAGGCACGTTTCACATGGGTTGGATGGACGGCTGGACGTTCTACCCGGCGGATTCGAAAAAAGCGGTGATTCACCAGGATGCGCAACTGAACAAACCGGATGACCAGAACATTGCCCAGCTCTGGGACGATTTTCTGAAAGCCATCAAGACGAAGAGCCTGCCAACCTGCGACATTGAAATCGGCCACCGGTCCACCAACATGGCTCTGCTGGGGATGCTGTCGTATAAACTGGGCCGTAGTGTGGAATGGGATGGGGAAAAAGAAGTGATCAAAGGCGATGCCGAAGCCAATAAACTGCTGAGCCGCGAATACCGGGGTGAGTGGAAATATCCGGTGTAAGTCCGTGGGTATGCAAACAGCTTACCCCTGAATCCGGTTATAGTAGAAGTAAGCTGTTACTATTCATGTCCGACTCAACCGATTCCTCTGGCGATTTCGACCAGGCCACCGCTGGCCGGACAACACTTCGTTATCTGGCCCGTGCCATGCATACCGAACATCCCTCCGATGAGCCTTTTGTGCTCAACAACGCGGAGCGCCACGCCCTCTACCGGATCAAAGGCGCCACGATGCTGGTATCATCGGCTTTGGTGGTGTTCGGTATCTGGATCGTTTATTTGCCCCACACGCTCTGGGCGAGTTGGTTTGCAAAGACCCATACCGCCCTGGGCGACTGGCCTCTGGTCAGCGTTCTGTTTGCGGTTTTGGTACTTTACCTGGTTCTGCATGCCTTGCTGCTGGTCTACACCGGGGCGGTCCGTCTGATTGAAATGACGTGTCAGTTTCCACGTTTTCATGATCTGTCATTTACCCGCCACATCAACCAACTGGCCGAGAACAGTCCTCCGCGGGGCCTGTTTCGGCTTCGGATGAGCCCGCGGCCCCTGCTGCCGTGGACGCTGTCCGGGTATTTGATAACGGTTTTGTTACTGGCCTTTGCCTGCAACGGGTTGGTGCAATGGGTTCTGCGGTTAAGCAGTGAACGGGCCATTACGCCCATCATGACCATTTCAACCAGCACCCTGGTTGCGGCCATCGGGATTAGCTGGGCCACCTACCGCATTCTGCAACAGGCTCAGCTCCGGGTGATGGCACCGTTGACCATCCGGCAGTTTACCAACGAACTCGTAGAGGAGTTTGGCCGTGAACCCGCCTTTCGGCAACTGCTCCCCAGCGTTTTGCAATTCGCAGCGGTTTCTGCCCGGCCCGACAACTACGCCCATCTGTTGCTCCGGGAAGCTCTTGTGTCCCGGTTTTCCATCGATGCCGATCTGGAAAAGGGGGCTAAAACCGAAGTATTCCCCGAACAACTGGCGACGTGCCCCGATGCCGTTCGGCACGGACTGGAACGGCTTTTTATTTTCACCATTCTCATCGACGGTCATCTGTCGTCGCTGGAGCGAAACCGGCTGCGGCAGTTGCAAAGGGCGGGAATTCTGACGACTTCCGAAGCGGAACTGGAATCCCTTCGCAAAAACTTCGTGCGTGGGGAGGGGTTGTGGGTGTAATTTCGGAAATTGGCCCCTAAACCCTGTTTCCATGAAACCCTTCCTAGTCCTTTGCTTTCTGGCATTTGCCGTCCTTTCTTTCGCCCAAAACCGCCCCAAACCACCCGTTTCCATCATTCTGGATACCGACATCGGCCCCGACTACGACGACGTGGGTGCGATGGCGGTTTTGCACGCCCTGGCCGATCGGGGAGAAGCCCGCCCGCTGGCGGTTATTGCGTCCAATAAACATGACCTGGTGGTGCCCGTCATCGACGTCTTGAATACTTACTTCGGTCGGCCAGACCTGCCAACGGGCGTCACCAAAGGGCCGGGTGTGGTGGATGGTGCGTGGCAGAAATGGCCCGAAATGCTCGTGGCAACCTATCCGCACACCATTCGTTCGAGTGACGACGCGCCCGATGCCGTGACGGCGTATCGGCAGCTTCTCGCCAAACAACCCAACGGTAGTGTGACCATCGTGACTGTCGGTTTTCTGACCAATATGGCCAATTTGCTGGATTCCAAACCGGATCGGTTTTCGAAACTGGGCGGAAAAGAACTGGTGAAGCAGAAAGTAAAGGAGTTGGTGTCGATGGCCGGCGCGTTTCCGAAAGGCCGGGAGTTCAACGTTTACAAAGATTCGGTGGCCTCTGAAAAAGCCTTTGCCAATTGGCCCACGCCGGTTATTTTCAGCGGATTCGAGATCGGGAAAGAGATTAAAACCGGTCCGCGTCTGGTAGCCAGTCCGACTCTAAAAAGTCCGGTGAAGGATGTTTTTGCACTCTGTATGCCGAAAGCCAAGCAGGACAACGACGGGCGTATGAGCTGGGATCAGACGGCGGTTCTGGTGGCCGTTCGGGGTGTCGAACCGTATTATGGACTGAAACGGGGGCGGTTTTTGATCCGTGGCGGTACCAATGCCTGGCAGGATGACCCGAATGGGTCGCACTACTATTTGACCGAAAAAATGCCGGTAGCCCGGGTAACCGAAGAAATCGAAACGCTGATGATGCACCAGCCGGGGAAGAAGTGATTCGATAGA
The DNA here is from genome assembly GCF_008727875.1 of Larkinella humicola. Taxonomy (GTDB): domain Bacteria; phylum Bacteroidota; class Bacteroidia; order Cytophagales; family Spirosomataceae; genus Larkinella; species Larkinella humicola. The sequence continues at coordinate 28,177 of NZ_VTWS01000005.1, read as the reverse complement.
CAATAGACGGTACGGGTGGTAGGGAGTTGGATTTTTTTGCGATTCAGGTCTGGAAAAATAGCATGATGTTTGCTACATTTGATGTACCCAACCGTATGACCAGACATGTTCAGACAACTTTTTACCCACCTTGCTGGCCGGGTTCAGCTTCAAATAACCCGGTTTGGAATCAAAGAATGGATTTTACTAATCTATTTCTTTGTTCAACCCCTCATTTGGCAACAATGTATCGACGGTTTTGACTATGCCTGGCATCTGCTTCAGATCGCCAGTTTGTTTGCCACGGCCGACATCGCCGAACACCTCATTGGGATCTTTCAAAGTCAGGTAGAGAGTCGGCAGTTGCTGACCCGCATCAAAGAGTGGGGGTTGATCATCTCGGCCGCAGCCTTCCTGATTCTGTTGGTAGAAAGCGTCGTAATCGGTTTGTAATGTTGCTCCAACTCCCTAAAGGGCTTTTGTAGACTTGTTGAAAGCCCATTTAGGGAGTTGGGGTAAACGATTTTAAGAATTACCGGCCAGCGTCGCCCAGGGCGGGTTTCTTTAACGGTATTTTCTGGTCGCGCATGGCCGCATTGTACACAAATGATGCGACAATCGTAGAGGCCTGTTTCAGGTCATCGGCGATCAGGTGGTCGTAGGTATCCATGTTCGTGTGGTGCGTGCGGGTGCTGTATTCGATGCCATCCTGGATAAACCCAAAACCGGCTAGTCCCACCCGATCGAACGACACGTGGTCGGTTCCTCCGCTGCTTTTGGGGGCAATGGTCGCGGCTCCCAAATCGTGGAAAGGCTCCAGCCATTTGGCAAAAATCGGACCCGCAGCGGTGTTGTTTTGCAGGTAAATTCCCCGGATCTTACCGGTTCCGTTGTCGACGTTGAAGTAGGCGGCCAGTTGCTCCCCTTCCTTCGTGAGTTTGTTCGTAGCCGGATCGACAAAGTGTTTTGTGACGTAATTTTTGGAACCGTGTAAGCCTTGCTCTTCTCCGCTCCAGAGGGCAATCCGGATCGTGCGACGCGGTTTCAGGCCCAGTGTTTTCAGAATCCGGACGGCTTCCATCATCACCGAACAACCGGCAGCATTGTCGGTCGCGCCCGTGGCGGCATGCCACGAATCGAGGTGGGCGCCGAGCATCACCACTTCGTCTTTCAGCTTGGGGTCCGACCCCGGTATTTCGGCAATGACGTTGTAGCCCTTGGTGTCGGTCGTATAGAATTTGGTTTTGACATCCAGTTCGAGTTTGATCGGCACGCCCGCTTTTGCCATCCGGCTCAGCGACAGGTAATCTTCCACCGAAATGGTCAGGTCGGCCAACTCGTCGTGGGCAATGCCGGTGGCCGCATTGGCAAAATCGCCACTGACAAACAGGGTTCCGTCTTTGCTGAGCTGGCTGGTGTTCAGGATGGCCAGCGCACCGCCCTGTTTCGCCAGTTTGCGCATTTTCTGGTTGAACGCGTTGCGGGTTCGCATGGCCGCAATCAGGCTGCGGTAGGACGAATCGCGGGCGACCGATTCATCTTTTGCCATTTTTTCCAGATCACTTTCGGTAAACCGTTTGGCATCAGCGTTGAAGGAGGGGCTGATGGCGAATGGCTGGTGGAGCAGAATGACTTTATTTTTGAGCTTGTTGCGGTAGCCTTCCAGCGCCGTCGTGTCCGACTCATCGATGTACAGCACTTCGGCCTGCTGCATTTTTTCCGTCCCCCCGCTCCAGGCTCTCGGCACGGCGATGATGGTTTTATAGTAGGGGGCCGTCATGGCGATGTAGCTGCGCTCGATCTCCCAGCCTTTTCCCCACTCGCCCCAGGATTCAAGTTTGGCGTTTTGCAGTCCCCATTCCGCCAGTTTGTTTTTCGACCAGTTTGCGGCTTTCATAAAACCGGGTCCCTGCAAGCGCGGTCCGTTGACATCCGTCAGGTAAAAGGCGGTTTCCATAACCTTGGAGCGCGTCAGCCCCTCTTCCCGAATTTGTTTTACCACCGCTAAATCCGGTTTATCATCCTGCTGGGCAACGGATGCGAGAGAAAAACAGGTCAGTAAGCTCAGCAGTAACAGTCGCCTTTTCATGCGTAAAAACGTTTAGGTTGTGTTACTAAAGTACAAATTTGAAAAACTAATATCTACTTCAACCCGTTGGTTGTTTGTTAATTACAATCGGATCTGTGAATAGGTATAGGTTTGCGGGAATGGAAGCCAACCGGATCAGATAAGCCATTCAATCAATGATTAAATCGGGTGAATGGCTATTTCTTGAAATCAAATTCGCGGTGGCTAATAAAAACCGCGTTCCGTAGAAGTGTCAATACGTGATCAATGCGCTGTTCCCTTCTTTCTGTGCCTTTTTGATCTGCTTCAGTCCTTCCTGAATCAGACTCAGCACAATCACCCAACCCAGCAATCCCAGCAGGATGTGTTTAAACTGGATGCCGAAAATGGACGGCAGCAACGGCAGATCGAAACCGGCGTTCCAGAGCATGTGCATAACGACCACGAGGAGAAATAAGCGGATGAACGATTTTTCCTGCAACAACTCCCACCGGAATTTATCGAACCGTTTGAGCCGCCAGATGGCAGCCGCCGTAATGGCTGTCCAGATGATGTGGCCGAACGGGGCCAGAATGCCCCGCACCACGATGTTACCCAGTGCGACATCGACGGAACCGTATTCCAGCAGCGCTACAAAGGCGTAACCTGCAGATTCAAAAGCGGCAAAACCGGTTCCCACGGCTGCGCCAAACAGCAGACCGTTCAAAATCCAGGGGTATTTCCGTTTATTCCGCATCAGGGCCAGAACCGTCAGCAATTTCCCGGTTTCCTCCACAATGCCGGCACTCGATGCGCCCAGCCAACTGGATAAAAAACTGACATTGCTGAAAAACAGCAGGGAGATCAGAATGGACAGAATGCCGCCCATAAAGAGCAGCTTCACCGTCTGGTAAAGCGAAACGTTCTGGGGAGCGTTCATCTCCCAGAAAAAAATCAGGCAAGCAAAAGGAACCGCAAAAGCACCGACGAAGAGCAAGCCGGGAATGACAATGATGTTGTTAAACTGGGCGGCACCGATGTACAATCCCCAGAAAATGAGGAGGGAAGCACTGGCCATTCGGGCAAAAAGCCAGGGCTGCGGCCAGTTTGCCGCGATTTTCGAAAGGGGGGGCGTGGTTTCCCGGGTTCCAACGGTGAAGGCATTCTCGATGTCGTCGTCCGTTCGCTTTTCGCCGATTCGGGAGAAGATGGCTTTCAGGCTGAAATCCCGATCGAGCTGGTCGATCCCGGCGAAATTGGAAAACCGCTGGAAAGGTTCGGTAAACTGGTTTTCGGAGGTGGTTGACGGCGTTGGCTTCGACAACCGCCAGAGCGACGTTCCCAGTTGCAGCGCGTCGATTCCCAACGCCATTTCACCCGCCATAGCCGGTACACCATTGAGCCGAATGTAGTGGTTATCAACGGTATGAAATTGGATTCGGACTCCGTCGAAGAAAAGACTCAGGTGCTGTTCGGCGACATACGGATCATGGAGCCGGTAGCTGCTTTGGATGCCGGTGCCCAGCAGCAAGCGGACGTGGGGCGTCAAGACGATGGTTTTGCCGGCATCGGGTCCGGCGAAACACTGGAAGATGAACAGGTCGGGCGGTAAAGGGGGTTGGTTCATAGCCAGAATGAGCGATTTGCTGATTAACTGGGTGTTTCCTGTCTGACAATTTCGACATGCTGAATCCGTTTGTCATCGGCAGAAAGGACTTTAAACATAAATTCGCCGTAGCTAACCTCCTGTCCTGTCAGGGGAACCCGGGTGAACAATTCGAGCAACAAACCGCCCAATGACTCGCTCTCGCCTTTGACCTCGTCAAAATAGGTGATATCGACCTGTAGAACCCGGCAGATGTCCGTCAGCAGGATTTTTCCTTCCACCCGAATCGTCCGGTCATCGATGCGCTGAAACGGAATGGGCTCTTCTTCGTCAAACTCGTCGTTGATGTCGCCAAAAATCTCTTCAATGATGTCTTCCAGCGTGATGAGGCCGCGGGTGCCGCCGTATTCGTCTACCACAATGGCCATGTGCACCCGGCGTTTCTGAAAGTCCTGGAGCAGATCATCGATTTTTTTGGTTTCCGGAATGAAGAAAACCGGGCGGATCAGCGTCTGCCAGCGGAACGCATCGTCGCTGTCCAGGTGCGGTAACAAATCCTTGAGGTAGAGAATGCCCTCAATTTCGTCCAGTGATTCTTTGTAGACCGGCACCCGGGAATAGCCCGACTGGTTGATCCGGGCCAGCAATTCCGTAAAGGTCAGGTCTTCGCTGAAAGCCGTTATATCGACCCGGGCCCGCATGGCCTGTTTGGCCGTCAGGTTACTGAAATTGACAATGCCTTTGATCAGTTCGCGCTCCTCTTGGGTTGATTCACTGCTGGTTAGCTCAACGGCATGGTTGAGTTCCATCATCGAGACCTTGTAGCCCCGTCGCCGGATTCGCTGATCGATCACACTCGTTAAACTGACCAGCAGAACCGACAGGGGCCGGAAGAGGGTGGAAGCCAGCGCCACCAGCGGAGCCGTCCGGCGGGCCACCGACAGGCTGTTCTGGCTGGCATACACCTTCGGAATGATTTCGCCGAACAACACAATCGTCAGGGTCAATACCGCCGTTAAACTGGCCAGCACCCAGCCGGAGGTCGGGTCGAGCTGGCTGAGTTTCCAGACGAGGTAGGTGACGATTACGACAATCGCCAGATTTAATAAGTTGTTGAAAATGAGAAGAGAAGCCAGAAGCCGCCGGGGCCGGTCGAGCAGATTCATGATCCGGCGTTCGGCAACCTCATCGCTGCTGCGGCAAATGGCGCGGTCGTCGGACGAAAGGGAAAAAAAGGCGGCTTCAGAAGCGGAGACAATGGCCGCAAGGGCCAGTAAGACAATCAGAATGGCGGCATAAGGGCCATAAAAACTAAGATAGGTGCCCCAGGCATCGGCCGGGAGCACCTTACTCGAGAGGGGATCGCTATCCATGTAAGTGCGTATAGGTGAACAAAAACACGGGCTTAGAACGGTAAATCGTCGTCACCTGCGTTATTCATATCGTCGGGAACGGGCTCCGGTTTGCGGGCTGCCGGAGCGGGCCGCGGGGCCGGTTGAGGAGCCGCCTGTGGCTGCGGGGCCGGTTGCCGGGCGGGGGCTGGCTGGGGAGCCGCCTGTTGCCGGGGTGACGGTGTCGATTCGGCGTAAGACTCGCCCCCTCCTTCAGCGCCATCCTGGCGGGCACTGCCCAGGAATTGAAACGTTGTGGCCCGAACCGTCAGCGAGAAACGTTCCTTGCCTTCACGGTCGGTATACGTTTCGGTTTTCAGCCGACCTTCCACGTAAATCTGGTTGCCTTTGCGGACGTATTTTTCAACGGTTTTGGCCTGGTCGTTCCAGACTTCGACCCGAAACCATTCAGTCTGGTCAATCTGCTCTCCGGTGCGGGTGGTGTAGCGTTCGTTTGTGGCAACGCTAAATTTGGCAACCACTGACCCTCCATCCAGGTAGCGGACTTCAGGATCGTTACCAACATTGCCAATCAGAATCACTTTGTTCATGCTTGCCATAAAACGGTAAATAAAATGATGAATGGATACTAACTTACTAAGTAAAAGTAGCTAAAAACGAAGACTTTTCAAATAATCCACGACTAAAATTGGCTTTGGTAACCGTTCTGTTTCAGACTGTTCACAAAAAGTTAACCCGTCTGGCAACTCCACTTTTCGGCCTTCCGGCACCTCCACCAGCCAGAACTTTGCCCGGATCTTTTGGTGGGATAAAATGTGGGTTCGTTCGTCGGATAATCCCTTCAAAATGCCTTCCTGCAACACCCAGTTCAGCACGTTTCCGGTTGGTAATTCCCGAAATGCTTCCATCGGCTCTTCGGTTTCAATCAGGCAAAAATCGTACAGATGCTGCCAGATGTCTTTCTGAGTTCGCTCTTTCAACGCAAGACGGTCGCCCTGGCGAATCACAATGTAGTTAAAAAACCGTTCGCGGACGGCGGTTTTCTTACTTTTGACCGGTAACATTCGTTGTTTGCCTGTCAGATACGCGCGACATTGCTGCTGCAAGGGGCACAAGAGACAATCCGGCGAAACGGGTGTGCACTGAATGGCGCCGAATTCCATAATCGCCTGGTTGTAGGTCGCCGGATTGTCAGACTGCTGAATCAGCCGGTTCGCCAGCGTCGAGAAGGTCTTTTTGGCGGTCGTGGTCGTGATGTCCTCTTCGATGCCAAACACCCGGGCCAGCACCCGGTATACGTTTCCGTCGACCACGGCCACTTTTTCATCGAACGCAAACGAGGCAATGGCGGCCGCCGTGTAGGTGCCGATTCCGGGCATTTTCAGGAGTTCGGCATACGATTCGGGGAACCGACCGGCTAATTCGCCGGCGATGTACTTCGCGGTTTTGTGCATATTTCGAGCCCGGGAATAATACCCCAGCCCCTGCCAGAGCCGCAGCAAATCACGCTCGTCGGCATCGGCCAGCGACTGAACCGTGGGGTAAGCCGCCACGAAGCGTTCGTAGTAGGGCCGGCCCTGGATCACACGCGTTTGTTGCAGGATAACCTCTGATAACCAGATGAAATAGGGATTGCGGGTGTGACGCCACGGCAAATCCCGTTTGTGATGTTCATACCACCCCGTCAGGGTAGCGGCAAAATCGATTCTTGCGTCGTCGGAGTCTGAAAACCAATCCAAAACAATTCGTAACTTGGTGTTGTTGAGAAGAAAAAACAAGGTAGAGTGTTTTTTCTCTAACAGGAAAAATCTACCTTTGTGCTCCCAATTTGGAGAGGCTTTTTTTTCAACAACTGATTGAACCTTAAAGTTTAGTACGAACGTGACGAAAGCAGACGTAATCGCAGAAATTGCCGAGAAGACAGGAATCGACAAGGCAGATGTTCAACACACCATTGAAACATTCTTCACCGTAATCAAGAATAATCTGGCGAAGAATGAGAACATCTACGTGAGAGGGTTCGGTAGTTTTATCAACAAAAAGAGAGCCCGTAAAGTGGCCCGGAACATCTCCAAGAACACGGCGATGGTCATTGATGAACATTTTATCCCGAGCTTCAAACCGGCCAAAGTGTTTGTTGAGCAAGTTAAAACCCAGGTTAAGCGGAACGAAAACGTTTCAGTTTAATCAGTCAGATCAATGAGATGAAATAGTAGACAAGAGAAAAGAATCTCGTCTCTCTTGTCCGCTATTTCATGTCTGTTATCATGAACAAATCTATCTTTCTAGTCATCGGTGTTGGTATCCTATTGACGGCGGGCTTATACAGTCTGCCCAATGTAGTGGTTCGTAACGAAGACCGGAAATTGACCAACGAAAAGACCACGGATCCGGAAACGGCCGTGCGGGATACCGCGGTGCTGCGTACGGATCGTTCAGACCTGCACACGGCCAGTCTGGCGCCTGAACAGCAAAAGGAACTGAACCGGTTGAGCCGCCGTTTTGAATCGGCGGAAGACAAACAAAAACCGGTTGTGGGGAACGAACTGATACAGGCCTATCGGAAAGTGAGTCGGTATGACAGTGCTGCCCGGATTGCCGAACAGCTGGTGACGCTGGCTCCCACCGAAGCGAACATCCTCCGGACCGGCGATTTGTATTATGAAGCCTACGGATTTGCCGTTGACAATCAGAAACTGGCGAATCTGGGGAAAAAGACCCGGGAGTTTTATCAGAAAGCCCTCGACAGTAACCCTAATCTGCTGGCTGCCAAAGCGAATATGGCGATGACGTATGTCACGACCGAAACGCCAATGCAGGGGATTATGCTGCTGCGGGATGTGCTGAAGGAAGACCCGACGAATGAACTGGCACTGTTTAACATGGGGCTGTTGTCGATGCGTTCCGGTCAATACAACCGGGCGGTGGAACGGTTTCAGGCCATTTTGGTCAGTCATCCTGACAATACCAAGGCGCAGTTTTACCTGGCCATCAGCCTGGGGGAAATGGGCCGCAAAGAAGAGGCTCGAAAATTGCTGGCTAAAGTGAAAGAGCGGGAGAAAGACCCGACGATTCAGGCGGCTGTGAAAGAGCTGGAAAAGAATTTGTAAAATTGAATGGTTCTGATGGCTAAAAAGGGTTTGAATGGTTAAAAAGTGCTTCTAATGGTTAAGGATTTAGCCATCAGAACCATCCAGCCATTTCAACCCAATGACCATTTTCAACCATTCAACCATTTTTAACCATAAAAAATAATTACCATTATGCCTTGCGGAAAGAAGAGAAAACGTCACAAAATTGCTACCCACAAGCGGAAGAAGCGCCTGAGAAAGAATCGCCATAAGAAAAAATAGGTAGATCGCTTTCGGGCGGATTTTACCATACGGGCCGGCCAATCGGAGGACTTATTCGCTTGTGCAACAGGACTTTAACCTGGATGCCGACGAACCGATTGCCCGGCCTTTTTATATATTTTCGGGCCTCTTAACCGCATATTCATCTTGTGAGTAACGAATTAGTCATTAGTTCGACTCAGAAAGGTGATCGGATAGCACTTTTGCAAGACAAAAGACTGCTGGAATATCACGTTGAAGAGTCGGACAGCAGCTTTACCGTCGGCGATATTTACTTAGGAACAGTTAAAAAATTAGTGACGGGCCTCAATGCGGCATTTGTCGACATTGGCTATGAAAAAGATGCATTCCTGCATTATTTGGACTTAGGCTCCAACATTAACTCGCTTAACAAATTCACGAAAGACGTTATCGCCAAACGGGCCAATACCGGCCGGCTGAACAATTTCAAGCTGGAACCCGAGATCGACAAGCTCGGGAAAATTGATAAGGTATTGAGTAAGAATGCACCCATTCTGGTGCAGGTTGTCAAAGAACCCATCTCGACCAAAGGGCCGCGTTTATCCTGCGATATCTCCATTGCAGGGCGGTATCTGGTATTGGTGCCCTTTGCCAGTACGGTCAATATGTCCAAAAAAATTACGGATAAAGCCGAACGCACGCGCCTGATGCGCCTGATGTCGTCGATAAAACCGCAAAATTTTGGGGTGATCGTCCGGACAGTGGCGCAGGGCAAAGACGTTGAAGAACTGGATCGCGATCTGACCAATTCCCTCGAAAAATGGGAAAAAGGGATTGCCCTCCTGCGCGACGCCAAACCCCGCGACCGGATTATTGGCGAGATGAACCGGGCTTCGTCCATTCTCCGCGACATGCTGAACGAATCGTTCGACAGCATTACCGTCGATACCAAGGAGATGTACGATGAAATTAAAACGTACATACACACCATTGCCCCCGAAAAAGAGAAAATCGTCAAGTTCTACACGAACAACAAGATGAAGGTTTTCGAACAGTTCGGGCTTGAAAAACAGATCAAGTCGCTGTTCGGGCGTTCAGTAAGCCTGCCTGCGGGCGGTTACCTGATCATCGAGCATACGGAAGCGCTGCACGTAATCGACGTGAACAGCGGGAATAAATCGAATTCCGAGGAGGATCAGGAGGCCACGGCGGTCAGTGTCAACAAAGAAGCCGCAAAAGAAATTGCCCGCCAGCTTCGGCTACGCGACATGGGTGGAATCATCGTCATCGATTTTATCGATATGAAGAAGCCCGACAACAAGAAAATGATTTTCGACGTGATGCGGGAGGAAATGAAAACCGACCGCTCCAAATTCACGATTCTGCCGCTGACGAAGTTCGGTCTGATGCAAATTACGCGGCAGCGTGTTCGTCCGGAAATCAACATCGTTACCAAAGAAGTTTGCCCGACCTGTGGTGGCACCGGTACGATTCAGGCCAGTATTCTGATTACGGACGCCATCGAACAGAACCTGGAATACATTCTGACCCGCCAGAACGAGCGTGGTGTTCAGATCATGATGCATCCGTACCTCTACGCCTACTATACCGCAGGCTGGTATTCCAAGCAGATGCAATGGTTCATGAAACACAAAACGTGGGTTAAGTTGATCAAAGACAGCTCGTTTGGTATCAACGAATTCAAGTTCTATAACAAACAGGGCGAAGAGATTGAGGTGACCAGTGCCTGATTTCGGTGTCATCTTCAATTCATGCAAAAAGCCACCTTTCGGGTGGCTTTTTGCATATAAAGAGCATTCTGCTTATTTCAAAATCGGTTCGAGGGCTTCCCGGTTTTCATCGAGCCACTTCGTGATGTCGGTGACAATTTCTTTGATGCCCAACTCGGGTTTCCAGCCGGTCAGTTTCGTCACTTTCGTGTTGTCGGTGATATACAACCGGATGTCGGCAGCCCGGTTTTCGGCTACACTGCTGATGGGGATGGTTTTGCCGGTGACTTCCTGACAGATTTTGGTCAGTTCCTGCAGGGACGCACTGCTTTCGTTGCCCCCCCCGGCATTCAGAATCTCGCCGTTGACCTGGTCGATGTTGTGTAACTCCCAGTCGATCAGTCGGTACAGGTCGGCGATGTGGAGCATGTCGCGGGTTTGTTTTCCGGTGCCGCCGTAACCAATATACGCCAGTTTTTGCTCAAAGTAGTGTTTGGCAATCCAGAGAACCATCACGCCCTGGTCGACCTTGCCCATCTGCCACGGACCGGTGATGACCCCGCAGCGGTTGATGACGGTTTTCAGGCCGAAAAACTCCTGATACTCCTGAATAATCAGTTCCGAAGCCAGTTTCGTTGTGCCGTAAAGCGAGCGGGCGCCGTCGAGCGGAAAGTTTTCGGCAATGCCTTTGGACGAAACGCCCGGCACCGGTTGTTCGTCGGACAGCACAAACCGGGTGTCGTGTTCATCGAAATTCAGGGTTTCGATGGTTTTGATGGGATACACCCGGCTGGTGGAAAGGAAAATGACGTTGGCTTTGGATTTCAGCGCAAAGTTGAGGCAGTTCACCGTACCAAACAGGTTGGTGTTGATGAGGTAGTCGGGTGTTCCGGTCAAACCGGCCAGCACCGACGGCTCGGCAGATGCCTCGATCAGCGTGTCTACGGGCGGAATGGGATCAAAATCTTCCTTGTTCCGGATGTCGCCGTGAACAAAGTGAATACCGGCCTTGGTCAAGCGGGCTACGTTCAGTTCGGAGCCTTTCCGTTTGAGGTTGTCAAGAACAAAAATTTCGTACTGTGGGTAGTCGGTTTTGAGAGACAAAGCCAGTGAAGAGCCAACAAAACCGGCTCCGCCAGTGATCAGTATTTTCATTTATGGGAGAAATTAGGTATCGATTCGTTTCAGTTTGACATTCTCGACCGGACGGATCACCAGCGGCACTTTTTCGATTTTCACGGCACTGCTGTCGAGTCCGAACCAGCGGTCTTCGGGGGTGGTGAAGTTTTTGACAAAGAAATAGACATCCATCACAATCCGTTCGCGCAATGGCAGATCATTTTCAAAGGAAAGAAATTTTTCCAGTACCACAAACCGGAAATCACCGATTACATTCTGACGGCTGAGGGATTCGTAGCGGCTGGTGATGTCCACTTCCTTGTTTTTCACCATGTCTTCGATAACCCGCCGGAAAAAGAGGTTGATCCGCTGCTCGATTCGGAAACCCAGCCGGAATGTAACCTTGTAAACATCATCGGGGGCGATGGTGTTCACCTTGTATTCCATCGTATACGGATCATCGGTGGTATCGACGTGAATAAACCAGTAAATATCCGCGCGTTTGGGGCGTTTCTGAAAAATGGAGTAAATGACCTTGGACTCGATTTCGGCGGCCCGGGCTGCGTTGCTCATAAAAACCAGGTGCGTTGCGTATTTCGGAATGCTGATGTCGCGGCTGAGTTCCTTGAACGGTTGAATGTACTGGTCGATTTTAACGTATTCCGTCAGGCGTAGTTTGATTTTGTTCGCGTTCAGCCAGATGATCATAATACCGGCCATCACGCCCGCAATCAACACCGACACCCACCCGCCGTGGGTGAATTTGGCCAGGTTGGCAATCAGAAAACTGGTCTCCACGAGCAGGTAGAACACCAGAAAGAGCATGACAAACCACGCGTTGTACTTGTGGGAGTACATGTAATAGCTGAACAGAATGGTCGTCATCAGCATGGTGAGCGTGATGGCCAGACCGTAGGCAGCCTCCATGCGGGACGATTCCTGGAAATAGAGAACAACGCCCACACAACCCGCGAAAAGCAGCCAGTTGATGCTGGGAACGTACAATTGTCCTTTTTTATTGGTCGGGTAACGGAGCCGGACCTTCGGCCAGAAATTCAGCCGGATGGCTTCACTGATGAGGGTAAACGCGCCGGTAATCATGGCCTGGCTTGCAATGACAGTGGCCATGGTGGCAATGACAATACCGGCAAAAAGAAACCATTCGGGCATCAAACCGTAAAACGGATTCCGCTCGCCGAGGGGCTGACCGGCCAGACTTTCCACAAAGGCGCCTTGCCCGAAATAGTTGAGCAGGAGACAGGTTTTCACAAAAGCCCAACTGATCCGAATGTTTCCCCGACCCGTGTGGCCCATGTCGGCGTAGAGCGCTTCGGCCCCGGTTGTTGATAGAAAAACCGCACCCAATAACCAGAAAGCACCGGGATAATCGGTCAAAAAGTGATAGACGTAATAGGGATTGACCGACTGCAGAATGGATAAATCGTCGGCGATGGCCAGTACACCCAGGGTGCCGAGCATCGTAAACCACAGCAACATGATCGGCCCGAAAGCCGTGCCGACAACGCTGGTACCAAACGTCTGAATCAGGAACAGAAACGCCAGAATTCCGAGAACGATCGGTACGGTCGGAATGTCGGGGTACAGGATGCGAAGCCCCTCGATGGCGGAGGATACCGAGATGGGCGGGGTGATGATGCTATCGGCTAACAGGGCACTGCCACCGATAATCGCCGGGATGGTCAGCCAGCGGGCATGCCGGCGGACAAGCGCATAGAGCGCAAACGTTCCTCCTTCACCCCGGTTATCGGCCCGCAGCACTAAAATAACGTACTTGATGGTGGTCTGTAGGGTGATGGTCCAGAAAATGCAGGAAAGAGCTCCCCTGACAATATCTTCCTGAATGGGTTGATCGGTGCCAACAACAGCACGGAGCACGTAGAGGGGCGAGGTGCCAATATCGCCGTAGATGATACCCAGTGCAACCAGCAGACCCGCTGCCGATACCTTATCCAGGTGCCTTTTATCGTCCATAGAGAATAAACGCCGGGCTAAACGAGTCCGGCTGGTGAAATCCGGGTAAAGATAACGTTAAATCCCGGTTTTCTCCATTAAAGAGTACCAACCAGCAAGACAACATTCAAAACAATAATCAGGCCGGCAACCGCCCAGCTGAGAATCGTCAGCCAGCGGGGGTTGACGAACGCCCCCATTTTGAGTTTGTCGCTGGTGAACAGAACCAGCGGTACGACGGCAAAACTGAGTTGGACCGACAGAATTACCTGGCTGAAAACCAGCAACTCCGAGGTGCCGCGTTCGCCATACAGGATGGTGACAATCAGAGCCGGTACAATGGCAATCAGGCGGGTGATGAGTCGGCGAAGCCACGGTTTAAGCCGGATGTTCAGAAACCCTTCCATCACAATCTGACCCGCCAGCGTGCCGGTTAGGGTCGAGTTTTGCCCCGATGCCAGCAGCGCAACAGCAAAGACAACGCTCGCGAGCGTGGCCCCTAAAAGCGGATCGAGCAGGCGGTGAGCGTCGGTAATGTCGGCGACCTGGTGGTTTCCGGAAGTGTGAAAAGCCGCTGCCGACAGAATCAGAATGGCCGCGTTGATAAAAAAAGCCAGGAATAGCGAGAGGGTGGAATCGATGGTGGCAAACTTGATGGCATTCCGGCGACCACTGTCGGTGTGGGCAAAATCGCGGGTTTGAACGATGCTCGAATGCAGGTATAAGTTGTGGGGCATCACGGTGGCCCCCAGAATCCCGATGGCAATGTACAGCATGTCCGGATTGGTGATGACTTCTTTCTGCGGAATCAGCCCCCCCAATACGGCGGCTATTTCGGGCCGGGCCAGCAAAATTTCGTAGGCAAAACACAGCAGAATGACAAAAATCAGGGCTCCGACGATGCTTTCGAGCCAGCGAAAGCCCTTATGTTGCAGATAAAGCAGCAGCAAAACATCCAGCGCCGTAATGCAAACGCCCACCGACAGCGGGATTCCGAACAACAGGTTCAGGGCAATGGCCGATCCGATCACTTCCGCCAGATCGCAGGCGGCAATGGCTATTTCGCACAAAAACCAGAGAACTGCCGACACCGGCCGACTGTAGTGATCGCGGCAGGCCTGAGCCAGGTCGCGGCCCGTTGCAATGCCCAGTTTCAGCGACAGGTGTTGCAGCAGCATCGCGAAAAGGTTGGAAATCAGGATGACCGACAGCAGGGTGTAGCCGAAACGGGATCCCCCGGCGATGTCGGTGGCCCAGTTCCCGGGGTCCATGTAGCCGACGGCCACCATCAAACCCGGCCCCGAAAAGGCCAGTAATCGTTTGTAAAAAGAACCCGTTTCCGAAACCGGTATGCTGGCGTGAACTTCAGGCAGTGATTTTGTTCTATTTTCGGACTTCCATCCCTGTGCCATTGGTGAGGTAGATTCGTTCGTTACCATAGCGTTAGACTGCTACTTACATGGTCTCTCATTTAACGCAACAAATATATCAAATGTTTCTAAATAAAAATTTAGACGAGTCTAAAAATTTTTTGAACGGTAATAAAAATCTAAATTTGTAGACGGAAAATATCAGGTAGTGATCCCATCGGTCGTTTTCCGGTTTTAGTCGATTCTGGAGAGATTGGGTGGATGGCAAATCCGTCCTGCGCCTATGCATTCATTCACGGAAGAAAATTATTTAAAGACCATTTATTACTTGGCTGCCCGGCAGGAAGGGGAGGTTACGACCAATTCGCTGGCCGAAATGACGGCGACAAAGGCCGCTTCGGTATCGGACATGCTGCGAAAACTGGCGGAGAAACAACTCATCCATTACCGAAAATACCAGGGCGTACGGCTCACCGAAGAAGGCGAACGGCTGGCGTTGAAAGTGATTCGGCGGCACCGGATCTGGGAAGTGTTTCTGGCCGAAAAACTCGGCTTTGGCTGGGACGAGGTGCATGAAATGGCCGAAGAACTGGAACACATTCGCTCGGAAGACCTGGTGCAGAAACTGGATGCCTTTCTGGGCTACCCGCAATTCGACCCCCACGGCGACCCGATTCCCAGCCCGGCGGGGCAGATGCCGACCGTGGAATACACCAAATTATCGGAGGTGACCATTGGGGAAGAAGTTCAGGTCATGGGTGTGCTCGAACATTCGCCGGAATTTTTGCAACACCTCGATAAAACCGGGTTGAATCTGGGCTGCCGGGTGCTGGTGCAGGATGTCAACGCGTTTGATAAATCCGTTTCTGTACAGATTAACCACGAAAAAACGTTGTTTGTCAGTAATGAAGTAGCCCGGAATCTATTAGTCAATTAGGCAACTGTCTGGCTGACTCTAACCCACTTGCATGAAACTCCTCGACTGGTATATTTTAAAACGGTTTTTGCTGACGTACTTCTTTGTCGTAATGGTCATCGTGCTGGTGGTCTGTGTGGTCGATTACACCGAGAAAGTGGACGATTTTTACAAGCACAAGGCCCCCGGCGATAAAATTCTTTTCGACTATTACCTCAACTTCATTCCGTATTGGGCCAACTACATCAGTCCGCTGATGGTTTTCATTGCCACGGTTTTCATGACCTCCCGGCTGGCGGCCAAATCGGAGATCATCGCCATGCTGAGCAGCGGCATGAGCTTTGTCCGGCTGCTGGTTCCCTACGGCATCGGCGCCCTGATCCTGAGCATAGCGACCTATTTTCTGGTGGGCTGGGTGGTTCCGAAAGCCAACCAGACCCGGATCGCTTTCGAGCTGAAATACACCAAAGACCCCTACACCTATTCGGGCCGGAACATCCACATCAAGGTGGCTCCCAATGTGTATGCCTACCTGGAAAGCTATAATAACCAGAGCAATACGGGCTATAAATTCACGCTGGAACAGGTTCAGGGCAACAAACTTCTGCAAAAAATGGCGGGAGACCGCATCGAATGGAGCCCGGAAAAGAAAAAATGGACCGTGTATGATTACAGCATTCGGAAAATCGACGGCTTGCAGGAAACGCTCACGCATGGCACCAAAGCCGATACACTCCTGAATCTGTATCCATCGGATTTCGACAGCGATTTCAGTCTGTACGAAACGTTTACGTTTCCCGAACTCGACAACTACATCAGTTTGCTCAGCAGCCGGGGGGCCGACGGGGTGGAAACCTATTTGCTGGAGAAATATTCCCGGCAAACGCGCCCCTTTGCCATCATCATTCTGGCGGCCATCGGGGTGATTATGTCGGCCCGGAAAAGCCGCCGGGGGGTGGGCTGGCAGGTGGCACTGGGGTTTGTGCTGGCGTTTGTCTACCTGCTGTTTTTTATGCTGGCCAAAGGCATTGCCGAGTCGGGCAATCTCAATCCGATCGTGGCGGTTTGGTTGCCAAACATCATTTTTGCGGCCATCGGGGTGATTTTATACCATACGATTCCGCGCTAACGTATGAATCGCCCCACCACCACCGATTACCTGCACCTGCATTTTTTAGTCCTGATCTGGGGTTTTACGGCCATTCTGGGCGTTCTGATTTCGGTGTCGGCCCTGACTTTGGTGGTGTATCGCACCCTGCTGGCGGCCATCGGACTGGGGGTTTTGCTCTTTGTGCAGAAAAAAATGGTGCCGGTTTCCGGGCCCGACCGCCTGAAACTGCTGGCCACGGGGCTGGTGATTGCGCTGCACTGGGCGTTGTTTTTCGAAGCCGCCCGAACGGCCAACGTGTCGGTTTGTCTGGCCGGCATGGCCACCGGGTCTTTGTGGACGAGTTTGCTGGAACCGCTTTTTTTTCGCCGACGCCTGCGGGCCGTGGAGGTGATCCTGGGTGTGGTTGTGATGGCGGGTTTATACCTGATTTTTCGCTTCGAAATTGACCGGGCTGCGGGTCTGGTCATGGCGGTTTTTTCGGCCATGCTGGCGTCCATTTTCACCATCGTCAACAGCCAGTTTACCCGGCGGTATCCACCGATGGTCATCACTTTTTACGAAATGTCGGGCGCGTTTGGTAGTTCCCTGCTGTTTCTGGGGCTATATTTGGCGTTTAGTTCGGAAAAACCGACGGCCTTGTGGCCGCAGCCGGCCGATTGGCTCTGGATTTCGATCCTCGCGTTTGTCTGCACCGTCTACGCCTATTCGGCTTCGGTCTGGCTCATGCGGAAGTTTTCGGCCTTTGCGGTAAATCTGACCGTTAATCTGGAACCCGTCTACGGAATCATGCTTGCCTGGTTGTTTTTTGGCGACCGTGAGCGGATGACGACGGGTTTTTACGCTGGTACGCTGATTATTCTGCTGGCCGTGCTGGTGTATCCGGCTTTAAACCGGAGGATGGATAAAAACAAAAGCTATTCTGTCCAATAACAAAACGTTACAAAACACCGGCTTCGGTTTATGTAACTCATTCTGAAACCGATGAATAGAATTATTTCGCCAAACAAATACATTTTTCTGCTTTTGACCGGGTGCTTGCTGCTGGTTTCCATTCCCCTGGTCTGGCTGGCTTTTTACAACCATCCGTCGATTGTCGATGATTACTGTTTTGCGTATACCGTGATGCGATTTGGGGTATGGAAATCCCAAATGATGTATTACGATGGCTGGACGGGGCGCTATTTTCACAACTTCATCGTCCACACGAGCCCCTTGATCTGGCGGTGGTTTGGTGCCTACACGGTTTTTCCTATGCTGTTGCTGCTGGCACTCTGGAGCGGTTTTTTCGCGCTGATCCGCCAACTGGGCCGGTCCGTTCTGGCCACTTCCGAGCAAATTGCAATCGCGTCGGGGGTCTGTTTTTTATACATTACGCAACTGCGCTCCATCGCCGAATTTTTCTACTGGTATACGGGTTTGGCGGGCTATTCCCTCGCCTGTGTGTTTCTGCTGTTTCTGATCGGCGTTTTCATCGCCCACCACCGGCAGCAAACCGGGTGGAAAAGTCCGCTTCTGTGGCTGGAAGCCCTTTTGATTCTGGTCATTATCGGCTCCAGCGAAACCTGGATGTGGTGATGCTGTCGTGCCTGGGCTTCTGGGCTTTGCTCCGTCTGATCTACCACCGAACGCTTCCGGTTTCCCTGCTGATCCTGCTCGTTTGGGCGGGTTTCTGTAGTTATATGGTGGTGCAGGCGCCGGGCAATGCCATTCGGATGGGAGGCAACAGCTCGAGCCAGGATTTGGTTTTTTCGGCACTGGAAGCCGCCAAATTCGGGTGGGTCTATTTCCGGAATCTGCTTTTCCAGTCGGCTATTCTGCCGTTGTCGCTGCTTTTTTTACCCATTGCCTACCGGCTGACCGACAGCCGGAGTCCGGCGCGGGTTTATTTTGCCATTAACGGGTGGCTGGCGCTGGGTTTCTACCTGGGTCTGCTGTTTATTCTGACCTTCCTGCATTTCTGGGCCGTGGGTGTTCCGCCGGTGGCTCGTCTGCTGAATGTCGTCAATTTCGTGTGGGTCGTGGGGTGGTTTTACACGCTGACGTTTTTCGTCCGAATTTTCCGGGGAACCATCGGCTCATGGCCGTTGCTGTTGCGCCATCGGTGGCCGGTGATACTGGTCGTTACGGTGGTGCTTGGATGGCAGGGATACCGGAACGCCAATGTTCGGCTCACGTACGAAGATCTTCGCTATGGGCGGGCTCAGAAATACCACCGGGCGATGATGGCGCGCTATCAGCTTATGACTAGCGCCAGGGCCGATACGGTAATTTTGCCGTCTTTACCCGTTCTTCCGGTGTCGTTGGTTTTGGATGACCTGAGCTACCGGTCCGGCGACATGTTTAACGATTGCTGGGCTGGCTATTTTTACCGAAAAGGGGTGAAGCTCCGCAAAGTGCCGGTTCCGGCAGTCACTCCACAACCCGACTTACCCCAGATTGCCCGCAAACCGTGAGGTCTCTTCCTGAATCGCTTCAACAGACCAGCCCAAAGATTGGGTAGGATTGGGTGCGTTCATTATCTTTACTCTCTTTATTTGCCAATTTCTGAGTATTAAATAGGAATATGCCCTTTTTAATACACTCGCTGTGCCCGGCTGATGCTGGTGCGCTGGCTATTTGTTGTGACGACAGCAGGTTGTCCGGCAATGGTACAGAATGGGGTAAGGCGAACGGTAATCTATTCACTAACAAAGCGTTGCGAGCTACAACACGTGTTTCGTGTGATTAATCTGTCACTAATGAATCCATTCATTACACCCAACAAGTTCGTTTTCTTTCTGATTCTCGGCTGCCTGTCCCTGGTTGCCATTCCACTCATTGCCTTGGCTTTTTACAACCAGCCCTCGCTGGTGGACGACTACTGTTTTGCCGATACGGCCCGGCAATTCGGGGTCTGGCAGGCGCAGAAGTTTTACTACGATGGCTGGACGGGGCGCTATTTTCACAACCTGATGGTCCACACCGGGCCGCTGGTTTGGGAGTGGTATGGGGCCTATGCCGTGTTTCCGATTCTGCTCCTGATCCTGCTGTGGCTGGGTTTTTACGCGGTTATTCATGAACTGGCCCGGCCGTTGCTGACGTTGACGGAGCAGATCGTCGCAGCCTCGGCGGGTTGTTTTCTGTTCATTTCCCAACTCGTGTCGATCCCGGAATTTTTTTACTGGTATCCCGGTCTGGCCTGTTATTCCGTCGCCTGTGTTGGTTTCCTGTTTTTACTTGCGGTTTTGATTGCCCACGACCGGATTCAATTCCGAATGAACGGCCGTTTTCTGTTCCTGGAAGCGTTGCTGGTCGCGGTGATCATTGGGTCCAGCGAAACCAGCATGATTATGGCCATGGCGTTGCTGGGAACCGTTCTGATGGGCCTGCTGATTTATCGAAAAAAACTCCCGGTTTCTCAGCTCATTTTGTTTGGCATTGCCGCCATCTGCTGTTACATCCTGATTCAGGCACCCGGCAATGCCGTACGGATGGGTGGTAATGAACGCAGCCAGGATGTGCTGTTTTCCGTTACCGAGACGCTGAAATACTGCGTGCAGTATTTTCCGAAACAATTTACGAAAACGCCATTATTGCCCCTGTCGTTGCTTTTTCTGCCCGTTGCCTACCAGTTGACCGATACCCGGAATCCCACCCGTCGTTACTTTGAGGTGCATGCGGGTCTGGCCATTCTGCCGTATGTCGGGCTGCTGTTTATCCTGACGTTGTTGCATTTTTGGGCGGTTGGTGTCCAGCCGGTGCCCCGTTTGCTCAACGCCGTGAACCTGATTCTGACACTGGGGTGGTTTTATAACCTGACGATTTGGGTACGGGTCTTCCGGCAGAATGTCGGCGTTCTGTCGTTTCTGACCAGTTACCGCTGGACGGTGGTGGTGGTGGTAGCCATTTCGCTGCTTTTCTTAACGTACCATAATGTAAATTTTCGGCTGACTGTCAGTGATTTGCGCTCCGGCCGGGCCAAACAATACCACGATGCTGTGGAGCAGCGGTATGCGCTGATGGCGAGCAGCAAGAGCGATACCGTTCAGTTGAGTCCGTTGCCGGTTAGCCCGGTTTCGCTGGTGCTGGGTGATTTCAGTTCCGATCCCTACCATCTGTGGAACCGCTGCTGGGCGGGATATTACCACAAAAAAGGGGTGAAGCTGGGGCCCGCAACCATTGAATAAGAGTGTAAAGCCCGGGCTGTCACAAGTCTGGGATATGTTCTATTTTTGTGGCACCGTTCTTTATATAAATCGATCGTACGTTGACCGACATACCCACTGCCCCCAACGACAGAGTATACATTGTTATTCCTTTGTTTAACGACTGGGAAGCCTTAAGCCTGCTTCTGGAGAAAATGACGAAAACCGTCGCCCCCGCTCTCCGGAAACGGTTTCATTTCCTGATTGTGGACGATTGCTCCGTTACCAACTACGCATCGTTGCCAGCCGATACAGGCTACAGCCTGTCGATCATGCGGCTCTGGCGGAACGTGGGTCATCAGAAAGCGATTGCGCTCGGTCTTTCGTACCTGGCCGATCAGCCGGAAACCCACACCACCATCGTGATGGATTCGGACGGCGAGGATCAACCCGAAGACATTGCCCGGCTGCTGGAGGCTTCGGCCCAAAAGCCCGGACAGATCATTTTCGCCCATCGCACCAAACGCCGGGAAAGCCGCCTGTTCCGAACCTTTTATTTAATTTATAAATCCGTTTTCAAGCTGCTGACGGGGAAAGCCATTACCTTTGGTAATTTCAGTGTGATTCCGCCCAACCTGCTGCGAAAACTGGCGCACGTTTCCGACATCTGGAACAACTACCCCGGTGGTGTAATTCGCTCGCGATTGCCCTACCAGTCGGTTCCGGCCGAACGGGGGGCGCGGCTGGCCGGCACGTCGAAGATGAATTTTGTGTCGCTGATTCTGCACGGTCTGAGTGCCATTTCGGTGCTGATGGAAGCCACAGCCGTGCGTATTCTGCTCTTCTGCGTCATCACGGCGGCTGTTTCGACGGTGGTCATCACGGTGGTTATCCTGTTGCGGGTGACGGATCAGTTGATCATCTCGCAGGGCGCTATTTACATTGTTTTTTCATTGTTCATTGTTATTCTACAGGCTTTCCTGATCTCCCTGTTGCTGGTGTTTATCGTGCTGACCTACCGAACGCAGTCGCACTTCATTCCGGCCAAACAATACGGGGATTTTGTAGAGCAGATCGAAAAGGTCTATTGACCTGAAAAACCGCACTTTACAGGCCTGATGCCATTCCGGGGAAGTATGTACATTGAATGCCAACCGTTGCCGTATCCAGTCGCCCGCTCGCTATGATTCAGATTTCAGAACCGCTTCGGAAAATTTCTCCGTTCCTGGTCGCTTTCCCGATTGCCAGTTTTCTCACGTTGGTGCTCCTCTTTACCGACAACGTTCCCTGGATGGACGACCTCGAATCGTTCGTGGGGTTTCTGGTCAATTATACCGAAGCCGATTCCTTCTCCGAAAAATTCCACTGGTTGCTGGCTCCAAACAACGAACACCGCATCCTGTTTGCCAAACTAACCACACTGGTCTTCTACAACCTGACCGGCATGCTCAACTTCCGGTGGCTGATTCTGCTGGCTTTCGGCTGTTTGCTGGCCATTCTGTTAGTTTTTTACCGGGTCTTCCGGACGCTGCGGTTGCCCCTGCTGGCGTTTCTGCCGATCGCGCTGGTGCTGCTGCAACCCCAACATCGCCTGACCAGTTTCTGGGCCATCACGGCTTTGCAGCACCTGGCTGTGGGCATGATGATTCTCTGGGCGTTGTACTGGCTCGCTTTTCCCGGCCGGTCCGCCACCGTTTCGATCCGCTTTGCCGGGGCTCTTTTTTTACAGATTCTGGCTTCGTTTTCCATGAGCAACGGCCTGTTCGGCTGGGTGGCCGGAGCGGGTGTTTTGCTGGTGCAATGGCGGCTGGAAGGGCGTCACTACCTGGTGCGGCTGGCGGTTTGGATCACGATCGCGGTGGTGGTCATCATCCTGTATTTTCACGATTTTGCCAGTTTGCAGGGCAATGAAAGCAGTCTGTCGTTTTTCCTGCAACATCCCCACCTCGTCTTTTTCGGTTTTTTTACGTTCCTGGGCGGTTTGTTCGACTTTTTCCCGCGGACCGATATTTTGATCCGCAGCCTGCTGCCCACGCTGGGCGGTATGCTGCTCATTGGCCTCCTTTTCCGGCTGTTCAAAACGACGCTCCTCCCCAGTCTCTGGCAACCCAGCCAAAAACCGGCCGATGCTGAACTCAGTCACCGGCGGTATTTTTTCGTGGGCGTATACGGTTTTTTGCTGGTCAACGCGGTGGTGGTCGCCATTCTGAGACCCCGGTTTGGCTACAGTGTCATGCTCGTGAGCAATTATATGCTGTATCCGGCGCTCTTCGTCAGTGTGCTCTACCTGAACCGCTTGAGCGAGCTTCGGAGTCCGGAGCACCGGAAGCGATGGATGGTGGGTGGTCTGGTTCTGGGGTGGGTCGTCTGGGGCGTGATGTACTTCAACCATCTGCCGTTTCTGGGTGCTCAGACGCTCATGCGGCAGACATCGGCTTTCAACCAGAAACACAACGATCTTGGTTTCGGGGCCATGATTGGTTCGCCGTATGCGGCTGCCAGCGAAGAATGGATGCACACCGCCGTTGAAAAGGGGTTTTACACCTATCCCGAAAACGCGTTCTACGCGCCCTATGAAGCGACGCTACTGAAACCGGCACCTCCCGCCGACTCCGCCCTGCACCTGCTGGTGGAGGAATCGGCGGGTGAATTTCGGGTGGTGACCCAGAACTGGCCGCTGCCTGCGGGGATCAGCGAGGCCTGTATCGTGGTTAAATCCGATCGCCATACCTATCTTTTTCCGGCCGAAAACCTGTTTTTCCCCCGGCAATATTACCTCAGACGCCGGTTGCCCAATGTCAGTGCGCAGGTGTTTAAATCGTTTCTGCATCCGGGGGCCTATCAGCTTGGCATCCTGATTGTTTCGGGCGAGGGAGCCGACATCCGTTTTTCGAATCAATTCATAAACGTTCGGTAAGTACTGACAATAATGTAATTTTGTGCGTCCCAATTAACTGCTATACACTTTGTCTGATCCACAGATTTCCATAGTCGCTCCACTATACAACGAACGGGAATCGTTTCCACACCTCGTTACCCGGCTAAATGCCTTGATGGATCGTTCACCGCTGGCCATCGAAGTCGTCCTGATCGACGACGGCAGCCGCGACAATACGGCCGTTTTGATGCAGCAACTGGCGCTGACCGACGACCGGTATCACTGCGTTTTTCTGGCCCGCAACTACGGCCACCAGATTGCGCTGACGGCCGGGATGGCAGCCGCGAAAGGCTCCGAAGCCCTGTTCATCATCGACGGCGACCTCCAGGACCCGCCGGAGTTGCTGGACGAATTCTACGCCAAATTTCAGGAAGGCTACGATGTCGTTTATGCCGTTCGGAAGAAACGGAAAGAGGGTGCTTTCAAGAAAACCGCCTATTTTCTGTTTTACCGGTTTATGAAATCCATTTCCTACGTCGACATTCCGCTCGATAGCGGTGATTTCTCGCTGATCAGCCGCCGGGTTGCCAACGTCCTGAACCAGATGCCCGAAGAAAGCCGCTTCATCCGCGGGATGCGCAGTTGGATCGGCTTCAAACAAATCGGGGTTGAATACGAGCGCGATGCCCGGGTGGCCGGTGATGCAAAGTACACGTTCAAAATGCTCCGGAAACTGGCTTACAACGGTATTTTTAATTTCAGTGAGTTCCCGATCAAGTTCCTGACCAATCTGGGCATGTTTTCCATCGGGATTGCTTTTTTGTATTTTATTCAGACGCTCATCAAGAAATATTTCTTTGGGGGCGTGCCGGAAGGCTTCACGGCGTTGCTGTTTACCATCATCCTCTTCGGGGGAATTCAGCTCATTGGGATGGGGCTGATCGGCGAGTACGTGCTGCGGATTTTCTTCCAAAGCAAAGGCCGCCCGCTCTACATCGTCCGGGAAACCATCCGAAAAAAAGAACGCCAGAACTAGTTAAGAATGAAGAGTTAAGAGTGATGAGTTAAGAGTTGTGAGTTAAGAATTAAATGCGTCTGCTTCTTCTTAACCCATCACTCTTAACTCATCACTCTTAACTCTTAACTCAAGTAGGAATGCTATTTAATTCGCTCCAGTTTTTATTGTTTTTCATCGTCGTAACCCTGGCGTATTACAGTCTGCCGTGGCGCGGGCGGTGGGTGTTGCTGTTGTTGGCCAGTTGTTACTTCTACATGGTCTTCAAGCCGGCTTACATCCTGATCCTGTTTCTGACCATCGTAATCGACTATTACGCCGGGATCTGGCTGGAGCGCACCAAACCCGGTTCGGGCCGAAAATGGCTGCTGATTGTCAGCCTGATTTCGAACATCGGCATTCTGGCGTTCTTCAAGTATTTTGGATTTTTCACCGACAGCCTCGTCTGGCTGCTCGACCAGGCAAATCTTGATGGTCCGGCCCAGCTTGTCAACCAGAAAGCCATCGGTCTGCTCAACAAAGTGCTGACGCTGTTTGGCCAGCCCAACACCACCTCGTTCAGCATTGTTGATTCGATACTGCCCATTGGTCTGTCGTTTCACACCTTTCAGGCCATGAGCTACACCATCGAGGTGTATCGGGGCAATCAGAAAGCCGAGCATCATTTCGGCATTTATGCGCTCTATGTGATGTTTTATCCGCAACTGGTAGCCGGTCCCATCGAGCGTCCGCAGAACGTTTTGCACCAGTTTCATACCCATTTTCATTTCAGTTTCGAGAATCTGAAAGCCGGGTTGATGCAAATGGCCTTCGGTTTTTTCAAGAAAGTGGTCATTGCCGACCGCATGGCGGAGATTGTCAGCCATGCCTACAACCACCCCACGCAGCAAAACGGCCTGACGCTGCTGGTGGGAACGCTGGCCTTCACGATCCAGATTTACTGCGATTTTTCGGGTTATTCCGACATTGCCATCGGGGCGGCCCGGACGATGGGGTTTACACTGATGGACAACTTCAAGGCGCCGTATTTTTCGCGTTCCATCACCGAATTCTGGCGACGCTGGCACATTTCGCTTTCCACCTGGTTCCGCGATTACCTCTACATTCCACTGGGCGGAAACCGGGTCAGTCCGTCACGGCGGTATTTGAATGTGTTTATTGTCTTCTTAGTCAGTGGATTATGGCACGGCGCGAGCTGGAATTACGTCATCTGGGGCGGCTTGCACGGCGCTTACCAGCTCATGGCGGGCTGGCGCGACAAGGCATTTCATCAGTTTGGAATCAAACTGCCGGAAGAGAACAAAGCCTACCAACTGCTGCAAACCGTGCTAACCTTCGTGCTGGTGATGCTGACGTGGGTGTTTTTCCGGAATCACAAAGCGCCCGTTGGCAATGCCTTTCACATTCTCGGCAAAATCGTCTTTTCGCCCTTCGACGGGCCCCTTAGCACTCCTTTCAATTCGACCGAATTGTGGTTTTGCGTGTTGCTGGTGGCGGTTTTATTCGTAAAAGAGAAGTTGTACCTGACGATTCCAACGCGCAACACCGCCCTGTTTTTCGTGCTGTTTCCGCTGATCTGCTTTCTGTCGTACCTCTTCGGCGTCTTCACCTCGAATCAGTTTATTTATTTTCAGTTTTAAATCGTTTAGCGGTTTAAGTCCGGAAATTAGATTGGAAAACAGGGTTGGAAACCCGTATTTAGTAAAGACTAGCTTGGTCGAACCGTTTTTTTGCCCCGTCAGGGGCTCAACGGCGCAGCGTCGGTAGCCCAAGAATGTCGACAAGGTCCCGCGTGCCGATAGGTACGCAATCATTCACAAGAATCCGACAGTCGCGTACCTCACGGCACGCGGGGAATAATGAATCATCCTTTTCTACCGACGCTACGCTGTTGAATCCCTACGGGATAGAAGGCTTGGCTGGTCAAGAGAATCGATTTGGGAATGGACATTCCATAATTCACGCCTTATCAAGTAAAAACCGTCCCGTTTTAGCTTCTATACGCAGCGCGAATCCGATCAAAAACCACGCGTGTGATCTCGTTTTTTAAAATGAAGAAAAGAGCTTCTGTAGAAGTCACAATCCGTTTTATTTTACCAATTCTTCTGATTTGGGTTGCGGCCGGAACCCGGATACTGGCCCAGGAACCCCGTTTTGAGTCCGAAATTAAGGCCTACGAAGCGAAGGCCGTTACGGATCCGCCCGTCCCCGGCTCGACATTTTTTGTGGGCAGTTCGACCTGGCGGCTTTGGGGACCAGCGCTGGAAGAAGATTTCAGCCAGTTTAGTCCCGTCAACCGGGGGTTCGGCGGAGCCACCATTCCCGATGTGCTGCGCAGTATGGATCGGATTCTTCTGCCATACCGCCCCGCCCGCGTCGTTTTTTCCTGCGGGGGGAATGATCTGGCGGGAGGTGATGCTCCCGAAACCGTTGTCAAAAACTTCAAAACGTTTCTGGCCCGACTCTGGCAATCGAACCCGTTGACGGAAGTGTATTTTGTGTCAAACCGGCATTCGCCGGCCCGGCAAAAATTCAGAAAACAGGGCGACCGGTTTAACCGGGAAATCAAAAAGCTGGCGGGAAAGCTGGACGGTTTGTACTACATCGACGTCGTTCCGCTGACGGATGACAAGGACGGAAAAGGCCGCAGGGAGTTGTTTCTGGCCGACGGTCTGCACCTCAACCGGGACGGTCAGCAGCTTTGGATACCGGTCATTACGACCGCGCTGAAAGAACGGGATCGGTCGCGAATGAAGCTAAATCCCGCCGATCTGTTCCCGAAACGGGTTGCTGCCGGGATTTTTCCGAAGTCGGATCCAGTCAACTTTTCGGAACAGAAACTGAACATTGTTTTCATCGGCAACAGCATCACAGCCGGGGCTGGCTTGAAAGATCGTCAGACGGAAGCGCCACCGGTTTTGGCAACGACGTATTTGAAACAGCAGGCTGGTATTCAGGAGATTACGTTTTCCAATCAGGGTGTGGGCGGTTATACGACCGTCGATTTTCTGCCCGCAACCAACAAATCGTTTCCCAAAGTGGCGCAGGCTGCGGAAACCTTCCGGAAAGAAACCGGTCAGCTCGTGTTTTCCATCGTTCTCGGCACGAATGACAGCGCCATGCAGGGACCCAACGGCGCACCGGTTTCGCCGGAATCGTACCGCGCCAATCTGAAAACCATCGCCGACACCTTACTGAAAGCCAATCCGGGTTGCAAGCTGGTGATTCACCACCCGATTTGGTACAGTCCCACGACCTACAACCGTTCGAAATACCTTCAGGAAGGGCTGGATCGGCTGCAAACGTACTTCCCCGAAATCGATGGACTCGTCGCGGATTATGGCAAAACCCATCCGGGACAGGTCCACGTGGGCGATACGCAGGGGTTCAATTATTTCAAAACCCATTACCTGACCGATTTTCAACACGAAAATGGCCAGCAGGGAACGTTTTTTTTGCACCCAAACGCCAAAGGAGCCGCTACGCTGGGGCTTTTCTGGGGGGAAGCCATTCGCAAAGCCGTGTTGGAATAACAGTTGTTTGAATGAAGACCGGAGGCCTGTCCTGTCGGCAATAGTCGGCATCAACGAGTGGTAGCTCCGGAGGAGCGGCCTGAAGATGTTTTTAGACCGCTCCTCCGGAGCT
>NZ_VTWS01000004.1 GCF_008727875.1 Larkinella humicola | reverse complement strand
CGTCGAGGAAATCGGAACAACCCACCGGACCCAGCAGCACCGCCCCCAGCAGGGCCACCTTGCTCACTTTATGAAGGATATGTTTCATTTTTTGAAAATCGAATTTTGACTAAAATGAATAAAGCTTTGTTTTCGGTGTACGGTTTTCCGTTTACGGTAGCTGACGCATGCTCATTTCGAAGCTCGCGTCACTCCCGGCGGGGAACCGCACCGTAGCGACGGCCCGGCGTAAACCGAATACCGTAAACTGTAAACCGTAAACCTACAGCCCAATCTGCAAGCCGAACATGAACGTGGTCGGTTTCGGATAGTTGTGCCAGATCATTCCTTGCGAGAAGGCGCTGTTAGCATCACCCTGATTGGTTGGGGTCACTTCCGGATCTCCGATGATTTTGTCTTTCACCAGCAGAAAGAAATTCTGCACCGTGGCATACGCCCGCAAGCGGTTCAGTTTGAGCTTGTTGGTTACAACACCCGGAAACGTGTACCCGAACAGCAGGTTCCGGCCCCGCAGGAACGAACCGTCCTTGATCCAGTAACTGTCGACGTTCAACACATAACCGGCCCGCGTATCGCGGATTTCGGCAATCTGGCTGTTTTGATTCGTCGGCGTCCAGGCATTCAACACCGAGGTGTAGCTGTTGGCCAGCGCCTGGCGGTCTTCGCTGGTCGAGATGTTCAGATCCATGACGTCGTTGCCGTACGAGAATTGCAATTCCAGCGTCAGATCGAAGTTTTTGTAGCGAAACGTATTGGAAAAAGCGCCCCAGGCTTTCGGGCTACCATTCCCGATGATGCTCCGGTCGGCATCCGTGATGGCGCGGTCACCGTTCACATCCAGGTATTTGATGTCACCCGGCAGCATCGTCAACCCATTCCGGTAGCTCACAAACCGGGCCGCTTCTTCGCGTTCGGCTTCGCTCCAGACGCCCACCCGGGTTAGCCCCCAGAACGACCCGACCGGTTCGCCCACCCGGATCACGTTCGTCGGATTCGTAAAGTTCGGCCCACCCACGTTGAAGATGTCCGACGGCGTCGCCAGCGACAAGACTTTGTTGCGGTTGAACGAGATGTTGAAGGTCGAGTTCCACTGAAAACCGCCCGCGTCGATGTTGACCGTGTTCAGACCGAATTCAAAGCCTTTGTTCTGCATTGAACCCACGTTCCGGCGAATCGTGCCGTAGCCGCTTGTGCGCGGAACCGGCGCATCCAGCAGCATGTCGGTGGTTTTGCGGTAGTAGTAATCGGCCTCCAGATTGATCCGGCCTTTCAGCAAGCCCAGTTCCACGCCAACATCCGTCTGGGCGGTTTTTTCCCAGCGCAGATCCGGGTTCGCCAACCGGCTGATCCCCGTACCCGACACCCGGCTGTCGCCGTAGATGGTCGCGTAGTTCGAGCTGAGCAGCGACAACGACGAGTAAGGCGGTATTTCGGAGTTCCCCGTCAGACCGAAGCTGGTCCGTACTTTCAGGTTCGAGATGATGGCATTGCCTTTCAGAAACTCTTCTTCCGATGCCCGCCAGGCCAGAGCCGCCGAGGGGAAAAACGCAAATTTGTGGTTGTTCCCGAATTTCGAAGAACCATCGGCCCGACCGGTGAAGGTCACCAGGTATTTCTCCATCAGGCTGTAGTTGATCCGACCAAAATAGGAGTTGAACGAAAAACGGGAGGCTCCCGAACTCACCGCCGGGTTGGTGGCTCCCGCGCCCAGGTTGTTGAAACCGAAGTAGTCCGTCGCAAAGTTGCGGACACTGGCCCCAATCGCAAAGTAGTTCGACTCCTGCCACGACACCCCCAACAGGGCGTTGATGGCGTGTTTGTCGTTGATCTGTTTGTTATACGTCAGGTAGTTTTCCAGCGACCAGAACGAGTCTCTGAAATTGTTGGCCGATGCCGTCCCGTTCGCGCCGATTTCGAGCGTCCGGGTGCTGGACTGGTTCACTTCCTGGGTCTGCACATTGGCTCCCAAAACCGTCCGCATTTCCAGCCCTTTGGCGAGGCTGATGTTGGAATACAGGCTTCCGGTGGTGGTTTGCGTGTTCAGAATATACCGGCGACCCATCAGGCGGTGATACGAGCTCATGGTGCCTTCCGCAAACGGAAAATCCCGGTTGTTGGCAAAGGAACCGTCTTCGTATTGAACGGGCAGGAACGGAAAATCTTCCACAATCTGGCGGGCCACGGCGTCGTTGACGTCCACCAAGTTCTCCGTCTGGTTGTTGTAGCTCAGCGTACCGCCCATTTTCAACCACGATTTCACCTGATCGTCGATCGTAAACCGGCCCGAATACCGTTTCATGTACGAGGTCTTGAGCAAACCCTGGTCATCCCGGAAGCCCAGTGAGATCGAATACTGCGTGCGGTCGTTGCCCCCGCTGAAACCCAATTGGTGATTTTGTGACAATTTATTCTGGGTAGTTTCCTTGAACCAGTCGGTATCGTATTTCGGACTGCCGTCGGAATTCCAGACCCGGGGGTCGATCCGGCGCAGTTTGGGGTTCAGATACGCCCATTTGCCGGCGGCCCACCCCGCCGGATCGTATTTCGCCATGTTGGCCCAGGCCAGATCTTCCACGTCCATATACTGCCGGGAATTCAAAACCCGGGGGCGGTTGGGACCAATCGCATTCACGCTAAAATCGACATTGTAGGTCACCTGACCTTCACCGGATTTTCCTTTTTTGGTCGTCACCAGCACCACGCCGTTGGCACCCCGCGCGCCGTAAATGGCGGTCGAGGAGGCATCTTTCAACACTTCCACCGAAACGATGTCGTTGGGGTTGATGTAGTCGATGGCCGAACTGAACTGGTTCTGGTTCCCCTGCGGCAGCATCACCCCATCGACCACATACAGTGGGTTGTTCGAAGAGTTGATGGAGCTAAACCCACGAACGCGGATGGTGGTCCGACCGCCGGGCCGACCCGAGTTGTTGTTGACCTGCACGCCGGGCATCCGGCCCGCCAGCGCCTGCGTCAGCGAAGCCGCCGGGCGTTCCTTCAGTTCGGCTTCTTTCACGGAACCAACGGCCCCCGTCAAGTCGCTTTTCCGGGCCGTACCGTACCCAATGACGACAATTTCTTCCAGTACCTTGTCGTCCGGTTTCAGCGAAACGTTCACGGTCGTCGACGCCTTGACGTTCATTTCCTGGGACAAATACCCCACGAAGCTAAAAACCAGTGTGGCACCATTGGCGGCTTCCGGAACGGAAAGCGAGTACGTGCCCTCCGCATTGGTCACGGTTCCGCGCTGGGTTCCCTTGATCACGACGCTAACGCCGGGTAGGCCTTCGCCGTTTTCACTGGAAACTTTCCCGCTCACCGTAAAGTCGGCGATGTTGACCGATGGCGCATTCGGCGAGAAAACCGGGCTTCCTGCTGCGGTGGGTTCCTTCAAGGAAACGGGTGTATTCATCGATTCCAGAGCCGGCGTGGCCGGAGCACTGGCTTTGGCCGGATTTTTAATGATGTAGTACGCCTGATTTCCCACCTTTTTAAACATCAGGTCATACGGTTTCAGCAGGGTTTCCAACTGCTTTTCCAGCTTCCCGGAACGGAGCCGAACGTTGGCCGGAACGACAATCCCGTTAACCGTCGTTTCCTCGAACAGAATGCTGACCTGATGCTGGCGGCTTAATTCCGTCAACACTTCTTTCATTTTCTGGCCTGCCGCCGGAACGGTCTGAATCACCTCCGTCGATCGGCTTTGTTGCCGGGCCAGGGCAATCGGTTGTGCCTGCGTCAGTTGGTGACTGAGCACTGCCAGCGAAACCAGGGCCGTTTTTTGTAAAAATGAGATTACCATCTTCAGTAGGATTTAGGAATAGGAATGGTTAAGGGTGTTTAGGAGTAGTCAATTCAATATAATGGCGTTTTTTCACCACGTTGATCGTCAGTAATTCGGCTAAAATCTGGAACAGGTCGTCGGCCTGCTCGGCCCGGAAATTACCGGCAATCCGCCGTTGGGCCAGTTGGGGTTCGGGCACCACGACCTTAATTCCAAACTGCTCCTGAATCTGATCGGCGACTTCGGTCAGGGAGGTGTTGTCGAAATAAAACCAGTGGTCTTTCCAGGCAACAAAAGGGCGGGCGGTTTTGGTCTGGGTGAGCCGGTACCGGCCGGAATTGGCCACCGTCACCACGTTGCCAGGACGCATGTAAAGCTGCTGACCCTGAGGCAGATCCAGTTTTACCTTGCCTTTGCTGAGAAACACCCGTTTGCCTTTGGCCCGGGCATACACCACGAACTCGGTTCCCAGCACCTCGACCTGAAAACGATCCGCCGTCCGGACGATAAACCGCTGGTTGTTGGCGGTATGCGTCACTTTGAATTCACCTTCGCCTTCCAGATATACCTCCCGCGTTTTGTTCCCGAAACCAAACCGGGGAACGCGCAGGCTGGAATTGGCATTTAGCGTCACTTCCGTTCCATCCGCCAGTTTATACTCGCTGGTTTGGCCGAAGGCCGTCCGGTGGGTTTCATACAGGATTTGGGCCCGGAAAACGTAGGCACCCAGCAGGCCCAGCAAGGTAACGGAAGCCGCTATGCCCCAGGGGAGCCATTTTTGAAACAGGCCGGACCGGGAAACCGGCAGCACTTTCGATGGGGTTACGGTCGGCTGGTCGTCTTCCAGCACCCGCTGGTAGGCGGTCAGTGCTTTTTCGGCGTCTACCGAAAACTGGGGTCGCTGGCTTTCCCATTCATCCAGGTAGTGGTAATAGGCTTCGTGGTTGGCTTCGCAGGTCAGCCATTCTTCGAGGTATTTTCGCTGGATCGCCGTCGCTTTTCCATCGAAAAAGTCGAATACAATGCGTTTTATCAGTAAGGGTTCCATAGCAGATTCAAATTTTGCCGGTTAGTCAACTGGAGAAAGAAGGGTGTCATCGGCCCATCAGTAAGCGCAGGTAACCAGCCCCAGCAGCAGACTGATGAACCATTCTCCTTTCAATTCCTGACGTAACTGGTTGAGTGCCCTGATCATCAGTTTCTCGACGGCACTGTTGCTGATCTGCATCTCCTGCGCAATTTCCAGGTACTTTTTCCCTTCAATCCGGCTCAGCAGAAACGCCCGCTTGCACTGCGGAGTCAGACTCTGGATGGCGTCTTCAATTTTCTGGTGCAGTTCGCTATAATGCAGCACCTCGTCGGGTTGCAGGGCCGGTGATATGCCCTGGGTGTGCAGCGTGTCCAGCGAATCGGAAGGATGCAGTTCCCACCGCAGGTAGTTGTAGGACCGGTGGCGAACCGTCTGGTAGAGATACGCCCGGTAAGACGTCGTTATCCGTTCAAAAACGCGGTCCTGCCAGAACGCCGTGTAGACTTCGGCCACCAGATCCTCGGCCACTTCTTTCGAGTAGACGAACCGAACCGCGTGGTTGACCAGATTGGTGTAATACCGCCGGAACAGCAGCTCGCAACCGCGCTTCGGATCCTGAGCGAAGAGTTGTCGAAAGATCAATTCGTCGTCCGTCACTTTGCCGGGCTGAAGCGGCTGGTGGCTTCCCAAAAAACGCGGCAAAGAATCTCCGCTGTTTTCGGTATCGTCTAAGGGTACTTGTTGCATGCAGCGTGTTGCTAAACCAGGTGGTATTTAACATAGACAAGTTTGCACTTTATTACCTCACATGGTGGGTGAAAAATAAATTTTTAGTGTTTTTTTCACCATTCCCCGCGATTTTCCGCCGATAAAAAAGATACCTTTACACGTACAGAAGCAGTTTCGGGCGCGGGAATTTGCGGTTGGAAGCGTCTCCTGTCTGACATGAACCGTACGGAAATGGAGGAAAACTGGCAACAGCAAACCCTTGACAATCTGGAGAAAACAAGTGGAGAAGAACCGGATTTTGGCGACAACCGGAGCCAGAAAATTTACGCCCTGCGGCAGACGCCCCTGAACCAGTTTAGCACGGAAGACATCCGGTTGCTGATTGCCGAAGGAATTTCGTTGCCGTACCTGATTCCGATGGCCCTTGAAAGGCTTACCAAAAACCCGTTTGCCGAAGGAGAATTTTACCCCGGCGACCTTTTTCAGAGTGTTCTGAACGTCGATTTGAATTTTTGGTTGACAAATCGCCCGTTTTGGCAGTATATTCACCAACTTATTATAAACAATTCGTTCGAGCTGGAAGACCGGGGCATCAATCCGGAGCGGTTTCTCGAATTGTCGTAGCTTAAACACCCAATTTCCTAAACCTTTTGTAATTGCTCTTATGAATTCACAACCTGTAAACCGACGCACGTTTCTTACGAAGGCCACAGCCGCAACCGCCGTCGGATTAACGATTCCCCATATTAATTTCGGTGCCCAGCCCAAAGCCGATGAAAAAACCGTCGGACACGGCTCGCACCGCTACCGGGTCGTGCCGAACTGGGGCGTTCTGGATGCGGGCAAAAACCCGGTCAACGACTGCCACGAAATGGTGGAAGATGCCAAAGGCCGCCTGATTCTGCTGACCAATGAGACGAAAAATAACGTTATCATCTACGATAAATCAGGCAAACTGCTCGAAACCTGGGGGACAACCTACCCCGGTGCCCACGGCCTGACGCTGGCCAACGAAGGGGGAGAGCAATTCTTGTTTATTTGCGATAACAACCGGCATCAGGTCATCAAAACCGACCTGAAAGGCAAAGAACTGCTGAAAATCGATTACCCAAAGGAAACCGGTAAATACGATTACCCGACGCAGTTTACCCCGACCGAAACCGCCATTAACCCCGCTAACGGCGATATTTACATCGCCGACGGCTACGGCCTGAACTACATCACGCAGTATGACGCCAAGGGCAAATACATCCGGCATTGGGGCGGTAAAGGCTCCGAAAACGGTCAGTTCGATTGCTGCCACGGCATTCTGGTCGACACCCGCAACAAAGCCAATCCGACCCTGCTCATTACCGATCGCCGTCACAACTGCCTGAAGCGGTTTACGCTCGATGGCAAGTACCTGTCGACCATTGCCTTACCGGGATCATACATCTGCCGACCGGTTTTGCACGGTGACATGATTTACGGTGCGGTTTTTCGCAGTACGTCCGATGCCTATCCAAACTCGGGCTACATCCAGATTCTGGATAAAAACGATAAGGTGGTTTCCACGCCGGGTGGTTCGGCACCGGTTTACAAAGACGGCAAACTGGAAGAACAGCGGAAAGACACGAGCTTCACCGCCTTCATGCATCCGCACGATGTTTTGGTCGATGGCGACGAAAATGTGTATGTACCGCAGTGGGCTTCTCAAAAAACCTATCCGGTGAAACTGCAGCGCGTTAGCTGATAAAACCGGCCGCTAGTGCGATTATGCCCGCAATGACGGCCTTCTTGCTGAACTCAACGATACCCTTTGCCGGGCCGGAACTCATTTCGGCCCGGCTTGGAATCATACGCGTACTCGTCAGGCTCTGCTCAGGCCGACGTTCCTCCCAAAATTGAACATCCGATTGATTCAATGACTCCTTTTATTCTCTTACAGGCTACGGCACCGCAACCCTCCGAGTGGGCTTTGTTCTTCGGGCATTTTCACCCGCTCATCGTCCATTTGCCGATCGGTTTTCTGCTGATTGCGGGCCTGCTCGAACTGGACCGGCTGACGCGTCGCCAAACCGTTAGTTCCCATACGATTACGTTGATTCTGTTCTGGTCGGCCGTCAGTGCCACCATGGCCTGTATTTTCGGTTACCTGCTTTCGCTGGGTGGTGGCTATGAAGAAGAAACGCTGAACCTGCACATGTGGGAAGGCATCGGCGTAGCGGTTTTTGCCTGGGTGGCCTGGGCCATCAAACACGAACGAATCGGGCCCAAAATCCGCTTTGGTCCGCTGTTTTATTACCCGGCGTTGGGTGTCGGGATCATTCTGCTGCTGGCCGCTGGCCACGAAGGCGGGTCGCTCACCCATGGGTCTGACTTCCTGACCCAACACACCCCGGAACCGTTCCGGTCGCTGGCGGGCATTCCGCCCCGCGAGGAAGCGGAAGAAGCCGCGAAACCCATCGAAGACGTCAATCAGGCGATGGTGTATCAGCAAATCGTGCATCCCATTTTGAAAAGTCGCTGCATTCAGTGCCATAATCCCGAAAAATCGAAGGCCGATCTGCGGCTGGATTCGCCCGAAATGATCAAAAAAGGCAGCGAAGACGGCGCAATTCTGGTTGCCGGTAAAGCCGATCAAAGCAAACTGGTTAAAGTGTGTTTGTTGCCGGAAGAAGACGACCACCACATGCCGCCCAAAGGCAAAACCCAGCTCACCGAAAACCAGATTGCGCTGCTCACCTGGTGGATCAATGAGGGCGCTCCATTCGACAAAAAAGTAGCCGAACTGAAAGTGACCGACACCATCAAACCGGCCCTGGCCGCACTGGGAACGGGTGGCGGAAACGTGGGCGGTGAGCAGGTCGCCACCGGTCCGGCTCCCGAGTCGCCGGTGTTGACGATGAAACTGCCAGCCGCTGATCCGAAAGCCATCGAGGAGCTGAAAAAAGCCGGTTTGCTGGTTTTGCCGCTGTCGAAAGAACAGAATCAACTGGAAGTCAGCGCGGTCAACGCCCGGGCCTTCAGCGATGCGCAGGCGGTTTCGCTGCCGAAACTGAGCCAGCAAATTGTCTGGCTGAAATTGGGGGATACGGAAATTTCGGACGCAACGCTGGCGCAGGTGGCCCAATTGAAAAACCTGCAAAAGCTGCACCTGGAACAAACGAAAGTGACCGATGCCGGTTTGAAAAACCTGAAAAACCTGCTGTATCTCGAATACCTGAATCTGTACGGGACCGCCGTGACCGATGCCGGACTGGCCGAACTGGCCGGTATCAAAAATCTTAAAACCGTTTACCTCTGGCAAACCAAAGTGACGGATGCGGGCGTGGCGGAATTGAAAAAAGCGTTGCCGGGGCTGGAAATCAACATGGGACTGGGCGAGAATTCCATTGCGGCCTTTGCCAAAGCGGATTCGGCCAAAGCGGAAAAAGAAAAAGCGAAGTGAGGATTCCTTTCGGACGAAACACCGGTTTTGGCAAGGATATAGCACTTTTTTGAAGCCAAATTGGTTTATTTCTTTACGAACCCGGTTGATTTTCGTAAATTCATTGTGTTTTTCCCTTAAACCCCTTTGTTCGTATGCGTCATTTAACCGACATACGAGTTCAATCCTTCCTGCTTAGCGCAGCCATTGGCCTGTTTTCGATGGCCGTTGGGAGCTCGTGTGAAACGAGCGTCGAAAAACCGGCGGAACTGCTGGCGATTGAAAGCAAATTGCCCGAAAAAGTCGATTACAACCTCCATATCAAACCCATCTTATCCGACCGCTGCTTTGCCTGCCACGGCCCGGATAAGGCCAAGCAAAAAGCCGGTTTGCGGTTGGACATTGCCGAAAGTGCCTACGAAGCCTTGGCCGAAAGCGGTAAAAAAGCCATTGTTCCCGGTAATCTGGCCAAAAGCGAAGCCTACCACCGCATCATTTCCGACGACCCCGACTACCGGATGCCAACGCCGGAGTCTAATCTCATTCTGACGACCGAAGAAAAGGCGCTGCTCGTTCGCTGGATTGAGCAGGGGGCCGAATACAAACCGCACTGGTCGCTGATTGCGCCCCAACTGGCGGAGGTGCCGAAGGTCAAAAATGCGAAGTGGGCCAAAAACGAGATTGATTATTTTGTCCTTAAAAAACTCGAAGAGAAAGGCTTATCGCCAAATGCCGAAGCGGACAAAGCAACCTTGCTGCGCCGGGTTTCGCTGGATCTGACCGGTTTGCCGCCGACGGTGGCCGAAGTGGATGCGTTTCTGGCCGATCAGTCACCGGATGCCTACGAAAAAGTGGTCAACCGGTTATTCAGCAGTCCGCATTATGGTGAACGCCAGGCCGTTGAGTGGCTGGATGCAGCCCGGTACGCCGACACGCACGGCTACCAGGACGACGGTTTGCGCACGATGTGGCCCTACCGCGACTGGGTGATTCGGGCGTACAACAAAAACCTGCGTTTCGACAAGTTCATCACTTGGCAACTGGCGGGCGATATGCTGCCCAATCCGACGAAAAACATGCTCCTGGCCACGGCGTTCAACCGCAACCACCAGCAGAGCCAGGAAGGCGGGATTGTGGATGAGGAATACCGGGTGGAATACGTCGCCGACCGCGTCAATACGTTCGGGAAAGCGATGCTGGGCATGACCGTCGAGTGCGCCCGTTGCCACGACCACAAATACGACCCGATCAGCCAGAAAGATTATTATTCGCTGTTTGCGTTTTTCAACAACAACAACGAGCGCGGCCAGATTCCGTACAACGGCGAACCCGCCCCGACGATCACGCTCACCTCCTCGGAGGTTGACGCCAAATTGAAGTTTATTCACCAGAAAATCAAACCGTTACAGCAGCGACTAAATCCCAATCGCCCCGAATACCAGCAAGCTTTCGGGCAGTGGCTGAGCCAGGCGGAACGGAATCCAGCTTCGTCGGCCAACGTCGGTCTGGTGGCGCATTATACCTTTGACGAGGCCGATCGGCGGGATTTTAAAGCCTACGAAAGTTCGGAGGAAAAGAAACTGAAAGACGCCGAACGGAAAAAAGAAGACGAGCTCAAAAAGAAAGAGGAAGAACGGCGGAAAAAACTGGGATTGCCGGAAGTGAAGAAACCCGTCGTTCCGAAAACCCGCGAAGAACTGGAAAAAGACCCCCGCAATGCCTTCTGGAATCAGGTGAACGACACGCTACCCGCGCGTTTGGCCGGTGATCCGGAAAGTTTCCCGTACCAAATCAAAGGGAAAGTGGGCATGGCGCGGTATCTGAAGGGCGACAGTAACATTGAATTGCCCCGGAAAGTCGGCTTTTTTGAGCAAAACGAGCCGTTTTCGGTGAGTGCGTGGTTCAACGTGGCCAAGCCGGGTCTGGAAGGGATGCTGATGGGCAAGTCGAACGGGCCCTTTGACGGAAACCGGGGCTACGAAATTGGTTTGCTGGAAGATGGCCGGTTTAAGCTCACGATCAACCACGTCTGGCCCGACAACAGCCTCGATGTGGAAACCGTCGCCAAAATCCGCTACAAACAATGGTTTCACCTGACCATGACCTACGACGGCTCGGGCCGGGCGGGCGGCATTAAACTCTACCTGAACGGACAACCGACTCAACTTCAAGTCATTACCGACCACTTGGTTCACAGCATCGACCGCGGAAAAAATGGCAAAAACTGGTCCGGTTCGCCGTTCCTGATTGGCCGGATCCACGATCATTACATCAAGGATTACGCGATTGATGAGTTACGGATTTACAACCGCGCCCTGACCCCGCTGGAAATTCCGAAACTGGCGGGTCAGCCGGACGCCCTGACGACGGCTTTGTTTACGCCAACCGCCAAACGGACGGCGGCACAACGTGCCGGTTTGTACACCTATTACGTTACCGCACACGACTCGACGTACCGAAAAGCCTTTGCGGAATTTCAGAAAAACCGGGCGGAAGAAGTGATGCTGTACAACAATTCCGATCAGGTGATGGTGATGAAAGAGCGGAAATTTCCCCGCAAAACCTTTCTGCTCAAACGCGGTGCCTACGATGCCCCCGGCGAAGAGGTGACACCCGCAACACCCGAACAGTTCATGCCTTTCCCGGCCGACTATCCGAAAAACCGCCTGGGGTTGGCGATGTGGCTCCTGAATCCGGACAATTCGCTGTTCAGCCGGGTGATGGTCAACCGGTTCTGGCAACAGTATTTTGGTCAGGGCCTGGTGAAAAGCAGCGACGATTTCGGGAATCAGGGCAACCTTCCCTCCCACCTCGAACTGCTGGATTTCCTCGCCGTTCGCTTCCGGGATGGCGCCGGACGGGCGGGCATCTGGAATGCCAAAGCCTTGCAGAAAATGATTGTGATGTCGGCCACCTATCGCCAGTCGTCGGTGGCGGATGCCAAAAAGCTGGAAGCCGATCTGGACAATTCGCTGCTTTCGCGTGGCCCGAGCTACCGGATGTCGGCGGAGCAGGTTCGCGACAATGCGTTGGCTGCCAGTGGTTTGTTATCCCAAAAAATAGGTGGAACGAGCGTTCTGCCTTACCAACCCTCCGGCATCTGGGAAGCCTTAGCCACCCGAAATGCCATCAGTTACGAACAAAGTCACGGCGACAGCCTCTACCGCCGGAGTCTGTATACGATCTGGAAGCGGTCGTCACCGCCCCCGATGATGCTCAATTTCGATGCCGCTGAACGGCACACCTGCATCGTGAAACGGCAGAAAACCTCGACACCCTTGCAGGCCCTGGTGACGCTGAACGACCCGCAATTTGTGGAAGCCGCCCGGGTGTTGGGACAAAAAGCCTTGGAGAAGGGATTACGGGATGAGCCGTTGATCAGCTATGTGTTTAAAGCCGTAACCAGCCGCCCGGCTCGGCCTGCTGAAGTGGCCCTGATGAAGCAGTTGTATACCGAAGAACTCGCTGATTTCAGGAAAAATCCCAAACGGGCGGCCGAATTGTTAAGTGTGGGGGAATATCCGGTCGATAAAACCCTGCCGACTGCCGAGCTGGCCGCCTGGACGGTGGTGACCAGCACGATTATGAACGTTGATGAAGCGATTATCAAACGATAACCTCCGCTCAACTCTGATTTTCTCTGCTTAACTCCGCGAAATAGCTTTTTTGTATCGCGGAGTTAAGCAGAGAAAAT
Source organism: Larkinella humicola (assembly GCF_008727875.1). Lineage (GTDB taxonomy): Bacteria > Bacteroidota > Bacteroidia > Cytophagales > Spirosomataceae > Larkinella > Larkinella humicola. Next base: position 709,169 of record NZ_VTWS01000004.1, on the reverse strand, counting down.
CAGAGTTGAGCGGAGAGAAAAATGAGAAGGCTATGAACAACCTGGAAGACGAACTGCACGATCAACTCAGCCGCCGGACCTTTCTTGGCAAAACCAGCGCCGGTTTGGGAGCCATTGCCCTCGCATCCTTGCTCAATCCGACGAAAGGGTTGGCCGGAAGCGAAGAAAACCGTGCGCCGGGCAAACCGCACTTTTCACCGAAGGTGAAGCGGGTCATCTATTTGTTTCAGAGCGGGGCACCCTCGCAGTTGGATTTATTCGATTACAAACCCAAACTGGAAACGATGTGGGGCCAGGATTTGCCCGAATCCATCCGGAAAGGCCAGCGCCTGACGGGGATGACCGCCGGACAAAGCCGGTTTCCGCTGGCGGCTTCCAAGTTCAAGTTTGCCAAACACGGCCACAGTCAGATGTGGGTCAGTGAGTTATTACCCTACACGTCGCGGATTACGGATGATTTGTGCTTCATCCGTTCGATGAATACCGAAGCCATTAACCACGACCCGGCGGTGACGTTTTTCCAGACCGGTTCACAGCAGGCGGGCCGACCTTCCTTTGGGTCTTGGGCCAGCTACGGGTTGGGTTCCGACAATCAGAATTTACCGGCGTTTGTCGTGCTGCTCTCGAAAGGGCGCGATGGCGATCAGCCGTTGTATGCCAAGCTGTGGAGCAACGGTTTTCTGCCTTCGGTGCATCAGGGCGTGGTTTTTCGCTCCGGCCCCGACCCGGTATATTACCTCAACAACCCGCCGGGCATCGACAAAACCAGTCGTCGGCGGATGCTGGATTATTTAGGAAAACTGCACCAGGAACAGATTAAACAGGTGCTGGACCCGGAGATCAACAACCGGATGGCGCAGTACGAAATGGCGTACCGAATGCAGACGTCGGTGCCCGAAACCCTCGACATTTCGAAAGAACCGGATTACATTTTTGACCTGTACGGCCCCGATTCCCGCAAACCGGGAACGTTTGCCGCCAATTGCCTGCTGGCCCGGAAGCTGATCGAGAAGGACGTCAAGTTCGTGCAGTTGTACCACCAGGGCTGGGATCAACACGGGAATTTGCCGAACGACATCAAAATTCAGACCAAGAGCGTCGATCAGCCATCGGCGGCTTTGATCATGGATTTGAAACAACGCGGACTGCTCGACGATACGCTCGTGATCTGGGGTGGCGAGTTTGGCCGCACCAATTATTCGCAGGGCAAGCTGTCGAAAGAAAATTACGGTCGTGATCACCACCCGCGTTGCTTCACGGTCTGGATGGCCGGTGCGGGCGTGCAAAAAGGCATGGTGTATGGCGAAACCGACGAGTTTGGGTATAACGTAGTCAAAGATCCCGTCCACGTTCACGACTTTCAGGCCACGATTCTGCACCTGATGGGCGTCGATCACGAGAAGCTGATTTTCAAGCACCAGGGACGGCGGTATCGGTTGACGGATGTGCACGGAAAAGTAGTGAAGCCGGTTTTGGCGTGAGAAATCATTCCATTAATAGCCCGCGGTTTTAACCGTGGGAATACGAAACCAAACGAATATACCCCAACCGGTTTAACGGTTTAAGGCTTTAAAACCGTTAAACCGGTTGCGAGTCATGACTTTTCCCCACGTGCCCACGATTGAAATCGTGGGCTATTTTTTTGGATTTGCTGGAATCCATTCTCGTTAGATGTCTGCCGGAACTGCATTATCCTTCCTATATTTGCGGGGCTACTTCTCTCCACAAAAACTCATTTGAATTAATGGCTTCTCTCGACGTTGTCAAAACCTATTACGATTGCTTCAATCAAAAAGACTGGAACGGGATGCTGGCGTTGGTCCACCCCGACATCCGGCACGAACCCAATCAGGGCGAAGCACGCATTGGCCTGGAAAAATTCACCGACTTTGTTCGTCACATGGACGAATCGTACGATGAGAAATTGACGGAGCTGGTTTTTCTGAGTGAACCATCGGATAAACGAGTCGCCGTTGAATTTGTCGTAAACGGCATTTATAAAAAGGCCGAAGACGGTTTGCCACCGGCCACCGGCCAGACCTACGTCGTTCCGGCAGCGGCTTTTCTGGAAGTGTCTGACGAAAAAATAACCCGTGTAACGACTTATTACAACCTGCCCCAGTGGATTCAAGCGGTTTCACACTAAAAACCGCATCGCATGCAATCGCTTTCTTCTCTAACGAAAAAAGGATTTGAGATTGAATCGGTTTTTGATGACCTGGCGGCTTTGCGGATTGCGGTTTTTCGTGACTACCCGTATCTCTACGAAGGCACGGTCGACTACGAAAAAGACTACCTGAAAACCTACGCACAATCGGAACGGTCCTTTCTGTTCGCCGTGTACGACGGACCAAAAATGGTTGGAGCCACCACCTGCATCCCGTTGCAGGACGAGACCGCCGACATCCGGCTCCCTTTCGAACAGGCTGGTTTTGACCTGGATACGATTTTTTATTTCGGTGAAAGCATTTTGCTCCCAGCCTATCGGGGGCGGGGTTTGGGCCACCGGTTTTTCGACGAACGGGAAGCCCACGCCCGCCGGTTTGGCACGTTCAAACTCACCTGCTTCTGCTCGGTTGAACGTGAAGAAAGCCATACCGCCAAACCGCTCGATTACCGGCCTAATGATGCGTTCTGGCTCAAAAGAGGGTATCACAAAGAACCGTCTTTGCGGAGCAACCTGGCCTGGCCCGACCTTGGCGAAGTGATTTCGACCCCCAAACCGATGGTGTACTGGATGCGGGCGTTGTAAGGGCCGCCGATGGCGCGACGTAGAAAAACTTTCCAGAAACCGGGTAACAATTTCCGTCTCAGGTGTCTTTTATAGCTAACTCCTCTACAAGTATACCATGAACTGGACGGATTTTTGGGATAATTTCAGCCAGATCGGCACGGAGATCGATCGCTGGCTGCGGCACAACCGGAAAATTTCGGGTTGGCTTTTGTTGGCTGTGGCCGTTGGGGCCGGGTTGCTGGTCAATATGATTGTGGCGCAAACCATCCGGATGATTCTCCGCCGTCGCCATGTCGAAGCGTTGGGCTTTCTGCGTCAGTACGTCCGGAATGCCTTTTATTTTTTCGTACCCTCCCTGTTTTTTCTGATCATCACCAACATTCAGGAGCGTTCGTTCCAGCGGTTTCCGTATGCCTCCAAAGCGGCCGAAGTTGCCTTTGTCATCACCACTACCTGGCTGGTGGTTCAACTTCTGAAAGTCCTGGAGCGACTCATTATCCGCCGGTATGACACGGCCAGCGATGTGAATCTGCACCTGCGGAAATTCGTGACCCAGATTGTTTTTGTCCGGCAACTCGTCTCCATCCTGGTCATTGCCGTCGGTTTTTCCGTGTTGCTGCTGTCGTTCAACGGCGGGCGAAAAATCGGGTTGAGCTTCCTGACTTCTGCCGGGATCGCGTCGGTCGTCATTGGTTTTGCCGCCCAGCGCACCATCGCCAACCTGCTGGCCGGTATTCAGATTGCCTTCACGCAACAGATTCGGGTCGAAGACGCCGTGGTGGTGGAAAATGAATGGGGCCGGATTGAAGAAATCAACCTGACGAACGTGGTGGTGCGGGTTTGGGACCGCCGTCGGCTCATTCTGCCCATCACCTATTTCATTGAAAAACCATTTCAGAATTGGACCCGGTCGAACGCGTCGGTATTGGGAACGGTTCTGCTGTATCTGGATTATAATGTCCCGGTTGACCGCATTCGGGAAAAGGCGAAAGAGCTGGTTGAGAACAATCCGTTGTGGGACCGGGAAGTGTGTGTGGTTCAGGTGACCGACACCCAACCGACCTGCGTCGTCATCCGCATCCTGACCTCTTCGCGCAACGCCCCGGAAAGCTTCGATCTGCGGTGTTTTCTGCGGGAAAATATCATCGCTTTTCTGCGGGATGCGTACCCCGAAAGCCTGCCCCAAACCCGGTTTCAGTTTACCGAAACGGCCCCATCCGTCTGATTGCCCTGCTAGCAGGGCTTTCCCTGGTTGTCTCCCTCACTTTTCTAAGGGTCTGTATTTAGTCTCTTTCAAATTTAATACCCGTAAACGGCTCTTATCTAGACTGAATCTTATTAATTTGCACTCCGTTTGGTTTTTTACATGAAAACTGAGCGCATGGTATCAGCATTTCTATTTCAGTATATCCGTATGAAAAAATTACTGATCGCTTTTCTGTTCGGCACGGTTCTCTCCGCCCAGGCCCAGAAAAACGCGCTGTTGGAACCGTCGTTCTGGCAGGGTAAACCGGACGTGAGTCAGGTGAAAGCCGAAATTGAGAAAGGGAGCAGCCCGTCGCAATTCAATTCCAACAGTTTTGATCCCGTCGTGATGGCGATCAATGCCCAGGCGCCCAACGAGACCATCAAATACCTGTTGTCGCAACCCGGCAACGAGGTCAGCAAAATCACCCACGATAGCCGGATTTATCTGCACTGGGCGGCCAGTCGGGGCAATGTGGAACTGATGGAATATTTGCTGGCGAAAGGGTCCAAAACCAACGTGGAAGACAGCCACGGCATGACGGTGTTGAATTTCGCAGCCGGTAACGGACAGACGAACACGCGGGTGTATGACCTGTGTCTCCAGAACGGCGCCGATTTGAAGAAAGACCTGAATCACGACGGTGCCAATGCCTTACTGATTGCGGTTGCCAACGACAAGGATCTCAAGCTGACGGATTATTTTGTTTCGAAAGGCCTGGATCTGAAAAGTACGGACGCGGCTGGTAACAACGCCTTTAGTTATGCGGCCCGGGGTGGCAATATCGACATCCTGAAAGCCTTGCTGCAACGCGGGGTTCCGGCCACCGACAACGCCTTGATCATGGCCAGCCAGGGTGGACGCCGGGGTGCCACGCCCATTGAGGTGTTCCAGTACCTGGAAAGCCTGAACCTGAAACCGACCGCGACCAACAAAGCCGGTGAAAATGTTCTGCACGCGCTGGTTCGCCGGCCCAAGCAAAATGAAATCATCGAGTATTTTCTGGCCAAAGGTGTCGATGTCAACCAGGCCGACGACGAAGGCAATACGGTGTTCATGAATGCGGCTGCCGCCAACCGGGATCTGGCCGTACTGGAAATGCTCCAGCCGAAGGTGAAAAACATCAACCAGAGCAACCAGAAAGGCGTAACGGCCCTGGCAATGGCCGTACGGGGTAATTCGCCCGAAGTCGTCAGCTATCTGTTGAGCAAAGGGGCCGATGTCAAGGCAACGGACAAAACCGGCGATAACCTGCTGGCTTACCTGGTGCAGTCCTACAACGCAACCCGAACCGATGAATTTGATGCAAAATTGAAACTGCTTCAGGACAAAGGACTCGATGTCAAAGCTCCGCAGCAGAACGGCAATACGCTCTACCACCTGGCGGTTACTAAAAACGACCTTCCGCTGGTGAAACGGCTGGAAGCACTGCAAATCGACGTAAACAGCAAAAACAAGGAAGGCATCACCGCCCTGCACAAAGCCGCTATGGTGTCCAAAGATGACGCCATGCTGAAATACCTGCTGTCCATCGGTGCCCAAAAAGACATTGCAACTAATTTTAAAGAAACCGCTTTTGACCTGGCCAGCGAAAATGAATCGCTCTCCAAAAGCAACGTTTCCGTTACTTTTCTGAAATAAGGTTATGCCCAATTTGCTTAAAATCGGTTTAGTAGCTTTGTCGATTATCGTTTCCCGGCCATCGGCTTCGGTGGCTCAGTCCGGGACTACCCAGTATAAGTGTATGATCCAGATGACCAACTACATGGGCGAAAAAGCGTACATCGCGGTTTCGCTCATGAACGGGAAAGGAACTTACGAGAAAACCCTGTATGTGCTCGGTTCCGATAAAAAATGGTATCCGGACGTCAAAGCCTGGTACAAAGCGCTGGGTAAAAAAACGCCCAACCTCAGTGCCATCACCGGAGCATCGGTGGCCGGTGGTGATCGCAGCGTTATCGTGCTGGAAATCGATAATTCGAAGCTCAACAAAGATTATAAACTGCGGTTTGAAAGTGCCGTGGAGGACAAGGAAGATCACGCGAAAGATCTCGAAATTCCGCTCACGACGGAAGGGCTTTCCGCCAAAAGCGAGGGAACAGGCTACATCCGCTACGTACGCTTCAGTCCCAACAGCCCTAATTAACAGCGGCCGGATTTATGACCATTTCTGTGTGGAGATACAGCCACTTAGCGTTGGCTGTATCTTCTTTTCTTTTGCTTACGCTGGCGTCGGTAACGGGGATTATTCTGGCGTTCGAACCCATATCGCAGAAAATGCAGCCCTACCGCGTCGATGCCGTTAGCCAGCTTACCCTGGCCCAGACACTGCCGGTGCTCAAAAAAAGTTTTGCGGAAATCAGTGAGCTGAGCGTCGACGCCAACCAATTTGTGCAGATCAAAGGCAGCGATGCCGACGGCAAAAACTTAACTGCTTTCGTTGATCCGCAAACGGGTAAAAGCCTGGGAATTCCCAGCCCGCAAAGTGAGTTCTTCCAGTGGATAACGGCCCTGCACCGCTCACTGTTTCTGCACGAAGCCGGGCGGTTTTTCATCGGACTGACCGCTTTTCTGCTGCTGCTGATCACGATTTCCGGCACGATGCTCATCATTCAGCGTCAACGGGGTGTCAGGCGGTTTTTTACCCGGATCGTAAGGGATAATTTTGCCCAGTACTACCACGTTGTGCTGGGGCGGCTGTCGCTGATTCCGATTTTCCTCATTGCGCTTTCGGGAACCTACCTTTCCCTGGCCCGGTTTGGTCTGGTCGGAACGGAGAAAGTTTCTCCCAACATTGATTTCGACGCTATCCAGGCAAAACCCGAACGAAAGTTGGCCGACTTTGCGGTTTTTCAGAACACGCGGCTGGCGGACGTGCAGACCCTCGAATTTCCGTTTTCGGAAGACGTCGAGGATTATTACACGCTGAAACTCAAAGACCGGGAGATTACGGTCAACCAGATTACCGGCGACATCCTGAGCGAAAACCGGTACCCCACCGCCGTCCTGCTCACCAATCTGAGTCTGGATTTGCACACCGGCCGGACGAGCGCCATTTGGGCCATCATCCTGGCCGTGGCGTCGGGGAATATCCTCTTTTTCATCTATTCCGGTTTTGCCATTACCTGGAAACGACGGGCCAACCGCGTCAAAAAGAATAACTATTCAGCCGACGAGAGCCGGTTTATTATTCTGGTCGGATCGGAAAACGGCAGCACCTTCCGGTTTGCACAGGCCATTCACCAGCAGTTACTAAAGCAAGGAGAGAAATCCTTTCTGACCGAGTTCAATAACTACACGGTTTTTCCAAAAGCCGACTACCTGATCGCGTTGACAGCCACCTACGGGCTGGGCGACGCGCCGACCAATGCTACCCGGTTTATGAAACGGATTGAAAAATACCCGCAACCGCATCCCGTTCGCTATTCCGTCCTCGGTTTTGGATCACATGCTTACCCTGATTTCTGTCAGTTTGCCTTTGAAGTGAACCAGTTGCTGGCCCGGCAATCGTGGGCGGTTCCGCTGGTCGATATTCATACCGTCAATGACAAGTCGCCGGCCGAGTTCGGCTTGTGGGCCGAAGCCTGGTCGCAGCAAACCAATCTGCCGATGCCGGTTTCAGGTGAATTGCTAAAAGCTCCGGCGCTCCCGCTTGAAACGCTGATCGTCACCAGCAACACCAAAACCGCCCAGCCCGACGGCACGTTTTTGATTCGTTTACGGAGCAAACACAGTCAGGAGGTTACGTCGGGCGATCTGCTGGCCCTTTATCCCGCCAACGACCACCGCGAACGGCTGTATTCGATTGGTGTCCTGGACGACGAGCTTCAATTGAGCGTCCGGCTGCAACCGGGCGGACTGGGTTCCGGCTTTCTGCACGCCTTAACGCCCGGCGAAACCGTTCACGCCCGGATTGTCAGCAACGACCATTTCCATTTCCCCAAAAAAGCCCCGGTCGTGGTCATGATTGCCAACGGCACCGGGATTGCGCCGTTTCTGGGGATGATCAGCCAGAATAAACACAGAACGCCCTGCCATTTGTACGGCGGTTTTCGGTACCGTGCCTCGTTCGACGTTTACCGGGATTTTCTGGAAGAAAGCCGGTCGGTGCAAAAACTCACGGATCTCCACCTGGCGTATTCGCGCGAGGGTGAAAAACGGTATGTCAGCGACCTGATTGCGCAGGATGCGGATTTTATTGGTAATATACTGGTTACCAATGGGGTGATTATGATTTGCGGCTCCCTTTCCATGCAAAAAGACGTCATTGCGTTGCTGGAAACCATTTGCCAGACGAAAACGGGCAAAAGCGTCAGCTTCTACCAGTCACACAGCCAGATTCTGATGGACTGTTATTGAGGCTGTGGCCATCAGCGATAACCTTTCATCGTCCCTGGCAGTTGATTTCTCTGGACCGGAATCTGGTCGCGATTATCTGAACACAATACGCTATTTTAGAGAAAAACCAGAACGATTCAAACCCTGGTTTTCCTCCTTCCCCCTTATTTTTATGGATATGGTTTTACCAGCAGAATATGTATCAAAGGCCCGAAAAGCCACGCAGTTGATCTTTCTGGTTTGTGGGCTGGGTATGTCGAGCTGGGCACCCCTGATTCCCCTGGCCAAAGATCGGTTAGCGTTAAACGATGCCAACCTGGGCTTATTACTGCTGTTGCTGGGGGGTGGTTCCATGCTGATGATGCCGACCTCGGGTTGGCTGGTAAACCGCTTCGGCAGCCGCAGGGTTATGGCTGGTGCCGGGCTGGTGATGGCTCTGGTCCTGCCGCTTCTGCTGATTCTTTCTTCTACCACGGCCATGGCGGTTACTCTCTTTGTATTCGGTTCAAGCATTGGTACGATCGATGTAGCCATGAATGCGCACGGCGTGCAAGTGCAAAACCTTTTCGGAAAACCAATCATGTCGTCCTTGCATGGCTTGTTTAGTGTGGGTGGGCTGTTTGGCTCCCTGGGTCTAGGCTTTCTGATGAAACTGGGCCTTAATCCGGTTTACGCCATCGTCAGTATTGCCGTCCTGATGATCCTGATTACCCTGACCCAGTACAAAAACCTGTTTCCTTTGGAGACTGAACAACAGGCCATTGCTAGGTTCTCGCCACCGGATGAGGGGTCAACAGCGGGGATTCGGCGATTCAGCGGATTGCGTGCCCCGGTTTTGTATCTGGGCCTGCTGTGCTTTGCTGTTTTTCTGGCCGAAGGAGCCATTCTGGACTGGAGCGCGATCTTTCTGCGGGACATCAAAGGAATCGCCCCGGAGTTTGCGGGGGCGGGCTACGCGGCCTTTTCCATTGCCATGGCTGCGATGCGGTTAGCGGGGGATAAACTCGTGGCACGTTTAAAGAGCAAAACCGTTGTGGTGGGTGGCAGCCTAATCGGTGCCGCCGGCCTGGTTCTGGCCGTGTGGAGCCCCTGGGTAGCGGGAGCCATGGCAGGTTTTGTGCTCGTTGGACTTGGCGCGGCCAACATTGTGCCGGTATTTTTCAGTGAAGCGGGCCGACTGCCCGGGATTCCGCCAACGACCAGTCTGCCCGCCATTACAACCATCGGGTATACGGGTTTACTGACCGGGCCGGCTTTATTGGGTTTTATCGCGCAACATTTTTCCCTATCCACCGCATTTGGATTCGTAACCTTGCTGCTGGTCACAGTCGCAGTGAGCTATGGTGTCAAAGGAGAAGCGAATCGAACAACCGCCTAGAAAAGCGTTGATCGGAACGATTTCAGGTTTGTCCGCTCAGGCAATGGTTTCAGCGGCTGAACTTTTTTGGCACGGAAGCCGTCTTTGAAACATCTTTCACTACCTGATTACCAGCTTGAACCTTCAGCCCCTGATCGATCACTTCGAAAGTTACATTCCTTTCAACGAAAGTGAAAAGCATCTTCTGCCCGAACGCGTCAACCAGCGCGCCATCCAGCGCCGACAGACGCTTCTGCAGGAAGGTTTTCCCTGCAAACACTATTCATTCATCGTCGAAGGCTGTTTTCGAATGTTTGCCGTCGACCAGAAAGGAACCGAACATAATCTGCAATTTGCTGCGGAAAATGACTGGATCGCCGACCTTGGCAGCTTTCATTCCGGCCAACCCAGTGGGTTGTTTATCGAAGCCATTGAGCCTTCCGTTGTTCTGCAGATCGAAAAGCAGGACCTCTACTTTCTTTATACGAATCTGCCTAAGCTAGACCGGATCTTCAAAGTCATCATTGAGAACAAATACGTGGAACTCCAGAACCGGGTGTTGCAAACCATCAGTTCAACGGCGCAGGAGCGCTACCTCACCTTTCTGGCACAGTATCCTAAACTAGCCTTACGACTCCCCAACACGCAAATCGCTTCGTATCTGGGCATTACCCCTGAATTCCTGAGTAAAATCAGGAAAGACCTGGCTTCGGGACCGCTGCATCCTTAAACTAGTTTAAGGGTATTTCTTAAAATACCTTATGCGTCGCTTCCGGCATTCCGGCGGATCTTTGCAGGGTCCGACCCTGTCAAAAATCACCGAATCGAAAGTCGCTCACTAATGCTTTTTTTCTCCCACGAAATCACCCAAGCATGAAACGCAGAACAAAAACTTTGATAATCATCCTTTTATTTATCAATCCCAACCTGTTCGCCCAGGCGATTACGCTGGATCGGGCTAAGCTGGTGCCGAATCAGGTAGCGATTTCGCTCGGACGCGTGATGGGCAAAGAAGCCGTTAGAGTCGTTAAAGATTCATCGGTCACAAAGGTGGACGAACCTACCTTTGTCCGGATAAAAGACGTCACTTTCAGCAACGGAACCCTAGAAGTCAAGGTGTTAAGCCGGCTGCTCCGGAACGCCCCGGAACTGGCGCGGGGCTTTATCGGCGTTGCGTTCCGGATCAACGACACCAATTCAACCTACGAGAGCATCTACATCCGCCCGACCAATGGCAGGGCCGACGATCAGGTCAGGCGCAACCACGCCATTCAATACTACTCCTACCCGGATTATAAGTTTGATCGCTTGCGGAAAGAAGCCCCGGAACGCTACGAATCGTACGCAGACATGGCCCTGAATGAGTGGATAACCCTAAAAATTGTCGTCAGCGGGCCGGAAGCGAAGTTGTATCTGAACAATGCGAAAGAACCTGCCTTGATCGTGAAAGACCTGAAACACGGTGCTGCTGCATCGGGGGGCGGTGTCGGCCTGTGGGTTGACGTGGGCACCGAAGGTTATTTCACGGATTTGAAGATTACCCAACAGCCGTAAAACCGCCCGTTACCAACCTCCAGTTGCCCCCCCCTAAAGCGTATACTTGGTAACATCCAGATTTCGCGACGAAAAAATCCGGCCGTCGTCGGTGATCAGGATGCAGCGGTAGTCGGGATACTGATTGATCAGTTTCAGTCCCGCGTTTTTTCCCAGCACCATCAGCGACGTGCTGAACCCGTTGGCGGTTTCGGCACTGGGGCCAAAAACCGTCACGCTGCACACACCCGTAGCCGGATAGCCCGTTACCGGGTTGATGATGTGGGCATACCGCTGGCCGTTGAACACCACAAATTTCTCGTAACTTCCGGAGGTCACCACGGCGCTCTGCCGCAGCGGCACGATGGCGAAAACCGTGTCTTTCCGGATCGGGTTGGTGATGCCGATGGTCCAATCGCTGCCGTCCGGCTGTTTTCCCCACGTACTCATGTCCCCGGAACCGTTGACAATTCCGGCTTTGATTCCTTTGGCCAGCATCAGGTCGCGGCAGCGGTCGGCGGCATAGCCCTCGCCCAGCGCACCGAACCCAATTTTCATGCCTTTCCGTTTTAAAAAAATAGTAGACCGCGCCCGATCCAATACGATATATTCATAGCCGACCTTTTCCACCGATTTCTTAACCGCTTCCGGTCCGGGCATTTCCGTCATCGAACCGTCGAATTTCCAGATTCGGTCCATCGCGGCAAAACTAATGTCGAAAGCGCCCTTCGTTATTTTCGAAAAATGAAGTGCCCGCTCGGTCAGGGCGAACACCTCCGCGTCCACGCGAACCGGCGCGATGCCAGCGTTTTTATTGACCTGGGAAATTTGGGAATCGTCTTTCCAGTCCGAAATCAGATTCTCAATCCGCGTCACTTCAGCAATTACGGCATCAATGTTTTGTTCCGCCGACAGAGAGTCGTGAGCCACAAGCGTGATGTCAAACCGGCTGCCCATTAATTTGACGGTCCGTTTTCGCAACACCTGGGCCGTGGTGCTGAATCCTGATAAAATGAAGATGAGGACTAGGACTTGTTTCATACCGCAAAAAGCGAAACTCAAGTACCCACGGACTTATTGATTGAAATTTAACGCAAACTGTGAGATTATTGACCCCGGAGGGGTCCTATGTTAATAGGAATGGGTATTCTGAGAACTCCAGGCGTGCCGATAGGTACGCAATATAGGCTTAGTTGCGTACCTATCGGCACGCCTGGAGTTCTCAGAATACCCATTCCTATTAACATTACGTGCCGCTGGCACTTAAATAACTGATAGGCAAAGGTATCATCTCATAGTTCGCGTTAAAATTTCAATCAATTAGTCCGTGTGATTCCGGCAAAAAACACGGACTAAAGCGGCAACGGCTGTCCGACCCTGGGTACGTAAAAAGGGAGCCGTCGGCTCCCTTTTTGCATTCAAAATAGTTTTTACGCAACTAAACTGCCACGGTTTTGCCCGGAACGGCAATCGGATAAAAACCGTCCGCATTGGGTAACAGTTTCGGATTCGCATCCCAGGCCAGTTTTTCGGGAAACAGGTTGATGTTCGAGTTCAAAGCCTCGTCCCATTTCACCACTTTGCCCGAATACGTCGCCATCCGGCCCATAAGAGCCGTCAGCGTGCTTTTCGCTCCGTTTTCGGCATCCCAGAATTTGTATTCGTTTTTGGCAATGGCCGCAAACAATTCGTCGTGCTCGATCTGGTACGGATCGCCGTCGCCTTTGCCGTTGTGGGTATAAATCGAACCGCCTTTGTGGTCTTTCAGGATGCTTTGTCGCCCGAAGGAATCAACGCGGCCTTTTGTACCCAGGAAGGCTTCGTCCACTTTGCTAAACGTGCCTTCGTAGTGGCGACACTGGCTGTTGATCAGCGTTCCGTCTTCGTAAACGTAATCGACAATGTGGTGGTCAAAAATTTCGCCGTACTCCTTGCCGGTACGCACCTGACGGCCACCCGTTCCCTGCGCCGAAACCGGATAACCGCGTTTTACCCAGTTGGCGACGTCGATGTTGTGGATGTGCTGTTCGTTGATATGATCCCCGCAGAGCCAGTTGAAATAATACCAGTTCCGCATCTGGTGTTCCATCTCGGTCTGGTTCGGCTTACGCGGATTTACCCAAACGCCCCCGCTTACCCAATAGACCGAGCCTCCGATGATGTCGCCCAGCGCACCATCGTGGATGCGCTTGACCATCTCGCGGTAGTTCGGCTGGTAATGGCGTTGCAAACCCACCACCACGTTCAGTTTTTTCTTCTTGGCTTCTTCCGCAGCCGCCAGCACCCGGCGAACCCCCGGTGCGTCGGTGGCTACCGGTTTTTCCATGAAGATGTGTTTGTTTTGCTTCACGGCTTCTTCAAACATCATCGGCCGGAAACCCGGAGGAGTTGCCAGAATCACCACATCCGCCAGGGGAATGGCTTTTTGATACGCATCGAACCCGACAAACTTGCGTTCTTCCGGAATGTCGACCCGCTTCGCCAGCTCTGGATTTTGATTTAAAGTTTTATACGCGTCGTCCAGGCGATCACGGAACGCATCGGCAATCGCCACGATTTTCACATTCTGCTTGGACTTCAGGGCCTGAAGCGCAGCACCTTTTCCCCGGCCACCGCAGCCAATGAGTGCCACTTTGATGGTATCATCAGCCGAGTTGTTGAAACCATAGGAAGATGCAAAAGAAGGCAGAGTCGTCAACAGGGCTCCGCCCGTGAGCAGGCCGGATTGTTTCAGAAACTCCCGGCGGCCGGCGTCCCGGCGGTTTGATTCGTTTGACATAAGGAAACAAGGTTTAGAAATAAGATGAATAGCGTCTACTAACAGGCATTCTACAAGCAACTGGTAATCAATACTCCTCAATCAACGGCGGGTTGTAATACGCCTTAATTTCTTCTTCCGACGGTTTTTTAGCCGGACGAACCACCCGGAAACCGACAAACGACGCACTCGTCAGCCACCACTCGCTTTTGGGAGCCTGCGGGTCGAGCATTTTCCAGGAGGCATTGGACGGCGTTCGGGCCGCTGAGCGCAACACGGGCGCATCATCGTCCCACGAGCCACCCCGCACGGCATTCGGATACAGCTCCGTCACTTTGGCATACGGTTCCTTCACTTCGCCTTTCGCTTTTTTGGCGTAATAATCCGGGTAATACTGGTCCAGCGTCCACTCCATCACGTTGCCGTGCATATCGTGCAATCCCCACGGATTCGGTTTCTTCTTGCCAACTTGCTTATACGAACCGTCGCTATTGCCGGTAAACCAGGCATATTCGCCCAATTGTTTGGCATCGGCACCGAACGAATACGGTGTTTTGGTTCCGGCGCGGCAGGCATATTCCCACTCCGCTTCGGTGGGCAAACGGTAGAAAACGCCGGTTTTGGCGTACAGCCACGCACAGAAATGAATGGCCGAATATTGCGTCATGTTGATGGCCGGATACCCCTCCCGACCCATTCCGAACGACATATCCACGTACGGTGGACTCGGTCGCGTGGCGGCATCGGTTTTAGCTAAATCGAAACCGGGCGTCCGGTTTGCCATTTCCTTTTCCATGTTTTTGAAGGCAAACAGATCGAACAGATCCCAGGTCACTTCCATCTTTCCCATCCAGAACGGCTCGATCGTCACTTTGTGCTGCGGCCCTTCGTCGGGTTTGCGGCCTTTTTCCGCAGCCGGACTTCCCATCATAAATTCCCCACCCGGAATCGCCACCAGATCATAGACCTGGGTGCTACCCGGAATGGGTTGGGTATAGGATTTGGTTACATCGTCGGTTACCTGGGCCAGACTGCTCGCTGAGATGATACACGCTACACCGAACAGAGCAATGAATTTTTGCATGAATGGGGTAATGAATTAAGCTCTAAAATGTATAAAGAAAACCAGACCGGAAATTTACCACTTTTAGACCGGAAATTCTACCATACAGCGGCTTGTCTGATGCAATCATCAAACGAGATAGGAACACGGATGCAGCGGATTGAACGGATCAAAACGGATTTTATCTGTGCAAATCCGTTTTGATCCGTTCAATCCGCGTTCCCATCGCGTAGTTTACTTCGGCGATCCGGTTCAGGATGCGTATCTTTGCGGACAATGAATTATCTATCAGCAGAAAATCTCTCCAAATCCTTCGGCGACAAATGGTTATTCCGTAACGTAACGTTCGGAATGAGCCGGGGGGATAAAGTCGCCATCGTTGGTGCCAACGGTACGGGCAAATCTACCTTATTATCCATTCTGGCCGGGCTGATGCCTTCCGACGAAGGGCTGGTCAGCATCCGGAAAGACATCACCGTCGGTTTTCTGGAACAACAGCCCCAACTGGATGATAATCTGACCGTGATGGAAGTCGTTTTAACCGGCGACAATCCGGCTTTGCTCGCGATTGAGCAGTATGAAAAAGCCCTGCTGTCCGAAAATCACGACGCGCTCGACCGGGCCATGCAGCAAATGGACACGCTTCAGGCCTGGGATTATGAAACGCAGTTGAAGCAGATTCTGGGGCAATTGGGCATTCACGATGTCACCCAGCAGGTCTCCACACTCTCGGGTGGGCAACGTAAACGGGTGGCGATGGCGCAGGTGCTGATCGAAGCCCCGGATTTGCTGATCATGGATGAACCAACCAACCACCTCGATCTGGAAACCATCGAGTGGCTGGAAAACTTCTTGTCGACCAACAATTCCACCCTCCTGCTGGTGTCGCACGACCGGTATTTTCTGGACCGGGTGTGCAACCAGATTGTCGAGCTCGACCAGCAAACGCTGTTCAGCTACAAAGGCAATTACGCCTATTACCTGGAAAAGAAAGCGGAGCGGCAGGCCATCCTGGCGGCTGAGGTAGACAAGGCGAAAAACCTTTTCCGGCGCGAACTGGACTGGATGCGCCGGCAACCCAAAGCCCGCGGCACCAAAGCGCAATACCGGGTCGATGCGTTCGATGAGGTGAACGCCAAAGCGCACACCAAACTGGGCAACGACCAACTGGAGCTGAACATTCGTACGGCGCGGCTGGGCAGCAAAATCATTGAAATGGAAAACGTCAGCAAACGCTTTGGCGAAAAGGTGCTGCTCGACCATTTTACGTACACCTTCCGGCGGAACGACCGCATCGGCATCATCGGGAAAAACGGGATGGGCAAAACCACCCTCCTGAACATGATTACGGGCGAACTGCGCCCCGATTCGGGCATCATCAGCACCGGCGGAACCGTCAAAATTGGCTATTATACGCAATCGGATCTGGTGCTGCCCGATAACCAGCGGGTGATCGACGTGGTGCAGGATGTGGCCGAAGTGATGAAACTCGGAACCGGCGAAACCGTGACGGCTTCGCAATTTTTGCAGCATTTCCTGTTCGACCGCAACAAGCAGTACGATTACGTCCACAAACTGTCGGGCGGTGAAAAACGGCGGTTGCAGTTGTTGCTGGTGCTGGTGCAAAATCCCAACTTCCTGATTCTGGATGAACCGACCAACGACCTGGACATTACGACGCTCAACGTGCTGGAAGAATTTCTGCTGAATTTTCCCGGCTGCATACTGCTCGTATCCCACGACCGTTATTTCATGGATCGGCTGATCGATCACGCCTTTATTTTTGAAGGCAACGGTAAAATCAGCGACTTTCCGGGGAATTACACCGATTACCGCGAACGGAAAGCCAGTCAGCCCGCCGATCGCAAAACCGCCGACAAGCCAAAGGCTGCACCAACCGTCTCAGTTCCAGAAAGTAAACCCGTTGCGCCGGTGCCGGAAACCAAGCGAAAACTGTCTTTCAAGGAGCAGCGGGAATATGAAACGTTAGAAAAAGAAATTGAGGAACTGGAACAACGAAAAAGCGGTTTATTGGATCAACTGAATACCGGTTCCGAGAGTCACGAAGAGCTGACGTCCTGGGCCCGGCAAATTGAGCAAATCGAACAGGAAATTTCCCTAAAATCCGACCGCTGGCTTGAGTTGGCGGACTATATTTAATTGTGAATGAGCGAGTGAGTGATTGAGTGAATAGCTGACGCAGTGCCGTTAGTTCAAAGCGTGATCTTCGATCTATTCACTCATTCGCTCATTCACTCATTCACTCATTTCAATGATGAACCAGATCGCCGAATTTTTCCAATACTTACTCAATTCCGAGGAAATCATTCGGACGGGCGGGCTGGTATTGATCACCCTGATTATCTTCATCGAAAACGGTGTCTTTTTCGGTTTTTTCCTGCCGGGCGATTACTTGCTGTTTCTGTCGGGCGTTTTTGCCGGCACCAAAATTCTGGCCGTTCCCCTGTGGCTGTTGCTGCTCTGCATTTTCGGGGCCGCGGTGGTGGGGTCGCTGGTAGGGTATCTCACGGGGCGGTATTTCGGTGAGCGGCTGCAAAACCGCCCGGATTCGTTGTTTTTCAAGAAAAAATACATTGAAACCACCCGCGAATATTTCCTGAAATACGGCAGCCGAACGCTGATTGTGGCCCGGTTTCTGCCCATTGTCCGCACGTTTGCGCCCATTCTCTCCGGATTGATTCGGATGGATATGCGGTATTTTATGCTTTACAACGTTATCGGGGGAGCCATCTGGGTGGTCTCGCTGGTGGGGGGCGGGTATTATTTTGGCGAAAAATTCCCCTGGATCGTCGATTACGTCCACTACATCATCATTTTCTTCCTGGCCGTTACCACTTTCACGGTCATTCGGGGCTACCTCAACGCCCGGAAAGAAATGAAGCAGGAAAAAGAAACCGTCAGCGAATAATCCAATCAGGCGGTTCCGCTAGTTTATGTTGGCATTGGCTGCTGCGGCTTTCGTCCGCGCCACGCAGGCTTCGTCCGCACATTCGCCGTAAAAAACCAGGGAATGTGATTCGACGTGAAATTGCAGCGTATTGCCGACCGTGGTTTTGATCAGTTGCAAACGCGGATCACAAAACTCCATAACGCGGTGGCAGTTGACACAAATCAGGTGCGCATGTTGCTGCCGTCCGAGTGATTTTTCAAACCGGCTTTTCGTATTATCCTCATCGCCAAACTGGTGTCGGCTCACCAGCCCGCAATCCACCAGCACGTCCAGCGTGTTGTATACCGTGGCCCGGCTAACGGCAAATGATCGTTCCTTCATCGCCTGATACAATTCCTCGGCGTCGAAATGGTCATTGCGCGAATACACCTCTTCCAGAATGGCAAACCGTTCCGACGACCGGCGCAGCCCTTTCATGAGTAAATATTCTTCCAGTTTTGTTCGGGCTGTCGTAATCAATGGAGTTAGGTTCGCCATAAAAATAAGGCCGAGACGGCTTCTAAATCCCCAGGCAGAGGGCGTAAAAACCGGCCGCTGGTCAACAAAAAAATCCCTAAAATTATTTAGACTAATTTCAAACAAATATACGACCTCAACCAATGCGATGCAATATTTTTTAGAAAGGAGTTTTACAAGTTATTGATACCACTTGGCGTACATCACATAATTGTTGGCCGTTCGCATAAAAACCTCGCCCAGTTCGGGTGTAACGGCTTTCAAAAACCGGGCGGGATTACCGGCATAAATTGTGCCTGGCGGCACGACCGTGTTTTGGGTCACAATGGCCCCGGCGGCAACAATGGAACCGGTTCCGATCACGGCTCCGTCCATCACAATGGCTCCCATGCCGATCAGAACCTGGTCTTCAATCGTGCAGCCGTGGACAATGGCGTTGTGGGCAATGGAAACATAGCTGCCAATGGTAGTTCTGAATTTCTGGTAGGTGCAGTGTATAACCGCTCCATCCTGAACGTTGCAATAATCCCCCATTGTGATCGAGTTCACATCGCCCCGCACCACGGCATTGAACCAGACGGTGCAATTTCGCCCCATCACGACTTCCCCAACGATCGTTGCATTATCGGCAAACCAGCATTCTTCGCCCGCTTTCGGATGAATGCCGCGAACGGATTTTATCAGAGCCATCTTGGATATATTCTATTTGTTCGGATATTATTTCGGAAAACACTTCGGCTAAATAGCGGTTTTTTCCATTAAAAAGCCACTTTTGGACCATTGACTATAAAAAGCGGCAGAGAATCAATCAATTCGTAACTTTGTGGGTCAGATTTTTTTCACTGCATGAACCGTAGCAGAACACAATCATACTGGTTAACTCCCCGTGACTCCTCGTTTTTGTTGTTTCGACAACTGCCCGCGCTGTCTTTCTTTTTCCTGTTGATAGCTGTCACTGCCGGTTTTGCCCAGCAACCCTCGCGGGCCGATCAGTTAAACGACGAGCAGATTATTGAATTTTATCAACGGGCACAGGGCAGCGGACTCACCGAAATGCAAATCGAGCAAGCGGCTATGTCACAGGGGTATACGCTGACCGATATTGCCAAAATGCGGCAACGCATGGCAAAAATACGCCAGCAATCGAACCGCACCGGGCAGTTTTCCGTCGATACACTCATTAACCGGGCGCAGCAGGGCACGCTTTCGCAACGACCATACGCACTGGGCGACAGCCTGAATCTGCTGCGCCGGGATACCATCCGGCGACCGTATATTTTCGGCGCGGCTTTGTTTCAGGGAACGGCTCTTACGTTTGAGCCGAACCTCCGGATTGCTACCCCCCGGAATTACGTGGTAGGCCCTGACGATGAACTGGTAGTGGAAATATACGGCAATTCCACTGAAAGTTTCCGGCTGCGCGTTAGTCCCGAAGGCTCGGTGCGGATGCTGAACCTGGCGCCCATTTTTGTCAGCGGCCTCACCATCGAACAGGCCGAACAGCGGATTGTCGGGCGGCTCCGGCAGGCTTTTCAGGGCCTGAACCGCCCCAACAGCGGCACCTATGCCTCCGTAACCCTCGGTAACATCCGCAGCATCCGTGTCACGATGGTGGGCGAAGTCGTCATGCCCGGGACCTACACGCTTTCGTCGCTCTCAACGGCTTTCAACGCCCTGTATCTGGCGGGCGGCCCAAACCCCGAAACCGGCTCTTTCCGCGATATTCAGGTGATCCGCAACAACCGCGTCGTCCGGACCATCGACCTGTACGACTACCTTTTGCGGGCCGATAAAAAAGACGACATCCGGCTGCTGGATCAGGATGTGATTCGGGTTAATGACTACGGCGTTCGCGTTGAAATGGTCGGGCAGGTTAAACGGCCGGCCATTTATGAAGTAAAATCCGGCGAAACGCTCAAGAATGTCCTGAGTTTTGCGGGCGGTTTTACGGATCGGGCCTACACCTTTTCGATCACCCTGCGCCGGAATACGCCCCGCGAACTGCGAATCTCAACCATCACACAGGATCAGATTGCGACCTTCATTCCGCAGTCCGGCGACAAATACACGACTGGTGAGATTCTGAACCGGTACGAAAACCGGGTTCAGGTGTCGGGCGCCATCATGCGACCGGGCGATTATGCGCTGGGCGACGAAATCACGACCGTCCGTTCGCTCATCAGCCGGGCCGAAGGACTGCGGAAAGACGCTTTCCTGAACCGGGCGGTTTTGTACCGCGAACGCGAAAACACCGATCTGGAGGCCATTCCGTTCGATGTGGGGCGGCTGATGCGGAACGAAACGGAAGACATTCCGCTGGCGCGGCAGGACAGCGTGCACATTTACTCGGTCCGCGATTTGCGCGAACCGTATTACGTCAGCATCGAGGGAGCGGTGAATCGGCCGGATACCATTCCGTACGTAACCAACCTGACCGTCACCGATTTAATTGCGCTATCGGGCGGTTTTCAGGAGGGCGCTACCCCCAACCGCATTGAGATTGCCCGGCGGATTCGGGAAGATACGACCAAAATGACCGGTGGCGAAACCGTTCAGGTTTTTCAGTTTTCGATTGACCGCAACCTGAACCTACTCCCGGCGGATGCGCGGTTTCCCCTCAGGCCTTTTGATGTAGTGTACGTCCGAACGTCGCCCCGCTACGAACTTCAGCAGAATGTGGCGGTATTTGGCGAAGTGATGCACCCCGGGAATTACGCCATCGAGTCGCGTTCCGAACGGATTTCGGATGTGCTTCGGCGGGTGGGCGGCCTGAAAGCCGGGGCTTTTCTGCCGGGAGCCCGGTTCTCCCGGCGCGGCACCCCCATTGCAACCGATCTGGGAGCGATTCTGGAAGACCCGGGGGTTTCGGGTAATTTGCTGCTGGAAGTTGGAGATTCGCTGATTATTCCGAAACGGCCCGAAACCGTCAGTATTCAGGGAGCCGTTCTGAATCCGTCAACGATCAGTTATACGGAAGGATTCAGCTTTAAAGATTACGTGACGCAGGCCGGAGGCTATACCGACAATGCCCGGCAAAAAAGAACGTATGTGGTGTATGCCAATGGCCTGAAAGACCGGACCAAGCGGTTTTTGTTTTTCAGGAAATACCCCAAAATTGAACCCGGATCACGCGTTATCGTCCCGTTTGAACCCCTGAATGATCAGCGACCACTCACCCCCGGCGAACGAATTGGCCTGATTTCCGTGCTCGGTACAATGACAATTACCCTAACCACCGTTATCATTAACCTGGTTCGGTTATTTTAACCATCTTTAGCGCCACGTTTAGTACGTCGCTTCATGTCAGTAACAACGCACAAACCATCAACAGGGCCAGAAATGGACGACGATGATCTCATCCAGATCCGCCCCGGTGACCTCTGGAAATTTCTACAGCGCAGCCGCCTGGCCGTGCTGGCTTTTGCCGTGCTGGGTGCCCTGGCAGGGTTGTATTACGGTTTTTCCAAACCGGACGACTATAAATCGGAGGTTACCGTGATGCCTGAAGTGTCGGCGGGGAGTCCGGGCGGCATGGGAAACCTCGGATCGCTGGCCGGGCTGGCCGGCATCAGCATGGACAATGCCGCCGGTGATGGCATCCGGCCCGATCTCTACCCGGAAGTTCTCCAAAGCATTCCGTTTGCCCTCCAGATTCTGAAGCAACCGGTTTATTCCAAACACTACAAAACCGTGCTGCCGTTGCAGAACTACCTGAAACGACACAGCCGGGAAACGGCTTTTCAGCGACTGACCGGAAACACGGACGACACCCCGGCCGACGACTCAAAACCGGCTCCCGTGGCCTTGCCCGATCCTAAAAATTACAGCAAAGCGTTGCAGGTCTCGCCCGAACAGGAGGGTCTGGCGGCCATGCTAACCAGCCGGATTACGACCACCTACGAACGGCGCACGGGGGTGGTAACCATCGAAGTGATCATGCCCGACCCGGTGGTGGCGGCCACCGTCGCCCGGTTTTCTCTCGAATACCTGACCCACTACATCACCAGCTACCGGACGCAGAAAGTCAAAAATCAGGAGCGTTTCCTGACCCAGCAGGTCGAGCAATCCCGGCGCCGGTACCAGACGGCGGAATATGACCTGGAAAGTTACCGCGACCGGAACCGGAGCCTTTACAGCGGTTTGGCGCGGATCGGGGAGCAGCGGCTCCAGGCCGAGTTTTTGTTGGCACAAACGGTTTACAATGATTTATCCCGGCAGTTGGAACAGGCCAAAATTCGGGTGCAGGAAGAAACGCCGGTTTTCAAGATGCTGGAACCACCGCGCATACCGCTTCGGCCCAACGGCCCCCGGCGCACACTGCTGGTTCTGGCCGGTTTGGTGGCTGGTGCGGTGGTGGGTTTGGGCTGGACGTTGGGAAAAACGATTTTGGAAAAAATGAATCGCCAGGTGTAAAAATAGGGTACGGTTTTCAGTTTACGGTTGTTGATGATACGACTACAGGACGCGTCAGCAACCGTAAACTGAAAACTGAAAACTGAAAACTCGTATGAAAAAAGCTTTGATTTGTGGGGTTTCAGGACAGGATGGTGCGTATCTGGCACATTTACTGCTGACCAAAGGATATGAAGTGTATGGCGGTTCGCGCGATGCCCAGATGTCGTCGTTCAGTAACCTGACCCGGCTCAACATCCGGTCGCAGGTGTCGCTGGTGTCGGTCAACATCAACGACTTCCGCAGTGTTTTGCAGACGTTGCTGAAAGTCCGGCCCGACGAGGTCTACAATCTGGCGGGGCAAAGTTCGGTGGGCCTGTCGTTCGAACAACCTGTCGAGACCCTCGAAAGCATCAGCATCGGAACGTTGAATTTGCTGGAAGCCATCCGGTTTAGTGAGTTGCCGATCCGGTTATACAACGCCGGTTCGAGCGAGTCGTTCGGTGATACGGGCCGCCTGGCCGCCGACGAAGAGACGCCTTTCCGCCCGCGCAGCCCCTACGGCGTGGCCAAAGCTGCGGCTTTCTGGCAGGTTGCCAATTACCGCGAAGCCTACCAGTTGTATGCCAGCACCGGGATTCTGTTCAACCACGAGTCGCCCCTGCGGCCCGAACGGTTTGTCACCCGGAAAATCGTGGCAGCCGCCTGCCGGATTGCGCAGGGCAGCAACGAGAAACTAACGCTGGGAAACATCGACATTGCCCGTGACTGGGGCTGGGCGCCGGATTATGTGGAAGCCATGTGGATGATGCTGCAGAAACCCCAGCCCGACGACTACGTGATTGCCACCGGACACACCCGGAAACTGAAGGATTTCATTCGAATCGTTTTCGAACAGGTCAACCTCGATTGGGAGGAGCACGTGCAGATCGACCCCTCGTTTTTCCGGCCCACCGACCTGGCCGAAGGAAATGCGAACCCGGCCAAAGCTTTCTGGCATTTTGGCTGGAAGGCCCAACACAAGATGGAGGACGTGGCCCGGCTGATGGTCGAAGCCCAGCTCACCGGCGTTCTTCATCCGACCGCTGCTCCCTGATTCTCACATCCGTATGATTGAACTAAGTCCGCAAAAGCTGAGTACGACGGCTCGGAAAGCGCTTGCCAATGCTGGCTGGGTCTTCTTCGACCGCATTTTCCGGATCGCAACGGCTTTGCTGGTTGGGGTCTGGTCGGCGCGGTATCTGGGGCCTTCCCAATTTGGCCTGCTCAATTTTGCGAATGTTTTCCCAACCGTTCTAACGTCGCTGGCCGGGCTGGGTTTGGCCAACATCCTGATCACGGAAATTGTCCGGAAAGGCGAATACGCTGAGAATCAACTGCTCGGCACGGCTTTCATTCTCCGGCTCATGGCCGGTTCGGTTTCTCTGTTTATCATTGCGGTTGCCATTCGCCTTCTCTACAGCGATCAGCCGGTTTTACAGGCCATGATTCTGTTTACCAGTTCGGTGCTGGTTTGCCAAAGCGTGGATGTCATCGATCTGCATTTCCAGTCGCGTGTCAAATCCCGGCTTTCGGTCGTTGCCAAATCCATTGCGTTTGTTTTATCGACGCTGTTGCGGGTTTATTTTCTGGCCAATCACTTCAGTCTGCTGGCATTCTCCTCGGTTGTTTTTGTGGAAGCGGCTTTCTCGGCCCTGATTCTGGTTCTGATTTATAACCGCGAAGAAGGGCAGCACGTTTTGCAGTGGCGGTTTAACCGGGTGCTGGCCGCGCGGCTTCTGAAACTGGCCTGGCCGATTATGATTGCCGATTTCTTCATTTTCCTCTACATGCGTTCCGATCAGTATATGCTCAAAGAACTGGCCAGCGACCTGGAATTAGGAAAATATACGGCCGCCTTACGGCTTTCGGAAGTCTGGTATTTCATTGCGACAGCCCTGACCTCGTCTTTTTACCCGACTATTGTGAAGCTGAAAACCCAGGATGAAGAAGCGTTTCAGCGGGCGTTTCGAAAGCTGCTCGGGCTGTTGACCTTCATTAGCCTCGCCATTTCGGTTTTTATCTCTTTTTCGGCCCCTTTTCTGGTTCAGCTTCTCTATGGCCAACAATACGCCGGAGCCGATCAGATTCTGATTATTCACATCTGGTCATCGGTTTTTGTTTTTACCGGCGTGGGCAGCAGCTACTGGTTTATCCTCCACGGCCAGCAACGCATTGTTTTGCTCAAAACCATCGGTGGTGCCCTCGTAAACATTCTCCTGAACATTGCGTTGATTCCAGGCTATGGCGCCGTTGGTTCGTCGGTGGCGACCTTGCTGGCTTACATGATGTCCTCTTACCTCATGAATTATTTTATCAAAGAAGCCCGGCCCGTTTTTTACATTCAATCCCTTGCCTTTGTCGATATTTTTAAACTAAATTTCATTCGCAGTCTGTTGAAACCGGGGCAATAACATCGTTTAGTCAACCCGGTTTTCAGCGAAACGAAGCAGGCAAAACCCCTGCTGACAACCAATTTCCGGTACTCTCTGTCTCCTGCTATAGCTCCTGTGCATCTTGTCATTCGGCCGGAAAGTCACGCATCACTTGGGTCCCAATCCGGGATTTGTTCGCTCGTTTTTCCGGATCGTTGTGATCGAAATGTATTTTTTTTCAGATGAAATCGTGTAGTAACACGTTATACCATCGTACCTGATCAACTGAGGTTACGTTTTTCTGGACAATCTGCCGGAAACAGATCCCTTGTAAATCAGGACTATACGGCGTACCAATCTCATTGAATCAACAAAATTGATGTGCTGATGCAGTTTGATGTCCCAATCCTCTTTGTCTTATTTAACCGTCCTCACCACGTCCGCGACGTGCTTGACCGCATTCGTCAGGTTCAGCCGCGCGAGTTATTTGTATCCGTAGACGGCCCCCGGCCCGGCAACGAAACCGATCCGGGACAGATCGCCGAATGCCTGGCGCTGCTCGAACAGATCGACTGGCCCTGCTCGGTTCACCGGTTGATTCATGATCAGAATCTGGGCTGTAAAAAAGCCGTCAGCACGGCCATTAGCTGGTTTTTTCAGCAGGTGGAAATGGGGATTATTCTGGAAGACGACTGTTTGCCCGATCTGAGCTTCTTTTCGTTCTGCCGGGAAAACCTCCACTACCACCGCGACAACGCGACGATCATGCACATCGCCGGCGTCAATTTTCAGAATGGCCACTGGCACGGCGACGGTTCGTATTTTTACACCAAAATCTGCCACGTATGGGGTTGGGCCAGTTGGCGACGGGCCTGGGAAAAGTACGACGTTTCGATGGCAACCTACCCGGTTTTTCGCCAGCAAAACCGCATTGCCGACCTGTTCGCCGAGCCCAAAGTGCAGCAATACTGGATCGACGCGTTTGACAGCGTGGTTGCCGGGCAGGTCAACAGTTGGGCCTACCCCTGGGTCTATACCATCTGGATCAACAACGGACTCTGCATCTGCCCCAACCAGAATCTGATCTCCAACATCGGTTTTGGCACAGAAGCCACCCACACCAAAGAAGACCGGGAATTGCTCGCCAATTTGCCCCTAAACGCCCTGACGGAAGTCAAACACCCTACGTTTATCATTGAAAACGTGCTGGCCACCGAATACTCGGTTCACCATTATTTTAAAAAGCCCGGCTGGGTGACCATCAAAGCGGAGAGCTTGAAAAGGCGGCTTGGTTTGAAGAATTAAGCTTATTTTTGGAGCTAATCGCCAAATAGCCAGGAACAAAAAAATATTCTATGACCTGCCATATTTGCAATACCCCTTCGAACGAGTCTTTCCAGGTGAAAGTATTGTTCAAATATGATGTTACGTATTATCGTTGCCACGAGTGCGGTTTCATCCAGACCGAATCCCCGTATTGGCTCCCGGAAGCCTATGCATCAGCCATTACCTCGCTGGACATCGGCCTGGTTTCACGGAATGTACGCTGGGCTCCCACCGTCGAGGCTATGATTCGGAAATGGTTTCAACCGGAAGGTCCGTTTCTGGATTACGGGGGGGGCTACGGACTGTTTGTGCGGATGATGCGCGATCGTGGGTTTCCGTTCATCCGGCAAGATCAATACTGCGAAAACCTCTTCGCGAAGCATTTCGACGTGACCGATCAGCCTGCGGGCAAAACCTACGAGTTAGTTACGGCTTTTGAGGTATTTGAGCACCTGGCCGATCCGGTGGCTACCGTCGGGGAAATGCTCCGGGCTGGTAAGAGCATTCTCTTCACGACCAAAGTGTTGCCTAATCCGAATGTCACCCCGGAAACCTGGTGGTATTTTATCCCCGAAACCGGTCAGCACGTCGCCCTTTACAGCCTCGAATCGCTGCACCGGCTCGCCAACCGTTTTGGCCTGCAATTGTATAGCGATCAACACGACCTGCACCTGATGACGGCCAAACCGATCAACCCTACCTGGTTCCGCTGGTTCACGCACCCGCGGAAAGTGGCCCTGTATAACTACCTGCATTCGTATCCGGCCAAATCCCTGTTGGATCATGACTTTCAAGCAGTGTCCGATTCCGTAAGAAAGCAACCCTTAAAAGACCTTATTTGATGGCTCCGCCTTTATTTCGTACCTTAATTGCGAAATTAGCAATTGTCGAGTTCACTATTAGGCCATCTCTGTTCCAGTGTCTATACAATTAGATATTCCGGTTCTGTTTATTTTGTTCAACCGGCCCCGTCATGCCCGCCGGGTGTTTGACCAAATCCGCCTGGTGCAACCGCTGGACCTTTACGTTGCCATCGATGGTCCCCGATCCGATCGCCCGGATGACTCAAAGCAGATTGCCGAATGTCTGGCGCTGCTCGACGGAATCGACTGGCCGTGTCAGGTACACCGGCTGGTTCGAAATCAGAATCTGGGGTGTAAACGGGCCGTCAGCACCGCCATTAACTGGTTTTTCAACCAGGTCGAGATGGGCATCATTCTGGAAGATGACTGCCTGCCCGATGTCACTTTCTTTTCATTTTGCCGTGAAAACCTCCTGCATCATCAGCACAATCCGGGCGTAATGCACATTACGGGCGTCAACTTTCAGCACGGGCAGTGGCACGGGGATGGCTCGTATTTTTATTCCAAAATCTGCCACGTCTGGGGCTGGGCGAGCTGGCGACGGGCCTGGCAGCACTACGACGTTGAAATCACTACGTATCCGGAATTCCGGCGGCAGAAACTGGTGAGCACCCTGTTTTCGGATCCAAAAGTGCAGCAATACTGGACCGAAGCCTTCGACGGTGTTTTCAACGGACAGATCGACACCTGGGATTACCAGTGGTGTTACGCCATCTGGATCCATTACGGGCTCTGCATCTGCCCCAACCAAAACCTGATCTCCAACATCGGTTTTGACCAGGATGCCACGCACACCAAAACCGACGCCGAATCGACGGGCAATAATCCCCTGCAACCACTGACGGAACTCAGGCATCCGCAGTTTTTTATCGAAAACCGCCAGGCGACGGAGTATTCATTGAATAAGTTTTTCAGGAAAGTAGCCACCATCCGGCAGCGAATGGACAATATCACCACAAAAACCGGGTTAAAAACGATGAAGAAGACTTTCAAAAAGCACTTGCTTCCCTGAAAGAAGAACCGCATGAAGATTTTTTTTGACCATCAAACGTTTTCCCAACAAAACTACGGCGGCATTTCCCGGTATTTTTGTGAATTGATTGCCGGCATCAACCAGTCTCCAACTCCTCACCAGGCTCATTTATCGTTGTTATTTTCCAACAATGCATACTTAAAAGAGAAAGGGCTTCACGCTCTGCCTTTTTTTCCCGGTCAGCCATTTGCCAGAACACAGCCTTATTTTTACCGACTTAACAAAGCATTCAACCGGCTGGAAATGCAGACCCGTTCATACGATGTTTTTCACGCGACGTATTACGAGCCTTCTTTTCTGAGTCACATTCGAAAGCGCCCCGTCGTGGTTACTTTCCTGGACATGATCCACGAAAAATACCACACGGTGTATCCCGAATTGGCCGCCGACAGCCGCGTGATGGCCTGGAAAAAGGAAATTGTGCATCAGGCTACGGCGGTTATCGCGATTTCCGAAAACACCAAACGGGATTTAATCGAATACTACGACCTTTCACCGGATCGGATTCGCGTCATTTACCTGGGCTCGTCGGTTTTTGTAGATGATACCCAAGCTGAACTCCCGTCGGAAGCCACAGCCCCGTATTTGCTCTTTGTCGGCAACCGGGGGATGTACAAAAACTTCCTGCCCTTTATTCGGGCCGTTGCACCCTTGCTCCTCGCCTACCAGGTTCGGGTGATCTGCGCGGGCGGGGGAGCCTTTTCGCCCGAAGAAACGGCTATCCTGAAACAATTGAACCTGACCAATCTTGTTGACCAGCAACCCATTGACGACGATACGCTGCGGCACCTCTACCGCCAGGCCCTGGCGTTTGTCTTTCCGTCCCTCTACGAAGGGTTCGGCATTCCCGTTCTGGAAGCCTTCGCCTGCAACTGCCCCTGCATTCTGAGCAACCGGAGTTCGCTGCCTGAAGTGGCGGGGGCTGCCGCGCTTTATTTTGATCCGGATCAGCCGGATTCCCTCCGCGCAGCCGTCGAACAACTCATTACCAGCCCGGCCCGTCGCCAACAACTCGCCGAGCTGGGACAGGCGCAACTGCGTCATTTTTCCTGGGAAAAAACCGTCCGCGAAACGCTCGATCTCTACGAGAGCCTGCTGCACTAGGTTGCCCGCTAAAAAGGAGTGTTGCCAAATTGGTCGGGTGCCGAGCCACAATTTTCTATCTTTGTGGTTTATACCGTTTTATCCAGGACGTATTTCCGTACGTCCTTCACCGGAGTTGTCTATGCCGCCATTGGTTTCCGTTATTACGGTTTGTTACAATAGCCAAAAACACATCGAACAAACCATTCAATCGGTTGTCCATCAAACCTATGCACCCATCGAATACATTTTGATCGACGGAAAATCGACCGACCGGACGGTAGCCATCATCGAGCAGTATGCCCGGCAGTTTCCGAACCGAATCAAGTATGTGTCCGAACCCGACAGCGGTATTTACAACGCCATGAACAAAGGCATCCGGCGGGCCACCGGCGAACTGATCGGCATCATCAACAGCGATGACTGGTACGAAACCGACGCCGTTGAACGAATCGTGCAGGCTTACCAACAGTTTGGCCCCGCCGTTTACCACGGCATTCAGCGCACGTTCCTCGATGAGCAGGAAGCCTTCCTGATCCAGACGCACGCCAGCCAGCTTCCCAAAGGCAACATCGAACACCCCACCTGCTTTGTGCCGGCTGCGTTTTACCAAACCTACGGGCTGTTCAGCGAGCAATACCGGTACGTGAGTGACTATGAACTGATGCTGCGTCTGGCCGGGAAGCACCTTCCGTTTATTCCCCTCAACGCCATTCTCAGTAATTTTCGGCAGGGCGGGGCATCGCACCGGCCCGAAGCGGTTTGGGAAAACCTGCACCTCTGGCACGAAAAAGGCCTGCTGAGCCGCCGTCAATACCTGACCTGGCTTTACAAAGACAAACTGAAAGTCTACACCAAACGGCTGACCCGCCGAACGCCATGAAGATCAGGACGTTATTCTATATCGCCCTGCTGATCGGCTTGTTCGGAACCGTCACCAACCTGATTTTCATCAGCCCGTTGCCGTCGATTCTGGCCCTGGCGGTTTTGCCCTATCTGTTTTTCAGGCATGCGGTTTTCGTGATTCCAAGGTTCATTTATTACCTGTACATCTACTTTTTGTTTTCGCTGGCGGGCATTTTGATCTACTATCCGCCGTCGCTGCTCGCGTTCGGTTTTTATCGGTACGATGGAAACTTCATTATTTCGTACCTGCCCCTGTTGCTCATCGCCTTCTTTTCGTATGATGTCGCCGTCGATTCCCTTTTCAAACGGTTTCTGATCTTTGCCACCCTGGTCAACGGCGTGGCGTTCGGGCTGAATCTGGTGCTGACCAATTTTGCCGCCATCACCGACTGGGGCAATCCGGAAACCTACTTCCACGGTTTTTTCAAAAGCACCAACGGCGCGGGCGGTTTCATCAGCATCGTGCTGTCGCTCAACATCGTGCTGTTTTTGCAGGAACGCAAGCGGAAATGGCTGCTGATGATCGTCGTCAACTTCGTCTTTCTGATCGCTACGACCTCCCGGGGGTCGCTGCTGGGCCTGGTAGCCGGTTTTGCCTTCTACTTTTTTGACCGCACCAACCGGGCCTACCTGATTCGGCTGGCCCTTTTCGCCATTGTCGCCGTCCAGTGCGCGGTTCTGACGTATACCTATCCGCTTTATACGAGGTATGTCCGCGACGCCGACCTCAGCGAAGCAGGGGCCAGTACCTACATTTCGCCCCTCTTTGGCGAAGTCAGCACCAAATCGGCCAACATCGCCATCCGCGCCGTCGAAACCTGGCCCCGTGCCGTTGACTGTTTTCTGCATTCGCCCCTGATCGGAACCGGTTTTGGGTCCGTCAACGATGTTCCGTTGCGGTACAAGGGCCTTCCGTATGTGGTCAGCCTCAACGATCAACCCAAAAAGACCTTCGACGATGCGCACGCCCATCATTCGTATCTGCACATTCTGGGGGAACAGGGCCTGGTCGGGCTGGCGGTCTTTTTGCTGTTCTGGCACGCGCTGTATCGGTATCTGAAAAAAGGTGCAGACAGCCTCGTGCAAAAATTTCTGCTGGTTTCGTATTTCAACCTGTCGGTCATGAGCTTTACCGAACACCGCATTACATCGCCCTCCAACGCGCTGCCGCTGGTGATTGCGCTGTGTTTATACATGCTGAAACGAAATTTCGATACTAAAAAGCGGAATTCCGTGGTTAGTACTAGTAGTGTGGAAAGCAAGATTTAATTTTACGACCGATCATTTACGCCTTCTATGAACCATAAATCAGTTGTTGTCAACGCCCGGTTTCTCACACAGCCCGTTACGGGAACGCAGCGGGTTGGCATTGAACTCGGAATGCGATTGAAGAATCTGCTGCCGGACATTACGTTTTTAACGCCTTATAACATACTCCAGGAAGACATTGCAAAGGATTTAGGCGCTACGGTGTACGGCCGCAGCAAAGGGTATCTGTGGGAGCAGATCGAAATGCCGCTCTACCTCAAAAGCCAGGGCAGTCCGCTCTTGCTGAACCTCTGCAATACCGCTCCCATCGTTTACGACAACAAGATTGTCACAGTTCTGGATTTATCCTTTCATCGTCACCCGGAATGGTTTTCGAAAAAATTCTCGCTACTCTATAATTTTACCGTTCCCCGCATTGTCAAGTCGGCGCACAAGGTTCTGACAATCAGCGAATACTCGTTGAATGATCTGAATCAATTTTATCAGGTTCCCCGTTCGTCACTGGACATTATTTACCCCAGCATTTCGGATATTTTCCTGCATCCGCCTGCGGTGAAAGGCGAAAATCCGTACGGAAAATACATTCTGGCGGTTTCGTCACTCGATCCGCGCAAAAATTTCAAAGGGCTGATTCGGGCGTTTCAGGAAGCTAAATTTTCGGATACGAAGCTGGTGATTGTCGGAGCGGCTCACAAAGTATTCGCCGACAACGGACTGAAGGAAATGATTCAGAACGACCCGTCCATTATTTTCACCGGTTACCTCAGCGATGCGCAGTTGGTGAATCTGTATCAGCACGCCTTGTTTTTTGCCTATCCGTCTTTTTTTGAAGGCTTTGGCATTCCGCCACTCGAAGCCATGTCGTGTGGCTGCCCCACGCTGGTGTCTGACACCACGAGCCTGCCCGAAGTCTGTGGCGACGCCAGTGTGTACGTCGATCCCTACGACCTTGGCAGCATCCGCGACGGGCTAACGAAGCTGTACCGTGATGAATCGCTCCGCAAAACGCTGGTGGAGAAAGGGCGCGGGCGGGTCGAACGGTTCAGTTGGCAACAATCCGCCGAGAAACTGGCTGGAATCATTATGGAATTGAATTCAGACAAAAGATAATAGACCAGAGATTAGGGAGTTTGACAAAATCTTACTTCTCTTGTCTCGCTTCTTTATTCTCAAAAATGCTTGATAAAAAAGTCGCCCTGGTGCACGAATGGCTGGTTACGTTTGCCGGTTCCGAAAGCGTGGTCGAACAAATCCTGCAACTTTATCCGCAAAGTGATCTGTTCGCCCTGGTCGACTTTCTGCCCGACTCGCAACGCCCCCTGATTTTGAATAAAACCGCTACGACGAGTTTTATTCAGAAACTGCCGTGGGCGAAAAAAAAATACCGCACCTACCTGCCCTTCATGCCACTGGCTGTCGAGCAGTTCGATCTGAGTGCCTACGACGTGGTGGTGTCGAGCAGCCATGCTGTGGCGAAGGGCGTGTTGACCGGCCCCAACCAGCTTCACATCTGCTATTGCCACTCGCCCATGCGGTATGCCTGGGATTTGTACCACCAATACCTGAGCGAAAGCGGTCTCAAAACCGGGGTGAGTGGGGCCCTGGCCAAATTAATTTTGCACTACATTCGGCTGTGGGATTATCAATCGGCCCAACGGGTTGATTATTTTGTCGCCAACTCCCGCTATATTGCCCGCCGAATCCGGAAAGTGTACGGTCGCGATGCCGATGTGATCTATCCGCCCGTCGATACCGGGAAATTTGCGCTCTGTGCGCAGAAAGAAAACTATTACCTGACGGCTTCGCGGATGGTTCCCTACAAAAAAATAAATTTGATTGTAGAAGCATTTTCGACCATGCCCGACAAACGCCTGGTGGTGGTGGGCGACGGCCCGGACTTTGAAAAAATTAAACGGCTGGCAACGCCCAACATTGAGTTGGTCGGCTACCAATCCGACGCCGTGCTGATTTCGTATATGCAGAAGGCCAAAGCGTTTCTGTTTGCTGCCGAAGAGGATTTCGGGATCACGCCCGTGGAAGCCCAGGCCTGCGGAACGCCGGTGCTGGCCTACGGAAAAGGCGGGGTGCTGGAGTCGGTGATGGATCAGAAAACCGGACTGTTTTTCGACCGGCAACAGGTCGATTCACTCACCGAATGCGTGCAGCGGTTTGAACGAAGCATCGATCAGTTCGACCCGGTTGTCATTCACGAACACGCGCAGCGGTTTAGTCGTGAAACTTTTCGTCAGGAGTTTGATCGCTACGTAACCCGAAAAACAACCGAATGGTTTTCGGCGGAGTAGGGCCTTTAACTATCTGATTATTAAATGGCACAATCGCAAGAATGATAAAAACAACGAGTCCTTAGGATAAATATTAGCGCATTTTTCAATAAATTTTTGCCAATAATCGTACAAATAAAGTGAACTTGGAGTTAATAAAGAGTTAGTGTTACACGCTCTGTTTATACTAAGTGTCTTTCATTTGTCACAAATTCAAGCGAGGGAGCGGTCTGGCAGTTTTATAATCTGCACGTGCAGCGGCTGTTCCAAACGAATTGCTTATGAAACACCGGTTTTCTTTTTTATTGCGGCCTTTTAGCGCAACGATGGATATCATCTCTCTGGATATCTGCTTTGCCCTTGCCTACCGGCTCAAATTTGGTTCTACAGCGTCTTTATTCGATGCTCCCTACGTTACCCTCTTCTGGTTCATTAACGCAGCCTGGTTTTTGATTTTATTGCTCAATAAGCCCTATAACTTTTCCCGGCTAACGTTTACGATCCAAAATCTGCTGGTGGGTCTTGCCAAACTGGTTGGGCTTCACATTGCCTTGGTGTCGGTTTTCTGGGTGTTCACGAAGGGCGGTTTTGATTATTCCCGCGAGCAGCTTGCCCTAACGTATGTCCTGTTTCTGTGTGCCGGTTCGCTCTGGCGCTCGGTGGTGCTCATTCTGCTGAAGGTCTACCGCGCAATGGGCTACAACACCCGGCGGTTTGTGGTGGTAGGCTACGGGCCGCTTTCCCGGAGCATTCAGACGTTCTACCAGATGTATCCGGAAATTGGGTTCAAATTTTACGGGTATTTTGATAAAATGAACGCCGAGAATGCCACCGCACTGCGGGGAGATTACAATTACCTGAAAGAATTCATCACCCGCAACGAAATTGACTGCGTTTATTGCTGTCTGCCCTACATTGAAACCGAGCAGTTGCGTGACATTATGAACTTTTCGGAGGAAGCCAGCTACCAGGTGAAGCTGATTGTCGACTTCAAAGGGTTCCTCACGAAAGGCGTGACGGTTGAATACCACGATGTTCAGCCAGTGATTAGCCTGTCGACTCACTACCTGGATGATTTGCAGGTGAACGTATTCAAACGGACTTTCGACATTGCTTTCTCGGCGAGTGTGCTGGCGGCTGGTGCGCCATTTTTCCTTATTATTGCACTCATAACCAAATTCAGTTCGAGAGGACCGGCTTTTTATTCGCAGGAGCGGATTGGGAAGTGGGGCAAACCGTTTCGGATTTACAAGTTTCGCAGCATGTATCCCGATGCCGAACGGGGTGGTCCGGCTCTGTCATCGGGCGACAACGACGACCGCATTACTCCCTGGGGCCAGTTCATGCGAAAAACGCGTCTTGACGAATTCCCCCAGTTTTACAACGTACTGAAAGGGGATATGTCGGTGGTTGGGCCTCGCCCGGAGCGGCAGTATTTCATTAATCAAATCGTCGAGAAATCGCCGGAATACAAGTATTTGCTGATGGTCAAACCCGGTATTACCTCCATCGGACAAATCAAATTCGGCTATGCCGAAAATGTTGAGCAGATGGTGCAGCGACTGTGGTACGACCTTGAATATCTGCAAAATGTTTCTCTCTCAACCGACGTGTGGCTCATTGTCCAAACCGTCCGCGTCATGGTGCAGGGAAGAGGAAAGTAAACGTATAGAGGTCACTTATTATATCTATGAACGTAAAAGCCGGGCTGGTCTTTCTCCTGTCCTGCTGCGGTATGTACCCGGTTTTGGGTCAACGGGCTTATTTCCCGAAGACGACGCGGTATGATCTGCAGGCAGGTGCTTATCTTTCTTCGGGCGACCGGACGCCCTTCTGGTTACGGGCCAACCAATTCGGTATCGTTCCCACGACCACGCCCGCGGCTACCTTTCGGCTCGGCATTTCATCCGATTACGGAAAACCGGTCATCGACAGCGGCAGCATTCGCCAGAAGAAATTCGACTGGGGCTACGGCGTCGACGTGGTTGCCAATGTAGCCGGTAACACAAAAATTCTGCTCCCGGAAGCCTACGTAAAAGCGCGTTACGGGCGGATCGAGTTCTACGCCGGTCGCCGTCGGAACGTCATTGGCCTGATGGATACGACGCTGACCTCCGGTTCGTTTGCCTGGTCGGGCAATGCGCTGCCCATTCCGGTGATTCAAATCGGGACCCAGGGGTTTGTTCCCGTTCCGCTGACCAGAAATTTCCTTTCCATTTATGCCTTCTACAACCACGGCTGGTTCGACAACAAGCGGATTGTCCGTAACACGTATCTGCATCAAAAGGCACTGTACGGACGCATGGGAAGACCGGGTTCCAAACTGAAACTATACGCCGGGATCAACCACCAGGTGCAGTGGGCGGGCTATTCGGACCAGATCTCACCGGATTTCACGAACAACGGATATCTGCCCCGCAGTTTGAAAAACTACTGGTTTGTGGTTACGTCCCACCGCAATCCGAACAAAATCGATACGACCCTGCCCAGCTTCGAAGAAAACCGGGTCGGCAATCACCTGGGGACGGTCGATCTGGCGCTGGAAGCAGACCTCGGCTCACTCAATCTCTTCATGTATCGCCAGAGCATCTACGACGACGGCTCC
Source organism: Larkinella humicola (assembly GCF_008727875.1). Taxonomy (GTDB): domain Bacteria; phylum Bacteroidota; class Bacteroidia; order Cytophagales; family Spirosomataceae; genus Larkinella; species Larkinella humicola. Next base: position 672,540 of record NZ_VTWS01000004.1, on the reverse strand, counting down.
CTGTTTTATCTGACCAACATCCGCGACGGTTTGAACGGAATCCGGCTGAGGAACACCCGACCCGAAAAAGCGTTTGTTTCGATCCACGAAGCCTTGTTCGAGTTTCTGTATACCAAGCATCAGGGGGGTGCCACATTTCTCATCAGCAACCCCGCTAAACGGGGACGCGATAATTACTTCAATCATTCGCAGTATGTCGATGGCTGGGTTTACGGAAACCGCACCATTGGTTCGCCGTTTATGACGCCGGGCCGTGATGTTCGGGCGGGTCTGCCCAACGGAGCCATTGGCAATAACCGGGTGAGTCTACTGCATTTTGGTCTGTCCGGCACCATGGGCCGGGTCGAGTGGCTGGGCAAATTGTCGTACAGTAGCAACATCGGAACCTACAATGAACCCTATTACAACAGGCCCCGGCAGTGGTCAACGCTGTTCAGCCTGATGGCTCCGGTCAGCCTGGGCGGTTTGGGCGACTTCCAAATCAACGCGTCTTTTGCAAACGATTACGGCGGGCTGCTCTACGACTCGGCGGGCGGTTATCTCGGGATTCGGAAAATCATCTCCTCGCGGTAATCAGGTTGCGGAATAAATCAAAAAAAAGCGGGTTGCACTGCTTCCAGTACAACCCGTTCAACGTAATACAAATCCCGTTCTAATAATGCCGGTCGCCCGGTTCGCGTTTTCCCAGCATTACGGCCCCCACCATGGCGACCAGTAGCAGCACCGACGCCAGTTCGAACGGCAGCAGATAGTCGCGGTATAACACAAGGCCAAGGTTTTCCACCAGCCCCACTTTTGCACTGTAGGTCGATGGGTTGTAGGTAGCCATTGAAGCCGCCCGAAACACCGCCACCATGACGACCAGCAACACCCCGCCGACAATCACGGCAGCCAGCTTGGTGATGGTGGTTTTAGATTCTTCGTCCTCCGTTTTCATGTTCAGGAACATGATCACAAACAGAAACAAAACCATGATGGCACCGGCATAGACGATGATGTTGACGGCCGCCAGAAACTGCGCGTTCAGCAGGATGTAATGCCCTGACAGACAGAAGAACGTCAGAATCAGCGCCAGGACGCTGTGAATGGGGTTTCGGGCCGTCACCACGAACGATGCGCTCAGCAGGGTGATGGCGGTTAAGGCGTAAAATAAAATTTCAGTAGGCTTCATTTTTTAGCGTTTAAGGTCTAAGGTTTAAGGGTTAACGTTATCTTAAATGCCTTAAACGTTAAACCTTAAACTTTAAACGAAAATTAGGTTGCTGATCGCGAAAACGACGGTTCGGTGGGGGTTGCCTGCGCATCCGGGTTGGTCCGAATATACCGGTCGCTCATCTTCTCGACCAATTCCTCCTTGCCATAAACGACCTGATCGCGTTCGGTGAAAATCGGCACCAGTTTGTCGTGGCGCAGATAAACCGCCTGTTTCGGGCAGGCTTCTTCGCACAACCCGCAGAAGATGCAGCGCAGCATGTTGATTTCGTAAACCGCTGCGTACTTTTCTTCCCGATACAGGTTTTCTTCGCCTTTTTTACGCTCGGCAGCCACCATCGAGATGGCTTCGGCCGGACAGGCCACGGCGCACAGCCCACAGGCCGTACAACGCTCCCGCCCCTCTTCGTCGCGTTTCAGAATGTGGTGTCCGCGGAAAACCGGCCCCAAATACCGCTTCACCTCCGGATACGGAATGGTCACTTTCTTGGCAAAAAAGTGTTTTATCGTGATGGCCAGTCCCTGAGCAATCGCCGGAAGGTACATCTTCTCCGCCATCGTCATTTCCTTGTTGCTGACCTCTTTAGATCGATTGGTTAGTTGCATAACTATCAGTGCGTTATCAGGTTCGCTGCGGTTGAACGGCGGGTTTCGGGGCGCGGGCCGACGATACCATCGCCATGATCACCATCACGATGACAATGGCCCAACTGGCGTATTTAACATCATATAACAGGCCGAAACCGGTTACGACAACATTCAGAATGGAAAGCGGGATGAAGGTTTTCCAGCCCAGGTTCATCAACTGATCGTAGCGGAAACGCGGCAACGTCCAGCGCACCCACATGAAGAAGAAAATGAAGAAGAAAATCTTGCCGAACAGCACGATGGTTCCGACGAGCGTTGCCAGGTTGTGGCCGGTTGCCGCCCCCAGCGAACCGGTCAGGGTTTCGCGTACCCAGTCCATACCGGGATAATTGTAACCGCCAAAATACAGCGATGCAATGATGGCCGACGACACGAACATGTTGATGTATTCGGCGAACAGGTAGAAACCCAGTTTCATGGAACTGTACTCGGTGTGATAACCGCCCACCAGTTCCGTTTCACACTCCGGCAAATCGAAGGGTGTCCGGTTACACTCGGCAAACGCGCAGGTCAGGAAAATAATAAATCCCAGCGGCTGGTTGAAGAGGTTCCAGGCAAAACCGTGCTGTTGTTCCACAATGGCCCGAATCGACAGCGACCCCGTCATCATCAGAATGGCAATGATGGACAGGCCAAACCCGATTTCGTAGCTGATGTTCTGCGAAGCGGCCCGAATGGCACCCAATAACGAAAATTTATTGTTCGAGGCCCAGCCACCCACCATCAACCCGTAGACGCCCAGCGACACAACGCCGAACACGTACAGAATTCCGATGTTGATTTCGACGCCCTGAACCGGAATCAGCAAGTCTTCATAGCGGATGCTTTCGCCAAACGGAATAACCGCACTCGACATCAAAGCCGTCAGAATAGCCAGACAGGGACCCAGAATAAAAAGCCATTTGTTAGCCTGTGATGGAATAAAATCTTCCTTAAAAAACATCTTGCCGGCATCGGCCAGCGGTTGAAAAATACCGCCCGGTCCCGCCCGGTTGGGGCCAAAACGATCCTGAATAAAACCGGCTACCTTGCGTTCCGCCCAGGTCGAATACATGGCAATCAACAGGGTTACTCCGAAGAGAACCACGATGAGAATGCCTTTGATAATGAGTTCAGTCAGTTCCATATGTTTAAGACATGAGAAGTGAGACAAGAGACAAGAGAGCTAAAAGCCTATCCTCTCTTGTCTGGTGTCTTTTCTCTATTTCAAGGTTCGGGGTCGTTGGCGTGGGGCAAAACCGGGGCAAACCGCTCCGGCGTCAATTGTTGAATGCCCAGCTGCGAGGTATCCCGTTCGTCGTCGACGTGCGTGTACGTCGCTGCGGCCAGTTTCCGCTGGAAATCCGGCTTGATCAGATCGCCCCGGTATTTATTGGCCGAAATCACCGAACTGCGCGAGATTTTCGTCGGCCCTTCAATGACCCAGTCGCTGGTTTTCTTTTTCTCGAAACGGCAGGTGTTGCAGATGAATTCGGTGACTTCGTTCCACTCGTTCTTGCGGGCCGTTACCCGGATCACTTCATCGCCCCGGTACCAAACCGTGGTTTTGCCGGAGCAGGTCGGGCAATCGCGGTGGGCATCGACCGGTTTGGTAAACCAGACCCGGTTTTTGAACCGGTAGGTTTTATCCGTCAGCGCGCCCACCGGGCAGACGTCAATGACGTTTCCGGAAAAGTCGTTATCGATGGCTTTCTCAATATACGTACCGATTTCGGACGCATCGCCCCGGCCCAGCACGCCATGCACGCGTTTCTGCGTGATCTGATCGGCGGTATACACACAGCGGTAGCACAAAATGCAGCGCGTCATGTGCAACTGGATGTAAGGACCAATATCCTGCTTTTCAAACGTCCGGCGTTCTTCCTCGTAGCGGGTGGTTGCCATGCCGTGGTTGAAAGCGAAGTTCTGCAAATCGCACTCGCCGGCCTGGTCACAAACCGGGCAATCGAGCGGGTGGTTGATGAGCAGAAACTCAACGATGGCTTTCCGGGTGGTCAGCACCTGCTCGTTGGTCGAGTTTTCAACGATCATGCCGTCCTGCACGGGAGTGATGCACGACGCGACGAGTTTGGGCATCGGGCGCGGATCTTTCGCCGAACCGGCCGCTACCCGCACCAGACACGCCCGGCATTTGCCGCCACTGCCTTTGAGGGGCTGGTAGTAACACATGGCCGGGGGGGCCACATTGCCCCCGATTTTCCGGGCCGCCTGCAAAATCGTCGTTCCCGGTTCTACCTCGACTTCGATTCCGTCGATGGTAACTTTGACTAACTGCGGTTTTATATCTTCCATTTAGCTATAGCTCGTAAGTTACGATCAGATCCAAAGCTTTTCTTCTAATCTGTTCAGCATCACCTAATTATACCAATGCCATTTCACCTTTGAACACCGCACCCGGTTGCGTAGCCTCGGCAGGATGCGTGATGTGCCACTCAAACTCGTCGCGGAAATGGCGAATGGCGCTCGCGACCGGCCAGGCCGCTGCGTCGCCCAAGGGGCAAATGGTATTTCCTTCAATTTTTTTAGCCACATCGACCAGCAAATCGATGTCGTGCATGCTGCCGTGACCGTGTTCGATCCGGTGCAATACTTTTTCCATCCAGCCGGTTCCTTCACGGCACGGGCTACACTGTCCGCAGGACTCGTGGTGGTAGAACCGGGAGAAATTCCACGTGTTGCGAACGATACAGGCCGTTTCGTCAAACACGATAAAACCGCCCGATCCCAACATCGTACCCGTCTGAAAACCGCCGTCCGACAGCGATTCGTAGGTCATCAGACGCGGTTCGCCATTGGCCAGTTTGGTAATCAGGTTGGCGGGCAGAATCGGTACCGACGAACCACCGGCCACAAGTGCTTTCAAATGATGGCCGTCGCGAATGCCGCCACACCATTCGTCGGAATACAGAAACTCTTCGACCGGAACGCCCAGTTCGATTTCGTAAACCCCCGGTTTTTTGATGTGTCCGGAAGCCGAGATCAGTTTAGTGCCGGAGCTGCGGCCAATGCCGATGGCAGCATATGCATCTCCACCGTTGTTGACAATCCAGGCGGCCGTCGCAATGGATTCAACGTTGTTGACCACCGTCGGACACTGATACAAGCCTTTGACCGCTGGAAAGGGCGGTTTGTTCCGCGGATTGCCCCGTTTGCCTTCCAGCGACTCCAGCAGGGCGGTTTCTTCGCCACAAATATACGCTCCTCCGCCCGGATGAACGACCAGTTCCAGATCATAACCCGAACCCAAAATATTTTTACCCAGAAAACCGGCCGCTTTTGCTTCGGCGATGGCTTTTTCGAGAATACGAATCACGTACATCAACTCGCCCCGCACATAAATGAACGACTTGTTCGCGCCCAGGGCATAGCTGGAAACGATCATGCCTTCGATGAGCAGGTGAGGAATGTTCTTCATCAGGTAGTGGTCCTTGAACGTACCCGGCTCCGATTCATCGGCATTGCACACCAGGTAGCGGGGTACGCCTTCCGGCTTGGCCAGAAAGCTCCACTTCATTCCCATCGGGAAACCCGCACCACCCCGACCGCGAATACCAGCTTTCTTCACTTCTTCCACCACGCCTTCCGGACTCATGGTTTTGATGGCTTTCTCAACCGCCGTGTAGCCGCCCTGTTTCCGGTATACATCGTAGGTTTCGATACCGGGAACGTCAATATGTTCGAGCAGAATCTTTTTGCCCATAGCTTTATCTCAAAAACGGGTTAAAATCGAACCGTGAATCTCCAGACTTTTAGTTCCATTCTTTTCCGGCCGTCATCACATCTTCTTCGGCCAGATTGGTTGGGTTTGCATAAATCGTAATGCCGTTGTGAAGTTGAGCGATGGATTTTTCCCCTTCTTCAAAACGGTGTTTCGGATACGAACGGAGAGTCGAATAATGACAAACGAACGATTTCCGCGTCAATGCCGGATTATTAATTCGGCTCCCGCCATGTGCCAGCGCACCGTGCCAGAGCAGCACATCCCCTTTTTTCAGGAGCAATATGGTGCCTTTAATGCCATTTTTCGCACACGTCTTATTGAGGTAATTCGTAAATTCGTCGGGCGTGTAAAAGGAGTCCTGCTCACTAAACAGAATTCCGGTGCCAAAATCGAATTTCGGCAACCGGTGCGACCCCGGATAATACACCAGCGGACCCGAATCGGGACTGACGTCTTCGAGCGGAATCCAGGCGGCTGCCAGGTGGCTGGCAATCTTTGAGCGCACCCAGGGATAATCCTGGTGCGTACCCTGCTGACTGCCGTATTTAAAGATCAGGCTTTGAAAAACCGTCGTCTTTTCATTGAACACTGCATCCAGAAACGTAGCCAGGTGCGGATGCGTCATCACTTTTTTGGCCCCAATCGAACTGTTGTGGTATTCCAGCAAGCGCGATCCGATGCCTCTCAGTTTTTCTTTGGGAACCTCTTTAACGGGCGTTTCCTTGCCGTCGTTGAACTGGTACACCAACGATTTGACGGAATACTTTTCGTTGTTTTCAACCACTTCTTCCACTTCCTGCCACAGATTGTCGAGCCACTGGGGCGGTATGGCTTTTTCCAGAATGACGTAGCCGTTATCGCGCCAGTCGCGCAGTAGTTTGGCTAAATCGTAAGGGAAGTCTTTCGGCGTTTTAAACGTCTTGACAAAAGCGTCGATGTTAGCGTCCGAGCGATCAATCCAGGGCAGTGTATCTTCCTCAAAATCAAGCGGTGAATTTTTCATCCGGAACTTGACCATCCGGTACAACCGACGAAGCTTGTCTTTCAATTTGCTTTCCATGCGTAATCGTTCTTCGTTGAATTTGAGGTTGATGTGTGTACTGGTTTTTTACCGGCTCAATTCGGCAATGATTTCATCGACTTTATCCCGCGTCAGATTCATGTAGTATTTTTCCCGGATCTGAAAAACCGGTCCCATCCCACAGGCCGCCAGACATTCGACTTCTTTCAGGGTAAACTTTTGATCGGCGGTGGTTTCGCCCGCCTGAATACCGAGCTTCTGTTTCAGATAATCGTAGATTTCTTCCCCGCCCATCAGGCAGCAAGGCCCGGTCCGGCAGTATTCAATAACGTGTTTCCCCACCGGGTCCAGGTGGAACATGGTGTAGAACGTAGCGACTTCATACACTTCGATCGCCTGAATGTCCAGCATCCGGCCAATGTAATCCATCACTTCCGGACTCAGCCAGCCCCATTGTTCCTGCGCCAGGTGCAAAAGCGGCAGCAAGGCCGACTTCTGGCGTTCAGCCGGGTAACGAGCAATCATTTCCTGCGCTATTTTCAGCCGCTCAGGGGTAAATTCTACGGTAGTTGAAGTTTCCGTCATATCGGTTTACAGCAGGTATTCATCTTCAAAAACTTCCTGCCACGTTAATGGAGCAGGTTCAAATTTATCTTTACGCGACAGGTTCATTTCGGCCTTGGCTTCTTCGGTTGCATCCTCAAAACTTTCCTGCCAATTATTCTCAATAAACTGCACGTTCAACGACGGCATGTATTTTTGGAGCTTTTGAATTTCTCTCCGGGCATTGACAATCGTTCGTACCCAACTGGTTGACCGTTTTTGTGGTTGATAACGCCATTTCAGGATATGAACCATCAGCCGTACAAGCTGACTTTCCAAGGCCCGTTTGTCCGCATTCGACATATTTTCGTACAATTCATCCAACCCCTCCATGGCTTCTTCATACTCCTTATCTTCGATAAGTTTCCGAATGGTTTCAACCGTATCCAGGTGCGACGTTATGACTAAATCCTGCCAGTCGGGTTTCATACTCCCTCCTTTCCCTTTTAACCGGGTTTTACGAATCCAATTCGCCCGCAATCACGTTCAGGCTACTCATAATGACAATCGCATCCGACAGGGTCGTTCCCACACACATTTCCGGATAGGCCTGGTAATAAATGAACGAAGGCCGGCGGAAATGCAAACGGTAGGGTGCCCGGCCGCCGTCGCTGATCAGGTAAAAACCGAGTTCGCCATTGCCACCTTCAACCGAATGGTAGACTTCGCCCACCGGCGCATCGATTTCACCCATCACAATTTTAAAGTGATAGATAAGGGCTTCCATGTTGCGGTATACTTCCTTCTTCGGCGGCAGGTAATACTCCGGCGCATCGGCGAAATACGGCCCTTCGGGCAGGTTTTCAAGCGCCTGCTCCACAATCCGCAGACTCTGCCAGATTTCTTCGTTCCGCACCATAAACCGGTCGTAGGTGTCGCCACTCTTGCCAACCGGAATATCAAATTCAAAATCCTGGTAGGATGAATACGGATTCATGACCCGAACGTCGTAATCGACACCGGCAGCCCGCAGGTTGGGGCCGGTAAAACCGTAGTTCAACGCGCGTTCGGCCGTAATCCCACCCACGTCGATGATGCGGTCCATGAAAATCCGGTTGCGGTTGAACAGCTTCTCGAACTCGCGCATGATCGGCGGAAACCGCTTGATGAACGCCCGGATTTTACGAATGGCTTCCGGCGACAAATCGCGTTCCATGCCGCCAATCCGTCCCATGTTGGTGGTCAGACGCGCTCCGCAGACTTCTTCGTAGATTTCGTAGATATTTTCGCGTTCCTCGAACAGGTACAGAAAACCGGTAAAGGCGCCCGTATCCACGCCCAGAATCCCGTTACAGATCAGGTGATCGGCAATCCGGGCCAGTTCCATCATGATGACGCGAATGTATTCTGCCCGCTTCGGCACTGTAACGCCCAGCAACTTTTCGACCGTCATGTGCCAGCCAAAATTGTTGATCGGCGATGAACAGTAGTTCATCCGGTCGGTCAGCGTAGTAATCTGGTAGAAAGGCCGCCGTTCGGCAATTTTTTCGAACGCCCGGTGAATGTAGCCAATCGTCTGCTCGCCCGACACAATTTTTTCGCCATCCATTTGCAGGATGTTCTGGAAAATACCGTGCGTGGCCGGGTGCGTCGGACCGAGGTTGAGGGTGGTTAACTCGTTGACGTACTGAACCGATTCTTCGGGTTTAGCCGGCAAATCGTTGCCCGGTGCGTTTTTATTCGATATATCAAGTACAGTGCTCATGAAACTTTGAATTATCAATGGATGGTTGAAAATGGTTGGACGGTTAACATGGTTAAAATATAATTCCTAAGCCATTTAACCATTTTTAGCCATCAGACCATCCCTTCATTTTAAGCCATCCTTACCTGCCAAAAAGTGCATCAATCTTGTCTTCCCGCGTCGGATCTTCGAGCGGGTATTGCTTCCTCATCGGAAAGTAATCCATATCTTCCATGTTCAGAATCCGGGTCAGTTTCGGATGACCGTCGAAAATGACGCCGAAGAAATCGTAGGTTTCGCGTTCCATCCAGTTGGCACTCAGGTACACCGTGGTGGCCGTCGGAATGTGCAGATCGGCTTCGGCCAGAAAGACCTTGATGCGAATCCGAAAGTTGTTGACCAGACTGTGAAGTTGATAGACGATGCAAAACTCACGAGCCGGATTCGGATCGTCCGGGTAATGAATCCCACACAAAGTGGTCAGAAAACTGATCTGATAAATCGGATGAGTGTTCAGATACTGAAGCATGGGAATGATCTGCTCCCGCGTGGTCGACAACGTGAGCATGCCGTACGGATCATCAAAATCGTAAACGTCTTCTCCAAACTGGCGGATCAGGTCTTTAGCAACTTCTTCGTTAGTCATGAATATTGATCATCAAATTGCTGAATGGTTCTGATGGTTGAATGGTTAACTTGCTAAATGGTTAAAATGGTTACAAATTTTCAGATGGACATTAACCATAAAAACCATTTAGCCATTAAAACCGTATCCCATTCAATCATTGAATATTATACGATTCCAGCAGGTGCTGATATTCCGGTGAATTTCGCCGACGCAAGGATTCGTTGATCGATAACTGCTGCACTTGCATCAACCCGTCCAGGATTTGCTCCGGGCGCGGTGGACAGCCCGGCACGTACACATCGACCGGAATGATGCGGTCGATGCCCTGCAAAACGCTGTAGGTGTCAAAAATACCGCCACTCGACGCGCAGGCCCCGATGGCGATCACCCAACGGGGCTCAGCCATTTGCAGATATACCTGCTTCAGAACCGGGGCCATTTTCTTGGCAATCGTTCCGGCTACCAGCAGAACGTCGGCCTGACGGGGCGAAAAACTCGGGCGTTCGGCCCCGAACCGGGCAATGTCATACCGGGATGCCATGGTCGACATAAATTCGATGCCACAACAGGAGGTTGCAAACGGCAAAGGCCAGAGCGAATTCGCACGGGCCAGCCCAATTATTTTATCAAATGAAGTTGCCTGAAAACCGGGACCTTCGTAACTGGCGGGGGCTTCGGCTATCTTGATGTCACTTGCCATGCTGTGTTGGTTGTTTGTTGATAACAACAAATTAACATTTTATACTGCATTTCAGTTTACTCCCACTTCAATACGCCTTTTTTCAGGATGTAATAGAAGCCGGACAGCAGTAATCCCATAAAGAGAATCATTTCCAGGAATCCCGCCATACCCAGGCTCTTGAAATTGACAGCCCAGGGATACATAAAGATGACTTCCACATCAAAAAGTACAAAAAGAATGGCGATCAGGAAGTACTTAATGGAGATTGGGGTCCGGGCGTCACCTTCGGAGGGGATTCCGCACTCAAATGCAGCGTCTTTTTTCTGGCTGTTCCGCTTGGGTCCGATGTTGTGCGTGACGAACATCGTGGTAACAATAAATCCCAGCGCCAATCCCAATTGGATAAAAATCGGCAGGTAATCTGAAGGCAAATAGGTTGTGTCCATACGAGGTTGCAGAAAGCACCGCAAGTTAACGATATTTCAAACACGAAATTATCTTTCAAATTTACCACATAAGCGCGGATTTATCAACACAAAGCGGGTCTTCCACCGGAATGAAAGACCCGCTTTGTTTCGGCTCCGGTGGTTATTTGATCCAAACCCGCCGGGTGGCCTTATAGCCGTCGGCTTTCACCCGGATGATGTAATTCCCCGGCGAATACGTTGACAGATTGATGGCCAGTTGGTTGTCAAAAACCGGTACCAAAGTGGTGTAAATTACCTGACCGCTTAGGGTTGAGACCGTTACGTTCGCATTGGTGATGTTTTCTTTGATTTCCAGTCGGACAATCCCGTCGGTCGACGGGTTGGGAAAAGCGATGATCCCGGCACTGGCATTGTCGTTACCGATGTAGCTGACGTTGCTCGAATACAGGGAATAACACACCAGCGAACTGTTGCCGACGGTAAAGGTGGTTTTAGAGCGGGCCGAATATTCTCCGTTTTGCGTAACTTTTATAATGTCTGAATTCCCGCCAACCCGGTTTCCGCCGGTTCTCCAGTCATACTGCCGCTGGGCTACCGCAGCCCCCGCGGGCGGAAAAGCCTGCAACGAGAACGGTCCTCGCTGCGCAACGGTGGGCGGAGCTTGTTTCGGCTGAATAATCAGGCTGGCTGGTGCGGAAGCTGTTGAAGTGCAGCCGTAGAGGTTGACGGCCCGGGCCGTGTAGGAACCGGCCGTTCCAACGGTCAGTTGGCGGGTCGTGGCATTGGTGCTCCAGACGATGCTGTTGGCAACGGGGCTGTCGGTTGAAAACGTGAACGTCGAATCGGCACAAGCCTGCTGTGTTCCCGACTGGGTGATGGTCGGAGCGACCGGCACCAGCGGAGCGGCTATGGTCACCGAGGGAGAAATAAAGGTGGTCCCGCCATCGTCCTTCGCAATAGCATAATACGTTCCGGGTGCCGTTACCGCCAGCGTGCTTCCTTTCTGGCCGTTGCTCCAGGTCACATTGGTGAGTTTAAAGGCGGTATTGTCTTTGTCCCGCACTTCCGCCTGCAAACTCAGGTTGATGCCCTGATTGGTTGAAGCACAGGCCACGGTCAGTTCCGGGGTTGGCAACGGCAGCAAGGGAATGGCTCCGGTAAAAAACCGCTCATCCATGCTGGCAAACCAGGCTTCGGCATACTGACGAAGGCCGTCGCCACCGAAGTGCGTCCCACCGTCGTTGTTGACGGCATCAAAACGCGGGATCTGAATGCGATCGGTTTCGGGCCCGGCAAAAACGTTGTTGTTGAACGTACCAATCACCTGATTCTGCGCGGCAATGATTCCAGGGTCAACACGCCCCAGGTTGTAGGACGAACGGGCCAGCATCCAGGAGGGATACCGCCGGGTGTCGGCCCGGGTTTTATTGATCAGCAACTGCATCCAAAGCCGGTATTGTTCCTGCTGAAGACGCAGGTGATTATCCGTTTCGCCCTGCTGCCACAAAACCGCCCGAAGGCCCTGAAGCGAACTGAAATACCGCAGTGAAATCAATAAATTTCCGTAGGGCATTCCGGCGGGAAAGTTCTGGTCTATATAAACATTTTTCGACGTTCCTCCGTCGAAGCTTTCAATCCAGTTCTGGATGGCAGTACCGGCCCAGGCGGTATTGATAAACAAAACCGGGACGTTGTATTTTCGGGAAATCAGATCACCCAGCTGGCCCCAGCACCACGCACTCTGGCCCCGCGGACCCACGAGGGCATCGGCACCCAATTGCCGGAAGCTGGGAGAAGGCGGGTTTTCGAGGGAACTGGCAACCGAATTATCGTAGGTGATGCAGTTGACCCGGTCGTCGGTTGCTCCTTCGGCCCCCCGCTGCTGAAAGCCCTGAGCATTCGATTGTCCCGTGATGATGAAAACTTCACCAATCCCGATCCGAACGACATTGTCCTGACCCACCAGCGTGTTCCCCTGCCAGGCGCGGGCTTCGAGTCGATACCAGCCGCCCCGCCCTTTGAGCGGGCCCTGAAAAATACCGCCTTTCGGATCGGTCTGAAGGGTTTGCCATTCGGTGTCGATGCCCTGGCCGTCGTTCATTTTTACCAACCGGGCTTCTACTTTCGTAATCGGCTGGGCGTAGGTGCCAGCCACGTAAATTGTACTGTTATCGCTCTGATCGCGCTGAAAAACCGCGCGGCTCGAAGGATAGGTTATTTTCAGTTGGGCAACGGCAGGGTACCAAAAAAGCAAAAATCCCGCCATGCCGAGCACTCGGGTAAATACGGTGGATTTCATTCGTCAACAAGTAATCGTTCTCAATGCAGTCGCGCTTAATCGTCAGTTATCGGATTCTTGTGTAGTAAACCTGGCAAAACGAAACATAACGGCGTTATTTTTTCGCTGTCTGCTAACAAAGATTCGGTTTTTTTCCGGGAAAACAAAACCGCCCCGCGAAACGCATTTCACGGGGCGGTTTCTTAAATTAACTCCTTATAAACCAATCAACAAACGTTTCGACACGTTGAAAGTGGCCGAACGAACCGTTAAAACATAATGCCCCGAAGGAACAGTTGACAAATTCCAGGTTTTTCGCTCGTTAAAGCTGGCCACGCTTCCCTGCCATACTACCTGTCCGCTCAGGGTCGTTAGGGTCACCGTCGCGTTGGTAATATCCTCCAGCGTTTCAATGGTAATTTCTTTGTTGGGGCTGGGGTTCGGGTAAATGCTCAATCCATCATTGTCGATGATGAGCGTAAAGGCAATGGGCACGGAGAAATCGGACGCACACACCAGTCCATTATCGTAGGCCAGAAAAGCCCGGGCGCGGTAGGACCCGGTCTGATTGGCCTTGATGATGGCGGTTCGGGGTTCAACCACCGCATTATCCCGTTCCCACCGGTAATAATCGCCTTGCCGGGTTCCGGCGGCTTCGAGTGTGTATGTCCCGATTTGCTTCAGAATCGGTACTGTCGGTACGGGTTTCACATCGACAAGCAGACCCGCCGACGGCGGAGAGAAGCAACCATTGGCGTCGCGGACGCGGGCTGTGTAGGTATTGGATCGGGTGGCCACAATGCTCTGGGTCGAATCGCCGACGTTCCAGAAGGCTTTCAGTATTCCGCTGGCCGTCAGGGTTACGCGCTCGCCATCGCAGAACGTGGTGGAACCGCTGGCGGTCAGCGTCGGTGGTGCAGGCAGTGGGTTAACCCGGATCGAAACCGTGTTGGACGGATCCGAAAGACACCCGTAGATGTTGCGGGTTCTGACCAGGTAATTACCCGCCAGGTTGATGGTGACGCTCCGCGCGGTCTGGTTCGCCACACCTTCCCAGACATACCCCGCTTCGGCAGTCGATGTCAGCGTTACATTCTGATCCGCGCAAAACGTTGTCGGGCCACCAGCCGATACCGTGGGGCGGCTGGGAAGGGGGTCTACAATAATGGCAATCTGGTTCGACTCCCGGGAGGTGCAGCCGTTTTGGTCGGTAACGGTCAGGGAATAGTTGCCTCCTCTCCGAATTTCGATCTGTTTCGATTTCTCACCGGTACTCCAGTTATACACCAGCGCATCGGTCGATTCAAGGATGGTAGACAGGCGGTCGCAAAAACGGGCCTGCCCCAGATTTCGGGCCGTTGGCGCAGCGGGCAACGGATTCACTTTAACGGCTACCTCATCCGACGTAAATTCGCAGTTGCCAACATCCCGGTAAACCGCCCGGTAGTTGCCCGCCGTCGAAACCGTAATGTTCTTTCCCGTCGTATTGTTGCTCCAGGCCGTGTTGTCGTAGCTTGACGTTAGGGTCAGGTTGCCCCCTTCGCAGAACGTCGTTGGGCCGCTGGTCGTGATGGTGGGGCGGTTCGGAACCTGGTAGGGAGCCGAAAAAAACGTATTGCCCAGTCCGTCTTTCACAGTGGCCATGTATTGGCCGCTGCCAACGGTTATGCTTTGGGAGCTTCCGCCGGAACTCCAGTTAATCGAGCTAAATCCCCCTTCCACCCGCAGTGCCAGGGTATTAGCCGCTCCACACGCTACCGAAATGCTCACTCCGGCGGCTGGTGACTGGGGTTTGGAATTTTGGAAAAAATTATCGTTCATGCTGGCGTCCCAGGCTTCGGCAAATTGGATTAACCCGTTGTCGAAGAAGTGGACACCTTCATTGTCACGTCGCGCCCCGGCCCCGCGCGGAACCTGGATACCGTCAGTATTGGGACCCGCAAACACATTTCCGGCACTCTGAATCGTTTTATCCTGACCCGCCACAATGCTGCCGTCGCTGCCATTGGCGTCGGAATACGAAGCCCGGCAAACCAGCCACGAGATATCTTTGCCACTGTGCTCCCGGCTGCGCTGAATGACTTTCGTCAGATTTGCGGCATAATCATCCGACGAGCGATTGAACTGGTTATCAGCCTCGCCCTGGTGCCACAGGATCGCCCGGACGCCCAGCGTTTGAACGTAGTAATTCAAGGCTGTTCGAAGGTTCCCGTAGGGTTGTCCTACGGGGTATTTTTCGGTATTGGTATACTCTTCCGTGGTCTGAAGACCGTCTGCGCTCTCACGCCAGTTTTTGGAAGACGATCCTCCCCAACCGGCATTGAAGAATAAAACCGGTACCCCTAAACGCGCAACCAGGCGGTCGCCCAGGCGACCCCAGCACCAGGCGGAATACCCGCGCGGAAAAATTCGGTTTCCCGCATCCAGGTGCGAAAATTCAGGGAAATTTGGGTCAAACGGAACCTGATCATTACTGCTGCCAAAATTGACACAGCTAACCCGGTCATTGCTAGCTCCCGGACCTCCGTAATTATCAATGCCCTGCGCGTTGGACTGTCCGGCAACGACAAACACTTCGCCGACGCCGATGCGTTCAACACCACCACCTTCAACATACTGCTCTCCTTGCAACCCACGGACTTTCAGGCGGTACCAACCACCTTTTACCGTTACTGAACCGGAGAAAGCTCCCCCTTTCGGGTTTTCCTGGATGGTGGTCCAGTCTACCAGCGTGCCACCATCCATCGGTTCAACCCGAACCTGAATGCGGGTAAAGGGTAGGGAATAAAAACCGCCAATCCAGAGACTTGCTTCGTTACCGCCATTTCGCTGAAAAACCATTCTGGATTTCGGAAACGTAATCTGAATCTGCGCCAGAGCCAACGCAGGAAGCATAAGGAAAAGGAAGTTCAATAACGTTGTAAAAATCCGGATTTTATTCATAGCTGAGCGTCCGATTGTGTCAATCGCGATGGTCGCTTGTCGGGTTGGTTACACTTAGTTTTCAGTTTGCGTCAACGCATTCCAGATCAGATCCGTCAGTTCCGTCAATCCCTGTTGACGGACGGACGAAATAAATACCGCCGGGATATCAGCCGGTAAACGATCCAAAATCGCGTTCTGATCTGCGTCCTCGATTAAATCTAGTTTTGAGATTGCCAACAAGCGCTGTTTATCAAGCAATTCGGGATTATACTGCCGTAATTCGTTCAATAAGGTTTCGTATTCAGCCCCGCAGTCTTCACTGGTGGCTGGTACTAGAAACAGCAGAATGGAGTTCCGTTCAATGTGCCGCAGAAAACGCAATCCCAGCCCTTTTCCCTGTGATGCGCCTTCAATAATTCCCGGCACATCGGCCATGACAAACGATTTATAATCCCGGTAAGCAACGACCCCTAATTGGGGGACAAGGGTTGTAAAGGGGTAATCTGCAATTTCGGGTTTAGCCGCCGACAGGACGGACAGCAACGTTGATTTACCCGCATTTGGAAACCCAACCAACCCAACATCAGCGAGCAGCTTCAATTCTAAAATAACCCATTCTTCAAGCCCCGGCTCGCCTGGCTGCGCATAATCGGGAGCCTGCTTGGTCGCGGATTTAAAGTGGGTGTTGCCCATGCCTCCCCGGCCACCGTTCAATAGAATGATTTCCTGACCATCTTCTGTAATTTCGGCCATTTGATCACCGGTTTCGGCGTGACGGGCTATTGTTCCCAAAGGAACCTCAATGATAACGTCTTCGCCTTCGGCTCCGGTTCGCCGACCCCCTTCGCCCCCTTTTCCGGGTTTCGCCTTGATGTGTTTCTGGTATTTCAGGTGCAGTAAGGTCCAGAGCTGCGAGCTGCCTTTCAGGATTATGTGACCACCCCGACCGCCATCGCCCCCATCAGGTCCACCTTTATCGACGTGTTTTTCCCGCCGAAAGTGCATGGAACCCGCGCCACCTGCACCGGATCGAATGTTTATTTTTACGTAATCTATAAAATTTGATGAAGCCATGCTACTGTTTTAGGCCTATCGCTTGTATTTTACTGGCGAACATTCGCAGTGACCGTTTCAATTTCGGCACAGATGGCCTGAAATATCTCTTCAATATTTCCGATTCCACCAATGGCTTTGAACTTCCCTTGCGACTCGTAGTAATTGGCGACAGGTGCCGTTTTATCATTGTACTCTTTAATCCTGCGATGGATCAATGCTTCGTTCTGATCGTCAGGACGTCCCGACGACTGCCCCCGGATTAGTAGCCGTTTGGTCAGTTCGTCTTCATCCACCACCAGGGCTACCATGACCTTGATCTGGGTGTTGTGAAGGGCCAACAGTTCATCGAGCGCTTCGGCCTGAGGAACCGTTCGTGGAAATCCATCAAAAATGAAGCCAGCCGCCGATTCATTTTCCTTTAGTTTATTCTCGATCATACCGATCACGACCTCATCGGGCACCAGAATTCCCTGGTCCATGAGCATCTTGGCTCGTAAGCCCAGTTCCGTGCCCCCCCGTATTTCGGAGCGCAGCAGGTCGCCGGTCGACAAATGCACCAACTGATATTGGGCAATTAATTTTTCACTTTGTGTGCCTTTTCCGGCACCAGGAGGGCCAAATAGTACAAGGTTAAGCATAGAGTGATAGCAAGATACACGCAGGTTTACGCACAAAATTACAATTGTTGGCAGGAAAACAGCATTTTCCGACCGAAGTATTTATCAATAGGTGTTTACGCACAAAAAGAGGAACCGTTTCAGGGGTTCCTCTTTTTGCAAAGTAACGATTACCAGGGGTTATTTTGTAGCCTTCGCCGGCTTTTTAGCGGCTGGCTTGGCGGCTGGTTTTGCAGCGGGTTGGGGTGCCGGTGGATTCAGTGCATTTTGCACATCCTTATCATTCGGATCGAGTTCGGCAGCTTTTGTCAAGTATTCTTTCGATTTAACGGCATCGTTTTTGTTAGCGTAGTACGACGACAGAAATTTATAGGCTGTCATCATGTACCGTTTGTTCGCTTCTTTCTTGGCCGCATCGGCTGCGATCTCCTTATCCGAAACCTCCAGGTATTTTTCATACAGCGGTACTGGCTCACCGGTCACCATTGCGCCTTTGGTGTCGCTGAAGTAATTAGCCGAAGCCCGGAAATAATAACCGGGTGACCAGTCAGGCGTAATTTTGTTGACCTTCAGGAAGGCAGAGTCAGCAGCAGCATAGAATTTTTCTTTCGCCTGACGAATGGCAGCTGTATCGCCACCCATCATCATGGTGCTGTCTCTTCCTACCCGGCTTCCGAGCAGATAGTTGGCCATCCCCAACTGGAAATAATCGTTGGTAGTCGCTTTTCCGGTATCTACCGCAATGGCTTTCTTGTAAGCCGTAATAGCACGGTCATACCGTTTGGCACCATACAGGTTTTTACCAATCTCCCGGTACAGGTTCTCTGTTGAATCCTGCGGAGCCGCTTTTTCAAGGTTCACGATGGAGAGCGAATCACCTTCCGGTGTTCCCAATTGTCCATAAGCCCGACCCAGGTATTTGTAGTCATCATAGATTACTTTCTCCGGGGCGGTTTTAATGAAGGTATTCAACGCTTCGATCGCTTCATTGTACTTACCGGATCCTGAATAGGCCCAACCGTAAATCCGTTGAATAACCGGGTTATTCACTTTTCCCTTCAACTGGTCCAGTTTCTGAATAGCTTTCATGTTGTCGCCGGCCAGGAAGTCAAATTGTGCCGAACGCAGCAATTTATCCACATCGGTAGTCTGGCTTTTCTGGATGTACAGATCCATGTTTTTGGACGCATTTTTGTAGGCTCTGGACCCAAAAAATGCTTCTGCCAGATCTTCGTACGTAGGAGCAAATTCAGGATCAGCTTCGATTGCCTGGGCGTAGAATTTTTGCGCTTCCGCATAGTTTTTTCCGCGCAGGAAAGTATTCCCTATTTTGTATTTGGCTTCCGCATCATTTGGACGGATCGACAACGCATTCTCGTACTTTGTAACAGCGTTACCGCCGTCATTCTTGAGGGAATAGGCATCACCTAACGCCATTTCGATGTCGGCGTTTTCATTTTTCTTGTCCCGCTCGTCAGCGATCGTCAGAATCCGGAGAGCTTCGGCGGGATCATTCATCCCGGCATCTTTGAACATCGTATAGGCCTCACCAGCGCGCAACAACACTCCGATGTCCTTGCTTTTGGTTTCTTTTATGGCGTTATCGATTAGGGTTTTCGCAGTAGCACGATCCTTTTTAGCCAAGGCTACAGCACCCAATCCCACGTTGTTGAGTTGGTTTTTAGGATCGGCAGCCGCGCCTTTTTCAAAGGCTTGCTTGGCAGCGTCCGGATTACCGGATTTCAACTGAGCATATCCCAGATAGAAAAAGTTTTCGGCAGAAGGAGCACTGGTTGCCAAACCTTGGAACGTTTGGAGAGCCTTGGTATACCGGCCTGCTTCCAGATCCTTCACTCCCGATTGTGCGTCTTGGGCAACCGCTTGCAATGAGCCAAACAAACCGGCGGCTACCACTGTCAACAGAGCTTTCTTTTGGAAATTCATGCCAATTTCAGGTTGAGAAATGGGTGAAAAAATGGTTTACTATATTTAAAAACAAAATGCAAAAGTATATAATTGCGTTAGAAACAGAAAATTTTTCATTTCTTTTCCAAAACTACCTCCCGAATATACGGTTTTGCGGGCCAAAGACCACTTTTTTCAATTAGCAGACTGCCCACATCCCGAACAATATAATTGACCAGCCCTCCTCCTAAACCCGAATGTGCTTCGCGGCTGATCACGTATACATTTCGACGCAGAGGATATAACTTTAAACCTAAATTCCGTTGAAATGGTTGAAAAAAATCGTCGATTGATCCCGGATTTGCCTTCTCTGATACGCCCATCACCCGCAGATTTTTTGACAACTCAGCAGCTAAGGGAGAATCGCCATCGCTAATCCAGTTAACGCCGATAAATCCCAATGCCGTCGGATTCTTACGAACGTAATCGATGACCTGTTTGTTTGATTTTACCGTAAAAATTTTGATACGGCTCAGGTCGGAGACCTTAAACTGTTTCAGGGCAAAATTCAGATTGCTGGAATTATTATTGTCGAATACCAGCACGATCGGCCCTTTCTGGCTCCCGCTTTTCAGTTGTTCCCAGCGTGTAATCTTTCCCTGGAAAATGGCGCTCAACTCCGGCATCGTAATCAGGCTGTCCTGATTTTCCCGGCCAACGATGAGGGCAATCCCATCTGTGGCAATAAACTCCGATTTGTACTTAATCTTTTCCTTCGTAAAAACGGATTTCTCGTTATCGTTCAGTTCCCGTGTCGAAAACACCAGCCGGGCGCTATCACGCAACATCGTCGTAATAGCCTCCTGCTCGGGTTTGAACGCAACATTAAATTTTGCCCCCGGATAAACACCTTCGTAGGCCTTGTAGATCGATTCAACCATAGGCTCCAGCGATTCATCGGCTGTGACATTGATTGTTCCGTGGCTTGGGTTATCCGGCGGAGGATTTGAGCAGGAAATCAGGCCGGTCAACGCAAGCCCTATTCCAATCGTAATCAGGTTATTCATGACTAAAGCCAACGTTGTATGCCCCGGTATGCTCTAAACAGCCCATATAGGACTAGCAAGCCTGCCAACAGATATCGAAAAATTCCGGTAGGCAACAGTCCAAAAGACTGGGAGGAGGCAATCAGGTAGATGCCCCCTCCCAGGTATAACAATCCCATCAGCACCGTAACAGTCAGGCTGAAAAGATCGGCAGATGGTTTTTCTTTCATTCGCAACCTTACTCCAACTGGAAATTGATTGGCAAGTTGTATTTCACCCGTACCGGACGACCAGACTGTTTACCAGGTCTCCATTTTGGCATGGCCTTTACAACGCGCATGGCTTCTTCGTCCGTACCAAACCCAAGTCCTTTCAAAACGGTTACATCCTGAATACTCCCATCGGTGTTGACAACGAAGCTCACGAACACCCGCCCTGAGATGTTAGCCCGGGAGGCTGCGGGTGGGTAGCGAATGTTCTTGCCCAGAAACTGGCCAAGAGCAGCCATACCACCCGGAAATTCCGGATTTTGTTCAACAACGGTAAAGATTTGGTCTTCTTTGGGAGCTGCTTCAACGGCCGCTTCCACTTTGGTCGGACCGGCGGTTTCTTCCGGAGCCACAATCACCTCTTCGGCGTTAGGGTCACCCTCCTGCGTTTTTTCGGCCGCAACGGCTTCTTTCAACTCTTCCACGGTTGGTGGAGGAGTTTCTTCAGGAACTTCTTCATCCGGTTTTACTTCCGGCGGAAGGAACTTCACCGTGTTCACCTTCGGCAATTCAACCGGTGGTGGCGGTGGCGGTGGTGGCTCATTGGGGTCAATCGGCGGAGGTGGTAATTTCATCAGGTCCACTTCAACCATTGCCTGCTCGTCCTCTTTTGGCGTCAGAACAGAAATAATTGAAGGAGTAGCCATTGCCAGGAGAAACAGTACCGACCCAATAATCAGAGCCCGATAAACTGTTCTGGAATAGTCTTTCCGTAATGCATACGCACCATACGCCTTGTTACGATCTGCGAACACGATATCATCGAGTGTTGCAGGGTTATTCGTTACTTCTGCCATGGCGATTAAATAATTATTGGGTTGGCTTTTCAGCCGTTCATTATTTTATTTTGTCGGCAATAAGCTTATTCTCATCCGGAGTCAGCTGATCCACTAACGCGTAGCGTTTCGTCTTCGTAATGGCCATCTCGTCCAGCATATCCACCAGATTTTTGTAGGTAGATTCTTTGGTCGGTTTGATGACCACAACAAAATCTTTTTCTCCGATTTTGCGCTTGTTTTCCTGAAGTGCATTCCGAATTTCGGGGCCATACTGAACCGTTTTTAATTCCGGGTCTTCGT
The DNA here is from genome assembly GCF_008727875.1 of Larkinella humicola. Taxonomy (GTDB): domain Bacteria; phylum Bacteroidota; class Bacteroidia; order Cytophagales; family Spirosomataceae; genus Larkinella; species Larkinella humicola. The sequence continues at coordinate 650,738 of NZ_VTWS01000004.1, read as the reverse complement.
TAGCAGCTTTTCCGAAAATGTAATGGATCTGGTTTTCTTTCCCCAGGAAAATCGTCATTACCTTGGACGCCTTGATAGGCTCCGTTTCAACTTTTTCGGTCTTGTCTGGCACGTTCAGTGTCATCGAAGACGGTTTACTTAAGGTGGAGGCAAGAATGAAAAACGTAATGAGAAGAAAGCCCAAGTCAACCATCGGGGTCATATCGACCCGGGTAGACCCTTTTTTACTGCGGACTTTCCCACCTTTATGTTTACCACCACCACCCCCACCAGAGTCGATATCTGCCATTGTGTTACGAATCTAAGGCGATGAATCGCGTGAGTTTGTGGTTTTTAATTAATCATTTGTCCAGCCGGCGGGCGGAGCCTCAGTCCCTGTAATCAGGTTAAACTTGTTAATGTTCTGCGATTGCAGGGAACTTAACACGTTCTTGAAGTTCGGAAATTTCGCCAGGTTATCTCCTTTCACTGCAATGCGCAGCTTGTTATTCGCTTTCCGGGCATTGAACACCCACTGCGATAACTGGTTGGTTTGCAGACTGGCGGTCGAATCGACGGGAACTCCCGGTTGTTTTACCTGTGCCATCTGATCTGATTTCAGCGACAGAAAGGATTTCAACTGATTGATCGGCAACCCGAAGTTTGGCAGCAGCGAGAAGGCTTTCTTCTCGCGATCGGAGAAAGAAATACCGTAGACTTCACCAATGTTTTCGAGCATTGCTACCCGATTCGGTTGCCCATCGATACCGAAGAACACTTTCCCTTCCTTATCCAGACTGATCGTCATGATATCGGTATCGGGAACTTTTATACCGGAGATCGAGGTCGGCGGGTTGATTTCAGCAGCCTCCTGTACTCTGATCTGAGCCGTCAAAATAAAGAAGGTCAGAAGAAGGAATGCTACATCACACATCGCCGTCATGTCCATGTGAGGTCTCGACCGTTTAGGCTTAACGATAGGCATAGTTTATTGTTTTTTGTGATGTAAAAACGGTACCGAACCCCAATTAATTGTGTGCGGCAAAGTTTTGCTGAATGCTCAAACCAATTTCATCGATGTTGTACGTCAATTCATCGATGCGGCTCGTAAAGTAGCTGTACATGATCGTCGCGATAGCGGCCGTACCGATACCCAATGCCGTGTTTACAAGGGCTTCTGAAATACCCGTTGACAAGGCTGCCGTATCGGGCTGACCTGTTGATCCCAATTCGCTAAAGGCGCGGATCATACCCAATACCGTACCCAACAGCGCAACCAGCGTCGATACAGAAGCCAGCGTAGCAATGATGGTCAGGTTTTTCTCCAGCATCGGCAATTCGAGCGTTGTCGCTTCTTCAACTTCTTTCTGAAGCGCAATCAGTTTTTGCTCTTTGGTCAGTTCCGTGTCCGTTCTGAGTTGCTGGTATTTTACCAGAGCCGTTTTAACCACGTTTCCAACCGAACCTTTCTGACGATCACATTCTTTGATAGCGGCTTCAACTTCATTGCGGTCGAGCTGACCCTTTACTTTCCGAACAAACTCGTCGATTGAACCGGAACCATTGGCACGACCGATCGTAATAAAACGCTCAATTGAGAAAACCAGCACAATTAAGAAACAGGTAAACAGAATAGGTACAATTGAACCGCCTTTGTAGATGATCCCAAAATAATCGCCGTCGATCGGAAGGTTTTCGTTATTTCCACCTTGAAAGTGACTGGCATCGCCAAATACGAACATGTACGTGCTCAAAGCGATGGCAAACAAAATGGGAATGACAAACACCGGGTTCAGACCGCTCGACTTTTTCTTGGGAGCTGCTGCTTTAGCTGGTGCTGGAGTTGGAGATTGTGTTTTCATTAGACTAACTGTAGGGTTAAATTGAAACTGGTTTTTTGTGTAAAGAAAACGAAAATTTCAAATTGAAACGTTTTGGTAGAATAAAATTTCGGAAGACTTTTCGCGAAGCCTACTACAAAAGTATCAATTTTCTATCTGAATTTATACAAATGGGTAGGTCATTTTTTTGTTAATTCGGGAATTTATTCCACGATTTTTAGATTTTTCCAAGTTTTTACCATACTATTAAATTTGAAAAAAAATTAGTAACTATTTCTTTTTCACACCATTATACGAAATATTATTTGTTTGACTATGAAAACCCGTTTGCACCCTTGTGAATGAAAGATTTGTGTACGTAAATTTGCCCGCATCGTTAAGAAATGCCTTCATTTCGGATTTATACCTACCAATCGGTCCTTTATTTCCTTAAACTGGTTATAAATATACAACTAAAAATATCGTTCGGAAAAACTCGCCCGATTTAATCAAGGGTTTGAAACGCGCTTTTTTGCTTCTAAATCCGCTTTTTTTGCTAATTCTACAGCCTGAAGCCCCTAAAAATTCTTCATTTTTTTTTCTGTTTCCCCATAAGAAAAAGAAACGAAATCGATGAAAAGACGGCAATGGTAAAAAAAGCCAGCGAGAACCGATCAGTTTTATTGTCGTAAAGATAAGCTGAAAGATAAGCACCCAACCCAATACCAGCCTCCAGCGCAATGTACATGGTTGCCAGCGCGCGTCCCCGATTTCCCGAATTGCTGAGGTCAACAGTCCAGGCCTGTGCCGTTGGCGAATACATCCCCATCGAAACACCAAACACCACTCCCGCGAGCAAAAATGACGCAGTCGAAGTGCTGAAGGCCAGTAAAAGCATAGCCGCCGTAATGATCAGGGAAGCCAGGCACAATACCGGGCGACGCCCGTACTCGTCGGATATCTTACCCGCCAGAAAGCGAATCGCCAGGGAAGAAATGGTGAAAACCGTAAAAAATAACCCCTTGTTGCCCACATTCAACGCCTGGCTGAAGTCGGGAGCCAGTGTAATGACCGCACCAAAACTAAAAGAATTAAGGAAGGTGACCAGGGATGGGGCAAAAACCGCAGGCTCGAACACATCCCGACGGGAAATCCGCAACAGACGCCAGCGAAACGGCACGCGGTTGGTCAGCGTTTCCTTCATGTTCAACAAAATGATGATGGAGAGCAGCGCCAGGGCCGAAGACGTGTAAAACAGGGCATTCAGGCCAAAAAGCGACGTCAGCCAGCTCCCCAAAGCCGGGCCGAATGCCATGCCGATGCTGCCGCTCAGGCCCAGTACGCCCATCGCTTCACCCCGGCGCTCGTCGGGAACAATGTCGGCCACGTAAGCCGAGGTGCCGGTCGGTTTGAATCCGGTCGAAAAACCGTGTACCAGCCGCAACAGCAACAAGGCCGCCACGCCGTTAAACCAGACCAAGGGCACCAAAGGGTATAAAAAACCGCATACGAAACAGACCAGCGACCCGAAAGCCATCACCGGCACCCGGCCGATGGTGTCGGTCAACCGGCCGCTGAAAGGCCTTGATAACCCGGCAGTTATGGTGAACAAGCTGATGATGTAGCCCTTGTATTCGGCCCCGCCCAGGGCCGTTAAATATCCCGGCAATTCGGGAATCAGCATGTTGAAGCTGGCAAAGAAAAGAAATGAACTCAGGCAGAGAAGAAAAAAAGCAGGAGTGTAGATGGTACGCGGCTGTTGCATCCGCAAAATTAATCAGATTTACGGGTTTCAATAAACCAAAAAAAAGCTACTTCCGAATCAGAAGTAGCTTTCCTGCGCTTTCTTAACCTAAACTAATCCTACAGAATCATTTATTTCATGGAAATCATCCGGGTCGGTTCCACCACCGCGGGTTTTCCAATGTTGACCGTTTTTTTAACACTTCCTTCCGAAGAGATAAACTCCAGCTCATACTGGCCGTCTGCCAAACCGCTGACATCCAGTTTTGCTGCAAACTTGCTCTCGTTCTTGCCAATAAACCGTTTGAAGAAAACGTCATTGTCCTTGTTACGCAAGACCACCGTTACCGGTGTCGACGAGGACTTTTCAACGGCCACCCAGATTTTGTTTTGATTGGTCACAAATGTGCTCGTTTCAAACGAACGGTTTTTGGGCGTGTTCGGAGTGGCCGTTGCGAGGTTGGCGCTCAATAGCGCAGTGCAGATCAAAGTACCAAATAATGCTTTCATGGTTTGTTCGTATTTGTTGTTGGTATGATTTCAGTTGTTGTTCCTGTTCTGATTACTTTATGCCAATTGCCATGCCAACAAATTAACTTGCTGATAATCAGAACAGAATTTTTTGGTAAATTTGAAAAGTGTACGAAGCCGGACAATAGTTGTTCGCTTGCGGACATTGTGGACACGGTTTTGGCACAACCATCGCCAAAACCGTGTCCGGCAAATTCAATCCGGCCGCAAAGGGTAGAAGTTTTTGCCATTCGCCTTCTTTCTTTTAATTCCCAAACCAATTCGTTGTTCTTGAATTTCATGATGAAACGGGTATCTCTACTTATCACGTCGCTCGCTTTATTGGGGCTGGCGACCGTGTCGTTCGGGCAACAAATCTCCCGCGAAGAACTGATCTTTCTCACCCCGGAATGGAAAGGGGAACGCTTTCCCGACGGGCGGCCCAAAGTGCCGGATGCCATTCTGAAGCGCATGAAACTGGTGACTCACGAAGAAGCCTGGGCCACCATGAAAGGCGAAAATTACAAGTATCAATATGCCGGTGGCTGGCAAACCATCAACCCCGACAGCGTTCTGGTGGGTCGTGCGCTCACGGCCACGTTCATGCCCGGTCGGCCCGATGTGCAACGGGTTACCGATAAAAAAGGACACGAAAAAGACGGCCGCGTTAAATCCCAAAATTCCTGGCCCATCGATATGCTCGTCAAAGGCGACGTGTACGTGGTCGATCAGTTTGATATGCACGAAGACGGTCCAACCATTGGCGACAACCTTGGCAATTCCATTTACGCCAAAACCGGTAACGGTATTGTTTACGAAGGGGCCGTCCGCGACATTGCCGGCCTGAAGGAAATCGGCGGTTTTACATCCTACTTCCGCAGCTACCACCCCTCCCACCACCTCAACAACGCCGACGGCGAGTTGAACACGACCTTGGTGGGCATTAACCGCCCGACCCGGATTGGCAAAGTGATGGTGATGCCCGGCGACATTGTGCTGGGCCGCGACGGGGGCGTGAGTTTCATTCCTCCGCACCTGGCCGAGAAAGTGGTCAAAACCTCCGAAATCGTCCGCTTGCGGGATATGTTCGGCCACCAGCGGCTTCGCGAACAGAAATACACGCCCGGCCAGATCGACACCCGCTGGTCGGATGTGATCGAAAAAGACTTCTCCCAATGGCTCAACGCCCACTTGAGCGAATTGCCGGTTCCCAAAGAACAGATTCAGGAATATCTAAAAACCCGTACGTGGTGAAAGAGCTATTACACAGAGTTTATCAGAGGAAATCAGAGTTAATCAAAGAAATCTCTGGTAAACTCTGATGACCTCTGATAAACTCTGTGTAACAACCCCACAAACTCCTTAACTCATGACCTCACGAAGATCTTTCCTGACGAAAAGTGCCATTGCCAGTGTGTTTGCCGCCACCGCCAGCTACGGCAACGGCCTGGAAACCGCCATCGAGCGAACCCCGATGTCCTCCGCGCCGTCGGATCTGAAAATCACCGACATCAAATGCGGTTTCATTCGCGGTGGACACAGCTTATTTGTCAAAATTCACACCAACCAGGGCATCTGGGGCTGCGGAGAAGGCGTCGATGCCACGCCCGGAACCTATCATCTGGTGAAGCTGATGGCCGAGCGCATCAAGGGCAAAAGCCCACTGAATGTCAACCGTTTATTTGAAGATATTCGCAAATCCGGTTTTTTTGAAGGCGCACAGGCCGGGATGTTCATTGCGGTTTTGTCCGCCGTCGAAACCGCCCTGTGGGATCTGGCCGGAAAAGCCCTCGGACTGCCGGTTTATCAGTTGCTCGGCGGTAAATACCGGGATCGAATCCGGGTCTATTGCGATACGGGAACCTACCGGGACACCGACAAAAGCACGAACAATTTCGCCCAAAGTGCCGTCGAAGCCGTTAAGATGGGATTCAACGCCGTGAAATACGACATCGACGAAGCCGGTGACCCTAATAAATACGATCGTTACAACTGGACCGCCAGCCCCGGCGAACTGGAGCGGATGTATAACCAGATTGCCGCCGTTCGGAAAGCCGTTGGCCCCAAGATCGATATTTGCGTCGATATGCACGGGCGGTATGACATGACAACGGGCAAACGGGTGGCCAAAATGATGGAACCGCTGAACCTGATGTTCCTGGAAGAACCGATTCCGGCCGAAAACGTCGACGCTTACAAGATCATTTCCGAATCGACCAGCACGCCCATTTGTGCGGGAGAAAACCACTATCTGGCCCACGGTTTCCGGCGAATGCTGGAAATTGGCGCGGTGGACATCATTATGCCGGATTTGCAGAAAGCCGGTGGTCTGGGCGAAGGCCAGCGCATTGCCAACCTGGCCAACCTGTATTACGTGCCGTTTGCGCCCCACATGGTGGCGTCGTATCTGGGCGCGATGGCGTCCAGCCACGTTTGCGCATCGGTGCCGAATTTCATGATTCTGGAATGGCAGATTTATTTCCATGAAGATCCGATGTTCAAGGAAATTGTCACCTTCGACGGGCCCATGGTCAAAGACGGTTTCATTCCGCTGTCCGAAAAACCGGGTATTGGCGTCGAAATCAACGAAGCGGGCATGAAAAAATACGCTCCGAAAGACGTGCCTTTCTTTGTGTAACCCATGAAAAGCGCATCCTTAACACCGCAAAAGAGGCTGAAATTTCGTCATTTTTAGCCTCTTTTAGGGTATTAAACGTAAAACAAACAATAGAGTAGAAATGGGAATGCTACAAACCATGCGGTGGTTCGGGCCGCACGATCCGGTTTCGCTGATGGACATTCGTCAGGCCGGTTGCAGCGGGATTGTGACGGCTTTGCACCAGATTCCGGTCGGCGATGTCTGGCCGGTGGAAGAAATCGAAAAACGGAAACAGCTTATCGAAGTCGACAACGGGCGGTATTCGTCCCTGCATTGGTCGGTGGTAGAGAGTTTGCCGGTCCACGAAGACATCAAGAAAGGACGGCCAGGCCGGGCCCATTTTATCGATACCTATAAACAGTCACTGCACAATCTGGCGGCTGTGGGCATCAAAACCGTTTGCTACAATTTCATGCCGGTTCTGGATTGGTCACGCACCAATTTGAACTACGAAATGCCCGATGGGTCGCGGGCGTTGCGGTTTGTGTGGGAAGATTTTGCGGTTTTCGACCTGTGCATTCTGAAACGACCGGGTGCCGAAGCGGATTACGAAGCGGACGTGATCCAGAGCGCCCGGGAGAAATTTTCCAGGATGTCGCCGGAACACATCACCGAATTGAGTAACATCGTTCTGCTCGGTTTGCCCGGTTCCGAAGAAGCGTTTACGCTGGCGACATTTCAGGGTTTGCTGGACGAATACGCTGCGATCGGTGATCGTGAACTGCGGGAGAATCTCTACTATTTTATCCGGGAAGTGGCTCCGGTCGCCGAATCGGTCGGCATCAATCTGTGCATTCACCCCGACGATCCGCCGAGGCCGTTGCTGGGATTGCCGCGCGTTGTGAGCACCGAAGCCGATCTGGCGCAGTTGATGGCGGCTTCCGACGTGACGGCCAATGGCATTACCTTCTGCACCGGTTCGCTGGGAATTCGCCCAGACAACGACCTGCCGGGCATGATCCGGCGGTTTGGCAACCGGATTCATTTTATTCACCTCCGAACGACGAAACGGGAAGACAACCCGCGCAATTTTCACGAAGCCGACCACCTGGCGGGCGACGTGGATATGTATGCCGTGGTCAAAGAAATTGTGCTGGAGCAGCAACGGCGGGCAAAAACCGAAGTGGGCGTAACCCAGATTCCGATGCGACCAGACCACGGCCACCAGATGCTCGACGACCTGCACAAGAAAACTTATCCGGGTTATTCCGCCATTGGCCGACTACGGGGATTGGCAGAACTGCGGGGATTGGAGTTAGGGATTGTGCGTTCGTTAGAAGATTAAACTATTTCGCAGAGTTAAGCGGAGAAAAAAAAGAGTCAAGCGGAGCCTCTGATAAACTCTTTTTAACTCCGCTTAACTCTGCGAAACAACTTTTTTCAAAAAGCATGAATTACAAAGTAATATTCCTATTTCTATTCTCCACGCTTTGCAGAGCCGACGATGGTTACCGGTTGTGGCTGAAATATGACCTGATCAAAGACGCCGGGCAACGGGCTTCCTACGCTCGTTCCGCGCAGTTGATCGTTCTGAACAGCACCAGACCGGTTTTGAAAACAGCCGCCGAAGAATTGCAAACCGGTTTGCAGGGATTACTGGGAAAACCCATTCCGATTGTCGCCAGTGCTGCAGGCAAAACCGGTAGTATTATCCTGACAGTCAACCCAGGCCAGCCGCAACTTAACGACGAAGGGTATCAGATTTTAAACCGCCGGAATACCATCACCATTACCGGAAAAACCGACTCCGGTGTTCTATACGGCGTTTTTGCCTTGCTGCGTCATCTGCAAACCCGGCAGTCCATCGCCCAACTGTCGCTGACCAGCAGTCCGAAAATCCAGCACCGGATGCTGAATCACTGGGACAATACGGATGCTTCCATCGAACGGGGCTACGCCGGGGAGTCGCTCTGGAAATGGTATGAACTGCCCGAACGCATTGACCCGCGCTACCGGGAATATGCCCGCGCCAATGCCTCGATTGGCATCAATGGAACCGTCGTCAATAATGTGAATGCCAGTTCCCGGTTTCTGACCGCCGAATATTTGCAGAAAGTGGCCTCACTGGCGAACGTCTTTCGCCCCTACGGGATTAAAATTTATTTGTCCGTTTATTTTCCGGCTCCCAAAACCATCGGAGGACTCAAAACCGCCGACCCGCTTGACCCCGAAGTGAACCAATGGTGGACCGACAAGGCGAATGAGATTTATAAATTGATTCCAGATTTTGGCGGTTTTCTGGTCAAGGCGAATTCGGAAGGCCAACCCGGCCCGCAGGATTACGGTCGCAACCACGCCGATGGGGCCAACATGCTCGCCAAAGCCCTGGCACCACACAAGGGCATTGTGATCTGGCGGGCGTTTGTCTACAAAGCCGACGGGAAAGCCGACCGGTTCAAAGCGGCTTATGACGAGTTCAAGCCGCTGGACGGCCAGTTTGAGAAAAACGTGATTGTTCAGGTCAAAAACGGCCCGATTGATTTCCAGCCCCGGGAACCGTTTTCCCCCATTTTTGGCACCATGCCGCAAACGCCCCTGGGCATGGAATTTCAGCTCACGCAGGAATACCTCGGTTTTGCCACGCATCTGGTCTATGAAGCGCCGATTTTTAAAGAGTGTCTGGAGTCGGATACCTACGTGGGCGGTAAAGGCTCAACCGTTGCAAAAGTCATCGACGGCAGTCTTCATGAGTATAAACTAACGGCCATTGCCGGGGTGGCCAATACCGGCTCCGACCGAAACTGGACGGGGCATCCGCTGGCGCAGGCAAACTGGTATGCATTCGGACGGCTGGCATGGGACCACACGCTTTCCGCAGAAGCTCTTGCGAATGAATGGGTTACCATGACCTTGACGACCGAGCCGACCTCCGCGAAAACCGTTACGGATCTGTTGCTCAAATCGCGGGAAATCTACGTCAATTACAACACGCCACTGGGCCTTTCGCGCCCCTGGACAGGCGTTCACTTTGCGCCGGAACCCTGGCAAAACCGCAGTTCGCGCCCCGACTGGACGGCGGTTTATTACCACCGCGCCGATTCCGTCGGCCTGGGTTTCGATCGCACCGTGAAAGGCAGTCATGCGCTGGCCCAATACCGCCCCGAAGTACAGCGCCAGTGGAGTAATCCGGAAACCTGTCCGCTGCCCTATCTGCTCTGGTTTCACCACATCGCCTGGACAAAAAAATTAAGCACCGGCCGGACGCTCTGGGATGAACTTTGCAGCCGGTTTTATTCGGGCGCGGATTCCGTGGGCGCGATGCAAAAGCAGTGGGCGTCGGTCAAAAAAGACATTGATCCCGAAACGTTCGCCAATGTCGCCGGTCGGCTGGTCACCCAGCAGAAAGAAGCTCTCTGGTGGCGCGATGCCTGGGTGTTGTATCTCCAGGAATTTTCCAAACAACCCATTCCGGCTCCATTCAAAAAACCGGAGCGATCTTTAAAAGAAGTCAAAGAATTGGTGGAGATTTATCAATTGCGGTGACGCCATTTAACTACGAATAATCACGTGCAAACAACAGAGAATCAGGGTAATCAAAGTGTGTTTTCGTTAACCGGAAAACTGGCGCTAATTACGGGCGGAGGAACCGGCATCGGTTTTGACATGGCCCGCTGCATGGTGCAGGCCGGAGCCACAGTCGTCATCACCGGACGGCGGGAAGAACCGTTGCGGGAAGCCGTCGCAACGCTGGGCAAAACCGCTCATTATTTTGTCAATGACGTATCCGAATTGGCTGCGCTGGACGCTTTGGTCGAACAGATTGAAACCACGCTCGCGCCCATCGATATTCTGGTGAACAATGCGGGCATCAATCTAAAAAAACCGGCGTTGGAAGTGACGGACGAGGAGTTCAACCGCATTATTCAAACCAACCTGAACGCGGTTTTTGCGCTCACCCGAGCCTGCGCCCGGCGAATGGTGCCCCGGCGTAGCGGGTCCATTCTGATGATTTCGTCCATGGCGGCCTATTACGGCATCGACCGCGTGGTGGCTTATGCGGCTTCCAAATCGGCGGTCGAAGGCATGGTGAAAGTGCTGGCGTCGGAATTTTCACCGCACAACGTTCGGGTTAATGCCATTGCACCGGGTTTTATTGAAACGGAAATGAGCAAAAAAGCGATGGGCGGTGATCCCGAGCGTCGCGACCGCGCCATGCGCCGAACCCCGATGGGGCATTTTGGTAAACCGGAAGACATTGGTCATGCCGCCGTCTTTCTGTCGTCCGATGCCGCCCGTTACATTACCGGTGCCTCGCTGCCCGTCGATGGTGGCAATTCGATTGGATTCTAATACCACCAACCTCCTGAAGGGGGCTTTTTGATCCCGCGTTGAAAGCCCCCTTTAGGGGGTTGGTGGTAAATACTAAACTACTTTTCCCATGAAAAAAATAACCCGAAAAACCTTTATCGAGGATCTTTCGCTGTTTGCTGGCGTCGCCCTGCTGCCGGGAACCGCTTTCGCTTCGCCCGACTGGAAAAAATCGAAGATGAAACTCGGGATGGTCACCTATTTATGGGGGAAAGACTGGGACGTTCCGACCCTGATCAAAAATTGCACAACGGCGGGCATTACCGGCGCCGAATTGCGGGTGGAACACGCCCACGGTGTGATGCCGAACCTGTCGGCGGCCGAGCGGCTGGACGTGAAAAAGAAGTTTGCCGACAGCCCGGTTCAGATCGTGGGTTTAGGGACAAACCAGCAATACGACTATCCGGATCAGAACCAGTTGAAACAATCCATAGAGCGGACGAAGGAGTTCATTCGACTCAGTGCCGATGTGGGCGGTTCGGGTGTCAAAGTAAAACCCAACGCGCTGCACAAAGACGTTCCGACCGAAAAAACGCTGGTCCAGATTGGTCAGTCGCTGAACGAACTGGCGAAGTATGCGGCTGACTTCGGGCAACAACTCCGGCTGGAAGTCCACGGCAACGAAACCCAGGAATTGCCGAATATCAAGACCATCATGGATCACGCGCCCAACCGCAACGCCACGGTTTGCTGGAACAGTAACAAGCAGGATTTTAACGGGAAAGGCCTGGAATACAACTTCAATCTGGTAAAAGACCGATTCGGCGATACGGTCCACGTCCGCGAGTTCAATGATCCGACGTATCCGTATCAGCAATTGCTGGATTGGTTCGCCAAAATGAATTACAAAGGCTGGATTCTGCTCGAATGCCACACCAATCCGGCGGATAAAGTCGCTTCCCTGATTGAGCAGCGGCAGCTTTTTGAGAAAATGACAGCCTGAACGATAGGAACACGGATTAGACGGATGTAATGGATCAAAACGGATTTTATCTGTGAAAATCCGTTTTGATCCATTACATCCGCGTTCCCATCAAAACCTTAGATAGAAACGATGAATCGCCGTGAATTTGTGGGTCATACGGGATCGCTTCTGGCGATGGGTACGACCGGTTTTTCAAGGAGCCTTACTGATATGATGACTGATCAAAAACCGCTGGCGAAGATTCGCATCCGGAACGTCAATTCTAATTTTGAGCGGGAACCGCTGAATCCGTACCGGTTCAAGGGAAGCGCCATTACGGATAGCTGGCAAGCGATTTCACTGCTGGAATCGGATTCCGGTATTCGCAAAATCGGTCTCGGAACGCAGGGCGTGCTCTGGTCGGATTCCAGTGTGTTTGCGGCCCACTCCGAAAGTGCCGGCAACGCCCTGATGTATGCGATGACCGAACGCGCTTTGCAACTCATCAAAGGCACTTCGTTCACCACGCCGGTCGACTTGCTGGATACCGTTCTGCCCGAAGTCCTGGCCTATGGCAAACAGATCACCCGCAACCCCGATTTGCGCAAAACTTTCGCCCTGAACGCCCTGGTTAGTGTCGACAATGCCGCCTGGCTGTTGTATGCGCAGGAGAATAAAATGGCCCGCTTCGACGACATGATTCCGGCGGCTTACAGACCGGGTTTGTCGCACCGGCATACGAAAGTGGCCAGCATTCCGTCGTTTAGCGTGGGCACCACTGCCGAACGAATCAAGACAGCCGCCGACGAAGGCTATTTTATCATGAAGCTGAAAACCGGTTCGGCCGGCACGCAGTCGGAAATGATCGAGAAGGACATTGCTTTTCTGACGGCGGTTCACAAAGCCATCGGGCATTACGAAACACCCTACACCAAAACCGGTAAAATACCGTATTATTTCGACGCCAACGGCCGCTACGAAAAAAAGGAAACGCTGCTCCGGTTTCTGGATCACGCCAAAAAAATCGGTGCTTTCGATCAGATTGCGGTGATTGAAGAGCCGTTTGAGGAGAATAATGACGTGTTTGTCGGGGATCTGGGCGTGCGGGTTGCCGCCGACGAAAGTGCGCACACGGTGGAAGATGCCGCCCGCCGGATTGAGCAGGGTTATTCGGCCATTGCCGTGAAAGCCATTGCCAAAACGCTCAGCATGACGATGAAAATCACGCAGTTGGCGTACGAAAAGAAGATTCCCTGCTTCTGTGCCGACCTGACAGTTAACCCGATTCTGGTCGACTGGAACAAATCGGTGGCGGCCCGGCTACCGCCTTTCCCCGGCATGACGGTCGGTTTGCAGGAAACCAACGGCCACCAGTATTACAAAAACTGGAACACCATGATGGGCTATCACCCCAAAGCCGCAGCGTCCTGGACCCAGACCCAAAAAGGTGTTTACCTCACCGATGCTTCGTTTTACGCACAAAGCGCGGGCATTTTCGATCCTTCGGCCCATTATGAAGCGGTTTTTGCCGATAAATAGGAGTTTATTCGTCACCAGGAGTGTAAGACTACCCATCCAACCGCTTCCGTGCTTCTGGAGTACCCGGCGTGAAAAAGTTAACGAGATTACCATCCGGGTCTCTGAACAACAGCGAACGGTTACCCCAGGGCATGGTAGTTGGCTTCTGAACGATGCTATCACGAAGAAAGTCAGCCAGTTTTTGATAGTCGGCATCCACGTCGTCAACGCGGAATTCGATGATAGCCGAGCGATTAACTGCGGCATTAGCCACCTCATCGCCCCCGAATAGCAGTAAAGTGCGCGTACTTCCAATAGCCAATGTAGCGGTTGGGGTACGTAACTCCGCAAAATCGTCGGTATACTGCGTCACGGACATGCCGGTGACCTGATTATAAAACTGGACAAGGCGCTTGATGTCTGCGGTAATGATCCTGACAGAGGAAAGAGTCATTGCGTAGGTGATGAATGTTGAAGGACACAAAGTAAGGCCTCGCAACTGACAGCCCTATGTCAGCAGGGTTTAGCTCGTCAGAATTTCCAGATTGAAGCTTACCCACGAAGGGCTTGAAATTTTCCCGATGAACAATAGTAACTTTTCGAAAGTACGTTTTGCCGAGGGCTGGAACCTGAGTAGTGGATCGTCGTGGAGAGATTTCGTGGAGAACGAATAAGCCGCAAGCCGGTCTGATTAATCCCCTTTTACGGACTCGGAAACCCGAACGAATTCCCGCCGGTTTCCTTCCGTATTTTTCACAAAAACCGTATTTTAGAGGTAAATAGAGCTGCCAGTCATTGATACTCATAATGTTGACTTTTTTAGCAAGAAATAAACTCATTATCCTCTACGGTACTTCGCTGGCCCTCTTGCTGTTTTTAGTAAAGTGGCTGGAACTCCGGTTTCTGATTATCAATCACGCTTCTGAAGTTTACATCGGTGCCATTGCTGTTCTTTTTACGGCTTTGGGAATCTGGCTTGCACTGAAATTGACCAAACCCAAAATAGAAACTGTCGTCGTTGAGAAGGCGATTTATATCGCTTCGACCGACTTCGTTTTAAACGAAAATGAGCTTACCAAAATCGGTTTGAGTAAACGGGAACTGGAAGTTTTGCAATTAATCGCCAACGGACTGAGCAATCAGGAAATTGCTTCGCGCTTGTATGTTTCCCTGAATACCGTTAAAACACACTCATCAAAAGTGCTTGAGAAACTGGACGTTAAGCGCCGGACGCAGGCCATTGAAAAAGCCAAACGGCTCAGTCTGATTCCCTGATCCATCTCCTGCCAAAGCATGATTTTTCGGGATTCTCCGAAAAATCACCCGAAAGGATGAACGGGGGATTCGCCAGTTTGCCCAGTTTTGTGCAAACCAACGCTACACTCCATGTCATGAAAAAGATCGTCCTGGTCAGCGGGCTGATTGCCGGCATTATTCTCACCTCCGTGATGGCCGTCTCCACGGCAGTGTGTTACACCACCAATCAGTATGAAGGCAACATGGTTCTGGGCTATGCCTCCATGATCCTCGCTTTCTCGCTCATTTTTGTCGGCGTAAAAAACTTCCGGGACAACTATAACAACCGGGTTATTTCGTTCGGAAAAGCGTTTAAAATCGGGCTGTATATTACCCTGATTGCTTCAACCATGTACGTACTGAGCTGGTTGGTCGAATATTATTTCTTCATTCCGGATTTCATGGAGAAATACATTGCCCATGCGGTCAATCAAGCTAAAATTGAGGGGGCCAGTCAGCTTGAACTGGATAAAAAGGCAGCGGAATTCAGCGATTATAAAGAGATGTATAAGACGCCGGTTGGCGTTATCTTACTCACTTATCTCGAAGTTTTACCAGTTGGTTTACTCATTTCACTGATCTGTGCTTTGTTGTTAAAAAGAAAGAATCAACCCGGGCAAGCTGCGTAATAAATCCGCATCGGAACCCTATTGCCATTTCGGTCGGTATAGTTAGTAGGATCAACCGGTTTCATGGAAGAACAACTATATGATATTGTCGGCGATGTCCACGGCTATGCCGACAAGCTGCGCCAACTGCTTGAGCAAATGGGCTATGAGCAACAAAAGGGCGTTTATTCGCATCCTTCGCGGAAAGTGATTTTTGTGGGCGACTGGATTGATCGCGGCCCTCAGGTCCGGGAAACCCTGTCGCTGGTGCGAGCCATGATCGACGGAGGGCTGGCGCTGGCGGTTATGGGCAATCACGAATACAACGCCATTGCTTTCCACCTCGAAAATCCAACGGGAGGGCACGTCAGGCCACATACCATTAAAAATATTCATCAGCACTACCAGACGCTTTACCAGTTCAAAGATTATACGGATGAATGGCAGGACTATGTTTCCTGGTTTCTGACCATTCCTCTTTACCTCGATTTACCTTCGATTCGGGTCGCTCATGCCAGTTGGGATGACAGCCATATAGCGTTATTAGACCAGTTGCTGCCGAATGGTAGACTTACCCCCAGCCTGGTGCAAAAAGCAGCCATCAAAAATACGCCTTTCTGGAAAGCGGTTGAGGAAACCTTAAAAGGGAAAGAAGCCCGTTTGCCGCATAACCAATTCTTTCGGGACAAAGACGGCATTCTTCGGCACGAAAGCCGCATCCGGTGGTGGACGAACCATTCCGATTCGACGACCTATGCCGATTATTTTTTTGATGCTCCGGCGGCCATTGCTTCGCTACCCGTTGATTACGATCTCTATCCAACAGGAGTCACGTTGGATGAGACGAGCAAACCGTTATTTTTCGGGCATTACTGGCTTCAGGGGCAACCCTGTCTGGGTTCTCCACGAGCCGCCTGTGTCGATTTCAGCATCGCAAAAGGGGGCTTTTTGGCGGCCTATCGATGGCAGGGGGAAAATGAATTGACAAACGAGCATCTCGTCTGGGTGTAGCAAATTTTAAAAACCGGATAGTTCGCCAACAAAAAAAGGCAGTCAGATTCATGATCTGACTGCCTTTTGGCCCAATTCAGTCGGGATGGCGGGATTCGAACCCACGACCCCTTGCACCCCATGCAAGTACACTACCTGGCTGTGCTACATCCCGAATCGGGTGCAAACTTAATGAATAATGAATAATGAACAATAAATCGCGCCGAAAGAATCTCGATTTGTCCCCAAATTACTTTGGAGCAAATTCATTGTTCATGATTGTTTTTAATTCTTATTCGCTCCTCCCTGCCGGGCTGGTGGTTGTGTTGTCTGCTGCTGTTGCTGCATCGGATTCGGGCCCTGTGGCGCGAATGGACTCCGTTGCTGTTTGTAAAGCTGGAAACGCGTCGGTTTGGAAACCCTCGGAAATGAATTATTTTCGCCATCGATGTCGGCAATCTCCTGAAACGGATCGAGCGTCCACTGCGTCACCTTCTTCGTGGTCGCAATCACCTTGTTGATCTGCGCATCGTTGAACCGCCAGATCTCCGCCGGAAACCGCGCCACCGAATCCGTACCGTCCTCAAACTGCATCCGAATGATCACCGGCATCGGCAAACCGCCCTTGTTCTTCAGCGTCAGCGTATAAAAATTGTTCTTCGATTCGAGCGTTTTGCGCTCCTCCTCGTTGAGTGACGCCAGATAATCCTGGTACTTCTTCCGGTCCGCATCCGTCACCGCAAACGGGTCGTAGCGGTTGTAGAAATCGCGCATCGTCGAGTCTTTGGCCACCACGGTCTGGTCTTTCGTAGCCGCGTCGCGAATCTTGCTCATCGTTTTGGCTTTCGCTTCAGCCTCGGAACGGGCCAGGGCTTTCTCGATTTCGGGATTCTGGGTGTTGAGCGTAAACCAGTCGACTTCGACCAGATCCTGATCGACGGGTTCGACGCCGTAGAACCAGCCTTTCCAGAACCAGTCCAGATCGACACCGGAAGCGTCTTCCATGGTGCGGAAGAAATCGGCCGGGGTGGGGTTTTTGAAGGCCCAGCGGTTGGCATATTCCTTGAAAGCATAGTCGAACAGTTCGCGGCCCATGACGGTTTCGCGCAGAATGTTCAGCGCCGTGGCCGGTTTGGCGTAGGCGTTGGGTCCCAGACTGATTACGTTTTCCGAGGAGGTCATGATGGGCGACAGCACCGATTTGTCGGATTTCATGTAATCAACAATCTGCTGGGGTTCACCGCGCCGGGTCGGAAATTTGTAATCCCATTCTTTTTCGGCCAGATACTGACAGAAGGTGTTTAATCCTTCATCCATCCACGCCCACTGCCGCTCGTCGGAGTTGACGATCATCGGGAAAAAGTTGTGACCCACTTCGTGAATAATTACGCCGATCATCCCGGCTTTTACTGCTTCGGAATACGTGCCGTCCGGTTCAGGCCGACCGCCATTGAAGCTGATCATCGGGTATTCCATCCCCCCCCCAGCGGTGCCGTGGCACGAAATGGCGACTGGATACGGGTATTTAAAGGTGCGGTTTCCGTACGATTTCAGCGTGTGTTCCACGGCGCGGGTCGAATACTGTTCCCAGAGCGGATTGCCTTCCTTGGGGTAAAACGACATGCTCCAGATCTTTTTTCCATCGCCGTAGACGTCGGTTTGCATGGCATCCCAGATGAATTTGCGCGACGAGGCAAAGGCGAAATCCCGGACGTTGTCGGCTTTGTAAATCCAGGTTTTCTTGCCGGTCGGTTTCGCCTTTTCAGCCGCAATGGCTTCGGCCTGCGTCACAATCACAACGGGTGTTTTGGAGGTCGATGCTTTCTGCAACCGCTGGCTTTGCGTGGGCGTGAGCACCTGCTTGTAGTTCTGGCACTCGCCCGAAGCCGCCACAACGTGGTCGTTCGGAACGGTGATGGCCACCTTGTAATTGCCAAAAATCAGGGTGAACTCGCCCTGTCCCAGAAACTGCTTGTGCTGCCAGCCGTTCACATCGTCGTAAGCCGCCAGACGCGGAAACCAGTGGGCGATGAAGTAGTTGTAGTTCCCGTCTTTCGGGAAAAATTCGTACCCGCTCCGGCCGTAATATTCGGTGATGAGGTAATTCCAGTCGACGGCAAACACGAAATTCTGACCCGGTTTCAGCGGGGTCGGCAGATCGATCCGCATCATGGTCTGGTTGATGGTGTATTTCAGGGGCTTACCGGCTTTGTCTTTCACAGCGGTAATCTTGTAGCCAAAATCCCGGTCGGCGGTTGGTCCGCGGCCCCGGCCCGCCGTTGCGGTCAGCGCACCCAGCGACGCGGCCGACATGCCCGTTTCGTTTACACTGCCCGTCCGGGAAATGCCGCCAATTGAGCCTTTTTCGAAGAGATTCTGCTCCAGTTGCAGCCAGATGTATTTCAGTTCGTCGGGCGAATGGTTGAAATACGTCACCACTTCCGATCCGATGATCTTTTGATTGGCATCATCGAGTTCAACTTTAATATCGTAGTCGGCCCGGTTCTGGAAGAAATCGCGGCCCGGTGATCCTGAAGCCGTGCGGAAGGTATTGGGCGTGGGTAACATTGGGCCCATTTGTTCAAAACGATCGTTGGCTTTGTAGGTTGGCGAAGGTGGCGCCTGGGCCCCTGCACCAAATACTATTGCAGTCAATCCCGCAACCAACAGGGAGAATCTCAACTTCATAGTTAGGTATCAGAATATAATTTGTAGATGAATATGGCTATGAAGTTACTAAAAACCGCCAAACAATATCTATTGAACGGTTGCCGGGAACCGCAATGCTGCTAAAGTTTCTATTTATCCCTGTTATTTTCCTAGTTTCTTTCGGCGTAAAAAAGCCTGAAAACCAGCATTTGGCCGGTTTGACAGCCGTAGTGCCGTCAGGCGAAATACGGGTTGTTGATGATCAGGGAGAGCGCCATTCCGGCGACGGTACCAGAAACGATGAGATTCCAGTCGTGCCGGCGGACTTTGAGGATTTCGATCAGAACAAAGGCAATGGTCAACACGCCAAGCACAATAAAAATCTGGCCAAGCTCCAGCCCGATATTAAACGCAAACAAGGGTTTTACGATGCTGGACTGTTGCCCCAGCAAACTCCTGAGGTAATTGGAAAAACCCATCCCGTGAATCAATCCGAACAGGAGCGCCAGCACATACCGCCCCTTGGGCTGTTTGGGTTGTTCATTAAACCGGCTTTTGGGGACTTTGAAGAAAAAGTTACTGATGGCCGTAATCAGGATTGTCACCGGAATCAGCAGTTCGATCAACTCCGTGCTGTAGTTGATGAGTTGCAGGGTAGCCAGTGCCAGGGTGAGGGAATGACCAACGGTAAAAGCCGTCACGAGAATCAGGGCTTGTTTCCACTGGTTCAGGCTGTAAATCGCACACAAAGCCACGACAAACAAAATATGGTCATAGCCACCCGGATCGGTAATGTGCGCAAAGCCCAGTTGGAGATAAGCCCAGAATTCACTCATAAGATCGGTTTCGGTTGGTTAGTTGCCGGTGGGAGCCGGTTGGCATTGTGCCGCAAAAATAGAAAGTTTGTTCATTCTGACCTATTATCCGGTCAGTAACTACGGATTGCATTGTACTTTTGTCGAATAAGTGATATTTCGCACACCATTGCTTTTGTCGTATCCATGCAGACGGTCAACTTCTCAACCATCGGTAAACCTGCCGACACGCTCCAGGTCATCGATACCTTCCTGCCCGAACCCGGTCCCGGCGAAGTCCGGATCAAAGTCATCGCCAGCCCGATCAATCCCTCGGATCTGATGTTCGTGCAGAATCTGTACGGCATTCAGCCCGAATTACCCTCGGGCGCGGGTTTCGAAGGCGTTGGCATTGTCGATGCACTGGGGGAAGGCGTCACGATGCGCACCGGTATTCGGGTGAGTTTTACGGCCATCGGAGCCTGGTCGGAGTATGTGCTGGCCAACCAGCGCAGTTTAATTCCGGTGCCGGACGCGCTCTCGGATGAGGTGGCCGCCCAGTTGTTCGTCAATCCGTTTTCGGCCTACGCCATGTTGGAAGAGTCGGGCCTTCAACCGGGACAATGGGTGCTGCTGACAGCCGCCGGATCATCGTTTAGCAAGCTCGTGATTCAGTTGTGTAAACTCAAAGGCATTCAAACCATCGGTACGGTTCGGCACAATGAACTTGACGACGAGCTGAAAGCGCTGGGCATTACGGCCATCGTCAATACGGAAAAAGAAAAACTGACCAACCGGGTGAAAGCCCTCACGGAAGGCAAAGGCGTAACCTGTGTGCTGGAAGCGGTGGGTGGCAACACGGCCTCCGACGCGCTGAAATGTCTGGCGAAAGGGGGTACCATGATTCTCTACGGGGTGCTGAGCATGCAAAATCCGTCTTTCAACGTAGGCCTGATGATTTTCCGGGAACTTACCATCAAAGGTTTCTGGCTCACCGACTGGATGCGCCGGGTCGACAGCCAAACGCGGCAGAACGTGGCCCGCAATGTAATCACGCTGCTCGTTGGTGGACAGATTCAGGTGCCGGTTGAAGCGACGTATCCGCTTTCGGAAATTAAAAAAGCTGTTGAACACAGCGAACAGGCTGGCCGACACGGCAAGATTTTGATTAAGGTCTAGTCAGTAACTTTTCTGACTATTCTGCTTATTGTTTCGTTATATTTGAACAACCGTCACGAACCCTGTCAGCGGTCGCAGACCCTGACAGGGTTTTGGCTACGATATAGTAAAACACGTCTCTAAACCGCTGTCAGGGTCTGCGACCGCTGACAGGGTTTGAAGACAATAAATCCGGCGGGGAGGACGTTGAGAACGAAGACGTTTGCTCGGCTCCGGTTCCATGGCAACCAGTAAAACCGATTTATCTGATTCATAGCACATGATTCTATTACAAGTTCCAACGGCTGGTGCTCCGGCCGTCGATTCCACGGCAGTAGCCCCGGCCCAAAGCATGCAATTATTCGATCTGGTCGCCAAAGGGGGCTGGGTCATGATTCCGATCTCTCTCCTGTTTTTTTTCGCCTTGTACATGATTATCGAACGCTGGCTGTTCATTCGGAACAATACGAAGGTCGACGATAATTTTATCGACAATGTGAAAGACATGGTTTTGCAGGGCAACATCAAATCGGCCGAGTCATTCTGCAAAAACCAGCGGAATTCCATCGGACGAATTTTTGAAAAAGCCGTTGGCCGCATCGGTTCACCGATTCGGGAAATTGAAGGAACGCTGGAAACCGTCGGACAAATCGAGTTGTCGCGGCTGGAAAAGAATCTGGGCTACCTGGGAATTATTGCCGGTATTGCACCGATGCTAGGTTTCATTGGGACGATCTCGGGGATCATCCGGATTTTCTACGATATTTCGCTGTCTGACAACATCAGTGTCGGCATCATCGCCGGTGGTCTGTACGAAAAAATGATCACGTCCGGTGCCGGTCTGATCGTAGGGGTTATAGCCTACACCGGCTACCACCTGCTGAACATGTTCATTGAAAAATTCACGCTGAAGCTGGAAATCAACTCGTTCGAATTTATGGAAGTGTTGCAAAAACCGACTGAAGCCGCCAGAGTTAGATAAGTTTAACCAGACAAGAGAGAATAGACAAGAGAGTAAAGACAACGTAGGGTACGGTCTTTTATCTCTTGTCTCTTGTCTTTCCTCTCCAATAATGAAATTCCGAAGAAAACATAAGTTTGCCGCCGAGGTTGCTACCTCCTCCCTGAACGACATCATGTTTTTCCTGCTGTTGTTCTTTTTGATCATTTCGACGGTAGCGAACCCCAATGTAATCAAGCTGTTGCTTCCCAAAGCGGCCTCTTCGCAGCAATTGAGCAAGAAACAGGTGACGTTGTCGGTCGATGGTCAGAAGCAGTATTTCATCGATAAAACGCCCATTGCTCCCGAAAACCTGGAGATGGAACTGAAATCGGTGTTGAAAGATGTGGCTGAACCAACGATTGTGGTACGGGTCGATAAAACCCTGGCCGTTCAGGATCTGGTCGATGTGCTGCAAACCGGGGCCAAACTGAACATCAAAATGGTGATGGCGACGTCGAAGTAACCGAACTCCATTTCTTCAATTTCCCATTTCGTTCTTCCGTAATCCAGACGCTTACGCCAGGAAACCGTTTTATCAGCCGCTTGCTTTTCTGAATTCCCGCGACACTGAAGACTTTGGTGAGGGCATCAGCCTGTGTGCCATCGGGTGCTAAAACCGTCGTCTGGGCGTGGTGAAGCAGTCCGAGACCCGTCCGCGGATTCATCAGGTGTGAATACCGTTTGCCGTTGTGTTCGAGATACCGGTGCGTGGCGCCCGAAGTTGTGATGCCCACCTGGCGGAGAAGCAAGGTCGTCGTATCGGCAGCAGCCCCGATCAGAATCCGCCAGCCGCGTTCGCCCGGCGGTGGGTCACTCACCAGAATATCGCCCCCGATATCCAGCAAAGCCGATTTGATGCCCAACTGCTGAAGCACTTTCAGTCCCTCATCGATGGCATATCCCTGTCCAATACCGCCCACATCCAGCCGCATACCCGGTTTTTTCAACCGTACAAAACCCGGTTTTTTCAATTCGATCAACCGGTAATCGACCCGTTGGTGGGCCTTTCGGAGTTCGGGTTTTGTGGGAAAGATTTTGCGCCGAACGGCCCGGCGCCAGAGTTGCGACAGTGGTCCGATGGTGGGGTCGAACAACCCGTCGGAGGCTTTGGCAATGGCAACTGCCCGGCTGAGGATGTCGAACAAATCCGGGGAGACTGACACCCATTGACCCGAACCTGCCGTGGCCGATAACCGGTTGATTTCGCTGCCGTCCAGGTAATCACTCATGATGACATTGAGCGAATCCATCCGGGCATCGACCGCCCGGCGAACCTCTTGGGCAATACGGTCGTTGGGCGCGTAAAAAATCTGCCGGAATTCGGTCCCGAACAGTCCCCGGTCGAAGGTGTACCGCTGGAGTGGCTGGGCAACATTCTTCCAGCCAATCAGCGTGAAGCATAGCGAAAGTACCACTGCTTTTGCCCCCAACCCCCTGAAGGGGGCTTTAACCTCCGGCTTTTCTAAAGCCCCCTTCAGGGGGTTGGGGGTAAATTTCAACTTCACACCTTCGCCCCTTTGTTCCGCAAATAAAAGTCGGCCAGCACCAGCGCGGCCATGGCTTCCACAATCGGAACGGCGCGCGGAACCACGCAGGGATCGTGCCGTCCTTTGCCCGAAACCACCACCGGGTCGCCGTTGACATCCACACTATCCTGATCCTGCATAATGGTAGCCACGGGTTTGAAAGCAACCCGAAAATAAATATCCTCGCCGTTGGAAATTCCACCCTGAATCCCGCCGGAATGGTTCGTCCTGGTCCGAACGCGCCCGGTTTCGTCGCCCGGTTCGATGTAAAATTCATCGTTGTGTTCCGAGCCATGCAATTCGACGCCGGCAAAACCGCTGCCGTATTCGAAGCCTTTTACGGCATTGATGCTCAACATGGCCTTGCCCAGTTCGGCGTGCAGTTTATCGAAAACCGGCTCTCCCCAACCTGCTGGAGCGCCCGTGATGACACACGACACGATGCCCCCGATGGAATCCCCCTGCTTGCGGGTTTCATCGATGTAGTCGAACATTTGCTGCGCCAGTTCCGGATCGGGGCACCGAACGGCATTTTCCTCGGCCTTTGCCAGTTCGAGTTGCTGATACGGGGTTTCGAGCTTCAGTTTCCCGACCTGCGACACATACGCCTGAATGCTGACACCCTGTTGTTTCAACAGCAATTTGGCCAGCGCTCCGGCAGCCACACGAGCGGCTGTTTCGCGGGCAGAACTACGGCCACCGCCCCGGTAGTCGCGTACACCGTACTTTTCCTGGTAGGTATAATCAGCGTGGGAAGGACGGAATTGCTGGGAGATGTGCGAATAATCTTTGCTGCGCTGGTCTTCGTTCCAGATGACCAGGCTGATGGGTGTGCCTTCGGTTTTTCCCTCGAAAATGCCGGAAAGCACCTGAAATTCGTCTTTCTCACGCCGTTGCGTCGTGATTCGCGACTGGCCCGGTTTCCGGCGATCCAACTCCGACTGGATGAAAGCCGTGTCTACTTCCAAGCCCGCCGGGCAACCGTCGATGATCACGCCGATCGCTGCGCCGTGCGATTCACCAAATGTGGCTATTTTAAAAAGCGTTCCGTATGTACTGCTCATTTTGTTCCAGATGTGAGAGGATAGACAAGAGACGTGAGACTAAAAACCCGCTGCTGACCTTTCTTTATTCTCTTGTCTAACCTCTCTTGTCTACGCTTATTTTCTCCAAAATAAATACATCATTCCCACAATCATGCCGACCAGCAGGATATTTACCAGCAATCGAAGCATTTCCTGTAAATTGACCGGCTGCTGCGAACTATCGGTTTGCTCGATGCCGGTATAGATTGAACCCGGCAGACTCACCTGCACGGTATCGCCTTCGGGCAAGGCCGTTCCGCCAACCCGTAACGTAATGGCCGATCGCAAAGTGTCATACCGCTGCTGTTTCAGGTCGAAATAAATCCACTGAAAAAAAGACGCCAGGGGAAAGTTGCCGTTCTGGCGGGGAATGAGGGCGTAGGAAAACGTTTTGTAGCCCGAAACGATGCCGTTGCTCCGGTTGATGACAGTTTTTTCACCCGGGGGAAAAATATCGAACGTCGCGGAGTCGGGCACCACCGGAGCGGGCAGGGATGCGATATTTCCTTCGCCTGTAATTCGGAAATTATACTGGACACTCTGCCCAACGGCGGGATTTTTTCGCAGGCTCGTTTCAATCAGCCGGTATTGTCCGACAGCCACCTGATCGCGAAGCGGGTGGACCGGCAGGGGCGTAACGCTTACGGAAAGGGGACGAGTTGCATAGGCTACCATTTCTTTTTTGCGTTCGCCCCCCGGTTTGGCCGCCGGGCGGTATTGCAGCAGGTTCAACCGAACCGACGGAATCTGGATGGATTGCTTATTGAGCGGAAAAAAGGTAGCCTGGTAGATGCGGTATTCGGCGTAGCGCTTGCCGTTGAAAAAAACCGTATGCCGCGACAGGTCGGTTATTCCTTCATTTTCTTCCCAGCAATTGGCCGGGCGCAATGTTTTCAGAAGTTGTTGCAACTGCTGATCAAGTTCATAAAATGTTAACTCGAATGGATAGGATTCGGCCACGAAAAAAGACAATTTTAGCGAAAATCCCTCGCCAGTGTAAACTGAGCTTTTTGAGGTACTTAACGACAGAAAAACGTCGTTTTTGGCGATCGTTTCGGGGGGAGCAGCCACCGCCCTGACGGTATCGCCGGGAGTAAGTTGCGGTTTGACGGTAATGATGACCTCTTCCGATTGAATCGTTGTTTCGCCCACGATCAGTTCAAAGGGAGGCACCCGGAACTGGCCGGGACGTATAGCGGCATATGATTGGGTAATCACTTGTGAAACAACGGTTTTTCCATTCATTTCGGCCGGTGAAACACTGGTGACCGTTCCTTTTTTAATGAAGCCTTTTATGGCAGGAAAGTTGACCACAGGCCGGGAATCGCTGTTTTTTATGACAACGGAAATGGTAAAGGGCCGTTCAATCGAAATGTCCGTTTCACCCAAATCAATAGAAATCGACGGCTCCTGAGCTAACGCTTTCATGCTCAGTAAGCCATAAAAAAATAATGCAACTAAAAATTGGAATTTTAGAAATTTCATCTCTAAATTTGAGCAACAAAAATATATAGAATGCGTTACAATTTTAGAGATGCCGACGGATCATTTCCGATTCTGCCGGACATCTTTTGAATGTGGAGTAGCTCCTCAAAACTCTAACCAAAAAAACCGTAGTATGTGGTATGGCAACAATGCTGGAGTACATCAAGACTATCCTTCAGAAAGTAAGCTTTGACAAGAAATTGTTTGAGAAGGAATTAAAAAAAGCAATCGGTCTCCTGATTCCCGAGGAGGTGAAACAATTAAAATCCTGGTGTTATGAGAAGTTCAGTAATTTATACCTGTCTATTCTCAACCGATGTTTTTACCGACGAAGGTTAGCGTGACCAAGCGAAATACATAGTAAAAAAAGGCCGACTGGAAAGTCGGCCTTTTTTATTACCGGACAAAATATAACCGTTTTCCCGTTACTGTATCGTTAAACTGTCCATTGGCGTAAGCCAGGTGCCCGGAAACAATCGTATGAGTAATGCCCGTACCGAAAACCGTTCCCTCCAGGGGTGACCAACCGCACTGGTACTGAATGTTTTCTTTGGCAACTTCGGTTTTCTGTTTCGGGTCCACCAGCACCAGATCGGCCCAGTAGCCTTCCCGAACATAACCGCGCCGGTCGATCTGAAAACAATCGGCGGGCGCGTGGCACATCTTTTCCACCACTTTTTCCAGCGACAGTTTTCCCTGCTGAACGGCTTCCAGCATGATCAACAACGGATGCTGCACCAGCGGCAAACCGGAGGGTGCCTGCCAATAGGGTTGCTGCTTTTCGTCCCAGGTGTGGGGCGCGTGGTCGGTGGCAATGATGTCCAGCCGGTTGTCGAGCAACGCCTGCCAGAGTTGCGGTTTGTGATGGGGTGCTTTGATGGCCGGGTTGCACTTGATGAGGTTGCCCAGCCGCGCGTAATCATCGGCATCGAACCACAGGTGGTGAACGCACACTTCGGCCGTAATCCGCTTTTCTTTCAACGGAACCGTGTTGTCAAACAGGGCCAGTTCGTTGGCGGTCGAAATGTGCAGAATGTGCAGCCGGGTGTTATGTTTTTTGGCCAGTTCCACCGCCAGCGACGACGATTTCAGGCAGGCTTCCTCGTTCCGTACCAGCGGATGAATGGCGGCCGTGGCGGCATCGCCATACTGTTCCTTGTACCGGGCGGTGTTGGCCCGGATGGTAGCTTCGTCTTCGCAGTGCGTCGCAATCAGCATCGGGCTCTGCCGGAACACCTCTTCCAGCACCGTCACGTTGTCAACCAGCATATTACCCGTAGAGGAACCCATGAAAATCTTGATTCCGCAGACGGTTGTCGGGTCGGTTTTCAGAACTTCCGCCAGGTTGTCGTTCGAGCCGCCCATAAAAAACGAATAATTGGCGAGCGATGTCCGCGCGGCAATCTCGTATTTCTGAGCCAGCAATTCCTGCGTCAGCACATTCGGAACCGTGTTGGGCATTTCCATGAAACTCGTAACGCCCCCGGCCACAGCCGCCCGCGCTTCGGAATGGATGGTCGCTTTGTGGGTTAAACCGGGTTCGCGAAAATGCACCTGATCGTCGATGACACCGGGCAACAGGTAATTACCGTCCGCATCGATGATGGTATCCGCTGGCTGGCTCAGACCCGAACCAAGTTGCTCGATAAAACCGTCTTTGCAATAGACGTCGGTTTCGCGGATGGTACCTTCGTTTACCAGCCGCGCATTTCGTATCAAAATTGTGCTCATGCCTTTTTCCGGAGTTGGGCGACTTCCTTCGCGAAATACGTCAGAATAATTTTAGCTCCCGCCCGTTTCATGGCCGTCAGAATTTCGAGCATGGCGCGTTCGCCGTCGAGCCAGCCGTTGGCGGCCGCGGCTTTCACCATCGCGTATTCCCCGCTGACGTTGTAGGCAGCAATCGGCAGGTCGAAGTTATCGCTTAATAATTTGATGATATCCAGATACACCATCGCCGGTTTTACCATCAGGAAATCAGCCCCTTCGGCGTAGTCCAGTTCGGCTTCGATGAGGGCTTCGCGGCTGTTGGCGGGATTCATCTGGTACGTTTTCTTGTCGCCAAAACGCGGGGCGGAGTCGAGCGCATCGCGAAACGGGCCATAGAAAGCGCCGGCATATTTGGCGGTATAGGCCATGATGGACACGTTGGTGAAGCCTTCTTTGTCAAGCGCTTCGCGGATGTAACCGATACGTCCGTCCATCATGTCCGATGGCCCGATGATGTCGGCACCGGCGCGGGCCTGCGCCACCGCCATTTTGGCCAGCACCACCAGCGTTTCGTCGTTCACCACTTCAAAACCGTTCGCGCTTTCTTCTACGATCCCGTCGTGGCCGTCGGAACTATACGGGTCCATCGCGACATCGGTCATCAGGGCAATCTCGGGAAAGCGGGTCTTGATGGCTTTTACGGCTTGCAGATACAAGCCTGCGGGATTATGGCTTTCCGTCGCGTATTTATCTTTTTTGCTTTCGGGCAAGTTGGGAAACAGGGCAAAGGTTCGCAAGCCCAGATCGACGCATTCCTGCATTTCTTCGAGCAACAAGTCGAGCGAAAACCGGGCAACCCCCGGCATCGACGTAATTTCGGAGCGAACGCCCTGGCCTTCCATCACAAACATGGGATAAATCAGGTCGGACAACGAAAGAAAGTTTTCCTGGACCAGTTCCCGGATGACGGGCGATTTTCTATTTCTGCGGGGTCTTCGTAGCATAACGCAATTGGTTTCTGACTGCAAAGATAGCACACCGAAACGTTACGCCATGAGTTTAAATCCTTCGCCGTGCAGGTTGACGATCTGCACCGACTCATCCTCCTTCAGGTATTTCCGGAGCTTGGTGATGTAAACGTCCATGCTGCGGGCGTTGAAATACGAATCATCACCCCAGATGAGTTTGAGGGCAAAACTCCGACTGAGCGGCTGGTTTTTGTTCTGGGCGAACAATTTGAGCAGGGCAGATTCTTTGCTGGTCAGTTTGACGTCGGTTCCGTTGCGGGTGAGAAGCTGGTGGGCAAAATCGAACGAAAAAGAGCCAATCTGGTAGGTGGCCGGTTGCTGCATTTCTTCGGTTTTGTGATACCGCCGGAGAATGGCCTGAATCCGCAGCAGCAACTCTTCCATGCTGAACGGTTTGGTCATGTAGTCATCGGCCCCGATCCGGAATCCCTGAATGGTGTCTTCCTTCATCGACTTGGCGGTCAGGAAAATAATGGGCACATCCCGGCCTGACATCCGGACTTCTTTCGCCAGTGAAAAACCGTCCTTTTTCGGGAGCATCACATCAAAGAGACACAGATCATAGGCATGATCGACAAACCGCTGCCAGCCCTGATTGCCATCGATAGCCAAGTCGGTATCATATCCTTTCGAGTTCAGGTATTCCTGCAGCAACATTCCCAGATTCGGGTCATCTTCAACCAGTAAGAGTTTAGGCATTGTATATTTTCCCCTGATAACCTCTGATTTCCCCTGATCAACTCTGTGTAATAGCTTTAAATTGTTACACAGAGTTGATCAGAGAAAATCAGAGGTGAGCGGAGCGTTTAGGTGTGTTGGTATGGCAAAACTAACTCAAAAGAACTTCCTTTTCCCAACTGGCTGTCAACCCGAATGGAACCGTGGTGTTCTTCAACCATTTTCTTGACGTAACTCAGCCCCAGGCCAAAGCCTTTGACATCGTGCAGGTTCCCCGTCGGAACGCGATAAAACTTCTCGAAAATCCGGCTGACCTGGTCTTTCGTCATGCCAATGCCGTGGTCGGCGACGGTAATACTCACGCCATTTTCCACGTTCCGCGTTCGAATGGTAATATCCGGTTTTTCGGGCGAATATTTAATGGCATTGTCGAGCAGGTTATACAGAATATTGCTCAGGTGGAGTTCATCGGCTTCCACAATCTCCTCGGCGGCTTCAAAATCCAGGTGAACTTCGCCTTCTTTTTGTTCGATTTGCAACCCGATCGTATTCAAGACATTGCCGATAGCATCGTGAATATTAACCGACGAGAGCTTGAGCTTCACCGCTCCTTTTCCGGCCGTAGCCCGGTCGAGCAGCGCCATCTGCAACACTTTCTCCACGTGTGTCCCCAACCGCCGGGTTTCGTCGCGGATGATGCCCATGTAGCGGGTCAGGCGCGTGGCCGGTTCTTCTGACCTCTCAATTCCGTGGCTGAGTTGTTCCTGCGCCATTTCCACCGCCAGCGAGATGGTCGAAATCGGCGTTTTGAACTCGTGGGTCATGTTATTGATAAAGTCATTCTTGATGTCGGCGAGTTTTTTCTGACGCATGATGGTGTTGATGGCGATGTAAAAACAGGCCATAATAACCAGCACCAGCACCGCCGAACCCGCCAGAATCGCACTCATTTTTCGCAGAATAAACTGCTGCTGATCGGGAAAATAGACGTAAACGTAATTACCCTTTTCCAGAAAGTTGTTCGGAAACAACACGGCTTTGTAAATCTTCTTTTTCCCCTGCATCTGGTTGTCCGAATGCGACGCAAACAGCAGTTGCGGTTTGTCCAGCCCCATGCCCACGTTGGTCCGCACGCCATATTCAAACGGGATAGTGATGCCTCGCTCGGCAATGGACTCTTTCAACAGCGAATCCAGCAAAGTCCGGTTGATGCGGCTCTCGATGGGACGACTGGCAAACAGCAGATCCCGCACCACGCCTTTGACCATTTCCGATTGCTGTTCCACTTTCTGCAAGCCCACTGTAGAACTGGAAACCGCTACGGTCGGAGCTGGTGGCACCGGCACTTTCCGTTTGGGTCGCAGTTTGCGGACAAGCTGTTCTTTTTTCAGCGGTTTTTGCACTACCAACACGCTGTCAGGCTGGGCATACATTAACCGCAACTGGCGTTCGAACACCTGATCAACCAGCGTATTGAAATGCCGTTGCTGTTGCAGTTGCAAATCCCAGAGTTCGTCGGGGCCCAGAGCATCCTGCTGCCGAACCAGGTCTTCAAAATGCCGCTGCTGAACTTCCGATAACTTCTGAACATCCGATTGAAAGGCGTCCGATGGCGAAACCTGCGTTTGTTGCCAGACTTTCACCGGAACCGTGCCATTTGTGCTTTCCGGTTCAGATACCACCGGTTTGGTTTCGTTCGGCGGGTTGGCCGCATACGATTCCTTACGGTTTTTTCTAGAAAACCGGCTGGCGGCTTTGGCCAGTTGGTCACGGTTGTTCAAGGACTGTGCTGCAACCGTGGGCCGGGAGATGGCGATGAGCTGCCGTTGCTGCTGCTGCTGGTTCATGCGCTGGCGGGCCAGATACAGAATTTCCTTCCGTTCCAATGTCCGCACCACTTCCTGCAACCCATCGGTCACTTTATAATCAAACTGTTCTTTCTGCAACGACAGCGCATTGTCGATCCAGTAGAGTTGCAGCGAAATCAGGCCCAGCAAACCTACCGTCATCAACACGGCAATCCAGCGAATGCGTTGTTTTGTCATTTTTTATTCCTCCTGTGCAACCTTTTCGGTTGCCCTCGCATCTATTGATTGGTTACCTCCCTTAAAAGTACGAAACCCGTGGGCCACCGGCGAAACCGGCCCCGGTGTTTTAACAAACTTTAACAGCGAAACAATTCGATTTGACTTAGGTTTGCCCTGTGTTCTGACCGTAAAAACGAATAACGTACCATGCGTATCCCATCTGTTATCCGCTACCGCCCCATCCTGGCCGCTTTGCTGGTTTGCGCCTGTTCGGCCACGGTGCTGGCCCAATCCGACCCGAAAACGGATGCTGATAAAAACAGCGTCAACGTGAAAATTATCGAGCGTACCAACGCTGGAGAAGTCCGCGAACTGGAACGCACCTACCGCCTGGACGGCATGAAAGACGATGAACGGGATGCGCTGGTCAACCGGCTGGTCGATTCGATCCGAACCAAACGTGGCAATAGCAAAGGACAGATCACGATTGTGATTGATGACAACAGCAATAGCAACACTAACAGCGATTCACAGCATCGGCAAAACCGCAATTCCGACCGGGTTACGAACCGCACACAACGCGAACGTGATCTTACGGCCCGTCGGCCCAATCGCGTCACCGGCCCGAATTCATCCCACGGACCGAGTGAATTCCGATATTACAAAGATGGAAAACTGCAAAACCGCTATCGCTTCGATTCCGACTCGCTGGTTGACCGGCTGAAGCGGTTTGAATTCCGGTGGCCGGAAAATTTCGCGGAACGCATGGAAGACTCGTTCCGCAGTTGGAGCTGGTCGCTCGACGACGATGTGAAAGCTCCCACCATCCGCAATTTGCAGGTGTTTCCCAACAACCCGGAAACCAACCAGTTGAACGTTCGTTTTACGGCCCCGTCGAAGGGTGACATCCGCATCCGGGTGACAACGGCCGATGGCAAAGAAGTGGCGAAGAAAGACGTGAAAGACTTCTCGGGAAGCTACTCCGGACAGATCGATGTCGACAAAAAAGCGAAAGGCGTTTTCTTTGTCAACGTCACCCAAAACGACGACGGGGCAGTGAAGCGGATTGTCATTCCCTGATTTCGTCGGACGGATCAGGTGATTTGTCGGACGCTGACGAAATTTCGTCCTTTCTTTCGGTGGGTTGATCGGTTGTTTTGAGCAGTTCACCTATTTTTACTGGAAAGGTGGGAAAAAGACTGACTACCTTTGCGTTACCTTTTAGGAGAACATACGTCTCAAAGTAAATTGGTTGCATTAGGTTTGGCAAGTCAATACCGTTCATCAAGAAATAGTACCGTTTACGAATTATTTTAGAAAAACAAGGTACTATGTATTGCAAGGTACAATAGAAAACCCATATCTTTGTAAAGAACTTAACAAGGGGCAAGCCCGTGAAGAGTATGAAAACTTTGGTAATTTTTTTCCTGTTGATTGGTGCCAGCCTGAATGCTTCAGCCATGGGTCATCCGCACAACCTGTTCTCTGCTCACCGCAAAGCGAAGCAGTACAAGCCGGTTGTCTGCAAAACGACAACGGTTACCGATAAGCGTACCTTCACAAATTGCGTCAAGGTGGCTGCTCCTTCGGTTATACAGACGTGGGTTACGATACGCAAGAAATTTCTTTAGGCCAGCATAGATTACCTTCCTCAAGGGTAGCGGTGCCATGACTTCGGGTCGTGGCACCGCTTTTTTTTGTGGCACAGGAATTGCCGGATACACAGCAGTCGTTAACAGCCAAAATCGCTCCTGTCGCCCGGGAATCGCACCATTTCCGGCAAAAATATTTTCCTAAAAACCGTCGTTTTATGAATAAATAGGCGAGGGGTTACGCGTTTTTATTAGGCATCTTTTCGTTAATTACTTAACTTTATCGTTTGAATGGAATAAACTGTACAACCTGACGTAACTGTATTTCTTAACCAAAATGCGTACTAAAGTTGTCTCTCGGGTAGTGTTGGCTTTTTTGTTGGCCGGTTTTTTGACAGCTTTTGGATGGGACCGTTCCGGATCGACCCGGCCTGTGTGGCACGGATCAGGCTGGCGGTATGCCTTCTCATCCACGGATCTGCTGGCTTCTTTTTCAAAGAAAGCCCCGGTACGCGCAGCGAAAGCCGAGGTATGGCGTCATAAAATTCATGCGCATCCGGTGGAGGTGTGGGGGTCTGCCCCGCAGCAAACGCGGTGGGTCGACAGTGTGTTCCGGAGCATGACGCAGGAGCAGAAAATCGGGCAGTTCTTCATGGTGGCGACGTTCTCGAACCGGGACGAAGCGCATTATCAATACATCGAAACGCTGGTTCGTCATTATAACATCGGCGGGCTGATTTTCTTTCAGGGCGGTCCCCATCGCCAGGCGGTTTTGACCAACCGCTATCAGTCAGCCGCCAACATCCCGCTTCTCATCGGTATCGACGGCGAATGGGGCCTCGGCATGCGGCTCGACAGCACGATGGATTTCCCGAAGCAAATGACGCTGGGGGCCATCTATGACACGTCGGTGATCTACCGCATGGGCGCCGAAATTGGCCGCCAGTGCAAGCGGCTGGGCATTCACATCAACTTTGCTCCCGTTTCCGACATCAACAGCAACCCCTCGAATCCGGTTATTGGAAACCGCTCGTTTGGCGAATCGCGGGAAAACGTCGCCTTGAAAGCGTCGGCGTACATGAAAGGGTTGCAACATACCCATGTGATTGCCACCGCCAAACATTTCCCCGGCCACGGCGATGCCAGCAGCGACTCCCACCTGACACTTCCGACCATTAATCGCTCCGTTACGCAATTAAATGACATCGATCTGTATCCGTTCCGCAAACTGATTGCGGATAGTCTGATGGGCGTTGTGACGGGCCATCTGCACGTTCCGGTGGTCGATAACACCCCCCGGCTGGCGGCTACTTTATCCGAAAAAATTGTTACCGATCTCTTGAAGAAAGAGTTAGGATTCCGGGGTCTGGTCTTTACGGACGCGCTCAACATGGGCGGTATTGGTAAATTGCCCGCCGAAGAAATCAACCTGCGGGCACTGATGGCGGGAAATGACGTGTTACTCTACCCCGAGAATGTTCCCGACGCCGTTCACCGCATTGCCGAAGCCGTCGAAAAAGGGCGGATTTCGCAGGAATTGATTGACGAAAAGGTTAAGAAAATTCTGCGCGCCAAATACTGGACGGGTTTGAACAAATACCAGCCTATCCAGCTCGAAAACCTCAGCCGCGACCTGAACTCGTCGGAAGCCCAGTTGCTCAAACAGGAGTTGTGCGAACAGGCCGTTACGCTGGTCAAGAATACGAACAACATCCTGCCGGTTCATTCGCTCGATACGCTGCGGATGGCGTCGATCTCGATCGGTACCGACTTTGGCAACGCGTTCCAGAAAATGTTGGGACGGTATGCCCCTTTCAAGCAGATTACCTACGGCGAAAAACCGTCGGGCGATCACAACGTCGAGGAAATGCTGACCCAGGTGGGCGATGCCAATCTGGTGGTGGTCAGTTTTCACCGGATGAGTCCGTCGGCCAAGTGGAGCTACGGCGTCACCAACGCATCCCTGAATCTGATCAGCCGGTTGAAACAAAAAGGCGTTCGGGTAGTGGTTTGTGCCTTCGGGCCGGCCTATGCCCTCCGGCCGTTCATCGGTACGGAAGCCGATGCGGTTTTGTGTGCGTACGAAGACGGCGAAGAAATGCAGCGCGTGGTTCCCCAGATTATTTTTGGGGCGGTTCCGGCCAAAGGCGTGATGCCGGTCACCATCGGCGAATGGCGCATCGGCAACGGTTTGCTGACCGCACCCAGTCAACGGCTGGCCTACAGCCTGCCCGAAAGCGTCGGAATGCGCTCCGGGCAGTTGCGGCACATCGAAACCGTCGTTCAGAAAGCCATCCGCGACCGGGCTTTCCCCGGCTGCCAGGTGCTGGTGGCACGCAAAGGGAAAGTGGTTTTTGACAAAAGCTTCGGTACGCTGGCCTACAACAATGCCGAGCGCGTAACCGACGAAACGTTATATGATCTGGCTTCGCTCACGAAGGTGTTGGCGACCCTCCAGGCGGTGATGCTGCTGAATGAACGCGGAGCCATCGACCTGAACCAGAAAGTAGCGTATTACCTGCCCGAATTTCAGAACAACAGCAAACGCAACATGACCGTCAGCGACGTGTTGCTGCACCAGACCGGTCTGCCGGCGGGTTTGTCGCGGGCCATCGAACGGTCGAAGGCGCCGGGCATGTCGAGTTTCCGCTCCACCCGCGACACGCTCTATTCGCTGCAAGTAGGTCCGAACCTGTTTGCTCCCCCCGCCCTGCGCGATTCGATCTGGCAATGGATTGTCCGGACGCCCCTGACCA
This sequence comes from Larkinella humicola, assembly GCF_008727875.1. GTDB lineage: Bacteria > Bacteroidota > Bacteroidia > Cytophagales > Spirosomataceae > Larkinella > Larkinella humicola. The sequence continues at coordinate 614,912 of NZ_VTWS01000004.1, read as the reverse complement.
ACCGCGTCGATGAAGCGGGTCGGTACAATTATCTTTACAGCGATTTGAGTTTTGTGATCCTGCAAAAACTCGTCGAGCGGGTGGCCCAACAACCGCTGGATGGTTTTCTGGATTTAAACCTGTACAAACCCCTGGGCGTTTCAACGCTCTGTTTCAATCCGCTCCAGTGCCACCCGAATTGCCGGATTGCGCCCACCGAGCAGGATACGTATTTCCGAAACTCCCTGCTGCAAGGCACGGTTCACGACCAGTTGGCGGCTTTGCAGGGCGGTTTGTCGGGCCATGCCGGGCTCTTTGGCGATGCCAATGATATTGCCAAAATCCTGCAAATGAATCTGCAACGGGGCAATTACGGCGGAAAGCGGTTTTTGATGCCCGGCACCGTGCCGCTTTTTGTCAAAACACAAAGCGACCGTAGCCACCGCGTGCTGGGGTGGGATAAACCCGAAGTCGACGGCAACAGTGTGTACCACGCCACGCAGGTGTCGCCCCGCTCGTTTGGCCATACGGGCTTTACCGGAAATGTGGTTTGGGTAGATCCCGACTACGACCTTGTCTTCATTTTTCTGTCCAATCGCGTCAACCCCAGCGCAGGCAATACCCTGATCAATACCCAAAAAATTCGCCGACAAATTCACGAGATTATTTATCAGTCGATGTAATTTGTATTTTTGGGCAAATATTCTGAATAATACGAAGTTAAAAGGCTTCTCCTCTTCTTAATCTGGTTCCGTATGAATAAATCATTACGTCTGTATTGGCTTTTGCTGGTTGTGGTTTTAGGGATTTTTGGGAGGGCATCAGCCCAGACGATTACAACGGGAGCCGTGTCGGTGTCTGCGGTTTGTGCCGGAGGAACCATTTCCGTTCCGTTTACGACCTCCACCGCTTCGGGAACATTTGCGGCCGGAAATCAATTTAAAATCCAGCTCGCTCCTTCAACAGGAAACACCTATACCGACATCGGAACGGGTGCTACCAGCCCGCTTACCGGCACTATTCCAAACGGACTCAACGGAACCGGTTACCGCGTTCGGGTGGTATCGACCAACCCGGCGGTCAATGGAAGCATCAGTGCCACCCCCTTAACCATTACCGCCATACCGGGTGCGCCGGGGACAGCCGACATTGCCTATTGCGTAGGCACAACACCGGCCTCTCTGACTGCTACAGCCAGCGCAGGCGCAACTCTGAGATGGTGGGGAACCAGTGCCTCCGGAGGAAGTTCTACCCCGACGGCACCCACGCCTTCTGCGGCTGCCGTTGGCACCACCACCTATTACGTGAGCCAAACGATCAACGGTTGCGAAGGACCGAGGGGAGACATCACCGTTACGGTTAGTGGTGTTCCAGCCGCTCCAACCACCGGAGCCGCACCGGTTTATTGCCAGAGTTCCCCCGCGTCTCCACTAAGTGCAACGGCAACCGGCGGTGCCTCTCTGAATTGGTACGGCACCAGTCAAACCGGCGGAACCGCTTCGGCCATTGCTCCGACACCGTCGACGGATGCGGTTGGCACCGTTACGTATTACGTCAGCCAGTCCATTGGAACCTGCGAAGGCCCCCGAACCGGCATTGTGGTCACCGTTTCGGCCAAACCAGCCCCCCCAACCGTCGTCACGCCGGTTTCGGTTTGCCTGGGTACGCCGGTTCCCGCACTATCAGCTACCCCAAGTGGCAGTAACACGCTGAGTTGGTATGGAACCAATGCCACAGGAGGAGTTGGGTCAACCACGGTTCCAACGCCTTTAACCACAGCCGCCGGTACCACCAATTATTACGTGAGCCAGAAAAGCGCTGGTGGTTGCGAAAGCGACCGTGCGGTGATTGCCGTCACGATTAAAGCCGCACCAGCCGCTCCCGGTGTCAGTGCCCTCAGCTTTTGCCAGAACGTTTCCTCATCGGCGTTAACGGCAACCCCATCCAGCGGGGGAACGCTGAATTGGTATGGCACCAGCCAAACCGGAGGAACCGCATCCGACACCGCACCAACCCCACCCACGAGCGCAACAGGAACAACAACCTATTTCGTTAGTCAAACCGTCAGCGGCTGTGAAGGCCCCCGGGCCGCCCTGGTTGTGACGGTAAAAAGCATCCCAGCCGCCCCCGGAACCACTACGCCACCCGCTTATTGCCAGGATATTACGGCTGCTGGTTTGGTTGCGACACCCAGTTCCGGTGGCACCTTAAACTGGTACGGAACCAATCAAACCGGCGGAACGGCTTCGGGTGTTGCCAGCATACCGACGACAACCACAGCCGGCACTACCAATTATTACGTCAGCCAAACCGTCAACGGCTGCGAAGGCCCACGAGCCGCCATTGCCGTAACCGTTACCCCAAAACCCGCTGCGCCAGCCGTTGCGACTTCCTTTAGCTATTGCCAGGGAATCGTGGCCACACAGCTATCGGCGGTGGTCAGCAGCGGAGGAACCATAAACTGGTATGGCACGAACGCGACCGGAGGAACCGCCAATGCGGTGGCACCGATTCCGGCCACAACGACGCCCGGAACAACGATGTATTACGTCAGTCAAACCGTGGGTGGATGCGAAAGTAACCGGGCCAGCATTGCCATAACGGTTTACGCCACGCCTACCGCCCCCGGTGTAGCGCCCCTGTCGGTTTGTCAAAATCAGCCGGTGACGGCCCTGACGGCAACCGTAACCGGGGTGGGTGCCTTAAAATGGTATGGTACTGCGGCTACCGGCGGTACCGCATCAGACACCGGACCAACACCACCCACGAGTGCAACCGGAACAACCACGTACTACGTCAGCCAGATCATCAATGGGTGCGAAGGGCCGCGGGCGGCATTGGCCGTAACAGTAAAACCACAACCGGCAGCTCCCACGGCGGGTGCGAGCCTCAGCTATTGTCAGGGGTCACCGTCGGTTCCGCTGTCGGCTTCTTTCAGCACGGGCAGCATCGCAAACTGGTACGGAACCAGTGCCACGGGCGGTACGGCTTCGTTGAATGCACCTACGCCATCGACGAATACGGAAGGATCTTTTACCTACTACTTTAGCCAGACCCTGGCCGGGTGCGAAAGCGAGCGGGCTAACGTAGTCGTTACCGTCAAAGCAAAACCGGCGGTTCCAACCACGCAGGACATCCGGTATTGCCAAAGCGAACCCTCGGTTCCGTTAACAGCCGTGCCTGAAGCCGGTGGCTCGTTAAAATGGTATGGCACGGCGTCGGGGCCGTCTTCATTGACAGCCGCTCCGACTCCCAGTACGCAATCCCCGGCGGATTTTACCTTTTATGTGAGTCAGAACGGGGCCAACGGGTGCGAAAGTGACCGGGGTTCGATCAAAGTCAAGATTTTCCCGACTCCCGCTGTTCCCGGCGTCCCCACGCTTCCTGAAGTTTGTCAAAACACAGCATCCGTTACGTTGATAGCCAACGGAGCAAGTCTAAAATGGTACGATGTTCAAACAGGCGGCACTGCTTCGGGAACAGCCCCTGTCCAAAACACCAATACCCCCGGAACGTTTACGTTTTACGTCACGCAGACGGTTGACCTTTGCGAAAGCCCCCGGACCCCGGCTAAAGTCGTCGTTAAACCGCAGCCAGCCCTGCCAGGTGTAGAAAATAAAACCGTCTGCCAGGATTCGCCGGAACAAACCCTGGCGGCTACCGGCGAAGCCTTGAAGTGGTTTGATGCCACCGGAACGGTTTTGGGAGGAGCTCCAAAACCAACTACCAACGTCGAAGAACAACTGGTACTGACGTTCAGCGTCACTCAAACCAGCAATGGTTGTGAAAGCCAGAAAGCCCCGGTAACGTACACCGTCAACGTTACCCCCAAACCAACGGTCGTTACGCCGGTTATTTACTGCCAGAACGCCACTGCCAAACCGCTGGAAGCGACAGGCCAAAACCTGAAGTGGACCAGTCCCTACAGCACGACATCGTCCGCAACGCCAACGCCACCGACCACCAATATTTCGACCAAACCCGAAGGAGACTCGTACTTTGTGACGCAAACCGCTGCCAATGGCTGCGAAAGCCGGAAGTCCGAAATCAAACTGATTGTCAACGCCCCCCCCACCGCCAAAATTGAAGGCACGACGACGGTCAACCTGGGCAATACGGTTCCGGTGACGATCTCATTCACCAGCGTTCCGCCGTTTAGCTACACGCTGTCGGACGGCACCAGCGGCACATCGGCAACCATGCAAAAGGAAATCAATCTGTTGCCGACGAGCAAAACCACCATCTACCGGGTCACCAACATCACCAATTCCTGCGGAGCCGGAACGCCCGTCGGAACGTTTACGGTCAATGCCGTCGTCCCGACCGTTACGACCAGCCCGTTGTCGGTCACCACGATTTGTGTCGGTACGCAAATTCAGGTTCCTTTCACCGCTGTCGGGCCTTTTACCGCCGGGAATACGTTCCGGGTTGAGATGGCCCCCGTGGCGGATACGGCTTTTATCAACAAAACGGAGATTCTGACCGGTGCCCTGCAAAGCCCGATTACGGCCCCCATTCCGACCACACTGGCGCAGGGATTGTACCGGATACGGGTTACGGCGACCAACCCGCAGGTGCCGGTGCCGGGCAGCAGCAGTCCAACCATTCTGAACATCCGCGCGCTGCCGACGGTTACGCTGACGGGTTCGAAAGACATTTATGACAACGAAGGCACTCCGCTTTCCTTTGCCCTGACGGGCGACGGTCCCTGGACCTTTGCGTATTCCGACAGCCTGAAAACGACCCAAATCACAACCAGCACCAACCCGCATCTGATTACGGTAACGCCGGTTAAATCGACGACCTACAAAGCGGTTTCGGTATCGAATGGTTGTGGGAACGGTACGGCGACGGGAACGGCCATTGTACGGGTGCTGCCCGTGCTGGGTCTGGAGCCGGACCCGCTCATCACCGCCGTCAAGGTGTTTCCGGTTCCGACCGAAACCATCCTGACCATCGACATCGACCTGCCCCTGCAAAAAGACCCCGCAAAACTTCAGTTGTCCGACGAAACCGGCCGTATTTCCAAACAACTGACGACCCGGCAACGCCAAACCAAACTGGATTTGAGCCAGCAGGCGGCCGGCACCTATTTCCTGCAAATCCAGATTGGCAACCGGACCACGGTTCGGAAAATCATGAAACAGTAACTTTTGGTCAGGCTACCTCCGTAGTCTGACCAGAAACGTTCCGGCGGATGTTCAACGACGAGTACTTTATGGGAATGGCCCTTCAACAGGCGGAATACGCGTTTGAAGAAGGCGAGATTCCGGTCGGGGCCGTCGTCGTGTGCCGAAACCGGGTTATTGCCAAAGGGTATAACCAGACCGAACGGCTGACCGACGTAACGGCCCACGCCGAACTGCTGGCCCTGACGTCGGCCGAACAATTTCTGGGTTCTAAATACCTGACCGATTGCATTTTGTATGTTACTCTGGAACCGTGTCCGATGTGTGCGGGTGCGTTGTTCTGGGCGCAAATTGGGCGCATCGTTATTGGCGCTCCCGATCCTAAAAGGGGGTATTCCAATGTAAAACCGTCGCTGCTTCATCCCAAAACCCGGCTCACAACGGGCATTTTGGCCGACGAAAGTATGCACTTGCTGAGTAACTTTTTTCGAGGCTTACGAACATAAATGAAAAAGTCGCTGTTATCGCGTTTGACAACTTTCATGTATGTCTAACCTTATAACAAATCATAATATGGCTTTTGAATTAGCTCCCCTGCCTTATCCGAGCAATGCGCTGGAACCCAACATCGACCAACAGACGATGGAAATTCACCACGGCAAGCACCACAATGCGTATGTGACCAACCTCAACAATGCGGTGAAAGGCACCGAATTGGAAGGCAAGTCGATCGAAGAGCTGGTCGCCGACATCAGCAAATATCCGGTGGCAGTTCGGAATAATGGTGGAGGCCATTGGAATCATACGTTTTTCTGGGGCATTCTGTCGCCCGACGGCGGTGGTGAACCCACCGGCAAACTGGCCGACGCCATTATGCAGAAATTCGGTTCATTCGATGCGTTCAAAGAAGAATTTACCAAAGCTGCAACCACGCGTTTCGGTTCGGGCTGGGCGTGGCTGATCGTTACGGCCGACGGTGAACTCGCTGTTACCTCAACGCCAAATCAGGATAACCCGCTGATGGACATCGCCGATGTAAAAGGCACGCCCATCCTCGGTCTGGACGTGTGGGAACACGCCTATTACCTGAAATACCAGAACAAACGCCCCGACTACATTGCCGCCTGGTGGAACCTTGTCGACTGGAAAGGTGCCGACGACCGGTATACGAAAGCGGTTTAAGAAACCCAACGATGAAGGATGGATGATGAACGATGAATGAGACGGCCGAATAAAATTTCATCGCCATCATTCATCATTCATCATTTTTTATTACTTTTGCGTCATAATACGGAGGATGTAGCTCAGTTGGTTAGAGCGCCAGATTGTGGTTCTGGAGGTCGCGGGTTCGAGACCCGTCTTTCTCCCTCCCGATGGCCCTGTTTTTGACAGGGCCTTTTTTACGTCTTTTCGCTTCGTTTTTTGATCCTTTCACCCAACCACTCCGTCATGCCCGATCGATTTTACCGCCCCGTGCTGACGCTCCTCATCCTGGCCTATACCGCAGGCGTCATCGGGTTGCAAACGCCCTCGCTGGCTCCGCTCTTCCGCAGCCTGGTGCCGTATAACCTGCTGGGCTCTCTGCTGCTGTTGCTGGCGTTTCATGCCGACTGGAAACCGTCTTTCCGGTTTTACTGCATTCTGGCTATTTTATGGGGGTTTCTGATTGAGGTGCTGGGCGTTCATACCGGTTTTGTGTTTGGCAATTACGTCTACGGCGAAACCCTCGGCTGGAAGCTCTGGGAGGTTCCCGTTGTCATTGGCATTAACTGGCTGATGCTGACCTATTGCTGCGGGGTCATTTGCGATGCCTTGCCGCTCCGGGTGTATCTAAAAACGATGGTGGCGGCCTCGCTGATGGTATTGCTCGACCTCCTGATTGAGCCGGTTGCCATCCGTCTCGATTTCTGGAATTGGTTCGAAGCCGATGTCCCGATCCGAAATTACCTGGGCTGGTGGATCGTGTCGCTGATCATACTCGGCATCTGGTACGGTTTGCCTTTCCGCAAGCAAAACCGCCTGGCGCTGCCGTTACTGATTCTCCAGTTTCTGTTTTTTGCCGCCATGAATCTGGTATTCTTCCTGACTAAACCATAAACATTTTTAGTCCCAGGCAGTTATACAGGATTGATTGGCATTTATTCAATATCCGATTATTACAATTTTAAAGCCCTTGACATTGTAATATATTAGCAATCTTTGGTATCTTGTCCCTGGTTTTTTAGGGTTTAATTTGATTGAATTGCACATAATGACGATTATACGTCGCTTGTTTTTCAAATCAAATGGCTTAGGTCAACTATAATTTGTACAATTCCCATGAGTAGTTACTCGATCAAAGATCTGGAGCAGTTGTCCGGAATCAAAGCCCACACGCTTCGGATCTGGGAACAACGCTATAATATTATTTCTCCCAAGCGGACGGACACCAACATCCGCACCTACGATGACCTCGATTTGAAACTGGTTCTCAATATTTCGCTCCTGAAAGACCACGGTTTTAAAATCTCCGAGATTTCTAAAATGTCGCTGAGCGAAATGACCAGCGAGGTCATGACCATTTCGGATCGAAAGCTCAATTACCCGGATCAGATTCACGCTCTGACCATTTCGATGATCGATCTGGATGAGGAGCGTTTTGACAAAATAATCAGTACCAACATTCTCCAGTTTGGCTTCGAAAACACGATGATCCACATCATCTACCCTTTCCTCAGCCGGATTGGTACGCTCTGGGTAACGGGTTCCATTGGCCCGGCGCAGGAGCATTTCATGTCGAATCTGATTCGCCAGAAAATCATCGTTGCCATCGACGGTCAGGTGAACAAACAACACCCCTTGTCTAAAAAATACCTGCTTTTTTTACCGGAAGGCGAGTTGCACGAAATCGGGTTGCTGTTTGCCAATTATGTAATCCGGGCGCGGAACAACAAAGTGATTTACCTGGGCCAGAGTCTGCCGTTTAAGGAATTGGAATTTGCCTACAAATTGCATAAACCGGACTGTATCTTCGCGTCCATTACGTCGTCGCCCAGCAACCATGAGGTACAGCCGTATGTCGATAAATTAGCCCGCGCCTTCCCGGAGGCTCACCTGCTTTTTACGGGATATCAGGTGGTTGGCCAGGATATTCGCACCCCACCCAACACCACGATCGTCAACAACGCGGAGGATTTGATTCGGATCGCCAGCACCTGAAAAGCAGACAGCCCTAACAGGGCCGTCTGCCGGACTTTTACCGGTTCATCAGCTCATCGAACGTCAGCGAAACGTAATACATCCCGCCTACGCCTGGATTACCCCACGCCTGGGTATACAATTTGCCCAGCACATTCGTACCGCCCACTTTCAAAACCGACTTGATTCCCGGAATGCGTTTGCTCACCTGTGCGTCGAGGGAACCGAAGGCTGGAATAACGGTTTGCCGGAGCAGTGTCGCTTCAGGATTGGCAAAACTCGATTCCCACAGAAACGAATCCTGGTGCCGGAAAACAACGTTAAAACCAAAACCGCTGTTGCGAATATTACGGTTACTAACCGACAGATTGTACCGGTATTTGGGCGAATTAAAGAAGGTTACAAAACCGGTCGGCAGTTTGTCACGATCCACGAGTGCATTGTAGGCCACGTTGCCCCCAACGATGAAATTACCGGGCAGCAAATAATCGGCACTGACAGCCCAGCCCTGGTTTTTCACCTGCACGGGCGCATTGACATAGAAACCGTAGACCGTTCGCGTGGTGTTGCTCAGAAGCTGAAGCAGCGAAGCCGGGTTGTCGACCGTGGCCGGTTGGGTGCCCTGAATGGTAGCCTGAATCCCTTCAAAATTCAGGAAGCGGTTGTAATAATAATAGGCATCGATGAATAACTTATTCTTGATAAGGGACTTATACCCGATTTCATACGTCTCCACCCGCTCCGGGTCCCACTGGGCGTCCTGGTAGCGTTGCAGCAATTGCGACGCCTGTGGCAACGCCGTTCCTTTTTGCAGCGCATCGCCAAAGGCCCGAACCGACTCAATCGTATACGCCGGATTGGTTCCAAAATTGTACTTGTCCCGGAACTGCTTCAACCCACCAATTAAATGGCTGGTAGGCGTGTTCAGGTCGATGTACTGAGACTGTGCCGTCGGAATCCGGAAACCGCGCTGAAACGACGCCCGGACGTTGTGAGACTTGGCCACGGTCAAAACCGCCGACAACCGGGGGCTAAACTGCCCCTTAAAATTGCTGTTTTTATCGTACCGCACCGAACCCGTCAGCTTCAGGATTTCGGCCACGGTTTTGGAAGCCTGCGCATACCCGCCAAACTCATTGATCCGGTACTCATTGTTCTTTTCATCGAGCGCGAAAATGGTTCCGCTGGAATTCAGGGCGTACTGGCGGTAATTTCCACCCACCAGAATTTCGACCGTTTTCGGATCGATCAGCCTGGTGAAGTTGTACATAAACTCCCCGTGGTAGAGGTTCGTTTTGTCCATAAATTTCGCCCCGAGGTTGGGCAATGAACCGGGCAGCGGCCGCCCCGTCACCGTCGTCAAAGCCTGGTTGAATGGTTCCGTTCCCGGCAAAAACCGCCCCTGATCGGCGGTGGTGCGGGCGGTAGTGTGCAAGGTGCCGGAAACCGCATTCACGGCGTTGAGCGCGGTTTGATAGGCTGTGGCCGGATTGGTGGCCAGCGCCTGCTGGAGCGCCGTGCTGAAGGTTTGCAAAGCGCCACCGGCGTAGGCAAACGCATACTGCGGGAACCACGACCCCACTAAATTGCTCTGGTCCAGGCTGGGCTTCCAGGCTTCGTTGATGCCCTGCCCCAAAATCCCGATGGCAAACGAATCGCCGGAACGTTCCTGGGTGGTGTAGCCCCGGATGAAAAAGTTGGACCCGCGTAATTCGGCTTTATACTGACCAATGCTGAAACCTTTAATATAATAGCGGTCCTGACCGGTATAGGCGGTTGTACCGCTTCCCCAGTTGCCTTGCAAAATAGCCTCCAGATTGTCGTTGATGCGGTAATGGAGCGCGCCGTTTAGCTTCAGACTACTGACTTTGTAATTGATCAGATCGCCTTCGTGGTAGCCCGTTCGGGAAACCGTTACGTTGGGCAGCAGCACATCGTTGACGATCTGCGTAGCCGGTATTTTTGTGGCCGCCGAAAGTTGGTTGACACCGCCGATGATGCGGGCCAGGTCCGGCGAAATCAGGGCGATCTGGGCAACGGGAAGCGGCAAAAGCTGCGCTACTGTGCTTTGAAAAGCGTTCAGATTGGCACTGGCGTCACCGTAAACGTTAATGCCGTCATATCCCGGATTGTTCTGCCGGTTGCCATTTCCCAGCGTAAAACCGTTCGCAAAACCCTGGTCGCGGGTGTCGGTAGCCTGCCAGTCGGTTGCGCTGATATAGGAAGCACTGAGCTTGAAAGCCAGCCGGTTGTTGAATGCTTTGGCGTAGCGAATGCCCGCATCGTAAAAAGGCGTGGTGGCCGTTCTGCGGTTGCTGGCCGACATAATACCGGTTTTGGCATACGCGCTCAAGCCCTGGTACTGAAACGGATTTTTGCTCGTCATCAGCAGCAACCCGTTGATCGCGTTCGGACCATAGAGTGCCGAAGCCGCGCCGGGCAGCAGTTCGACGCTTTCGACGTCCAGTTCTGACATACCAGCAATGTTGCCGACCGAAAAGTTCAGCCCCGGCGCCTGGTTGTCCATGCCGTCGACCAACTGTACCACCCGCGTGTTGCCATTGGCACTAAACCCCCGCACGTTCACCGACCGGAACATCAAACTCTGGGTGCTCATGTCGACGCCTTTCAGGTTAAGCAGGGCATCGTAGAAGGTGGCGGCTGGTGCCGACTGAATGGCCCGAATGTCCATTTTCTCGACCGAAACCGGCGATTGCATCACACTTTCTTCCACCCGTGATGCCGACACAATCACCTCCTGCCCCAGCATCACCTGCTCGCTCAGCTCGATTTTCAATGCCGACTGGTTGCCAACCGCAATTTCCCGGGTTTGAAAACCCACCGACGAAACCACCACGGTTAATGGGCCCGAAGCGGAGGTCGTTAAGGAAAATTGCCCTTTGGCATCGGTAATAGTACCGGCCACCGTTCCCTTTATGGTGATACTCACCCCGATCAGGGGAATTTTGGTGTTGCTTTCAGTTACCGTTCCTGAAATTTTTGTTTGTGCAAAACAACTTATGGTAACCAAGAAATGGAATACAACGGCAAAGGCAAGCTGAGTACTGCTTTTTTTCATAATCACGGCCAGTTAAACAACGGTTCATACGTTCCTGAAAGGGGAACGGGAGAAAATTACAATAAATGCCAAAAATTAGCACAAACCCGTGATTAAATTGTTAAATTATTATTCAAACAATTGAATATCAATAGATTAACAAATTAAGTTTTTATGTAGGCAAGCCGTATTGACCCTGAATACCGGGCTGATCCATATACGTTCTTCACTGGTTTTTATCCATTGCCCACCCTGCAGTGTTCATTTAACGAAATCATGACCTCTCTCCGACCGCATTAATTTTACGATTGCGTACATTTGTCCGATAATTCGATTTGGTGTTTCGATAAGAAAGTCCCGTCTTAACTAACTTTTTAACGCATTCCTTGTAGTTTAGGAACCCCTTCTTCAATTTAGAGGGTTAATCCCATACACAGAATTCTTCACTATGAACCATACCTATGTCGTTATCATGGCTGGCGGAGTCGGAACCCGCTTCTGGCCGTTTAGTCGTACCAACAACCCCAAGCAATTTCACGACGTTCTTGGAACCGGAAAGTCGCTCCTTCAGCAAACCGCCGACCGCTTCGAGGGAATCTGCCCGAAAGAGCATATTTATATTGTGACCAGCGCCGAGTACCAGCAACTGGTGAAAGAACAACTCCCGTATCTCAGCGACGATCAGATTCTGTGTGAACCCGTCCGCCGGAATACCGCTCCCTGCATTGCCTACGCAGCCTACAAAATTGCCCAGCAGGATCCCGAAGCCAACATGGTCGTTGCGCCGGCCGACCATATTATTTTGAAAGAAGAGGAGTTCAGAGACACGATCCGGATTGCGCTGGCAGCCACAGCCACCCAGGATATTCTGGTTACGCTCGGCATCCAGCCCAGCCGCCCCGATACCGGTTATGGCTACATCCAGTATATCCCGGACTCGGACAATCAAGGCAGTAAAAAGGTGAAGACGTTCACCGAAAAACCGCACCTGGAGCTGGCCAAACAGTTTGTGGAAAGTGGAGAATTTGTCTGGAATGCCGGTATTTTTGTCTGGAACGTACAGGCCGTTCGCAAAGCCTTCGAGAGCTACATGCCCGAAACGGCGGAGATTTTTGCCGAGGGCGACGAGTGGTATTTCACCGAAAAGGAGCATTCGTTTATCAACAAAGCCTATTCGCTATGCAAAAACATCTCCATCGACAACGGTATTATGGAAAAAGCCGGCAACGTTTATGTCGTGCTGAGTGATTTTGGCTGGTCGGATTTGGGAACATGGAAGTCGCTGTATGAAGTATCCGAAAAAGACGAGAATGAAAACGTCACGGACGGTACCCACATGCTCTACAATACCAACAACAGCATCATCAAAACACCCAAAGGCAAACTGGTCGTTATCAGTGGCTTAGAAGGCTACATCGTCGCCGAATTTGACGGTGTTCTGATGATCTGCCCCAAAGACGAAGAACAAAAAGTGAAAGAGTTCGTGGCCGATGCCAAGAATCATGGAATACACTTTGTGTAGGGAGTGATGAATTAGGAATGATGAACGATGAATGGGGCTAACGCACGTAATTCATCGTTCATCATTCCCTACTAAAAATGTTTCCATCCCTGCGCCTTGATCTGCGTATATTGCCCCGCTTTGGTGGCCAGCAGAATCGATTCCGGTTTGTCGGTGAGGTAGCCGATGGGCGTGATGCGGGCGTGGTTTTTTAGTTTCTCGAACTCCTGAGGACGGATCGTAAACAGCAGTTCGTAGTCTTCTCCACCATTTAAAGCCGCCGTGATGGGGCTGATGTTCAGTTCGGTAGCGGCCAAATACGTCACATCGTCGATCGGCAGGTTTTCGTCGAAAATAACCGCCCCGGTTTTGGATTGCGTGCAGATGTGAATCAATTCCGACGCCAGGCCATCCGACACGTCAATCATCGCCGTTGGCACGATGCCCAGATCCCGGAGTTCATACACAATGTCGGTGCGCGCGGAAGGCCGAAGCTGGCGTTCCAGCACATACGATCTGTCTTCGCTGATTTCGGGCTGCATGGTGGGATCCGCCAGAAAAACCTGTTTTTCCCGTTCCAGCAGTTGCAATCCGCAGAAAGCCGCTCCCAGATCGCCCGTCACGCAGATGACGTCGTTGGGCTGGGCGGTGTTGCGGTACGTGATTTTATCCCGTTCTACGCGGCCCGTGACGGTTACTGAAATAACCAGTCCCGAACGCGAAGACGTGGTATCGCCCCCAATCAAATCGACCTGATAAGCTTCGCAGGCGGCTTTGATCCCTTCGTACAACTCCTCTACAGCTTCGACCGAAAACCGGTTGCTGAGGGCCACGCTCACCGTAATTTGCAGAGGAATTCCGTTCATGGCGGCAATGTCGGAGACGTTGACCGCAACGGCTTTGAATCCCAGGTGTTTCAGGGGCGTATAGGCCAGATCGAAGTGAACGCCTTCCAGCAGCATGTCGGTGGAAAGGAGCAGGTAGTCCGGCCCACCGGTATCGATCACGGCGGCATCGTCGCCAATACCGCGTACGGTTTCGGGTTGGGAAGTTTGGCCAAACGCCCGGTTGATGCGATCGATCAGGGCAATTTCGCCCAGAGAATCCAGTTCGGTTCGTGTATTCATACTGATACTAAAGCAAAAAAGCCGCTTTCGGTTCGAAAACGGCGAAATATACGGCGCAATTCCCGGTTGATCCCAACCCGGAACCGGACAGATCTATGGATTGGCCAGGGTATATTTGTTGGTGGTGCCGCCGGTTTTGCGGTCTGCCGTTGTCCGGGTCAGTTCCAGGGAGGTTTCAGTAGCCGTGCCGATGTTGAATTCAATGGTTGGCCCATCGGTCGGTGCCGGGCTCAGGCTCTTCAGAATGAGCTTGGTATCGCCCTGCAATTCGTATTGCCCGGTCGATGTAAACCCATCGACCTGTTTGATCACCACGGTGGGTGGATTGCTCAAATCCAGTGAATATTGCGAATAGCCCGGCTTGACATTGCTGGTTCCGCCTTTGGTATAAACCACCACGTTGTTTTCCTCCACTTTTTGCGCCGTCCAGTTTTTCTTGATCCGGTCCGAAAGCGGGGTCGTCTTGTCTTTGTTGCAGCCGGTTAAAACCGCAAACAAGGTCAACACGGCAACAAAGGCGATTGGTGTAGTTTTTTTCATAAAACGTAAAAATTTAAAGACGCGACTGTGTTCATTAGTAAGCGGTTAAAGTTAAGTGTTTTTACGAAATCCCTGTATAAACTTCTCGGTAAAGTTGCATTTTTGCCGACTGAACTGTTGATAAGTCCATGAATGTTGGCAAAGAGGATACGCTGAAAGAATACACCCGCTCGCAACTCGCGCTCCGAAACGGCTCCGACCGCGACGAAATCTGGTGTGCGTACCAGGGCATTATTTACGATGTATCACCAAGCCGACTCTGGCGAAACGGAAAACATTATGAACATTGGGCCGGCCAGGATCTCACCGACGAACTGCCCGATGCGCCCCACGGCGAATGGGTGTTTGGGCGTTTCAAACCGGTCGGAAAATTAATCAGTTAACCAGCAACTCACAGTCCGAATATGATACTCATCGCAGACAGCGGCTCCACCAAAACCGATTGGCGAACCATCGACACCACCGGCCGGGTAGACCAGGCCCGCACCATTGGGTTCAATCCCTATTACCAGGACAGTGCTGCCATCGCTGCCGAACTGCAAACCAGTTTGTTACCAACCATTCAAGAAACGGTGACGGACGTTTTTTATTACGGAACCGGTTGCAACAGCGAAGAATCGTGCGGGGTGGTCGAGAAGGCCATTCGGGCGGTTTTTCCGGATGCACAGAACGTCCAGGTCAGCAGCGATTTGCTGGGAGCGGCCCGTGCCCTGTGCCACCACAACGCCGGGATTGCCTGCATTCTGGGAACCGGCTCCAATGCCTGCCTCTACGACGGCCGCGACATTGTGCAACTGAGCGGTTCGTTGGCCTTCTGGCTGGGCGACGAAGGCAGTGGCGGCTATCTGGGCAAAACGCTGGTGGTTCGGTATCTCCACGACCAGCTCCCGCCGGAATTAGCGGAGAAATTCCGGAAACGTTACCCCAAAGTCGACCGGTTAACGGTGTTGGATCATGCCTATAAACAGCCTTTTCCAAACCGGTATTTTGCGTCTTTCTCCAAATTTCTGTTCGACAACCGGAGCCATCCGGTCGCGTATCAGATGGTCTACGACGCCTTCAGCCTGTTTTTCGATACCTACATCCGCAAATTTGCCGATGCCAAAAACCTGCCGATCCATTTCGTCGGCTCGGTGGCCTTCTATTACAGTGATATTCTGCGGCAGGTGGCCAATGACAAAGGCCTGAGCGTTCGGCACATTCTGGAAACACCCATCGCCGGGCTGACGCTCTACCACCAGGATGCCGAGTCGTTACTGTCTGGTAAATAAGGCAGTCTTTTACTGGAAAAACCAAAAAAGCGACGGACATCCGTCGCTTTTTTGGTTTGTAATCTTTTCTCTCAGGTCTATCGTCTTGCCTCTGAACCTATTGCTTCAACACCTTGATCACTTTCAACACTCCCTCGCCATTGTCGACCCGGAGGAAGTACAAACCGGTCGGCAGTTGCAGGGTTTTAACGTTGAGAACGGCCTTGCGCTGGACGGTATTGATCGTGTTGTCCTGCAATTCCCACTGATTTCCGGTTGTTGACGAAAGCGAAAACCGGTAAGGAGTTGGCGTAGAAGACGGCAGGGTCAGGTTGATTTCTTCCCGAACCGGGTTGGGATACACCAGCCACGCGTCACCGTCAGTTTCGGCATTGTCGGTGATGCTCTGAACGGCGATCCGGCCACCGCCCGGTACGAACGAGAAGGCGATGTTTTTGGTGATAATCGTTTCCCCACTGCCATTGGCTCCCGTGAAAGCCGCCAGCCGAAGCACATACGCGCCGGTCTGTGGTTTGAAACCGTCGTCGTCGCCGAACAGGCCAAACGGTGACTGGTTATCAACGTAGTTGTTCTGCGAGGTACCGGTCAATTCGAAGGAAATACTGCCCACCGGCACGTTCGAGGTGCAGAAGAAATTGACCCGGTCCGGCAAATTGGCAATCCCGATCGAGCTGTTGTTGAGCAACTCCTGAATAACCTGGCGGGACGCTGCGTTGCCGGCCTTCATCAACTGAACCGTTAACTGAGGCTCCCGAACCGTGAGCTTGAACGTAATGCTGCTGCTTTTCTGGTCGGGACCCGTGCTTTTCACCGTTACGATGTACTCTCCGGCCGTTTGCGGTTTTCCGCTGGAGGTCCGGTTGGCCGCGTTGTAAGTAATGCCATCCGGTAAACCGGTCACCTCAAGCTGAACCCCGGCACCGGCTTCCGGCAGCGTAAAGGTGTGGAACAGCCCTTTGGTGATGATCTGGTCGCTGATGGGGCTTTTGCCGTCAGCGCAGGCCGTTGTATAGGTGTATTTCACCACCTTCTGGCTTTGCCGGGCTTCAATATCGAACGTGCTTCCCTTCCGCATGGTGAGGTAAAGCGTATGGGTCGAGGTCGTCGTCCAGTCGGTCACACCAACGGCCCGGTATTCGATCAGCGTGTTGTCACCCCCGCTGGTGCGGAAGGTAATTCGGCCGGTCTGGCAATCGTAGTCCGGTGCCAGCACAACCAGCGCCGGGCTGGTCGGGGTGGTGGGCGTGGTGGCGGCCGGATTGACCGTCAGCGTGATTTCGATGCTGGTTTTGGCGTTCTGCGCATCGGTAGCCGTGTAGGTCAGTTTGTAGCTGCCGGCGGTCGTTGGCGTACCGCTCAGGCCCCGGCTGTTCACATCGAACGACAATCCAGCCGGTTGGCCGCTCAGCGCATAGGTCAGCGTGTTTCCCTCGGGATCGGTGAAAACCGGCAGTTGCGTTAAGTAAGCAACCGCAACCGTGGCCGTCAAACTCAACGGAGCTGGTGCCACCGGAGGCTGATTGGTAGTCGGCGTGGTCGGCGTGGTGTTGCCGGTGCAGGTCAGCGTCTTGGGCGAGCCTTTCAGCAGATACGTGGTTCCCTGAACCCGCGCCCAAACCGAGTAGGTCTGGTTGTTCTTCAGTTCGTCGGCCGTATTCCAGAGATACCCGTGGCTGCCATTGCCTTTGCCACTGTCTTTCAAATCCTGACGGAATACGCTGGCTTCGGTGGTCCCCACCAGTTTGGCAGATTCCAGTGTGCTGCCCACCAGAAATTCAAGAACCAGGGGCGTATTGGGGCGGTTGGCGTCCCAAACCCAGCCGGAAATGTTCTGACAACTCACCAGATCCAGATAGCCTTCAAAGTTCCCGCTCACCGGGCTGGTTGGCGTCGTCGGCGTTGGTGGTGTCGTGGAGGCTGCATTAACCGTCAGCGAGATCTCGATGCTGGTTTTGGCATTCTGATTATCGGTAGCCGTGTAGGTCAGTTTGTAGCTGCCGGGGGTGGTCGGGGTGCCACTCAGCCCCCGGCTGTTCACATCGAATGCCAGGCCCGTCGGTTGACCGCTCAGCGTATAGGTTAGTGCGCTTCCCTCAGGATCGGTAAAACCCGGCAATTGCGTTAAGTAAGCGGTATTGGCGGTGGCCGTTAAACTCGACAGAGTCGGCGCCACCGGGGGTTGATTCGTCCCCGGCGTGGTGGGAGTCGATGGCGTGGTCGGACTACCGGCACAGGTCAAGGTTTTGGGGGAGCCTTTCAGCAAATAGGTTGTTCCCTGAATCCGGCCCCAGATCGAATAGGTCTGGTTGTTCTTCAGTTCATCGGTCGTATTCCAGAGATACCCGTGGCTGCCGTTGCCCTTTCCTTTGTCTTTCAAATCCTGACGGAACAGGCCGGCAACCGTGGTGCCAACCAGCTTGGCCGACTCCAGCGTGCTGCCCACCAGGAACTCGATCGTCAGGGGCGTATTAGGCAGATTGGCATCCCACACCCAGCCCGCGATGCTGGCACAGCTTACCACATCCAGAAAACCTTCGAAATTACCACTCACGGGGTTCGTTGGTGTGGTTGGGGTCGTTGGCGTAGTGGGTGGGGTTACACCCGAACCGGTAACCGTCAGCGTAATCTCAATGCTGGTTTTGGCACTCTGGCTATCCGTTGCTGTATACGTCAGCTTGTAAACTCCCGGAGTTGTCGGTGTTCCACCAAATCCCCGGGTCAGGCGATCAAATTGTAACCCCGCGGGGATTCCCGTCAATTCATACGTCAGCGGTCCCGCGTCGATGAATACCGGCAAAATCGTCAGGTAAGCCACATTAGCCGCAGCGGTTAAGGTCGACAGACTTGGTGGTACCGGTGGTTGATTGGTCGATGGGTCCGTTGGGGTGTTCGGTGTTGACGTACCACTGCAGGTCAGGGTCTTGGGTGAGCCTTTCAGCAAATAGGTCGTTCCCTGAACCCGGGCCCAGATCGAGTAGGTCTGGTTATTCTTCAGGTCCTCCGGCACATCCCAGCGATAGCCGTGACTGCCGTTGCCTTTGCCACTGTCTTTCAAATCCTGGCGGAACAGGCCGGCAACCGTGGTTCCGACCAGTTTGGCGGATTCCAGCGTGCTACCGACCAGAAACTCAATCGTCAGGGGCGTATTAGGCAGATTGGCATCCCACACCCAGCCCGCAATGTTCGCACAGTTCACCACATCCAGATAGCCTTCAAAACTGCCATTCGTCGGATTGGTTGGTCGGGCAATGACCAGCAGATTGAACGCCAGCGAACCAATTTCGCTCCCTTTGTCATCCGTAGCCTTAATGATCAGCCGTGTAGCACCGGTTTTTGCAGGCGACCCGGAGATAATCCGGGTTGCCGTATTGTACGTCAACCCATCGGGCAGTCCAGTAACGACATAGCTAACACCGGCACCGGGATCAGGCAGGGCGTACGAATACGCTTCCCCCACGAAAATGGTCTGGTCGGCCAGCGTCGACGAACCCGGTGGCGAACAGGTCGTCGTGTAGGTGTAACTCACTTCGCGGTCGCCCTGGCGAGCCAGTAACCGGAGTTCCGTTCCGCTCAATTGATTAGCCGCAAGCGTAAACGTCGGGTTGGTGTTCCAGTCGGCAAAACCCGGGATCGAGTAGGTCAGGGCGCTCCCGTTGCCGCCTTCGGTGCGAAGGGTGATTCTACCCGTCTGGCAGTTCAGGGTGGGTGCAATCATCACCAGGGGCTGAGAGGCATTCTCCCGAATGGTGATCACAAAGGCATCTTCGGCCTTGCCACCCCGCTCATCGGTAACCGTAATGGTAACGGTGGTTGCACCGGCTTTGGTTGGAGTGCCCGAAATGGCCCGGGTGTTTCTATCAAACGCCAGCCCTTCGGGTAAAGCACTGGCCGCCATCACGACGGTTGTTGAGGTCTGGAAGGTTTCCGCCGGAATTTTCAGAATCAGAAACTGGCCAATCGGATACGACTGATCGCTCATCGGTTTGGCAACCGTTGGCGGCTCATAGCCTTTGCAAGGCGTTGTGTAGGTAAATCTCACTTCTTTACCACTCTGCCGGGCCTGAATATCGAGGGTCGAGCCATTCCGGAGCCAGGGGGCTACGGTGAAAGTGCTGTTGCCCGTCCATTCCGTAATACCGGCCGCCCGGAACTCAACCGCCGTGCCATCGCCCCCACTCGTACGGAATTTGATTTCACCGGTCACGCAATCCATGGTTGGCTCCAGAATCACCAGTTGGGACGTGGAGCTGCCGTTGTTGATGGTCAGCCGGAATTCGGTCGTCACACTGGCGCCCTTGTTATCGTTGGCTTTTACTTTCACCGTAACCGTACCGGCCGTAACCGGTGTTCCCCTGATGGTCCGGCTATCGGCTTCATACGTGAAGCCATTGGTCAGGCCCGACACTTCCAGGCTCGTAATCTGGCCGTCCGGATCGGTGAAGGTTTCGTTTGGAATGGTGTAGCTGAAACTCTGGCCGACGGTGGCTGTCTGGGCCGGAATGGTTCTGCTGACCACCGGTGCTTTGTTGACGTCGTCCTGTTTGGTAACCGTCAGTTTGAAACTCGTCGAAACGCTGGTTCCTTTGTCGTCGGTGGCCTTGAGAGTAATGGTGGAAACGCCTTCGTTAGTCGGTTTGCCGCTGATCGTCAGCGTTTCGGCGTTGTAGGACAGTCCGCCCGGCAGATCCGAAGCATTGACACTGACTATCCGTCCATCCGGGTCTTTAAATGTTTCGTCCGGGATCCGGAACGAATACTCCAGCCCAACGAGTGCCGTACGATCCTGAATCGGTTGCGAAACCACCGGTGCCTGGTTAGCATTCGGCCCCTGCACGGTAATCTGGAACTGCGTCGTTACCGGCGAATTTTTATTGTCAACGGCCCGAACCGTCACCGTGATCGTGCCGGTCCCGTTGGGCGTTCCCGAAATCGTGACGCCGTTGGCCGACAGCCCCAGAGCCGGCAAGCCGGAGGTAACCTCTACTTTGGTGATGGAACCGTCGGGATCTTCGAAGGTGGACGGGGGAATGCTGAATTCAAACGGTTTTTCCACGTAGGCCGTCTGGTTCGGAATGGTCTGCCGAACGCGCGGATCCTGGTTGGCATTGTCTTCCAGCCAGTCTTCGTTGATGGTGATGTTAACGGCCCGGCGTCCGTTCTGAAAATATTGCCTCGACCACTGGTCACCGGCGCGGCCCTCGGGGTCGGAGACATCATCTCTGACCATCGATGACAATTTGTAGCTGGTGCTGCTGGCGGGTTGTACCTGCGTAACCGGCTGCGTGAGCAACCCCCGGCTTACGACCTGCTGAATCACCTGGTTCAGCGCGGGACGGGCGTCCCAGCCCGCAAAGTTAGCGAGCGTAACCAGTCGGGCACCGTGCTCGAAACTTTCGGCCACCTGGTCGTAGAAACGCGAAACCGGCACACTGGCCTGGTACATGCCATCCACTTCATTACAAATCCAGGCGCCCGGCCGAACATTGCTCCGGGCCACATCGATCGAAAAACGGTGGTTGTAGTCGGGTCCATCGTTGATTTTAAGACCGTCCGAGTTTTGACCCAGGTTTTTGAAAGCGAACGTCGACCGCAACCCACTCTGGCGATCCCAGACGCAACCATGCTGGTTAACCACCTGAATCGATCCGTTGACTTCTTTGATGGTTCGCGTCGTTTCATCCAGAAACCGCTTCAGCATCAGGTGGCGGAAAACGTACCAGTCTTCCCCCCAACGCCCGCGGCCGAACGAGATGTAGGGGTCACTCTGGTTGTAGGGCGTTGGCGTAACCGCGTCCCAGCGACTGAAGTCACTTCCCCAGCGCCGGTTCAACGCATCCAGCGAAAACCGCCCCTGCAACCACTGCCGGAATCCCTGTTTCATGGGCTCACTGTAGTCGAAGGGAATGGGGTAGGTCGAGTCTCCGCGTTGGTTCCGGGGCGAATATTCCGCTTCCTGAATTGGGGAAGCGGTGGCCGACATAAACAGCAGTTGATCCTGATCCTGTAAATACTGGTAATGCTGCGCCACCTGCCGGACAAAATCTTTGGCGAGTTCGAGCGTTTGCTGGTGGGCAAAACTAAACTGGACAGCCCCCCCAAAATTCATGACCGTGTTGTCGGCGGCCACCATGGCTTCAGAATTGGAATAGAACCCGCCGAGCGATTGCGGTTCGCGGGCCAGGTGAACCCGGATGGCGACCTTCATGCCCATCCGAAGCGCGGTATTGACGTGGGAATCGACAACCCGCCAGTTGGGAGCGCTGTTGCGGGTGGGATACACCTTGTCCCAGTGTACGGAAATTTCGGCGGCATTACAGCCCATCCGGCCCGCATTTTCGATTATTTCATCGTCTTTCGACGGGTCGGTTTCGTAGTTGAAAACCACAATGGCCAGGTAACGCTGGCGTTCCGGGATTTTAGGTGCTGAAGCCGGGCGGGTCGATGGCTCAGTTCCGCCATCCGCCATTGCGCTCGTGTACACCAATCCGAAAAACAACAAGAAATGGATAAAGGTTACAGTCAAATTCCTGATCATCAGTGCGATGGGCTATATTTTACTTCGTTTTTCAGCTTGATAAGGTTACAAAAAATCTTAGACGCGGGGAAAATTCCACGTATCCGCAAAATTCGGCACTCATCAATGGCTAAGTTCGGTCTGTCGATTTCAACGCGAGAAAATCTCTGTACGCATTGACCGAATGAGTTGATTTGATTACCAGCCCGGCTGTCGCTTAGCAGGCTGTAATTCGGTTTTGATTACTACGAAAGACAAAAATCATTCCAATGTATCGGAATGCCCGGAACGAAGGCGGAACCACTCTTGCTGCTGCGCAAGTCCCGGCATGAATAAATGAATGGATGAAAGTTGTTTACTTGATACACAAGAGCATGCAGATACTGAATTTGTCGTAATCTGACAAATTCTTCAAAAGGTGTAGCGAATAAGGCCCACAAAAATTGTGCAGACTGCTCCTGAATTTATTATGCGGTAGCAAAAATGGTTACTTCAAGTTAACCAAATGTTAGTAAACGGTAACATTTTTCGAAGCAAAACCGGTCTTTCAGAGGGCTAAAATAGCCTGTTCCCATTTTTTTACCTGAATGGAGGCATCAAACTGGTGGCTTTTTTCAATCAGAAGGTCCGGCTGGTATGAATCCGGGTGGGTCATTACCGTCAGCATGGCTTTCCGGAATTGGTCGGGCGTCGGGTAGTCGATCAGCTCGCCCATGCCCGGCACAATAAACTCTCTGGCCCCTCCGGCGTTGGGCGCCACCAGCGGTTTTCCGAGCGACGCGGCTTCGGTCATTATCTTACCAAACGGTTCTTCGCGCGAAGTCATCACCAGCCCGTCGGCGAGTTGCAGGTAATTATAATAATCGTCGGTCTGCACGTCGACGAAGCTCATGTTGGGCAGATTCAGGGCCTTGATCTGGCTATCGACCAGGTAATTCAGACCGGTCGGCTTCGAATTACCCATCCAGATGAAATGACAGGGCTGGTCGGCGAGGGCCTGGGCAATGAAGGGAAAAATATCGACGCCTTTCCGGTAAATGCGCGTTCCGACCATCGTCCAGACGAAAGCTCCCGGCTGGATGTTCAGCTTTTTCCGCAGGGCCTGCACCCGCTCGGTGGAAATGTTCTTTTTGCTCAAATCGACAATCGGATAAAGCAAAGCCGTCCGTTTGGCGCCCATCACCGTCGCCAGCTCGCAAATCTGCTGCGTAACGCCAATGACCAGATCCGAATACGTCATGGAATGGGCCATTTCGTCGTAGGCAATGGATTCGAAGGACGAATGCAGCTCGTGAATCTGCGAAATCACCTTCACGCCCAACTGTTCGGCCAGCTTCGAAAGCGGAAACATCAGCACGGTATTCAGGTACCAGTAATCGGCTTTGTACTGCTCCTGAAGACGCCGGATGTTGTTTTCGTACACTTTCACCCCCATCGCGTGGGTTACTTTTGAATACACTTTTCGGGCAAAACCGCGGTTAAATGGGGAGGTAAACAGCGGAATATCAGCCGGTAGCTGCGCCGTAAGGGGTCCGCGCTGTTCACTATACAAAGCCGATTGAATCTGCTGCCGGTCATAATTTTGCAGATACGTCCACAACACAACTTCTGAGCCGGTAAAAGACCCGTAGGGCGTAAAGAATAGTATTTTTTTCATGGATCGAACGGAACTTCGGCTGCGAATATCTGCCTAAATAATTATAAAAGCGACGCGAATTGAAATTTGGCGTAAAGAACGGCAAACCTGAATCAACTACAATTTGTTACCCAAACGGATTGGCAATTCAATAGTATATTGCGGCTTCGTCGGCCGACAGTCTCCGGAATGGTTTCCAGTGCTGCTTACTCACCGCCACTAAATGAATGAAGAGGAATCGCTCCGGCGATATTGGAATTATGGCAAATCGTTATTTTTTGAAAGTAAAAGAGGTTGTTCGGCAAACACCGGACGCTGTTACCATCCATTTCTGGCATCCCATCAATGAAGAGGTCCGGTATCAACCCGGTCAATACCTGACGTTTATTTTGCCGTTTGAAGGTCAGAAGGTGCGTCGCTCCTACTCCATGTCCAGCTCACCGCACACGGATGTGTCATTGGCCGTTACCATCAAGCGCCTGCCCGGTGGTGCGGTTTCCAACTACCTGTGCGACCATGCCAAACCCGGCGATGTTCTCGAAACGCTTGAACCGCTGGGAACCTTCGTTCCGAAACTAGACCCTAAAAACCGCCGTCAGATCGTTCTGATCGGAGCCGGAAGCGGCATCACACCCCTGATTTCGATGGCTAAATCGATTTTGCACGTTGAACCGCAGACGCAACTCTGGCTGCTCTACGGCAATCGCAACCGCCAGTCGATTATTTTCGAAAAAGAACTGAACGAACTGGCGCAGCAATCGGGCGGACGGTTTCGAATCACGTATATCTTAAGTCAGCCGGAAAGCAACTGGACCGGTCTGGAAGGTCGGCTGAACCAGTCGGCGATTCTGAAACTGCTCGAAGAGCTCCCCGCTGAGGCCACGCGCCAGGCTGAATACT
The DNA here is from genome assembly GCF_008727875.1 of Larkinella humicola. Classification (GTDB taxonomy): domain Bacteria; phylum Bacteroidota; class Bacteroidia; order Cytophagales; family Spirosomataceae; genus Larkinella; species Larkinella humicola. Next base: position 590,080 of record NZ_VTWS01000004.1, on the reverse strand, counting down.
ACCTCTGTGGCCCCGACGGCCTGATGGACGAAGCCCGCGGAGCCTTAAAACTTCTGGGCGTTCCGACCGATCAGGTTCACAAGGAAAGCTTTGCCACGGCTCCGCACGAAACACACGGCGAAGTGGTGGAGGCCGAACCGGTCAATCCGTCGTCGTCGAAACCGGAAGTTACCGTCCTGTACGAAGGCAGTGAATACAAGTTTATTGTCGAACCGCATCAAACGATCCTCGAGGCCGCGCTTGAACTGGACATCGACCTTCCCTATTCGTGCCAGGCGGGCATGTGTACGGCCTGCATGGGTCGCTGCCTGTCGGGGAAAGTGCATCTGGACGAAGAAGACGGATTGGCGGAATCCGAACTGAAAGCCGGGTACATTCTGACCTGTGTGGCCCATCCGATGACCCACGATGTCGTGATTGAAATTGAATAAAAAATGTTTCGCGGAGGTGAAAAAGGAAAGCGAAACCTGCGCTTTTTTCTGCGAAACCAGTCAGTAATTGTATGAATATGGAAACGACACTAACCCTGCCAACGCGACCGGCCCGGCCATTTATTGGCGAAGAATTTGTTCTGAAAACGTGGGACGAAGTGAAACCGTTGTACGATAACCTGGTGGAGCGCCCCCTCAACAACGCCGACGAACTGCGCCAATGGCTGGCCGACCGTAGTGAACTGGAATCGTACTTGTCCGAAAACTTCGCCTGGCGGTATATCCGGATGACCTGTGACACCTCCAACGCCGATTTGATCAACCAGTTCAATTTTTTCATTACCGAAATTCAGCCGCAGTTATCTGCCTACGAAAACACGCTGGATAAACGCACCGTCGAGAGTCCGTACCTGGTCGAACTGCGGGAAAAAGGCTTCGACATTGCCCTGCGCGGCATGAAAAAGGCCATTGAAATCTTCCGCGACGAAAATATTCCGCTACAAACCGACATTCAGACCGAGCAGCGCAAATACGGGGCCCTGGTCGGAGCCATGACCATTCAGATGAACAACGCTGAGGGTGTTTCGGAGGAAATCACACTGCCGCAAGCTGGCACCCTACTCCAATCGCCCGACCGCGCCCTGCGCGAGGAAGTCTGGCTGAAAATTCAGGAACGGCGGTATCAGGACAAAGACCAGCTCGACGAGTTGTATACGCGGCTGCGCGATTTACGTCATCAGGTGGCCGTCAACGCCGGTTTTGCCAATTTTCGCGATTATATGTTTGCCGCGATGGGCCGTTTCGACTACACCCCGCAGGATTGCTTCGATTTTCACGCGTCGGTTTCAAAAGCCGTGGTGCCGCTGCTCGATCAGCTCGCGCTGGAACGGAAAGAGAAGCTGGCCAAAGCGGATGTTTCTTTCGACGTGCTGCGCCCGTGGGATGCCAAAGTCGATCCCGACGGTTTACCGGCGTTGAAACCGTTTGAAACCGGTAATGAATTGCTGAACAAAACCATCACCTGTTTCAACCGGCTCGATGCTGCTGTGGGTGGCTCGTACTTCAGTGACTGTCTGCGGATTATGAAGGCCATGGGCCATCTGGATCTGGAATCACGCAAAGGCAAAGCTCCGGGCGGCTACAACTACCCGCTGGAAGAAATCGGCGTGCCGTTCATTTTTATGAACGCAACCTCGAGCCTCCGCGATCTGGTGACGATGGTGCACGAAGGTGGCCACGCTGTGCATTCGTTTCTGACCCGCGATCTGCCGCTGAAACCGTTCCGCAACCCGCCGATGGAAGTGGCCGAACTGGCGTCGATGTCGATGGAATTGCTGACGATGGATTCCTGGGACGCATTTTTTGAAAATCCTGAAGACCTGAAACGGGCCAAAATTCAGCACCTGGAGTCCATCATCGAAACACTGCCGTGGGTAGCAACCATCGACAAATTTCAGCACTGGGTATACGAAACGGCGGCCGACCCGGCTGCGACCGTCGACGCGCGCAAAACCGCCTGGATACGCATTTTCGAGGAGTTTTCGGATACGATCACGAGCTGGGAAGGGCTGGAGCAATACGAAGCCTGTAGCTGGCAAAAGCAGTTGCATCTGTTCGAAGTGCCGTTCTATTACATCGAATACGGGATTGCGCAACTGGGAGCCATTGGCGTCTGGATGAATTTTCGGCAGGACCCGCAAAAAGGCTTACAGGGCTATATGAATGCACTGAAGCTGGGCTATACGGCGCCCATCCGCGACATTTACCGGGCCGCCGACGTTCCGTTCGACTTCTCGGAAGCACACATCGGGCGGCTGATCCGGTTTGTCTGGGATGAAATCGAGCGGTTGAAAAACTGAGTTTTTGCCCCTAAATCCCCTGAAGGGGACTTGGACTCAGCTTAACCCGGATCTAAAAGGCCCCTTCAGGGGAACGGGGTAACGATCAGAATGATAAAAATTTGAAGTATTATTGGCGAATTGGACGGTAGTCTATAGTTTTGTACTGAATTTTGAAACCGTTTGTATGAAAGGTCTTTTGAATATAGGAGTATTCCTGCTGGTGGTTGGTTCGCTGACTTCCTGCGATTACCAGAAATATAATACCATTCGTCAGAAGGATTTCCGGGATGGTGATAAATACGTATACGGCCCCGGACTGGATTCAGCCGCCGTTCAAACCACGTACAAATATGCTTCCCGGCCCGAATTGGCCGACCGCACGAACAAGATTCGTCAGAAACTGTTCGGCAAGTAAGCGAGTGACGCTGCCCTAGCAAAAAGAAATAAACAAGACGATACAGGCGATGTAAAGGCTTCATGAAGTCATTGCATCGCCTTTTGTTCGACTTCCGGTTTTATCCTGCGGTATAGACTATTATACTTTTTTTGATTTACTTTACACCCGATTTCGAGTGAAGAATAGTATTTTTTTGATGTATCCAACCTTATTTAGTCAAGAAGCGATATGAATATTGCATTAGTTACAGGTTCTGCCGGGCTCATCGGAAGTGAATCAGTTGCCTTTTTCTCAGAAAAATTCGATTTGGTAATCGGCGTTGATAACAACCTCCGACAGTATTTCTTCGGCACGGACGGTTCGACCGATTGGAACCGCGACCGTCTGAAAGATTCGTATACCAACTACCGCCATTATAAAGCCGACATCCGCAAAGTCGAAGAACTTGAGCCCATCTTTCAGGAATACGGCACGGATATTAAACTGATCGTTCACGCGGCTGCCCAACCCAGCCACGACTGGGCCGCCCGCGAGCCCTTCACCGATTTCAGCGTAAATGCCAACGGCACGCTGAACATGCTGGAAATGAACCGTCTGCACTGCCCCGATGCGGTTTTCATCTTCACGTCTACCAATAAAGTATACGGCGATAATCCGAATTATCTGCCGCTGGTGGAAACCGAAACCCGCTGGGAAATCGACGAAAACCACCCGTATTTTGCCAACGGTATCGATGAGCACATGTCCATCGACCACACCAAACACTCGCTGTTCGGCGCGTCGAAAGTGGCTGCCGACATTCTGGTGCAGGAATATGGCCGGTATTTCGGCATGAAAACCGCCGTCTTCCGGGGTGGCTGTCTGACCGGCCCGAACCACTCGGGTGCGCAGTTGCACGGCTTCCTGTCGTACCTGATGAAGTGTGCCATCACCGGCAATCACTACACCATTTTTGGCTACAAAGGCAAGCAGGTTCGCGACAACATTCACAGCCATGACCTGGTGAACATGTTTTGGCACTTTTACCAGAATCCCCGCCCGGGCGAAGTCTACAACGCCGGCGGTGGCCGTCACGCTAACTGTTCGATGCTGGAAGCACGGGTCTTGTGCGAAGAAATCTCCGGGAACAAGATGAATTTCAGCTACTCGGAAACCAACCGCATCGGTGATCACATCTGGTATGTATCCGATTTGTCTAAATTCAAGAGCCATTACCCCGACTGGAACTGGGAATATGATCTGCGTCAAACGCTGGTGCAAATGCACGACAGCATGGTGAAGCGTTTGCAGGTTCAGATCTAACGTATTCTGAAAGCAAGGCAAAGGTCAGCCACCTGCGGGCGGCTGACCTTTTTAGTTCGGAAGGTATGCTCAGTTTTGACTCAAACCCCATCGTATTTCTGGGAATTGGCTACGGCTTGCTCTGGCTGACCGGTGCTTTGGCAGTTGGTCCGGCCTGGCTACGTCCGAATACGATCTGGCAAAGCCGGACTTTGTTTTTGGTGCTGGCGTTGGGTTCCGTGGTTTTCATGCGGTTACCGGTGGTGGTTTTTAACCAGGAACTGAATCCCGACGAAAGCCAGATCATTGCCCAGGGACTAACGCTGAGTGTTGACCCGGTTTTCTGGCGCTCGGTCGACGGCACAACCGGTGGGCCACTGGATAGTTATTTGTTGCTGATTCCCGGCTGGCTGGGCTTCACTTTCGACTACATTGCCGCCCGCATCACTGGGCTTATTCTGATTCTGACCACCCTCTGGCTGCTCTTCCGAACGCTGGAACGCTGGTTTGGCGAAGATGTAGCCCGCTGGGCCTTGCTACCCTCCCTGATTTTGCTGGCCATGACCCAGAATGCCGATCTGGTGCATTACAGCAGCGAACACCTGCCCATTTTTCTATTGGGCCTGTTGTATTACTGGTACGCAGGTCTCCAACAGCAATCCGTTCCGTCGCAAAGCCGGATTTTTTTGGTCGGACTGGTGGCCGGGATGGTTCCGTTCGGGAAGCTCCAGGCGGTTCCGATGATGTTCTGCGTGGGTCTGTTCGTCGCCATCGACCTGCTGACGCGCCCGGATCTGACGGTTCGCCAAAAAACCGGGCGGCTCGTCGGGCTGGTGCTGGGTGGAATGAGTTTTCCGCTGCTGGTTGTGGCGTTGACGTCCCTGACGGGCGTTTTTGACGACATGATCACCTTTTACATCATCGCCAATTTCAATTACGGCGGTGGCGATGGACAAGCCTGGGCGCATTTGCTCCGGTTACCGGCTTTTTTCCAGAAAATCGAAGAGTTCAACTGGTTCGTCGTGCTTTCTCTGTTTTTGGGCATCACGTTTCTGGCTTTTCTGATCCGAAACCGGTTCCGGCTGATCCATACCTGGAAAATCTGGGCTTTTTTGCTCCTGCTGATCGGTTTTACATTCATTGCCATCACCCGAACCGGATCGGAATACACCCATTATTTGCTCTTTCTGATCGGCCCCATCGGCCTTTTGAACGGCTGGTTTCTGAGCGAAATCCGCCATTCCGTGCGCAACCGCCCGTGGGTCGCCCCCCGCATTGCCGCCGTCGTGCTGGCCGCAGCCTTGATTCCGTACGGTGTTCGCTACGTAAGCTGGGCGATAAACCGCACGCCGTTCAATGCCTGCGTGCAGAGCAGTCGAAAAATGCCCCAGTCGGTGGTCACCCGGAAGATTCTGGATTATGCCAAACCCGGCGAAAAGCTGGCGGTTTGGGGCTGGATGTGCAAGTATTACGTCGAAGCGCAAATGCCGCAGGGCGTAAATGAAAACCACACCATCCGCTGCGTTTTCGACCATCCGATGCGCGACATCTACCGCAAACGCTACGTCGCGGATCTGCATCGTTCCATGCCGCCGGTTTTTGTCGATGCCGTCGGGCAATCGCTCTGGCTGAACGACCGGGCGACGCAGGGTCATGAATCGTTCCCGGCCTTGCGGGATTTCGTAGCCGCGCATTACCGCCTGGCCGGTGATCTGGACAAAACACGCATTTACGTCCGCGCCGATCGCTATCAACAACCGATCTCAACTACCAACACCCATGTGGATTAAAAAAGGACTGATTTACAAAACCGACGGACACCTTCCGTTTAGCCGCACCCACGCGCAGGTTCCCTTTGCTTACCCGATCAGCGACGAACGGCTGCGGGTGTATTTTGCCACCCGCGACGAAAACCGCTCCTCGTCTACGTCATTTGTCGAACTGGACGCCAACGATTTGTCGAAGGTGCTGTATGTTCACGACAAACCGTGTTTGAGCAAAGGCGCTGTGGGTATGTTTGACGAAACCGGAGCGATGCCTTCGTGGTTTATCAAACGGGGTGACGAAATCTGGCTGTATTACACCGGCTGGAACAAAAGCGAAACCGCCTGGTACCGGCTCGGCATTGGGCTGGCCATCAGCCGCGACGGTGGCCTTACGTTTGAGCGGGCCTACGACGGGCCGCTGCTCGACCGCTCGATTTACGATCAGGTCTGGATTGCACAGCCCTGTGTGATGGTCGAAACCGAGGCCGACGGAACGGAACGCTGGCGGATGTGGTACCTGTCGTGTACCAAAATCGAAATCATCAACGGCCACCCGGAACCGTTTTACAACGTGAAATACGCCGAGTCGAAAGACGGGATTACCTGGGAACGCACCGGCATCACCTGCATCGGGTACAATGAATTTACGGACGCCATTGGTCGCCCGGCGGTGATTAAAGACGGGGATTTGTACAAAATGTATTATTCCTACCGGAGTGCCACCGACTTCCGGACCAGTGTGGAAAAGAGTTACCGCATCGGGTATGCGGAGTCGAAAGACGGCATTACCTGGGATCGGAAAGACGACCAGGCTGGCATTGAGCGGTCGGAAGACGGCTGGGATTCGTCCATGATGGATTATTGCCACCTTTTCCAGCACCACGGCCAGTGGACGATGCTCTACAACGGCAACGGTTTTGGCGCTTCGGGCTTTGGTTACGCCGTTCAGGAAGAGGAGAACTAAGGAATTATTCCATAACGACTGACCGGCAGGCCATTCCGAACAAAGGGTTCGTTTACTAAAATGCCGCTGATTAAGTTGACATTACCAGTGAGGTAAGGTACCTTTGTCAAGAGTCATCCACATCGTTTACATTAGTTTAGTACTATTTTAACTCATTCATACCGTCATGGCATCACTCCGCGATTCATACAAGCAGGAAGGGTACGTTCTGCTGAAAAATTTTCTGGATAAGGACTTAATTACGGCCATTCACCGGGAAGGCCGCCAGATTTTTGCCTATCAGATTCAACGGACCCTCGGCGAATCGGTGGACATCGACGATCTGCCGTCGTTCGAGCAGGCCATGTACCGGTTTTTTGCCGCCGATTTCACGGCCTTTGCCAACACCGGCAAACAGGTTCAGCACATGGTTTCGCTGCACCGGCTGGGGACGGATGCCCGCATTACGGACACCCTGAAAGAACTCGGGCTGGAATACCCCGTGATTGGCGTTCGACCGGCCATGATGTTCAACAGCCGCCACCTCGCCAAACGCGACGATTACTGGCGGTTGGGAGCCCACCAGGACTGGCGCACGGGTCAGGGATCGCTCGACAGCGTGGTCGTGTGGTTTCCGCTGGTGCCGGCCGGAGCCGATCTGGGCGCGCTTCAGATTTTACCACAAAGCCACCGGACAGGCTTATACGACTCTACGTCAGTGGATTACATCGGTACCATTCCCGACGAACTGCTGACCGACAACTGGCAACAGCTCGAGTTTGAAGTGGGCGACGTGCTGTTTTTCTCCGCCTTTCTGGTTCACCGTTCCGGGATCAACTCGACGGAATCGGTTCGCTGGTCGGTTCAACTTCGTTACAACAACTTATTGGAAAGTACATTCATCGACCGGGGCTATCCGCTAGCGTACATTTACAAGCCCCAGGCCGAGCTGATTACACCCGATTTTCCGGCGGTGAATCAGATGAATGAAATCTTCAATTAAGATGAAGGTAAGCGTCTGTATCGTTACCTATAATCACGCCAAATTTGTTCGTCAGACGTTAGACAGCGTTCTGAGCCAGCAGACGAACTTCGACTTTGAAGTGATTGTGGGCGACGATCTATCGAAAGATAACACCCGCGAAATTCTGGCCGACTACCAGACTCGCTATCCCGATAAAATCCGGTTGCTGCTGCACCCGACCAACATGGGCAACAATGGGATGCACAATGCCCTGAGCACATTTGAAGCGGCCCGGGGGGAATACATTGCGCAAATGGACGGGGACGACTACTGGATAAGCCCGCATAAATTGCAAAAGCAGGCCGACATGCTCGACCAGCACCCCGACTATTCGTGCTGCTTCACCAACGCCCGGGTGGTGTTTGAGGACGAAAAGTACGATTCGGTTTTGCTCGTTGAAGACAAAAAACCGGTGGTGATGATGGATGACCTGATTGGTGAAGATGAGATTTTTTTCATGGCCACCTCCAGCATCATGTTTCGGAAAAATGCCATCCCGGAGTATCCGGCCTGGTATTACCAGTCCCAGAGTGGCGACATTCCGCGGAATGTCTTGCTGGCCAAAGCCGGTCCAATCGGATACATCGACGAGGTAATGTCGGTATACCGGAAAAACCTCGGCGGTGCCAGCTACGCCGACAATGAAAAGGACCGGAAGTTTCTGAACAACCGGATTCTGATGTATTCCAACATCAACCGCGAACTGGATTACAAGTATGACAAAGTACTGCGCAAAAACATCGCCCGGTATTATAAATTGATGCTGGATGCGAACCAGTACAGCGAAAGTTACTTCCGCCGGGCGGGCATCGCCCTGAAGTACCTGTACATGGGGAAGCCCAAATCGTCGATTGCCAAGGATATCATACAAAATTATATTGTGCCGGCACCACTCATGAAAGTGTATAGTGCCATCCGGTTAATGCCTTACCGTTTAATGGATCGATTATGAAATTAAGTGTAGTTATTCCAGCTTATAACGAACAGGAATCCATTCCTGAAACGCTGCGATCGTTGTACCAAACGCTGGCCAAATACGGTATTCCGCACGAAATCTGCGTCACCAACGACAATTCCAAGGACCAGACGGCGCAGGTGCTGGAACAACTAACGCACGAAATTCCGACCCTGGTCTATTACACGAATCCGGGGCCGAACGGTTTTGGCTACGCCGTTCGCTACGGTCTGGAACGGTTTACGGGCGACTGCGTGGCGGTTTTCATGGCCGACATGTCCGACGACCCGGAAGATCTGGTGAAGTTCTACTACAAAATGCTGGAAGGCGATTACGACTGCGTTTTTGGCAGCCGGTGGAGCAAAGGCGGCAAAGTGATCGACTATCCGGAGCTGAAAAAAGTCATTAACCGGACCGCCAACTTCATCGTTCGGATGATGATGGGCATTCGCTACAACGACACCACCAACGCCTTTAAACTTTACAAGCGTGAGACGATGGAAGGACTCAAACCGTTCCTGTCTCCCCACTTCAACTTGACCGTTGAACTGCCGCTGAAAGCGATGGTGCGGGGTTACAACTACGCCGTGGTGCCGAATAGCTGGACGAACCGGAAATACGGCGAATCGAAGCTGAAAATCAAGGAAATGGGAAGCCGGTACTTTTTCATTCTGCTGTATTGCCTGATCGAAAAATACCTGTCGCGGGGCGATTACCGGAAAAAAACCGCCAAGCCGGCAGCACCGGTGAGCCGGTAGTTTACGCGTAGTTTCGCTAATTCGTTATGAGTACGCCGGAACAGCTTCTGGACGACAATTTCAACCGGCACATCCAGGCACTGGCTGCCCAAACCGCTGGCATGGACGTTTGGACCAACGACGGAATTACGGTCGTCAATGCGCAGTTACCGTCCGACACCTTCAATATTGTCCACTTTCAGAACACCAGTCAGGCCAGTTTTGACACCCTGAAAACCGTGGTTGCGTACACGAAAGAGTCCGGGCTACCCTTCTGTTTCTGGCTCAGCGAAACCACAGCCACCGAAACGACACGGAGGCATTTGCAGGAACTGGGGGCGTTTTGCGTGGGGTCTGATCCGGGCATGATCCTGGCACTGGATGCATACCGCCCAATCGGTGATTCGAATCACACAGCAATCAGAGTCGTTAAGACCCAGGACGAACTGGCGGAGTTTGCCAGCATAATCGCCCGGAACTGGACCCCACCGGATCAACAGGTGGAAATCTACTACCAACGGGTTGCTCCAGCTTTGCTGAATTCTCCACAAAATGTGTTTCTGGTGTATGATTGGGAAGGCCAACCGGCTTCCGTCCTCGAATTGTTTCCATCTGATTCTAAAACCGTTGGTATCTACAGTTTAGCTACGCTTCGGGCATTTCGCGGAAAAGGAATTGGAACGGCACTGATGCGTCATGCTTTAAATTACGCGAAACAGGCCGGGTATAAAACCGCACTCCTGCAGTCTTCGGAAGACGGCTTTCGGATTTATCAAAAATTCGGGTTTCGGGCCGTTACTACGTATCACGAATACCGGCTTGCGTGATATAGAGCCGGAATAATCTTGCGGCGACTGCCGCTACCCGTTGATTCGGGCGGTTTATACTGCGTCAGTGGCACTTTTTCGCTGATACAGATTCCGAACGGCTGGTAACAGGGCAACAAAAAGAATCGCCACCGCGTAGAACATGTAGAATGTGTGCAGCCAGTGAACGGCCTGAATAATTACCATCTGGACCTGAATCCAGCTAATAAGGGCAAAGGCGACGTAGAGGCTGTATGTCCACGACCAGTGCATATCCGGGTAAAAATTAAGCAGCTCGGCCCCGTCGAAAGTCGGCTTTTTTAGCAAAGCAAATACCAACCCAACCGGAACCATCCCCAGAACGACGAATAAAATGATTCCCGGCACTAGAAAACTGCGAAAAGGCGATTGATCTGACACCGGCATTCCCATCAGTGTACCATCGGGCGAAAGAATGAAGGTCAACCCTCCTCCCAGGGCTCCCAACCCCAGGAACGCCAGTAATATCAGAAGAATATTCTGCGCTGTTGTTGTTTTCATACCCTGTCTTACCGGTTTCTGCTTATATCGACCAGGGGATTTGGTCAACCACCTGTCTCTTCAAAACTACTTTCGAGCAGACCGTCCCGACATGAGCAGGATCAGCAAAATCCATGATTTGGGTGATGTTCTCCTCTACGGCTCCTTCTATAACTTGGCGGCTGATGAACACACGAGAAAACCGCACGAACAACGGCCATGAATTGGTGGTTCTGAAATTGATTCATACCGTCATCTGGTTCTTTTTTGTAAGCGTTATTGGCTACATCCTGTACTGCGGATTGGCGGACGACATCACCATTTACACGGGAATTGCCATTGGACTGGTTGTTCTGGAAGGATTAACCCTGCTGGTATTCAGCGGCCGCTGTCCGCTAACGCTCATCGCCCGGAACTACTCCGATTCCACTCACGACAATTTTGACATCTTCCTGCCCGAATGGCTGGCGCGTTACAACAAGGTGATTTTTACCACCTTGTACCTCATCGGCGTCATTCTGGTCGTTTATCGAATGCTGAGCTAACGGACAAACCGGTTTTCGTATAATTACAACCGAGAATCCCTAAACGGGCGAAATTTAGGACCGAATCACTTTGTAAATCTCGATCCAGCCCACCCCAACCAGCGCAGCCAGTGCACACCAGCCGAACGATGATGCCGGAATGGGAACAAATCCGAACAGCTCCCGGGCGGGTGGAACAAACAAGGTCACCAGCAAGAGCGCAAACGTCAGCCCCAGCATGAGCCACAACAGGCGGTTTGGCAGCCGAATGGTCTGAAACACCGACTGCATAAACGACCGGTTTACCAGCGTCAACAGGATGTTGCTTAGCACCAGAGTCGAAAAAACCAGCGTTCGAACCAACTCAATGCTTCCCCCGGCCTGCATGGCGACGTAATAGACCCCCAGAACGGCCAGCGTAATTCCCAGTCCCTGCGCAATGCTCCGCCCCAGTTCCGGCCCGGCCAGAAAAGTGTCGGTGAGCGGTCGGGGCGGCTGGCGCATCTGCCCCGCTTCGGCGGGTTCGTTCTCGAACGCAATGGAACAGGTCGGTCCCATCACCAGTTCCAGAAAAATGACGTGAATGGGCGTAAACAGATTTTCCCATTTCCAGTTTGCCAGCAACGGCACCGCCACGGTCAGGATAATCGGGATGTGAATGGAAACAATGTAGGCAATGGCTTTTTTGAGATTCTGGTAAATCCGGCGACCCTGCGCGATGGCGTCGACCATGCTGCTCAGGTCGTCGTTGACCAGCACGAGCGAGGCCGCCTGACGCGCCACTTCGGTTCCGCGTTTTCCCATCGCCACGCCAATGTGAGCCGCTTTCAGTGCCGGGCCGTCGTTGACCCCGTCGCCGGTCATGGCCACCACCTCGCCATTCTGCTTGAGAGCCTCCACCACCCGCAGTTTGGCTTCGGGAAACATGCGGGCAAAAACCGCCGTCTGAGTTGCCTGCTGCCGGAGCGTCGCATCGTCCATTTCCATCACCTGCTGGCCCGTCACAAACGTGTCAGCCGCTGGTAGCCCCACCTGCCGGGCAATGGCCTGGGCGGTTTCGGGAAAATCGCCGGTGATCATTTTCACCTCAATACCGGCTTCGGTAAACGCCCGGATCACCGCACCGGCATTCGGTTTCGGTGGATTTTCAAGGGCAACGAGTCCCAGAAAGGTCCACGCAAAATCATCCTGCTCCGCCGGGAAATGGGGCATATCATACGTTCCTTTGGCCACACCCAGTACCCGAAAACCGCTTTCCGACAACTTTTTGGTTAGCTGACGGATCCGGTCGGCCACCGTCGGATCGGGTCGGCAAACCGCCAGAACATGTTCGACGGCTCCCTTCCCCGCCACCATCACCTCGCCGTTCGGTGCCTTCCGGACGTGGGTCATCATGGGGGGCATCCCCGCCAGCGGATATTCCTGCACCATCGGGTATTGATTCACCGTTTTAGCCGGATCGTCTTCGAAGAAAGCCGCCACAATGGCTTTTTCCATGGCGTCGAAAGGTTCGGTTTCACTCGCCCAGCGGGCGTATTCCAGCACCCGTGCCGCCGAATCGGACAACGGGCCGGGTAGCGAAACCAGCGCATCCGTTGCGACATCGTACAACTGCCGGACGCTCATGCCGTCCTGCGTAATGGTGCCGGTTTTATCGGTGCAAATCACAGTAGCCGAACCCAGGCTCTCGACCGTCTGCGGTTGTTTGGTCAAAACGCCCATGCGACTCAGCCGGGCGGCTCCCAGGGCCATGAAACTGCTGAATGCCACCGGAATTTCTTCGGGCAAAATCGACATAGCCAGCGTCAGACTGAACAACAAAGCCGTGACCCAGTCGCCGGAGCGGGCGAAATTGATGGTCCACACCAGGGCGAACGCTCCTCCACCAATCCACGCCATGCGGATGACAAATCGGTTAATCTGCCGTTGCAGGGGCGTTGTTTCGGTCAGAATAGTACCGATGCTCCGCCCGATGCGTCCGAGTTCGGTTTGGCCGCCAACCGCCGTTACGGTCAGCCACGCACTGCCGGATGCCGTGTGGGTCCCGGCAAAAACCGGGTCGCCGGGTGTTTTGGCAACGGAAACCGATTCGCCGGTCAGGATGGATTCATCCACCGAAAAGTCGTTGGTTTCGTGAACCTGGCCGTCGGCGGGGATGCTTTCGCCCTCTTCGACCAGCACCGCATCGCCCACGACGATGTCTTCCACCGGAATGGTGGTCAATGTTCCATTGCGCCGAACCTGCGCTTTGGGCTGGGTCAGGTCCCGCAAAGCGCCCAACGCCTGGTCGCTGCGAACGGATTGATAGACCGAAATACCGGCTACCAGAAAAAGGGCCACGATCAGCGTAATGCCTTCCTCCAGCCGACCAATCCCGAAATAAATCGTACAGGCTACGACCAGCAGGATAAACATGGGCTCGGTTGCAACTTCCCGGACCGTTGCGAACAGGCCGGAACGGGCATCTGTGGTCAGGACGTTACGCCCCTGTTCAGCGCGCGACCGGACGATGGCGTCATCCGTAAGTCCCTGCAAAGGTTGGAAAGTGGTCGGCATCTTTTCGGTTGGAAAGGTTACAGGAAACGAATGGGTGGAAAGATACGATCTTGTCGCGGAAAACCGCCTGATTAGAAACAACCGGCTACCTAAGCAAGGTCATTCCGGCCGGTGTTCAAAGATGCTGATTTTTCATTTTTTATACCGTTTCAGCCACCTGAATTATTAATCTCTGACAAATCGGTTAATATTGCAATTCAATCGTCAGCCCGTTTAATCAAGGGCCAATTACTATACAAAATCCATATACTTAATCTACAAAAACCACCAACACTTTCATGGCAGAAGTAAACAAAAACCAAACCGCCTTGGGTGACGTTGCGGCCCGGCAGTTGGCCATTGCAACCCGCACCGTACCGCAGATGTCGACCATTACCCCGCGTTGGTTGACGCATTTGCTGAACTGGATTCCGGTTGAATCCGGCGTCTACCGGCTTAACAAAGTAAAAGATGCCGACAACGTCGAAGTCGACTGCTCCGGACGGGATGAACGTCCTCTTCCTCAGACATTTGTGGATTACATTGAGAATCCACGGGAATACAATCTCAGTGCTGTCAACACCGTTTTGGATGTGCACACACGGGTATCAGATTTGTATAGCAAACCATATAACCAGATTAGCGAGCAGTTGCGGCTGACCATTGAAACCATCAAGGAACGGCAGGAAAGTGAGCTGATCAACAACAAAGAATACGGTTTACTGCACAGCATTGCTCCGGCTCAACGCATCAAAACCCGGACGGGAGCGCCCACACCGGACGACCTGGATGAACTGATCACCAGGGTCTGGAAAGAACCGGGTTTTCTTCCTGCTTCATCCGCTGGCTATTGCCGCGTTTGGCCGGGAGTGTACGCGTCGGGGAGTGCCGCCACCAACGGTTTCGCTTTTTGGCTCCCAATTTATTACCTGGCGGGGTCTGCCGCTGATTCCGTCGGACAAGGTCCCCATCGAAGACGGCAAATCGAGTATTTTGCTGCTCCGAACCGGTGAAAGCCGTCAGGGCGTTGTGGGCCTCTACCAACCGGGTTTACCGGGGGAACAATCGCCGGGCTTGTCGGTGCGGTTTATGGGCATCAACGAAAAAGCCATCGCGTCTTATCTGATTTCCCTGTATTGCTCCCTGGCCGTGTTGGTAGACGACGCCATTGCCGTACTGGAAGAGGTCGAAATTGGCAAATACCATGAGTATAAGTACTAACCCCTTCGGCCAGCCTCCAGAGGCTGGTTTTCTAGATGCTGAGGCTCTTGAAAGTTTAGCAAACGAATTTTTCAAGACACTCCCCGGCAGCACCGTACCGCCTTTTGGCGTTTCTCCCCAGTCGGTTCTGCCTACCAACGCTGAGCCCTGGCAAAGTCAGGGAAACCGGTTTAATCCCGGAGAACCGCAGACCAGTTTGCCCGACCCGCATTTTGCCGGGGGACAAATCCCGAAATCCGTAGCCGGAAGCGGGGTTTCACCGTCGGCCATTCAGCAGTGGAATATGTTTAACGTGGCTCCCCAACAGACGACCCCGCCCGACCCAAAGTTTGCAGGCCAGGGTAAAGTGCCGCAGTCGGTGGCCGGCAGTGGTATTTCGCCGTCGGCGGGGCATCAGGGCAATGGCGTCGATTTGGCCAATCCGCAGACCAGTTTACCCGATCCGCATGTTACCGGCCAGGGCAAAGTGCCGCCGTCGGTGGCTGGAAGCGGCATTTCACCGTCCATCGCCCAAAAGAACCACGCGGGTTTTGCGCTGCCGTTTGCGGAGCAATCCTTCGAAACAGACTTACTCCAGGCCCTTGCGTCGGTCAACGTCTTTTCGGTTCAACCACAGCTACCGGTTTCGGCTCCTTCCAGGCTGAACGACTATTATTTTCTGGCCGGAAATCATTCGTTGCCGCACGTTCACGAAACGAATCCGTTTTCGACGGTGGCCCCGTCGAACCGCCACGGGATAAGCAGTCTGGGAAGTCCGCCGTTTGATGTTAATCTGATCAAACAGGATTTTCCCATTTTGCAGGAGCGCGTCAATGGCCGCCCGTTGATCTGGCTGGACAATGCCGCAACGACGCAAAAACCGAAGCCGGTCATTGCGCGAATCAGTTATTTTTATGAGCACGAAAACTCGAACATTCACCGGGCAGCCCATGAACTGGCCGCCCGGGCTACGGATGCTTACGAGGAAGCCCGGGAGAAAGTCCGCCAGTTTCTGAATGCCGGTTCGACCAACGAAATTGTGTTTGTGCGGGGCGCAACGGAAGCCATCAACCTGGTGGCAAAAAGCTGGGGTGAGCAAAATCTGCAGGCCGGCGACGAAATCATCGTCAGCCACCTCGAACACCACGCCAACATTGTTCCGTGGCAGCAGTTAGCCGCCAAAAAAGGGGTCAAGCTACGGGTGATTCCGGTGGATGATGACGGGCAAATTTTGCTTGACGAGTATACTAACTTGCTGAATCACAGAACCAGACTGGTTTCGTTTACGCAGGTATCCAATGCGTTAGGCACGGTAACGCCCGCCAGACAGATCATCGAACGGGCTCACCAGGCGGGGGCCAGAGTGCTGGTTGATGGGGCGCAATCGGTGTCGCACATGCGGGTCGATCTCCGTTCTCTCAACCCCGACTGGTTTGTGTTTTCGGGCCATAAGATTTTTGGTCCAACGGGCATTGGCGTGCTTTACGGCAAAGAAGACCTGCTGAACGAGACCCAGCCCTGGCAGGGTGGCGGCAACATGATCAAAGACGTTACCTTTGAACACACCCAATACCACAACGCACCGTCCCGCTTTGAGGCCGGTACGGGCAACATCGCCGATGCCGTCGGGTTGGGGGCTGCACTCGATTACGTCAGCAAACTGGGCATCGACCTCATCAACCAGTATGAACATTACCTGCTCGTGTATGCAACCCGGTTGTTGAAAGAGGTGCCCGGTTTACGGCTGGTTGGAACCGCTCCCGACAAGGCCAGCGTGCTGTCGTTTACGCTGAACGGGTATTCCAACGATGAAGTCGGTCAGGCACTGAACCAGGAAGGCATCGCCGTTCGGACGGGCCACCACTGCGCGCAGCCCATTTTGCGACGGTTTGGTCTGGAAAGCACGGTTCGACCTTCTTTAGCGTTTTACAATACGTGTTCGGATGTGGATGCCCTGGTTTCCACGCTCCACCGTTTGTCGGGAAATCGTCAGAAAAAGTAAACCCCGAACGCTGGCAGAGCAAACCGCTTTGCCAGCGTTCGTCTCTTATCATCCATCGCAAGCCATGTCAACTGTCAACGCCTTTATCGATATCCTCCATCAAACGCATAAAGCCGAATGGGAGGCCACACCCAACGTTCAGGATTCCATTGTCTGGCTGGATAACCTCTTCGAGTTCCTGTTTCCCAACAACCGGTTACACAAGAAAGAAACGTACATCGGGATTCTGAAAAAGAACCAGATCGATCTGGAGAATATTCTGCTGAGCTACCTCGATCCGGAAAAAGTTGACTTGGAAGCGACGGTTGCTTCCTTTTACGAATCGCTGGAAACGCTTTACAACCACCTTCGGCTCGATGCCACCAAAATCAATGAATTCGACCCGGCCGCTACCAGCGTTCACGAAGTCATAGTTTCGTATCCCGGCTTTTACGCCATTGCGGTTTACCGGATTGCGCATCGGCTGACGGAATTGAACATCCCCGTTTTACCCCGCATTTTGAGTGAGAATGCCCACCGAAAAACGGGAACGGACATTCATCCGGCGGCTCAGATCGGTGTTCCCTTCATGATCGACCACAGCACCGGCATTGTCATTGGTGCCACCGCCATCATTGGCAATAATGTATCGATTTATCAGGGCGTTACGCTGGGGGCGCTGCAGGTGGCCAAGGAATTGGCCGAAACTAAGCGCCATCCCACGGTCGAAGACAATGTCATTATTTACGCCCGCACGACCATTCTTGGTGGGAAAACCGTCATCGGCAAAAACAGCGTGATTGGGGGCAGTGTGTTTTTAACCAAAAGTGTAGCTCCCCATTCGCAGGTCTTCAACACCCACCAGCTTCGGATCGAGGTAAAACAACCGGTTTTGGACTAAGGCGGTTTTGTGATTTTTTAACAAATGACTGCCGATTGGTTTTGGTAGGTTTGTGGCCACACCAGCCGATCATGAAAAAACCGTCTATCCATACGCTACACGAACTGCAGTTGCTGCCCCAACAACCGGGTGACAAAAGTATTCTGGGCCTGTTTGGTAAAACGCGAACGTATGGGGGTCGGGATGCGCTCGAGCTCCTGTTGACTTCGCCCTGTGCTACGCTACCCGAGATCAGGGAGCGGCAGGCTCTTTTTCAGTTCGTAGCCCGGCATCTGAAGCCGCTTACCATCGACGTCGCCCACGCGTATGTGCTGGCGGCCGAAAACCACCTCATCAGCAACCTGGCCTGGAGTTCGGCAACGGGTCGGCTGAAAAAACAGCTACGAGCCTGGTGGTTTTCCGGGTTTCATCCGCACGATTTCAACCGGCTGCGGGGCGGAACGGCTGCGATTCAGCTTGTTTTGCGGGCCATCGAAGAAAAAACCGGGTGGCTCAGTACGGCAAAGCCGCTTCCAGCCTGTCTCCAGTCGGTTTTCGAGAAACTGAATACTTTTTTTGACGATCCGGCCATCCGAATCGCCCTGCGTGATTCGGATCATCCGACAGCGGTTTTGCAAGCCGACTTTATCCTCAGGCGGCAGAAGAACGACGCTGTCCGGGTTGTGTTCGACGCTTTTTATCAACTGGATGCGTATGGCACCCTCGCTCGTTTTACACAAACCGCCGGTTGGGTTTACCCCCGATTTATCGATACGGAGCGGGCGGTTTTTCAGGTTACCGGGCTGGAACATCCCCTGCTCAATGCAGCTATCACCAACGACTACAGTCTGGCGGCTCCCTCCTGCCTGTCTTTGGTGACGGGGGGAAATATGAGCGGAAAAACCACCTTTCTGAAAGCGTGCGGAATTGTCGTTTATCTGGCTCATCTTGGTCTGGCGGTGCCGGCTCAATCACTGCGAATCAGTTTTTTCGACGGTTTATTCACCAGCATTCACCTCAGCGATAACCTGGAACTGGGGCATAGTCATTTTTACAGTGAGCTGATGGGTATCAAAGCCGTAGCGGATGCGATCGCCGATCACCAGACGGTTTTCGTCATTGCTGATGAGTTGTTCCGGGGAACGAACCCGGAAGATGCGCTGGCGTGTTCGCGGCAGGTGATCAATGCGTTCATCCGGCAGCGCGGCAGTTTGTTCCTGGTTTCGTCGCACCTCCCGGAAATCAGTGCGACGTATCGAAACAACGACACCGTGCAGCTTAACTGCTTCAGAACGGAGATCATCGACGGAAAACTAGTATGCCGCCACCAGATTGAACCGGGCCTGGCGGCCGAACGAACCGGTCTCGTTTTGCTGGCACAAACGGGGATTCTGAGTGGGTTGAACGAAATCTAGGTTCTGTATCAAGTCACTGGAATGATTATATTTGTGATTGCACAAGCTAATTCCAACGTTTTTCTGTCGACAGGAGTCCTATGGAAAAAGAAAACAGTCTGCTTCCTTCCTAAACACACGAAAATATGTCCCACAAATTGCTCCACAAATTGCTGTATTACAGTCTCCTTACTGCAATCAGCGCCTGTACGAAACCGGAAGAGATTGCGCCTGAAAACATAACCCGCATTGAATACTCCTCCTATTTCGGTTTTGCTGGATGGACCTGGAACCTTGCCGTAACCCCAACGGAATATACCTTAACGCAGAGCAATCGATCTGGGGTCATCTGCCGAAATCCGGTTTCTGCCGCCGACTGGCAAGACTTGATTCAGGGAATTGACTGGAAAAGTTATCTAAAAGAGCGTTCCACGCCCGTTGGGGAGTGCTGCGACCGGAGCTCGGTTTCCATCAGGGTGACTGCCGGGAAAGTGGTTCATCAAGTGGAACGGTATGGTATTTTGAAAGACTCCACCGCCCTCGGAAAACTGTCGGACCGGTTATCGAAACGGCTTGCTGATCAAACGGCGGTTTGTAAGTAATTCATTGGTGCCAGCTACCAGCGGAAGCCTGAAAATCACCATTTGTAGCTTCAAAGTAACTCGTTAGAAACTGGCACTACCGACGGCTTCATCCCAACGCTATTTTTGTAACCGCTGCCACCGATCCGGTTTACGGGCACGGCGGGCAACAACCGCGTTACGCACTACAAACAGAAAACAACACAATGAATCAGAAAACATCGGCCGCTTTTGTGGGCGCGTCATGGGTTGCTCTTGGCACCGGCATGATTGGGTATTTAATCGGACTTTGGCGTTCCGAAATGCTCTTAAACGAAAAAGGATTTTATTTCACGGTTCTGATGATGGGCCTTTTTTCCGTCGTATCGTTGCAGAAAAGCGTCCGGGACCGGCTGGAAGGCTATCCTGTAACGGATATTTATTACGGACTCTGCTGGTTTTCAACGCTCCTCGCCATTACGCTGCTGACCATCGGCCTATGGAACGCGACGCTGTTGCCGAGTGAAAAAGGATTTTACGCCTTTGCGTTTATGCTGGGTCTATTCGGAGCCATCGCGGTTCAGAAAAACACGCGGGACAACCAGGAATTTGCGAAGAAAGATTGACTGGTGAATAAGCCTGGTAGGAGCGGTTTTTAGAAATCAGAAAAACCGGCTTTTCCTTTTTTCGTTCCGGTTTGAGTACCAAACCCGATTGACCGGTTGACCGATTCAGCCGGTCGCGGGTCTTTTACGTTTCATGGCATTTTACAACCTTTGTGATGCAATCCGGGTCTCCACTCGAACCAACCCGGCATACGGTTTTACGATGAAACGCTTTCTCTCACAGCCTTTGCTGATGCTGCTGACGATCTTCCTTTCCTGTAAAGAGAAAGCCGTCGATCCGACCAAACGCGTACGACCCGTCACGTTGCAAATTGGCGTATCAGGCGCTTTCTATGACCTGAGTTGGGAACCCAATCGGGTGGTTTGCGTTACAGCTCCCTGCCCCGATCTGGCCGACGTAGAAGCCCAGGAATATGCCGTTCAGATTGCCAAAAGTGAGTTAGGGACGTTTCAAACCTACCGGATTCTCGACGCTGACGAAAAATCAATCCGGATTCCCGCTTCGGAGATGGGCGAGCAAATAGTGGCCCGCATTGTCTCGAAAAACAAAGGAACACCCTCCGTGAACTCCAATCTGGTTATGGCCAGCACCGCTTTTCTTTCGCAATCGGCTTACTACCCCGGATTTGGCTTTTTAGAAGACGTCTCCGGGGGGGATGTAACCCCCGATGGCGCGAAAGCAACGTACACCGGATTGGTTCAGGAGACACCCGGTACGTATGTCACACCGCTGTATGTGGCTACCCTGCAAAATGAGCAGCCAATTGCTAAAAAACTCGTGAACCGCCAGGGTGCGGGGGCCTCGTTTTCGCCGGATGGCAAACAGTTGGCTTACCCTTCCAGAACGGAGAATGGAATTATTGTATATGATCTGGCGGCTGAGACGAGCCGAACCCTTCCCGTTGCGGACGCGAGCCGGATTGGGTCGGTTGCCTGGTCGCCCGATGGCCAGTGGCTGGCATACACGACGGTTTCCAGCGAAGAATCCCGCTTGTGGAAAATAGCGACGTCGGGTGGTTCTGCCACGCCCCTCACTCCCGTCCTGCCCGTTCGCGAATCGAATTACATCCGGCAAAGCTTCCTGGACTGGTCGCCCGATGGCAAGTCTATTGCCGTATCACGCGCCCGCACCGACAATTCCAATGACAACTGGCGGACGACGGTTTCGCTGTATTCGCCCGATGGACGTGGCGAACTGAGTCATTTTGAAACCCAACCCGGCTGGATCGATACCCATCCGTCGTTTTCGCCCAATGGCAAGATGCTGGCTTTCCTGAGTTCACGGACCGACGGGCTCACGAAATCGTACAGCCTCTGGGTTCGGGATCTGACAACGGGCCAGGTTCGACAAATCAAACTGCTGCCGGGTCTGAACCCATCGGGGGAATTTGCACCGCGCTGGGTTGGCAATGAGCGGTTGATTTTTAGTGCGGTTGTGCAGGGTAAGAAAGGGTATTATTCCGTGTTTTTGTGAGAACTCCCGAACCGCCAATTCTCTTCACTTCCGCAAAAGCCCATTCCCGCCAAAGCGGCTGAATAGCTCCGGCAATTCGTAGATAGCCAGCGTAAACACAATGCCCCAGAATAAGGCACTGATCAGCATGTAACTGAAAATCAGCGAACGGCTCACTTTAAACGAAACCGCCAGGATCGTCCCACCGATGGGCGTCAGCAGCAGGGGCGTCAGGAAGGCAATGCCCATCATCCCGGCGCGTTTCCAAATCTTCACCGCCAGCCGCGTCCGGGAGGTAAATCGTTTGGGAGCCGAACGCCGAAACCGGGCCATCAGGAGTTGCAGGGCCGTTCCGGCATACGTCACCAGCACCACACTGGCCATCATCCCGATTACCGTGCACAGCCAGGTTTCCAGCCACGTCAGACCCACCGCGACGCCGGTTACGGGGCCGCCAACAAACTTCAACATGCTGGCTACTAAAACCGATAAATACTTTGCAATTTCCATAAGGGGAACCAACCGGACTAAATTTCGTTAAAATTAACAGCATTAACGACTAAAAGGTTATGATATGCCGGTTCTCCGACATTCTTCTTACCCCGGAGCACCCCGGTATTTGATCAATGGTCATTTTGAGACCATTATTCCCAGCATCCTCCGCAAAGTGGAAGGGGTGGTGTATGAACGGGAACGGCTCACCCTGGCCGACGGCGACTTCGTGGATCTCGACTGGATCGACCGACGACGTGATAAATTGGTCATCATGACCCACGGGCTGGAGGGTGACTCCAACCGGCACTACATCAAAGCAACGGCCAAACTTTTTGTCCAACAGGGCTGGGATGTGCTGGCCTGGAATTGCCGCTCGTGCAGTGGCGAGATGAACCGGGCGTTCCGGCTCTACAACCACGGCGAAATTGGCGACATCGCCGAAGTGATCACCCACGTGCTGCAGACCAAACCGTACTGCGAAGTAGCGCTCGTGGGCTTCAGCATGGGCGGAAACATCGTGCTCAAATACGCGGGGGTTCACGGCAGGGAGTTGCCCGACGTCATCCGGAAAGTCGTGGCGGTTTCGTCACCGACGGATCTGGAAGCCAGCGCCAAACAGCTCGATCTGCCCCGAAACCGGTTTTACCGCAATCGGTTTATGAAGAAACTGATCATTAAAATGCAGCAGAAAGCCGACCTCTTTCCGGGTAAACTCGACATGACCAAGCTGGATCAGGTGCGGCTCTGGCGCGATTTCGACCACCATTTTTCGGCTCCGGTGAACGGCTACCGCGACGCGGATGATTTCTACGCACAGGCTTCGGCCGTCAACTACATGGCCGGAATTACCGTTCCGACGCTGCTCGTCAACGCCCAGAACGACCCGTTGCTGTCGCCCGAATGTTCGCCCGCCTGGCTGGCCGAGAAACACCCGTATCTCTACCTCGAAACGCCCAAAACCGGCGGTCACGTGGGTTTTGCCGTTCGCGGGGATGAATTCTCGTGGGCGGAACGCCGGGCATTGGCGTTTGTGATTGGGTCTGTTTAGGAAAAAAATAAAGAATGATAAATATCAAATGATAAATGATGAATGTAAAAGTAGTTTCCAATCCGGCACTTTTACATTTATCATTTATCATTTGATATTTATCATTCTACGAAGCCCATTTTCCCCGTATCTTTCAGCATTCTTTCCCCTTTGCTCATGAACCTCGTTTACGCTGACGCCTACACCCTGAACCCCGGCGACCTCGACTGGACGCCCCTCACCTCCCTCGGCACGGTCACGCTACATGACCGCACCGCGCCCGACCAACTGATCGACCGACTGAAAGAGGCCGATATGGTGCTGGTCAATAAGGTAAAAATGAACCGCGAGACGCTGGAACAACTTCCGAAACTGCGGTACATCGGCGTGACAGCCACTGGCTACGACATCATCGACGTAAAAGCCGCCCGGGAGCACGACATTGTGGTGACGAACGTGAAAGGCTACGGCTCTCCGTCGGTGGCTCAGTTGACCATTGCGCTGCTGCTCGAACTCACCAACCGGGTGGGCTTACACGCTGACAGTGTGCGGGCGGGCGACTGGACCCGGAACCCGGATTTCTGCTACTGGAAAACGCCCCTGGTCGAGCTGGCCGGCAAAACGCTGGGCATCGTCGGTTATGGCGATATCGGAAAAAGCGTGGCGGCCATTGGCCTGGCCTTTGGCATGACTATTCTCGTCAACCGCCGTCACACCGACGAGGAGCCGCCAGCCGGTATTCGCTACGTCGATCAGGCGACGCTTTTTGCCGAAAGTGATGTGGTGTCGCTGCACTGCCCGGTCACCGACGAAAACCGCGCCTTTGTCAACCGCGAGCTGCTGAACCAGATGAAGCCCACCGCATTTCTGATTAATACCAGCCGGGGTGCTCTTATCAACGAACCCGATCTGGCCGAAGCCCTCAACCAGGATCGGCTGGCGGGGGCCGGGCTCGACGTCGTGTCGGTAGAACCCCCGTCGGCGGGCAATCCTCTGTTTTCGGCCCGGAATTGCATCGTTACGCCCCACCTGGCCTGGGCCACGCAGGAATCACGCCAGCGGCTTTTACACGAAACCGCCGAAAACATTCGGGCCTTTTTTGCCGGAAAACCACGAAACGTTGTGAATTAACCCACCAGCCTCCTTCCTTTTTTCTTCGCCCCGCAACGCTTTGCGGGGCTTTTCGGTCTTATACAGTATACCGTTCCGTCAATTTAGGTAACTTATAGACTCGAAACTTCGTATATTTTCGATTCATACGAATACACACCCTATTCCGTCAGCAAGTTTTTTATGCTTCAACCTTCTACGAAACTGTATTATGACCGTGTTGTTGGGTCGGTTCACGTCAGGTGTTCCGGCATTTCGGTGGCTTTGGGTTGCCGTTTGTAGTTTATTCCTGAACCTTGCTCTGCTGCCAGCTGGCTTCGGGAAACACATCTATGGGGGAGACATGAGTCTGCGGGCAACGACCCGTACCAATTATTACACGCTGACGCTCACCTTGTATCTGGATCAGGCCAACTCCACGCCCGACACCTACGAACGCGAGATTATCCTTTATATTTTTCGAAAAAGCGATCACGTCCGCGTCAATACCGCAACCGTCCGGCAAACCGGTTCCCAGCGGGTTCGGTACGACAACCAGGCCTGCGCCGATCTGCGCAACCTGAGTGTCCTGGGCATGAACTACAGCACCGACGTTTACCTCAATCCGGCCACCTACAACGATCCCGGCGGTTATTACGTCGTCTGGGATCGCTGTTGCCGCAGTGCCGACATAAGCAACATCCAGAATCCCGGTGGCGAAGGCATGGTGTTTTACATGGAGTTTCCGGCCATCGTGCGCAGCGGTTCCGCCTTTCTCGACTCCAGCCCGGCGTTCAATTTTCCCAACGGCGAATACATCTGCGTTGGTAAACCGTTTAAACTGGATTTCAGCGCCACCGACGCCGACGGCGATCAGCTCCGCTACTCGCTCGTTACGCCACTGGCCGGTTACACCGACAATACCCCCCAAAACACCGTTGGCGACGGGCGGTCGCACACGACCTACCCGGAAGTAAACTGGTCGCCGGGCTACAGTGCTGCCAGTTCCATTCCCGGAAACCCAGCCTTGAAAATTGACCCACAAACCGGCCAGTTGAGCGTAACGGCCAACCAAACGGGGTTATTTATTTTTGCGGTTTTGTGCGAAGAATACCGCAATGGCGTTCGGATTGGTGCCATCCGGCGCGAGTTTCAGATGCCGGTGGTCGATTGCGGCAACACCACGCCCCCCCCGCCCATCATCAGTTATCGCAACGTCGAAACGCTGGATTTGCCTTTTTGCGAAGGCGCCACCGCCCTGCTTTCGACCGAGTCGAACCCGCTCTGGTCGTATCAGTGGCAACGCAACGGCTCCAACATTCCGGGGGCCACTGCCCCGACACTGACCGTCACGGAAGCCGGTGATTATGCAGTCGTGAAGAGCTTCGCCACCACCTGCGGCAATGATACGACGTCAAAAATCACCCGCGCCAGGGTTTTGCCTCCACCCGCAGCCAAAATTACACCGGATAAAAAACCGCCCATTTGCGAAGGCGCATCGCTGGTGTTGTCGGTTCCGCAGGAAAACGCGGTGACCTACCAATGGACCGCAGACGGCGCGGTTTTGCCGGGAGCCACCAGCACCTCGCTCACCGTTACCAAAACCGGTTTGTACGGCGTCCGGGCTACGTCTTCAATGGAATGCACCAACCGCGACAGTCTCTCGGTTGTCGTCAATCCGAATCCCAAAGCGACGCTGACCAGTTCGGCTTCGGCGATTTGCCAGGATCAGGAAGTCCGGCTGAATGCCCCTGTCGGAAACCCGTATCAATACGAATGGTACTTCAATACGGCCTCGCTCAACACGAGTGATGCCGCCACCCGGCTGGTCGGACAAGGGGGCACCTATCAGGTTCGGATCACGGACGGCAACGGTTGTCAGGCCCTTTCGCCCCCCTTAACGCTGGCGGTTATTCCGCGTCCGGCCATGCAGTTCGACAGCCTGGCTCCCGTGTGCGCCACGCGCTCCGAACCGCTGCTGCTGGTGGCCAGCCCGGCGGGTGGGACGTTTTCGGGGCCGGGCGTAACGGGCAGTCAGTTTGATCCGGGCAAAGCCGGAGCCGGTTTGCATACCATTACCTACACCTATGCAGCAACCTCCGCCTGTCCGGTTACGATCAGCCGGCAAATCCGGGTTGAACCGCCCGCCGATGTGAACCTGCCGGAACGGGTAAGTGTGCTCATGGGCAGTACGGTAACGCTGAAACCGACCGTTAAAGGGCAGACCACCAGTTTTCTGTGGGAGCCGCCCGAACGTCTGTCGGACCCCACCAGCCAGAATCCGGAGGCCAGTCCGGAAGTTCCAACCACCTACAAACTGACGGTTTTGGCCCCCGGTGATTGCCGGACGGAGAAAAGTGTGCGGGTCGATGTGCTGAAGCGGATGTTTATTGCCGACGTTTTTTCGCCCAACAACGACGGCATCAACGACGCGTTTGAAATCCGCAATACCGATCAGTTTCCCGATTGCGAAATCACGATTTACAACCGCTGGGGCGAGGTCGTTTTTCATTCGAAAGGCTACGACAAACCGTGGGATGGCACCTACCGCAGTCAAAAGGTTCAGGCGGGGAGTTACCATTACCTGATCAAAACCAACCAGCCTTTGCTGCCGGAATACCGGGGGGCGGTTTTGGTAACGTATTGATTCACTTCGCTATTCGTTCTCGTTCATTTATATACCATCCAATCCGCTTGGTCTAAAGAATTGGATTTGTAGCACTTCTGTTTACCCCGGAGGGGTCTTCGTAAATAGAAACAGCCCGTAAATCCGTATTCCAAGCCCCGTCAGGGGCGTTCTGATAAAACGTAGTACGCCCCTGCCGGGGCTAAAATCAGCGGTATAGATCGCGCATTTCTATTTACGGAATACCCCTCCGGGGTAACCAGAAGGGCTAAATCCTGAGGGTGATTATCAAATGGAAAGTAGTATCTAAAAGGCTACCGGCTTTTACGGATGTATTACCCGATACCAACGCCTGAGCCATGAACCGGTACTTCCTGAAAACCAGCCTTCTGATTCTCCTATTCACTTATTTTGCCTCGAACCCGGCAGCGGGACAACACAAGGCTGCGGTATTCAATCCCCAAAAAAACGACCACATCATTCTGCTCGGCAACACCTTTGCCGACCGGATGCGGTATTACAACTATTTCGAGACTTTACTTCAGAGGAATTATCCGGACCGGCAACTGACGCTGCGGAACATGGGCTGGAGTGCCGACGAAGTGGCTCTTCAACCGCGTCCCCTCAACTTTCCATGGTTTGGCGAAGACGCCCCCAAAACGACCGAAGACCCGCAGGACCTGTCGTTCCGAAGCTGGTACGACAAACCGATCAAAATGCCGGTCGCCCTCAACATCGAAGGTTTGTATCACGACCTGACCGAGCAGAAAGCCGACATCATTTTCCTGTGTTTCGGCATGAACGAGTCGTTCAAGGGAAAAGCCGGTTTGCCGCAGTTTGAACAGGATCTGAGCCGGTTTATTCAGCTCCTGCAAGCCCAAAAATTCAACGGACGTTCGATTCCACAACTGGTGCTGGTGTCGCCGATTGCCCACGAAAAACGCGGTGGCCACTGGCCCGACCCGGTTTCACACAACGAGAATCTGGCGGTTTATACCGAAGCCATGCGGAACGTAGCGGCATCGCAACACCTCGTTTTTATCGATTTGTTCAAACCGTCGCTGGCCCGGATGACCGCAAAACCGGGCGAACCGATCACCATCAACGGTATCCACCTGAATGACAAAGGCTATCAGGAAACGGCCCGCTGGATGGCCCGGCAACTGGGTTTCGACGCAAAAACCGTCGCCTTAAACCTCACAACGGAGCATTCAACGAAGCTGCGGCAGGTGATTAAAATGAAGGACGATCATTTTTTCTACCGCTGGCGGGCCGTCAATGGCGAATACATCTACGGTCGGCGGAAAGAACCGTTCGGCGTCATCTCGTTCCCGCCCGAATTACGGAAACTAAACCGGATGGTGGCCTCGCTCGATTCGGTGGTCTGGAAACTGGGGAAAAGTCCGGGAACAGAAGCCTATAACCGGGCCGTGGCGATTGTGGACGAACGATCCAACCCGGCAGCTCAGGCGGCTTTTCTCGTGACACACATGACCGGAAAACAAAGCCGGCCGCTCGCCAAAGACGCCCACGCCCACCACACTTCCATTGCCGAAGGCGCATTGCAACCCGCCACGACGGAGAAATTTACGCTACCCAAAGGCTACGAAATCAACCTCTTTGCTTCCGAAAAAGACTTTCCGCTGGCCAAACCGGTTTCCATGGCGTTCGATGCCAAAGGACGGTTGTGGGTTGCCACGATGCCGACGTATCCGCAGTATATTCCCGGCATTCCGGTCCACGACAAAATCCTGATTCTGGAAGATACCAACGGCGACGGACGGGCCGATAAGCACACGGTTTTTGCCGACAATCTGTACCTGCCGCTGGGGTTTGAGTTTGGAAACGGCGGTATTTACGTGTCGCAGGAACCAGATATTCTGTTTTTAAAAGACACCGATGGCGACGATAAAGCCGATGTGCGCGAGATGGTTCTGACGGGTTTTGGCGCAGAAGACAGCCACCATGCCACCCACGCGTTTACGTACGGTCAGGATGGCGCACTGTATTTTCACGAAGGGACTTTTCTGAATACGCAGGTCGAAACGCCCTACGGCCCGGTGCGCACCTACACGGGTGCCACGTATCGCTATGAGCCCCGAACGGGCAAATTGAGCCAGTATATTTCGTACGGCTACAACAATCCCTGGGGAAACGTGTTCCAGCGCTGGGGCATTCACCTGATCGCCGATGCGTCGGACGGTTCGAATTATGACGCCACGCCCCTGCGCGGGAAAATCGATTACCCCGATAAACACCCCCGAATCAACACGTTTACCACGACGCGGGTCCGCCCGACGGCGGGTATCGAGATCGTATCGAGCCGCCAGTTTCCGGACCATGTGCAGGGAAATTTCCTGATCAACAACGCCATCGGTTTTCAGGGCATCAAACAGCACCAGCTCATCGAAACCGGGTCGGGGCTGACGAGTAAGGAAGTGGAACCGCTGCTGCAATCGTCGGACCCGAACTTTCGCCCGGTTGATTTGAAATTTGGTCCCGACGGCGCCCTCTACGTGGTCGACTGGTACAACCCGCTGATCTCGCACGGCGAAAACCCACCGCGCGATCCGGCACGGGATAAACGGCACGGACGCATCTGGCGGATTACCTACAAAGCGAATCCGTTGCTAACAACCAAGGACATTTCCGGGCAGACCATTCCGAACTTACTGAACAATTTGAAAGGGTACGAAGACCGTTTTCGGTATCGCTCGCGGATGCGGCTCCGGGAACAGAGTCCGGAAAAAGTGGTGCCGGAACTCAGGAAATGGGTCACCAAGTTAGATAAAAACCAGCCCGATTATGAACTCCATTTGCTGGAAGCGCTGTGGCTTTTTCAGGATTTCGACGTCGTCGACGAAAGCCTGCTAACAACCTTGTTACACGCCAAAAATTACCGGGCCCGAGCGGCTGCAACCCGCGTGCTGTTTTACTGGCGAGACCGGCTGACCTCTCCGCTGGACCGGTTTCGGGAGCTAATCAACGACCAATCGCCCCGGGTTCGGCTTGAAGCCATCATCGCCCTGAGTCATTTTTCCGGTGAAAAAGCACTGACCACCGCGCTGGATGTATTGAACTACCCAACGGATTATTCCCTCGACTATGCGATCAATGAGACGTTTACGTATCTAAAACCGGTCTGGTTAGCCGGTTTCAAACAAAATCCGGCGTTTCTGGCCGACCACCCCCAAGCCGCTGCCTATTTGCTGGAACGCGCCACGGCCGATGAACTGCAATCATTCCCCCAAACAAGCCCGGTTTTAAACGCCTTGCTGACTAAAAAAGACGTAAAACCGGAGCTAAAAGTGCAAGCCATCCGCACGCTGGCCCAGGAACGGTCGATCAGCCCGGTGGAATTCCTGATTGAAACCCTACAGAAAAAACCGGAACTGACGGGCGACACTGACATCGTTCCCATCCTGTTGAACTGGAATCCGGCAGAGTTAAAAGCGACTGATAAACAATGGATTGGCTTATTGTCTTCCCCGAATCAGGTCACGCAATCAGCCGCTTTTGCGGCACTGATCACCCTCGACCAGTCGGATCAACGGGTTTGGGGGACGGCTTCACAGAATCCAGCAAATCTCGTGAATTACCTGCACGGTATTTCCCGGCTGACCAATCCAAATCAACAAACCGCGCTTCGTGAAAAAGTAAAAACACTGACCCGCGAGGTGCCCGAAGAACTCCGAAACACACAATCGGATCCGGGACTGAAAGGAACGGTTTCGCCTTTTTACCCGGTTCATGCCACCGCCTACGAGGTGCTGTTTTCGATGCCGGGCCACGAGGCCGAACGCGGTGCGGTTCTGAAAAACTTCATCGCCTGGCTGGAGACTACGCCCGAAAGCCAGCGCAATACTGTTCCTTATAATCAGGCGATTACGCTCGGCAAAAAACTGGCGCAAAAATTACCGCCCCGGGAAGCCGCTGCTCCACTGGCCATGCTGGAAAACAGCGGAACCAAGGAGGTTCGACTGGCGGCTGTTCCGGCCAAAATGCTTTTCGATCAGGACACCATTCGCATGCAGACGGGCCGGTATGTTTCGCTGGTATTCGAAAATCCGGACCTGATGCCCCACAATGTGGTCATTCTGAAACCGGATGCCGTAGAGAAAGTGGGCCAGGCCGCCGACGCCATGGCGACCCTGAAAGACGGCTTTGAGAAGAACTTTGTTCCCAATCTGCCCGAAGTCCTGTTTGCGACACCACTGGTCAACGCGGGCCAAAACTACCGGCTTGAATTTAAAGCCCCGGATGTTCCCGGCCATTATCCGTTTATCTGTTCGTTCCCCGGCCACTGGCGGGTGATGAAGGGAATTCTGAAAGTAGTAAAACCGCCGGTCAACTGAGTAGGTGATGGTTGGACGAGATTATCCCTACAATTTTTATAGAAAAAGTATAGTATCGATTGGCGTATCCTATTTTTTTGTACTTTTCAGGGTCAATTGGGCTGAATCACCGCCGTAATCAATCGACTCTATTGGTACGGTAGACCATTGACCTTGTCGTTAAAACCCATGAATGTAGCCACTTCGCGTGCCTTGTCCTCCAAATTACCGTGGGTGGGAACAACCATTTTCACGGTTATGTCGAAATTAGCAACCGACACGGGGGCCCTTAACTTGTCGCAGGGATTTCCCGGTTTCGACTGTTCACCCGAGCTGGTTGCTTTGGTGGACCAGTACATGAAAACAGGATTTAACCAGTATGCACCGATGACGGGCGTTCCGGCCTTGCGCGAAGCATTGGCCCGGAAAACGGAACAACTCTACGGCGTTTCCTACCATCCCGAAACCGAAGTGACCGTTACGTCCGGTGCCACGGAGGCCTTGTTTGCCGCCATTACGGCGGTGATCCGGCCCGGCGACGAAGCCATCGTTTTCGAACCGGCCTACGACAGCTATGTTCCGGCCATCGAACTGAACGGTGGTGTGCCGGTTTATGTGACGCTGAAACCACCCACCTACGGCGTCGATTGGGAGGAAGTTCGCAGTAAAATCACGGACAAAACCCGGCTTATTGTCGTCAATACGCCCCAAAACCCAATCGGCCGCGTCTGGACGGCGGAAGATCTGGCACAACTGGCCGCGCTGGTGCACCACCGGGACATCTGGATCGTGAGCGACGAGGTGTACGAGCACATCCGGTTCG
The DNA here is from genome assembly GCF_008727875.1 of Larkinella humicola. Classification (GTDB taxonomy): domain Bacteria; phylum Bacteroidota; class Bacteroidia; order Cytophagales; family Spirosomataceae; genus Larkinella; species Larkinella humicola. Next base: position 557,833 of record NZ_VTWS01000004.1, on the reverse strand, counting down.
ATGGCCGACCGCATCACTCGCTGGCCACCCACCCGGTTTTGCAGGAGCGGACGTTTGTCTGCGGCTCCTTCGGAAAAACGTTTCACGTTACGGGCTGGAAAATCGGGTATTGCCTGGCACCCAAAGAATTAAGCGTAGAGTTCCGGAAAATTCACCAGTACCTGACGTTCAGCACCATCACACCGGTTCAATACGCGCTGGCCGATTATCTGAAAAATCCGGAACACTACGAAACGCTGCCGGCTTTTTACGAACGCAAGCGGGATTTGTTTCTCGACTGCCTTCGCGGCTCCCGGTTTCAGTTCCAGCCCACGGAAGGCAGTTTTTTTCAAACCGTTTCTTATCAGGCCATTACGGATGAACCGGACTATGACCTGGCCATCCGGCTGACCAAAGAAATTGGCGTTGCGTCGATCCCGGTTTCGGTGTTTTACCGCCAGAAGAATGACTACAACATCCTGCGTTTCTGTTTCGCCAAAGACGACGATGTGTTGCGGGAGGCCGGGGAACGTCTCTGCCGGTTATAGCCGGAATTCCCATCGCGATTAGCCGGGTAACGTGCAAATTAAATCGACTGACAAATATCATTAAAGAAAGATAACACCTGAGCGAACTGTTTTAACGCGTATATACGTTATTCGCAGAATGAAGCCGCAACGATTCACTGCATTTCCTGGTCCATAGACTCGAATCGTTGTTTGTAAAGCCGGGAGCCTTATTGCTCTCTCTCTGCGAATTGACACAGACTCACGTATGAAAACGATTAAAAGATAATCTTCTAGTCAGTTTTTTTATAATTTTTTGTAGACAACACGTATGGAATCTCTGGGACTAAACTGGATGGCTTTCGCTGTCCCTTTTTTTCTGTTCTTTATGGGTTTGGAATATCTGGTTTCCAAATGGCAGAAAAAGGACTATTTTCGATTCAACAATTCAGTCGCCAACATCAACGTTGGCATTGCCGAACGACTGCTTGACACCTTCACCGTCGGTGCTTTTTATTTCGTCTACGACTACATTCACAAACACTACGCGATTTTTGATCTGAAACCGGGTATTCTGGGCTGGGTGGCGCTCTTTCTGGCAACCGACCTGGTCTGGTACTGGTATCACCGGCTGGCCCACGAGATCAATTTGTTCTGGAGTGCCCACGTCGTTCACCACCAGAGTGAGGACTTCAACTACACGACCTCCGCCCGGATCACGGTTTTTCAAGCCCTCATCCGAACCGGTTTCTGGACGATTCTGCCCCTGATCGGTTTTCCGGCCGGGATGATTTCGACCATGCTGATTCTGCACGGTTTATACCCGTTCTTTATTCATACCCGCACCATTGGCAAACTCGGCTGGCTGGAATACATTCTGGTGACGCCCTCGCACCACCGCGTTCACCACGCCAGCAACCCCGAATACCTCGACAAAAATTATGGCGATGTGCTGATCATCTGGGACAAATTGTTCGGCACGTTTGTCGAAGAAAAAGAAGACGCCAACGAGTTGGTTTACGGGTTGACCAAACCGCTCGAAAGCCACAGTTTTTTGTGGCAGCAATTCCATTTTATGATGGAACTGGCCGAAACCGTTCGGCGCACACCGGGTTTTGTTCCCAAAATCAAAGTCCTCTTTGGCCGCCCGGACGATATCGACCCGGAAGTTCGGGATGTCCTGGAAAAGCGGTTTTTGTCCCGGTCGACCGTTCATGCCACCAGCCGCCGGTTTCGGGGTTACGTATTGGGGCAACTCATTGGTATTCTGAGTATTCTATTCGTCTTCCTGCTTCTGGAAAACCAGGTTATGGTCTACCATCAGGTGTTGATTTCCCTGTTCATCCTCATTACGCTGGTCAACTGCGGGGCCTTGCTCGAACAGCGGCAGTGGGTGTTTTACCTGGAAATCAGCCGGTTTTCGCTACTGATTCTGATGGCCATTCCGTATCTCCATGATTCCCTGTCGTTCAGCGCCCTGTTCATTGGATCCTTACTCCTCTGGACGTATTTTTCCAACTTGCAGAAACGGTATTTGCGGCTGGTTTACGGCCCGGTTTCGTATTAAGACAAGAGAGGATAGACCAGAGAATAAAGACCATTAAACACAGCGGTTTCGTCTCTATTCTCTGGTCTATCCTCTTTCTTGTCCCTTTTTATCGAATCCGCCCCATCACCTTGTCCAACTCCACCGACGCGGTCAGGAAATCATAAACCGCCTGCAAATGGTTGGATTTGGCCTGGGTGAGCGACAGTTCAGCGTCGGAAAGCTCCAGCCGCGACGCAATGCCCTGTTTCCAGCGGTCGCGGGTGATGCGGTAACCCAGTTCGGCCACCGTTACGGTTTGCCGCTGGGTTTCGATCCGAAGCCGGGCCTCTTCCACGTTGGAAAGGCCAATTTTGACCTCGGCGCGAACCATTTCCTTCAGATTGACCAACTGTGTTTCGCTCTGCTGCCGGGTAATAACCGCCTGCTGAATTCGGGAAACCGTTCGAAAACCGCTGAAAATCGGCACGTTCACTTGCAGACCGACGTACGAACTGAGCGGCCAGCTATAGTCCGCCAGCTTTAAATGATTGGCTTGTGCCTGCGATTGCAGCAGGCCAATCGCCGACAGTTTGGGCGCGCGTTCGGCGGTTTGTAAGGCAATTTGTTCCCGGTTCAGTTTCTCCGTCAATTCCAGCCGGTGCACTTCCGGCCGCGCCTGAACGGCTTCAAAAAACGCATCGGTTCCGGGTGTGACAAACCCGGTTTTATCATACCGCAACGAATCCTGCAATGCAATCGCTTCCTGCTCGTCCAGCCCCATCGTGCGTTTCAAAATCGTTTTGGTGATTTCCACCCGGTTGTTCAGGCGACTGATTTCCGGTCGCAGGTTTTCGGTCGACACAAACGCCCGCAACGTATCCACCCGCGACGCCCGGCCCTGCGCCAGCAGCGAGCGGGAATCCCGCAGCGCCTGTTCGTTCCGCAAAAGACTCTGTTCCTGAAGCCGCAGTTGTTCCTGCGTAATCAACACATCCAGATACGCTTTTTTAACCTCGGTAACCACCCCGGCCCGAACCTCATTCAAACCTTCAGCCGATGCGTTTTCGTAAATCTGCGCGGCCCGAATCCCGGACCGGATACCGGCCTGAAAAAGCGGTTGTGACACCGCAACACCGCCCACAAACGCATTCGATCCGCCGACCCGGAACGTGGCCAACTGATTTTCGCCCAGACCGACGAAACTGCCCGGCAAAAACGAAACCTGCTTCTGGGGAAAATACAAGTATTGGGCCGAAGCCGCCACCGTGGGTAAGGCGTAACTCCGGGCTTCGCGGACTTTCTGTGTGGATTTGGCGGTTTCCAGCGTCGCCACCTGCAAATCACGGTTTTTCTCTAACGCCAGCTTCACGGCGTTTTCCATCGTCAACGGTCGCACCTGCGCGAAGGCCGGTTCTCCCGTGAGGAGAAGAATCGAGATGGTAAAAAGGATCATCTTATACACAAGCGGTTTCATGAGTTTTTATGATTTTCGCTTTTTGCCCCTCAATCCCCTAAAGGGGACTTCTGCTTCCGGATTAAGCTGCGTCCAAGTCCCCTTTAGGGGATTGAGGGACAAAAAGCGAGATTTTCTGTCGTAATACGGTGTTCAGACTAATTCCAGCACTTCTTCTTTTTTCGTTTTCGGGACCCGCGAAAAATAGGAATACACGGCAGGGATGATGTAGAGCGTCAATAATCCGGCGAACAGCAGACCGCCAACGATGACCGTTCCGAGGGAATTACGGCTGTTTTCGGTGAGCGCAATAGGGATCGCGCCAAAAATCATGGCCAGACTGGTCATCAGAATCGGGCGGAACCGTGAGGCTGCTGCCACTTTGGCGGCTTCCAGCGTACTCAATCCCTGCTCCTTGCTGTGGTTGGCGAACTCGACAATCAGAATCCCGTTTTTGGTAATCAAACCGATCAGCGTGATGATCCCGATCTGGCTGAAAATATTCAGCGTTTGGCCGAAAAGCCAGAGGCTGAGCAGCGCACCGGTCATCGCCATCGGCACCGTCAGCAGAATGATAAACGGATCGACCAGGCTTTCAAACTGGGCCGCCAGAATCAGATAAATCAGCACCAGCGCGAAAATAAAGGCATACAACAGGCTCGATGAACTTTCCGAAAAGTCCCGGGATTCGCCGGCCAGCGAGGTTTTGATGGTGGGCGGCAGGATTTTTTTGGCAATGCGGTTCATCTCTTCAACGCCGTCGCCAATGGTTTTTCCCGGTGCCAGACCGCCCGAAACCGTCGCCGAAATCGCCTGATCGTAGCGGTAAATAGCCGCCGGACTGATGCTTTCCCGGAACGAAACGAGGTTGTCCAGCGAAACCATGTCACCGGTTCGGGTGCGGACAAACATCGCTTTCAGGTCATACGGCGTATCGCGTTCCTGACGTTGCAGTTGCCCGATGACTTCGTATTGCCGGTCGTTGTAAATGAAATACCCGTAGCGTTGACCACTCAGCGCCAGTTGCAAACCGCGCGCTATTTCGACCACGGAAATCCCCAGTTCGGCGGCTTTGTCCCGGTCAATTTTCAGGACCAGTTCGGGTTTGTTTACTTTCAAATCCGAATCGACAAACCGCAACACCTCACTTTTTCGGGCTTCAGCCAGAAATTTGGGCAACACTTCGGTGATGGTCGCCAGATTCTGCGCCTGCAACACATACTGAACGGGTTGCGCCTGACCAAACCGGCTCCCGATGGTGGGCGGCTGAACCGGGAAGACCAGTACGCCCCTGAAATTCTGCGCATTGCGGGCGTAAATCTGAAAGACGTCGGCCTGGGTCGTCGTTCGCTGGTCCGCTTTTTTCAGAAAGGTGTTCTGAATCGCGAGGTTGACCGGAGCCGGTGGGCCAAACGTCAACGCCAGAATGGAATAGGTCTGGAACAATCCGGGTGTGGAATCGACCGAAAATTTAGCGATTTCGCTCATGTATTTTTCGGTGTATTCGTACGACGAGCCTTCCGGAGCCAAAACCGCCAGACTGATCTGGGAGCGGTCTTCCAACGGCGCGAGTTCCGACGGGAGTTGTTTGCCAATGACATAAATGAGGGCAAAAGTAGCCGCCAGCGCGACGAATGCCGTCCAGCGAAACCGTAGAAACCACGCCAGCGATTTCTCGTAACCCCGGTTCAGAGCGACAAAATACGGTTCGGTTTTGCGGTACAGCCAGTTCGGTTTTTCCTGCCGTTTCAGCAAATACGCGCTCATCATGGGCGAAAGCGTCAGGGCCACGAAAGCCGACACCAGCACCGAACCGGCTACAACAATGGCAAATTCCTGAAAGAGTTTGCCGGTGATTCCCGGTAAAAAGAGGATCGGCAGAAAAACCGCTGCCAGCGTAATGGTAGTCGAAATAACGGCAAAATAGATTTCGGACGATCCCTGGAGAGCCGCCTGAATCGGGCTCATGCCTTCTTCGACTTTGGCGTAAATGTTTTCCAGCACCACAATCGCGTCATCGACCACGAGGCCAATCGCCAGCACCAACGCCAACAGCGTCAGGATGTTGATGGAATAACCGACCGCGTACATGATGAAAAAAGCCGAGATGATGGAAACCGGGATGGCCACCACCGGAATGATGGTGGAACGCCAGTCGCGGAGGAAAATGAACAGAATCAGAATCACCAGGCCAAAGGCGATGAACAGGGTTTCTTCCACTTCGGCAATGGAATCGCGGATGGGTTCGGTAAAATCTTTGCCAATTGTCAGTTCGTAGTCAGCCGGAATTTCCTTGCGCAGTTCTTTCAACCGCCGGTAAAACTCATCGGCAATGGCGACGGCATTGGCGCCCCGCTGCGGTTCTACAAACACCCCGATCGTCGGGGAATTTCCTTTCAGGCTGTTCTGGATGGCGGTCCGCTCGTTTTCGGCGCCCAATTCGGCAAAACCGATGTCTTTAAACCGAATGATGGTGCTACCCTCCTGTCGGATAATCATGTTGTTAAAATCCGCTTCCTGCGTCAGTCGGCCCAGCGTCCGAACTGTTAGCTCGTTCTGATCCCCTTCGACCCGGCCCGATGGCAAATCGACGTTTTCTTTGCGCAATGCCTGCTCAATATCCGAGGGGGTCAGTTGGTAAGCCGCCAGTTTCGACGGGTCGATGCGCAGCCGCATGGCGTATTTTTTCTCACCCGCAATCCCCACGCGTTTCACACCGGGAATGGTTTGCATCCGTTCTTTGATCACCGTCGAAGCAATGTTGCTCACTTCCAGAATGCTCCGGGTTTTGCTTTCCACGGCCATAAAGATCACAATATCACCGGCATTGGCTTTTTCCACGATGGGCGCATCCACGTCGCCGGGCAGCAACCGCCGGGCTTTGGTCACTTTGTCGCGCACATCGTTGGCGGCCGCTTCCAGATCAGCATCCAGATTAAACTCGACGGTAATGACGCTGGCGGCTTCCCGCGAAACGGACGAAATGGTGCGAATGCCGTTGGCTTCCCCGATGGATTCTTCCAGCGGTTTCGTAATCTGGTAAGCAATGACGTCGGGGCTGGCACCCGGATAGGTGGTCGTGACGGTCACAATGGGCGAATCCGTGACCGGATATTCGCGGATTCCGAGGTATGAAAATCCGACAATTCCGAACAGAATAATCAATACGGACAGCACACCGGCCAGCACGGGCCGCTGAATACTAATTCCTGATAAACTCATGGTTGGTTGTATTAAAATCCCTTATTCGAAATGAACAAGCAGAATGGGACGTAACGATTGTTGGTATACGCAGAAAAGTAGAAATGTTGGTTTTACCCCGGAGGGATAGTATGTCAATAGCAAAAACCACCCGCAACATTTACCTAAGCTCCGGAGGAGCGTCCTATTTTCAGGTGTTGAGGCCGCCCCGCCGGGGCTTGTATCCGTTCGGTGATTGACTTCTCTATTAACAGTATGCTCCTCCGGAGCAGCATTGGCAATTCAATTCCTGGTTCGATTTTGTTAATTCAAACCGGCAGCTTTCACCGGCACACCCGGTTCCAGACGCAGCAGGTTGGTGGTCAAAACCGTATCACCCAGCGACAATCCTTCCAGAATCTGAACGGTTCCTTTGGTCCGGTTGCCGGTTTTCAGTTCCCGCTGGTCGGCTTTGCCGTTTTTGAGCGCAAACAGCGAATAGCCTTTGGCACTGGGAATCAGGGCCTGCGTCGGAATCAGAATGCCGTCGTTGGTGGTGTGCAGCGTAAAGGCGATTTTGGCCGACGAACCCGGGATGAGCTTGCCACCCTTGTTGGCACTGATGGCTTTCACCAGCAAACTCCGCGTGTTCAGATCCGTTTTGGGTTCGGTGGCGACGACTTTTCCGTGGAAAGGCTGGCTGCTGTTTTCGGTCGTAAACTGAATTGGCTGGCCAATCCGAACGGCAGAAGCGTATTTTTCGGGAATGGTGAACGCCACTTCGACCTGACTCACATCGTTGAGCGACGTTAAAACCGTCGAGGGCGTCACATACGCGCCGACATCGACTTTGTTCAGACCCAGTTTGCCGGAAAATGGCGCGCGGATTTCGGTTTTGGCCAGATCGACGTCCACCATCGCCATTTCGGCCTGCAAAACGTTCAGGTTTGTCAAAATCTGGTCGTATTCCTGCTGATTGACGGCTTCGGTGGCCAGCAACTCGCGAAACCGTTTTTCATCGATGCGGGCCAGTTTCTCCTGAAGCGCGATTTTTTTCTTTTTTGCCAGCAAATCCGCATCGTCCAATTTAAAAAGGAGGGCACCCTGCTGAACAAAACTGCCTTCGCGGACATACATTCGCGTGAGTTTGCGGGCCACTTCACTCACCAGATCGACTTCCTGGTTGGCGGCAATGGTACCGGTGGTTTGTAGTTCGTCCGTCACGAGTTCCGGTTTTACCACGAAAATATCCACCATGATCCGTGGATCGTTGGCGAGTGCCGAACTAACGGCCTGTTTTTTGATCGGTTCGGCTTTGTTCGAGAATAGTTTGGGCGTAAACACAAAAAAGGCCACCGTCAGGACAATGATCCCGATCATGAGTGACGTTGTGCGAATGGTTGATTGTTGAGATTCCATAGAGGTTGTCCTTATCGTTCCAATGTTTTATAACTATCGAACTTTATTGTTCTATGGATGTCGAACAATACGGCTAACGAAATCGGTTCCATGATTCTGAAAAAGAATTGAATTTTTTATCCGCCCTTCGTCGTTGTAGTATCGATTCATGTAGCTACTCTTTTTTTTCAGCGGCTACCGGCAAGAAATGGAAAGACTCAAATGAAACCGTATCAGCACCCTACCGTTGACCAAATCACGCTAACGGGCTTACTACACGCACTCAGCGATCCCGTCCGCCTGAACTTTGTCCAGTGTTTGGCGACCCGGATGTGCGAGCAACCCTGTGGAGCGATTCCCACGCCGGTGGCCAAATCCACCATGTCGCACCACCTGCGGGTTCTGCGCGAAGCGGGCGTCGTTCGCATTCGGACGGAAGGCACCCAAAGCCTGACCTCGCTGCGGCTGACGGAAATTGAAGCTAAATTTCCGGGGGTTCTGGGAGCGGTTTTGAAAGCGGCCGACGCTGAAAAACCGTTGGAAGAGCATTCCTAAAAAAAAACCGGTCTGCAAGCAGGCCGGTTTTTTTAGTCCATTAATTCGCGCTCCCTTACCGGCTCATCAGCAGGCGTTTGGTCAGGTTTTGCTGGTTCGTTTTCAACTGAATCAGATACAGCGTCGTTCCTGATGAACGCAGATCGACGGCTTCGCGCTCGATTTGACCCGTTCCCGTCACCGATTTCTGCCAGACGGTTCGACCCATCGGATCAACAATCTGCAAATCAGCCCGCTGTTCGGAAATAACCCGGTATCGGATTTCGACCAGGCCCGGACTAGGGTTAGGGCTCACGCTTAGCTCCAGACTTGTTTCGGCACTTTCAACCCCTTGCCGACCTCCGTTGGGGCAGGTGAGGGTTTTGGGCGACCACTTCAACGTAAAATTGCTTCCCGGCACCCGACCACTGATGACGTGGGACTGGCCATCTTTCAGCGAAACCGGTACATCGAAACTATAGCCATGCGCCCCGTTGCCCTTACCAGCAGCTTGCAAATCCTGGCGGAAAATATTGGCGTCGGTGCGACCGATTACCGTCGTCCCATCCATGAACTCCACGGTAATGGGTGTATTCGGCCGGTTGCGGTCCCAAATCCAGCCCCGGATGCCGGTGCAACTGACCACATCCAGATAGCCCTCGTAGTTGCCCGCACCACTGCCTCCGCTGGTCGGCGGAGGATCGACCGGGCCGCTTCCACCGGCGTTGACCGTCAGCGTAACGGTAGTTGCTACGGCATCACTCTTGCTGTCGGTCGCCGAATACGTCAGACTGAAGGTCCCCTGGCTGGTTGTCGTGCCACTGATTACCCGCGAACCGCTGTTGAAACCCAGTCCGGCGGGCAATCCCGTCAGCGCATACGTCAGCGGGTCCTGGTTGGCATCGGTAAATGCGGGTAAGGCTGCGGAAGCATACGCCGTGTTGGCCGTGGCAGTCAGCGCCGAAACCGCCGGAGCCACCGGGGGCTGATTTGCGGGAGGGACGCTGGTTCCCGCACAGTTGATGGTTTTGGGAGCCCACTTCAAAACAAACGTAGAACCCTGCACCCGCGCCCAGATGCGGTGGTTTTGTCCATCTTTCAGTCCGGCAGGGATCGGAAAATCATACCAGTGTTCCCCATTGCCCTTGCCCGCATCTTTCAAATGCTGCCGGAAGTCGCTGGCCAGAATGGAACCGATCAGCGTGCCGTCGGCAATGGAAGGGCCGTCGAAGAATTCCACCGTAAACGTGTTGTTGGGTTTGTTGCGGTCATACACCCAGCCCGACAGCGTGATGCAGTTGGCTTCCTGCGTCAGATACCCGTCGAAGTTGCCCGTAACAACGGGTGGTGTTCCCCCGGCTACCGTCAGCGTAATCGTCAGGCGGGTTTGCCCATTTCCATCACTGGCCGTGTAAACCAGCGGAAAGTTACCCTGCTGCGTCGGTATTCCGGAAATTGTCCGGTTGCCCGCATCAAAGGACAGACCCGACGGCAGTCCCGTCAGCCCATACGTCAGCGGATTGTTCTCTGGATCCGTGAAAACGGGCAGTGCGGCCGGAGCATACACCACGTTGGCCGTTGCGGTCAACGCAAAAACCGGGGGTGCCACCGGCGGCTGATTAGTGGGTTGGGGCGCAGGATTGACCACCAGCGAAACGTTGATACTGCTTTTTCCCCCTGCCTGATCGGTCGCCGAGTAGGTCAGTTCAAACGTACCGGCCGTGGTCGGTGTCCCGGATATTACCCGCGTACCGCTGTCAAAATCCAGTCCGGCGGGCAAGCCCGTCAGCGCATACGTCAGGGGTGTGTTTTCCGGGTCTGTGAACACCGCCAGCGGATTCGTTATAAACCCGGCATTGATGGTTGCGGCCAGGGCAGAAACCGAAGGCGGAACAGGGAGCTGATTCGCGGGGGGAACGCTGGTTCCCGCACAGTTGATGGTTTTGGGAGCCCACTTCAAAACGAACGTAGAACCCTGCACCCGCGCCCAGATGCGGTGGTTTTGTCCATCTTTCAGTCCGGCAGGGATCGGAAAATCATACCAGTGTTCCCCATTGCCCTTGCCCGCATCTTTCAAATGCTGCCGGAAGTCGCTGGCCAGAATGGAACCGATCAGCGTGCCGTCGGCAATGGAAGGGCCGTCGAAGAATTCCACCGTAAACGTGTTGTTGGGTTTGTTGCGGTCATACACCCAGCCCGACAGCGTGTTGCAACTGACTTCCTGCGTCAGATACCCGTCGAAGTTGCCCGTAACCGGTGGGTTTTCCGTTGGAATTTCTTCAACCGGTTGCGCCGTAGAAAGGGCAGACAACACATACGGAGTCGAATTCGCGAAAAAGGCATCGTTCAGCGCAGTTGACCAGTATTGGGCGGCTTTTGCCGCACCCGCTAATGTCAGGTGAACCCCATCGGCCCGGTCGTTCGACGTAAGCTGGTCGTAATCAGGGCCGGGAAAACAGTTTTGCGTTTGAATCATTCGCTCCTGAGCGCGCCGGATCACGGAATATTTCTTGTAGGGCGTCTGCCGGTTCACCACCACGGCCAGCGACGGAAAACCGATGTCGGAACGGGCCTGATTAACCCAGGTCTGGTAGTAGTGCAACACCTGGTCTTCATTGGTATTGTTCCAGTCGTTTTGCCCCTGGTCGGAAAGAATACCGCGGATGCCCGTTTGGCTGCAATAGACCTGCAGCGCATTCTTGACGTTGATGTAGGGCATTCGGATGGACGAGTTGACGAACGGATGTTCAAATGACTGCCCAAGGGCGGATTTCGCCCAGTGTTCCAGGCTGGTTCCCCCATAGGCCGCATTGAAAAGCAGAACGGGAACATTCAGACGCTGCGTCAGGTACTGCCCCATTTTGGCCCAGAAATAGGTACCGTGCGCAAAGGGAGCGGGCGTTACGCCTGATTCATAGAGGCCAAAACTCCGGGGAAGATAGACCTGGTTGGCCGTACTTTCATAGGACGCATAGGCGGGAGTTCCCGGAAAAACCGGTACCGTATTGACCCGATCGTCGTCGCTGCCGGCCAGGTTGTTCTCCTGTCCCTGGGCAACAGAATGACCGGCCACCACGAACACCTCGCCGACGCCGACCCGTTCGATGCTGGCAGTGCCGACCGGCGTGCTGCCGGCCATGGCGCGCACCTCCAGGGTATACCACCCCCCGGCGGCTGGCAAACTTCCCTGAAACTGCCCGTCCTGGGCGCTGGTCGCAATGGTAAACCAGCCGGTCGTCTGGCCTTGCCCATTCCGGGCAACGGCTCTGGCATCGATCCGCGTGGTGTTGGCGGGCCAGTTGCCGCGGATCGGAATAGCCGCCTTGTTGCTCTGATTACGCTGGTAAACGATGCGGTTGAGGGGGGAAGTCAGGCTGAGCTGAGCCCAGGCATGCAGATGGAAAAGCAAGAGTGCCGACACGAAAGCCAGCCTCTTCAGGTGGTAAAATGTTGAATTCATAAAATTACGTTGAGTAGATAAAACCGGATGCACTAAGAGCCTCTACGGCCCATCATGCACGACCAATTACGGATAGTCGGAGGCAATAATTGAGCCATTCCTTTTTTTACTTGTATTTAAAAAAGCAGGGAAGCTTTCTGAAAGGGCAGTATACCCATAAAGCACAGAGAGAGAGTCCGATACGGCTGTGCGTAGAATCCGCCTTCGGTTTTAGAGAAAAGGGTATCCGTGAACTTGCAACCGGATTATCCCGTTAACCAGTTCGTGTTGCGAGTAATACTACCCGAAAATTTCCTTTATAGAATTTCGACCTTTTTACCATGATAAAACCGCTGCTTCTGCTGCTTTCAGGCCTTGTTTTTTGTTCCGCCATGCTGCCTGATCCGGAAAATGAGCTGGAAAAAAGTATAGCGCGGGGCAAAACGCTCTATGCCGGAAATTGCATCAATTGCCACATGGCCAAAGGCGAGGGCGTGGTCGAGACGTTTCCGCCCCTGGCAAAATCCGATTACGTACTCAAAACGCCCTTAAAAGCCATTCAGGCCATCAAATTTGGCTTGCAGGGACCGATTCAGGTGAATGGGGTTACGTACGACAATATGATGCCGGAACCCGGTCTGGATGAACAGGAAGTGGCCGATGTGATGAATTACATCCTGAATTCGTGGGGGAATTCGTCCGACAAAAAACTGATTACGGCGCAGATGGTGAAGGAGGTAAAACCGGCTGAATAAGCGGTTCAGAAGCTGATGCCAAACTGAAAACCGATGGTGACGCTGGTGGGATGGTTGTTGCCAAACCGCACCGGCACCGGAACGGCCACGAAATACCCGCTGTTTTTGTTCTTTTTGACGATCTTGTTCAACACCGGCGTAAAACCGTAGCGCCCGGCGGTTTCGAAAGCCGCCCGCCCTGCCAGCGTAAAACCGTGTCCCAGACTCACCAAAACGCCGGGATGGAACAACAGATTCGCGACTTTACTGGTCCCGTTCTCGGCCCGGATTAAGGGCACAATTTCAACCGAAAAACCAATTTTCGGGCTTTTCCAGATGTTGATTCCGGTTGGCAGACCCACGATGTAATAGGTATCGAAATTGGTGACGGTTTCTTCCCCGCTGAACGTTACCAAAGGATGCAGAATGCCGACATACCCGGCGATTCGGGGATAAACGGGCGGGGTTTCCTGGGCAATAGCGGTTTTCGATACACCGGCCAATCCCAAACTAAGCAAGCTTAGAAAAGCAATTCTCCTAAAAAAGAACACGACAATCAACGCATTTTGGTGAAACATACCGACACCCGACTCATCGACGGGCATCCTCACTGCAATGCTAGAAAGTCCTGCGCTGGCAAAATAGAACAGAATTAACCTTTGGGATCGGCTTTACGTTTGGCGAGATTTTTCCGGAATTCAGAAGGACTTTTTCCGGTATGCTGCCGGAAAATGCGGGTAAAATGGCTCTGGTCCGAAAAACCGGTCAGGTACCCAATTTCAGAAAGGGAATGGGTGGAGGTGTCGAGCAGTTGAATCGCTTTTTCGATCCGGAGTTTGCGGATGTACTCACCGAACGAGAGGTCATCGAAATACCGGGAAAACTCCCGTGACAAATACGTCGGATTGATGTTCAAATCTTCGGAAACGGTTTTCAGATTCAAACTCAGATTGGTATCGATGTGATTCTGAATCATATTCCGCAGTTCGGCGGTCCAGGCGGGGACTTTCGTTTTTTTCTCGCCTTTTTGGGTCAGGTAGGTCCGGTAAATTTGCAAAAGCAGGTGCTCCGTCGGGCTCTGGACGTGTTTCATCTGCGGCAGATAAGTGGCCCACGTGTAGAGTGAATCGTAGATGAACATCCCTCTTTCCAGCAGTTCGTAATCGTCCCGGATCAGAAACGCCATGCCCGCCGAAATGGCCCATAAACCGGCCGACTGGCTGGCCGCGGCATGGTCGTCGGTATCGGCTCCCCGAATAATGGGCGCCATGACGTGCAGGGCCGGGTCTTTCAAGTCGTATTTTTTCAGAAAATAGTCGAACGTGCACTGGTTTTCGTAGTGCGTAAACTCGACGCCGGGAATGTCGAACGGAATGGCCTGGAGCGTTTCTGCCTGCAATTTCACCTGCGAATCAGGCACAAAAATAATCTCGGCTTCGGGGTCGATAAACCGCCTGATGAGCCAGGGACAGGCAATGCGGTCAATTTTTGGCCGTTCGCGGGTGATCCATTTCATCGCAAAACAAGGAAAAAAGAAAACGGGGTTGGTTACTGATCCCGCACACACCGAAAGCCCAGGTTGTCGCTCCCGCTGCTCACTTCGCCCTTGCCCCGGCTCCCGGCTTTGTAGCGGATGCAATACTGATCGCTGCACAGGAACGAACCGCCCCGCTGGACGTATTTGACCGCGCCCGGTTCGTCGGGATCATAGCTATCGGTTGGGCCTTTGGGGTTTTCTTTCGGACTATTTCGGTAATAATCAGGGCGATACAAATCCTGACACCATTCCCAGACGTTACCGTCCATGTCATATAGGCCGTACGGATTGGCCGGAAACGTCTGAACCGGCGCAATCCCGGCAAAACCGTCGTCCGTCGTGTTCTGATTCGGGAAATTACCCTGGTAAATATTGGCCACCCATTTGCCCGCCGGTTTCAGTTCTTCACCCCAGTAGTATTTCCGGTTGCCTTTGCCGCCCTGCGCGGCAAACTCCCATTCAGCTTCGGTCGGCAGTCGCTTGCCGGCCCATTTCGCATAGGCAGCGGCATCTTCGTAGCAAACGTGTACCACCGGCTGGTTTTCGCGCCCTTTCAAATCACTCTGCGGTCCGGCCGGTTTCTTCCAGCTGGCTCCGGCGACATACTGCCACCAAACCAGTGGATTTTCGAGTGAAACCGCCTGATTTGGTGGCGTAAAAACCGCCGATCCCGGCACCAGTTTATCCGCCGGAACACCGGGGTAATCCTTCGGATTCAACGGTCGTTCGGCTACGGTTACGTACTTGGTTGCTTCCACAAACCGGGCAAATTCGGCATTGGTGACCTCGTGCTTGTCCATCCAAAACCCGTTGACCTTTACGGTATGCAGCGGACGCGAATCGGGAAATTCATCGGAACCCATCTGAAACGAACCGCCGGGAATCAACACCATGTCATCCGTGCTATTTTCGCCCGACGCCGTTACGGAAGCCGCCTGCCGAACAGCTGCCGACCGCGACGGCATTCCCTTCGCCACGCAGTGTGCAGCACTGTCGAGTTTTGCGGCTTCTTCTGCCGATTGATTCTGCGAGTTACAACTGAGTAAGAACCCAGCCAGCACCACAAATACCCCCCATCCCCCTAAAGGGGGCTTTGCACACTGAGTTGAAGCCCCCTTTAGGGGGATGGGGGGTATCATTTTACAACCCACTTTCCACAATTTTGAGTGCTTCATCATCCTTGTATTTCCGGATTTGGTCTTTGAGTCTCGCTTTCAGGTCAGCGGTGATCGCTTCATACCCTTTAACGCCGTAGATGTTCCGAAGTTCCTGCGGATCTTTTTTCAGATCAAACAGTTCCCAGTAATCTTTCGGCCCGTAAAACCGCACCAGTTTGTACTGTTCTCCCCGCAATCCGATGTGCGGATAGACGTGGTGCGGCTGCGGATATTCGTAGTAATGGTAATATGCATCCTTGCGCCAGGCCACTTTTTTCCCGGTCAGCAACGGCAGAAACGACTCGCCCTGGATTTCTTTCGGAATGGCCGTTCCGGTCAGGTTCAGCAGAGTGGGTGCCCAGTCGATGTTGGAAATCAGCTCGTTCACCTGCGTACCCGGCTTGATCACGCCCGGATAGCGAATCACAAACGGCGTTTTCAGCGACTGTTCGTAAATAAACCGCTTGTCGAACCAGCCGTGTTCGCCCAGATAAAAACCCTGATCGGAGGCATAAATGACGACGGTATTTTTGGCCAGACCCGATTTATCCAGATACGCCAGCAGTTCACCGATGTTGCGATCCAGCGAGTTGGCCGTCGCCAGATAATCCCGCAGATACCGCTGGAATTTCCACTCGACCAGGGCTTTTCCGCTCAGCTTTTTCTCGTCAAATTCCCTGCTGATTTTGTTCTCGTAATACGCGTAAAACGCTTTTTTCTCGGCGGGCGAAAACCGGTTATAAGTGCCATTTTTCTCGTAATCCGCGTGTACTTTCAGGTCTTCCTTCAACCGCATCGTTTTGTCGATGGTCATGTCCTGATTCTTGGCGGCTTCCCGGCCTTCGTAGTTGTCATAAAACGTCGCGGGCAGCGGAAAATTCACTTGGTCATACGCCCCCAGATCCTGCAAATCGGGCAACCATTCGCGGTGTGTTGCCTTGTGTCCTACCACCAGAAAGAACGGTTTGGACGTATCCCGCTGGTTGAGCCAGTCCAGCGAAAGTTTCGTCACGACGTTGGTCACATAGCCCGGATATCGGGTTGTATCGCCGTTGGAATTGATGAATGTTGGGCCATAATAATGCCCCTGCCCCGGCAGCACGTTCAGGTAATTGAACCCGTGGGGCAAACTGCCCAGGTGCATTTTGCCTACCCAGGCGGTTTGGTAGCCGTTCTTCTGCAACTCTTCCGGAAAAACCGGCTGGTTGATTTCAAACTTCCGCTCGTTGACCTTATAGCCGTTGAGGTGGCTGTATTTCCCGGTCAGAAGCGTGGCCCGGCTGGGTCCGCAAATGGAATTGGTGACGACGTTGTTGTGCAGAATCGCTCCTTCCCGTGCAATCCGATCGATGTTGGGCGTTTTGGCAAGTTTGCTGCCGTAGGCGCTGATGGCCTGGTAAGCGTGGTCGTCGGAAAAGATAAAAATCACATTAGGCCGGGTTGCCTGAACGGTTTCCGGTTCCTTCGGCGAATACCCCGGAATCACCACCAACACGGCCGCCAGTGCCGAAATGACCACGAGAATTCCTACTCCAATTTTTAAATTCATTATCGTTACTTTTTGATTCCTAGTTAATTGTAGTTTACGGTTTTCGGTATACAGTTGGCTGACGCATTCCAACAAAACGGAGTAACTTGCCGTAAACCGTTCACGGAATTACCTCTTCCGGCCATGCCACCGCTTTACCGGTTTTTTTGAACGTCGGCATCTGCGCGTTCCAGGTCTTTAATTGTTTAGTAAGCAACAAAGCGAGCTGTTTTACTTTATCGGGATGTGCTGTCGCCAAATTTTGTTGTTCGCCAATATCGCTTTTCAGGTTATACAATTCCAGGGCCGCAGTGCGATGGTCATACACCAGTTTCCAGTCGCCCTGCCGAATCCCGCTCGCCCAGTGCAGCATTGGCCCTTCGGCCGGAATCCAGCGGTTGGGGTGGTGCCAGACGAGCGCCCGCGTCGTGTCGTTCACCGCCGGATTTTTCAGCAGCGGCAGAAACGATTTTCCATCAATCGGCTGCACAACCTTCGGTTTTTTCACCCCGGCAATGTCCAGAATGGTCGGAAAAAAGTCTTCGACAATGATATACTGCTCCGACACTCCACCCGGTTTGACCACGCCCGGCCAGCGCACCAGCATCGGCTCGCGAATACCGCCTTCATAGACCGACCCTTTTCCGGCTCGCAACGGCAGGTTGTGCGTGTGTTCTTGACCACCCCGCAACGGCGTGGTACTCAAACCGCCGTTGTCGGACATAAAAATCACCACGGTATTGTCCGTAAGCTTGCGTTCGTCCAGAAAATTCAGCAGGTCACCCAGGCTTTTGTCCATGCCTTCCACCAGCGACGCATACTTGGCTTCGGTGCTGTCCAGACCGGCTTTCAGGTACTTGTCAATAAACCGCTTGTCGGCCATAATCGGCGTATGAACGGCATAGTGGCCGAAATAGAGAAAGAACGGCTGTTTTTTCTGAATCGGCACCTCCACGGCTTTGATGGCTTCGCGGGTCAATGCCTCGCTCAGGAAAACGTCTTTGCCGTGGTAGGCTTCCAGGCCCGGAACGGCGTTGCGGTTGGGCTTCCCATTGCCGGGCCGGTCGTAATTGTCGGTTCCCAGATAACTGGCCGGATGACCGATTTCACTGCCGGCAATGTTCACCTGAAATCCCAGATTTTTGGGGTCAGAACCGGGCGTTCCGGCCGAGCCGAAGTGCGCTTTTCCGGTGTGAATCGTGTAATACCCGTTTTGACTCAGCAACGTTGGCAGGGGCGTCGCATGAAACGTGTGTTCAATTCCGGCGACCGGACTCAAGCCGTTGTAATTCCAGTCGACGGGATTCAGCGTGGTATCCGGGTAATCGGTGTTTTTGTCTTTATTAGGTGATGTCCAGTGCGTAATCCGGCTGTGGGCCGCGTTGACGCCACTCAGCAGACTCGTGCGGGTGGGCGTACAAACCGGCATGGCGTAGGCATTCGTAAACTTCAGCCCTTCCCGCGCCAGCCGTTCCATGTTGGGCGTCCGATACCGCCGGTTCAGCTCCGTCACCTGTTTCCAGAACGGCACCGACGTATCCTGCCAGCCCATGTCATCGACCAGAAAAACGACAATGTTGGGCGGTGTCGGTTTTTGGGCGAACGTACCGCTGATTGCCAGTACTATCAAGCCAATGATCAACCCGGTTTTCATCCAAAATTTACCCATCTCTAATTAGATCTATACGCGAACAAAAAGCCCAAAGGGCTGACCTCACTAGCCCCGGGTAACACCCGGGTAATCCCATGATCCCCGGTTGAACCTCGCCATCCCCGGGTAATCCCGCGATCCCCCGGACAATCCTCACGATCCCCGGCAATCCCGCGCCCCCGGGTGTTACCCGGGGCTAGCGATGTCAGCCCTTTGGGCTTTTTTAGGGAGTGTGAGTCGTTTATTTATACCCTTCATTCTGTTTCAGGCTCGGGTTCCGGTCGATTTCGCTTTGCGGCAACGGAAACAGAACCTGGTAATCGAAAGCGACTTTCCCGCGTGCTTTGGCGTATTCGATGAATTTGCCGTGCCGGATCAGGTCCTGCCGACGGAGTTCTTCCGAGAAAAATTCCCAGCCGCGTTCTTTCAGCAAATGCGCCCGTAATGCGTCTTTGGAGGCAAAATCGCCCAGTTTCAACAACGCAACGCCCGCTTTCGTCCGTACCTGGTTGATCAGGTCGATGGCTTCCGGCGTCGGGCCGCTCAGTTCATTGAGGGCTTCGGCGCGGCTGAGCAGGATATCGGCGTAGCGATACACCGGAAAATCGTTGCCCATCACCTCGCCGGTCGCGCTCAGGTCTTCCTTGAACTTAAAACTACGAACATCATCGGTTCCGAGCTTGATAATTTTTCCGTTGACATCCTCGTACTCCGTAATGATGGCCTGCCGCCGTTGATCAGCCGGGTCGAAAGTATTGTAAAAAGCCGTCAACGTTTTCAATTGCGTCGCATAATTGGTTTTGGGCGCAGTTTTGAATTTGTAATTCGGCGGGGCCGCGTGCGGCATGTAATTATCGCCCAAACCCGGCTGGGCCAGATTGGGACGAATGTAGATAAACTCGCTGTTTTTTTCGTTGGCAATATCGAACAGATTGGTCCGATTCGTTGTATTAAACAACTGATACACATTCAGATCGATGACTTTCCTGGCGGTTTCGGCCGTTTCCTGCCATTTCTTGTTGTTCAGATGAAACCGGGTCAGCAAAGCCAGCGCGGCCCCTTTCGTAGCCCGTCCGTATTGGGTCGAAACCGCCGGCAACACGTCAGCAACGGCTTTGAATTCGGTTTCGACGAAGGCGATAAACTCTTCTTTGGTGGCGCGGCTGGGCCGGTCGTCGCTGCTGATGGTGCTGCTCGTGATCAGCGGAACCGGCCCGAAAAGGTCATACAACGTCTGGTAGGCGCTGGCGCGTAAAAACCGGGTTTCGGCCAGAATCTGGGCTTTCCGGGCGTCAGGCATCACAATCGCAGGCACCTGATCCAGAATCAGATTCGTGCGGTAAATGGTCCGGTAATGCAGGGTCCAGGCGGTTTCGAAAAACTCGTGCGACGCATTCCAGGTAAAATCTTCCAACGGTTGCGCCAGACTCCGCAAACCGCCTTCCCGGTCGATCAACAGGTCGGTATTGACCTCGGCCATCAGCAGATAATTCCGAAAACCCCGGCGTTGTTCCACCGAATAGGCGGAGTTCAGCAAGCCTTCCGCATCGTCGGCTTTCTGGAAGAAGTTATTGGGGCCGAAAGCGGAATAGACTTCTTCTTCCAGCGGGTTTGCGCAGCCGGTCAACAAACTGACAATGAGCAAATAGAATATCTTTTTCATGCGATTTTTACTATTTGGAATGACATTTAGTTCTTTCGATTTGCCCCGTTCCCCTAAAGGACGGTCGGCCGCTGCCGGACTTTAAATCTGGGATGTCAGCGTCCAAGTCCGGCAGCGGCCGACCGTCCTTTAGGGGAACGGGGCAAACTGATTAAAAATTAAGATTCAGACCCACGGTATACGTTCGCGTCAGCGGATACGAATTGTAGTCCGCCCGGACGTTCGACGTGCCAAATGCGCTCACTTCAGGGTCGGAACCGGTGTAGTTCGTGATCGTAAACAGGTTCTGGCCGGTCACATAAAGCTGGGCGCTCCGGATAAAATTCAGTTTTGCCAGCGGCAGGTTATACGCCAACTGAATGGTTTTCAGACGAATGAACGAAGCATCTTCGACGGCGCGGCTGTTGATGTTGGTCGCATACGCCACCTTCGGCGGAATCCCGGACGGGTTGGCGTTGGTCGGGTTCGTGGGCGTCCAGCGGTCGGTGTAGGATTCGGCCAGGCGGTTACGGCGGAACGAGATCGGGTTTTCGGATTCAGTGCGGTTCAGGTTGAAAACGCTGCTGCCCTGAACGCCCTGCAAAAAGAACGAGAACGTCAGTGGACCATAGGCGAAGTCGTTGTTGATCCCAAACGTGTAGCTCGGAAACGGTGATCCCAGAATCGTGCGGTCGGCGGTCGTGATCTGTCCGTCGCCGTTGACGTCCCGGTAGCGGTAATCGCCGGGGCTGGCCAGCGGCTGCGGAGACGATTTGATGTTGTCGCCCAGTTGGTAAACCCCGTCGATGACGTAGCCGAAAAACGAGTTCAGCGGTTCGCCTTTTTTGATGATGCTGAAGTCTTTGGAAAACCCGGCTTCGCCCTGCAGGATGTACGGAAGCCCCGACAGATCCGTCACTTCGTTGCGGATCAGCGAGAAATTGACCGACGACCGCCAGGTGAACGGTTTCTGAATGTTAACCGTGCTCAGCGTGATTTCAAGGCCCTGGTTTTTCATGCCGCCTACATTTTTGAAGGTGGTCGAAAAACCGGTTGTGCGCGGAACGGGAAGCTGCAAAAGCAGATCTTTGGTGTTTTTATTGAAATAGTCGATCGAACCCGTCAGGCGGTTTCCAAAGAAGCCGAAGTCAAGACCGATGTCGAGCTGGCCCGTGGTTTCCCATTTCAGGTTGGCATTGGGCAATTGGGTGGTGGACACGCCGACGTACGAAACACCGTCGAAAATGGCGTTCCCCTGCGGCCCCAGCAACACCAGGGATTTGTAACTCCCGATGTCCTGATTTCCGGTTAACCCGTAGCTTCCGCGCAGTTTCAGATCCGACAGAACCGCTACACGTTTCAGGAAATCCTCTTCCTTGATTCGCCAGCCGAGCGCCACGGAAGGGAAAAAGCCGAATTTGTTGTTTTCGCCAAACCGCGACGAACCGTCGGCCCGGAACGAAGCCGTCAGCAAATATTTATCCAGCAAATTGTAATTGACCCGGCCCAGATACGACTGAAGCTGGTTCTGGTTCCGGCCCGAAGCCACATCGAAGGTCGAGCGGGCACCAGCGGCTAAGTTGTTGAATAACAACGCATCCGACGAGAAATTCTGTGAACCGGCTCCGATGTAATTGTTCTCGAACTGCTGGTAGGTATACCCGCCCAGCACCTCTACTTTGTGAATGTCGCTGAACGTTTTGCTATACCGCGCTGTCAGTTCGAGCAGGTAATTGCTGGCGCTGCTGGATTGCGCATCGGCAATCCCGTTGGTGGCCTGGCCGCGCCGGGTCTGGCGCGAAAGGTAGCTGTCGCGACGGGCGGTTTGCCGATCCGTTCCGGCATTAACTTTCACCGATAGTTCGGGCAAAATGAAGTATTCGGCAAAAATATTCCCGAACGTGCGGTTGGTTTCAGCCACATCCGTCACTTCGTTGGCCAGCGCCACCGGGTTTTCGAGGTTCACGATCAGCGTCTGGGCATAATTGCCATTCGCGTCCCGGATCGGCAACGTTGGGTCCTGAAAAATAGCGGTATTGACCACCCCGGCTCCTTCGTTGATGCTGACGCCGTTCGGTACAAAATCGTCTTTTACCAGACTCGAATTTAGATTCAGCCCAAACTTAAACCGGTCGTCGTTGTAGGTCAGATTGGCGCGGCCAATGTATTTTTTGATCCCCGAACTGATGATGACGCCCTTCTGATCGTAGTAATTGACCGACGCGTAATAGTTGAATTTATCCTGCCCGCCCGAAAAGGCCAACTGGTGATTGCGCGTGTAGCCCGGCCGGTAAATTTCCTGCTGCCAGTTGGTTCCGTTGCCGATGGCGGCAATTTGTTCGCTCGTAAATTCCGGCGCCAGTCCCTGGTCTTTTTTAATATCGTTCAGCAAGCTGATGTACTGGTGCGTGTTCAGCATCGGGATGGTTTTGGTCACATTCTGAAAGGCGGTGTAGGCGTTGTAATTGACTTTCAGCTTGCCCTTCGTTCCTTTTTTGGTGGTCACCAGAATGACGCCGTTGGCACCCCGCGAGCCGTAAATGGCCGTGGCTGAGGCATCTTTCAGAATCTCGATCGATTCGATATCCGCCGGATTGAGCGCATTGAGCGGGTTGCGCACCGCACCGTCTGTGATCACCGGCGAGTTGGGTACCACCGGCGAGTTGTCGATAGGCAAACCGTCGATGACGTACAGCGGTTCGTTGTTGGCGTTGATGGAGTTGGCCCCCCGGATGCGGATGGTGACACCCCCGCCCGGTTCCGCGCTGGCCTGCGTAATCTGCACCCCGGCGGCCCGCCCGGCAATCAACTGATCGACCGACGTTTGCACACCTTTGTTGAATTCTTTTGAATCCAGCGAGCTCACGGCTCCGGTCAAATCGCTCTTCTTCTGCGTGCCATACCCAACCACGACGACCTCATTCAACTGCCGGTTATCTACCACCAGTTTCACGTCCAACTGGCTTTTGCCGTTGACCGGCACTTCCTGCCGAATAAAACCGACACCCGAAAAAACCAGAACGGCATTCGATTCCGTCTGAATCTGGAAGTTACCGGCAGCATCGGTCACGGTACCCTGGGTCGTGTTTTTAATCAGAACGTTGATCCCGGGAATGCCCTGTCGGTCGTCTTCAGAAATAACCTGTCCTTTAACCGGACGTTGGGCATAACCGACCAGGGTGGTCAGCAGTAAAAAAGCAGAGAGAACCCATTTAGGAATAGCGCTCTCATAATCAAGTACATAAAAATGTCTCATGGTGACTGATTTGTTAAACAGGTTTATTTCTATTAATCCTACAGAATATATATATAATATAAACCCATTTCAGGACAAACCGGGCTAAAACCGGAGTGATCGAAAAATGAAAAAAAGAGGAAACGAACTACGGAATTACAGACAGCAACAACAGCAGGAAGAAGGGGCTGTTGGGAAGAATGGGAAAAGACAAGCGACAGCCAGCGTATCTTTCGGGCGGGAATGCTTGCTCAGTTGGGTAAACTTTTTCATGGCGACAGTCCAGTACAAGAAAGGAATTTTATTCCTCTTATTCCAGCAACTTAATGGAGTAACAAAGAAATGACTTATCCGAATTAAAATCAAAGTCGAACCGGCAATAGCTCCGATAAATCAAAGACATTATTTGATTTATACCATTGTTTACCCAAAGTTGGCAGCAATCAACGCCCCAAAACTATGAATGAAGAGACCTGCTATCCTCTTCCTATCAACCTATTTTTACTACTTATCCCGTTTTAATTATAATTATTTTAGTAATCCACTCTCCTTTTCAAAATAATTCTTCTAACGACTTGCTTTGTTAGCCCCGGAATACTTTACTTTGTCTCCCTATTAAGTAGAATTAAAAATATCCATCTTTCCAACCCTTTGTTAACCACCAGCAAAGATCGTTGGATACAACTAACTTTTTTCATTTACTGCAATGAAAAGGATCTCTACGTCTTTTTCGTCATCGCTCCCGGTGACGCAGGTGGTGGTTTTCTCCTACCCCAAATGGGCTGATTCGGCCCCGGTACGCTCCTCCTGTTGCTGTTGTTGCTGACAGCCGTCGCTGCTTTTTGCTTCTGAACACGTATTTGCTGGCTAATCCCCCGACAGGCAGGCCCAACAGGCCCAGCTGAATGGTCGGTGGTTGATTATTCTTAAGGGTCTGCTGGCCTGTCTATCGGGGAACCGCCGGTTCATTTTCTTTTTCATTCTATTACTATATTATGTATATGGAATATATATATTTTATTCATATTTGTCAGAAGGTCTCCCTTAGACGATTCTCCACACTACTTTCCCAGAAAACCGGGGCGGTTTCGGCTTTTATGGCGGGTTTCTGGCTCGTGTTGGCGCTGACGCAGTCTCTCCCGTCGTTCGCCCAGGGTTCTTATCGCATCGAGGGGAAAGTGACCGACAAAACCGGCGAAACCCTGCCGGGTGTGAACATCCGCATCAAAGGCACCAACCGGGGAACGACCTCGGAGGCCGATGGAACCTTTCGGCTTACGCTCTCAGACCAGACGACCCCACTGGTTTTTTCATTTATCGGATATCTAACGCAGGAAGTGAAGGTTGGCAATCAAACGGCGTTAACGATTGCACTGGAACCCGATCAGCGGCAACTGAGCGAGGTCATCGTGGTGGGCTACGGTACGCAGGAACGCAAAAACCTGATTGGCTCAATTGCTAAAATTGATCCGACCGCCACCAAAGACATTCCGACGGGCAGTTTCGACGCCCAGTTGCAGGGCAAAGTTTCCGGAGTTCAGATCAGCTCCAATACCGGTGTGCCGGGCGAAACCGTCAACATCCGGGTGCGCGGAGCCACGTCGATCAATGCTGACAACGATCCTTTGTATGTGGTCGATGGCGTTTTTATCAACAACAACAGCCTGCAAAGCGTGGGAACGGGCGGAAAAGCCACTTCACCCATTGCCGATATCAATCCGTCTGATATTGAGAGCGTTGAGATTCTGAAAGATGCCGAAGCTACGGCGCTGTACGGGTCGCGGGGGGCCAACGGCGTGATCCTGATTACGACCAAACGCGGCAATTTTAATCAGAAGCCGAAAATCAATTTCAATGCGTCGTATGGCGTGGCCAAAGCCGCCAAACTGTGGGAACTGACCACCGGCCCCGAACACGCCCAACTGGTCAACGAGTGGTGGATCAATACCGGAAAAGATACCCCCAGCCTGAACCGGACCGCCGAAAACCGCCCGTTCCGCCCCGTTGCTGAAGGCGGCCGCGGACTGCCGGAAGAGCAGAAAACCTACGACCGGCTGGGCGAATTGTTCCGCACCGGACGACTCCAGAACTACGACCTGTCGCTGTCGGGTGGCACCAAAACCACCAAATACTACATCGGGGGCGGTTATAACCGGCAGGAAGCCATCATCAAACCCATTTATTTTGAGCGGGCTAGCTTTAAGGTCAACATCGACCAGCAGGTGAATGACAAGGTTCAGGTGGGCGTCAGCAATACATTTTCACGGACGTTCCGCAACCAGGCCCGGGCGGGCGACGGCCCCGCGGGGGGCTTGCTGCAGGCAGCTTTGCATACGCCAACCTACCTGTCACCACTCAACGAGCAGGGCGTTCCGGTGGGCCGGGCCGGTTTTGATAACCTAACGTTGCTGATTGACAATTACGACGTTCAGTCAGCCAGTCTGCGGTACATCGGGAATCTGTATGCCGACGCGCAAATCCTGCCCAACCTGCGTTTCCGCACGAGCTGGGGCATCGACTACAACAATTACAACGAGTCGGAATACTGGAACAATCTGCTCATTTCGGGCAGTCCGGCCGGTCTGGCCACCTCCAGCATCACGCAGTTTACGACCTGGCTCAACGAACAAACGCTGACGTACCGGCAGAAATTCGGAAATCATACCGTCGGTGTTTTGGTTGGAAATACGTTGCAAAGTGACGTTTTGACCCGAACTTATGCTGAAGGCCGGGGGTTTGCCAACAACCTGTTCACCCAGATTTCGTCGGCCGCGACGACTGCCAGTTCCCAAAGCTGGTCGAAAAGCAACCTGGCGTCGTTCTTTTCCCGCATCGATTACAATTTTGCGGGGAAATACCTGGTCGATTTCAGCATCCGGGCCGATGGCTCATCCCGGTTTGGAACCCGTAACCAGTGGGGCTACTTCCCGGCCATCGGGGCCGCCTGGCGCATCAAGCAGGAAAACTTCCTGAAAGACTCGCGGATCATCAGCGATCTGAAACTGAAAACCAGCTACGGAACGACCGGGAATCAGAACGGCATTGGCAATTTTGCGGCTCAGGGCCTCTGGACGGGTGGCGCGTCCTACCAGGGCAGCCCCGGCATTGCACCCCAGCAACTCGCCAACCCGAATCTGCAATGGGAACGCACCAACCAGTTCAACATCGGTCTGGATGCGTCCTTCTTCAACGACCGGTTATCGGCGGAATTCAATGTTTACAACAAGTATACGACGAACGGGCTGTTGCAACTGGCGCTGGCCGGCACCACCGGTTTTAGCAATTACTGGAGCAATGCGGCTGAAATCAGCAACAAAGGATTTGAACTGGGCATTCGATCCGAGAACATCCGGCGCGGTGGCCTGACCTGGACGACCAGCTTCAACGTAGCCCAGAATAGGAACAAAATCGAGAAGCTGGAAAACCCGCTGCGCTACGGCAGTCGCGACCTGATTCTGCAGCAACAAGGAACGCCACTCTATTCCTTTTGGGTCTATAAACAACTGGGTGTCAACCCACAAACCGGCAATGTCATTTACGAAGATGTCAACAACGACGGCAAAATCACCGTCGACGACCGGCAGATTCTGGGCAGCATCTGGCCGAAATTCTTCGGTGGTCTGACCAACAACCTGACCTACAAAGGTTTCGATCTGGCGGTATTTTTCGCGTTCCAGTATGGCAACAAGATTTACAACCACAACAAATTCTTCGGCGAGGGCGGTGGTGCCCGCGATGCCGCCCGCATCATTTTTGCCAGCAATAACGCCCGCTGGCAAAAACCGGGCGACATCACCGACGTGCCCCGCCCGGACGGCATCAACATCAACAACTACCGCGACGGCGGCAGCCGCTGGCTCGAAGACGGTTCGTTTCTGCGACTGCGCTCGCTCAACCTCGGCTACACGATCCCGAAACGGCTGACCGAAAAAGCAAAAATTGAAGCCGTTCGCGTCTATGTCGCCGGAAGTAATCTGTGGCTGCTGACGAAATACACCGGTCTCGACCCCGAATCCAGCGCGAGCAGCGACGCCAACCAGCAGGGCATCGACCTCGGAACGCCCCCGCAACCCCGCAGTGTACAAGTCGGTATTAACGTAACCCTCTGATCATGAAACCCATCACCTACTTTTTCTCCATCCTCACGCTGGCGGTTTTCAGTGCGTGCGAGTCGTTTCTGGACGTACAACCCTTGGAATCCATTTCGGATACGCAGACCATTGTTGATAAAGCGACGGCCGAAACGGCTGTTCGCGGCATCTACAGTGCCCTGGGCAGCGCCAATTATTACGGCACCGGTTTTCAGTCCATCGGTTATCTGTCGGGCGACAACATCCAGTGGACCGGTTCGCAATCGCAGATTCAGGAGTTTATCAACCACAACGTGAACGCCGATAACGCGACCATTGCGGGAAGCTGGATTGCCATTTACCAGACCATCAACCGGGCCAACAACGTGCTGGCCAAAGTGCCGGGTGTCACCGATCCAACCTTGACCCAGACTCTCCGGGATCAGTATTTGGGCGAAGCGTATTTCATCCGGGCACTGGCCTATTTCGACCTGGCCCGCACCTGGGGCGGGGTTCCGCTGATTACGAAACCGACGCTGTCTCCCGCCGAAAACTCGGGCATCAAACGCAGCACACAGGCCGAAACCTACGCCCAGGTGCTGGCCGATCTGGAAGCCGCCGAGCCGCTGCTCCCCGCCACCACCGACCGGTACCGGGCGACCAAAAAAACCGTCTGGGCTCTGAAAGCCCGGTATTATCTGTACCGGAAAGACTGGGCCAAAGCCGAGGAGTTTGCCACTAAACTCCTCACCGACGCAACGAATTACGGCCTTCTGAAGCCCTACAACGCCTTCTTCGCCAACGATGCCCGGGGCACACGGGAGTCGGTTTTCGAGTTATTTTACAACGGCACGACGGAAGTCAACAGCCACCGGGGTCAGTGGCAACCGCAAACCAACGGCGGCACCCGGCAGTGGGCACCGAATGACGCGCTGGTGGGGTTGGTGAACAACCCGGCCATTGGCGGCAACCGCAGTGTGCTGGTGGCCAAAGACAACCAGAATCGCTGGTATGGCACGCTCTATTACCGCAACCCGGCCTCCGATCCCACATACCTTTTCCGCATCGCCGAACTCTACCTGATCCGCGCCGAAGCCCGCGCCCAACTGAACAAAACGACCGACGCCCTCAGCGATCTGAATGCCGTTCGCGACCGCGCCGGTCTGCCCGCCAGTACGGCCGCAGCTCAGGCCGCTCTGTTGCTCGCCATCGAGGACGAACGGCGGGTCGAATTTGCGCTGGAACCCCACCGCTGGTTCGATCTCGTTCGAACGGGCCGGGCCGCTGCGGTCCTGAACGTGACCGACCCGAACCGGCTTTTACTGCCCATTCCAGTCAATCAGCTCCTGACTGACAAGACGTTAGAACAAAACCCCGGCTATTGATCCTACGAAGATGAAAGACGTGAGACCTGAGCGTATCGACATTGAGCCGAAAAACGGGGCGGTTTTCAGCCGCCCCCAAACCGGTAGCTCCGACCAGACCGAATGGCCGAGCTACGAGAAAACCCTATTCCGGATCGTTTTTTTGTATTTC
This sequence comes from Larkinella humicola, assembly GCF_008727875.1. Lineage (GTDB taxonomy): Bacteria > Bacteroidota > Bacteroidia > Cytophagales > Spirosomataceae > Larkinella > Larkinella humicola. The sequence continues at coordinate 528,726 of NZ_VTWS01000004.1, read as the reverse complement.
ATCCTTCAGGCCGTTCCGCTCGACCCGAAGTTTTACCGGGACCTGTTCTCGGTCAACTGGGCCGCGTTGTCGTATGGCGACATTTTTCAGCTCGCCCGCTACCAGCCCCGGTTTTTCGACGGCCCCGACACCTTCGCCAACTGGGTGGTTATCTTCGTAATCGCGTTGCTGGGGGTCATCATCTGGAGTTTCCGGGATCGGGATCGGAAAGAATACAATAGGCTCTATTATTGGCTGCGCGTTGTGCTGCGGTACCGGCTGGCGGTCGGTTTGCTGGCCTACGGTTTCATCAAGCTGTTTCCGATTCTGGCCCCGGCACCGTCGATCAGCAACCTGAACACCAACTACGGCGACCTCACCGACTGGAAGCTTTTCTCGCTGAGTCTGGGCATTGTGCCATCGTATGAGTCGTTTCTGGGCGGGGTCGAAATTCTGGCGGCTCTGTTGTTGCTTTACCGGAAAACCGCTTCGATTGGCGCGTTTCTCACGGTGTCGTTTCTGGGCAACGTCTTCATGTCGAATCTGGCCTACGAAGGGGGCGAATACATTTACAGTTTCTACCTGATCACCCTCGCGCTGGTGTTGCTGGCATTCGATGCCCAACGGATTTTTACGTTGCTCGCCCTCGAACGACCCACGATTCCGAATCGGTTCAACCCCGATTTTTCGGACCAGCAGAAAACCGCCCGGCTGGCGCTCAAAAGCATTTTTGTGCTGTTTTTTGTGGGGTTATATGGTTACAAAACCTACACCGGTTACCGGGAAGGCTCCTACCAGTTTCCGCAGGAACCCGGTTTGACCGACGCCAGCGGGCTGTATACCGTCAGTGAATTCCGCATTAACGGGCGGGAACTGCCCTACTCGGCGACGGATTCGGTTCGCTGGCAGGATGTGGTTTTCGAAAAATGGGCCACGCTCAGCATTCGCTCCAACCGCCCGGTAACGCTGGATCGTACGAACGTTGAATTCATCCAGGTGAACGACAGCGACCGAAATTATGAGTTTTCGGGCTCGGCAGGTCGGCATTATTACCACTACGATGCCGACGCGTCCAACCAGCAGCTAACGCTCCGGAATCGCAATCCGAACCATGCCACCGAAACGCTGCAACTGCACATCAGCCGCCCCAATCCCGGCACGATTGTCCTGTCGGGTGTCGATCAAAACCGGGACTCCGTTTATGCGGTCTTGCAGAAAATCGACAAAAAATACCTGCTCGATGAGGCCCGGAAAACGGGGCGTCGCGGGGCCCTAAAACTCTAACCAAAACCGGTCATGGCCATTCAAAAAAACACCTCAGACGGTTTCGTACTGGAACCAAAACCGGCTCGCGACGGGCAACCCGGCGCAAACAAAACCGCTTCGGATTCACTCGGCCGCCCCTGGACGACGTTCCAGAAAGTGCTTTTCCGCGTCGCCTTCGTCTTTTTCGTTTTATTCTCCATACCGCTCAGCCCCGAGTGGTACCAAAATCTGTTTGAACTCGACTGGCTGCATCTGCATTACCGTGATCTCTACGAAATCGCCCGGTTTTCGCCCAGTTTGCTGCGGTATTTCGTCGGTGGCCGGGGCGGTGGTGGCGAAGGCGGTGGGGCCTTGCTGCTGGGGTATGCAGATTGGTTCATCGTGCTGGGGATCGCCATCGTCGGCGGACTGATCTGGACGGCATTGGACCGCAAACGTCAGGAATACAACATTTTATACTACTGGCTTCGGGTCATCGTGCGCTACCGGGCCGGTATCGGCATCATCGGTTTCGGTTTCACCAAACTGTTTCCGACCCAGATGCCCTATCCGTCCGAGGGCCTGCTGAACACCGATTTTGGCGATTTCACGGCGCAGAAAATCTTCTGGTTATCGGTCGGCATCGTGCCCTGGTATCAGGTGTTTACGGGGCTGGTCGAGATTCTGGCGGGCGCGTTGCTGTTTTTCCGGGGAACCACCACCATCGGGGCCGCTTTGCTGCTCGGGGCGCTGGGCGACATTGTTTACGTCAATTTCGCGTACGACGGCGGGGTTCACGTCTACAGCTCCTATTTCGTTGTGATGGCCCTTTTTCTGCTGGTTTACGACGCCCGGAATATCTACAACCTGCTGATTCTGGAGCGGTTTACGGTTCCCCTTCGCTTTTACCCGGATCTGTCGAAAGGCTGGAAACGCTTCACCCGCATCGGCCTGAAAACCGCCACGTTCGGCATTTTTCTGGTCTGGCTGACCTACCTGCAATGGGTCAACCTACGCTACGACCCCTACAAACAACCGGCAGTCAAAGGCGTTGCCCAATTGCGGGGTTTGTATAACGTGACCGAATTCCGGATCAACAACAAGGTAATCCCTTATTCCCCTTTGGACACGGTTCGCTGGCAAAATGCGACGTTTGAAAAATGGTCGTCGTTCACCTTCAAGGTCAATCGCCCGACGAAACTGGATCTGTCCAACGGCGGTGGTTCGCCCATGCGCGACATCAACCGGACGTTCGAGGTGTCGGGCGTGGCCGGTGGCAAACGAGTGTTCTACTACGATGCCGACACGGTGAACCAGGTGTTGTATTTGCAGGATAAAATCCGGCAGACGAACCGCGCTACGGTCGATGGGCGGGAACTGAGCGGTCGGGAAGGCCGAAACCGCCGGGAGAGTCAGGAAGCGAAGCCCGACAACTGGATTACCAAAGCAGCACTGGCCAACATTGGCGATGAAGACCACAAAATTGACCCCAGAGCCTGGTCAACCCGCCGAACCCGGGGCATCGCCGAGGAATCCCGTCCCGTGAAACGCAACCGCATGATCCTGACGTATTCCACCACCGACGGATCGCATGTCATTCTGACCGGGATCGACGATCGAAAAGACTCCATTTACGTGGTTCTGGACCGCGTCAACCGGAAATATGCCCTGTCGGAAAGTAGCTTGCAGGCGGGAAAGTATTGAGGAATAATTCTTGAAAATAACGAAAATAACCCGCTTCAGGAACCGGTGTCAATCGCTATTTTTGATCAGCATATAGCTTGGTTCGAATGCGGGTTCTCTGTTTTCATCTGGTATAACATGATTCCTAAAACCGCCTGCTTAAAAATCCTGGGTGCCGGGCTAACTGGTTTTTTACTCGTCGCAGTGCAGGCCAGTGATCAGGCCTGGGGCAACAGCCCGGTATCCGAACAATCGGTAAAACCGGATACGCTCGGCTGGCCCGCCCGGTTTGGGTTAGGTCGCCCGGCCACGGCGAAGGAAATTGCGGTTGTAGACATCGACGTTTGGCCCGACGGAACCGGTTTGCCCGCTGGTTCCGGCACCGTTTCAGCCGGAAAAGCCCTTTATACCGCCCAATGCACGGTTTGCCACGGGGCTACGGGTACGGAAAGCGCCACTCTTGGTGGTCGGCTGGTGGCCACGTCGCTGACGGGACGAGAAAAAGCGATTGGCAATTACTGGCCGTATGCGACCACCCTGTTCGATTACATCCGCCGGGCAATGCCGCTGACAGCACCCGGTTCGCTGTCCAACGACGAAGTGTATAGTTTGACGGCTTTTTTGTTACAGGCCAATCAAATCATCGATTCAACGGTGGTAATCAACGCCAAAACCTTACCCAAAGTGGTAATGCCCGCGCAGAAATTCTTCGTGCCGGACGACCGAAAAGGGGGGCGAGAAATTCGGTAACCCGCCTGCACCTGCAAGGTCTTGAAGACCTTGCAGGTTTTCTTAACGAATGCCTGCAAGATTTCAAAGACCTTACTGACTTTTGCAAACAACACCTGTAAGGTCTTGAAGACCTTACAGGTGTACGGAATCAAGTGTACTGTATCATTACTTTATGCGCAAAAAAATAAGCCGTCGGATGTTGCTGGGCGGAGCCGCCACAGCCGCCGTTGCCATTACGCAAACCTCGTTTGCCAAAGCGGTACAGATCGGTATTCCGGAGAAAGCGTTCGGGCCGGATGACCCGACCAAAGTGCCGGGCGCTCCGCCGGGCGAGTTGGGCACGCGCTCAAAGTTCGAGAAACTGCTCAAAAGCCCGTCGGAAATCTCGTCACGGACGCCCTTGCAGGATTTATACGGCATCATCACGCCCGCGGATCTGCACTTTGAACGACACCACGGCGGTGTGCCGGTGATCGACCCGGCGAAGTACGAACTGGTGATTCACGGGATGGTCGACAAACCGACGGTGTTCACATTGGCGGATTTGAAGCGGTTTCCGTCGGTTTCACGCATCTGTTTTCTGGAGTGTTCAGGAAATTACCGGGGCCGGGGTACCAATCAAAAACTGAGTCCGCAGGATATTTGCGGGCTAACCAGCCAGAGCGAATGGACGGGGGTGCTGCTTTCGACCCTGTTTCGGGAAGTGGGCGTCCAGCCCAAAGCCACCTGGTTTCTGGCCGAAGGCTCCGATGCCGCCGTCATGACCCGCAGCGTTCCCGTCAGCAAGGGTTTTGACGACGCCATGATCGTTTACGCCCAAAACGGCGAACCGCTGCGACCGGAACAGGGCTACCCCGCCCGCCTGTTTCTGCCCGGTTGGGAAGGCAACGCCAGCGTGAAATGGCTCCGCCGACTCGAACTGGCCGACCAGCCCTTCATGACCCGCGAGGAAACCTCAAAATACACCGAACCGATCAGAAACGGAAAAATCCGGCAATTCAGTTTCACCATCGACGCACGCTCGGTGATTACGTATCCGACTTATCCGGCCACCATTCAGAAAGGCTGGCTCGAAATCCGGGGCCTGGCGTGGAGCGGTCGCGGAAAAGTCCGGCAGGTGGAAGTCAGCACCGACAACGGAAAAACGTGGCACCTCGCCCAGTTGCAGGGACCGGTGCTGGACAAAGCCCACACGCGATTCCGGTATCTGTGGCAATGGAACGGCAGCGAAACCGTCATCATGAGCCGGGTAATTGACGAAACAGACTATCTCCAACCCACACTCCGTGAGCTTCTTACCGCGCGCGGGGCCGACACGGGCGGGTATCATTTGAACCCTATTACGGCCTGGGAGGTTAAACCCAACGGGCAGGTGCTTTTCCGGCCGGAAGTTTAAACTGTTACACAGAGTTGAGCAGAGGATATTTAAACAAAAACTCTACTCAACTCTGCGAAATAACTCTCAAAACGTGCATAAAACTGACTTTGACGCCGTCGTTGTGGGTTCTGGTCCGAATGGGCTGGCAGCCGCCATCACCTTGCAACAGGCCGGGCTTTCGGTGTTGGTGCTGGAAGGCAAGCCCGAAATCGGGGGCGGACTGCGGTCGGCGGAACTGACACGGCCTGGTTTTATCCACGACACCTGCTCGGCCATTCACCCGCTGGCGGTCAACTCGCCGTTTTTCCGAACACTACCCCTCGGCGCTTTTGGCCTGGAATACATCGAGCCCCCCATTGCCGCAGCCCATCCGTTCGACGACGGCACAGCGGCCCTTTTGACCCGATCGGTGGAAGAAACCGCCCGCTGGCTGGGGCCGGATGAAAAGACCTATCTGAACCTGTTCAAACCGCTGATCGAGCAGTGGCCGCGCATCGACTTCGATGTGTTAGGTCCGTTAACGTTCCCGAAACACCCGCTGGATTTTGCCCAATTTGGTCTGAAAGCCCTGCCGCCGGTGACCTGGCTGGCAAAAGCATTCGAGACCCCACAGGCCAAAGGGTTGCTGGCGGGCATGGCCGCCCATTCGATTCAGCCCCTGTCCAATTTTGCAACCTCAGCCATTGCTGTCGTGCTGATGACGGCGGCTCACGTGCGGGGCTGGCCCTTACCCAAAGGTGGTTCTCAGCAGATTGCCAGGGCATTAGCCGCTTACTTCACCTCGTTAGGCGGCAAAATCGAAACGAATTTTTACGTCTCTTCGCTGGCGCAGCTTCCCTCCTCGAAGGCGGTTTTGTTCGACATCACGCCTAAACAACTCCTGCAAATCGCCGGACACCGGTTTTCGGCACTTTACCGCTGGCAACTGAACCGATACCGCTATGGCATGGGCGTTTTCAAGGTCGACTGGGCACTGGACGGCCCGATTCCGTTCACCGCGGAAAGCTGTCGGCAAGCCGGTACCGTTCACCTGGGAAATACGCTGGAAGAAATCGCCGACTCGGAATTGCGGGCTTCGAAGGGCCAGCATCCCGAAAAACCGTATGTTCTGCTCGCCCAGCAAAGTCTGTTCGATGCGACGCGGGCTCCGGCGGGGAAGCACACCGCCTGGGCCTATTGCCACATTCCCAACGGCTCGACGGTGGACATGACCAAGGCCATCGAAAACCAGATCGAACGCTTTGCTCCCGGTTTCCGCGACCGGATTCTGGCCCGGCACACCATGAATCCCGCTCAGATGGAAGCGCACAATCCCAATTACATCGGGGGCGACATCAACGGCGGCATCATCGACATCGGCCAGCTTTTCACCCGGCCCGCGCTGCGCTGGTCGCCCTACCGAACTTCGGCAAAAGGGCTGTATATCTGCTCGTCATCTACCCCACCGGGGGGCGGTGTGCACGGCATGTGCGGGCATCATGCCGCGCTGAGAGCCTTAAAGGATGTTTTTACCCCGTAATTTCGGCGACTAGTCGGCTATTCCATTCTGCGGTTTATAATTCCGGTTCACGAAAGCCGGTTTTGAAGGGATCGCAATGGCCGTATCGCCCAAACCACCCCGGCGCTGGTGTTCCCGGTAGCCGGTAATCTCCTGCGCCTTGCGGTTCCGAATCCGGAATTCAACGCCCGCTTCCGGCTCCCACTGACGGGCAGCGGTTATCTTATTCGGATGTTTATAAGCAGCCGTCGAATACGTCAGATCATTTTTCAATCGATTCTGCGCAGCCACCTCAGTCACCTCATTGGGAGCGACGGATTTGGAGAGGTCAGCCTGGGCGGAAGGAACGCTCATCAGCGTCAGGGAAGAAGCAACGAACAGGGAGTGGAGGATCGTTTTCATGGCGTAGGAAGTTTGGTTTGGTTGTCCGTTTTGGATGCATGAAAGGTCCGCTTTCGGATGGAAAAACGCTGTCACAAATGCGTCAATCCCTGCTACTTTTGAGAAAAGACGGGGATGTCCGGGTAAACCCCGGCGGGCTGCGCCATGTCTTCGCCCAAATGCGTCCTGCCTGAAAGAAAGTACCAGAATTGCACCTAAAAGTAAAAGAATAGCCAACCGGCAGAGGTTACTTTTGTACAGCATCGGTGACCCTACTGGCGGAAATCACCCCACATTCCCTTAACGAGTTGTCATGAGATCTGAAAAAATGAAAACCCGGCGAGACTTCCTGCGGACGGGTTTGATCAGTGCCACGGCCGTTCCGGTCTTGCCAAATCTGCTGGAAGGTTCATCAGAAAACGAGCCGGTTTCGTCCACCGGTGAGCAACTGGCTACACCGCCCAAAAAACCGGCATTGGACAAACACCGCAACCTGTTCAACGGCGACACCTGCGTGTATTTTTATAACCCGGAACTCTGGCAACCCGAAGACTATTCATTGAAAACCGTTGCCAATCCCCGCACCGGCAAGATGGGCACGAAACCGGTGGCGGTGGGCGGGCCATTCAAAGCCAAGGCGATTCACCGGTACGTGGACATCTTGGCCGACAACGGCATCGATACCTTCGTGATCAACGCCAACGCCAACCGGGCCTGGTATCCCAGCAAAAAAATCCCCAGCATTCTCGACGGCTACAAACGCGGTGACCGTAACTATTTCCGGGGTCACGCCGTCTGTCAGGGCATTACCGAACCCGAAGCGGTGGAGGAATTTCTTGACAATTTCACCCGCTTCATGAACCGGTATCAGGATTTGATCGACGCGGGCGTGGACTGGCTGGCCGAAACCTCGAAAGCGTGCCGACGCCGGAAAATCTCGCCCTGGGTCAGCATCCGGATGAACGACATGCACGGGAGCCGCAACCCGGAAGGCAGCTTTTTCAATCTGCCGCTTTTTAAGAAGAAAGAGATGCGGCTGCAACACGCTTCGTACGGGTTGCAGAACGCGCAGGACCGGATCGGGTTGAATTACGAAAAACCGGAAGTGCGCGCCCTGATGTTCGAGCAGATTCGGGAAGTGGTGGAAGATTACGACTATGAAGGCCTGGAACTGGACTGGTGGCGCCAACCGCTCTGCTGCGAACCCGGTGCCTCGCCCGAAACCATCGCGATGATGAACGACTGGTTTCGCCAGATTCGCGCGCTCACGCAGCGTCAGGCCAAGAAAACCGGAAAACCGTATCCGTTCGGGATGCGCATACCGGGGGCACTCGATCAACTGAAAGCCATTGGCGTGGATGTGGTCACGCTGTGTCAGGAAGGCACCCTTGATTTCGTCATTCCGGCGGGTTTCTGGGCCACCACCTGGGACATGCCGCACGATGAATTCCGAAAACGCCTGGGCGACCGCGTAACCATCTACGGTTCCGTGGACGATGGTGCCAACAGCCTCCCCACGCAGAACGAATCGGGAACGGTCAAAGAGCGGATGCGGTACATTAGCGCCAGTCCGGAAATTGTGCGGGCCAATGCGGCCGGGAAACTGGCGATGGGCGCACAGGGCATTGAATGGTTCAACTTTTTTTGTACGGATCAACCGCTGATTCCGGGCATTCGGTCCGATTACACGGCCTTGCGCGACATCGACAAGCCCGATTTCCTGCGGGGAAAACCCAAACACTATTGTTTCAGCACCGCCGGAGCGTTTTTCAACCCAACCCCGTTTGAGCTTCCCGCCCAGTTGCCCGCCAGCATCGGCCCTTTCGCACAACGTTCGTTCCAACTGGCCATGTGCGCCGAACCCGCCGACCAGAATCTGGAACTGCTGGTGCAGGTGGTGCTGAAAGCCGGTGAAAAACCAATGTATATGCCGGTTTCGATCAACGGCTGCTGGCCGAATCTCAAAAACGCATCGACCGACAAACTGCTCCGCCCCTGCGGCTCGCTGACGCATTTGACCAACGATCATGTGGGCTACACGTACCGGTTTCCGGTTTCGCTCATCACCGACGGCTGGAACAAGATTGTCGTTGAAAACCAAAGCAAAGAACCCATTACAGTGGCCGCCCTTGAAATCGCCGTTCAATCGAAAGCGGTTTAAAAGTTGCCCCCAACCGAAGCGTCGGCCCGCCCCAAAAGCTACTATTGCAGGGAATTATATGTAATGAAAATGATTGGTAAAAAGTAACTCCGGAGGTGTTCACGGTTAATAGGAATTCATTAATCGCAGTTCGTCCAGCCCCGGCAGGGGCGTCCTAAAGTGTGACTTTGATTGAGGACGCCCCTGCCGGGGCTGGAACAACGCGTTGGTACATTTGACTATTAACAGAAGACCCCTCCGGGGTAAATTTGCAAGATCCCTGCAAGAGTAACCCTGAAGGGGCTAAAAGTACTCGGATTGTTAAAAGCCGCCTTTAGTGGCCGACCCGACGCTTTGGGGTAACTGATTAAGCGGTTTCTTAAAGAAGTCACCGAAGCAACTCATGAAAATTACCAACGTCGAAACCATCCTGCTGACGGGTCCCTGCACGAACGACCCGTATCTTTCCGAAGCGCGTCAACTGCGCAGTGCGGCTTTTATTCGCATCGAAACCGACGCCGGGCTGACCGGTTTGGGCGAAACCTACGCCGGGTATTTTTTCCCGGAAGGCGTCCCCGCTATCGTGGAGTTTTTCAAACCGATTCTGATCGGCAATACCGTCGATGACATTCCGGCATTGTGGCAACGCATGTACCAGTGCGGCAATTTCTGGTGCCGCGTCGGCCTGGGCGCCATCGTGCTGGCCGGAATCGAAGCCGCTTTGTGGGATTTGAAAGGGAAATTGATGGGCGTTCCGGTTTACAAACTACTGGGCGAAGCCTGGAAAGGCAGTTTTCCACAAACCGCAGGAAACCCATTTGCCGCCCCGGATTACCTTCCCTGCTACGCAACGGGTGGCCCCAGTAATTATCCCCTGGAAAAACTGGGCGACAAAGTGGACTTTTACCAATCGCTGGGGTTTCGGGGGGTTAAAATCGGAGCCGGAGCGTATTGGAAAGCGGGCGGTTTTCAAATTTCCATTGACCCCACGGAAGCGGCTGAGCTGGAAGCGACGAAAGCCGCGTATGTCCGTCAGCAATTTGGCAACGACCTCTGGCTCTTGTTCGACGCCCACATGGGCAACAGCCCGACACTGACCTGGGGACTCGAAACCGCCACGGCGGTCGCGCGGGCGCTGGAACCGTATGCGCTTTTCTGCCTGGAAGAACCGCTACACTACACCCGGCCCGATCTCTACGCCGAACTGCGCCGGAACACCCAAACGATCATTGCCGGGGGCGAGTGCCTGACGGCGGTTTGCGAATGGCAGACGTTCATCGAGCAGGACAGTTTTGGCATCGGCCAGCCGGATGCTTCCTTTACCGCCGGTCTGGATCAGTTTATGCTGGTCGCGTCCAGTCTGGCGCAACGCGGACAGAAAATTGCACCCCATGCCTGGGGTGCGGGCGGTTCGCAAATGCAGAATATCCATTGCGGTTTTGCCTGCCCGAACACGGTGATTCTGGAAGTCGCCCCGGCCTACGGCCCGCTGCACAGCGAAGTCATCGGCGACAGTCTGCAACTGAAAAACGGTTACGTAGTGCGTCCCGAAAAACCGGGTTTGGGCATTGAACTAAGTGAAGCGACGATTCGCCGGTTCCCGTTTATTCCCGGCAGCGGTGAATTTAACAGCGTTCCCGGCAAAATTCTGACGACCTGAAACCATGCTGAACGTATTGATTGACATGCCGGTTTACGAACCGGTCTTCCGTTCGGTGCAGCAACTACCGGGCGTTTCGGTAGCGGTTGTGGAGCAGCCGGAAGAAAAGGTTCGACCCTTGCCGGTCAGCCAGATTCAGGATTGTGACGTCCTTTTCTGCACGTTTCTCCCCGAAAACCACGAAGAAATGAAGCGGCTGAAGCTGGTGCAGATCAGTTCGGCCGGGTACAGCCAGTTGTTCGGCAAAAATCTGGTGGAACGGGGCATCCGGGCCTGCAATTCCCTGGGCGTTTTTGATGTGCCGATTGCCGAATGGAACATCGCCATGATGATTAATCTGGCCCGCGATCTGCGCGGTCTGGTTCGGAATCAGGAGGGCCGGATCTGGGATCGGTCGGCCCGGTTTCAGAACGAAATTCGCGGGTCGGTGGTGGGCATCTGGGGTTACGGCGGGATTGGCCGCGAAACCGCCCGGCTGGCCAAAGCCCTGGGCATGACGGTTCACGTGTTGGTTCGGCAGCCGATTCAGCCGAGGGATGCGGTTTATAATGTCCCCGGAACTGGTGATTCCGAGGGCAATCTACCCGACCGCGTGTTTTACGGTTCCGAGAAAGAAGCGTTTCTGAAGAGCCTGGATTTTCTGGTGATGGCGATTCCACAAACGGGAACCACCACGGGAATCATGGGCGAATCCGAACTTCGGCTGCTGAAACCCACGGCTTTTTTGCTGAACCCGGCGCGGGGTCCCTTGATTCAGGAAGCAGCCTTGATCAAAGCCCTGGCGGAAGGCTGGATTGCGGGCGCGGCTCTCGATACCCATTACCACTATCCGATGCCGCCGGACCATCCGCTCTGGCACTTCCCGAATGTCATCCTGACGCCCCACATTTCGGGCTCCAGCCTGAGCCCCCGGTTTCTGGAGCGGGTTTCTGAAATCTTTTTGCAAAATGTAGAGCGGTTTCAACAGGGAGAACCATTGTTGAACGAGTTGACGGCTTCGCAATTGGCGGGGAATTGATCGATTTTATACAGTTAAAAACCAACGCTGCATTGTTGAATCCCTCCGGGATTACTGAATATAACCATCCAAACCGTGGTCAGTGTCATCTCCTAAAGTATATACACATCTTTAGGTGGGTTTTGGGTCAGTAATAATCCCTGCCAATATTCGTAGAATCGCTGTAAGCCCATAAAGAAGTCTGTACGGCTCTCCCAACCCGAAGGTCCTGCCCCCGTTTCGTAAACTCAGTTAATTAGATCGCTGATTGGTTTCCAGCCAGTATTGACAAATCAGCGAGAGGGTCACTCTTACTGATTCACGAAGGGTCGTTTTCAATTAAAACGAATTGGTGCCTGCTTAGTAGCGATCCATTTCCTTTGGTGATGGATCGCTACTAAGCATCAATGCCGGAACGTCATTCGGATTGAAGAATGACGTTCCCATGACTCCTCATTGGGGTTTAGTGTAAAAATGCCCAAATGGTATTCCAGTAAATTGGTATCGTTTTAGCAAAATGGAACATCCCTTATGGTATTTGGAACATGGGTTATGTTCAGTCCGTTTTTCTTCCCGTAGGTTTGTGAGCCGTTGTTTATCCTGATCTTTTCCAATCACCATCCTCTTTTCTCATGGCAATCGGAGGCTTGCCATAGGTTGTTTTACCGAACTAAAAATCCCACTCAGTGCCAGTCCGATTGATGGAATCTCAACCAATCACCTAATCTCAAAATAGAGCATGACAGAAAATAGTCTACTTCCTGCCCATTGTTAACGGAGTCGTTGGGCGGTTCTGTTTTCTAATTTTATCCCATTTTACCCTAACATCCCATGCATTCATTTTTAATACCGAAAATTAAATACCCTGGTTTCGTCCCGGCTCTGTTCCGAACTACTCCCGCCCGGTGGGGGCTCGTTTTTCTCCTGCTGGCCGGACTTCATAGTGGAGCCCGGGCCATTGGTTTTACCGCTCCCATCCATTCCGTAAAGACAGGATCAACACCTTCGAAGAGCAAAGTCGGCGGGGCTGCCCATTTCGGGCGCACCAGACCCCAACTGGCCAATCCCTGTTCAATCACGATGGCGGCTCCGGCCAGCCAGACCCTTTGTGCGGGCAGCACCACCGCTCCCGTTCCTTTTACCGGAAACGGAACCGTTTACCGCTGGACCAATTCCAACCCCTCGATCGGCCTGCCCGCCAGCGGCACCGGCACCATCGACTCCTTTACCGCACTCAACACCACCCCTTCAACCCAGACGGCCACCATCACCGTCACGCCCCTGGGGCAGGGACCGACTTTAGCCTATACTGTTAATAATAATTATCGAGATTATAACGATCAGGTCCCGAGCAACATAAGCGTGATCGATGTAGCCACCAATACGGTTTTGCCAAACACCATCCCGTTGCCGGGTCGTTCCCCATCAGGCATGGCTGTGAGCCCCAACGGCACCCTCATCTATGTTGGCAATTATTTGTCGGATAATGTCACCGTAATCGATGCGGTCACCCAAACGGTGTTGACGACCATTGAGGGGATAGACGGCCCGACTGCTGTCGCGTTTAGCTCCGACGGCACTCGCGTCTTTGTCGGGAGTTTTAATTCGCCTACCGTCAGCGTGATCGATGTGGCTACCAACACAATCACGGCCACTATCCAGGTGGAGGGTGAGCCAAATGGTGGTGCCGTTATGAGCCCTGATGGCAAGCGCGTTTATTTTACCATGCAAAATTTGGGAAATCCGTCGTATGGTTTCAGTGTGGCGGTGATCGATGTAGCTACTCAAACGTCGATCGCCACCATTCCGGTGCCCGATGGCGCGGGTGCCATCTGCATAACTCCCGACGGCACCCGCCTTTATACCACGTCTGTTCTAACGAATAAAGTTACCGTGATCAATACGGCCACCAATACCGTTTCGGCCACCATTGAAACGGTTCAATATGGATTCCAGTTTTCCCTGGTCGTGAGCCTGGACGGCCAGCGAGTCTATGTCTCGACAAACCCGAAAAGGGTGACCGTGATCGATGTGGCTACCAATACCGTCTCGGGCAAGATCGATTTTGAGCCTTTTTCCCCGGCAGGACTTGGTATTACCCCCGATGGGAGTAAAATCTATGCAGTGGAACCTACGCAGGACAGGGTGAGCGTGATCGATGTGGCTACCAACACGGTTTTGCCAAACACCATTCCGGTGGGAAACAATCCGAGTTTCGGTGGTTTTGGAACAATCCCCTGTGAGGGTCCTTCCCAAAGTTTCACCATTACCGTGGATCCGGCCGTAACGGCCAGCATCACTCCGTCATCACCGACCCTTTGTGCAGGCTCCAGCACCACGCTTACCGCCACTGGCAGCCCGGCTTCCGGTACCAGCACCTACCGGTGGAACACGGGCGCTACCACGTCTACCCTGCCGGTTTCCACCAGCGGTCCCTTTTCGGTGACCGTAACCACGGGCAGCTGTTCCGCCACGGCCTCCACTTCAGTAACCGTGAACACACCTCCCACGGTCAGCATTTCACCCAGCCTCTCCACCACCGTCATTCAGGGCCAGAGCGCCAGCCTGACGGCTTCCGGGGCCGATTCATACCGGTGGTCGACCGGAGAAACCAGCCCGATTATTTCCGTCAGTGTCGCCGGACCCTATTCCGTGACGGGAACCACCGCGGGTTGTTCAGGCAGTTCCAGCGTGACGCTGGTGGTCACCAATCCGGCCTCCGCCAGTCTTTCGGGCAGTACTACCCTGTGTCCCGGCCAACCCGCCACACTCAGTGTTGACCTGACCGGAACGGCTCCCTGGTCGCTCACGTACACCGATGGGACCACGCCGGTCACGCTCGACGGAATCACCAGTTCTCCCTACACCTTTACGGTCAATCCGGCTGCCACCACCACCTTCAACCTGCTGGCGGTTGCCAGCTCCGAAGCGCCCACCGGCGGAACCGTTAGTGGGTCGGCCACCGTCACTCGCCCGGAAGTGCCACCCGTTCCCACCCTGACGCCCTCCAGCACCAGCGTGATTCAGAATACGCCCAATGTGACACTGACCATCAGCGGTTGTCCGGGAGCACTCAGTTGGTCGGGCTCCAACGCGACCAGCGGAACCGGAACCACGATTTCCGTTCCGACTTCGGCCATAGGTACAATTGTGTATTCAGCGAGCTGCGTCAGTACCTGCCCCGGTGTACCCGGTTCGGCCACCGTCACGGTTACGACACCAACCGCCACCGGTTCTTTCGACGGCTTTGTCAACGGCGCCGATTGCGGCAGTTTCCGGGGCTGGGCCTGGGATCGGGGCAAGGGAAATACTGCCGTCTCCGTTGAAATCCTGGATGGTTCCACGGTGATCGGGACGTTGCTGGCCGGGGATTTTCGCCAGGATTTGCTCGATGCAGGGAAAGGCAATGGCAAACACGGTTTTCGCTTCACGATTCCCGAATCGATCAAAGACGGTTTGTCACATACTCTCTCGGCCCGCGTCGCTGGCAGCAGCTTTATCCTGAAAGACTCACCCAAGGCCCTGATCTGTCAGGGCAGTAGTACGCCCAGCAACAAAGCCCCGGTGCCGCCTTCACCCACGGTCCTGGTGGCACCCCTGAGTGCGCAGGTGGGTGTGCCATTCTCGGGAACCCTGGTGCCTTTTACTGATCCGGAAGGACAGCCGCTAACGTATGCACTAACCGGTTTACCCGACGGCTTATCGATCAACATGACCAGCCGCGTGATCGCGGGAACACCCACACAGTCGGGCTCCTTCGTGCTTACCTATTCCGCCAACGACGGGGTGCTAACCAATTCGGTGAGCTTTCCGTTGACAGTTAATCCGGAATCAATGACTACAGTGACGGGTAGTTTCGAAGGCTATCTGGACAAAGTGGAATGCGGTAGTATCCGGGGGTGGGTCTGGGACCGCAATAAACCCAACACGCCGGTAACGGTGGAGTTTTATACCAGCAGTGCCGTTTTGGGCAGTGTGGTAGCCAACATCTACCGGGCGGATCTAAAAACCGCCGGAAAGGGCAATGGGGTGCATGCTTACAGTTTCGAAGTGCCGGCCAACTTGAAAGATGGGACGATGCGGGTGATTTACGGCCGGGTGCAGGGCAGCACCTATGTGTTGAAGGATTCGGGAAAACCGTTGACGTGCAATTCACCGATACGTCTGTCGGCAGAAAGCAGTCCGGAACTTCAGGTAAAGGTGTTAGGCAATCCGGCACATGATGAGATAAAAGTAGAAATTCGCGGAGCGGAAGGCCAGCCGCTCCGGTTGCAACTTACTGATGCCAGTGGCCGACTTGTCAGTCAACGATTGATCGAAATGACAAAGCCGGTCGAGCAACAGTCGCTATCGGTTCAGCAGCAACCGGCGGGACTACTGCTGTTGCGGGTTACTAGCGGTGTAAAAAGCGTGACAATGAAAATAGTGAAGCAGTAGCGTTTTAGAGAGTATTCCTTGAAGAAATGGCGCGGGTCGGTGATCTGCGCCTTTCTGTGAGTCAACTTACTGAAACTGGTATAAACAACGCCGGCTGCTGGAACAACTATTCAGGAGCCTCAAAAGCAAGTATTTGCGATTTGAATCCAGTCAGTTAAGCAGGTATGAAAAACTGCTTGAATTGATGATCGTGGCCTTAGTGGAAGCTGTCAAAGTGCGGCAATTGATCAAAGCGCGCGATGGCCAGACGGGTCAGGAACCGGGATCTGTTCTGGGCTTGAGGAGCAGGCTTTTTCACGGGTGCTCAGTCCGGGTCTGGCCGGCAAAACGGATCGACTGATAAATCCTCACCCGGCAAGGAGTCTGTCTATCGGAGTCAGCGACCACCAGGACCACCGGACTTCTTTACGGGCTTACAGCGATTCCACGAATATTGGCAAGGATTTTTACTGGCCCAAAACCCACCTAAAGATGTGTATATACCGTAACTTTAGGTGAAGACACAGACCACAGGTTTGTCTGATCACGGATTTAATTGATTCTTATTGAATAGCTGAGCCAATCTCGTAGGATTGTAGGATTAAACAGCACAGCGTTGGTAGTAACTACGCTGTGCTGTTTAGCCTCTGAAGGGGCTACAAACGACTTCTCTATTACTCAATAAGTTTGAGCTGTCAAAATAATCTATGCAACTCAAAAACCGTTTCTACCCTAGGCCAACTATGTACCATCAAAAAAACCGAAGAAAGATTATAACGCTAATCGCCTTTCTGATGGTTGGGAATTGGTCGGTTTTGGCGCAGGAAATCAACTGGGACAGCACCGTTCGGCCCGATATTTACAAGGCTAGGGTCGATCTGTTCCGATCGCTGCCGCATTCGCGCAAAGACGTGGTTTTTCTGGGCAACAGCCTGACCTTCTGGGCCGACTGGAGCGATTTACTGGGCGATACGCGGTACAAAAACCGGGGCATTCCGGGCGACATCACCTTCGGGGTGCTGGAACGGCTCGACGAAGTGATTCAGGGAAAACCGGCGAAGGTTTTTATCCTGATCGGCATCAACGATCTGGCACGAAACATCCCCGACGCCGTCATTCTGCAAAACTACCGGCGGATGGCCCGACGGTTGAAAACCGGCACCCCATCCACCCGGATTTACTTTCAGACGCTGCTGCCCACCAACGATTCATTTCAGAAACTCAGGAGCCACTACAACAAAGAAGGCCACATCCAGACGCTGAATGCGGCCCTGAAAGAAATGGCCCGTACGGAAGGTTTCGAAGTCATCGACCTCCACCCGCATTTTGTGGATGAAACCGGGAAGCTGAAAAAAGAATATTCCTGGGACGGTGTTCACCTGACGCTGGCGGGTTACCATCGGTGGGCCGAGGTACTGAGCAACGGCAAGTACGTGAAGTGGCGGCATTAAGCATTCAAACCGCCGTCCATCAGAATGTTTTCACCATTGATGTAGGCCCCCGCCTGGGAAGCCAGCAGCACGATCAGCCCCTTGATGTCGTCCTGGTTCGCCATGCGTCGCAGGGGGACTTTTTTGGTGTAATTCTCCAGAAACCGTTCCGGCTGGTGGTTGAACAAACCACCCGGACTGACGCAGTTGACGCGTACGTTTTTCCCAGCCAGAATCTGGGCCATGTATTTTGTCAGGTTGAGTAAACCAGCGTTGTGAAAGAAATAATCGGGGGGCGGATTGCCCATCGTGGTGCCTTCGTAATTCGACAGATCCGGGCCGAACATGCCCATCATCGAGCCGATGTTGATGATGCTGCCACCCCCGTTTTCGACAATCAGGTCGGCCATTTCGCGCAGAATGTCCATCGAACCGGTCGCATTGACCCGCATCGATTCCGCAAAATCCGAGAGGGGCGCATCGTAGCCCTTCATGGGCCGCGAAACCGCATTGTTGACAAACACATCCAGCTTGCCGAACTGCAAACGGATTTGGGTTTTCAGGTTTTGCACCGAATCCGGATCACCCTGATCGACCGGCAGAGCAAACACCTCCAGCCCACGAGCCTGAAACTGGTTGGCGACTTCCTGCCCGGCGGCCAGGTTTCGGGAAGCCGTGATCACCGTCGAACCGGCTTCCGCCAGCCCTTCCACGATGCACTTTCCGTAGTTGCCCGCGCCACCCGTTACCAGACTCACTTTGCCGGTTAAATTGAATAAATCGTTGATATGCATAAGGTTGTTCGCAGTTAGTTTAACCAGCCCATCCGGTCCCAGTGGGGCAGGTTGAGAAAAGCGGGGTCGGGATAGGCCCGATCTTTCGCCCGGGCCAGGGTTTCAGCATCCAAGTGAGGACCGTTCACGGCCGCCAGCGACTGGTGCAAATAAGCCGGTTTGTCGATGCCCACCAACAGGGAAGACACTTCCGGAAAGGTAGCCACGAACCGAACCGCCAGCGTGGACAAATCCGGAAAACCGGTAGCCACCAGGTCATCAAACCGGCGGAGGTGGATTTCGACGTCCGCCAGGGCCGGGTGCAGGTGCTGGCCTTTGCTGGTCAGTAAGCCTTTCATCAAAACCGACCGAACAACGATGCCGACGCCCTTTTCTGCGGCAAGTGCAAACGCCTGCGCCTGTCGCTGGTCCATTAGGTTGAACGGCAGTTGAATAACATCCCACACCCCGGTTTCGATGGCTTTCTGCGTTTCTTCAACCGAATAGGTTGAGACGCCCGTACTCCGAATGGCACCCTCTGCTCTTAAATCGGCAAAAATTTGAGGAATTTCGGCATTCTCCAAAATGCCCAAATCGGCCTGATGGAGCATGAAAATGTCGACATAATCCGTCTGCAAAGCCGTTAAGCTCTCCATCAGTGAGGTTTTAATGAGCTTTTTCAGGGCAAAACCGGTCGGAAGTTCGCCGTTGCTATCGCGCAACTGGCGGCATTTGGTCCCGATTACGACCTGTTCGCGCCGGTCCCGAAAAGCCTTGCCCATGATGGTTTCACTCGCGCCATACAGGCGGGCGGTATCGAAAAAATTGACACCCGATTCCGTGGCTTCGTGCAGCAATCGGATCGATTCGTCTTCCGAGAGCATATCAGCTTCGCTTTTGACGCCAATGCCGTAGGGCAGTCCGATTTCAACCCCACCGAAAGCCAGTTCTGAAACCGCAATGCCGGTTTTTCCCAGTTCCCTTTTTCTCATTATTTATAGCCACCCTGAGCTGATTGAGCCGGTGTTGTTTCTTTGTTGAAGCGATTGATCAGACCGTGACAATAGTTACTGACGCCCACGACATCGGCACCCACGCTGACGAACTTGTAGCCCATCGCGACGAACTCTTCCAGCCGGTCGATAGGCCCGGTGGTGGCGGCAAATTTGCCGTGTTTGACGCACACTTCGGCAACGCGTTTGCGGGCCGCAACGAGCCTGGGGTGGTTCCATTCGCCGGGCGCACCGATGGCCTGACTGAAATCGCCGGGGCCGAAAAAGAGCATGTCCACGCCATCGAGGGCGGCAATTTCCTCCAGTTCGTCGAGCGGTTCGGGGTCTTCGATCTGAAGCGCGACAAACCGCTGCTGGTTGGCCTGCCGGAGGTATTCGTGGAAATCCAGGTTGGTGTAAGCCCCGTCGGCATTGCCGCCGTCGATGGCCCGCAGACCCAGGGGATGAAAACGGGTCATCTGAACCACTTTCTTCGCGTCTTCCAGGCCCATGCAGTGCGGCACCAGAATACCGGTGGCGTCCAGTTCCAGCGGTTTGACGTAATCGCTGTAGCTGCCGCGCGGCACCCGAACCATGATGTCGGCATCCTGCGATTTGGTCGCCCAGATGTGCGAACTCACCACCGACCAATCCTGTCCCTGGTGTTCGCGGTCGATCCAGATGCAGTCAAAACCGGTTAAGGCCACCAGTTCGGAAGCCTGACCATCGCCAAAATTCACTTTAAAGCAACTGACCACTTCGCCAGCTCGTAACTTCTTCAATACCCGGCTTTCGCGCATTTTCATGGTAAAATCTGTTTTTCCGTTTCGTTATACCCGCTTTAACTGCATGGGATACACGTTATTGGCATTCCACTGGCAAACGTACACGTTCTCGTCCGCGTCGATGCAAACGTCGTGCGGATGGACAAAAACCGGGCGGTGTTGCGATTGCGTTTGTAAGATACCGTTTTCATAGATCGGTTCGGTGCCACCCGGCGTCGAGATCACCCGATCATGTTCATCCAGAATCGTGATGTAGCCCGAGCCAATAGCCCGGTTGGTGGTCGACCGAAAGACAGCCGCAAAAACATAGTGATCGTGTAGAACCGGTCGGCAGACAAACGAACCAGGCAGCGGAATCGTGCTGACATACTGCCCATCCAGCGTAAAACGCTTGAGCACATTATGGTTCCGGGAGGTAATCAGCAGGCTCGGCTGATCCGGTTTTCGGGTGTCAAGCGCAATCCCGTGTACGCAGTCAAACTGCCCGTTTTCATCGCCCCGCCCGCCCCAGTGCCGGATGTATTCGCCCTGGCTGGTGTACTGAATGACGTATTGCAGGCCGTAGCCATCGGTTACATACAGATCACCGGTGGGGCCAACTGCGGTTTGGGTCGGCAGAAACTGGTCGGCGGAGGTATAGGCACTGATTTCTCTAGGATAATCCAGAACCATCACAACCTGACCCGTTAGCGTCGTTTTAATGACCTGGTGGCGATCAATGTCCGTAATCAACAGAAATTCTTCACCGTTTTCGTTAACTAACGTCAACCCGTGGCCGCCCGGATAGTCCGTTCCCCACGAATCCAGCAGTTTTCCCGACCGGTCGTAGAGCAGGATGTTGTTGCGGGTTTCATTGGTCAGCATAAAAATCCGGCCTTTGGCGTCGATCACCATTTCGTGGCAATCCTTCACCGGATGCGTCGCCGGATTCAGCTTGCCCCAGTCCGGGAAAACCTGATACCGGTGCGTGCCGTGACCAATAAGCGTGTCCGGATCGATCATCTCAGAGGGTTTCAGCGTGTAATTTCTTCTGGTAAGCCGCTTTCGCTTCGGCATCTTCCTTCGCCGATTCGGCCCAGTAAATAAGGCCGATGGCTTTGCGGGTGCGGTTTTCGGTGCGGTTGGCTTCCGCCCAGTGAATCGTCATCGAATGGTGAATCAACAAATCACCCGGTTTGGCGGGAAAAGCGACGGCCTTGGCCTGATCGTCTTCGGTCCAGAAATCCGTGATGCCCTGCGAGAACCCGAGCGTCTGGGTCCGGCCGTGCGGTCGAATGCCGTTTCGGTGCGAACCGGTCACGTAGCGAACGCAACCGTTTTCGGCATCGACATCCTCCAGCGCCAGCCACATCGTCACCGCTTCGGTCGGTTTCAGCATGAAATAATAGTTGTCCTGGTGCGGGGGCGTCGGTTTGCCGATTTTGGGCGGTTTATTGAAATATTCAAGGGTTTTAGGAATAGCCACATCGTCCAGCAGAAACTCGGCAATTTGCTTGAATCTGCTGTTATTCAGCATCACATCGAAATAGGCATTGTATTTCTGCATATCGATGAGCTGCTTCAAGGTCGCCGGATCGTTCTTGTCTTCGTAGAAGACGAGTTCTTTGGGCATCGCGGGGACTTCTCCGCTGATAAAATTTTTAACCTGCTCATTGAGTTCACCCACTTCGGCGGGGGATAAAAAACCGGGTAGAAAAACGTATCCGTCCCGGCGAAAGGCTTCTTTCAGGTCTTGCGCGTTTCCTGTTTCCATGCGAATTGAACCGTTAGTTGATCGTTATACTTCGTAGTTTACTGCCTCTAAATCCTTTTTATCCAGCAAGTCCACCAGTTTAGTTCGAATGCGTTCCTCAGCGCTTAGTTCCAGAAAACTGGTCCGGCACCGCCAGGTTTCGTAACCGCCCCGCTGAATTTCATGCGCGGGTGGCACGTAGCCTACGTAACCATTGGCCATGGTGATGGTGAAATAAGGGCTGCCCGACCGGTTTTGTTTGAGCCGCAAACCGGTTTCGGCAAAAAACTCTCCACCCAACGCCCCAATCTGCCCGGTACCGATTTGGATGGCCTGTACCGGAAACAGAATCGTGTCCGGATAATCATTCAGCAACACCTGTTCGCGGGCATAAATCCGGTGCAACGCATCGGCATCGACCTGTTGAATGGCTTCATACTGCGACACGGCCACCACACTCCGGGCGGTTTCCAGTTCGTCGGCCGACGGCTTGCGAACGCCCGTCGGAACCTCGGCATAGCGGGCAAAAAGATCTGGATTCGTCTGCCAGTCAACGATTTGCAACGCTTTGCCAACCCGGGCGGCAATGTCCTCTCCAATCAGATTACTTTTGGCAAAATGCTCTTTCGGATAGCGGTCGGGGTCCAGAAAATCCCAGATGTTGGCTTCTCCGCTCGTGCCGTTGCTCATCATGCCGACAAACGCCGAACCCGCACCCAGTTGACGGCGTAGTTCATCGGAAAACACCCCAAAGTAATCAGCGGTGATCGTGCCGTTTTCCCAATCGCCGACGTAATGCAGCGAGTAATTTGCCAGGACGCTGATCCATTGGTCGTCCAGTCCTTTCACGGCCAGAAAACCAACTTGCGGATCGATGGGAACCACACGCCGGTCGATCTGTTGCTCATCGCCAAACGGGTTGGTTTTCACGCCATCGAGTCCGCCGGTGACGGGATTGCGGGCGGCATAGCCTTCCTTCATGAAAAACCGGCGGCAAACCACGTGTTCCGGCACTTCCACCGCCCCGAATCCGACTTTGGCCGGACGGAGTTGCTGCGTCGCTTCCACGACGGCTTCCACAAGGAAACCGGGTAATTTTTGCCGGTAGGGTAAATCGGCCGCTCCTAGCAACAGACTCGCGACGGAGCCAGCCGCGTGGGTGTGCGTACTGGCAATCAATACATTCTGTGGGACAATGCCGGTCTGGTTCTGGATGAGTTGTTTGACTTCGTCCAGCAAATCTTTCGGCATGGCGCAGATGTCGACCATCACCAGGGCCACCAGCGTGTTGTTCCGTTGCAGAACCAATGCCTTGGCGTACAAGGGGTCGTGGATATAGCGGGCGTAATGGGTGATAAAATCGCCGTTGATCAACGTTCCCAACGGCGGGGTAATATCCACCTGAGCCGCACCGGCCTGAAAGTTCATAGTTTTGTTCGGTTTGCCCCCAACCCCCTGAAGGGGGCTTAGCTCTGCCATTTTTAAGCCCCCTTCAGGGGGTTGGGGGTATTTATTTCCAGGCTTTGCGTAAAAACCGCAGCCAGTTTCCGTGAAAAATATTGTCGATATCGGTGGGTTGGTAGCCCCGACGGGCCAGAATGTCCTCGTATTTCCGCAAATCGGCAATCGAGTTCATGTCCCAGGGCGACTGCTCGGTTCCGAAAATACCGTCCAGATCGCTTCCAATGGCCACGTGATGGCTGTTGCCGGCAATCTGACAGATGTGATCCCAGTGATCGACAAGGTTTTCGAGCCGGATGTCCAGTTGCCAGGGGTCCGACACCGTATCGATAAACCGGATGTCCATCGCCCAGCAGTCCAGCATTCCGCCAATCACGGCGTCCCGTTCAATGAGTTGTTTAATCTGCTCATCCGTCAGCTGGCGCTGGTTCGGTACAATCTTCCGAACGTTGTGGTGACTGGCCCAAACCGGCCCCTGATAGCGATCCATCACCTGCCGGAAGCCTTCGTCGGTGAGGTGGGTGACGTCCAGAATCAGGTTGAGTTTGTCCATTTCGGCCAGTAATTCCAGCCCCGACGGCGTCAGCGGTCCTTCCATTTTCGTACCCGGTGCGTATCGACCCGGCCCGAAATGCGACAATCCCATCGCCCGCAACCCGTAGTCATAGGCCCGGTGCAAATACGAAATATCCACCAGCGAATCCGCGCCTTCGAGGCTCAGAATATACCCGATCGGTTTCTCTTCGTCCGCTTGTTCGGTATTGTTCCACAACGCCAGATGGGTTTCCAGTTCCGTCCGATTGGTGATCTGGACCATCTCGCCGAGGGCTTCCATCTCGCGGTACCAGACCAGCTGTGCCTGGGTCATGGCCCAGGCTTGCTGTGGCGAGTGCCAGCCGGGCAGCGAACTTCCCAAAGGCGTCACCCGCGACAATTGCGTGGCCACCACCAGACCAATACCGCCTTTGCGGAGTTCGGGTAAACAAACGGTTCCTTTGCCCCGGTCGGGTTTGTCTTTCATGCCCATTTCGCGCTGCCGGATTTCGACCAGCGGGCGCGACAGATCCCGGTTCCATTCCAGGGCGTTCATCGCCAGGTCGAGGTGGGCATCAAAAATCAGGCGCTTCGTCATACTACCACGGTCTGTTTGGCCACTCGCTGCGGAGTTTCGGCGTAATTGAACGGGTATTTGCTGATCAACTCCTGAATCTGGAGGCTAAATTCCCGAAACGATTCTTCCCATTGTTCCACCTCCCCGGCTTCGTATGCGTAGAGTCCTTTTTCGGTACTCATGCCCAAACCGCCGTTCTCCACGATTTCGGTAAAAAACCGGGGGACGTGACGGGCTTTCGACAATTCGGGAAACAGATCCTGCATGACGACGCCGTAAATGAACGTTCCCATCAGGTCCATATACCGAAAATTGCCCGAAAAGGGCAAATAATAGCCCGGATCATTCCGGCAGGCGCGGTCGACATCCTCGACGGAAACGTAGCCGTTTTCCACCAGATAAAACGCTTCCCGAATCATGGCACACAGCATCCGGGTTCGAATACCGGTATCATTCTGAACCACATAGGGGTCTTTTTGCCAGAATAATTTCGCCGTGGTATAAAAGTCATCGACCCGCTTGGTGTCGCTTTTTTCGTTGGTGATGATTTCCAGAAAATACGTCGTATCGGCGGGTTCCGTCCAGTTTACGCCGATGATCCGTTCGGGATGGCGGGCGTCCTGCTGGAGACTGCTGAGCGGAATGCTTTCCGTATTGATAGCAATCAGTGCCTGGGGCGAAAGAACCGCTTCCAGTTGCCGGATCAGGGCTTTTTTCTGAGCCTCATGCTCATCCGTACCGGCAATGACCAGATTGACCGGCAACGGACTATCCAGGTGCCGGATTTCCTTCACCTGCCGGTCCGAGGCATCGATTTCCACCAGGGTAGGCGAAACCGGGCCACAGTCGGTCGTGTCAACCGGGCGGGTGGTATATACCGTAACCGGGTGGCCAGCCTGGCGCAAACAGGCAATGATCCCCGTTGTCCGCTTGCCCCATCCCGTTACGACGATTTCCTCTTTTTCAGGTGATGTGTTACCCATAATTCGTTGGTGTTAAAACGCTGAAAATAAGCGCAGCAGCCGTCTTCTTTTCGTATCGTCACCAGCCCAGCTCCTCACTTCCCAGCACTTCCCGGGCCGTTTTGATGGCGTGATCAATATCGTCTTCGGTATGGGCCGCACTGATGTACCACAGGCCCCGGCCAATGACCCGGACGCCCCGATCGTGCATACCCGCAATGAATTTAGCAAGTTTAACCCGGTTATACCCCAGCGTACCCCGGTAATCGGTTGCGGATGGCTGGTCGGTAAAACCGGCGTGGAACATCGGTCCGAGCCCCTGCACGCGCAGATTCTGGCCCGTTTCGGCTGCGGCTTGTTCCAGACCCGTCATCAGTTTTTGACCAAACCGGTACAAGCGTTCATACGGCTGATCTCTTTCCAGTACCTGAATCGTGGCTAAAGCGGCCGCGATGGTCGGGTTGCTGGCATTCATCGTGCCCGCGTGGATCACCTTCGCTTCCTCGACCAACTGCATCCAGGCACGTTTGCCCACGATGGCACTGATGGGATACCCGCTGGCGATGGCTTTGGCAAAAATGGACAGATCGGGCGTGATGCCGAAATAATCCTGGGCGCCTTTGAGTGAAACCCGAAAACCGGTGATGACTTCATCGAAAATCAGCGCCATTCCGTACTGATCGCAGAGGTCGCGGAGACCTTGCAGAAAACCGTCCTGCGGCAGAATGCAGCCGTTGTTGCACATAATTGGCTCGGTGATGATGGCGGCCAGTTCGTGGTGGTGCTCGGCGACGGTTTTCCGAACCAGTTCCAGATCGTTCCAGGGCAGAATGATGAACTCATCGCGGGAATTCGGAGCCAGACCGGCGCTCCAGGGATACACGTTCGGGGCTTCCCGGTCGCCCAGGGCTTCTACCGAAGGCGTCGACAACCCCCAGGCGACGTTGTCGAGCCAGCCGTGGTAATGTCCTTCAAAACGCAGAAATTTGGTTTTGCCAGTTTTGGCACGGGCCACCCGAAAGGCGGTTTGCACGGCTTCGGAACCGTCCAGGCAAAACCGCATGAGGTCGGCAGACGGAATCAGGTCGGCCAGTTTTTCGGCCAGTTCAATTTCTTTGTGGTGCTGGCCGGCAAAAAGCTGGCCCTGTTCGGAATAGTCGTGGATGGCCTGCAACACCTCCGGGTGCGAATGCCCGAGCAACAGCGGCCCCTGGCTCAGCGTAAAATCCAGGTATTCGTTGCCGTCTACGTCGTAGATCCGGCTTCCTTTTCCGTGCGTATAAAAAATGGCGTGGGGATGATTGTACTTGCGAAACTCGGACGAAACGCCCCCGGCCAGCACTTTTTTTGCCCGTTCGAGCAAGGTGGCCGATTCGGTGTAGTGTGTCATTACGTTGGTTTAACCGATTCGTTGGTCAGTCCGGAACGGATACCGGGCCGCCAATTGATAAATGTCTTTATTAAAAACCGCAAAGGCTTTGTCCCACTCCTTCGCTTCTTCTTCGGTGTAGTCATACAGGCCCTGCGCGCTCTGGGTGCCCCGCAGCTGCCGGTCCACGAGGTGCTGCATCAGCTTCGGAACCGCTTCGGAATTGCTCAGTTGGGGGAAAATGCGCCGGAAGATTTCGGGGTAATCCTGCAAACCGGTGTAGTCCATCCGCCGGAAAATGCCCATCATTGTAATCCAGGAACCGGCATCGTAGCGAAACGCCTTGTCGACATCGTCCAGGCTGGCGGCCCCGGTTTCCACCAGGTGCAGTCCTTCGCGGTAAATGGCATACATCAGGCGGTTGGTTACAAAACCGCGAATGTCCTTTCGTAACAGGGTAGGCTCTTTTTTCCAGTGGTGGGCCAGTCGAAACACCCAGTCGGCGAGGTCCACCGAGGTGTGGGTGCCGCAGGTGATTTCCATAAACCGGGTCATGTAGGCCGGTTCGGCCCAGTGAACGCCCATAAACCGCTCCGGATTCGGCACGTATTGTTGCAACATACTGATCGGAATGGCCGATGTATTGCTGGCCAGCACGGTATCGGTGCTCACCACGGCGGCTATTTTCTCGTAAACGGATTGTTTGATCGGTATTTTTTCGGTAACACACTCCAGCACCAGCCGGCAGTCGTGCAGTTCGCCATAATCCGCCGAAAGGGTCAGCAGGGTGACGGTTTTTTCCAGCGGCTGCGTGAGCAGTTCGGCTTCTTCGCCGTGTTGCAGTTGGCTGGTAATGCGCTGGAGGGCGTCGGCCAGTTCATTGGGCAGGGGGGCGATGGCTTTAACCGGGTGACCAGCCATCAACAGGGCGGCCACGATACTGCTGCCCATCAACCCAAGCCCCACAACGCCTACGCTGATCTCACTCGTTTGTATAGTCTCATCCATTCGCCGAACAGGTTTTCAGGCCGGGAGTTTAACAATGCAATCAATTTCTACTTTCAACCCCTCAGCCAGCACCGATTGCACGGTGGTTCGGGCCGGTTTTATCCCCGGAAAATAGTGGGCATATACCGTATTATAGCGGTCAAATTCGGCGATGTCAGCCAGGTGAACGGTGCATTTGACCACATCCTCCAGCGTGGCGCCCGCCGATTCCACAATCGTTTTGATGTTCTGTAAGGTACGGTGGGTTTCGTCTTCAATGGTACCCAGCAAAAATTGAGACGTTTTAAAATCAACGGCCGCCTGTCCGCTGACAAATAGAAAGCCGCCGGCAATCACCCCGTCTGAATAGGCTCCGGTCGCAAAGGCAGGGTCACGGTCAGGGTGAATCACTTTTGTTTTACTCATGCGTGAAAAAGCAGATAGAAAGGTTGTATTCATCAGGGCCGACAGGTCGACCCTGTACGTATCAGCAAAAGTAGTTGGGAGAGTTTGCTATTTCTGTTACTTTTATCCATATTTCTGATACTATTCTTCATAAGTTTCTGACCAATTCAACAATTATACTATACTTACTGACCGGTTTTACTTTATACGTCCGATTCGCCATGAAAACTATCGAATTTCGGTTACCACAGGAATACGACAAATCTTTTATTGTGTTTCAGGAGATTGGCCAATTTTTCCCCTGTCCATGGCACTACCATCCCGAGTACGAACTGGTGCTGGTGCTGAAAAGTACGGGTCGCCGGATGGTAGGCGATCACATCGGGTATTTCGACGCGGGCGACCTGGTGTTTATGGGGCCTTCGCTGCCCCATGTCTGGGTGAACGATCCCGAATTTTTCAAGGGAGAAGCGGGCTACCAGGCCAACGCCATCGTCGTCCAGTTTGTCGATTCCTTTCTGGGCAAAACGTTCATGGAAATCCCCGAAATGGAAGCCTTCCGGAGTTTCCTGATGCGGTCGAACCGGGGGATGGTCATCAAGGGCGATACCCGGGAAAAGATCGCCGATACGATGACCCGGATGCTGACGATGAACGGTTTACAGCGGCTATCGGCCCTGTTGTCCATTTTCGATCTTCTCGCCCAAACCACTGACTATGAGTTACTGGCCAGCCCCGGTTATGTCCAGAATACCCACCTCAAATCCTCCGACCACCTGCGAAAAATCAACCAGTATATCATGCAGAATTTTCAGGAAGAAATCTCGCTGCCCGAAATTGCGAGCGTTGCCAACATGGCCCTGACGACCTTCTGCTGTTTTTTCAAGGAACACTACCGCGTCTCCTTCGTCGAATACCTGAATACCGTCCGGATCGGGTACGCCTGTAAACTGATTTCCGAGAAAGACCTGAACATTGTTGAAGCCGCCGGCGAAAGCGGTTTCAATAACCTGGCGAACTTCAACCGGCAATTCAAAAAAATCAAGAACATGACGCCCAGCGAGTACCGAAAGACGCTGAATCTCGTCTAATCTTGTTTTCTTCCGAAAAAAAGTACCTTTCCGGCTTTTCCGAAAAATAGTATTACAAATACAGATAAAAGTAGCAGGATGCGATAGAACCGAAACTTAATTTTGCTATCGTCAAATTTGGTATGACTTTCTATCTAAGATACTATGGAAAAGAAAACTTTACCTGCTCTTTCTTTCGGAAAGCGCTATTTTTTGTTGGTTACGCTACTCGTCAGTAGCCTCGCTGTTTTCGCCCAACAAGCGCGCTCGGTCAAAGGTAAAATTACCGATGAACGGAACGAAGGTTTGCCCGGTGTCAGCATCGTTGTGAAAGGCACAACCAGCGGAGCCACAACGGACGCCAACGGTCAGTACACCATCAACGTTCCCAGCGACCAGTCCGTCCTGGTCTTCAGTTTTCTGGGGTATGAGTCGCAGGAGGTCATGGTGGGCAACCAGGCTCTGCTCGACATTACCCTGAAAGGGGACAGCAAAACACTGAACGAAGTCGTGGTAGTCGGTTACGGAACGCAGTCGCGCGAAGTGCTGACCACATCCGTTTCCAAACTGGATACCAAAGTGCTGGAGAACACACCCTATGCCAACGCGGCTTCGGCCCTGCAGGGAAACATCCCGGGCGTTCGGGTACAGGCCCCCGCCAACGGCGGTCAGCCGGGCGCAGCTCCCCGGATCATTGTGCGCGGAGGAACCTCCATCAACAACCCGAATGGCGCGGCACCGCTGTACATCATCGACGGCATCATTCGGACCAACATGAATGACATCAACCCCGACGATATTGAATCACTGCAAGTATTAAAAGATGCCGCTTCGACGGCTATTTACGGCGCCAGAGGGTCAAATGGCGTCGTCATCATCACCACCAAAACCGGTAAAAGCGGCAAAACCAAAGTAACCTATTCCTACGACCTGGTTTTCTCCAAACCGGGTAAAATGTATGAAATGGCGAATGCCCGCGACTACATTTACCTGCAACGGCTCGGAGCGGTTCGCTCGGCGAAAAAAGACCCGACCGCTACGCGCCAGTTGACACTGGCGACGGGAGCCGGAACTGGTAACGACCTGACCAACAACACGATTTACACGACCCAGTATCTGTCGGACGCCAACAAGCACAAGCTGAACGAAGGCTGGGAAAGTATGCCGGACCCGCTGGATTCCTCCAAAACCATCATCTTTCAGAATACGGACTTCCAGAAACTGATTTACCAGGACGGCGTTTCGCACAACCATTATGTGGCCCTGACCGGCGGGACCGAAAAGGCGACCTTCAATGCGGGTGTCGGGTATCTGAACAACCAGGGAACAGTTATTACGACCAAGTATGACCGCTTGACGTTTAACCTGAACGGTGAACTCAAAGTGCGGGACAACCTGACGTTTTTCGGGCGGACGATGTTTACCCGTTCAAGCAATAACGAGGTCTATAACATTTCGCAAATCTTCTACCGCTCAGCCGCCAACGTGCCGACCTCGAAGCTGTATTATGAGGACGGCACGCTGGCACCGGGTGCCAACCGGGGCAACGGAAATGCCGCGTACTTTCTGAACAAAGACAAACGGGGCAACTCCATCGAAAACATGACGCTGTCGGTCGGTGGGCGCTGGGACATTTTGCCGGGTCTTTCGTTCGAGCCACAGATTTCGATGTATAAATTAGCCACGGATGGCTATTCGTTCCTGCCATCGTATTACAACGGAACCACGGCGGTAACGACCCGGGCAGCCTCGGCGAGCTACACAAAACTAACTCAATATCAGGCAGATGCGGTATTGTCGTACGATAAAACGTTTGCGTCTTCCCATAATCTGTCGATAAAAGGCGGTTTTTCCTACTTTGGACGGAATAGCTACGCCATGTCGGCCAGCGGCCAGGGGGCGGCTACGGACTTGATTCCAACGCTGAATGCGGCTACTACCCCGGTTTCGGTGGGTGGTTCGGTCAGTGACCAGGTGATTCTGGGTTATTTTGGCCGGGTTAACTACGACTACAAACAGAAGTACCTGTTCTCACTGAATGCCCGCTACGACGGAGCTTCCAACCTGGGAGCCAACCACAAATGGGGCTTCTTCCCGGGCGTTTCGGTCGGCTGGAACCTGCATCATGAAGAGTTCTGGAATGCGCTTCCTGCCGATTTAATTCAGTTAAAACTACGCGGAAGCTATGGGGTCAACGGGAATATCAGCGGACTTTCCGACTTCCAGTCGCAGGGCGAATACGGTGTCGGTGCGCGGTATCTGGGCGTTTCGGCCGTGCAGAATACCGTGATTCCGAACCCGGCACTGAAATGGGAGCAGTCCAAAACGTTTAACGTGGGGGCCGACCTCGGTTTGTTCAAAAGCCGGGTGAATGTGATTGTCGATGTGTACCGGCGTGTGACCGACAACCTGCTGACCAGCCTGACGCTGCCGCCATCGACCGGTTTTTCCAGCATCTTTACGAACCTGGGTAGCCTGGAAAACAAAGGGATTGAACTCGAACTCAGCGCACAGATTTTATCACCTTCTTCCCCGCTGCAATGGCAGATTGGCCTGAATGCCGCCAAAACCAGGCACAAAATTCTGACCCTGCCCTACAACGGCACGCCCAATAACCGGATCGGTGGGTACAATGTGTATGACCCCGCCAGCGCATCGTACGTCTGGGGTGGTGGCTTGCGCGAAGGAGGACGGATTGGCGACCACTATGCCTGGAACCAGATTGGGGTGTATGCCACGGACGAAGCCGCCAAATCGGCCCCGGTGGATCAGCTCATCACCTACGCTGATAAAACCAAATACGGGGGGGACGCCATCTTTCAGGATGTGGATGGCAATAACATCATCGATGAACGGGACCGCGTCTACATGGGTAATCCGTTCCCGGTCTGGACGGGCGGTATTTCCAACACCCTGTCGTACAAGAACTTTAACTTTGTTGTTCGACTGGATTACGCAACAGGACACACCATTTACAATTACGCCCGGGCGTTCATGGATGGTCAGTGGGCCGGGGTGAGCATGACGAAAGAAATGGTCGAAAAGTCCTGGAAAAAACAGGGTGATGTCGCCAGCATGGTACAGTATCAGCCGGGTATCGGGAACTACAGCAACTGGCGCGGATCGGCCTGGCACGAGTTGACGACCAACTCGACCTATTATGAAAAAGGCGACTACCTGTGTCTCCGGGAAATTACACTCAGCTACAGTGTTCCAACGGCGGTTTTGCAGAAATTTAAACTCAGCAACCTCCGCTTCAACCTGACCGGCAACAACCTGCATTACTTTACGGCCTACAAAGGACTGAATCCGGAAGATGGCGACCGGGACAACGGACGGTATCCGATTCCGAAAAACATCGCGTTTGGAGCTTCTCTTACCTTCTAATCACTCGCTGAACCATGAAATCACGCTATAAACTAGTTTCGGGATTAGTACTGGGGCTGCTGATCAGTACCTCATCCTGCACGGATCAATTAGAACTCGACCCGACGAGCGTAATCACCAATGCGTCGTTCTGGAAAACGGAAGATGACGCCAAAGGCGGTTTGAACGGGATGTACGTAAAACTGCGGAATGAAGCCCTGCTCAATCTGTACATCTATGGCGAAGGCCGCAGCGAGGTGATGCAGAAGTCGCTGGCCGGCACCCTGGATTATGACCGCTTTTATCTGAACACCCTCAACCAGGCAGGTGCCGGTCCCGACTGGATCGGCCTGTATTCGGCGGTCAATGCCGCCAACCTGATTCTGAAATACGTA
Source organism: Larkinella humicola (assembly GCF_008727875.1). Lineage (GTDB taxonomy): Bacteria > Bacteroidota > Bacteroidia > Cytophagales > Spirosomataceae > Larkinella > Larkinella humicola. The sequence continues at coordinate 495,779 of NZ_VTWS01000004.1, read as the reverse complement.
CCGACGATTACCTTTAATTCGGAAAGCACGAAAAACAGCACCCTGGCGCAGGCGTATGCCATGCGGGCTTATCTTTACTTCGTCATGGTCAGAACCTGGGGCGACCTGCCGCTGCGAACCACCCCCACCGAAGGTTTCGACCCGGAAACCACGTTTCTGGAACGATCGCCCGCAGCAGACATCTATAAATTAATCAAGGAAGATATTGAAAAAGCCCTGCAGCTCTTCCCCGACAATGCCTTTACGAACGGCCGGAGCATGTGGTCGAAACCGTCGGTCAACGCTCTGAAAGCCGATGTATATCTGTGGACGGGCAAACGCGCCAACGGTGGACAGGCTGATTTTACGACGGCCTTAGCGGCCTGCGACGAAGTGGCCAAAGCCGACGTTTCATTGCTGGCCGACTATGCCAGTCTGTTCAAATATGCCAACAAAGGCAGCAAGGAAATCCTGATGTCGGTGGGCTTCCGGTATCTGGAAGTCGGGGACAATTACTTCAATAACATCTACATGGCCGTTGGGGCGCTACCCGCCAATGCTGAAGCCGCTTCCAAAGCCATCGTCGGGGTGTCGGGGGGCAACAACGTCTGGGAACCCAGCGCACTCGTCCGAAACCAGTTTTCGACCGATGATCAACGCCGGGCCGGTACCTTTCACGAGGTCTACACGACGGGTGCCAATGGAGCCCGAAACTATTTCATCTCGGTGCAGACGAAAGGACAGGGAACCGTTGAAGGGGGCGTCCGGTTTTTTGTCGACGACATCATCCTGTACCGTTACGCCGATGTGCTATTGATGAAGGCTGAAGCCAAAAACGCCTTGGGCCAGGACCCGAGTACGGAAATGAATCTGGTGCGGCAACGGGCTTATGGGGCAAAATTCGATGCCTACAAATTCGTCAACGGAACCAAAGAGGCCAACGATGCGGCCATTTTGAAAGAGCGACTGCTGGAACTGATGCTGGAAGGCAAACGCTGGTGGGATCTGGTCCGGTTTGGCAAAGCATTCGACATCGTTCCGTCGCTGCAGGCTCAGAAAGGCAAGGATCATTTGCTGCTGTTCCCGATTTCGAGCAACGTACTGAGTCTGGAACCCAAGATCAAGCAAAATCCGGGGTATTAACAACCGGCACTAAATTCAGGGCACCTCCTAAACCCTTTTACAGACCAAGACGATGAAGAAGAAAATTCTTTTTCTTACCGGTTTAGTGTGCCAATGCTGGGCCGTTCAGGCCCAGCATTCTTCCCCTACAACCTGGAACGAAAACACCGGCGCGCCCCTTACCATCCAGCCCGAAATCCCGGTATTTGGCCAGTCGACCATTGAGTATAAACGGAAAGGAAAATCCGTTTTAAAGGTTCAACTCGCGGAACCCGCCCTCATCACCGTAGCTTCTAAACCGGAAAAATGGGGCTACGTTCAGTTTCCGGACATCACCCGCACAACGGACGGCACCATCGCCACCAAATGGAACATGGCCGACGATGCGATGGAAGCCTATGGACATGCCCCGACGCCGTCGGCGATTTCGACCGATGGCGGAAAAACCTGGAAACAGAATCCGAATCGGTGGGAAGATTCCGGGGCGGGCGAAGGCGTGCAACTTCCCAACGGCGACTGGATCAAAATCATGACGCCACCGGCAATCAAAGACGAAGAGCTGACCCTGCCGAAACCCGCTGGTACCGTTATCCGGGGCAAAACCGCCTACACGATGTATAAGATAAGCGAACTGCCACCCAACCGGCAGGGCGTTTTTCTGGCCCGGCGCAGGAAAGGCGAACGGACGTGGCAAGCCGAACAGGCTACCCTCGACGATCCACAGGCATTGCGCTACAGCCTTCGCGGCATGATTCCGGTCGTGTGGTGGGGCGATCTAAAAGTGGCGGCCGACGGCTCGGTCATCGCGGGGGTCTATCCCGGATATTACCTCAAAAACGACGGCATGCCGGACCAAAAAGGCGGCACTTTTTTTTACCGCTCAACCGACAACGGCCATTCCTGGAAAATCCTCAGCCGGATTCCGTACCAGCCCGACCTGCGCATCGATACCAGCGGTCATCGGCATCAGGGATTCACGGAACCGGCTTTTGAGATTTTAAACGATGGTACCTACCTGTGTGTGATGCGCACCACCGACCGCGATTACGGCCCAATGTATGCCAGCCATTCGACCGATGCCGGAAAAACCTGGTCGAAACCGAAAATCATCACTCCGAATGGCGTATTGCCCCGGTTGCTGCAACTGAAAAACGGGGTCACGGTGGTTTCGGCGGGTCGTCCGGGCGTTCAACTCCGGTTTTCGACGGACGGCAAAGGCGAAACATGGACCAATGCGTTCGACATGCTGCCCTACGAAAAAGGCGAGAGCGTTTCGTCCGAGCGGATTACCTGCGGCTATACCGGCTTACTGGCCACCGGAGCCAACACGTTTCTGGTCATCTATTCGGATTTTGCCCATAAAAACGAGCAGGGCGAAATTCGCAAGGCCATTAAAGTCCGCGAGGTAACGGTCTCTCCGCTTTGACCACCACCCACTTTTTGAAACCGCTTAACCCAATGCATAGATTTCCTCTCGTTGTTCTGCTCTGCGCCCTTGCTTTGACCGGCCGAAGTCAGGAAAAACCGCCGGTTTCTTCCCTAAGCTGGGAGGAACGGAAAAATACCTCCCTCTCGAACATTACGCCCGGCATTCCGGCCTTTGGCAAAACGGAAGTCCTGTATAAACAGAATGGCAACGACAAATACAAGGTAACGCTCGGGCAACCCGTTGTCGTGACAGTAGCCGATAAGGCAGTAGGCTGGGGCTATTTCCAGTTCCCATCGCTTTACCGAAGCGTCGACGGATCGCTGGTAGCCTCCTGGGCCATGCACTCCGATCATGCCGAAAGTTACGGCAAGGATAGCAATGGCTACGCCCTTTCGACCGATGGCGGAAAAACCTGGACCCCACACCCGGGTTCACGTCCCCTGGGCGACGGTCTGGTGTTACCCAACGGCGATCGGATCAAGAACTATACACCAGCCGCACTCGACACCAGCACCCTGAAACTCCCCAAAAAAGTGGGGACGACCCCGGAAACGTACGGCCGGAGTTTCTCCTATTATAAAGTGGATGAATTACCGGAAAAGCTACAGGGCGTTTACATCAACCGGCTGAAAAAAGGCCAAAAAGAGTGGACGCTGGAACACAACCAACTCATTGATCCAACGGCGGTTCGCTACACCGACGACAAGCTTTTTCCGCTGGTGTGGTGGGGCGACATGCGGGTGGAAGCGACGAAGGCAATCATGACGGGCACCTACCCCGGTTTTTCGATTCAAAACGGAAAAGTGGCGGCATCCGGGGTGCATTTTTACCGATCGACCGATCAGGGTAAAACCTGGAAAATCGTCGGCCGAATTCCTTACGCGCCGGATTTAACCCATGACCCCAACGGCAACAAACGACTCGCGCTGGGTTTTACAGAACCCGCCTTCGAAATTCTGAAAGACGGTTCTTACCTGTGCGTCCTCCGAACCACCGACGGACTGGGCAACAGCCCGATGTATGTCAGCCGGTCGACCGATAAAGGCGCAACCTGGAGTCACCCGAAGGCGTTCACGAGTTCGGGGGTGTTGCCCAAATTGCTGCAGTTAAGCAATGGCGTCACGGCTTTGGCTTCGGGTCGGCCTGGTATGCAGCTCCGTTTTTCAACCACCTCGAACGGTTTGCAATGGACCGACGCTTTTGAAATGCTGCCCTTCGGTGACCCAAAAGACGCGGTTTCGTGCGGATATCCGGAACTGTTGCCAACGGGGCCGGACAAATTTTTACTGATTTACTCGGATTTCAAATACAAAAACGAAAAAGGCGAAATCCGTAAAGCCATCAAGGTTCGGGAGATCACGGTTTCTCCCCGCTAACTCCCCCTTTTATTCACTCAACACCCTCACTTTCAATGACGAAACCCTACCTCCTTCTCCTTTTCGGGCTTATTTTGGGCGGCTGCAAAACCGCCCAAAAAGCAGCGGTTCCCGCCCTGGAATGGACCGAACGAAATGAGCCCCTTTCCGTCATCAGGCACGGGATTCCGGCGTATGGCAAAACCGATGTTCTGTATAAACAGAATGGCAAGGAAACATACCGGGTAACGCTGGGTGAACCGGCGGTGGTGAGTGTCGCCGATAAAGTAGAAGAATGGGGCTTTTTCCAGTTTCCAACCATCGCCGGCACTGCCAACGGGGCGATTCTGGCCAAATGGCACATGGCCAAAGACGCCATGGAATCCTACGGAAATACCCTGTCTCCCTCATCTATTTCCACCGATGGCGGGAAAACCTGGAAACAAAACCCGAAAAGCTGGGAAGAAACCGGCGCCGATGAAGGGTTGCTGCTGCCCAATGGCGATCGCCTTAAAATCCTGACCCCGAAGCCCCTCAAAGAATCCGAGCTGGCGATGCCCCAATCGCTCGGTTCGATGACCCGCAGAAAATACGAACACAAGTTTTTTAAGTTGTCGGAAATGCCGGCGAGTCGGCAGGGGGTTTTTCTGGCCCGCCGGAAGAAAGGCGAAACCGCCTGGCAGGAAGAACATGCCACCCTTGATGATCCGCAGGCCCTGCGCTACAGCCTGCGCGGTATGGTGCCGGTGGTGTGGTGGGGCGACATGAAAGTAGCCGCCGACGGCGCGGTCGTGGCCTGTATCTATCCGGGATTCCACATTCGGGAAGACGGAAGTGTGGACATCAAGGGCGGGGTTTTCTTTTACCGATCCACCGATTCGGGAAAATCCTGGAAAATTCTGAGCCGCATTCCGTACCAGCCCGACACCAAAATCGACACCAATGGCGTGAACAAGTACTGGTTTACCGAACCAGCCTTTGAAATTCTGGCCGACGGCACCTACCTCAGCGTCATCCGTTCGCACGATATTTACAGCGGCCCGATGTACGCCAGCCGCTCCACCGATCAGGGTAAAACCTGGACCAAACCGAACGTCATTACGCCGAACGGTGTACTGCCCCGCTTGCTGCAGTTGGCCAATGGTGTCACGGTGGTTTCGGCCGGTCGCCCGGGCGTTCAGCTCCGGTTTTCGAACGATGGCAAAGGCGAAAAATGGACCAACGGTTTCGAGATGATGTCCTTTGGTCAATCCGATTCGGAACCATACATCGAAAATGACCGGGGCAGAACTGAACCGGTTTCCTGCGGCTACACGGGTTTGCTGGCCACCGGGCCGGACAAATTCCTGGTGATTTATTCCGACTTTATGCATAAAAACGCGCAGGGACAAACCCGCAAGGCCATCAAAGTGCGGGAGGTTACGGTTTCTCCACTTTGAAAAGCGACAACTTTCTTATGGGAGGTGATGTGGCTGGTCGCGTAGCGACCGAATGTTTGTAGCCGGAATGCCTTTGTCGTCGCTGTGATCGCGTAGCGATCGAACCTGCCGGAACAGTTCGATCGCTACGCGACCAGTGTTTACGTTCAGTGAGAATCTTGCTACAAACATTTAGTCGCGTAGCGACCGGAATTTTATAAGTTAATTCAAACGGTTTTGCAATACTTAAATTCATTCAGCATGAATTATCGCATTTGGCCTTTTCTGGTCCTGGGTTTAGTTTGCACGGTAGCTGTTGGCGCCACGGATGGGAAAGTTGCGGTTGCGGCTCAAAAACCGCTAACCGCCGATTCGAGCCAAACATCCCGCACAAAAAAGCCAAAGAAAGAAGCCGTACCGTTTTTATACAGTCCACCAGCGGCACCATCGCCCCGCTTGCTGTTTGATTATTACCACCGCAAAGGACCCAGCACCAAAGTCGGCAACTACATGGTGACGGGTTCCTGGACCACGATTAACGGTCGCTACGGCTGGGACGATTTCGTGCATACCAACACGTTTGACCCGGTTTTTGTGGCTTTGGAAAAAGAATATGCCATTTCGATGGCGCAGGAACCGTATTCCGAAACCCTGCTGGCGACGAAAGACGCCGTTATCATTGTCAATCCCGACAATCCGAAACTGGACCCCACGGCCAACCTCATCACCGATGCCGAGATTGCGATGCTTCGGCGGTATGTCGAGAAAGGCGGCAGTTTGATGGTGATGATCAACAGCGGGGGCGACGACCGGGCTGCTGAAGATTTTGAAGGCGTCCAGTTGCGCAAACTGGTGCGCAGTTTCGGCCTCGACTGGAACAGCGACGACACGCATTATTCCGACGTGGTGATCGGCGAAAACCACCCGTATTTCTACGACGTACCCATTTTTCACTACGGTTCGGGCTGCACGCTTAAGATTTTGCCGGAAGCCAAAAATCCGACGGTTCTGATGCAGGTTGCTTCCGACGCGGGCTACCCCGACCGCAACGTCAAAGGCCCCGGCATCGTGATGACGCGACCGGGAAAAGGAAAATTCATTCTGGTGGGCGACAACGGTTCGTGGACCGGCAACATGTCGCGCCCCTGGGCCGAGAACGAACGGATTCTGAAGCAGTTGTTCCGGTATTTAAAACCCGACCAGGGCGTTAAAGCGCCCCAGTTACCGGCCGAAAAAAACTTCACCTACGAAGTAACCGTGGCCGAATTACAAGGCATTCCGGTGACAAACACGCTGACGAAAGTTGAGCACCCCCATTTCAAGCTATTTTCACCCCGACCGGCCACCAACATGCCGTACCTGGAAGCAACCGCCAGCCTGACGCTGAAAATTGGCAAACACGGGGCCGAAGAAGCCGCTCCGCTGACCGCCGAGGTGAACGGTTTTCGGTGGTTCGACGAAAGTCCTCAGGCAAAACAGCAGATTAATTTTGTGGCCAGCCGGCAGGGAAAAGTGAGTCAGATTGCGGCAAAAGGTCAGGCGGCTCAGTGGCTGGCGCCGGACATTCCGGTGTTGGTGCCGCTATTGCCGGTGGATGGCATCCGTCCGGGCGATCACTGGGAAAGCCTTGAGAACGTGCGGATTCCAATGCTGAACGGCACGGATTTGCCACCGGTTAAACCGACCACCATGAGCATGACCTACATCAGCGACACCGAGCTGGCAGGCCGGGCGTGTCGATTGATTCGGGCCACCGGCGAAGTCTGGCTCAGTAACCTGGGCGTTCAGGTGGAAGATTTGTTGCCCGACGAAGAAGCCCGACAGGTGGGCGGTTCCCGCTACCGGTTTTTCAACGAGCACGGTGGGAAGATACTGTACAAACGCGAGCAGTGGGTGGACCGGGAAACCGGGACGGTGATCAAGGGCCGGGTTCAAACGCGGATTGTCGCCTGGATTCAGGACAAAACCGTACCCGTCGGCAGCAGCAACGCCGTCAAAGACCAGCAAATGATCGTGTCGATGGCCCACAGCACCACGTTTACTCTGAAGGAAACAAAATGAGAGGTGAATTAGCGGGAACAATACTTCGTGCCTTTCTAATCGCAGAAACGCTATTTTCTTCGCTCACGATGGCGCAGGAAAACCGGGCGTCGAAAGTGCCGTTTTACACCTTTGGAACGACGCTGGAGGAGCAGGAAAAGCAATTGAAAGCCAATCCGATGCTAAAGCGGTTCGATGATTCTCGCAAAGAACTCGCCAAAGACCACCACCGGCCCACGTACCATTACGTGAGTCCGGAAGGAATCATGAATGATCCGAACGGATTGTGTTTCTGGCAGGGCCGGTGGCACCTGTTCTACCAGGGTTTTCCGCCGGAAGACCCACGCGTACACTGGGGACACGCGGTCAGCACCGATCTGATCCACTGGCGGGATTTGCCGTACGCCATTTACCCCAATCCCGAGGACCGGGTGTATTCGGGAACGACCTTCGTGGAAAAAAACCGGGTGATCGCCATGTACCACGGCGTGGGTTCCGGCACGATGGTAGCTACTTCCACCGATCCACTGTTGCTGAACTGGACCAAACTGGGAAACAAACCGGTGATCCCGATTCCGAAACCGGGCGAGCAACTGCCGTACAACGTTTTCGATCCGGCGATCTGGAAAAAAGGGGATCAGTATTACAGTGTGCTGGCCGGTCGGCGTCCGGTTGGGCCGGGGGGCAAACTGGTCCGTGCGTTGTTCCTGTTCCGCTCACCGGATCTGGCTAACTGGCACTATCTGCATCCGTTTATTGAAAACGATGGGTATGGGATGGTCGGGGATGACGGCGCCTGTCCGTATTTCTGGCCGATTGGCGACCAGGGCAAGTATATTCTGCTGCATTTCAGCCACATGAGTGGCGGCAAATACCTGCTGGGCGATTACGACCAGGTCCATGACAAATTCATCGTCACCGACGGGGGTAATTTCAACCACGGTCCGATGCTGCCCAACGGGGTGCATGCGCCCTCGGCATATCCCGACGGGAAAGGCGGTATTAACGTCATTTTCAATATCAACGAAGGCAAGACCGACAAAACCTGGGGCCGGATTATGACGCTGCCCCGGCTGCTGACGCTGGACGAAAACGGAAAATTACTAATGTCTCCCACGGGCGATATTGCGTCTTTACGGTCGAAAAAAGTAACCGTGGCTGAAACGACGCTGCCCGCCAATCAGGAAATCGTGTTGCGGGCGGTTTCCGGGAATGCGCTGGAAATGCATGCGGTTATCGATCCGAAAGATTCGCCCACGATTGAACTGAACGTGCTCCGGTCGCCGGGGAAAGAGGAATACACCCGGATTCTGTTCTACAAAAACGGTGGTTTCTGGGATCGGTCCGAAGCTAAAAACGTGCAATACAGCGCGATTTCCATCGACAATTCGACGGCTTCAACGCTGGAAGGCGTCCGGTCGCGGGTGCCGGAAACCGCTTCGGTTTTTATAAAAGATGGGGAATTGATCGATCTGAGGATTTTTGTCGATAAGAGTATTGTGGAGGTATTCGTCAACGGTCGGCAGTGCGTGGCGGTGCGCATGTATCCGGGTCGGAGCGACAGCCAGGGCGTTTCCATTCAGGCGCACGGAAGTGGCGCAACGCTAAAATCGCTGGAAGCCTGGCAAATGGATAACCTGTTCGCCAAACCTTGAGATTGATACAATCATTCAAAAACCGTCCGACCAATCGGTAATCCTGTCGGTAACTTTGAAAAATAGTACAACAAATCGAAACAAAAGTAGCAGGATGACTAATGGACAAAACTTAATTTTGCATACGTTCCATCGCAAAGAATAAAATACCGTTCAATTTCAAATCGATAAACGAAATCCGATAACCCTAACCCGCCCTCATGATCGTAAATCTGAAAAGTGCCTGTTCGTTTTTCCTGCTTTCCGGCGTTATTGCCCTCGGCCTGATGTCGTTTGTTTCGGAAAACGCCCCTGCCCCTCAAACCACCGCTGTTCCGCCCGCCCGGAAAGTAAAGGATTTCGTAATTTATAAGGACGAGCGGTTTTATGCTTCGTTTCCGTCGATTGTTAAGAAACCAAACGGCGAGTTGCTAGTGGCCTTCCGGCGCGCACCGGATCGAAAAGGGTTTGGCGAAAAAGGAACAACGCACGTAGACCCCAATAGCTACCTGGTGGCGCTCCGGTCGAAAGACGGCGAAACCTGGACGAAAGAACCGGAACTGATTTACTCCCATACATTCGGCGGCTCGCAGGACCCCTGTCTGCTACAACTGAAAAACGGCGATATTCTGTGCGCCAGTTACGGCTGGGCATTCCTCCGTCCCGACGGCATGGCCAATCTGAAAAAACCGTATTTTGAAGCGGGTGGGGCCATTTTTCTGGGCGGCTACCTCGTTCGCTCGACCGACGGAGCCAAAACCTGGCAGGGGCCGATTTACCCAACCCACATTACCCCCGAAATCAATTTCAGTCCGCTCGGCGGAGTACCCATTCCGGCCTATAACCGGGGGGCATTGTATGAGGGGAAAAGTGGCCGGATTTTCTGGGTGGTGGCCGCCAGCGATTCCCAGTCACCGAAAAAGACCTCCAACCACCTGATCGTCTCGGACGACAAGGGACTGACCTGGAAATATGAAAGCGTCGTCGCCATCGACGATAAAATAGCGTTCAACGAAGCCTCCGCGTACGAAACACCCAAAGGCGACATCATCGGTTTTTTGCGCACCGCAAACATGGACGATCAGGCGTGTATTGCCCGCTCGACCGACGGCGGGAAGAGCTTTAAATGGGAATCGATGGGTTTTCAGGGCCATCCGATGCAGGCCACGCGGCTGGCCGACAACCGCGTGTTGCTGGTTTACGGCTATCGCCACAAACCGTTTGGCATCCGCGCCCGTATTTTGAATGCCGAATGCACTGATTTTAAAACTGCCCCCGAAATCATCCTGCGGGAAGATGGTGGCAACAGCGACATTGGGTATCCCTGGTCGGTGCAGCTCGACAAGAAACGCGTGCTGGTGGTGTATTACTACAACCTGGAGAACAACACCCGTCACATTGCCGGCTCGATTCTGGAGCTTCAGTAAACAGACTATTCCTGCGGGCATTAACCTCCGAAACGTTATATGAAAACCGATACGCTAGCTATTCCCCCGAAAGTTTCCGCCCTGCCCGCAGGGGCCTGGCTGGCCGTAGCGCTTCTCTGCGTGGTCGGCTGTCTGAATTACCTCGATCGTACCATGATCACCACCATGCGCGAATCGATCAAGACGGCCATTCCGATGACCGACGCCCAATTTGGGCTACTGACGGCGGTTTTTCTATGGATTTACGGCCTTATGAGCCCTTTCGCCGGTTTTCTGGCCGATCGTTACAACCGCAGCCGGGTTATCATCGGCAGCCTTTTCGTCTGGTCGCTGGTTACGTGGCTAACTTCCCAGGCCACTACTTTCAACGAATTGCTGGCGACCCGGGCGCTGATGGGCATTAGTGAAGCCTGCTACATTCCGGCCGCCATGGCCCTCATCGTCGATTACCACCGGGGCTCCACACGCTCGCTGGCGACGGGGATTCACATTGCCGGGGTTATGGTGGGGCAAAGCCTCGGTTTTGTTGGCGGCATGATTGCTGAAAGCCACGACTGGAGTGTCGCTTTCAGTGTTTTCGGGCTGGTCGGTGTGGTGTACTCGGTCATTCTGCTTTTCTTTCTGCGGGATGCGCCAAACCCGGCGGAAACGCCAAAAACCGCTACACAATCGGTAATTCCCGTCCGATTCGGCGATGCGGTTCGTCATTTATTCAGCAATCCTTCGTACCTGATGCTGCTGATTTTCTGGGGCTTGCTGGGTGTGCTCGGCTGGCTGATTGTGGGGTGGTTACCAACCTTTTATCAGGAACAGTTTAATCTTTCGCAGTCACAGGCCGGTTTATACGCGACCGGTTATTTTCACACGGCCGCCCTCGTCGGCGTTCTGACCGGTGGTGCTCTGGCCGATCGGGTGAGTCTGAAAAACCCACGTGGACGGATTCTGGTGCCGGCCATCGGGCTCTGCATTGCCGCTCCGGCCATTTTTCTGGCGAGTACAACGGATATTCTGTCGGTGGCCGTTGTCGGCTTCGTCTTCTATGCCTTCACCCGCGTTTTTAGCGACGCCAATATGATGCCTATTTTATGTCTGGTTGCTGACCCCCGCTACCGGGCCACCGGCTACGGAATTCTGAATTTGTTCAGTTGTATCATCGGCGGACTTGGCCTCTACGCCGGTGGTGTTTTGCGCGATGCGCAGGTTAGTTTCAGCCAGATATTCCAGGTTGCTACCGGACTGCTGGTCATCTGTGCGGTTATTTTATTTCTGCTTAAACCTAAACTAAATCCCGAACAGTGACGCAATAGATACGATGAAAAAATTACTGCTATTCCTAAGCCTGATTTCTTGCTGTTTCTGGTCGGCGCGCGCGCAGGACGGGACGTTCCCGGACTACGTGCGTGTCGCCAAAATCTGGGACCAGCCGCCCCACAGTGCGTTTACGGACCTGGTGTTGTTCAACAATGCATTCTACTGCACGTTCCGCGAAGGGTTTTCGCACGTCGATACCACCAACAGCGGCAAGGTGCGTGTGCTGAAATCCAGGGATGGGAAAGACTGGACGAGTGTCGCGCTGCTGGCGATTCCGAAAATCGATTTGCGCGACCCCAAACTGACCATTACGCCGGATAAAAAGCTGATGGTGACGATGGCCGGGGCGGTTTTTGCGTCGGTCAACAACAAGAACAAAGTGCAGCGGATTGCACCGATGGTTTCATTTTCAGACCTGAAAGGCGCGAATTTCTCAGTTCCGCAAAAATCGACTCTGGACCCCGCCATTTCGCCTTCATTAGACTGGATCTGGCGCACCACCTGGCACAACGGCGTTGGTTACGCCATTGACTATCAGGTCGTAACGGATGACAAATGGGTAATTTATCTACTCAAAACCAAAGACGGGATCAAGTATGACAAAGTCTCGGATTTAGAAGTGAACGGCAGGCCGAACGAATCGACCATCCGGTTTGACAAAAACGGCAAAATGGTTGTGCTGATTCGCCGGGAAGCCGAGGATCAGATGGGCCTCGTGGCGGAAAGCCCGGCCCCCTACACCAACTGGACGTACCACAAAATGGCCATTCGGCTGGGTGGACCGAACTTTCTGTTTTTGAATGATCAGAAACTGGTGATCGGCTCCCGAAATTATGCCTCCCCGAACAAAATGGCGTTGTATCTGACCGATCGGCAGGGCAACATCACCAAAACGATTCCGTTCCCGAGCAGTGGCGACGCGAGCTACCCCGGCATGGTCATTCACCGGAATACACTCTGGGTTTCGTACTATTCGACCCACGACGGAAAATCCGCCATCTATCTGGCGCAGGTTCCACTCGATAAACTTAACTAGTTCGCGATGCCTGTTGAACCACCTTCCGCAACCCGCCCGCTTGAAGCCGCCGATATTCGCGGCACCTGGGCCACGCTGATGCTCCCCATCAACGCGGATGATTCCATCGACTATAAACGGTTGGAAAAGGAAATCGATCGAGTCATCGGGTTCGGCGTCAACGGGTTGTATTCCAACGGCACGGCGGGTGAATTTTATAACCAGACTGAAAGCGAATTCAGGCGTATTCACCGCTTGCTCGCCCACCGTTGTCGCGAAGCCGGTCTTCCGTTTCAGATTGGCGTGAGCCACATGAGTCCGTGGATTTCCCTAAACCGCCTGAAATGGGCGATCCGGCAGGAACCGGGTGCCGTTCAGCTCATTCTGCCCGACTGGTTTCCGCCGACCGAAGCCGAAATCATTTCATTTTTGAAGAAAATGGCCGCCGTTTCGGCGGACGTACGGATCGTGCTGTACAACCCGCCCCACGCCAAAGTGCGGCTGACGCCCGGGCAGTTCGGTCGGCTGAAAGACGCGGTGCCGCAGCTCGTTGGCGTTAAAGTGGCGGGTGGTGATGCGGTTTGGTATGAGCAGATGCGCGAACACATGGCCGGATTATCGGTTTTTGTACCAGGCCATCGGCTGGCGACCGGTTTTCGGGAAGGCGCCCACGGTTCGTATTCGAATGTCGCCTGCCTGCATCCGCAACTGGCGCTGGACTGGTACCACCTGATGCAAACTGATTTGCCCCAGGCACTGGAATGGGAACAGCGCATTCAGCAATTCATGACGGACTACATCGTTCCGTACATCCTCGACCAGAAGTATGCTGACCCGGCCTGCGATAAGTTTTTGGCCGCCGTGGGTGGCTGGTCGTCGGGCGATTGCCGGATGCGCTGGCCGTATCGCTCCATTCCAGCGACCGGCGTGGCGGAAGCCCGGGCCGGAGCGCGGGCCTTAATCCCGACTTTTTCAACCCTTGTTCCCGAATGAAACGAATCCAAACCCTGCTATTTTTTTTTCTTTTTATGATTGAATTTGCCTCTACGCCGGTTTCTGCCCAATCCACTTCCGATGCCTTACGGAACCAGTGTCTTCAGGAACTGCGGACGGTTTTGAAGACCGAACAAGAATGGATCAAAGTACACGCGGCCGAGTATTTGCTCTGGATCGGCGAACCGGCTGGCGTCCGGGAAGTTTATCTGGAAGAACTGCGACAGTTCGAGAAAAAATCACCGTATCGCATCGGCATCTGGCGGGTGCTGGCGCAGGCTTCCACCACCCCGGCGGAAAAGAAAAAATGGACCGATCAAATTGCCGCAGCGTTTGCCGACCCCAACGGCACCGACCGCATCCATGCCGCCGAAACCCTGGCCAAACTCGGTATTTCACCCACCACGGTCGATGCTGAAGCCGCCAAAAAAGCGATTGCCGGAGAAAACCGGGCGTTGTCGCTCTACACGCTGTGGGGAGCAACGCTGTCGGATGCGAAATCGGCTCCGGCCAACCGGCAGAAATTTCTCGATCTGGCCCTCGCCCGCTCGGAAGAAACCGCCCCCCGAAAACTGGGGGCTTTTATCATCCGCCGTTTGGGTGGGCTGACCACCGCCGAGTGGAACCGTCTGGCCGAAGCCGCCTTGTCGGAACCGGTTTCGTCGGGCCTTCAATTGAATCTGGTGCATGCCGCTCTGGTGACGGCTTCGCCGAAGGGCCGGCAGTCGGAGCCATACCGGCTGCTCCGGATCAAAATGTTAGCCGCGAAGGCGTCCCCGGCCCTCGGCGACCAACTGGAACTGGCAACTGCACTGTCCGAAAGAGGCATTGCCGCCGACCTGCCGGTTTTGATTCCGATGCTGAAACACGAAAATGCCGATGTGCGCGCCGGGGCCGCATACGCAATTTTGAAAATTACGGCGAAAAAGGAATAAAACGCATTTGTTTGGAACCGCACGGGCGGGATATGAATACAACCTATAAAAACTGTGGTAAAACTCGGAATCATTGGAATGAGTGCGGGCAACGCCCATCCGTACTCCTGGTCGGCGATCATCAACGGTTACTTTGATGCGGCTGAAATTAATCGGGTCGGGTATCCTGGTGTATCGGCGTATCTGACGGCTAATCGCGATCTGCTGGGCATTCCGGGAGCGCGGGTAACACACGTCTGGGCGCAGGATCGGGCCATTTCGGAAAGCATAGCCAGCGCCGTCCAGGTGGAGCACGTGGTGGACAAAATGACGGATTTGATTGGTCAGGTCGATGCGGTTATTCTGGGTCGCGACGATATAGAAAATCACGTCGAAATGGCCCGACCCTTCATCGAAGCCGGGGTTCCGCTTTTTATCGATAAACCACTGGCAGGCAGCCCGGAAGATCTGGCGTATTTTTCGGAACAGGTCGCCAAGGGCAAGTTCATCATGTCCTGCTCGTCCATGCGCTACGCAACGGAATTGCGGGCGGTGAAAAACGAGTTCGGCGCCCTGGGAAAACTGCAACTTGCCACGTCCGTAGGGAAAAAAGACTGGATCAAGTACGGCGTTCACATGCTCGAAGGCTTGTTCATGGTGCTGGACGATCCGACGCCCGTTTCGGTCCGGCACGTCGGGCGCGACGGCGGGGATGTGGTGTACCTGGAGTTTGCCGACGGTTTGCAGGCCACGGTGCATCTGTTCATGGACATTGCCCTGACGTTCCAGATTTCGTTGTTTGGCAAGGACGGCTGGCGGCTGATCGAAGTCAAAAACTGGTTTGGCATGTTTCGGGATAACCTGATCGAGTTTATCCGATCGGTCGAGGAAAACCAGCCCCGGCTGTCGTTTGCCAAAACCGAAAACATCATCAAAACCTTGCTGGCGGCCCGGGATAGTCTTTCGCAGGGCGGCAAAATCATTTATTTAAATTCGTAGCATGGCGGATTTATTCACGGACGCATTCGGCCTGACCGGGAAAGACATCTGGGTCATTGGCGGGGCCGGTTATCTGGGCCAGGCCACGGTTCGCTTGCTGCAGGCTGCGGGGGCCAGCGTCCTCTGCGCCGATCTGGACGACCGTGCAACTGCCTTTGTAACCTCCGCCCAATTGGGTCCGCAGGTTACCCCGGCCACGCTCGACATTCGCCAGGGCACTGCCATTCAGGTATTTGTCAGCGAGCAAATTCAACGTCGGGGCGTCCCGCAAGGTCTGGTCAATCTGGCCTTTGCCTCGACCGGCAAAAAACTCGAAGAGTTGACCGAGCAGGATTTTGATGATGTAAACCACGGCGGACTCACGGCCACGTTTTTGCTCGCCCGATCGGTCGGTCAGGAAATGGCCCGGCTGGGTCGGGGGAACATCGTGCTGTTTTCCAGTATGTACGGTTCTGTGTCGCCCGATCCGGCTGCTTATGAATCCCCGATGAACAAAAATCCGATTGAATACGGCGTCGGCAAAGCTGGCATTATTCAGATGACCCGCTATCTGGCGGTGCATTGGGGTCGGCAGGGCGTGCGGTGCAACTGCATTTCGCCTGGCCCGTTTCCCAATCCGGCGGTGCAGCAAAACGAGCCGGCGTTTGTCGAACGTCTGGCGCAAAAAACGCCCCTGGGCCGCGTCGGACAGTCGACCGAAATCGCGGGTTCCGTGGCTTTTTTACTCTCCGATGCCGCATCGTACGTGACGGGCCAGAATTTGATGGTGGATGGTGGCTGGACTTCCTGGTAGAATTTTCTGTTATTGTATTGGGTTCTTCTTATCTTGGTTGTTTGAAAATTTGCGACCGGATATGAAAACCGCCTTAACCTTAAACTTCTTCCTCCTCAGTCTTTCCATCGTTTCCGCTCAGGATAAGACCAAATCAAATATTCCGGCCGACGCCCAAACCGCCGTTCAATCCGTAAAACCGGAAGCCATCCGCGCCCACATGCGCTTTCTGGCCGACGACGCCATGGAGGGCCGGAAACCGGGAACGCGCGGCTACCGGCTGGCGGCCAATTACGTAATTTCGCAGTTTGAAGCCCTCGGCCTGCAACCGGCGGGCGACAACCAGACGTACTTACAGAAAGTCCCGCTGCGCCAGTGGCGGGTAAACGAAGAAAACAGCTCGCTGACGTTGATCGGCAAGAAGGGCGAACAAACGTTGAACTTCGGAAAAAACTACATTTTAGCCCCGGTGTATGGCAGCGAAAAAAGTGAGGTCACCGCTCCCGTTGTCTTTGTCGGTTTTGGCGTCACGGCACCCGATCTGAACTACGATGATTATAAAAACATTGACGTCAAAGGCAAAATTGTGGCTTATTTCAACGGCGCTCCGGCGGCTTTTCCGTCTAACCAGCGGGCGTATCACGGTTCGGCCAAGCTGGAAAATGCGGCTGCCCACGGTGCGGTTGGCGTGATTTCGTTCAGCCTGCCCACCGACGTCCGAAACCGCATGGAAGCCTCGGCTCCTCGCGCCCGGCAAGGCACCTACCGCTGGCTGGACAAGGGCGGCAAACCGCAACGGGTTTTCCCGGAACTAAAAGGCGTCGCTTCGCTGGGCGACTCAACGGCGCGGACGATTTTTGCGGAATCCGGCCACGCCCTGGCTGATGTCATTGCAGCCGCCAACAAAAGCATTCCACAAACGTTTCCACTCAATTTTTCGGTTCGGATGAAAACCGAAACCCAATCCGGGGGCGACATTGCCGGGTATAACGTGGTCGGTGTGCTGCCCGGAACCGACCCGGTTTTGAAGAACGAATACGTCGTGTACGTTTCGCACCTCGATCACCTCGGCATTGGCCGCCCCGTCAAAGGCGACTCCATTTACAACGGCGCACACGACAACGCGTCGGGCGTTGGCATCAACCTCGAAGCGGCCCGGATGTACGCGTCGCTGCCGACCAAACCGAAGCGTTCGATTCTGTTTGTGGGCGTCACGGCGGAGGAAATGGGGCTGTTGGGTTCCGATTATTTCGCCAGCAACCCCACGGTTCCGAAAGAATCGATTGTGGCCAACCTGTGTCTGGATATGCCGTTTTTCTTTCACCCGCTGGTCGACATTGTGCCGTATGGCTACGAGCATTCCAGCATGGCGAAGGCCGTCAATGCCGCAGCTTCGTATCTGGGCGTGAAGGTCGCCAAAGACCCCATTCCCGAGCAGGTGGTGTTCATGCGCAGCGATCATTTCAGCTTCGTTCGGCAGGGCATTCCGGCTATTTACGTGAAAAGCGGGACGGATTCGGGCAACCCGCAAGTCGACGGATTGAAGCTGAACCTCGACTGGCGGGCGACGATTTACCACTCCCCCCAGGACGAAATCGACCAGCCGTTCGACTTCAACGCGGCCGCCAAACACGCCCAGCTCCAGTTCCTGATTGGGTATCTGACCGCCCAGAATCCGGAGCGGCCCACCTGGAATCCGGGGGATTTCTTCGGCACTAAATTTGGGACAAAACCGGGGAATCAAGTACCGGCGGATAGCGGAAAGTAGGTGTCTTTATCGTCCGAAAACTCAGGTTAACGGGTAAAACAGTCTGTTACGGTTTGCCATGGAACATGCCGGTGGCTTGCGGTGAATGCGTTGCTAGGCGTAGTTTTTACTACTTTTTGTTGGTCGTTTTCTAGTTTTTTGTTGGCGCAGTTTCTTCTGCATCCGAATATATTCGCTGATCTTCTGATGTTCTTCGAGTGTCAAATCACGGCCATCAACTATAAAATCAACGTCTTTGGGTTCTTTAATGAGTCCCATTTTGATTAAGATTTGAAGTATCGGTTAATTAGTTTCAGTGCTTCTGTTGTATCGATAACCATGGTGTCACCGTACAATATTTTAGCCCCTAATGTTTGCTCATAATGGGTTTTTAAAGCCGTTTTAGCAATAAACGAAATAAAGCCCTCGTATCCTTTTTCCAGGGAAACCCTACAGGCAAAAGCAACCAAATTACCAGGAACACCCAGATACACTTTGTCTTTACCTTTATTAAACACTGCACTTTCAATTAAGTGCATAAACACATGATCTCCTTTGTCCTGAATGCTTAATAAACCCTGAATAATAGTCGGATTGTTGACTGTCGTCAGTTTGTAAGCTTCCCGGTTTGGGTCTTTAAGCTCTTGCTTCCAATTAAACTGCCAATCTCTCTTTTTGATTTGTTTTTCGTTTTGGGGTATTAATCGAGTGACTACTGTATCGAAAACTTCGCCAGTAATGGCATTTTCGATGGAATTAGTCAACTTGTCAATTTCTATATTAAGTGGAAACGGCGGATTAGCAAGCATAATTAAAGATACAAAAAAAACAGGGTTGTGGCCAACCCAAGTTTTTTCTTACATAAATTAACTAAAGGTATGTCAGTTGCTTGCGGGCTAGGTGAATTAATGATCCAGATACCGCTTTAGTTCCGAATTGGTCCGGATGCCCAATTGCTCCGCCTGTGACTCGCGCATCATCAGGGCGTAGGTGTTGTTGAAACCCAGCGGTTTCAGCCAGCTTAACTGGTATTTTTGGGCAAACTCCCGGCTGACGTACTGATAAACCGCTTTGGTGCTCACTTGCAACGTGTCGGATACTGCCAGCGGAGGTTGCAGGATGACCAGCAAGCCGGTGCCGGTGTATTCCGGATAGAGATCAAGATCCCCGGCGATCAGAGCATCGAAGCAGATTTTGGTGCCGCCCAGACCGGTTTTCGTAATGACTTCCAGCGCCGTCCGGTTTTCGACCAACTGCCGCACGATTTCGGCCAGGATATACTGCTCCGTAAAGATCATGGCTCCGATCACGATATTTCCCTGCCGTTTCTGGTCCTCCCGTTTCCGAAGCAAACCGGCGCTGGTCAGAAACTGCCGGGCCACGGCGGCTGGCGATTGGTGCAGGTGATCGACCTGGTAGTTCAATTCGGTCATGGACGAATCCGAAAGCTGCCCGGCCAGCAGATCCAGCGTGGGTTGCAGTTCCGGGTGCTGTTTCAACGTATTCTGCCGAACGACCAGGGCGGCTTCGTAGGGCGGAAACGCGTGTTTGTCGTCCGTCAGCGTCCGCAGATTGTAGGCTTTGATGCGCCCGTCGGTTGAATAGCCGCTGATGATGTCCACCAGATCGGTGCGGACAGCTTCATACATCAGATTCTGGTCGATCAGCCGCGACGCCAGATGCAGGTTATACGTCCGAAGCAGAGCCGGGTAGCCATCGGCCCGCCCGTAAAATTCGTGGGCAAAACCGGCACTTAGTTTAGGACGGCCCGCGCCCGGCACCAGATAGAACGACGACAAAACCGGCACCAGCAGGAAGAAAACCGCCATCACGCGATACCGTCCCAAACCGCGCAGTTTCTGCAAACGTGCCAGCCCGGCATCCAGCAGAATCGCCAGCAGGGCCGACGGAATGGTACCGGCCAGAATCATGTTGGTGTTATTCAGGGCAATACCGCCGAAGATGAACTCCCCCAGCCCGCCAGCCGCGAGGTAAGCCGCCAGTGTGGCCACTCCGACATTGATGACCGTGGCCGTGCGGATTCCGGCAAAAATAACCGGCAAGGCCAACGGAAATTCAAGCCGGACCAGCACCTGCCAGGGCGTGAGGCCCATGCCCCGCGCGGCTTCTTTCAGCGCCGGACTCACTTCCCGAATGCCGACGTAGGTGTTCTGAACAATGGGCAGCAGGGCATACAGGAACAGGGCAACAATGGCCGGTCCCGGACCAATCCCCAGCAGTGGAATCATGAAACCCAGCAAGGCAATGCTCGGAATGGTTTGCAGCACGCCTACCGATCCCAGAACCACCCCGACGATGCGGGGACGAAATGTAATCAATACACCCAGTGGGATGCCAATGATGAGTGCGATGCACAGCGACAGGAACGTCAGGCCGATGTGGGTCAGCGTTTGTTCGGCCAGTTTATCCGCATGTTCAACGATGAATTCGAAAAATTCCTGCACGGTCGGTACGGTTTACGATACGGATTGATTCTGGAGCAATTGTCCCAAAGCGGGCCAGATCGTGGCCGACTGAATGGTTATAAACCGTTGATTGGATTGGAAAACGATGGTTTCGGGGCCGGACAGTTCGCTCATCACATCGGCCAGTTGGGTGTGGGCCGGAAAAAGCCGCGCTTCGGGGGGCGAAGTGGCTTCGTCGGGCAGGTAGGGCGATAAATCCTGGAGCGAAAAGGCGTGCAACTGGAGCGACAGCCACTGGTCGGCGAAAAAATTGCGGACAAATTCATTGACTGGGCGCAAAAGTAGCTCGCGGGGTGTTCCGATCTGCTGGATGCGTCCGCCGTCCATCAACGCCACGCGGTCGCCGAGTTCGAACGCTTCCCGGATGTCGTGCGTCACCAAAACGATGGTTTTCTGGCGTATTTCTTCCAGATTCCGGAATTCCCGGCGAATGGCGCTTCGCGTAACGGGATCGAGCGCACCCAGCGGTTCGTCCATCAGCAGAATCGACGGTTGAGCCGCCAGTGCCCGGGCTAAGCCCACCCGCTGCCGTTGTCCGCCACTGAGCTGGCTGGGATAGGCTTTGAGGAAGGTTTCGGGCAGGCGGAGCATCGCCATCAGTTCGCGAATCCGGTCCTGAATTTTCCGTTCGTCCCATTGCAACAACCGGGGCACCAGCGCGATGTTTTCGCCAATGGTGTAATGCGGAAACAGGCCGGTTTCCTGAATCACGTAGCCAATTTCGCGCCGGAGTTCGTGGAGTTTCCGCTCGCCGATTGCCGTTCCGTTCACCTCGATGACACCCGACGTCGGCTCAATCAGCCGGTTGATCATCTTCAGTGTAGTGGTTTTGCCGGAACCGCTGGTTCCCAGCAGCACCAGCGTTTCGCGCGCGCCCACTTCGAAGGAGACGTCATCGACGGCCAGGTGCGTCGGGTATTGTTTGGTCAGATGGCGAACAGCAATCATAGAAACAGGGTTAAGAATCAGCTTATTCCGTAACTTCCCGAATTACCCGGCACGGATTTCCGGCGGCAAACACATTCGCCGGAATGTCCCGCGTCACGATGCTCCCGGCCCCAATTGTGGTGTTGTCGCCGATGGTTACGCCTGGACAAACGACGACATTGCCAGCCAGCCAGACGTTGTGGCCAACTGTGATGGGTTTCGCAATATCCGACCCCTTCTGAATGCGGTGACTCGCCAGTAGCGGATGGGAGGCAGCATACAGGCTCACATTGGGGCCAATCAACACGTTATTGCCAATGGTGACCGGGCAGTAATCCAGGATGGTGCAGTTGTAGTTGATGAAAACGGTGTCGCCCAGATGAATATAAGCGCCATAATCGCAATAGAAAGGCGGCTGAATGTCGGGGTTTTTGCCAAATGATCCCAGCAGAGTGCCCAATATTTCTTCCCGGAGCGGCTGTTCACTGTTCAGCGTTTGGTTATACCGCATGAATAATTCCCGGGCGCGCGCCCGCATCGCCAGCAATTCGGGGTCATTGGCCCAATACCATTCCCCGGCCAGCATTTTTTCCCGTTCGCTCATACGTTGGTTTAGGTAAAAATACCGTCATAAATCAAGCCAATATCATACGATTTTCTGCACAAAGCATCCTGTCCCTGAAAAAGATAGCGAACGGTTTTTTCTCCTCCAGGCAAAACCCACAACGACTTCCGCTTTGTACATAAGTCTAGTATCGAAACACCGTCGGCTTCCTGCCGTCACGTTCCCAAAATACGGTTCCCTGATTCACAAAATCTCCCCCACGAGTAAATCCGCGCCCAAATTTCCTTAATTTGGCAGATTAGAACCTGGATCCTAAACCGACCCTTCATGAAAACCAAACGCAGAGCTTTTTTACAACAGACCTCCGGCCTGCTGGGACTCGCCGGCTTGCTGAGCCTGGCCGAAAACGAAGCCCTCGCCAACCGACTGAAATCTCCCGCCAAAGCCGGAAAACCGTATATCGTTTTTGTTGCGGGCGACCATGAATACAGCGGTGAGCAAACCCTGCCGCTGATTGCCGCCGAATTGGAAAAAAATTATGGCTTCCGGACCAAAGTCATCAAATCGGCTCCGGACCAGAATGCCGAAAAAAACATCCCCGGTCTGGAAGCCCTGCGGGAAGCCGATCTGGCGGTATTTTTCCTGCGCTGGCGGCAGTTGCCCCCCGACCAACTCCAGTACATTGACGAATACCTCAAATCGGGAAAACCGGTGATGGGTTTCCGGACGTCCACGCACGCGTTTAATTTCCCGAAAGGCGATACTTCGGAGGAATGGAATGCCTTCGGCGAACGGGCTTTTGGCTCACCTCCCGGTTGGGGAAAGGCGGGGCATACGCACTATGGCCACGAAAGTACGACCGATGTCACGATCATACCGGAAGCGGCCAAGAACCCCATCCTGACGGGCGTCGCCCCTTCGTTTCACGCGGCTTCGTGGCTCTACCGGGTCCGTCCGGACTATCCCCCGAAGGATGCGACGCTCCTGCTGATGGGCAAATCGGTCAATCCGGACAAACCGGCCATCGATAACCCGGTTGCCTGGACGTGGAAAAACAAAGCCAATGCCAAGGTGTTCTTCACCACCCTCGGACACCCCGAAGATTTTCAACAGGAAAGCGTTCAACGGCTGACCATCAATGCCATACACTGGCTTCTGGGCAAGCCGGTTCCTAAAAAATGGAAGGGTAAAATAGCCATCAATGTGCCTTACCGGGGTATCGTGAAGTAGTTACCCAAAGTCCCGCCGTTTCGAATCCGTATTACACAATAGAAGTTATAGAAATGTCTAAACCCAGGAAAAATAGCCTCATCGGACTGCTGATCGCCGTTGGATTGGGGCTCATCGCGTTCAGTGCTTTTCAATCGAACCGGGGTTTCTTTTC
This sequence comes from Larkinella humicola, assembly GCF_008727875.1. GTDB lineage: Bacteria > Bacteroidota > Bacteroidia > Cytophagales > Spirosomataceae > Larkinella > Larkinella humicola. The sequence goes on along the minus strand of NZ_VTWS01000004.1, from coordinate 472,262 downwards.
GGGAGCCGAACCGATTCCGCTCAAAAAAGGGTCGCGCATCATGCTGCTTGGCAACAATCTGGGGTCAAGGATGATGAATTACGACAACTTTGAGACCGAACTACAGGTTCGCTACCCCGATAGCGAGCTCTTCATCCGGAACATGTGCGACGGGGGCGACACCCCCGGTTTTCGGCCCCACGCCAGCCGGAATTCTCCCTGGGCGTTTCCCGGTGCCGAAAAATTTCAGACCGAATACGCCAATCCCTCCCAAAGTGAAGGCCATTTCGAAACGCCCGATCAGTGGCTCACCCGCCTGAAAACCGATGTTATCGTCGCTTTTTTCGGGTATAACGAATCGTTTCAGGGGCCGGCCAAACTGGACAACTACAAAGCCGAACTGGACGCTTTTATCAAATGGACACTGAGCCAGAAATACAACGGCACGAGCGCTCCGCAACTCGCCATCGTTTCGCCCATCGCCTTTGAAGATTTATCCGCCAAGATGGACCTGCCAAACGGCAAAAAGGAGAATGAAAACCTGCTGCTGTATACCAAAGCCATGAAGGAAGTGGCGGAGCAGAACAACGTACTCTTTGTCGATGCCTTTACCCCTTCCCAGCAATGGTATGCCGACAGCGCCGAACCGCTAACCATTGACGGTTCGCAGTTGAACGAAGCAGGCTACAAAAAACTGGGTGTGTTGCTGGTTGATCAGGTTTTTGGAAAGGCAGCCCCCAAAGCGGAAACCAACCGGAAGCTGATTCACGAGGCCGTGATGGAAAAAAACTGGATGTGGCACAACGATTTCAAAATTCCGAACGGCGTGCACGTCTACGGACGTCGTTACAATCCGTTTGGTCCGGAAAACTACCCCGCCGAAATTCAGAAAATTCGGGAACTGACTGCCATTCGGGACAGTGCCATCTGGCTGGCGGCTTCCAAAGGTGAGAAACTGGATCTGGCGGTGGCCGATAAAAATACCTCCCCGCTCCCACCCGTAAAAACCAACTACAACCCAGAGAAAAACGGCAGTTTGACCTACCTCTATGGCAAAGAGGCTCTGGCAAAACTCAAAGTACCCACGGGTTACAAAATTGAATTATTCGCTTCCGAAGAAGAATTTCCGAACCTCGCCAAACCGATGCAGATGTCGTTCGACGGCAAGGGGCGGCTTTGGGTGGCGGTGATGCCAAGCTATCCGCACTACAAACCGGGCGACTCCAAACCCAATGACAAGATTCTGATTTTCGAAGATACCGACGGCGATGGCAAGGCCGACAAGGAGACGGTTTTTGCCGATGGATTACACCTGCCGCTGGGCTTCGAAATCGCGAAAGAAGGCGTTTATGTTTCGCAGGGAACCAATCTGAAGCTCTTTACGGATACCAACGGGGATGACAAAGCAGACAAAAGCGAAATTCTGCTGAGTGGTTACGATGACCACGACACCCACCACAACAGCCACGCCTTTTGCGTAGATCCTTCCGGCGCCATTTACTCGGGCGAAGGCGTGTTTTTGCATACCAATGTCGAAACGTCATATGGCCCGGTTCGGGCCACCAACGGCGGTTTTTACCGGTATACGCCCCAGCGCCACAAGCTGGAACGCACCGCGCAACTGTCCATTCCGAATCCCTGGGGTATTGCTTTCGATGACTGGGGACAGCCGTTTTTTGCCGAAACCTCCAGCCCCGATGTTCGTTGGATGATGCCGGGAACGGTATTGCCGCGCTACGGTCAGGCCACGCATAAATCCGTACAGTTGATCGAAGAAGCGCACCGCGTGCGTCCAACGTCCGGTCTGGAGTTTGTTTCGAGCCGCCATTTCCCCGACGAATTGCAGGGCGATTTCCTGATCAACAACACCATCGGTTTTCTGGGCATGAAAGAACACACGCTGGTCGACGATGGAACCGGCTATAAAAGCAAGCATCGGATGGATCTGGTGGTGAGCGAAGACCGCAACTTCCGGCCCGTTGACATGGAGTTTGCGCCCGACGGTTCGCTGTACCTGATCGACTGGCACAACATTTTGATCGGTCACATGCAGCACAACGCCCGCGATCCGCTGCGCGACCACTCCCACGGTCGGGTCTACCGGATTACGTATCCCTCACGTCCGCTGGTCAAACCGGCGAAAGTGGACGGGGCCACGATCGAGGAATTGCTGGATAACCTGAAACTGCCCGAATACCGCACCCGCTACCGCACCCGGCGGGAGCTGCGCGGCCGCGATGTGAATCAGGTGTTGGCCAAACTGAAAACCTGGGTGGCGAAACTGGACAAAAACGATCCGCGCTACGAACACCACCTGCTGGAAGGGTTGTGGGTGAGTTGGGGAATGAACAAGGTCGATCAGCCGCTGCTGCGCCAGGTGCTCAAGGCGAAAGATTACCACGCCCGGGCCGCAGCCGTTCAGGTCGTTCGGTACACGGGCCATCAGGTGCCCGACCAGGCGGCTTTGTTGATGCAGGCGGTGAAAGACGACAACAGCCGGGTTCGGCTGGATGCGATTGTGGCAGCATCCTGGATCGGAAAGGAAAAAGGACTGCCCATTCTGGCCGAGGCCAAGAAAAAACCGCTCGACGACTGGATGATTCACGCCTATGAAACCGCCGTTGCGCACCTGAACGACGTCAATGTCAAAGCGGTAAAAGAAGTAGCTGAAAAATCCACGCTGAAAGGTGCCGAACTGGCGCTGTTTAACCAGGGAAAAGAAATTTACGGCAAGGAAGGCTATTGCACCACCTGCCACCAGCCCGATGGCAAAGGACTGGCGGCTTCCGGTTTTCCTCCGCTGAATGGCACGAAGTGGGTGTCCGGCAACGAAGACCGTCTCATCAAAATTGTGCTGAACGGGCTGCTGGGACCTATCGAAGTAGCAGGCAAAAATTACCCCGGCCAGGTTCCGATGACCCCTTTTGGCGGTTTGCTGAAGGACGATGAAATTGCAGCGGTATTGACCTACGTCCGAAATTCATTCGGAAACCAGGCACCGGCCATTCTGCCGGCGAAAGTGAAGCAGGTCCGGGCGGCTATTGGCAGCAAAAAGGATTTTTACGCGCCGGATCAGTTGCTGAAAGAACACCCGATGGAGAAATAAGTCTATTCCCCACAGTCTGATGGCTGTGGGGAATACATAAAAAATGGTGATAAAGGAATACAATTCATGGTTTTTGTGTTATTAAACGGTAACAAACTCGGTTTTTTTCGTAGATTTGTCATTCAGGAGTTGTTACAACCCGCCGGAAATCCCTACTTTTAAGTCTCTGCGCACCTCGTTGAGGTGATTTAAGTTTAGTATTTACTCAATGTCAATCGCACCGCCGAAGCGGTAGATTTCCTGAATGAACGTGTTATTAATCGTTGCAACGACTTTACTTGCTTATCTGTTGGGTTCCATTCCGACTGCCGTTTGGTATGGAGAGGGTTTTTTTGGATTAGATATTCGTAAATACGGAAGTGGAAACGCCGGTGCGACCAACACCTTTCGCGTTCTGGGCAAACGGGCCGGTACGGTCGTCATGCTGATCGACGTACTGAAAGGTTACACCGCCACCATTCTTGCCTCCCTGTTGTGGTATTTCGACGTGATCGGGACCCACGAAATCCTGACGTTTAAACTGGTTTTTGGCCTTGTGGCCGTTATCGGGCACGTTTTTCCGATCTGGGCCGACTTCAAAGGTGGCAAAGGCGTTGCCTCGCTTTTGGGCATGGTTCTCGCCATTCACCCCGAAGTGGCGGCTGTCTGCATTGGCATTTTTCTGGTGGTGGTCATTGCCTCGCAATACGTTTCGTTGGGTTCGATGATGGCTGCTCTGGCCTTTCCGGTGCTGTTGCTGCTGCGGGCGTTCGGGCAAAAAGAACATCCGCTGCTGATTGTTTTCGGAGTAGTCGTTTTCCTGTTTGTGGTACTGACCCATCAGAAAAACATCACCCGGCTGCTGAACGGCGAAGAAAGCCGGACACGGCTGATCAAATTCCGGAAGAAAGAAGACGAAGAATAAGTTTCAAGCTATTCCTGGTTGCATGACGCCCCGAAGTGATTAACTTCGGGGCGTCATTTTTTGGTACTATTTCCTTTGTCGATCCGACAAAAACCCGTCAACACCATGTTATCAACCTATTTTGCGGAACATAAAGAGCGGTTTCTGAACGAACTCTTCGAATTGCTGCGGATTCCGTCCGTGAGTGCCGATTCTAAATTTAAACCCGATATGCGCCGGGCGGCTGAATTTGTCCGGGATAAGTTGACGGCCGCCGGTCTCGACAACGCTGCGCTGCACGAAACACCGGGCCACCCGGTCGTTTACGCCGAAAAACTGATCGATGATGCGTTGCCGACGGTTTTGGTGTACGGCCACTACGACGTCCAGCCCGCTGATCCGTACGAACTCTGGAACACCCCGCCTTTCGAGCCGACCATTCGCAACGAACGCATTTATGCCCGGGGTTCGTGCGACGACAAAGGCCAGTTTTACATGCACGTCAAAGCGCTGGAAGCCATGCTGGCCACCGACGGTTTGCCCTGCAACGTCAAAGTGATGATTGAAGGCGAAGAAGAAATTGGCTCCGATCACCTGGGCAATTTTGTGGCCGCCAACCGCGATAAACTCAAATGCGACGTGATTCTGATCTCGGATACCAGCATCATTGCCAACGATGTGCCGTCGATTGAAGCCGGTTTACGGGGTCTTTCCTACGTCGAAGTAGAAGTCGTTGGGCCGAACCGTGATCTGCATTCGGGCGTTTACGGTGGCGCGGTTCACAATCCGCTCAACGTGCTGTGTCAGATGATTGCCTCCCTGCACGATGAAAAAGGCCGGATCACGATCCCGGGTTTTTACGATAAAGTTGATGAATTGACACCCGAAGAACGGGCGGCTCTGGCCGAAGCCCCCTTCGATGAAGAAGAATACAAACGCGATCTGAACCTTAAGGCGGTTTTTGGCGAAGAAGGCTATTCGTCGCCCGAACGCGCTTCGATTCGCCCGACGCTGGATGTGAACGGCATCTGGGGTGGCTACATTGGCGAAGGGGCCAAAACCGTGTTGCCGGGCAAGGCGCAGGCCAAAATCAGCATGCGGCTCGTGCCGCGTCAGGACCCCGACGAGATTACCGAACTGTTTACGAAGCATTTTATTTCCATCGCTCCGCCGACGGTAACCGTAACCGTTACACCCCACCACGGCGGTCAGCCGTACGTAACGCCCACCGACTCGGTCGAATTTGAAGCCGCCCGCCGGGCCTTCCGCGAAGCCTGGGGCAAAGAAGCCATTCCGACCCGGGGCGGTGGCAGCATTCCCATCGTGGCGCTGTTTGAGCAGGAACTGGGTGTCAAATCCATCCTGATGGGGTTTGGTCTGGACATCGACGCGCTGCATTCGCCGAACGAGAGCTACGGTTTGTTCAATTTCTACAAGGGAATCGAAACCATTCCGTACTTCTATAAACACTACGCCGAATTGAAGAAAACGGGCGTTGAGGCTTAAAAAAACTCTCTGTTGTCACCCTCCGGCCTGAAAACCGGAGGTTTTTATTGCGCGATGAAACCTTATTTACTGTCCTTTCTTCTCTTCACCGGATCGGTGGGTGCGTTGGCGCAGGAGCTGCCCGACACCCTCGTGATTCGCCACGCGACCCTCACCGAGCCGACGTTTCCGCGCCGGGAATTTCTGCCCAAAGGCCACCTCTTCGATCCCATTTTGCTGGACCCCATCGAAGCCCAAACCAGCGTCAGCGTCCTGCCCGGCTACTGGATGGACGGCGACAAATACGACGGCACCATCGTCCCGTTTGCGTTCGGACTTCGAAAACCGCTGATTCGCTGGTACAAATCCGCCGACCGCAGCAGCGAGTTTTCGTTCGACGTGGCTTCGTTTACGCAGTTTGAAGTGTATCACGACGACAAGCTGAACAAACAGAAACGGCAGTTGATGAACACCGATTACCGGCTCAGTTTCCTCTACAACATCAAAGTCCGGAATCACAGTTGGCGGTTGCGGTTGTATCACCTCTCGTCGCACCTCGGCGACGATTATCTGTTTCGCAACCAGATCAATTATTACCTGCCCAATCCGGTTAATTACGAAGTGATCGACGTGACGTACAACCACGAGAAGAACGGTTTACGGAAATACGTAGGCGTCGGCATTGGTCTGCGCAAACCGGAAGAACGCGAGCGGCTGAGCGCTCAGGCGGGTTTTTATTACCGCAAACCGTCGCAGGCCTTTGCCCGGTTTGTGGGGGGGGTGGATCTGAAAGTCTGGCAGCAAACCGACTTCCGGCCTGGCGTCAAGGCCGGTTTGGGGCTGGAGCTGGGCCGCACAACTAACAACCTGACGTTCCTGCTGGAAAGCTACACCGGTTTCCGGCCCTACAGCGTCTACGAAAATCAGAAAACCCGCTGGTTCGGCATCGGCGTGTATTTCAATCCGATTTAGATTCATTTTGCCCCTAAATCCCCTGAAGGGGACTTGGACACTTATACTTCAGATGCAAAAAGTCCGGCTCCGGCCGCCCGGCCTTCAGGAGATTTAGGGGCTATCCAAGCACAATCATGCAGGATTTTTTCGACTTTTTGGTTCAACAACGGGACAAACTGGCCGAACAAACCCTGACGCACATCGGCCTGACGTTTCTGTCGCTCTGTCTGGCGTTGCTGGTTGGCCTTCCGCTGGGCATCCTCATCACATACCGCCCGCGTTTGGCTTCCGTCGTCCTGGCAGTCGTGGGCATTCTGCAAACCATTCCGAGCATTGCCCTGCTGGGTTTTCTGATTCCATTATTGGGAATCGGCATCTGGCCGGCCATTACCGCCTTGTTTCTGTATGCTTTATTGCCGATTGTTCGAAACACGTACGTGGGCATTCGGGAAGTGAGTCCGATGCTGAAGGAAGCGGCTCTGGGCATGGGCATGACCACCGGGCAGATGCTAATCCGGGTGGAACTGCCACTGGCTCTGCCGGTTATTTTTGCCGGGATTCGCACCGCCACCGTCATCAATGTGGGCGTGGCCACGCTGGCGGCTTACGTGGCCGCCGGGGGGCTGGGCGAGTTTGTCTTTGGTGGGATTGCCCTCAACAACAGCAACATGATTTTGGCGGGCGCTATTCCGGCGGCTTTGTTAGCGATTTTCTTCGATTTTTTGCTGGCCCGGCTGCAACAGTTGCAGGGATTACGGCTTCGCCGGGTTGCCCTCGCTTTTCTGCTGATCACTCCCATTTTATCGGCTTTTTACTGGGTACCGCTGGGGAGTCAGGCAAAGCTGACAGCCGGTTTTGCCCACGAGTTTTACGGCCGCGCCGACGGGTATCCGGGCCTGGTTCGGGCCTACGGTTTGCAGATGACACCCAAACTCATCGACCAGAATTTGATGTACGAAGCGGTTCGTCGCGGACAGGTCGATCTCATCAGCGGGTATTCGACCGACGGACGGATCAAGGCGTTTCAGTTGCGGGTTTTGGAGGATAACAAAAATGCGTTTCCGCCCTACGAAGCCGCGCTGGTGGTTCGAAATGCGATTCTGAAGCAATATCCCGACGTTATTAAAACGCTGCATTTACTGGAAGGGCGGCTGTCGGATTCGGTGATGACGGAGTTGAACTACCGCGCGGATTTTCTGCACGAATCACCCGAAGCCGTGGCCCGGCGGTTTTTGCAACAAACCAGATTGCTGATTCCACCGGTGCAAACCAAACGCGCCGGAAAGATCGTGATCGGCACCAAGATTTTTACGGAACAATACATTCTGGCCGAAATTCTGCGGCAATTGCTCGAAAACCGCACGACGCTGGAAGTGATTACGAAAACCGGTCTGGGCGGCACCAAAATCTGTTTCGACGCCTTGGCGGCCGGCGACATCGACCTCTATCCGGAATACACCGGAACGGGTTTGCTCGTGATTCTACAACCGCCCCCGGCCCTAGCCGATTCCATCAAATCCGACCGAAAAGCGGTTTTTCAGTATGTCAGTCGCGAATTTCAAAACCGTCATAAACTGACCTGGCTACCTCCGCTGGGTTTCAACAATACCTACGCCCTGATGATGCGCCGGGCGCAGGCCGATCAACTGGGCATTCAATCCATTTCAGATTTGAAACGGTATCTGGGCCGGTAACCGTCAGAAAAAACCGTCAAAATCCCCCGCTTTCTGAATCCGGTATGACTTCAGCCACTGCTTCATCAGGGCAGCGTCCTGAAAGGCTTTCAGATCATTTTTCAGGTTCTTGATGCTGCGTTTTAACTCCTGCACGTCGGTTTTGAAGCTAAATTCCAGACTCATCGGTGATGAGACAAACAGCAGCGATTTTCCACTGATGGCTGCAAGCTGCGATTGCAGGCCGTAAAGTTGCTCTTCCAGTTCCTGCGTCTGCTGTTTCAGAATTTTGTTGTAATACTTTAACTGTTCTTCGGCCAGCGTTTCGAGGTGGTCCTGATCGATTCGGTTAAACTCCAGTTGTAACCGGAGCAAGGTCAGCAAATCGCTTTTTTCGTAGGCTTCCGTAATCCGCTTCATCACCTCGGTTTTGCGCAGTTTCTCAGCTTCATCCGGTTCCCGGTCGGGGTGAAAGGCCTTCACCAGATCCATGTAAACCGTCCGCACGGCTTTCGTCGTGCTGCGTTCTTCGGTCTGTTTTTTAGCTTCCCGCTCCAGTTGTTTTTTGGTTTTGGGCCTCTGGGCGCGTCGCTCCTCGGTTTGCCGTTGCTGTTCCTCGAAGGCAGTTTGCTGCTCTTCCAGTTTTTGCCGCAGGTGTTCCGCCATTTTTTCGGGGGAACTCACGTCTGCATCGTCGTCAAACTCAACGCCGAACATACTGCTGTACATCGCCTTCATGGCCTCCGACGTCAGCTCATCGGCTTCGGCCGTGGTGGCATCGAAACCGTCGGGGTCATATTTGTCGTAAATCGGCTTCAAATCATCCCGGCCGTGTTCGGAAATGAGGTCATACGTTAGATTCAGGATGATGTCGACCAGTTTTTTCCGTTCATTGGCCTTGAACGCGCCGGAATCGTGGGCGCGATCAAAAACCCGAACCAGCGCGGCCCGTTGTTCCTGAAATTCGGTCTGCAGCGGCAGGAGTTCGGTCTGAATGCGTTGCTGAATGCGGGTTGAAGCCTCCCGGTATTCCACCAGCTCTTTTTCCAGCGTCTCGATTTTCCGGGTCAGGCGGTTAAACTCCTTCTGGGGTTTCGACAGCATGTCCTTGTCTTTCGTACTCCCGATCCGGATAATCTGCTGAGCTTGTGGTTGCATGGGGCGTTGACGTGATAATTGGCAAAAGTAAGAAAACCCGGTTTGGAAAAAATTCCGGAGAACCGCTCATCCAAAAAAAACCGTTAGCAGCTTCTGGTTGCCGGGTGCCGTCAATCGCCGAAATTTCCTCAATCTCTTTGCTAATCAGAACGCCCGTTTTTACAAATTCCCCAACGCTTTCCGAACCTGAACCTGCCCGAGTAACACGTCATAAACCGCCCGCAGGTAGTTGTTTTCGGCCTGTTGCAGGCTGTATTCGCTGTTGCGAAAGTCGGCCAGCAGCAGCGCCCCGGCGTCGAAACGGACGCGGTCGATGGCCAGAATGTTCTGGGCCTGGGTGATGTTCTTCTGCGTTTCGGCGAGGTTCCCGCGGGCTTGATCGAGCGTGTTCCGGGCCGCCCGGAGTTCGTAGTCAACGTCGTTTTTCAGTTGTTGAAGCGTATTCTGATTGATCTGGGCCCGCCGGACGTAATCCTGTTTGTTCAACCGCGTTTGTCGCCCGTCGAACACCGGGACGTTGACCCGCAAACCGACATAATTGTACGGAAACCAGGTTCCGCCCTGGAATGGATTGAAAGCATCGGAAAATTGCTGGGCGAAATACGCGCCGTAGGCCGTTACGACCGGTGCCAGCCGGGCCTGTTCCCGGCGCTGGTTGAGTTCGTTGACCTGCCGGTTCAGCTCTTCCGTCCGCAGTTCCGGGCGATTACCGGCCGTTAGTTCCAGCGTTTGAAATTCCGCAAACAAGGCCCGGAGCGAATCGGCGGGTTCAATGGGTTGCGGGGCGTTGATGCGGTAGCGGAGATTTTCCAGACTCAGTGTATAGTCGCGCTGGTCGTTGCGGTAGGTCAGTTCGGCATTGCTGAGGTCCAGCGAAAACCGGTCGAGCTCGCTTTCCAGCAACGTTCCGGCCCGAAAACGGATCTGCGCCTGTTCCAGATAGCCCTGCGCCCGGCTGCGGGCGCGTTCCGACAGCCGCTGTTTTTCGCGATTGAAAACCGTCTGGTAATAGGCTTCGGTTACCTGTTGACGCACCTCGACATTCCGTTTTTCCAGCGTCGTCTGCTGATTTTCGGCGTTCAACCGGTTGATCGAACGATCGATGCGGCTTTGGGCGTCGTAGACCTTCTGCTCGGCCTGCACGTTCAGGATGTTGTTGAAAGGCGTACCAAACCGCAACACCAGATCCTGCCCGTTGGCGAACGGCGCGTTTTTGATTACGCTTCGCTGAATCTGTGTGTTCCAGCGAAAATCGGCTCCGGCATTGAGCTGCGGTTGCCATTGGGCGCGTCGCCGGGCTTCGTCACTCTCTGTAATCTGCGTCTGTAACCGCTGATTCGTCAGTTCCAGCCGATTCGCCTGCGCCTGCTGCAACGCCTGAGCGAGCGTGATTTTAGTGACCGGGCCGCCGGGCGGTGATTGAGCGAATGCGTGATGGAGTGAAAGCAGGCCGGCGAGCAAAAGCGCGAATCGGGCTACGAAAGTGGAGTTAAAATGCAGAAGATATTCTATGTGGGCTATTCGTTTCATGTTACTTTTGAAGAGTAAGATGGCACAATAAGTATTAACTAGCCGAGCCTGATCACTCAATCGCTCAACCACTCATTCACTCAATGAAATTAGCCCCTGAAAACCGTGGCCGGTTCCAGCGAGTTGATGCGCCGGATGGCGAATACCGAACCGCCCAGCGAGATGACCAGCGTGATGACGAACAGGGCGTATTCAAACCAGATCGGGAAGAAAAACAGCGTTCCCGACTGCGCAATGCCCAGCCGGAAAGCCTCGGCCAATCCCCGACCCACCACGTAGCCTACGACAGCAAACAGCAGTGCCTGGGTCAGAATCAGGCGGCTGACGTAACCGTTGGTAGCGCCAATCGCTTTGAGGGTGCCGTAATCCTTGATGCGGTCAATGGCTGCCGAATAGAGCGTTAGTCCGATGATGACCAGTCCGGAAATGACCGCAAAACCGATCAGGCTACCGAACGAAGCCGCAATCCCGTTGGTAGCCAACACGGTTTTGACGGTAACCTGCGAGAGGTCATCGGCATTCCAGGCCCGCACACCGGTGATGCTCTGGTTAATCTGCTGAATAACCGTTGCTTCCAGGACACCGGTTTTGGGTTTGACGAGGTAAAAGCTCACCTTGTTGGTCGGGATGTTGGCCAGATACCGGGCGCGTTCGATGGTCGTGAAGGCCAGTAATCCCCCGCCAAACGAGCGCGCGCCCCGCGTCAGCCCGGCGTTGTACACCTTCTTCCCGTTGACTTCGAAATAATCGCCGGGTTTGAGTCCGCCGAGGGCTTTGGCATCGTAGAAATCAGTAATCAGAGCGCCTTCCGGAATCATATCAGCCGGTTTGGCAGTGTAGAGCCGCCACGGGCCACCGGCAAAAGCGGGGGCTTCGGAGCCAATCAGCGAAAAACCGCTCGTGGTGCCGTTGGCAAATTTGGCCCCGGCTCCGGCGATGACCACCGGATACACCCGCTCCACGCCCGGCAGCGAACCGATTTCGTAACCTTTCCGAACGTCGAGCGGACTGAGCTGGTTGGCGTTGGTCGTGGTTTCGTCCGTCACCCAGATGTAGCCCTTGTTGTTGTCAACAATGCTCCGCATGGCGTCGGTCAGGAAGATGAAAATACCGGCCTGCTGCCCCACCAGAAACACTGAAATAACGATCCCCGCCAGTGCGCCGAGCGACTTGGCCACATCGTACCGGATGAATTTGAACGCGATTCTAAACATGGTAAAAGGCGGTTTTTGCCTTATTGAATTGAAATGAGACATTCGACCCGGGCGCCGATGATGACGTTGCCGGGGTCGTCCAGTTGCACCCGAACTTCGCGAACGCGCCGGTCTTCGAGGTTGGCGGCATTGTCGGCAAAGAGCGATTTTTTGCGGAGGTAGGGCGACGTCAGCACCACCGTGCCCGTGGTCAGACGTTCGTCGCTGCCCTGGGGCCGGATGTAGGCTTTCTGGCCCACTTTCACCTTTAGCGCAAACAGTTCGTCGATTTCGGTCAGGGCCACGAGCGGACCCGCCGGGGCAAAATCGCCGATGGACTGGTTGCTGGACAGAAACTGGCCGACTTTGGCATCCAGGCTCAGCAACGTTCCATTTTCGGGTGCTTTCACGGTTTTCAGCCCGGCCACCGTCGAGGCATACTGAATGTCGGCCCGGAGTTCACTGATGCGCCCCTGAGCCTCCCGAACCTGGGCTTCCGACGCCCGGATTTGCTGTTGCAGGTTCGTCACTTCATACTTCGAATCGTCCAGATCCTTCTGCGTCAGCGCTTTTCCGGCAAACAGCGTCTGGTTCCGTTGCAGATCGGCTTCGGCTTTCTGGAGTTGTACGCGCAACGTCTGCACGTTTTGCCGGGCGGTTTCAATGGCGTCCTGCTGGGTTTTGATTTTGACGCTGGCCTGTCGTAGTTGAGCCGATTCGACGGCGTTATCCATCGTCAGAATCACCTGCCCTTTTTTCACTTCCTCGCCGATGTTGACGGCAATGCTTTTGACCAGCCCACCGGTTTCGGCCGATAGCTGGCTGATTCGCTTTGCCGGCTCGATCACCGCGATGCCCAGCACCTCGTCGATGCGCTTCGGCGTTTGCACCGTCCGAACAGAATCCTGCGACTCCGCAGTCTTGTCTTTGCTGCCTCCACAGGACGCGAGTCCAATCAGTAGACCAAATAAGTAAACCGGTTTCATAGCCTTAGTCGTTAAATTCGTTCACTTCGTTTACTACCCCGTTATCGACCTCCACGATCCGGTGGGCGTATTGTTTCAGGCGGGGATCGTGGGTTACGACGGCCACCGACTTGCCTTCGTCGGCCAGCGCGCGGAGTTCCTGCATGACAATGCCCACCGAATTTTTGTCCAGCGATGCCGTCGGCTCGTCGCACAGCACCAGTCGGGGGTTGGTGACGAGGGCGCGGGCGATGGCGATTCGTTGTTGCTGCCCGCCCGATAATTGTTTCGGGAGGTTCCGACGCCGGTCGGTCATGCCCACGGTTTTGAGGGCCTGTTCGGTGCGGGCGCGGGCTTCGGCGCTGTTCACGCCCTGCAGTTTCAGCGGCATGATCACGTTCTCTTCGGCAGTGAGCGGAGCCAGCAGGTTGAAATTCTGGAAAACAAACCCGATGGTATTCAGCCGGAGACGAGCCAATTCGCTCTGATTCAACTTATTGACGTTTTGTCCATCGACCCAAAGGTCGCCGTAGCTGGGATAAATGACACAACCCAGCAACGAGAGCAAGGTCGTTTTGCCCGAGCCCGACGGCCCAATGATGAGCAACAGTTCACCCTCGTTCAGTTGCAGGGTGGTGGGTTGCAGGGCCACAATGGTTTGATCGCCGGTTTGGTATTCCTTACCAACGCCTTTTAATTCTGCTATCATCGGTTTTGATAAGCTAAATGCATTCTGTGATGACACTTCGACCAGGGAAGCAAAACTACGATTTCGTAATTATACACTGTATACATTTGCAATATTACTACGAAAACATAATTAATGTTTACTATATTTGAAAAAATATTTTATTTCCGTAGTTAAACACGAGTGCTAATCCGTTATTTTGTACGAAATCATAGTGATATGGACCGGGGAGAACAGCAACTTATCGATTTAGTGAATGCGTGGGCCAAATACAGTGAGGCTACGCCCGATGCGGATGTGGCCGGCTTTTGTCTGCATTATTTAACCGAAACCGCTCAGCCTGCTGTCCTCAATCAGCACAGCCCGGTGGCTTCTCCTGACGGGTTATACGATGAAAAATGGGTGGAGAGCCTGACGGGAACCGCAAACCGGTCGCTGACGGAGATCCGGCCATCGTCGCGGCTGGCTGCGTTGGTCGGGCGGTTGTCGAAGTACGGTTATTTTTATTCCAAAAAAGCCATGTTTCCACTCAACTTCAAAAGCATTGAGGAGCCGGTTTATCTGATCGTGCTGGCGCAAATGGGAACGCCCAAGAAGAGCGAGTTGATCTACGAAATGATGGTGGAGTTTGCCTCCGGAATCGACGTGGTGAACCGGCTGGTGGGCATGGGGTATATTGAAGAATTTCCGGACGAAAACGACCGGCGTTCCAAACGCCTGCGCATCACCGAAGCGGGTCTGACCATCCTGCAAGAGTGTTTTCCGGTGATGAACCGGGTGGCCGATGTCGCCTACAGTTCGTTGACCGAGGGTGAAAAAGCCCTGCTGATTCAGATTCTGGACAAACTCGACCGCTACCACGCGGAGCATTACAAACTAAGCAAAAACGCCGGGTTCGACGAGGTATATGACCGCATGGTGACGTAGAATGATCTTTTGCTAAAATCCTGGTCAAGACCAAGATTTCTGACGAAAAACGTCTGCAACTTTGCCTCGTAAACCAACAACTACGACGAACATGCAAACGCAAACGATTGCAAAACGGGCCGCCCAGGTATTCATCCTGCTGTCGGCTTTGGCTCTCCTCTCGGTCAGTATGATGGCTTTTGCCGACCCCCAATCCGTTATGGATCTGGTTCACGTTCAACTCAACAACACGGATGCTTTTAGCTCCATTCGGGGCGTGTATGGCGGAGTTGGTCTGACCCTATTTATCAGCCTCATTTACCTCATGCTCAATGACGTCAACAAGGGTCTGGCTTTTCTGTGTCTGCTGTGGGGCTTTTACGCACTGTCGCGCACCATCACGGTTTTCGCCGAAGGGGCTTTGGGCGATTTTGGCCGGCAATGGCTGGTGACCGAATCGGTATTCTTTGTCATTGCGCTGATGTTGCTACGGGCCAATTCCCGAACCACGGCGGTTTCGGTTCGGGTGAGCCAATAGTGAAGGAAAAAGAAATTTTAAATGTTAAATGATGAACGCTAAATGTAAAAGTTAGGAGCTTATCACACCAATTTTACATTTAGCGTTCATCATTTAATATTTATCATTTCAGTATAATCCTCAGGCTGCTACCGACGCCTTCTCCGGATTCCATTCCAAAATAGGCCGCACCCGGTATTTCATCAACTCGATGATTTCCTGTTCGTTCTGAAACGCACCGTTGACGTTGACGACGTGTTTGGCCAGTCGATTATACTGTTTGCTCAGGAGTAAGCCGAAAACCTGTCCATAGTCGAGTCCTTCGAAAACAATGGCTTTGTGGGCCGCATACTGGTCGAGGGTTTTTAGGAAAAACCTGGGATGCTCGCTCCAGTGCATGGCCGGGCGGCAGTGGTGGCTGATGTGGTACCCGTCGTTCCAGCACATGCGGTTATACTTGACGTTGATGCAGGTAATGCTGTTTTTGTAGGCATTCGCCGGATCGTTCCGGTCGATGAAAGCGTGTTGCGTCCAGTTGCCGATCATACCAAAAACGCGCGTCATGACAAACGGAAGCAGAAACACCACAATCGTAGCCGGGGCATTTACCCACAGCAGAACCGCGCACATCGTCAGAAAGAGGATTTCACCGCTCATGGCTTTCTCCGCCATTTTCTGGCGGTTTTTCCGCTTCAGATAACCGATCAGTGTGATTACGCCCAGAAAGAAAAAGTTAGCCAGATACATCAGAAAGCCCCTGACGCTGTCGCGCTTGTAGGTCATCGTACTGCTCAGATCTTCGGGCATGTTATTCTCGGGATGGTGCATACCGATGTGGTGACTCTGGTAGGTGTCGGGCGACATCCCGAAGAAAAGCGCCAGAAATGTCGGCATGTAATAGTTCAACGCACTGTATTCCCGTTTGAACAGCGGCCGGTGGGCCGCGCAATGCACCATGAGTCCAAATGGCCCTTTATAAATAGCATACGATGCAAAACAGGCAAATGCCAACACGCCCCACACCCAGCCGGTGATGCCCGGGATGAACAACAGAATACCCAGCGGAACCAGCGTAAACGAGATTTTCAGCGTCAGGTAGACGAACGGCAGGTCGCGGCTGTCCCGGATAAAGCGCAGTAAAAAACGATCGATAGCGGAGGAAGGTGGGGCTACGGAACTAGGATCCTGAAGGGCAGGCAATCTTCTCATTGGCAAACAAATTTCGTGATTCGCAGAGTAAGGTAGGCATTTTCAGCCAAAACCAAGCCTTTATCCCAGTATAGTTATCCTGCTACCCCTGTTTCCCGTCGTCGTTCGAAATCTTTTTCTTCTCGCGGTTTTGACCGGCGTTCATTTTTCCAAACCGCCAGTTGACCGACAAACGGATGTTTCGGATGACGTTGTAGTTGGAGCCATCCGAGATGAACGTGGGCGTGCGGAGCAAGGTCACAATGGTGTTATAGCGCCGAAAGGGATTCTCGGCACTGGCGGTGATCGTCACTTTCTGTTTTTTGAATTCCTTCCGGCCCGAAAAACCGTAGTAGTAAAAACCGGACGATTGCCCCTGCAACAGAATCCGGCGCGAATTGTAAGAACCGTTGGCCTGCAGGCTGATGTCGTGGGGCAACTGGAGCGAGGTGTTCAGGTTAACCCGATAACTCCAGTTTTCGTTGGTAATGTTCAAGGCGTTGCTGTTCAAAATGTTGTAGTTCAGCCCAAACGACCCGCTGATGTTCCACTGTTTCACCGGACGCGCCGACCCGAACAGGTTCATGCCGTAGGTCGAATTCTGGGCGATGTTCCGGTAGGTGCTGCTCGAAATGCCGCTCGTGTCGACCGTCGTGATGCGCTCGATGGCGTTGTTGGTTTGCCGCCCGAATAGCATCGCGTTCACAGTTGTTCCGCCTTTGGTAAAGGTACTGTACGACAATTCGACCGAATGCGCCAGTTCCGGGTCCAGATACGGGTTGCCGGTCTGGATGTTTTTCGGATCGGAGTAGTTGACGTACGGGTTCAGGTAGAAAATAGACGGCCGCTGAATCCGCTGGCTGTAATTCAGTTTCAGCCGTCGTTCTTCGCCAAACCGCTTCGAAATGGTCACGTTCGGCAGGAAATTCTGGTAGCGGTCGGTAAATTTCGTGCTGGTCGAAATAAAATTGGCGTTGATGTTCGTCATTTCCATCCGTCCGCCGAGGCTAAAACCCCACATTTTGCTGGTTCGCATCCGAAACGACGCATATGACGACCAAACCCACTGCTGGTAGTCGAACGTATTGGCGCGGGTGGGGTCTTCCCGGTAATTCAACGAGCCGTCGGGCGCATTTTCCAGGCGGTAATCACTGCCCACATCGCGCAGAATGGCCTTGGTTCCAACTTCCAGAATCCGGCGTTTGACAGTGGAGAACGGATGGGTGTAGTCGGTCTGGATTGTGAATTCCTTTTGCTGGTTGTCGTTGTTGTTGCGCTCCCGGTAGTCGATCACCTCGCTTTCGGGCAGCGGAAACTGGTTCAGCGAATAGTTGCTGTGGTTGTTGTTGCGGTTATACTGCGCCAGAAAGGTGTATTCCTGCTCCGGACTCCGCTTGAACGTTTTCGTGTAGTTGAAATTGACGTCCATGTTGCGGTTGCGGTTTTGGGTATGGTTATACCGCCGGAAATTCTGCGGATCGTCGGACGTTACCCGCGTATCGCGCGTGGAATTCGTGTTCCGTCCTTCCCCACCAAAGCTGGCATCGACGCCAATGCGGTTTAGTGAATCGAGGTCATAATCGACACTCACGGAGCCAAACCCCGACCGCCCTTTGTTTTTGTAGGCATTGATCTGTTCAATCGTGCTGATGACCTGACCGTCCAGCAGGTTTTGCCGCATGGTTTCGGAACCACCGAAATAATTATTCACGTTACCACCGCCATACGAGGTGATACTCAGCTTATTTTGCTTGAAATTAAAGTTTCCGCCGAGGTTGTTCCGGCGGCTCCCAACCGAGGCATTCACCCCGCCCGTCAGGCCCTGCAACTGGTTTTTGGTGATGATGTTGATCACACCGGCGGTTCCTTCCGCGTCGTATTTGGCCGAAGGAGCCGTTACGACTTCCACTGATTTGATCAGCTCCGCCGGAATCATCTGGAGGGCTTCGCTGATGCTGCGGGCCATGATGCTCGACGGTTTGTTGTTGATCAGCACTTTAATGCTGCTGCTGCCTTTCAGGGTAACCGTCCCGTCGGGATCAACCGTCAGCAAAGGCACTTTTTTCAGCACGTCGATGGCCGTGCCACCACTGTTGGTGATGTCTTTGTCGGCATTGTAAACCAGCCGGTCGTCTTTGTCTTCGACCAGCGGTTTTTCGGCCGTCACCACCACCTCGTTCAGCGTCCGCGAATCGGTTTGCATCTGCACAACGCCCAGCGCCACCTCGGCCCCTTCCGAACCGACCTGGACGGTATTGATGGTCTTATTTTCGTACCCGATAAAACTGATCACGACCCGATAGACACCGGCATCCACCCCGCTGATGGTAAATTTACCGGCTTCGCTGGTGGTGGTTCCGCCAACAATTTTCTCGGTTTTGGGATTCAGCAGGGCCACCGTAGCAAACTCAACGGGTTTGTTCTGAGCAGCATCCATCACCACGCCCGTGATTTTCGCTTTCAGGCTGGCCTTAATGGTGGTTTGAATCGCCGGTACGGGCGGCATGGAAGCTGGATTTTGAGCCCGAGCTGAAACAACTATACATAATACTAGCAGGAGTAGGATTTTTTTCATACTTCGGGCAACCACTTCAACCAACAACCAAGGAGATTATAAACAGACAAGAAAATTAATGAGCTAATTTACTGATCTTTTTATAAAAATAATACCAATGTTAGTTACTGGAACTTATCTTAATAAGATTGCCCGGTTTTTGGATTTTAGAACGGTTTTAATTGGCAGGGAATACCCTTTACGGAACCATCAGCCCCGTTTGAATCAGCCAGTGGCGACACCGGCCAAACCACTCGTCGAAGGCCGGTGTTTTCAGATACCCATGTTCGCCTTTGGTATAGATATGAAGATCGGCAAGCACTTTATTTTGCTGAAGGGCTTCGTAGAACAGCAGACTGTTTTTGACCGGCACCACCGTATCGTCACTGGCGTGGGTGATGAAAGCCGGCGGAGTGGATGACGTGACCTGCAACTCATTGGAATACAACGTCACCTGTTCCGGTTTGGGTGAAGCACCCAACAGATTTTTGCGGGACCCGGAATGACCAACCTGGTCTGTAAAGGAGATAACCGGGTACACCAGAATCATGAAATCCGGCCGAACACTGACTGCTTCCGGATTGTCGATCACTTTCTGGTTAAAATGCGTTCCGGCGGTGGCTGCCAGGTGGCCGCCCGCCGAGAAACCCATGATGCCAATTTTTTTCGGATCAACGCCCCATTCCGCAGCCCGTTGCCGCACGGTTTTGAGGGCTTGCTGCGCGTCCTGCAACGGCCCGACGGACGGGTCGATCATGGTTTTTTCGTTCGGCAGGCGGTATTTCAGTACGAAAGCCGTCACGCCCATTTTGTTGAAGGCTTCGGCCACATCGTAGCCTTCGCGTTTCATCACCAGCACGCCGTAGCCCCCACCCGGACAGATGATCACCGCCGTTCCGTTGGCCTGGCCGTTCGGCGGTTGATAGACTGTCAGCGTAGGCTGAATGACTTGGCTCACCACCTGATCGGGTCGTTTCACTTCCTGGACGTCCGACGGTTTCGCATTCGGCACTGGGCCGGAATACAACGGCATTTCGGTCTGAGCCAGGGAAAGCAGGGCCGAAAGGCCACAAAAGGCGCTCAGCAGCAGTTTTTTAAACATTATCATTCAGGGTTAGGAGACAGCTAAAATAAGCAACAGAAATCTGAAACCGTTGCTTGTTGAATAGAATTTATACCAATTAAAGTTTTACTGAACAACTGAACGGGTTTATCTAAAGCGTTTAATCTGCACGCCTGTCTTAGCCCCCTATCAGTTTGCCAATTCAAAAACCAATAAAGTGTTTGTTGATTAGGGTGTTGTCTATTATTATTGCCTAATTGTGCAATTTCAACCGTAGCTTCTGTGACTGCCGTTAAAGCTTATCTAAGTGCTTTTTTTATTCTCTTGCTCGGTTCAGTTCTTCTTTTAAGGGGCGAAAAGGATAAAAACGAATTCCATTCAATCTCGGGCAAAATTATTTATCAGGGAAAGCAGTTTGAACAGCATCCTAACCGAGACCTTGGAAAGTATCGGTATATTCAGATTAAAGAATATCCTTACCCATTTGAAATCTTCATTGGTAAGGATGCTGGGGATTTTAAGCCAAAGTTCGAGAGAATCGACGAGTTAAAGGTCGGGGAAATAATCACGGTTTATTACGATGAAACACAAAATACCAAAGATGAGCGTCTTAACCGACTTGTGCAGTATATAGACAAGCAGACAGAACCCTATTACGCAAGAGGAACCTGGGATAAAACCCTGGGGAAATTCATAATTGTGTGCGGAGTACTCATTGCAACGGCTGTTTTCTTTCTAAAAAAAGCCGGAAAGTTATCTTAGCTTATACGCTGGCGAAGCAGCTAATTGCACAGAATAGTTATTTATGACTGCCAAGAGCAATAAATTTGGACGTTACCAATGTCCGTGTTGTGAGTATTTCACCTACTATGAGCCTCCTTTGGGCCAATACGGTATCTGCCTGGTATGTTGGTGGGAAGATGATCCAATTCAACTGGCCGAACCTGATTATGAAGGCGGTGCGAATACTATAAGTCTTCATCAAGCTCAATCAAATTTCAAGCTATATCAGGTTTGTGATCCCGCTTTGAAGCATCTGGCTAAAAAGCTTAATCCTCAAGAACTTCCGGATTGATTACAATTCTGGAAGCTGATAGATAAGACTTTTTTTGGCGTTATAATTACCTGCTTTGGCTAACATTCAGAATTTAATCTACTTCGTAAGTGGTTCCCCAAATGATACTTACCTGGGGTTTAAGAGTAAGAAGAAAGTCCTTTAATAAGGTATCACGATGAAAAGTCACTTTAAGATGTTCACTTTTGGATTCTTTCAAAATTTGGATGGCCTCAATGTTGTGTAGGCTGAGAATAAGTTTTGCTTTTTTGATTACTAACCAACGTTAAGTCTAAATCTCCATAGGCTGGTGAAAACGTACAGTATAACAATTCATCAGCGTACTGTTTTTGAAAGGTAATAGTATTGTAAAACCAAGGTACATCAGTATCTAACACCTCTGGCTCTACCTCAAAAAAACTGATTAGATCATAGTCTTCAGGGAATACGTTTACTGCCATAATAGTTTAGGAATTTCCAGAAGCGTTAGTGCTGACTATTATTCCCATATTGAAAATTAATGCAAAATATCATTTATTCACTCGCTTCTATTACACTACCTGAAGAATCATGCCAAACTTGTTTCAGTGTATAGTTTATTAGATCATGGTCAGGATAATTACCATCGAATGACCAAATTTCTAATCTATCGACTATACCATCTCTTAGAAAAACTGTAGCATCAGCACCAATTTTAAGCTCTGGTGAAACTATAGTTACACCGTTGAGAACCAGGTCGTCTTTAGTAAGTTTGTGCTCAAAAATCTCTTCTGAATGTAAGAAGCTAACAAAAACACCGCCACCGTTTGTATACTCATACTCCGCATCACTTAAGAAGGGGATTTGTAGTTTAGCCGCTTTTCCATTTTCATCACCATCTAATAGCAATTTTAAAACATCTAAAATGTACTTTGATACGATCATATCTCTGATAGTAGCGTGCTGGGTATCTATATACCAGACAAGTATCTTATAATAAATGAAATTCGCCGAATATCAACGGTGGATACAGGGTTGTAATCATCAGGAGTCAGTTTCTTCAATTCCAGGACTGTATCCTGCAAGGAGCCAAGATTTAGATCCTCCGAATTGATATCAGCGTATACGTTATAGAGACTATTTTTCTCAATATGCCAGAAATAGTCTTTAGTAATAGCGATTTCCTGATCTGGGAAATTTTGATCTAAAAATGCTGAAACAAGCTTACTAATTATCAAATTCAGTTCATCTTTCCCAATAGTTATATCCATCTCCGAGTGTTATTTCCTGTATGAATCAAACGATTTAGCGTTAGGCGGTGAGCCCGGGAGACGATCTCCCGGGCTTTTTTGTGTTCTACAGGATCAAAACAAGCTACTATTTTTGGTCAAAAACAGCAAACTTCTGACCGGATTAGAGATCGGACCGACTAAGCGTAGTAACCTCGAACTCTTTTCCTTCCGATGACTTTCTGACCCCTTTCTCCTTCAGCATCTGACTTATTTGATTCACCAGATCGATCGAAGCCTCGATCTCTGCTTTGCGAATGGCAACACTTTCGATATTGAAACCAAACGGGATGGCGTGTTTCAAACAGATGGTGGTCAGTGCCGAGGCAATGTCGAGGCAAATTCTCACCGATTTCTCCAGCATATCGTCCGATGCGTTCAGTTCTGCTTTCACTTCATCCGGTATGTGGATACCCAACCACTCCATAAAATGCAGGGTTTTGGCCGATCCGCAGGCGGTAATCGTGAAAATGAGCGTCGGTGGAGTGACCCCTTGCCGTTTACAACGGATGGCCAGATCTTCGATCACTTGCCGGGCATAGTCCAGATTGAAGACACATTGGGAAATAAAGTACGAAACCCCGTGGTTCATTTTATCCAGCACCCTCACTTCTTCATCTTTCAGCACATGATGCCTTTCAGGAATGGTAACAGCGCCCATAACGGACGTGTCCCGGTGCTTGCTCCAGAGTTGATAGGCTTCCGGAAGGCTCGTTTTTACCGGAAAATCCGGGGCCGGAATGCCGACAAAAACGGGATAGAACTGCTGTCTGTGCAGCTCTTCCAGCCAGTCGGACAACTCATTGGCAGAAAATTTTCCGGCTGGCCGATAGACTATTTTGGGAATGCATAAAGTGCTCAGATAATCGGCGGCAAAATCCAGCGGGTCCAGTGCATTGATAAAGGGAAAGGGCCTTTCTTCATTTGTCCGCGCCGACTCATCCTGTACATCATACACCACCAGCGCATCAATATCCAGAACAGCGAGTCGGTCGATTGTTTTTTGGGCAATTTCGGCAATTCGATCAGGAGCGGTACTGACTTTAGGAGGTGTAATGCCATACAGCAGCACCCCTGATTCGCCGGATTTGATTTTTTCTATAAACATATTGCAACGTAAATAAGGACTTGAGGCTTCGGGGAACATTGCTTCCGATACTAAAACCCGTGCGCTGGTATCCGTCAATTTATCCCTTTTTCTAAAGAAAATCCTGCTAAAATATACTTGCCATTCGACTTATCCCGGTATTCCCATAGAGTTTCACTCCCACACCTCCGCCGGAAACGGTTTTTCCAGCAAATACCGGTAAATGAACCGGGCGGTCTCGGCCTGGGCGTGTTTGACCTTGCCGGTTGTACCAAAACCGTGCCGCGCACCGGGATAAATCATGAATTCAAAATGCTTGTTGAGCGTTTCCAGTTGATCGACCAACTGGACGGAATTCTGCATGTGGACGTTGTCGTCCATCGTACCGTGGACAATCCGCAACGTTCCTTTCAGCCGGTCGGCATACGGCAGCACGGAGCTTACTTTGTAGCCTTCGGGGTTTTCGGCGGGGGTATCCATGAACCGTTCCGTGTATTCGGTGTCGTACAACTGCCAGTCCATGACGCCGAAGTTGGCGATTCCGTGCGTAAAAACGTCGGCACCCCGCGTCAGGGCCAGCGCCGTCACGTAACCGCCGTAGCTCCCGCCCGTAATCGCCACTTTTTTGGGATCGACCAACCCTTTGTCAACCAGCCACTTCACCGCCGTACTGTAATCCTCCAGTTCCCATTTTCCCAAGTTGCGGTGCATGAAATTCTGCCCGGTTTTGCCAAAATGCCCCGAAGCCCGGTGGTCGATGGCGACCTGCAACAAGCCGTCCTGGGCATACCACTGCGCAGCCGGGGTGTAGCTCCAGCGGTCATAAACCGACCCGGCATTGGGGCCGCCGTAGATGCTGATCAAAACCGGGTAGCGTTTGCTGGGGTCGAAGTTCGTGGGATATTTGATCGTCATCGGGAGCTGAAACCCGTCGGTCGTCGGCACCCGCACCAGTTCGGTTTTGGCGACGGTAAACTTGTCAAAATCAGCACCTTTCGCATCGCCCAGTTCCCGAATCAGCTTGCCATTTTTGTCCAGCAGCGCCATTTTCGGCGGGGTCTGGAGGTTGGAATAGGTCGTAATGAAATGACTGCCGCCGGGCGAAACCTGTACCTGATGGCTGAACTCCCCGAACGTCAGCCGCTGCAATCCCTTGCCATCGAGTTTCACTTTATAGAGATCCGTCCGGGCCGAATTTTCCTTGCGGGCCGTGAAATAGACCAGACCGTTTTTGGCATCGACGAGCGAAACGCCCGTCACCGTATAGTCTCCGCTGGTCACCGGGTTTTTCAGCTTGCCATCCATCGTATGCAGGTAGAGGTGCATCCAGCCCGACGCGTCGCTCATCCGGATAAACTGCTTGCCATCGCTCAAAAAGTGAACCGTCGTCAGCCAGTCCACCCAGGTTTTCTGACGCTCATCGACCAGTTCGGTTTTGCTGCCGGTTGCCGGGTCGATCGCAATCAATTTCAGGTTGTCCTGACCCCGGTTTTTCCACTGCATCCAGAGGTCTTTTGAGTCGGGTGTCCAGAACGGCGTGCCGAAATAGTGATCAGCATTAGCGTCGTAATCCGCCCAGACGGTTTTTCCGGTGGCGACTTCCACCACGCCCATTTTCACCAGTGGGTTCGGATCGCCCGGTTTGGGATACCGCTGGCTTTCCAGATACCCGTGTTGCCCGGTGGCTCCGGCAATCGGAAAAACCGGCACCTTGCCCTCATCAAACCGCATGAATGCCAGGTATTTACTATCTGGCGACCACCAGAAAGCCTTGTGCTGCGTGGCCCGGCCCAGCACTTCCTCCCAATACAGCCAGGCTGCGTAGCCATTGTAAATGGTTTCCGAACCGTCGGTGGTCAGTTGGTTTTCCTTCCCGGTTTTCAAATCCCGCAGGTAAAGGTTTTTACTGTCACGCGTGTACGCCAGCCACTTCCCATCGGGCGAATACGTACGGTTCTGGCCTTTGTCATCAGGCGAAGCCGATAAAGGCGGATAAATCACCCAGCCACCGGTTTCCTTGTGTTCGCTTTCCTGCCCGGTTTTGACATCGACGGCATAGGTTTTCTCACCCTTCGTCAACAGATAATGTGCATCATCGGCCCAGCCCTTGATGGCAGGCAGCGTTTGCAGGGTATTTGTTTTTTCGTTTTTGAATAACTGAGCCGCCGTAAAAGGTTGTTTTTGGGCGTAGGAAGCTCCATTGAGCAGCAAAAACAACACACTAATCCTGAATTGCATGAAGAACTACTTCGTTTAGGTTGATGAAAGGACGTCGGTTTGGGTCCGACGCGAAAACAAAAGTTACTTTTTTCTCTCACATAACCAACAGCGACAGACCGGGCTTGGGGATTTTCAAAAAACCGCGTATTATTGCCTCATCGTACAGGAAATGGTGTCTTCCTGCTGAAACCGCCCCGCTCCGGGGATGATGGCGCCTATTAGGTTCAAAAGCTGTTTTGTATCCCTGATAGGTATTTTTATGATGGCCTCGTCTCGCTTTCGTCTTTTTCGCCCGCTTACCCCGCTTTTCTGGCAGCAACCGATTCTTTTTTTTCTGGTTAAATGGCTGTTGCTCTCGGCCATCGTTGGCCTGTGCGTCGGCTCCGCATCGGCCCTGTTTCTGGTGTCGCTCGATTGGGTTACGCACTGGCGGGAAAATCACCGCTGGATCATTGCCTTTCTGCCCCTCGGCGGTTTTCTGATCGGTTGTCTCTATCACTATTGGGGGAAGGACGTCGAAGCCGGGAATAACCTGCTTCTCGAAACGATCCACCGACCGGCCCAAATCATTCCGCTGAAAATGACTCCTTTCGTGCTGATCGGCACCCTCGCCACGCACCTGTTCGGAGGCTCGGCGGGGCGCGAAGGAACGGCTTTGCAAATCGGCGGCTCTCTGGCCGACCAGTTCACCCGCCTGCTGCGGCTGCGTCCGCGCGACCGGCGACTGCTGCTCGTGGCTGGCATCGCGGCCGGTTTTGGCTCGGTTTTCGGCACTCCGTTGGCCGGGGCGGTTTTCGGGCTGGAAGTGTTCCTCCTCGGCCGCCTGAAATACGATGCCCTGTTTCCTGCCTTTGCCGCTTCCGTTTTTGCGGATCTCACCACACGGGCCTGGCAGGTCGGGCACACCCACTACCACATTCCGCTGGTGCCGGAACTCTCCGCCGGGGCGGTTCTCTGGTCAATGGTCGCCGGGGCGGTTTTCGGGATTTGTTCAGTGGTTTTCAGTGGCCTGACGTACGCCATCAGCGGTTTTTTCAAACGCAAAATTGCCTATCCTCCCTTGCGACCCCTGATTGGCGGAGCACTGGTGGCGCTGGCGGTGCTGGCCCTCGGCACAACGAAATACATCGGACTGGGCATCCCGACCATTCTGGACGCCTTTTTGGTTCAGCTTCCGCCCTACGATTTCGCCCTCAAAATCCTGTTGACGGCCCTCACGCTGGGAGCTGCGTTCAAGGGCGGAGAGGTAACGCCCTTGTTTTTCATTGGCGCGACCCTGGGCAATGCGCTTTCGTACATCGTTCCGCTGCCCACCGGCTTGCTGGCTGGCATGGGGTTCGTGGCGGTTTTTGCCGGAGCGGCCAATACGCCCCTGGCCTGCACGCTGATGGCCATTGAGTTGTTCGGGGCCGATTGTGGCGTTTATGTAGCCCTGGCCTGCGTTGTGGCTTATTTTTTCTCCGGCCACCGGGGCATCTACGGTTCTCAGGTGGTGGGGCAGCCCAAACATCTTATTTATGGCCGTCATGAAGGCCGGAACCTGGCCGCGCTCCGGGGCAACCCCAAAAACCGCTTTCCCGACAAACCCTGATTCCGCTTTTCGCCCTTGATAGATACTGTAAATTGTGGAAAAAGTGATTTATTATATGTCTATACAAGAATTTTTGCGTATACTAGTTGCTCGAAAAGCAATCCATTTTCAATCAAATCCTGAAATTTTATGAAAAAAGTCACCCTATTTATTGCCTGTCTATTCGCATCCGCAGCCACTTTTGCACAAACCTGGACCGTGGACAAAGCACACGCCAAAGTTGGTTTTACGGTTACTCACCTCCTGGTTTCGGATGTCGATGGGAATTTTAAGACGTTCGATGCCAAAATCACCTCCTCGAAACCCGACTTTACGGATGCCGTTGTTGAACTGACGGCCGACGTAAACAGCATCGATACCGGCAACGACCGCCGTGACGCCGATTTGAAAAGTGATAAATACTTCGATGCGGCCAAATACCCCACGCTGACCTTCAAAAGCAACTCGTTCAAGAAAGTAGAAGGCAAGAAATACAAAGTGACCGGTGATCTGACGATGCATGGCGTGACTAAACCCGTTACGCTGGACGTTACGCTCAATGGCCCCATTCCGCATCCGATGAATAAGAAAGAGATTGCCGGATTCAAGATTGCCGGTGAACTGAAACGCTCGGATTTTGGCATCGGAACCGGTACGCCGGTGGCGGTGGTGAGCGATGAAATTACCATTCGCGCTAACGCCGAATTTGGCAAACAATAAGCCCGGTGACGTTTTCTGAAAAGAAAGAAGAAGGACAGGCCCGTTAACGGCTTGTCCTTTTTGTTAGCTTTGCGATCTGATTATTCCCCTTGACGAATGAAAAAATTATTCACGGTAACCGCCCTGCTCTTTAGCCTGATGGTCAACGCGCAATCCCCCAAAGAAGTCCTCTACGTCGGAACGTATTCGACCCGGGGCAGTGAAGGCATTTATGTGCTGGAATTTGACCGGGCCAATGGCTCACTGAAACAACTCCAGACGGTTTCGAACGCCAAAAGTCCTTCGTTTCTGGCCATTCATCCAACCGGCAAGTATCTGTATTCGGTCAACGAAGCGGCTCCCAATTCCGGGGGCGTTAGTTCCTACACCATCGAGCCCAAAACCGGCAAGCTGACGATGATGAACCAGCAGTCGTCGCACGGCCGCGGCCCCTGCCACATTGCCATCGACCAAACCGGCAAGCTGGCGTTTGTGTCGAACTACGGCGGTGGCACGTTCACGGTTTTGCCCATCCAGAACGACGGCACCCTGGCCCCCGCGACGGACACCCTAAGCTACGAAGGCAAAGGCCCCAACACCCAACGGCAGGAAAAACCGCACATTCACTCGGCCACGGTGTCACCCAACAACCGCTTTGTGTACGTCTGTGACCTCGGCACCGACAAGGTTTATATTTACGAATTTGACAAGGCCACCGGCAAAGTAAAACCGGCGGCAACGCCCTACGCGACGGTTTCGGCGGGTTCAGGACCGCGCCACATCACGATCCATCCCAACGGGAAATACCTGTATCTGGTGGAAGAACTGACCTCCAGCGTCGCGACCTTCGCGCTCGACAGCAAAACCGGTGCGCTGACGATGATTCAGGACAATGTAAAAACGCTTCCGGACGATTTTACCGACAAAAACACCAGCGCCGACATCCACACCGACCCGAAAGGCAAGTTCCTGTACCACTCGAACCGCGGTTATAACGCGCTGGCAATCCTGTCGATTGCCAACGATGGCAAGGTCACGCTAATCGGCCAGCAGCCCACCGAAGGCAAAACGCCCCGCAACTTTCTGGTCGATCCGAAAGGCGAATACGTGTTTGCCGCCAACCAGGATACCGACAACATTGTGGTGTATAAACTGGATTCGAAAACCGGCAAACTATCGCCGACCGGTACGCAGGTGAAAGTCCCGGCTCCGGTTTGTCTGAAGCTGTTTTCGGTGAAATGACCGCATCAGAACTCGGTCAGTTTGTTGACTCCCTCCATGAAAGCCTTGCTCCTCTGATCTTGAAAAAGCTGGAGGAGCAGTTGCAAACCAGTTTGCTGCAAATTGAAAACCGGCCGGAAGCCTTGCTGGACACGCTGTTTCTGAAAGCGATCCGCGATCATGTTCAGCCACAGGCCGGTTCACACGAGCATCTGTATCTTCAGCAGTACGAGATTCCGCAGATTATTCTCTTCGATCTGTTGATCAATCAGTTGCCGTTTGTAGTGATGAGTCATGCCCTTACGAACCGGGCAATGGTCAACGAGCTGAAGCTGGCGGAACAGGCCGTGGTGATGGATGTTGGTATTGGGCGCGGTATTCAGATTGCCCGCCTGATCGACGAATTAGTGGCCACCCGAACCCGACTGAAACACCTGACGGTGGTGGGCGTCGAACCATTTGCGGATGCCGTA
This sequence comes from Larkinella humicola, assembly GCF_008727875.1. Taxonomy (GTDB): domain Bacteria; phylum Bacteroidota; class Bacteroidia; order Cytophagales; family Spirosomataceae; genus Larkinella; species Larkinella humicola. Next base: position 442,828 of record NZ_VTWS01000004.1, on the reverse strand, counting down.
GCCTATGCTGAAACGCTGATCCGTCAGGCGGCTGAAAAAGCTCCGTTTTCCGTTGAATTTATGCCGGTCGTTTCGCTGGTTGAGGAGTTGGCTCCCGATGCGTTGCTCCGGGCTTTCCCGAAACACTACGACGTCCTGGTAGTCAACAGTTCGCTCACCATTCACCACCTGCCGACGGTTGCGCAACGGCAAGCTTTTTTCCATTTCATGCGCTCGGTCAGGCCCAATGCGTTGCTCCTGACCGAACCTCATTCGAATCATCTGGAACCGGACTGGCGTCGGCGTACGCTGAACGCCTATGAGCACTACCGGGCAGTATTCGGTGTTATCGACGGTTTGGCCATTGATCGTACCGCCAAAAACGGACTGAAAATGTTCTTCGGACGCGAAATTGACGACGTGGTCGGGAATCCTGACGACAGTCGGTTTGAGAAACACCAGGAAGGGTACCAATGGGTTCGGTATTTACAGGAAAGCGATTTTTGGCTCCAGCCCAACCTGGAGATCCCGGCGTCATTTCCGCCTTCACCGGTTACGTTACGAACCCATCCCGACGGCTATTTAGTGCTGGAGCATGATGGTGTCACGGTAGTGTCGATTTTTCGGGCGGTGGCTGGCGGTTGCTGATCAAGCTTACAAACGTGATCAGCACACCTACACTTTCTCAAACACCAGCCGGTAATGATCCATCGTCTCGCGTTCGAAGCAAACCCGGTTTGGGCTGACCCGGAAAACGGCGATCAGATCCCGCATGGCCTTGTTGGTTAGAAACCGGGGCAACAGCGAAGCGTACAATGCGTATTTCTTTAGATTGAATGCCCGAAACCGCTTCCGCCATTGACCGATGGTTTCGATGTAGTCGAGCCGCCCGCTGCTTTGCGAAATCAGCTTGAAATGAGGGGCCGCGTTCCGGATCACCTGCTCGGGGCCGTAAGGCAGCCACGAACCCGGAAACTGGGCAATCATCAGCGCGAGGGCATAGGAATCCGAGTCTTTGGGTGCCTCCAGACTGATTTCTTCCAGCGGCAGCATGTTCTTGCTGAAAACCATCGTCTGCATGTAAAACCGCCCACCCACGGGAAGCAGGTTGTAAAGATTTTTGAAAAAGTCGGCATACACCGCATTCTGCTGACCGGCTTTGTACTGCTCGATCGAACAGAAATGCTCCATGCCCCCGATGCAACTGACGGCATCGAAGGTGCCGTAATCGGCGGGGGTAATCAGGCGGCAGTCTTTCACTTCCACCGTCAGGCCATTCTGCACACAGGCCGCAGCCTGCGCCGACGACAGCGTTACACCCCGGCCAATTGCCCCCTGGCCCTTGATGTAGGTCAGGAACGGCCCCCAGCCGCACCCCATGTCGAGCACTTTTGTGCCTTTGGTAATGCCCAGACTCTCCGCGATGAAACGGTGTTTCTGGCGTTGAGCCTCCTCCAGCGTCAGCTTAAAATTGCCGTTGTACATCGCCCCGCTGTAGTCGCCGGTCTGGCCCACGCTGAGACGGAAAATTTGGTCAATCGTGGAATACGTAAATTCTAAATCGTTCTGGGAAGCCATCGGTGAACAAGCGGGTGTTCGCCAATTTAGTTTTTTTATTTCTCCATTGAACGATTCATTCGCGAAAAATTTCCGGTATCGGGTTGAAAGACAACCGGAAAAAGAAACCGCTTTGCTCCCTTTTTTTATCGCCATCACGGCCAGCGTGGCCCTCTCGCGATTGTCGCAATCCACCCCGTAGATTGCCGTTTTCACACGCTCTCCGAGTCCGTATCCGGTGGTAAATTTGTCCTGTAAACAAACAACACCTACTGCCATGAAAAAGACGAAAATTTTGTACTGGGTTTTTACCGGATTATTCGCGTTTGTTATGCTGGGTTCTTCTATTCCCGATATTTTGGTTATACCGCAAGCCGTCGAAGGGTTTAAACAGATCCATCTGCCCGCCTACCTGCTCCCGTTTCTGGGGTGGGCGAAACTGCTCGGCGTGCTGGCCATTCTGATTCCCGGTTTTCCCCGGATCAAGGAATGGGCGTATGCCGGACTGATTTTTGATTTACTGGGTGCCACCTATTGCGTCTTCAGCGCGGGAAAAGCCCCGATGGATTGGGCACCGATGCTTGTTTTTGTGGCTTTAGGGGCTGCCTCGTACGTTTTTTACCACAAAAAACAGGTGTCTGCAACTTTCCCTGAATCCGGAAACCAGAATTCTCTGCGAGCGGTTTTAGGCTAGCGGACCGTTTGCCCCAGTAAACAACAGACTCATGACGAACCGATTTTACGCCCTTCTCGCCAATACGCTAACCGCTTCCGTCATCAACAATTGCGTCTGGTTTGCGTTGACGTTCTGGTTATACCTCGAAACCAAGTCGGTGGTCGCCACGTCGATCATGGCCGGCATTTACCTGGGAACCGTTGCCGTTTCCGGCTTTTTTCTGGGTTCACTGGTCGATCACAACCGCAAAAAAAACGCCATGATGCTGTCCAGCGTCGGTTCTCTGGTGTTTTATCTGGTGGATCTGCTGCTCTACAGCGCGTTTCCGTCCTCCACGTTTTCCAACCCGTCAAGTCCCATCCTGTGGCTCTTCATCCTGTTTGGGCTGCTGGGCGCCATTGCCGGTAACATTCGCACAATTGCCATTGCTACCCTCGTGACGATTCTGATTGACGAAGACCAGCGCGACAAAGCCAACGGGCTGGTCGGAACGGCCAACGGCGTGTCGTTTCTGGTCGCGTCGCTCTTCAGCGGTTTGGTGATCGGTTTTCTGGGCATGTTCTGGATGCTGGTGCTGGCCATTGCGCTGACAGCCCTGGTCATCGTTCACCTGAGCCTCCTTTCGATTCCTGAACCGGAAATTGTCGTTGCGGAAACGAAACCCAATCACCTCGACATCCGGGGCACGCTGAAGTCCGTACAGCAGATTCCGGGTTTACTGGGACTCATTTTTTTCAACACCTTCAACAATTTCCTGGGTGGCGTTTTTATGTCGCTGATGGATGCCTACGGCCTGTCACTCGTTTCGGTACAGGTTTGGGGGACATTGTGGGGTGTGTTGAGTCTGGGCTTTATTGTCGGTGGCATGGTGGTGGCCCGTAATGGGCTGGGTGCCAAACCGCTGCGAACGCTTTTTCTGGCCAACCTTGCCATGTGGACGGTTTGCATTTTCTTCACCATTCAGGCGTCCATTATACTGCTTGCCGTTGGCATGTTTATTTATCTCTGCCTGATTCCGGTGGTGGAAGCGGCTGAGCAAACCATCATCCAAAAATTGATTTCGCCCGAACGGCAGGGCCGGGTTTTCGGATTTGCCCAGAGTGTCGAGCAGGCGGCCTCGCCCATTACCGCCTTCATCATCGGACCCATTGCCCAACTGGTGTTTATTCCCTTCATGACCACCGGTGCGGGCGTGGATTTGCTGGGGTCGTGGTTCGGCACCGGAAGTGCCCGGGGGCTGGCGCTGTTGTTTACCGTAACCGGCGTCATTGGTCTGCTCGTTACGCTGATCGCCATGCGCTCCGATTCGTACGGAATCCTTGCAAAAAAATACCAGCAGGCCCCCGAACTCGCTAATCAGGACCGGGCAACCGGCGCCGTTGCATCCTGATTCGATCCTTCACGAGTGTAAGAAGCCATTCACAATGGTTCCAATCCGGTAGCTATGGACCGAGTTCAAAACCTGATCGTGGCTGGCTTCCAGCCAGTGTTCTTCAAAACCGGTTTTAGCAAACAACTGCCAGCGAAAATCGGGCCGTATCTCGTACTGAAAAGCGGACGAATCGCTCGCCCGAAAGAGCACAATGGGGCAGGCAACCGGAATTTTTACCTCGGCCTGCCGCGCGTATTGGTCGACCGCAGCGAAACTCGGTTCCTGCCAATTGACGGCCTGTGTCCCCCCATCTGCACGGGTCGTCCGACTCGTTAAGCGGTTGCGATACCGCGCAACGGCCCGCTGCCAACTGGCGTTCCAGTCAACCGGCCGCTCCGTTTTAAAACCCGCAACCACCTTTCGCCCGATCCGGTGTACATCTTTCCGTAAGGATTCCCGAAACGTGATTCGCCGGTAGAGGGGCGTGTCCAGTAAAACAAGCCGGTTCAGGGTCGGTTGCTGGCTTTGCTCCAGGGCCAAAGCCACCTGATAGGCCACCAATCCGCCAAACGAAAACCCAATGAGCAGGCTATCCGCCGGTCTGTCAATCGCCCGGGCGATCTGCCCAACCAGATCAGCCAGCGGAATCAGCGTCCCATCCGTTGTATACGGCTCGTAATGAACATAGTATACATTACAATGCTGATTCAGATGGCTTTCAATGCCGCGATACATGCGCCGATCGCCCGGCAATGGCGGGATGAAATAGACGTGTTTTCGGTTGCGTTCGGGTTTATTCAACGGAATACACTGAACCCGATGCCGCGCATAGCCCGTGAGGTAATGCGCTAACGCTTTAGGCGTCGTATACGAAAAAACCGCCTGAACCGGCACGGTTTTTCCGATCCGGTTTTCCAACCCGGCCAGACAGCTCTCCGCCATCAGCGAATCGCCCCCGAGGTCCTGAAAAAAGTCATCATAGTCCGACAGAGCCGTTGTCAGCCCCAGTTCTTTTTGCCAGACGGACTTAATCAACGGAACGAAATCCCAGGCATCGGCTTCATCGGCCAGCGGATGATCAGAAAGCTGACTTTCCGGCTCCGGCAGCGCGGCCAAATGAAGCCGGTCAATTTTACCCGTTTTAGTCTGTGGCAATGCATCGAGCAGGATATACCGGTCAGGGAGCATAACGACCGGTAACCGCTGCGCCAGGAATTGCCGGAAACCAGCCAAATCAAAATCGGGTTCGGTACACAGAAACGCTTTCAGAATGAACCGGTTTTCGTGGGAAGTATCGTAAAGAACCGCAGCATTTTTTACGCCCCTCCCGCTTTTCAATTCCTGTTCGATTTGAATCAGGCTTACCTTTTGTCCGTTGATCTTGACTACAAAATCCGTGCGGCCACACCAGAACAAATATCCATCGGCGTCCAAAAAGCCCAGATCGCCGGTCGCATACGCGATCATCCCGTCGGGCAGGCGTTGGTAGGCCCGTTGCGTAGCATCCCGATTATTCGGATAATCTGAGGGAATCCCCGACGCCTGAACGATAATTTCACCCACCTGATGGCGGGGTAGGGGCGCACCCGTTTCGGACCGAATCCAAACCGTTCGCCCGGACACCGGTTTGCCCACCGAAAAAAGATGATCCGTTACCGGCGTGTCGGTTCGCACTTTATAATCCGAAATCGTCCGGGTTTCAGTCGTCGCATAGGCCACCTGCAGCGTCGTATGGGTCGAAAAACGTTTCTGAAAGCCTGTAATATCGGAGGACTGTATGGGTTCGGCACCGATGGAAAGCATCCGCAAGCCGGATAAAGCCTTAAAATCCGTACCGGTTTTTAACAACAGCCGAAACGTACTGACCGACAAACTGCTGAATGTGATTTTCTGCTGCTGCCAGAAAACCGGCAACGACAACACGCCTTCTTTCTTCAGGTCGTAAAACACCAGCGTTGCGCCCGTCAGCAAAGCCGGAAAAATACAGGCCAGTGAGGCACTGAATTCGAGCGAAAACAGCAGGTCGATCCGGTCGGTAGCCGTAATTTCGTTGTCGGTTATTTGCCGGAACGTGTCGGCCAGAACACTCGCGTGCGAGTGGATTACCTGCTTTGGCTGGCCGGTGCTGCCCGAGGTCATAAAAAGGCAAAAAGGCGTTTCCGGCGAAACGATCGGGCACGACTGCGGGGCAAGACGATCCGTTGGCAGCGTTTCGGTAAGGAGCGTTGGCAAGCCCGGATGGTTCGGAACTACCAGCGGCAACCGACTGATCAGACCGGGGCAGGCCCGCGACTGCACGACGTCGCCCAAGGATTCGACTGATTGCGGATGGACTGAATGGTAGTAATTACCGGACAATAAAACTCCGATCAAGGCGGCAACGTGTTCCAGCGGATCGTCGAGCAGAACGGGGATGCACTGCTGTCTGAAATTCCGAACCAGCAGCGCATCAGCATACTGATGAGCCCGGTGGAACAGCATTTCATAGGTTATGGTGCGGTTTCCCTCGCAAAAAGCAGCTTTGGTGGAATACCGTTGAGCGATTTCCGTCCACCGAAGCCGAAATTCATCGTTCATACAGGCGGTAACATTTATAAGGCACTAGTCCCACTTTTAACATGTTTCGGTAACTTGCGCCACCGTCGTAGGCCCACGAAATAACGCTCCGGGCGTTTTGGGCATTTGCCTGGTTGAGACGCGTTACCAGCGCGGTCGTATGATACCCCCGGTTTCGGAAGGCCGGCAGGATGGCCCCGCCCGCCAGAAAAAAATCGCTTTCAATTCCGTACAAAACCGCAATCCCTACCGGCTCGGCCTGATCCCTGACCCGAAACAGAGCAATGTTTTCATTGTCTAGCAATTGCCTGAAATTAGTGATCACAGGTGCCGTATTTTTCTGTTCCGACTCAAAAGCGGCCAGATAATCGCTTGTAAAATCCGGAAGCGTAGCCGCCTGAACCCGTTCGAGTTGAAGATTTTCCGGGATCGGCTGCGAACGGTGCTGAAGCATTGGATCCTCAACCGCCATCAGCCGTTCTTTCAGGCGATATCCGTTGTCCAGCAAAAACCGGTACTGGTTCTCATCGCTACGGGCTTCATCGAGGAGGAGTTTGTGGTGATGAATGGATCGGGAGGAATAAAACGCATTGGCTTGTCCGACAACATCAACGATCTTCGCCGGTTCGTGGCATACGCAATAATTGAAATAGCCAACCTCCGTAAAGGAAAGCAGCAAATGAGTAGGATACGATTCGATGGTGATTTTACCGGTATTTTCGACAACACCAGCGTAGCGACGAAGTCGTTCGATATCGTATTCAAAAAATAAATCCATGAATGGGTACTATAGGTTTAGAAAATGCAATAGTACCATTTTTTGGAAAAAGTAACTTTATGTATACTCAATCTACTTATTAAGAAATGATCCAATGTTCCTTTTAAGGCATGAATCGTGCTGAAAAAACTGAAAAAATTTGCCACTTATTTTTCAAACCGAATAACAATTTACGCCGGGGCGCGTTATATATCTGTATTTCGCTCGTGGTAAGGATATTAACGGAGACGTGGATTATCCTTACAATCGGGTGAAACAAAAAAGCCAGGTGACTTCGGTCGTCTGGCTTTCTTTTTTGGCAAAAATCATCCCCTTTGCTGCCTGATCGAATCGCAGTCCGATTTCCCTACCCCTCTTTTTTCGATGCAAACCAGATTTGTGTCAAAAGACTGATCAGTCTGTTTGCTTGCGAGAACGGAACCTGAACGACCATGCAGGAACCATCAAGCGGTTCGCTGTCGCCCACTGAAAACCATCCCAACACCGCTCTACTTTATACAACCCATCCTTATTTGGGTTTGTCTGCTTTGGGTTTGAGGCTTCCCCGGGCAATGGGCTCCGGTTTTGATTTGGGGTCCGTGAAACGTAGCAGCGTCGCCGTTGGAAATACCGCTTTGGGAGCCTTGAGAATAACGAGTTGATACGACCGCGTGCCAATCACCAGATTGTAATACGACATATCGTTCTCAGCCGCTTGGGGCAATCCCCAATTCGCCACTGGTTCTTTCGCGAGCAATTTTTCGTCCTCCTGCGACAAGGCGGCAAAAACCGTATCGGGTAAAAACTGTTTGCCGGTAACCCCTTCAATAGCCGTGACGACGGCGGGTGGGGTGGATTTGGTTTGCGCCTGGGCTGACACTCCGATCAGCAGCAAAGGCAATACAAAAAGCAGTATTTTCATGACGTTGAAGTAGATTCGTAGGTAATAAACTCATTTGTGGTCCGCTGGTTTTCAAAACCACTCCTGTGGTCTTTGGTGAGTTTGTAGAAGCAGGCTCTCGTCGTACCCATTGTCCATCTCGCCATTGGTGTTAATTTTACAGCTTCTCGACCAAACACATTGACCAACCTGATGATGAAACGACCGCACGGTATTCTGACACTCCTTTTTCTGGCTCTTTTTTACCAATCCGTCCTCATTGGGCAACCGGTTTTGGGCCAGTCCAAACCCAAAAAATACGTTCTGATCGGCTACGTCGGCGGGGGCGGCTGGACCAAAAACGACATCGAACCCCAGAAACTGACGCACATTAATTACGCATTTGCCGTACCCGCCCAAAATGGCGAACTGGCCCCAATCAAGGCAAAAGATTCGGTCAATCTGGCTACGCTGAACACCCTGAAAACGATCAATAAAGACCTGCAAATCCTGATTTCCATTGGCGGCTGGGGCGGTTGCCGGTATTTTTCCGATGCCTCGCTGACCGATGCAGCCCGGAAGAAATTTGCAAAAAGTGCGGTTTCGTTCATGAAAAAACACCGGCTCGATGGCGTCGATATAGACTGGGAATATCCGGATCAGATTGGCGAAAACAACATCTTCCGGCCCGTAGACAAACAGAACTTCACGCTGTTACTGAAAGAGTTACGGGAGCAACTGGATGCGCAGGGCAAAAAAGACAATCGACCCGCATCCCGCCATTACCTGCTAACGGCAGCCACCGGGGGCGACACGGCTTTTGTAAACCACACCGAACTGGGCAATGCACAGAAATACCTTGACTACGTCAACATCATGACCTACGACTTGTATCACGGCAACGATAAAAAAACCGGTCACCACAGCCCGCTGTACCAATCGGCCCTGAGCGACCGGTCGCGCAACAGCTCCGACGACGCCGTCAACGGCCACATCAAAGCCGGGGTTCCGGCCCGCAAAATTGTGCTTGGCCTGCCTTTTTACGGACGCGGCTGGACGGCGGTCAATCCGGTCAACAAGGGCTTGTTTCAACCCTCGGCGGGCAAACACATGAGCCCGAATTATGATGATCTGGTGGCTAATTACGTCAACAAAAACGGGTATACCCGGTATTGGGACGACAAAGCCAAAGCGCCGTATCTGTGGAACCCGGAAAGCCGTACGTTCATTTCGTATGCCGACAAGGAATCGATGAAACACAAAATTGATTACGTCAAATCCAAGGGGCTGGCCGGGGCCATGTTCTGGGAATACACCCTTGATTTAAAGGAGGATAAACTATTGGATGTGCTGGTGAAAGAATTGGCGAAATGAGTAAAAGTTGTATCGCGGAGTTGAGCGGAGTGAAAAGAGTTAAGCGGAGAAAATTAAAAAAACTCTGCTTAACTCTTTTTACTCCGCTCAACTCCGCGAAATAGTTCTTCTTGTTTAGTTAAACAGGTACGTTTTAGTTAATATCCCATTGTTATCTTTCGACGAAAGACACCTGATTTTTAGCCAATACCTTATTCATTGCAGGGTTCTCTGTTACATTTGTGCAGGTAATCCGCTAAACCGTATGAAAACCGCTTGTTTCAATTTCATCACCGTCGTCACCCTGTTTACCGGTTTCGCGGTTCAGAGTATGGCACAAACCAAAGTGATTGCCCACCGGGGCGCCTGGAAAAATACCGGTGCCCCCCAAAATTCGATTGCGTCGCTGCAACAGGCCATCAAACTGGGCTGTTACGGCAGTGAGTTCGACGTTCACATGACCGCCGATTCGGCCCTGGTGGTCAATCACGATCATACCTTGCAGGGCGTCAACCTTGAAACGGCCCCGGTTGCCGACATCAACGCTCTCAAACTTAGCAACGGCGAATCGCTGCCGACGCTGGAAAGCTATTTGAAAGCGGGTTTGAAACAGAAGAAAACCCGGTTGATTTTGGAAATCAAGGCGTCGAAGGTGAGCAAGGAACACTCACTGGCGCTGGCAACCAAATGCGTCCAGGCCGTGAAAGCGCAAAAAGGCCGGAAATTGGTCGACTACATCAGTTTCGATTATGACGTCTGCAAAAAGGTGAAAGAACTGGACCCATCGGCCAACGTGGCCTACCTCAATGGTGATAAAGCCCCCGACCTACTGGCCGCCGACGATTTATACGGACTTGATTACCACCAAAGTGTGATGAAAAAGAACGAAAACTGGATTCAGGAAGCCCACCAGAAGAAGTTGACCGTGAACGTCTGGACCGTCAACGACCCGGAAATGATGGCCTGGCTGCTGGAACGCAAAGCCGACTTTATCACGACCGACGAACCGGAGAAATTGCTGGAACTAACGAAGTAATTGACCGTAAATTTAGCTCCGGAGGAGCGTTCTATCAATAGTTCCCGGATTCATAGAAGCGTCAAAGCCCCGGAGGGGCGTCCTAAGATCAGCCAGGACGCCCCTCCGGGGCTTTACCGTTTTTAGAGCATATTTTTCTATTAACAGAAAACCCCTCCGGGGCATAACCCCTACATTCGTGTACCTAACCCTTATTCCGCCGTTTTGACTTTGCCCGCCATCAGCGCCACGCACAAACCCATACCGGCAATGATGACGAAGGAAATGCGGAGACTGGTAGCTCCGGCGACGAAACCGATCAGCGGAGGGCCGATCAGAAAGCCCAGAAAACCGATGGTCGAAACAGCGGCCAGGGCCACCCCCGGCGACAGAACCGTGGACTTTCCGGCCGCACTATACACCAGCGGCACCACCGACGAAACCCCAAAACCGACCAGAAAAAAGCCGACAATAGCCGTACCCAGATACGGAAACGAAACGGCGGTCAGCAAGCCCGAAGCAATCAGAACGCCACTCAGTTGCAGCGTGCGCTTTAACCCGTAACGTGTGGCAAACCAGTCGGCGATGAACCGCCCGAGGGCCATCGTGCTCATGAAAGCCGTGTACCCCGCGCCCACCATCGCTTTTTCGGCCAGAATGACTTTCTTGAAATAAATACCGCTCCAGTCGAACATGGCACCTTCACAGATCATCGCACAGAAGGCAATGATGCCCAAAATCAACAGGGCTTTGTCGGGTTTGGCAAAAATGGGTTGATCCGAATTCGTGTTGGCGTCTTCCGGTAAAATATACCGGGAAGCAACAGCCAGAGCCGCCAGAGCGAAGAACAGGACTGCCGCAAAATGCTGATAAGGGACGATGCCCGCACCAATCATAACCGCTCCCAGCATGGCTCCCGCAAAACCCGCCAGACTCCACAGCCCGTGAAACGAAGCCATAATCGGCCGTTTGTAGAGGGCTTCAACGCCCACCGCCTGCGTATTGATTGCAATGTTGGCCATGTTGCCGACCAAACCAAAAACGAACAGACAGGCCATCAGTTGCAGCGTCGTTTGCGCAAATCCCAGACTCAGGAGCGTGAGCGCGTAGAGACCAACGGCCAAGGTGGCCACTTTACGACTTCCGATTTTGGTCGTCAGCCAGCCCGCAATCGGCAGCGAAAGCATCAGACCTGCCGGAAGAGCCAGCAATACCCCACCCAGTTCTGCATCCGACAAACCCAGCGTCTGCTGAATGCTCGGAATCCTGGACGCCCAACTGGCAAACGACAGTCCCTGGAGGAAAAACAATGCCCCAACAGCCCCGCGGTGGATGGTACGCGTGGAAACCCGGGGTGAAAGAAGATGACTAACGGTAAAATTCATTATTGAAAAAATTCAAATTTCAGGTTGTATTCAGATCACTCTTAATGAGTAGAAAGCGCAAAAATAGCTTTATAATCAATACTTAAAGCAGCTTTCTCTGACCATAAAATAAAAATCACCAAAATTAAGTTCTTAGATTTAGTCAATTCTGGAAGAGTTCGTATAGATTGTACGGATAATACAAAAAAGACGCCGATCACCAAAAAGCCTGAAAGGCTTACATCACTAGCCCCGGGTATCGCCCGGGGTTTTGGTGGGCGGAACGGGGGTTGGCGAACGCGATGGGGATTGGCGAACGCGATGGGGTGACGGGAATTGATGGAATGGCGATTGATGAACGCGATGGTAATTGATGAACCGGATGACGTCCACCAACCCCGCCCCGGGCGATACCCGGGGCTAATGATTGAAGCCTTTCAGGCTTGTTTGATCTGGGCTAAATCGTTTTTGGGGCTGTTTTGTGATTGAGGACTCTTTTTGACTACCTGTTGCATCCTTTTATCCCATAGCTTTGCCGGATGAAGTCACTGGTTTGTTTGTTGATGAGCGTTCACCTGCTGGTGTTGTCCGCCTGGCCCTGCGCCGACGGCTGCCTGGGCGTGCGCGCCGATCAACAACGTACGACTACCGTAGCCAGTGATGACCACCAACACGACGGCGACCCGGCGGGAGCGGATTTGTGTTCGCCTTTCTGCGGCTGTGCCTGCTGCGGCACGGTGCTGGAATCCATGCCGGTTTTTACCTTCACTTTTTCGGCTTTCTCTTTTTCTTCCGTTCAGTACGCTACCCTCCAATCCCGCTTACCCTCTCCCCCGGTTTCCTGCTGGCAACCACCCCAAATCGGCTAAGACAGGATACCTGCGCCCCATCGGTTCTGTGCAACCGGGTTGCATTTATCGCCCTTGATCGGCGATTTCACTCCTTCTCTATCTTAACGCCGTACCGGTATGCTGGATTCTATCATCCGCTTTTCCATCCGTAACAAACTCATTGTCGGCCTGTTGACGCTGGCGCTGGTGGTGTGGGGCGGTTATTCGCTCAGCCATTTGCCCATCGACGCCGTCCCCGACATTACCAACAACCAGGTTCAGATCATCACCCGCTCGCCCGCGCTGGCGGCCCAGGAAGTGGAGCGGCTCATCACCTTCCCCATCGAACAAACGATGGCGACCATTCCCGAAATCGACGAAATCCGGTCATTTTCCCGCTTTGGTCTGTCGGTTGTCACGATTGTTTTTCAGGAATCGACTGACCTGTACTGGGCACGACAGCAAATCAGCGAACGGCTTTCCAGCGCGCGAAGCCAGATTCCGGCGGGGACGGGCGAGCCCGAAATGGCCCCGGTTACCACCGGTTTGGGCGAAATTTACCAGTATGTCATCTACGCCAAACCGGGTTATACGCAGAAATATTCCCCAACCGAACTGCGTTCCTTACAGGATTGGGTTGTCCGGCGGCAGTTGCTGGGAACACCCGGCGTGGCCGACGTCAGTAGTTTCGGCGGATTACTCAAGCAGTACGAAATCGCTATCGACCCTGACCGGCTCCGCTCCTACGGACTCAGTATCAATGACTTGTTCACCGCTCTATCCCGCAACAACCAGAATACCGGGGGAGCCTACATCGACAAAAAACCCAACGCCTATTTCATCCGCTCTGAAGGACTGGTGGGCAATCTGGCCGACATTGGCCGCATTGTCATTCGCCGGACCAAAAACGGTACGCCGGTTCTGATTCGCGATGTGGCGCAAGTCAATTACGGTTCAGCACTGCGGTATGGCGCACTGACGCGCAACGGACAGGGTGAAGCCGTGGGCGCACTGGTGCTAATGCTGAAGGGTGAAAATGCCAACGAAGTCATTGGCCGGGTCAAAAACCGCATGGATCAGATTCGCAAAACCCTGCCCGAAGGTGTTGACATTCACGCGTTTCTGGACCGGAGCGAACTGGTAGGCCGGGCCATCAGCACCGTCACCCGCAACCTGATCGAGGGCGCGCTCATTGTCATTTTTGTGCTGATTTTGTTTCTGGGCAACTGGCGGGCCGGGCTGGTCGTGGCGTCGGTCATTCCCCTTTCGATGCTCTTTGCCGTCGGCATGATGCAGATTTTCGGCGTATCCGGCAATTTGATGAGCCTCGGAGCCATTGACTTCGGCCTGATTGTCGATGGTGCCGTCATCATTGTCGAAGCGACCTTGCACCATTTACACAAGCGAGAGGGTGAAAGAATGAAAGAGCGAAAGAGCGAGCCATCGCACACGCTTTCGCTCTCTCGCTCTTTCGCTCTTTCACAAGCCGAAATGGACGAGGAAATCTACCAATCCGCCAGCCGGATTCGCACCTCGGCAGCTTTCGGCGAACTCATCATCCTGATTGTCTATTTACCAATTCTGGCGTTGTCAGGCATCGAAGGCAAGATGTTCGGCCCGATGGCGCAGGTCGTCGGCTTCGCCATTGCCGGGGCGTTTATCCTCTCGCTGACGTATGTACCCATGATGTCGGCCCTGGTTCTGAGCAAAACCGTTTCCACCAAACGCACCATTTCCGACCGGATGATGGACGTTTTTCAGCGGCTGTACGAACCCGTTATTCAAGCGGTGATGCAACGAAAGGCCTTGGTGCTGAGCGTCGCGGTTTTGCTGCTGGCGGGTGCGGGCTGGCTGTTCACCACGCTGGGTGGTGAGTTTATTCCAACCCTGGACGAAGGCGATTTTGCCGTTGAAACCCGCGTTCTGACCGGTTCGTCGCTGAGCCAGACGGTAGACAAAACGACCCAGGCGGAGCGGGTTTTACTGCAAAAATTTCCGGAAGTAAAGGAAGTTATCAGCAAAATTGGCGCGGGCGAAATTCCGACGGATCCCATGCCCATTGAAGCCGCCGACATGATGGTTATCCTGAAACCGCGTTCGGAATGGACTTCGGCATCGAATCGCGAGGAACTGGCGGAAAAAATGACGGAGGCTCTGGAAGCCATTCCGGGCGTCACCTTCGGCTTTCAGCAACCCATTCAAATGCGCTTCAATGAGTTGATTTCGGGAGCGCGGCAGGATGTGGCCGTTAAGATTTTTGGCGAAGACCTGGATGAACTCACCCGCCTGGCCAAACGCGTGAGCGGTTTGATCACGGGCATCAAAGGAGCCACGGATTTGTACGTAGAACAAGTGGAAGGACTGCCCCAGATCGTCATCAAACTGGATCGCGAAGCCCTCGCCCGCTACGGGTTATCGGTAGATGATGTCAACCGTACGATCAGCACGGCTTTTGCCGGCGAAAGCGCGGGGCTGGTTTACGAGGGCGAACGGCGGTTCGATCTGGTGGTGCGGCTGGCGGGCGAAAACCGGCGGAGCATCAACGACGTTCAGGCACTGACCATTTCCGGAACCGACGGCCCGGCCATTCCACTCTCGGAAGTCGCCACCGTCGAACTGATTCCCGGCCCCAACCAGATTCAGCGCGAAGACGCCAAACGGCGGCTTACCATCGGTTTCAACGTTCGTGGGCGCGATGTGGAAGGGATCGTGAGCGAGCTGCAACAGAAAATCGGTCGGCAGGTCCCGTTTCCAACCGGCTATTACGTCACCTACGGCGGTCAGTTCGAGAACCTGATCGACGCCCGGAACCGGCTGCAAGTGGCAGTTCCGGTGGCCTTGAGCCTAATTTTTCTTTTACTCTTTCTAACCTTTCATTCCTTGCGACAGGCATTACTGATCTTTTCGGCCATTCCGCTGGCGGCCATTGGCGGGGTTTTGGCCTTGTGGCTGCGCGGTATGCCGTTCAGCATTTCGGCGGCTGTCGGGTTCATTGCGCTGTTTGGCGTGGCGGTTTTGAACGGTATTGTGCTGCTGGCCGAATTCAACGACCAGCGCCGGAACGGCATTACGGATCTCAAACAGGCCATTTTCCGGGGAACCCGCATCCGGTTGCGCCCCGTCCTGATGACGGCGACGGTAGCATCACTCGGTTTTTTACCGATGGCGTTATCCAATACCGCCGGGGCTGAAGTGCAGAAACCGCTCGCAACCGTCGTCATCGGCGGCTTGCTCACGGCAACGCTGCTAACATTGCTGGTCTTACCGGTTTTGTATTTACTCATCGAACAGCGGTTTGGGAAACGGGATCAATCGTTACTGCCTCAACCCAAAACCGTCGTAGCCATCGGATGGCCTTTCATCGGTTTGCTGACGCTCGGATTCAGCCTTGTTTCGCCGGGAAGTAAGGCGCAGGCAACCGCTCAACCAACACCCCTTTCGCTGGAACAGGCGCTGAAACAAACGTTTCAGAACAATCCACAGGTACGGGTTTCGACCCTGAACGTCGATTATCAGCAGGCGTTGCGCGGTACGGCTTCTGACGTTGGCAAAACCGACCTGATGGTAACTGCCGGGCAATACAACAGCCGCTACGTCGATCAGTCGCTGCAAATCGGCCAGCGGCTTCCCGCACCGGGTTTGATCCGAAGCCAGAAAGCCCTGGCCGACGCCCGGATTGGCGGAGCCGAAGCCGAAAGCCGCGTGACGCGTCAGGAACTGGCTTTCCAGCTTAAATCGGCGTATTACGGACTCGTTTACCTCCAGACGCTGCACCGCGAACTGACCCGGCAGGACAGTCTTTTTGCGGCCGTCGCCCGGGCGGCTGGCATCCGGCGACGAACGGGCGAAGGCTCCCTGCTCGAACAAACGACGGCCGAAGTGGAAGCACGGCAACTCCAAATGACGCTGCTCCAAAACCGCGCCGACCAGCAAATACAGTCCCGGCGACTGCAAACACTGCTCGGAACCGACCAACTGCCCCGGATTGCGGATTCGGTCTTGATCGCCCGCGTCATTCGCTTGCCGGATTCGGTTGCGTTAACGCAAAACCCCGAGCTGGCGCTGTTGCAGCAGCAGATTGAGATGGCCCGGCGCGAAACCGAGGTCGAACGGGCGCGGCTCAAACCCGATTATTCGTTCAGCGTGGTGAATCAGTCGCTGCGGGGCATTCAGACGATCAACGGCACCGACC
The DNA here is from genome assembly GCF_008727875.1 of Larkinella humicola. Lineage (GTDB taxonomy): Bacteria > Bacteroidota > Bacteroidia > Cytophagales > Spirosomataceae > Larkinella > Larkinella humicola. Next base: position 426,297 of record NZ_VTWS01000004.1, on the reverse strand, counting down.
GGTTTTACACGGGCGTCGATCGGTTTACCTACGGGCAGGTTGGCATCTCGATTCCGATTGTGGCCAAACCGCTCCGGGCGCGCGTTCGGGCGGCTGAACTGGGCCAGCAACGCACGGAAGCACAGCTCAACGCCCGTCGGCGCACCCTCGAAGGTGCTTTTGCGGAACTCCTGCAAACGTATCGCAAAAACCGCGAGACGCTGACGTATTACGAAGAGTCTGCTTTGCCACAAGCCACGCTGATCCGGCAGCAGGCCGACCGCTCGTACCGTGCCGGAGAAATTGGCTACATCGAACTGTTCCAGAACCTCCGAACAGCAAGCGGTATTCAGACCGGTTATCTGGCTGCCCTAAACGACCTGAATCAGACCATTATCCACCTTGAATACCTTCTGGGAAGCACTGAACCATGAAAAATACGCTAGTAGAATTAAAAGACCGCCTGCATCAACTGCCCCTAAATCCCCTAAAGGGGACTTGGACACGGCTGACCGGGATGTTGAAAGTCACTTTTAGGGGATTTAGGGGCAGTCATCGCCTGTCTTATTGTATGCTTCTTCTCCTAACGGGCATCACGCTCAGTTTTTCAGCCTGCAACCGCCAAAAGGACACCGCAACCGAAGCCCATACCGATACGGCTGAAAAAGGCGAAGAACACCACGATGAGCACGAAGAAGGGCTGGTGGAACTGACCGACGAACAGTTCAAAACCGTCGGCATCCGGCTCGGCGGACTGGAAGAGCGGACGCTCAGCAACCTCATCCGCGTGAACGGGGTTGTGAATATACCGCCCCAGCAAAAGGTGTCGGTTTCGACGCCCTACGGCGGCATTCTGACCTCGACACCCCTGCTGCCGGGGCAGGCCGTCAAACAGGGGCAACTGCTGGCAATGCTCGAAAATCCGGAATTCATCCGGCTGCAACAGGAATACCTGGAAACCACCAGCCAACTAGAATTTCAGGAGCAGGAATACGAACGCCAGCGCGAACTGAGCCGCGAGAACGTCGGAACGCTCAAAACGTTTCAGCAGGCCACGTCGCAGGTCAAAATTCTCCGGTCGCGGGCCGAAGGATTACGTCAGCAACTGGCGCTTCTGGGCGTATCGATGAACGCGTTATCGTCGGGGAAAATTACGCGAGCCGTTGCCGTCCGCTCGCCCATCACCGGAACCGTGACGGAAGTCAACGTGAACCGGGGGCGGTTTGTCAACGCCAACGATGTGTTGTTCGAATTGATCAATACATCGGGGCTGTATGCCGAATTAACCGTTTTTGAAGGCGATATTGCGAAGGTGCAGGTCGGGCAGCGGGTTCGGCTTTCCATCATTGGCGAAAACGGCGGGGGAACGCCGGGCGAACGCATCGGGCGCGTGCGGTACATTAACCGCGAAACCGGTGCCGACCGAACCGTGCGGGTGTTTGCCGCGCTGGAAAAACCGGATGCGCAACTCCGCCCCGGCACGTTTCTGAAAGCCCTGATCGAAACCAGAGCCGCTCCCGAACCGGCTTTGCCCGAGGTCGCGGTGATCAAATCGGGAACGGGTTCGCAGGTTTTTGTTTATGAAGGGAAAGAAGAACACGAAGGCACCGTCCACCACCAGTTCCGGCCGGTTCCGGTCCGTACCGGGGTCAGCCAAAACGGTTATCAGGCCGTGACGTTACCCGAATCGATAAAAAAAGATGCGCAGATTGTAGTGGCCGGTGCGTATGACCTGCATTCCGTTTTAAATAATTCGGAGGAAGCGGGCGGTCATGTTCATTAAGAAGAAAACCCATGCTTTTCAATCTATTGATCGGTAGTATTTTGCTGGGAGCCGTCCACGCGGCCATCCCGAACCACTGGCTTCCCGTGGCCCTCATCGGTCGCAGCGAGGGCTGGACGATGCGCGAAACACTGGGGGTAGCAGCTTTGAGCGGTTTTTTTCACACGCTCAGCACGGTTATTCTCGGGGTGTTGATTGGCGCGATTGGCGTGGAATTATCGGCCCAACTGGAGGACCAAACCCGCTGGATTGCGTCGCTGATCCTGATTTTTATGGGACTGGTGTATTTCGCCGTTCACAACCCACACAGCGCCCACGAACACGTTCCGAAAGGCTTGTCCGGTCGCTCCAAACGGGCGATCATCGGCACGCTGGCACTGGCTATGCTGCTGTCGCCCTGTCTGGAAATCGAAACATTTTTCTTCACGGCGGGTACGCTCGGCTGGCCCGCCGTTGCGACACTCAGCGTTGCGTATACCGCCGTCACCATCCTGTGCATGGTCGGGCTGACGGCCTTGTCATTCCGGGGGCTGGCCAAAGTGCAGTGGCATTGGCTCGAACACCACGAAAAACAGATCACCGGCGGCATCCTGATTGCCCTCGGTATCCTCAACTTTTTCATTGAACTTTAAGGACTATGGCAAAGCATCACGATCATTCCCACGACGACGGGCATACGCACGATCACGATGAGCTGGATCTGGACGAAACTGAATCTTCGGAGGAAACGATTGGTTCAGAAAAACCAAAATCTATATTTGGCAGACTGGAAGAATACATGCCGGTTATCATCAGTTTTTTGCTGCTGCTGGGCGGTATTTTACTGGATCATTACGCGCCGAACCGGTTTCGGGATCCGTGGCGGTTTTTCTGGTATTTAGCGGCTTATTGGCCTGTTGGCCGACCGGTTCTCCGCCGTGCCGGAATGCGAATTTTGAAAGGCGATGTCTTCACCGAATTTTTCCTGATGGGTGTCGCCACCATGGGTGCGTTCCTCATCCGGGAATATCCCGAAGGCGTCGCCGTGATGCTGTTCTACACCATCGGCGAGTTGTTTCAGGATGCCGCCGTGATGCGGGCGCGTCGTTCCATCAAGGCGCTGCTCGACGTTCGACCCGACACGGTGACGGTTTTGCGCGACGGAAAAACCGTACCTACCAAAGCCGCGCATGTGAAAATAGGCGAAGTCATTCAGATCAAACCGGGTGAAAAAGTGGGTTTGGATGGCAAATTGACGTCCGACATCGGTTCGTTCGACACGGCGGCTCTGACCGGCGAAAGCGTTCCGCGCACCATTGCCAACGGCGAAGACGTGCTGGCGGGGATGATCAACCGGCAAACCCTGGTGGAAATGGAAGTGACCACGCTCTACCAGGATTCCAAGCTGTCGCGCATCTTGAAACTGGTGCAGGAAGCCACCGGACGCAAGGCGCAGACGCAGGAATTCATCGCCCGGTTTGCCAAAATCTACACGCCGATGATCTGCGCGCTGGCGCTGGCCATAACGCTGTTGCCGTATTTTTTTGTGGCGGATTACCGCTTTCAGGACTGGCTCTACCGCGGTCTGGTTTTTCTGGTCATCGGCTGTCCCTGTGCGCTCGTGATCTCCATTCCGCTGGGCTATTTTGGCGGGATCGGCGCGGGATCAAGGCATGGTATTCTGTTCAAAGGCTCGGTTTTCCTGGATCTGATTACGCAGGTCAAAACCGTCGTCATGGACAAAACCGGCACGCTCACGCAGGGCGTTTTCAAGGTGCAGGAAGTTCGGGCGCAGGGCCTGACAACGCCCGAATTAGCCCAGTTGACGGCTGCTCTGGAAAGCAAATCCACCCATCCGGTGGCCACAGCCATTCTCGCCTACGCGGGGCCGAACGAACCGCGTTTGCCGGTAGAAAATGTGGAAGAAATTCCGGGGCATGGCTTGAAGGGAACCGTAGACGGCAAAACCGTGCTGTCCGGAAACGCCAAATTGCTGCAAAAATTCAACGTAACGTTTGACGAAGCACTCACGGCAATTCCCTTTACGGTGGTGCTCGTCGCCGTCGATGGCCAGTTTGCCGGGTATTTCACGATTGCCGACGAGGAAAAACCGGATGCCGCCGACACCGTTCGGCAATTGCACGCGCTGGGTCTGAAAACCGTCATGCTGTCGGGGGATAAATCGGCGGTGGTTCAGGCGGTTTCCCAAAAAGTCGGCGTCGATGAGGCCGTTGGCGATCTGTTGCCGGAGGATAAAGTGCGGGAAGTCGAGCGATTGAAAAAGGCCCTTTCCGGTAACCCTAAAGCCAAACTGGCGTTTGTGGGCGACGGCGTCAACGACGCACCAGTGGTGGCGCTGGCCGATGTGGGCATTGCGATGGGCGGCCTGGGCTCCGACGCGACCATTGAAACCGCCGACGTGGTGATTCAAAATGACCAGCCGTCGAAGATTGTCACGGCGGTGAAAATTGGCCGGGCGACGCGGCAGATTGTCTGGCAAAACATCACCCTCTCGCTGGTCGTCAAAGCCATCGTTTTGTTGCTGGGGGCTGGTGGCATTGCGACCATGTGGGAAGCGGTTTTTGCCGATGTGGGCGTCGCGTTGCTGGCGATCCTGAACGCCGTTCGGGTGCAGAATCTGAAGTTTTAAGTAGTTTCGTATCCGCAGGGACTTTAATATACAAAATCTAAGTTTCAGTTTATCTGTGTATACTGCAACTTGGCAAAAGCGGACATTATAGGATTAGAAATATTAGTTACATTTACTAATTAATTAGAGATTTAAAATCTACTAACGTGCACCAATTAAACATCAGCTACAAATATTTTATTGATCCTAAAAATGGCATATCCTTAGAAGTTGACAATGATTTAAAGGATTTTACTTCTGAATTGCTAAATATTGGCGATTTGAAAACTCCGTCTAAGCCTGTAGAAGTACTTGCCGTAATAATGGACTTGGAAGGGTTCACTACCTTTACAAGACAAGTAGATCCTAAACTAGCCATTCCCAGTTTTGTATCTGATTTTTTCAACTGGTTATTTGACAAAATAAGGGATGAAATGCACATTTCAAAAGAAAATAAAACACTTTGGGCAGAGTTGCCATTTTTCTCTAAGTTTTTAGGGGATGGCGTCTTGTTTCTTTGGAGAATTGACACTGATAAGATTTCAGCTATAGATAGTCAACTAAGTTCTGAACGAATAAATCACCTAACTCAAGAATTAATTTGTAACATTATTGCGACTTTATACGAAATTTGTAGAGATTACCCCAATTTTCTTAAGGAACGAGAATTAAACTATGTAGACCCTCCAACTCGACTAAGGTGTGGTATTGCTAGAGGTGATGCATTTCCATTGGGAATAAATAAAGATTTTGTCGGACCATGCATCAATATTGCTTCAAGGTTACAAAAATTTAACGATTTATCGTTTGGAGTTAGTGCTAGAGGAATAGATCATAATTATTTTGGTGAAGGCTATAAAAAATTTTTCTTAAAAAAGAAAGTATATATAAGAGGCATTGGAGAAAATGAAATCATTTATCTACTTAATGACGAATATAAACAGCTCTCAGAAGAGGCAAAAATGATATTTAAATAGAAAAACATTTGTATCTATATATAGATATTAACAGAAAAAGGCTCTGTAAATAGTTCACATACCGAATAACAATACGTTTTTTTACAAAAAAACGTATTGTTATTCGGTATGCCTCGATTAAAAATTATTTTATGAGCTTTATTTATAAATAAAAACCATTAACTATAGGCCAAGGCTGATAGATGCCAACCTTTTTCGCAACACCCGCCGAGTTCCGCCAGTGGCTGGAACAGCACCACGAAACCGAGAAAGAATTGTTCGTCGGTTTTTACAAAGTGGGTTCCGGCAAACCCAGCATCACCTGGCCGCAGTCGGTCGATGAAGCCCTGTGTTTCGGCTGGATCGACGGTATCCGGAAATCCATCGACGAAACGAGTTACATGATCCGGTTTACGCCCCGGAAAACGAAAAGCATCTGGAGTGCAGTCAACCTTAAACGGATCGGTGAACTCATCGAACAAGGGCTGGTAAAACCCACCGGTCTTGCCGTTTATCGGGAACGGGATTTGAAAAAAGCCGGACTCTATTCACACGAAAAAGAAGACCAGCCACTGGCCGCAGCTTTTGAAACGCAGTTGAAAGCAAACGAAAAAGCCTGGCAGTTTTTTCACCAGCAAGCCCCCTCCTACCAGAAAACGGTTCGACACTGGATCATGGGCGCCAAGCAGCCCGAAACCCGTTTAAAACGCCTGATGAGCTTGATCGAAGACTCGGAAAACGGGCGGAAAGTGGCACCATTTAGGCGTAATGGCGAATAACGTTGCCTTTGAATTCTGTCAGACAATCGTTAAAATGAGTCGCAAACAAGCCCGGATGACAAAATCCGCCAGCGTTTTGCGGTATATATGGAAACTTTTGCACTTCTCTTTTCCCGAAACCCATTTCTCATCCGGTTTTTTCAAACCCTGACGTTTGCTGCGGTTTTTCTCGTCACCATCCCGCATGCATTCGGACAAAAAAAAGTGGGAAACCTGGCGTTTACAGTTTCAATGGAAGACCCCGCCACACACCTCTACCACGTTACGTTTCGTTGCGAAGGCATCCCGGGTGATACGCTGAATTTGAAGATGCCGGTCTGGACACCCGGGTATTACCAGTTGATGAATTACGCCCAGCAGGTGCAGAACTTTCAGGCGACCGATGGTTCCGGCAAGCCTTTGAAATGGGAGAAAACCGCCAACAGCCGCTGGAAAGTCTATCCGAAACAGACCAAATCGGTTACGCTCACCTATGACGTCAAAGCCACCCGGAATTTTGTGGCCGGAAATTATCTAGACGAAAACCGGGGCTATATTTCACCGGCAGGTGTGTTTCTATACCCCGAAGGACAACTCAACCACCCGCTTACCGTGACGCTAAAACCGTATGCGAAATGGAGCGGCCCCATTGCCACGGGTCTGGATTCAATTACCGGACAGGACCATACGTTTGTGGCACCCAACTACGACAGTCTCTACGACAGCCCGATTTTGATGGGGAACCTCGAGCAATTGCCGTCGTTTACGGTGCAGGGAATTCCGCATTATTTTATCGGCTATAACCTCGGCAACTTCGACCGGCAGCAGTTTATGGCCGATCTGAAGAAGATCGTCGAGGGTTCGGTGGCCGTGATTGGCGACATTCCCTACAAACACTACACCTTCATTGCCATTGGGCCGGGCGGGGGCGGCATTGAGCATTTGAATTCCACGTCGATCAGTTTCAGCGGGGATCAACTGAAGACGAGAGCCGGAAAAAACCAGCTCTACAACTTTCTGGCGCACGAATATTTCCATCATTACAACGTCAAGCGCATTCGCCCCGTTGAACTGGGGCCGTTCAATTACGACCAGCAAAACCGCACCCGGATGCTCTGGGTTTCGGAAGGGTTTACGGTCTATTACCCCTACCTGATTCTGAAAAAAGCCGGTTTAATGACGGAGGAAGAGGTTTTTGGGGCGTTGCAGCGAAACGTTGCCAGCTACGAGAACAAACCCGGCCACCGGTTTCAGTCGGCCACCCAGGCCAGTTTCGAAACCTGGGAAGACGGCCCTTTTGGCCGAACGGGCGACGAAGCCTACAAAACCATTTCGTATTACAGCAAAGGTCCGGTTTTGGGTGCTATGCTCGACTTTAAAATCCGGCATGAAACCCAGAATAAAAAGTCGCTCGACGACGTAATGCGGGCGCTGTACCAGACCTATTATCAGACAGAGAAGCGCGGTTTTACGGAGAACGAATTCTGGGCGGAATGCGAAAAAATCGCCGGAACGTCGTTGAGAGAACTGTTCGATTATGCTTCGACCGTGAAGGAAATCGATTATCCAAAATACTTCGCGTATGCTGGTTTGGCCATCGACGCCACACCCAAAGACGTACCGGGCTCGTGGCTGGGCATCTCGTTTACCGAAAAGGTGGACAGCCTGCTCGTCACGGAAGCCGAATGGGAATCACCCGCCTGGAAAGCCGGGCTCCGCAAAGGAAGCGTTATTCTGACGATCGACGGGCAAAAAGCGGACATTCAGGCCCTGAGCGCGCTAATGAAAGCCAAAAAACCGGGTGATCCGGTCAACCTGCTGGTTTTGCAGGGCAACCAGCCCAAAGAAGTACGGGCGGTTTTAGGTAAAAAATCCGAACGGAGCTTTGAAATAAGCCGACTTCCCAACCCGACGGCACTGCAAGCGGCCATTTTGAAAGCGTGGCTGTGAAGGAGAGTAAAGAGAATAGACAAGAGAATAAAGATCCGAAAACAGTTCTTGTTATCCTCTAACTTCTCTTGTCTTACCTCTCTTGTCTTTTACACCGTTTCCGATTGCAGGCTTTCGACGGAAGCGCTTTCCTGGTAGCTGTCATAATCGGTGTTAATTTCCCACAAATCGTGCTTTACCCCGGAAACGATGTTCTCAGCCGCCAGGATGCCCATCAGAATGGAGTGGTCCTGGTTGTTGTATTTGAAGGAGCCATACCGGCCAATGACGCTCAGTCCTTTTAAACTTGAAAGATACTCCTGAATCGGTTTCAGGATCTCTTTGTAGCCTTTTGAGTAAACCGGATAACTCCGCGCCAACCGCTTGACGAAACCGGCCGAAATGGTCGCGCCGGGAATCAGCCCGGTTTTGGTCAGTTCGTTCGATGCCAGTTCGATCAGTTCCGCATCCGTTTTTTTCCAGATCTCGTCCTGTTCATAACACCAGTATTCCAACGTCAGAATGCTGGCTTTTTCACCGTTGGTGATTTCCGGAACCCAGTTCCGGAAGTTGGTAATCCGCCCGGTCAACAGTTCTTTCGAGTGGATATACAGCCAGTTATCGGGAAATAAATCACTGGATTCTACTTTCAGATACACCAGAATCGTATTGCGAAACCGCAGACGGCTCACCTGGTTTTTAACAGCAACCGGCACATCCGGCAACCGGTTGACCAGCAGCGTCAGGGGCATGGTCGAAATCACGTGGTCGAACGCTCTGACGGTGCCGTCTTCCAGCTTTACCCCATACCGCCCCTCGTGGTCGGTAACCACCGAATGAACCGGAGTTTTCAGGTGAACCGCTCCGCCGTAGCGTTTAACGTAGTCGGCCATCCGCTCGTAAATCATCCCGTTGCCACCAACCGGGTAGGCAAACTGGTCGATCAACGTTTTGTGCGTATTGCCTTTTCCACCTTTGAAAGCATTTTTGACGGCTTCCCCGAGCGAGAGTTTTTTGATCCGCTGGGCTGCAAAATCTTCGTCCAGATCGGTGCAGGCAATCCCCCAGAGCTTTTCGGAATAGGTCTTGAAAAAGGTGGAATACAGTTTGTAGCCAAACCGCCGAACCACCCACGACTCGAACGTTTGCTGGTCGGGCGTTGGAGTTATTTTCTCCCGAAAATAACTATTCATGCTGCTAATCGACTGGCGAACCCCCAGCTTGCGAAGGGCATCGAAGGGTTTGAGGGGGTAATAAAAGAGTTTGGAGTTGTAATAAATTCGGGTCAGGCGGTTTACCATCCGGAAATCAGAACCGGCGACCTCGAACCACACTTTGTTGATGCGGGCATCGCTGCTAAAAAACCGGTGCGGTCCCAGATCAACCGTTTGATTCCATAACTGGAAGGACTGTGATAATCCGCCTACAGTAGGCCCTGCTTCAAACACCTCAACGGCAATTCCTGCTTTGGCGAGTTCATAGGCTGCCGTTAAACCCGCCGGGCCAGCCCCGATAATTCCAACTTTTTTGTCCAGTTTTGTGCGCATCTGTCTCTCTGATAGCACGGGCTACCAGGGTTTAGGCCCCGTTTGCCTTCACTACCATCCTCACGGATTCATGCCAAAAGGGGCCGCTCTGTTTTTCATTGTGAACGTGAATATACTTATTTACCTTAATAATCCTTTCGGTAACATCCACTTCCACCAAATTTTGAGCAACCGGCAACGGCAATCGGTTAGTTTTCTTTCTCTTTCCACAGCCACCGCAGCGATTCCGGCAGAATAGAACCACCGTGTTTGCCATTGTGTCCACCCGTCCCGCCGACAAATCGGTAGTCGTATTGGCGGAATTTCAAAGCCGCATCCATCTGCAGATTTCCCAGCCACCAGTTTCCGTGGGCATTGTCGAGGTCGTTACTGCCGTCTTGCAGAAACACTTTGATGTCGCGTTTGGGAGCTTTTCGGATGAGCGACGGATAAACGTGTCCGCCTTTGATGTTCGTAAAACTGCCGACATGGCTCAACACTTTCTGGAAATAATCGGGCCGTTGCCAGGCCACCGTGAAGGCGCAAATACCACCGGAAGAAATCCCGCCGATGGCGCGCATCTTCGGCGAATCGGCCAGCTTGTAGGTCTTGCCGAGTTCCGGAATCAGTTCTTCGATGAGCAGCCGGGCGTACTGGCTGGTGAGTGTGTCGTATTCAAAACTCCGGTTATCGGCCCGCCAGGGATCGTTGGGCAGGTCGTTGCCGTGCTGACCGGGATTGATGAACAGCCCAATGGTCACCGGCATGGCTTTCTGGTGAATGAGGTTGTCGAAAACCACCGGAACCCGAAAATCGCCGTCTTCTTTCACGTAGGCATGTCCGTCCTGAAACACCATCAGGGCCGCTGGGCTGTCGGCCTTGTACTGCGCCGGTACGTAGACATAATACTCCCGAACGGTATTCGGGAAAACCGTACTTCTCCAGACGAACTTCGTCACCTGCCCTTTCGGAACGCCCTCGTGCCGCTGCGAATCCGGGCCATAGGTGGCGGTTTCGGGCTGCGCAAACCCGGCGGTAAACGCCAGCACCGTCAGGCACAGACCGGCTGCGAATGGTAGAAAATGGTTCATGGGAGGGAAGGGATAAGGGGTTAATTTTAAATGACAAATGATGAACGCTAAATGTAAGAATAGGCTGACGCGGTCCAAACACTTTTACACTTAGCGTTCATCATTTGAAATTCTTATACAAGCTGTTTGAGTTAACCGGGGAGAGCCCTAGAAGGGCGGTCTGTCAATAGTCAGTAGACGATATCAACTCGTGGTAGCTCCGGAGGAGCGGTCTAAAGCATCATCAGGCCGCCCCTCCGGAGCTACTACGAGTTGATATCGGCTATTGACTATTGACAGGACAGGCCTCCGGCCTTCATTCAAACAACTTCTTAGTGATCAGCTCCGTTTCATTGCAACCCGGTACAGAATAACCGCCAGCCCCAAAAAGAGCAACGCACCCAGCAGTTGATAGCCTTCAACCCCCAGGGCGCTCTCCAGCGCGGGTTCCAGGGTCAATCGGGACAGAAAATTGTAAACCGATTCATTCACCGACAGCAGGGCGACGACCACCCCCGCCAGGGCGCCACCGGCTACCAAACCGGTTGAAAACAAACTACCCCGGCCGAGGTCGGCGTCTTCTTCGACTATGCCCTTCCGCTTGAAATTCCAGTCGACCAGCGCCTTGACGCAGCCCCCGGCGAAAATCGGCAGTGTTGTCGAGAGCGGCAGATACAACCCGACGGCAAACGCCAGCGCGCTGATGCCGCAAATTTCGACCACAAACGACATGAACGCGCCCACGAGCACAAACTGCCAGTCGAGGTTGAACGACAGCAGCCCTTTGATGAGCGTGGCCATAAGCGTTCCCTGCGGAGCCGGAAAACGGTCGCTGCCGATGGCGTGGGTGATGCCCTGGGCCACAAGATCCGGCGTAGGCGTATCCAGAATTTTGACCGTTGCCCCTACCGCCAGCGACGACACAATTACGCCGATGAACAGGGCGATTTGCTGGTATTTGGGCGTTGCTCCGACGAGGTAACCGGTTTTCAGATCCTGAGACGTTCCACCGGCGTTGGCCGCTGCAATGCAAATCATTCCGCCCACCACCAGCACAGCGGGTTCGTAGACTTTACCCGTCAGCCCCACCCCGATGAATACCAAAGCCGTTCCCATGATGGTAGCGATGGTCATCCCCGAAACCGGCGAGGAACTGGAGCCGATCAGGCCCACAATCCGGCTGGCCACGGTGACGAAGAAAAAGCCGAACACGATCACCAGAACCGCAATCAGCAACTTGGTCAGGACCGAATCACCGGGAATTTGCGGTAAAATGACCATCAAAGCCGCCAGGGCGATGCTCCCGAAAATAACCACGCGAACCGACAGATCCTGCTCCGTCCGCCGAACCTGCGTTCCTTCGGCCGCGACATCTACTTTTTTGAAGCTATCGCGAAACGACGAAACGATGGTCGGAATGGTTTTCAACAGGGTCATAAAACCGCCCGCCGTAACGGCCCCGGCCCCAATTTGCCGGATGTAGGCCCGGTAGATGGCAGCAGCCGTATCGCCAAAGCCGTGTGTTTCGGGATTCCAGCCGCCGGGGCCACCGGCAGTTTGCAGATTGGTGAGATACCCCAGTTTGATCAATTGCAAGGCAATCGTGTCGCCTGGCACCAGCGTTGCCAGCAGCGGAATCAGGGCCAGCCACGCCAGAATGCCGCCCCCCACCAACACCGCCGAAATGCGAAACCCGATGATGTAGCCAACGCCCAGGTACTCCGGAGTGATTTCGCCGGACACCTGCGCTGACGGAAAATAGCGGTTTACCTGGTTTGTTGCCCAGACTGGTGCTTCGGCAATGACGTGCAGCACTTTTTGGAGAATGGCGTAGAGCAAGGCCACGCCCAGGCCCCGGTAGGCCATTTTGGCAAAATCACCACCCCGCTCCCCCGCAATCAGTACGGAGCCACAGGCCGTGCCTTCGGGATAGGGCAGTTTGCCGTGTTCCTCCACGATGAGCGCCCGGCGCAACGGAATCATCATGAGCGTGCCGAGCAGCCCGCCCAGAATGGCCAGGGTCAGAATGGTCCAGTAATTGAAGAAATCGTCGCCAACGCCGTCGGTCAGAAACAGAAAACCGGGTAGGGTAAACACCACGCCCGACGCGATGGACTCCCCCGCCGAGCCGGTGGTCTGAATGATGTTGTTTTCGAGAATGGTGGTTTTCAGAAACCGCCGACCGAGCGAAATCGCCAGCACCGCAATGGGTATCGAAGCCGACACCGACAATCCGGCTTTCAGGGACAGATAGACGGTGGCGGCTCCGAACAGGACGCCGAACAACGCCCCGGTGACCACGGCTTTGAACGTAAATTCGGCCGTGCTGGCATTGTCGGCAACATACGGTTTAAACGCGGGCGGTTTGGTTTCCATAAGAAGGGTCAGGATTTGCGCGTAAGATCAAACGATTTTGGAATAATACAAAGCCCCCACCCCCGGAGGTGGCGGAATCCGTGAATTTACGCGGATAAATTTTTAGTTGGCGGCCAAAAAGACGGGACACTCGGTTGTCGCTCGGGATTCACCGAAATCCCTTGACTTTTCCATTCTTTCTTTAAACATTTGTAGTCCATCAGCGGGAGTAGCTCAGTTGGTAGAGCGGCAGCTTCCCAAGCTGCAGGCCGTGGGTTCGAACCCCATTTCCCGCTCGTTTTTAGTTCGCTGTAAATGAAGTACTTAACTGAGAGGTTGGGTACTTTTTTTAGTCTAATATGAATTGAGGTCCTCCCGAAAAGCGTACCCGTCAAAGATTTAGGATCGGACGTTCATTTGTTAATGTTTCTTTCCCCATTCCGCCCTCACCCGGCGTTCGTCCTCCTAATGAACTGTGAGGGCGAAAGGCGTTGTACTCTTGACGCCAACTCTCAATTTTTTCGCGGGCATCTTCGAGCGATAAGAACCAGTGGGCGTTAAGACACTCATCCCGAAAACTCCTATTAAACGACTGCGCGGGCAGCCCCGTCAATAAATGGGTTATCAGTAGGTTTCCCTGGCCGAGAAAAGTCCAGTGTTACATGGTTATCATATGCCCATAGATCCAATGCTTTGGAAATAAATTCACTGCCGTTATCGACTTGGATGCGTCCAGATACCGATAACCAATTTTAATTGATTCATCACAGCCACCACGTCTTCGCCTTTCAACGACTGGCCGACATGAATGGCTACGCACGGGCGGCTATAATTATCGACCACACGGGCGGACCCGTACAGTTAAGGCTCGGATTTTTCGCCCACCAAAGAGCTGATCAGCCACAAAGTCCATGCTCCAGCACTGATCGATACTGGAGAGTTCAGGGCGATCCAGCCGATGCGCGGCTGAGCGTTTACGGCGAGGCCGCTTGCTACGCAGATTTAGCCCTTCTAGACGATACAGGCGGTGGATTCGCTTATGGTTATCGCGCCAGCCCTCCCGTCGGAGTAGCGTGAAAATGCGTTGACATCCGTACCGTACTCGGGTTTCCGCAATCTCTCGAATCCGGTTTTTGATGACGGAATCATCTCGGGACCGAGCCTGGTAGAACCAAGTCGAGCGCTGTAGGAGGACGACTTCGCAGGCTCGACGGTTGGATATCTGGTAATCATTCATTAAGCCTTGGGCCAGCCCCCGACGTTGAACTGGCCTTAAAGCTTTTTTTTGATTACCTCTTGAAGCATCTGCTTATCCAGACTCAAATCGGCGACTAATTGCTTCAACTGCTGATTCTCTTCTTCAAGCTGGCGAAGCCGTCGGAGTTCAGGAACACCTAGACCACCGTACTTCTTCCGCGCGGGCGGCCCCGTTCCAATTATAAAAAGTGGCCTCACTAATTCCCATCTTTCGGCAAATCTCAGCGACGACTGTTCCTGTGTCAGCTTGGCGAAGCGCAAATACTACGCTTCTGTGAATTTGGTCTTCTTCATAGCGATTATTTGGTTATTAAAATACCGAAAAATCGCCCGAAAACTCTGCTTTAGATTGGTCCAGTTTTTAGGGAGGACCTCAGTGTTTTCAGAGTCGGCTTACCCGAAGGTGGTGCAAAAAATTCTTGAAGCGGTCCGACCAACGCTGAGATTTAGTCAGAAAGCACATCGAACCATTTCACGGTATAATGTCCGCTTAGCGACAAGTTGAATGGGCCGATAAACCCGGCCATCTCAATTAATCATCCGATAGACATAGCTCTATTCCTGAAGTAATTATCAGTCGCTTGTTTTTTGATTTGGCTTCTGAAACTATCTGCGACACTTTTTCTTTTTCCTTTTGTAATTCGGGAATTCTTTTTTGAGCCGCTTCGTCTGGCCTTCCAAACCGTTCCCGCGAACTAAAATCTCTCATTCGATGGAAATTGATTTTGGCAGAATAAAGAGCCATTAAGATCTCCCAGGCTTCTTCTTCTGAGAAATTGCCTTCGATCAAGCTTAACGTTTCAAGTTTATTCATTGCTCCTGTTTGTTTTGAGTTGATAGATTGTCAGAGGCAGCAGCGCTGGGTCTTTTTTATGAGCTTATGTTCATCAAACGAACGGATGCAGGCTCATGCAGGGACACACACTGGCGAAAAAGCCCCAGCATTTTCCGAATCGTGACGTTGAGACCTTTGTAACTGCCCCCCTGTGGGGTTGCAATGGGTGCTTTAAGAAACACTTTGTTACGCCGGATTACGTCCCAGGATTCAGTAGAAATACCGGACATATTTCCGGCCAGATAAACCTGCTCGCCCACTTCAATCTCATCCAACTCGATCTGAGCGTCGGCGGCCAGCAGAATGGCCAGGGTAGCATTCATAATTTCAGGACAGATTCCATCGGTCGCTACGCTTATTCTTGTCATTTACCTACTTGTTGAAAGATGTGCCGCAAAGGTGTAGGAAGATATTTATAAATAAAAATTTATATATTTTATGATTATCATAATGATTTTTTATGCATTACACTTTGCACCAACTACACGTCAATGTCAAAATCTCACAAACCTTGAGCATCCCCCGATCTCCCGGGCGGCCGAAGAACTCCATCTGACTCAGCCCGCGGTATCCATCCAGTTGAAAAACTACCGGGATCAATTTGATATTCCATTCGTAAACTTTGCACGATGGATAAGTTCATGGCTTCCTCGGTGCAACCCCAATCCATAGCTGAATAAAGGATTGACCTTCGTTTATAAGTTAGTTTGCTTTACTACCTTTATCGTTTTACCAAACACATTTATGACTAAACAGCGAATCTGTTTTACCGGGGGATCTGGGAAAGCCGGTAGGCACGTCATTGCCTACTTACTGAAGCAAGGCCATACCGTGATGAATGTTGACCTGAGTCCGTTGCAGCACCCGGGAGTCACCAATTTGATCGCCGACATTACCGATTCGGGTCAAATGTTTAATGCGCTCAGTGCCTATGCCAGCTTCGACGAGTTGGAACCCGGTACGGGCATACCCCGATTTGATGCCGTCGTTCATTTTGCCGCCGTACCCCGCATTTTACTCAAACCCGATAACGAAACCTTTCGGGTCAATACCCTGGGTACCTACCATGTGATTGAAGCCGCGGTTAAACTGGGGATTCAAAAAATTATTATTGCTTCCTCGGAGACCACTTATGGCATCTGCTTTTCGGATGGGCAAACCAACCCGAAAGTTTTGCCCCTGGAAGAGGACTATGACGTAGATCCCATGGATAGCTACGGCTTATCGAAGGTGGTCAATGAACAAACGGCCCGCAGCTTTCAGCGACGCTCGGGCGTGGATATCTATGCCCTGCGGATTGGCAATGTGATTGAACCCCATGAATACGGGGAGCTGTTCCCTTACTATCTGGCTCACCCTGAAGTACGTCGCCGTAACGCTTTTTGTTATATTGATGCGCGGGATCTGGGCCAGATTGTCGACTTATGTTTGCAAAAAGATGGGCTGGGCTACCAAGTATTCAATGCCGGGAACGACCACAATGGGGCCATTCTGTCCAGTAAAGAACTGGCGGAACAATTCTTTCCCGGTGTACCACTCCGTCGCGAGTTGGAAGCGCATGAAGCCCTATTTTCCAATCGCAAAATCCGGGAAGTGCTGGGCTTTAAGGAGCAACATAACTGGCGGAAGTACGTAAAATGAGGTAACCTACGGATGTATTATTCATCCCATTGGCCAGGCTAATCGTAGGCTTGATCATAGAGAAGTAAAGGGGAGTCTACTAACCGAATCGCGATTATCCAACCGATCCGTTCGAGGCTCCGGCGGGTCGGCCGGGCGATGCTGGAAAGCCAGCAATACACCTGCCAGATTTCGGAATTGCCCCTCTACCACTATACGGCGTTGCTGCTGCCGCTGAAGGGCTACCCGCTCTGCCAGTGGGATATGTACGTGGCCGAGGACATCGGGTTTGCCAAGTGTGCCCCTGCCACCCAAAACCGGACCCGGACACTGAAGAGTAGCAAAATCAGGCCATTAAGACTAAACCGCAAATACAAACCGCGCCAAAGCCTGCTCAAGTTTCCCGGGAACTACTAATTTTAGGTCCATGAACCGCAGAAATTTTCTGGCCCTGGCCGTCGGTGCTTCCGCTGCGACCGGGCTTTCCCCGGCGGACCGGACGGAGGATACCGCCATCCCGGTCATTGACACCCACATTCATTTGTTCGATACGGATCGCCCGCAAGGGGTGCCCTGGCCGACCAAGAAAGACGGCATTCTGTATAAACCCGCGTTGCCGGACCGCTACCGCAAGATTGCGGTGCCCCTCGGCATTGTGGGCGCAATGGTCGTGGAAGCCAGTTCCTGGGCCGAAGACAACCAGTGGGTACTCGACGTTGCGGCCACGGACAAAATCATCGTCGGAACCGTGGGCAATCTTGAGCCGGGCAAGCCGGACTTCCGCCAGCAACTCGAACGCTTCCAACGCAATCCGCTGTTTCGGGGAATTCGCTACGGAAATCTCTGGGAACACGATCTGTCCCGCCAACTAGCCAATCCCCGGTTCGTAGCGGACCTTCGCTTCCTGGCTCAGGCCGGACTGGTGCTGGATACGGCGAATCCGAATCCAGCGCTCCTGGCGGCCATCGTGCGGGTTACGGATCTGGTGCCGGATCTGCGGGTCATCGTCGATCATCTTCCCCAAATGACCATGCCGGAAGCGGCTGCGGCCCGAAAAACCGCTGAAGCCGACCTGCAGGCGTTGGGCAAGCGGCCCCAGGTGTATGCGAAGATTTCTGAAGTCCTGCGCCGGGTGGACGGAACGATTCCACAGACGCTCAGTTTCTACAAGGCACGGCTGGATGAGCTCTTCGATCTCTTTGGCGAAGATCGGTTGCTTTATGGCAGTGATTGGCCGAATAGCGACCAGTGGCGGCCTTTTCACGTCGGATTGGGCCTGGTTAGGGAATACTTCAACGCGAAAGGCCGAACCGTAGCCGAAAAGTACTTTTGGAAGAACTCGGTTGCGGCCTATCACTGGCAAAAGCGCGACCCTTCACAGCCCGGGTGAAACCAGTATAACCCGCTGACGGACAAGATCCCATTTCCTGCCAAATTTACACTGAGTCAATATCCGCCACGGCTAATATATACAGGAAAAGCCTGTTTTCTATATATATTAGCCGACACATGTATAGAAAACGTACGTTTTTTATACATGTGTCGTAACTATTAATTTCCGTCATGCCATTTATTCTAGAACCCTTACCCCCAATCGCTGATCTTGAATCCCGCGCCATCCTCCGCAAAGTAGCGGCTGCTCATCGGTATCTGGCTGAGTTGAAGGGCGTGGCTGCTACGATTCCAAATGAATCAATTTTAATTAACACACTGGCATTACAAGAAGCGAAAGATTCATCAGCAGTAGAAAATATAATCACAACGCACGACGATCTTTTCCGGGCTGAGCTGTTTACAGGCCTCCTCACCAGCCCTGCTACGAAAGAAGTGCAACGTTACGCCAACGCGCTCAAAAAGGGCTTTGCGCTGGTGCGTGAGCAAAAGCTGCTAACATTACGGCATATTCTCGCTATCCAACAAGAGTTAGAGCAAAACAATGCTGGTTTCCGTCGCTTACCGGGAACAGTACTTCGCAATGGTCAAACGGGAGAGGTTGTCTATACGCCACCGCAGGAAGCAGACATGGTGATAAAACTGATGAGCAACTTAGAGTTATTTATCAACGATGATACGATGCTTGATGTCGACCCCCTCGTAAAGATGGCCGTTGTGCATTACCAATTTGAAAGTATTCACCCTTTCTACGACGGCAACGGCCGCACCGGGCGTATCATTAATATTCTGTATTTAGTGCAGAAGGAGCTACTCAACCTACCGATTCTTTATCTGAGTCGTTACATTATTCAGAACAAAGCCGGTTATTATGAACATCTTCAAGCTGTAAGGGACCAGCAGAATTGGGAAAGCTGGATACTCTATATACTGGACGGTGTAGAGCAGACCGCCCGGCAAACGATTGTGCTCATACAGGCTATTCGAGATATGATGCAGCAATATAAGCATAACCTTCGTGTACAGCTGCCCAAACTCTACAGCCAGGATTTGCTAAATAATCTATTTCGGCACCCTTACACCAAGATTGATTTCCTGATGGACGACCTTCGCGTAACCCGTCTGACAGCGACACGCTACCTGGAACTGCTGACGGAGCAGGGTTTTGTGCATAAGCAGAAAATTGGCCGCAGTAACTATTATGTTAATCAGCCACTGATGAAGCTCTTTGTTGAAGTAGGCAATAGTTTACCCCAAACACCGGTTCCGCTGATCCGCACAATAACTAACCAGTAATCAACCTCTAATTTAATGATAGTTAGTGCTTTATATAATTAACGAAACCATAATACCTTCCCAAACAGACCTCAGCCAGTTGGTTATTAAACCTGTACTCCACAAAAACCCGCCCAACTCTGGTGAATCGGGCGGGTTCATTTATACTTAAAATCGAGAAAATCAGGCGACTGTGGCAGCTTTGGCTTTCGGGTCGGCACCATATTCATTGACGCCACGCGTGCCTTCGGTGCAGGCCAGGATCAGGTTATAAAACGGAATCAGAGCATACCAGCCGCTCTTGCCGACATCGTGCATCCGCCGGATCGCTACGGCAACCGAAGGAACCAGGATCGCCAGGTTAAACAGCATTGTTATCCAGCCAATCACCGCCAGACCGTCGAAAAGCAGGATGTTGGTAAAATTGATCGCCTGCGTAACCAGCATGTTGATCAGGAAAAAATACCAGTACTCGCTCCGCCGGGCGCGCCCGTTGAAATCATTGTACTTTTTCAGGACCGAAACGTAATTGTCCAGAATCGAATTGGTGGTCGAAGAAGGGATGGATGTGTTCATCGTAGTGTTTGTAAGGAATTGTTTGGAATGATGTGAGAGTCCGGGTTTCGCTGTTTTTTGGCCCGTTGTTGCATCAAAAGTAGTGGGTCGGCCAAGGGGCCACAACGCCGGAGTGGTAACTGGTAGCAAAAATCTGGTAACTGGTGGACCCATGGCAGTAACTGGTTGACAACCACCTGAAAACCGGAAATTAGCCCATCCTTTCGGCACAAAAAAACGGCCTGCTCGGGGAGCAGGCCGTCCGGCTTAGCCGATTTCGATGCGTCTCGGGCCTTTTTGTTTGGCCTCTTCCCGCTTGGGAATTGTCAGATGCAGCAGGCCTTTTTTGTATTTGGCCTCAATCCGGTCTTCATCCACCACGTCTTTGGGAAGCACGAAGCTGCGCTGGAAGGATTGGTAGCTGAATTCCCGGCGCGAATAATTTTGCGCTTCTTTTTCCTCGCTGTGCTGTTTTACTGAGGAAATCGTGAGCTGATTGCCGTCCAGTTCAACATTGAAATCTGTTTTTTCCATACCGGGCGCTGCCAGTTCTACCTCAAACGCTTCGGTGGTTTCCTTAATGTTGACCGACGGAATGGTCGTTTGCGTTGTGGAAAAATTGCTGTTGTTCCAATTAAAAAGATCCCGGCTAAAAAAGTCATCGAACAAAGCCGGAAACGCCGGGGACGAAGCCCCATTCCTTTTGATGAGTGACATATCAACCTCCTTTTTTAAAAGTTAAACAATACAGAAATGAACATCGATGAGCGGTTTTCACCGTCAGAAACCGGTTTTTCAAACCCTGTGCCAACGGGATTTCTGGCAGAAAAAGTGGCAGAATCAGGACCGGTTTTCTGCCAAAAGTACCGTCAAAAAAGAAATTTTGTCAGTAAGAATGACTTGACCTACACCGCGTTGCTCCTGCTGACAGACTTTGAAGCGTCTCTCCTTTTCAGTAGCTTTACCAGAGCATAAAAACCGCGGGGAGACGCGATCCAACCCGATTTAAATCCGCAAAGGCATGGAAATTTCCGCTTCCCTCAAAAATACCTTCCAGCAGCACGAGGTGGTCGTGCAAACCAACGGCGATGCAAAAACCGTCCAGATTTCCCCGAAACCGTCGGGCTACGGATCATCGCTCAACGGGGGCGAACTTCTCCTACTGTCGCTGGCAACCTGCTTCTGCAACGACATCTACCGGGAAGCCGCCGAACGAAACATCACCGTGTCGGAAGTGGAGGTTGTTTGCACCGGCCAGTTCGGGGGCGTGGGCGAACCGGGGAGCAATTTTCAATACAAAGCCCGGGTCGTCTCCGACGCTCCTGCGGAAGCAATTGACGCGCTGATTAAACACACGGACCGCATTGCTGAAATCCACAATACCTTGCGGCAGGGACTGAGCATCACGCTGGTTTCGTAAGCGCAAGTGAATGTTGGCGATGTGGATTTTTTGCACACATTTGCAGTGTTTTAACGCCCTTGCCTAAACACACCTTCATGTTGGACCGACTCCATAACCGCGGGCTCCGGATTGGTGGCATTCTGCTGTTGACACTGCTGAGTGTCAGCTCAACCGGGTATTTGCGCCCGCCGATCACCCAGCTCGGTCTGATCAAAATCGCCATTGCTCTGGTGTTCATGACCGTCATTTGGGAAATGAACCGGTTATTGATCGGATTTTTTCTGAAGCGGTATCCACACCGCTCGCAGGTAATCAAACGCCTGGTGTGGACCGCACCGGTCTGCTTTATAACAACATGCGTTATCCTGGTTCTGGTTAGCGGGATTTCGTCGTTCCTGTTGACGGGGCGTGTGTCGTTTCAAACCCGATCAAGTGACAGTCTTTTATCCAGTGCCACCACCATCACACTGGTGATTCTGGGCGTCTACGAAGCCTTTCGCATTTCGATCCTGCTCAGCCAATCAGAAAAAGAAAAGGAGCAACTCAAAATCGCCAACCTGCAAAGCCAACTGGAAGCCCTGAAGCAGCAGGTCAATCCGCATTTTCTGTTCAACAGCCTGAACTCACTCGGCGCCCTGATCGAAGAAAATCCGAAACAGGCGGGTCAATTTCTGGAGGAACTCAGCAGCGTTTATCGGTATTTGCTGCGCTCCAACGAGCAGGATCTCATTTCGCTCACGACCGAACTTGATTTTATCCGCTCGTATTTTCACCTCCTGAAAACCCGCCACGGCGATGGGCTGGAACTCCGGTTGCGCGTAGATGAACGGTACCGGAGCCACCAACTGCCCCCGCTGACGCTCCAGCTTCTGGTGGAAAATGCCGTCAAGCACAACATGATTCTACCCGACCAGCCCCTGCTGATTGAGATCGCAACCACCGACGAAGGCACGGTGCGGGTCGCCAACAACCTGCAGCGGAAACCCTCCCGCATTTTTTCGAATGGCGTCGGAATCTCCAATATTTTGAGTAAATACCAGATGTTAAATCAACCCCGCCCGACCGTACACGAAGAGAATGGACAATTTTTGGTCACGCTCCCCCTCATCAAACTGGATTCCTGACGTTCTGATTTTCACTCTCTATTTCTGTCCTTCCATCCGCCTTAACCAACCATCCATCACCCCCGGCTTGCGTCCTGCCAATTTGTCTTGTTCCTTGCGATTCCTGAGATCAAAACCGGCTAGGATTGATTTTTGCAGTATTCTTAAAACATTGCCGTTGAATTTTTTATTATCCGTTAAATAGTCTTTCTCAAGCGCTAACCCCTTGATTCTATGAAACATCGCTACTTGTCACGCATCCGTATGTATTGAACCCGAGAAAAAAATGGATGCCATTTAATTTTCATTTGTAATTTTATGACGACGATGCCCGAAATTATGTCAGATACGCAACTCCAAGGGTATACAGACGAACAAAAGTACCAGGTCTTCAACAAGGAGTTCATGCCCCACATCGACTCCATGTACAACTTTGCCTTCCGCCTGACGATGGACGAAGATGACGCGAACGACCTGGTGCAGGATACCTATTTAAAAGCTTTTCGATTTATCTCCTCCTTCGAACAGGGAACTAACGCGAAAGCGTGGTTGTTCCGCATTCTGAAGAACAGCTTCATCAACGATTATCGCAAGAAAAGCAAAGAACCGGCGAAGGTTGATTATCAGGATGTAGAGACAACCTACAATTCTGACGAAGCATCGGAAACCGAGCACACGACGGACCTTCGGTTCGAAACGGTGCAGGACATGATTGGTGACGAAGTGGCCTCCGCGCTCAACTCGCTGCCGGTCGATTTCCGGACGGTTATTATCCTCTGTGACATCGAAGGATTCACCTACGAGGAAATGGCCAAAATTCTGGATATTCCGATTGGAACGGTTCGCTCACGGTTACACCGTGCCCGGAATCTATTGAAAGACAAGCTGAAAGAATACGCAGCGTCAATGGGTTACAACAAAAATGATGACTAACTGAAACTTTTTGAGATAGATACTTGGTTGTTATGTCAAGTTACATATTGTAGAACAATTTCTGGAATAAATTAAACATTTCCAATGTCAGGCACATTGCATTCGTCGACTACGGTTGGTGTAGAGGGTAGGCAGGCGACCGCCCCCATGAAGGAAAGCTGCGAACATCAGGCCGAGTGCCTGAAACGGATTCAGTCGATTCTGGACGGTGGGGCTACCGAAGAAGAAAAAGAACATTTCAAGCAACATATCGATATCTGCAAACCATGCATCGATATGTACCACCTTGAAAAGTGTATCAAAGAAGCCCTGCAGGGCAAAGTTGAAAAGAAGTGCTGCCCCGACAAAATTGCGGCCGCAATTCGATCCGAAATCACTAAATAAGCGGCATTGGACGGCAAACTGATTATTTTTTCGGCACCCTCCGGTTCAGGTAAAACCACCATTGTCAGGCACTTGTTAGCCACAAACCCGAATCTGGGTTTTTCAATCTCCGCCTGCACCCGCGACCGCCGGGGCCGCGCAGAACAAAACGGCAAAGACTATTACTTTCTGACTCCCGAAGATTTTAAGGAAAAAATTGACAACGACGAGTTCGTCGAGTGGGAAGAAGTGTATGTCGGCGCCTTCTACGGAACGCTCAAATCCGAGATCGAACGCGTCTGGAGTAACGGAAAGCACGTTTTGTTCGATGTCGACGTTCAGGGCGGGTTGAAACTCAAGAAATACTACGGAGACAAAGCCCTGGCCATTTTTGTGAAAGTGCCGGACGAAGAAACCCTGAAACAACGCTTACTGGACCGTGGAACCGAAACCGATGACAGCCTGTCAAAACGGCTGTTTAAGGTCCACTTCGAAATGAGCTTTCAGGATCAGTTCGACGTTATTCTGGTGAACGACGACCTGGAAACAACCCTGGAAAAAGCACAGAAACTGACGGATAATTTCCTGAACGAGAACATCATTCCGGAAAAAGCTACTGTCGTATAATACGAACCGGATGGTAAGTCTGAACGCGGTCTGCTCATGAAAATCGGCTTATTCTTCGGCTCTTTCAATCCCGTACACATTGGCCATCTGATCATCGCCAACACCATGGCGACCACCACCGATCTCGAACAGGTCTGGTTTGTGATTTCTCCCCAAAATCCGTTTAAAAAGAACAAAAGCCTGCTGCACGAGTTCGACCGCATCGATCTGGTGGAGCGGGCTATTGCCGACAATTCGAAACTGAAAGCGACGGACATCGAATTCTCCATGCCCCGCCCCAGCTTCACGATCGACACGCTGATCCGGCTGCAGGAAAAATACCCGCAGCACGCGTTTAAACTCATCATCGGGGGTGATAACCTGGCGCAGTTTCCGAACTGGAAGAACCACGAACAGATTCTGGAGTATTTTGGGCTGTACGTCTACCCGCGCCCGAATAGCGAACCCAGTCCGCTGGAGCAACACCCGAATGTGCGGTTTGTGCAGGCACCCCTGCTCGATATCTCCGCCACCTTCATCCGCGATTCCCTGAAAAATAACCGCTCGATTCGCTATCTGGTCCCGGACGTAGTGGGAGAGATTATTGAACGGAAAAAGTTTTATATTTAGATTCGGTGGGTTTTAACCGGGGGAGGAGCATGGAAACGTCAGGGCCTCCCTCGTTGAAATGTAATCTCCGTCACCAATCCAATCGCACTGATCCGCAGCGCCACCGAGCGGCTGTCGGTTTTCACCTTTGGGTCCTCGCAGTGTACGCCTTTTTCGAGAAAGTAAATGTAGAATTTCTGGTTGCGGTCGTCCAGTTGCTCACTGTCCGGGCGACCCAGAATCTGGCCAATTTCATTCGAGGATTTTCCTTTCAATTCCTGCCGAACGGTTTTGAAATCATCGACCAGTGTGGCTCTAACGCCGTTGCAACCACCCCGATCCGTCCGCCATTTGACCAGATCCAGCTTACCAAGCTGATCCGGCGGAGGAGAGCAGCTTGCTAGAAGGAACAAAGCACCCGGAAGGATGAACAGCCGAAGAAAAAACCGCCGACCCGTCCTGAAATCAAATGCGGTTAACGGTTCATTGTTCATTGTATAGCGTTTGCAGCAATACCTGGCCGACGGCTTTGAGCGTGCCGCGGTCAATGTTGTCCATGTCGTCGTGGGCCGTGTGCCAGTCTTTGAAGAAACTTCCCGACTCCACTTTCAGGTGGATAATATCGATCATCGGAATTTTAGCGACTTTGTTGACCGGCAGGTGATCATCCGTAATGGCGGGACCCGATTGGCCCGTGTCGACAAAATACTGGTTGTAGCCCATGCGGCTGGCCGTTTCCCACACTTTGTTGACCACCGTGGGCGCATACTGCATGGAATTGCCTTCTTTCAGGAACGTAGCCCCTTTGGCACCCACCATGTCGAGCAAAACGCCGTAATAAGCTGCATATCCCGGTTTATGCTTATTGGCTGCCCAATATTGCGACCCCAGGCAAAAACCGCCGTATTCGTCTTTCGCCTGTTCGGAATTACCCCAGTCCTCGGCATCGAAGAAAATCAGATCGATACCCACATCGGGCTTCACGCCGGATTGCTGAATGGTCCGGGCCATTTCGAGCAAAACACCGACACCACTGGCCCCGTCGTTGGCACCGATCACCGGTTTGGTCCGGGCCACGCTGTCCTGATCGGCAAACGGGCGGGAATCCCAGTGGGACGCCAGAACAATCCGCTTGGGCGCATTCGGATTGATGCTGCCGATGATGTTGCGGGCGTTTAATTTGAGATTGTCGTAGGTCGTAGCCGTAAAGTTCTGCACCGTGACCTCACAGCCGAATTGCTTCAGTTGGGCAATCAGGTAGTCTCCACAACGCCGGTGCGCATCGGTATTGGGCACCCGCGGCCCAAACGCCACCTGCTTCGCAACGTACGCGTAAGCCGAATCCGCATTGAACGCCGGAGCCGTAACCGTTTTGACTTCGGTGGCCTGATTTTCCTGCTGATCCTGTTTTTTGCTTTTGCAGGAACTGACGGTGATCACCGCAGCCAGCCAAAAGAGAATGATTTTCCTGTTTAGGCGCATGTTTTACCGATAAGATTTGACTACTCTTCGTAAGCCCAGTCGATCCGGTGCTTCATATCTTTGATGGCCAGCCCCTGCGCCTTGAAATAGGAACGGACCTGATCCACTTTATCGTATTGCTTCTGGTCTTTATACTCCCGGTATAACGTCAGCATACCATCCAATACCGCATTACTCTCGGTCTTTTCTTCGGTCAGTCCCAAAACGCCTTCCATGAATTGAATGAACGACTCTTTCAGTTCCGTAAAGATTTCTTCTCCCAAAGCCGCCGGCTGAAGCTGATTTGCATACAGCATGTTAACGTATTTCAGCAACGCAAACAGTTGGGCAATGCCCACCGCCGTGTTCAGATCGTCGTTCAGGGCACCGTAAAAATCGGCGATCGCCTTGCGAATTTCCTGCTGCTTTTTCTC
Source organism: Larkinella humicola (assembly GCF_008727875.1). Taxonomy (GTDB): domain Bacteria; phylum Bacteroidota; class Bacteroidia; order Cytophagales; family Spirosomataceae; genus Larkinella; species Larkinella humicola. The sequence goes on along the minus strand of NZ_VTWS01000004.1, from coordinate 399,488 downwards.
ATCAACCGTCACGTCATCGGCTGCGGTATAGGTCAATGTCTTCGCGATTCGCAACCCGTTTGCCAGCCGTTTGTAACCTTTCTGGGCCGCTTTGAGGGCTTCGTTCGAAAAGTCGAGCGTGCTCCGGTAATGCGATTGCAACATGAAAAACCGCACCGTCATCGGGCTGTAGGGCTGTTCGAGCAGGTGGTGCGTTCCGGTCACCAGTTCCGACGGCAGAAAGGAGTTGCCCAGTGACTTCGACATTTTCTGTCCGTTCACCGTCAGCATGTTGGAGTGCATCCAGTACCGCGCCGGTTCTTCGCCGTAAATGCTTTGTCCCTGCGCCACTTCGCATTCGTGGTGTGGAAATTTCAAATCCATTCCACCCCCGTGAATGTCAAACTGTTTCCCCAGGTATTTGGTACTCATGCAGGTACACTCCAAGTGCCAGCCCGGAAAACCGTTGCTCCAGGGCGACGGCCACCGCATCAGGTGTTCGGGGGCGGCTTTTTTCCAGAGGGCAAAATCCAGCGGATTCCGCTTTTCCGACTGACCATCCAGATCGCGGGTTTCGTTCAGCAGATCCTCCAGAATCCGCCCGGACAGTTTGCCGTAGTTACCGCCCTGCTGGTTGTATTGCAAAATATCGAAATACACCGAGCCATTCGATTCGTAGGCCAGCCCTTTGTCGATCAGCACGCGGACGGCTTCGATCTGCTCGACCATATGGCCCGTTGCGGTGGGTTCGATGCTGGGCGACAGCAGGTTGAACAGCTCCGTTACCGAATGAAAATCGTTCGTGTAGCGCTGCACGATTTCCATCGGTTCGATCTTCTCCAGTTTCGCCATCCGCCCGATCTTATCTTCGCCATCGTCGCCGTCGCCCACCAGGTGGCCCACATCCGTAATATTCCGCACATACCGAACTTTGTAGCCGATGTGCGTCAAATACCGAAACAGTGTATCGAAAGTCAGAAACGTGCGGACGTTGCCCAAATGCACGTAGTTATAAACCGTTGGCCCACAAACGTACAAGCCCACGTAAGGCGCGGCAATCGGTACAAACAGGTCTTTCCGGCGGGTGAGCGTATTGTATAACTTTAGCGGCTGTGTCGGTGTTGTCATTCTTCAATCGGTCGATCCGACCCTACGGTTTTCTTCGACCACAAATCTACACAATGTTCGTCGGAAGTCAGCGCGTTGTGACGAGTGGCAAATGGCGTAGTTTTCCTATCTTCGCAACAATCTGGGGCTGGCAGTCAGCCTTCTGTTCGTTCAACAAGTTAGTTCACACTGTATTTATTCAATCAGCATGAGTTTGTTAACCGTTGGTTCAGTGGCTTTCGATGCGCTGGAAACGCCTTTCGGCAAAACCGATAAAATCATCGGCGGAGCCGCCACGTACATTACGCTGTCAGCATCGTATTTTACGAATGAAAACAACCTGGTAGCCGTCGTCGGCGACGATTTCCCGCAGGAGATGATCGACATCCTCGAGAGCCACGGCGTCGATACCACCGGGCTGGAAATCCGGAAAGGCGAAAAAACGTTTTTCTGGTCGGGGAAATACCACAATGACATGAATACGCGGGATACCATCGATGTGCAGTTGAATGTGATGGAAAAGTTCGACCCCGTTATTCCCGAAGCTTACGGCAACTGCGAATTTCTGATGCTGGGCAACACCGCCCCAGCCATTCAGAAACTGGTCATCGAACGGCTTCCGAACCGCCCGAAACTGATCATGCTCGACACCATGAATTTCTGGATGAACATCGCCTGGGACGACCTCATGGACGTGATCAAACTGGTGGATGTGCTGACGGTGAACGACGAGGAAGCCCGCCAGTTGTCCGGCGAATATTCCCTGGTGAAAGCAGCTGCCAAGATTGGTGCGATGGGACCCCAAACCGTGATCATCAAGAAAGGCGAACACGGCGCGCTGCTGTTCCACGGTGGCCACATCTTTTTTGCGCCCGCGCTGCCCCTCGAAGAAGTCTTTGATCCAACCGGTGCGGGTGATACGTTTGCGGGCGGTTTTATCGGCTACCTGGCCAGCACCGGCGATGTGTCGTTCAACAACATGAAACGCGGTATTATTTACGGTTCCGCCATGGCGTCGTTCTGCGTCGAAAAATTCGGTGCCGAACGGCTTTTCAATCTAACGACCGACGAAATCAACGAGCGTGTCGCGAAGTTTGTGGAGTTATCGGCGTTTGAAATTCAGTAAGCACCCGTGGACTTATTGATTTAAACAAAATAATCGCTGGATTCATATTTGGTTTATCAGCCCACAGCTAAAGCAGTGGGTTGATAAACCTTCACTTCGGCGGTTATTTTGTTTAAATCAATAAGTCCGTGAGTACTATTTCCCCCCAACCACCACCTCAATCAATGACCCATCCGGCAAATACCGGTTGGCCATTTCCAGAACCTGTTCGGCCGTGACGGCACGAATGTGTTCGATGTAGGTCGAGATGTAATCGGCGGGTAAACCGTCGAAGAGCAACGCTTTGTAGCGGTCGGCAATTTCAAACGGCGTATTGAGATTGCCCACGTAGGAGCCCGCCATGTAGTTCCGAACCGTTTCCAGTTCGTTTTCCGGCACCAGTTCCTCGCGCAGCCGCCCGATTTCTTTCCCGATTTCGTCGAGTGTTTCCTGCGTATTTTCGCGTTTGACGTCGGTTCCGATCAGGAACGATCCCTCATTGGGGTGCATCGCCAGGTTCGACCAGATTCCGTACGTAAATCCTTTTTCTTCCCGAATGTTTTTCATCAGCCGGGAGCCGAAATAACCACCCAGCACTTCGTTCATCACCAGCGTCGGAAAATAATCCGGGTGTTTGCGGGTAAACAGCAACCGCCCCAGCCGGATCGACGATTGCAGGCTGTCGGGTTTGTCGACCAGACCCGGCGATAGATCGCTGATGGCGGTTTTGGCCGCATTAGCGGTTTCCGGAACGGTTTCAACCACCTGATGGCCCAGGTATTGATTAATCAGGGAAATTTCGGTTTCGGTAATTTGTCCGGCCACCATGACCCGGAAGGGCCGTTGCCGAATGCGTTGCCGGTAATACGCTTCAATACCTTCCCGCTGAATCGCTTCCAGCGTTTCCGGTTTCTGGTTATGGCCGTAGGGATGGTGAGCTCCAAAAACCTTTTCCCGAATCAGGCGGCTGGCAACGAAGTTGTTTTTTTCCAGATTCACCCGCAGTGTTTGCAGCGTAATGTTTTTCTGGTGATTTAGTTCTTTTTCCGGAATAACCGACTCCATCAGCATTTCCTGAATCATCGGCAACAACGCCGGCAGGTGCTTTGTCAAACCGTAAACCGTCAGGCTGGCGCGGTTGGTCCCGCTTTGCTGCTCGACGAAAGCCCCGTAGCGGTCAAAATATTCACTGATTTGGGCCGAAGAGTGAGAATGGGTTCCTTCCGTCAGCATTTTCATCGCCAGCGACGACAGCCCCGGTAAGGGTTCATACCACGCCCCGGCGTCGAAAATCACTTCCAGCCGGATAACGGGCTGTTGTCCGGCGTTGATCCAATACAGCGGCTGACCATTGTCCATCGTCAGCGTCGCGATGGCTGGCACCCTGACCTCTTCAATTCGTTTGTATTCGGGTGCTTCGGTTCGGTTTACAACTTCCATTGTTCAATCAATTGCAATGCTCAGGCGGTAAAAAAAGAATGGCACGCCCGAAGGGTGCCATCGTTACAAGTGGAGTTAGGTTCGCTTATTCAAGATTGTCATCGGCATCGTCCACTTCGGCCGATTTGGCTTTTTTGTCGATGTCGATAATCAGCGAAATCCGGAAGGTTTGCGCCAGCGGGCTACCCTGCGTGACCGGAATCAAATAGGCAAAGTCGATCCCGTATTTCTGTTGCAGCCGAATGCCCAAACCGGTGGTAAAGTATTGGCGGCCACCTTTCAGGCGAGGTTCGTGGTAATACCCGACGCGGGCAGCGAACTGTTCGTTATACCAGTATTCAATACCGGTGGCAATGTTGATTTCCTTCACCTCTTCCGAGAAGCCGTCAGGCGCATCGGAGAATGAACCAAAAATGGAACTGAGCGTAGCCCGGTTCGGATCTTTTCCCTGCGCAATGATAGGCGTGGTACCGTTGTACTGAACCACCCCATTGACGGTTTTGTACACCGGCGGAGTAGGTACCATCAACTTGTTCAGGTCAAGGATAAAGTTGAATTTGTTGAATTTATCGGTATACAACGTCAGCGCCGTCCCTAATTTCAGGTTGGTTGGGATGGGCGCAGGTGTAGACGTACCATACGTTACTTTACCGCCAATGTTGGAAATAATCCCGCCGAAAGCCCACTTGAACCCTTTGCCGGTAATATCGTCCCGCACTTCGTTCTGGTAGAAAGCACTGATGTCGAAAGCCGCCGTCGACGCCGGTTTCAGCGAGACGCCATTGACCGAGTAATTGCCGGAAAGGTTCGAGTTGATGTACCGCAGGTTGACGCCCATCGAGAAGTTCTGAAACAACCGGCGGGAATACGAAGCCGTAACGGCATATTCTCTGGAGTTGAACGAACCGGCCGGCTGACCCAGAATGGTGGTAAAGTCGATGGTTCCCATATCGAAATACATCAGTGAAAGACCGATCACATCGTTCTTGCTCACTTTTTTGTAGCCCGATAAGAACGTAAAATACATATCGTCTACCCCGATACTCCGCAGCCAGGGCGTATACGACAACGCCAGCCCCTGATTCTTCTCGGCAAAAACCAGCTTCGCCGGATTCCAGAAAACCGCATTGGCGTCGGCACCCAGCGCGGCACCGGCATCTCCCAACCCGGCACTACGGGCGTCGGGCGTAAAGTTCAGGAACGGCAAAGACATTTGAGGAATCCGGTACGCGACCGTGTCCTGCCCCAATAACCCCCCACTAACCTGGGCATTTGAAACAAGCGGAAGTGTCAGGCAACCAAGTAAACAAATTGACGATAAGGTACGTGTCATAAAAGAGGTTTAATTAACTCCCGAATCAGCGCGTTCGTTGGGTAACCAGGGTAAGAACGCCAAATTTACGATGTTTAAGATAGAATATAAAAGGACGATTAGAATATATTTTTATAACTATCTAACGTAGAGCAACTTGCCCGAATGCATGGCCGACGAGCCATCCGACATTGAACGCAAAATAAGCCGATATACATACAAACCGGGTATAACGGCAGCTCCGCCCGGCATGGTTCCGTTCCAGCTTAGTCCGGTAATAGACGCGTTGCAGTTGGAACATTGATCGATTCGTTCGCTCACCGTTCGGCCGCTCAAATCGGTAATCAGCAGCGTACTCTCTAACGCATCGCCGGGCCGATTGTGTTGCAAACCGAAGTTTGCCTGTTCCTGAAATGGGTTGGGTGTTACAGCAACCGACCGAATGACCAGGGGCGGTTGTGCGGAAACTACAAAAGTCAACGTTGTTTCCGACGGATTATTGTAAACATCCCACGCTTTTACCTGAACTGTGTACGCACCCGGTGGCAGGTTCGGCCAGTCATACTGAACCGTCCCGCCCCGCGAATCATCCAGATTGGGGGTAAAATACGCATTCACCACAACCGGCGTCCCCTCGTTCAACCGGACCGTTATTTCGTGACCAATACCGTTACGCGCAATATTGATGCCATTTTCGTCATTAAGTTTGGCAATCAGTGTAGTAATCGGTCCAAAAACCGTTCCGCCGTCTACAAAAGTCGTATCGTTCATAAACAGCCGGATGACCGGCGGCTTCGTATCGGCCACCGGATTAGGGACACTGCTACCAATTAATAAATTATCGTAACTCCCGGCGGCTTCGACCAGACTGTCCGCCTGAACAGCATACAGAAACAGTTTTCCCAGACCAACGCGGTAGTCCAGATCTTTGGGCATCACAAACTGACAGACGAACCGGCCATTCTGAACGCGCACCTGACCGGCATATAACGGACTTCGGTAGTCGGCATAGTTCATGGGCGGACTGAACTCGGTGCCGTTGGTCGTTACGGTGTCCGCTTTGTCGAACAGCGTCACTTTTACGTACCCATTAAATGGATTCAGAACCGACCGGCCCTGCTGAACTTCGCCTTCCAACCGAACGGTTTCCAACGCCCGGAGCGTGTCGGCCTGGGCTCCAACGGTTTTTCCGTTGATGCGGGTCAACACGGCCTGGGCCGTTGGAAAAGCCAGTTGCATGGACGGATCGCCCAGAAGCGTAAAATTGCGGTTCAGACTACCGCTGAGGCTACCATTTTTAGTTAGACGGATCAAATCGCCCAGCCGGGGCGCACCGTCGGCGGTGTTTTGGGCGAGGGCATCGTAAAACGCGTTGTTCAACAGATAATTCGTACTGGCGTAAACTGGTCGGGCCGTCGTCAGGAGGGCAATGCTGCCGCCCTGCGGGTTCAGTAAAGCCAGTTCGGCTCCGGACGTCTGCGCCGGATCGTCGTAGCGACCAAACTGGCAGGTGGCCGTCACAAAAATCGGGAGCCGTTGGTTGGTCCAGCCCAGAATATCCTGCAAAGTCACCACCTGTTCCTCGGCCCAGCCCGACTCGCCCCCGTGGCCCGTATAATTGACAATCAACCGACCGTCGTTCAACGCTTTCGTTATGGCCTGATTCACGAGCGGAGCTTTTTGCCCGCCAGGGCTCGACTCCTGGGTAAAACTGTCCAGATACAGCTTTTCGGTCCGAAACGGCGGTCGTAAGGTCGTTATTTTCTGGGCCAGCCGGTCGGCATCGGTTTGGTGAATGTTCGGAAAGTCGCGGTCGCCATCGTCGGCCACAAACGATATTTTCGTCTGCCAGTCGCCCGGCAGTTTCCCCGTAGCGGCATAGCGGATCAGCTTATCGACCATCGTCCGGGCTTCTTCAGCGGATTTCACCGGCAGTCGGCCCACGCCAATGTCCAGTGAATGGTCGCCCGAAAAATCTTCCGTCCATTCGCCCTCGGCGGTTTCCAGAAACCCGAAATAATCGTCGGAACTGTAGCTCAAAACCGGGTGCAGCGACTCCCGGCTTTCGTAGGTTGGCAGCGTAGCCGCCAGTTGAGCCGGGGTCAGCAACTTCGAATAGTTTTTGTAATCGAACGTCGCATCGCCAAACAGCAGCAGGTATTTGAGCTTACCCGGTGTCTGGTTATTCAGCAAACGGGCGAAATCCCGAAGGGCCGTGGGGTCGGGCTGACCGGACGCAAATTCGTTGTACACTTCCTGCGAACTGACAACCAGCACCGTGAGCTGATCGTTTTTCCGGCGAAAATCAGCCAGCCGTTCGGCCTGCACTCGCCAGCTTGCCGGGGTAATGATCAGCAAATCGGGCGTTTCGCGGCTTTGGAGATTCTGGTTGGCAACCGCAACGGCGGTTTCGGGCGCGCTTGCCTGCTCCGGCGAAAAAATCAGGTATTCCCGCAAGCGGTTTCCCACGGCCGGCAGGCTTCCCTCCTGCTTGTCATTGACCGTGACGGGCATCGAAACCGGCCGTTGCCGGTTGGTCACATCCCACACCTGCATCGTCGCATTGGCCTGTTGAATAACATAGCGAACGGTTGCGAAACGGACCGATTCCAGCGATCGGAAAAGAAAGGGTTCGTCATACCGGCGAAGGATGCGCCGGGTCTGAAGCGCCAGCGATTGGAGATAGCCCTGCCCGTTTCTGTCGTACGTCAATGTCAGTTTCACCGCACTTTCCAGCGAAACGGGCGTTAGGGTAAACGTCTGGCGGTTTTGACGGCCTTTCCGATCATACTGGTAATCCGTTACGCTTTCGATGGCCTGGTTTCCAACGGATTGCGCCCCCCATTTCAACTGAAACTGGGTATTGATCAGCGCACGCCCTACGACATCGGAGGTCACCAGCGCACTCGAACCGGTTACTATACCAGGCAAATTGAACGATACGGTTTTATCGGTTCCAATGCCGAGGTATTCCAGCCACTCCCGGCCCGACCGAACCAGGTTGGTCATTTCCCCGCCCGCTTTGTAAAACGCGTAGTCGTCAAATTCGGTGATTACCGTACCGGTTTGCGGCAGCGTAGGCTGAGTGGCGATGCGTTTGCCGGTTTTCTGGCCGAACGTCAGAAAATAATACGTCGTATCGGTGTAGGGGTTGATCTGGTGCGAAAATCGCCGGGTGGTCGAATCGTAAGAAATGGGGTGCGGACTTTCGGCAAAAAAATAGACGGCATCGCTGGCATCGAACCGGCCGTCGGTTTCGCCGGTTACCCAGGTGGCATTTTCGGTGAGGTCGCGCGGACGGTCTTTGTGGTTGGCCTGCGGTAAGGCAGCCCCGCCGTTGCCAAAAAGTCGGATCGTGCGCGGGTCGACGGTCGAAACCGGGACGCCCGATTTCGTCAGAAAAGCCGCATCGAGTTTGTAGATACCGGTTTTAGTAATCCCTATTTTCAGCCACGCCCCCTCGGCCAATGCGGACGGTATCGGTTGCGCCTGCGTAGCCAGAGCCCATCCGATTCCAAGCAGCCAAGCAGCCAACCCGCATCTAGTCCGTTTTTTCCACCCAAACATGCGCCCAAATCGATACTCTCAATCCTGTAGTTTTCTCCGTACAAACGACGCGGGTTCGCCGTTTCATGCCCCGGATGTATTCTTTCTGCAAAAAACGAAACGTCTCCCCTTCCGGCATCTCCACCAGCAACTGTTTCCCGGCAGGTTGCTCGTCCATTTCCCGCAACGAACGGGTGAGCGTCGGATGTGCCCCCGTCGAAGCCGCCGGGTTACTCAGGTACTGTTTCAACGGAATCAATACGGTTTTGGGAAAAACCGACTCGTGCAACACAGGCTGCATGACTTCCCGGAAGGTTTTTTTCCAGATCGGTCCGTGCGGCTGCCCAAACCGGCGGTAGCGTTGATAAACGAGCAAATGAGCCACTTCGTGCAGGTACGTAATCAGAAAAGCGTAGGGATTCAGGTCGCTATTGACGGTAATGGTCAATCCTTTTCCGGGCTCGGCCCGAAAATCGCCCAGCTTCGTACGCCGGGGACGCGACGCAACAAATGTGAAGGGATGGTTTTTCCACAAATCGTAACAATAGGTGACGGCATGGCCCGGCAGGTGTTTTTCAAATAGACGAAGTACTTCCATTCCCACTAAAAACAAAAAAGCCCTATCATAAAGATAAGGCTTTTTCCGTCAGTTCGTTTTCAGATCGTCGGATTACTTCGTCGTATCGGCAGCCGCGCTGTCAGCCGGAGCAGCCGTTGCGCTGTCGGTCGACATGGTGCTGCTGTCTGATGACATCGTAGCCGTGCTGTCTGTCGTTGTCGTTTCTTCCGTTTTGGGTTTGCTTTGGCAAGCTGCGAAAGTAAGCATGCTGCCTACGAACAGAAGTGCGAATACTTTTTTCATTTCGTCTCGGGGCGTTTAAGGTTTGAGTCGTAAATTTAACATAAAATCAAAAAATACAATAACATCCTGCCTCTCAACTGGTAAAATATAGGATAGGCTTCTTATTATCACATTACATATGGTATTTATTCAGTACCACGACCGGATCGGGCTTTGAACCGGTCATACATGCCGGTGCTGCGGAAGGTCAACAGTTTATGCCCAAAATAATTGGCCAGAAAGCTGAATCCCATTCCGACGACGTGTGAGCTTTTTTCGCGCCAGAATAACGATACCGCTGGAAAATACGGATTGGCCACCCATTTCAGCGTCGCAACGGCCATGCCCACCTGTACGCCCCAGGCAACCAGTGCGATCACCAGAAACTTGACGACTTCACGACCGGTGTTGCCGGTTTCACGGGCCGCAAAAGCGTAATTCTTGGTCGGGAGAAAACTGACCACCGTGGCTGTCAGGTAGCCCAATAAAACGCTGGTGTCAAAATTGAAGAATTTCCGGTAAAAGATCTGGGAAACGAAATTGACCGTTGCCCCTAAAAGCGCCGTTAAAAAGAATGTAAAAAAGCTTTTCCCTTTTACTTCTTTGGTTTTAGGTTGGCTGTTATTCACACTGATCACCTGGTGCAGAGGATTTTAGTTGTCTGAGAACTCAAAGGTAAATAACTGCCCGGCTTACACCTTTACTGGTGAGGAGTTTATGAGCCAACGGTTACCATGCTCTACATCAAATTCTGAAATAAACCGGGCACCAGCCCCAGAATGATCGTGATGGCCGTGGCCGCGATCAACACAAACCGGTAGAACGGAGCCACCTGAATGTAGGTCGATGAGCCTTCCCGGAAATACATGGCGATCACCACCCGGAAGTAGTAATAAATCCCTACCGCCGACATCAACACCGCCAGCACCAGAATCCAGACCATGCCTTTGTCGATTGCCGCCGAGAAAACCATGAATTTGCCCCAGAAACCGGCCGTCAGCGGAATCCCGGCGAGTGACAACATGGAAACGGCCAGAATGAACGCCAGCAACGGGTTCTGCCGCGATAATCCGTTGAAAGCGGTATAGGTGTCGTCGGGGCGTCCGTCGAAAGCACGCTGTTTGGCCACCACCAGCAGAATGCCAAAGGCCGCGATGGTAGCAACGGAATAGGCCAATGAATAGAAGACCAGCGCCTGCTTCGATTGTTGACCCAGAGCCGCCAAACCGATCAGCAAATAACCGGCGTGGGAAATGCTCGAATAGGCCATCATTCGTTTAAAGCTGTCCTGGTAAGCTGCTGTCAGGTTTCCGATCAGCAAGGTCAGCCCGGTAATAGCCGCCAGCGTAATCCACCAAAAACCGTAAATGGCCCCGAAAGCAACCGACAGCAACTGGAGCAAAGCCGCAAAACCGGCGGTTTTTACGACCGTCGACATAAAAGCGGTAAATAAGGTCGGTGCGCCTTCGTAAACGTCGGGTGTCCAGAAGTGAAACGGAGCCGCCGATACTTTGAAGAGCATGCCGATCAGCACCAGCAATACGCCCATATACAGCAGCAGCGAAGGACGACCCTGCGCCAGCGCGATGTAGCCTTTGATATCGGTCAGCGTGAACGAACCTGCCGCTCCGTACAACAACGCCATGCCAAAAAGCATGATGCCGGTGGCAAAAGAACCCATCAGAAAATACTTCAAAGCCGCTTCGTTGGAACGCAGATTCCGCTTGTCGCTCCCCGTCAGGACGTACATGGAGACCGATAGAATTTCGACGCCAACAAAGAGCATAATCAGGTTTTCGTAGGCGATCATCATGATGGCACCGACGATGGAAAACAACAGAATGGCGTAATATTCAGCGGGTTGAGCGGCTTCATCGTCCAGAAAATCGCCGGAAAGGGCAACGACCATAAACGCTGAAATCAGCACGATGCTGGTAAATAAAATGGCAGTGTTGCTGATCAGCAGCATGTCGCCGAAATACAGATACGATTTATTCCACTCCAGAAAACCGGCTCCCAGGGCAAGCAGGATAAAAAATAAAGTCGCCGGTAACAGAACCGCCCGGGACTTCAGAAAGCCCAGGTACAGAAGTACGATTCCAAATACAGACAGCAGTATAATCGAAAGCATATCTTTTATCGTTTGAAGTATCAGGTCTAAAGTTTAACGTTTAGTCTGTTATCAAGATGGTCGATCTTTAAACATTAAACTTTAAACGTCAAACTATTTTATAAACTGTAACAGATTCGCGACGGCCGGTTCGGTCAGTTTCAAAAACGAGTTGGGAACCAGACCAATCCAGAAAACCATGATGCAAAGTGGAATGAACACCCAGCTTTCGCTTCCGGAGACGTCTTTGAAACCGGTCGTTATCTCCGTGGTTTTGCCAAACATGGCCTTTTGGAACAACCGCAGCATGTAAACCGCCCCAAAAATGATGGTCAGACCGGCTACGGCACCGAGAATGTTGTTGTATTCGAACACACCGGCCAGCAGCAAAAACTCACCGACAAAACCGTTCGTCAGTGGCAGGGCCACACTGCCCAGCAGCAGAATCATGAAATACACCGTCAGTTTCGGCGTGTAACGGGTGATGCCGCCCATCTGGTCAAGCAGCCGGGTGTTGGTGCGCGACGCGATGATGTCGGCCACGAAAAACATGCCGACCACGTTAATCCCGTGAGCCAGCATCTGCACCAGCGCGCCCTGAATACCATAGGACGTTTGCGAGAAAACCCCGGCGGCCATTAAACCGACGTGCGAAAAGGATGAATAGGCAATCAGACGCTTGATGTCGCGCTGGCGAATGGCGATGATTGCGCCATACACGATGCCGATTACGGAAAGAACGATGGCCGTGGTTCCCCAGAGGTTGACGCCTTCGGGAACAATCGGTAATAAAAGACGAATAACGCCATAAACCCCCATTTTCAGCATAATACCGGCCAGCAGCATGGTGGCGGGGGTCGGTGATTCGACGTAGGTATCGGGTTGCCAGGTATGAAACGGGAAAACCGGCATTTTGATGGCAAAGGCGATGAAAAAGGCCCAGAAAATCCAGGTCTGCTCGGTTGCGCTCAGCGTCAGGTTATACAGATCCGTTATCGCTGACGAATGCAGGCCGGCTGCGGTCGACGTTTTGAAGTACAGATAAACCAGTGCCACCAGCATGAAGAGACTCCCGAAAATCGTGTACACGAAGAACTTGAACGTGACCGCGATCCGGTTTTCGCCCCCCCAGGAAGCGGCCAGGAAGTAAATCGGAATCAGAGCCGCTTCGAAATACAGGTAGAACAAAAACGCATCCCGCGCCGTGAAAACCCCCATCAGGGCGGCTTGCATGAACAGAATCAGGGCGTAAAAAACCGCCGGCCGTTCGTAGGTATGGCGAAAAGCCGATAGAATGATCAGGGGGGTCAGGAGGCCGGTCAGCACCACCAGCAACAGACTGACGCCGTCGATCCCGGCACTGAAGCGAATGCTGCCCGCGGCAATCCACGGGTAATCGAAGGCGAATTGCGACGTTGCGTCGGGGACAAAACTAAAAAAAGCGTAACCCGACAAGCCCAGTTCGACCAGAGCGCCCAGAAAAGCGATTTGTTTGGCCTGTTTCCCCCCAACAGCCAGCACCAGCAGGGCCGCCAGAATCGGAAAGAGCAGAATAGAAAGTGTAAGCATCTACTAGTTGTATGATAAGTGACTGTTGACCAATCCGCCCATGCATTAAAACTTGATAAAAAACCGCAGCCACAGAATGGTGGCAATGCTGACGACCATCGCGAAAAGGTAGAAACCGATTGAACCGGTCTGCATTTTCCGCAACTGCCCCGACGTTTGTTTGACGCCCCAGCCGATGCCGTTCACGACGCCGTCGATGATAAATTCACCGAAACTATAGAAGGCATCTGACAACCCGCGGGTTGGTTTCACAATGATGGTTTCGTACAGTTCGTCGATGTAATATTTGTTGTACAGCACTTTCTCGACCACCGGGCGATCGACTGTATCCGGCTCGGGCATCGTAACCCGCTGGATATACAGAACGTAGGCCACCACCAGCGACAAAATGGCGACACCCGACGAAATACCCATTAGCATGTATTCCTCGCTGTGGGTCAGTAGGGTTTCGTTAAACGCTTCGGGTCTGACTTTGTGCGATAATTCAAAAATCGGGTTCAGAAACTCCGCCAGATGGGCGCTGCCGCCCAGGGCTTCCGGCACATTGAAGAAACCGCCGATGACCGACAAAACCGCCAGTACCAGCAACGGAACCGTCATTGTTGCGGGAGATTCGTGCAAATGTTCGCGCGTGTGCTCCGTGCCACGGAACCGTCCGAAAAACGTCAGGAACAGCAGTCGGAACATGTAGAAGGAAGTCATGGCCGAGCCGATCACACCCAGAATCCAGAGGAATTTGTTGTGCTCGTAGACGTGCATCAGAATTTCGTCTTTCGAGAAGAAACCGGCGAACGGCGGAATACCGGAAATGGCAATGGTGGCAATCAGGAAGGTCCAGTAGGTAACCGGCAGGTATTTGCGCAAACCGCCCATTTTCCGGATGTCCTGCTCATCGGCCATCGCGTGGATCACGCTACCGGCTCCGAGGAACAGCAAGGCTTTGAAGAAAGCGTGGGTCATGACGTGGAACATGCCGGACGTATAGCCCATCACGCTCAATCCGAGGAACATATATCCCAATTGGCTGACCGTGGAGTAGGCCAGTACTTTCTTGATGTCGTTTTGAACCAGACCAATCGACGCAGCCAGCAAAGCCGTGGCGATGGCAATGCCGCCCATAATTTCGAGCGTAATCGGCGACAGGGTGTAAAGAACGTTCGAGCGAACGACCATGTAGATGCCCGCCGTCACCATCGTGGCTGCGTGGATCAGGGCCGAAACCGGCGTTGGCCCGGCCATCGCGTCCGGAAGCCAGGTATACAGCGGAATCTGCGCTGATTTTCCCATCGCTCCGACAAACAGCAGCATCGTGATGGCGACGACCGTGGGATCGCTGACGGGAAAACCGGCTGCCTGTTCGAACACTTCGAGGTATTCGACGGTGCCGAACGCGCCCATGATCATGAAAATACCGAGCAGGAAACCGAGGTCCCCGATGCGGTTCATGACGAAGGCTTTCCGGGCCGCGTTGTTGTAACTCGTATTTTTATTCCAGAAACCGATCAGCAGGTACGAGCAAAGCCCGACGCCTTCCCAACCGATGAACATGACGACGTAGTTAGACCCCATCACCAGCAGGAGCATGAAGAACAGAAACAGGTTCAGGAAAGCCATAAACTTTCCGTAACCGTCGTCGTGTTTCATGTAGCCGATGGAATAAATGTGGATCAGCGATCCGACACCGGTCACAATCAGCAACATGATCAGCGAAAGCTGGTCGATCTGGAACGAAAACGGAATGTTGAAGTGGCCGACCGTGATCCAGTCGAACAAAACCGTTCGGATGGGGGCGGCATTCCCTAGTTCGGAAATGGTGGTAAAACCGTCGAACACCAGCAGAACACAGGCAAAAGCGGCCAGCGGCCCCAGGGCACCAATGATTCCGACCAGACTGGTGGGTACCTTCCGAAAACCAATTCCATTGATAATGAATCCGATTAAAGGCAACAGCGGAATCAAGAGTATCAGTAAATCCGTCTGCATTTCTTAGAGCTATAGCGTTATTTTGAATGATGAATGATGAGTTATGAATTATGAATTAAATACGTCAGCCCAACGTGTGGACGGCACCGTCATCGTTCATCATTCATAATTCATCATTTATTAAAACTTACCACTTGAGTTTATTGAGCAAGCCGACGTCAATTGAACGGGTATTGCGGTAAATCATCACGATGATGGCGAGCCCAATGGCTACTTCGGCCGCAGCAACTGCCATGATGAAAAAGACAAAAACCTGACCGGTAGGATCGGCCCGGTAGGATGAGAAAGCAATGAGCATCAGATTGACGGAGTTGAGCATCAGCTCAATCGACATGAAAATGATGATGGCATTTCGCCGGGTCAATACACCGATAATGCCGATGACAAACAGCGCCGTGCTAATGATGAGGTAGTATTTCAAGTCGATCAGTTGGATCACTTCGGGTACTTGAATCGGCACTTGGGTTGGCTGCATACGACTCTGAAGTTCGATTACTACTGGTTAAGGCCTTGTTCCGGTTCTGGCGGAGCAGCGGAGAAGACCCGGCAAAGTTAAGTAATATTCCCGCTTACTCAAACGGTTTGGGAATTTGGAATGAGTACAGGTTACCGGACGGTTTTCTGCCGCGATTACCGTTTGTTGAACATCCGCAGTTTGATCTCCGTCAGTTTCCGTTTGGTATCGAGCGGAAATTCACTCTTCAGAATCCAGTCGTAGAAAGACGGTTCTTTTTGCAGCACATCGACCACCAGCGTGCCTTTGTGCTTGCCAAAATTGACCACTTCCTTGCCTTCTTTGTTGTAGACCATATGCCCCCGCAAGTCGACGTTGTTGTTCAACATCAGCTTGTTAAGAACATCCACATCGTTGCCAATGATGATTTCGTTGCCTTTTTCGTCGTTGACAATGGCGCCATCGTAGCGAACCACCATCGACTCCAGCACCTCAAAGGTGGCAACGGTATCGGCTTCCGCGCTGTGGGCGTTGATCAGGTCTTTGCCACAATAAAA
Source organism: Larkinella humicola (assembly GCF_008727875.1). Lineage (GTDB taxonomy): Bacteria > Bacteroidota > Bacteroidia > Cytophagales > Spirosomataceae > Larkinella > Larkinella humicola. Next base: position 383,485 of record NZ_VTWS01000004.1, on the reverse strand, counting down.
CTTGTAGGCGGCTTTCAGCGTCCGCGGTTCCATCATGTGAAAAATCCGCTGGACGTCGATCAGACGCCGGTTTTTGAGATCGAAATCGACATTGGCGCGCAAAAATTCTTCCACTAACAGGGGAATATCGAAGCGGTTGCAGTTGTAACCACCCAAATCGCAGCCGTCCAGAAACTGGGCCATGGAGCGTGCCACGGTTTTGAAGGTCGGTTCGTCTTTTATGTCCTCGTCGTATATACCGTGAATCAGACTGGTTTCGATCGGGATGGGAATGGTAGGATTGATGCGCTGGGTTTTGATGACCACTTCGCCATTGGGAAGTGCCTTGGCGATACTGATTTCAACAATCCGGTCTTTCATCGGGTCGATACCCGTGGTTTCCAGATCGAAGAAAGCCAGTGGTTTTTTAAGAATGAGCGTATGCGTCATAGCCGGTTTACGTACGTGTACGGGATGTACGGCTGCAAAAATACGCAGGAGTATGGTCTCCGCCCTCCTGTAGTCACCGAATTAATTCAGTGACTACAGGAAGACTGGTTAATTTTCCCAGCCAAACGACCGTTCAACGGCTTTTTGCCAACCGCGATAAAACCGTTGTTGATCGGCCTCGGCCATCTGGGGTTCGAAGGTTCGGTCGACGCCCCAGTTCTGGCGCAGGTCGTCAAAATTGCTCCAGTAGCCCACCGCCAGACCGGCGGCATAGGCCGCACCCAGGGCTGTGGTTTCGGTCATTTTCGGTCGAATCACGGGGACACCCAGCATATCGGCCTGGAACTGCATCAGTAATTCATTGACCGTCATGCCCCCATCGACCCGCAGCGAACTCAGTTCAATACTGGCGTCTTTTTCCATTGCCTGCACCACGTCCAGCGTCTGGTAGGCCGTGGCTTCCAAAACCGCCCGCGCGAGGTGGGCTTTGGTAACAAACCGCGTCAAACCGGCAATGACGCCCCGCGCGTCGGCTTTCCAGTAGGGGGCGTACAAACCGGAAAACGCCGGAACGAAATAGGCCCCGCCGTTGTCGGCCACGGTTCGCGCCAGGGTATCGACCTCGGCGCTGGTCGAAATCAGGCCGAGGTTATCGCGCAGCCACTGAACCAGCGCCCCGGCAATGGCCACGCTGCCTTCCAGGGCGTAGTGAACGGGCTGATCACCAAACCGGTAGGCCACCGTCGTCAGCAAACCACAGGTCGAATGGCGCAGTTCGGTGCCGGTATTCATGAGCAGAAAACAGCCGGTTCCGTAGGTATTTTTAGCCTGACCCGGTTCAAAACACGTCTGCCCGACCAAAGCCGCCTGCTGGTCGCCCAGAATACCGGCAATGGGAACGCCTGGCAGCACTTCCGAGGTCACGGTGCCGTAGACTTCACTGCTCGACCGGATTTGCGGCAGCATCGCCCGCGGAATGTCGAAGGCTTCCAGCAAAGCATCGTCCCACTCCAGCGTTTCCAGGTTCATCAACTGGGTCCGGCTGGCGTTGGTCACATCGGTGATGTGCTGCCCGTTGTAGATCCCGCCCGTCAGATGCCAGATCAGGAACGTATCCATGTTGCCAAACAACGCCAAACCGCGCTCCGCATCCTCGCGCACACTCGGAACATGGTCGAGAATCCACTTGATTTTCAGGCTGCTGAAATAGGTGGCCATGGGCAATCCGGTGGCCGTCCGAAACCGATCCTGCCCGGCTTCTTCTGAATAGCTGGCCACCAGATCGCCGGTGCGGGTATCCTGCCAGACGAGGGCATTGTAGTACGGTTTTCCCGTTTTCCGGTTCCAGACCACGGTGGTTTCACGCTGATTCGTGATCCCGACGGCGGCAATGTCGCTGGCCTGAAGCTGGGCATTGATGCGGGCCCGCGCAATGACCTCCTGCGTATTGCGCCAGATTTCCTCCGGATCGTGTTCCACCCAACCGGGTTGCGGATAAATCTGGGAATGTTCTTTCTGTCCGATGGAGACGATGTTGCCCTGGCGATCAAAAACGATGCAACGGGTACTGGTGGTGCCCTGGTCGATGGCGGCTATGTAAGTGGGCATAAGGGGCTGAAATTCGGCTGATTTTAGGAATGATGCTGCAAAAAAGCCGTAATATAGGAATTTATCGCTATCGAATAGGATTTCGACAAATTCGTTAGCGAGATGATGGTAAGGAATAGAGTACGTGGAGAAGCAATTACCTTAACCGTCTTATTCTAATTTTGTGGGGAGTAATTGTCGTAAAACAACCAATAAATTCGTCAAACCGCTCAGACAATAGCTTTGATAAAATAGCGGTTATTTCCTGGATGTCTCTAAAATGGTAACGTAAAAAAATGACGCTGATATCATTTACCTGGTGAGAAAAGACCCACTCTCCAAAATCTTTATCCTCTGTCAGGATGATTCGGGGCGGATTTCGAGACGACTCAATGATGTCTTCATCCCGGATGCCACGATCGGACTCATAAATAGAATAAATCTCTATTCCTGCTGAGCGCAAAGTAGCGATTATGGAGTGATCGATGTTTTCGTCTGCGATAATCATGCCGCCGACAAATCAATCATCTCTTCATTTGCCATTAAATCGGAAGCATACATCAACGCAGCCAACACATCTTCTTCCTGCAAATGAGGATACATTCTCAGCAGATCGGGAATGGCTGCACCTTCGGACATTTTACGCAAGATCAGTTCCACAGTAATTCGCGTTCCCTTGATTACCGGTTTTCCCAACATAATTTGATGGTCAGCAATAATTCTCTCTCTGTAGTTCATATTTCAAATTGGACATGTAAGTTTTATTAACATTTGCATGCCACTAGTTTTAACATGTCCAAAAATAACAAAAAGATATGACCCAGAAGCCAGAGAATTAATTCCGCGAAAAATACTGCACCAGCATAATCGTTACGGAGGTGAATACCGTACTGGCGACAATTTTTACCATGGCTGGCAGAAAAAGGAGGACGTTATTGGCTTCGATCAGGAAGAGCGCGAAGTGGTGGATGAAGGTGAGCATCAGGACGTAGTAAAAGAAATTGCGCGAACCCATTTCGTGAATCGAAAAGACAATCCGGCTGTCGAAGCCCCGCTGGGCCGCCTGAAACCGCACCACCGCCGGCCGAACGTAAGCCATCAATACCGTCGCGGCCGCGTGCATTCCGAGCGTGTTGTAAAACGTATCGACGACAATTCCGACCCCAAAAGCCGTCAGTAACGTAGCCGACAGGCTCATTTCGGCGGGCAGTAACAATATACAGGCCACGTAAACAAAGCAAAACGCCACATCGAACAGCACCAGATTCCGGACAATCAGAATCTGGAGGGCCAGGTACAACACAAACAGGAAAATGATGTTCAGTATTTCGCGTAACGTCATGGGTTTGTGTTGACTTTATCTCCGTTCCGGTTCGGTGGTTTCTTCCAGTTTTTCCTGTTCGCCCTGCAATTTATTCTCGACAACGTAAACGAAAGACAGGTTATTAAAATCCGTCCCCACGGACAGGGTGACATCGTGGAAAGTTTGATTGGGCATTTCGCCAACCCGGATGACGCGGCCCACCAGAAGCCCCGACGGGAAAATGGCGTTGTATTCCGACGTGACCACCGAATCGCCCCGGTACATTTTCGTGTTGCGCGAAATGTCCAGCATTTTCATCCGGGTCGGATTGATGCCATCCCATTTAACGGTCCCGATGACCCCGGCTTTCACCAATTTGGAAGAAACCATGTAATCCGAATGCAGAATGGAAGTAACGATCGAAAGGTGTTCGGAACAAATTTTGACTTTGCCGACAACGCCGGTGGGCGAAATAACCCCCATGCCGGGTTTGATGCCATCGGCGCTGCCTTTGTCCAGCGTGATGTAATTGTTGGGGTGCTGCGTGGTGTTGTTGATCACCCGGGCCACTCGGTACTGAAACCGGGTGGCGAAAATCGAATCCGTCTGGTAGCTGGTAGGAGCTTGCGGTTTTTGCTGCTGAAGTTGGGTAACGAGCGTATTGAGCCGCCGGTTTTCTTCGGCCAGATCGGTGTTAACCTGCCGCAGCCGGGCATATTCCTGCGCCTTGTTCGACCAGTCCAGAATTTTGGCTGCGTAATAATTGGAAGTATTGAAATACCGAACGCTCCAGTAGTTATTGGTATTGATTATAAAATAAAAGCTCAGCACCTCGAGCAGAACAAACAAAATGATGTTCCGGCTTCGGACGATGAACTGGAATAACTCGAACATGAGCTAAAAATGATGAATGATGAACGATGAATGATGAACGATTATAATAGAACATCATTCGTCGTTCATCATTCATCATTTCTATTAGCTAATTAGGACGGATTTGTACATGTCGAGGTTTTTGATGACCTCGCCGGTTCCTTTCACAACAGCCTTCAGCGGATCGTCGGCCACGTGGATCGGCAGCTTGGTTTTGGCACCGATCCGCTTGTCGAGACCGTGTAGCAATGCGCCACCACCCGTCAGGTGAATCCCGTTCGTATAAATATCGGCGGACAATTCCGGTGGCGAAATTTCCAGCGCCTTCATCACCGCTTCTTCAATCTTCGAAATGGATTTATCGAGGGCGTAGGCAATTTCGCTGTAAGTAACCTTAATTTCTTTCGGAATCCCGGTCATCAAATCGCGGCCCCGGATTTCGTAGTCTGCCGGTGGATTGTCGAGTTCGGGCAGCGCCGAACCCACCTCCATCTTGATTTGTTCCGCCGAGCGTTCGCCGATCAGCAGGTTGTGTTCCCGGCGCATGTAATCGACAATGTCACGGGTGAACACGTCACCGGCAATCCGGATCGACTGTTCGCAGACGATTCCTGAGAGGGCAATAACCGCAATTTCTGTGGTTCCTCCGCCGATGTCGACAATCATCGTTCCGTTCGGTTGGGTAATATCGATCCCGATTCCGATGGCTGCCGCAATCGGTTCGTGAACCATGTACACTTCTTTGGCTCCGGCGTGTTCGGCAGAATCCTTGACGGCCCGCTTTTCCACTTCTGTGATACCAGACGGAATGCAGATCACCATCCGGTGGGAGGGTGAAAACAGCCGGTTGCCCGTATCGATCATCTTAATCAACCCGCGAATCATCAGCTCAGCGGCCGTAAAGTCGGCGATGACACCGTCTTTAAGCGGGCGGATTGTTTTGATATTCTCGTTCGTCTTTTCGTGCATTTGCATCGCCTTGTGACCAATCGCCAGGACTTTCCCATTAATTTTGTCCATAGCGATGATCGAAGGCTCATCCACCACAATCCGGTCTTTGTGAATAATCAGCGTATTGGCGGTACCGAGGTCAATCGCAATATCGCTTGAAAGAAAGTTAAATAGTGCCATTCGTTATTTTCGTGCAAGCACGGTGTAGCTCCTGTTTTTGGAGGTGCAAAAATATACATAATTCGAGACAACTATCGCTAAATAATTGGATTTTTATTATTTTTTATCCATGGGGGTTGTTTACTAAAAAAACGACGGTTTGGAACACCGGGCCGGGTTGTTCAGAATATCATTCCCCCGGGATACATTAGCGTAAAACTGTTACCTTTGCGGGGCTATGGGAATCCGATCAGTATTGAGCAAGCCACTGGCGCAGTTTGTCGTACAGCGGCAAAAGGAGTGGATGCACCGACCGGGCGAGACGCAGCAACGGTGGTTTCAGGCCCTGCTCGAGGGGGCCAAAAATACCGCTTTTGGCCGCGATCACCGGTTTAAAGACATTAACTCCTACCCCGAATTTCGGCAGGCCGTTCCCATCCGCGACTACGAAGACCTCAAACCGTATATCGAGCGGATTCTGGCCGGTGAGTCGGATGTATTGTGGAAAGGGAAGCCGGTTTATATGGCCAAAACGTCCGGAACCACTTCCGGCACAAAGTACATTCCAATCACCAGAGAGTCGATTCCCAACCACATCAACTCGGCCCGCGACGCCCTGCTGAACTACATTCACGAAACCGGAAAGGCGGCTTTTCTGGACAAGAAGCTGATTTTTCTGTCGGGTAGCCCCGAATTGGTCGTCAAAAACGGCATCAACATCGGGCGGCTTTCCGGTATTTCCAACCACCATGTTCCGGCCTACCTACGCACCAACCAGTTGCCGTCGTACGAAACCAATACTATTGAGGACTGGGAAACCAAACTGGAAAAGATCATCGACGAAACGCTGACGCAGCCGATGTCGCTGATTTCGGGCATTCCGCCCTGGGTGCAGATGTATTTCGACCGGATTCAGGCGCGAACCGGGAAGAAAATCAAAGACGTTTTTCCTGACTTTTCGCTGTTTGTCTACGGCGGTGTCAACTTTGAACCCTACCGGGCGAAATTGTACGAATCCATTGGCAAGAAAATCGACAGCATTGAGACGTACCCGGCTTCGGAGGGCTTCATTGCCTACCAGGATACGCAGTCAGAAGAAGGGCTGCTGATGATGCTGAACAGTGGGATTTTCTTCGAATTCATCCCGGCTGAAGACTATTTTTCCAAAAACCCGCGTCGGTTGACCATCGAGCAGGTCGAACTGGGTAAGAATTACGCCGTGGTCATTCACAACAACGCCGGTTTGTGGGGTTATTCGCTGGGCGATACCGTTAAGTTTGTCTCGAACGACCCCTATCGGTTGCTGGTAACGGGGCGCATCAAGCACTTCATCTCGGCCTTTGGCGAACATGTCATCGGCGAGGAAGTTGAAAAAGCCCTGTACTACGCGATGGAGCAACACCCCGAAACGGAAGTGGTCGAATTCACCGTGGCCCCGATGGTTTCGCCCCGCGAAGGACTGCCGTATCACGAGTGGTTTGTTGAATTTGCGACGCCACCGCACGATGCCGAAGCCTTCGTCCGCGACCTCGACCGCCGGTTGACCGAATTGAACGTCTATTACAAAGACCTGATTTCGGGGAGCATCCTGCGTCCGCTGAAGCTGACGGTTTTGCCCCGCGAAACGTTCCGGAATTACATGAAGTCGCAGGGCAAACTGGGCGGTCAGAACAAGGTACCCCGGTTGTCGAACGATCGGATGATTGGGGAAGGGTTGTTAGAGACGATGCAAACGGTATAGAGATGGAAACAAGCATTAATCCTGCCGGCCATTTGGCAACCCTTCCAGACCACATCCAGTCCCTTATTAAGGCAGTAAAATCAAGGCTGGAAATCTGGTATAAAAGTCGGCTTGATCGAATTATTTTATATGGTTCTTATGCACGTGGCGATTACCATGAGGAATCTGACATTGATCTACTTATCATATTGAAAGACAAAAAAGTATCAAGATTACAAGAGATCAACGACCTTGTTGCCTTAAAATATGATTTGATGATCAGCAACAACATACTATTGTCGACAAAGGCCGTTACTGAAAGCGACTATAAAAATAGACCAAACGCGATCTATTATTTTATCAGACGTGAAGGCATTGTATTATGAAAGATGCCATCCGGTTACGAATTAAGAAAGCGGATGAAAATTTGGCCGCTACAAAATCAAATCTTGAGGATGGGTTCTTTGGAGTCGCTGTCAATCGAGCTTATTACGCTATGTTTTGCGCTACGCAAGCCTTGCTACTAATTCATGGTTTGCACGTTAAAACTCACAAAGGAATGCATGTAAAGTTTGGAGAGCTTTATATACAATCAAATATACTTCCTAAGGAAATGGCGACGTTATTGACTGCTACCGAAGATTTGCGGATAGAAGCCGATTATGATTTTGACGAAACGATAACGCATGAAGAAGCCTCCGTTGGCTTTCAGAATGCAACTTTTTTTGTCAATAAAGTTAGAGAATATCTACGTTCACAAGATTTACTGGATGACTAACCCCAAACGCCATATCGCCATTCTGGGCTCCACCGGCTCCATCGGAACGCAAACGATCGACGTGATTCGCGCCCATCCCGATGCATTCGAAGTCGAAGTGCTCGTGGCCAACAACAATGCCGAACTGCTGATCGAACAGGCCGCGCTGGTGCGCCCTAACGTGGTGGTGATCTGCAACGAAGACCGCTACGACCAGGTGTTTTCGGCGCTCGATCCGCTGGGCATCAAGGTCTATGCCGGTGCGGCAGCGGTTTCGTCGGTGGTGCAGATGGAACGCATCGACATCGTGCTGACGGCCATGGTCGGCTACGCGGGTTTGCTGCCCACCATCAAAGCCATCGAAGCCGGGAAGCACATCGCCCTGGCCAACAAGGAGACCCTCGTGGTGGCCGGCGAACTGATTACCAAACTGGCGCAGGAAAAAGGCGTCAACATTCTCCCCGTCGATTCGGAGCATTCGGCCATTTTTCAGTGCCTGGCCGGTGAACTGCATAATCCGATCGAGAAGATCATTCTGACCGCTTCGGGCGGGCCGTTCCGGGGAAAAACGCGGGAGTTTCTGAAAACCGTGACCAAAGCCCAGGCGCTGAAACACCCGAACTGGACGATGGGGGCCAAAATTACCATCGATTCGGCCACGCTCATGAACAAGGGGCTGGAGGTCATCGAAGCCCGGTGGCTGTTTGGGCTGGAACCGTCGCAGATCGAGGTGATCGTTCACCCCCAGAGCATCATCCATTCGATGGTGCAGTTTCAGGATGGCAGCATCAAGGCGCAGATGGGTTTGCCCGACATGCGGCTGCCGATTCAATGCGCGCTGGCGTATCCCTACCGGCTGCCCTCCGATTTTCCGCGCTTCGACTTCACGAAATACCCGTCCTTCACATTCGAACAGGCTGATCTTGAAACATTTCGTAACTTGCAACTCGCTTTTGACGCGCTCGGACGGGGTGGCAACGTTCCCTGCATCGTCAACGCGGCCAATGAGGTAGCGGTAGAAGCCTTTTTGCACGACGAAATCGGGTTTCTGGAAATCTCCGAAATCATTGAAGAAGGTATGCAGAAAGTGGCTTACATAGCCCGGCCAACCTACGAAGACTACGTTCGGACGGACGAAGAAACCCGGCGCATTGCCACCGCCCGAATTAAAAGTTTCGTTTAATTGTTTCCCGATAAAAGCGAATTAATTCGTGGCTTTTCGGAAGTTTTTTAACTACGCAACGTTATCTACGTATGGATTTTTGGGTTTGGTTTATCATTGGGTTGGTGATTGGCTTCGTTCTGCTCAAGGTATTTCGAAGAGAAAATAAAGGCCGACCTTAAAAATAAGGAGAGTATGCTGCTGATCAATCAGGCCTTCTGGAGTGGGTTTATCGAGGCCCTTGTGGTCTGTTCAGTCATTTATGGCATTACCTACCTCCTGAAATTTAGAAAGCAGAAGCAACAATAGAATAAAAACTAATCAATTAACAAGCAGGCGGTTCGCTGCAATAATCAAAGTTTGAACGAATGGAAATAGTAATCATGGCAGGACAGCTCATTTTGGGCCTGTCAATATTAGTGGGTTTGCACGAATTGGGACACCTGCTGGCCGCCAAGGCGTTTGGGATGCGCGTGGAGCAGTATTTCATCGGTTTCCCGCCGAAAGTCTGGAGCATCAAGCGCGGAGGAACGGAGTATGGTCTCGGTGCCATCCCGCTCGGTGGTTTTGTCAAAATCACCGGGATGATCGACGAATCGCTCGATACCAAAGCGATGCAGCAGGAACCGCAGCCCTGGGAATTTCGCTCCAAACCCGCCTGGCAGCGGCTGATCGTTATGTTGGGCGGCATCATCATCAACGTCATCACCGGGATTGTCATCTTTGTTGCCCTCACTTACAAAAATGGAGAAACGTATCTTTCGGCCCGCGATGCCAAATACGGTATTGTCGCCTACGAATTGGGCAAAGAAATCGGCCTGAAAACCGGTGATAAGATCGTTCGCATCAATGGCAAACCTTTCGACGATTTCAGCGACATCCGGAGTTCGGAGGTCTTTCTGGGCTCCGACAGCTACTACATCGTTGAACGCACGGGTGCCGACGGGAAAGTGGAGGAAGTGACCATCGACATTCCCAACGACTTTATCAACAAGTTATCCGACAAGAAGAATGCCGGGATGTTTGTTGAGGCCATTCAGCCCTTTCGGGTCGGTGAACTGGTACCGGGAATGCCCGCCGAAAAGTCAGGTCTGAAAAAAGGCGACATCATCACCGCCGTCAATGGGCAGCCCACACGGTTCTACCACGAGTTTCAGGACATTGTCAAGGCGAACGTCAACAAACCAATTACGCTGACCGTACAACGCCCGAACGTTCCCCAGCCGGTTTCGCTCAAAACAACCGTGACCGACAAAGGTCAGATCGGTTTTGGTGCCGAAACGCTGCTGAAAAAGACCCACATTGACTACACGTTTGGCCAGGCGCTGGTGAAAGGAACAGAACAGGCTTTCGGCGTGGTTTATGACAACATTAAAGGTTTCGGCAAAATCTTCCGGGGCGACGTATCCGCTTCCAAGGCGTTGAGCGGCCCGATTGGCATCGCCCAGAATCTTTTTGGCGGTGTCTGGATGTGGGAGCGATTCTGGTTCGTAACCGGCCTGCTGTCCATGGCACTCGCTTTCTTCAACATTCTGCCGATTCCGGCCCTCGACGGCGGTCACTCGACGTTGTTGCTCTACGAAATGGTGTCGGGACGGAAACCGTCGGACCGGTTTCTGGAAGGAGCCCAACGGGTTGGCATGGTGATTCTGCTGAGTTTGATGGCGTTTGCAATCTTCAATGATGTATTCAAAGCGGTTTTTTAAGTTAGTACACAGAGTTTATCAGAGAAAATCAGGGTTTATCAGAGAAAAATCTTTTTTAACTCTGATTTTCTCTGATAAACTCTGTGTAATAGCTTTTTTATTACTCACCGCTAGTCGGCCGGTGCATCCGGTGCATACCAGCATTACGCAAATGCAGTACAATGCGGCTGAGAAAACGTTTGAAGTCAGTTTGCGGGTGTTCACCGACGATCTGGAAGAAGCCCTGACGAAAGAGAACAACAACCAGCGCGTGCGGCTCAGTGATAAAGACGCCAACGGCCCCCTCGTGGAACGCTACGTCCGGAAGCATTTTGGCCTGACCAGCGCCAGCCGTCAGCGCAAACCGTATCGGTATGTGGGCAAGGAACAGGAAGTGGATGCCACCTGGATTTACATCGAAATCCCGTATAATGAACCGGTTCAGGGCAGTTTACTCCAACAATCTATGCTGACGGATTTATTCGATGACCAGATGAATCTGGTGAACGTAAGCTACCTGGCCGAGAAAAAAACCGTCCTGTTTCGAAAAAGCAATACGCAGCAGGTACTGACCTGGTAGGTGTACTTACCCGGAGGAAATGCATTGATTCTGCGTACGCTTTGAGTTTCATTTGCTTTTTTGTTACTTGTATCGATACAGACAATTCTGCCTGTTTTTTCACACAAAATCTTTGGCATACCCCTTGCGCTAGTTATCAATCTTTGTTTCTCAATACCTATTAAGCCTGTATGATACGTTAAGACTGTCAGTTTGGCAGGCACCTAATTATGAGTGTAAACAGTAAATACGATACCCAATTGTGGTTAGCTGAGTCGGATCTGGACAATCTCGAAATTGTTCCGTTGGGATCAGCCGATGATGCCGACGACGACTACATTGTCCCCAGCGACCTGTCGATCCTGCCCGTACGGAATACGGTTCTCTTTCCGGGCATGGTTATTCCGGTGACGGTGGGGCGGCAGAAATCGATTAAACTAGTCAAGAAGGCTTATAAAGGAAACCGCATTATTGGCGTCGTAGCGCAGTCGAACCAGCAAAAAGACGAGCCGACGGCCGACGACCTTTACCGTCTGGGAACGGTCGCGTACATCATCAAAATGATTACGCTGCCCGATGGCAACATCACCATCATCATTCAGGGGAAAAAGCGGTTTGAAATTGTCAACTACCTCCAGGAAGAACCGTATCTGACGGCCAACGTCCGCCAGATCGACGACCATTTTCCGAGCCCGAACCGCAAGGAGTCGAAAGCCCTGATTCAATCACTGAAAGAATCAGCCTATAAAATTCTGCGTCTGAATCCGGAAATTCCGCAGGAAGCCCGGATTGCCCTCGACAACATCGAAAGCCCGATGTTTCTGATGCATTTTCTGTCGTCGAACATCGAAGGGGAGGTTGCCGATAAACAAAAATTACTGGAAACGACTGAAGGCGCGCAACAGGCGACGCTTCTGCTCGAATTCATGCTGCGGCAAATTCAGTTGCTGGAGCTCAAACGCGAAATTCAGACCAAGGCTAGTTCAGACATCGATCAGCAGCAACGCGACTATTTTTTGCGGCAACAGATCAAGGTGTTACAGGACGAACTCGGCATGGACAGCCCCGACCGCGACCTGGAAGAAGTCCGGATGCGGGCCGCCCGCAAAAAGTGGACCCCAGCGGTTCAGGCCCATTTTGACAAGGAACTCAACAAACTGCAACGGATCAACCCGATGGCACCCGAGTATCCGGTGACGATGAATTACATCGAGTTGATGGTCGATCTGCCCTGGAACGAGTATTCAAAAGACAACTTCGATCTCCGCCGGGCGCAGAAAGTGCTGGACAGCGATCACTTCGGGCTGGAGAAAGTGAAGGAACGGATGATTGAATACCTCGCCGTTCTGAAACTGAAAAACGACCGGGCTTCCGAAGGCATGAAAGCCCCGATTCTGTGTTTATACGGCCCTCCGGGTGTCGGAAAAACCTCACTCGGCCGTTCGGTTGCCAAAGCCCTGGGCCGGAAATACATCCGGATGGCGTTGGGTGGCGTTCACGACGAAGCCGAAATTCGGGGTCACCGGAAAACGTATATCGGCGCGATGCCGGGCAAAATCATTCAGAATATCAAGAAATCCGATTCTTCGAACCCGGTTTTTATTCTGGATGAAATCGACAAAGTAAGCTCCGATTTCCGGGGTGATCCGTCGTCGGCCCTGCTCGAAGTGCTCGACCCGGAGCAGAACTCGACGTTTATCGACAACTACCTCGAAGTAGAATACGATCTGTCGAAAGTATTGTTCATTGCCACCGCCAACTCCCTCGACACCATTCACCCGGCCCTGCGCGACCGGATGGAAATCATTGAACTGACGGGGTACACGGTGGAAGAGAAAATTCAGATTGCCAAGAAATACCTGATTCCGAAGCAGCGGAGAGAACACGGTTTGAAGCCGAAAGATCTGATGGTAGACGATAAGGCCATTCAGCGGATTATCGAAAGCTACACCCGTGAGTCGGGTGTTCGGAATCTGGAGCAGAAAATCGGCGCGCTGGTTCGCAAAATCGCCAAGTCGATTGCCCTGGAAGAAGACTATCCGAAAACCATCAAACCGGCAGATGTGCTGAAAATGCTGGGCGCCGAAATCTTCGACCGTGACCTGTATTCCGACGACGACATTGCCGGTATTGTGACCGGTTTGGCCTGGACGCAGGTGGGCGGTGAAATCCTGTTCATCGAGTCGAGCCTGAGCCGGGGCAAAGGGAACCTGACGCTTTCGGGCCAGTTGGGCGATGTCATGAAAGAATCGGCGGTGACGGCCTTGTCGTACCTGAAAGCCCATTCCGACCAGATCGGTCTCGATTACAACGTTTTCAGCCACTACGACCTGCACGTTCACGTGCCGGCCGGCGCCGTGCCAAAGGACGGCCCTTCGGCAGGGATTACAATGCTGACGTCGATGGCATCCATTTTCACCCAACGGAAAGTACGGCCTTTTCTGGCGATGACGGGAGAAATCACGCTGCGCGGAAAGGTGTTGCCGGTGGGCGGTATCAAAGAAAAGATTCTGGCGGCCAACCGGGCGGGTGTGCGCGAAATTCTGCTTTGCTCGAAAAACCGGAAGGATGTGGAGGAAATCAACCAGAACTACATCAAGGATCTGACCATTCACTACGTCGATACGGTCGATCAGGTGCTGGAAACGGCCCTTTTGCCCCAACAGGTTTCCAAACCGATGAAATTTGTGTTCCCGAAGGATAAAGAAAGCGAACCCGCCGTTCCGGCCACCGTAACGGTTTTGTGATCTTTTAAGTTAATTACAAATGCAAAATGATGAATGCTCAATGTAAAAGTGAAGAGGCTAGCGCACTCTACTTTTACATTGAGCATTCATCATTTTGCATTTGTAATTCTTAAAAAAGAGAGGTCATCGATACGATGACCTCCTTCCAATAACCTACCTTAAAACATAGTATTAGTCAACATCCCAGAACAGTTTGGTGCTGAAGGCATCAATTGTCCCTTGTGCGGTTACGTTGGTACCGTTTGAACCCAACTCGGTATTGGGGTAATAAAAGCGTACGGGACGTTTTGCATCCGCAACCTGAATGCTTTGGGGCAGAACCGGCAGGTTCGTACGGCGGTATTCCGTCCAGGCTTCCAGACCACTGAAGTTTGTCAGGGCAATCCATTTCTGAATGGCGATGGCCGTCAGCTTGTTCGTAGAGGCATCCCAATCGTAGTTCTCAATTTTACTTCCCTTGAAAGCTTCTGCACCGGCGACATTCGCACCCAGCACACGGAACGACTGAGTGATGCCCGCTTCAAAATACGATTTGGCAGTCCCCGGCAACGTTACATCGGTAAACCGTTGTTTGGCTTCGGCCAGCAGGAATTGAACTTCCGACGCCGTCATCAGAATGGCGGGCCGGTTGTATTCTCCTTTCACAATCAGGCTGGGTCCCAGCGAAGTAGTATTGGCTGGCAGATAACCGGAACTAACCCCAAACGGCGTACCCGAATAGTTGGCCGACACTTCTTTCAGAATACTGGTGCCCGGAACAGTCGCGTTTTCGCCACTGTTGGCATACGCAATTCGCTTCATCCGCAGCGTATCACCGGCAGCTTTCAGGCCATCGATGAGAAATTTGGTGGGGCGTGGAAAGTTGTTCAAGGCTCGTTTGGCCCCGTTGGCGTCATAACCCCAGCGGTCGTAAACGCCGTTCAACTTTCCGGCGGTTGCCAAAAAGAAAGACGGTCCACCGACACCCACCTCTTCACCCGTGATGAAACCCGAGCCTTCGGTCACAATTTTATTGATCTCCGTTTTGATATACGTCTCTTTTCCGGCCACTTTCGACTGACGAATCAGGATTTTCATCTTCAGCGAATTGGCAAACTGCGCCCACTTGGTAACGTTGCCTCTGAAAACGATATCGGAACCTGTGAAGGCGCTGGCGAAGGGATTGGCTTTTAAATCGACAATAGCTTCATCCAGCAGCGTAATCAGCGATTCATAAATGGCCTTCTGATCATCGAATTTCGGAGCCAGCACTTCGCCCCCTTTCAGAGCTTCCGTATACGGCACGTTTCCATACATATCGACCAATTGCTGAAACAGCATGGCTTTCATCACCTTCGCCGGCCCTTTCAGGTATTTTTGATTATTGGCGTCGGCGTTGTTGATCACAAACTGGTAATCCTGCAGGTTGTCGTAGTAGGCATCCCAATACGTGAAATCACCGTTGGTAAAGTTGTAAGCAAAAATGGTCGTGTTGATAATGTACCCGTTCCCCTGCGACCACTGGCCCGCCCAGTAATAACCGAGTTCGTTAGGCTGGGTTCCGGTTGCACTGTTTCCGATCAGGTTCGTAGACGTTGTGTTCAGCGCATTCGTGAAAACAAAGCTCGGCGACGCCGTTGGCAATACGTTCGGGTTGGTATTGATGTCCAGAAAAGATTCTTTACACGAAGTACCAAGCAGGGCCACAACGGCAACTATGAAGAATGATTTTAATTTCATGTCAAGACAATTTCAGTGAATACTAAAATGTAAGGTTGATATTTACCCCATACTGACGCACCGGCGGAGTCTGGCCGGTCGTGTTGATTCCCACACTATTGGCGGTCGTCGTGCCTGGAATGGCCGTATTTCCCGGTGTCTGATTCCCGACGTTGCTGAATTCAGGATCCGTGTAGTAATTAAGCTTGTCCACGATGGTGAACACATTCCGTCCGTAGATGGAGATACTGGCACCAGACAGGAACTTCGTTTTAGTAAGCAGATCGGACGGAAGACGATACGACAGGTTGATGTCGCGGAGTTTGATAAACCAAGCTGGTGCCACGAAGTTTTCGGAGATCAGCCGGTAGTTATCCACCCAAAGGCCGTATTCCGCTTCACGCACGTTAACCGTTGTATTGTTGACCACGGTTTTGCCATCAGTATCCAGATAAGCCGAGTTCGGGAAGATGTGCGGAGCGCGGTTTTCGGTCCATTTACCAGTTCCGGTGAAGGTCATCTGGCGGCCCAGGTCGCTAAACATCACGTTGCCACCCCGGTATTCGAAGTTAAACGTAAAGCCAAAGTTGCCATACTCCATTTTGGAACCCAGACCGGCAATGTGCTTGGGCAATACACCACCCCGGGTTGACAAGGCCGCATTGCGCAAGGGATACCCCGTGGTGGAATTTACCAGCACACGGCCCGATCCGTCCGCAGCGTACTGATACCCATCGGTTTTCAGCATTGGGAAGCGGGACCCTTTAATTACGTTGGTGTTGGCGTAGGCAAAGGTGCTGTTGAGCTGGAATTCATTCACGCCCGGATAGAGATCATTCACAATGTTGTCGTTGAAAGAGTAGCGAACGCTGGCATCCCAGGAGAACTTACCGCCCCGCGCAATCAGGTATTTCAATTCAGCCTCGTAGCCCCAGTTTTTGGTCTCTCCCACGTTGATCAACAGGTTATTAAAACCGGTCGAGTTCGGAACCTTAACCGTGATCACCTGTCCTTCAGAACGTTGCGAGTAGGCCGATACATCCACGTTGATGCGGTTGTTCAGCAACTGAAATTCACCCCCGATTTCGGTCGAGTAAACTATTTCGGGCTTCAGATTGCCATCGGGTAATACGTTCCCGACCGACAGACCGACTACGTTACCGTACGGGAAGTTCGCGCCATTGGTATAGGCCAGATCAAGTCCATACAACGGGATGTTGTCGTTGGCATTTTTGTTGGCGTTTAACCGGAGCTTGGCGTAGTTCAGGATATTGCTTTTGAGCGATGGAAAGGCATCAGTTGCAATGAATGAAAGGGCAGCACCGTAGTACGGATACGACCAGGTGTTGGCCGGACGATCGGGTTTGTAGAACCGGGACGTCGCATCGAACCGGAAGGTACCGTTCAGAATCAGCCAGTTTTTATAATTCATGGTCAAGTCAGCATAGTACCCAAACCGGCGCTCCTGCGAGCTGATTTCACCACCCTGCAATTCGCCCTGGCGGTTGGCGACGTTATACACATCGGGCACTACAATGGAGCTGGAACCAACCCCAATGGCTTTGGTCGTGCGTTGGTAAACGCTGTTTCCCAGAATCAGTTTGTTCGAGAGCGGACCAAAGTCTTTCGACAATTGAATCAGGAATTCATTGTTGATGACATTTTCCGTACCCGAATAATCCAATACCGAGCCGAGTTGGTCCGTAATGGCCCGGTAGACGCCCGTACCGTCGCCATCCCGAAAGAAGGGAGCCGGAATAAAGGCTTTGGTTTTAGCCCAGTCCGTATACAAAAACTTCCCAACCGTGTTCTTGCCCGTCCGGGAGTTGTTCATGGCTCCCAACCGCTCGGTAAACATCAACCAGGGAGTTGGCTTGAATACCAGGCTCACATTCCCGTTCAGGTTGGAGTCCTTGTATCGCATCCGCTGGTTATCAGCGTTGAAATACGGGTTGTTATAATAATCGTTATAAAAACCGTTGGGGTTTGCAAACTGATTCGTCTGCCAATCGCGCAGATCTTTCAAAGGCAGGTTGGCGGGCTGGTTGAGGACGTCATTGTAAAAGTCAGCCGAGGTCCGGTCATAAGCCGCCTGGGTATAAGCAGCATTGAAGCTGGTGGTTAGTTTGCCGTATTCTTTCGTTGCCGACAGACGCGCACCCGTCCGATCGCTCTTGTCGTGCGGTACAATCCCGTGTACGGTCTGGTTTTCAATCGACATATAGAACGAACTGGTTTCGTCGCCCCCCGAGAAATTGACCTGGTTGTTCATCGATATACCCGTATCGAAGGCCTTCCGGCGGGCGTCTTTGATGGCGGAGTACGGCAGCATATACTGACCACCGCTTTCCGTTGTCCGGCCCTGCATCCGCATAGAGCCATCGAAGGCGTCGCCGTACTGCTGGTTTTCATAGGAGCGCCAGTTGTCCTTCATCCGTTCCAGGTAATCGGTTTTATAACCGGCTCCCCCGAAGGAGGTCGCATAGTGAGATCCCGAGCCATATTTGTCCTGGAGCTTGGGCAGAAAGCTGATCTGCTCAAAGTTCGTGCTGTTTGAATACGACACTTTCAGCTTTCCTTTGGCTCCCCGCTTGGTGGTAATGATCAGTGCGCCATTGATCCCGGCCGATCCATAGAGGGTAGCCGCCTGGCCCCCTTTCAGAATCGATACACTCTCAATGTCGTTCGGGTTGATGATGGCCAGTACGGTGGAGGTGGTTTGCATTCCGTCCAGCACCACGAGAGCTTCGTTGTTCCCCGTCAGGGAGCGATAGCCCCGCAAGACGACCTTCACGGCCGGATCGACGCTGTTGTTGACGTTGTAAACGGCCAAGCCCGTTACTTTTCCCGAAAGGGCCTGAGCCAACTGGGGCGAACGGCCTACGGTTACGTCATCGGTGGTTACATTCGAATACGCATACCCGATTTCCCGCTGGTTTTTCCGAATGCCCTGGGCCGTTACTACGATCTCCTGCAATTGGGAAACGTCGGATTTCAGGGCAATATCGACCTTGGTTTTTGTATCAATCGTAACGCTTTGGTTCAGAAAACCGATGAAACTGAATTGCAATACCGTTCCTTTTCCAACCGTAATCTGGTACGTACCATCGGCACTACTCGTCGTGCCTTTCGTGGTTCCTTTCACAATCACATTCACACCGGGAAGTGGCGAACCATCTTCAACAGCCGTGATCCGACCCGATACGGTAAGATCCTGCGCCCACAAAGGCAGGCAGAACACCAGTGACAGCAGCAAGCTACTGAGTAAATTTCTTTTCATAATACAATTGTAGTTTGTTTGGTTAATTCAACGAACTGGCAACCACGGTGACGACACGCGATGGTCCGTTCCCGTCATCCTGTTTCAGAAAAGTTTCCCGCAGAAAGCAGGCAGTATGGACTCTTGTTCATACATCCAAAAACCGTATAGTCATGGTCGACCAGCCACGAATCGAATCGGGTACGGAATCGTACCGAATCCAGAAGTGATCACTCCGGTTGACAACCTGGTTTTCAGGATCTACGCAACTACCAATGCTGTACTATACGCTGAGATTGGGGGTGTAATTTTTTAACTCCGCTGCTGACCAGCACAGTTGGCAAACGATGAGTGGAATGACCCGATGACGCGATCGGAACGTAGTGAGCCCTCTTCTCCGGAAATCATTTCATCCGGCCGGGATCTCTGTCGTGGAGGAGACTCGACCACCGTATCGGAGAGATACAGTGGGTTAAGCAGTACATTTATCTTCATGTTTTTAGCGTAGGTTAATGAATAATAACGGCCAATATACAAAATATACTATCCGCAAATATTCCAAACCGCAAAATTTTGTTCTCCTGTCCTGCGTTACTGTAAAATTTAATGCGTTTTTAATCTCATGCCTGAAAAAGTATCGTCGGCTCTTCATGTTTCATCGAAGTAAATGCGTTTCTCCAGCCCTCTCTAAACAAAAGACTTCCTCCCCGCGGTGGCAGAGAGGAAGTCTTAACGAGTGAGTAGCCTGAACCAGGTTGCTTAGGGCTTATCCCACCATACCCGGGTATACGGATCATCGGCTCCCTGGCTGGCGATCACGGCGTTGTAGTTGGCCGTGTTCAACGTTCCTTCGGTCGAGACCGGATAAGCCAGACGACGGGGGATAGCCGTGCCGCCATTGAGGGGTGAAGCCGCCGGTTTCAGCGTCGGGAAGCCCGTCCGACGCCAGGAGTTCCAGGCCGATGTTCCCTGGTTGAACAACGCGATCCAGCGCTGGGTCGCAATTTGCTCGATCCCTTTAGCTTCCGTATACGCCACATCCGGCTGAGCGACATACGTCGTGTAAACGGCATCCGTATAGGCAGTGCCCATCCATTGTTGCAGCGAAGCCTTGATGGCGGCTTCGTACAGCGTTTTGGCAACGCCTGTTGTCCAGCCCAGCTTGGCCGCTTCGGCCTGCGCGAACAAAACCTCGGCATAGGTTACGATGTTGGCCGGAGCGTTTTGCGCAGCAACGGTCGTTGCCGCCAGCGAGAAGTTCTGCGCCGGGCCTGTAGCCGGGAAAACCGCATACGGAACGCCTACGTATTCACCGCGCTGGTTGGGAGCCGCCAGGTAAGGCAAACGTGGATCGCTCACTTTCTTCAGATAATCCACAAACGTGTTGCTCACCGCGAAATCTTTCCGATTACTCCGGACATAGTTGGTATACAACGGATTCTCGTTATTGGCATCCGACAGAAACGTGTAGCGGACGTTATCCGCATTCGACGCCAGAACGCCATCGGCCACAGCAGCCGTAAATTCGGCTTTCCCTTTCGTAGGGTCCACTTTCGACAATTGCAGCGCGGCCAGCATTCGTTGTGTCGCGGCAAACTTTTTCCAGCGGGCAGCATTTCCGCTGAGCAAAATATCACCCTTCACGGTGGCACCGGCGTCAAACTGGGCCGCAGCTTCCTTGTATTCCTTAAACAGATCGGTATAAATATCCTGCTGTTTGTCGAAAGCCGGTGAGAAGTTCTGATCGCCTTTCAACGCCTGTGAATACGGAATATCGCCCCAGCGGTCGGTCATCCACTGATAAATATATGCTTTCAGAATCCGGGCAATGGCAATCTGGTTGTTGTTCGATCCGTACGTCGCCACACTGGCGCGGGTTGCCTCGTTGGTATTCTGATCGATGATGGCCTGCAGGTTGACCAGCGGCCCGGCATACAAGCCGTTGTAGCTGAAGTTGATGGTCTTATACCGCGAGTCCTCGATATAGGTTACATCGCCAAACTGCTGGACATACAGTGCCGGGGTGATGTTGAATCCGGCAGGCCCCACCTGGCTGTTCATCGTTCCGACCGTTCGGATGGCATTCGTAAACAAACTGGCCGTGTTGGGCAACAGCGGACTGTTCGGGTTGACGTTCATTTCTTCGAAATCGCTGCAGGCGACTGTCGTCAGCATCAACCCGGCAAAAAGAATGGACTTATAAAGTTTCATGATGTCTGTTTTTGAAGTGTTGATTAAAGACCGAGACGCAGGTTGATACCGAACGAGCGAACGGGCGGCAACTGACCGCCTTCATACCACAGGGTCTCCGATTCAGAAATATCGATACCGCCACCAATCGCACTGTAAATCAGCAGTGGGTTGCGGGCGATCAGCGAAATATTGGCCGATTTGATGAATTTACCCAGCATGCTTTTCGGGAAATTGTACCCTACGGCTACCTCGCGCAGTTTGATGTAGGATTTATTGTAAATCCAGTACTCGTTCAGGGCGAACAGCCAGTTTTCGTACAGGTTCTGGGCATCGACGCGCGTTGTGTTTGGCTGGCCATCTTCGGTTACACCATCCAGCAGCACACCACCGCCATCCGCTACCGCATCACGAATGGGTTTGCCCAACTCGTTCAAACCAGCGGTTTCAGCACCCAGTCCGGAGTAGTTGTTGAACATTTTCGTGGTCGAGAAGAATTTCCCCCCGGCGATAAAGTCGGCATTGACCCGCAACGACAGCCCCTTGTACGTGAAGGTATTCAGGAATCCACCCTTGAATTTCGGCAGAACAGAGCCCAGCGGCACGTTCTCTTCCTTGATGTATAAACCGGCATTGGCGCCACTGCCGTAGACCAGTTTGTTGCCGTTGGCATCTTTCTTGATTCCCTGCCCCACCAGCAGACCCCAGTCTTCGCCTTCACGGGCGTTGAGGGTCAACGTCCGCCATTGGGGGCCGTCGATCTGGTAGTTGGTCAGCCCTTCCCGCAATTCAACGACCTTCGAGCGGTTGCGGTCCAGGTTGATGTCAAATTCCCAGGTGAACCCGGAAGCCGACCGAACCGGCGTCGCGTTAATGTGCAATTCCAGACCGCTGGTTTGAATCAGACCGGCGTTGATAACGGCGTTGGTGTAGCCGCTGGTCGGTGTAACCGGCACCGGAATAATCTGGTTTTTGTTGTCGTTGCGATACGCCGTAAATTCAAAACCCAGTCGGTTATTCAGGAAACGCAGGTCGATACCCCCTTCATAGGATGATGACAGACCCGGTTGTAGATTCGCATTCGGCAAAAGCGTCGGTAAAGCCAGCGTAGCATTGCTTGAATACGGCACCCCGGAATTATACGCCAAGGCCGTCTGATACGGACCAACGTCCGTACCAACCTGGGCATAACCGGCCCGGATTTTACCGTACGACAGAATGCTGTTCTGCGGAATCAACTCCGAGAAGACCAAACCGGCCGACACCGACGGATAGAGATACGAGTTGTTGGCTTTCGGCAGAGTCGACGACCAGTCGTTCCGAATCGACGCTTCTACGAAAACAAAATCTTTGTAACCGACACTCACGTTCCCGAACACACTGTTGACCTGTCGTTCGTATAAGTAGTTGTTCGACAACGGCCGGTCAATGGAAGCAGCAATGTTGTAGAAATTGGGTGCCGAAAGTCCCCCTACCGTGGCCTGGAACTGGCCGTCGATGCGGTTGTAGCGAATGTTTCCCCCGGCGTTAGCGACCACCGACAGGTTGGCAAACTCCTGGTTGTAACTGGCCAGAAACTCGTAGTTGTTCTCGCGGGCACTGGCTCCCAGGGTTGAGTAAGCACCCAAACCGCCGGCATTCAGCGTTCCCTGTGCCACGCGCGATTCCTGGGTAAAGTAATTCTGGTCGCGCCGGACGGTGGCCGAAGCTTTCAGGAAAGGCGTAAATTCATACGTCAACCCAATGTCTCCAAACAGCCGGTCACTGCGGTTGGTGTTCGTATTTTCGTACACCTGCGTATACGGGCTATCCCAGTATTTCGGCCGGGGGTCGGTAGGGCTGCCAATGTTCCAGCTCCGGAACGTACCATCCGGATTCTTGTAGTTCTTGAGGTCGTCGATGCTGAGCTGACGCTGAAACCACTGGTTAAACGAACCGATCGTCTGGTTATAGCCATTCAAAGTAGCGTTCGAAATACCGATCGGGCTGTTCGACGGTGTCGTGCCACCCGTCGAACCGTAGCGGTCAGCCGGCAGGTTGTTCGTTTTGAACGCCGTATAATTGACATTCAGGTTGGCCGACAGTTTGGTGCCAAATTTGATCGTGTTTTTGGCACTGACAAAATCGCGGGTTTGCGACGAGTTTGGAACAATCCCGTTATTGATGATGTGCGTGTACGAAATCCGGCTTTGGAACGCTTCCGTTCCGCGCGAAAAGGCGATGTTGGTGTTGTTGCTGATCGGTTTGGCGAAGAAATCGCGCACGTTGTTGGGGTTCGCCGAATACGGCGTCAACTGTCCGAAACCGGGGCCTTGCTGCCAGGATGCCGCCGAGCGGTGGGGCGAGTTGTCGATACGGGGACCCCAGCTTTCATCAGCCGAATAATCCAGGATTTTCTGCCCGTTAAAGGCTGACCAGGCAGCCGGATGCAGCGTCGGATCGTATTCAAACGTTTCCCAATCCTGCGAGTAGCCCCCGCCGTATTCGTTCTGGTATTTGGGCAGCAGACCCACCATATCGATGGTGGTGCTGTGGTTGATGTCCAGCCGGGTTTCGCCCGCTTTGGCCCGTTTCGTCGTGATGACAATCACCCCGGCCGAAGCCCGGTTTCCGTACAAAGCCGTTGCCGAAGGGCCTTTCAGCACCGACAGCGTTTCCACATCGTCCATGTTGACCTGGCTCACATCGGTGGGCGTTCCGTCTACCACATACAACGGATCACCACCCGTCAGCGAGTTGACCCCCCGAACCCGAATGCTGGGGCTGCCAAATTTGGCGGCCGACTGGCCCAACACCTGGACGCCCGCAATCTTACCAGCTAAGGCATTTCCCACATTCTGATCCCGGGCAATGTTCAGTTTTTCCTGTTTCAATTCCTGAACGGCGTAATTGAGGGCCTTCTTCTCCCGCGAAATACCGAGGGCCGTTACCACAATTTCCTGAAGTGTCGACGCATCGGGCTGTAGCGCCAGATCAACCGTCGAGCGATTACCGATGGAAACATCAGTCGTTTTAAATCCAATAAACGAAAACGTTAACGTTCCGGCATTATCAGGCACGCTGAGGGTGTATTCGCCGTTGGCATCGGAAGTAGCTCCGCGGGAAGTTCCTTTGACAACAATGTTTACGCCGGGAAGTGGAGAGGTGTCTTCGGCGGAGGTCACTTTGCCTGAAACCGTACGGGTTTGAGCAAAAGAGAAACCAACCGTGCCCAATAGGCACAGTGAGGCAATGAGTAAACGCTTTAACATGTTCTTAGTTAGGTTAATGAAGCAATGCACAAAAATAGCAATACACTAATTTTGTATAGTGAAATTACTACAAAATTTTGTTTTGTCAATCAGTAATAAGACACTAATCCAAGCTAAAATATTTTGCAAAATGAATGAACACCCATAGAAAAACACTCTAATTATAGGTTAACTAATTGTTAACCAAATAATTAATATCAGTAACATTGCTTTTACATCAACCTGAATTCCTATTCAATGGCCATTCTGGTGTAAGCGAACAACTCAGAAAAATTATATATTTGTCCGATGAGTGACATTCCTTTACCTGCCCAATTCCGGCACCAAATGGAGCAGCAACTGGGGCCTGATTATCCGGCTTTCCTGGCAGCTTTGCAGCAATCTCCCCCCGTTAGCATCCGGGTGAATCCCCAAAAGATGGCGTTGCCAACGGCTGATCTGGAATCGGTTTTGTGGTGTCCCGAAGGCTTTTATTTGCCGGAGCGGCCGGTTTTTACGCTCGACCCTTTGTTTCAGGCCGGTGCGTTTTATGTCCAGGAAGCATCGTCGATGCTGGTAGCAGAAGCGCTGCGCCAAACGGCCCGGTTAAAACGCCCGCTGCGGGTGCTGGATCTGTGCGCGGCTCCCGGCGGCAAAAGTACCCTGCTCGCATCCCTGCTAAACGCCGACAGTTTGCTGGTCTGTAACGAAGTCATTCGCAGCCGGATCCCGGTTTTGAAAGAAAATATGGAAAAGTGGGGGCATCCCAATGTTGTCATCAGCAACCACGATCCGGAAGAGTTCAAGGCGCTGAACGGTTTTTTCGATGTCGTGCTGGTGGATGCCCCCTGCTCGGGCGAAGGACTGTTTCGGAAAGATCCGGAAGCCATGCTCGAATGGTCGCCGGACAGCGTTGTGTTCTGTGCCGCCCGCCAGCAACGGATTCTGACGGCCGCCACGCCCCTGCTGTGCGACGATGGACTGCTTCTTTATAGTACGTGTACCTATAATGACGAAGAAAACGGACAAAATGCCGCCTGGCTCAGCAAACATGGTTTTGAAAACGTGCCGCTCCAATTACCCGAATCCTGGGGAATTGCTGAAAAAACGCTGGACCAAACCGTCGGCTACCAATGTTATCCTCACCGGGTGACCGGCGAGGGATTTTTCCTGAGTGTGTTCAAAAAGAAACAACGGTCCAGCCCGGAAATGAACGTTCCGCGGTCGTTTCGGTCGCTCAAACCGGTTCGCAACTGGCAGGAGAAAATCTTAAAAACCTTTCTGAAACATCCCGACGCCTTTTCGTTTTATGTGAAACCGAATGAGGACGTTTTTGCGATCCCGGAAACCCTCTCGGCCGACCTCCGCGTGCTGGATGCAGCCCTCCACAACAAAGGATTTGGGCTGGAAATGGGCACGTTCAAAGGCAACGATTTCATTCCGTCGCACGCGCTCGCGCTCAGTAACGCCCTGGCCGAAAACCGGCCGGGATTTGACTTATCCAGAGAAGATGCCCTGCGGTATTTCAAGAAAGAAAACCTGGTGTTGAACGAACCGGTGAAGGGCTGGCTGCTGGCCCGCTACAACGGACTGAACCTGGGCTGGCTAAAAGGCGTGGGCAATCGGGTGAATAATTACCTGCCGAAAGAATGGCGCATCCGCATGGATATCAAGGAATATTGATCCGCAAACCCGGCCCGGTGCAAACGCCGGTGTTGGCATTCCAGCAAAAAAAGTAGTTACTTTGCCCCCTTCTGAATCGACACGATCACCCAACAAAGCAACTCAAATTCATGGCTTACGGATTATTGAAAGGCAAGCGAGGAATCATCACCGGAGCATTGGATGAAAAGTCCATTGCCTGGAAAGTAGCACTGAAAGCGAAAGAAGAAGGCGCAACATTCACGCTTTCCAACGCACCGATAGCCATGCGAATGGGTGCGATCAAACAACTGGCGGAGCAATGCGACGCCGAAATCATTTCCGCCGACGCAACATCTCTGGAAGATATTGAGAACCTGTATACCAAATCAATGGACGTGTTGGGCGGCAAAATCGACTTCGTGCTACACTCCATCGGCATGAGCCCCAACATCCGCAAGAACAAACCGTACGGCGACCTGAACTACGAATGGTATCAGAAAAGCCTTGACGTTTCGGCTCTGTCGTTTCATAAAATGATGCAGACCGCCGAAAAACTGGACGCCATCAATGAGTGGGGTTCCTTCGTTGCCCTCAGTTACATTGCCGCTCAGCGGACGTTTCCGTTCTATACCGACATGGCCGATGCCAAAGCCGTACTCGAATCCATCGCCCGGGGCTACGGCTACCGCTATGGCAAACTGAAAAATGTGCGGGTCAATACCGTCTCGCAGTCGCCGACCATGACCACAGCCGGTTCCGGCGTGGGTGGTTTCGATGTTTTCTACGAATATGCCAACCTCATGTCTCCTTTGGGGAACGCAACCGCCGAAGATTGTGCCAATTATGTCATTACCCTCTTCAGCGATCTGACCCGCATGGTAACGATGCAAAACCTGTTGCACGACGGCGGTTTCTCAAGCGTCGGCATTTCGGAAGACATGGCTGTAAAACTGACTGCTATTCAGCAGCAGCAACAGTAGACTTTGAAGGGTATGATTGGCTGGGCTTTTGTTTCTGCCCCTAAATCTGCAAAATCATACCCTTCACACTTCAATCACGCTGATCTTACTATTTCCGTCCATTCCTTTCTCCACCTGAATCTGCACGCTGATCCGCTCCTTGATCTCGTGCCGGTGGGAAATGATGCCAATGGTTTTTTTGCTGTCGTGCTGTAGTTTTTCCAGCATAGCAACCGCCGTATCGAGCGAATCCGGGT
The DNA here is from genome assembly GCF_008727875.1 of Larkinella humicola. Lineage (GTDB taxonomy): Bacteria > Bacteroidota > Bacteroidia > Cytophagales > Spirosomataceae > Larkinella > Larkinella humicola. Next base: position 356,316 of record NZ_VTWS01000004.1, on the reverse strand, counting down.
CGAGCGTTCCGAAGCCTTCGTCAATGAACAGGCTTTCAATCTGTACGTTTTGGGAAGCCAGATCGGATAAACCCAATGCCAGCGCCAGACTGAGCGTAAACGTTTCGCCCCCCGACAGGCTGGACACCGAGCGTTCGGTGCTGCCCTGGTACATATCCACGACGTAGAGTTCATCCTGCCCGTCGCGCGGTTTCAACAACAAATACCGATCCGACAGCTCTTTCAACCGCCGATTCGCCAAACCGATCAGTTGCGCCAGCGTCAATCCCTGCGCAAACTTGCTGTAGTCATCGCCTTTCGCGCTGCCGATGAGCCGGTCCAGCTCGCGCCAGGGCCGGGCTTCGGTTTCGAGCTTTTCGAGGTCTTTGGTCAACTGCTTGAATTTCCGGCGTTTCTCCTTGTCTTCCTCCAGTTGTCGTTTGTAATACCCGATATTTTCCCGCTCACCGGATTCTTCTTTTTTAGTCGCCAGCAGTTTGGCCGTCACCTCATCCAGTGGCAAGGCGGTTTGGCAGGCTTCGGCGGCTTCCCGGCGTTTCAAGGTTTCTTCCTGCTGCTTCCGGATAATCTCGTCGGCTTCTTTTTCCAGGGCGGTTTTCAGTTCCTGCAACTGCCGGACTTTCGGCGTTTCGAGCAAACAGGCGCGGGCGTCGGCCAGGTCATTAAAACCACGTTCGACCAAAACCGGCTGTAATTCCGTGGTCAGCGTTTGGTAGTTTTTGTCCGAATCGGCATAAGTGGCGGTGGCTTTTTCGAGCAGACTCCGCTGCGTACTGATTTTCGCCCGAACGGTAGTATACTGATTGACAAGCTGTTCACATTGAAACCGCACATCATCGCCTACAAACAACTGCTCCTTTTGCGCTTTCAGCACTTCCGCCTGATTTTTACTCTGCTGCACGGTTTCCAGGTCACCCGAAAGCCGTCGCAACAGACTTTCTTCCTCCCAGAGCGTTTGAATCTGGTTCAGTTCTTTCCGCTGAATCTGAATCTCCTGCTGAGCATCTTTGATCTGTTCCGGCGACAGCGTGGGGTCCAGCGCGAGCGTGGTCAACCGGTTTGAAATGAAGTTCCGTTTTTCAGAATAGGCTTTTCGAAGTGCGTTCCGCTGTTCAGAATACAGCTCCAGTTCCGACTGTATTTTCAGCAATTTGCCCTGTAAGGCATCAAATTCCTTTTTCTTATGCTCCAGATCCTTCGTAGCCAGCCGCAATTCCAGTTCCAGTTTGCCGGTCTGGTTGATGTAATGCTGGGCGTACGGATGATCCAGCGAACCGCATAACGGACAGGGTTCGCCATCCTGCAACGCTTTTCGAAGTTCTTCCAGATCCGCTTCTTCGGCCAGGCGTCGTTTGGTATTCTGCAACTGCTCAATTTTCTGCTGAAGCACTTCCACCTCCGCCAAAAGCTGACCCAACGGTTTTTGGTGTTCGTTCAGAAAAGCCGTATGGTCGTTGATTTTGCCGTTCAGCGTCGTTCCGTCGAGCAAACGTTCCTGTTGCTGAATGAGCAACGTCCGCAGTTCGGCCAGATTCCCGTCCTGCTCCAGCAGCCGGTTTAATTCGTCCTGAATCGAAGCCGGGCTTAGAGCCGCATACTCCTGTTCAATCTGCACCAACTGAACGTTCAGCTCATGCAATCGCCCGTTGACCAACGCCGTCATCTGGTCGACATCCCGCAGATCGAGCGACTTAAACCACGTCAGTTTCGTACTTTCCAGTTCTTTTTTGATCGAACTGAATGCCGGTTTGGCTTTATCGCGTTCGGTTTGGTACCGGTTGGTCAGATCCAGCACGGTTTCCCGAAAGTCATTCAACGCTTTTTCAAAGGTCTGTTCCGACAGCCCGGTTTTCTGCGTCAGCGTTTGCGCTTTCCCCATCAAAACCGTCTGCTGTTTCTCCAGATCGTGCAGATTCGTGCGGGCCGCTTGCTGATCCTGTTCGGCGGTTTTTCGGTTGCGTTCGGCGTTGGTAATGTCGGAGAAATGAGCGGCCAAATCGGCAACCTGCTCGTGGCGTTGCAGTCGCAGCGCATCCGGCACAAAGGCCTGTTTTTTCTCTTCCGACACCTGCTGCCGCTTGGTCAATACCGCAAGCTGCTGATCGGCATCGGCAATCTGGCGCAGGAATTTTTCTTCGTTCGTATAAAAGACAATCTCTTTGGCGAGTTCATCCAGCCGACTACCAATCGCTTTCTGGCGGCTTTTCAACTCGTCGACCTGCTCGTCGTTCAGCACTTTGATCAACTCGACTTCCTGCCGTTTGTCCTTAATTCGTTCGTCGTAGGTTTTATTGACCTGGTGCGCCCGCTGGCCCAGTTGCCGGTAAATTTCGGTTCCGGTGATCCGTTCCAGCATCTTGCTTCGTTCAGCCGCCCGCGACTTTAGAAACTGGTCGAACGCACCCTGCGCCAGCACGATGGACCGGATAAACTGGTCGTAGGTCAGGCCAATGAGTTCTTCGTTCTTCTTCGGAAATTCACTTAAACCTTTGATCGGCAGCAACTGACCTTCTGTTTGCCCTTCGGGGAGAAAGGCAATTTCCATTTCGTAGTTGTTCCAGTTGCCGTTGCGGTTTTTCTTGATCGACCAGCGCGAGCGGTAGGCTTTCCCGCCCACTTCGTACTCAATCTCCGCATAAGCCGACGTTCCGGGTTCCCGGGCCGCCTGCTGATTGACCAGAATGCCTTCGTCGATGATGCTGGTATTGGAAATGCCACCCGAAATCCGCGGCACCCGGTTGAACAACGCCAGCGTAATGACGTCCAGCAAAGTCGATTTTCCGGCACCGGTGGGCCCGGCAATCACGAACAGGCCGGTACTGTTCAGCAGCCCTTCGTTAAACTGAATCGGCGGGTGTTCGCCGTAAAAGGAATTGATGTTACGAAAGCGAATTTGTCGGATTTTCATGCAGGAGTACAGGATGGGCTGCTTGTTCCGTAACCAAACGATACAATTCTTTATACGCTTCCAGAAGTGCCGTCCGCTCGTCGCCTTCCACCAGCGATGCATCCAGCCGACGGCCAAACACATCGAGGTAGGAAAGGTCCTGCAACTGCGTGTCGGCCACGTAAAGCGAATCTAACCCTTTTAATTTATTGCGAAAAATCAACCGGGATTTGGCAATCAGAAACGGCGCTTCGGCATAATCGCGTTGCAACTGCTCAAAATGCTGTCGAACTGTCAGACTTTCGTTTTCTTCTTCGACCAGAATTTCCACCATCGTGGCCAGCGCGTCGGTTTCTTCCAGTTTTTCCAGCGTTTCCCGAACGGCATCCAGCGTTCCGGCCACCTGACGCAACGAGCGAAAATGCGGAACCGGAACGGATTCGATGGTTTTGATCTTCCCGTTTTCGACGGTTAATTCCAGCACCTGATGCCGGTTATCGCGTTCGGCAAAACTCAGCGGAAGCGGAGCGCCACTGTAGCGAACGGTTTCAATCCCGCCAATCTGCTGCGGGACGTGAATATGTCCCAGCGCCACGTAATCGAAACCGGGTGGAAAATGCTCGGACGAAAAAGCCGCCTGTCCGCCCACCGCGTGAATTTCCCGTTCGCTTTCCGGCGAAACCGTGGCACCATTCACGTATAAATGACCCATCGCCAGAACCGGCACATCGCGGTATTCTGTCTGGCAATGATCGACAATGCGTTCGTAATGATTCCGGATGCCCATCCGCACGGCGTCGATGCGCTCTTCGTAGGTCTGCCCCGAAATGGATTGTCGCAAATCGCTGTCGCGGAGATAGGGAACGGCAGCAACCAGCAAATCGATGGAACCAGTGGTCAGCCGGATCACTTCTTCGGCGCAATCGCCGGTCGTACAGCCAACAACATGAATATTGAGGTGCCGGAGCAGTTCGCGCGGGGCGTTGAGTTTACTGGGCGAATCGTGATTGCCGCCGGTGATGATGATTCGGCGTTCCAGCGGCAGCATTCGGGTCAGAAACTGGTAATACAACTGCATCGACCCGTCGTTGGGGTTTGTTGTATCGAAAATATCCCCCGAAATGATCAGCACATCGATCTCCCGACTTTCGACGGTTTCCGCCAGCCAGTCCAGAAACCGGACGTGATCGTCGCGGAGTTCATGCTTATACAGTCGTTTCCCTAAATGCCAGTCTGCGGTATGCAGAATTTTCATGAAATCGGAGCGAGAAACCCCGCGCCTTTAGGGCGGGGAGGAAAGTGACCGGTGTCAGCCGAACCTTCCGGTGAAACATAACTTTTCAATGACTGAATGACTTTTCGTATCTTTGGGTTGTGAAGCTGACTGCCAAAATAAAACTCCTGCCCACCCCCGAACAGGCTCAAAACCTGATTGATACACTCAGTCGAGCCAATCAAGCTTGTAATGCTTTGAGTGAAATTGCCTGGGAGAATAAACAGTTTAAGCAGTTTGGACTTCACAAATTGGCCTACTACCCCATCAAAGAACAGTTCGGGCTGTCGGCGCAAATGATTGTCCGGGGCATTGCCAAAGTGGTCGATGCCTACAAACTGGATAAGAAAACCAAACGGGAATTTCGACCCACCGGAGCTATTGCCTACGATAGCCGGATTATTTCGTACAAGCCCCCTAGAAAGACCGTGTCGATCTGGACTATTCAAGGTCGCCAATCGATTCGCTACGCAGGAGGTGAGCACAATGAAGCCCTTTTGAAGTTTCAGCAGGGTGAATCGGACTTGCTGTGCCGCAAAGGCAAGTGGTTTTTGTTGGCCACCTGCGATGTGCCGGATGAACAAACCAGTGAGATTAATTCTATACTCGGCGTCGATCTTGGCATCGTCGATCTGGCAACTGACTCGGACGGTCAACGGTTTACGGGCTCTGAAATTCGGAAATATCGAAAGAAACGAGCCTCTATTCGTGCCAGTGTTCAGGCCAAAAAGAACGCGAAGGCTTCTAAGTCTACCATTAAGAATACCCGCCGTTTGCTCAAACGAATCAGTAAAAAAGAGCAAACGACCTCTACCATCATTAACCACACGATCAGTAAAAGATTGGTTAAGAAAGCCCAATCTTCTGTTCGTGGCATTGCGTTGGAGAACTTGAAAGGCATACGGGATCGAACCGTACCACGGCTCCGCAAGAAACAACGCAATGAACACAGTTCGTGGCCATTCTCTCAATTGCGTCAGTTTATTGCATACAAAGCGCAATTGGCCGGTGTTCGGTTGGTAATCGTTCCACCGGCTTATACCAGCAAAACGTGCCACGAATGCCATCACCTCGGACACCGTTCTGGCAAGTCCTTTACGTGTACAAACTGCGGTAATTGCTCGGATGCTGACCATAATGGCGCACAGAACATTGCTGCGGTCGGGGCTAGTGTAACTTGGCCTGAAAACTCGACTCTGTATTGCGCGTTGCATCGGTGTTAGGGTAAAAAGCCGCCTTGCTTTTGCGGGCGGATTAGTTACATGCCAGAGCTTCTAATACCGGAAGTTAGCGAAAAATACCGGATGCTGGCGAAAATCAAATGCGGAAAATGACGAATCAGGCTTGGTACAGGGCGGGTTGTGACTCGGCTTTTTCGAGTTCGGAGCTATAATACAGGAGGTTCCAGTTGCCGTCGTGATCTTCGACCAGCGCACTCAGCGATTCCACCCAGTCGCCGGAATTCATGTAAATCAGGTCGTCGAACTGGCGGATGGCCGGTTGGTGAATGTGGCCGCAAATGACGCCGTCGCAATTGCGGGCTTTGGCCAGTTCGGTCAGTTTTTCTTCAAAATCCGAGATGTAGCTCACCGCCTGTTTCACCCGGCTTTTGATCTTTTGCGACAGCGAATAATACGAAAGTCCCCGCCAGGCGCGGTAGTTGTTGTAAAATTTGTTGACCCAAAGCAGAAACGTATAGCCGATATCACCTAGGTAGGCCAGCCATTTCATCTGCGTCGTGATGGTATCGAAAACGTCACCGTGGGTAATGTAAAACCGTTTTTCGCCGGAATTTAGGACGTAATCTTTCCGGATGGAAAAGAATTTACCGAGCCGCAACGGCATGATCTGGTCCAGAAAATCGTCGTGATTGCCGCGCAGGTAGATCACGCGGGTGTCGTGCCGGTCCATCGCCTTTAAAATGGCCCGCCAGAACGCCGTGTGTTTCTTTTTCCACTCGCCCCCCCGGCGCAGTTGCCAGCCGTCGATGATGTCGCCATTCAGAATTAATTTCTGACAACTGTAGTACTTCAAAAAGTCAGTGACTTCCTTTGCCTTCGAACCGCTCGTTCCCAAATGCACATCCGAAATGACGATCGTTCGGAAATGAGTGTTTTGTTTCATGTCCGAAAATACGGTTTGCGTATGAGTCCGGTATTTCCTCAATTTTACCGGATTGCAAACTTTTTCGGACGGTTATGTGGTTTGTTAACAATACCTTAATGTAATTCAATCAACATGGAGAATCCGGTACTCATCTTGGGAGCAGGCAGTTTAGGCGTCACGGCGTTGGATATTTTTCAGCGCAACGGTGTAGTCGTCTACGGTTTGCTGGATGACGATAAAAAATTACACGGCAAAGAATTCGGGGATGTGACGGTGTTGGGCGAAACCGACGACGACGGTTTTCTGAAGCTCATCGGCCATAAATGTGAAGCCTTCGTGGCCGTGGACGACACCCGCGTCCGGAAAAAACTGGTCAAAATGCTGAACGACCGGCGGCACGTTCAACCCGTCAACGCCATCCACGATACCGCCATCATCGCGGCTACGGCCACCCTCGGCCACGGGAATCTGATTGCGGCCCGGGTCGTCATCAACCCCTTTGCTGAAATCGGGCAGCATTGCATCATTCAGTCGGGTTCGGTGATCGAGTCGCAAACCAAACTCGGCGATTTTGTTCACATCGGAACGGGCAGTTCCATTAATTCGGCGGTCACCATTGAGGAAGGTACTTTCATTGGTACGGGTGTAACGGTGATTGCGGGCGTCACGATTGGCAAAAACGCCCGGATCGGGGCCGGTTCCGTGGTGATCGAAAACGTGGAAGCCGGGACGACGGTGTTCGGTAATCCGGCGAAGAAAGTCGGGTAAAAGAGTTTAAGAGTTATTTCGCGGAGTTGAGCGGAGAAAAGGGAGTTAAGCGGAGTTATTAATTTACTCTGCTTAACTCCCTTTTTTTCTCCGCTCAACTCCGCGAAATCTATTTGAATTGTATTTCCGCAATTCTTACCGCATTCCCGTCGATTTTTACCGGTCCTCTCCCGACCATCAGCCGGATCTTTGTCCCGGTCATTTCGAGTAATCATTCTAAAATCATACCTCATGAAAAACGCCACCTCAAAAACCGTCGTATTCATCACCGGTGCATTTGTCAGCCACACCTGCTGGGACGAATGGCGGACCTATTTTGAAAGCAAAGGCTACACCACCTTTGCACCACCCTGGCCTTACAAAGACGCCCCGGCCGTCGAACTCCGTGCCCGCCAGCCCAATGACAAGCAACTGGCGCTGTTAACGCTGGGTGAACTGGTCGATCATTACGCAGACTTCATCCAGGCACTCCCCGAAAAACCCATTGTGATCGGGCATTCGTACGGCGGAATGCTGACGCAGATCATGGTAAACCGGGATCTGGCTGCGGCTGGTGTCGCCATCCACTCCATCCCGCCCCTAGGTGTGTTTCCCTACGAGTTTTCGTTTCTCAAAGCTGGCTGGAAATCGCTGGGCATCTTTACCGACCTGGAGGAAACGTATCTGATGTCGTTTGAAGACTGGCAATATGCCTTCGTCAACGGCATGCCGCTGGAGGAACAACAGGCTTCGTACGAAAAATACATCATCCCGGAATCAAAAACCGTTGCCCGGGGCGCCCTGACAAATGTCTCCAAAGTGGATTATGCCAAACCGCACGCGCCCCTGCTGTTTACGGCGGGCGATCTGGACCACATCACCCCGGCTCACCTGAACATCCGCAATTTCAGAGCCTATGAATTCAACGGTTCCGTGCTGGATTACAAGTTATTCAGTGGCCGCAATCACTACGTGCTGGGGCTTCCGACCTGGCAGGAAGATGCCGATTTTATTCTGGACTGGATCGATACGAAAGTTATGGTGAAAAAAGCCGCTTCAGTGTAACCGCCAAAACCGCTGCGTATACAAAATACCGTTCTTTTTCTCCACACCATTCTTTTTGATTCTAACCACACTTTTTATCTCATAAACAAGTCTGAAATCATGAAATTTCTACTGATGCTTATTGTCCTGGCCTGTCCGTTTCTGGCAACGTCCTGCGACGACGACAATACAGAAGCGGCCCCCAAACCGACTTTTGTCTTTGTGCATGGTACCTTCGCCGATGAGTCGGCCTGGCAGTTAATCAAGCCTAAGCTGGAACAGGCTGGTTATTCGGTGGTTGCTTTCAATTTGCCCGCCCACGGCACCGATCCGACGCCCGTGAGCAAAGCCAATTTTGAGCTGTATGTCAGTACCGTCGTCCAGAAAATCAATGCCATTTCGGGGAAAGTGGTCCTGCTGGGTCACAGCATGGGCGGGATGGTCGTTACCCAGGTGGCGGAGCAGATTCCGGCCAAAATCGAGAAGCTGGTGTATCTGTGTGCTTTTCTGCCTAAAAACGGCCAGACGTTGTACGAACTGGCCAGTTCCGATACCGAGAGTTTGCTGGGACGCAGTCTGCACCCGGAAGCGGATGGCCTGACGGCTTCTCTGCCGCCGAATGTGCTGGTTCAGGTTTTTGCCGTCGATGCGCCGGAAGCCATTCAGAAAGAGGTGGCGAAAACCCGGCCTGAACCGCTGGCGGTTTTTGCGGCCAAGGCCAGTCTGACAGACGCCAACTTCGGCAAGATCCCCAAATACTACATCAAAACGCTGAAAGATGAGGGCGTTACGCCCACGTTACAGCAACGCATGATCGACGGCTACCCGGGCAAAATCGCGAAAATCTACACGATGAACACGAGCCACAGCCCCTACTGGGCCAAACCGGACGAGCTGGTGACCATTTTGAAGGAGATTAATTAAGTCACTTCACCCACTTCTCTTTAAACAAACATGGAAATACAGATACTGCCCGTGATCGAACCGCTCGATCCGGCAACGGACCCCGCCATGGAGAGCCACACCAAAGCTTTTCTGAACGCCCTGAACAGCGGTGGAGGCACGCCGATGGAGCAACTCAGTCCGGCAGAGGCCCGGGCGGTGCTGGAATCGGCCCAAACGTCGGTCGAGGTCGATTTGTCCGGCGTTTATGTTTCGCAACAGACCATCTCGCAGGACGGTTTAAGTGTGGATCTGGACATTGTTCGCCCGGCGGGTGTCGCCGGGATTCTCCCCGTTTTCCTGTTTTTCCACGGCGGAGGCTGGGTGCTGGGCGACTTTCCGACCCACCAGCGGCTGGTGCGCGATCTGGTGGTCGAGTCGGGGGCCGTAGCGGTCTTTGTCAATTACAGCCGCTCGCCGGAAGCCCGGTTTCCCATCGCACTCCATGAGTCGTATGCCGCCCTCCGGTGGGTAGCCGAAAACGGGGCGGAGCTGAATGTCGACGGTTCGCGGCTGGCCATCGTTGGCAACAGTGCCGGGGGCGACCTGACAGCCGCCGTCGCGCTGATGGCCAAAGACAAAAACGGCCCGAAAATCCGGTTGCAGGTGCTGCTGTGGCCCGTTACCAACGCCGATTTTGACACGGTTTCGTACCATCAATACGCGACCGACCGGTTTTTGACCCGCAACATGATGATCTGGTTCTGGGACAGTTACGCCCCAAATCCGGAAGACCGCCGTTCGTATTATGCGGCCCCGCTGCAAGCCACGCTCGACCAGTTGAAAGGATTACCGCCAACGCTGGTCCAGGTGGCTGAAAACGATGTGCTGCGCGACGAAGGCGAAGCGTATGCCCGCAAGCTGGACGAAGCCGGGGTGCCCGTTACGCTAATTCGCTACCAGGGCATGATTCATGACTGGGGGTTGCTCAATCCGTTGAGTTATATTCCGGGAACGCGCTCGCTCATCACCCACGCAGCGGCTGAGTTGAAGAAGTTTTTGAGCAGATAACCGCCTTGTTGCTCCGTCGGCGACTCCGCATGGGTTCTGTAGTAAAATTAAAAAGAGAAAAACCGTTGATTCAAAGTCGTTTACCGGCGTATTTTTAAGAAACAGAAACCAAGTTCACACCGTCGACCTATTTCGTTGAAGCAACACTCGTCCAAAAGTGTTGCTTCAATTTGTTGTTCTAACTTCCTGCGTTCTGATGAGACGATCCATTTTTTTCTTTCTTTTTTGGGGAATATGGCTGCTTTGTAAGCAGGTTGCTCAAGCGCAAACAAAGACTCATTCGATCGATAGCTTAAAAGTGCTGCTCCAGCAAAGCCGTCCCGACACCAATCGGGCCAATCTGTTGCTGGAAATGGCCCGGAGCTACATCCTCAAACCGGGCGAACAGGCAAGCGATCTGGATACGGCCTTGGTGCTGGTGCGTCAGGGGTATTCGGTCAGTCGGCATTTGCAGTATGAGAAAGGAGAAGGAACTGCGTATTTGATTGGCGCACAGGCATATCGGGAAAGCGGAAATACGCAGCAAGCCCGCCGGTTTGCACAAACGGCCATCCATCGTTTTACAAAAAACCACCATATAGCCGAACTGGCGGCAGCGTACATGGAACTGGGCAACACTTATGGCAGTTCCGATGAAGATCTAAAGCACCGAATCAAGTATTACGAACGGGCGCTGCCTTTATTTCGGCAGGTTGGCAATCAAGAGCGTGAGGCCACTACCTTACGGGAGCTTGCCGACTTTTACCATATCCTTTTAAATACCACCAAAGCAATTGAACTGGTGAAAAAATCACTGGCGATTTATAAACAAATCAACTATCCAAATTTGCAAGGTGTGTATGATTTATTAGGGGTATTATATAACACGACCGGCGATTTTAGAATGGCGACAAAATATGGGTTATTAGCCTTGAAAACCGCTGAATTACAAAATGATACCACTCTGCAGCTATGCACCATTTATAACCGGATTGGCATAAATTACGATGATGCGCGTGATCACAAACAGGCCATTTTTTACTTCCTTCGCTCGCTGGCTGTCGCCAGGCGGTACAATGACCTGCCCTCCATCGGTCTGGTGGGCGCGAATCTGGGCACATCCTATTTTAAATCAGGCCAATACGATCTGGCCATTGCCTTCCTCTCGAAACTGAAAAAAGAATATACCGCGCCTGATTTATATTTCAACATCAGGGTAAATAGCTTATTCCTCAAGATTTATCAAAGCAAGAACCAGTATAAACAGGCCCAGTATCATTACAATCAATTGATCGATCAGGTTGCGCAATTTAAGAAGACATATCCAGGCTATCTATCCATTATCCTAGTTTACCCGCCCCTGATTGATTTCCTGATCAACACGCATCAACTTGAGCAGGTGAAACCCCTTTTAAAGGAACATGTTGAAAATGCGGAGCAGATGGGAAATAAAAGTATTATCGCCACCAGCCATCTTATGCAGTTTCGATTGGATTCCGCGCAGGGCCATTACCTAACCGCCATCAATCACTTCAAGACCTACAAATCACTTCAGGATTCGCTGTATAGTGAGAATAAAAACAAGGAAATTGCGCGATTAAATGTAGAGTTTCAAACCGAAAAAAGAGAGCAGCAACTCGATCTCAACCAAAAAAATATTCAACTCCTGACCAGTGCGAATCTGGCGCAGAAATCCCGCAATGAAATCGAACGCAACAGCATGGTTGGCGGGGCCGTTCTGCTCACCCTGCTCCTGGGATTGACCTATAACCGTTACCGGCTGAAACAACGCACCAACCAGCAACTCGAAACGAAACAGCGGCTGATCGACCAGAAAAACCAGTCACTCCAGGAGGTATTGAGTGACAAAGAACGACTTTTGGAAGAACGGGAATGGATGTTGCGGGAGATTCACCACCGGGTTAAGAACAATTTGCAGGTCATTTCCAGCATGCTCAATTCCCAGTTTGATTTCCTCAACGACCCGACCGCTTTGGCCGCCATCCGCGAGAGTCAGAACCGGGTGCAGGTTATGGCGCTGATTCACCAGAAACTCTATCAATCCGACAATCTGGCCCAGATTAACATGCGGGAATACATCCACGAAATTGTGGATTACCTCATCGAATCCTTCGATCGGTTCAACACCATTCATCCCCAGGTCATGAGTGTCGATGTCCAGTTCGATGTAGCCCTGGCCACGCCTTTGGGCCTGATTATCAATGAGGCCGTTACGAATTCGCTCAAATACGCTTTTCCCCAAAACCGTCCCGGCACCGTTATCGTCACCCTTACCAGCGTCGAAGACCAAACCTACCGACTGATGATCAGCGACGACGGGGTGGGATTGCCTGCCGGGTTCGATGTTACCCGCAGCAACTCACTGGGCCTGACGATGATTCGCGGGCTTAGCAAACAGATCAAGGGGCAATTGGAGATTACACAGGAAAACGGGGTAGAAATCAGCCTGTTATTCAGCGTGGCTAAAAAACCGGTGCGTACGGTTTTGCAGACGAGCTAATGGATTAAACGGGCCGAACGGTGATGTTCAGCTTTTTCATGCGCGCTTCCAGCGTCGTCGGTTTGATGTTCAGGAGTTCGGCGGCTCCGCCTTCGCCCCGGATGCGGTTACCGGATTTTGCCAGAGCCGCCAGAATCGCCGTTCGCATCGTGGTTTGCAAAGGTTCCACACCCGCAGCAGACGGTGAAACAACCGACGGAATCGCCAAACCCGTCAGCAGCGGCTCGGCGAGTTCCAGCGTGGTGGTGCGCGACAGAATGGCCGCCCGCTCCAGCACGTGTTCCAGTTCCCGAATGTTGCCCGGCCAGGCATAGTGCCTCATCTGTTGCAGCGACGAATTGGCAATCCCGGTCAGCGGTTTTCCCAGTTTTTTGCCGATTTTTTGCAGGAAATGCGTCGTCAGCGGCAGCAAATCCTCCAATCGCTCGCGCAGGGGCGGCAATCGGATCGGAAAGACATTCAGTCGGTAATAGAGATCCGAGCGAAACCGGCCCGCCGTCACCTCCTGCTGTAAGTTTCGATTCGTAGCCGCAATGATCCGGACATCCACTTGGATCGGTCCCTTTCCGCCCAGCCGTTCAATCTCTTTTTCCTGAATCACCCGGAGCAGTTTGGCCTGTAGTTCAAGGGGAAGCTCCCCAATTTCGTCCAGAAAAATAGTGCTCCCGTTCGCCAGTTCAAATTTGCCAATTCGCTTTTCGGTAGCCCCCGTATAACTGCCGCGCTCGTGGCCAAAAAGTTCGGATTCAATGAGTTGTGGGGGTAGTGCCGCACAGTTGACTTTCACCACCGACCGGTTTTTGCGGTTCGACTGGTTGTGGACTGCCCGGGCAATCAGCTCTTTCCCTGTGCCGGTTTCGCCCGTAATCAGTACGGTAGAATCCGTTTTAGCGACCTGCCCCACACTTTCAAACACGGTTTTCAGGGCCAAACTGGTCCCAATAATCTCCTCGAAATTATGACCGGTTTTTATTTCCTCCGTCAAATACGTCTTCTCCTGTTCCAGTTGTTCGCTTAGATCCCTGATTCGCTCATAGGCTATCAGATTTTCCAGGGCCAGCGCGATCTGACTGCTGATTTCCTGCAAAACCAGTACATCTTTTCGGGTAAACGCATACGGGGCTTTGCTGCCCAGCAACAGCGATGCCACCGTCTGGCCTTTACTCATAATCGGGACGTAGAGGAACGATTTCCAGTCGGCTCCTTTGCCATACACGGCCTCGGCCAGTCTCCGCTGCTTTTCCGTTTCCGGCGATTGTTGGTCCGCAGGTTCCGTAAACCAGGGCGTCATTCCAGTCAGAGCGGCCACGGAGTCCTGGGCGGGCAGCAGAGTGAACGAACCGCCGACTTTCTGTACCACGGTTGTTGTGGCAGATGATGCCGCCGTGGATTCAATCCGAAAGATCGCCAACCCGTCGATGGGCAGGAGGTTGTTGAGCGCTTTTGCTACCAGCGGAACGATCTCGCCCCGGTCTTTGCCATTCCGAAAAGCCGTCACGATGGCCAGTTCCGTCGCTTTGGTCTGCCGGTGGGCTTCGATTTCCTCGTAGGCCAGCAGGTTGTTCAGGGCCAGGGCAATCTGGGGAATAATCAGACTAATCGTATCATACTCTTTCCGGGAAAAACCGTCGGCAAGCGTACTGGACAAAAGAATGGTGGTAGACGATTCCCGCTTCAATTGAATCGGAAAAACCGCCAGCGAACGAACGCCGAAACGGTCCCGGCAGGAGCGAATGGTCGGGTACCGTTCGCACAGTTGATCAAAGGCGGTTTCGGTGAAAATGCCGCCCTGCGCACCCGGTTGGCCTACTGATTCCCGTTCCAGTTCGTCGATCCTTTCGTGCCGCAACTCACTTTGCACCAACGACGTGAACGCAATGCGCTCAAAGACTCCGGGAGCGATCTTTTGCAGCATCAACCAGTAACTGGCGGTTTCATCGGACAAACCGATGCGGAGGTTGAAGAACGAAAACGGAACAATTTGATCGATTTGATCGGCAATAGCCAGACAAAGCTGACTGCGATCCTGAATGGTTACAATGGCATTGTTCACGGCCATTTGCAGCGCCTGTTGCTGCCTCAACCGGGCTTCTTCGCTATGTGCGTGCCGGTAGCGGGCGATTTCCAGTGTGGACAGAACGTCTTTTTCGCGAAACGGCTTGTTCAAAAACCCGAACGGGTGCGTTTCTTTGGCCAATTCCAGCACACGGCTCGTCAGGTTGGCCGACAGGTAAACGAAGGGCGTATTTTTTTCACGCAACCAGTGCGCCAAATCGATGCCGGTCTGATCGCCATCCAGAAAAATGTCCAGCAAGACAATATCCGGTCGCTGCTTTTCGACCATCGTGATCGCTTCCGGAACCGATCCGGCCAACCCGATAACCTGGTAGCCCGCCTTTTCCAGGATGCGCCGAAGGTCGTTGGCAATCATAAATTCGTCCTCGACAATGAGCAAGGTAGGCGACGGGACCAATTCGTTCGGAGACAGCATTTTTTCTGGATTTTGGATTCGGTTCCCGGTACGGTGAACCCAAAGATACGAACAAGAATACACGGGTGTAACCTCCAAAATCCAACTCCACTATACTGGAGGCACTCCACTATGTTGGAGGACATTACCAGCCACAGGCAGGCTTAAGGCAATATATAAAATACTGAAAACCAGATCATTAACTATCACCTACGGTTTACTTTCATTCGTAAAGGAGGGGTGGCATTTCATTGGTATACAGCGTCTGTGAATTGATCCCTAACAACCTGAAACGCTCCCCGGTATGAAACGCTACCTCCAACAAGAACCGCTGCTCGTTCAGCAAGTCGAAACCAGTCAATGGCTTTTGCCGGTTCATACGCACGACTTCTATGAACTCATTCTGATCGGCAAAGGCAGTGGGTACCACATCATCAATGATAACCGCTTCCCGTATACGACGGGCGACGTATATTTTCTCGGCCCTTCAGACCATCACTCCTTCAGCGTGGTTGAAAAAACCCAGTTCTGTTTTCTCACGTTCACCGATGCGTACCTGAGTGGTTTGGCCAACGTCAAAAATACCGTCTGGAAGCGAATCAAAACCTATAGCCTGCACACCACGCAGGGTTTTACGGGGAGCCTGGTTAAAACCGCAACGGATCAACAACACCTGAATGCCCTGTTGTCTATTCTGCTGAGCGAACAAAAAGGCCCCCGCCAGCTCTCTTCGCCGATCGTTGATGCCCTGATGGGCGTTATGCTGAGTCTGATTGAGCGTCAGATTACGCAACAACAACTCAAATCGATCCACACGTTAACGCCTTCTGCCGATCTGATCCCGAAAATTATAGCCTACATCTGTCAGCACATCATGCAACCCGAATCCCTGCGCATCGAGCAGTTGGCCGATGTTTTCCATTATTCACCCGGTCATCTGAGTGCACTGTTCAAACAGCAGGTCGGCGAATCGTTGCAGCACTACATCATCCAATACAAACTGAAGCTGGTTGAAAAACGGCTGCGGTTGAGTTCACTGACGGTTTCGCAAATCGCCGACGAGTTTGGGTTTACCGACATCTGCCACCTCAATAAACTCTTCAAACGGTATTACCGGCATACGCCAATGGTCTATCGAAGGGTGCGGGTGTGATTTGAGTTGTTTCGCGGAGTTGAGCGGAGAAAAAGGAGTTAAGCGGAGCTATTTATTTTCTCTGCTTAACTCTTTTTACTCCGCTCAACTCCGCGAAACAACTCAAATCACTCCACATACAACTCCACATTCGCCAGGAAATCCTGGTACGTCTGTTCCACACCGTCTTTCAATTCTGTAGTGTGTTTCCAGCCCATGTCGTGAAGCCGTGAGACGTCCATCAGTTTGCGGGGGGTGCCATCGGGTTTGTCGGTATTCCAGCGGACTTCGCCTTCGTAGCCCACCACCTGCTGCACCTGCTCCACCAACTCCCGGATCGTGACGTCTTCGCCGGTGCCGATGTTGACAAACAGCTCCTCGTCGTAGTTCTGCATCAGGAAAAAACAGGCGTCGGCCAGGTCATCGGCGTGCAGGAATTCCCGGCGCGGTGTCCCCGTCCCCCACACTTCCACGAACGGCTGGTCGTTGACCTTGGCTTCGTGAAATTTGCGAATCAAAGCGGGTAAGACGTGCGAGCCCTGCAAATCGTAATTGTCGTTTGGCCCGTAAAGATTGGTCGGCATGGCCGAAATGAAGTTGCAACCGTACTGACTGCGGTAGGCTTCACACAGTTTTATGCCGGTTATTTTGGCGATGGCGTAGGGCTCATTGGTCGGTTCCAGAAAACCGCTCAGCAAATATTCCTCTTTCAACGGCTGGGGAGCCAGTTTCGGGTAAATGCAGGAGGAGCCCAGAAACAGCAGTTTCTTGACGCCAGCCACGTAGGCATGATGAATGATGTTGGCTTCAATCAGCAGGTTATCATACAAAAACTCGGCCCGGTAGGTGTTATTGGCGACAATACCGCCCACTTTTGCCGCAGCCAGCACCACGTAATCCGGCTTTTCGGTTTGAAAAAAATCTTCGACGGCGGCCTGGTTGCGCAGATCCAGTTCCGACGAGGTGCGAACCAGCAGATTTTCAAATCCTTCCGCCTGTAATTTCCGGACGATGGCCGATCCAACCATCCCCCGGTGACCAGCTACGTATATTTTAGCGTCTTTTTCCACAATTCAGTATTTTAGTACTAAAGTTAGGCACGGTTTCTGACAAAATAAAACCACATCAAAAACGTTGCATTGATAAGGTTAAACCGGTCAAGCCGCTGAGACTGATTTACGCTGCATGAAACGAATTACGATACTTGGGTTATTACTGGGTAGCGGGCTGGTGGGAACAGCCCAGACGACTACCTCACCCGTTCAGAACTCCTTTACCACCTCGCAAGCACCGGTTACGGAGAAGTCGGCCAAGGGCGACAAACCCGGCCTGTCGCTGGTGCCAACGGGTGTGGAGAATCTGGTGAGCGAAACGCTACCCGATCTGGGGCTGAAAGTCAAGCAATTCAAGAAAGACCAGAAGGATAAATCCGAACGCAAGAAGAAACAAAGGCTGGCCCGGACGGAATACGAAGGTATCCCGATCGTGGAACAATACACGAAGTTTGGCAGTGGCGACCGCACCATCATCGAGAAGTTTACGGTTTTGAAGCAATACCGCCAGCCGAATGCCTACGTCCGCGAAACCTACTGGTTTGACCCCAAAGCCCAGCGGATTTCGTCGGCGTTGATCAAAGACAAGGAAAAAGTCATGATCATGCACGGGCCGTATAAGCGGTATCAGAACGGGATTCTGCTCGAAGAAGGCTACTATTATGTGGGCGCCAAAGACGGTCGCTGGGAAAAATACGACGCCAACTACAAACTCCTCGATAAGCAAAAATGGGATCGCGGTTTTCCTGCCGAATCCGAGATTACGTATTACGATTCCGCGCATACGAAAGTCAAGGAAGTGCTGCCGAAGGAGTTTGGGAAAGTCAACGGGCAGTACATGGCGTTCTACGAAGGGGGCCAACTGGCGGCTGAAGGCAAGTATGACAACGGCGTGAAAGTCGGTCGCTGGATCGAATATTACCAGTTCCGGCGGCAACGCAAGAAAATCACCCAATACGGCCGCGACCGCTGGACCGAAGAATTCGAACCGTACGTCATCAGTGAGTGGGACGACAAAGGCAAGATCACCTACGAACGCCCGAAAGAAAAAGAGGTCACAGAAGACGATCAGTAAAGCTACAGCAATTTCTTGACCACCGGCAGGGCTTTTTCGGCCCACTGGCGGTATTGTTTCCCCGAAAAATGCAACCCATCTTCGGCAATTTGCGACGGATCACCGGCCGCCGTGCGCGACGTTGGCGTAATATCCACGTACACAATACCGGCTTTTTTGCATTCATCCAGCGCCACGGCATTAAAGGCGTCAATCTCTTTCGCGATCTGCTGCCGATCCCGGCCTGACCCGGCGGCATAGGGCGTTACCCCCCAATCGGGAATAGACAACACAAAAACCCGCCCCGGTTTTCCACCCGCAAACCGGGTGGCGGTTTGCAGCAAGGCTCGAAATTCCGTGCGGTATCGCTCGACGTCCTGCCCCCGGTATTGGTTGTTGACCCCAATCAGGAGCGACACCAGTTGGTACGTTTTCTGGTTTCCGCTCTGTTTGATGGCATCGCTCAATTCGCTGGTGGTCCAGCCGGTCCGGGCAATGATGTCAGGATCGGTGATGGTTAAACCGTCTTTTCGCAGCAAACCGGCCAGCAGAACACTCCAGCGGTCGGCTTCCGGAACGCTCTCGCCAATGGTGTAAGAATCGCCGAGGGCGAGGAAGTTGGCGTCAGTCGACGCGCCGGGCTTGGGTGTCATAAGGTTGTCTTCGGCACCGGGTTGGGCGCAGGCCAGAAGGAGAAAAAGAAACAACAGCGTTACGCAGCATCGTAAAACGTTAAAAGTCACCGGAATAAAACGGACTGAAGACGTAATAACTGCTGTCGCGTTTGGCCCGTTTGGGCGCGGTTTTGATAAGAAGCGCATACCGGCTTTGGCGTTTTTCAGTCCGCATCCAGTTCGTAAAGGGCCGTTCGTGGGTGTAAAGCCGGTCTACTTCGCGGACATGCACGGTTTCCACCTCTTTCGGATCAACCGGAATGCCGTTGATGAAGACGTCGATGTCGCTGATAAACTCCTCCTGAATTTTCAGGTGCTGGTTTTTCGTCCGTTTCACGAATACGTCTTTATACCCGAAAAAGGTGGCTTCCAGCAGTTTATTCATCGTATACGTGTGCGTAACGCCCAGCGGATGATCCGACATCCCCGCAGCCTTCAGCATCGCGACCAACTGCTGGCGCTCCGGCCTCATCGGAATGGATTGCTTACTGATTTGAATCAATATACGATACGGATGGGGATCCGGATTGTCGATGCCGTCAAACTGGTGCAGAACGAAAAGCTCCTCGATGTAATCGATTTTCAGCTTCGCCAGCAGAGCCGCCGACACCGGTTTGCCGTTGATGTACACCAGCGTTTGGGTTTTGTAGTTTTCCGCCAGCGTCAGAACGTTGTCTTTCAGGTTGATAATAAACGGGGCATTGAATTGAAAAAAGGTTCCGGTTTTGAGCTTACTTTTCCGTTGGTAGTACGTCAGTGACCGTCCCCAGAGCGGACCGTCTTCCAGTTTGGTCACCAGAATGCGGGTCGGGTTGATCAACGGAAAATCAGGACGATGGGTCACGTTCACTTCGCGGGGGGTCTGTTCGCCCTGGCACGCCATCACCACCAGCACCGTTGCGACCCAAAGGAGCATATACCGCCACCAGGCTTCATCAGAACGGGCCTGGTTCATCATCTGAATGCGGTTTTTCAATCCGGCGTATTCAAATTGGTTCGTGAACCGGTAGCGGCATGGGCGTTTGTGCTTCATGATCATCTCTTTACCAGGAAGATACTCACCTTGATGAAGGTAGTCAAAATAGCCCTGAATTCCCTAATTCGATTTCAAAAAAAACCGTTCTTTAACCTTCCCCTGGTTTGAATCGGGGCTACAAAATGAATCATCCCTCCGGGATTATTAAATTCAACAATCCGGAGGGATGATTCATTTTGTAGCCCCCGGTTGATGAACAACGCGGGGTTTAATACCCGAAAATCTCCTCCAGCGACACCTTTTTTACGTTACCATATTGGCTCAACTGATCCGCGTTCACCCGTTTTTCCGAGGCTACAATGCAATACGTATACGGTTTGTTGGCCAGGTGCTCGTCACTGAACTTTTTCAGGTCGGTATAGCTCAACTGGTCGAGGGCGTCGTAAATTTTCCGGCGTTCGTCGTAGTCCAGGCCTTTTTCTTCGGCGGCCAGGTAGCTGTAAATCACGGCGTCCTGCAAAACCCGCTCGGTTTCGTAGCCTTTTTTCATCCCTTTCCGGGCCGCATCCAGGGCCACCGGCGATTCGGGCAGGGCATTCAGCAACTCATTCATCCCGGCGACGGCTTCGGGCAGTTTGTCAGCCTGACTGCCGATGTAACCGATCAAAGTATACTGCTCGTCTTTTTTGGCAGGTGTGTCGTAATAGGCATAGGTCGAATAGGCCAGTGCTTTCGATTCGCGGAGCGTCTGGAACACCACCGAAGCCATGCCGCCCCCGAAATAGTTGTTGAAAAACTCGACAACCGGGGTTTGAGCCGGATCATAGGCCCGGGTGTTGCGCACCCACGAGATTTCGGACTGCACCATGTCGTAATCCGCAAACAAAACCTGGTTTTCATTCTGCGCAACCTGCTTGAAAGCCCGCTTCGTGGGAACGGCGGCAAACGTCGCAGGCAGTTTGTGCAGGCTCACGATCTGCTTTTCAAAAACCGCCAGCGGTTTCGGACCGTAATAAATGATCTGATGCGGCAGATTGACCAGATTATGCAGAAAAGCGACCAACTCCGCAGCCGTCACCTTTTGCAGTTCGTCGTTGGTCAACTGGTTGTTGAACGGATTTTGGGGACCGTACTGCGCGTATTGCATCAATCCCTGCATGATCGTCTCTTTGCTCAATTTGGCGTCGGAGCGTTGTTTTAACACCCGTCCTTTGAGTTCTTCCAACGCTTTTTCATCCGGTTTACAGGTCCTCAGCAACGTTTCGAGCAGGTTCACTGCCGGTTCGAAATTTTCCTGCAAGCCACTCAACCGGATGGTCGTATACTCATTGCCGGGCTGAATGGAGTAGCTACAGGCCAGGCTGTAGAACTCGGTACTCACCTGCTCGGCACTCAGATTCGGTGTACTCAGGAAAGCCAGGTATTGCGTTGCCAGGCCCAGAAGTTTGCTGTGGTAGGTCCCTATTTTTAGCCGGTAGCCCAGTCGGAAAATCTCGTTTTCTACATTGGCCGCATACAGCACGTCCGCCATTCCGGCTTTGCCGCGTTTCACGTCTTTCTTGTAATCGAGCCACACCGGTTTGATCGGGGCCATCGGCAGGTCGTTGACGGTTTCCAGAAACGGCGATTGCTTGTCGGTATTGGTCGCAACGGGCGTAATGGCCGGTTTTTCCACTTTCTGAATGCTCTTGTCCTCGCCTTTCCGTTTGTAAACCACCACGTAATTGTCTTTAAACCACT
This sequence comes from Larkinella humicola, assembly GCF_008727875.1. Classification (GTDB taxonomy): domain Bacteria; phylum Bacteroidota; class Bacteroidia; order Cytophagales; family Spirosomataceae; genus Larkinella; species Larkinella humicola. The sequence continues at coordinate 334,708 of NZ_VTWS01000004.1, read as the reverse complement.
GATTGGCAAAAGCCACCACGTCTTTCTTCGTGATCTTGCTCATCTCGTCCAGGCGACGCGTGTAGTCGACCCAACTTTCGCCTTTGTCATTGACGAACGCATCCAGCATCGGAGCGACCCGGCTGTAGTTGTTTTCCAGGCCACGAATGGCGTTCAGTTTGTAATTGTTAATGATGGCCCGCAGGATTTTCTCATCGAACTCCCCGCGCTTCAGTTTCTCCACCTGCCCGATCAGCAGATCTTTCACTTCTTCGAGCGTCTGCCCCTGTTTGGGTCGGCCCGACATCGTCCAAATGGAATAATCCTTCAGTTTTTCGATGGTCGAGCCACCACCCAGAATCTTTTGCTGTTTGTTGAGGTTGAGGTCAATCAGACCAGCTGCCGAGTTCGACATCACCTCATCGGCCAGCGTCGCCAGCAACGATGATCGCACGTCGAGCACTCCCGGCAGGCGGTAGCCGATCCGGACGTTGTCGGGCGTGGGGCCAAACACTTCCCGGGTTTGAATCCGGGTCAACGGGGCTTCGGGGGCCGGATTGTAGAGTTTTACGTCTTTCGGTTGCCAGTAGCTGAATTTCTCGTCAATTTTTTTGATGACCTCATCCGGGTTCAGATCCCCCGCCATGATGATCGCCATGTTGTTGGGTACGTAGTAGTTGTTGAAATACTTCCGGATTTCGAGCAGCGACGGATTTTTGAGGTGTTCGACGGTTCCGATGGTGGTTTGCTGGCCGTAGTTATGAACCGGAAACAAGGCCGCCATCAGGGTTTCTTCCACTTTCCAGGGATCGTTGTCGAGACTCCGGTTTTTTTCTTCGTACACCGCTTCCAGTTCGGTGTGGAAAATGCGCAGAACCGGATTACGAAACCGTTCAGCCTGCAACGTCAGGTAACGATCGATGGCGTTGGCGGGAATGTCTTCGAGGTAGCAGGTGACTTCATAACTGGTGAACGCATTGGAATTCTGCCCCCCCATGCTGGCAATCATTTTATCATACTCGTTGGCAATGGCAAACTTCGCAGCCTCACCCGATTTCTGGTCAATTTCCCGGTAAATGGCCTTCCGTTGAACCGTGTCCGTCGTTTGGTTGTAGCGTTCATAGAGCGCATCGATCTGGTCGAGCAGCGGTTTTTCCTTCGCCCAATCCAGACTACCGTAGCGGTCGGTGCCTTTGAACAGCATGTGTTCGAGGTAATGCGCCAGCCCGGTATTGTTTCGCGGATCGGTGTTGGAACCGGCCCGCGTCGGCATGAATGAGAAGATGCGCGGTTCTTTTTTATTGACACTGAGGATAACCGTCAGTTGGTTTTTGAGGGTATAAAACCGGGTTTGCATCGGGTCGTTGGTCACGTAGCGATACGTATAGCCGTTGCTGATGGCGGTTTTCCATTCGGTAGCCACGCCGGTTTTCTGGCCCATTATTGACGGCACGATTACCAGCAACAGGCTCAGCGATAACAGAAATTGTCTCATTTTCAGGGGAAGTAAAGTTACGTTTTATAGAGAATGGGAACACGGATTTAACGGATGGAACGGATTTACACCGATTAAAATAAAAATCAGTTTTTTGATCCGTTAAATCCGTGTTCCCATCAAACACTATTGGCTGAAGAAAAGCTGGACATACCGCTTTTTCCGGCCCGGTCCGGCGGATTCATCCCGAACATCGTTGATAATGACCGTATGAAGCTGCTTCGGATCAAACATCGCTACCTGGTCGGCACTCACCGCCTGTCCATCGATGAACAACGAAACATTTTCCGGGTGATATAACTGAAGCTGGCCATTTGCATTGATAAAAACGCCCAGCCCCTCATTCCGGCGGCCAGGGTTATCGCGCAGCCACTGCCCTTTTACTGTCGACTTGCTGCCCGCCATAAATTTCTGATTTTTCTGGATCAAATAAGCCATTCGGCTTTCGGTCACCAGGCCCGCAACGGACGCTTCATCTTCTTTCACGACCTGGGCCAAACATCCGGCATTCCAGAACCGGCCATGCCCATGCCCAGCGAACCGCTCTCGGCTAGATAGCCGCCAATCGACTTGATCGGTTCGCCAGTCTCATCCCCATTCGACGTTGAACCGGAACTACCATTCTGTTTATGAACTTTTACGCCAATGGCATTGATATAGACCTGAAACGGATCAAATTTGACGTGTGTAAAATCAAAGGTAAACCGGGATTGTTCTTCTATCGTTTGTTTCAATTCCGCAAGGTCTTTGAACGACATTTTGGGCGTAATTACCCAGTACAGCAACTTCCCTTCCCGGACAACATACCGGCTTTGTTTTTCCGTATTCACTACCGGTATTTCATTAGCAACCTGCGCCGAATCGGGAATCGCCACGGATTTTTCGCCCAGTTCTTCCACCGGTTTCGGCACGATTTTCAAGTCGGATTCTATGGGCGAATCAGCCTGCTCAACAACCGCAGAAAAAACGGGTTTTGGCTTCGCGATCACTACCGGCTTCTTCTTTACCAAAGCCGATGACGGTTTTTTCGGCTTTTCCACCGCAGCCATCGTCGTCACCAGTCCGGTAACCGTAAACAACACCAGATAGACCAGCCACGACCACCGGGATTGGGATGCCTGATTCATCATTTGAATGCGGTTTTTCAAAAACCGGGGACCGAACTGGTTGACGAAGCTGAACTGCTCCGGGTGCTGCCGAAAAATACCATTCGTTTTCATACGCGGGTTCAGAAAAACCGATTATTCCGCCAGCAACTGGCGCTTGGTTGTAACCACCACAAGACCTTTGGTCGTGAACATCGGCTTGACCATTCCCGCCGATCCTTTGTCAAAAACCGCTACCGAAATCTTGTCGTCGGCAGCCAGTTCCCGAAACGCCTGGTATGAACCCCGCTTGCCGTCGATCAGAAAGGTAAAGTGGGTGAGTTGTTCCGGTGAGAGTGTTTTCCTGTACAAAAGCTGGCGGCCCATCGCCATCACCTCCGGATTGGCCGAAAAAACCGCATCCAGAATTTTTCCGTCGATCATCGTGGCCCCGTAGCGCCCGGTTTTGCCGAACCGTTTCATGGCTTCCTGCGCCGTCAGCACGGTGCGTTTGTAGTCGGACACGGAACCAAAACCAAACGGCTGACCCGGCCGCAGGTTCAGCACCCGGCCGTTGAGCACCACCACCGGTTTTTCGTGTTCCCAAATCGAAAACAAGGTATCGGGCAACTGCATCACCCGCCGGGTGGTTTGCACCACAAACGGCTTCGACGGGTCGGGTTGAATGGCCGTGATCACAAAGGGCGGTATTTGGTTGAGCGTCCGGGCAACGACCTGTTTCCCATTTTTCACTTCCACCGAAATGTGATCGATCTGGCCGGAACGATTGACGTCGGCCTGGTAACGCATCATGATGCCCCGTTCCGCAAAAACCGCCTGCATCACGTCCAGATCCTGCACCGAGGTAACCGCCGTAATCAATCCGAACACACCAAACCGGTTGTCGACCACGTACCGGGAAACGGTTTTTGGCGTGGTAAAGGCCGAACAGGAGAGGATAATACTAACGCTAAAAAGCAGGTAGGTTTGCCATCCCCGGTTCGACCGGGGCCGGTTCATCATCGAAATCCGGCTTTTGAGCTGCGGCTGATTGAACGAATTGGTCGCCGGTCGGACGGGAACCGGCGTTTCGCCCGAAAGGCTGGCTTTCAGCAGGTAATACTGGTATTTTTTCTTCTCGATGCCTTCATCCAGCACTTCCCGGTCGACCAGGTATTCCAGGTTTTCCTGCACCAGCCGCTGGTGCCACCAGGCAAACGGATTGAACCAGAAGATGACCCGCAGCAACTCGGCCAGCAGCATATCCAGGCTGTGCCACTGCCGGCAATGCACCCGTTCGTGCAGCAGAATCTGGTCGAATTCGTCCTGTTCATACAGTTCCGGATTCAGAATGACCCAACGAAAAAAGGAAAAAGGAGCATCGACCTCCGCGTTGACCACCAGCCAGACATCATCCTCCCACGAACGCTCCGAGCGCGCAATCAGCCGCGCCAGCGACAAAAGTTGCACCAGCAGTCGCCCGCCCAAAAAGATTACTCCTGCCAGATACGCCCACAACGCCAGTTTCTGCCCGCTAAAAGTCGATTCTTCCGGCTGGATTTCCGGGACGACATTCGGCACCTGAGCGGGCGGTTTTTGAAATTGGGGAGCGGGTTGGGCCGGTTTCAGCCGCGACCAGTCCAGAACCCGCAGGTTCGGAACGGTTTGCTGCACCAGATTCCGGACGGGCGCAGGCCGAAAGTCGGGCAACTCGACCAGCGGCAGCACCAACGCCAGCGCCACGTTCAGCGCGAGCAAATACCGGTTCAGGCCAAACCAGGTGGCCCGGCGGAGCAACAGCCGGTAGCAGAGCGTCAACACCGCCAGAATCAGACCCGCTTGCAGGAGGTAAATCAACAGGCTCATGGCTACTGCCCCTTCTCGATCATCGTGATGATTTCTTTCAATTCGTCTACCGAAATTTTATCCTTTTTGGCAAAGTAGCTCACCAGGTTTTTGTAGGAATCATCGAAATAATCCGACACGACTTTCTTCAGCACAAAGCGGTTCTGGTAGTCTTCCTTGCTGATAATCGGGTAGTATTCGTGGGTGTTGCCATACGCCTGATGGCCGACATATCCTTTTTCTTCCAGATTCCGGATAATGGTCGAAACGGTGTTGTAATGCAGGGGCGGATCGGTGAAATAGGCCAGCATGTCTTTTACAAAAGACTGTTCGACTTTCCACAAGACCTGCATGATCTCTTCTTCTTTGGCAGTTAACTTTTCCATCGCGCTTATTTTAGGTTAACAAAGTGCTGTCCGGACAAAAAACCGGTGACCCTTTACAAGGTCCTGACTCCATAATGACGAATATAGAACGGTTTGCGTAGCTTGCAAACTATTTTCGTAGTTTTTTATTCTACCCCCCGGCAACCGCCTTAATTTGAATCTACGCGGGAGGGTCGTAGTTTTGTGGAAAGACAGCTTACGCTCCATGAAGAAATTACCGATAGGATTACTGGCCGGTTTGTGGCTGCTGCTGGCGGGTTGCGACGAAAAGGCGGTTTATAAAGGAATCGATGACATCGAAGACGGCACCTGGTACATCAAAAATACGCCGGAGTTTACGTTTGAGATTGCCGATACGACAGTCACCTACTCCATTTATTACAACATCCGGAACAGCGTTTCGTATCCGTACTACAACCTGTACATCCGTCGTTATTTGCTGGACGGAACCGGAAAAATGCTGGAGTCGAAGCAGGACGAGCTAACGCTGCTCGACCCGAAAACCGGAAAACCGTATGGCGACGGGTTGGGCGATCTGTTCGACCACCGGATCAGCATGATGAAAAAATACCGCTTTCCGCGAAGTGGAAAATACACCATCCGCTTGCGGCAATACATGCGCCAGAACCCCCTGCCGGAGATTTACAGCGTGGGCGTGACGGTGGAAAAAGACTTGTAGTATGGAAATTTATTTGCCTCTCTTCCCGCTGAATCTGGTTGTGTATCCCAACGAAGATCTCAACCTGCATATTTTTGAAGAACGCTACCGGCAGTTGATCGCGGAATGTCTGGAAAAAGACCAAACCTTTGGCATTCCGGCGTTTATCAACAACAAACTGCCCGGCTATGGCACCGAAATGAGCGTTACCACGCTGCACAAACGCTATGACGACGGACGGATGGATATCAAATCGAAGGGAATCCGGATTTTTCGGGTTGCTAACTTCGAAAATCCGTCGCCGGGGAAACTCTACGCAGGCGGCACGGTGCAGGTGGTGGAAGTCGAACCCGAAATGGGCGATCACCTGGATGAACTGATTGTCAAACTGACCCGGCTGTACCGGCTGCTACAGATCAAATCTGAAATCGACGAAGAAACACCCCTCCTGTCGTTTCGGGTGGCGCACAAAATCGGTTTGTCGGTTGAGGAAGAATACGAGCTGCTGACGATCGACCACGAAAACGAACGCCAGCGGTTTCTGATCCGCCACCTCGACCGGGTGTTGCCGGTGGTTTCGGAAATGGAGCGCACCAAAGACCGCATCAAAATGAACGGCCATTTCAAGAACCTGGACCCGTTGAAGTTTTAATAAACCCCTGAAGGGGACTTGGACACAGCTTAAACCGAATGCCAAGTCCCCTTTAGTCCGGGCCGACGTTTCGGGATTTAGGGGCGTCAATCCACCAAATCCTTGACCTTTTTCGGCAGCTTATCCGTCAACTCCTTGACATTCATCGGTTTTTTCTGCCGCTCGGCTTCACCCAGCAGGAAACCGTACGGTTTGAGCGGTTCGACGGCATCGAAAACGACTTTGAGGATGGCCGTCATGGGCAGCGCCAGAATCAGGCCGGTTACGCCCCACAACTGCCCCCAGAGTAACAGGACGATAATGGCCGCCAGCGGGTTGATGCTGACTTTGGATCCTACGATGTAGGGCGTAATGAAGTTGCCTTCCAGAATCTGGACGAACGAAAACACGCCGATGACACCCAGGGCGACCAGCGGATTGTCGTGGGTCAGCAGCGTGAACAACGCCGGCAGCAGTGACCCAATCAGAATGCCGATGTACGGGATCAGGATCATGAACGCGCCCAGAAACCCGAAAAAGACGGCGTAATCGATGCCCAGAATCAGCAGACCGACCGTGTTCAGCACGCCCACAATGATGATGACAAGCACCAACCCAACCAGATAATCCTTGACAACGGTGTAGATCCGGCCAAAAACGACGTCGATCTTGGCCCGCTTCGTGCTGCTGAATACTTTGTAGAAAAACGACCGGAAGAAGTCTCGGTACAGCATCAGAAAGAAGATATACAGCGGCACAATCGAGATGGTCGACAGCGTGTTGGTGGTGGCCAGCAAGGTAGAGGTCAGAAAAGAACCGCTTTCGCGAATCAGGTTGTTGACATAACTCCGGGCTTCGGCCACCATTTTCGAGCGTTCGATGTGAAACCGGTCTTCCCCGAAGGTCTGCAGTTTGTCCAGAATCTGATTGCCCCGTTCGAGCAATTTGGGAGCCTCACTGGTGAAACTGGAAATCTGCAGGGAAATGAGGTAAAAGAGCAGGTAAAAAAAGCCGATCATGATTACCAGACACACCAGAATAGCCGGTACGCGCGGCACCCGCCAACCTTCGAGCCGGTGATTGATCGGATACAGGATCATGGCGAACAGAATCGAAAAAACCAGCGGAACGATCAGTTCCTGCATGGCCGACAGCCAATAGACCAGAATCGTTAGCACAATCATGATGCAGGCAAACCGGACGTACGACGGCAAATTGACTTCAGATACTTTATTTTCCATACTTTTAGGTGCGGTGTTCGAACTATGACCTCTTTTCTTCTTTTTTTATTTTCGCTCAAGGTGGCCCTTTGCTCCTGCCACTCGGAGAACAAACGCAGCGGTTTTCGCAGCGGACGAACTCAGTATGCGGTTTCGCGGGTTGGTCAGCTGGCACCGGTAGTCAACGAAAGTTCGGGGCTGTCGTATCGCGCCGGTCGCAACACATTCTGGACGCACAACGACAGCGGAGGCCGACCCACGCTCTACGAAGTGTCCCGCGACGGTTCGCTCGTCGATTCGCTGCCCCTGCCAATGCTGAAAAACCGGGACTGGGAAGCCCTGACGAGCCAGGACACGACGGCGGTGTTCATCGGCGACATCGGCAATAACGCCAACGCCCGAACGGATCTCCGCATTTACCGGGTCGATCCCAAACAACCTAACGATTTTCAGTCCATTCCGTTTCATTACGCCCGGCAGAAATCGTTTCCGGCGTCGAAAGATACGCGTAATTTCGACAGTGAAGCCCTTTTTGCCGCCAAAGACAGCCTGTACCTCATCTCAAAAAACCGCTCGCAACCCCGGCGGCCAGTCAATCTTTACGGGATGCCCGCCCAGGGCGGGGACCACCCCCTCGTTCCTACCGACAGCATTTTCCTGAACCGGATGGTGACCGATGCCGCCCTCAGCCCCGACGGCCAAACGCTGGCGGTGTTGACTTACGGCAAGATTTTCCTGTTTGAGCAGAAAAATAACCGCATCGATTTTCAGCATCCGACGCGCTGCCTCCGGATTCCACGGGGACAAACCGAAGGGCTGGCGTTTGTGAACAACACGGATTTGGTGATGACGAATGAACGGGGAAGGATGTATTTGATTCGGAGGAAGTGATCGTATTGAGTCCGTTGTTACTTTTATTTTGCCCCTAACAAAAGCACAGTTCTTCATTTATTAATTTGAAAAGTTTATATTCGACCCGACAAACCGCCTTTATTATCTTTTGAAGCCTTTTTGAGTCCTGACTAAAAACGTTGGTAATCATGAGAATCAGCTTCTACCTTCTGGCAGCAATGGGCTTGTTTTGCAGCCAATGTACCCAACAGTATACGGCAACGCCAAAACCGGTAACTCCTAAAATAGATTATGACCAGGTCAGTATTCAACTCATGCAGAATCTGGCTCCTGAAATCATCGGTACATGGACGCTTCAAAAAGTAGTCGTAAAGCACAATCCAAGACGCTATTTCCGTGAACACGTCAAGTTGACCAAAGACAGCACTTTTCTGAACCTAGCTACATTGACCATCCGGCCAGCAGCGGTTGCCCGGTCTACTCCCAGAGACATCCGGCGCGGGGAATACGATGGCACGATTGAATACGGCGGAAAAGCCTATCCGGTTCAGTTAAATTTACGCGCTGATTTTGGCTGGCTGGTCAATAGAGAAGGTCCCCAGGCCATTTCGCTGTTTGAGTACCATTTTCCGAATGGCACGCGTATCGTTGAACCCGAAGAAGCGTTCCTGAAAGACCTTGGTTTGATCAACGATAATTTTTCAATCGAAGTCATCAACGGACAGCGGAAAATGGTTTGGCGTGGCTTTGATCGCGGGGTTGAACAGGTTGATCTCGTAAAGCAGTAACCTAGCCAGGCTCATTACCACGGTTTAGATCGACAGGTCTACCTCTCGCTATTTGTCGCCCGGTTTTTCTTAATCTGCTAAAACCGTCTTTAGGGTACGATCCTGCCAACCGGATCATCAAGGCAAATAAGGCTTCCCGACCACCAGTTTATCGCCCGAAAAGTCTACTTCGAACAAATGCGGAACCCGGTGCGTACGACCGTTGGTACTTTTATGGCTGTGAAGCGACATCAACCAGTTGCCGTTCAGGGTCCGAAACAACATGCCATGACCAAAATTGGGCGGGGTAATGGGCTCTTTTTCGTGGAGCCAGGGGCCATCCAGCGTGCCGCTTTTCGAATAGGCAATGCCTTGTGTGTAGACATCCCCGATCCAACTCGTCCAAAGCATGGCAAGCCTGCCGGTTCCGGTACGGAATAAGTACGGTCCGTCCGTCACTTTGTTGGGGCCGGTCCCGCCGTTCTCACGACTCCAGGGGCTTTCGCTGGCCCGAAACAGCAGTTTTCCTTCGCCAACCGACCCGCTTAAATCCGGTTTCAGTTCGATCTTCTCAATGGTTCCATTCAGGTTTTGCAGCCATTCGTAACAATAAACCATATACGGTTTTCCGTCCTTCTCCACCCATAAGGTGCCATCCAGCGTCGGCTTATCGGCAGGCAGGTAGGTAGGGTCTTTCATCGGAACGTAAGGCCCTTCCGGCTGATCGCTGACCAGAACATGGCTGGCACGACGCTCGATGATATTCTCGCCGACCGTATCGATTTTCACCGCCCGGTTGGTGAAGGTCGCAAAATAGTAGTATTTGTCTTTGTACTGATGAAGTTCGGCCGCCCAGATCATCGGGTTCGGCCCCATCCAGGAGCCAGGATCGGTGCGGGTTACTTTGAAAGGGCCGGTCCATTTTTTCAGGTCTTTGCTTTTCCATAGCATGCCCCCCGTACCGGTCATGTAGTACGTCGATGTATTCTTGTCCGCCAAAATAAACGGGTCGCTCAGGCGAATGGAATCCAGCGGCACATCCTGCCGCAACACAGGCTCCCGGTTTTGCGAAAAAACCGGGGTCAGATGAACGGTAAGCAGGACGACGATCAATACGGCTTTTTTAATCATGGGGCTGCGGTCTGCTAATGATCGGACAATTCAGTTCTTTTCAGCGATTTATCACGCTAAATGTATCACTATTTTAGTCGTTTTAAACAGGAGAACCAAAGAATACCTTCTAGTTTGACCGTGTACTTGTTCCCCCTTTTTTTTAATGCTTCGTATTGTGCCGGGTAACGCCACTGCGTGTTAAGTTTTTGTTAACAATAGAGTTAACTTCGTAAAATTGCTGACACAGCACGTACCTTCGATTCCAAATTACACCAACAAACCGTAGAATGAGTGCCACGAAGACTTCCCAACAACTCCACCGTGTGCTGGTGGTCGACGACGACCCCGACATTGTCGAACTGTTGCAATACAATCTGGAGAAAGAAGGGTACGACGTCCGCACCGCGCCCGATGGCCGAAAAGCCCTCGATACCGCCCGCTCGTTTGTTCCCGAACTGGTGTTGCTCGATATCATGATGCCGCAACTCGACGGGATCGAAACGGGTCGTCAACTCCGCAATTTGCCTGATCTGCGCCAAACGTTTATTCTCTACCTCACCGCCCGCTCCGAAGAATATTCGGAGGTGGCCGCCTTTGAAATCGGGGCCGACGACTATATTACGAAGCCTATCAAACCGCGCGCGCTGATGAGCCGCATCAACGCCCTCTTCCGGCGCGAAGCCCAGAAAGCCGATCCGGGCGAGAAAATCGAAATCGGCGGGCTGGTCATCAACCGCCTGAACTACACCGTGACCACCAGCGACAAAACCGTCGTGCTGCCCAAAAAGGAGTTCGAACTGCTGTTTTTCCTCGCGCTGTCGCCTAACAAAGTATTTGGCCGGGAAGAGTTGCTGCAAAAAATCTGGGGAGTCGATATCTACGTCCTCGAACGCACCGTCGATGTGCACATCCGGAAATTGCGGGAAAAAATCGGCGAAACCTACATCAAAACCCTGAAAGGCGTGGGGTACATGTTCAATGATGAAGGTTAAGCGGTTATCTTTACTTCATGTCGCTTAGCCCCCGTATTGCTGCGTTTCTGCTGGCCGGTCTGATTTCGGCCCTGACGGTCGTGTTTCTGACGTTTGTGGAAGGCGTCACGCGCAGCATGTTGTTCGTGGTGGCGATTTCGTCGTTGATCGTTTCGTTTTTCCTGATTCTGTACGCCATCGAAATTCTGGTGTACCGCGAGGTGAACAAACTTTACAAAACCATCCACAAACTGCGCATCAAGGATTTCACGATTTCCCGGACCACCATCGTTAAAAACAGCAATCCGTTCAAGAAACTGAACGACGAGATTTTTGTCTATGTGGCCCGCAAACAGAAGGAAATCGAGGAACTCCGGCGGCTCGAACAGTTCCGGCGTGAGTTTCTGGCCGACGTCTCCCACGAACTGAAAACGCCTATTTTTGCCGCGCAGGGCTTCGTACACACGCTCATCGACGGGGCCATCGATGACGAGAAGGTGCGGGATAAATTTCTGGCCAAAGCCGCCAAAAGTTTAGACGGGCTGGATGCGCTGGTGAAAGACCTCGTCGCGCTGTCGCAACTGGAAACCGGTGAGGTGAAGATGCATTTTGAACCGGTGGATATTTACCAGATTACGCTGGAAGTGTTTGAGCAACTGGAAAATAACGCGCTGGCCCGCCAGGCTTCCTTAAAAATCAAATCCGATCAGCCCGGCGGTATTCTGGTCAAAGCCGACCCGCAACGCATCACGCAGGTGCTCACCAACCTGATCGAAAACGCCATTAAATACGGCAACAACGGCGGCAAGGTGGTGGTCAGTTTTGAAGAGGAAAAGAAGCAGTACATCATTCAGGTGCGCGACAACGGCCCCGGCATTCCGCCCGAACACCTCAACCGCATCTTCGAGCGGTTTTACCGCGTCGACAAAAGCCGCTCGAAAGAACGGGGCGGCACCGGTCTGGGACTCGCCATCGTGAAGCACATTCTGAACGCCCACAAATCGAAAATCACGGTGATGAGCAAACCGGACAAAGGAACGGTTTTCAGTTTCAAGCTCGACAAAGCCGATTAACGCCCCGCGGCCCATAACGGCTTTTTCTCCAGCACTTTTTCAAATACCGGACAGTCGGCCGCGTGGGCGCCGGGCAGATAGCCGATGCTCATCAGGAACTCGTTCACGATTTCACCGCCCGTAAAGCGAAACGTTTTTTTGAACAGCTTCACCCAGTCTTCTTTGGTTTTGGGATGGTGAAGTTCCAGCCAGCTTTCAAACGAACCGTGTTCTTTTTGCAGTTCCAGAATGGTTTTGGCATTTTCGATGGCGGCATTGACTTTCAGCCGGTTGCGGATGATGCCCGCGTCGGCCAGCAGTCGTTCGCGGTCGGCGTCGGTATAAGCCGCCACCTTGGCAATGGAGAAATGATCGTATGCTTTCCGAAAACCGGCTTCCTTTTTCAGGATCGTTTCCCAACTCAAACCGGCCTGATTGATTTCCAGCACCAGCCGGCAAAACAGCTCGTCGTCATCGTGGATCGGAAAACCGTAGAGGTGGTCGTGATAGGCTTTGTGGAGGGCCTTCCGGTCGGCGGGCATGAAATCGATGGCGGTGCAGTACGACATTGGAAAACGGATTGGTCAAATTTTAAGCCCACCGTTAAAACGGTGGGTGGTGAGGCAAAAACGGCGTCGATAAAAACCGTTTCAACGGTTTCAGGATCTCAAAACCGTTGAAACGGTTGGGCGTTCCGGCGTTATGCCCGGTTTTCCCACGGTTGAAACCGTGGGCTAAATTAAAACCTGATCCGGTTATTACCCAATAAAATCGATCGTTACCGTTATCTTACAAGGTCATCATTCAAACCACACATCACGCCTTTACGCGTTAATGAATGGCACAAAATTCCTGAATTGTGAAAGATAGTGTACCCAAAAGCGCGACATCAATCACCCGGTTTTTCGACAGGGAATCTTTTTGGCTTGGATAGCATTCTGTTGTTCAGGACCTTTGTACTATGAAACTGAATTTTGAAGAGCTGATTGTTTTCGAGAACGACGATTATATTTTAATCAATAAACCCGCGAATATTGCTTCGCTCGACGAACGGAATGCCGATAAGTCGCAGAGTATCCTGCGATTAGCCAAAGCTTACCACCCCGACGCCCAGCTCGGCCACCGCCTGGACAAAGGCACGTCGGGCATTCTGGCGATTGCCAAAAACCCGGCTGCCTACCGCCACCTGGCGATGCAGTTCGAACACCGGGAAGTAACCAAACGGTACCACGCCGTCGTGGATGGCATTCACGATTTCGAAGGTATTTCGGTGTATCTGCCCATTTCGCCCATCAAAGACGGAACGGCGGTGAAAATAGACCGGCAAAAAGGGAAAGAGGCTGAAACTATTTTCAATACGCTGAAAGTATACCGGATGCATACCTTGATGGAGTGTCTGCCAATTACGGGCCGGATGCACCAGATTCGGGTTCACCTCATGTGTTTGAAAGCCCCCATTGCCAACGACCCGACGTACGGCGGAAAACCGGTTTTTCTGTCGGATCTGAAGCGGAAATTCAACCTGAAAAAAGACACCGAAGAACAGTCGCTCATTCAGCGCGTGGCCCTGCACGCCCGCTCGCTGACGTTTACGTTGCTGGATGGTGAACGAACGATTTTTGAAGCGCCCTATCCGAAAGATTTCGAAGTATTGGTGAAGCAGTTAGAGAAAAATAGTTAGTTTTCAGGCTCAATTTGGCGTTAACTCCTAAAACCGTACCGGCGAACCGGTCGAAAAACAAGCATGTTTGTTCATACCGTATATTTCTGGCTCACGAACCCCGAAAGCGACGACGACCGCCAGGCGCTCCGCGCCGGCCTTGAAACGCTCAAAGGCATTACGCATTTTGAAGCGTTGTACATTGGCAAACCCGCCGACACCCGTCGGCCCGTGATCGATCATTCCTACGACTGGTCACTGACCTATATTTTCAGTGATCAGGCGGCCCACGATGCGTATCAGGAAGATCCGATCCACCTGAACTTTGTGGAAACCTGCGCGCGGTACTGGAGCAAGGTTGTGGTGTATGATGCGGTAGAATAAAAACTCATCTTTGAGAAAACGAAAAAACCGGCCTTGCGACCGGTTTTTTCGTTTTTAGGCTTTTCCGTTCTCCGGGCGGCCGTTCGAAGCCGTCGGCTCACCACCACCGGCTGACGGTTTTTTCTTCTTCCGTTTCTTCTTCCGATCGCTGCGGTCGCTGAATTTTTTGTCCAGCTTTTCCAGATCGCTGTTGAGGGAGTTCAACCCTTTGGCGGTTTCTTTCCGCTCGGCCATCGGTTCCAGCAGGTCGAACGATTCGGGAATAATGCCCTTTTTGTTCAACTCCTGAATCTCCATGACACGCGCGATGGGCAGCGGATACCAGGTGCTTTCAGTGCTGTAGCCAAACCACATGATCCGCCGGAAAATGTCGGTTTTCTGGAGCGACGCCCGGCCTTTCTGGGTTTCGAGCGGTTTTTCCACCTGCGGAATATCGCGCAACGCATCCACGTAGGTTTCGAGTTCGTAGTTCAGGCAGCACTTCAAACGGCCGCACTGGCCCGATAACTTACTGGGATTCAATGACAAATTCTGATACCGGGCTGCCGAGGTCGTGATGTTTTTGAAATCGGTCAGCCAGGTGGAGCAGCACAGTTCGCGGCCGCAGGAGCCAATCCCGCCTAGCCGCCCGGCTTCCTGCCGCAGGCTGATCTGCCGCATTTCGACCCGGATTTTGAATTCGGCCGCCAGAATCTTGATCAGTTCCCTGAAATCGACACGCTCGTCGGACGAATAATAGAACGTCGCCTTCGTGTTATCCGACTGGTATTCAACGTCGGACAGTTTCATATTCAGCTTGAGTTCCTTCACCACTTCGCGGGTGCGGTACATCGTCGTCAGGTCGCGAGCGATGGCCTGCTCGTGTTTTTCGAGGTCTTTCTGCGACGCCACGCGGTGAATCACTTTCAGATCGTCGGAAAACGGGATGTTTTTCTTCAACATCTGCAAGCGAACCAGTTCCCCCTGGAGTGATACGCAGCCGATGTGATAGCCCGTCTGCATTTCACAGACGACATAGTCGCCCGTTGTCAGATTGATCTGGTGCGGGTTGCGGTAATATTCCTTCCGCCCACCCTTGAATTTTACTTCTACGGTTGCATCGTACCGGCGCGTGGAGGGCGTCTCCATGTTGCTCAACCAGTCGAACACATTCATTTTATTGCAACCGCCGGTGCCACAGGCCCCATTATTTTTGCATCCGCCCACGGCTCCGGTTGCGGTTTTGGTCCCACAACCGCCGGTCGTACATGATTTGCATCCCATAACTCTATCTATAGTTAAGAGCTAATAGTGAAAAATTAAGCGTGAAAAGTAAAAAGTAGACTAGAGAACCGTTTACTTTTAATTTTTAACTCTTAACTCTTCATTCATAACTCGTGATCGTGCGGGCGGCCCCGCCTTCTTTTTTTGCCTTCATCCGGATCACATTTTATATAGATCCGAATTCGGCTGTGAATACGCTACTCAACCGGTTAATGCCGTTCACGAACCGATCACCTCAAAATTATACCCTAAATTAATAAAAAAAGGCATAAATGGCTGCATGATCCTAACTACCCCGGGCAGGTCGGGGAAAAATCGCATCCATGACAGTCAGAGATCAGACCAAAACCGTCGTCTACTTGCTTTTGTATTCCCGAATGTAGTCGCTGGGAGACATGCCCGTGGTTTTTCTGAAAACCCGGTTAAAATTGGTGGCACTGTTGAAACCGGTCGAATAGGCGATGCTGGAAATTCCGTCGTTGCTGCTGTTAATGATTCGCTTGCAGGCTTCGTTGATCCGGATTTCGTTCAAAAATGTGTTGTACGTTTTGCGGGTGTGTTTCTTGAAGTATTTACAGAACGCGTGCGGGGTAATGTGGGCGATGTCGGCAATTTTGTCGAGCGTGATGGGCTCGGCATAATGATCGAGCGTATACTGGAAGACGTCATTCATCCGCATGCCGTCCGAATCCGAGAAGGAATAGTCGGCGAAACCGGTTTGCAGCGACTTCCAACCTTTTACTTCCTTCGAAAAATATTGGAACAACTGAATAACCGCCAGCAGCCGGTCCAGATTGGTTTTATCTTCCAGGGATTTCAGGACTTTGGCAACGGATTCGGCGTGTTCAGCCGGCAGTTGCAGGCCATTCTGAATGAGGTCGAGAAACCGGCTGATCGACTCCATTTCGGGCAGGGCCAGAAAGGCTTTGGGAATCCGTTCCAGGTCGAAAAAAATGTGGATGGCATGGGCGTTTCCAAGCCGGGGATTCGTAAAATGCCCCGGTTCCGATTTGAACATGTGGGGCTGGTTCGGCCCCAGAATGTAGACTTCGCCGGGCCGGAAAGCCTGGCTGTAGTTTCCCACCATCAGGATGCCTTTTCCTTTGAGGATGAGCGTGATCTGGAGTTGTTTATGCCGGTGAAAATGATTGTAAAAATGGGTCAGGAAATCCTCGTCTACAATTACGGAATCCTCTTTGGGGGCAGGCGGAGTAAATTGTAGTACTTTCATACAGTCAAATCATATAATTGTATACCTATTAAATCTACAAATAATACAATTAGAGATGGCGAGGTATTGCAGGAAGACCGGCAATATTCATTGACCGGGCCTTCTGTGAATTGGGCAGTTGCTGCGTAAAGGATATACCAATATTATCATTGCTTTATCTGTATTGCAAGTTTTGGGATAATATTCGTTGAACAATGGTTAATCCTGTTAAAAAAGCAGGCATCAAAGCCCTCTACCAGAACCGGCTTCCAGTCGGGTAGCGGTTTCGTTTCGACTCTTGGAATGATTACAATTTCGGAATAGCACCCTTGTAGCGTTTCCTTCTGGCTACTTCTTTCCGGATCAGAAATAATTCCCGGCTGGTTTGCCCGGCCACCGAACTGTTTTCCTGCGCTCGTCTCATCAAATACGGAATGACATCGGCAATGGGCCCGTAGGGTAGATACTTGCTGACGTTGCACCCCATTTTGGCGAGGTTGAACGTGATGTGGTCGCTCATGCCGAAAAGCTGGGAGAAATGGAGGTGCGGGTGGTTGAGCAGCAGGCCAGCGTCCAGCAATTTTTCGACGGTGTGTTGCACGCTGTATTCATTGTGCGAGGCTACAATCAGCGAAATCCGGTCGAGATGATCCAAACAGAAATCAATCGCAGCGTTGAAGTCCCTGTCACTGGCCGCTTTATCAGGCTGGATCAAAACCGTTTCGTTGCGCTCCAGCGCCCGTTTTCGCTCTTTCTCCATGTAGGCACCCCGAACGATTTTGACACCCAAAATAGCTTTGCGGTTTTGGGCCAGCGCAAAGCTCCGTTTCAGAAACGCAAGCCGATCGTGGCGGTATAGCTGGACGGTATTGAAAACGACGGCGGCCTTTTGGTTGAAAACCGTCATCACCTGCATCGTCAACGCATCGATCGTATCCTGAATCCACGATTCTTCAGCATCTATTACTATTCCAATGTTGAGATCAGCGCCCGTTTCGCAGATTTCAACCGTTCGGCTGACCACCCGCTCCCATTCCTGCCTTTCGGCAGACGTCAGCGAACCGGTATCGATCTCGACGGTCTGATCGGTCAGCCGAACCAGGGTGTTCAGCTTTTCCAGTAAGGCAAACCGCGCCAGGCCCGTAATCTTGATGCCCATCAACGGCACATTGGGGCGGGTAGCGGCAAACCGAACGACCCGAATGAACTCTTCCTTCGTCCGGTCGAAGTCGGCTTCGGTTTCCTTGCCTTCCGCGCCATAATCCAAAATGGCCTCCACGTTGAATTGCTCCAGCGTTTTGATGGTATCTGTCGTTTGATCAAGGCTTTCCCCACCAACAAATTGCTCGAAAATGGTGGATCGAATCAGGCCTTTGACCGGCAGATTCCATTTTACAGCCAGGGCCGTAAGCCCCGCTCCCAGCCGCACCAGCCAGTTTTGATTCATCAGGGTGAACATCACCTGCGCTTTCCGCAACTGCTGATCGGTTTTATAGGCGAACGCATCGGCGGTATTGGTCAGGTCTATTTTCGTTCCGTTTTTCATCGTCTGTATTTTGTCCCCTAAGGTATAGCGGGAATTTCGGGTATGGCGGTTTTGGCAATTTTGGATGACATTTGGACAATTTTGGATGCAAAGGAAAAACCGGGGTACCATACCTTTGAAGGACTGATTTAATCACCACTAGTTTATGTCAAAAGGATTTTTCCGTGTTCCGGAGCCCCGGAATGAACCGGTTTATTCGTATGCACCCGGGACTCCCGAACGAGCCAACTTGCAGGAAGCCCTGGCGAATGCCCGGGCGCAGGAAGTGGACATCCCCCTCTACATCGGGGATCGCGAAGTACGAACGGAAACCAAACGAGCCATTCGCCCCCCCCACGACCATCACCATATTCTGGGCTATTACCACGAAGGCGATGCCAGCCACGTTCAGGAAGCCATCGAAGCCGCCCTTGCGGCCAAACCCCGCTGGGAAGCCCTGCCCTGGGAAGAACGCGCGGCTATTTTCCTGAAAGCCGCCGAACTGGTCGCTGGACCATATCGCTATAAAATCAATGCAGCCACCATGCTCGGCCAGTCGAAAAATGCCTACCAGGCCGAAATCGACTCCGCGTGTGAGCTAATTGACTTCCTGCGGTTTAACGTTTCGTACATGGCAAAAATTTACGACATCCAGCCCAATTCTTCGCCGGGCGTCTGGAACCGGCTGGAGCAACGTCCCCTGGAAGGCTTCGTGTTTGCGCTAACGCCCTTTAATTTCACGGCCATTGCCGGCAACCTGCCAACCTCGGCAGCCATGATGGGAAACGTAGTGGTCTGGAAACCGTCTGAAAACCAGGCGTATGCGGCTCAGGTGATCATGGACGTGCTGAAAGAGGCCGGTTTGCCCGCTGGTGTCATCAACCTGATCAACGTGGATGGTCCCGTTGCCGGAGCCGTTATTTTTAGCCATCCGGATTTTGCCGGTATTCATTTCACGGGCTCGACGGCGGTTTTTCAAACGATCTGGAAAACCATTGGCAATTCCATCGCTACCTACAAAAGCTACCCACGCATTGTGGGCGAAACCGGCGGGAAAGATTTTATTCTGGCGCACCCTAGCGCCAATGTAGAAGCCGTTGCCACCGCTCTGGTGCGGGGTGCGTTCGAATACCAGGGACAAAAATGCTCGGCAGCTTCCCGGGCGTATTTGCCCGCATCGTTATGGCCCGCGATTCGGGACAGAGTGGTGCAGGATCTAAGTACCATTAAAATGGGACCGGTCGAAGATTTTGGTAATTTTGTGAATGCCGTGATTTCCGAACGCTCGTTCGACAAGCTGGCCCGCTACATCGATCAGGCTAAAAACGACGAGGGCGTTGAGATCGTGGCTGGCGGATCGTATGACAAAACCGTTGGCTATTTTATTCAACCGACGGTTTTGCGGGTCGACAATCCGCAGTACGTGACGATGTGCGAAGAACTGTTTGGCCCGGTTTTGACAGTCTACGTCTACGAAGATGACGAATATGAAGCCATGCTGGACCTCATCGACAAAACGTCCATCTACGCACTCACCGGATCGATTCTGTCCCGCGACCGGTATGCCATTGACTTGGCAACCAGTCGCTTGCGGAATGCTGCGGGCAACTTTTATATCAACGACAAGCCGACCGGCGCGGTGGTGGGTCAACAACCGTTCGGGGGCGCACGGGGATCGGGAACAAACGACAAAGCCGGGTCGGAGCTGAACCTGTTACGGTGGGTGTCGGCCCGAACCATCAAGGAAACCTTCGATGCTCCTAAAAACTACCGCTATCCTTTTTTAAATCCCGATTGATCGCACCCCCGCTTACTCGCTGTCGGCAGTGAATGTACCGGTATGACAACCCCGTCATACCGGTATTTTTTTTAGATAAAATAGGGATTTGCTTTTATCTTTTCCCGATTCGGAAGGCATTTTGAAAAAACAGAAATTCATAATTTTAAAGCCCTTCTCTTTTCCAGATTGGCCGAATATTATTCTACGATAAAAGGAGTTGGGGAGTAATTCTTTGGAGGCTTAACAAAAATTATCTATTGATAAATAGATTTTAGCCGAATCCCCGTGCCCCTATTTTAGGAAGGAAAATGTTGCTTTTCTTTGTTTGAGACCACTAAACCGTAGTCACTATGAAGCAATCTATCCTATCAACCCGTGGCCTCCTGCCCATGCTTATCGCCTTTTTCTGCCTTTTGACGGGGACTAGCGCCATTGCAGGTGGGCAACCCGCAAAATTGGCGGACATTGAAGTCAATGGTGTTGTGACTTTTAAAGAGGATGGCAACCCACTGCCGGGGGCGTCTATTTTAGTGAAAGGCACTACCAATACCGGCACCATCACGGATGCCAGCGGTAAGTTCCGGCTTTCCGTCCCCGAAAACGCCACGCTGGTGGTGAGCTACATCGGTTTTCTGCCCGTGGAAATTCCGGTCAACGGACGGAGTACGATTTCCATTGCGCTGGAATCAGATGCAAAGCAACTGAGTGAGGTGGTCGTCACCTCGTTCGGGATTGCCCGCGACCGGAAAACGCTGGGCTACGGCGTCAGTGAAGTGAAAGCCGAACAACTCAGCCAGGCCCCAACCACGGATGTAACCAACTCACTGGCCGGAAAAGTAGCCGGAGTGCAGGTCACCGGTGCGGGCGGTGGTTTTGCCGGTTCCAACGTAACCATTCGCGGTTTCTCCACCTTTACGGGCAGCAACCAGCCGTTGTACGTGGTCGACGGGATTCCACTGGACAATTCCGGGGGTGGCAACTCCGTTAATACCGGCGTGGTGAACTCCAGCCGGATTTCGGACATCAACCCGCAGGACATCGAGAGCGTCAACGTCCTGAAAGGGGCGGCTGCTACGGTTTTGTACGGTTCGCGGGCGGCTTCCGGTGCCATCCTGATCACTACCAAAAAAGGCAAGAAAGGCGTCAAAAAGCAGATTTCGTTCTCGACCAATGTCGCCGTCGGAACGGTGAGCCGGTTTCCGAAATTTCAGAACGAATACGCCCAGGGCAGCAACGGAAATTACATTAACAACGTGGCTGGTTCCTGGGGACCCCGGATTGCTGGACAAACCGTAACGAACTGGTTTGGCGAGTCGGAAACCCTGCAGGCGTATCCGAATAACATCCGGGATATTCTTCAAAGCTCCATTTCTTCGCAGAATGACCTGAGTTTTTCGGGCGGAACCGATAAGTACGATTACCGGGTTTCCTACGGTTTTTCGGCCGAAACCGGTCTAGTTCCGAACAACAAACTGAACCGGAACAACCTCTCGGTGAATGCCGGAACCCAACTGACCGACAAATTCAGAATCTCGACCTCGTTCTCCTACGCCAACAACGTTTCTGACCGGACGCAATCCGGCAACCAGGGAGCGAATTCGCTCTGGCGCGGGATTTATACGCCCCGCAGCTATGACCTGACCAACAAACCGTTCCAGGATGCCGCCGGAAATCAACTGTGGTTTGCCGCCGAAGATCACCCCTACTGGTCGCTGGAGCACATCAAGAACCACCAGGAAGTGAACCGGTTTTTCGGAAATGTGAACCTGAAGTATGACATTCTGGACTGGTTACAGGCCGATCTGAAAATTGGTACGGATATTTTCAATTTCACCACCAAAGGGTTCGACGACAAAGGCGTTCGCAGCAACGCCAACACCAACTCGGCTGGGGCCGGTGGGGTGCTGGACCGCTCGCAACTGATCCGAAACCTGAACTCGTATTTCACGCTGACCGGAAACCGGAAAATCACGCCCGACATCAACCTGATTGCAACGGTTGGGAACGAAATCATTGCCAACTACAACAGCGAAATGCAGAACATCGGTCTGGGAATCGTGGTGCCGGGCTTCGACAACATCAAAAACTTCCTGACGTTCAACCCTACTTCTTCCGTTACCGAGCAACGGGGCGTCGGGGTGTTTGCCGACCTCGTTTTCGACTACAAAAGCTGGCTTTCGGTGAACGCCAAAGCGCGGAATGACTTCTCTTCTACGCTGGCTCCGGGCTACCGTTCCATCTTCTACCCGGCCGTCGCCCTCAGTTTTGTACCGACGGAAGCGTTTCCATCCCTGAAATCGAAAATCCTGTCCTCGGCCAAAATCCGGGCCAACATGGGCGAAGTGGGCAAGGGAGCCAGTCCGTACGCCATCAACACCTATTACGGCAAAGCGAGTGCGGGTGACGGTTTGGGCTCGACGGCGGTCAACTTTCCATTTGGCGGACTGGCGGGTTATACCTACGACAACAGCACGGGGAATCCGCAGTTGACGCCGGAATTTACGCGGGAAATCGAGTTGGGCGCGGAAGTAACGCTGTTTAACGGTCGTCTTTTCATCGACGGATCGGTTTACAAACGCGACAGCCGCAACCTGATCTTCTCGGTTCCAGTTCCTTCCACCTCCGGTTTCACCAGCCTGGTAACGAACGCGGGTAAGCTTTCGACCAATGGGATTGAGTTGCTGATTTCGGGAAATCCGATCCAGAAAGAGAACTTCACCTGGGAATCGTCGCTCAACTTCACCAGTTTCCGGTCCATCGTGAAAGAACTGGCCCCTGGCGTCGCCAACATCTCGATCGGTGGCTTTACGTCACCCAACATCCGGCTGGTGTCGGGCGAGGAATATGGTCAGATCTGGTCGAATGCCTATCAGCGGGATGCGCAGGGTCGCATGATCATCGGCGCCAACGGACTGCCGAAAGTAACGACGGCGGTGCAGCGGGTTGGAAATCCGAATCCACGGTTTACGGCCGGTTTTACCAACACGTTCAATTACAAGAATTTCAGCCTGTCGTTCCTGCTCGACTACAAACACAAAGGCGATCAGCTTTCCCGTACCATCGGCGATTTGCGCATCAATGGCGTAGCCGCCGAAACGGCCGAGTTCCCCCGGTTTAACGCCGACGGCACGCCCAACCGGCCCTACATTTTCGATGGCGTTCGGGAAGACGGCACGCCAAACACCATTGGCGTAACGGCGCAGCAATACTACAGTTTGCAGGGCAAATATGTGGCCTGGGAGGGTTACGTGCTGGACGCTACGTACCTGAAACTGCGGGAAGCAAATCTGACCTACAAAATCCCGGCCTCCGTTCTGGATCATGTAAAATTCATCAAAGGACTTCAATTGTCGGTATACGGTCGGAATCTCTTTATTCATGCCCCGAATTACCCCCACCTCGATCCGGAACAAAACCTGCTGGGTGTCAGCAACGCGCGCGGTCTGGAGTTTGGCATTCAGCCCACCGCCCGAACCATCGGCGGAAGTTTGAGAGCGACGTTTTAACGGGTGATTACGAATCGTACAAACCATTGAGATCATGAAGAAATTACTTTATACTTCCCTTCTTGCCACGGGGCTGTTTTTCAGCTCCTGCAGTTCTTACCTGGATGTCAACGACGATCCGAACAACATCCAGCGTGTTCAGGTGTCGCAGTTGCTCCCTTCCGTTACGGTCAACATCGGCTACATGGGTGCCAGTGACCTTTTCCGCTACGCCAGCCTGCTCTCGCAGCAGTTCAGTGGCCAGGGACCCAATACCGGTTTCGGGACGTTTAAAGAATACGAGCGGTACAACATCAACGACTCCGACGTCAACGGGCAGTGGGTCCGGATCTTCGGCACGACGGTGAGCGACCTGGAGCTGATGATTGCGCAGGCCACCCGCGAAGGCAGTCCGCATTATGCCGGGGTCGGAAAAATCCTGAAAGCGTATGTTTACCAGATTGTTGTCGATGCCTGGGGTGATGTTCCCTATACACAAGCCGGTAAGCACAGCGAGAATTTCTACCCGGCTTTTGACGACGACGAGGTGATTTACAAGGACCTGACCCGCCTGATCGACGAAGGACTGACGGATGTCAATGCCGCCACCTCGGCGCTGTCGCCCAACCAGTTCAGCACGATTTACAGCGGAACGACCTGGGCGGTTTCCAAAGACAAATGGATCAAGTTTGCCAATACGCTGAAACTGCGGATCTTCCTGCACTATTCGGCCAAAGACCAGGCTTATGCTTCCCAGCAAATCACGGCGCTGGTGAACAGCGGAGCCAAATTCATGGAAAGTCCGGCGGACAATTTTCAGATGGCGTTTCTGGCCGAATCGCAACGGCAGAATCCGCTGTACAGCATGGAAAACGGCCAGTTCAAGAACCAGTTTTTCCCGAACCGGTTCATCGTCAACCTGATGAACGGCAAGAGTGACCCCCGCCGGTCTGCGTATTTCATTCCGTTTCCGTTCAACTCCAGCCCGGCTACGTTCAAGGGGGCCAGTGTGCTTGATACCGATCCGTCGTCAGCCTATTCCCGGAACTATCAGTATATTTACGGAACGCCTTCGGCACCCAATACGGCCATGATCAATCCGGATGGTAGCCTGCGGGACGGAGCCATTACGTTCTCCGGGGCGGGTCCGGCCCGGTTGCTGACTTTTGCTGAATACAACTTTATCCGGGCCGAAGCGGCTTTGCTGTACGGCGCACCCGGCAATGCCCAGTCGTTTTTCGAAGCCGGTATCCGGGCATCCATGACCGACGCGGGCGTGGCCGCAGCGAATGTGACAACCTACCTGGCGACTCAGGGAACCCTGACCGGAACCAACCAGCAAAAACTGGAGCAGATCATTACGGAGAAATATGTAGCGAACCACGCGGTTTTGATGGAACCCTGGACAGATTACCGCCGGACGGGCTATCCGGCCCTGACTCCCCACAAAACACCAATGGCCATTTACGACGAAGTGCCCCGGTCGCTGTTTTACGCGCAATCGGAGATCAACAACAATCCGAATGCGAAGCAAAAGGCATCCATGCTGGATCGTGTTTTCTGGGATACCCGCAAGTAAGCTTGTTCCGATTGGACCTAAACCTTTTTTTACATGCTGAAAAAGTCTATTTCGCTTCTTTTCCTGCTCGCCATTACCACTGCGGTAATGGCGCAGCAGGTTGGTGATACACGCCGGGTGCAGGCCGATCTCGAAAAAACACGCGCGGAGTTGCTCAGTCAGGTGAACCACACGACGGGCAAGGCCAAAACCGTCAAAAAAATGCTGGACCTCGGGCTGTGGCCGCAAGCCCTGGCCGAGATGAAAACCGGAAAAGGGCTGACGGTGGTTGAAAAGCTGTTGCTGCAGGCCGAATACGACTGGTTGAACAATGACTTCAAAAAGGCCGAAGGCTCCGTCACAAAAGCCCTGTCGCTGGATAAAAATAACCGCTGGGGTCGGCAATTGAAAGCGGTTTTGGCCATTGAAGCCTGGGATTTGCAAAACGCGGTCGAGCAGTGCCGGTCCATTCTGGCCAGCCATCCAACGGATGCAGAAACGTCGATCGTGCTGGGCCGCGCGTTGCTGTTGCAGAAGAACTACACCGAGGCTATGGCCGTCGCCAAAAAGCTTCAGAAGCAGAATCCGTCGCTGGCAGCCGCCTACCAACTGGAAGCGAATGTGTATTTCTGGGATCAGCACCCCGAAAAAGCCGAAGCGCCCCTGGTGAAATCGCTCACGCTCGATCCGTTCAACGCCGATGCCCGTTTCAGCTACGGCTACGCCATCTGGCGCCGGATCGATGCTACGCAGCTCAACGACATGGCAGCTCAGTGGCAACTCGCCCTGAACATCAATCCCCTGCATTTCCAGACGCACTGGCATTGGGGCAACGGCCACACCAACCTGACCTATGCCGACTATGCCGACAAGGATGAGAAAGAAATTCGGGAAAAGCTGAAGGAAGCCGACCGACTGTTTCGGACGAACCAACTGGCCAACGCCCTGGCCGTGACGCACCGGGTCGGCAAGGAATATCCGCAGTCGGTTTTGCCCGCCATGCACCGCGCTTCACTGTATTACAGCGATTTTGACAACCCGAACCGGAAAAGCAACCTGGATTCGGCCGAAACCATCTTCCGGTCTATTCTGGCTACCAAAACCCACTACGGCCCGGCCCACAACGGCTTGTCGGCGGTGATTAAATCCAAGCGAATTCCGTATCTGATGACGTACGATTCGACCACGAACATACTGAAAACCACCCGCATCAGCGACCCGGAGAACTTTGTCAATGTGTTTCCCGACCTGAGCTATTATCCCGGCGACCGGGCCAAGGCTATGGTCTGGAATCAGATGTACACCAGCGTGGTGTATTTCCCCTTCCTGTCCAAACAGGACAATGCCTTTGTGGTGCCGCCCCTGCACATCGACCTGGCGCTGGCCATGCGTGCGCCCCATTTCCGGTACAACACCACCTTTGACAACCGCCAGTGGATGGACATTCGGGGCGTGGGAAGCGGGGCTGCGGCCATTGAATACGTCGAGCGAGGAGCGTATCAGGAACGGAATGTCGTTTTGCACGAATATGTCCACCTGTTCCACGGCCGCGTGCTGACCGATGCCGAAAACCGGCAAATTCGGGCCTTGTATTACAACGCCATGAAAAACGGATTGACGCTGGACTATTACTCCCAGAACAACGAATCGGAGTATTTTGCTCAGACCTACCCGGCGTATTTCGAACCCATGAAAGTGCATCCGCTCGACTTCAAGTCGATGAACACGACGGCGGAACTGAAAAGCCGGGACCCGAAAATGTATGCCTTTCTGGATGCGCTGGTGAAAAAGGAACGGGCGTATCTCAACGGCGACAAGGCGGTGATGGCTTCCAACTGGGCGCAGGTTTACCTGAACATGAGCAACAAAGTTGTCAGAACCGATCCGGCCAAAGCCGCTGCGTTTCTGGATACGTCCCTGGTCTATGATAAAAAATACCAGCCGACCTATCTGGCCTACGCGCGTCTAAAACAGCAACAGAAAGCGTATGATCAGGCCTTCACGTATATCAAAACCGCCGAAGAAATCGACCCGAACTACGCGCCGGTGTATGCCGCCTATGCGCAGTGGGAAGAAGCGAGCCATACGCCGGACAAAAACCACGTCGAGCTGATCAAAACCCAGGCGCGTTGGCTGCAAAAGGCGCTGGACCTGGAAAAAGATTACCAGACCCGGGCCATGCTGTCCATTCAGTTGCGGGAAATGTATGTGCAAAATGCCCTCCTGGGACCGGCCATCAAAGCGGCTGAGGACTACGCAGCCAACGGGCCGGATGTCTCGACCTACCTGCGCGACCGGCGTGATGATGCCCGCGCCTTTGCTGCAGCCCGACGCGCCATGCTGGGCCATGCCGACCAGCTCGATGGGCTGAAAAAACTGGTGTTGCAACGGCCCCAGAATTATGAGTTACGGGGTTTGTACGCCGACGCCCTGCTGGCGAATGGTCGCTACCAGGAAGCGATTGAAACCATGAAGCAGGTGCAGCGGATTCTGGATGCGGGGAAAAACGCCCGCCCGGATTTTGATCTGCGGATTGCGGAGGGCTATGCCAAACTGCAAAAACCGGACTCCGTTTCCTATTTCCTGACAAAAACACTGGCTGACAAACAAACCCTGACGGGGCTGTATAAACAACGCCTGGTGCGGCTACTGGCCGAATCCAACCGGTTGCCGGAAGCCGAAACGCTGTATAAAACCCTGTCGACGGAGGGCGATGCGGTTTACCAATCGGCGGCTTTGCAATCGGATGGGGTGTTACTGCTCCTGAATAAAAAACCCGAGGAAGCGGTAGCTGCCTTTAAAAAGTCGCTGGCGCAAAATCCGTATAATACCGAAAGTTATGTAGCGCTGGCAAAACTGTATAAGCAAACGGGCCAACAAACCGAGTTCAATGCCTTAAACGCAACGGTCAACCTACTGGACATCAAACCTGGAAAACTCACGGGCTTATGAACACAGGACTTTCGCTTTTGCCCCTAAATCCCCTAAAGGGGACTTGGACGCAGCTTAATCCGGATGCAAAAGTCCCCTTTAGGGGATTTAGGGGCAAAAGCGAAAGGGTGATAGAATTATCAGACATAAGTCCTGAACCAGTAATACCTAAAAATCAGTCCTTTTAACCCATCACATCATGAAATACCTTGCTCCCCTCTTCTGGGCGTGCTTTCTGACTACCCTTTCTTCCTTTGCCCAAAACCGCATGCTGAAACTGGATGCGGCCGTAACGACCACCGATCAGGTTACCATTAAAGGCAAAGTAGTTCCCTACAAAGCAACCGCCGGAACGCAACCGGTTTATGATGAAAACGGCAAGCCCATCGCCAGTTTGTTTTACGTCTACTACGAACGTTCCGATGTGACCGACCGGACGACGCGGCCCCTGTTCATTTCCTTCAACGGTGGGCCGGGCGCAGCTTCCTGCTGGATGCACATCGGCTACACCGGTCCCAAGCGCGTCAAAGTCGACAGCGAAGGTTACCCCGTTCAGCCGTACGGCGTCACGGACAATCCGCATTCCATTCTGGATGTGGC
Source organism: Larkinella humicola (assembly GCF_008727875.1). Classification (GTDB taxonomy): domain Bacteria; phylum Bacteroidota; class Bacteroidia; order Cytophagales; family Spirosomataceae; genus Larkinella; species Larkinella humicola. Next base: position 306,258 of record NZ_VTWS01000004.1, on the reverse strand, counting down.
CGACATTGTGTATGTCGAACCCGTCAACACCGGTTTTTCGCGGCCCGTCAATGATTCGATTCCGAGGTCGAAGTTTTTTGGCGTCAATGCCGACATCAAATACCTGGCCGAGTGGCTCAATATGTTTGTGAGCCGCAAAAACCGCTGGCCGTCGCCCAAATACCTCATCGGCGAAAGCTACGGAACGACGCGGGTTTCGGGCTTGGCGCTGGAGTTGCAAAATGCCAATTGGATGTACTTGAACGGCGTGATTCTGGTGTCACCGACCGATTTGGGCATCGACCGGAAAGGGCCGGTAGCCGCTGCCAACATGCTCCCGTATTATGCCGCCACGGCCTGGTACCACAAGGTGTTGCCCACCGATTTGCAGCAGAAAGATCTGGATGCCATTCTGCCGGAAGTCGAACAGTTTACCATCAATGAATTGACACCGGCCATCGTCAAAGGCGGTTTTCTGGAGCCGGAAAAAAGAAAGCAGATGGCGGCTAAAATTGCCCGGTATTCCGGTTTGTCGGAGAAGGTGGTGCTCGAACACAATCTGGCGGTTCCTTCGTCTTTTTACTGGAAAGAACTGTTGCGGGATAAAGGCTTCACGATAGGTCGGCTCGATTCGCGGTATCTGGGAATCGACCGGCAGGGCGCGGGCGAGCGGCCCGACTATGCGGCTGAGTATGATTCCTGGAAACATTCGTTCACACCCGCCATCAATTACTACCTGCGCGAAAAACTGAACTACAAAACCGACCTCAAGTATTTCATTTCCGGCCAAACCGGGCAGTGGGATCGCGCCGGGCAGAACACCGACCGGACGGGCGAAAACCTCCGGCAAGCCGTGGCCCAGAATCCGTATCTCCACGTGATGATTCAATCGGGCTATTACGACGGCGCGACTGATTATTTCAATGCCAAATACAACCTCTGGAACATGGACCCGAGCGGCAAACTGAAAAACCGCCTGCAATGGAAAGGCTACCGGGGCGGTCACATGATGTACCTGCGTGACGAAGACCTCGCCACCTCAACCGAAGACATTCGCGAATTCGTCAAAAAAACCTTGCCAAAACCGGACCAACCCGCCAAATACTAAACCGAACTACTTGATTTTATAACCCCAACAAAACATGAAACGAATTGTAGTTTTACTCCTGCTGGCCGTTACCACGGGTTCCTTGTCTTTTGCGCAACGCCGACAGGGCGGTCCGCCACCGGCGGCTGCGGAAACCACTCCCCGGCCAGCGGGTGCGCCTTCGGCCAAACCCGGCCCCAATGATTTGAGGCTCCCGATGGACTCCACCATAACGACATCGCATACCGTTACGATCAAGGGCGTCAAAGTGCCTTATACGGCGATGGTGGGAACACAACCGGTTTGGGACGAAGAGGGCAAGCCCATTGCTGGGGTGTTTTATACCTACTACGAACGGTCGGATGTGAAAGACCGCACCACGCGCCCGCTGGTCATTTCGTTCAACGGGGGGCCGGGAACCGCATCGGTGTGGATGCACCTGGCCTATACGGGGCCTAAATTGCTGAACATCGACAGCGAAGGTTATCCGTTGCAGCCGTACACGCTCAAAGACAATCCCAACTCCATTCTGGACGTGGCCGACATCGTCTACATCGATCCGGTCAACACGGGCTATTCCCGCCCGGCCAGCAAGGACGTGCCCCGCTCGAAGTTTTTCGGGGTCAATTCCGACATCAAATATTTGGCCGAATGGCTGAACACCTTCGTAAGCCGCAAAAACCGCTGGCCATCGCCCAAATACCTCATTGGCGAAAGCTACGGAACCACGCGGGTTTCGGGCCTGGCACTGGAGTTGCAAAATGCCAACTGGATGTACCTCAACGGCGTGATTCTGGTGTCACCGACGGATCTGGGGATCGAACGGTCCGGACCAGTGGCGGCTGCCAACATGCTGCCTTTTTATGCGGCCACGGCCTGGTATCACAAAGTGCTGCCCGACGACCTGCAAAAGAAAGACCTGACGGCCATGCTGCCGGAAGTGGAGCAATTTACCATCAATGAGTTTATTCCGGCGCTGACGATGGGCGGTTTTCTGGACCCGCAGAAGAAAAAGCAGATTGCCGCCAAAGTCGCCCGCTATTCCGGTTTGTCGGAAAAAGTGGTGCTGGAGCATAACATGGACATTCCGGCGTCTTTCTTCTGGAAGGAGTTGCTACGCGACAAAGGCCATACCGTTGGTCGGCTGGATTCGCGCTATCTGGGGATCGACCGGGAAGATGCGGGCGAGCGTCCGGATTATTCCCCGGAGCTGACGTCCTGGCTGCACTCGTTTGCCGCTCCCATCAACTACTATTTCCGGGAATTCCTGAACTACAAAACTGACCTGAAATACTACATGTTCGGGCCGGTGCATCCCTGGGATCGCGCGGGGCAGAACGCCGACCGGTCAGGCGAAAACCTGCGGCAGGCGATGGCCCAGAATCCGTACCTGCATCTGCTGGTCCAATCCGGCTATTACGACGGGGCCTGCGATTACTTCAATGCCCAGTATAATATGTGGCAGATGGACCCCAGCGGAAAACTCAAAACCCGGATGGACTGGAAAGGCTACCGGAGCGGCCACATGATGTATCTGCGTCAGGAGGATCTGGTGACGTCCAACGAGGACATTCGGAATTTCATCAAAAAATCAACACCGAAGCCCAATCAACCTGCGAAGTATTGAGGTTGAAGCGGTTTTATTCAACCCATCAACTGACTTCAATTCATAGTAGCTAGCTTCAGGACATTTATCTGATCAGAAGAAAGGCCTGAAGCTAGCTGAAAGGCAACAAAAAAACCGCCCCACTTTGGGGCGGTTTTTTTGTAAAGAGGTGTCGGATTAATCCTGGTAGCGAATCAAATCCAACCCAATATCTTTCCGGTAGTATTTTCCTTCGAACTGCACCGCGCGGGCCGCTTTCTGCGACTTCATCACGGCATTTTCGAGTGAATTGGCGACGGCCGTCAATGCCAGCACGCGGCCCCCGTCGGTCAGCACGTGGCCGTTGAAACCCGGTTTGGTTCCGGCATGAAAAGCCGTTACGTCGTCCAGCATCGTGAGTTCGGTGATCGACTTGCCTTTCTCGTATGCATCCGGGTAGCCCCCCGACACAACGACGGTGGTGACGGCCGTTTGTGGGGAGATCAGAAGCTGAATTTTATCCAGTTCGCCGTCGGCGGTTGCCACCATCAACTCTACAAAATCATTCTGAATCCGCGGCAGCACGACTTCCGTTTCCGGGTCGCCCATCCGGGCATTGTATTCAATGACGTAGGGTTCTTCTTTAACATTGATCAAACCGACAAAGATAAAGCCCTGATAGCGAATCTCTTCCTTTCGCAAACCCGCCAATGTAGGCTTGACAATTTTTTCTTCGACTTTATTTAAAAACTTGGCCGTGGCAAATTTTACGGGGGAAACGGCCCCCATACCGCCGGTATTCGGGCCGGTGTCGCCCTCGCCGATGCGCTTGTAATCTTTGGCTTCGGGCAGAATTTTGTAGTTGACGCCATCGGTCAACACAAAGACCGACAACTCAATGCCTTTCAGGAATTGCTCGACAACGACTTTATTTCCGGCTTCGCCAAATCGTCCGCCGGTCAGCATATCGGTCAATACCGCCCGGGCTTCGGCAATGGATTCGGCAATGATAACGCCTTTTCCGGCCGCCAGACCGTCGGCTTTCAACACCACCGGCAGTTGATGCGTGTCCAGATACGCCAGCCCTTCTTCCAGCGTTTCAGCGGTAAACGTCCGCGATGCCGCCGTCGGAATACCGTGCCGCTGCATGAATTGCTTTGAAAAATCCTTGCTGCCTTCGAGTTGGGCTCCGCGTTGATCCGGTCCGACAATCCGCAGTTTTTCCAGATTTTTTCGAGTCCGCAGCGTATCGACCAGCCCTTTCACGAGCGGTTCTTCCGGGCCAATAATCAGCAAATCGATTTGGTGTTGTTGAATGGCCTCCGCGATGGCATCGGCATCGTTGAAGGCAATCGGCAAATTGGTGGCGACCAGGGCGGTTCCGGCATTACCGGGTGCGACAAACAACGTGCTACACAGTGGACTTTGCGCTATTTTCCAGGCAAATGCGTGTTCCCTTCCGCCCGATCCAAGTATGAGTATATTCATTCTCTGAGTTAAGAGTTAAGAGTTAAGAGTTAAGAGTTAGAACGTTACACTGCGGTTTAATCCGTCAGCCAACCGCACGGGCGGCCCCGTCTTCACTCTTCACTCTTCACTCTTAACTTAATTAGCTACTTCCGATAAAAACTTGATACGCATTAACCGCAATTCTTCTTCTGAATAATCGTCGTTGGCAAACTCCCGCATGGCCACCCCGATGTTGTCGGTTTCGGCCCGCATGAAGTAGTCGTAAATATCGTCCTGCCGGTCGCTGTCCATGATCTGGTTGATGTAATAATCCAGATTCAGACGCGTTCCCGAATAACAGATGTGTTCGATTTCTTCAATCAAATCTTCCATCGTCAGGCCTTTCGACTCCGAGATTTCCTCCAGATCCACCTTCCGGTCGATCTGCTGAATGATGAAAATCTTGACCTTCGACTTGTTGACCATCGACTTCACCACGACATCCTTCGCCGTTTCGATGTCGTTTTCTTCAACGTATTTGGCAATCAGGTCGATGAACGGTTTGCCAAATTTCACCACTTTCCCCATGCCGACCCCATTGATCTGGGCCATTTCTTCCCGCGTGGTCGGGTAGGTCGTTGCCATTTCCTCCATCGACGGATCCTGGAAAATGACATACGGGGGCAGGTTCTTTTCTTTGGCGATTTTCTTCCGCAGGGCTTTGAGCAGACCCAACAGGGCTTCGTCGTAGGCACTGCCCGACGACATGCCGCTGTCCTTGTCTTCGTCCTCGGCCTTTTCCTCGTCGATCTCGTAGTTGTGATCTTTCGACAAGGTGATGGAATACGGATCCTCGATGTAGTGTTGCCCTTTGGCCGACAGTTTCAGGACGCCGTAGTTGTCGACATCTTTATCCAGATACCCATAAATCGTAATCTGCCGGATGAGCGAACACCAGAATTCAACGCTTTCGTTGAACTCTTTGCCCTTACCGTAAACGTCGAGTTTATGGTGCTCATAACTCGTAATATACTGGTTTTCAGTACCGGTCAGCACATCGGCAAGGTGGGCGGCATCGAAGCGATGATCGGTTTGCAAAACCGCCTGAAGCGCCAGCACAATCTCGTCCTGGGCTTTAAACTTCTCAGTCGGTTTCATGCAATTATCGCAGAATCCGCAGTCCTTGTCCTGGTATTCCCCGAAATAACTCAACAGTTGCCGACGACGGCAGACGCCCAGATTCGCATACGACACCATTTCCATGAGCAGGTGTTTGGCGTTGTCGCGTTCCGTAACCGACTTGTCTTTGTTGAATTTCTCCAGTTTAACAATGTCATCGATGCTGTAGAACATCAGACAGTTGCCTTCCAGCCCGTCGCGACCCGCCCGACCGGTTTCCTGGTAGTAGCCTTCCAGCGACTTGGGCGCGTCGTAGTGAATCACAAACCGGACGTCTGGTTTGTCGATGCCCATACCAAACGCAATCGTAGCCACCACCACATCCACATCTTCGTTCAGGAAGGCATCCTGGTTGTGCATCCGCGTCTGCGAATCCAGCCCGGCATGATACGGCAGCGCCTTGATGTCGTTGACATTCAGCAACTCTGCAATCTCTTCCACCATTTTCCGGCTCAGGCAATAGACAATGCCTGACTTGCCTTTGTTGTTCTTGATGTAGCGGATGAGCTGCTTTTTCGCGTCGGCTTTCGGGCGAATTTCGTAGTAAAGATTCTTGCGATTGAAGGACGTTTTGTAGATGTGGGCATCCTCCATTTGCAGGTTTTTCTGGATGTCCAACTGCACTTTCGGCGTTGCTGTGGCTGTCAAAGCAATCACCGGCAGATTCCCAATGTTGTCGATGATGCCCCGGATTTTGCGGTATTCAGGCCGGAAATCGTGGCCCCATTCCGAAATACAGTGCGCTTCGTCGATGGCCACGAACGAGATGTTGGCTTTCTTCAGAAAGTCGAGGTTTTCTTCTTTCGTCAGCGATTCGGGGGCGATGTAAAGCAGTTTCAGCGTACCGTTCAGGGTATCTTTCTTGACTTTGTTCATCTCCGCCTTGCTCAGCGTCGAATTCAGAAACTGGGCGTTGATACCAAAGGCATTCATTTGATCGACCTGGTTTTTCATCAGGGCAATCAGGGGAGAAATGACAATGGCCGTTCCCTCTGAGGAAATGGCCGGAAGCTGGTAGCACAGGGATTTGCCAGCTCCAGTAGGCATAATTACAAATGAATTGATCCCTGCCAGAATATTGTGGATAATGGCTTCCTGGTCGCCCCGGAATTGGCTGAATCCGAATATATCTTTTAGCTTCTCTTTTAGAGATACCTGCACCGATGGATCTAACTGCGTCGTCGTCATCTCAAAATTGCGGAAGGTTACTACACTTTATTTGGTTGTATCTTTGCCTTTATAAAATTAGTCAAAAACCGATTGACAAAAGCAACATTGAAATTAGTTAAAAAAAATATTCAGTCTACCGCCCGAAATGTGCTGCTGGCTGAGTCGGAAGCCATTCGGCAGGCGATGGACTGCATCGACGACCAATTTGAGCAAATCGTTGAAACGATTCTGCAAACTTCCGGTCGAGTCGTGGTCACCGGGATTGGAAAGAGTGCAATAATCGGACAAAAAATTGTTGCCACTCTCAATTCCACCGGCACGCCCTCGCTTTTTATGCACGCAGCCGACGCGATTCACGGCGACCTGGGAATGATTCAGGCCAACGATGTGGTGATTTGCATCTCCAAAAGCGGGAACACCCCCGAAATTAAAGTTCTGGTGCCGCTTTTAAAACGAACCGGTGCCAAATTGATCGCACTGGCTTCCCAAACCAGCTCCTACCTCTGCGTACAGGCCGATTTTGTTCTGAAAGCCTATGCCGAACAGGAAGCCGACCCGCTCAATCTGGTTCCGACCACCAGCACCACCGTGGCCCTCGCACTCGGCGATGCGCTGGCCGTTAGCCTCCTCAACGCCCGGGGATTTACCAGTCAGGACTTTGCCCGTTTCCACCCCGGCGGGTCATTGGGCAAAAAGCTGTACCTAAAAGTTAGTGATATTTATCCACATCACGAAATTCCGACCGTTCCTCTCAACGCGACGGTTCACGAAGTGATTATCGAGATGACCTCGAAACGGCTGGGAGCCACCGCCGTCGCCGACGAAAACGGTCAACTGGCGGGTATTGTCACCGACGGTGATTTGCGACGGATGCTCAATCGCTTCGATACGCTGGACCTCGGGCATCTGCGGGCCTGCGACATCATGACCCCTTCGCCCCTGTCCATCGACCCCGACGAATACGCGACGCACGCCCTCAAAATGATGCAGGATCGGAGCATTACGCAGTTGATTGTCGCCGTCGATAACCAAATCAAAGGCTTCATCCACCTCCACGATCTGCTGAAAGAAGGCTTGGTTTAAGTTAAAAATTAAGAGTTAAAAGTTAAAAATAGGGTGACACATCACACTCTACATTACTTTTAATTTTTAACTCTTAATTTTTAACTCCTCTAGCGCAGGCGGTTCGACTCCTGGACCAGCTTTTCGTCCCGGCGGATAAACCGGTTGGCCAACATGTTGAAAATCAGGGCGGCTACGATGGCGAAAAAACCGTAACGGAAATGGCCCTGATCATCCGGGTTGAAAAAATCCTTGCCTTTGTAGAGCGTCAGGTACAGAACAAACCCCATCAGGGCGGTCAGCACGATGGCATTGATGGCGCAAAGACCCATTTGCAGCAACCGGTTCCGGTATTTGAAAATGGTGAATAACGAAACCCCGGCCACCACCAGCGCCATAAGAGCGAGGTAATAAACCGGCGTAATTTGTGAGCTAATGCCTTGGGTATAGACCAGTTGCCAGGCCGTCAGGCTGGCGGTTTCGGTGGGAGCCGCCCCGGTTTTTTCCCAAATCGGGAAGCCCAGCACCACGGCCATGGAAACGACAATGAGGAACAGAAATATGGTTTGGATGCGTTGAAGCATAGTATTGAATTTTTGAGCTTGCGAAGATACATGAGGAATCCTGAAAAGAAAACAGAAACTCGCATCGTTCTAACCCACGACGGTTCTAGTTCGGCTTACAATTCGGAATTTAAGCAGCATTATCACTCCGTTTTTGGGGCCTTGCAGGAATCGCAGCGGGTTTATATCGAACTGGGTTTGTATGAAGCTTTCAAACGGTTTGAACAGATCAGCATCTTCGAAATGGGTTTGGGGACGGGTTTGAATGCTCTTTTGACGCTGTTGGAAGCCGAAAAGTCACAACGGGCCGTTACGTATACGGCGGTGGAAACCCAACCGCTGTCGCTGGAGGAAGCCAGCCAGCTTAATTTCGATGCTTTGCTGGGCAGTCACTACCTGAATTCAGTGCATGAAGCACCCTGGAATCGCCCGGTCGCGATTACGCCTTTTTTTCAAGTCCTGAAACACGAAGGCTGCTTGGAGGATTTTCGAACCGAAAACCGGTTCAATCTGGTCTATTTTGATGCTTTTGCCCCGGAAGCTCAACCGGAACTCTGGACGCAGGCGGTTTTTGAACAACTGGCCGCCATGATGCATCCGGGCGGATTACTGACGACCTACTGTTCAAAGAGTTCGGTGAAACGGAATCTGAGAGCCGCCGGTTTTCTGGTTGAGAAACACCGGGGGCCCGCCCATAAGCGGGATGTGTTGCGGGCGGTTAAGCTCGCCTGAACGGACGGTTTTAAACGCGGCTGCTTTTTTACAGGAACGAGGTGATGAGCGCGGCTATTTTCTCCAGTTCCCGTGCGTCCACCTCGCTGAAATCGTTCAGTTGGTCGCTGTCAACGTCCAAAACCATCGCGACAGCACCGGTTTTGTCGAAAACCGGCACGACCACTTCCGATTTTGAAGCGGAACTGCACGCAATATGCCCCGGAAACAACTCGACATCTGACACCAGAATGGTTTCTTTGCGCGAATAACTGGCCCCGCAAACGCCTTTATCAAACTGAATCCGGGTGCAGGCAATCGGTCCCTGAAACGGCCCCAAAACCAATTGATTGCCTTTTTTGAGGTAAAAACCGACCCAGAAAAAACCGAAGGCTTCCTTTAAGGCCGCCGAAATATTCGCCAGATTGGCAATCAGATCCGGTTCACTGTCGGTCAGGGCCCGGAGTTGCGGCAGCAAACTTTTGTAGATTTCCTGACGGTGGGCGGTTTTCGGAAGTACCAGCGATTCGGCCATGATGCAATCAGACGGCTACGTTTTTGAAATACCGTTTCAGCCACGAATCAGCGGCCTTGATCTGCCAGTTATTGCGCAATTCCGCTTTGGTGGCAACGAGGTTATTGAAAACCGTGGTGTCGGGCGTCAGGCGTCCTTCAGCGACGGCGGTTTTGATCTGTGGCAGGGCAACGGTTTCAATCGACCCATCAGCCGTTACAAAAGCCGCCGACCGGTCAAAAAAATCGGTGTTGAGCGTCTGCCCGATTTCCCGCACCCAGCGAACGGACGAATCGATGGAGCAACCGCTCGGCAGGTGATGGCCCTCATCGACGGCAACGATCAAAAACCGGTTGTTCAGCAATTGGGCCGAACCCAGCAGCGGTGTTCCGTGAGCGGCCCAGCCATCGACGGCGGGTTGCAGATCGGTTTCAATGGCCGCCACTTCGGCGTCGGTCAGCGGGCGGGCCGACTGGTAAACCCAGACGCGGGCCGTATCAGGAAGTTGGTTGAAGGAAATCCACATAGCGTTTCAAATCTTACTTTACAAACTCTGCGCCTGCGCAACGAGTTCCGCGAGGTCGTAGACTTTGACCGAATCCTCCCGGTCTTTGTTCTTGATGCCGTCGGTCATCATCGTCATGCAAAACGGGCAGGCCACGGCAATGGTGTCGGCACCGGTCGAAAGGGCTTCTTCGGTGCGTTCCACGTTGATGTCTTTCCGGCCGGGTTCCGGTTCTTTAAAATACTGCGCACCTCCGGCTCCGCAACACAGCCCCTTCGTTCGGGAGCGTTTCATTTCCACCAGATCCGCGTCCAGCGCCTGCAACACCTCGCGGGGTGCTTCGTAGACTTTATTGGCGCGACCCAGGTAACACGAATCGTGGTAGGTAATCCGGCGACCTTTAAACGCCCCTCCTCCCTTGAGGGTCACTTTGCCTTCGTTGATGAGTTGTTGCAGAAACTGCGAATGGTGGATCACTTCGTAGGTGCCACCCAATTCCGGATACTCATTTTTGAGCGTATTGAAGCAATGCGGACAGGCCGTCACAATTTTTTTGATTCCGTAGCCGTCCAGCACCTGAATGTTGGCTACGGCCTGCATCTGAAACAGAAACTCGTTGCCCGCCCGACGCGCCGGGTCTCCGGTGCAGGTTTCTTCCGTTCCCAAAACGGCGAATTTGATGCCGACGTGGTTCAGGATTTTGACGAAAGCGATGGTCACTTTTTTATATCGGTCGTCGAACGAACCGGCACAGCCCACCCAGAAAAGCACGTCCGGGGTTTCGCCTTTGGCGGCCAGGTCGGCCATCGTCGGCACCTGGTAGTTGGTTTCGGTGTTCATCGTTGGTTATCGGATTGTTGGAAACTCGGCCGGTGCATTGGCGTGCTGGAATTGATTGTGACTGATCATTTGGTAAAGGTGGTGGAGAAAATACACCAGACAACCCATAATGGTCAACTCCATGGCGTATTCGATCAGGTTCGCCATCGACGTCAGATCGCTCCATTGCGTAAAAATCGGATTGCCCATGCGCCACCAGTACGAAGGCTGGATCACCACCAGCGCATTGAACAGGATCAGCACCGCCACCTGTCGTCGACTTCTGAGATCGACCGTATTGAGCAGCATCGGCATCAGAAAGATAAACGCGTAGTTACTGAACGAGTTTTTATGGATAAACATCATAAAGCAAAAACACAGGGTCCACAAAACCGGCAACGCTTTGGCGTATGACATCCGCTGCTTCAGTATCATGGCGCCCAGGGTGGTAACGACCACGGTCAAGCCAACGCCACCCCACAGCAACAGACTGGAATAGCTCCGAAAATCGCCGGTGATCGGACTCAATACCGTCCAGAGATTGGGCGCAAAAGGCAGCTCGGCAATCGACATGGGCGTCGTGAATTTGGTTCCCACGAGTGCCACCAGAATTCCCAGCGCGGGCAAACCGGTGATGGCTAATCCGAGAATATAGCGCAACGGTTTTTCAACCAGAAACAGAACCGGGATGATCAGTAAAACCGGCAGGGCTTTGGTGAATATCAGGGCCAGAGCCAGCACCACGCCAATCCATAAACTGTCGCCCGTGCGTTGCCATACCAACACGGACAGAGCCCCAAAGAGCCACATCCAGATGTCTTCCTGCCCCCCTAACACACACAGCACCATCGGGCCGACGAGCGTAAGATACGTCAGCATTCGCAGAAAAAGGCCCCGAATTTCGGTTCGGTAGGCGCGCCAGGTCAGCCAGAGCGCCACGCCTTCCATGAGGATCATCAGAAGGACAATCGCGTTCGGGCTATTCCAGAAAGGCAGCAACAGTGTGGTAACATACGGAAATAGCGGGCTGTAAGGCGTCCAGAAATCGCGGTAGACCACTTCCCCCTGCATGGCATGGAGGGCGGCATCGTAGAAAACCGGGATGTCGGAACCCGATTTCTGGCCCATCAGAATGTAGACGACGATAAACGGGATGATTCGCAGCAACACGAAAACCGTCAGCAGAATCGGTCCCTGTTGCCGCAGGCTCACCTGATCAATCGTTTTCCGGAAACGCACGACCCCGATCGTCACCAACGAACCAGCCAACGCAATAGCGATCTTCAAAAAAAGTACGGACATACAAAAGTGGCAACGACCCCGGGAGTTGTTATCTCCTCCTTCATTTTAGTTAGGGAGTAAAAGTAGCCAGTTTTTTCAGGATGGCGCAGAGGCACCCTAAAAATCCAGCCGACGGCCAGTGTCCCTCGTCTACGGATTGACCTGATCGGCCCAGTTGAACCGGTCGCCGGGCGAAAATTTCCACGGGGCCATGTTGTTTTCAACGTTGCTGAACATGGCGTTCCACGAAGCCGGCGCCTGCGCTTCTTCCATGATTTTATACCGGCGGAGTTGCAGAATAATGTCCAGCGGATTGATGTTCACGGGGCATTCCTGTACACAGGCCTGGCAGGTCGTGCAGGCGTTGATTTCTTCGGCGGTAATGTAATCGCCCAGTAATGTTTTGCCATCGTCATGCTCGGGGCCGTTTTGCTGCCAGCCGCGCTGAATGTCTTCCAGCCGGTCGCGGGTGTCCATCATGATTTTGCGCGGAGACAGTTTTTTGCCGGTGATGTTGGCCGGACAGGCGGCTGTGCAGCGTCCGCATTCCGTACAACTGTAGGCGTCCATCAGGTTTTTCCACGTCAGATCCCGTACGTCTCTGGCGCCAAACCGCCCGGGTTCTGCCGGGGTCTCGTTCGGATCGGCCTGAGCGATGCCGAGCGCCAGTTGCACCTCCTTCGTGATGTCGGCCATGTTCTTCATTTCGCCTTTGGGTTTCAGGTCGGAGAAGTAGGTGTTCGGGAAAGCCAGCACAATGTGCAGGTGTTTGGAATAAGTCAGATACACCGCAAAGAAAAGAATGCCCAGAATGTGGAACCACCATGTAAACCGCTCGCAAGCCACCAGTGCCGCGTCGCTCCAGTTGGCAAACAACGGCATCAAGAACTGGCTGACGACAAACGTGCCGACGGTACTCAACTCGCCATAATGCCCCACTTCGCGTTCGCGCAGAACGCTGTCCGACGCATTCCAGGTCAGGAAAGCCGTCATGAGCAGAATTTCAAGAATCAGGATCAAAGCCGCGTCGGTGCGGGGCCAGCGGGCCATTTCGCGGTGCCGTTCCGGTTGGAAACGCGGCACTTTCGTCACAAACCGCCGGATCAGAAAAACCACGCAGACGATCCAGACACCCAGCGCCAGAATTTCGAAGGTATTGATCAGGAACGGATACAGCGCTCCGGTGTAGGGCGCAAAGAGCCGGTGGGTGCCCAGAATTCCATCGAGTACAATTTCCAGTACCTCGATGTTGACAATGATAAAGCCGACATAAATGACAAAGTGCAGGAGCCCAACGGTGAGGTTGGTCATCATTTTTTTCTGTCCGAAAGCCACGCGCAACATGATGGAAAACCGCTCATTGGGCCGGTCGGTGCGGTTTTCCGGTTGCCCGAGCTGAATGGCGCGCCGGATCAGTCCAGCGCGTCGGATGAGAAACCAGGCCGCCGTTGCCAGGGCCGCTACAAATAAAATCTGCTGAAGAATTGCCATACTATTTGGTATAAAAGAAAAAAGCTATACATTTGCACCCACAAAAATTGCTACCGACAATACCTGGTGATGTAGCTCAGTCGGTAGAGCAAAGGACTGAAAATCCTTGTGTCGGCGGTTCGATTCCGTCCATCACCACTCTTAAAATGAAGCAGTTACGACGAAAGTGGTAACTGCTTTTTTTTTAGGTCGTAACCGGGTTGGTAAATCCATTTATAATCGCCTTGGTGTAGTAATGAGACCGGCAAGTAAATTCATGCTATTGTGCAGTCCAACATTCTGCCTGAAAAGATTTTTTTCAGCCCGCTCTCTGCAACGGCCGAATTGCTAAAACGGCACATTTCCTTAACAGCAAAAACCTTATCCCCATACATAAAAATAACCTAAAGCATTCCTTTCGGAATACCTTAGGTTATAGACAAAGTCACTCGGTTACTTAAAAGCGGAAACCGAGGTTGAAAGCAAACGTCCGGCGTTTGGCATCAGCATCATCGAACACATTCTGAAAGCCGTGGTTATAAACCGCATCCAGCGTCAAAGGTCCCAGATTGATACCGGCGCCCAGCAGACCATTCAGAATCGTGCGATTCAGATCGTCTTTCTCCAATTGAAAATTGTTGTCGCCAATCGCCACCAGCGAAGACAGTTCAGCCCCTGCCTGGACCCGCAAGCCTAATGCACTGCCAATCCGTAGGCCGACATAAGCCGGAATCGCTAAAAAATGCTGGTCAATTTTGCCACGAATTTCGTTGGAAACCGATCCCGGCGTAGTGCCTTGGCCCGTCCGGATCAAATCGGTGGTTGAATTTCGGTATTCAAGACCGATCTGCCCAAAAACCGTTCCGCCCGTCCGACCGTAAAGGCCGGCCTGCCAACCAGCCCGGTAGGAGCTGGCGGGGATGGGTTCGTTCATAAAACGGGAGAAGTTGACCCCCGCATAGATCCCGAATTTACCGTCTTTTCCCGCCGGTCTATCCGCCTTATCCCGGCTGTTCCGGCTCATTTGGTCGTCCGCCGATGAGGTGGTCGTCGTCGTTGTGGTCACGGTATTGGCGCTGTTCGCAGCGGGAGCAGGAGTCGTTGAATAGGTCGTACCCGTTGTCTGCGTTGCATTGTTGTCCGTCGACACGGTGCTTGGCGTCGTTGAATAAGTCGTACCGGTTGCTCGGGTCGTGTCTGTCGCCGGTGCGCTATAGGTCGATGTGCTCGTTGTAGACGTCGTGTTGGTAGTGTTCTGACCAGTAGCCAGTTGCGCCCCCAAAAGACAGGTTGCCATTAATGTGAATTGTGCTTTCATAACGGTTTGGATAACGTTGATTAATAATAAGGCGCAATATGCATTGCGCCTTATTAAACCGTGTTCGCCTGTACAATGTTTTTCTACCTAAACTTCAATCCATGAGTCCGGATAGAACAATTAGATTAATTAACTGATAATCAATTTATTAAAAAATAGAATATTGTATGGGTAAAAAAAATTACATGGTGAAGTTTATAGTAAGACACGCGCTTTGGCCAGCCAAACGTTCTTGGTATTGAACGCAGTATCCGGTGTTCAGCCCGGACGACACACGCGCTACCGGAAAGTCCGGCCCAGTTCTGATTCCCGAAAAGGTTTAATACTTTTGTTCCATAAACCCCTACTTCATGAAACGACGTACCGCCTTAAAAAGCCTGATGATGGCAACCGGGAGTTTGGTGACGCTACCCGCCTGGGCCACCGGCTGGACGCCCGAAACCGTTGGCCAGACCACCTTTGCATCCCGCGCCGAAGAAACGATGCTGGCCGAACTGGTCGAGACGTTCATTCCCGAAACCACCACGCCTGGCGCCAAATCCCTGAAAGTACATCAGTTCGTCATGCGCATGATTACCGATTGTTACGATCAACCAGCGCAGGAACTCTTCAAAACCGGCCTGGCCAAAACCGACCAGTTTGCCCAGCAGACGTACAGCAAACCGTTTACGGCCTGCGATGCCACCCAACGCACCGACCTCCTGCGGCAACTCAGCGCGGCTGTCGAGCCGGAAACACAGCAATTCACCAACCTAATCAAAGGCCTGACCATCCGGGGGTATACCAACTCGGAATATTACCTCGTCAACGTCCGAAAATACGTCATGGCACCCGGTTTTTACCACGGCTGCGTGGACCTTATCAACAACTGACCCTTCCTCTCCTATGTCATACTTCAATATCGATTCGGTAAAAGACCGCACCTACGATGCCATCGTCATCGGCTCCGGCATCAGTGGCGGCTGGGCAGCTAAAGAACTGTGCGACAAAGGCCTTCGCACGCTGGTGCTGGAACGCGGCCGCGACGTCAAACACGTGACCGACTACCCCACGACGATGATGAATCCCTGGGAATTTGAACACGCGGGCCAGATTCCGAAGGCGCTGAAAGATGCCAATCCGATTGCCAGCCGCTGCTACGCCTTCAACGAAGACGCGGCCCATTTTTTCGTCAAAGACGCCGAACATCCGTACGTTCAGGAAAAACCGTTCGACTGGATTCGGGGCTACCAGGTCGGCGGGAAGTCGCTGATGTGGGCGCGCGGCACCCAACGCTGGTCGCAGTATGATTTCGAAGGTCCCGCCCGCGACGGTTTTGCGGTGGAATGGCCCATCAGCTATGCCGACATCGCGCCCTGGTACAGCCACGTGGAGCGGTTTATCGGGGTGGCCGGCAACAAAGACGGTCTGGCGCAATTGCCGGACGGCGAATTCCTCCCTCCCCACGAGCAGTCGTGTGTGGAAAAACACTTCACCGACCAGATGGCGACGCATTACAAAGGCGCGCGACCCATCATCATCGGCCGCTGTGCGCACCTGACCCAACCCAAGGAAATTCACCTGAAGCAGGGACGCGGACAGTGCCAGAACCGGAACCTGTGCCAGCGGGGCTGTCCGTTTGGCGGGTATTTCAGCAGCAACTCGTCGACGCTGCCCTGGGCCGCCAAAACCGGTAAAATGACGCTCCGGCCCGATTCTGTGGTGCATTCGATTCTGGTTGACGGCAAAAAGAACAAGGCGACGGGCGTACGCGTGATCGATGCCAACACCAAGCAGGAGACGGAATATTTTGCCAAAATCATCTTCGTCAACGCGGCTTGTCTAAACTCCAACCTGATTCTGTTGAATTCCAAATCCAGCCGGTTTCCGAACGGTCTGGGGAATGACAACGGTTTGCTGGGCAAATACATGGCTTTCCACAATTTCCGAACAACCATTTCAGCCGAATACGAAGGCTTGCTCGACAAAACCACCGACGGTATCCGGCCCAACGGCAGCTACATTCCGCGTTTCCGCAACGTCTTCAAGCAGGAAACTGACTTTCTGCGGGGCTATGCCGCCGGTTTCAGCGGCAGCCGCGTCACCAGCAACGATACGGCGGGTATTGGTGAAGAACTGAAGGCAGGTCTGTTCAACCGGAAATACGGCAACTGGCGCGTCGGCTCGCACATGATGGGCGAGACCATTCCCAAAGAAGAGAGTTTTGTGGCCCTGGATTCGGAGTTGAAAGACGCCTGGGGCATTCCGCAACTGCGGGTGTCGGTGGGCTATGACGATAACGACGAAAAGATGATCCGGGATTTCCACGAGCAAATGTCAGAAATGCTGACGCTGGCCGGTTTCACTAACATCCAGACCCACGACAAACCCGACAAAGCCCCCGGCCTCGACATCCACGAAATGGGCGGTGTGCGGATGGGCAAAGACCCAAAAACGTCGCTGCTCAACAAGTGGAACCAGTTTCACACCTGCAAAAACGTCTTCGTCACTGACGGCGCCTGCATGACGTCCACCTCCACCCAAAACCCGTCGCTGACCTTCATGGCCATCACGGCGCGGGCGGCCAATCACGCGGTGAGTGAGCTGAAAAAGGGGAATTTGTAGGAAGACGGGTGATAAGCTAAGAGTTAGCTTATCACCCATTCTTTTTAGTATTTTAAATGCTTGCTCAAGCATTTAAAATTATCCCAATCATTTGATCATCCCGTAGGGATACAACACTAATAACCTCCACCACCATGCCAAACACCTACACCCAAATTCACCTGCATTTGGTCTTTGCGGTGAAACACCGAACCGCCGTCATTTCGCCATCGTGGAAATACAAACTGTACAATTACATGACGGGCATCATCCACAACCATACGCACAAACTCCTCGCCATCAACGGCCCGTTGGAATGAGGTTCCATCCTGTCGTTGTTGTAATTCTCACAAAATAGCGGTTCCATTTGTCCCGAAGGGACATAACAGCGCAGCGTTGGTAGCAACGACGATTTCCCCAACGCTCCCGCGTGCCGTATGGCACGCAACGATTCCCATTAAACAGCCGGTTGTGTGCCATACGGCACACGGGGAGGGCGGGGAATAACCGAATCGGCTACCGACGCTACGCTGTTCAGCGCCTGACGGCGCAAAAAAGCGGCACAACAGTCCCGGCTTGTCGATAGATTTGTCTTGCTATGATTTACCTCGACAACAACGCCACCACGCGGATTGACCCTAAACGTTCTGCAATTCTCGACCACCTCATGGAAGACATGCCCTACACTGTTCAAACAATCCAGCGAAAAATTGACAAATTTGGAGGTTTACAGTATGCCCGGGAGGATGCTTTTAAATACGTCTCAAAAAAGGACGGACAGCTCGGGTTATTTGATTGGTTATCGCCTAAAGCGTTCCCTCAAATGCCACCCGAAATGCTCCGTTTTCGGGTAATGAACTTCCCCAATGGGTAACTGCAACGGTTTTCCGTGGAACTGCCGCAGGTTATAGGGGCTTTGTGAATTCTCCGCTATTAACGGCGAAATTACTACCCGCAACCGGTCGTCCACACTAATCATCCCCCTGTCAAAAGCCGTATGTAAATTCGGGCAAAGGGCAATCCCATTCGTAACTTTATCATCACCGGAAATACTGATCGGTACAATATGACAGGCTTCCACCAGCGAAGATCCGTCTACAGCAATTACTTTCATTCCTGAAATAGCGCAGGTGAAATCATATACTTTTGGTATTAATCTTTTAAACAAGCCACCCCGGACGAAACGCGTTTCTTCGTCCTCAACTGGCTGCAAAACCGGGTAAGTGGCTTCTTTTTCATTTAGCAGATCCGATTCCAAATCCTGCAAGTAGCTCCGCCCGTAGTTTTTGATTTGGAGAAATGCCTGTTTAGTTTCGCCAAAATAAGTGTCGAGAAGTAGTTGCTTAAGTTGGAAATGAGCATCACTGATTAGCAGATTAAATAAATCATCGGCCAGAAAAGCATACTCCAATCGGTCACTTAAGGTTTGAACACTACGGATATACGTGTCAATCTGAAAACCCGGTTTTGCTTTTAAAAACCAGAAACCTTCACTTTGGAGGTAATAAAATGGTTGTGTAAAGTCATCTTTATGGGCGGTTTTAACCAACAGAGCAAAGTTTTCCTTGAATGTCGCAACGAGTTCAGGCGTGATAAGCAGACGGTTTTCGGTGATAAGTCGTTTTTCAATGAGTTCGATTATAGTCAACAGAAAAACCGGCTTGTGTGGCGCTTTGCCATACCGTGTTCCGCCTTGCTTCAACTTCTGAAAGGCGCGAATGTATTTTCTAAGAATAGATGGTTCAGGAATCATAAACTTACAATTTATAGAGCTTAGCGCGAAAAACCCAAAACCTGTAAGGTCTTGAAGAACTTGCAGGTTTCTAAACTCCCCTCACCTTTCCTAAAAAAAACAGGGGCCAGTTCCCAAAGAACCGCCCCCGCTTTCACCCAATACCAATTCCGAAACCTACTGCTTCGTGTAATACGGATCGAGAAACAGATACCGCGCCCGGTTTTTCTCCGTCTCCAGGCGGGTGTTCACGTCGATTTGCATAAACTGAATGCTGTTGCCGCTGTTGATGGCGGGCCAGTTGGGCAACCCGGAACCGTTCGGATTCCCGGTTTTGACGAAGTTGGCGAAATACTTCTGCATCACCTCGGACACTTTGTAATCATCGGGTGTCCAGGCGTAAACCTTGTTTTTTGGCAGGTTCCCCATCGCATACTCGATCTCGGCCGAGTGGACGGCCCCCCGCGCGGGCGGTACTTTTACAGCATTAGCATCCGTTGATTTTACCACGCCACCCGCCAGACCGGGAGCGGCATTCCCCATTTCGGGCACCATCGCCGGGCGCGGACGCGAGTAGTAATAGCGGTAGACCGGTTTACCACCGCCCGTTTTGCTCTGCAAATCCGCCCATTTCCAGGTGCTGTAGGCCAGAAAACGGTCACCCGCCAGCGCCGTCGCCGATTCCAACACTTCTTCTTCCGTCGAACCGGGATACAGTTTCAACACCTCCTCGGCGCGGTCGTTGTAGAGTCGTTTCACGGCATTGGCATAGCCTTCGGGCGTCGGTTTTTCCTGTCCCAACACCGCCCGGGCGTTCATTTCTTCCGAATTCCAGCCCGCCAGCAACGGCACCTGCGCCTGCTCGCCAGCGGCAAAAATTTCCATTGGCGGTTTCGGGAAGAAATATCCGTCCACCGTCGCGCTAAACCGGGGGGTGCCGGGTTTGCCCGTAGCTTCGAGCAGTTTTTCCGCTGGCATGGCCCGTAACTCCGCTAAGGAACCGGCACCTACGCCCTTCGCAAAAGCCGCTCCGGCTTCTTCGCCTTTCGCCAGCGGAACGGGCGGCAACCCGCCCAGCAACGAACCGCTTTCGCCAATGGCTCCGGCAATCAGGCCTTTCGACAAGGGCGACGCCATCAGGCCGCTCACCGCAATCGACCCCGCCGACTCTCCGGCAATGGTCACCCGCTTGGGATCACCGCCAAAAGCCGCAATGTTTTGCTGCACCCAGCGCAAAGCCGCAGCCATGTCCAGATACGCATAATTCCCGGACGACTGATGGGCCGACTCCTTCGTCAACTCGGGATGCGCCATGAAGCCAAACACATCGAGCCGGTAGTTGACCGTGAGGGCCACCATGCCCTTGGCTGCCATGCTCTCGCCGTCGTAACGGCCTTCGGAGCCGTCACCCGCGATAAAACCGCCCCCGTAGAAATACACCAGAACCGGCAGTTTCTCCTTGTCCGACTTCGCGGGTGTCCACACGTTCAGGTACAGGCAATCTTCACTCATGCCATTCGACCGGAATCCCATGTCGCCAAAAACCGCGCGTTGCATGGCCCGGGGTCCAAACTGAGTGGTTTTCCGGACGCCCTGCCAGTTTTTAACGGGCTGCGGTTCTTTCCAGCGTAGCTCACCAACGGGCGGCTGGGCAAACGGAATGCCTTTAAAAGCCCGGATTCCCGTAGGCTCAGTAACGCCCTCGACCACGCCATTGGCGGTTTTGGCTTGCGGGGTCGTCTTGTTCAATTGCGCATTTGCCATCTCGGCTACCTGAATCGTCAATACCGTCAGGATTAAAAAGGTTTTCATAGTCTTTTGTTTCGTATAAAATGAGAACTTGCAAAGCATCCATCCAAAGCACACGACTTAGGAATAAGCGAATCTTTTATTGTCTCATTTTGTGAACAATAATAGAGATTTACCCCAACCTTTACAACGGCAGGCCGTAAAGACCTTGATCCGATCGACCCTGTATGGCTTCCATCCGCTTCGAACTCACCACCCCCGACGACGACCGACCCGTATTTATTTCTGGCCCATTTTGCCAGTGGTATCCGGATGTGGAGCGGTTTCAGCTACAGAAAACCGGGCCGGGGAAGTATGGTATTGAACTGCCAGCCGGTTTTGCTCCGCTGGAATACAAATACACGCGCGGAAGCTGGGATTCGGTCGAGCTGAGCGCGGCTGGCGAAGGCGTTCCGAACCGGGTTTCCCGTCGCCAGATTGGCACCCGCCGGGATGTGGTTCTGCACTGGCGGTGGCATGGCTTGCCGTTCAATCCGGCTTTTCTGCCCAAAATCAGCTTGGTCAGCGATGCCTTTGACGCGCCACAACTCAATACGACGCGCCGGATTCGGGTGCTGTTACCCCACGACTATGACGCTTCCAGCGCCCACTACCCGGTTTTGTATTTGAACGACGCGCAAAATCTGTTTGGCGAAGGTTCATCGTTTGGCAACTGGACCATCGACCAGAAACTGGCGATTCTGGCGCACCGGCATCACCACCAAATCATCATTGTTGCCATCGACCACGGTGACAGTGAACGTGTTGCGGAATTTCTGCCCTACAACACCCGGCTCGCCGATGGAAAAGGACATCATTACCTCGACTTTATCGTTTACACGCTAAAACCGCACATCGACGCCCGGTATCGTACCTTGCCCGACCGAACTCACACCGGTATGGGCGGCAGTTCGATGGGCGGTTTAATTACCGTTTACGCCGGTTTATGGCATCCGTCGACCTTCGGAAAGCTGCTGGTTTTCTCGCCTTCGCTCTGGGCGGCTCCCAACGTGTACGCCGATGCGATGCGGTTTTACCATCCCGAACCGACGAAAGTGTATTTGTACGGCGGGAAAAAGGAGTCGGCCTACATGATTCCGGCCCTGCAGCGGTTGCAGGAATCCCTGCTGCGGCCCAAGAGCCACCCAAATCTGAAAATGCACTTATCCGTCGATCCGAACGGAAAACACACCGAAAGCCGCTGGGGCCGGGAATTTCCGCAGGCCGTAGAATGGTTGTTTTTTTGATCGTTACCTTTGCTGTAACCTTATTTTCCGATGCAAATCCAACTCACGACCACCCAGCCGCTGTCTGCCGACACGCTCATTCTGCCGATTCAGCAAACCGATGACTTGCCGGAAGTGCTGAATGCCCTGGCCGACCGGTTTAACCTGACACCGGCGGCTTTGCAGCACGATTTCAAAGCCGATTTCCGGGAAATTCTTCCGCTCTATCAATCCGAAGGACGAAAAACGTATCTGCTGGGCTTGGGAAAAGAACTCACTGCCATGATCTGGCTGCGGGCGTTTCGAGATCTGTTTTTCCGCCAGAAAGACCGGCTGACCCCAACCGTCGGCGTCGATCTGAGCGGTTTTGATGCCGACGTGATCGAAAGCGTGGTGCTGGGCATTCGCTGGGGTGGTTATGACCTGAAACTGCACAGCACGGCTAAACCCAAAACCACTGAGTTTTATTCGGAAGAAGGAGTTCTGGAAATCTATATCACTGATCAACAGCAGGGTATCGCCGAAGAAGTTCTTCACCGCGCGGAAGCCATCGCGGCCACGCACCGGCAGATGCTGGATCTGATGAATTCGCCGTCCAACTACAAAATTCCGCAAGTCCTGGCCGACTGGGCCATTGCTTCCGGCCAGCAACACGGTTATTCGGTGACGGTTTTCGACAAAGCCGAAATCGAACGACAGGGACTTTTGGCTCTGTTGAGCGTCAACAAAGGCAGCGAACATCCACCGGTTTTTATTATCGCGGAATACAAACCCGACAATCTACCGGACGCTAAAAAAGTGGGACTGGTGGGCAAAGGTGTTACGTTCGATACGGGCGGTATTTCCATCAAACCGTCGACCGGGATGCACCTGATGAAGAGCGACATGGGCGGAGCGGCAGCGGTTTTGGGAACGATGGAAGTGGCCGCTAAACTCCGGTTACCGGTTCACCTGATTGGCATTATTCCGGCAACGGAAAACATGGTCGACGGCCACGCCACCAAACCCGGCGATGTCATCGGCTCCTACCTCGGCAAAACCATTGAAGTGATCGACACCGACGCGGAAGGCCGCATCATTCTGGCCGACGGCTTGGGCTATATGGTCCGAAATTTCCAACCCGACGTCCTGATCGACCTCGCCACCCTAACCGGCAGTGTGATCGGCACACTGGGGTATCATGCCGCCGGTTTGTTCAGCAACAACGACGATCTGACCAGCCAGCTCCTGAAATCCGCAACCCAAACCGGCGAACGGTTGTGGCCGCTGCCACTCTGGGATGTGTACAAGGAGGACATTCAGTCGGATGTGGCCGACCTGAAAAACTTCAGTGGAAAACCGCTGGCCGGTGCCATCAGTGCCGCCAAATTTCTGGAAGTCTTCACCGAATCGCACCCCGCCTGGGCGCACCTCGACATCGCCGGCATGGCGTTCACCGACACGGAATTTGGAACGCAGAAGAACGCAACCGGTTTTGGGATTCGGTTGTTGATTGATTTTTTAAGAAATGGTTAATAATAGATGGTTTGATGGTTAAAATGGTTTTGATGGCTACATTGTTAAAAATGGTTAGATTGGTAAGGGGCATCGTGAAAAAAAATAGCCCCGGATTAAAATCCGGGGAAAAGAAATCGCGAAATTGACGATGAACCGTTTCAACGGTTTAAGCGCTCCAAAACCGTTAAAACGGTTGATAAACCGGGCACTTCCATCACGAGCCCCACGGTTAAAACCGTGGGCTAATTATCAACCATTCAACCACCAAACAATCATTATAACCATTCAATCATCAACAACCATCCCATCTTCATGAGCCAGAAACTGTCCTTTCTCTGCATCTCAACGTATTTCAAAGGCGAAGCTTTTCTGAAAGCCTGCAAGGAAGCGGGCAACACCGTGTATCTGCTGACCTACGAGAAACTGGCCGATCATCCGTGGCCGCGGGAAGCCGTCGACGAATTCTTTTATTTGCCGTCGCAGGACAATTCGTCGCAGAATCTGGATGTGATGATTAACGGTCTGGCGCACATCATGCGATCGCATCAAATGGATCGGGTGGTGGCAATGGATGATTTTGATGTCGAAAAAGCCGCCCTGGTGCGCGAAACGTTCCGGATTCCCGGCATGGGCCAAACCACGGCGCGGTTTTTTCGGGATAAACTGGCGATGCGGATGCGGGCGGCTGCCGATGGCATTCGGGTTCCGGCGTTCAGCAGTCTGTTTCACGACGAAACCATCACCGACTTTCTACGAAATACGGAAGCGCCCTGGCTCATCAAACCGCGGGCCGAAGCGTCGGCGACCGGGATCAAAAAAGTGCATTCGCTGGACGAAGCCTGGCAGGTGATTCATTCGCTGGGCGACCTGCGGCATACCTTTTTGATCGAACAGTTCAAACCGGGCCGCGTGTTTCACGTCGATTCGCTGTCGCAAAACGGGAAAACGATCTTTACCCGCGCCAGCCAGTATCTGGCTACGCCGATGGACGTAGCCCACGGCGGGGGCGTTTTCCGAACGGCTATTTTACCCTTTGACTCCGACGAAGCCCAAAGTCTGTACGAACTGAATGATGCCGTAATGGCCGCGTTTCGGATGCAGTCGAGTGCTTCCCATTCTGAATACATCCGGGGTGATCACGATGGCGAATATTATTTTCTGGAAACGTCGTCGCGCGTGGGTGGGGCCAACATTGCCGAACTGGTCGAAATCTCGTCGGGCGTTAACCTCTGGGCCGAATGGGCCAAACTCGAATCTGCCATGGCCCGGAATGAACCGTATCAATTACCGGCCGTTCAACACCACTATGCCGGGCTGATTATTTCGCTCGCCCGCCAGCCGTGGCCCAACACCGACGGTTTTACGGACAGCGAAATCCAGTGGCGCATGAACAAGGAACACCACGTCGGTTTCATCGTCCAATCGCCCGACCGCGAGCGGGTTTTGCAACTCCTCGACAACTATATGGAACGGATTTATCAGGAATACCACGCGTCGGCGCCGGTTCCCGACAAACCGACGAATTAGTATTCCCCCCAACCCCCTGAAGGGGGCTTAAAATTCAAACGGTTAAGCCCCCTTCAGGGGGTTGGGGGTGTCTTCCTGAAATTTGTGCATTTCAATGCCAATGGATTCCATCAACTGGCTGGCGTTGAAGCTGCGGCAGACGCCGTTTCGTAGCTGGTAGTCGAAATGCAGCTTGCCATCGATTACGTCAGAGTTAAAACTGTAGTTGTGGACAAATGGATGCATAGCGGCTAAATCGCCCAGTTCGACATCGTGGGTGGACACAAAACCGGAGGCTGAGGTTTCGTGCAATTGGAGAATCAAGGCCCGCGCACCCCGGTGACGGTCGGCGGAGTTGGTACCTTTCAGAATTTCGTCCAGAAAATACAAAACCGGCCAGTTGGACGTTTGCCGCGTGCGATCGATGAGCGTTTTCAGGCGTTTCAGTTCGGCGTAAAACGAAGAGGTGTTTTCTTCCAGCGAATCCTGCGTCCGCATGCTCGTAAACACCTGCACCGGCGAACAAACCAGCTTCTCTGCCGCCACGACCGAACCCGCCAGGGCCAGCACGACGTTGGTGCCAATCGTCCGGAGAAACGTACTTTTCCCCGACATATTCGAACCGGTAATCAGCATCGTTTGCCCGTTTCCGTCGATTTTCAGGGAGTTGGCGACACTTTTGTTGGCCATCAGCATCGGATGCCGGGCCTGTTGCGCATCGAGTTGCAGCGGTTCCTCTCTAAACTCCGGAACGGCGTATTCAGGATGGGCGTAGGCCAGACCCGCCAGGCTGTTCAAGGCTTCGGCTTCGGCCAGCGCATCGAGCCAGTCGTTCAGGTGTGGGCCGTAGGTGCGCTGCCAGCGATCGAGGGCCTGCAAATAGTGAATATCCCAAAGGGTAACAATACCGACGAGCAGAAAGAAATACGGATTCCGGCGAAAATTGAGGTTCTCCACCAATTGGCTCAGCTTGCCAATGGCAGCCGCTGCCGACCGGTTTTCAAGATTCGTTACGGCCTGCAACCGGTGCAGAATGGCCGATTCAAAGCGCGGACTTTCGAGGTGCTTCAACAGATCGCGGTACGTTTTCAGGGCCTGCGACATGGCAAACGTCTGTTCACTCACGTTTTTCGCCCGTTCAGCCGCCTGCCCCAGCAACACGCCATGCACCAGCAGCGAAGCCGTAACGGCCCAACCCGGCAAATAACCGGTCATCCAGAGCGCCAGCAAGGTTAGCGTGATGGCGGGAAACAGCCAGCGGGCGATGGTTAAATATACCGGCAAAGGTTCGGACGGTTTGGTTGCCCAGTTTTTCAGGGCCTGCGGGGATTCGCCAACGGACGGATTGAGGTACGACAGAGCCGCCAGTTCCTGCCGCCAGTCGAGCAGAGGTCGCAACTCAGCCACGGCATCCTGACGAAGCAATACCTCATCAACGGGAACGGGCGACCGCAGATAAGACGCCAGTTTGCGGCTCCCTTCGTACGTATACGTCCGGTTGAGCAATCGAAAAATGGAATGATTGCCGAAAATATCGAGATCACCGGCGTAGGGATGGTTGGCATCGGCAAACTCAAGGCCGGTTTCAGGGCGCAGAAATTTGCGTTCCAGCCGGGCGGTTTCGTCGCGGTTGATAAAGGCCAGCCAGCGGACGCGATCGCGTCGGCGCTGAACGGCCTGGTGGCGTTTCAACAGCACAAGAAAACCGATAATGCCCAGCAAACCAACGCCGATGGCGAAGCCATCTTGTCCGCGGTCGGCCAGAAAATACACCAGAAAAGCCACGCCAACAAACCAGATTACCCGGATGATGGACAGGCGGTTGTAGCCCGCACGGGCTTTTAGTTCTTCCTGTAAAAACCGGGTTTCACGTTCCGCAAAAATCGAATGGGGCATTACAACGCGATGTTTTTATTACAAAGCGAACACACGCCCTGAATCAATAGATTGGTTTCTTTGCGACTATATCCGGAGGGTAAGCTGACCGCCGGAATCAGGGTATTTTCCAGACAGGTCGTTTGTCCACACTGTTCACACTTGAAATGAACGTGGTCGTGGTGGTGGTGATCGTGGGCGCAGGCTTCGCGGCAAAGGGCGTATTTCAAACCGCCTTCGTCGTCCAGCACTTTGTGCAGAATGCCCTTGTCGACAAACGTTTTGAGCGTCCGGTAAATCGTCACCCGGTCGAAGTCGTCTTTCAGGCTTTCTTCAATATCGTGGTGCGCCAGGGCATAATTGGCGGTAAAAAACGTATCCAGCACTTCCTCCCGACAACTGGTATGTCGCAGGTGAAAGTCATTCAAAGTCTGTTTAATGGCAGTGTTCATACGCTTAAAAACCGGTTGATCCTGTTTACCCCCAACCCCCTGAAGGGGGCTTCAAATCCGGTTTTTTTAGCCCCCTTCAGGGGGTTGGGGGCAGTGAGGTGCATTTTAACTATCCGTCGTTTCAAACTGTAATTTAACCAAATTCGCGTACAAACCGTCTTCCAGCGTGCTCAGTTCGTCGTGCGTACCGGTTTCGGTTATCTGCCCTTCGCGGAGCACGTAGATGGTATCCACCTTCCGAATCGTTGCCAGCCGGTGCGCGATGATGACGGTCGTGCGGTTTTGCATTAGCACGTCCAGCGCTTCCTGCACCAGCCGTTCCGACTCGGCATCGAGCGAACTGGTGGCTTCGTCCAGAATCAGAATCGCCGGGTCTTTCAGAATGGCGCGGGCAATGGCAATCCGCTGCCGCTGACCACCCGACAATTTAACGCCCCGCTCACCCACAATCGTCTGGAATTTCTCCGGAAACGATTCGATAAAGTCCAGCGCATTGGCTTTCCGGGCGGCTTCCATCACCTCGGCATCGGTCGCACCCGGTTTTCCGTACGAGATATTTTCGAGAATCGTCCCGCCAAACAGAATCACTTCCTGCGGAACCACGGCAATATTCTGGCGCAAATACCGGATGTCGATCTCCTGAATCGGTCGTCCGTCGATGGTGATCGAGCCGCCCGTGGTGGCATAATACCGCAACAACAACTGCACGATCGTCGATTTACCGGCTCCGCTCTGACCCACCAACGCAATTTTATGACCCGCCGGAACCTCCAGCGAAACACCTTTCAGCACTTCGACGTCGGGGCGCGACGGGTATGAGAAATGAATGTTGCGAAACCGGATGTCGCCCTGCAACGGCATGGCCAGTCGAATCGGTTCCGTTTCGGGCAGTTCCACTTCCGATTTTTCTTCCAGAATGTCCAGAATCCGTTCCGAAGCCCCAATCGTCCGCTGAATCTGGGCGTACAGATCGCCCAAACCGCCAACGGCCCCGCCGATGTACATGGTATAAATGACAAACGTGACGAGTTGCGCAAACGTCAGCTCACCCGCCAGCATCAGTTGGGCACCGTACCAAACCACGCCGACAATGCCGCCAAACAGCGCAAAAACGATAAACGACACAAAACCGCCCCGGTAGTTGGCCACCCGAAGCGAGTTCTGCACCACTTTGTCGAGCGCCGTCGAATACCGCCGGATTTCATACGGTTCGTTCGTGAAGGCTTTCACCACGCTAACCGATTGCAGCGTTTCTTCCACCACGACGTTGGCCTGGGCCAGTTCGTCCTGCGCTTTCCGCGACAGTTTGCGGATGAATTTTCCGAAGAAAATAGCCGCCACGATCACCACCGGCACCGTTGCCAGCATGAATCCTGTCAGTTTCAGCGACGTGAAGGAAATGAGGGCTACCCCAGCCAGCAGCGTAATAATCTGGCGAAGAAATTCGGCCAGCGTGGTCGATAACACATCCTGCAACTGGGTGACGTCCGACGAAATGCGGCTGGTCAGTTCACCAACGCGCCGTTGTTCGAAGAAGAAAATCGGCAGGGTCACAATTTTCTTGTAAACCGCCCGCCGAACATCGGCCATCGACCGTTCGCTGACCTGCGCGAACAGGTAGACCCGCGCAAACGAAAACGCCGACTGGATTACCAGCAACCCGAATAAAAGCAGCGTCAACTCATTCAATGAACCAGCCGACAGCTTGTTTTCAACTACTTTCAGGATATCGCCCAGCAGTTTCGGAAACACCAGCGTCGTGGCCGACGACAGCAACAGGAATACCAGCCCCGTAATGAAATACCCCTTATACGGTTTGATGAACCGGAACAGCCGCAACGATTTTTTCAGCGCATCCCGGTTCACCTTCACTTTTTTATCTTCTTCGTTCTCTTCAGAACCCCTTCCTCTCTTTGCCATTCTTTTTTTCCTGTAAAGTCGGCGAACCGATCATTTTATTTTACTCCTTGTCGTCTTTGAGTCCTTTATAACCGGATTGCTCAAAAATCTGCCGGGCGTTCGCGTTGTCCATCAGCGCTTTAATACCGGGTTCTTTTTCGTCATAATATTTCCTGACAATCCGCCAGCCCAGCCAGCGGCCAATCGCTCCGGGACTTTTCGAGCTGATTTCTGCCGTAAAAGGCCGTTCGCTCAGGTACCGGTTTTTGATGGCCGGACTCACTTCGTAGAGCAACTGGGCGTCGATGAAATAGGCCCAGATGTCCTCCTGAACGTTGTTGGTCTGCGTCAGTTGCTGGTCGGTGTAGCCGATGATGAGGCTGTCGGGCGTGGAGGGCAACATGGTTTTCGTGAACACGTAGCTTTTCCCGTAATAAATCATGTCAGCCAGTAACGTCTGGTCCTGCTGATTGGTCTTGTTAAACCGCTCAGACAGCGCAAAGAGGACGGTTGGCACGATGAATGCTTTCTGATACCGACGTAGAATATAGGCCGGTAATCCTTTGGGGCGGTATTTGGCCTCGGGGCCCGCAAAATAATCCAATCCAATCACCACCAGCGAGTCGCTGATGATCAGATCCGGCCCCATGAAACCGGAGACCATCGTGACGACTCTCGGCGGCCTGAAATCCGGGAAGTTTTCGTGCATCCGGTTGAAGGCTTCCGACAGTTGATCCTGCACGTCGCCGAGCGTTCCAAACTCCGCATTAACCTGCTTATACAATACGTCAAGCTCCTTATCGTTAACTCGTTTGAGCAATTCGTTCACCAGAGCCGTATCCTTGCCGAAGGTGGTGGTTCCGAAATAGACTTGAGCAATATCTTTGTGATCGTCCAGCCACTCGCGGATGGCTTCCGGCTTTCGGGAGCCAAAAAGCGTCTGTTCCGGCCGTTCAATCGTTACCAGTTCCTCGGTTTTGGAACACGCATTGAAAATGAGTATACTTACTAAGCAAAAAACAACGGGTGAAATCTTCATCCTTCCTAATGGGCGTTCTCTTGGAAACATACAAATTTATGAAAAAGTTGGGTTCATACCGGTGTTCCGGGCAGATGATTGCGGTGGCCGTCCTGCTTTTGGGCTTGGTGGGGAACGCCCATAGTCAGGGCCGGGTAACGGTGCAGGAACCCAGTAAATCGAACAAAACGACGGATGACGATGGCTGGGGGCAACCGGCACCCCGGAAAAATAACCGCCGGGCCAATGAGCAAAACCGCCCCAGTCGCGAAACCGAAAAGGTATTTCGCCGGATTCAGGAGGATGATATCGACTACGCGCCCCCGCAAAAGCTGATTGAAATGAGTTTTCGTGTAGCGCCCTCCGTGACGCTCAATACCGCCGAAGGCTTCAATTCGTATGCAGGGTTCCGTGACAATGGAGCCGCCCTGCGCATGAGCATTGGTCCCAGCATCGATTATTTCTTTTTTAAAGACCGGTATTCACTCAGTTCCGGCATCTGGTATACGATTCACCGGTCGGGGTACCGGATTCCGGGGCAATTCGGGCAGACCGTGTGGGACCCCGGGGCCAAACTTCAGCAGTCTTCCTATAATTTGCAGTATATCCAATTGCCCCTGGCGGTTAAAATGTACGCCAACAACCTGTTTCCCAACGCCCGTTTCTATATTCAGACCGGTGGTTTGATCAACATCAAACTGGCCGAAAAACCGCTCGACTCTGTGCATAACGCTCTGTTTCAGAATGCCGAAGATGGTGGTAACTACAGCCGTCAGTATAGCCGGGGCAGTCTTAGCCTGTTGCTCGGAACAGGCATCCAGTACCGGCTAAACCAGAGTCAGGCGTTGTTGCTGGGCATCAGCTACCAGCGCGGATTGACGGATGTGGCCCGGGCGCGCGATCTGGTGTCGAAAAACCATGTCGTTTCGCTGGATCTGGGGCTGAAATTCTAACGGTTCTGGTTTTCTTTCAGCAACCAGTCGATGTCCTGAATGATGCGGTCGGCTTCCACCGCCAGCGTGCCGTTGTAGAGTCCACGAATGTGACCCTGTTGATCGACCAGAATCAGATTTTCGGAGTGTAAAAACCGGGCAGAATCGGCGAGAAAACCCTGCTCCTTTTCCACAAAATAACTCAGACGCGCTACGGTATTGATCGATTTTCGTTTACCGGTTAGTAAATGCCACTGATGCCCCTCAATGCCTTTCCGCTCGGCATATCGCTTCAAAACGGTGACGCTATCCCGCTCGGGCGTTACGCTGTGCGACAGGAATTGCACCGCCAGATTGCCCCGGTAGTGATCATAGACGACGCGCACGGTTTCCATCATTTTCGGACAGATGGAGGGGCAGGCCGTGAAGAAAAAATTGGTCAGATAAACCGTGTTCGCAACGGTTTGTTCCGTGATCGTATCGCCAAACTGGTCGGTCAGCCGGAAAGGAAAAACCGTATGCAGCGTGTCGATCTGGTTTTGATCCGTTGTCCAGATGGGCGTAAAATCGGCCGTGTGGTAATACGGAACACCATCCGGTTCTGAACAACCCGCCACCCACAGGCTACTCAGCAGCCACCCGAACCGAATCGTTCTGCCAAATCGACTGGCAGTTTTTCCGGCCAATGTTCCCGTAATTCCGTCCCTTTCGGGCTTCATAATTCGCAAGGAGGGCGCCGTCGGTATCCCAAACCCGTTGCAGCCCCTGTTCGTAGCCCGCCTGATAGTGTGATTGTTTGAAAAGCTGCCCGTTGGCGTGCCATTCGTGCTGAACACCGCTCCATAAATCCTGCTCAAACAGGTAGTCAAACCGCTTAGTCCCATTTTCCCAATAGCCGATATGCCGGCCTTCTTTTTCTCCCTGATTAAAAAGCCGGACCTCCCGCAACCGCCCTTTTGCATACCAACTTTTCTGAACACCGTGTTCCAGTCCGTTCTGGTAGGTGCCAAGAAAAACCGTATCCGCCCACTCGTTCAGTTGGTAGAACTGGCCGGTAAACGGTTTTTCATTCAGGTAATACCGTCCATTTTTCACCGATACGGTGGCCGTATCGCGGTTCATAACCAACCGGTTTGGGCTTGTCAAATCCGCGCACGAAGCCAGTCCCAGGAGGGCAAGAGCCAGCATCGCAACCCGGTTATTTGGTATACGTCCCCGGCGTCCCATAATAGTCGTTGCCGTTGATGTAGGGCTCGGTGGCCGTGATGTGGTAATGGTAAATGCCTTTCGGATAATCTGCTGTCGCGTGGGAATGACCGTGGTATTTATCCAGATCGCTGTTTGTAACGGTTTTGCCATTTTCAACGGGCCCGTAGACCGGAAAACCGTCGAGCAAAAAACCCAGCAGGGCTTCTTTGCCTTTGTTGGCGGTTAGGTAAGTCGGTTCGGCGTGGTAGTGGTAATCTCCAGCCTGGGCGGGGTGGCCGTTATACTGATCGAAACCGTTGATTTCATCCGTAAGTGGAGCCTGCATGGCGGCATATTGGTTGAAGAACGGAACGCCGTTGAGGGAAACGCCAATGGGGCCGCCCGCCGTCGCCGATTTGGTGGTTGCTTCTTTCGGCGAAACCGGCAGCCGGAAGGCATAGCTAAAGGACACGATTTTGTTCGGATTTTGCTTCCAGGCGGTATTGGTCCCGGTATAGGCTTCGTATTGCGCCGTGGCCCAGCGGGTATTCTGAAAATACGGGCTTTTATGGTCGGGAACGCCCGTTGTTTTGATCGTTATGTAATCGCCGGAACGCGTGATGCTGGTGGCACCGTAGATTTTTTGATACACCTCCGGCACGTCCGTCAAAATGATTTCAAACTCGGGATCGGGATCATCCTGGCAGGCAATGGGTATACCAGCAGCGGTTAGCAGGATCAGGCCGGTCAGAAAGATGGCCAGGTTCTTTTTTCTCATCGGTCAGTTTGCGAAGGGCTTTCCCTTTAGACGCGCGGAATCGCCAAAGGCACATTTTCCGCCAAAAACTTTTCATCACGAACTCAGGTAGCCCCGGTCTTTCAAATCCTGTTCCGGAGCCTCCAGCCGGACGGTTCGCCCGCCGGTATTAAGAAAGTAGACGGAATCGCTGAGATCCAGCACGGAGCGATAGAGATGATCGGACAGAAGAATGCCTTTGCGCCGGGATTCCTGCCGGATCGTCGCGTGCAACTGCTCAATCTGAACCGGCATCAGGTGTGAGAAGGGTTCATCCAGCAAAACAAAAGCCGTATCGGATTTTAGAACCAGCAAAATCTCCGCCAGCCGCTTTTCGCCCCCCGACAAACGGCCCATCCGCTGGTTTTTCAGGGCAGCAATTTTTGGATAGTCCCCGGCGATTTCGTCCAGGTTCACGCCGTACCAGTCGAAAGCCGCCCGGATGGTCAACGAGGGGGGAACGAACGAATGCTGGGGCAGATAACGGATCAAATCAGGCTGCTGATACGGTTTTTCAACGTAGTGACCATCAACCCGTACGGACCGGGTTTCGGTCGGCATCAGGCCCATCATGCTTTTCAGGAGACAGGATTTCCCGCTCCCGTTGCGGCCCAGCAAACCTGTCAGGTGGCCAGTTTGCAGTTTGATGTATACACTCTGGAGAATTTTTCGACTGCCGAACTGCAGCCAGATTCCGTCGGCTTCCAACACAGTCGACTGGCGGTTCATAGGACGCGCATGAGTTGATACGCCAGACCGATCAACAGAAAGGCGATCAGCAGATCGATTGCAAAAGCCCCAGCGAACAAGGCGGTTTCTGACAAACCCAGATTGTGGTAAAACCAGAACCGCGGTTGGTAATTTTTCCGTACCAGATACCAGACCGCCACCTCGGAAAGCAGCTTGAACCACAGGAAATAAACCAGAAAAAGCGGGAAGTATTCGACAAGCTTTAGCAGACTAACGCCGATCAACCCCACGGTTACGAGGTTGCTGACTACCCAAAACGTTCGGTAAAAGAGGAAAACGGCCTGTAATTTCAGAAGACGCATGCGGAGCTGATTTCGGGCAAAATACCGGAATTCCATGACCTGGCGAAATGCCTTAACAAACTTTAACAGCCACTAAAAAGGGCCGGACGAACGGCGTTTAAATACCGTGTATACCCTCTGTTTTTTGCCAAACCAAATGCTTAATTTGCCGAAAACCGTAAGCCCATGAAGCCGCACCTCCAACTCCTCTCCTCTCTGATCCTGCTCGTTCTTTCCGGTTCATTCACCCTGGCCCAATCGCCCAAACTGGCAATCCGGGCCGATTCACTTTTTCGGGAATGGAAAAAAACCGGTAGCCCCGGAGCTGCCGTCGGGGTGGTGCATCAGGGCAAGCTGATTTATGCCAAAGGATTTGGTGAAGCCGACGTGGAAACCGGGGCGCCGATTGGCCCGGAAACCATTTTCCACGTGGCTTCTTTGTCGAAACAGTTTACGGCCTTCGGGATTGTGCTGCTGGCGCAGGAAGGCAAACTATCGCTGGACGATGACATTCACAACTACCTGCCGGAAGTGCCCGATTTTGGCAAAAGGATAACCATCCGGCACCTCATTCACCACACCAGCGGCTTGCGCGACCAGTGGAATCTGCTGGCGATGGCGGGTTGGCAACTGGACGACGTCATTACCAAAGAACAGGTTTTCAACCTCGTCAAACGGCAGCAGGAACTGAATTTTGAGCCAGGTTCGGCCTACACCTATTGCAATACGGGGTATACATTACTGGGTGAAATCATCGCCCGCGTAACGAAACAACCGTTTCGGGAGTGGATGCAAGCGCGGGTTTTCAAGCCGCTGGGCATGAAAAACACCTTGTTTTACGACGATCACGAACGGATTGTCAAAGGTCGGGCGTATTCGTTTTCGAAAGGCGACGGCCCGAATGCCTACAAAAAAAGCGTGCTGAGTTACGCCAACGCGGGTGCCACCAGTTTATTCACGACGGTGAACGATCTGGCGCACTGGATTGGCAATTTCCGCTCGCCCGCCGTCGGCAACCAGGCCACCATGACACAGATGCTGGAACGGGGGCGGCTTACCAAAGGCGACACCCTGCCCTATGCTTTTGCGCTCGTGCATGGCCAGTACAAAGGGTTGTCGCACATCAATCACGGGGGCAGCGACGCCGGTTTTCGGTCCTTTCTGTGCTATTTTCCGAAAGAAGACTACGGTTTTATCGTGTTGAGCAACCAGGCCGAGTTTGATCCGGCCAAAAAAGCCTTCGAGCTGGCCGATATTTACCTGGCTTCGCAGTTAAAAACGGACAAGGTCGTGAAAGCCCCGACGGCTCCGACTCTTGCCAACGTGCATGCCATTGACCCCGCGCTCTTCGATACCTATGCCGGTGAGTATGAACTTTCCGAAGCACCCGGTTTTATCCTGTCGTTCAAGCGGGACGGCAACCGGTATTTCACACAGGCCACGGGGCAGCCTCAGGCCGAGGCCGAGCTGTTTCCATCGTCCGACACCACGTTCTTTTTAAAAGTCGTGGATGCCAAAGTAATCTTTCATCGCCCGCAAACCGGAAAAGTGAGCCAGATCACGCTTATCCAGAATGGCCATCATCCGGGAAAACGGGTCAAACCGTTTGAGATTTCGGCGGAGCAGAAGAAACAACTCGTCGGCCAGTATTACAGCCCGGAACTGGAAACCATTTATACCATCATTCAGAAAGACGATACGCTGAAACTAAGGCATGTCCACCACGGCGAAGTGTCCATCAGTGTTGTTTCTAAAGACCGTTTGCAGGCTCCCTGGTGGTATGTGCAAACCATCGATGTGGTTCGCAACCCGGCGGAACAGATTTTGGGCATCCGGATGTCGAACGGGCGGGTTCGCAATCTGTGGCTCCAGCGACTGCCCGATGATTTTGGCACCGGAAAACCACCCATGACGGGCAAATAGATGATGAAAGGGAATTAGTAGTATTTTTTATACCTTAGATGCCAAAATTTTCATATCCACCCATGAAACGTTGTTTTTACATCCTGTTTTTGCTATCAATGTCGTTGGCGGTTCGCGCCCAGACCGCTTACAAAGATTTCGAAGTCGATTCGGCGGCCCGGCCCATTGGCGGTATCGCACTGCTGGAAAAGTTTATCGACGTTAACCTGCGAATGCCGTATCCGGCCGAAGTGAGCCGGATCAAAGGTATCGTCATTCTGTCGGGGGTGGTTGAACCCAACGGCACGGTTTCGGAAGTAAAAACGCTCCGCAGCCTCCGCCCCGATTGCGACCGCGAGGCCATGCGGGTTTTGAGTCTGTTCAACGCCTGGAAACCGGCGTTGAAAGGTGGCCAGCCGGTTCGCCAGCAGTTTACGTATCCGGTTCGGTTTGCGCCAACGGGTCTGGACTACAAACAGGATAGGGTCAGCCGATATTTTGATGACAAAGCACTCTTGATTACGGATGAAAGCAAAGCCTCGTACCTGCTTGATACACCGGTCGATACACTCGGTTATCCAAACGGAGATCCCATTATTTACCGGAAATCAGGAAAGAACTGGAAAGAATTTGACCGATATCAGTTTAAGAAAGCGCCCTTTACCTACCACAACGATCATGATCCGGCTCTGCCCGATTCAGTAGAGGCTTATCGTCTTCAAACTTTCGATAAAAAAGGCATAGTTCAGGAAACGCAGTATTCTTTTTTTGCAGATGGCTCACTGCTATCGGTAGAACCCCATAGTGATGGCCTAGGCTCCCGATCATCACTTTATTATTACCGAAATGGGACGGTAAAGCGTCTGGAGGAGTCGATCGATGAGAAGAAAACCCAGGAATGGCTCTGGTATCCAAATGGTCAACTTCGTCAAATTGCCTTGCGCGACCTCAGTGCAGAAACTTCCATTCATTTTCAATTGATCAGCCAGTTTGACTCGACGGGTCATCCTACAGTTATAAAAGGAACCGGACAAGCAACCTATGCTTCACGAAGCAACGGGAAACTGCTTCTGGAAAGCGGAGCACTGAAAAACAGTTTAAAAGATGGTGAATGGATCGGGCGATTCAGAAATGATCAGTTAGCTTACCGGGAAACGTACGAAAATGGTAAGTTTCTCACCGGCAAGCTGTATAACGAAAAAGGTGATGTTATGACGTACGATGAACCTGAA
Source organism: Larkinella humicola (assembly GCF_008727875.1). Lineage (GTDB taxonomy): Bacteria > Bacteroidota > Bacteroidia > Cytophagales > Spirosomataceae > Larkinella > Larkinella humicola. Next base: position 268,909 of record NZ_VTWS01000004.1, on the reverse strand, counting down.
AAACAGCCGGAATTTAAAGGTGGGATGTCGGCATTGGGAAGGTTTTTAGGCAGCACTATTCGTTATCCGGTTGAAGCTTCCCGAGCGAGAGTTCAGGGAAGAGTTGTTATCGGCTTTGTTATCGACACGGAAGGGAATGTTGAGGATGTAAAAGTTATGAAAGGTATTGGTTATGGTGCGGATGAAGAAGCTGTTCGAGTCGTGAAAGCCACCAGTGGAAAATGGACTCCAGGTATTCAACGCGGCCGAAAGGTAAAAGTTAAATACACCATGCCAATAAATTTTGCTTATCAATAATGTGTAATAGTATTCGGTTAAGTGGTTGTGGCCCATCAACCAGCCCCTAAAAACGTGAGAAGCCCTTCGCTCAGCGTCAGTTGCAACGCCCGGGGCTTTTTGGATTTAATCAATTGGTCGTCCAGGTGCATTTCGACGCCTTCCCACTGCATGTGGATGGATTTTCCTTTCAAAACCGTTCCCCAATAGTCGCCTTCGACGCCCTGGAGCCGGTTCTGCACGTAGGTCAGCAGCCCGTCGCGCTGGCTTTCCGAAACCAGCACCACCTCGAACAGCCCGTCGCCGGGATCGGCGGCCGGAGCCAGCACCAGATTGGGGCCGATGGAGCGAATGTTCATCACCTCCACCAGCAGATACTCGCCCGAATAATCGACGCCATCCACTTCAATCCGGCACGACTGAACCTGGTACGTCTGAACGATTTCCGAAAGGATTTCCAGCGCTATACGAAGTTTGTCTTCCGGCGAATCGGACGAATTGACCGGATGCTCCTTCATCTCTTTCATTAACTGGGGAAAAACGCCGTACCCGATTCCCTCCAGGAAAAACTGCTTTTTGGGTAAGCCTTGCACCAGCCCGACATCGAACCTCTTCCGCTGATCCGTGCGCCAGCTTTGGACAACTGGTTGTGGATCGTCAGCCGGAATGTTCAATGTCCCCGCAATGTTATTGGCCGTTCCGCTGGGCAACAGGGCAATTGGCAACGGTTTTTCGATTAGCTTCCGGTTCAAAAGATGTTTGGCGACCTTTCGCACGGTGCCGTCTCCCCCCGCAACGACCAGAAAATCGACGTCGGATTTCAATTCTTTCCAGTCGTTTTTCTTCGTAGAAGCATATCGGCAAACAAAACCTTCCGATTCAATGAGTGCCATGAGTTCTTTCCGGGAATGTTCCTCATCACCGGCACCGGGATTATGTAAGAGCTGAGCGATTTTCATAAAGTCCGTTCGAATGATCTATTAAACATCCCGAACGGTTTTTCTGTTGGAATAAGAAGACAAAAATGGTACTGCCATGAGAATTTTAATCACCAACGATGACGGCATATACAGCCCGGGCATTGCCGCTCTGGCCCAAATAGCCTCCCGGTTCGGGGAAGTTCGTGTTGTCGCTCCCGACGTAGAGCAATCGTCGATGGGCCATGCGGTCACCCATTCCCGACCGCTTTCCTACAAAACCTCCCCCATCAAGTTTGAAGGCATCGACGCCTACCGCGTCAACGGCACCCCCGCCGATTGTGTGGCACTGGGAACGCACTTGTGGGGACATACTGATGTAGTGTTGTCGGGGATCAACATGGGGCCGAACCTGGGCAACTCCATGTGGCATTCGGGAACACTGGCGGCTGCCAAGCAGGCGGTTTTGCTCGGCATCAAAGGCATCGCGCTCAGTACGCCGGTCGGCAAGACCGAGCCGGACTTCAAGGCCCTGGAGCCGTTTGTGGCCAAAACACTGGAGTTGTTACTGAAAGATACGGAGTTGTCGCTCTACAACGTCAATTTTCCCCAGCAACCGACCGAGATCCGGTGGACCCGGCAGTCGGTTCGGCTATACGATGGTACGATTGTGCCGGGTATGGACCCGTTGGGGCGCAAACATTACTGGTTTACGGTAACCCCGTTGGAACCGGCCGAAGAAGGAACCGACCGCTGGGCTATCGATCAGGGCTATGTATCCATCACACCTTTGCGGCTTGATTTAACCGACGAAAAAGTGCTCCGGAAAGCACTGGAGCAACCCGCTATTGTCTAGAAAAAGCGAGCGACGCTTCCGGACAGCCGGAAGCGTCGCGCCTAATTGATCATGTCAAACCCGCAATACGGCACCAGCACCTTCGGAATCCGAACGCCTTCCGGCGTCTGGTTATTTTCCAGAATGGCCGCCAGAATCCGGGGCAACGCCAGGGCCGAACCGTTCAGGGTATGCAGCAGTTGGGTTTTTCCCTCGACCCGTGAGCGGAGTTTCAGGCGGTTGGACTGATAGGTTTCAAAGTTGGATACCGAACTCACTTCCAGCCAGCGTTGCTGAGCCGCCGACCACACTTCCATGTCGTAGGTCAGCGCAGACGTAAAACCCATATCGCCCCCGCAAAGCCGCAGGACGCGGTAGGGCAGTTCCAGTTTCTGCAACAATAGCTGGACGTGCAGACTCATTTCTTCCAGTGCCTGATACGATTCTTCCGGTTTGCGGATTTGCACAATCTCTACTTTATCAAACTGGTGCAAGCGGTTCAAACCCCGAACGTGTGCGCCCCAGGAACCGGCTTCGCGCCGGAAACAGGGCGTGTGCCCAACGTTCTTGACCGGCAATTGATCGTCCGATAAAATGACGTCACGGTATAAATTAGTGATAGGTACTTCCGCTGTTGGAATCAGATACAGTTTGTCCTCGGTGGCAAAATACATCTGCCCTTCTTTGTCGGGCAACTGACCCGTGCCAAACCCCGAATCTTCGTTGATCAAAATCGGCGGCTGAATTTCGAAATAACCGGCTTTCAGTGCCTCGTCCAGAAAGAAATTGATCATCGCCCGCTGAATCCGTGCGCCTTTTCCCCGGTACACCGGAAAACCGGCGCCGGTGATTTTATTGCCCAGTTCAAAGTCGATGATCTCGTATTTTTTGATCAGATCCCAGTGCGGCAATGCGCCTTCGGGCAAGGTTGGAATTTCGCCATGTTCCAGAACCACCTCATTATCCTCGGGCGTACGACCTTCCGGAACGCTGCTGTGGGGCAGATTCGGCAAGGTCACCAAAACCTCCTGCAACTGCTGCTCGGCGATTTTCAGGCTTTCTTCCAGTTCTTTCGAGCGCGTTTTGAGTTCGGCGGTTTCGACTTTGGCGGCCTCTGCTTCGGCTTTTTGTCCGGCTTTCATCAACGCCCCGATTTCTTTGGCTTTGGCGTTGGAGCGGGCCAGGACGTCTTCCAGTTCTTTTTGGGCATCGCGCCGTTGCTGATCGAACGCCAGCACCTGCTCGACGGCGGTTTCTGCATTGGCAAACCGTTTCTTTTTCAGCCCCGCCAGGGTGGCTTCTTTATTGTCGCGAATGAATGGAAGTAAAAGCATGTTATTCAGCTACTAACTGCCGGACGGCAGCAATGAATTGTTCGGTTTCGTCTAGTAATGGCAAAATCTTTTCTGACGAATGATAGATAAAATTGCCATAATCGCCACTTTGACGTGTATTAAATAGGTGACCGTAAATCTTACTAAATCGGACGTCTAGCCGACCGGTTTTCACAAAATGCAGGCCGAGCATATGTTTTGCACCATCGTGGGAAGTAATCTTAATTTCATGTTTTACCATGAGTGCGACTACCACATAGTAAGCTGCATAATAAAGACGGTTTGCGGCACCGTTCCAGCTTTCTATCGCAATTAGGGCCTGTGCATCTTGCAAAGATTCAGTTGGGCGGGATAGTCTGTACTTAATCTCTTCCTCCTTGTAATTATTCATATTGGTTTACCATCAGTAAGAACGTTCCAATAGAAAGGAGAAAAAGGGTGTTTTATCCACTCCTGCTTTTCTTGCACCACGGGATTTATAATCTGCTCAGACGCTAATTCCAGTTCTGTAAACGTATCCCAGATCGCATATTCCAATTGCTGGTCTAATTTCTTCTCAGTTAACACCAGAAAATCCCAATCCGAATCCTTGCGATGATTACCCCGCGCCCGTGAACCGAACAGATAGACATCAGCCTGTGGATCAATCGAATGCACCGATTCTTTGACCTTTTGCAGAAATGCTTTGTTGGTAAGGCGGTTCATGGCCGTAACGGTTTGGGGACAAAATTAGCCAGACCTGACCGGTTTTGAAAACCGGTCAGGTGTTCCGTTTTTTCAGGCTTCTTTCAGTTCAAAAAGTCCTTCGTTCAGCGCATTCAGGGCTTCGGCTTTGTAGCGACCATGAACGAGCAGCGAAATATTGTGTTCGGTACCGCCGTACGAAATCATCCGGATCGGGATGCCTTCCATCGCTTTCAGAACCTGTAAGGCAATACCGGCCTGATCGGCACTGAAATTTCCGACAATACAGATAATGGCCTGGTCGTAATCCGGTTCTTCCAGTTCGCAGAACGTCCGCAACTCCGCCATCAGTTCCGTCAGGTTGTCGGTTTTGTCAATCGTGACCGAAACCGATACTTCCGAAGTAGCAATCAGATCGACCGGCGTTTTGTATTTTTCAAATACTTCAAAAATCCGGCGCAGAAAACCGTAGGCATTCAGCATCCGCAGCGAATGAATGTACAAAGCCGTGATGCTGTCTTTGGCCGCGATGGCCTTGAACACCTGATCGGACGTTTTGTTGGCAATCAGCGTTCCTTCCGCCGTCGGGTCCATCGTGTTCTTCAACCGAACCGGAACGCCAAACATTTTGGCCGGCGTAATGGTGGACGGGTGCAGGATTTTGGCCCCAAAATAGGCTAATTCAGCGGCTTCTTCAAACGTCAACGCCCGGATCGGGAAGGTCTTCTTGACAATCCGGGGGTCGTTGTTGTGCATGCCGTCGATGTCGGTCCAGATCTGGATTTCGTCGGCGCGAATGGCCCCGCCAATCAGCGAAGCCGTGTAGTCCGAACCGCCCCGTTTCAGGTTGTCGACTTCACCGCGCGGATTCCGGCAGATGAACCCCTGCGTCACAATGAGTTTTTTATCACCGTGCGCCCGCAGCAATTCCCGCAGTTTGCGTTCCGTATAATCCAGTTCCGGTTCGCCATCGGCGTCGATTCGCATAAACTCCAGCGCAGGCAGCAGAATGGAGTCGTGCTCCAGTTCTTCCAGATACGCCTGAAAAATTTGCGTGCTCAGCAATTCGCCTTCGGCCACCAGCTCTTTTTCCTGTTTCAGCGTAAACGGTTTGATGCGGGTCAGCGATCGAATGAACGAGAATTCGTTTTCGATGATCTTCTGTCCCTTCGTCAATCCTTCGCTGGTCTTGTACAAATCGCGAACGAACGAATCGTAATGCGCTTTCAGGTGCTCGATTTTCTCGGCCGCTTCACCGGGCTGATCCGCTTTCAGGGATTCGCCGATGGACAACAGGGCGTTGGTAGTGCCGGACAGGGCCGACAGAACGATGATTTTTTGCTGATCATCGGAGGTAATCAGGTTGCGAATCGAATGCATCCGTTCGGGCTTGCCAACGGACGTTCCGCCAAATTTCCAGACTTGCATAATTAATGAGTGAATGAGCGAATGAGTGAATGAGTGAATAGCTCCGCGAAGACCAAAATTTGGGAACGCTATTCACTCATTCTATCATTCACTCATTCAAAATTAGATGATTATAAACTGTACACTTGCTGTTGTAATCCTAACATTTTGATGGCGGTCATGGCGGCTTCGTCGCCTTTGTTGCCGTGAACACCGCCCGCGCGGTCGAGAGCCTGCTGCTGGTTGTTCGGTGTCAGAACCCCGAAGATGACCGGTTTTCCGGTTTGCAGTCCAACGTTCGTCAATCCCTGCGCCACAGCGTGGTTGATGTAATCGTTGTGTTTGGTTTCGCCCTGAATCACGCAGCCCAGCGCAATAACCGCATCGATTTCCGTGCGTTGGGCAAACCATTGTGCGCCCAAACTCAGCTCGAAACTCCCCGGAACATTACCCCGGACGATGTTCTCGACCTTCGCGCCGTAGTTGATCAACGTCTGGTAGGCACCCGAAAACAGGGCTTCGGTTACTTCTGCATTCCACTCGGCCACCACGATGGCAAACTGGCGATGACTGATGTCGGGCAGGTGATCGGTTGAAAAAACACTTAAGTTCTTTAATTCGGATGCCATTCTGAACCAGGATTTAACTGATTAAAGGGATTAACTATGATTACAATAAGTGAGTACGGTTGCCGGGATTAGTAAAACGATTGACAAGATAAATCAGAGTTCATCATTCCAATCAGCTAAATCCTGGTCAAAAAAAAGGACAAAACCCGGTCGGCTTTGTCCTTTCGCAATGGTTGAATTAACGCTGCTTACGACTCACCGACCGTGCTTTCCAACACCGATTTATACTTCTTGGCGTTAGCGGCTTCCGAAGAGGTAGGGTATTTGTCGATAATCGAACTGTACGTATCAATTGCATCCTGGTTTTGCTTGTTTTGCTCGTAGGCCAGTGCCAGCTTCATCAGGTAAGCAGGTGTAAAGTATTGGTTGGGCTTGTAATCAGCCGCTTTTTTGTAATACTCGATGGCGTCGCCGTAGGCTTTCTTTTCCATGTTGGCATCACCAATCAGGGCGTAGGCACGGGCTTGCACCAGCAAATCCGACGATTTGAAACTTTTCAGTTTTTCAATGGCCTGGTCGTACTGGCCTAATTTCAGGAAAGCGACTCCAGCGCGGAAACTGGCGACGTTACCGGTAGGAGTGGCGCTATATTCTTCAGAAACGGCGACGAGACCTTCGTTAGCGCCGTTACCATTCAATGCTTTTTTCAGTGAATCGGCCTCCCATTCGTAAACCGACGGGAACACGGCCGTTTGCGCTTCCTGGTCCTGGCTGCTCACCCAGTAGCGATAACCGATAAAACCGGCCACCACCAAGACAATACCGCCCAGCAGACCCAGAATCAGCTTCTGATTTTTTTCAAAAAACAACTCCGCCTTCCCTAACGAACCCGCCAGAGCAGCGGGATCTTCCAGAAACTCCAGTTTGGAGTTTGTTTGTGTCTTACTCATTTATAATTATCCAAAATTTCGGACTGCAAATTTAGTAAATCTCTGGATAATAGAAAGAACATAGACAAAGTTTTGCTACCAAAGCCCGAACAATCGACATGAAAAAAGGAAGATGGCGTAGAAAGAGACCAGCCGAAAACCGTTTCTTTCCTTCCCCTTCCCTTTCTACGGGTACGCTTCTTTTGATTATTCCATGATAAACGGATAATCTTTCTGCATGTAGACGTCGCGGAAAGCCTCTTCCGGTCCCGGATAGGGCGACTCTTCGGCAAACTTCACCGATTCGTCCACGATGCCTTTGATTTTCTGATCGATGGCCGCCAAATCCTCTTCGGTCGCCAGTTTCTCTTTCAGAATCGTCGCCCGGACGTTCTCGATCGGGTCGCGTTGTTTGTATTGCTCCAGCTCGTCTTTCGTGCGGTATTTCTGCGGATCGGACATTGAATGACCCCGGTACCGGTAGGTTCGGAATTCCAGGAACGTCGGCCCGTCGCCTTTGCGCGCACGCTCGGCGGCCCGGCTCACGGCTTCGTGAACGGCTTCCACATCCATCGCATCGACGGGTTCCGACGGCATGTCGTAGGCTTCACCCAGCGTATACAGATCCGTTACGTTCGACGTACGGGCCACGGACGTTCCCATCGCGTAACCGTTGTTTTCCACGACAAAAATAACCGGCAGTTTCCAGGTCATGGCCATGTTCAGCGTTTCGTGGAACGAACCTTGCCGAACGGCACCGTCGCCCATGAAACACATGCACAGGTTGGTGGTTTTGTTATACTTCTCGGCAAAAGCGATCCCGGCTCCCATCGGAATCTGGCCACCCACAATGCCGTGGCCGCCCATGAAATTCACCGACTTATCGAAAATGTGCATCGAACCGCCTTTTCCTTTTGACGAGCCGGTTTGTTTGCCAAATAACTCGGCCATAATGGCTTTCGGGTCAGAACCCAACGCCAGCGGAATACCGTGGTCGCGGTAGGCCGTAATCCATTTATCATCTTTGGTCAGGGCTGAATACGACCCTGAAGAGCAGGCTTCCTGCCCAATGTAGAGGTGACAGAAACCCCGGATTTTCTGCTGTCCGTAGAGCTGACCGGCTTTTTCTTCAAATTTACGTTGCAGCATCATCGACTCATACCAGTACAGGTAGCGTTCTTTCGGATGCTTGGTTTTTGCAGCGGCTGGCGATGCGTCGCCCGGCGAAGCGTCGCCCGGCTTAGATTTTTCCTTTACACTTGCCATAGAGTTCGTTGGGCGTAAAAAAAGGATAACCGAATAAAACGGAAATCGTTGTGCGATACAGGTAACCGGTCCTAACGTAACAAACGACCTGTATCTTTGTTGCTTAAACACGCGGCTGTTACCACCACGATGCCGCGAAAATACGCAATTCCTGCTAACAACCATACCGATGTATTTGGAAAAACTCAACCTGACCAACTTCAAAAACTACGAGGAAGGGAGTTTTACATTTAGCGAACAGATTAATTGCATCGTTGGACCGAATGGAAGCGGGAAAACCAACCTGCTCGACGCCGTTTATTTTTTGTCGCTGAGCAAGAGTGCGTTTCATAACCAGGATGCCTTGAGCATTCACCACCAGAGCGATTTCTTCATCATCGACGGCATTTTCCGCCACGACGATAAACCGACGCAGATCACCTGCAGCCTGCAACGCGGACAGCGGAAGGTGTTGTTGTCGGACAAAAAACCGTATGAGCGCATCAGCGAACACATCGGGCGGTTTCCGGTGGTGATGCTGGCGCCCAACGACACCGATCTGGTGCGCGAACACAGCGAAGAACGGCGGCATTTTTTCGACGGCGTTCTGTCGCAACTGGATGCCGACTACCTCCGCGATTACCTGTTCTACCAGCAGATTCTGAAACAGCGAAACGGTACGCTAAAACTGTTTGCCGAACGGAATTACCTGGATGAAGAGTTGCTGGAAACCTACAACGAACCGCTGCTGCAACTGGCCGGGCGAATTTACCAACGCCGGAAACAGTTCATCAGCGACTTTCTGCCCATTGTTCAAAAGCATTATGCCTACCTGAGCGACGCCCGCGAAGCGGTCGATATCATTTACGAATCGGAAGTGGGCAACGAGGAATTCCCGAAAGATTTCCGCCGAAACCGCCAGCGGGATATTCAGTTGCAGCGTACCAACAAGGGCGTTCACAAAGACGATTACGTGTTTGAAGCCAATGGCGTGGCGTTGAAGAAATTCGGTTCGCAGGGGCAACAGAAAACCTTTGTCATTGCTTTAAAACTCGCGCAGTTCGAGCAACTGCAAGCCGAAAAAGGCGTAAAACCGATGTTGCTGCTTGACGATATCTTCGATAAACTCGATGACCGCCGGATCGACAAGCTCATCACCTTGATGGAACACCACACCTTCGGCCAGATTTTTATCACCGACGCCCGGCCCGACCGCACGCGGGAACTGCTGACGTCGGTAAAAGCCGATGTGGCGTATTTTCGGACGGAAGGGTAAATCATGGCCAAATCCCGGATTGTTATGATATTCTAGGATTGAAATCCAGAAATATCATACTAAAAATGGATTTGCACTCACCCCGCCCAATTCTCCCGGTCCAGACTCCGGTATTGAATGGCTTCAGCCAAATGCTCAATTTCGATGTGTTCCGCTCCCGCCAGATCCGCAATCGTACGCGACACTTTCAGAATCCGGTCGTAGGCGCGGGCCGACAAGCCCAGCCGTTCCATGGCGGTTTTTAACAACGCCAAACCCGCCGGGCTGATGACGCAAACTTCCTTCACCATTTGCGACGGCATCATGGCGTTGGAATAAATACCGGATTGCTCGCCAAACCGCTTGGTCTGGATTTCCCGCGCCTGGATCACTCGCTCCCGGATGGTTTCGCTGCCTTCCGACGGGCGGTTGGCAGTCATCTGGTCGAACGAAACCGGCGTCACTTCCACGTGCAGGTCAATGCGGTCGAGCAAGGGCCCGCTGATTTTGTTCAAATACCGCTGTACGACGCCCGGGCCGCAAACGCATTCTTTTTCGGGGTGGTTGTAATACCCACACGGACACGGATTCATGCTGGCGATCAGCATAAAATTGGCCGGAAATTCCACCGCCCATTTGGCGCGCGAAATGCTCACTTTCCGTTCTTCAAGCGGCTGGCGCATCACTTCCAGCGCGGTCCGCTTGAACTCCGGTAATTCGTCCAGAAACAAAACGCCGTTGTGCGATAACGAGATCTCGCCGGGCTGCGGAAAACTGCCGCCACCCACCAGAGCCGCATCGCTGATGGTGTGGTGCGGTGACCGAAACGGACGCGTGGCAATCAGCGTGGCCCGGCTGCCCAACTTGCCCACCACGGAATGAATCTTGGTGGTTTCGAGGGCTTCATGCAGCGTCAGGGGCGGCAAAATACTGGGCAACCGCTTCGCCAGCATGGTTTTCCCGGCCCCCGGCGGACCAATCATGATCACATTATGACCACCGGCAGCCGCAATTTCCATCGCCCGTTTGATGTTTTCCTGCCCCTGAACGTGGGCAAAATCGGCATCGTAGGCATTTTGGGTATTCGTAAACAGTTCCCGTGTGTCGGTCACCAGCGGTGTGATTTCTTTTTTACCCTCAAAGTATTCCACCGCATCCATCATGGTTTCGACCCCGATCACATCGAGGTTATTGACGATAGCGGCTTCCGGTGCATTCTCGGCGGGCAACACAAACCCTTTAAAACCGCGTTTCCGGGCTTCGATCGCAATGGGCAACACGCCTTTGATGGGCCGCAACTTGCCGTCGAGCGACAGTTCGCCCATGATGACGTAGTCTTCCAGGTTGCGCACCAGCGTAATTTGTTCCGATGCCTGCAGCACGCAGAGGCCGATCGGCAAATCGTAGGACGAGCCTTCCTTGCGGATGTCGGCCGGAGCCAGATTGACAACGACTTTTTGCCGGGGCATCCGGTAGCCGAAATATTTCAGGGACGATTCGACCCGTTGTTCGCTTTCTTTGACGGCACTGTCGGGCAAACCGACCATGAAAAAGTGTAATCCCTGTGCCACCGTGATTTCAATGGTAATGATGGTGGCACCAACGCCGTGAACGGCGCTTCCAAAGGTCTTTGCCAGCATAAAAGCAGGATTTGGATTGTGATCGTTACTCTGCTTAGACGCGTAACCAATCGAAAGGACACAGGAAAACCGGGACTTTCTTTGCCATTGCCGTTCGAAGGCGTAGCAAAGTTTTTTTGTCTGAATCGACAGATTTCCCACGGGCTTGTTTGTAAACTGTAAAAAGGCAGCAAAATTTGGAACCGAATTGGAATCTCTGTTAATAAAAAAGTCCCTTAACACTCATACTATGATTGCTCAGCATCCTTACATTCACCAGATTGAGGCTGTTTTTCGGAAGGAATTTAACCGGCAACCGGCGTTGCTGCTGCGCGGGCCGGGCCGGATTAACCTGCTGGGCGAACACACGGACTACAACGGTGGCCTGGTGCTGCCCGCCAGCATCGACAAGGAAATTATCTTCGCCATCGCCCGGCGCTCCGACCGGACGGGTCGTATCGTTGCCGAAAATTTGAATCAATCCTTTTCCTTCGCGCTCGACGATTTTACGCAGTCTCCGCTGGGCTGGCCCAATTACCTGATGGGCGTGGTCGATCAGTTGCAGAAAGCCGGGCATCAGCCGGGCGGTTTTGACCTGGTTTTTGGCGGAAACATTCCCTCCGGGGCGGGTTTATCGTCGTCGGCTGCGCTGGAATGCGGGCTGGCGTTCGGCCTGAATGAACTGTTTGGTCTGGGCCTTTCGACCATCGACATGGTGAAATTCAGCCAACGCGCCGAAAATCAGTTTGTTGGGGTCAATTGCGGCATCATGGATCAGTTTGCCTCCATGTTTGGGCGCGAACAGTCGGTGATTCAACTGGATTGCCAATCGCTGCACCACGAATATTTCCCGTTCCAGACCACCGATTACGCCCTGATTTTGTGCGATACGGGCGTAAAACATTCCCTCGGCGACAGTGAATACAACACCCGGCGGGAAGAATGCGAAACCGGGGTTGCCATTTTGCAAAAATACCAATCGGACATCCGCCTGCTGCGCGACGCCACCACAGAACTGGTGGACGCCCACCGCGACGAAATGCCGGGCAAGGTTTACCAACGCTGCCGGTATGTGACCGAAGAAATTCAGCGCGTCCGGGAAGCCTGCGAATTTTTACTGCAAAACGATCTGGCCGCTTTTGGCCGGAAGATGTACGAAACCCACGAAGGTTTGCAGCACGACTACGAAGTCAGTTGCCCGGAACTGGATTTTCTGGTTGACCAGACGCGGCAGGACGCTGCGGTTTTGGGCGCGCGGATGATGGGGGGTGGTTTTGGCGGCTGCACCATCAACATGGTCGAACGCGAAGCTGTCGATGCGTTTATTAGCCGCATGAGTACGGTTTATCAGGAAGCCTTCAACATTGCGTTAAAATGCTATCCGGTGCGGATCACGGACGGGACATCGGCGCTTGCGTTTTCTGCTGGCCAATAACCACTTTCAGCGGCAAAGAACGCAAAAGGACTCCGCTCAAAATGCTATCTTTGTAAAAAGAGAAAATTATGGTCATTGAGCGTCAAAATAATGAAATAGTCATTCGACTCAACAGTTCCTTAATTGACATGGAGGAAGTGCAGAAGTTTGTCAATTATTTTAGATTTCTGGAATCCAATGCCAGCAACCAGGGAACAGAAGAACAAGCTACAGAATTAGCACGGGAAGTGGACACGAAATGGTGGAAAGAAAACAAGCATCGTTTCATTCCATGATTGTTACCGTTGATGCGAATATTTTGTTTAGCGCCCTAATTTCAGCCAACGGCAGAATAGCACGCCTTCTGACTGATCCTTCTCTCTCGCTCCGACGCGTCAGTTGCCATTATGCAGTAGTCGAGCTATTCAAACACCAGCCAAAAATCGTCAAATACGCCAAAAAGCCGCTTGAGGACGTAATCGATGATCTCTCTATGCTCATTGGTAATTTGAAACTATATAATGAAAGCCTGATTGAGCCTCACCATTGGCAAGAAGCGGAACGCCTTACAACCAATGTTGATCATTTCGATATCAGTTACGTTGCTCTGACCTTGCAGACCGGTGGATGGCTCTGGACTGGAGATAAAAAACTGACCACCCATTTGCAGGCATTGGGCTTTAACCGGGTTCTCAATACGGAAGAGTTGTATCAGATGCTGAATCAGCCTGAGAAAGAAGACTAATTACGCTCTTTCCCAAGCTGACATCAGGATTACCTACAATAACCGATTCTTAGTACTGCTCTTCATAAGGCTTACACCACCAAACTCCAACCCTCCCGATACTCCCGCTTCACATACTGGTTGGCCAGGTCGTAATTCGTGATTTTCATGTTGGCAGCATCCCAAAGCAGCTTTTTCCGGCCATTATACCGATCCGCCGAGCGTTTCGCCGTCGGATTGTCGCGCAGCATCCAGCTCCGCAGGGCCAGATTCCCGATCAGAATGCTTTCGGCAAACGGCGCAGCGTATTCGAACGGCGAACTCGTTACGCCTTTGCCATACCCGGCGATGCAGGCATCGACCCATTGCAGATAGTGATCTTCGTTTGGCACACGGGCAATGGTTTCCGGAATGTTAAGCGTCTCGTTGGCTTTCAACGGCAGCAGTCGCGGATTGGCACCGTAACAGTCGGCCATCAGTTTCCCTTTCGACCCAATGAACAACACGCCCCCGTCGGAATTCCCGAAGGCTTCGCCCGGCTGGAGTTCTTCCGGGAGTTCGGGTAAAATGCCGCCGTCATACCAGCTTAGTTTAATGTCGCCTTTGTTGTCTTTCCGGGGATAATTCAGGTGAATCGACGACGAGAACGGCGTCCAGTCCGGGTTATGATCCTGTTCGCGGAGCGTAAAGGTCCAGGTACCGGCCACGCTGCATTCTACCGAATTGGGATAATCGAGCGGCAAAATCCGGAAAACCGGGTCCAGAATGTGGCAGGCCATATCGCCGAGCGCACCCGTTCCATACGGCCACCAGCCCCGCCAGTTCCACGGCAGATACGACTGATTGTACGGCACTTTTTTGGCAGGACCCAGCCACAGATCAAAGTCCAGTTCTTTCGGAATCTCGTACGACTGATCGGTTGGAACGGCTTGTGGCCAAACCGGGCGGTTGGTCCAGGCCAGCACTTTATGCACCTCGCCAATCGTGCCGGCATCGTAGATTTCTTTCATCCGTCGAACGCCGTTGCCCGAACCGCCCTGGTTACCCATCTGGGTGATTACCTTGTATTTTTTAGCCGCCTGCCCCAGAATCCGGGATTCGTAGATATCGTGCGTCAGCGGTTTTTGGGTATACACGTGTTTGCCCAGTTGCATCGCGGCCAGCGTAGCCACAGCGTGGGTGTTGTCGGGCGTCGAAATGGAGCAGGCATCGATGTTCTTGCGTTCTTTCGACAGCATTTCCCGAAAATCCTTGTAATACGTCGCTTTGGGATATTTGGAGCGGGAGTCAACCGCCTGACGGTCATCCACATCGCAGAGCGCGACAATGTTCACATGAGGACTTTTGGCAAACGATGCCAGGTCGCTTTTCCCTTTTCCGCCTACGCCAATCCCGGCAATGTTCAGTTTATCGCTGGGGGCGATGAAGCCTTTTCCCAGGACATGCCGGGGAACGATCAGAAAAGAAGTAGCCGCCAGTGACGACGTTTTCAGGAAATTCCGACGACCGGAATCTTCCGCAGTAGCGTGGTTGTCTTCCATAAAAAGAGGGTTTAGAAAGGAGAAAATGCAGGCTTGTACGCATGGCAATGCGCTAAGGCTGAAATCAATACGACAAAAGGGCGCGATTGGGCTAGTGCAACCCCAAAATAGTGGTCAAAATTTTGATCGCATAACCAAAAAAACGCCCCCGTTAAACCGAAACCGGTTTAACGGGGGCGCTCAATCTGATGCGTTTTATTGGAAAGGGAACTTACTCCTTCCAGCGCCATTCGTTCGCGATTTGCAGGGGCGTCCTGAGGCCCTGCGCAATCAGGAAATCGCGGGTTTTGGTGTCGTCCATGCGTTGCGTCGGAATTGCATCGGCGTTGGCGAGCGCGTAGAGCAACATCGCCGAATAACGGACAGTATTTTTCAACTGGTCTTTGTTGACCAGATTCATGTTGTCACAATTGGCGTGGTAACAATCCAGCACGTTCCGGTCCAGATGACCACTCATGCCGACCACCGGCACGCCTTCCATCATAAACGGCTGATGATCACTGTGCAACCCGGCCTGATTCGATACCGTATTCTGGAAACCCGGTTCGACCAGCTTGACCGTTTCGCCAATTTCAGTCAGGAAAGGCACCATTTCGCTCCGGCCAAAAGCATTAAAACCGCTCGGGTCGTTGGTCATGTCCAGATTCAGGATGTACCGGACGTTGTCCAACTGGCCGCTTTTTTTCAAATCGTCCACCAGACTGCGCGAACCCAGCAAGCCCTGCTCCTCGCCCATGAACATCACAAACTCGATGGTGCGTTTCGGCTTTATTTTCAGGGCTTTGAACGTGCGGGCAATGTCGAGAATGGAGAACGAGCCAATGCCGTTGTCGATGGCGCCCGTGGCCAGATCCCAGGAGTCGAGATGGCCGCCAATGATGATTTTTTCGTCGGGAAACTGCGACCCTTTCAGCGTTGCGACGACGTTCCGCGCCCGGATTTTTCGGCTCACGTTGGTCATGTCGATCACCGCCTGCAGGTTTTTCTGCTCCTGCATCCACTGGCGGATTTCCTGACCACTTTCCAGCGAAATGCACACCGATGGAACCGGAATGAGCTTGCCGGTTACGGAGGCCGTTCCGGTCAGCAGCACATTGCCCGGCACCAGATTGACCATAATCACACCAATGGCCCCATGCTGAATGGCGAGAGCGGTTTTTTCGGAGCGGTGGAGGTTCCGGGCGCCCTTCGTGGGAGCCGCCAGACCGATGTTCACCAGCGCAATTTTCCCTTTGATCCGGTCTTTCAGTGCCGCAAAATCACCTTCCAGCCCGTTGCCAATGTCAATGATTTCCCCCTGAACGTGGGCTTCAACGGGCGAATGCGCCAGGGCAACCACTTCGACATCCCGGAAATTATCGCTTTTCCGGGGTACCACCGCCAGCGTCACTGTGTCGCGCATCCACGATTCCACTTCAAAAGGGGCATATTTCGTATCCGAATAGCCGTATTGCTTCAGCAGGTTATAGGTATATTCCTCCGCGCGGCTTCCGTTGGCACTGCCCGTCAGCCGGTGGCCAATTTTTTGCGTGGCATCGGTGAGGGTTTCAAAAACCCGGCTGTTTTGCAGTACTTCCTGATTGATTTTGGCAAAAACTTTTTCCAGCGTTGGGCGGGTTTGTCCTTCGTCGATCCGGTCACCCTTTTTTTTCAGTGTGTAGGCACTCAGCAAACAAATACCGCCAGAAAGCAGCAGATAAGCGTAGACTTTTTTTCGCATAGTGAGGATATCCGTATAACTCCTCAAAATAACAAAAAAGCGAGGGAATGCCGCGTAAGTGGCGAAAAAACTTTAAGTTTCTTGCCCAAATCGAAACACCTCAACGAATCCTGAAAAAAAGGTGTTATTGGGTTTCGTATTCAGTCCCATCGAATTCTATGACAAACGCGCAGACGACACCGGTTTTGCCCCAGGCGGCCATCAAACCGACCGAACTGACCACTCACGGCCACACCCGGATCGACAATTACTACTGGCTCAACGAACGGGAAAATCCCGAGGTGATCGACTACCTGAAAGCCGAAAATGCGCATCTGGAAGACGTATTGGCACCCGTCAAAGACTTTCGGGAGAAGCTGTTTGAGGAAATGAAAGGCCGCATCAAACAGCAGGACGAATCGGTACCCTATAAGGAAGGCAACTATTACTATTATACCAAGTTTGTCGAAGGGGGTGAATACCCCGTGTATTGCCGGAAACCCGGTTCGCTGGACGCCGAAGAGGAAATCATGCTGGATGTCAACGAAATGGCAAAACCGTATTCGTACTACAACATCGGCGGCCTGGAAGTGTCGGACAATGATGAACTGGTGGCCTACGGCGAAGATACCGTTAGTCGGCGGATGTATACGCTGCGCATCAAAAACCTGAAAACCGGGGAGATTTACCCGGATGCCATTCCCGACACCGAAGGCGGCAGCTACGCCTGGGCGGCTGATAACCAGACACTTTTCTACATCCGGAAAGACCCGCAAACGCTGCTGGGCTATCAGGTATACCGGCACGTGCTGGGCACCGATCCGGCGCAGGACGTGCTGCTTTACGAAGAAACGGACAACCAGTTTTACATGGGCCTGGGCCGCATGAAGTCGAAAAAATACATCGCCGTGGTGTCTGACCACAACGGCGTGGCGACGGAATACCGGCTTTTGGAAGCGAGCAACCCGACGGGCGAGTTTGTCGTTTTTCTGCCCCGCGAAAAAGGCCACGAATACGACATTCAGCACCTGGAAACGAGCTTCTACGTCCGAACGAACTGGAAAGCCGAAAACTTCCGGCTGATGGAAGCGAAGGAAACCAAAACCAACGACCGGTCGGCCTGGAAAGAAGTCATTCCGCACCGCCACCACGTTTATTTACAGCAACTGGATGTCTTCAAAAACCACCTGGTTCTGGGCGAACGCAGAGAGGGATTGATTCATCTGCGGGTGATCGATCGCCGGAACAAGGAAGAACATTACCTGGATTTTGGCGAACCGGCTTATGTGGCCGGGATTGGCTATAACCCGGATTTCAATTCCACTACCCTGCGTTTCGGTTATTCGTCGCTGACGACGCCCAGCTCGACCTTCGATTACAACATGGAAACGAAGGAAAAAACGCTGATGAAACAGCAGGAAGTGCTGGGTGGTTTTGATCCGGCGAACTACACGTCGGAGCGGTTTTTCGTCAAATCCCGCGATGGTGCCCGAATTCCGGTTTCGATTGTCCACCGAAAAGACACGCCCAAAGACGGTTCCGCTCCGCTGCTGCAATATTCTTACGGTTCCTACGGTTATTCGACCGACCCCGGTTTTAGCTCCACGCGCCTGAGCCTGCTCGACCGCGGTTTTCTGTTCGCCATTGCCCACATTCGGGGTGGTCAGGAAATGGGCCGGAAGTGGTACGACAACGGCAAAATGCTCAAGAAGAAAAACACCTTCAACGACTTTGTGGACGTTTCGGATTATTTGATTCAGCACAACTATACGAGCGCCGACAAGCTGTTTGCGATGGGCGGCAGCGCGGGCGGTTTGCTGATGGGTGCGGTTGTAAACCAAAAACCGCAATTGTACCGGGGCGTCGTGGCGTCGGTGCCGTTTGTCGATGTGGTCACAACCATGCTCGACGAAAGCATTCCGCTGACGACCGGCGAGTTTGAAGAATGGGGCAATCCGAAGATCAAGAAATACTACGATTACATGCTGTCGTATTCACCTTACGACAATGTGAAGGAGCAAGCCTACCCGAACATGCTGGTGATGACCGGTTTACACGACTCGCAGGTGCAATACTGGGAACCGGCCAAATGGGTTGCCAAACTCCGCACCATGAAAACCGACACCAATCAGCTCCTGCTGCACACCAATCTGGAAGCTGGCCACGGTGGGGCATCGGGGCGGTTTGAAGCCTTGAAAGAGATTGCGTTGGAATACGCGTTCATGCTGAACCTGGTGGGAATCAGGGAGTAAAATAGCAATTTCAAAAGTAAAAAGTCCCCGGTTGCTGTGACAATCGGGGACTTTTTACTTTTGAAGGAAAGGGTACGGTCTCGCTGCCTTCCCAGTGTCGATGGATCCGGATGGACAGGAAGCCCGCAGGGCAAGGGCCGTTTTTGTCTTGGCCGACCTGCCAAACCAGACCGCAACCTGAGACTTAACAAGCCCCGGCAGCCTGATCGCTTGCCTAACTTCTCCGCTCTGCGTACTTTGCACCTCGTTTGTATCTGAACCTTGCGTACCCCATGTATCTCCTTGGATTTGATGTCGGCAGTTCGTCCGTAAAAGCCTGTTTGCTCGAAGTTGAAACCGGTGCGGTGGTGGCCTCCGCTTTTTTCCCCGAATCGGAAATGCCCATCGACGCGCCCCTGCCGGGCTATGCCGAGCAAAACCCCGATGCGTGGTGGAAAAATGCCTGTCTGGCGTCCAAAACCGTGTTGTCGAAAACCGGCGTGAAACCGGAAGACGTGAAAGCCATCGGCATTTCGTACCAGATGCACGGCCTGGTGATTGTCGACAAGGAGTTAAACGTGCTGCGTCCGTCCATCATCTGGTGCGACAGCCGGGCGGTTTCCTACGGTGAAAAAGCCTTCGAAACCGTTGGTCGGACCAAAAGTCTGCAACACCTGCTTAACTCGCCGGGCAACTTTACGGCCGCCAAACTGGCGTGGGTGAAGGAAAACGAGCCCGCGATTTACAGCAAAATTCATAAATTCATGCTGCCGGGCGACTACCTGGCCGCCCGCATGACCGGCGAAATCGTCACGACGCCCTCCGGGCTGTCGGAAGGCATTCTGTGGGATTTTCAGAACGAAAAACCGGCGGATTTTCTGCTGGATTATTTCGGATTCGACCCCTCGCTCGTTGCCGACATCAAACCGACATTTTCCGTCCAGGGCGAACTGACGTCGAAGGCCGCCAGCGAGTTGGGCCTGGCCACCGGAACGCCCGTGACCTACCGCGCGGGCGACCAGCCCAACAACGCGTTTTCGCTCAACGTACTGGAACCCAACGAAATTGCCGCCACGGCGGGTACGTCGGGCGTCGTCTACGGCGTCAGTGATCAGGCCAAATACGATCCACAATCCCGCGTCAACACCTTTCTGCACGTCAGCCACACGCCGGAAGCCCCGCGCTACGGTGTTCTGCTCTGCATCAACGGCACCGGCATTCTGAATAGCTGGCTGCGGAATCACCTGCTTCGCGGTTCGGTTGGTTACGCCGAAATGAACGATCTGGCGGCCCACGCGCCCGTCGGTTCCGACGGTTTGCTGTGTTTGCCCTTTGGCAACGGCGCCGAGCGCGTGCTGGAAAACCGCGATTTAGGCGCTTCATTCCACGGTTTGCAACTGACGCGCCACAGCCTCCCCCACTGGATTCGGGCTGCTCAGGAAGGCATTGTCTTCTCGTTTTACTACGGCATTCAGGTCATGGAGCAAGTGGGCGTTGGTCTGAAAACCATTCGCGCCGGGGAAGCCAACATGTTCCTCAGTCCGCTGTTCCGCGACACGCTGGCGAACCTGACCGGTGCCGAAATTCAGCTTTTCAATACCGATGGTGCACAGGGTGCGGCCCGGGGTGCCGGATTGGGACTCGGTATTTACAAAAACCGCCAGGAAGCCTTCACCGGTTTGAAAGTAACGCGCACCATCGAACCGGATATGCGGGCGCAGGAAGCCTACCGCGATGCCTACGAGAAATGGCGGAACGTGCTCGCAGACTGATAATGATCTGTCTATAATTACCCCGGAGGGGTTCAATGTCAATAGTCCTGTTTTTTTAATTACCCCGGAGGGGTGCTCTGTCAATAGAAAAACGCTATAAATAGTCATTCAAGCTCCGGCAGGAGCGCCCTGACAACGCCAGGATTTAGGTCGCCCCTGCCGGGGCTTAAAACCATCGATGATACCGTTTTCCTATTAACAGAACACCCCTCCGGGGTACGTAAAATGCCTATATGTAAAAACGTCGCCGACTATTGACATTAGCCTAGTCAGAAAAGCTACGTTCAGAAAACCGCACTCTGCTCCCGAACCACTAGCTCGGGCTCCAGGATTACATTTTGCAAATCCGTTGGAGCAATCTTCCCGTTGATCACGTTGAGAAGAATTTCAGCTGCCATAAACCCGATCTGGTACGGATGCTGTTCGACCGATGCCAGGGGTGGGTGTTCGAGGTAGGTATTGAGCGGCAGATTGGCAAAACTGACAAACGAAATATCCTGATTGACGACCAGACCGTAACTGCGGCACACCTGCATGGCATCCAGCGCGACATAATCGTTGAACGTCAAGACCGCATCCGGCCGGGTGGGCGATGACAAAAGCTGATTCATTTTCAGGACGGTTTCCGGCGTTGTGAGATCACTGCGCTTGATCAGGGCGTTTTCGACAGGCAATCCTTCTTCCACCAAGGCCGTGATATACCCCCGATACCGCTCCTCGCTGGCGATCAGGGCGTGGGGGCCGTTCAGCAGCGCAATGCGTCGATGACCGCGCCGGGCCAGCCATTTGGTGGCTTCATAGGCCCCTTTCTCCATATTACACTCGACCCGGTGAGCCGCAATGTGGGGCGGAATGCGGTCGAACAACACCAGCGGAATCTGGCGATCCAGTAATTCCTGAATGTGGTGGGTCTGCTGGGTTTCTTTGGCAACCGACAGCAACACGCCATCCACCCGATTGGAAGCCAGCACGGTCAGAATCTGCTTCTCGCGGTCGAACCGGTCGTGCGATTGGTAGAGGGCCACCGTCACCTGGTGTTCAAACGCCAGTTCTTCCACGCCATTGATCACTTCCGAGAAAAAATTCTCCCGAATTTCCGGCAACACCATCCCGATCACGCCCGTCCGGCCCCGCTGGAGATTGCGGGCCGTCGTACTGGGCAGGTATTTCAACTGATCGGCCAGCGCATGAACGGCATCGCGGGTGTGTGCGCTGATGCGGGGGTGGTTCTGCAAAGCCCTGGACACGGTGGATGGCGACACATGCAATTGCCGGGCAATCTCCTTAATCGTAATAACATCCTTCATCGCGCGTCCTGTTCAGCCTTACAATTTACTCTTATTCCTAAAAAACGCAAAATTTCCTTCGGTTTTGCACAAACGTTTGCGCAGGTCTGAACAAACGTTTGCGCAGGCCAAAACCGTCAGAATCAGAGCCCTGAAGCTCCGGTTTTGATTGATCGGTTGTCGGCTTTTCGCCAATTTCAGCATGGAATTGAACCTGAACCCTCAACCTAACGCATTCGTCCACTCAGCTAACTCCCCCTATGCCTGTTTCTTCCCGCCGAAATTTTCTGCGTACGGCCGCCCTCAGCACCGCTGCTGCGCCCTTTATTCCTTCGCTGTTCGAACCGGCCGCAGCCGCTTCGAAACCGTCGGCTTTGTCACAGGTCCGTCTCGCTTTTATCGGGGTCGGTTCGCGGGGTCGCAGCCACGTCCGCCAGGCCCTTTTCCGCGACGATGTGGTGATCACGGCCATCTGCGATCCCGACCCGGAAGCCATCAGCCGCACCAACGCCATGATCGAAAAAAGCGGCAAAAAAGTGCCGGTTGCTTTCACGAAAGGTGGTGAGGATTTTGTGAACATGCTCAAGCGCGACGACATCGACGGCGTCGTGATTGCCACCCCCTGGGAATGGCACGTGCCGATGGCCGTTGCCACCATGAAAGCCGGGAAATATGCCGGAGTGGAAGTATCGGCGACCGTCACCCTGAAAGAATCCTGGG
Source organism: Larkinella humicola (assembly GCF_008727875.1). GTDB lineage: Bacteria > Bacteroidota > Bacteroidia > Cytophagales > Spirosomataceae > Larkinella > Larkinella humicola. The sequence continues at coordinate 246,452 of NZ_VTWS01000004.1, read as the reverse complement.
ATCTGGTCAATACGTTCGAAAAAACCGGGTCGCATTGCATGATTCTGGAAAACGTCTGCTACCGGCGCGATGTGCTGGCGGTTTTGAATATGATTCGTCAGGGTATGTTCGGCGAAATGCTGTATGCCCACTGCGGGTACCAGCACGACCTGCGGAATGTCAAGTTCAATGGCGGCATGGGTAAAGAAGGGGTGGAATTTGGGGCCAAAGGGTATTCCGAAGCCCGCTGGCGGACCCAGCACTCCGTCGATCGTAATGGTGATTTGTACCCCACGCACGGTCTGGGGCCAGTCGCTCACTGGCTGAACATCAACCGGGGCAACCGGTTTTTGTCCCTGACCTCAACCGCCACCAAAGCCCGGAGCCTGCACAAATATGTGGTCGATAAAGGTGGGCCCGATCATCCCAACGCCAAGGTCAATTTCAAGCTGGGCGATGTGGTTACCACCGTGGTCAATTGCGAGAATGGCGAGAACATCGTCATCATGCACGACACGAACTCCCCCCGCCCCTATTCACTCGGTTTCCGGGCGCAGGGAACGCAGGGCATCTGGATGGACGACGGCAAAACGATTTACCTGGAAGGAACCAGCCCGAAACCGCACCAGTGGGAACCGTTCGCGGCCTACCAGGATAAATACGACCACCCGCTCTGGAAACAACACGGCCAAACGGCCCAGAGTGGCGGCCACGGCGGGATCGACTTTTTCGTGATGCGGGCCTTCATCGAATCCATCAAAGCCCAAACCGCTCCACCGATCGACGTCTACGATGCCGCCGTCTGGAGTGCCATCAGTCCGTTATCCGAACAATCCATTGCGCAGGGCAGCAAACCCATCGAAATCCCGGATTTCACCCGGGGAAAATGGAAGACGAACCGCCCCATTTTCGGCCTGAACGAAATTTACTGATCTGATTTGCTCAACTATTCCACCTGGTCAAAACCGTCCGGTTTTGACCAGGCTACCCTTCGCTTGTCTTTACCGAATGCCCTAAGCCCTTGACCTTCTGATTTTTTACGCTCCACTTTATCAATCTTCCAACCCATGAAACAGCTTTCCGTAAGTTTACTCCTATGGCTCTCGGTAACCGTTTGCGGTTATGCGCAGTCAAGCCTGCGGGGCACCATCCGCGACGATGCCGGGCAACCACTGCCGGGCGCCACCATCATCGTCCGCGGCACCACGCAGGGCACCACCACCGACGACAAAGGCACCTTCACAGTTCGAACGACGCCAACGGACGTGCTGGAAATCAGTTCCATTGGCTACCAGGGAACCACCGTAACGGTCGGAAACCGCACGACGGTCGAGATTGCCCTCAAAAAAGCCGACACCATGCTCGATGAGGTGGTCGTGATGGGCTATACCACTACTAACCAGCGCAACCTGACGGGTTCGGCGCAGGTGGTGACGGCCAAAGAATTGAAAGACGTGACGGCCAACAGCGTCGGCCAGATGCTGCAAGGCAAAGCGGCCGGCGTCTTCGTCGGCAACAGTTCCGGCGACCCGCGCAGTACGCCCAAAGTACTCGTTCGGGGTGTCGGCACGCTCACGGCCAGTTCTAATCCGCTTTATGTGGTCGATGGTGTCATTGGCGGGCTTCCCAACCCCAGCGACATCGAATCGATCACCGTGTTGAAAGATGCCTCGGCAACGGCTCTGTACGGAGCGCGGGCGTCCAATGGGGTCATTGTCATCACCACCCGCCGGGGTGTGTCCGGCAAAACCCGCCTGACTGCCCGGCTGAATCAGGGCGTCGGCACGCTGAGCCTGGGCAATTTCCGGTTGCTGGACGGTCCGCAACTGTATGACTTGCAGAAAAAAGTATTTCAGCGCGACCGGCCAACGGGCGTTCTGAACGATTATCTGCCCACGCCGGAAGCCAACGCCAATACCAACTGGTTCGATCAGGCTTTCCGGACGGCCAGCAACACGCTCGCGGAACTGAGTGCCTCGGGCGGTAGCGACAAAACCAAGTTCTTCCTGAGCGGGAACTACTACAAGGAGCAGGGCATTTTGCAGGGAACCGGCCTCGACCGGTTTGGCGCACGGCTGAACTTCAGCCACAACATCAGCGATAAATTCCGGGTGAATGTCAACGGGGCCGGGTTGTCGACGCGCGGCTACGACAACAGCAACGGCGGTCTTTATGCGGCTTATACGTACCTGCCCTACGACGATCCGTACTACAACGGACAACCCTACAACCCCGTAACCGGTGCCAAAAAATGGTATGGCCGCGATAATGCCAACTTCATTTATAACCGCCAGTTCAACACGTTCAAGGAAAATACGCTGTCGGGCGACTTGTTGTTCAAAGCCGAGTACGACGTATTGCCCTGGCTGACGCTGACGACCACCAACCGCGCCCAAACCAGTTATTACGGCAGTGAAAGCAGTCAGGACATGCGTGGCCCCAGCGCCCTGGATGTGCAGGGACGGCTGGCCAGAACCAACACCCGCGATTATACCTTACTGACGTCGAACCTGTTGCGCTTCCGGCATAGTTTCAACGGCGGGCATACGCTGGACGGTTTGGCGGGTTACGAATACCAGACCTACTACTATGAATCGCTGGCGGCCACCGGAAAAGGCATTTTCTCCGGCCTGAGCATTCTGGATGCAACCTCGCAACCCGAAACCATCGGCGGAACCAAAACCGACAACGCGTTCTCCTCGTATCTGTTTCAGGCCAACTACGGCTACCAGGATAAATACCTCGTTACAACCTCGTTCCGCCGGGACGGTTCGTCCAAATTCGGTCGGGATAAGAAATACGGCAACTTCTACGCCGTCGGCCTGACCTGGAATGCCTCCAACGAAGCCTTTCTGCGCAGCAATCCGCTGCTGACCAACCTCAAATTCCGGTTGAGCTACGGAACCACCGGCAACGCCGATGGCATCAACGATTATGCGTCGCAGGGCCTGTATAACCTGACAGGCCAATACGCCGGTATTCCATCCGCCTACCCAACCCGCATCGAAAACCCGAACCTGTCGTGGGAAGTATCGAACAATACCAACTTCGGAATCGACGCCAGTTTGTGGAACCGCCTTTCGCTCACCGTTGATCTCTACAACCGCCTGACCAATAACTTATTATTTAACCGCCCGCTCCAGGCCACCAGCGGTTACACGTTCATTACGGAAAACGTAGGCGCGGTTCGAAACAAAGGTCTTGAAGTGGTTTTATCGGCCGACATTTTGCAGAAAACCGCCCTAAAATGGCGCATGGACATCAATGCGGGGATGAACCGAAACACCGTAACCGCGCTTTACGGCGACCGCGTTCTGGTGGCCAACGGCCAACGCCCTTACGCCCTCGATCGGCCGCTCAACAGTTGGTATCTGCGCCGGTGGATGGGCGTCGATCCGCAAACCGGTGGACCGCTCTGGGAAAAAGTGGGCACCGACGGCACCAGCACCACGACGAACAACTACAACGATGCGACCATCCAGTTTATCGGCAACAACGCCAACCCCAAACTGTTCGGCGGTTTTCGGCAGGTGTTGAGCTGGAAAGGGCTGGAATTGAACGCCTTCTTCACCTACAGCACCGGTTCTATTCTCTACAACGGCGACCGGAACCTGTTCGACAACGACGGTGCCTACGATCGCTATAACCTCATGGCGTTGCAGGAGGGTTGGAGCCGCTGGGAGCAGCCCGGCGACATTGCCACGCATCCGAAGTACGTCATCGGCGGGAACAACAACGCGCAACGCCCCTCATCCCGGTTTCTGGAAAACGGCAACTACCTTCGTCTGCGGAACATCAGCCTGACGTATGACCTGCCAACGGCGCTGGTCAACAGAGCCAAACTGGATGGGGTTCGGCTGTCGGTTTCGGCGGATAACGTGTTCACGATCACGAAGTTTTCCGGTATCGACCCGGACGTAACCGAGACGGGCGAAGTGGGTACGAAATACCCGTTCAGCCGGAAATTGGTTTTTGGTCTCCAGTTTAACTTTTAATCATCAACACCCATGAACTTCTCTCTTTCGCGCTTTTTGTTGCTGGGCTGTGTGGTGGTAACCACCTCCTGTGAAATTGATACAACCCCGTACAACGGTTTATCCGAGTCGGCCATTCTGCAAGGGGTGCAGGGGCTTCGGGCGGCTACCGACGGAAATTACACCTTCCTGAAAGAGTCCGACTACACCCGTAACCTGTTCATTATGAACGAATATCCGGGCGACAACCTGACCCTCAGCGGAACCACTACCGATGCGCTTTTTCTGACGTATACCTACCGGCACACCTCCGATCAGGCCAACGCGCTCCAGATTTACCGCAAAGCCTATCAGGTTATTGTCGGCGCCAACAAAGTGATTGCGGCCGTTCAGGAAGGAACATCGAAGGAAATGGATCAGATTCTGGGCGAGAACATCTTTCTGCGCGCCATGGTCCATTTCGAGCTGGTCCGGCTTTTCGGACGGCCGTATGCCCAAAGTCCGGAAACGAATCTGGGCGTAATCATCAAAACCGACACAAAAGCCGACGACAATGCCGCCCGGGCGACGGTGAAAGAGGTCTATGCGTTTGTGGTCAGCGAGTTGCAGAAAGCCGCCAAGCTGATGACGGTGACGCGCACCAGCAGTTATGCCACGGCTGCGGCCGCCAACGCGCTGCTTTCGCGGGTGTATCTGTACATGAATGACAATGCCAACGCTATTAAATACTCCGATCTGGTGATGGCGGAAAACCGGTTTACGCTGGCCACCCCGACGCAGGTTCCCGATTTTTACACGGTGGAAAATGAGCAGAACAAGGAAGTTATTCTGGCCATTAAACACACGCTGAAAGACGACCGCGCCTGGAGTTCACTGGGTTCGATGCTCTACACCTCACCGGGTGGCGTCGGCTGGGGCGAGGTTTACGCGTCGCAGGACTATCAGGATCTGGTGAACAAAAACGCGAACGACAAACGACGGACGTTTCTGGTTCGGAAACTGACGGCGCAGGGAGCGCAGGAAAAGCGGAACGGCATCGACAAAGTATACGTCACGAAGTTTTCCAACCAGGGCGGTATTGCGACGCTCAGCTCACCGATTCTGCTGCGGCTTTCGGAAGTATACCTGAACCGGGCCGAAGCCTACGCCAAAACCGGGGCCACGGACAAAGCCATCGCGGATGTCAACCTGATTCGGCAACGGGCGGGGCTGACCGGCACCGAACTGTATTCAGCAACCGATCTGAAAGGATTGCCAACGGTTCTGGACGTGGTGTTGCAGGAACGTCGGCTGGAACTGGCGTTTGAGGGCCACCGGGCGTATGACCTCTACCGCAACGGCCGGAGCCTGGTTCGGAATTATCCCGGTTATCACAACACCACAACCGGCCAGCAAACCGTTCCGGCGACCGACAAACAAGTGGTTCACCTGATTCCTGAAGCGGAAATTGTGCTAAATTCCAACCTGAAACAGAACCCCTTGTAGTGACCTTCGAATGACTATCCTAAATCCAATCCTTTTTTTAGTGAGTACCTGGTTTTTCACGCTGACCGGCGATTCGCACGATGCGAATCGCCGGTCGGTTCCCATCGGCGGCAACGCCTGGGTAACGAAACCGTCTCATTCTCCCGAAAAAATCACCAACGACGGCCTGACCGGCTGGACCCATCCGGAAAGTGTCGTTTCCACCTACATCCGGTTCGACCGCGCCGGAACGCTGAAACTATCGGCCACGATGAGCGTTCCGGAAGGCGAAAGCAAGATCCGGGTGAGTGTATTGAATAAAGCCGTCGAGTTTTCGGCCAGCGGCAGTACTGACAAGGACTATTACGTCGGCGAATGGGCCGTTCAAAAACCGGGCTATGTCCGGATTGACTTACAGGGCCTGACCAAATCCGGCCCGGTGTTCGGGCAGCTTCGTGAACTCGGTATCAGTGGCGATTTAGTCGATGACAGGACGGTTTTTGTCCGCAACAACCAGGGCAATTATTTTCATTGGGGCCGGCGCGGGCCGTCGGTTCACCTGAAATATGCCACCCCGGACAATTCGGATTCGGAGTGGTTTTACAACGAAATCACGGTTCCGGAAGGCAACGACGTGCTGGGTTCCTACTTCATGGCGAACGGTTTTGCGGAGGGCTATTTCGGGATGCAGGTCAATTCGCCGACCGAACGGCGGATTTTATTCTCGGTCTGGAGTCCGTTCAAAACCGACAATCCGAAAGACATTCCCGACGATCAGAAAATCTTGCTGGAGAAAAAAGGTGAGGGCGTAACGACCAACGATTTCGGCAACGAAGGGTCCGGTGGCCAGAGTTACCTTCGCTATCCCTGGAAAGCGGGCCGAACCTACCGGTTTTTGCTCCGGGGCCGACCAACGGAAAACGGGTACACCACCTACATCGCCTATTTCTCCGATGCTAAAGACAAAGACTGGCAGTTGATCGCCAGTTTTAAACGCCCGAAAACGACGACGTACCTCAAATCGCCCCACTCGTTTCTGGAGAATTTCATGCCGAATACGGGTAATACGTCGCGGCAGGTGGCTTTTGGAAACCAGTGGGTTCGGAGCAAAGAAGGCGTCTGGCAGGAATTGGCAAGCGCCAAATTTACCGGCGACGCCACCGCCCGGGCCGGTTTTCGGCAGGATTACGCGGGCGGTTTACAAGCCGGTGAGAAGCAATTTTTCCTGAAAAACTGCGGTTTTTTTGACGACAATGTCCCACTCAATACCGATTTTACCCGAAAACCGCTCAAAAAAGCACCGTCGATTGATTTTTCCCGATTACCCTAATTTGTGATTGTTTGATTATGTCCTTTCCGCTGTCTATATCCACGCCGGGTCGCATCTGTCTATTCGGAGAACACCAGGATTATCTGGGCTTGCCCGTTATTGCCGCTGCCATTTCCCAACGCATCCGGATTACCGCCGAACCCACCACGAAGCCGGAGATTCGGCTGTTTCTGCCCGACATCGACGCCGAAGAGCGGTTTTCGTTGGCAACACTGCCGCTGACGTACCGGCAAGACCGGGATTACTTCCGCAGCGCGGTCAACATTCTGTTGCGGGAAGGTTTCCGGTTTTCGACGGGGGTTCAGGGCGAAATCCGGGGAGAGATTCCCATCAATGCGGGTACATCCAGTTCCTCGGCCCTGCTGATCACCTGGTTGGCCATTCTCGCTCAATTCGCCGACAACCCGAAAACGCTGGCCCCCGAAAAACTGGCGGAACTCGCTTATGCCGCCGAAGTGCTGGAATTTGGCGAACCCGGCGGCATGATGGACCACTACGCCACGGCGGTTGGGGGCGTAATTTACCTGGAATCCGTTCCGAACATTCACCTCGAATCGTTTCAGCCCCAACTCGGCGCGTTGGTGCTGGGCGATTCGCGCCAGCCGAAAGACACCATCGGCGTTCTGAAACACGTCAAATTCGGGATGCTGCGGGCGATGGAAAAAATAAAACAGTATGACCCGGCCTTTTTGCTCACGACCTACCCGCTGGAAGCCGCCGACGAATACCGGTCGATCCTGACGCCCGACGAAATGGCGTTGCTGAAGGGCAACCTTTCCGACCGAGACGTCTTGCGGGAAGCCCTGACGATGTTCAAAAGCGGAACCGTCGATCACCAGCGGCTGGGCACTTTGCTCACCACTCACCAGGCCAGTTTGCGGGATGCCAAGCGCGTTTCGACGCCTAAAATCGACCACATGATCGACGAAGCCCTCAAAGCCGGTGCGTACGGCGGAAAAATCAACGGTTCCGGGGGTGGGGGCTGCATGTTTGCCTACGCACCCGAAAAACCCGAAGCCGTGGCCGAAGCCATCGAGCGGGCGGGCGGCAAGGCGTACATCATCCGGGTCGATCAGGGCGTTTCGGTTCTGCCGCAACCTCTGTCGGTTGAAGATTAAGCCTGACACATTGAGCATTGTTCCGGTGCCGTTAGGCATCTGATGTTTGTAGGCACACCGCTACGGATGCTTTCAGCCGCCTGCCGTAGGTAGGGGATGGTTGACTACCTACAGCAGGCGGCTTTTAATGAGGCTATTGATCTAGAGACATTCTGCCTCTACGAGACGATTCACAGTGAAAATTTATTTATTTCACTATTACCCTATAAAAAATATAGATTTAGTTTGGAATATAAAAAATCGTGTTCTACTTTTGTATCGTTATCTCAATTACTACTTCTGGTAACCAGTAATTGCCGGTGCGCCGGTTCGAGATTTATACAGAAAGGGGGAGAGACAGGCTCGATGAACCCTTAGCAACTTTCCGAACGATCCGAGGAATCAGTGCTAACCTGCCTAAATAAATTAGGAACTATAAATTAACAACCATCATGAAAACGCAAACAACGCAGCAACGTTGTGACCCCGATCAGGACTGGCATCTTTGTCCGATCCGGTAAGTCACACACCACACAAATGCGAATAGCCAACGACCAGAGTCATTGGCTATTTGCATTTTCAGCCTTTCTTTTTCGTTCAATAGGCCAGCAAGCGGCCACAGGCAATGGTCCCCAGCCAGAGTAGAATGGAACAAACGGCCGCGGCTTTTGCGCCAACCGGAATTCGACCGGTTTTCCAGGCAGTCGTTGAGCGAAAGGTTATTCGGTGAAAAACCGCCACGTTGATGCCAGCAACGGCCAAAAGCGCCATTTTCAACCAGAAGGTCGGGTCTTTTCCCAGCGCTTCAGCGTTGGTGCTGAACAGCAGCAAACCGGAGGGAATCACCAGAATCATCCCCCTCCGCGACCAGGGCAGTACGTGTGTGGCTAGATCGGCAACCGGTATTTTTTTCGAAAAGCCCAACAGCCGGAAATCAAACAGAAACGCTCCGCCCACCACCAGAACGATCCCGACGATATGCACAATTTCCAGGACCGGATACAGCCACAGCGACTGACGAACAGCAACGGCCAGCGTACTGTTTTCAATGCCTTGCAGCCACTCGGCGGGAATGCTCAGCCTCATTTACGCAATTCGTACTTCTTCCCGTCGATGAAGATGCGTTCCGCCCGCATTTCATTTTTGACGGTTTTATGTGGATAACCCACCACCCGCATCGAACTGCCTTTTTTCAGCATGGCCGCGCTTACTCCCCGCTCGTTCATCCGGCTTGTGGGGGCCAGGTATACCAGCCACGTTTTGTCCTTGTCTTTCACTTTGGCCGTGGCATGCGGATTTTCGTACTTCGATTCCTCGATGGTGCCGGTATAATCCAGCACTTTGGTCTGGTCATAATCACCCCAGCCGTGGTGGAGGGGCGCAAAGGCGGTTCCGAAGAAAAAGAGTAGCGCGAACGAAGCGATTTTGAGCAAGTTCATGATTGGCTGGGTTTTAAGAAGAGCAAAGACCGGAGAGCAGAGATCAATATCTCCTCAATCAATAACGTGCAAAAAAGCAATTTGTTGATGTCAGCCTTTCTCCTGCACGAGAAAATCCTTCAGGCAACCGCGAATCGCGACGATCAGGTCATATTCGGTTGATTCCAGAACGAATTTTTCAGGAAGTTTACAGAATTGCATGAAAGCCGTCAGCCGCTCCTCTTTTAGCTCCGTGATGCGCGAAATCCAGATGGGGTCCAGCCGCGCCTGGTAGCGTTTCCTGTTTTGCTCGGCTTGGGTGAATTGCTGTAATTTCCGCTCGTTTTTGGCTTCTTTGCTGAACTTGCCGTACAGCGCAGAAACCGGCCCTTTCAGCGTCATTTTGGGGGCCAGAGTCGCGTAGTCGTAGCCCATACGCCCAATGTTTCCCATGGAAATGCCGACGAGTTCCGGCGGTGTCTTGATTTCGATGAGCGGTTTTTCGGCAATGTTCAGCTTCATAAATTCCTGCTTGAAGCGGCTTTCGGTCCAGCCTTTGATGACGACTTCGTTCAGCATTTTCACATCCTGAACCATCTCAATCACCAGTTCCTGCTCCGTGGGCGGAACGGGGAGCTGGACGGTTTTATAACCAATGCAGGAAATCAGCAGGGTGTCGTTGGGGAAAGCCGTAATCCGAAAATGACCGGCTTCGTTGCTGAGGGTGGCCCGGCGGAGCGACGTGTTTTGAACGGTGGCCGACACGATCGGTTTCTGGCTGCTTTTATCAACTACCGAACCGCTTCGGATGTCCTGAGCGCTGCCGACCGCTGCCGTTAGTACCGAAAACAAAAAGAAAAGTAGTGCTTTTTTCATACCCGCTGGAAACCTGTGCTATCAACCGAACGCAAACTAACCGTTTTTAGGATAAGCCGCGTGGATTTTAACATTTTTTAGGTTTCCGGGAGCCGCCGAATCAGCGCCAAACCGTCCGGTCAATGTTCTTCTTCGGCCGTCTGAATGAACGCTCTGGCTTTGCGGATATTGGCGTTCATGAGGTCGGTTTCAATCAGCCCATCCCGGAGCCGGACAATGCGGTGGGCGTATTCGGCAATGTCTTCTTCGTGCGTCACCATAATAACCGTGTTGCCCTTGCTGTGAATCTGATCGAAGAGATCCATGATTTCGTACGACGTCTTGCTGTCGAGGTTACCCGTCGGCTCATCCGCCAGCAGAATACTGGGATCGTTCACCAGTGCCCGTGCCACGGCCACGCGTTGCCGCTGACCACCGGAAAGTTCGTTGGGACGGTGGCCCGCCCGATGTTCCAGCCCGACGTTTTTCAGGGCCTGCATGGCTTTTTCTGTGCGGTCGGCTTTGTTAAACCCCGCATAAATCAGCGGCAAGGCGACGTTTTCCAGCGACGTCTGGCGGGGCAGCAGGTTGAAGGTCTGGAACACAAAACCAATTTCCTTGTTCCGAACTTCCGCCAGCGCATTTTCGCTCATATTGCTAACGTCCAGGCCATTCAGAATATACGTGCCGGACGTGGGCGTATCCAGGCAACCAACGATGTTCATGAGCGTCGATTTGCCCGAGCCCGACGGTCCCATAAACGCCACGTATTCGCCTTTTTTGATCGTAATGGTCACCGATTTCAACGCTTCGATGACTTCACTGCCCATCACATACCGTTTTGAGATCTCGTTGGTTTCAATAATATTCTTGCTCATGATCAGTTAGAAACGTCAGCGCCATACGAAAACCGCATGACAACGGTGACTAGGTGGCGGCAATTTTGCGTTTACGCAAAAAATAATTTCGGACAAACAAGCCCGTCAGGATCAGCATTTCGGCATTCGGCAAGTCGGTCACCAGCTCAATGGTCCCTTCATCGGCCAGGAAAAGCCGGGTGCGGTCGTAATGAACAATTTCTTTACCGGTTTTTGATTCCGGCGTATCAGCCACGATACTCCATTCGTGCATCATGAAGTTTTCACGTTGCCAGGTGTATTTTTCACCGTTTTCGAGATGCACGACCGCGCCATTGAAACCTTCAAAATCAATCCGGCCAATGATTTTATTACCGGCGTTTTTGTCATGAATGTTGACCGAGTGAACCAGAAAACCTGCAACGTCAAAAAAAAGTTGAACCCCGTTCAGATGTGCATCGACATCCCGAACCAACAGGTCGCGGTGCATGCCCCCGACGACTTCCTCGCCATTCATAATCACCACGCTCCGGCTGAACGCTGCTTTAACCCAGTGAAGTTGCTTTTCCATAAAAGATGGGGAGTAGAAACCACCTCTTAAACTTACTCAATTTATTGAAATGCCTCCCGCTGTTTTTCAATCAACGCTCGTTTAGCCTGATAGCTTACCAGAAATGCCTGATAATCGGCAGGAGACGTGGCCGCCCGCAACCGCGCCAGACTCTCTTCGGCGTAATCGGCCAGGCCCAGATCGAGGCAAAGCAGGGCATACAGTTTCAGCAGGGCCGGATTCCGTTCATTCAGGGGCAAGGCTTCGAGAACCTGATTATAGGCTTTTTCGGACTGGCCGTTTTCCCGCTCAAAACCGGCTGCGGCTGCCACCAGTTCGGCCTGGAACGGTGCTTGCCGAAGCGCGCTTTCATACAACCGGCGAGCCTCAGCCGGTTGTTTTTTAGCCTCATAGGCCTGCGCGACTACCCGTTCTTTTTCCGCCTGAAAAGCCGCTATAACCGATTGCCGGGCGTCCGCAATCGTTTGGTCATATTGCCCTTTCGCATTCCGCAGCTGCAGGTAAGCGACGGTCATCGCGGAGCCGGCATAGGCATTCAGTTTCGCTTCCTGCGGGATTTGTTCGTACCAGCTTTGGGCAACCGGTACCTGTTTTAAAACCAGATACCGGCTGGCCAGTGTCGATGCAACAATCGTTTTCAGGTTATCATCCCGCATGGATTGGTACAACGTCCGTTGCGGCCCGGCCTGATCGATTAGGGGGTCATACAGCAGCACAAAGGCTTTTTCGAGATCGGACGAGGGTTGCTTTCGGCCGTATAAAACCTCCGCCAGACTCCGCACACCGGGGTCGTTCTGTGCGGCAATTTCCCAGAGCGGCCGGGCCATGAGCGGATCACCGGATTTGGTCAGCGCCAAGGCCTGATAATACATCGAAAGTGTATCGGCATTTTGCGCCAGCATATCGGCGGCCTTGCGATTCAGGCCCTGTTCCATCATCCAAAGTCCCGAGATGAAATGGTAAAACGCCCCGTTCTGCTGGTTGTCGCGGGCCAGTTGCTCGGTAATTTCAAAAGCGACGCGTTTGTTACCGGTATAATACTGGGTTGCCGATCGGGCAAAGAGCAAATCGTCCGTAAAATCCTGATTCGCCGGATTCTCGCCCATTCGTCTCAGAACCGTGAGCAAAGTCGTGTCGGCAGTCCGGTTTTGAACGGCATAATTATACAACCGGGCAAACCGTGACACATTCAGTCCTTCTTCCGTGTGCGGTTCATTGAGCCAGGCCGGACGCGGAACGCCCACGCTGTCGGCGGTATTCCGGAAAAAAGACAACGCGGCCCGGTTGGCTTCATACGATTCATACGTGCTTGGTTCGGCAGCATACGCCAGCGAATCGAGCGAAACCAGCCGTGGATTACGCGCCCAGAACGCCAGCAGATTGGTTTGCGGAACCTCTTCGCGAGCGGTGTTGCCGGTCGAAGCCGCCAGATAATAGTAGGCCGAATCGGCCACGCTGGTCCGGGCGTAGAGGTAGCCGAGGTTATTTTGCAATTCGCCGTTTTTGGGGAAAGCACGAATGCCCCGTTGCAGCATTTTGATTGCTTCAAACAACAGATTATCACCCAGCAACACCGACGTCAGCCCCACATAGGCCTGGGGTGAGGGCTGTTTCAACAACGCCTGATTGAAATAATAAGCCGCCGTGACCTTGTCGCCCTGCGTCAGGGCCAGCGATGCCAGGGCGTAATTGGATTTATGGTTTTGGAATTCACTGGCTAACGCGAGGGTATAATATTGCTCCGCCACGCGCAGTTCGCCCGTAGCGGCATGAAAATCACCCACGGTATTGAAATACCCGGCGGTGGCCTGCTTGAAGGTGAAGAAACTTTGGTAGGCCCCAATCAGAACCGTCAGCACAGCGGCAATCAAGCGGGTTTGCTGCAACGAAAGCTGAGTCGGTTTGTACAACACCTTGTAAACCGGCAGGCCCTGGCGGTAGATCGGCAGAAAATTAAAAAACACGTAAACGACAAATAACAATCCGCCAGCCAGGTGGGTATACACAATCATGTCTTCCAGAGCCTCCACCAGCGGATCGTTGGCCGAGGCAAAGGCGTAGGTGATGGTCATAACCGTGATGAGGGCCAGACCGAGGTACAAAAACGCCCCGCCATCACGAAACGACAGAAAGGCTTCATTCTGGCGCAATTGCTGCCGAAACCCCCAGATGCCCAGCACCAGCGAAACTATAAACAAAACGAAGGGGCTGATCACCACCGGATTCCAGGCAATCACTTTGGTGTTACTCAGCCAGATCAACAGCAGGTTGACGAGATACAACAAACTGATCAGCAGGAAATTGTTCATGCCCAGCGGGCGTCCCGAACCGTCGCTGCGGTTGGTGCGGGTCACCGAAGTGAGGTAGACCAGAGCGGCAATGCTTTCCGTTGAAATCCAGAAAATGAATCCCAGCGAGATTACCAGCAAACCCGGCAGCGCATAGCCCACAAAAGCCGATGCTGGTAAGGGCTGCCCGGCCAGCCGGTCGACCACCAGCCAGCCCAGCACGATCATGCCTGCGAAAACCGCAAGCCGAACGGGCAGCGAAACGTACGATTTGAACGCATGGAAATAATAGCTGACCAGACCGAGCGCCAGCACGACGAGCACAAACGGCAACCGCCCACCGAAAGCCGTTCCTAAAAAACCGGGTAGTTGCAGCACTTCCAGCCGGAACGTAGCGACGAGCACAATCAACACGCCCATGGCGATCAGATACGGCCAGCGTTGCAGCCGCGTGACCGCCGACAGAATGAATGCCAGCCCCAGGCAAATGCCCAGCGTAACCAGCTTGGCGGCCACCACATTCACCTGCATGGCTGACGCAACGAACTGTTCCGTAACGACATAGGCTTTACCCGCAACGGAGTAATCAAACAAACCGTCGGTAAAGGTGCCGATGGACGTCGGCAATTCCGTCAGCTCGCTCAGCACATCCCAGCGAACGACGTTTTGCAAACCTTTCATCCAGGCCCAGATCATGCCCGTGATGGCCGTAACGAATAGCAATAAACCCGCCCAGTAGGCGATTCGATGGGCGGTATTCCAGTTTTTCCAGAAAAAAAGCATAGGATCAAAAACGAACCGGCAAGTTTCAAAAACTTTGCCGGTTAAACTATCCATAGCAACGCTGGGGCGGATGAGTTAGTGCGTAGTGCCGGGTTTGATCCGGTAAATCCATTTATTTTTACCGCCCCGTAGCCAGGCGGATCAATTCCTCTTCAACGGTCCGAAGACGAGCCGCTTAACCTGTTTACATACAAATAAGACGGATTCCGGCGGGAATCTTTGTTTTGTGCAAACCGCAGGATTCGGGTTATTATCAGCGAACTAACTGGAACAAAAACGATTTCGTCTTGTAAATCTTAAAAATAGATTAAAAGGCAACTTGGGTTTAAGCAAATTATCATCTAATTTTGCGGTCGCATTGAGTACGCTTTTCCTATTAAAATTTCTCAACTTCATAGCATGACAACTGCAACAGCAACGAATACGGGTAAAATCACGCAGGTGATCGGCCCGGTTGTTGACGTGAGTTTTGAGGGCGAAGGGTCGCGGCTACCGTCGATTCTGGATGCTCTGGAAGTCACAAAAGCCAATGGCCAAAAAGTTATATTGGAGACCCAGCAGCACCTCGGTGAAGACCGCGTCCGGACGATTTCGATGGATGCCACCGAAGGACTGGAGCGCGGGATGACCGTGGTCCACCTGGGCACTCAGATTACCATGCCGACTGGCGACGGAATTCGCGGACGGTTGTTCAACGTCGTGGGTACGGCCATCGATGGGATTCCCCAGCCGAAAAGCACCGGCGGTTTGCCCATTCACCGGAACGCTCCGAAGTTTGAGGACCTCGCCACATCGACCGAAGTACTTTTCACCGGGATCAAGGTTATCGACTTGCTCGAACCCTACGCCAAAGGGGGAAAAATCGGTCTGTTCGGTGGTGCCGGGGTAGGAAAAACCGTATTGATTCAGGAATTGATCAACAACATTGCCAAAGCATACGCTGGTCTTTCGGTATTTGCCGGTGTGGGAGAACGGACCCGTGAAGGGAATGACCTGCTGCGCGAAATGATCGAAGCCGGTATTATCAAATACGGCGACAACTTCAAGCACTCCATGGAAGAAGGCGGCTGGGATTTGTCGAAAGTTGATCCGGAAGAATTGAAGGAAAGCCAGGCTACCTTCATTTTCGGTCAGATGAACGAACCTCCCGGAGCCCGCGCTCGTGTTGCCCTGTCAGGTCTGACCATTGCGGAACACTTCCGCGATGGGGACGGAACCGGACAAGGCCGTGACATTCTGTTCTTTATCGATAACATTTTCCGGTTTACGCAGGCCGGTTCGGAAGTATCGGCCCTTTTGGGTCGGATGCCTTCGGCGGTAGGGTACCAACCCACGCTGGCCACCGAAATGGGAACCATGCAGGAGCGGATTACGTCGACCAAACGCGGCTCAATTACCTCGGTACAAGCGGTTTACGTACCGGCCGATGACTTGACTGACCCGGCACCGGCCACGACCTTTGCCCACTTGGATGCTACGACGGTATTGAGTCGGAAAATTTCCGAGTTAGGAATTTACCCGGCGGTGGATCCGCTGGATTCAACCTCCCGGATTCTGACCGCCGAAATCCTGGGTGATGAGCATTACAATACCGCTCAGCGCGTGAAGGAGATTCTGCAACGCTACAAAGAATTGCAGGATATCATCGCCATCCTCGGTATGGAAGAACTTTCGGAAGAAGATAAGCAGACGGTAAACCGCGCACGTCGGGTGCAACGCTTCCTGTCGCAGCCGTTCTTCGTGGCCGAGCAGTTCACCGGTTTGAAAGGCGTACTGGTTCCGATCGAAGAAACCATCCGGGGCTTCAACGAAATCATCGACGGCAAGTGGGATCACCTGCCCGAAGCAGCCTTCAACCTCGTTGGAACCATCGACGACGCAGCCGCCAAAGGTGAGCGTCTGTTGAAGGAAGCGGGCAAATAAAGGTCGTTTAAGGTTTAAAGTCTAACGTTTAAGGTAGAACTTAGGCGTTAAACCTTAAACCTTAAATCTTAAACGATAAAAAAATGCATCTCGAAATCATTACACCCGATAAGAAGGTCTTTACCGGTGAGGCTACCGCCGTTACTTTTCCGGGTACCGAGGGTCAGTTTCAGGTTCTGAACGACCACGCCCCCATTGTCAGCACGCTGGCGCGGGGACCGGTTACGGTGGCTACCAGCTCCGGCACCCAGACGTTTACCGTCGATGGTGGCGTGGTGGAAGTACTGCACAACAAAGTATTGGTGCTGGCGGAAGCGGTTATTGCGGCTTAATCGGTTATCGATTATACTACACGAAAAGCGGACCGGTCTGGAAAGATCGGTCCGCTTTTCGTGTAGTATAATCCGGGGTTATTATCCTGAGTCAACCCTGAAAAGGTTGTTGGGACCTGTCTTACCGCGCCGTCATTTTCCGTTTTCCATCCTGAATTAGTTCCAGTGCTTTTTCCAAATCCCGGTCGCGCTGCTTGATCCGGTCCGTAACGGTGTAGTCAATGGGGTAGTCGGGCATCACACCGCGCCCCTGGTCGGGATTTCGGCTGGCGGTGGCAATCCAGAAAACCGGAAACCGCACCCGGAGCCGGGTTTCGGGCAAGGTCAGGGTTTGAATAATGCCGCCATTGCAACCCGCTTCGCCCCCACCGGTTTCCTGCCCGATGATGGTAACGGGCCGCTGGGCTTTCAGGCTGGCGGTAAAAATGGAAGCTGCCGAGAAGGTTCGGCCACTGGTGAGAATATATACTTTTCCGCTAAACCGATGATCGGAAGCCGGTTTGTTCCAGCCAACATTGGATTTACCAAACTGGTAGCGGCCACCGTCCGATTTCATGTAACGGAAATTCTGCCGCAACAGCCGCTTTTCTTTCCGGTCGAAATACGAACAGGAATTAGGCCGACGGACGCGGCATTCGGCCCGGTCGACCTGCCGGAAATCCGACTTCATCAGGTACGACATCAGATCCGAGCCGATTTCGGCGTTTCCGCCGGTATTCTGGCGCAAATCAATGACCAGATCCTGCACTTTCAGTTTTTCCAGCGTTTCAAACACCTCCCGGTGATAGGATCCGTAGTGATCGTAGCCAAAACCGTTGATGATCAGCATAGCCGCCGTCGAATCACCGTTCAGAAAATGCAGCGAGCGCATGAGTTGCAATTTGGCATCCTCATCGAAAAAAGAAGCTTCCGTTTTAGACCGGTTTTTCCGGCTTCGCTTGACGGTCGCCGGGGCTGGCGTCGTCGGAATATCCCCCGTACTGACCGGACGGCGACGAACGGTGGTGATGCGTTCAGAACTCGTGGTGTCCCGTACGGTCAGCGTCCAGGGCGAATGGCCGTCAAAATGTCGCCAATAGGTTTCTTCCAAATGGTATAATTCCAGAAAATAATTCTTGAAAGTCTGGTTATAACCGTCTGATGGCCAGCGGTCCCGGGCGGCCTGAATAATTTCTTTGACCGGATGCCCCCCCATTTTGAGCACTTCCGTACCGCAAACCAGCGAAGAATCCGTGCTCCGGTTTCGGCCAATGAACATCCGGTCATTTTGCAGAATGATATCGAAGGGTAACCATTCGGGCTGTGGTTTTTGCCCTTTCCGGCTGGAAGAGAGCGATTCCTGTACATCCGTGTGGCCACACCGAATCTGGACAATCAGCGGGCGTAGCAACTCGCGAAACTCCACTTCAGACATCGGGCGGTAGAGTTGCCGGGCCACGGCGTCGAACTTTTGGTTCATCTCCTCGCGCGGGGCATACCGGTACATGCTCGGATGGCGCTCTTCCAGCATCTTCCGCAGTACCGCAAAGTCGCTCCGCAACTGCTCGACCGTATACATCCGGGGGCGATACGTCGCTTTTTTCGGATGACCCGGAAACCCATAAGCTGTGCTGATGGTGAGTGCCAGCAGCAACGCAAGGAACCGCATACTCGTTTTCTGACTAAATCAGTAAATTCGGTTCCCGAAACTACCTTTTTTTTTATGGGAAACAAAATTAGTAAAAGGCATCTTCAATGTGTTTCACATTCACCTCTTCCGGCGTCATCGTCACGGCAACAATGTCGAAACGGACGTCGTGTTGCCAGTCTTTCGCGAAAATATAATGCTCGGCTGCTTTCATGACCAGCCGCGCTTTGGCGGAGTTCACAAACTCTTCCGGGTAGCCGAAACGGGTGCTGGTCCGCGTTTTTACTTCCACAAAAATGACCATCTTGCCTTTCTGGGCGATCAGGTCGATCTCGGCGTGTTGGTGGCGGTAATTGCGTTCCAGAATCTCGTAACCGTTCTGTTGGAGGTAGCGAACGGCTTCCTCTTCGCCCTGTTTGCCTGTGTCATTGTGCTGTGCCATCGATCGTTTTTACTACTTAGACGGAAAACCGATTGAATGGATACGAACGAAACCGACCCGCTTTGGTGTTTTTTCTGTATTGATTACGCAAAAAATGAATAGTCATTGCAATAAACAGGTACAGATTCAGGATCTGGGCCTCCTCGATTACCAGATTGGCTGGGATTACCAGGAGCGGTTATTGGCAGAAATTGTGGCGGCAAAAATCGCCAACCGCAGCCAGCCCGCCGACCAGCACCGTCTGACGTCCAATTACCTATTATTCTGCCAGCACCCCCATGTGTATACGCTGGGGAAAAGCGGAAAGGAAGATCATCTGCTCGCGAACGCTGCGTTTCTGGAAAGCATCGGGGCCACCTATCATAAAATAAACCGGGGAGGTGACATCACCTACCACGGGCCGGGCCAGTTGGTGGGCTACCCGATTCTGGATCTGGATAATTTCTTTACGGACATTCACCGCTACATGCGCTTGCTGGAAGAAGCCATCATCCGAACGCTGGCGGATTACGGCCTGAATGCGGGCCGAATCGACGGGTTGACGGGGGTTTGGCTGGGGTATGAATCCGACGAAAACCGCCGGAATGGAACCGCCCGGAAAATCTGCGCCATGGGCGTCAAAGCGAGCCGTTGGGTAACGATGCACGGATTTGCGTTGAATGTCAACACGGATTTGCGTTATTTTAATCATATTGTGCCCTGCGGCATTGCCGACAAGGCCGTTACGTCGATGCAGGCTGAACTGGGCCGGGAGGTTCCGGTTTCGGACGTGATGGAACACGTCAGCCAACATCTGGCGGATTTATTTGAAATGGAGTTAATTCGTTAGAATGAAGAGAGATATTTCGTTTTTACCCGTTGAAGGAGTACAAGTCGTCATTGCCCGGAAACCGACGGAACTGGATCAGTATGACTGGCAGGTGTATTTGATCAATCAGAATGACGCGATGATCCGGAACGTTTTTGTGACGTCGAAAGGATACGGTTTTCTGGATGAAACCCAAAAAGAGCAGCAAACGACGTCGACATTGCGGCATTATTTTGCTGAACTTCAGCCGAATGAGTACGTTGCCGTCGAAACCATCATGCCGGATGTGTTTCACCTGAACAACCAATATTGGGTTAGCTATTACATTGGCGACCAGATTTTTGACAAAAAGTTTATCTTCGTGCCGGACAGCATTACCGAACAGAACCTGATCTTGATCAGTGAATTGGGGCTGGAAGGAATCCTGCACGCCTGAACCTGGTCATTCCGCTTTTTTGCTATTCCATTGCCATGCCCGTATCCTGGAAAAAACGCCTTAAAAACCTGTTGTTTATCGACATTAAAACCGTTGCCGGAGCGCCTTCCTACGATGAACTGGACGAGCGAATCCGGCAGCAGTGGAGCCAGAAAATCAGCTATTTCCAGAACGAAGAACACTGGTCGGTCGCGAAATGGTACGACAACCGGGCTTCGTATTACGCCGAATACGGCAAAATCGTCTGCATCGGCATCGGCGGTTTATACTGGGACGAGGAAGAGAACGTATTCCTGAAAGTGAAAACGCTGGCCAACGATGACGAAGAGGCCCTGCTCGGCGAGTTTATCAACATCATCGAAAAATACCCGCCCAGCGAATTGGTTCTCTGCGCCCATAATGGCAAGGAATTTGATTATCCGTACCTGTGCCGCCGGATGCTGGTTCATCAGCATCAACTACCGGCCACGCTCCGGCTGTCGGGGCGAAAACCGTGGGACATTCCGCACCAGGATGTGCTGGAAATGTGGCGGTTTGGCGATAGTCGCCACTTCGTCCCGCTCGATCTGCTGGCAGCCGTTCTGAACCTGCCCATTAAACCGCTCGAACTGACCGGCGACCAAACCAGTTTAGTCTATTACCAGAAGCAGGGAATGGCCAAAGTGCGCGAATACGCCCGTTCGTCCATTGTGACGCTGGTGCAGGTGTATCTGCGCTTACTGGGCGCCCCGTTGGTGAAAGACCAACACATCACGCGCTTGGAGTAAGGGCTATAACACAGAGTTAAGCAGAGAAAATCAGAGTTAAGCAGAGAAACTTTGATAACCCCTGATTTTCTCTGATCAACTCTGTGTAACAACTCCTTTACCGCCAACGTCTTTTAAACGAAAAACATGAGAAATAACCGAAGTAAACCACGAGAACAACAAAGCCGCAGAAGCCCGCAGAACCGCCCGGTTCCGTCGGCCGACTCATTTCTGGACGAAATGAAGAACGACATTGCGGCTTTTTTTGAAATAAATAGCAAAGATTCTTTTTCCCAAAACGATGTCCTCGACAACTTCGACATCGTTGACCGGAAAACGAAATTTATCGCCCACGGCTTGCTGGGCGAACTCGCCGACGAAGGCCAGTTGACCCGCCACCCCGACGGAACGTATCAGTTTAACGAAACCGACCGAACAACCGAAGGTACCGTCGACCACGTGAACCCCCGGTTTGCCTTCGTCAGCACCGGCAGTGGCGACCGCGACAATGATATTTACGTCAGTACCGACGACCTGAATGGAGCCATCGACGGCGACAAAGTGAAAGTGGTGCGACTGAGCGGATCGTCCAATTCCGGCGGTTTTTCGCGCGGTTCGCAAACCCGGAGCCGCCGGATCGAAGGGAAAGTGGTCAGCATTGTGGAACGCGGTCGTTCCGAGTTGGTTGGCCGGATTTCGACCTGGCCGAACTACGGGCAGGTGATTCCCGACAGCAAGAAAATTTACGAAGAAGTTTATATTCCGAAAGATAAACTGAGCGACGCGAAAGATGGCGACAAAGTCATTGTTCGGCTCACGCGTTTTCCCGACAGCCGCCACCGGCCCGAGGGCGAAGTCATCTCCGTGTTGGGACCCGCCGGGCAAAACAATACCGAAATGCACGCGATTCTGGCCGAATTTGGCCTGCCCGTGGACTTTCCGGATGCGGTAGAAAAAGAATCGAATGGGATTTCGGAGAAAATTCCGAAGAAAGAAATCACCAAACGGCGCGACATGCGCGGCATTACGACGTTTACGATTGACCCTGACGACGCTAAGGATTTTGACGACGCGCTGTCGATTCAGATGCTGGACAATGGCAATTACGAAATCGGGGTTCACATTGCAGACGTCACCCACTACATTCAGCCGGGTACGGCTTTAGAAGATGAAGCCTTCAAACGCGGAACGTCGGTGTATCTGGTAGATCGCGTAGTGCCGATGTTGCCCGAAAAACTGTCGAATAACCTGTGTTCGTTGCGGCCGAATGAAGATAAACTGACGTTTTCGGCGGTATTTGAACTGACGCCCGACGCCAAAATCAAAAAAGAATGGTTTGGGCGGACGGTGATTCACTCCGACCGCCGGTTTGCCTACGAAGAAGCGCAGGACATTGTCGATCGCGGTCACGGGGATTACCTGGAAGAACTGCGGCTGTTGAACGACCTCGCCTTCAAGTTTCGCGACGACCGGTTTCGGCACGGTGCCATCAACTTCGAAACCGTTGAGGTCAAGTTTAAGCTGGACGAAAATGGGGTTCCGCTGTCGGTTTATCCGAAAGTACGGAAAGACGCCCATAAGCTGATCGAAGAGTTCATGCTGCTGGCGAACAAGCGGGTCGCCGAATTTATCCACGGTTTGTCGCGCGGAGAGCACCCAAATGTGATGATTTACCGGGTCCACGATTCGCCTGATTTCGAGAAGCTGAAGACGTTTGCCACGTTTGCCGGGCGGTTTGGGTATAAACTCCAGATCGATAGCGAAAAAGAGCTGTCCAAGTCGTTCAACACGATGATGGAGAGCCTGGAAGGACAACCCGAGCAGAATGCGTTGCAGCAGCTCGCCATTCGGACGATGGCGAAAGCCCGGTACAGCACGGAAGACATTGGCCATTTTGGTCTCTCGTTTCGGCGGTATTCGCACTTTACGTCGCCCATCCGTCGCTACCCTGACATGATGGCCCACCGGCTGTTGCAGCACTACCTCGACGGCGGTAAATCGGTCGATAAGGAAGAATATGAAGCGCGCTGCAAGCATTCGTCCGACCGCGAACGCGTGGCCGTCGAAGCCGAACGGGCTTCTATCAAATACAAGCAGGTCGAGTTCATGAACCGCATGGACCGCGACCAGGAGTTCAAAGGGATCATTACGGGCGTAACGGATTTTGGTCTGTTTGTCGAAATCACCGAAACCAGCGCGGAAGGGCTGGTGCGCATGACCGATCTGGGCGATGATTTCTACGATTTCGACAAGGACAATTACCGGCTGATTGGCAAACGGAACAAAAAAATCTTCGCGTTTGGCGATGCCGTAACGGTTCGGGTGAAAGAAGCCAATCTGGCCCGCCGGAGTCTGGATCTGTTCCTGGTCGATGACAAAGGATCCTTGAAAACGCCCCTCAAAAGCCGCCTGACCCGCCGGGAAAACACGGAAGGCGAAGGTCGTTCGCAACGACGTTCCGGTTCGTCGTCGGGTAGCCGTCCGAAAGCCGAGAAACCGGGTAAAGACCGCCGACGGCGTTAAATCTGTAAAGCCCCAAAGGCTGCAGGCGTTTCATCACTAACCCAGGGAAAATCCCTGAGAATTTTATGAACGACGAATTCATGCAGGAAGCCATCCGTCAGGCCCGCAAGAGCCTTTCGGAAGGCGGCATTCCCATCGGCTCGGCCCTGGTGAAAGACGGCAAGCTGGTGGCTTCGGGTCACAACAAGCGGGTGCAGGAAAACAACCCCATTCTGCATGGTGAAATGGATTGCCTCAACAACGCCGGACGGGTGGGTTCCTTCCGCAATACGGTGATTTATTCGACGCTTATGCCGTGTTATATGTGTGCCGGAACCATCGTGCAGTTCAAGATTCCGAAAGTGATTGTGGCAGAATCGCGAACGTTTCCCGGTGCACGGGAGTTCATGGAAGAACACGGCGTGGAAGTCATCGACCTCGATCTGGCGGAATGCGTTGACATGATGAACCAGTTTATCGCTCAGAAACCGGAGGTGTGGAATGAGGATATTGGGGAGTTGTAGTCGCGCGGAGCAGCCGCGTGGAGCAGTCACGCTGTGCGAATCCAATTGAACCAATCACCATGTACAATCTGAAAATTATCAATTCGACCGTGCGGCCCAGCCGCAAAGGCCCGCTGGTTACGGCCTGGATCGCGGAAGTAGCCCGGCAGCACGACGGTTTTACCGTCGAAGTGCTGGATCTGGCCGACATTAAGCTCCCTTTTATGGATGAACCCGCTCATCCGCGTTTGAAGCAGTATGTTCACGAACACACGAAAAAATGGAGTGCCAACATCGACGAAGCTGATGCCTTTATTTTCGTGACGGCCGAATACGACCACAGTTATCCGGCACCCTTGAAAAATGCCCTGCAATACCTGGTGCAGGAATGGGCCTACAAAGCCGCCGGTATTGTCAGTTACGGTGGCATTTCGGCCGGAACCCGAGCCGCCAGTCACCTCAAATCAGACTTGATCGCGCTAAAGGTAGTTCCCCTGTTCGAAGCCGTCAACATTCCGTTTTTCGATCAGTTCATCAACGAGCAGGAAGAATTTGAGCCCAATGAATCAAGCCAGCGAGCAGCCCAGACCATGCTTACTGAGCTGGTACGCTGGACGAAAGGCATGATGGTCATTCGCAAAAACGAGTGATCAGTCCGCTTTCACATCCAGCAGCCGACGGTGGTAATTGATCTGCCCCAGGTGGTAGGTTAAATGAGTGGTCAGATGAACCAGGAAGTATTCGGTGCTGGTTTTTTCGTCAAACACCAGCAGGGGATACTCCTCCTGAAGCTGCTCTTCCTGCACCTGATCGAGGGCATGGAGAACGACTTGGAGCGTATCATCTACGCTCTGAAGCAGTTCACTTCGGGGAATGTCACGGAGCGAAAACTCGAGTTCACGATGCCGGATGTAGCCGGTATGGCCCAAAACCGCCCCGATATAGGTGTTCAGATTGCCTACGAGATGCAAACACAGATTGCCAGCCGGGTTGGTAATGGCCCGGTCGGCAATCCATAAGTTCGCTTCATCCTGATACAGTTCGATTTCCCGTTTCAGCCGGAGAAGGTCTCTGTTGAAGAGGGATTTTAGGGTTTGAATCATAGCGGTTCGGGAGACGCAACTCAGTGGTCTATCGGAAGTTCGTTGCTTACCAGCCCACGGTTAAAACCGTGGGCTAATTTTATAATACCTTACAGCCGGTTCAGTCGCTTCACCAGTAAAAACAACGGATAACTCAGGATGATGAACCCAACGGCGTAGGCACTACTGTAGAGATCGCTGTAAATAACGCCCACCAGAAACGCCAGCGACGCAATCAGCATCAGCCAGGTCGTCAGCGGGTAGCCCCAGGCCCGAACCGGGCGCGGGAGTTCCGGGGCGGTTTTTCGCAACCGGATCAGCGAAGCAAAAGCCGCTGCGTAACAGAGCACGAAAAAAAACGAGGCTACATCCGACAGTTTGCTGTAGGTGCCGGTCACAATCATCAGAATCGACATGGCGACGGTCAGAAACATGGCCGGAGCGGGTGTTCCGCCGGTATTGACGCGGGTAAAGGCTTTGGCAAACAACCCATCACGGCTGATGGCAAACAACACCCGCGGGTTGAACATGATCTGTGCGTTGATAATCCCCATAATCGAAATCATCAGTAACAATGTCACCACTTTCGCGCTGGCGGGGCCAAAAAGCACCTGAACCGCGTCGGCAGCCGGGAGTTTCGATTTGGCCAGTTGCTCGATGGGCAGCACATGAAACAACGCCAGATTGACCAGCAGATAAATTCCGATGATCAACAAAACGCCGATCATCATCGAACGCGGCAGGTTTTTGTTGGGATTGATGTCTTCTTCCGTGAAATAAGCCGCCGTGTGCCAGCCATCGTATGTATAAAAAACCGACTGCAAAGCCGCCAAAATACCGACCAGCAGCGACCCTTCGATAGGAATGGTGTTGTCGCCGGAAAATTGCAGCGGTTTGTCAGGTGTATACGCAAAGCAAATGACAACAAAGGCCAGTAAACCCAGCGCCTTGATGAAACTCATGACCTCCTGCGCCCGGCTGGCGAGCCGGACTCCGATCAGGTGAAAGGCCGTGAAAGCCAGCAATATCCCAATCGCGATGACCTTGATATACGCCGTCAGGGGCGGCACCAGCAGCGCAATGTACTCCCCCATCACAGCCGCGCCAAAGGCCATGGCCGCAATGCTCCCGAGCCAGCTACTGATCCCGATCACAAATCCGACGTAATCACCAAACGCCCGGCGCGCGAACACATACCACGCCCCCGCTTTCGGAATCATGGTGCCCAGTTCAATCACCTGCAGCGAGCCAATCAGCGCGTAAACACCCACCAGCGCCCACACCAGCAACGCAAGCGACGGTTGCCCCAACTCCTGCGCAATGGTACCGGGTCGGCGGAGAATACCGGTGCCGATGGTGCCACCAATGGTGACGGCAACGCCGAAGCCTACGCCCAACAGGCGGAGAAGTTGGGAAGGACGGTTTGTTTCGGGGGGTGTCATGCTACAATAATAGGCTTTTTCGCCAAAAACCGGCTATTTTTAGCACCAGATTTGGCAGAAACGATCAGGAATCCATTTCGACCGGTTTTTTTACGGGATTCACAGCATAAACGAATGACAAAGATGTTGAAATCTACTACCGCCTTTTCGATCTTTGCGTTTAATTTAGTCATAATGACCACCGCATCCAGTCAGGATTTGACCTTCTCCCGGCACTTATTCGATACGTACGACACGTACCGCGATACGGCCCTCACCCACCGCCGGTTCAAGCAGGCCGACATTCTACCACTCATCGACAAGCTGAAAACCGACAGCCGGTTTGACATCACGAAAGTGGGCGAATCCGTCGAGAAACGGCCGATTCAGATGATTAAAGTCGGCAATGGCCCGCGGAAAGTGCTGCTGTGGTCGCAGATGCACGGCGACGAACCCTCGGCAACGATGGCGATTTTCGACATCTTCAACCTGCTTCGGGCCGATGGAGAATTTGAGGAGTTCAAAACCAAGCTGCTGGCCGAAACGACGCTCTATTTTGTGCCGATGCTGAACCCCGACGGTGCCGAACGGTATCAACGCCGGAACGCCCTGGACATTGATCTAAACCGGGATGCGTTGCGGCTGCAATCGCCGGAATCGGTGATTTTGAAAGGCTTACAACAATCGCTGAAACCGGAAGTGGGTTTTAACCTCCACGACCAGAGCACCCGCTACAGCGTCGGCCATACGCCCAAACAAGCCACCATTTCGTTTCTGGCGACGGCCTACGACGAAGCCCGGAACATCAATCCCGTTCGCGAACGGTCGATGCAGTTGATCGTGGGCATGAACCGGGTCTTGCAGCAATTTATTCCGGGGGGTGTCGGGCGGTATTCCGACGAATTTGAGCCGCGGGCCTTCGGCGATAACATCCAGAAATGGGGCACGACGCTGATTCTGATCGAATCGGGCGGTTATCCAAACGATCCCGAGAAGCAATTCATCCGCAAACTGAATTACGTGTCCATTCTAACGGCTCTACAGGCCATTGCGACGGATTCGTACAAAACCGAATCCCGCTCGGAATACAACACCATTCCCGAAAACGAGCGGTATTTGTTCGATGTGCTGATTCGGAAAGCGCAGATCATGCGGGGTGGAAAACCGGTTACGGTCGATATCGGCATCAACCGGTACGAAGTGAACGTCGGCAATGCAGCCACGTTCGGCTACCGCAGTTCCATCGACGATTTTGGCGATTTGTCCACCTTTTTCGGAATTGAGGAGATTGACGCGACCGGTTTGACGGTTTCTCCGGGGCAGATTCACCCGGACACGTTGCGTTCGCTGGCGGATTTGAAAAAATACCAACTGGATTCACTCGTGCAGAAGGGCGTCACCACGTTCCGGCTGGCCGCACCATCGCGCGCCACGACACATCTCGCGCCGGTTCACCTGCTCCAACCCACTACCTCGGCGGCCCGGCCCATCCAGACCGGCCGGATTCCGACCTTCGTCCTGCGCCGGGGCAATCAGTTGCGGTACGTCTTTGTCAACGGATTCTGGCTGGATGTCAGCAACAATGCCAATAAACTAGGCACCGGCGTGGTGGAATAATCGTCTGGAAGTACTATCCAACAAAGCAATTTCATGAATTTTCCCGCACAATACTGGATCGATGCCTACCGGATGCAAGCCCATCCCGAAGGCGGTTATTTTGCTGAGACGTACCGCTCCGCCGAAAAAATACCGCATGAGGCCCTGCCTGCCCGGTTTTCCGGAGAACGGAGTTTCAGCACCGGCATTTTCTTTTTGCTGGAAAACCACAACCTATCAGCTTTGCACCGCATTCAGGCCGACGAAATGTGGCATTTCTACGCCGGTGGCCCGCTGCTGGTGTACGTCATTCATCCGTCGGGCGAACTGGAAATCATTCGGTTGGGGAATAATCCGGAACGGGGTGAAGTCTTTCAGGCCGTTGTGCCAGCCGGGTGCTGGTTTGGCTCGAAACCGGCACCGGAAACGGCCTACTCGCTGGTGGGTTGCACGGTGGCCCCGGGATTTGATTTTGCGGATTTTGAGCTGGCCAAACGGGCTGATCTGTTAAACGACTATCCGCAGTGCCCGGAAGTGATCGAGTTGCTCACGCCCTATTGAAATTTCACGTCGCCGAAGGTTGACACCACGCGGACTTTGGTGGCGGTTCCTTTTCCGACTTTGCCGCTGTATTGTTTCTTCAGTTTCACCCCCCGATCGTCGTCGTTGGGCTGGGCGTTGATCATGATCCGGCCATCGGAAGGATACTTGAATCCGCCGTAGCTCACCGTCACGTCAAAATTGTAATCGCTGCTCTGCGCCATCGGCAACACAACCGACGAATAATTGGCCTGGATGTCGATGTTATCGACCGATTTGTTCAGTTGGTCAATCTTGAACCCGCCCGAGAAATCCAGTTTGATGTTGCATGACTGTTTGATCGTTCCGATTTTGGCCCCCGAATAGCCAATTTTGCCATCGAGTCGGCTTACTTCACCAATCCAAAGTCCGCCAAACTGGTTGTTCAGGTTGATGTTGTTGGCCTTCTCCAATTGCAGTTTTGAATATTGAATGTTCAGTTTTCCGTTACCCATTTCCTGAATATCGGCTTTCCCGAAGCGTACGTCGACATCGACCTGATTGCCATTCAGTTCCGTAGTCGAGAAATTACCGTACTGCTGATTGATGGTCAAGGGAGCGCTGAACGTCGGAATGGTCGTGTTACCGAAGGAGTTTTTCACCGTCAACGCGTTGGTTTTCGGCATGGAAACCTGGTAATCGATCTGAACAAAATTCTTCTCGCCGTCTTTGTTGCGGTTCATGATCCAGTTTCCGCCGAAACCGCTTTTATCGATGGTCGTTTTCAGGATAATCTGGTCGCCGTTGCGTTTTTCGCTGATGTCGACTGCATCAAGGTATTTCTGAACACGGTCTTCGGAGCTGGAACTCGCTTTGATGGTAATGTCTACCCGGATTTCATCCCGGTTCCACAAGTTGATATTAACGTTACCGAACTGATTTTCAACCATTAAGTGATCTTTGGACGTTACGTCGTATACTTTTACGATCGTCTTTTTCCGCTCGCTCAGTTCCGTGTTTTCGGCCATAACCAGACCGACAGACAGGGTGCTGACCAGCAGAAAATTACACAGGAAGTTTATTCGTTTCATTGTTTTGTTGCTTAATACGCTGAATAATCATCAACTGCTGGTTTAGCAAGTCGATTTGGGTTTTCAGGTTTTGTACCATCGCCTGAATCATCATTTCCTGATTGGGTGTTTTCGGAAGCTCCTGCTTTAAGTTCTGGTAGGTTTTCTCCAGCCGGTCCAGATCAGACGCAAACTGTTGGTAGAGAGCCGGGTTACTTTCCAGGACCGTTTTCAATTCGCCCCGTTTGTCTTCAATCAGACGGGTATACTGCTGGACTGTCCGGGCATAGGTTGGATTGAAAGCCATCATATCCGGCTGCTCCGTCACGCCATACTTCTGGTTAACATACCAAAAACCGCCCAGCCCGAGAATCAGCAAAACGGTGGCCGCAACCTGCCAGACCATCCGGCGGGATGCGTTCAAGCCTGACCATCCCAACCCCAACGGACGTTGCCACAACGGACGTTCTTTGTGCCCGAGTCCTTTCTCCAGATCTTTCCATAAATCTGCTCTGGGCTCAAATACATCGAAATCTTCCCGGTTATCCCGGACAAATCGTTCTAATTTGTCTTTCATCATAACTCAATGAGTGAATGAGTGAATGATAGAATGAGTGAATATTCTCCACGGAGGTTTTATTCTATCATTCACTCATTGTGTCATTCAAAATTTATTTTAATAACTCCAAAAGCCGCTTTTTTGCCCGCATGTACTGCGTCCGGGAGGTGGTTTCGCTGATGCCCAGTACGGCTCCGATTTCCTCATGATCATAGCCTTCGAACAAATACAGCGATAAAACCACCCGATAGCCTTCCGGCAGCCCCTGCATGGTTTGGCGCACCCGATCGACTTCCAGTTGAATACCGTCCTCGTCAAACGGTTCGGTGTCGGCCACATCCAGGCCATCATCTTCTCCCAGACGCTGCGAGTCGAGATCGACCCATTGGAGACCGGAGCGGCTTTTCCGGCTCCGAAGGTGGTTAATAGCCCGATTGACGACGATTTGCTTCAACCACGCTCCAAACGTCGATTGATTGCGGAACGAATGGAGATTGTTGAAAGCATCTAAAAAGGCTTCCTGCAACACATCCTCGGCCTCCCCCACGTGGTTCAGGATGCGCATACAGACGTTGAACATGGCTTTCGAATAATGCTTATACAATTCGTATTGAGCACGTCTTTCACCTTGTTTACACCTTTCTACGAGTTCGACATGTCGGTCTATATACAACTTTGTTTCCAAGCGGCCTGAGGAATCGGATGCGGCTAATTTTCTTCTCAATGACACAGCGTGATGAGTCAACGTTGCACAAGGTATTATTTTTTTTCAACGGACTGTACTAAAACCGTTTGCCGACCGTTTTTCGAAAATTTCATATGAAGAAAAAGGATCACCCAATCGAAGCGGCCCGGATAAACGTCATGATCAGGGGACTAAAACCGGAATCGAACCGGTGGTCTGACAACCGTTTAGCGTGGCGGTAAACTGGTAGGTAAAATTGCCCGAAGACAGGGATTGGGTGATGGTGACCTGATCGATGCCGCTGCCCGCGTCGGGCAAGGGATTTCCGCCCGGCGTTCGGGTCCAGGTAATGGTTGCTCCGGCGGGAGTCGTTTTGGCCACGACGGTTGAGGTATTGCAATTGCAGCCCGTCAGCGACACAGAACCGGGCAGAAGTGTGAGTTGCGGTTTGGGGGTAACGAGTACTTCAACGACGGCGGTACCGGAACACTTCCCAGCATCGCTGACAATGACCGTATAACTGCCGCTGGCAGCCGTTGTCGCATTCGGAATCGTCGGGTTGGCACTGGTGCTGGTAAAGGCATTTGGCCCGCTCCAGGTGTAGGACGGACTGGTTCCGCAGGTAACCGACGCACTCAACGCCACCGTACTGCCTTCACAAACGGTTTGGCTGCCAGCGGGTGAAACATTCACGCAGGCATTGCTTGAACACACAACATTTTGTTTTAAAAAGAGACTTCCCTCCTGGTCGATTTGGGCAAGAACAGCCGCGTTGGCATAAATGGCATTGTGGTCTCCACCAGCAACGGTATACAATTGATTGGGTACACCGGCGGCCGTAGCCTGGGTGGCCAGAACAGAACTTCCAAATACCGGTGTAATATTGACCACCACGGGAACCTGGGGCGGTGAGGTCAGAAAACCGGCGCCGTAGGGAACCACCGCATCCTGGTCGCCGTGGGTCATAAACAAGGGAGGATCACAGGCATCGATGTAGTTTTGTGCATCGATCGCACCCGACAAACTCCAGACGCCCTGTACGTCGGACGAATAACCGGCCGCCGAGCTAACGGGGTGATCCGTATTGCCGTTGATGCCGCCATTGGCGGCAAAAACCGGGGCCAGATAGGCCGGTATTTCGGCGGCATCCACGTAGCCGGCATGCAGGGCCGTTATGGCTCCGGCTGAATAACCGCCAATGATGATGTAATTGGGTTCGATGCCGTAGGTATTGACGGTAGAAGCATCCTTCCGGAAAAACCGCACGGCCGCTTTCATATCCGACACGGCTTTCACCACTTCATCCATAAATACCGACTGATTTATATACGCAAACAGATTTCCATCGTATAAACGGTAATCAATGGTGGCAACCACGTAGCCTTTCCGGGCAAATTTGCGGGCATAACTGTCCATATCCGTGCGTTGGCCACCCAGAAAGGAGCCGCCAAAGGCCAGAATAATCAGTGGACGCCGGGTCGACACATCGCCGGCAGGTTGATACACATCCGCCAGCAGCGTTTTTGTAACCCCGCCAACGGTGACATTCTGTCCATAGGTAACGCTGGTGGAGACGGTTACGGTCGGAAAAATGTCCGTAGAATACCGCTGGGCATCGCAGTCGGGAAGTTGGGCAACCGCTCCGGTTGTGAAACAAAATACGGCACAAATGAATAACAAACGGGCATAGAGTTGGCTCATGGCGCTGACTTTTAACGTGGTGAAATTATGTATGGCGTCAACGTTGAGCAACCCACCTGATTTTATGGTTCTAACTCCAGAATCGTCTGTTCAATCAGATCGCACGCTTCGTGCATCTGTTCGTCGGTAATGACCAAAGGCGGAGCAAACCGGATTTTGTCGCCGTGGGTCGGTTTGCACAGTAAGCCCTTGTCTTTCAACCGCAGGCAAATTTCCCAAGACGTTTTTTCGCCGTAAGCCGGATGTTCGCCAATAACGATCGCGTTCAGCAACCCTTTTCCGCGCACCAGTTTCACCATGCCCGTTTTATCAACCAGCGCATTCATGCGGCTCCGAAAAACCTCACCCAGAGTTGCAGCATTTTCAGCCAGCTTCTCGTCTTCTACCACACGCAACGCTTCTAATGTCACGGCGCAGGCCAAGGGGTTTCCGCCGTAAGTAGAACCGTGTTCCCCCGGTTTGATGGTCAACATCACCTCGTCGCTGGCCAAAACCGCCGAAACCGGCATGGTTCCGCCGGACAGGGCTTTTCCCAGCACCAGCAAATCCGGTTTTACGTCTTCGTGATCGCAGGCCAGCCGTTTGCCGGTTCGTCCGATGCCGGTTTGCACCTCGTCGGCAATGAACAGCACATTGTATTTTGTACACAATTCCCGAACGCCTTTCAAATAGCCTGCGTCCGGCACCACCACACCGGCTTCGCCCTGAATCGGCTCCACCATAAACCCGGCGATGTGGGGTTCTTTCCGGAAAA
Organism: Larkinella humicola; assembly: GCF_008727875.1. Classification (GTDB taxonomy): domain Bacteria; phylum Bacteroidota; class Bacteroidia; order Cytophagales; family Spirosomataceae; genus Larkinella; species Larkinella humicola. Next base: position 213,130 of record NZ_VTWS01000004.1, on the reverse strand, counting down.
TGGCTTCCAGGGCATTCAGATCGTTGTACGGAATCAATAGATACCCCGGCAACAGCGGTCCGTAATCATTGGTACTTTCGGGATCGGTCGACGACGAAATGGCCGCCAGCGTCCGGCCCCAGAAGTTGCCGGTTGCATACACCGTTTTCGCCTGGTTCTGCGGAATGCCCTTCACTTTGTAGGCCCACTTCCGCGTCAGCTTCAGGGCGGTTTCGCCACCCTCCGCGCCCGAGTTCATCATTAAGACTTTATCATAGCCAAAATAGTCACATAGGTATTTTTCGCATACGCCCAGTTGATCGGTATGAAAAGCCCGGGAGGTCAGCGTCAGCCGCTGGGCCTGTTCAACCAGGGCGTTGATGATGCGGGGGTGGCAATGCCCCTGACTAACCGCACTGTAGGCCGACAGAAAATCGAAGTATTTTCGCCCTTCCACATCCCAGAGAAAAATGCCTTCTCCGCGATTCAGCACAACCGGAACCGGTTTATAATTGTGCGCGCCGTATTTCCATTCCAGGTCAATGGCCTGTTGGGTCGCCGATATCGTTGGTAGAGTTTCCATAGTGCTATGCAGGAGGTGAGTGGGTAAATTGTTGGCGGATGCGTAATTTTAGAGCCAAGCCGATGGGTAGTCGATGGCTTCAAAAGTACAATTCCTTACTCAGTCAGACAAACAATGCCGTCTACTAACCCCAAAAAGCCCCAAATTGAAGGGCTGGATGATGAAGATTACTACTACAACGAACAGGGGTACGTCGTTTTCACAACGGTTTATCACCTGAAACGCGGCTACTGCTGCAAAAATGGCTGCAAACACTGTCCCTGGCGGGGGGAGTTAAAAGTTAAGAATTAAGAGTGAAGAGTTGGCTGACGCAAGCTGTAAGTGAATGCGTCAGCCAACTCTTCACTCTTAATTCTTAACTTTTAACTCGTTACGGTTGTATTTGAATAAAATATTCCCCAATTTTGCAGGCTCATTCAGAAAAAGGTATTGTCATGGCACGAGTTTGTCAAATTACAGGAAAGCGGACGCGGGTTGGTAACAACGTATCACACGCTAACAATAGAACAAAACGGAAGTTTTATCCCAACTTGCAGAAGAAACGCTTCTTCCTTGAGTCTCAGGGAGCATGGATCACGTTGAAGGTAGCTACTTCAGCCATGCGTACCATCAACAAGAAAGGTCTTGAAGCCGTGTTGAAAGATGCACACAGCAAGGGAACGCTGTCTGTTTAAATAATTCACGGCAGTTGACGGTTTTCCGGGTAATTGATCCTGCGAAATCCGGTCACTTCTTTAGGTAAAACGCAAAATACAGGCGAATAAATGGAAAGGCATTCTTTCACATTCATTCGCCTGTATTTTGCGTTTTATTGATTTACAGCGTTCAAATCATTCGCTTCAGCGCAAATTGCGCAAAAACGATATTGCCATTGCGCCGAACAAGGATGCTGACTTCTTTGCCTTCGCCTTTTTGCAGCATCTTGTAGATCTCGCTCACGTTCAAGTCGCCCGCTGGCATGTTGTTGATAAACAGAACCTCATCCCCATCCCGCAACCCGGATCGGCTGGCTGGCGAATCGTCGATCACTTTCTCGATGTAATAATTCCGGAAATTATCCCCGCGCGCTTTCAATTCGAGTCCGCTCATGTCGTGTTCGAACGATTGTTTCAGAATGCGCTTGATGGGTTTCAGAACCATGTATTTGTCCTGGTAATTGAACGTGACCCGGAACCGTCGCAGGATTTCACACCCCAGATTGCCGTTCCGTTCGGCGGCATGTTCGGCGATTTTCAGGCCAAATGACGTGCTGTCGGGAAAAGACGCCACGACATTGTCCATCTCGAAATTACCCAGCCGGATTTTCTCGATTCGCCCCAGATTTCCGTTGATGACGCCACTTAACCCACGGCCCAATTGCGCCCGGATCACTTTGTCGGGCAGCCGAATGTCGTCGCCATTGCTGCGATTGATGAGCAGCGCGTGGCCCGCACCCGTATCGATCACCACGCGGATTGGCAGGGTTTTGCCACCTTCGAGCAATGCCATCACATCCGTATACGGTTTCGTATCCTGAATCGCAATGGGATAACGTGACCCGTGCGACCGGCGATAGCGGTAGTTTTTGGGCGTATTCAAGACCAGTTCACGGCGCTGAAAATCAATGGTTACCACAAAATTATTGAACACTTCGTAGCCAAAAATACCATGAATCGGAACGCCGACGTATTCCGACAGCCGCAGAATGTCATCATCCAGCACAACGATATTCTGATGCGTTGCCCGCATGTGTCCCATCATCAGCAAATTGTCGATCGCTACCGACGCCATCAGTTGACCGCCCTCGCCGGCACCGGTTAACTTCACTTTCCGCGTGAAACGCAGGGGCTGCCGCCGGATGGCTGCGGGGTCCGTTATGATCACCGAACTAACGCCGGTATCGAGAATAAAGTGGAGTGTGTCAGAATTGTTAATCTGAATCGGAACGATGATCAGATTGGAATGCAGTTGGAACGGAATCCGGGTTTGCTTCCGGTTATTAGCAATGAAATACCCATATCGCTCACTCAGCTCGTCATTATTTGCTAAACCCCCCTGCCAGCAAAGCAATAATCCGAAGAAAACGACAAACAGCTTCATGGCTTTTTTTGTGAATACGTAAGAAAGTTACAACTATTTTGTCTAATAACACAATTTTTTTAAAATCGTTGCGCAACAATTTTTATACTTTTTATTTGAATGGCAAATGCTGTTGAAAAACCGCTAATTTCGTCCTGCGAGTGGCTGAACAAGAAACCGTAAAATTAAGTTTAGAGGCCCCCTGTTTTCTGTATTCGATTCGTAATCAGGGCTTAAACCATCCAATAACCAATGCGTAAAAAAATTGTTGCCGGAAACTGGAAAATGAACAAGACGCTCGACGAGGCTGTCGCGTTGGTGTCAGAAGTGGTCAATATGATCAAAGATGAGGTAACGGGAGAGGTAGACGTCGTGCTATGTCCCCCGGCTCTTTACCTCACCACCCTCAAACCCTATCTGGAAGGACAGACACGGGTGGCACTGGGTGCGCAGAATTGCCACGAAAAGGCTTCCGGAGCGTATACGGGTGAAATTTCGGCTCCCATGCTGAAGTCAATTGGTGTTCGGTACGTGATTCTGGGCCACAGCGAACGGCGGCAGTATTTCGGTGAAACGAACGCGCAACTGGCTGAAAAAGTAAACAGTGCGCTGGCCAACGGCCTGACCCCCATCTTCTGCTGTGGTGAGTCGCTGGAACAACGTCAGACCGAAGTCCACCTGGATTTCGTACGCGCCCAACTGACCGAAAGCCTGTTCCACCTTTCCCCGGAGCAGTTTGCCAACCTCGTCATTGCCTACGAACCCATCTGGGCTATCGGCACGGGCCTAACGGCCACCTCGGACCAGGCGCAGGAAATGCACGCCATGCTGCGGCAACACATCGCCAGCCAATACGGCCAGGAAGTAGCCGACGACACCTCGATTCTGTACGGGGGTAGCGCCAACGAGAAAAATGCCGCCGAACTCTTCGCCCAGCCGGACGTCGACGGCGGTCTGATTGGCGGTGCTTCCCTGAAATCCCGCGAATTCACCCTTGTCGTGAAGGGAGTGAAGAATTAAGAGTGAAGAGTTAAAAATTAAAAGTAGGCTGACGCACTTTTTTCAATCTTGCGTCAGCCTACTTTTAATTTTTAACTCTTCACTCTTAATTCTTTTGCCGCCACTTCCAGACGGAGAAGCCGATCCAGGCGATGGAACTCCGGTTATCGCCTTTGCTGCTAAAAAGCCGTCCCATATCGCTGAAGCCGAGCGTGATGGGGCCTAAGCGGGTCGACATCCCAACCGCAACCCGGCTGTCGGCACCGATAATGGAAATCGGCAGGCCAAACTCAACGTCCTCATCTTCAAACCGGGGCGTGATAATCAACATGTTTGGCATCTGAGTCGATGAAGCCGCCGACAGGTTCTTCATCAACAAACCGTTGACGTAAAAGGACGGCATCAGGCGCATATCCGCTTCAAAATGAACCATACGCGGTAGGGCAACCTTGCCAGGATTGTATTGCTGCGGACTACTACCGGCTTTGGTAGTCAGATAATCCGTCGGCGCGTTGCCGAATTTCTCCAGTTCTTCCTGCTGAAACGTCAACCGACCACTTCCGGTTACCGACTGGCCCGCCGGGTAGTTGATACTTCCCCCATTCATCAAAGCCGCCGATAACCGCAGCCAGTAGGCCGGACGCGGATCTTTTGTCGACGCATACGAATCATAGCCTCTTCCGGTGGTTCGGCGGCCAATCTCATACGTAGCGCCGAGATCATATCCCCAACCGCTGCCATAGGCGCTGGAAAAAACGGACGAAAGGCCAAAATCCTTGCGGGGCGTCGTTTGGCCTAATTCGTATTGTAGATTGGTAATGTCCAGCGTTTTCTCCACATCGCCGTTGTTCTGGAGAATCGCGTAATTGCCCTGGGCGTTCAGGTAACTGAGCTGAGCCCCCACAATCCGCCGAACCGTAGCCCCCACATTCAACCGGTGCCAATGCCCGTCGAAAACCTGCAAACCGTAGGTCAGGCCAATTTCGCCGTAGCTGTTGTGCGCCAGGTTGAAATCCATGCTTCCCGCCGACGGTTGTAAGTTTTTGTAAAAAAGCCGGTTGCGATAGGCTTCGGTTAAATTTTCGGGCAAAGTGGAGCCATACAGGTAACTTTTCATCCGTGTGTGGAGCGCAATCGTCTGGTTGCCGTCGACATTGAGCAAAATGGACGGCCCCAGAATTTCGGAATACGACGTGGTTCGGGGCGCATTCGTAATGGAACCAATCGTTCGAAGCGGCAGGCTAAGTCCCTGGCTATAGGGTAACTGAATCGTTTGAAACAGGCCCTTCGCTACATATTTCGTGTATAGCGAATTAACGGAAGATGTGCCGGTGAAGGCAATGATCTGAAATTTGTACCGCGAACCGGCAATGGAGGACGGATTCTGAAGCATTCGGTGAATACCACCGTAGTTGCTGCTTACTAAACCCGGCTGGTATTGTGCCCGGACCATCAAGGAAGTAGAACCCACCAGAACGGTCAGGAGCAAGCGTAAAACAGAGTTTTTCATGTACTTATCGTTGATTCATTGTGTTCATTCTGTGCAAATTACCGACGGCATCGATCCGCAACTGCTCGTCGGCCAGCATCTGGCGGAGAACGGCGGAAAGCCGGTCGGTGGTCAGATTCAACCGATCGGCCAGCAACCGGGGTGCAAGCCCCTGTCCGCCCGCAGCATCGAGGTGCTGCAAAATCCGCTGCTGGAGTTCATCGGAATCCGGCGGGTGCTGGTTTTGACTTAAACAGTGGTCGCAAACTCCGCAGGCATCGCCGGGTGTTTCGCCAAAATAAGCCTGCAACAAACGCGTTCGGCACTGCACCGGGTTTTGAACGTAATCGACCATCGCCCGCACTTTGGCCAGGTCCCGCTGCTTTCGCTGTTCCAGTTGCATGACGTTGACCGGCAAATTCCGGGCATCGAAACGCGAGGTCAGGAACGTCAGTTGCGGTTTGTCTTTTTGTTTTTCATACACCACAATCGACCGTTGCGACAGTTGTTCCAGATACGAAAGAACCTCGGGTTCCGGCATTCGCGTGGTTTTGGCCAGCGAACTTTCCGAAATGCTGACGAAATTGGTGAACAGCTCGCCCCCGTAAATCCGCAGCAACAGCTTCAGAAACGAATCGTAATGCGGATTCATGACCTGAAACTCATACAACGCCCGGTTATCCACCGCAATCATCACTTTCGATGGACTGAAATAGGCTTCACTCAACTCAATAAAACCTTCCAACTGCAACTGTTTTAGCGCATAATGCGTATCCGTTACCGGCAATTGAAACGCCTGACAGAACGCTGTCAAATCAAAATCAATGTCGGAGAATTCCCCCCCGCCGATGGCCAGGTTGGCATAGTTCGCCAGTGCCTGATACACCCGCCGGAGCATCTCAACCGGTTGGTATTGCTGAATAACCCGCTGTTCGATGTCACTTAAGTCCTTGTGGCTGTACAGTAAAACCGCATACGCCTTTTTCTCATCGCGACCCGCCCGCCCGGCTTCCTGGTAATAGGCTTCCAGGCTATCCGGCACATCCAGGTGAACAACCGCTCGGACGTCGGGCTTGTCGATTCCCATGCCAAAGGCATTTGTAGCCACGATCACCCGTATACGGTTATGAACCCAGGCATCCTGTTTATCAGACCGTTGCTTCGCCGTCAACCCCGCGTGGTAATAATCGGCACGGATGCCCTGGTGGTGCAGCCACTCGGCCACGTCCTGCGTTTGCCGCCGACTGCGCACGTAAACAATGGCCGAACCTGGAACCCCCTGCAACACTTTCAGCAAGCGGGTTTCTTTATTCTCTTCGTAAAACGCAGAATACGACAAATTCTTGCGGGCGAACGTTTGGCGAAACACCTGCGGCTGTCGCATTTCGAGCCTTTCAACGATATCCGATTGCACCTCCGGCGTGGCCGAAGCCGTCAGGGCCACCACCGGAACGCCCGGCAGCAGGTCGCGAAAAGCTGCAATCTGGAGATAAGGAGGCCGAAAATCGTAGCCCCAGGCCGAAATACAGTGCGCTTCGTCAACGGCCAGCAAACTAATTTTCATCTGCTTGACCCGTTCAATCAGAATTTCGGTCTGGAGTCGTTCGGGCGAAACGTACAGAAACCGGACGTTGCCGTAGATGCAGTTGTCGAGCGCCCGATCGATTTCCCGCCAGTGCATGCCCGAATAGATCGCTACCGCCGAAATACCGCGTTTCCGCAATTGCTCGACCTGGTCTTTCATTAAGGCAATTAGCGGGGTTACGACGAGGCAAACACCGCCCAGCGCCAGGGCCGGAACCTGGAAACAAACGGATTTTCCCCCGCCGGTGGGCAGCAGCACGAGCGTGTCACGCCGGTCGAGCACGGAGCGAATGATGTCCTCCTGCAAAGGCCGGAACGACTCGTAGCCCCAGAATTGTTTAAGAATTTGGTGGATGGTCATAACCGACTGTAAAGATAAATCAATCTAAAATTAGTTTATGTTCGTAACTGAACTTTCGCTGAACGACTACAAAAGTTATCGGCTGAAAAGGTGGCGTACAACCAAATAAAAATCATGATCACGAAAGTCATTAAAACCGATGAAGAATGGCGCCAGCAACTGACGCCTGAACAATACCGGGTTGCACGCCAGAAGGGGACCGAACGGGCCTTTACGGGCGAATACTGCGAAAGCCATGACCCCGGTGTTTACCAATGCGTTTGCTGCGGCACCGACCTGTTTGAATCCAAACAAAAATTTGATTCCGGCACCGGCTGGCCCAGTTTTACCGAACCCATGGATCCGGAATTGATTCACCTCGAAAACGATTATACCTACGGGATGTCGCGGGTCGAAGTGCTGTGTGCGGTTTGCGACGCCCACCTCGGCCATGTTTTTAACGATGGACCTCCGCCAGCAGGCCTACGATACTGTCTGAATTCCGTATCGCTGAAGTTGAAACCAGCGTGATTTTTAGGAAAACCGCCCGGATCACAACGATTCGGGCGGTTTTTTCATTCTAGAGGATTTAAGTAATCCATCTTTCCGGTCTTAGGACTTCCGTCTGATAATTCTTTACACTTTCGCATTTGCCCCTAAATCCCCTGAAGGGGACTTATAGCATCCAGATTAAGCTGTGTCCAAGTCCCCTTCAGGGGATTTAGGGGCAAATGCGAAAGTCCTGGGTCGATTCGCTCTGGTAAACGCAAAAAACCGTATTTTGGGGTATGCGATTCACCGTATACCTCCTCTGCCTTTGGCTGGTGCTGACCGGCTGCTCGACCTACCGCCCGATTCAGCGCCAACTTCGCCAGAATCCCCAACTCACCGATCATGCTACCGGTTTTGCCTTGTATGACTGGGAAAAGCAGAAAATGGTCGTGCAACACCAGGCCCATCTGTATTTTACCCCGGCATCCAACACCAAGCTGTTCAGTTTTTACGCCGGTTTAGTCACCCTCGGCGATTCCATTCCGGCTTTGCGCTACGTCACGCGCTCCGACTCCCTGATTTTCTGGGGAACCGGCGACCCTTCCCTGCTGAACCAGAATCTGCCCGACACCACGGTGTTGCGGTTTTTGCGAAACCGTGCCGAACGGCTGGTTTTTTCAACAACGAATTACAGCGGCCAACGCTTCGGACCCGGCTGGGCCTGGGATGATTTCAACGATGACTATTCGGCAGAATTGGCCCCGCTTCCCTTATACGGTAATTTTGTTCGCTTCGGTTCGCCGGATCGTATCGCGCGGCTGGACGTCGAACCCCGGTTTTTCCGGGATAGCGTGTCGGCGGTTTCGGAGCGGAAATTTTCGAGAAACGTTCAGCGCGACGAGCATCGCAATCGTTTCGACCGTCCGGCAGCCGTGCGGCCGTTCCATCAAGACGTTCCCTTTCGCTGGTCTCCGCAACTGGCCGCGCAATTGTTGGCCGACACCCTGCACCGCGAGGTTGCCACGGCTTCCATCCCTTTCGACCACTCGGCCAAAACATTGTATAGCCAACCCGCGGATTCGCTTTACAAACGGATGTTGCAGATCAGTGACAACACCCTGGCCGAGCACCTGATGCTGTTGTGTTCGTCGGTACAAGACACGCTGAATAGCACGCTGGGCATTCAAACCGTTCTGAAAAAGCATCTGGCGGATTTGCCGGACAAACCCAACTGGGTCGACGGTTCGGGCCTGTCGCGGTACAATCTGTTCACCCCGCGTTCGATTATCAGTTTGTTGCAGAAAATTTATAAAACCGTGCCACAGGAGCGGCTGTTTCAGTTGCTGGCGATTGGCGGCTCAACGGGAACCATTCAGCGGGTCTACAAAACGGATCGCCCGTTCGTGTTTGCCAAATCCGGATCGATGACGGGCGTTTATAACCTGAGCGGTTATTTGATTACGAAGAAAGGGAAGGTGTTGCTGTTCAGTATGATGCATAACAATTTCGCCGGATCGGTGGCCGATATGCGGAACCGAACGGCGGCTTTTCTGACGGAAATCCACCAGAACTATTGAGTGAATACCGTAAATTTCTCTAAAAAAACGGGCGGTTTCCGTTGAAAGCCACGGTTTCACCTGCTAATTTTGGTCCTGCACAATGCCCCACCGAATCAGACCATACACACCATGCAGGAGGACTACAACCTCGACCAGTTGCGCCAGAAAATCGCGACCATCTCCGGGCTTGAGCTGATCCGGTTGCAGTCGTTTCTGGAAAGTGAAATCCGACGGCGAAAACAGATCCTCAGCGAAATTCCCGCCATCACCCTTGAACAAATCCCGCTGCGGGTGCAAACCCGAATGACGTTTTACTCCATCGTCCGGCGCCGGAAAGTCTGCAATCTGGCGGAAGTGGGGCGACTGACGCTCATCGAAACCCTGGCGGTGTTGAAACCGGCGGATCTGCAAAGCCTGAAAAGCCTCAACCAACGGGCTTATAACGAGTTGGTCAATGAGTTGTCCAAACTAAACGTTTCCCACGATTCCATTGCGCTCTGGGACCAGAAGATGCTGGATACGAAGCCGGTTAGCCCGCTTCCCTCCCGAACCATCAACCCCACGGAGCCCGCTGCCAACCGGGGCCATACCGATCAACGATAGGTTTCCCAACCCGGTTTACCTACGAAAAACAGCCGCAGTAAAACCGCATCAGTAGGTGATGCGGTTTTACTGCTTTTTGGGATAACTCCTTATCCTATAGCCTCGTTCAATGGATCTTTTTCAACTCAAAAAAGCCCCGACGGTTTACGACGCCATCGTCGTCGGATCGGGTGCCGGGGGCGGCATGGCAGCCTACATGCTGACCAAAGCCGGGGCCAAAGTGCTGCTCCTCGAAGCCGGCGGGTATTTCGATCCGGCCGATCCGAAATACATGACCCAGCTTAAATGGCCGTATGAATCGCCCCGGCGCGGGGCCAGCACCACGCGGGCGGGCGGTGATTTCGATGCGGCCTGGGGTGGCTGGGAAATCGAAGGTGAACCGTATTCCTCAAAACCCGGTGCCGATTTTCACTGGTTCCGCTCCCGGATGCTGGGCGGTCGCACCAACCACTGGGGCCGGATTTCGATGCGCTTCGGTCCCGACGATTTCCGGCGTGGTTCCCTCACCGGAATCGGCGACGACTGGCCCATCACCTACGACGACATGAAACCGTTCTACGACCGGGTGGATAAGCTCATCGGCGTTTTCGGGTCGGTCGAAAACATGCACAACGAACCGGATGGCCATTTTCTGCCACCACCCAAACCGCGTCTGCACGAGCTGATGCTCAAAAAAGCCGCTACCGGCATCGGTATTCCGGTAATTCCGTCGCGTTTATCCATTCTGACCCAGCCCATTAACAAGGAGCGCGGGCAGTGTTTTTATTGCCGGCAGTGTAACCGGGGCTGCTCGGCCTACGCCGATTTCTCGTCGTCGTCGGTGCTGTGCATTCCCGCCATGAAAACCGGAAATCTGACGCTGCAAAACAACGCCATGGTTCGGGAAGTGCTGACGGACTCGAAAACCGGTCTGGCGACGGGTGTTTCTTACGTCGATACGATCAGTATGCAGGAAGTATCGGTATACGCCAAAACGGTTATCCTCGGGGCCAGTACCTGCGAATCGGCGCGGCTGCTGCTCAATTCCAAATCGGCGCGGTTCCCGAACGGGCTGGCCAATTCGAGCGGTGTGGTTGGTAAATACCTGAACGATTCGACGGGGGCGTCGCGCTCCGGGTTTGTGCCCGCGCTGATGGACCGCAAACGCTACAACGAAGACGGCGTGGGCGGGATGCACGTCTTTACGCCCTGGTGGCTCGATAACAAAAAGCTCGATTTTCCGCGCGGCTATCACATCGAATACGGCGGTGGCATGGGCATGCCGGGCTACGGTTTTGGCGGTGGCATCGAAGCCCTGAACGGCAAAATTCCCGGCCGCGATGGCAAGATGAAAGCCGCAGGCGGCTACGGTGCCGGATTGAAAGACGACGTTCGCCGGTTTTATGGTGCCTACGTGAGCATGTCGGGCCGGGGCGAACCGATTCCGCTGGAGAGCAATTACTGCGAAATTGATCCGAACACGGTCGATAAATACGGGATTCCGACGCTGCGGTTTCACTACAAATGGTCGGATAACGAGGTCAAGCAGGCCAAGCACATGCAGGACACGTTCGAGCAGATCATCGAAGCGATGGGCGGGATGCCGATGGGCAACAAACCGGGCAAGGAGCAGAACTACGGGTTGGCGGCTCCCGGCCGCATCATCCACGAAGTCGGGACGGTGCGGATGGGCAACGACCCCGCCAAGTCGGCACTGAACAAATACCAGCAGGCCCACGACGTCAAAAACCTGTTTGTGGTCGATGCCGCGCCGTTCGTTACGCAGGGCGATAAAAACGTCACCTGGACCATCCTGGCCGCATCCATGCGCACGAGTGAGTATTTGATCGATCAGGTGAAAAAGAAGAATATTTAATCGGTTTACGGTTTTCAGTTTACGGTATACGGTTTTTCGGTATGCTGTACTAATTCGACAAATGGCCAAGATTAACCGATTTGAGGATTTGGAAGTTTGGAAACTATCCCGAAAACTAGCTGAAGACATCTTCTGGCTAACGCAGGAAGGGAGCTTTTCAAAAGATTTTGAGCTAAAAAATCAGATAAACCGGGCAAGCGGTTCGATTATGGACAACATTGCCGAAGGCTTCGGCCGGGCGAATCGGGCGGAATTTATTCTGTTCCTTGGTTATTCAACCGGATCGGGTACAGAGGTTAAATCACAATTATACCGGGCTCTGGATCGTCAGCATATTAGTCAGGAGCAATTCGAATTGCTCTATTCAATGGCAGATCGTGTTGGAAAAATGCTTTTTGGCTTAATTCAATCCCTGAAAAAATCGCCAGTACGCGGTCTGAAATACAAAGTTTCTGAGGATGAAGTAACCTATGAAATTGAGGAGGATGTCGATTTGCTACCGAAAATTGAAAACCGTATACCTTTAAAAACATGAAACGCAGAGATACACTTAAAGCCCTATCGGTCGCGTCATTTGGTATGGCGGTCGGACCAGTCGAAGCGGCTGTTCCCGAGCCGCCCGAACCCAAACCCGCCGTCAAACTGCTGCCGGGGCGGCAGAAATTCGAGGCCGAACGCGATCTGAAACTCCTCGCGGCTGAGAAATTCTTTACGCCGGCGGAGTTGCAAACCGTTACCATCCTGAGCGACATCATCATTCCGGCCGATGCCAAATCGGGCAGCGCGTCGCAGGCCGGCGTACCGGCTTTCATCGAGTTCATGATGCGCGATCAGCCCCGCAACCAGACGCCGATGCGCGGTGGACTGCGCTGGTTGAACGCCAAATGCGTCAGCCGCTACGGCAATCCGTTTGCGAAATGCACCAAAGCGCAGCAAATCGACATGGTCGAGCAGATTGCGTATCCGGCCAAAAAAGTACCGGCTGACCTGACGCAGGGCGTCGCGTTTTTTACCATGATGCGCAATTTCGTGCTGGGCGGTTTTTACACCAGCAAAATGGGCATCGAAGACCTCGGCTACGTCGGCAATACGCCCAACAAATGGGACGGCGTCCCGGACGACGTGCTGAAACAGTACGGATTGAGCTACGACGAACCGAAGAAATAGCACATGACCGCTTTTGGACGGGTTCTGACACTGAAAACATAGCCCCTAAATGGTTACCTTAGTGGTATCTTATAACGGTATTCTATGTTCGATCGCCTGAAAGCCAGCTTAGACCGTTTACTGCCACTTACGCAGGAAGAGTTTATTCACTTTGTAATGCTGTTAAAGCCCCGTAGGTTAACTAAGAATGAGCATTTTCTTCGGGCGGGCGAGATTTGTACACACCTCGCCTTTATCAACCTCGGCTGCCTGCGTTATTATTATCTCAAAGACGGGGAAGAATTCAATGGGCAATTTTTCTTTGAAGGGGCCTGGGTAGGCGAATACCAAAGTTTTTTGACGGGCCAGCCAGCAGTTCAGTATTTCAATGCGTTGGAAGACACAGAACTGCTGGTCATGCACCGTAGTGACCTTCAGCAGTTGTATGCTGACGTACCCAAGTTTGAGCGCTTTGGCCGTGTCTTGGCTGAGAACGTTGTCATTGGCTCCCAACACCGAACGGCCTCTCTTCTATTCGAAACGCCCGAAGAACGGTATTTAAAATTACTGAAGGAGCGCCCTAAAGTAATGGAGCGGGTTCCGTTGCACCACATCGCGTCTTACCTCGGCATCAAGCCCGAAAGCCTTTCCCGAATTCGGAAACGGATTGCCGAAAACCGGTAAAAGCCTTTTTTCTTAACTCAGGTTAAGTAAATGAACAGCGTTTCTAACCCACGTCAAGGCACGGGGCCTCGCGATGGTTGACCTTTGTAGCATCCAAACAAAGATCAACCAAATCAGCTATGCGTATCAAAACCGGCCTTCTGCTTCTGTCTACCACTCTGGCCATCCTCGCTAACACATCTACTCTGAAAGCGCAGGGGACCGAATCGAAATTATCCAAACTACCTATCTACGGAAACATCAGCATCGGGTATGGAAACACCTTTTTTTCGGGTACACTGGCCGAAAAAGAAACCATCAATGATGATCGGGGCTATGGCCGCAATCAGGGAAACACGCTAACTACCTGGTTTTATGTAGCCCCCGTTCGCTGGAAAGGCCTGGGAATTGGTACAGGTGTCAAAGGATTTTTCGCTACACCCAACAATGGCGGCACGAACGAAACCTACCTGTTCAATTATTACCACGTTGGCATCGGCGGCAAATATTACCCGTTCTCCAGGGTTTTTAACAAAGGCTTTTGTCTGAAAAGTAGTTTTGGTATCGGTCAAATGACCGAAAAAACCAAATTTAACAATACGCTTACCTACGAGCATCAGTTTGCTATCGGCACCACGCTACTGGCGGGGCTTGGCTATTCTGTTCCAGTGTTCAAAGGGAAATCGGCTCTGAACATCGACTTTGATTATGAAGTTTCCAACCGACGTGGCGATGTTACCGGCATTGGCGAGAATCAGTCGTTCAATAACAGCCATATCAGCCTGAACATTGGACTAGGCTTCTGACAAAGCGTTTACCCATAACCACGATCCGTTTATAACCCGGCAACGCATTAAATTTTCTTCAAACCTTCCGCTTTCTCAATTTCTTTTGCGTACTTACCGATCCTCATTTTTTTAGTTTTTAGTCGTAATCGTTATCCAGAATGTCCATCGTACCGGCGATTCGAAGCAAATACGGGTTCTATCGGAAATTGCTGCGGGAGCATAAGTATGTGCTGCGGGATACGGTCGATGTCGTCAAAATGCCCGGCAATTCAACCTTTCTGGAGGGAAAAACCGCCGTGTCGCACAGCGATCTCGACGCGGAAATCACGCTGACGGTTCGGGTCAAATGCAACGATCACGATTTTTTCCGGTTCGAACTGCGGTGCCTTGAACTGAGCGAAGAACCGTTTTTTGAGTTTCACAGCGACGGTTGCACCCACCGGAACGCCGACGAGTCGATTCCGCTCGCCCAGCAACGCGTCACCACGCCCCACTTCAGCCAGTATAACCAGCAGGGAGCCAATGTGACCTATCCCGTGCCGGAAACGACGGAGGATACGGATATTACCCGTAGTTTGGTGTATTTTTGTCAGGAAGCGAAGCTGAATCTGCGCGACGACGAATTTCCCATGATCCGGGTGTTGCCCAACGCGCTGCCGCTGCACGTGACCCAAAAAGACCCCAACTCAACGGTTTTATTTCTGTAATGGTATTCGAGGAGATTTACAACGACATCAAAACCGCCTTCGGCCAGCTCTGGACGTTCAAAGAGCGGGGAAAATCACTGGAAATTATTACGCCGTATACCACGACGACGCAGAAATTCATTTCCGTTTTCCTGTCGTTCAAAGACGAGGAATACATCGTTTCCGATGGCGGCTGGCTCGACAACGGGTTCTACGAAAACTCGTTCAATCTGGAAGACGACACCTTCCGAAAAATTGCGCACCACTATTTCAACGCGTTCAGTATCAAGGAGATCAAAGGTCCCAGCCAGAAGACCTATTTCTACAAAAAAACCATCACGCCCATTGCGGTTCCATCGCTGGTTTTCGATATGGCCAATTTTATTGCGGCCATGGTCAGCACGTCCGAAATCGAGTTTGTGGAACGCGAGGAGCGGGAAACCAAGGAGCAATTCCGGCGGTCGGCCAACGAATACCTGCAAACTGTCATTCCCAAAGAGAAAATCGATCTGGGCGTTTACCTGGACGAAAAGAAGCAAATCCGGCTGCACGCCGTCGTCAAACAGTCGTCGTCGCGACTGGTTTTGATCAACTACATCACCGGCAGCAATCCGTATTTTTTCAACAACAGCATCACCAAAACCAATTTTCTGTTCGAACTGGCGGAGAAATCCACCGTGGGCCGGTTTGTCAAACGCAAGATTTCGCTGATTGACACCACGGCATCCGGCTACGTTCCCACCCGGATTGCGACGTTCATCAATCACCTGCTGGAAAATACCGGCTCCGAAAAGATTGACTGGTCGGAGCGCGAAAAACTCCACGACATGGTCTGATCACTTGATCACTTTCGTGACCTCAAATGTGCCCTGCCGGCTTCCGGCCCGGCCATCGGCCGTAATCCCGTTGATCATAAACCGGTACGTTCCTTCTTCATCCGACGTATAAAACTCCAGTTTTCCTTTGCCCTGTCCATCGGTTTTCAGCGTGGGAGCCCAGTGTAGCAGGTTGCGCAAATCCGGCATCCGGCTTCCCGACCGCTGGGGCGTATCGTAGCGGGGCGTGTAGAAATCGCGCGGAATCTGCAAGCCTTCGTAGTCGGCCAGCAAGGCTTTGGCATCCGGCCGATAGCCCGCCAGATCGCCTTTGTAGGTCGTAAAACTGATGATGCCGTCGAAAACCAGCGGCCCAACGATGTAGCGCCGGGTCATGACGTCCAGCCGCTGCACTTTCCGCGGATCGATTTCCATCACTTTGTCCATGTCGAAAATCGGAACGCCATCCAGCAAGGCCAGGGGACTTCCGTCAAAGAACTGCTTGTGGGGCGTATCGAGCAGGCTGATCACGTAACCATCCCGGCGTTTTCGCGCCATCACCCCCGGCACATATTCGCGAAAAACCTCTTCCATCACCGGAAACCGGGTGAAATCGTCAAGCCGGTATCGTTCATCCGGAACGCCATAAAACGCCACGCTATCGACTTGGGGCAAGCGGTAGCGGCTCAGATTTTCGCGGTAATAGGCGTTCTGCACCTGCATCGGAATGCTGCGGGCCAGCAGCGGCTCTTTCAAAGCCGTCGGAAAATCGAAAACCGGCAGCCGGGAAGCCGAAAACCGGTCGTAAAAAGGACTCAGCAGTTCAATCCGGAACAGGCTGTCTTTCGGATTGAGCTGCACAACGAGGTCTTTGGGGCCAAAAAACTCCTTCATTTCAAAGTGAATGCGTCCCGTTTTGTCCGACCGGGAACCGTATAACAGAATGTGTTTGCCCGGCACCGACAGATACGAACTGATGTTGTATCCCGGCTGGCCCGTTCCCGGATGAATCACTTTTCCGCGGATAAAATGCCCGTTCACCTCCGGCAAATGCGCTTCGGCTGGGCGGTCGGTTTGCAAAACCGTCTCCCACCGAAACCGGCGCCAGCCCTGGGTCAACATTAGATTATCCGTCACGTCATTTACCTCGGCTCCTGTAGCCTGAAAATAATAGTCCGGCGATTCGACCCCGCCCCGCAGATCGGATGTCAGGAGCAAATAACTCAGAATATCCCCGGATTCTGCCGGTTGGAGCGAATCGAGCCGGTAGACCGCCACGGAAAGATCCGTGAGCGCGGGTTTGCCGGTTTCATCCTGCGTCGTAACGTCAAAAACCGCTTTTTCACGGGTCGATAGCGCTCCGCTCGTCAGTTTGGCGTCGATCGTCAGCCGCCGTTCCGGGCGTTTGAAATACAGCCGTTCGCACACCGGTTTCCGGCTGGCTTCGAAAACCGTCAGGTGTGAAATGCCTTCACCCAGCGTCTTTTTATCGATCAGAAACGAGGCCGTATGGTCGCGCAGGCCTTGCTCATCGGCACGAATGGCCGCCAGTCGCGTGTGTGTCAGCAAATACACCAGCGAAGCCGCCGGAGCCGTGGTTTTCACCGTCACCCGAAGCTGGTCTTTGCCCTCCTCTTCGACCTGCATCGTGTAGCCCTGCTCCTGAACGGCGGGCAGCGGACGCGTGAACGTCTTCCCGGCGGCATCGGTCAGCACCGCCCGGTATTGCTTTCCTTCAGCGGGGGTCAACGCAAAACGCCCCATGCCGAACTTCAGCGGTTTAAAGCGGACGACGGTGTCGTTGCTTTGATCCAGAACAACACCCTGTAAATCAACGCCTTTTCCGGTTGTTCCAACCATTTTGAAGGCCACCTTGCCGGGCAGGTTCCGAACCAGATTACCACCTTCCGGAAAAAACTGAACATCATAGGCCAGCGAATCTTTCAAAACCGGCAATTCCAGTTTCCGGAAGGTGTTGACAACCGTGACCGGTTTTTCGAAGAAATAGTCGGGGTCGGTGTTTTTCATCCAGTTGGTATACGCCCGGACGAGGTAATTCCCCGAACCCAGCGTGGTGGGCAGAAACAGGGAACCAGTGCCCGAACCATCGGCCAGGGCCACTTTGGTTTGCAAAACCGGGCGGTTTTCTTTGTCGAACACCTCCAGATAAGCCACTTTACTCAACGACAAGGGCTGGTGAAACGTCCCATCGACGTAATTGATCTTGAACCACATCAACTCCCCGGCTACGTAAAACGAGCGGTCGAGGTGGACAAACAGTTTTTCCTGCAACGTCTGGTTTCGGTAGGCATCGAGTTTCGTCTGGATCGGATTCTCCGATTGTCCCCAAACCGGCACGATGCCGACGAGCGTGAGGAGGAGGAAAACGGCCTGAACGGTTTTTTCAAGTGAATTCATGGTTTTTGAGATCATCACCAGAAAGTCGGTTTGACGTTGGTACCCGATGTCCGGCAATCGACGCAATAGGCCGAGCTCATCCGGTAAGCGATTATTTGCCCCATGGGAGACAGAATTTCATCGATGGGAATGGCCCCCGACTCCGCCTGATCGGCCGCCGACGGTTTTTCCGGCGTTCGGAAGAGGGGAGCGGTATCCGGCAGACAGGCTTCGTACATGCTCGGAATTCGCCAGGGCGGCAGTTCGGAGGCATTGACGAAAATACGCTTTTCTTCCACCGAATAGCCGCTCAGATAACCCACCACGGGTTCGTTCGGGTCGGTTACGCCGTGGAGATTACCGATGACCTGAAACGGCTGCGGATCGAAAATCGACCCCAGACTTTCGGTGTTTTTCCGCAGGTTTTGCCAGTATTCAAACGATTCTGCGGTTTGGGCATACTGCTTGACCAGCAGGCTGTACCGAACCTTCAGGCGATTGGAAGACGTATTGGAAACGAATACCAGCGGAAATTGATTGATCACGTCCTGCGTCAGTTTCTCCGACGAACCGATGAAAATACCGGTCGATTTTCCGTTACTCCAGCAATGGTTGACGTCGTCCATCCGGGAAACGAATTGCTTCTTCTGGTATTCGACCCGGGAGTAAAATGCGGAATAAAACTCCCAGGTTTCTTCGTACTCCCAACGGTAATATTTCGTGTTGTTCGTCGGATCGTGGGTCGTTACATAAAACTGCACGCCCTGATCCTGCGCCTTCCAACTTACGTTATCGATTTTGGGGGTTTGCTTGATGGTTACGTAGTCGGACTGATAACTGCGCCCGGCGGCTGTTTTGATGCTCAGGCGGTATTTTTGATTAAACTGCAACCCGCCAGCGGCCAGCGTATACGTCCCGTCGCCTTTGTCGACGAAGGTTTGGCTCCCCCCTTTTTCGCCCTCCACTTTTACCGTCGCTTTGGTCTCCACCGTGGGTTTTCTACCGTCCGAGAGGTTCTGCGTACGCGTCAGCCGAATGCTGCTGACACCCGATCCATTCAGAAAACCGTCGACCACCAGATAGGTGTTGGGAGCCGAAACCGCTGGTGGCCGGTACGGATCGACGCAACCATCGATGAGGATGGTTGCGATCAAGAGAAGACTACGCCAACTAAAGTTGATTCGATTCATGAGCTAATTGAATATCAATCGATAACACTATACATCCATCTACGTCTTTTACCAGAAACCGGGTTTCACATTCACCCCTGCGGTTCGGCAATCGATGCAGGTGGGCGACCCCATCAGGTACGCAATTAAAATACCCTGCGGGGAGAGGTAGCCCTCGATCGGAACCCAGCCCGCCCCCGCCATCTCTGCGGCCGATAAGTCGGGCGGAGGGGGCGCGAGCAAAACCGTATCCGGCACACAGGATTCGTAGCCACTTGGAATTCGCCAGGTGGACGGCAGTTGCGTCGGGCTAACAAAAAGGCGTTGTTCCTCCACCGAATAACCGCTCAGATACCCCACCACGGGTTCGTCGGGATCGGTCACGCTGTAGAGATTACCGACGACCTGAAACGGTTGCGGATCGAAAATCGACCCCAGACTCTCGGTATTTTTCCGCAGATTCTGCCAGTATTCGAACGCTTCCGCCGTCAAGGCCGACTGCCTGACCAGCAGACTGTAGCGGGTCTTCAGGCGATTGGAAGACGAATTGGAAACGAACACGAGCGGAAATTGATTGATCACGTCCTCCGTCAGTTTGACCGACGAAGCCACAAAAATGCCGGTCGATTTTTCGGTCCGCCAGCAATGGTTGATATTTTCTGCCCGACTCACAAACTGCTTGTTCAGGTAGTCGACGCTCGAATAATAAGCTGAGTAAAACTCCCAGGTTTCTTCGTACTCCCAGCGGTAATATTTTGTGTTGTTCGTCGGATCGTGGGTCGTCACATAAAACTGCACGCCCTGATTCTGCGCCTGCCAGCTCACGTTGTCAATTTTCGGCGTCTGCTTCACGGTTACGTAATCTGACGCATAGCTGCGCCCGGCGGCTGTTTTGATGCTCAGGCAGTATTTCTGACCAACCTGTACGCCACCGGCAGCCAGCGTATACGTCCCATCACCCTGGTCGACAAAGGTCTGGCTCCCGCTTTTTTCGCCTTCCACTTTCACCGTCGCTTTGGTCTCGATTGCCGGTTTTTTGCTCTCCGACAGATTCTGCGTCCGCGACAGGCGGATGGTGCTCGCCCCCGTAGCGTTCAGAAAACCGTCGACCACCAGGTAGGTGTTGGGAGCCGAAACTTCCGGCGGCCGGTACGGATCGACGCAACTCCCGATCAGTAGTGTAATCCCTATCGTCACGTATTTTCTCATGCTCAGAATTTGAAATTGTACGTGAGCGTCGGAATCGCCTGCCCAAAAATGGAAAGTTTGTAGCCTCGTACTACTCCGCCCAAGGAGGTGAAATACACCGAATAGGCGTTTCGTCGGCCTGTCAGGTTGTAAACGGCCACCGTCCAGGAGCTGTGCGCCAGCTTTTTAACCTTGTGGTTGCCCTCGATGTTGAGCGATAAGTCGGCGCGGTAATAATCCGGAATCCGGTACTGGTTCCGCTCCGAATAATAGACCCGGGGCGAACCCGCCAGCTCATACTTCGCCAGCGGCAGCGTAATGGGCCGACCCGTACTGTACGTAAAATTGAGTGAAACGCTAAACCGGCGGTTGATGCGGTAATTGCCCACCCAGGTCACGTCGTGCGGTTTATCGAAATTGCTGGGGTAGTACTCGCCCTGATTGATGTTCTCCTGCGGCACGCTCTGATCCACACGCAAAAACGTGCGGGAATACGTGTAACTCAGCCAGCCGTTGAACCGCCCGGTGATTTTTTTAACCAGAAATTCAACCCCATACGCCATTCCTTCCGCCCGAACCACCTCCGTTTCGGGGTGATGATTCATGATCAGCGTGGCACCGCTGCGGAAATCCAGCACGTTGTCCATCGTTTTGTAATAGCCTTCGACCGAGGTTTCGATGGTGTTATTTTTGAAGTTCTTGTAGAGACCGACCGAAAACTGATCGCCCACCTGCGGCAAAATATTCGGATCGCTCAGCTTCCAGATGTCGGTGGGTGCCATTGCCGTGGTGTTCGACAGCATGTGGAGGTATTGCCGCATCCGGTTGAAACTGACCTTGATCGACGCATCGGGCGTGAACGCATACCGCGCCGAAATCCGGTATTCCGGACCATGATAGGTTTTGATGTTTTTTCCGGCTCCGTACGAAAGCGTGTCCAGGATATTGGCTTCGGTTTTGGGCGAACCGTTGGGATACACGTAAACATCTTTTGGGCCGAGGTAATTGAACAGCGAATACCGCAAGCCGAAGTTGATCGAAAACCGGGGCGAAATATCAAACCGGTCGCCCACATAAAACGCGCTTTCCAGCGCCTGCTCCGTCGGCACCACATCCGGCCGAACCAGCGACTCGCCCCCCAACGGCTGAAATTGACCCGGACGCAGTTTGTACAGATTCGAACTGACGCCAAAATCGATGGTGTGTTTGGCCGTCGGATAATAGTTAAAATCGGTTTTGAACGTTGTCTGATCGATCTGAAACGTAAGCTTGTAGGCATTGACCGGATTCTGGTCGCTGGAAACGGAATATTTATACCGGCTGGTGGTTCCCGTAAAAACGCTGTAGAGCTTGGTGTTGAAGATGTGTTTCCACTTCAGCGTCGCGTTCATGTTGTTGTAGTTGTAAACCGTATCGCTGTTGAGCCGAAACTCATCCTGGCTGTAGTAGCCGGTGAGGTAAATCGTATTTTTCTCGTTGAATTCGTGGGTAATGTGAGCGTTCAGATCGTAGAAGTTCGCCCGGCTGTTTTTGAATGCCGGATTTTTCAGGCTGCTGAGCAACCAGTCGGAATACGTCGACCGCGCTCCGATCAGAAACGACGATTTTTCCTTGACAATCGGCCCTTCCAGCGTCAGCCGCCCCGTCAAAACGCCAATTCCGCCGGAACCCGACAGCTTTTTCTTGTTGCCGTCGCGCGTGGTCACCTCCAGCACCGATGACAGCCGCCCGCCATACCGCGACGGAATACCGCTTTTGTAGAGTTCGACGCTTTTGATCATATCCGGATTGAAGGCCGAGAAAAAACCGAACAGGTGCGACGGGTTATAAATCGTCGCGTCATTGTATAAAATCAGGTTCTGGTCGGTCGAGCCACCCCGCACGTTCAGCCCCACGCTGCTCTCTCCCACCGACTTGACGCCCGGTAAGGTCAGCACCACTTTCAGCAGATCGGCTTCACCAAAAGCCGTCGGCACCTGCCGGAGCGTTCGGATGTCCAGCCGTTCGAGGCCCATTTGCAGCCCCGACACGTTCACGTCCTTCTCCGCTTCGATCACCACTTCTTTCAACGCAATCACGTCGTCCTCCATCTCAATTTCCAGCTTCCCGTCCGAATAGAGCATAATTTGCCGTTTCGTATCCTTCATCCCGATGCTGCGCACCCGGAGTTCGTGCCGACCGCGCGGCAGCGTAATCGAGTAATAGCCAAACTGATCGGTGACGACGCCGATGCGCGGTTTTTCGATATACACCGCCACGCCAATCACCGGTTCGCCCGAAGCGGCATTCCGGATGTGGCCCGCGAGGTTGGCGTTGCCGGGTCGAACGGGGTTGGTGGCCCGGCCGATGTTGAACAAGCGGGTTTCGAGCGTAATCCGGCGTTTTTCTTTTTCAGCCAGGTAATCGACCACATTCGTGTCGCCCTCGCCTGTGCTGTTGCCCCGGTCAAAAAAACCGATGGGCAACTCCGTCCGAATGGCGCGTTCCGGCGTGATGAAAACCTGTCTTCTGGCGTCGATGGCGTAATACAGGCTCATGCCTTGCAGCACCTCCTGCAAAACCGCCGGCAGTTTCTGGCCGCTTTTTTCGTAGTTGACCCGGATGCTGTCGACATCGCGGAGGTTGTAGAAAAACCGGTAATCGGTCTGGGTTTCCACTTCCCGGACAAACTGCTCGAAGGATAGGTTGGTGAACGGCCCGCGAATGGTTTTTTCAGCCGCCTGCTGCCCGAAACCGGCGGTGAGCGAGCCCGCAAAACAGCACAACAGGAATAAGGTGCGGTAGAATTTCGTCATAACGATCGGGTTGCTGCGTCGTACTGCTGCGTGAGTTTTACAATGGCGGCTTCGCGGTTTTTCGCAAATTTGATGCGGTTTTCGCGGAGGTATTTGCGCAGTATTTTCTTTTGATCGGCAAATAGATTCAAGACCGATCGTTTGGTTTTGACGGGATAGAAGAGGCCGTTTTTGCCGATGTAGAAACTATTTTCCGATAAGTACTCCTCCTTGACGGCGTTCTGTACCAGCTCGGTTCGGATGGTTTTGACCCGTTTTGCCAGCACTTTCGACCGCCCATCGTACAATTGGTCGTAAAAGCCCGTTCGCAGGCCGATGTTGTGGGCCGTATCCCGCACAATCCGAATGAAGTGGTGGTCGGCAATCGAAAACTGGCTTACTTTGATGTTTTGTAACTGCATCCGGTATACGCTGTCGATGTGGGGCACCACCACGACGTCATCCACCAGATCGTAGAGCAGGCGAATATTCTGGTAAGTGATGCCATCGTAGGTGACGGAGCCGGTGCGCCAGAGCGAGTCGAGGTAGGGATAGCCTTTGATGGTCGGAAGGTGGCCGACGTATTCGGCGCCATTGTACAACCGCGCCTGGTCGGCGGTTGAACGAACATAACGGGCGTGTGCGTACCGAATGGCCTGTTCCCGGAATGAACTGTCTACCGAAGCACGCTGTCCGAAAACCGTGCAGGGCAGAAGAAGGGCGATCAAAATAACCCAGATAACACGATGATT
The DNA here is from genome assembly GCF_008727875.1 of Larkinella humicola. Classification (GTDB taxonomy): domain Bacteria; phylum Bacteroidota; class Bacteroidia; order Cytophagales; family Spirosomataceae; genus Larkinella; species Larkinella humicola. The sequence goes on along the minus strand of NZ_VTWS01000004.1, from coordinate 189,211 downwards.
CATTAGCAAGGGGAGTCGGTCAGGGAGCTTAGGTTGTAATTAAACTAGATTAACTTAGCAATTATACTGTAATTTCCGGTTCTTTCGGTTACTTCCTGCTTTATAGTAGCCGTATAGACAACTTTTTGCGTCAATCCGTTGGAAAACACCTCAATTAAATTTCCTGCTGCTTTTCAGGAGCTTCTTTCGGCCCAACTGACGCTAACGCCGTTCGAAACAACAGCCCATACGCCGTTTTCCCTGTTCCGCGTTGCAGACACCTCTCTTCTTCTGCACTGCATCGACTCGGAGACCTATTCCCGACTCCGGCAGCAAACGGAGGTACGGTATTTTTTCCAGCAGCTTTCCACCCGGTTTTCCATCGACAACCAGCAGTTGATTCATCTTTGGGAAGATGTCTGGCGGCAACGCCCGGCCGTTGTCCTTTCACGCCTTCGGGCGATGGTGGGCCTTTCCGAACGGATTCCGGCCCGGCTGACGCAGGTTCGACGCATCGACAAGCCCACTGCCGGGCGGTTTTTGCAGGAAAATCATTTGCAGGTCGCGACGAACGCCAAATACAAATACGGTTTGTTTCTGCCCGCGCGGTATTTTCGGGTTCTGTCGCCAGATTTTCCCCTACAACCCGCCAACGCGACGGAACTGCTGGTGGCCGTTGCCACTTTTAGCCATCCAAGGTCGATCACCCGCAACGGCATAACGCATCGCTCGGTCGAACTCGTGCGGTTTGCCAATCACCTGAATTGCACGGTTGTTGGCGGACTGGACAAACTTCTGAAAGCCTTTGTGACCGACGTTCGGCCCGACGACATCATGACCTACGCCGACCGCGACTGGTCGAACGGCCGGAGTTACGAAAAACTGGGTTTCAGCCGATTGGAGTTAACTGAACCCAACCACTTCTGGGTTCGTCCGGGCGAGTGGATCCGGCATTATCCCAGTCAGTTGCCCGGCGGTTTAACGGAAATCGAGAGGGCGGATAGCGGGTACATTCCGGTTTATAATGCGGGGAGTGTTAAGTTTGTAAAAATTCTTTAACGGTTTACGGTTTTGGGTTTACGGTATTCGGTGGGCTGACGCATCCATAGCCGCTTGCATCAGCCCACCGAATACCGTAAACCCAAAACCGTAAACGAATCCGCTACTTGAAAACCATCGTCATCCTCGGTCCGACCGCGAGCGGAAAAACCCGGTTGGCCGTGCAGCTTGCCCGGCGGCTGAAGGGTGAAATCATCAGCGTGGATTCCCGGCAGGTCTACCGGGACATGGACATTGGCACCGGCAAGGATCTGGACGAATACCGAATTGATAATCAATCGATTCCGTATCATCTTATCAACATCGTCGACGCGGGTAGTGATTACAATTTGTTTCAGTATCAACAGGATTTCAACCGCGTTCTGCCCGAAATCCTGGCGCGGGGCCACGTTCCGATCCTCTGTGGCGGTACCGGTTTATACCTGGAAGCGGTTTTGAAAGGGCATCGGTATACGGCTATTCCCGTCAATCAGACCTTGCGCACGGAACTGGAAACGAAAAGCGACGACGATTTACTCGAACGATTTCGGAACGTTCCTTCCGAGTATAGCAATCTGGCCGATACGTCCACCCGCAAGCGGCTGATTCGGGCGATTGAAATTGCGACGTATTTAACCGAAAATCCGTTGACGGATCTGTTGGCCCCGGTTTCGCAACCCGACGCGGTGGTTTTTGGAATCGATTTACCCGTCGATGTTCGGCGGCAGCGAATCACCGACCGCTTGCTCCAGCGGTTGCAAAATGGTCTGATCGACGAAGTTCAACGCTTACTGGAAAGCGGGATTCCGGCCGAAAAACTGATTTTTTACGGATTGGAGTATAAATTCATCACGCAGTTTCTGCACGGCGAACTGGATTATGCGACCATGACCGCCCGGCTGGAAACCGCCATCCACCAGTTTGCCAAGCGCCAGATGACGTTTTTCCGCAAACTGGAACGCGACGGTTTGTGCATTCACTGGCTCGGCGGTTTACAGCCAACGGCGTACTTAGTTGATCGTATCCTATCTGAAGCACAGGCTATTTCCTAAACTCTTCACTCATAACTCCTAACTAGTAACTCCCATTCCGGCAGTTTTCCGTATTTTTGAGCCATGACCCAAACCACCAACCCGCTTGTTTTTTTAGAAGCGCTTCATCAGGAGATTCAACAAACGAAATACGGCCAGCAACCCGCCGAATTATACGACCCGATCAGTTACATCATGAACCTGGGCGGCAAGCGGATGCGACCGCTGCTGACGCTCATGGCCGCCTACCTGTTCGGGGACAACTGGCGAAAAGCCCTCAAACCCGCCGTGGCCGTTGAGGTTTTTCACAATTTTACGCTCATGCACGACGACATCATGGACCAGGCTCCCCTGCGCCGGGGTCAGCCGACGGTGCACGAGAAATGGAATCACAACATCGCCATTCTGTCGGGCGACGTGATGCTGGTCAATGCCTACGAATTGCTGCTGGATGTCGAAACGCCGTACTTGAAAAAAGTGCTGGCCCGCTTCAACCGCACAGCCGCCGAAGTTTGCGAAGGCCAACAGTTCGACATGAATTTTGAGACCCGCTGGGATGTTTCGGAAGACGAGTACATCGAGATGATCAAGCTCAAAACGTCGGTTTTGCTCGGTTTTGCGCTCGAATTGGGCAGCATCATTGCTGGCGCCGACGACGTGGAAAGCCAGCGGCTGCGCGAAGGCGGTATCAACATCGGGCTGGGATTCCAGTTGAAAGACGATCTACTGGATGTCTACGGAGATCCGGCGAAGTTCGGAAAGCAGGTTGGAGGGGATATTATTGCCAACAAAAAAACGTTTTTACTCATCGAAGCCCTGCAACAGTCGGGTGGCGCGTTGAAAAATGAACTCATCGGCTGGCTCAGTGCAACGGAATTTGACAAGCAGGAAAAGGTTCAGGCCGTCACCGCCATCTATGATCAGCTCGGCATCCGGCAACTGACGGAAGCCCGAATCAATGACTTTTTTACGCGGGGCTTTGCTAATTTCGAACAACTTTCGGTCGATCCGGCCCGGAAAGCCCTGTTGCTGGATTTTACAGAACAGCTTATCGGACGGGAAAGCTAATAATGAAAGACCAGGCTTCGTCTGAATTTCTGCCTGATTACCCCGTACTCGCCAACTTCTTACTCCACAACACGTTATGACCGTTACGCTTGCCATTATCGTTATTACCGGACTCGTGAGCTTTTACGCCTGGCGAAACGAGTCTTTTCTGGACAGTATGATTCTAAACCCGCAAAAAGTGCTCAAACGGGGCCAATGGTACCGGCTTCTGACTTCGGGATTCATTCATGCCGACCTCAGCCATTTGCTGTTCAACATGTTCACGCTGTTTTTTTTCGGAACCTTGATCGAGCAGGTTTTCGGGTCCCTGTTTGGTCCTTCCGGACCACTTTATCTGCTGATTTTCTACCTCGTCGCGATTGTGGTGTCTGATATTCCTACGCTGATCCGGCAACGCAACAAATCCAATTACAATTCACTGGGGGCGTCGGGGGGTGTTTCGGCACTGCTGTTTGGCGCAATTATGTTCCAGCCCACCGAAAAGATTTACCTCATGGGCATCATCGGCGTGCCCGGTTTTATTTTCGGCGCCCTCTACATGGGCTATTCCTTCTATGAATCCCGGCGCGGACGCGGCACCATCAACCACGATGCCCACTTATACGGTGCCATTTTCGGAATTTTCGTCGTTGTTCTGCTCTATCCGCCCGTTGTTCCGTATTTTATCCAACAGATTTCGAACTGGAAATTGTTTTGAAAATTGACGATTGACCATCGTCCATGGTCAATCGTCAATCGTCCTCAAACCATGTGGCAGCTACTGAATCAACCGTATCCGTGTGAAGACCCGGTTCGCCGACGGTGGGCCAAGGCGTTTTGGATCGGGGTTTTTGTGGGATTGTTTCTGCTGATTTTCCAACCTTTTGGACTGAATAGCTGGGTAACGCCTTACAAAACCGTCAAAATCCTGGGGTTTGGCCTGATTTCGTTTCTGGTGACGGCCGGTCTCAGCCTGCTGCTGCCAGTTTTTCTCCCGAAGCTTTTCACCAACGAACGCTGGACGGTGGGGCGCGAAATTCTCTGGATAACGGCCCACATCACGCTGATCGGGCTGGTCAACTACTTCTACATCAATGCACTGATCGCCAACCCCATTCACGCGATTGAGCTGTTCGGGATGATCGTCGTCACGTTTGTGATTGGCATCTTTCCTTCGGCGGGGTCTGTGCTGGTCAATTACATTCTCAAACTCAAAAAGTACCAGCAGGCCGCCCGGGAAATACCGGTTCGGGAACACCAGGCAGACAACCCCGGTGCGGAGTCGGCCCAACCGGTTTTGATGACGCTTACGGCCGAAAACGAAAAAGATACGATCAGCTTCCCGCCCACCGACCTGCTCTATATCGAATCCAGTGACAATTATTCGACGGTGGTGTATTTGAAAAATAACCAGCCCGTCAAAACCTTGCTTCGCAGTAGCCTCAGCCGACTGGAAACGCAGTTTGCCGGCAACGCCGTTCTGGTGCGGTGCCACCGGTCGTTCATTGTCAATCTGGAAAAAGTGGAAAAGGTGACGGGCAACGCACAGGGCTACAAACTCCATCTGCACGACGGTTCTTTTCAAATACCGGTAGCCCGGAAATACAATGATACGCTGGTGGCCCAACTCAAATCGATGGCCTGAGCCCTTGCCAAACGTCCCAGCCGCTTTGCCAAACACCCTGAAGCTTGCCAAACGCCCCAAAAAACCGCTATACACCCCGTTAATTTGCCCGATTTAACGGCTCCACGTAGGTTTGTTTCAACGAATTGACACAACTAAACACTTTCGGAGTCATGAATCTCTTGTTAAAACTCATGTTAATTATCCACATCACGGCGGGTTTTCTGGCCTTGCTGGTGGGCATTGTTCCTATGGTATCGAAAAAAGGGGGTCGCCTGCACAAACTAACCGGGCAGGTGTTTTACTGGTGCATGGCCGCAGTCTGCCTGACGGCCGTTTACCTGGTTTTCTTCAAACCCAGCACCTTATTTCTGCTTTTCATTGCGATCCTGAGTTTCTACTTCTGCTTTTCCGGCCGGCGCATTCTGCGGCTAAAAAAAGCACAAAACCGGTTGACTCAAACGGATCAGCTTGCCGCATATGGAGCTTTGGGCGCGTCGCTGGTCATGTTTGGTCTGGGTGTTCAAGCGGTTGTGGGATGGTTTTCGACGGGCAGTCTCTCTACGTTTGGCATCCTCTATTTCTTCTTTGCCGGTCTTCTGTTTACCAATGCCCTATACGATGTCAGGTTATTCCACAATCCGGAAAAAGCCCGGTACGGCAAGATGGAGTGGTTCTTTGGGCATATCAGCCGCATGTGCGGTTCTTACATTGCCACACTAACGGCTTTCGCGGTGGTCAATACCCGGTATTTGCCCGACCATCATTTCATGATCGACATCGCAGCCTGGGTATTGCCGGGGGTTATTGGGGGCATTCTGATTGGTCGGACGATCCGGTACTACATGCAGAAGTTTAATCCGGACCAAGCAAAGACCGTTGCGGTTTAAATCAGCCACCCGTATTGGGTATTTATTTGAAAAAGCCTTTGGGATCGGGCATTTTCTCGCGGAGTTCCTGGAGGTAAACGAAGTCAACAGCGCCCAGATCCAGTGCGCGGCCTTTGTGCAGGTTCTCCCAGGCTGCGGAATAATCGCCCTTGGAAAAATTGGCCCACGACAAGCGCATGAAGGTATTGGCGTTCGTTACGTCGTACTGAAGCGCTTTGTTGAGTACCGAAATGGCATCTTCGAGCAGTTCGGCATCTTTGTTTTCTTTGTACTGCTTGAGTTCTACCGTGGCGAGGTCGGTCATCAGAACGGCATTGCTGTCGGCCACGGCCAGTCCTTTTTTCAGGAGTCGAATCGACTCAGGCATCTTGTTTTGCTGGTAGCTGATAACGCCCAGACCCCAATACGTATCGGAATTTTTGTCGTCCAGAAGCCAGGCGAGATTAAAGCGGTAGGTAGCGGTATCCAGTTGCCCTTCCGTCAGGTATTCCCAGGCGCGGGTCGAGAAAAACTGGCTCGCTTCCTTCCGGTTGGCAAAGCTCTGGTCGCATTCGTTCAAAAACCGCACTTCCCAGTCAATGTGCTTGGCCGATTTTGCCTGTTCCCCAAACAAAGGCGTCACCATGGGGTTAGCTACTGTGCGGCTGGGCTCTTTGGAAACCTCAACAACGGTATCACTCTTACCGGCTTCGACCTTCCGGGCAGAACTTACCAGTGATCCGGTCTGTGCAAAAACGCCCAGGGGCAGGCAAAGCAAAAGACCGAAAAACCGTATTCCTTTTGTCCGATTATTCATGTGACGTTCAACGTACTAACCCCTATAAAACGTAGGGGGATTCAATTTAGTACAAAATATTGAAAAACGGTTACGTCTTCCGGCGCCGGGGTGGGCCGGTTTTGGGTTTGCCACTGCGGGCCGTCGGACTTTTGGGGGCTTTTCCGCGCGTCGACGTGCTGCGGGTGGGCGCTGTTTTGTTGGAATTTGTACGGCCTTTGACGGGAATTCCTTTTTTCTCGTGAAACGCCCCCTTAAACGTTGGATCTTCCTTTTTCCGCTGGTCGTCGATCTCCCGCAGATAATCCTGCTGTTCGTCGAACGGGGTTTCGGTAATCGGCACGGCCTCCGGGATGGGTTCGCGTGGAATCTCCATCCGGATAATTTTCTCAATCTGCCGGATGTGGTACTCTTCCGCCATCGTTACAAACGTAATGGCTTCGCCAGTATGGTTGGCGCGGCCCGTCCGCCCGATCCGGTGGACGTAATCTTCGTAAATCAGTGGCACATCGAAATTAATGACGTGACTCACCAGGTTGACGTCGATGCCCCGCGCCGTCACGTCGGTGGTCACCAGCACCCGAATGTTTCCTTCCTTAAAGGCTTCCATCGAATTGATCCGCGTATTCTGGCCTTTGTTGGCGTGCAGAACACGAATCCGGTCGTCGGCAATGACTTTTCGGGCCAGAAATTTATAGATGTTATTGGCGGTTTCTTTGGAGCGTGCAAACACAATTACCCGGCTGGCGGCTTCGAAACTCATGAGATGGGCCAGCAAGTCGATCTTGGTCCTGAAATTAGGAACGGCGTAGATTTTCTGCGTCACCATATCGGCGGTCGACGCCTGGGGCGTCACCTCTACCCGCATCGGAAACTCCAGAAATTCGTAGGACAGCTCTTCTACTTTTGGCGGAAACGTGGCCGAAAACAGCAGGTTTTGCCGTTTCACCGGAATCACTTCCAGAATTTTCCGGATCTGCGGCATGAATCCCATGTCCATGATTTTGTCGGCTTCGTCCATCACCATCGTCGTCAATTGCTTCACCACGATTTCGCCCCGCGAATAAAGATCCGAAAACCGTCCCGGCGTTGCCACCAGAATATCGACGCCTTTCTGAACGGCTTCAATCTGCGCTTTCGGTCCAATTCCGCCGTAGAGCGCCATATGCCGGATGTCGGTGTATTTGGCCAGTTCCGTAATGGCGGCATCGATCTGCATCGCCAGTTCGCGCGTGGGCGCCAGAATCAAGGCCCGGGGATGTTGCCCCTGCGCGTATTTGATTTTCATCAGCAGCGGCAACAGGTAAGCCGCGGTTTTGCCGGTGCCGGTCTGCGCAATGCCCAGCACATCGTGCCCCGCCATCGCCAGCGGAATGGCCTGTTGCTGGATGGGGGTGGGTTGCTCATACCCCGCTTCCGCGACCGCCGTTAGCAACTGTTTATTGAGCTTAAAATCTTCGAATGAGTTGATTTCCATATAACTACGTAATTTGAACCGGACTGATTCAAAACCGATTCAACACCCGCTCAATCCCACTGAGGTAACCCGTTCCAAACAAGTTGAGGTGTACCAGCAACGGATACAAATTGTAAATCGGGATCCGCTCCTGAAAACCGTCTTCCATCGGAAACGCTTCATCGTAGGCATCGTAAAACCGCTCATCGAAACCGCCAAACAAGGTCGTAAACGCCAGTTCAGCTTCGCGCAAACCGTAATAAACCGCCGGATCGATGAGGGCTGCGTCGCCCTGCTCGTTCACCATCACATTGCCCGACCACAAATCGCCGTGTAACAAGGCCGGGCGTTCGACCGGTAATAAATCAGGAAGCCGTTGGTATAATTTCTGAAACTTAGCGTATAACTCTTTCGAAATAAGTCCTTTGTAAAGAGCCATACCGGCCTGCGGCTGAAGACGCTGTTCGATGTAAAACGTGATTCCGTTGTCTGTTAATGTGTTGCTTTGCAGCAGCGAACCGATGTAATTATCAAAGTGTAATCCGAATTTGGACTGCGTGTGTGAATGTAACAACGCCAGCGACTGCCCGAATGATTCCCAGTAGTTGGATTTAGGCACGACCGGATCGATGTATTCGAGCACCAGATAGGTCTTGTCGCGGTATTTTCCGTAGCCAATGACTTCGGGAATGTAGATGGCTTCCGTTGACCGGAGCAGGTCCAGCCCGCGCGCTTCCCACTCAAACATGTCGACATTCTCTTCGGGGTTCCATTTTACGAAAAACAGCCCTTCCGACGAAAAAACCTGCGCAGCCGTGTTGACATTACCACCCACCAAAAACCGGGCTTCCAACACCTCGACCGATCGGCCCAGGGTCTGGAAAAATACCCCCTCAAAAAAATCAAACTGTTCTTCTCCCAGCCACATCGCTAGTTACTGTTTCGGTTGTCGTGGTTCACTGTTTCGATTTACAGTTTCAAGTTGGTACTTTTGCCAACTTGTCCCCGCGCTATGAACATCCAGATACAACACCTTTATGAATTGGCCCAACGCCCGGAACGCCGGATCGTCGGGCTGATGTCGGGTACTTCGATGGACGGTCTGGACGTGGCCCTTTGCCATATTAAAGGCTTTGGCCCCCAAACCGACGTGTCGCTCACCCATTTCGAGACCGTTCCGTATACCGACGACCTGAAGGCGGAAATACGGAAAGTTTTTGCCAAAAAAGAAATTGATTTTCAACATCTGTGTCTGCTCAATGCCTGGATTGGGCAATTGCACGGCCAAATGGTGACCGACTGCCTTCGCCACTGGAACCTGACGGCCAGCGATGTCGATCTGGTGGCCAGCCACGGCCAGACGGTTTTTCACGCGCCCAAAAGCCAGCACAAACTCGCTCAATTCCCGAATGCAACGCTCCAGATCGGTGACGGTGACCACGTTGCCGTGACCACGGGCATCATAACCCTCAGTGATTTTCGTCAGAAACACATTGCCAAAGGGGGCGAAGGCGCTCCACTGGCCGTGTATGGCGATTATTTTATTTTTTCAAAGAAAGACGAAAACCGCCTGATGCTCAACATGGGCGGTATTGCCAATTTTACCTACCTGCCGGGCAACCTGGACGCCAACGAAGTCTTTACGACCGATACCGGCCCCGGTAACACGCTCATCGACGCCTTTACCCGGCAGCTTTTCAACAAACCGTACGACGCCGATGGCCGGATTGCCGCCAGCGGGTCCGTGAATCAGGATTTAGTGCAACTATTGAAAAAAGATTCGTTTTTCAAGGCTTCCTTTCCAAAAACTACAGGACCGGAAGTATTTAACCCCGATTACGTCGAACAGGCGCTGCAACGCAGCCAGACCGGCAACCACCTGACGCCCGAAGATCTGATTGCAACCCTGACCCGGTTCAGCGCGGAAACCATCGCCGAAGCCATTCAAACCGTCATCAAACCGGGGGAATCGTATGTCGTTTACCGCAGCGGGGGCGGCATGCACAACCCGGTTCTGACTGGCGCGATTCAGGAATTGTTGCCCGACTGCCGCTTCGCCAACACCGACGATCTCGGTATTTCCGGTGATGCCAAAGAAGCCATTCTATTTGCGGTTTTAGCAAACGAAGCCGTCGCAGGAGGCTTCACGTCGTTCGGCAATCGGCAGGGCGTTCCGACGGTGTCGATGGGCAAGGTTTCTTTTCCGAATTAAATAGTAAGCGGTTTTTTTTTGCTAAAAAACGCTAAATGTAAAATGATGAATATCAAATGTAAAAGTGTTTCAGCAACGCATTCTTAACTTTTACATTTGATATTCATCATTTTACATTGATTATTCTGTTTTTATGATGTTTCATCCTCCAAAAGTAAAGTGACATGAATGACATCATTATCATCGGGGGCGGTATTGTCGGGCTGGCGACGGCGCTGCAAATCAAGCGCCAGCGGCCCGGCCTTTCGGTCACCGTCATCGAGAAAGAAAACCGGCTGGCCGCCCACCAAACCGGCCACAACAGTGGCGTTATTCATTCGGGGCTGTATTACAAACCGGGCAGTCTGAAAGCGACCAACTGCATCCGGGGCTACTGGATGCTGCTCGAATTCTGCGAACAGGAAAATGTTCCGTATGAACTCTGCGGCAAAATCGTCGTGGCGACTAAACCGGAAGAAGTACCACTTCTGGACAATTTATACCAGCGCGGACAGCAAAACGGTCTGGAAGGACTCAAAAAGCTAACGCTGTCCGAAATGCACGAAATCGAACCGCACGTTCGGGGCGTTGAAGGGATGTGGGTGCCGCAAACCGGTATTATCGACTACGTACAGGTGTGCGAAAAATACGCCGAAAAGCTGCGCGAACTGGGGGGAGAAATTCGGCTGGGCGAGAAAGTGACCCAGATCACCCCGGGCAACACGCTCTCGGTGGTGGTGACCGACCGGGCCACCTACGAAACGAAGCTGGTCATCAACTGCGCCGGGCTGTATTCCGACAAAATCGCGCAACTCACCCAACGCCAGGAGATTGACGTCCGGATTATTCCCTTCCGGGGCGAATACTTCAAGATCCGACCTGAAAAAGAATACCTCGTCCGGAACCTGATCTATCCGGTTCCGGACCCGAACTTTCCTTTTCTCGGCGTTCATTTTACGCGCATGGTGCACGGCGGTGTCGAAGCCGGGCCGAATGCGGTTTTGGCGTTTCAGCGGGAGGGCTACCGGAAGTCGGATATTAATTTAAAGGAGATGTACGAAACCCTGAGCTGGCCCGGTTTTCAGAAAGTAGCGGCCAAATACTGGGAAACGGGGCTGGGCGAAATGTACCGGTCTTTCTCGAAGTCGGCTTTTACGAAAGCCTTGCAGGAATTGATTCCTGAAATTCAGGAAAACGACTTGATGGAAGGCGGTTCGGGCGTCCGCGCCCAGGCCTGCGACCGAACCGGCGGCTTGCTCGACGACTTTGCGATTCTGGAAACCGACCGGGCGATCCACATCTGCAACGCGCCGTCTCCGGCGGCCACCTCTTCCCTGTCAATCGGGCTGACGGTCTCGGAAAAAGCCCTGGCGCGGTTTTAAAAGACCGAATAATTAGAAAAAGCTTAAAAAGAGAAATAATGCAAAAATCCATTTGTTACCTTCCCCATTTGCTTCGTAACTTGCAGAGCTTTAGCGTTAACCCTAAAATAATTTTATTATCCCTAACAAAAAATATGAAAAATTTCCTGCTTGCCATTGCCCTCTTAACCGTAATTACCTCCTGTAAAAGCAAAAAGCGATTAGCTGAATTGCAAACCGTTCATGATAAAGTAAAAATGGAATTGGAAGATTGCGCCAAAAAAACGGCCAGTCTGCAGAGCACCATCGGAACCAAAGACGCGGAACTACTCACCAAAAACGGCCAGATTACGGATTTACAGAGCCAGTTGGATTACCTGAAAAAAACCAACACAAACCTGTTGGACCGGATGGCTGATCTGTCGATTGTCAGCAAAGCGGGTGCCGAAAGCATCCGTCGGTCACTGGAAACGCTCTCGAATGTTTCCTCTTCTGCCCAAAGAAGAGATTCCATCAACCTGTTATTGGTGAAAAACCTGAAACGGTCTCTGTCCGACATCAACGACAGCGATGTACAGGTGGAAGTGAAAAAAGGCGTTGTATACGTTTCTATCTCCGACAAAATGTTGTTTCCTTCCGCCAGTTATGTGCTGAACAAACAGGCAGAATCGGTATTGGGTAAAGTAGCGCAGGTGATCAACGACCACCGCAACCTGGATGTGCTGGTGGAAGGCCACACGGACGTTTACCCGATCTCGACGCAATTCCTGAAAGACAACTGGGATTTGAGCGTTATGCGGGCAACTTCGGTGGTTCGGACCCTGCAAACCCAGTTTGGCGTAGCACCGTCCCGCTTAACGGCGGGTGGGCGTTCGGAATTTATCCCGAAAGAAGACAACACCACGGAAGCGGGTCGTCAGGCCAACCGCCGGACCGAAATCGTTCTGTTGCCAAAACTGGACGAATTCTTCAACCTGCTGACGGAGCAGAAATAAATTAAAACAATGCTGATTCATCCCAAAATTTGGGGTGGTTTCTGCAAAAGTAAGAAAAGCTCCTGTTGTGTGGTTTTGCGGCCACACGACAGGAGCTTTTCGCATAAATAAAAGACCCACAATTCTGATATTATTTTCTTTTCGACTCCAACCTATTGGCCTGCCAATCGGGTCTTTGAATAGCAGAAGGTCATTCATCAGAACCACTCGTTTCTGGTAGCAAAATGAAGATTCTGCATTCACTTACTACTTTAAACCTGGCAACTTTATGAAGACTTTACTTTTCCTCTTCGTGGCCTGTACCCTTCTGTTTTCGTGTGCAGAAATCAAACCGGCCATTCGGGTTAAATTCGTCAATTTGACCGGCAAGACCCTGACTCACGTTCAGACCACGAAAGGATCAATAGGGACGCTTATGCCTCAGGCTACCAGCAAAGAGGTTCGTTTTCAGGAGTTAAAATCAATGACCCATCCTCAACTGGAAATTAAATTTTCGGCTGAAATAGATGGTCAAAAATACATCCAATTACCTGAGCATTTATTATTTGACCCAATGTCCGCTTCTCAATCACCAGGCAAGTATCTATGTGAAATACGACTTTCAACAACCCCTACTCAAATTAATGGTTTTTTCATAAAGTGGGTAAAACAATCTTGACGGTTAGCCTTTGCCAGCCATTAGTGATTGTCACGCTTTTTAAGCGGAGGTCATTATACCCCAATCGTATACCCGGTTTCAAACAAACCATTCGGCTCAACGTGCTGAATGGCTTCTTTTTCTTCGAACGGCACGGGCGTTCCCTCGCGGTCGGCACAGCCCAGCCAGGGTTCGATGCAGACAAACTTCCCGCCCGGTTTGGCCCAGATGCCCAGATATGGAAACGCCGGAAAGCTAACCGTTACGGCATGATCGTGGTTGCGGCTCCGGATCGTTACGCTCCGGGAAGCCAGGTTTTTGAACACCAGCGCGTCGTCATTGAATAAATCGGCGGTCAGCGGCAACTGTTTGTCGACGGTCAGAACCGGCTCGGTTTCGCCCGTAAAATAGCCTTTGGCCGACAGCATGTGGCGTTCCAGCGGTTCTTCGTTCTGAAATTCCAGGTAATAATCCTCGTATTTTTCGTTCGGAAAAAACGGCACCGCAAAGGCCGGGTGCGAGCCCACGGAGAAATACATCCGTTTGTTTTCCCGGTTGAAAACGCGGTAAATAAGCGTCAGCACCTGGTTATCGATCTGGTATTCGATCTGGAAATCAAATTCATAGGGGTAAACCGCCCGTGTTTTTTCGTTGGATTTCAGGGAAAAACAGGCCTTGGTTGGTGTGGCTTCAACCACCGCAAATTCAGATTGCCGCGTAAAACCGTGCCGTTCCATCGGATATGGTTCTCCTTCGACGATAATCTCGTTGTTCAGGCAGCCGCCCACTACCGGAAACAGATTCGGCGCGTGCCAGCCCCAAACTGCCGGATCGGCCTGCCAGAGGTGTTCAAGGCCCGTTTTTTTGTTATAAATGGAGGTTAGTTCAGCGCCCTGGGAACGGATGCTCACTTTGATAAAGTCGTTTTCGAGTGTTGTCATCGTCGGAATGAATGGTTTCGGCAAGTTCGTGACAAAAATGGGCAGAAAGCCGTAACTTTGGGCAAAATTTTACCGCATGGCTCCACAACGCAACCGGGCGCTGACGTTCATCTTCATTACCATTCTGATTGACTGCACGGGCATTGGCGTAATCGCTCCCATTGTTCCCCGATTGATTGAAGAACTGACCGGCGGGGACCTCAGTGAAGCATCGCAGTATGGCGGCTGGCTTACGTTCTCGTACGCCATCATGCAATTTGTATTTTCCCCAATTCTGGGCGGTTTAAGCGACCGCTTTGGCCGACGGCCGGTTCTGCTGATTTCGCTCTTCGGCCTGGGCCTCGATTATGTCTTCTGTGCCTTCGCGCCCACCATCGCCTGGCTATTCGTGGCCCGGTTTATTGCCGGCGTTTGCGGAGCCAGTTTCACGACGGCATCGGCCTACATTGCCGACGTCAGTCCACCGGAAAAACGGGCGCAGAACTTCGGTTTGGTCGGCGCAGCTTTTGGGCTGGGGTTCATCGTGGGTCCCATCATCGGCGGGGTTTTCAGTCAATACGGCAGCCGGGTTCCCTTCATGATTTCGGCGGGGCTGTCGCTCCTGAATTTTATCTACGGGTATTTCATCCTTCCGGAATCGTTGCCCCAGGAACACCGCCGGACATTTGAATGGAAACGGGCCAATCCGATTGGTTCGCTGGCTCGGCTGAAGCGGTATCCAACCATCCTGGGTCTGGTCAGCACGATGGTGTTGCTGTACATTGCCGGTCAGGCTCCCCAATCGACCTGGACGTATTATGTCATCGAAAAATTTCGATGGAACGAAGCGTGGGTAGGCTATTCGCTCGGCTTCATCGGGCTGAGCGTGGCCATTGTTCAGGGCGGTTTGATTCGGGTGGCGATTCCGAAACTAGGGCAGCGAAAGGCGGTTTTTACCGGAATGATCTTCTCCATCATTGGGTTCACGCTGTTTGCGTTTGCCACGCAGGGCTGGATGATGTTTGCGTTTATGATTCCGTATGCACTGGGCGGTTTGGCGGGCCCGGCCGTTCAGGGGCTCATTTCGTCGCAGGTGCCGCCCAACGAACAGGGCGAACTTCAGGGTGCGCTGACGAGTCTGGCGAGCATGACTTCCATCGTTGGCCCCTTGCTAATGACGCATTTGTTTGCGTATTTTACCAAACCCGAAGCGCCGGTGTATTTTCCGGGAGCGCCCTTTCTCATGGGCGCGGTGTTGACGCTCATCAGCGTCTTTTTAGTGGCAAAGGCCTTGGGAGCTGATCCAGTACTGGTACCCAAAACGGAAGAAGCATCTTCCCGCCTTTAACCACAATATGCAATACCGTACGATTTACGACATCGCTGCCCAAGGCTACGAAGAGTGGTTTTTTGCATACATTTCTGCCGGATTTGCTATCGCAACGCTTATTGTTTTCCTCTTTTTTCGGACCTGGAAACACCGGAAGGTCCTTCTCATCGTTACCTGTGTTCTTGCTGCGGTCACTGTTGGGATACCCTATTGGGATTACACCCATCTGAAAAGCAAGTTGGAAGACCCGAACTGCCTGAAAGCCGAGGGCATTGTAACCGGCTATTGGGAGAAAATCTGGCGCGACAAAGATGCCAGCAACAAATGGCAGAATTACCATTATGAGAGCTTCATGGTCAATAACGTGAAATTTGGCTATTACATCCGGGGAGGAGGCAGTGCGGCTGGTTTTCAAAACAATAATGCGGTTCGAATTCCGATTCGCGACGGAATGTACATGCGGGTTCATTACTACGACGAACCCGTCATCACCGATGGAACGGTTAATAACCGGATTCTGAAGCTGGAAGTCGCCCCGTGAAATAACGATCTTCTGAGTTTGTGTCTCACAAGCCTTTCCGGCTTGCCTGTGGATAACCCCGGGTGCAACCCGGGGCCATCCCGGAGCCATCCGGACTCTCCTCACCCGTGCTCCTGCCCCGGTTGCTCCCCTCATTGTGCGTGCTCCTGCCCCGGGTTGCACCCGGGGTTATCCAGAGGTAAGTCCTTTGGACTTGCTGTGACGACGATCCTCCTTTCCCACTTGTCGTTCAGTACGTAGAAGTACCTGTTTTGAAGAATCCGTACATTCCCTCTAAAAAAAAGCCGCGCCATCCGCCACCTTTGTAGCGTCGAAAGACACAGCAACAACAACTACTGAACAACAAGAACAACAACACGTACTAATGAAAAAGCAAGCCTGGGCCGAATCGTGGGAAGATTCGAACACCCGCTTTCACCGTCCGGACGTTCACCCGTACGTACTGAAACACCTGACGCCGTTTGCGTTGATGGAAAAGTCGATTTTTGTGCCGCTCTGCGGCCGGTCGCTCGACCTGATGTATTTCAGTCAATTTGCGGAACGCGTCGTGGGTGTGGAGAAGGTTGAGAAAGTGATCCTGCAGTTTTTTGCGGAAAACCAGCTTGCGTATGAAAAAGTCGGGGAGCGGTATATCTCGAACAATCTGACCATTTTTTGCAAAGATCTGTTCGCCTTAACGCCCGAAGAAGTCGGTGAGATTGACCTCGTTTACGACCGGGCTTCGTTGGTTGCGTTACCGCTTCCCCTGCGGGTCGAGTACCTGCAAAAAATGGAAGAACTGACCGCACCGGGTACGGAGTATTTTCTGAACACGCTGGAATACGCACCGGCCCTAAACACGGCACCGTTCAGCATTGCCCCGGAAGAGGTCTACGGGTATTTTCCGAATTACGTCATTAAGCACGTCGAAAGCCCCGAAGTTCCCCACCACCGCCTGATGCGGAACTATGCACTGCACTTCCTCCGGGAGCACGGTTTTATGATGCGAAAACTGCATGACGCGTCGTATGCGTCGCTAATCGAATCGGCCAACCGAAGTTTCTACGCGTTTTCGTAACGTCGTATCCGCTTCCGTCTGCCGGTTTTCGAGATCCCGAAACGGTTAGTTCACCAGTTCGTCCAGTGTCCAGGCTTTCTGTCGTCCGGCGGTTTGGTCCCGAACCGCTTTTACATCAGCAGGTCGCACGCCGGGATTCTGATTATTGCCGAATTCGTACCGGATGTAGCTCAGCACGGAAGCCAGCCACTCGTCGTCATTGGCCCCCATGGCCGGCATGCCATCCGGGTAAGTTTGTCCGTCGATCGGGCCGGAAAGACCATGTAGCAAAATCCGAATCGTAATGTCTTTGTTGCGGTTACGAACACGCTGTGAACCCAACAAGGGAGGAGCCGCTTTGCTTTCCAAACCTTTTCCATCCGAACCGTGGCAGGTCGTACAGAGCGACTTGTAAATAGTCGCCCCGCTTAGCACCAGCTTCCGGTCGGTTTCATCCAGACTCCCCAGCCGTCGTCCGAATTTCTTAACATCCTCATTTTTATCCAGGCTTTTCTGCGCGCGGGCCACCATTTCGTTGTCGGGAGCCAGGGCAATCACTTCCTGCGCCAGGGCTCTGGCTCTGGAAGACGAACTGTAGGACAGCGAAAGCACCACCTGCGTGCGGACATCAAAACTCGGATCGGTTTTCAGGTCATCCAAACGAGCCAGCAAAGCCGCATCGTTTTGTTTCAGGTACGGTTCACTCAAGCGAACCGCAGCCCTCCGCACCTGCGCATCGTTATCAGCTAAATCCTTCATAATCATCTCCTTATCCAGTGCGTTCAATCCTTCGAGCGTCCATAATGCATGAAGCCGACCCAGGGCCGAGTTGGCTTTCTGGCCGGTAGCCATTGCTTTCAGCACCGGAACGACGGTTTGATCATTCCGCACAATCAGCTCTTTCTGGGCGTTATCCCGCCACCAGCCGTTGGCGTGGTCCAGATGCGTAACCAATTTGCTGCTGGCTTCCTCCAGCATCTGCGGTTTAGCCCCCGGCTTGAGTCCGTCGTGTACCAGGCGGTAAATCCGGCCATGCTGAATATTTTTGTCCAACCCCAACCGGGTGATTTGCGGGCGGAGATAGCTGTCCGCACGCGTCCAGTTGCCTTCCTGAATGATGCCCCGGTTCATATCGACTAAATACAGGCAACCGTCCGGCCCGGTATACATATTGACCACACGAAAATTCATGTCGGTCGACGCAATAAATTCTTCGTTGTGATACGCGTTTTCCAGCGTCGTTTTGCCCGCCTTGTTGCTCACTTTTGCCCGACGAATCAATCGACCGACCGGTTCGCTGATCAACAAATCGCCCGACAAATCGGATGGTAACCGGTCTCCCCGAAAAACTACCTGGCCGCAACTTGCCGTAAAGTGGTTCAGGGTCGTGTCTGCCGTCCGGATGCGGTGTAAACCGCCCTGAACATCCGGTGTTTTGATAATAGGCCAAACCGCATTGAATTCTTCACGGTACTGATCCTTAAATTCCATCCGGCCATAGATCGGGTTAATCTGAAAGCCCAGCGCCGGAACTTCGCCACCCGCCGACGAGAAATACAGTCGTCCGTAGTTGTCGTGCGTCAATCCCCACTGCCCACCGGAACCGCTCGGGATGGAATCTGCTTTTAACTGACCGTTGGTGTAGCGAAACCGCACCGGGTCAACGGTGACGTAAATCCAGTTGTCCAGATTCCAGTCCAGTCCGCTCCGTTGGTGTTCCAGGTTACCGGGCGCTTTTTTGCCCGGGTTAAAAACCGGTCTCTTCTGATCGGCAACGCCATCGGCGTTTGTATCCTTGTAACTGTAAATATCGTAGGTATCGGTTTCATTGACCAGCAACTCGTGGCCTACACAAAGTAGCATTCGGGGCAACAGCAGTTTATCGATAAATATGGAGCTTTTGTCCATTTTTCCGTCGTTATCGGTGTCTTCCAGCAGCATCACCCGGCTTGTCGGCTCATGTTCGCGGGAACCGTCCACATCCTGCATGTAGGTATTCATCTCCACGACATACATCCGGGCATTGCCATCCCAGGCCACGGCCACCGGCTCGTGAATCATCGGTTCGCTGGCGACCAGTTCGAGGTGATAGCCTTTGGGCAAACGGAATGAGTTCAGGCTTTGCTCAGGCGTCAAATGGGCCGGTGATGGGTTAGCCGTAAACACCGGAACCGTTTCAACGGGTTGGTTTGTTGTGGTTTGTGCCGTTTGCGGAGCATTTTTCCGGGACACCTGACAGGTAACGGCCAAAAGGGATACCGCCAGAATACCGCTGATCCAGATCGATTTTTTCATGGGTTTAAAATGGAATTTCTGTGGTGACAAATCCAGCACTGGATAGAATACGTTTTTCCTGCCGTTTGGTCTATGCTGATGGCGGTTGAAACTGATTTTAAACCCGGATAAACAGTTTCTTTTTGTACATCCAGTACAAAATAAGCCAGAAAACCACCAAGGCGGCACCTCCGCTGGCCAGAGGTTCATACGCTCCGAACTGTTCGAAGACCGACTGCCCCAAATGCGTTTTGAAGGTATCGATGATAAAATGGTCGATGAGGTGAACCAGGCAGTAAATGGCAATGGAGTTCATGCCGATCACAACGAACGGAAACGCCCAGCCGCGCCATTGCCGCACATCAACCAGGTAGTAGAAAACCGCCAGCAGTAAAAAACACCAGCCACCACTGAACAACACCCAGCCGGGCGTCCAGATTCGCTTGATGGAAGGACTGATGCCCGTGATGGTCAACAGCCAGCCCGTTGCCAGACCAATGGCACCGGCGATCAAAAACCGCTTTAGAATTTCGCCATGCGGCAAACCGGCCCGCAGCCATCGCCCGGCCTGCAAGCCCAGCACCATCGTTCCCAGGGTCGGAATAAAGCTCAGGGTTGCGTAGCCTCCCCCATTGAACAGAAACGTTTTGGCGCGGGGAAACAGGTTCAGAAACCAGGTATCGAAGGCCCAGGCCAGGTTGCTGTTTTTGTTGAAATGAGCGGCTATACCGGTTTTATGATTCGGCCAGTCGGCGGGAACGCCCACGGCTTCGTATGAAAAACCGGGGCCGGGCAAAGGATACAGCACGAACGCCAGCCAATACCCAACCAGAATGGCGGCCAAGGCGATCCAAACCGTACGTGTGGGCCGGAAACCCAATAAAAAAAGGAATGGATAGCCCAAGCCGATTTGCGTCAGGGTGTCTTCAAACGTGAAATTAGTCTGTTCACGGCCAACCGAACGCAGAAAAATACCGAGCAGAATCAGGATTAGGGAGCGTCGCAACGTTTGGGCAAACATCACGCCGAACGGTTCGTTTTTGGCCTGTCGACTAGCGATGGAATACGGCAGGGCCACGCCCACCAGAAACGAAAACGATGGCTGGATCAAATCGTGCAGCGTACAGCCAAACCAGTCAACGTGATCCTGGTGGTGCGCCATGAAACGCCAGAACGAACTGTCGGGCAAGGCTTCCGAGATTCGGCCGTAGTGGAGGATTTCGGCAGCCATCAGAAACATCACAAAGCCGCGATAGGCGTCCATCGACATCAGTCGACCGGCACGAAATTCAGGAAGTACAGTAGCCAAGGTGGTTCAGGATTAGGAAATCGCAAGAACGGGATTTTTTTGATGCGTCCACCGACTCCAGTCTGTGTTTTTTCGGTTCGACACTTCCCTGTTATTCAGAAAGGCCGATTTCAGGAAATATGCTGATCGCCCGGGCAAAAATATGTTGTTCGCCCGCCGACTTCAATCTTCTCGATCCTGGTACCGCACCGGGGGCAGAATTTGTGAGCTTCCACGTCGTCGTAAGGGGAGTTGTCCCACTCCCGGACGTGTATCAGAAAGCCAGCCGGGAAATCACGGTAGTGGGCTTCGTGGCGAATGGCGGTGGTCAACACCAGCCGGATGGCGTCGTAAAGCTGCCGGATCGCGTCATCAGTCAGGCGTTCCGTTCGCGTTTCGGGATGGACTTTTGCCTGAAATAGTACTTCATCGACAATCCAGTTTCCCAAACCGGCCACGGTAGTCTGGTCCATCAATACCGGCTTAATGAGGGCTTTTTTACGACGAACCTGTCCCGCTAGCTCAGAAAAAGTGATTTCTAACCCGTCTTTACCAATCTTTTTCCGTTTTAAATACCTATCTATGTCGCTGATTAAGCCAATGCGTTCAAATTTTCGCGGACAAATGAAGCCTAAATTGAAGCCGTTCCGGAAGTGAAATACAATCCGGGCATACTTCGGCCGGTCCAGTGAGGAGTGATAATAGTCCAGGTCGCCCGTCATGCCGAAATGCATGTGAACGATCACCGGTTCGCTAATTTCGCCGGGGCCGTCGGTTGCCACGAAAAGATTTTTTCCCACCCGGTGGGTGCCGGAAAACCAACGCCCCACCAGTGCTTCCTGTAAGGTGGCAAAATCAGTGGTCAGCAGTTTGGGATCTTCGACTTCGATGGATTCGATGGCTTGGTTGAGGGACGACGTTTCCAAATAACGCCGGTAAATCTCGACCTCGGGTAATTCAGGCATAGTCGGGAACTAATTGACCTTTTAGCAATGTTTTACTAATTCCTATAACATTTTCCGCTTTGACAGTGTTATAATTAATAGTCCGGTTGATAACGAACGTGCTCTGAGTCAGGAGATAGTGTTTTACTAAAATTTAATTCCGTAATACACTAACTCTACAGAGGCTCCCGTTATGGTTACAATGTAGTCGTCTTTTTAACCCTAACATGATTGAATGACAATAATTTACTCAATTTTTTTTGTTTAATTCTGTCTAATTCAATTCAAACCGCACAAAGTAGTTATGGAAAACAATAAGCCAAAAGCAAACGGAGCGCTCGTAGCAGCCTTAGTTATTATGACCATTCTGGCCGGTGTGTCCAGTTATCTGTTGTACGAACAGAAAGAAGTGGGTAAAAATCAGGAAGCGACGATTGCCACCCGCGTAGAGGAATTAGCAACCACCCGGACGAGACTGGATTCTATCTCGACGGCTTTGGATGCTAAAATTGCTGAAGTAAAAAAACTGGGTGGTGATATTACGGATCTGGAGCGTGTTAAAGCGGATCTGGAACGCGACAAAGCGAGCCTTCGGAAAGGGCAACGGATTTCGATTGCTAAATACGAAGCAAAAATCAAGCAATACGAGGCCTATCTGGTAGAAAAAGATACGCTGATTGCCCAACTGAAAACCGAAAACCAGGTGTTGGCTACCAACAACCAGACGCTGGCTGATGCCAATACGACGCTACAGACGGAGAAACAATCCTTGCAGGATTCGGTGACTAACATTGCGACAGTCAATAAGGATTTGGCCGAAAAAGTAACCCGCGCTTCCGCACTGAAAGCCCAGAATGTTCGGGTGTTCGCGTTAAATTCACGTGGGAAACAACGTGATGCAACGGAGGATGAAGTGAAATCAAAGCGTGTGGACAAGCTGAAAGTGGTCTATATGCTGCCCGAAAACCCGTTGACCAAACAGGAAGAGAAAGAAGTATTTGTTCGGGTTCTTGACCCAACAGGTGCTGTGGTTTCCGATATGGCCAATGGCTCCGGAACGTTCCAGGTTAATGGGCAGGAACAGGTGTATACCGTGAAACAAACGGTTCCGTTCACCAACAACAACCAGAACGTGGAACTAACCTACAACCGGGGTACGGTACCTTACAAAGCCGGAAAATACACCATCGAGTTTTACTCAGAAGGTTTCCGGATCGGCGAGGGTTCATTTGCCATCAAGTAAACGATTCCATACACACCATAAAAAAGGCGCGGTACTCAACAGTATCGCGCCTTTTTTATGCTTTATCATTTCGCTACATTACTCAGGAAATTAGCGCTTGCTGGAATCGATTCCATTTTTGCAAAATTGTCTTGGTTTTTTGGCGACTCACCGCCAGTATGCGCCCGGAAATTAGCTCAATTAGGGGCGATGGAAAGTGGGGCATCTCGGCCGGATAAAACCGGTATATAATTCCCGGATTGATCAAATAGCTTTCATTAATTCGCCAGAAATCGGGCAATTGCTTTTCCCAGTCATTGAGTGAATCGGCAATGGATACACACTGTTGGGTGTTATGGTCAAAATAGATAATCCAGGTCTGTTGCCCCTCGTTGTGAAGGTAAAAAACGTTTAAAAGGTCGACCTGATGCTTGAAGTTGGGGTCATTGATTGACAGCATAGTGTTCTATTTACGATTCTGACAGAGAAATAGATTTTACTTCTAATCTTTGACCTTTTCAGGATCAAATGTTCGTTTAGGGGTATTTCATGCGTTACTCAGCAATTCAGAAATGACTTCCCATCGACGCCGGGACACGGGTACCACGGTTCCATTGAGCAAATGAATCGCTCCTAAACCGGTTTTCAAACGCTCCACCCGTTCAATATACTCACAATTGACAATGCTGTTGCGGTGAACCCGAACAAAACTGTTGGCCGGTAACATCCCCGCCAGTTGCTTCAGGGTCTTGGGCATGATAATGGACGGGCGGTTTCGCCAATGTAACCAGGTATAATTACCATCTCCCTGCAAACAAACCAAATCAGATGCCTGAAAAACATGCTGCCGGGAGCCCCGAAAATATAATTGTAAGACAGAATCAGAAGCAACTGACCCTGAAGAAGTGGAAGCGGGAATTAACATACTCTAATTTTATAGGTAAAGGGTGCAAATACAGGAAGTTATTGAATAATTGTGCAAATATACTTTCCCAATAATAAGATGTAGGCAAATGGTTACTAACGACCGGTATTGGTACCTGAACGGTTGATTTTGGTAAGGCAAGAAAAAGAATCTGTTTCCCTTTTAGTATCAGTAATAATCTGTAATTTAACATCCTTACCCGGTTGAGGCATGGAGAAGGAGCAGATCCACATATTAGTAATTGAAGACGAGGCCGTTCTGGCCATGGATTTATCCGATACACTGGAAGAAGAAGGTTATTATGTAGTCGGTATTGCTAACAATGGCCGAAAAGCACTGGAATTGTTTAAAACGCAGCGGGTCGACCTGGTGGTATGCGACATTCAACTGAAAGGGGACTGGGACGGCATCGAAACCGTTGGGCAAATACAGACTGTGCGACCCGTGCCGGTGATCTACACAACGGCCCTGTCTGATAAAAGCACGCTGGAACGGGCAAAACAGACCCTCCCGGCCGCCTACCTGACGAAGCCCGTCATCATCAGTAACCTTCGCATTGCGATGGAATTGGCCCTTCATAATTTCAGTCACAAACAGGAACTGGCAGTTGCGGATGAAGCCGTTGAGCTAAACAGCATTCTGGAAAAAGATTCACCGTCCCGGGAAACCATTCTTCGCATCGACAACCTCATTTTCATAAAACACAACTACCAGTTTGTTAAAATTCTGCTGGAAGACATTCTGATTCTGGAAGCCGACGGCCCTTATACCACCATCGTTACCAACGACCGGAAATATGCCATCCGATTGACGCTTACCACCCTCCTGGAACGTTTGAGCGAAATGCAACTGGCTCGTGTTCACCGGTCTTTTGCGGTTCATATCAAAAAAGTTGAAGGATTTTCGGACCGTGAAATAACGATTGGAAAGCACATTATCCCCCTGGGACGGCAATATAAACAGGCGTTTATCCAGCAATTCCAGATTTGGTAACGAAATCGAGTTTGTTGCTTGATGTTATTTCTTCTATCCATGAAAGGGTTTTTATTTCTCTGTGCGGTTTCTCTTTTTCTACAACAGACTTCCGCTCAGCCTACTTTACCCACCGCTTACGACAGCCTGAAAGCCCAACTGGCGTTTAAACCGGATACCGTTCAGATTGCCAAGTATCAGAATTTTGCCGAAGACATGCTTCGGAAAGGCCGGGTGGGCGACTCCCAAACCGCTCTGGCAGAAGCGCTGTCTATTGCCGAAAAACGACAGGATGAACGCCAGATCAGCAAGGTATATGAATCATTTGGTCGTCTGGAAATTGACCAGGGAAACTTCGCTCAGGCCCTGAATCACTTTCAGAAAGCCCTCGATTTTCTCAAAAAATCGCCGGCCCTCAACCAGCGAATTTTGATCTTGCTGCGCATTGGCCAGACCTACTTTTTGGCCAACGACCTGAAGCAGGCCGAAAACTATTATCGACAGGGGTTGAAGTTAGCGGCCCAGAACAAGCGGGCAGTCTTGATGGCCGATACGTATTCTGAGCTGGCTAATCTGGAAGATACCCGGAAAAATTCCCGGCAAGCACTCGCCTACAATGCGAAGGCCATTGCCCTCTACCAGGCTAATGGTGAAGACTACACGGCGGCTCTCTTCAACCGCGCCATCGAATACAAAAATGCCGGGCTTTATGCCGAGTCGGAGCAAATTTACCGGCAATGCCTTCGACACGCCGAAAAACAGAACGACGAATACCTGAAAGGCTATGTCTATGTCAACCTTCCCAATACCCTCTTGCTGCTCAACCGGCCGGATGAGGCCGAGAAATACGCTCGGCTAGCTTTGAAATGGAGTGAAAACGGCCCGGAACGCTTGAAACTACGGGAAGAGATTTTTGATATTCTCACCCGCATCTACGAGAAACGGGGCCAGGACCGGCAGGCACTGGCTTACTACCGTCAAAAAACCATGTACCGCGACAGCGTATTGAATGCGGATAAATCGCGCCAACTGATCATGGCCGAAAGCCGCTATCAGGCGCGCGAAAAGGAAAGTCAAATCCGAAAACTCGATGAGGAAAATAGCCAAAAAGCCCAGCAACTGGGCTGGCTTAGTGCCGGTTTGGTGGTTCTGGTAGGGTTAACGGGACTCTTGTTCTGGCAATACCGTACCATTCGGCGCACCAATGCCCGACTTACGGAGGGCAACCGGGTGATTTCAGAAAGTCACCAGAAAATTTCGGAACAGTCGAAGCAGTTGAAAACGCTGTTGCGGGAGTTGAATCACCGGGTCAAGAATAACCTGGCCATTGTCTCCAGCCTGCTCCGGCTGCAATCGAAACGACTGGAAGACGAGGGGGCAGTTCAGGCGGTTCGGGCCGGACAACAGCGGGTGGAAGCGATGGCGTTGATCCACCAGCGGCTCTACATGACCGACAACGTATCGGCCATCAACATCAAAGAATACATTACCGATCTCTTCGATGGCCTGCTGCTGGCCTATGGGTTTGATAAAGCGAATTTTGACCGGGAGTTGCTCATCGAGCAGGAAGAACTGGATGTCGACCTGTCGGTGTTGCTCGGCCTCATTCTGAACGAAATCCTGACCAATGCCTTCAAATATGCCTACGAGCACGTTTCAAGGCCCTTTCTCCGCATCCGGCTGGCCGCCCACTATTCCAACGAACCGAACGTGGTGCGACCCCGGCTCACGCTGGAAGTGCAGGACAACGGCCGGGGTCTGGACCTCCGGCGGTGGGAACGCCCCAATAGCTCATTCGGCAAACGATTGATTACGTCGCTGAGCGAACAGGCCGGTGGCCAACTGGAGGTCAGCAACCGGAACGGGACATATTACCGGTTGGTGATTCCGCCTTTGTACAGAACCGGATCGGAGGCTGCCTAAAACGAGTACAAAAACCCGATGGCCAGCCCCTGGCTATACTGAATGGCATTGTCCTGGTCTTTGTCGTACAGGACAATGCCGTTCAGATTCACATTGACGTACTTGTTGACTTTGGCGGTCAGGGAAATATCAAGCCGGTGATCGATGGCGTTCAGGGTTGCGTAATTGGCGAAAAGCTGATACCGGGCTTTCAGGTTCAGATTTTCCATCAGATTACGGTCAAAATTGGCAATGAGCTGGAAGGCAAATTCATTTCGAACATTTTTGCCGGGAGCAACCCCGTAGCGCGATGGCTCTCCAATCGTGATGGCATCATCGGTTACGAAGGTCTGCCGGATGGTTCCCAACCCGAATTGCAGGTTGAAATAGGTCGTGGGTTTATATTCCAGCCCCACGGATTCGGTCAGGTAAGCCGGAGCGAAAAAATTGGAGATCAGCACGTTCCGCTCACCACCACCGGGCAGTTGCTCATAGCGGTATCCCGTGGCAAACTGCGACAGGAAGTTGAGGTTACCAAAGGCCAGCCAAACCGGGCTTAAGCGATGCCCCACTTTGGTATCCAGAAAAATGCGGTCGACATTTTTACGGGAATCCTGGTTCTGGTTTTTGACGATACCGTACTGCAACTGCACTTCACTCGTCCAGTTGAAGCGTCGCTGCATGTAGTCGGATTTGGCATTGAAAAAGGCTCCCAAAGCGATCGAATTGACGCCCCCCCCCTTCCAGTTGCTACTGAAGGATCCCTGGTTTAAATTGATCCCGGCCTGCGCAGACCGTTTCCAGTACACCGTATCGATCGGAACGACCTTAATGGAGTCCAGCCGAGTCGGTTTTTGGGCCATAGCGACGGCACTCCAGCCCAGTAAAAAGAGGAGAAAGAACGAGATTTTCATTACGCAAACAGGTTGGTGGATAACAAGCGACTAAAATTAATCAAATACCTCAACGTTTTGTGATTGAAGGCTTTGCAGGGGAATAACTGTAACGGTGGCACCGGTTTGGAGTGTCAATGACGTATTATCCATACGGATAATTTGCCCTTTCGTATCGCCAACCCGGATAATTTGCCCTTCGTAGAAGCGGTTTTTACTGTAGAAAGACGACAGGATGTTGGCCATCACGTCGCGCGAGGCCATACCGTACCCGATGGCGAAAGCAAAAATAACACCCCCTGAGCAAATTGAAGCTCGATTCCAGCAGTTCGGTGTTAATACCGGCCTGGCCTAATGCACTGATGAGGGTAATGATGAGGAAAAAAAAGAATACAATCATGCCCAGCAGCTTCCCGGACGCAATGTTAAACGACTGACAAAGCGTGACAACGGCCCCTTTCAGTGCATCCGCCACCAGCACCCCCACCTGCAACATGATGGCTGCGGCAATCAGGCGGGGAATGAAGTCGACCAGTGATTTGACCATTTCCGTAATGGCCGAAACCCCGAGCGTTTCGGTGGCTGCCATCAGGAAAATCAGCAATACGAAATAGTACAGAATCTTGGCAACGATTTCGCTTAGCTTGATTTCGGTTTTTAGCCGTTTGATGAAATCGATTTCCGTAAGCCGGTCCCCAATGCGGTTAAAGCCGACGCGCGCCAGGACTTTCGACACCAGGATTGACAGTGCTTTTGCCACCCCAAATCCTACCGCAATGATAAAAGCCGCGCCAATAATGCGGGGAACAAAATCAATAAACTGGGTAATGAGGGTGGTAAAGGTATTGATTAAAATATCAATGAACGCTGGAATCCGATCCATGGTACGGTCTGCTTTGTTACGGTTGTGGAGTTCTACTGGGAAGCTTAATAACGGATACCAGGGCTGATGCTACGTTAAATAAATCATCGACGTAAACTTCCACAATGGAGAGTGAATTACGAATCAGATCAATCTCCGAAATCAGTTCTTCTTTTACATTGGGTGGACAGGTATCCGGGAGTTCTATTTCTTTGAAAACGTTGTAAATCGATTCCATCGGGTTCCTTTATCCTCCTATTTATCGAACTTCGCCCATGCTACAAACTTGGCAACCAACAGCGTCAGGAAGATCAGCGTTTCCAGATACCGTTTTTTCAATTTTTCCTTCGCCCGTTTCAGCCGCATTTTCACGGCACTCTCGCTCAGGTTGTGAATGTCGGCAATCTCTTTGATGCTCACTTCATCCTGGTATTTCATCAACAACAGGCTTTGTTCTTCCATCGTCAGATAGGCCAGCGCCGACTTCAAACGGCCGGCTTCCATTTCAATCAGATCTTCATCGGCATCGTCATCCAGCCAATCCATTTCGTCATCCACCGGCACTTCGGCTTTTTTTCGATTGTTGCGCATCTGATCGGTGCAATAATTGTAGGTGATCGAAAACAACCAGGTTGAGAAGCGGGACTGTTCTTTGAAACTGCTCAGCCGCATGATTAACCGCAGGAAAATGTCGTGCGTGAAATCTTCTGCCTTCACGGGATCTTTCGTAAACATCAGACACTTTCGGTAGACCTTGTCACTGTACCGACTGTAGAGGTGTTCAAAGTAGCGGTTACTTTGATTATCGACATACAGACGAACCAGTTCTTCGTCTGTCATCCGCTTTACTTCCAACGACGCAATCATTCTGTAAGACGCTTAAAAGTGATAAAGTAATGCTTCCTGGTTATCTCTGTGGCAAAAGGCACCTTACTTGTTACTAAATCAGCCCATAAATGACTTGAATGTACAAATAAAATTAAAAAACCGTATAAATCATAAAAAAAGCCCGATCAAATCGACCGGGCTTTCTGTACTAAAAATAATTTCTGATACGACTCACCAATCTTAGCCGATTGCGATGCGCTTGAAAGCCGCAATGGTTAATCCCTTGCTGGTTTTTTCCAACAATTGAGCAATTGTAACCGATGAATCTTTGACAAACTCCTGGTTCAGCAGCGTGTTATCTTTGTAGAATTTTTGCAGCTTACCCAATGCAATTTTTTCCAGCATGGCTTCCGGTTTTCCTTCGGCCCGTGCCTGATCCTTACCGATTTCGATTTCGCGCTCCACAATGCTCGAGTCAACACCATCTTTGTCGATGGCAACGGGTTTCATAGCCGCAATCTGCATGGCGATGTCTTTTCCGACTTCGGATACCTCCGTCGTACCGGCGTTATTCAGACCCACCAGCACGCCTAATTTCCCATTGGAGTGATTGTAAGCCACCACCTGCTCGGCTGTTACGACTTCATAGGCTGTCACATCCAATTTTTCGCCGAGTTTACCAATCAGATCGGTAATGTGCTCCTGCAAAGTGCGACCGTCGCCCTGGGGCAACGCCAGCAGTTCTTCTTTGGTAGCCGGTTTGGCCGCCACGGCATTATCCATCAGAGCCATCGCCAGGTTCTGGAAGTCAGCCACTTTCGAGACGGGTTCGGTTTCGCAGGCAAAGCCAACGACACGACCGGTTTTGCCATCCGGGCTCACGTGCGTCAGAACGATTCCTTCGGAAGTAGTATTGTCGGCCCGCTTGTTGGCAATTTTCTGACCCTGCTTGCGCAGAATGTCTTTTGCTTTTTCAAAATCGCCATCGGCTTCGGTAAGCGCTTTTTTACAGTCCATCATACCGGCGCCTGTTTCCTGCCGGAGTCTGTTAACGTCTTGTGCGGTAATAGCCATTGTTTTTTTATTAATTGTCTGTTATCGAGTTCGTTACTGTTACTATAAACCAGTCGGTGACCGGGTATGGAATCATACACCTGATCATTTGAAACGGAATAGCCCATAGCGAGGCTACGGGCTATCCGAATATATTAGTATGGCAACATGGTTGCTCCCAGATAGTCTTAATCCTCCTGCTCTTCTGCTTCTTCAGCGACAACCGGGCTGATTTCTTCTTCCGCATCAACAGCCGTTTCGCCTTCGGCCTTCGCTGTTTTTACGTCTTCAGCCCGTTTTGCTTCTTCTTCTTCCTGCAAACGCTGATCGTCTTTATCCTGTTTACGCTCCAGAAGGCCCTCTTCGATGGCCTTTCCAATCGCCAGGGTAATCAAACGGATCGACTTGTACGCATCGTCGTTTGCCGGGATCGGATAATCAACATCGCTCGGGTTTGAATTGGTATCGCACATGGCGAAAACCGGGATACCCAGGCGTTTTGCTTCAGCGACGGCAATGTGCTCGCGCTTTACGTCCACAATAAACAAAGCTGCTGGCAAACGAGTCAGGTCGGCAATACCGCCCAACACACGCTCCAGTTTCTCTTTCTCACGGTATACGGTCAACCGCTCGCGTTTGGCGAGACTTTTGTACGTTGCCTCGTCCTTCATCATTTTCTCGATGCCCTGCATCTTCTTCAATGACTTCCGGATTGTAGCAAAGTTGGTCAGCATACCACCCAGCCAACGGTCGGTTACGAACGGCATTTTCAGCCGGCGAGCCTCTTCCGTGACAATTTCCTGCGCCTGTTTCTTGGTGGCAACAAACATTACCTTACGGCCTGAACGAACGATGCCTTTCATCGCAGCCGCGGCTTCGTCGATCGATGCCAGCGTCTTGTTCAGGTCAATGATATGGATACCGTTTTTCTCCATGAAGATATACGGTGCCATACGGGGGTCCCATTTCCGGGTAAGGTGGCCAAAATGCACACCTGCATCCAGAAGATCTTTGTACTCTACTTGTGCCATTTGAAAATAAGAATGAATAATAAAAACTTTGATTACGCAGCACCACACATCGGCATCAGGCAAGTGTGGTCTGGACGAAAACTATTAACGTTTCGAGAACTGGAACCGCCGACGAGCCTTCGCGCGACCGTATTTTTTCCGTTCTACCATGCGCGAATCACGAGTCAGGAAGCCTTCTTTTTTCAAAGCAGGCCGAAACTCGGGGTTGATCTCACACAACGCACGGGCAATCCCCATCCGGGTTGCTTCTGCCTGACCGGAAATACCGCCACCGCGAACGTTAACTTTCACGTCGTAGCCTTCCGGAGCATTGATGGTTGCCAGCGGCTGCTTCAGAACGATTTGCAGAACTTCCGTAGGGAAATAATTTTTGTAATCTCTGCCATTGATAACGATGCTGCCCGTACCTACCGACAGGTATACGCGCGACACGGCTGTTTTCCGGCGACCTAATGCGTTAATTCGTTCCATTGTTTAAGATGTGAGACGAAAGACAAGAGAAAAGAGACCGTAGAACTGTGTTCTTTCACCTCTTGTCTTTTGTCTATTCTCTATTATTAATATTCCAGTTTAACTTCTTTCGGTTGCTGCGACGCGTGGGGGTGTTTTTCACCGGCATAGACGTACAGGTTGGTGAACAACCGGCTGCCCAGACGGCTTTTCGGCAACATCCCTTTGATGGCGTGCTCCAGAATGAAAGCCGGATTTTTCGACATCATTTCGCGGGGTGTCCGGAAACGCTGACCACCGGGATACCCCGTGTGACGAACGTATACCTTATCGGTCATTTTCTTACCGGTAAGTTTGATTTTTTCGGCATTGATGATGATGACATTGTCACCGCAATCAACGTTGGGCGTAAAATTGGCCTTGTTCTTGCCACGGATGATTTTTGCCGCCTGGCTAGCCAGCCGACCGAGAACCTGGTTTTCCGCGTCAATGACCACCCAGTCTTTCTGCACCGTCGCTTTGTTGGCCGAAATGGTCTTGTAGCTTAACGTATCCACTTGTTTATGGGAGATTATATATTGATAGACAAATACTTGCGCTATACACAAAAACTCCCGTCCAAAAACGGGAGTGCAAATATAGAGTCTATATTTCTGAAATACAAGGTCGAATGAAATTTTCAGCTATTTCAGATGTCCTTTCAACAACATTAAAATGAGCTGCTGCGTTTGTTCCATCTTCTCCAGCCGCGTTTCGACTTTGTCAAAACGTTGTTCGACCTTGTCGAAGCGCTGACGCACTTCATGCCGCGTTTCGTTTAAACCGATTGTCACAGTAGCCAACCCGTTGGCCAGGGAGTCAATTTTCTTTTCGGTACTGGTGACCTGTCGGGTCAGATCGTCCAGCCGCACGGTATGCAGGGAGACCTGGTCTACGATCATGCCGATCTGGCCCAGCATACGGTCCTGCTTAAGGGCGATGTCTGCGACCAAAGGTTCCAGTTGACCAAGGCGTTCTTTCTCGGTCATGGTTCAATTTCGTCAAAGGATTGAGGAGTTACTACTACTCTGACGTTAGCGGAGCTTCAAAGTCACCAAACTGATAACCGCTAAAATGATGGCAACGATCCAGAACCGGGTGACAATTTTGGCTTCGTGATACCCTTTTTTCTGAAAATGGTGGTGCAACGGCGACATCAGGAAGATCCGTCGCCCCTCGCCATACCTCCGCTTGGTGTACCGGAAATAACTGACCTGCATGATCACTGACACGAGTTCGACCAGAAAAATACCGCAAACAATCGGGATCAGCAGTTCTTTCCGGGTCGCCAGCGCCAGAACAGCGATGATACTGCCCAGCATCAAACTTCCCGTATCGCCCATGAACACCTGGGCCGGATAAGAATTGTACCACAAAAACCCGATGCAGGCCCCCACAAAAGCCGCGCAGAAAATCACCATCTCCCCCGAATTCGGGATGTACATGATGCTCAGGTATTGCGAAAACGGTTTGTTGTTCGACAGGTACGCAAACACACCCAGCGTCAGGCCGATGATCACGGAGGTACCGGCCGCCAGCCCGTCGATGCCGTCGGTGATGTTGGCCCCGTTGGAAACCGCCGTCACAATAAAAATAACGATGGCGACGTACAGAATCCAGGTGTATTCGTCCGGGATAAAATCGGGCAGTAAAGAGGTGTAATTGAAGTCATTGTTCTTCAAAAAGGGAACCGTAGTCGACATGGATTTGATGTCCTGATAGGCCCCGTATTCTACCTGACCAATCGACGTGTTGATCAGCCCCGGTTTGTAGACCCGGATTTTGACGTGTTCGTTAAAGTACAGCGTCAACCCAACGATCAAGCCCAGACCAACCTGCCCGACGACTTTGAACTTGCCCTGTAAACCTTCTTTATTTTTTTTGAATACTTTAATGTAATCGTCAATAAACCCGATCAGACCAGTCCAGACGGTAGAAACCAGCAGCAGAACGATGTAGACATTGGTCAGTTTGGCAAACAGCAAGGTCGGAAAAACCAGCGATGCCAGAATGATAAAACCGCCCATCGTTGGTGTGCCGCGTTTCTGCATTTGTCCCTCCAGCCCCAAGTCCCGGATTTCCTCGCCGATTTGCAGTTTTCGGAGCCGATCGATGATTTGCCGTCCATACACGGCGGCAATCAGCAACGACAGCGTAATGGCCGCCCCCGCCCGAAACGATAGATATTGAAAAACCCCGGCACCGGGGAAATTGAACTGCTGATCGAGGTACGTAAAGAGATAATAGAGCATACAGTCTGAATGTTGAATAGCGGAATGGGATTGATGATTAGACGGTTTTTAATGGCTGGATGGCTCTAATGGTTAACCATTTAACCATCCAACCATTAAAGCCATTCATCCATCAAACCCATTCAATCATGATTGTTGAAAGGCTTCACGAAGGATCTTGCGGTCGTCGAAGTCGTGCTTCACGCCCTTGATTTCCTGATACGTTTCGTGGCCTTTGCCGGCAATTAAAATGACATCGTTGGGCTGCGCCAGTTCAACAGCCCGGTAAATGGCTTCGCGCCGATCCACCAGGGTCTGGGTTTTCTTAAAATGAAGCGGTGGTACGCCAGCCTGCATCTGTTCCAGAATGTCCATCGGATCTTCGTTGCGCGGATTGTCGGATGTCAAAATCACCCGATCGCTGAATTTACAGGCAATTTCGGCCATAATCGGACGCTTGGCGGCATCGCGGTTTCCCCCACAGCCCACCACCGTAATCACCTGCTCGTTGCCCTGCCGCAACCCCGCAATGGTTTCCAGTACGTTTTGCAACGCATCCGGCGTGTGGGCGTAATCGACAATACCCACGATTTTCGTATCGGAAATAACCATCTCAAACCGGCCCGGCGGACTGGGCAAATCCGAAAGCTGCGTCAGCGATTCTTCAGGGTCTTCGCCCAGCAAAACAGCCGCTCCGTATACCGCCAGCAGGTTGTAAGCGTTGAAACGACCCGTCAGTTTAAACCATACTTCCCGACCGTCTACCTCCATTTGCATCCCAAACAAACCCTCCGACAGAATCCGCCCTTTGAACGACCCCAGCGTTTGCAGGGAATAACTTTCCTTCCGGGCGCGGGTATTCTGAAGCATTACCAGCCCCCGTTTATCGTCCAGATTGGTGAGTGCAAATGCCGACGCGGGCAATTGGTCGAAGAAGCTTTTCTTGGCCTTGATGTAATTATCAAACGTCTCGTGAAAATCGAGGTGGTCGTGGGTAATGTTCGTGAAAATGCCCCCGGCAAAGTGCAAACCCGCCACCCGCTGCTGCACCATCGCGTGCGAACTCACTTCCATAAAACAATGCGTACAACCGCGTTGCGTCATTTGCACCAGCAGTTCGTTCAAAGCAATGGTATCGGGCGTGGTGTGCGTCGCCGGAATAACCGTCTCGTCGATCTGGTTCTGAACCGTCGAAAGCAGGCCCGACCGGTAGCCGCGTCGCTGGAAAAGCCGGAACAACAGCGTCGCCGTCGAGGTTTTGCCGTTGGTGCCCGTCACCCCAACGAGTTTCAACTTTTTGGAAGGATGATCGTAGAAATTGGCCGCAATCAGCCCCAGCGCATAACTGCTGTCCTGAACCTGAACGTAGGTTACCTGCTCAGACCGGTTTTCGGGCATCTCTTCGCACAGAATGACCGAAACGCCCTGTTCAGCGGCTTTTTCGATAAACCGGTGGCCGTCGGTCTGCGTCCCGCGAATGGCGGCAAATAAACCGCCGGGGGCCGCCTGCCGCGAATCCATCGTCAATTTACTGACCTCGACGTTCATATTCCCGGACGTCGACTGCAAGGGTACTTTATATAATAGGGTGGTTAACTGCATAAGAACGTGGCGGAGACAGTCCGTCAGGCGGTTATCTTCCGGATTGATTTTTTTTGTTTACGGCCACCACCAGCGTGTCCGGTCGCGCACTCTGCCGCAAGGTTAGCGAGATTTTTCGCGGATTCGGCAGCGGATCGCCCGGTGGCACCGATTGGTCAATCACTTTGCCGTAGCCTTCAAAACGCACCCGAAAGCCCCGGTTTTCGAGCAGATGCAAGGCGTCCCGCAGCGTCATGCCACGCAAATCAGGAACTTTGTTTTGGGTGGTCTGGCTCACCCACTGCGTTCTTGAACCCTGCGTTTCGGTGGTCACCCAGCCGTCGGCATCGGGTTTGGCGTCCATATTCAACTCCGTACTGATGGTTCGGATGTCGTCGGCAAAACCGGCTTTGACCCCTTTTCCGGACTGACGAACGGTTTTGGAGGCAATGGCAACAGGCCGGTGCATCTGGACATCATACGCATAAATCCGGTCGGCAATCTCACGAAAAACCGGTGCTGACACACTACCTCCGTACAGCAGGTCGATGTTGGCTCCGTGGGGTGTATCGATGATGACGGCAATGCTATATTTCGGTTTTTCGGCCGGGAAATACCCGATGAATGAGGTCAGGTATTTCCCAACCTGATACCGTCCGTTGATGAGCTTCTGGGCCGTACCGGTTTTTCCGGCAAAGCGGTAATACGGACTTTGGCTCTTCTTGGCCGTCCCGCGTTCTACAACGCCTTCGAGCATTTTTTTCACCTGCCGAATGGTCGTTTGAGAGCAAATCGGTTCCTGAGCCACATACGGTTCATAATCTTTCACAACTTCGTTGGCCCGGCGAACCTGCTTGACCAGCATCGGCTGTACCCACTTACCGTCGTTGGCAATGGCGTTGTAAAACGTCAGCATCTGCAACGGCGTCAGTTTCAGTTCGTAGCCAATGGCCATCGAGTTCAGCGACAGTTTGCTCCAGCCCGGCGACTGCGGGTTGGGAATCACGGGCATGGTTTCGCCAATCAGCCGAAGTCCACTAGGTTTGTCCAGTTTGAAACGGCGCATGTAGCGGCAATAGGTGTCCGGGTGATTATACATGTTGCTGCTGCTCATCAGCAGGTGGACACCGACGTTCGATGACTTTTCGAAAACCTGCGCGGCCGTAATGCTCCCGTGACCGCTCCGTTTGGCATCCGAAATCCGGCGACCCCGGTACATGACGATGCCACCGCCCGTATGAACCATCTGTTCGGGCCGGATCAGTTTTTCTTCCAGCAGTGCCACGAAGGTTGGGAGCTTAAAGGTAGAGCCAGGATCGCCCCCACCCGCCAGCGCATGGTTAAAGTTTTCGACATACTTTCCGTCTTTCAGCGTTAGATTCGCCATCGCCCGGATTTCGCCGGTTTCCACTTCCATGACGATCAGACAGCCCCGTTCAGCCTCGTATTTTTCCAGTCCGTGCAGCAACGCGGTTTCGGCCATGTCCTGAAAATTGACATCGAGGGTCGTATACACATCCATACCCGGTTCCGGTTTGATGTCCGACCCGTCTTCAATCGGCATACGCACCCCGCCCGACAAAGATTCGACCAGACCAACGCCGTCTTTCCCCGCCAGTTCTTTCTGAAAACTGGTTTCCAGCCCAACCAACCCTCTGGCGGTTTCCGGATTCAGGTAACCGACCGTCCGCAGGGCCATGCGGCCGTAGGGGTGATACCGCTGGTAAACCGGGTCGAATTTGCCGCCACCCAAACCGCTTTTCGAGCGATCACGACGGAAAAAGGGCCATTTCTGCATGGCCAGCCGCTCCTGGTAGGTGATTTTCTTACGACTGAGCAACAGGTACTGCCGTTCGTTTTCGCGGGCTTTCCGGATCATGTACGCGTATTCATTCCGCGAGCGCTCCCCGAATTTCTGCGACAACAGCATGGCGAGGGAGTCGACTTTCTTGTCAAACGAGTCGGCTTTGGCAACGCGGGGGTCAATTCCAACGTAATAATACGGCAGCGAGATCGCCAGCGGGTCTTCGTTGCGCGAATAAATATTGCCCCGCGTGGCCCGCAGGGTATCTTTTTTGATGTGGAATTGCGTAATGCGATCTTTCCACATTCGACCGTCCAGTTTCTGGAAAAACTGAACATAAACCAGTTGCCCAATGATTGCCATAGCAAACAGGCAAATGGCCACGGAAGCCAGGGTAGCCCGGCGGAGAATGGCTTTCTTTACGTTCATGGCTGCGGCTCTTCCGGTTTAACAACGATTTTTAAAGGCGGGGTGACGGGTTCGGTTAAACCGGTGGCAATCACCTGTTTGCTGATTTCGGATTGTTTGCTGCTTTTCTTGAAGTCGGCCTGCAGCGTCATGTATTTCGCCCGCTTTTCATCGACCACGGCTTTCACCCGCTGAATATTCCGCACCAGCCGCTCCGCGTTGTGGTTGAAGCCGATATACAAAATCAGCAGAAACGAGATCCACATGATGCGATCGAAATGCTTGATCGGCCAGGCGTTGTCTTCCCCGAAAAGCCGCTCAAATCCAATGGTATTGTTCAGGTAGTTTAAAAGCCGGTTTTCTCGTTTTTTCTTCACGATCGGTGCTTTTGGCGGATGTTTGTAGGTATTCTGTGCCATTATCGTTGATCAAAGTGTCTATCATACCGGTTTCTCTTTACTACCCTAAATCCCCTAAAGGCGGGGCTGTTACGTTCTGCCCCGTCTTTACCCCCAGCCCCCTAAAGGGGGAGTTTTCTCGCGCTCCAGGCTCCCCCTTTAGGGGGCTAGGGGGCAAAATAGTCGGCTTGAGCCGATTCTAATTTAAGAACCAGCCCATCCTTTAGGGGCGTTTCTCCGCAATTCGCAACTTTGCACTCCTCGCCCGCGGATTCCGGGCCACTTCCTCCGCCGACGCTTCAATCGGTTTGCGCGTGACGGACTGGAGCGGTTTGATTTCGTTCCCGTATAAATCCTTCTCTATATCGCCCCGGAAATTGCCCGATTTAATGAAATTTTTCACCAGCCGGTCTTCCAGCGAATGATACGCCATCACCACCAGCCGTCCGTCGGTAGCCAGCACCTCCGGAACCTGCATCAGAAACTCTTCCAGCGTCACCAGTTCCTGATTCACTTCGATGCGCAATGCCTGAAAAACCTGAGCGAAATACTTGTACTCCCGCCCGCGTGGCGCATAACGCTGCAAGACGGCTTTCAGGTCGTTGATCGTTTCCAGCGGCCGGTTCACCCGGTTGGCGGCAATAACGCCGGCCAGGGTTTTGGCGTTGGTCACTTCGCCGTACATGCCAAAAATTTTATGCAACTGCTCTTCTGGATACTCATTGATCACTTTGCGGGCCGTCAACTCGCCCGACTGGCTCATGCGCATGTCCAGATCCGCATCAAAACGGGTGGAAAAACCGCGTTCGGGCGTATCGATCTGGTGTGACGAAATGCCTAAATCGGCCAGAATCCCATCGACCTGGTCGATTTTATACAATCGTAAATACCGCTTCAAATGCCGGAAATTGGCCGCCACAAAGGTCAGCCGCGGGTCGTCGATGGCGTCCGCATTGGCGCGCGCGTCGGGGTCCTGATCAAAAACGATCAGGCGGCCCGGCGAATCCGGGCCGGACGATAATTGCCGTAAAATTTCGCGGGAATGGCCTCCGCCCCCAAACGTCACGTCAACGTACGTGCCGCCGGGTTTCAGATTTAACCCCTCTACGCAAGCCTGAAGTAATACCGGTTCGTGGTAATTAGTCGCTGTCATTGTCCTTGTAAAACTTCCTATAAACCAGCATGAACGCGCAATCCGCAGAAGATTTCTGGCCCATTTTGTAGGAATTCCGGTCTGGCGGTCGTTTCAAAAAACCTTTTCGGAACTAAAACAAAATCTTCATCCGTTACAAACTTAACAAAACCGCCCCTATTTCTACCCCGAAGAGAACTGGATCTGCTATTTTTTATCGTATGAAAAAAAACGTTGTGTTGCTGCTGGCAACTCTCTTCTGGATTCCTTTCTCCGGCAAATCTCAATCGGATTCAAAACTAAAAACCGGGATCTGGCGGGCGGTTTTACAAAGCAAGGGCGGAGAACTCCCGTTCGGGCTGGAACTTAATCAAACCGGGGCAACGTATACGGCGTTTGTCCGCAACGGATCGGAACGACTTGCGTTCGATAACGTGATCGTAAAAGGCGATTCGATTCGCCTGACCCTTGCCATTTTTGAGGCCGAAATCCGGGCCAAAGTGGACGGCAACACCTTGCGCGGCATCTGGCGTCGCCGGCGGACGGGGCAAAATTACACCTCGCTGCCGTTCAGCGCCCGGCACGGCTTGACCTACCGGTTTACCCCGAGCACGCAGACACCAAAGATCAACGTGACCGGCACCTGGGCAACAACCTTCCGGTCCGGGACGGATTCGACGGTTTCGGTTGGTATTTTCGACCAGAAAGGCAGCAAGCTGACCGGTACCTTTTTGACGACGACGGGCGATTACCGCTTTCTGGAAGGCAATGTGGTGGGCGATAGTCTGCTGCTTTCTACCTTCGACGGAACGCATTTGTATCTGTTCAAGGCCCGGCGCAAGCCCGATAATACGCTGGAAGGCGGTTTCTGGTCGGGCGAGAGCGGGTATGAAAGCTGGACGGCGCGATTCGATCCGAAGGCCAAACTACCGGATGCTACCACGCTGACGTACCTGAAACCGGGTTATAAAACCATTGCCTTCACGTTTCCGGATGTCAATGGCAAGCCGGTTTCGCTGACGGACGCCCGGTTTAGAAACAAGGTCGTGGTGGTTCAGATTCTGGGTTCCTGGTGTCCGAATTGCATGGACGAAACCAATTTTCTGAGTCCGTGGTACAAAAAGAACAAAAACCGGGGCGTCGAGATTGTGGGACTGGCCTACGAAAAATCGGCGGATCTGACGGAATCGGCTCCGATGCTGAAACGCATGACCAACCGCTTCAAGATTGATTATCCGGTGGTTTTGGCCGGAACGAGCGTCAAATCCGAAGCGTCGAAAACCCTGCCGATGCTGAATCAGGTGGTAGGCTTCCCGACCATGATCGTCATTGATAAAAAAGGAATCGTCCGTCAGATCCACACCGGTTTTACCGGACCGGGAACCGGCAAATACTACGACGCGTTTGTCGAAGATTTTAACCGCCTGATTGATAAGTTAGTAACTGAGTAAAGCAAAATAACTAGTAAACAACAAATCCACACCAGAGAGCAGAGAAATGAGAGCAAAGACACGAGACCGAACCGGTTTTCAATGTCTTTTCTCTCTGATCTATCTTCTCACATCTTGAACATTCATGTCCCGTCAGGAAAAATTACTGCTTTTTGTTCTTGCGTGCATCAACTTCACGCACATTGTCGACTTCATCATCATGATGCCGATGGGTCCGCATTTGATGCGGCATTTCGGCCTGAATCCGCAGGAATTCAGCTTCATTGTCTCTGCCTATAGCCTCAGCGCCGGTATTTCCGGTTTTCTGGCCGCGTTCTTCGTCGACCGCTTCGACCGGAAAAAAGTGGTGTTAACGGCCTACGTCGGTTTTGTAATCGGCACGATTGCCTGCGGACTCGCCCCAACATTCGGTTTATTGATCGTAGCCCGCACCACCGCCGGTTTATTCGGTGGCGTGCTGGGCGCGCAGGTGTTTTCGATTGTCGCCGATGTGGTTCCCTACGAGCGACGGGCGCAGGCGATGTCGGTCATCATGACGGCGTTCTCCGTGGCTTCGGTCGCGGGGGTGCCCATCGGGTTGTATCTGGCAACGAAAATTAGCTGGCACGCGCCGTTTCTGGCCATTGGCGGTTTGGGCGTCATCGTGATCGGCTTGATTATCAAGTTTATTCCCCGGCTGGACGGTCATTTTCAACGGAATGGGACCCGGTTTAATCCGCTGGAGGTGATCACCACCATTGTGCGCAATCCGAACCAGATGCGCGCCCTGTGGCTGACGACCACTATCATGCTGGGCCACTTCAGCATCATTCCGCTGCTCTCGCCGTTCCTGGTCGCCAACGTCGGCCTGGGCGAAGACCAGTTATACCTGATTTATTTCGTGGGTGGCCTGGTCACTATCTTTACCGCTCCCGTCGTCGGGCGTCTGGCCGACCGACGCGGCAAATACCCGGTTTTCGTCGTCTTCGCGCTGTTGTCGATGATCCCGATGTTTCTGCTGACGTCCATGCAACCATCCAGCCTAACCTACATTCTGTCCGTCAATGCGCTGTTTTTTATTTTTTCCAACGGACGGTTTATCCCGACCCAGGCGATGGTTTCGTCGGTCGTGTTGCCGCAGCAACGGGGCGGTTTTATGAGCATGAACTCGTCGGTGCAACTACTGGCACAGGCGCTGGCCACCTACGGGGCCGGTTTGATCGTTACCAAAACGGCGGGCGGTCAGTTGATTCACTATTCCTGGGTAGGTTATCTGGCGATGGCGGCTATTTTCGCGAGTGTGTTTATTGCCCGCAAACTCCGGCCCGTCGACGAAAAACCGGCACCCCAGAACCCGCAGCCTCCTGAGCCTGTACACCCTGCGCCCAAGCTCCCGGATGTGAACCGACCCGTTGAAGCGCTATAACCGTTTCCTAAAAATTTAACCGGAAAATTTGGCGGGAATGAATTCTGTTGTTTATATTTGCACATATCCTATTGACAAAGTATAGTAATGTCTGTTTCTGCACAAAAAACCGCCACTCGCCCGTTTGAACGGGTTCTCCCACTGCACAA
Source organism: Larkinella humicola (assembly GCF_008727875.1). Classification (GTDB taxonomy): domain Bacteria; phylum Bacteroidota; class Bacteroidia; order Cytophagales; family Spirosomataceae; genus Larkinella; species Larkinella humicola. The sequence continues at coordinate 147,118 of NZ_VTWS01000004.1, read as the reverse complement.
CGTTTGGGTGAGTGGTTGTTGTTGTCAGCGGTTCCTGATGGGCTGTTAGCCCTTCTCTTCCCTCCCAGTTACCCAATTTCTGCCCGACGAATCAGTCAATGTGAAAACCAGTGCATGCACTGGTTCAGCCCATCTGCCCATGTCGTTTTTTTTAACTGACTCAAAATCTATATAGTCTATAAACTTACTTACAATGGTAGCTTTTTTTGATTCTATCCCCGAAGACTCTGACTTGTATTCCATTCCACAAGTATTTCGGAAACTCACGCCCATTTCGCCCTTGAAGGCGGATGAAAAAGCCCCTCTGTTCGGACTCCATCGCCAGCGGACCATCGGGCAATACATCACCTGGCAAACGGATTACTCCAAAACCGTTCATTTGCACGACTGGCTGCAAACCGGCCCGCTAATCATTGCTTTTTACAGCGCTGGCTGGAGTGGCTACGGCAACCGGTATCTGCAAAAACTGACCCGGCTTTACGCCCACATCCAGGAGAACGGCGGCACCTTGCTGGTGTTGTCACCGGATTCCCTCGAATCCCTGCAAACGCTGGTTGAGCAACACGATCTGCCGTTCACGATTGCGCAGGATGTCGATAACCAGATTGCGGCCAAATTTGGCGTTTATTCAACCGAAGATCCGGTCTGGAACCTGATTGCCGGGATTACGGAGGACGTTCCCTACCCGGCTTTGTTTGTGGTAGCACCCAACCGACAGATTCAATTCAGCTACGTCGATCGGAATTTTACGGAAACTTTCCCTGCCGGTGAATTGCTACACCACATCAATGGGCAACAAATTGCAGCTCTGAGTCTGGCGGCCTGATACCTCACGGACCAAAGCAGCACCGGCCGTCCGACCGTCGGGACATTCGATCATCCGCAACTTTTTTAGTAGTTTTGATTGTTCTTTCAAGACGATTAAACCTGAAGCGGAGCGTAGTTGATGACGGATTATATTTCAACCTTAAATGAACCTCAGCGACAGGCCGTGCTGCATGGCGACGGCCCGCTGATTATTATAGCCGGTGCGGGATCGGGAAAAACCCGCGTGCTGACCTACCGGATTTCGCATCTGATTGAAAAAGGCGTCGATCCGTTCCGGATTTTATCGCTGACCTTTACCAACAAAGCCGCCGGTGAAATGCGTCACCGGATCGAGAGTGTGGTGGGTACGGAAGCCCGCAACATCTGGATGGGGACTTTTCACTCCGTTTTTGCCAAAATTCTGCGGATCGAAGCGAAGGCTCTGGGTTTCACCAGTAACTTTTCCATTTACGATACCGACGATTCCAAATCGCTGCTGCGAAGCATCATCAAGGAATTCGGGCTGGACGATAAAATTTATCGCGCCAATGTCGTCTTTTCGCGGATCTCGGGGGCCAAAAACCGGCTCGTCGGCCCGGCGGATTACCTTGCCAATCCATTGATTCAGACGGACGATGCAGCCGCCCGGATGCCCGAAATCGGCCGGATCTACAAAGCCTACACCATGCGTTGCTTTCAGGCCAACGCCATGGATTTCGATGATCTTCTGTTCAACACGAACGTGCTGTTCCGCGATCACCTCGATATTCTGAATAAATACCAGCACAAATTCAAACACGTGCTGGTCGATGAGTTTCAGGATACGAACGTGTCGCAGTACCTCATCACCCGGAAATTATCGGCGGTTAACCAGAATATCTGCGTCGTTGGCGACGATGCGCAGAGCATTTACGCCTTCCGGGGTGCCAACATCGAGAACATTCTGAATTTTGAGAAAGATTTCCCGGACGTTCGCACGATTAAACTGGAGCAGAATTACCGCTCGACTAAAACCATCGTCAACGCGGCCAATTCCATTATCGCCCGAAACCGGGCGCAGTTGCGCAAAAGTGTTTTTACCGACAACGAAGACGGCACGCTGATCGAAGTCATTAAAGCCGCTTCCGACAATGAGGAGGGTCGCCTGATTGCTACGTCGCTCTTCGAAGCCAAGATGCAGGACGGCCTGCACAACACGGATTTTGCCATTCTCTACCGCACCAATGCGCAATCGCGGGCGTTTGAGGAAGCCCTCCGGCGCTTGAACATCAAATACCGGATCATCGGCGGTCTGTCGTTTTACCAGCGCAAAGAAATCAAGGACTTGCTAGCGTACCTGCGTTTTACGGTCAACCAGAGTGACGAAGAAGCCTTCAAGCGGATCATCAACCTGCCCAAACGCGGGATTGGCGACACCACCGTGGCAAAAATTGCGGTGGTCGCTTCGGAAAACCAGGTGCCGATTTGGGAAGTGGTGAGCAACGTCAATAAATACGTTGCCGGACGGGCCGGGATTGCCATTGAAGCGTTTGCCGATCTGATCAAGAGCTACCAACTGCTGCTCGACAAGAAAGACGCTTATGACGTGGCCGCTCACGTGGCCAAAACGTCCGGAATTCTGAAAGAGCTATACGACGACAAAACCGTCGAAGGGCTGTCACGCTACGAAAACGTACAGGCGTTGTTGAACTCGATCAAGGAATTTGTCGACAATCCGGACAACGACGACAAGAGCCTGAGCGCCTTTTTGCAGGTGGTTTCGCTGCTGACCAGCGCCGACGAAAAAGATGACGACGGCGACAACGACAAAGTGACGCTGATGACCATCCACGGAGCCAAAGGGCTGGAGTTCCGGAATGTGTATATCGTGGGGCTGGAGGAAGACCTGTTTCCGTCGCAGATGATGCTTGAAAGCCGGGCGGATCTGGAGGAAGAGCGACGGCTGTTTTACGTGGCCATCACGCGCGCGGAGAAGAAACTGACGGTTTCTTATGCCGATTCCCGGTATCATTATGGTCGGCTGAAAGTCTGCGAGCCCAGCCGGTTTTTGATGGAAATCGATCCCGCCTTTCTGAAAGTGGCCAAAACCCGCAAGGCGGAACGGGAAGAGAGTCAGGAATTAAAACGAGACACCCCCGCTGGTGGATCAATGAGTTTTGTCCGGAGTCTGGCCCAGAAAACCGCCAAACAGCAAGCTCCGCAACCGACGGTAGCCCACACGCCCTCGTCCGACTTTGCCCCCAGCGATACATCGAAACTGGCGGAGGGCATGCGCGTCGAACACCTCAAATTCGGCTTCGGGCTGGTTCAGAAAATCGATCAGAATGGCAACGACCGCAAAGCGATCATCAAATTTGAAACGGCGGGAGAAAAGACGTTGCTGCTGAGTTTTGCCAAATTGAAGATTGTGTGAGATAGAAAACTTGTAAGGTCTGGGCGACCCCGTCTCAAAGACCTTGCTGGTTTGTGTTCAAATTTGAAAGACTCTGTTGCTAAGTTTTGTTAAAACGGGATTGAAAACCTGTAAGGTCTTTAAGACCTTGCAGGTTTCTTTGTGTTTTGTTTGATCGAATAGGCGAAATAGCTTCTGATTCTCTCCCTCCAATCAGTATACCAGCCCCCTTATCTCCTTTTGACTCAAACGATTCCCTGCCCGTATGGTCTCCGATGTCAATGCCGGTTCTGTGCCCCTTCAGACCCAGGAAGTGGTGGCTGTTAAAGCCAAACGATTGCTCTCCATCGATGCCCTCCGCGGGTTCGATATGCTGCTGATTGCGGGTGGGGGCGCGTTCATCGAACGACTCAATGGAAAAACCGGCCTGGGTTGGGTCGACTGGATGGGCGATCAGTTGACGCATCCAGCCTGGAACGGGTTTACGTTTTACGACTTTATCTTCCCGTTGTTCCTGTTTCTCTCCGGTGTTTCGCTTTCTTTTTCTTTACAAACGGCCGTAGCCAAAGGCATCGACAAGCCTGTTTTATACCGAAAAGCATTTCGCCGGTTTGTCATTCTTTACCTGCTGGGCATTCTCGACAAAAATATTCCGCTGGATGTATTCGACCCGGCGAACATCCGGTACGGGACGGTTTTGGGTCGCATCGGCCTGGCCACGCTGGTTGCCACGGTTTTGTTCCTGAACTTTTCCTGGAAACAGCGGCTCTATGCCGTGGCCGGTATTCTGCTGGCTTACTATGCCGCCTTGTTTTTGATCCCGGTTCCCGGCTTCGGCAGTGGGGATCTTTCGTTTGAGGGCAATCTGGTCGGCTGGTTCGACCGGAGTTTCATGCCCGGCCGGTTGCTCCAGAAAACCTACGACGAGCTGGCGCTGCTAACGCAGTTTCCGGCGCTTTGTCTGGCGGTTTTGGGAACCGTAGCCGGGGAGTGGCTGCAATCGGATCGATCCGATCGGACGAAGCTAACCTATCTGGTGACGCCCGGCCTGTACAGCATTGGAGCCGGCCTGCTTTGGGGCATTCATTTCCCGATCAATAAGCACTTGTGGACCAGTTCTTTCATTCTGGTTACGGCGGGTATGGGCGCACTGTTTCTGGCGCTTTTTTACGGCCTCATCGACGTGCTGGGCTTCCGGAAATGGTCGTTTTTCTTCAAGGTGATTGGGGTGAATTCGCTGGTCGTTTACCTGGCATACCGGTTTATCGACTTTAACCACACCTCCAAATTGTTGTTTGAAGGATTTTACCGGCATACCCCCGAACCGTTACACGAATCGCTGAACGCGCTGGGCGCCCTCGTGCTGGTCTGGACGTTTCTGTACATTCTCTACCGACACAAAATTTTCGTCAAAATATAGCGATAGGAACGCGGATGGAACGGATTAGGCGGATTTTAACGGATTATCTGCGTCAATCGGTTTAATCCGTGCCATCCGCGTTCCCATCCGGTTGGCTATCTTTGCGGTATGATTCGATTCTTTACAGAAGACATTCCCTTTACGCTTTCCCGGAAAATACCCACCCGGCAGTGGCTCACCGCACTGGCGTTGAAAGAAGGGTTCAGCGTTGGTGAGTTGAACTACATTTTCTGCTCCGACGAGTATCTGCTCCAGGTGAACCGCGAGTATCTGGAACACGATTATTACACCGACATCATCACCTTTGACAATTCGGAAGAAGAAAACCGGCTGGAAGGCGACATTTTCGTCAGCATCGACCGCGTCCGCGACAACGCCCGGCAATTAAACATTCCGGAAGAGCAGGAATTACGGCGGGTGCTGGCGCACGGTTTGCTGCACCTCTGCGGCTACGGCGACAAAACCGACGAGGAAGTGAAACGAATGCGGGAGAAGGAAGAAGAAAGTTTGATAGACTGGAATAACCGTTCGCTCAATCCTGCCTCCGGCCAATCGGACTTTTAAGCAGAAAACCGTATTTTTGAGGGCTTAATTTCAGGCACTATACGCAATTGAAGCCATGTAATCGTTCACAGGTCTCCTTTTAATGGATTTGCCCTTGCCACCCGGCAAGGTGCCTGTGTTACCTTTTATCAAAACGAACATGGTATTTTCACAAAAATACGGTCGCACGTATCACTACCCGTTTTCGCCAGGCACGACCAGCGACGACCGCATCAATCAGCACTACGAAGAACATATTGCTCCTATTCCGGCACTGGTTCATACCGAAAAACTCGACGGTGAAAACAATTGCCTGAATCGCTACGGCGTTTTTGCCCGCTCACACGCAGCACCCACACAATCGCCCTGGACACGGTATCTGCGTGACCGCTGGGAGCTGATTCGCCATCATCTCGGCGATCTGGAATTGTTTGGCGAAAACCTCTACGCCATTCATTCCATCGAATACCGCCAGTTAGAACACCATTTCTATGTCTTTGCCATTCGCGACCGCGACTGCTGGCTTTCGTGGGAAGAAACCCGGTTTTATGCCCAGTTGCTCGATTTTCCGGTAGTGCCCGAGTTAGAGGTTGTTCAGGCGCCCTTTCGCCCCGGAGTCATTGAAAAACAGGTAAAAGGCTGGGCCAACCAGAACAGTCGGCTTGGTTCGCACGATGCGCTGACGGGCCAGCCCTGCACAATGGAAGGCATTGTCACCCGCAACACCGATGCCTATACCGCCGATGCATTCGGCCAGAATGTGTTCAAATATGTCCGGGCCGGGCATGTAAAAACGGATGAACACTGGACGCGAAACTGGAAACGGGCTTCATTACTCCGGGAACGCCCCGCTGATGTTCCACCTCAACCGACGATCCGATGATGTGGCAGTTAACGACACAAAAGAATTGGGACGAACTTGAGCATCAGTTTGGGTTTGTCCGGGATATGCGCGACGTGCCACAGGACCCGCGTCACCATGCCGAAGGTGATGTAGCGGTTCATACCCGCCTGGTGGTCGAACAACTGCAACAGCGTCCCGGCTACCAGCAACTTAATCCGCAGGACCAGGCGGTTTTGTGGACGGCAGCCCTGCTGCATGACGTTGAAAAACGGTCGACAACGGTGCTGGAAACCGATGGCAGCATCACGTCACGGGGCCACGCCCGACGGGGTGAGCAAACCACGCGGGAATTGCTGTACCGCAGCTTTCCGGCCCCCTTCAAACTTCGGGAGCAGATTGCAAAACTGGTGCGGTATCACGGCCTGCCTTTGTGGATCTTTGAAAAACCGGACCCGTTGAAATCGTTATTGCAAACCAGTCTGGAAGTCAACACGCAATGGCTGGCTCTGCTGGCCGAAGCGGATGTCCGGGGCCGTATCTGTACCGATCAGGCTGAATTGTTGGAAAAAATAGCCTTTTTTCGGGCCTATTGCGAAGAAAACGGGTGCTGGGGAACGCCTTATCCGTTTTCCTCCGGGCTAAACCGGTTCACGTATTTTTACAAGGAAGACGCGTCACCAACCTACGAGCCCTTCGACACCACGGTTTTCGAAGTGGTGCTGTTGGCCGGATTGCCCGGAGCAGGAAAAGATACGTACATTAGCAAACAGCTCGCCGACTGGCCGGTGGTTTGTCTGGATGATTTCCGGCGACAATTCCGCATCGATCCGGCCGACCGCGAAGGGACGGGTTACGTCGTTCAAATGGCCAAAGAGAAAGCGAAAACCCTGTTACGACAACAACAATCGTTTGTTTGGAATGCCACAAATTTGACCCGACAGGTGAGGCAGCAACTGATTGAGTTGTTCGTAACCTATAAAGCGCGCGTTCGGCTGGTCTACCTTGAAGTGCCGTATACCCAGCTAAAGCAACAAAATCAAAACCGCATTCATGTTGTACCCAATGCCGTTATGGCCCGAATGCTTTCCCGATTTGAAATTCCGGCCTGCTGGGAAGCCCATGAAGTTGTTTATGAAGTTCGTACTTAATGGCTTGATTCAGTACAGCAAATTCCCGTATTTGCCATTCGTACAACAACCGCATCTCTATACCGAATTATTCTATGCAATTCACTGAAGTAGATCAGCATCAGATTCTGGCGCAGGGCGCTACGCTCGAGCAGGTTGAAGAACAGATCCAGCATTTCGTCGATAACTTCCCGTATCTGCCCGTGATTAAAGCGGCTACGGTAGGCGACGGTCTGATCCGCGTCGATGAGCAGGCACTGGCTGGCATCGTGGCAGGTTTCGACCAAAAAGCTCCGGGGCTTTCACTGCTGAAATTTGTACCAGCCTCGGGAGCAGCCACGCGGATGTTCAAGTCGCTGTTTGCCGCGCTGGAGGGAAAAACCGACAAATCGGTAGAGGAATTCTTTGCTCGTCTGTCCGATTTTGCGTTTTACGACGCCTTGAAAGGGGTTTCGGGTGAACCCAACCACCATGTTCTGTCGGCCCTGCTCACGGAAGAAGGCCTGGATTACGGCAGTTTACCCAAAGGACTGCTGTTGTTTCACCGGTATCCCGAAGGGCCGCGCACACCCGTCGAAGAACACCTGATCGAAGGGGCGGCATACACCAATTCCAACGGCCGCGTCCGGATTCACTTCACGGTTTCGCCCGAACACCGCAGCCGGTTTGAAGACCTCATCGAACGCGTTCAGCCGGACTACGAAGCCAAACTGGGCGTTACGTTTGAGATTACGTTCTCGGAACAGAAAAAATCGACGGACACGATCTCGGTCAACCCCGACAATACGCCGTTCCGCAATGCCGACGGTTCGCTGCTGTTCCGCCCGGCGGGTCACGGCGCGCTGATCGAAAACCTGAACGACATCGACGCCGATGTGGTGTTTATCAAAAACATCGACAACGTGGTGCCGGATGCCCTGAAAGAGCCGACGATTACCTACAAAAAAGTGCTGGGTGCCATTCTGCTCGACATTCAGCAGCAGATTTTCCGGTTTCAGGAAATCCTCGGCGACGATATGATCAGCGAAGGCTACCTGGCCGAACTCGATGAATTTCTGCGAACAACGCTCTGCATTCTCCCGCCCGACGGTTTTGACACCTGGCTACAGGACGAGAAAGTGGAGTATTTCCGGAAGAAACTCGACCGACCACTGCGGGCCTGTGGCATGGTGCAGAACGTGGGCGAACCCGGCGGAGGACCATTCTGGGCGAAAAACGCTGACGGTTCGGTTTCGCTGCAAATCGTGGAATCGGCGCAGATTGACCTCAAAAATGCTGAACAAAAGCAGATTTTCGATCAGGCCACGCACTTTAACCCGGTCGATCTGGTGTGTGCGCTGAAAAACCGGGATGGCGAAAAATACAACCTGCCCGCTTACCGCGATCCGCAAACCGGTTTCAATACCGCAAAATCGAAGGATGGCAAGGAACTGAAAGCGCAGGAATTACCGGGATTGTGGAATGGCGCGATGGCCGACTGGAATACGGTTTTTGTGGAAGTGCCGCTGATTACGTTCAATCCGGTGAAAACCGTGAATGATCTGCTGCGGAAGGAACATCAGCCGGCCTCCTAAAACTTGCCCCTAAATCTCCTAAAGGGGACTTGGACACCGTAACATCCAGATGCGTAAAGTCCCCTTTAGGGGATTTAGGGGCTTAAACCGTAAACTATTTATTCTCCGTATCGACCAGACTAACAACCACTTCCTGGTGTTCGGCTTCCCGGCGGGCAAAGGCCGACAGGGTGGTTTGTTCGTAGACCGCCAGATTCGCATCCCGGACGCGCTGCATGATGGGGCGGATGGCGCAGGTTACTTCGTCGTTGCAGTCGTCGCAGCGAACGTAAAAATTGAGGGAAACGCAGGGCGTTGGCGCAATCGGGCCGTCGATGACGCGCAGGACCTGGGCCAGATTGACCCGTTCGGGATCGACGCGCAGCAGATAACCGCCCCCTTTGCCTTTCTGGCTCTGCAAAATACCGTGGTTCCGCAGCTCCAGTAAAATCGCTTCCAGGAATTTTTTAGGAATATTTTCTTTCGCAGAAATATAAGAAATCAGTATTGGTCCCTTGCCAAATTCTTCGGTGAGAACTTTCAGGGCTTTAATGGCATACTTGGCTTTCTTTGAAATCATTGCGTTACGGGTATGAAACGGTTCCAGGTGTCGGTTTTAGCGTACTTCCAGACAAGGTATTAACTTATTAGTCTATAGACAAGTTCCTCAATAGATTTTGTAGTGAAAGGTCATTCCGCAGGAGGTGGTAAAAATAAGAAAAAAGCCGGAGCAAAGCCCCGGCCTTTTCGTGCGACACCAAATATAAAGAATTGAGAGAGTTACTTCAAGGTATAGTCCGTGTTCTGCGGATCGAAGTTGGTCCAGGTTTCGGTCCAGTCCGTCGTTCCGAAAGCGCCCATGTAGGTCGTGGCTTCCAGACCGGTCGGCAACGTGGCACCGCCCGTCAGCAAAGGCGACCCGGTTTGGAGCAAAATACCCGGTTTTCCGGTCAGCACGTTGAAGTTGGCCGGCAATTTCAGATCGGCTTCTTTCGCCCCCAGCATATTTTTACGATCGGCGGCTTTCAGCATAACCGTGTCGCCCGAAACCACGGCTTTGTTGTTGACAATGGCCAAACCGCGGTAATCGCTTTTGCCGGTTTTGAAGTTGTTCTGTGAAGCATCCGATTCCAGTTCCAGACCGCCTTTCGGGAACGCACCCACCACCGTCGAGTTGTAAATGCTGATGGCCGAATTCCGGCGAATCCGGAACGCTGACCGGAATTTGCTGTTTACCGTACCCGTTCCCATGAAAACGCTGATGTTACCAAATTTGGCCGACGTCTGCGGCAGATCGGCCGAACCGGTTCCGTCGTTGTCTGACTCAAAACCGTTCGAATCCGAACACGTACACTGATCGGCAACGGCCGGATCGCGCAGGATCAACCCGTACTGAACGATGCCACTGTAGCCATAATCCGTATCGAAATCATCGTCCAGGGTCCGGTAAGCCACCAGGTGTTTCGCATTGACGGTTCCGCCAAACCACTCGATGGCATCGTCACCGCTGTAGGATACCTGTACATAGTCGATCACCGTGCCGCTGCCGACACCGGCCAGCGTCAAACCGTTGATTTCTTTGTCGGTCTGGAAGGCAATACCGCCAAACTCGATGCGGACATACCGCAGAATCCCGGAATTGTCGGCGGCATCGCCCGTTGCACCACCCGGCACAATCGATACTTCTTCGCCTTCGATTTTGAAATCCTTTTTGTTAGCGGGCGCTTTTCCCAGGATTACGACACCACCCCAGTCACCCGCCCGGCGCGAGCCGATGGCCTGATTGGACGTAAAAACGATGGGTTTCTCCTTTGTTCCGTCGGCAATGATTTTAGCACCCGGCAGAATAAACAAGGTCGCTTTCGATGCCTGATCGCCTTTGATAACCGTACCCGGTTCGATCGTCAGCGTAACACCCGGCTGCACATACACAAAACTTTTCAACAGATACTGGTTTTTAGCCGACCAGGTCGTATTGGCCGTAATATTTCCGCTCACCTCGGTCAATGTGCCCGGTACAGGAACCGTACCCAGATCATCGTCTTCGTCATCTTTGCTACAGGAAACCATCGTGCTCAGCGTTACGACGCTTACCAGCAGTGCCAGCATCCAGGTTGTTAACTTTTTCATACGAGTTTAAATTGGTTGTGTGTATTGATTGTGTATTGACTTAAAAGTTGCTTTGCCCCTACGGACATCGCGTCATCCGGATTAAGGTGCGTCCGTTCCCCTTTAGGAGGCAGGGGCAACGCATTAAAACTTATAGGTTACCCCCACCGTCGAGTACGAGCCGCGTTTGAAACGCTGGTACACATCATCGCTGTCCGTAATTTTCTTGTCCAGATTGGAATCCTGAATCAGGCGGAACGGCTGGTTCAGCAGATCCTGAATACCGGCGCGAACTTCAAGATGCTCGCCCACTTTTTTGGTGACCGTCAAATCGATCACATTACGCGGCATTTCGTAAATCGTCGGCTGCACCGACCGGTCGCCCACCGCAAAAATCCGGCGGCCGATGACGTTGTAGAGCACATTGACCTGCCAGCCCTGTTTCGGGTCGGTGTAATACACCCCGGCGTTGACCAGATACGGCGACTGCCCCTGCAACGACCGGTTGTTTTCCTGGCCGACAAAGGAGTTAATGACCGAGCTTTTGATCAAAGCCGCATTCAGCAAAACCGTCATATTGTCCAGAAAACCGGACCCGCTCACACCCCGCAGCGACTTCCGCGCTTCGAGTTCGACGCCCATGCTGTAGGCGTTGTTGGCGTTATCGACCGTGTAGGAAACCCCGCTGCCCGAGTAGTTGATTTTGGCTTCGATCGGGTTGATGAAGTATTTGTAGAAACCGGCGACCGAAATCAGTTCGCCCTCGCCCGGATAAAACTCGTAGCGAACGTCGGCGTTGTGAATTTTGGCAATTTTCAGGTTCGGATTCCCGACGCGCGACACGTCGTAGTTGAAGTCATAATAGGCAAACTGCGCCAGCTCGCGGAATTCCGGCCGGTTGACGGACATGCTATACGCGACCCGGAACAGCGACTTGTCCGACAGGTTATACGACGCGTTGACCGACGGCAGCGGGCTGAAAATCGGGTTGTCGACCCGGATCGGCTGCACACCGTTCACGACGCTTTGCAATTGCTGGCGGTTGTATTCGCCCCGGAAACCGAGCGTGGCGTTAAACCGGGCCGACAGCGGAAGGTACGCGCCCACATAACCGGAAACCAGCATGTTCTGGGCGTCATAATGATCCTGCGTGTTCGTGCCTTCGTTGTAATACAACCCTCTGGACGACAGATTGGACGCTTGGAAGAACTGCGAGGGCGACTGCGTCAGCACTTCAGCGCTGACGTTGTTTGGGTTCACGATCCCGAAATACCGCGCCTTGAACACCCGGTCTTTGTATTCGGAATAGACTCCGGCGCGCAGTTTCAGAATCTGCTTGTCGTCCGTATCGGCGGGGGCGGCTTTCTTGTATTCGTAATCGACGCGGCCCGTGGTGACGTATTCCGTCAGGTTCGAATAAAACCGGGCGGCATTCTGGAAGGTCGGGCTGGGTTGTTGCGGAACGTCGATGCGGAACGTTTCGCTGCTGCCCTGCGGACGGCTCGACGTAAACCGGCGGTAATCCGGCTCCTGGCGGTTGGTGAAGCCAAAACCGCCCGTCCAGCGCAACCGGCTCTGGCCATTCAGTTCGTGGGTTCCGTTCAACTGACCGGTGTAAATGCTTTTCTGTTCGTAGCGGAACGCGTAGTTGTTCAGCTCCAGGTTGTTGTCGTTATAGCCACCCCGCATCGTCGTTTCTTTCGTTCCCAACTGGTTGAACAGGTTCCGGAATTCGATTTTCGTCCGCGGATTCAGAATCAGCGCCCAGTTGGACAGAACGCCCAGGCGGGTGTTCTCGGTCAGCAATTGGTCGTTGTAGGCGTATTGAATGTCGCTCTTGCCGGTGGTGGGGTCGGCGGCAAAATACCGATATTGCTCGACGTTCGAGAACGTGTGCGTATTGGTGTAATTGAGGTTGGTAAACGTGGTCAGTTCCTTGCTGCCCAGGTAAAACCGGCGGCTGAAGCCCAGTTGCGCCCGCAAATCCGGCGAAACCATTTTGTTGTTCAGGGCAAAATACGGCGACAACGATTTAAACTTGTTGATGACCGGCTCCGACGACGCACCGAAAGCGTTGATCCGGCGTTGCGACGGGAAGTTGGACGGCAACCGGCGCGTGCCGTCGTCGAAACCGAGGAAGTCGGTTTTGCCACCCTGGTACGAACTGTGATTCTGGAAGGTCGTGTTGGCGCGATAGGAAGTCGAAAAACCGGCGTAGAAACTGTTGGCGTCCGGGATGGTTTTGGTGTAGATTTTGATGATCCCGCCCCCGAAATCGCCCGGCAGTTCGGCGGCTCCCGATTTGAAGATCAGCATCCGGTCGATGGCCGAACTCGGAATGAGGTCGAACGAGAACGCCTTGATATCCACCTCCGTAGAGGGCGTGATGACGTCGTTCAACATCACGGTATTGTAGCGTTCGTTCAGCCCGCGAACAACGATGAAGCGGTCGTCCTGAATGGAAACGCCCGGCACCCGGCGGATGACCTGCGACGCGTCGCGGTCCTGGCTGCGGGAAATCTGCTGCGCCGAAATCCCGACGGCCACCTGCTCGATCTGCTTGATTTCGGTGATGACGGCGACTTCGGTGTTGGTGCCGCGCTGTCCTTTTACGATGACTTCCGCGAGGGTTTTGTTGTCTTCGGCGAGGGCAGAGTTGATCAGTGTGGTTTTTCCGGCTTCCACCCGCACGTTGTCGATGGTTTTGGTGGCGTAGGAAACGTAGCTGATTTGCAGTTGGTGAACGCCCGCGGGCACTTTGTTGATTTCGAAATTCCCTTCAATGTCGGTGACCGAACCGATGACGGGGTTGGCCCCGACGAGTTGAATGGTGGCGCCGATGATGGCTTCGTTGTTTTTGGCGTCTTTGATCGTCCCTTTGAGGGAGCCGCTCTGGGCAAGGACGCTGAACTGGAGGAAAAGTAAACAGATTCCGGTTAGAAGAAATTTCATGGTTTGGTGTCGTTTTTTGACGACCCAAAGGTAGGGTGGCTATATTACCCCAATGTTACGGGAAGGTTATGGGAGGGTTGTGATTTTGGGGATTGGGGGGAGGGGAGAAGAATGTTATGGCTACCAGTTTTTCGGCAAACTATATTTTGTGATACATTATCTATCATATATAATTAAGTAAAAAGTCGCAAAAAAGATAGTGTTTAAAAATAGATCGTGTTTTGTATTGTCAATTATTTTCAGAAATACAAAATACAAACTTTGTATTTTGTATTTCGAAGGGTTATTAATTACCTTAATGGCTTGAATATAAAATAATTAAGATGAAGATTTTGTATTTATCACCTCTTCCAGTGATTTTGTTCTCTTTAACAACATCACCGCCTATTTACGAGTTATCGGTCAACTAGAAAAATCGCATAAGTGGGCACTGAAAACCGCACAGATTGAGTAAAAAACAAAAGCACATAAAAATGAAAAATTTATTCCTAGTTTTGATTGTATTAATTACAGCAATAAGTGTAAAAGCACAATCCTGTGACGAAATAATAAGGTCTGTAAAATCAGAAGGATATGGGACAACATATACGAGTTATAATAGCGATGCAATTTCTAAAGTAACATTTTATCAAATAACTGTTGATTACAAAACACTTTATTTTGCAATAGTTTGTTTCAAGCAAAAATATTCGTATAACTGTTCAGAATATATTTACCAAGTTGCTTCGAATACCAAGTATAATTATTCTTTAAACTACATGAATAGTGCTGGAAAAGCATTTTGGGAATATATACAACCATATCATTCAAACTTGGGCTGTTCACCTAAGTTTGAATAATATAAATAAAAACTAGCATATCAAAAACCAAAACTGGAAACCGAACCACTAACAAGGTACTGCAAAAAATAAGTCAAATTTTACTGGGGGACAAAATTAATTTAGCATTTCTAATTCTATTGAACGGTAGTACTGAAAATCTTCTCGGCAACACCTAAATCGTTAGTAGTAAATTTTGATAGATACACCATGACCAAGCTAAAATGAAGAAAAAGAGGCTAAAAATTGCAGAAACATATCTAAAACTTGACCTTGACTTTAACGAAAAGAGAAATCAGGAATTAGAAATAATTTTCAGAAAAGCTGCTGAGAAAAGTATTAGAGACTTTAAATACAGTGAAACACTTGTATATAAAATTGAGTTTGACAAAGGTTCAACCAAAGCAAAAGTCATATTTTTTGCATTTCTAAATGGAATGATATTTTATGCAGACTTAAAGGATAGTATTAAGACAATCTATAATGATATTAAATGGCTTTCCGAACGAGTTATTACTAATGCAAGGGAGGAAAGTAATTTAATAGATAACAATATTATTCGGACAGAACGAAGAACCGGTATTATAGGTAGGTTGAATAAGGTATTGACAAGAATTGATTTTTTGCAAAACAATTTGAATAATTTAGGAAACAATCAAGCACTGGCAGAACTAAATCAATTATATCAAGAAGTTGCAAATCTTATGCAACTTTTGGAAGATGTGGAACGACAAACATTTATCCGAGCTTTACCACAAGAAATTAGACATAACTTACCAGCACCAAATCAAAATGATGTTCGACATTTTGAGCTACTGTATGCAATTAAACCTGAAGAGGATGAATAAACTTCCGTTGTCGCTCGCGTGCCGCGAGTGACTCCTATCTACAGTTCCTTCGGCCCGTCCTCGCAATTGTCTAAAATTTACGCTAAAAACCGGCTTCGCACTGGATGTCCTTCATTCTATTTTTCACACGCGAGCAAGAACTGATAAATAAGCAAAATTTGATAAAAAATTTATCTTTATACTATCAAATACATATGATGAAAAAATGTATAATCCATGTACCTTACTTTATTTCCTGTATTTTGATTAGATTTAACTGAGATTCTATCCATTTATACGATGTCGCATAATTATACATAAGAAAACTTAGTATTAAACAAAAACAATGCATATGTCGCGTAAACTTGTATTAACGCCATTTGAAAATGGCTATTTAGCTGCTTTACATGAGGTTTTCAATGAAAGCCCAATGGCTGTCAAAAATCAGCCAATAGATATTTCTCACTTTTTGCTATCTGCTCTTACAATGGCAGGTGTTGATAGTATCCAATCATTTGGGGAGCTAAGCTATTCGAAGACTAAGCTTATTAAAAAAAATGTTTCAAAATTATCTAGGAATGAGTGGTCTCGTTGCAGTGAAAAAGTGCAAGATACATTTGATAAGTATCGAATACCTAATATCAGCAAAGAGATGGATGAAGAGATAAGTTCCATGTCTCATAGAGTTTCACAATTATTCTATGCTATGAAATCTAATTCTGGGATCTTATCGTTCTTCGAAATAGGTAATATTAAAAATAAGCATCTGTTACCACCAGAATTAGCTTTGCCTTTAGAAATCCTTTTTTTATCGATTCAAATAAAAACCACCAATTTGCCTGTTTTGAGATATGATATTGAAAAGAAAGATATAAATAAATTAATTGAAGTATTAAATAGTAAAGAGTTTGAAGTGTACAGTGAAGCGCAGTCAGAGTTAGAGACCAATAGTAGCATAACAAACAAAACAATTAATGCTATTGAAAAAGCTGGAAAAGATTTATATAAGAAGAATATTCGCATATTAGACATCAAAGAATCTGTAATAAAAACTATACCATTAACATCGAAAGTTATTGATTTATATTTTGGAAAAATGCCAGGTATTTTAGCTGAATATGGAGGCAAGATCTTAATTGATTATTTAGGTCTAAACAAGACAATTCCTATTTATAGTTGTGATACTATTCTAACAGGTATGCTTAAATCTCGACTAGGTATTATAACAAGGAAATCTGTTAATGCTAATCAAGAACTCTGATATTTTTGTCAAAATGAAAAAATTGCATTAGAAATTTAGCTGCTAGTGATTACTGTATTGATGTATTAACCTAATCTTGTACGGTGAAGACACCTGCCATATTCTAAAACCAAATTGCCGGACTGTACGAAAACCAGCCGAGCCAAGATCCATTAGGTCTTAAGACACCGTATCCAACTCGCCAACACTTTGCTAAAATTCCAACCTCACTACTTCATCACCACCCTACTTCTCTTCATCATCGAAGTTTTAATTGCCCTATTTCTCCATGATGAAATCATTCGACCGTACGTGGGGGATTTTCTGGTGGTTATTTTGATCTATTGCTTTCTACGCGCCTTCCTGAACATACCGGTTTTGCCCACGGCCCTCTTTGTTTTGGTATTTTCCTATACGCTTGAAGTGCTGCAATATTTCAACCTGGTTGAGCTGCTAGGTCTTCAAAAGTGCAAACTGGCCCGAATCGTCATTGGCACTTCGTTTGAATGGATTGATTTGCTGGCGTATACCCTCGGCGTTCTTTTCGTTGTATCCCTTGAAAAGACAAAAACCGCCCGGCGGTGGAATCGGAGCGGAATAACGGAAATAGATTCCACTTCAAAAGACAAGCCACACCCTACGACTTCCAGCACGCCCAAATTTTGAGTTTGAAAAATAGTTGCGCAACCAGATCATTGCGCTTATATTTGCAACCATATGGTAGCAGATCGGTAACGATGGAAACAAGACGAGACATATTTCAGGCGATTGCCGACCCGACACGGCGGGCCATTCTGGTGCTTATTGCCCTGCAGGCAATGACCCCGAACGCATTGGCCGAGCATTTTCACACCAGCCGACAGGCGGTTTCAAAGCATTTGAAAGTATTGACCGAATGCGAACTGGTAAAACCGGAACTTTCGGGCCGGGAAATTTACTACCAGCTTGAAATCGGAAAAATGAAAGAAATCGATACCTGGCTCGAGCCATTCCGGAAACTCTGGGAAGATCGATTCAACCAGTTAGATATAGTATTAGCCACCCTTAAAAAACAGCAAAATGAAAAATGAGTTGCCAGTTGATTTTACCGTAGACAAAGCCGCCAAAACGGTGTTTATAACCCGAGAATTTGCGGCCGACCTTTCACTGGTGTGGGATGCGTACACCAAACCGGAAATTCTGGACCAATGGTGGGCACCCAAACCCTGGACTTCAAAAACCAAGGTTATGAATTTTGAAGTGGGTGGCCGACGGTTTTACGCGATGGTAAGCCCGGAAGGACAGGAGCACTGGGCCATTCAGAAATACACGTCCATTCGTCCAAAAACTAATTTCAAACTGCTCAATGCGTTTGCCGACCCGAATGAAAACCCCGAATTGCCCGGTTCTGATTGGGATTTAACTTTCAGCGAACAAAACGGAACGACAAAAGTCAGTATTACGATTTACAATGAATCCCTCGAACGCATGGAACAAATGATTGAGATGGGCTTCAAAGAAGGATTCAGCATGGCCCTGAACAACCTGGAAACCGTATTGGCCACTTTATCGCAAAACTGATTTTCGTTCTCAATTCGTCTGCATGACTTCCGTTGTCGCTCGCGTGCCGCGAGCGACAACGGAAGTCATGCAGACGCCCGGCGGACCCTGAGAAGAAGTGTTTTCCCCGGCCAGAAATCACTATATTTGAACGATGACGACCTATCAGATTGATATACTGAACCCCAAAGCGACCAAGCTGCTGCAAGACCTTGCAGACCTGGACTTGATTGCGATTCGGCAAACGACAGAAGACGGTTTTCTGAAAGTCGTCAATCGTCTACGGGCAAAAGCGGCTGATAACCCACCGTCTTTGGAAGACATCACCAAAGAAGTTGAATTGGTAAGGTCCAAGCGCTATGCCAAAAAGAAAGCATAGAGTTACATTTGATCACTGGCGACAACGATTTGCTTACCCTTCAAAAGTTTGAAAATACCGCTATTGTGACGATCGCAGCGTATTTATCTGGCAAGTAATCATGCGAAACCGGGTAGCTATCATTTAGTTCTGCCAAAATAATTTACTGTATCATGCTCGCCACTTCTCTACACAGGCCACGCCATTCTGGTCGCATTCAGCCATCAGACTTGTCACATTCACACTCTCATTGAAGGGGATTTTTTAGCGAGATTTATGGCGTACTAAAACCGTCCGATGCGATGCGAAAAATAATTGTTTTGTCCATGATTACTTTGGATGGCCTCATGCAGGCACCCGGCGGACCTGGGGAAGATACCGAAGGCGGTTTTATCTATGGCGGTTGGGTAGCTCCCTATGGTGACGAAGTGAGTGGTAAGGTCGTGCAAAAAGAGATGCAACCGACCGATTATCTGCTGGGCCGAAAAACCTTTGAAATTTGGGAAGACTACTGGCCAAAGCATGCGAATGTATGGCCAGGGATCAATGAAGGTACCAAATATGTCCTGTCCACAACCCTGACAAGCTCCGATTGGAAAAACTCGGTATTCCTCGACAGCGTGGCCGCTATCAAAAAGCTCAAACAGTCCGATGGGGCTGACCTTCAGGTTTGGGGCAGCAGCAAGCTTATTCAGTTGCTACTACAGCATGACTTAGTGGACGAACTCCGGCTCAAAATATATCCCCTGACGCTCGGTGAAGGGAAAAAATTGTTCGGCAATGGCCCGATCCCGGCAGCCTTTGCCCTGACTGAGAGTGTGGTTACTCCAAGTGGCGTACTGATTGCCTGTTACCAGCGGGCGGGGGAAGTCAAGACCGGTTCTGTTGGAGCCTGAGATCGAAAAAACACCGAAGAGACCATGCCCGTTAACTGAATTTATAGTAAAATAGAGGGTATGAAAGCAACGCCCGAACACGATGAGCGGATCGCAAAACTGACCTTCGCTTCAGTATATCCGCACTATGTTACCAAAGTGGAGAAAAAAGGCCGAACAAAAGACGAATTGCATCAGGTAATTGCCTGGTTAACGGGCTTTGATGAAAAAAGACAGCAGGAACTCATCGAAGAAGAGGTAACGTTTGAAGCCTTCTTTCAAAATGCCAGACTAAACCCGGCTGCTCATCGCATTACAGGGGCAATCTGTGGCTATCGGGTGGAAGAAATCGAAAATCCGTTGACGCAGCAGGTTCGGTATTTAGACAAGCTGGTGGATGAACTGGCGAAAGGTGGTGCGATGGAGAAAATTTTGCGGGTGGTGTAAACCGAACGGCGACAACCATGGAAGAATTTATCCGATTTATAAAAACCATTATCTGGATCGATGATTCCGATTTGCAACTGGTCCTTTCCCGGTGCACCGAAAGGCAAATCCCCAAAGGGAAAACGATCCTGAGAAAAGGACAAATCGCAAAGCAATACTTCTTCATTGTGTCGGGCGGGGTCCGGTTTTTTTATGACCGGAATGACCAGGAAAATACCACCTGGGTAACGTTTAAAAATGAGTTTTTCACCGAGATTTCCAGCCTCCATCCCCAAAAACCGTCCCGGTTTACGATTGAAGCCATTGAAGATTCCAAACTGGTGGTGATTGATAAAAAGGACATGGACTTTTTATACAGCCATGTTCCTGTTTGGGAAGAGTTTGGCCGGAAAATCTGGGAAGCGATGTCGGTGCGAATGATCGATCAGATCCTGAATTTCCAGACTCTGTCGGCCGAAGAACGGTACCTGAAATTTATGAGCAACCCGGAATTTTTACAAAAAGTACCCATCAAACAGTTGGCTGCGGTGCTGGGCATTACCCCCAACGCCTTAAGCCGGATCCGAAAAAACATCCGGTAATTTTCATTATCTACCACTTGGTAGTTTTCACGCTTCACCAGCCGTCTACCTTTGAGTCGCTAAAAACAAACCAATGACTCAAACGAAAGACCACACCCCGGCGTCTCAGAATCAATATTCTGACGATGAATTGATTAACGATTTCCCTGGCTTTACCAATCAGTATGCAACCGTCAACGGAGTGAAGCTGCATTACGTGGAAGGCGGTAGCGGCATACCGCTGATTTGTTTGCCCGGTTGGCCCCAAACCTGGTATTCCTACCATCCGGTTGCCACCGAGCTGGCCAAAACCTACCGCGTCATCATCGTTGACATACGAGGCATGGGCAGTTCGGAAAAACCCACGTCGGGCTACGACAAGAAAACGATGGCAACGGATATTTTGGAACTGATCCGGCAACTCGGTTTAAAAAAGGTTCATATCATGGGGCACGACATTGGCGGCATGGTAGCCATGAGTTTTGCTTTCAATTACCCCGAATTCACCCAAAAGCTCATTGTTCTGGATGGTTCGCACCCCAGTGAAGGCATGATGCAAATGCCATTGCTGCCAGCCGCCGGCACGTTTACGGAAAAAATGGATGCCAACAGGCCGTATGCCTGGTGGATGGGATTTAACCAGGTGAAAGAATTGCCGGAAAAGATCCTGGAAGGGCGGTTTCAGTATTTGCTGGACTGGCTTTTTCAGTATGTCATGATCGATGATCGCAAAATGACTTCGTTTGAACGAGCTGTGTATGCTTCCGCGTACAATGAAGCCGATAGCATCCGGGCGTCCAATGCCTGGTATCAAACCTTTACGCAGGATATCGAGGATGCAAAAACCTACCAGCCGCTTGCCATGCCGGTATTAGGGATTGGGAGTTACATTAGCTACCAGTACATGAAAATGGGATTGCCTTACGTAGCAAACGATGTACACGTGCTAGGGATTTTAGAGAGTGGGCATTACCTGTTTGAAGAGAAGCCGGAACAAGTAGTGGATGCGGTTTTGAGCTTTCTGGCATCCTAGAGAAACAAACAGTCATATAAATTCAGACATGAAAAAAGCAATTTTAGTAGCCGGTGCTACCGGTAACTTAGGAAGTAAAATCTGTAGGGAACTCCTAAAACGAGAAGCAGACGTCAGTGCCATCGTTCGAACATCTTCCGATCCTGAAAAAATAGAAACGCTGGCCAAAATGGGCGTCAAGGTTATGGAGGTTGATTTCAACAACCTTGATGACATTGCGAATTCCTGTGCCGGTATCCATTGCGTGGTTTCCACACTCGCGGGCCTGGGCGATGTCATTGTGGACTTACAAAAGCGGATTTTGGATGGTGCTCTGCAAGCCGGGGTTCCACGCTTCATTCCGTCCGACTTTTGCACGGATTACAACAATCTGGTGCCGGGCGAAAACCGGAATTTTGATTTACGAAGGGAATTTAAAGCCTACCTGGACAGCACGTCCATACAGGCCTCTTCTGTTTTCAACGGGGCTTTTGCCGACATCCTGAAATACAACACCCCGGTTTTAAACTTAAAAGACAAAAGCATTGGTTACTGGGGTGAAAAAGCAGACTGGAAACTGGATTTTACCACCATGGACGATACCGCTGCCTTTACCGCCGAAGTGGCTTTGGACGACAGCGCACCCCGGGATTTGCAGATTGCCAGTTTTCAGGTCAGTCCCAACAACGTATGGGCTGATGTAAAAGAAGCAAGCGGTCAGGAATTCAGAATCCAGCAACTAGCCAGTCTCGAAGACTTTGCCCGATTTATCCACAAACAAAGAGCCGACAACCCGGCTGGTGAAAATGAATTGTATGCAAAATGGCAGCAAAGCCAGTATATGTATTCCATGTTTTCGACGCAACACCATCAACTGGCGAATGACCGGTATAAAAACCTGACCTGGACAACGAGTTTGGCATTTATCAAGTCTTTTGTCCACTAAAATAAGTAGGTAGAGCCTATCAATTGGTAGGCTCTACCTAACTACCATGATCCTTTCTTTTCAATCAAGTGGTATGACGTAGAAAAATGGAGTTAACGATCCAATCCGCTTTACCCGATCCTTCCATTTCGCAGTTTGTTCACAGCTTTTGGATGGTGGAAAACAAAACCGGGAAAGACATTTCGTCGACGGTTTTGCCGAATGGAATGATGGATATGATGCTGATGAACGTGAATTCTATGAATTGGAAAATGGTCGTGCGAGGCATTGACACGATGCCCAGCCAGGTAACGATCCCGGCCGATGCGCAACTGTTTTCCATCGGTTTTAAGTTACTGGCCGTAGAATACCTGCTCGGAAATTCGATCAAAGGCGTATTGAATGGAGCACAGCCTGTTTCAGATGAGTTCTGGCAATTTGAAACCGTTGACCTGAACAGCCTGGAAAACTTCTGCAACAAGGCGACACAAAAAATAAAAATCCTTTCACCGGAAAACGTGGATAGCCGGAAGAAGAAATTATTTGCGCTCATTTATTCTTCCCGAGGCTCGATGACGGTTAGGGAACTCTCCGACAACGTGTATTGGAGTAGTCGGCAGATCAATCGGTACTTCAATCAGCAGTTTGGAATATCACTCAAGGCCTATTGCAACATTCTTCGCTTCGGGGCTTCGTTCAAAAACATCAGCGAAGGCAACCTTTTTCCGGAACAAAATTTCACCGACCAAACGCATTTTATCAAAGAAATTAAGAAATATGCCGGTGTTACACCGAAAGTGTTGAGCAAAAACGAAGATGAACGTTTTATCGATCTTGTCTCCATCAAAAAACTACCTTCTTAAAAACGGCTGATTTTTACTATTCCACTCCGCACCACCGCAGCAATTTTGCATCGTCACTAAACCATGCAAAATCATGTTACTGAAAAATAAAACAATAGCCATCCTCGGTGCAGGCCCCGTTGGTCTGACCCTGGCAACATTACTACAGCAAGCCGGACTCGATGTGACCGTTTACGAAAGAGACGGCGATGCAAAAACCCGGATTTCAGGCGGTACGCTCGATCTGCACAAAGGTTCCGGGCAGGAAGCCCTGAAAAAAGCCGGATTGCTGGAACGTTATTACGCCCTGGCAAAACCCATGGGGAGAACCGTGGTTGACGAACAGGGCAACGTCTTATTCTCTAAAAAACCGGGTCAGGCAGAGCAATATGACAATCCGGAGATCAACCGAAACGATTTAAGACAACTGCTGCTTGACAGTTTGGCGGGCGATACCGTTGTTTGGGACCGAAAATTTACCGGACTTGAAGAGCACAACGAAAGATGGCTTGTGCATTTTGAAAATGACATTCATGCGACCGCAGACGTTGTTATCGGAGCGAATGGAGGAATGTCCAGAGCAAGAAAACAGGTTACGGATGCCGACATTGAATATACCGGAACCGTGATTCTACAGGGCGAAGTAGTTCAACCGGAACGAAACTGTGCGGAGTTCTATCAGCTTTGCGATAATACCATACTAATGGCCTCAGGTGAAGGCTATTTATTAATTGCAAATCCTGAGAACGGCAGTATCTTGAGCTACAACGTAATTTTTAAAAAGCCTGAAGAATGGGCTCAGGGAACTGAATCAGATTTACAAAATACGGACACGATCATTGCGTTTCTTTCCAATCGGTTTGCTCGCTGGCATGCCTGTTATCACCAGTTGTTCCGCGCAACCTCTTCCTTCGTTGTATGGCCCACGAGAAAAATGCCATTGGATAAACCCTGGAAAACCAATCGCCCGTTACCGATCACGCTCGTTGGAGATGCCGCACACTGTATGCCGCCTTTCGCCGGTCAGGGTGTGAACACCGGGCTACTGGATGCATTCGTTTTATCCGACAACCTGACCAGCGGAAAATACGAAACCATTCAAGCCGCTATCGACGACTATGAACGAAAAATGTTTGGTTACGCCACTGCAGCACAACGTGAAACGAGCCAGAATGAAATAGAGATGTTGCTCCCCACCTTTTCCTTCCAAAAGCTTTATCAGTAGTTTTGTGCACCGCGATCAAACCATACATCGCTACGCGGCTGTAAGCCGGTATAAGCGAAATAGTACGTAAATTTAACGACCAACAACCACAGATAAATGACCTGCATATGACAGCAAATACGACCACAACGGTATCGCCTTTCCTGACCGTCAACAATGGAAAAGCCGCGGTTGACTTTTATCAATCTGCTTTTGGAGCCATTGAACTGGAACGGCATGATCGGCCTGACGAAAAATTGACTTCCAAAATAAGCATTGAAGGGGCCGAATTTTTCGTGGGCGACGAAGAACCCGAATTTGGGAATGTCAGTCCCGACCAACGTTCCAGTAGCTCCGTCAGAATTATTTTAAAAACTCAACATGCAGACGAATTATTCGGCAAAGCCGTAACGTTTGGTGCGACAGAAATTTGCCCCATGACGACCGAAACCGATTGGAGAATAGGAAAACTAAAAGACCCCTTTGGACACATTTGGGAAATTGGGTACACCCTCTAAGGTTGAAAAAATCAGTTATGATCCTGATTCAGACCGCAACGGCTGGGTACTAAAACCGTTGAAAGCAATTTATAAACAATGCAAAAGTGATCTTTAATCAAGAATACGCATGAACTATTCCGTACTAATAGCCTTTCTCTGTATAACGACATTTTGTAAAGCCCAAGTTGCCCCCCAACTATTTGAACCCTCGTTAATATCCAACGGTGGCGTTTTTGGGCTAACCATTTCGCCTGATTCCAAAATTGCTCTTTGGGTACGTTCAAATGGGAAGAGAGATACGTTAAAAATAATGGAGTCAAGGAAAAACAACGGTACCTGGTCGACGCCGGTTGTGGCGTCCTTTTCTTCACCAACCGGCGAGTGGAAAGACATCGATCCCCTGTTTAGTCCGGACGGAAAAACGGTATTATTTCAATCCAACAGAACCACGGGAAGGAATGCTGACCGGAAAGATTTCGACATCTGGGCGGTTACGTTAGCGAATAATCAATGGAGTAAACCGTACCATCTGGGCAGTGTAATCAATACCGAAAGCTCCGAATCATATGCTTCCGTAGCCAGAAACGGCAACATCTACTTCATGAAGGAAAATGAAGATGGCAAAGGCAAATCCGATCTGTATGTTTCAGAATTTAAAAATGGTAACTATCAAACTCCTCGAAACATAGGTTTGCCGATCAATACGACGGAGCGGGAATCAAACCCTTTTATTTCTCCCGACGAAAATTACCTGCTCTATTTTTCGTCCGATCCGACCGGTTTCGGCGATGTCGATTTATACATCTCTTTTCAGAAAAAAGGCAAATGGACCACCCCGAAAAATCTGGGATCACCCATAAATTCCAGCCTGGCTGAATTTTGCCCATTTTTCCATACCAAAGAAAAAAGACTATACTTTTCCAGACAGGAGAAGCAAGGTGATAAAATGAAAGAAGACCTGCTTTACATCGATTTTGATGTAAAAAAATACAAGTAAAACAGGCATCAACAACCGCTGCCAACCATCGATCCATGCCCGAACGCTTCAAAGCCCATCTGACTAAATTTGTAGCCGTTTCGGATGACGAAGCGGTTCGGATTCTTTCGTATTTCCAGACCAAAACCGTGAATAAAAAAGAAAACCTGCTCACGGCAGGACAGGTCTGCCAATGGCATTATTTTGTCGAACAGGGAATCCTGCGCAAGTTTTATGTCAATGAAAAAGGCGTGGAGCAAACCACGGAACTGGCCATCGAAAACTGGTGGATAACCGACCATTTTGCCTACGAAAGCCAATCGATCACCGAGTCCACCATTCAGGCGGTTGAACACACGGACGTGCTCGCACTGCATCGGGATGTCCGGGAAAAATTGCTGGCGCAACATCCGGTGATGGAAAAATATTTCCGGTGCGTCTATCAAAAAGCGTATGCAGCCGCTCAGATGCGGATCAAGTTTATGTATGGCTTTTCGCGGGAAGAGTTATACCATCATTTCTGCAAAAAACATCCCGAGTTTCTGCAACGCATTCCGCAATACCTGCTGGCTTCCTACCTGGGTTTTACGCCCGAATACCTGAGCGAAATTCGCCGGAAAAGCATTTCTTAAACCAGTTTAAGATTTCTAAACGATGCGGTTTTCACCTTTGCATCACATTTAATCCGTTAAAAAAGAAGCAAGATGAAAATAGTCATTATCGGCGGTACTGGCCTCATTGGTAGCCAGTTAACCCATACATTAAAAGACCAGTACGACGTTCTGGCCGCATCGCCCAATACCGGCGTCAACACAATTACCCAGGCCGGTTTGGCAGAAGCCCTCCAAAACGCCAGGGTGGTGATCGATGTTTCCAACTCCCCCTCCTTCGCCACGGACGACGTGATGGCCTTCTTTAAAACCTCCACGGAAAATTTGCTGGCGGCCGAAAAAAGAGCTGGCGTTCAACACCACGTTATCCTCTCGGTGGTCGGGACTCACAAACTCCAGGAAAGCGGTTATTTCCGCGCCAAACAGGTGCAGGAAGAGCTGGTCAAGGCATCCGGCATTCCATTCTCGATTGTCCGGGCGACCCAGTTTTTCGAATTTGCGGCAGGCATTGCCCACATGAGTGCGGCCCACGGGAAAATCGTGCTGCCCCGTGGGCTTGTGCAGCCCATCGCCAGTGCCGACGTAGCGTCGTTTCTGGCCCAAACCGCCACCGGAACGCCAACGAATCGCATTGTGGACATTGCCGGCCCCGAGCGGTTTGAGCTAGATGCCTGGATCCGACGCTATTTTGCGAGCATCAACAACCCGCAGGAAGTGGTAACCGACGCCAACGCGGTTTATTCAGGGGCTGCCATCACCGCGACGACGCTGGTGCCCGATGCCGCCGGGTATGTGGGAAATGAAACCTACGGCGAATGGATTTCGAAAGCGGAAAACCAGCGCTAAACCGCCCTTGCACACCCATACTAAAAAAGGATTGCCACGACAAGGCAATCCTTTTTTAGTATGGGTGTGACCTTCACAACAAACCAAAATTGGACGTTACAACAAAGTTGCCTGCCATTTAAACCCGGAATTTTGTGCTGTTCATTAACGACAATTCTAAAATGACGAATCAAACTGTATTGGTAACCGGCGGCACCGGATTTGTGGGGATCCACACCATTCTCCAACTTTTGCAAAAAGGATACCACGTAAACACCACGCTTCGCTCCCTGTCGAAAAAAGACCGCATCCTCAACGCCTTGAAAGAAGCTGGCATTGACGACTTTACCCCATTGGCGTTTTTTGAGGCCGATTTAACCAGCGACGCCGGTTGGGAGGAAGCCGTAGCCGGTGTGGATTATGTGCTACACGTCGCGTCGCCGTTTCCGGCACAGGACCCTACCGATGAAAACGACCTGATCGTTCCGGCGCGGGACGGCGCTTTGCGGGTGCTGAAAGCCGCTCAAAAAGCCGGTGTCAAACGGGTTGTGCTGACTTCCTCGTTTGCGGCCATCGGCTACAGCCGCAATCCCAAAGACCATCTTTTTACCGAAGACGACTGGACGGATGCCACGGCCCCGATTCCGCCGTACATCAAGTCGAAAACCGTGGCCGAAAAAGCTGCCTGGGACTATATGAAAACCGAAGGCGGTGCAATGGAACTGACGGTGATCAATCCGGTGGGAATTTTTGGCCCGGTTCTGGGTGGAATCACCTCGGCGTCGCTGGATATTGTGGTTTCCGGAATCCTGAATGGCGTGGTCCGGGAAAGTCCGAATTTTACCATGGGCGTTGTCGATGTCCGGGATGTGGCCGCTCTGCATCTAACGGCCATGACGCATCCGGAAGCAGGTGGAGAACGGTTTATTGCAGCATCAGATGGCGTGATGAGCTTTTACGATGTCGCCGAACTCTATAAAAAAGAACGGCCTGAATTAGCAAAACACATCGCCGAGATGCGGCCGACAGCCCCGGAATTTTACATTGACATGACGAACCGGAAAGCCAAAATGGTGCTCGGCTGGCATCCCCGCAGCAAAGAAGTGGCCTTGCTGGCCAGTGTCGATAGCTTGCAAAAGAATTAATTTTTAGATTGACGTCTAAAGACTCTAAACTTGAAAGTTCACAACATCCAATCCTGCCACTTAGGGCCTGAAATTTCCCCGGAACAATTCATATCAGACCATTTTTTTCTGTATTTATTGAAAGGGTCGATGAAGGCATTTGACGGGCAAAACACGTATACGATGAATCCGGGCGATGCCGTAATCGCCCGGAAAAATCATTTGGTGCGGTATACGAAATACAAGGAAAACGATCGGTTCGAGAAAATTATCATTACGCTGGACGAGCCTTTTCTGAGAAGATTCCAGGAGCGCCATCCGGTCGATGTGCCGGTCTTTTCCAACGATGACTCGTTTTTGTTGGCCGAAAAAACGAAATTCATCCACAGTTTTGTCCATTCTCTGGAACCCTATTACACCGGCGACTTGCAGATCGACGACACGTTTGCCGATTTAAAAAGGGAAGAATTACTGCTGATCTTGTTGAAAGCCAATCCGCAATTGGCCGGCATTTTCTTTAATTTCAGCGTTCCCGAAAAAATAAATCTGGAAGAATTCATGAATCGTAATTTTCGCTTCAACATCAGCCTGGAACGTTTTGCCTATTTGACGGGCCGAAGTCTGTCGTCGTTCAAGCGGGATTTTCAGAAACGATTCGGGACAACGCCCTACCACTGGCTCAAAAAAAAACGGCTGGATGAAGCTCATTTTCAACTTTCGAACCAACACCTCAAACCGACCCAGGTGTATCTGGAAGTCGGGTTTGAGGATTTGTCGCATTTCTCGTTTGCCTTTAAGAAGCAGTTTGGCAAAACACCGACAGAAATAGCTGAAAATCAATTCACAATCAACTAATACGGTTTTAGTAAAAGCAGGAATCTTACTGGAATGAAACAAATCCGATCATGCCCTATACCGAAGAAACCGCGCACCGAATCCGCCAGATTTTAGTCGACAAAGGGGTTGACTTCACCGAAAAGAAGATGTTCAGCGGCTTGTGCTTTCTGGTGGACGACAAGCTGTTCTGTGCCACGCACTTCGACAGAAAACGGGACGAAGACCTACTGCTTTGCCGCATTGGCATGGAGGCATATGAAACCGCCCTGGAAGAAAATGACTGCATTCCGATGGACTTCTCGGGGAAAACCATGAAGGGCTATGTGTATGTGACCGAAAACGGATTCAAAAGCCCAAAAGAGTTGGAACGCTGGCTCCAGCGTTGTCTGGATTATAACCCATTAGCCCAAAAGAGCAAAGCAAACGGACGCATTTCGGAAAAACCGCACTGATCGATTTCATTATTTATTGGGCAAATCCTGGATTTGCTGGAGTGTTTTTTCACGGATGGGTTTACCCTCTGCAATACTGTTAACCGCGCTGGTAACACAAATACCCGCATTCAACGTATTCGGATCGGCCCGGCGTTTGGGGTAGTCTTCAAAATTAGCCTTTTTATTCGCGAGCAACTGGTAGAGTTCCTCCATGCCAGGATGGCGGGTAACGATGGGCTGCTCTTCAAATTCGTCGCCGGGAGTTGATGTCTCACGATCAATATTGACACAGTAGAGAAAAAGCAATGCCAAATAGCGTTCTTTCGCAGGCACCTCGATTGCAACCCTGGCAGGCAAAATACCATTCTGAACATTTCCCGATTTGCTGATAAAAAGCAATCCGGGTGGTAACTGAATGGTAATGGGTTGGTTGGTACTATTATAAAAATTCAGACACAGCATAACGGCTCCGCCGTTTCCATATTCCCGTTCTCGCCCGGCCTCTTCCTGACAGTCATAATCGGTTCCGGGTTTGCCGATCAATGTAATGCCTTTGGGCCATACAAAAGGCGTACCGACGGGCCGTTCTTTCGATTTGCCAAACCCTGGCTCAAGCCGGGGTGTTGGGCTGCTATCCTCTTTAGATACCGGCTTGCAATTCATCAGGAAAAGCGAAACCGCCAGTAGATACAAACGGAATAATACGGTTAAATATGACATAGCCCTGCTTTAGCTTTACAGGCGAATTTACATCCCGTGCCTGCTGGTCTAAATGGGTTTTATGCCAATCGCTTCTGATGGTATTTGAATGCGGTATCTGGCGGTCTAAATTAGAAGAAATGGATGCCTGTGAAACCGGGCTCAGGCAGTGTAGTGAAAGAAAAGAGCAGGTTCGTGACGACCCAACTCGTCAAAAAAAAGTATCTTTCCAAAACTTTATCAATAACCAACCAAAACGTAAAAAATGGCAAAGATCACCGTAAAAGACGGAACCGAAATCTATTACAAAGATTGGGGAACGGGTCAACCGCTCGTATTCCACCACGGCTGGCCGTTGTCCGGCGATGACTGGGACGCCCAAATGATGTTTTTCCTGAACCAGGGCTTTCGCGTGATTGCGCACGACCGCCGGGGACACGGCCGGTCGTCGCCAACCGAAAACGGCCATGACATGGATACCTATGCCGCCGATGTGGCAGAACTGGTCGAGTTTCTGGATCTGAAAGATGCGATCCACATCGGCCACTCCACCGGTGGTGGAGAAGTGATCCGCTACGTGGCCAAACACGGCCAGGGCAGGGTTGCGAAAGCGGTGTTGATCAGTGCCGTTACGCCCGTCATGGTACAATCCGAAGCGAATCCGGACGGTATTCCGCTGTCGGTATTCGACGAAATCCGGGAAGGAACCGCCACCCATCGCCCCCAATATTTTCAGGATTTTACGATGCCCTTTTACGGCTACAACCGGGAAGGCGCTAAAGTCTCGCAAGGCATTCGGGATAACTGGTGGCGGCAGGGCATGATGGGCGCTATTAAAGCCCATTACGACTGCGTTAAAGTTTTCTCCGAAACTGATTTTACCGAAGACCTGAAAAGTGTCGATGTACCGGTGCTGGTGTTGCACGGCGAAGACGACCAGATCGTTCCGTTTCCGCTGACCGCCGTGAAAGCGGTGAAGCTTTTAAAGAACGGAAAGCTGATCTCCTACCCCGGTTTTCCGCACGGCATGCCGACAACCGAAGCGGCCACCATCAATGCCGACCTGTTGGCGTTTATTCAATCGTAAAACGGATAAGCCTTCTCGGTGGCCGGTGTCTTCACCGGCCACTTTTTATACGAAACGATACCGCAACGCATGCCGGACATCATTCAAAAATTCAGGTTTTAGAACACCGCCGGTGTTCTGAACGCGCCGGAAGCCATGATGGCCGCCTTTCAATCGCCCGGTTTTCAAACCGGTTTTGACCCAAACGAAAAGAGCACCAACACGCTGGTTTTCATCACCAGTAACACTTTCAACCCCGGAATCGACGCCTTATACCAGACCGTGAACAGGCTGTATTTTGATAAACCGCTGCGGTTTTTGAGCCCGCAGCGGTTTATTGTTTTCTGGCTTGGTATGCTTATCGGCCAACTGCCAAAACCACCTTTTTACTCGGCAACCATAGCGACTGGAAAATGGAAAGCTTGTCTGCTTAATTGGCATTTCCCGGATGACCGCGATACGCCGTCCGGTTCAGCCCGCGGGCAATTCACTGGCCGTGTTGCCCTTCGTTAACCTGGGCGATACCGACAGTAACCCCGCCTGCGAGGGACATCTGGATGATATTCATACCTCCGTCTCCCTGATCAAAAACCTGAAGGTGATTGCGCGGGCATCATCCGATGCAGATCCGTGCAGAAATTCAGGCCCTTGAAGCGGACGACGCGGTGGAAATGAATGACGATGAACCGATGCTCATTGGTAAAGCGGCCATTGAACTGGCTCTGACCAAATCCATGATGAAACGCAGGCCCGGAACTACGTTTTCTTTCGAGACTATGGAGGTATTTGGTGATGGAAACCTGGTGACCGAAACCGGAAAAACAATCACCAAAGGTGCCACTGGCAGCGTGGTCAGCACAGGAAAATACATGGCCTTTTTGAAAAACGCGACGGCAAATACAGCTGCATTCGCGACATCAGCAACAAAGACCAAAAAGAGAAATAAAGGGCTTTCTCCATCACATGCTGCACATCCTCACTGCCAATCGTATTTTCCTGGTGAACCGGTTTTTCAAGGGGCGGGAAATGGCAACGGCGTGAGCTATATTTCCTTGTATTCAGCATCGGGCAGTTGCCATTGATTGCCAGCCGATCGGGTAAAAGTATTTTCGTTTTGGTCCATTGGAATGGGCGTGGCGTAGCTTAACTTATTGGAAAATTCAACCGATGTAACGACAGGAGTTGACATGTATAAAATCATAAAAAATCTTAACCTACCAACATGCGGTTTCTCATCTTCATTTTAGCGAGTTTCCTGCTTACTTCCTGCCAACAAAAAACCGCTTCTACGTCGATTTCGGTGGCTGACTATTTTACGTATGGCGATTCCATCCAAGCGGGTGGGGTAAAAATGATACCCATTAAAACTCCGGTGGGTGATTTTAAAGTCTGGATAAAGCGCTTTGGCACCCATCCTAAAATAAAGATTCTGCTGTTGCACGGCGGCCCGGCCATGACGCATGAGTACATGGAATGTTTTGAGACCTTTTTTCAAAAAGAAGGCTTTGAATTTTATGAATACGACCAGCTAGGCTCCTATTACAGCGACCAGCCAACCGACAGCACGCTCTGGACGACTGATCGTTTTGTGGAGGAAGTGGAGCAGGTTCGGCAGGCCATCGGCGCCGACAGCTCCAATTTTTATGTACTCGGTAATTCCTGGGGCGGGATTCTTGGCATGGAATACGCCCTGAAATACCAGAAAAATTTAAAAGCGTTGCTGGTTGCCAATATGATGGCCAGTGCGCCCGAGTACGGAAAGTATGCCGACGACGTACTCGCGAAGCAGATGAAACCGGACGTGCTCGCCGAAATACGGGCCATTGAAGCCAAAAAGGATTTTGCGAATCCGCGGTATATGGAACTGCTCATCCCCAATTTTTATAAGGAACATTTATGTCGGTTAACTACATGGCCGGACGGTTTTAACCGCTCTATGAAGCACGGAAACGGCGTGATTTATACGATGATGCAGGGCCCCAGCGAATTTGGAATCGGCGGGCGGCTGGCAAAATGGGATATCAAAAACCGGTTGAAGGAAATTACCATTCCAACCTTGATGATTGGTGCCAAACATGATACGATGGATCCAAAAGCAATGGAAGAACAGAGCAAACTGGTGCAGAAAGGCCGCTACCTCTATTGCCCGGATGGCAGCCATTTGGCCATGTGGGACGACCAAAAAGTGTTTATGACCGGCGTGATTCAATTTATCCATGATGTCGATTCCGGAAACTTATGAACATCCGCTTCCTCCTGCTGAGTATACTGCTGCTCATCGCATTTTCAGCCCTGGCCCAAAAACCGAGGGCACGGGACATTGGCATTCCGTTTTCAGGAATCCCCGGAAAATGGAATGCCATCACCGACGTCAAGGGCGTCGAAGTGGGGTATAGCACCATCATTTCAGGTCAGGGAAAAAACGTTCGGGGAAAAGGGCCGGTCAGAACCGGCGTCACCGCCATTTTACCCAGAGGTCGGAGAAACAACCCGGTTTTTGCCAACTGGTATTCGTTGAACGGCAACGGAGAAATGACGGGAACGACCTGGATCACCGAATCCGGTTTTCTGGAAACGCCGATCCTGATTACCAACACGAACAGCGTGGGCGTGGTGCGCGATGCCGTGCTGAAATGGTTTGTAAAAACCGGATGGTACAAAGAAGATTACTGGTATACGTATCCGGTCGTTGCCGAAACCTACGATGGTGTTCTGAATGATATTTACGGTTTTCACGTCAAAGAAAGCCACGCGTTCGAAGCCCTGGACAACGCCAAATCGGGCCGTGTCCAGGAGGGCAATGTGGGGGGCGGAACCGGCATGATGTGTCTGGGCTTTAAAGGCGGAACCGGAACGGCATCGAGACTCGTCAAAATCAAGGACTCCACGTATACGGTTGGGGTGTTGGTCCAATCCAATTTTGGCGCCAAACGACAACTGACCATTGCCGGCGTTCCCGTTGGCGAGGAGTTGAAAGACACGCTGAATTATGAAATCAAGGGGCCGCCAGCCTACCGGGAAGAAGGCGACGGTTCCATCATTGTGGTAGTTGCCACGGATGCGCCGTTGTTACCGCATCAACTAAAACGAATTGCCACGCGCGTCTCGCTCGGCATCGGCATTGTGGGCGGGCGCGGAAACAACGGTTCCGGCGATCTATTCATTGCCTTTTCGACGGCGAACCCGACGGCTTTTCAACGGGAAAAATTGACCAAACTCGATCAGCTTCCCAACGACCAGATGAATCCACTGTTTGACGCCACCGTTCAGGCCGTGGAAGAATCCATTCTCAACGCGATGGTGGCCGCCGAAACGATGGAAGGCATCAACGGTAACAAAGCGTATGCCCTGCCGCACAAGCCGGTGATAGATTTATTGCGGAAGTACAAGCGGATCAGGTAAATTTCGGCAAAAGAACCCGCACCGAGTACTGTATGGCATGGCTTACGTCTGTTCTTTCAAAAAAATAGTCCGGAAATGTATGCTTTTTGATCTGGCTGCGAATCCCGACAAACCGCTCACTTCACCCGTTGAACAATCGCTTTCACCGGTTCCGGCGATAACACCCGAACCGTGTGTTCGGTATCCAGCGGAATGTCGACGTAATCCCCCGCCCTGAGCCGGATCGTTTCTAAGCCAATCTGGCATTCACATTCCCCTTCCAGGATCAGAAAACTCTCGCGTTCGTCGTGGTGGTCTTCAGGCTTCACGTCTTCCTTTACCCACAGAAGAAACTGCTCGATACCACTGCCGGCCTGTAGCGGATGAACATACAGATTCCGGAATTCGCGGGTGGGCTGAATCGAAGCCACGGTTCGTTGCCACTGCTCAGCGTCCGAATAGGCGTTGATGAGCGGCAGATGGTTCAAATCAAAAACCGGGGGCTCGCCGAGTTGATCCAGTGTGTTTAGGATGCGGTTTTTTAATCGTTCCTCCGGTACTATGGGCCGCGTTAATGTCCTGGCAATACGGTCTATGGCCTGTTGAACAGCGGGATACAGGCCCGCCATCCGCTCAACTTCCTGAATTTCTCCGGGCAGAAGAAGGCCACGACAATATTCTTCCAGTATTCCCGAGTTAATAAATTCCTGTACCTTACTCATGTCGTGAAAATAAATCCTGACGATTTCAGCTTTCTACCGGTTAAATCCGGTTTTAACTAAGAACGAATATACGTCGAAAAAATAAGAATAAATTATCCTGAACCATATGCGACTCACCGTTACGCCCGAAAACCTCCTCGAATGGATTGCCCTCAAAATCAATCTGGTACCGCTACCGCTTTTGCACGCCCAGATTTTCCCGATTGTGGGCAAAGCCGTGCTTGAAGCGGCCGATAAAGGCGTTTTCGAAGCGGTTCACAACGGCAAACAGACGGTGGATGAGATTGCTGCCGAGTGTCAGTTGAATCCCAAAGCGTTGCGGGAATTGATGGGCTTGCTGCTGGTTTTGGGCTATTTCAAACAACGCGATAACCGGTATACGTTAACCCGCATCAGCCGTCGCTGGTTGCTGAAAGACCAGCAGGAGTCGGTTTTTGGCATGATGCGGTTCAACAACCGGGTCGTCTGGCCGTGGCTGGAGCAGTTGGGAGATTACCTGAAAACCGGCGAAGGCATTCAGTATCATGACCACCTGACCACCGAACAATGGGCGTATTACCAACAGGCAATGGTGGCGGCCACCGGCACGGAAGCCAAAGAGTTTGGCCGGAAAGCTCCGGTGCCCAAAAACGCCACGCTCATGCTCGACATTGGCGGTTCACACGGCCAGCATTCGGTGGCTCTCTGCCGAAAACTACCAAATCTTCAGGCGGTTCTTCTGGATTTACCACCGGCCATCGAGCAGGCAGCTCCGCTGCTGGCACGGTCCGGCATGGGCGACCGCGTTCGGCACCAGGCAGGCAACGCGCTGACGGATGAGTTTGGAGAAGCTCAATACGACATCGTGCTGATGTCCAGTCTGGCGCATCATTTTTCGGAGGAACAGAACCGCGAAGTCGCCCGGAAGGTGGCCAAATCCCTGAAACCGGGGGGTGTTTACATTGTCAATGAATTTATCCGGCCCGAAGACGACGGAAATTCGGCTGGCGTCGGCACCAATCTCGTCGGCAACAGCATGGATCTGTTCTACGGCCTGACCAGCACCGCCGGGAATTACTCCGTTCGGGAAATTCAGGACTGGCAAAAGGAAGCCGGACTGAAACCGTCGAAAGTCATCCCCTACCTCTCGATTCCGGGCCGGGCCATGGTCGTTGCCAAAAAGTAACGGTTGATTTCACTCAATCGTTACGTCGAATCCCTCGGCGATTTAGCCAGCTTTTGCAGCAGTTTCAACCCCTGCTCTTTCAGGTCTTCTTTCGCCTGTTTCACCACGACATCCTTCACCTGGGTGGCCGTCCGACCCGCCAGAAACTGAAGCTGTGGTTTTTTGTAACTCCCGTTTAACGCAAAGTCGATTTTGGCACGATCGACGTTTTCGAGCGGCTGGCCCGTCAGCGACGAAAACGCTCTGGCAAACTGGACACCCGCTTTGCCCGTTGGTACATCCAGTTTCAGAACGTACTTCAGGTCTCCTTCCAGTGAATTGGAGCCCGAAACCGTCACGATATTGTCTTTGATTCTGACATCGAACGGTTTGATGGTTACAAACCCGTTTTTGACGTCCACTTTCATCAGCAGATCTTTGAACTTCGCATTCCGGAGATCAGACAGTTTTGTTTTTTCGACGAGACGTTCCACAATCGGGTTATTTTGCAATGTCGCCTGCACAATCTTCACCAGCGCATTTCCCGTCAAACTATTCAAATCCGGCATCATATCCGGCTCCAGCCGCCCGTTGACCGCAAAGGTGCTCGAAAACCGTCCGACCATGTACTGCGCCAGCGGAAAAACCACTTTGGCCAGCGTCAGATGCCGGTGAGCCTGCGAAATGTCGGCGTTGGCAATGTTGACATCAAAGGCAAACCGCGGTTTTGCCAGGTCCTTCGGGTCGTAAGTGCCGTTGGTGACAAACTGCCCGCCCAGCGAATTGAACGTCACCTGTTTCATCCGCAGGGTTCCGTCGGCCATTTCAAGTTGTCCTTTGACGTTGTTCAGCGGCATTTTGTCGTAAACCGCCTGACCGACGGCCGCATTGACGACAAAACGGATGTTATCAGGAATTTCAACCACCGACGGTTGAGCGGTTTTTGCCTGCGGCTGCGGATCGTCACTCATCCATTCGTTGATACTCAACCGATTGGCCCGTACGTTGAGCGTTCCTTCCAGCGGCTGGTTTTCGTCCAGCAGAAACGGAATGTAGTTGCTCAAAAAACCGTCGGCCGTGAAGGTGCTTGTTCCCAGCAAGCCCTGCGCCTGTTCGACGTTCAGTTTTCCGGGCAGCAGCCTCAGTCGGGCAGAATTCAGTGTCAGCCCCTGCGGCAGACTTTCACCCCGGTAGGTCAGATTTGTAATCGCCATCGTGCCGCTGGTCGGAAGCTGGTCATACCGTTTGGCTTTGGCATCCGAAAGCCGGCCTTTGGTTTCAATGCTGGCGTCGATCAGCCCGGCTAACCGGGTGCCTTCCATCGGAAAAATCCGGGTTAAACTCGTCAGATTCAGTCGGCCTTTGGCGAT
Organism: Larkinella humicola; assembly: GCF_008727875.1. Lineage (GTDB taxonomy): Bacteria > Bacteroidota > Bacteroidia > Cytophagales > Spirosomataceae > Larkinella > Larkinella humicola. Next base: position 109,035 of record NZ_VTWS01000004.1, on the reverse strand, counting down.
CACATCGAAGGTATAATCATCGAAATTCTGCACCCTGCCTTTGGCCTGAAAAGGATCACCGGCCAGTTTCAGTTGCAAATCGGCTATGTCCACGCGAGTGTCGGCCCGTTTGCCAGTCCGGTTGGAAAGGCTCGCCTGCACATTGATCGCTTCCACCGGTTCCGGAAACTTCATCGACTTCACCGATCCGTTCTGCAACCGGATCAGCCCATCGACCACCGGAAAGAGCTTGGCGGTTTTATCATAGACGCCTTTTGCTTTCAGATTCAGATCTGCCAGCCCCCGCAGCGTCATGCTATCAATCGGAAACAACTGCGTCAATTCCTCCAGATTCAGTTTGGCAGTCAGATCAGCATCGACGTTGGAACGGGTGAGACCCTGCACCAGCGCCCGCCCGCGAATCGGGTTCCGGCCCAGATCCGCAACCAGTTTTTTCAGGTTAATCACCGTATTATCAGGGTGATCGGTTGCGTTGCTGACGGTCAGATCCAGGGCAATGTGCTCGACCGCCGACGCCAAATCCGGGTATTTGAACCGCCCGTCGTTGACGACCAGATTCAGCAGAAACGCCGGGATTTGCTTCGCATTGTAAAGGCCCTTCACCGTTCCGTCGAAACGCACCGTTCCGTCGGCATCAATGTCCTGAAACCGGTCGGAATACATCCCGGGCACCAGCGACAGCAGGTTTTTGAAATCACTGTCGGGCGACCGATACGTCAAATCGAACCGCATGGACGTATCCGCCGGTGCCGACGTGCCGGTGGCAATCGAGCCGTTGAGTTCCAGTGGCAACTCATTCACGCGGATGCGGTTGTCGGCAAAGGTATAGACGGATTGTTCAAGATCGGCCCGCAGTTTCATGTCGGCATCCAGCTTTTTATCGCTCAGGTATTCCATTCCGTCGTAGGTGAGCGTGATGCGTTCTGCTTTCGTCTTCAGCACCAAATCCGCCATTTCCGCCGACAAACTGCCGCTGCCGGTATGGTTGACCGCTTCCAGCCGAACCGTCATCGGCAAACTCCGGTCGTCATACCGGATCAAACCGTTTTTTATTTCCCATTCGTCAATGTCGAGCGTAAAAGCCGTCTGGCTCGTGTCGGCCTTTTCCGGTTCGTCACTTTCAGTGGCTTTGTAGATGTCGTAGTTGGCCCGCCCATCGCGCAGAATTTTCACCAGCACGCGAGGCTGGTCGAGATACACGCCGTTCAGTTTCAATTTATCGCCCGAAAGCACACTCAGCAGGTTGACTTTCACTTCGAAGGCGCGGGTCCTGAGTAAGGTATCACCCAAAAACGGCGTCTGCCCGACAATGCTGAGTGAATCGGTTTGCAAGGTCAGATTGGGAAAATGGCGAAGCAGCGACAGGCTCACGTTTTCAGGCCGAAACGTGATCCGGGCGTTCACCCGATTGGTCAGTTCCTGCTGAAGGCGGGTTACGATTTTATCCCGAAAAAACATCGGCACAATCCAGGCGACCAGGAGCAGGACGCCCAGCAGCGAGGCAAGGATGATTCCGGCTTTTTTCATGCTAATTGCTTGTGTTCTATTTATATAGGACAAACAAAAGCCGAAAAAGTTTGAATAATTTCCGCGACCGGCTTAGGCAATCACCTGTTTCTCGATGAGCAGAATGAACAAGTGAATGACTTTGATGTGAATCTCCTGGATGCGATCGGCATAGCCAAAGTGGGGGACACGAATTTCAACGTCGGCGGTTCCGGCCAGTTTCCCCCCGTCTTTGCCGGTCAGCAAAACCACCTTCATGCCCCGCTGCCGGGCAGCTTCCACGGCCCGAATGATGTTAGCCGAATTACCGCTCGTGCTAATGCCCAGCAACACGTCCCCTTCGTTACCAAGCCCTTCGATAAAACGCGAGAATACGGAATCGTAGCCATAGTCATTGCCCACACAGGTAAGGTGGCTGGAGTCGGATATGGCGATAGCGGCCAGCGCCCGGCGTTCGGCGCGGTACCGGCCCGACAGCTCTTCGGCAAAGTGCATGGCGTCGCAGTGGGAGCCGCCGTTGCCGCAGGAAATAATTTTACGACCGTTTTGCAGGGCATCGGCCATCAATTGGGCGGCATGTCCAATGGCCGTAATCTGGTTAGCGTCGCTAAGAAACGCATCGAGAACCGAGCGGGCTTCGGTCAGTTCCTGGCGGATGATGTGGTCAAGCATTCCCGAATAGGGTTGTTAATCCGTTGGTACAGTTTCCGGTAAAATAACGACCGGAAACCGTATGAACCAACTCATTTTAAAGAACCAGGGTTCGGTAGGGCAGATTCCAGCGCAAGGCCAGGGACGTCGACGACGTGTTGTATTTCAACCGGTCGGCCTGGCTGTCGCTTTTGCGAACGAGCTGTTGAAAATCGACAAACAGGTTGTGTTTCAACATAAACGACAGCCGTACATCGGCGTAGGTGACCAGGGTTTTACGCCCCTGAGCGATGTGGTGGCCCGATCCCACAGCCTGGCCCGGCCACTCCACCCGGCTCTCATACGGTTTCAGCAAATTGCCGCCATAATTGTAGTTGGGCGGATCGGCCCCGTATTTCATGATGCCAAACGTCCCGGTCAGATTCCAGCGGTCGCGGGGCTGGTAGCGCACAATGGCCAGGCCTTCGATGAAATTGGCTCCGAGCGGATGCGCCAGCGGTTGATTGTAATGCACATAATTGGTTTGGCCGGAGCGGTGGGAATAGGTATAAGGCCGCGCCAGATTCATTTCGGCCTGCAAATCAAGATTCGGAACATCGAAGGCGTCGATGTACTTCAGGCCCGTTTGAAACGCGAATTTATTGACCCACGATCCGTTTCTCGCCCGCAGTTCGCTAATCTTGAACTCATCGAACATCAACTGACCGTAGGCCAGAAAATGACCGACAAAATTGGCTTTAAAATCCAGACCGACCAGGGCATTGTCGGCACTGCCCCGGTACGATTCGATGAAACGGTAGAAAATAACGGGATTAAAATAATTCAATTCCAGTTGGCTCCGGCTGAATACCTCCGCTTCGAACAGGCCAATGTTGAGATGTTCGCCAATGTTGACACTCAAGTGGTGAATCGCGGTGTATTTCTGCGGATTCAGTTCTTCATACGCACCGGCTGGTTTCTGGCTGTTCTGAAATTCCGTCAGCAGGTTGGTGTATTGAAACCGCCCCAACCGGGTGCTGATCTTGAGAAAAAGGTATGGAGAGCTGTTGTCTGATAGAAACAGCGAGCGATACCCGTTGCCAAAGATATTGCGATCGTGACCAAACTGAATGTTGATGATTTTTAAGGCATTGAAGGTAATGTATCCCCTAGCGGAAAGAAAATCCGCTCCGCCAAAGGTGGAATGACGGGTCTCGATGCGTTTGGTCAATCCTTCAAAGGGCGCAAACCCTTCCGCTGAATTGGTGGAATACTGGGTTCCATATTCCCAAATGTACCGGGGAAACAGTGCCTGGTTATCAGACAGGAATGTATAAAAGCTCAAGCGTTTGCGAATGCTGCCGCGAATTTCAACCCCTCTTGAATTAACGTAGGGATTAAACGACGAGCCTACCATTCCGGAATTGGTTTCGACCCCATAGCTAAAGTTGACCACCGGACTGACGTGAATGTCATAATCCTCGTTTTCGTAACTATACAGGTCGTTTTTTTTCTTGTAAAATGCCCCGAAAGCCCGTTTGCTGTCGCCCGCCCGTTTCTGACCCGCGTGTAATTCAGCCGTTCGTTCCTGCAGCAGAGGGAGAGAATCCGGATACACTTTGGGAACCCATTCCCAGCTATCGTCGCGCAGGTAGCGGACGGTGGACCGGTCTACCGGGGATAACCGAACGAAGGGGTCGGCCAGAATACTGTCGGTTAATTGAACGACTGCCTGGCGACTATACGGTTTTACGGAACTATGGAAACCGCTCGTCCACCGGCCCTGTTTGATTTCAAGCCGGTCAATCAGGTGGTAATAATCACTGTTTAAAGGTATCTTTTGGCTCTGACCTTGCGCCGACACCGACGCCAGTAAAGCAAAAGCTATCCCGATTGTAAAAATAGTCCTCATTGGAAGCTTCACACTGGCAACCGTGTGGACGGTGTACCCTAAATAACATCTTCTTAATTCAATGCACAAATTAGGGAAAGGGTTTGGATTATCCGACACATTCCCTTTAAATTACACTGAAAAAGCCCCTATGTTTGTTTTCGCCGATCATCCTTCACTTGCCGACCAATTTATTGCCGAACTCCGCGATGTAACCATTCAGAAAGATTCGATGCGTTTTCGGCGCAATCTGGAACGGCTGGGAGAACTGATGGCCTACGAAATATCCAAGTCGATGTCGTTTCAGGTCGTGAACGTGCAAACGCCACTGGGCGTGTCGTCTACACCACTGATCAAAAAACCGCCGGTTCTGGCCACCATTCTGCGGGCGAGCTTGCCGTTTCACCAGGGTTTTCTGAATTACTTCGACCGGGCCGAGAACGCCTTCATTGGCGCGTATCGCGGTTATTTGCCAACGAGTGAGGATTTTGAAGTGGCAATGGATTACATTTCTAGCCCCGATCTGAGCGGCAAAACCGTCATTCTAATGGACCCGATGCTGGCAACCGGGCGATCGCTGGAGAAAGTATATCACGCGCTGCTACGGTTTGGAACACCCGCCAAAACCCACATTGCCGCCGTGTTGGCCAGCCCCGAAGGCGTCCGGTATGTGCAGGACAAAATGCCGCAGTGTCACCTCTGGCTGGGAGCCATTGATCAGCGGCTGGATTCACATTACTACATTGTACCCGGGTTGGGCGACGCCGGTGACCTGGCCTTTGGCGAGAAAATCTGATCAGAACCCTTCTTTTTTCTCGTCAGCTTTTTCCTTTTTCTTTTCAACCACTTTTTTAGGCGCTTCTTTTGCGCCAGCCGCTGCTTTTGGTTGTGGCTTGGGTTTTTCCTTGGTTTTGTACTGGTCCATGTAGCGGTCCGTAAACTGCGTTTTCTCGAACACGTCCGCAGCAATGATGGAAATGGCCTTGCTTCCCGCTTTGCCACCCGCCATGATGCGGTCGTTCAGTTCCTGATCCGACGTCAGCAGCGCCAGCTGGGCCGTTGCGCCCCCCGACGATTTATAATCCCAGTAGTACCAGACATCCGGCGAAGCTTCCAGGTAAATGGTCGCTTCGTCGCCCCCGTCGCTCTTCCGGATTTCGACAAAACCCTCCATTTCCGCGTTGATATCGACGTTATCAATATTGGAAACCCCAATTGGCCCGGTGCTGTAGAGCGCATTGTATTTGTCCGACCAGCGCAGATTGACGTTTGACAGCACCAGCGAAGCCACAAATTTGGGGGCAGCCTGCGTAATCGAAACGTGCTGGTTTTGCGCTTTGGTGCGGTACACATCCGTCGCTTTCTGACCGATAATGGCGGCTAGTTTGGCGGTTAAGCGGTCGAGGTCGTCATCCGCGGGTTCGTCGTTCTTTTCGTCCAGATTGGCTTTCACCATCTTCTCGGCAATGGCGGCATTCACCGGCTGTGGAATGGGCAGCGCAAAACCGACCAGCGCATTCAACCGCAACGTCGAACTATCGACCTGTGCCCGGCCCGTTCCGGCGGCAAAAACAAAGTTATTCGGTGCAGAGCCCGTCATGCCGGTATTCATGACATTGACCGGTCCCTGAAAATTCATCACGCCCGTGGCATCGTTGAACGTAAATGCGCCTTCGACATCTTCCAGCCCGGCGGCATCCTTCTTCACAATCCGGAACACTTTGTCTTTCGCGTCGTAGGTCATGACGCCCGTTGCCCGGTATAAATCATCATCCTTGTCGCTTTCTTTCATCGACAAAAACGTCGGATACAGCCCGGCGGTGCCTCCGCCCCGGAAATGCAAACCGGCGGTCAGGGGCTGATTGCCGTCATTTTTGAGCGTTTGATCGACTTTGATGCTGAAGGTTTCGCCAATTTTCTCCTTCATTGGAATCCAATCACTGACCAGATTGGCCCGCTTTTTCAGCGCAATTTTAATCGCCCCTTCCAGTTTCAGATCCTGTTCGGGGGCCATCATCGTAATGCTGCCTTTGAAGGCCACTTTGGGTGCCAGCGTCACGTTGTCCCGTTCGTCCACATCGGCCCGGGCCACGGTATAATACGTTTTAGCCAGTTCATTGCTGTTTTTTCCTTTCCGGCCAACGCTCCGGGTATTCGATGCCAGCGCCACGGGAGCGGCTTCTTTCAGTTCAAAACTCCCCATCTTGATGCTGGCCGTGTCGCCTTTGGCCGCAGCGAACTGATACACGGCTTCCCCGGAAAACCGGGTCCGCGACTGCACCTGAATGTTACCGCCTTTCAATTTGTGAAACAGGCTGGTCGTGTCCAACTCCAGCCGGGCATTTTTGAGCGGCAGCATCTCCCCGTTCCGTTTGATGGTAATCAGGCCTTTTTCCGGGTAAATCCGGGCGTCGGCCGAGGTTACGTACGGCACTCCGCTGATGTTCAGCGTCGCTTTCTCCACATCATACACCGCCGATGTGGCATTGAACGTCAGTCCTTCCTGTTCCTCTGCGGTAGCCGTAAAGGTGGATGTTTTGGCGGCTTTCATCGTAATGGTTTTGGCCGCGATGTTCCACTGCGCTTTGCTGATCGACGTTTTATAGGCGGCATTCGGGAACTCCAGACTCGACAGCAGGGTGTCGCTGAACGAGGTCGTCGCATTGTTGGTGGCGATGGTCACGACACCTTTCACCTGATTGAAATCCAGATCGACCTTCGTACCCAGCAACATGGGTTTCGTCGTAGTTCCCTGCTTATCGGCCACGACGCGGAACTGGGCATTGCCCGCCGTAAAGCCTTCTTTGTTAAACTTAATGTTTTCAGACTGTGCTTCCGAATCCGCCCGTTTCACCGTGCCTTTTCCAAACAAACCGGCTGACCGGACCAGCAAATCGCCCTGCAAATTCGTCGTTCCGTTGTAAAAGCTGAAATGGTCGGCTTTGGTGGAAATTTTCATGCTGTCGGCTTTGGGAAACCACTTCATGACGTAGTTTTTCAGGTTAACCGCCGGGAAATAGGCTTTCCCCACCAGTCCTTCTTTGATCTGCCCCGACTCGCCCGACGCCAGAACCGAATCCGGGGTCATCAGGATGTCTTTGGCTGGCAAGGATGCGTTCAGGTGGGAAATAACGCCTTCAGCCCGTAATCCCTTCCGGTCCATCACCAGTTTACCGGTAAACTTCAGGTTGCCTTTTCCACCATAAAGCGGATAACCGGCCGCCGGAGCCGCGTGTTCGAAACCCAGCGAATTGTCGGGCATCGATTTCAGCGTGGTCTTAATGGGCGGGAAAATCCCGTCGGAGAAGAACGTCCCATCGAACGCAATGTCGCCTTTTCCCAGGCTGTCGTTGTCAACCGCCGGGACTTTGAAATAGACGTTTTTGTTGTAAATCAGATTTCCCCGGTTCGGCTGGTTAAAATAAACCGTCATCCCTTCCGGCATCAATAGCCGTTGCGTGGTCTTTTTGTCTTTCTGCCGCCCCGATTTATTGCCTTTGTCGGCCAGGAAAACCGTACCCGGTTTTTCATACTGAATATCACCGCCAATCTCCTGATTCTTCCCTTGTGGCGTGAAGGTAATCGAGTCGATTTTGGTCATGTTCATCGAAAACTGGTCGTAGTTGAAACCCAGTTCCTTGCCCGTATACCGCATGTTGCCGGATTTCAGTTGTCCGGTTAACGTAAACGCCCGGTTTTTCCCAATCCGTAGCGTTTTGTCCGTCGGAACTGCGGTAATTTTCAATGAATCACTGATGCTAAACCGTTCAACTCCTCTGATTGTCAAAAACTTGTCATTCAGATTGATCGTGGCGTTGGTCGTGCTGTCGTTGGAGGGATAGGTCGAGCGAATCAGGAAATTGTCGTAATCTTTCCGGCGCGCATTCGCCAGAACGTACAGAACGCCTTTCCGGCTCAGGCGCATTTCTTCGGATTTGGGGTCCATGTCGATATACCCCAGTGCCACCATACGATTCAGCACGTTGCGCATCACCGGCGGGCTAATCTTGGAAAAGGTGGCCAGATCATCGGCAAAAAACGTCTGGGTTTTCTTGACCGTCACGTAGTTAGCCGCCAGTTGGAGCGGATGAAAGCCGAAATCGGCCGACATCCCGGCATACCGCTCGGGATAGAAGAAATCGAAGGATTCAAACCGCACCGGCACTTCTTTTTTGGCACCAAGCTGGTAGAAATCAACCTTTTGACGCGGCAAATCCCAGCGAACGATTTCGGGCTGAATGTAGAATTTGTGGTAACTATCGCTGAAATAGGTGTCGGAATACCCCGATTTTTCAGCTTTGCTCAAACGGGCAATCCCGGTTTCGCGGTCATACCGGAAGGCGACGCCGGGGTGATAGAGCGTATCGACGGCGTCGATGTAGCCGGTAAACGAGACCAGCGGACTGGAAATTAACGAATCGGCGAACTCAAACCGGCGGCTGCTGGCCTTGAACGCCGGTTTTCCCTTGTAACTGACCTGCAAAAGTGACGATTGCCCATTGGCCGCCGAACCATACAGTTTCGTTCCCGCCAGCGCAATACCGCCTTTGTACGTGATGCCATTCCCCAAATTATTCAGCACGACGTCGTTGGACCACGACATAAACCGGGGGTAGGTTGGTCCCTGTCGGGCTACCCGCTTTTTGCTGTCAAACTCAAAAGTCCCTTTGATCGGTTTGGCGAGGGGCTTGTAGGTTAGCGTCACGTCGTCCGCCGTGATTTTGGGGTTGTTAACCACAAAACTGTAATCGGCCAGCGTCACAAACGTTTCCGGCTGCCCCGCCGATTCCCACGAAAACGAACCGCCTTTGCCAACCCAAATCCCGTCTTTCAACAGCAAGGCACCATCGGTTTTCTTCAAAACGACAGAGTCGTTTGCCGTCGTCACGATCAAATCCGCGCCCTTGATTTCCAGTACCGGCCCGTTCAGCACCGGAATCGGCTTTCGCTCGGTCCAGGACAGGAGCGGGCTGGCCTTTCCGGTTGAATCCAGCGGCAGATCCCAGCCGTCAGAATCGTTCGGTTTGGCGGGTTGCGGCTTTTTGGCCGAAGCAATGGTGTCGGCGGCCGATGTGGGTACGCTGCCGTTTGGATCGGCTAAACGAAGCGTGAACGTGCCGCCGTTGGCGTAAAGTTTGTTGTAGTTATTGGTGTACAAAAACCGCTTTTCGGCAAATAACCGGACGGTTTCCAGCACTTTCGCCAGGCTTTTGGCGTCGTATTTTTCAAACGACTTTTCGGCAATCGTCAGGTAATTGTCGACTTCGGCCGGGCTTACCTGCTGGGTAACGATCAGTTGGTACAGCGCTTCGTAAAACGGCGCAAACTGCTGGGCCGCCTGGTAGCGTTTGGTGTTCATTTTCCGGCTCAACGCGATCACGCGCTCTTTCTGCGGAGCCGACAGCCGGTTTTCGGTGAATAGTGTTTCGAGATTTTTTTCGGCTTTTTGGGAATAGGATCCCCCCGCGTTCATCAGTTTCTGTAAATCCGGCAGAAACTGCTCGGGGTTGTCCGACAGTTTAAACGTTTGCGCCGTTGCCGCCGTTGCCAGCAGGAGAAATATCGCTAAAATGCTGTATACCTGTCTCATCATTCCCGTACGGCACCCGGAACCTAAACGGGATCGACCGCCGGTCCGTGGGTACTTTTGATAAATCGTAGTGAAACCCACTTATTTTGGGACAATTGCCCGGTTTTCGTCAGCCCTTCGGCCAACCCCTTTTCCTCAATATCCGGCGCGTCCTGTTCGTAAAAACCGCTTACCAGCAACGTACTCTCCGGTTTCATCAGCCGGACGTAAACCGGTATATCCTCCAACAACACGTTCCGGTTGATGTTAGCCAGCACGAGGTCGAACCGTTCCGCCGGATTAACGTCATGAATCGTGCCCTGAAAAACATCGATTTGCGAACAACCGTTCAGTTCGGCATTTTCGCGGGCGTTTTCAATGGCCCACTCTTCAATGTCAAACGCGATCACCCGTTCGGCACCCTGCAAAGCCGACAGAATGGCCAGAATGCCAGTGCCGGAGCCAACGTCCAGCACGGTTTTTCCGGCCGCATCGGCGCTCAGTTGATGTTCGAGCATCATCGCCGTCGTCTCGTGGTGGCCGGTTCCAAACGACATTTTCGGATTGATGACGATGTCGTACCGAAAACCGGCATCGGGTTCATGAAACGACGCCCGAACGCGAATCCGATCCTGCACGTCGATGGGCTGGTAATTCCGTTCCCACTCTTCGTTCCAGTTCTTCTTTTCTAACGAATTGATCTGATAGGCTATTGCGGTTTGATTGGCGTATTTATCGATAACCGACTGGACCGCAGTTTCATCAAAAGCGGATTCAGAAATGTAGGCATTCAGACCTTCATCGGTTTCAACGAAGGATTCGAAGCCCAGGGCTCCGAGTTCGGCCATGAAAATGTCGGTATAGTCGGCAGCAAGCGTCAGTTGTAGTTCCGTGTAGTTCATCCGGTAAAGAAAATAAATAAGGACAAGCTTCCGGCCTGTCCTTTGTAAAACCTGTCCTTCGTAAAACCTGTCCTTCGTAAAACCTGTCCTTCGTAAAACCTGTTAGGTCTTCAAGACCTAACAGGTTTCTGTTATCAGCGAATATCAGCGAACCAACTCCATCAAATCCTTGTCATTTACCTCTTTGCGGACATCGGCCATGTCGAGAAAACGCGTATAGATGGTGTCTAAAGTCGGTTTGTCATACCGGAAACCCAGCAGTTCAAGCCGGTGTTTCAGGGCGTGGCGACCACTGCGGGCCGTCAGCACGATCGACGATTCGGGAACGCCGACGTCGTGCGGATTCATGATTTCGTAGTTTTCGGAGTGTTTCAGAAAACCGTCCTGGTGAATGCCCGACGAGTGGGCGAAGGCGTTCCGGCCTACGATGGCTTTGTTGGCCTGCACGGGCATATTCATCATTTCCGATACGAGCTGGCTAACCGGGAACAACCGCTTGGCGTTGATATTGGTCTCAAAACCCAGTTCTTTGTGCACTTGCAACGCCATCACCACTTCCTCCAGCGAGGTGTTTCCGGCGCGCTCGCCAATGCCGTTGATCGTTACTTCCACCTGGCGCGCACCCTGCTGAATCCCGGCCAGCGTATTAGCCGTGGCCAGACCGAGGTCGTTGTGGCAGTGGATGGAAATAATGGCTTTGTGAACGTTCGAAACGTGTTCGTAAATATACTTGATCTTATTTCCGTATTCATCCGGCAGACAATAACCGGTCGTATCCGGGATGTTTACCACCGTCGCTCCGGCGTTAATGACGGCTTCGGTGAGTCGGGCCAGGAACGCAAGGTCGGCCCGGCCAGCGTCTTCGGCGTAGAACTCCACATCTTCCACATACGTCCGGGCGTGCTTGACAGCCGCAATGGCCTGCTCCACAATCTGATCGCGTGTGCTGTTGAATTTATTCCGGATGTGAATGTCTGACGAACCGATCCCGGTGTGAATCCGCTTACGTTTGGCGAATTTCAACGCTTCACCGGCGGCATCGATGTCTTCTTTTTTGGCCCGCGAAAGCGCGCAGATGACCGGTTCGGTCACCGCTTTCGAAATTTCAACAATGGACCGAAAATCGCCCGGGCTCGAAACCGGAAATCCCGCTTCAATAATATCGACGCCGAGACGCTCCAGTTCTTTCGCCACCACGATTTTTTCTTCGGTAGATAATTGGCTACCCGGCACTTGCTCGCCGTCGCGCAGGGTGGTGTCGAAAATATAAATCCGTTGGCTCATGGTTAATAAGAGTAAATTGGGATAGAGTGTTCTCGCTGAATCAAAGTTTGGAAAGTAGTTGCTTTCCCATGGCCTCCGTACCTAAAATCAGGTCGGCTGGCGTGTTGGAATCCGCAATGTCGCGGGTTCGGAAACCGGCTTTCAATACCTGATCGACGGCATCGACAACGGCTTCGGCTTCGGCTTTCATGCCAAACGAAATTTCCAGCATCAGAGCCGCCGACAACACCGACGCCAGCGGATTGGCAACGCCTTTGCCCGTAATGTCGTGGGCTGAACCGTGAATGGGTTCATACAAGCCTGTGGTGTCGCCGATGGATGCCGACGCCAGCATGCCCATCGAACCGGCAATCTGCGACGCTTCATCGGTCAGAATATCCCCGAACAGGTTGCCCGTTACGACCACGTCAAACCGGCGCGGATCTTTGATGAGCAACATCGCAGCGGCATCGATAAACTGGTGTTCCACTTCGACTTCCGGATACCGTTTGGCCACTTCCTGCACCACCTCGCGCCACAGTCGCGACGATTCCAGCACGTTGGCTTTATCGACTGAACACAGCTTTTTCCGACGGGTCATGGCCGCGTCGAACGCCTTGACGGCAATTCGTTCCACTTCGTAACGGCTGTAAATCATCAGGTCATACGCCGTGTCACCGCCGTCTTTCCGTCCTTTTTCGCCAAAATAAACGTCGCCTGTAAGCTCACGAAAGAACAGAATATCAGCACCTTGCAGAAACTCTGGTTTGATGCTCGACGCCTGCAACAGTTCGTCAAACAGCTTGATGGGCCGCAGGTTGGCGTACAGACCGAGTGCTTTCCGGATGCCCAGCAAACCCTGTTCGGGCCGGACTTTCGCCGACGGATCGTTGTCGTATTTGGGGTGACCAACGGCACCAAACAAAATGGCGTCCGACTGCTTCGACTTGGTGATGGTTTCTTCGGGAAGCGGATTACCCGTGGCTTCAATGGCCGCGTGACCAATCAGCGCTTCGTCGTACGTGAATTCGTGGCCGAATTTTTCCGCAATCCGGTCCAGAACCTGTTTCCCAACGGTGGTTACTTCCTGACCAATGCCGTCGCCGGCGATGACTACAATGTGTTTTTTCATTCCTCTTTCAATGAGCGAATGAGTGAATGAGCGAATGAGTGAATAGCTCCGCTAATACCTGCTTCCCGCGAAGCTATTCACTCATTCACTCATTTACTCATTAGAAATTAGCATGGGCTAGATCAAATTTTTTAACTTCTGAACTCAGACTCAACAGGTAATCGATGTCGTCGTAGCCGTTCATCAAACACTGTTTTTTATAGGCGTTGATGGCAAATGCTTCTTTCAAACCGTTTGCCAGAATAATCTCCTGGTTCACCAGATCGACGGTGATCTGCGTTTGCGAATCGGCTTCGATGGCTTTGAAGATTTCCGCCAGAAATTCGTCCGAAACCTGAGCGGGCAACACGAAATTATTCAGGGAATTATTTCTGAAAATATCGGCGAAAAAGCTGGAGATGACTACTTTAAAACCGTAGTCATGAATTGCCCAGGCGGCATGTTCGCGGCTGGAACCCATGCCGAAGTTTTTACCCGCAACCAAAATTTTAGCACCGGCGTAGATTGGATTGTTCAGCACGAAATCGGCTTTGGGCGTGTTGTCGGCCGTATACCGCCAGTCGCGGAACAGGTTATCACCGAATCCTTCGCGCGTGGTGGCTTTCAGGAACCGCGCCGGGATGATCTGATCCGTATCGATGTTCTCAATCGGCAGGGGAGCCGCCGTCGAGACGAGTTTATGCATGGTTTCTTTGCTCATTCTGAATTTCTGTTAACTTTTCCAACAAGGCTGGCAAATATGCTTTAACAGTATTGTAAACGGTTGAAGCTGATATTCCAAAGTATTCGTGGGCCAACTTGTTCCGCATGGCTCGCATCAATTTCCATTCGACCTCTGGATACTTAGCCTTTAATTGGTCTGATAAACGAATAGTTGCTTCTCCAATTATTTCAAAACGCCGGTAAACAGCATCCTGTATCAATGTACTTTGATTAAAATCGAGTTCCGTTACTTGCCTCATATAATCAAAAATGATGTTTATACTTTCAATTATGTCCTGCAAGTAAACCGTATCATCCCGATTCATATCAAATCGACTTTCCTTGCCAATACCCGATCGCGAATAGAAGGCTTAATAGCCTTATACTCAACAATGTCAATTGATTTATGTGTTAAATTCGATAGCTCTTCTTCAAATCGCAAAATATCAAACAACGTTATTCCTTCTGCTTCAATCAGAAGATCGACATCACTTTCATTCGTCTCTTCTCCACGGGCATAGGAACCAAAGACGGAAGCCTTGCGGACATTCTTGCCCAACAGATAGGTCTGAATCGTTTGAAAAAGCGTTTGACTTTGCATCGTGTTACACCAGTTCCCTAACATCCGTCACTTTCCCGGTCACTGCTGCGGCAGCCGCCATGATCGGGCTGGCGAGAAACGTTCGCGCGCCTTGCCCCTGACGACCTTCAAAGTTACGATTGGAGGTCGAAATGCAGTATTTACCCGCCGGAACCTTGTCTTCATTCATCCCCAGACAGGCCGAACAACCCGGTTCACGAAGTTCAAAACCGGCGTCGATAAACACCTGATCCAATCCTTCGGCTTTGGCCTGATTCGACACCTGAACCGAACCCGGCACAATCCAGACTTCTACGCCTTCGGCTTTGGTCTTGCCTTTCACAAATTCGGCCACCGTCCGCAGGTCTTCGATCCGGGCGTTGGTGCAGGAACCGATGAAGACGTAATCGACCGGTTTTCCAATCAATTCCATGCCCGGTTCCAGGCCCATATACGCCAGTGACTTCGTGTAGGATGCCAGCTCGCTCTGCGGTATTTCGCTCAGATTCGGAACGTGACTGTCTACGGCAATGCCCATTCCGGGGTTGGTTCCGTAGGTAATCATCGGGCCGATGTCTTCGGCTCTGTAGTTCAACTCCAGATCAAATTCAGCACCGTCGTCGGTTTTCAATTCCCGCCAGCGTTCAACGGCCTGGTCGAACGCTTCGCCCTGGGGTGCAAACCGCCGGCCGCGAATGTATTCGAACGTCGTTTCGTCGGGGGCAATCAGTCCACCACGCGCACCCATTTCGATGCTCATGTTGCAGATCGTCATGCGGGCTTCCATCGACAACCCGCGAATCGTATCCCCCGCGTATTCAACGAAATAACCGGTGGCACCGCTGGCCGATATTTGCGCAATGACGTACAGGATGATGTCTTTCGACGTCACGCCTTTGCCCAATTTTCCGTTGATGTTGATCCGCATCCGTTTTGGCTTGTATTGCAGAATACACTGCGTGGCCAGAACCTGCTCGACTTCGCTCGTTCCGATTCCGAACGCGACGTTGCCCAACGCACCGTGGGTGCTGGTATGACTGTCACCACAGACGATGGTCATGCCCGGTAAGGTCAAACCTAATTCTGGACCGATGATATGAACGATGCCCTGAAACGGATGTCCCAGGTCGTATAGTTCAATGCCAAAATCGGTACAATTCTTCCGCAATGTTTCGACCTGATGGCGCGAAAGGGCCTCTTTGATAGGCAGATGCTGGTCTTTGGTCGGCACGTTGTGGTCCGCCGTGGCTGTCGTCCGCGCAATGTTGAAAACCCCGATGCCGCGCTTCCGCAACCCGTCGAAAGCCTGCGGGCTGGTGACTTCATGGATAAAATGTCGATCGATAAAAACCGCATCCGGTCCGTCGTTCATCGCCTTGACGACGTGGGCGTCCCAGATTTTATCAAACAGTGTTGTGGGCTGATTCATAGCTATAGTAAGTCCTTTTCAAGCTCAATAATTAGATCAATCCATACTTTGGCAACCGGGACATCATCTGTAGCAGCATCCCAAACCAATTGGTAGTCGATTCCCCAATATTGATGTATTAACACGTCACGTAATCCTGCAAAACCTTTCCAATCAAGTTCATTATAGCGATATCGTATTGCGTCAGGAACTCGTTTGCTGGCTTCGCCAATAATTTCAAGACTTCTTACAATGGCTTTGTTTAAACGAACATCGGTAACGAAATCTTCAAAATTTATACCTGAAGTTTCTTCAATTATATATTGTAATTCCTGCTGAATATGCCGGATAAATTCAATCGTTGAGGGCATATTCAATCTCATTTTCAACTTCTTTTTTAACAAAAGGAGCCATTGCTTCCCAAGTAACTAACTGTACGTCGCGGTTCAGCAATTTTTCTAGGTAGTAGGCCAGATGAACATAGTTCTTGTATTTCTTTCGTCCTTCCAGGAATTCGACTACGAAATCAATGTCACTATCTTCCCGCTGTTGATTACGTACGAACGATCCGAACAAGCCGAGTCTAGCAGCTCCAAATTGCCTGATTGCAGCCTTATGAGACTGAATCAAAGCAAAAACCTGTTCTTTATTCTGTACTGCGTCCATACTACTCAAATCAAAAACTCAAACAAATCCGGCTTGTCGTTCAAATACTCAAACTGAATTTTGGCGTCCTGCATGCGTTTTCGCAAGGGCTCAAAATCCGCTTTGTTTTTTAACTCAATACCGACCAGGGCCGGACCGCGTTCGCGGTTGGTTTTCTTGGAATATTCAAACAACGTAATGTCGTCGGTTTCGCCCAGAACACCATCCAAAAACTCGCGCATCGCCCCGGCCCGTTGCGGAAACCGGATGATGAAATAATGCTTTAGTCCTTCGTAGAGCAGGGAGCGTTCCTTGATTTCTTCCGTCCGGGTAATGTCGTTATTGCCACCGCTAATCAGGCAAACGACGTTTTTACCCCTAATTTCATCCTTCAGGAAATCCAGCGCGGCAATCGTCAAGGCTCCGGCGGGTTCGGCGACAATGGCATCTTCGTTGTAAAGTTGCAAAATCGTGGTGCAAACCTTGCCTTCCGGGATCAGAATAACCTGATCGAGGTTTTGACGGCATATTTCAAAAGTCGTGTTGCCCGGACGTTTGACGGCGGCTCCATCGACAAATTTGTCAATTTCGTCCAGGGCGATGATATGCCCGGCGTCGATGGACACCTTCATGGAGGGTGAACCCAGCGGTTCTACGCCAATCAGTTTGGTTCTTGGACTCAACTGCCGAAAAACCGTCGATACGCCGGACGCCAGTCCGCCCCCGCCAATGGCCATCAGCAGGTAGTCGATTTTGAAATTGGAATCCTTGAAAATCTCCAGTCCAACGGTTCCCTGCCCTTCCATGACTTGCAGATCGTCGAATGGATGCACGAAAATGCTCTCGTGCGTATCGACGTATTCCATCGCGGCATGGTAGGCGTCGTCGTAGGTGTCACCAATCAACACCACCTCCACAAACTCTTTTCCAAACAGCTTGACCTGTTTAACTTTCTGATTGGGCGTGGTGGTGGGCATGAAAATAATCCCCTTGACGGCCATCTTGCGGCAGGCATACGCCAGCCCCTGCGCGTGATTACCGGCACTGGCGCAAACCACGCCTTTTGCCAGCGATTCGGCGGGCAAACTGGCCATTTTGTTGTAGGCCCCCCGAATTTTATAGGACCGTACAACCTGCAAATCTTCCCGTTTCAGGAAAATGGTGGCACCGTATTTATCGGACAGGTTCAGATTTTCCTGCAAAGGCGTGTGCGCAATAACGCCCCGCAATCGCTCAGCCGCCAGATAGATGTTGTCTACGTCCGGAAAGGTTATTTTTTTCTCCGCTTCTACCACGTTACAATAAGTTAAGACCGGCTTTCCGGTTAATTTAAGAGTTTGGGTCGGGCCGCCCTTTTGCGGTTTGAAACCAGGTAGTAAAGGTACGCAACAAAGAGAGAATACGTCTCCTGCCTTTCAACCACAAAAAAGTAGCCCGGCCCCAAAATCCTTAAATTTAGTTTCTCTCCGGACGCAGGCTGCGAACGGCCGTACCAGCCCGCCACATTTCCGACTCGCGCAATTCTTTCAGTTCTTCTTCCAGTTTTTCGCGGTAATCAGACTGCGAGTTGCGGGTGATCGAGATGTTCGCCTGCTCACCGGCTTTTACGGAATTGTACAGTTGTTCAAAAACCGGCTTGGTGGCATCCCGGAACGGCTTCCACCAGTCGAGCGCACCGCGTTGGGCCGTGGTCGAGCAGTTGGCATACATCCAGTCCATACCGTTTTCGGCCACAAGTGGCATCAGCGACTGCGTCAGTTCTTCCACCGTTTCGTTGAACGCTTCGGATGGAGAGTGACCGTTGGCGCGCAATACATCGTACTGAGCGGCAAAAATCCCCTGAATAGCGCCCATCAGTGTCCCGCGTTCGCCGGTCAAATCAGACGTTACTTCTTTATAGAAATTCGTTTCGAACAGGTAACCGGAACCCACGCCGATGCCCATGGCGATGGCCCGTTGGCGGGCTTTTCCGCTGGCATCCTGATAGATAGCGAAGCTGGAGTTCAAGCCTTTGCCTTCAACGAACATCCGGCGCAGCGACGTTCCGGAGCCTTTTGGAGCCACCAGGAATACATCGACATCATCGGGTGGAACAATACCGGTCTGGTCTTTGTAGGTGACGCCGAAACCGTGTGAGAAATACAGGGCTTTGCCGGCAGTCAGGTATTTTTTAACGGTCGGCCAAAGCTCGATCTGAGCGGCATCCGATAGCAAAAAGCAGATAATAGTCCCTTTTTCGAGGGCTTCTTCGATTTCAAACAAGGTTTCGCCCGGCACCCAGCCATCACGAACGGCTTTGTCGTAGGTTTTGCCTTTCCGTTGGCCAACGATTACATTGAAACCATTGTCGCGCATGTTCAGCGACTGACCCGGACCCTGAACACCGTAACCGATGACGGCGATGACTTCGTCTTTGAGGAATTCTCTGGCTTTTTCAAGAGGAAATTCTTCGCGGGTTACGACTTCTTCTTCAACTCCGCCGAAGTTAATTTTTGCCATTGCTTGACTGGTTTATTTTAAATTAAAATTGATTACTGCTTTATGGAAAACTAATTGAATACATCAGCGAAATCACGGCACTGCTCAGCAACACCACCCGCAACTGACTGCGGGTCAGATACCGGTTCAGAATGGCCAGCGCGAAAAAGAACGCCATGAAGCCAAACGACAGCGACCGCGTTCCGTCGGCCACCAAAACCGCTACGACCATCGTCAGCAGCCAGGCTCCTCCGAGCAACACCAGTTCCAGCCACTGCCGCCGAACGGCCAACGCCCAGAACGCCACCAGCAAAATGAGCCACATGCCTTCCAGCCCCCGCGCCATCTTGTCGCCCACGTAACTCATGCTCCAGGCCAGTGTGCGGGCCGACCAGGACGCATCGTGGCCGATTTTCATGCCGTAGGTCAGTTCCAGCCATTTGCGAATACTACCGTAAATGACCACACTAACCACCAGCGCCACCAATGGCACCGGAATCTGCCGAATGTCAAACTTCCGGGTTTGAACCACGGTTTTCAATACCGGCAAGGCATACCACAAACCGATGTACGACGAGTTGATCAACGCCCGTTCGTCGCACCAGAACGCTAGCTGCGTGAACAAAATGACCAGCAACGGATTCCGGAAATACACGGCCAAAGCCATGAAACAGAACACATACCCGTCGCCGTGGCCAAAATAGTTGATAAAAAACGCGATCCCGGCATAAATAGCTGTAAAGCCCGTCAGGAAATAAAACGTCAGGACTTTATCCTGCAAAATTTTATAAACGATTCCGGTTACCGCCCACAGAAAAACCAACCCCAGCATCACCTGCAACAGATACAGCTTGGCAACGCCCAGCCGGAAAAAATGCACCAGCAGTGGAATCGTCAGCCGAAAGGTCTGATTCGCTTCGTGTGTTCCCGGTTCATACGTATTGGGTTCGAACAGATGCCCGCTTTGCCGGATGATGTCGTCCCAGAAAAACCCATCCAATAGCCCCGGACGTCGTATTTCCTCGTATAAATACCGAAAACCTCGGTCGATAAAGATGCTGTTCAGCAGTAACAGACTACCCATCGAAATCAAAAGGGCCAGGCTTACCAGTCGTAGTTTCCAAAACCGGTTATTGAAAAAAACAGAAAGCCGTTGCTCAAGCTGATAAATTGGTGCCGCTAAAGAGGGTGGTTGCTGCTGCATGAACGTGCATTAATTCGGCCGCAAATATCGCATTTCTACAAATAATATTCCCACTCATACTCAGGCAAATACTCGACCAGTCCCTTTTCGGTTTTACCAACCGCCACCCGGCCCGACCGCACGAACTCCAGAATACCGTGGGGCTTGATGTAACTGAAAAATTCAAAAATCTGCTTTTCCGAGCCGGTTTTCTCAATCACGACGTAATCCAGTTGCCAATACACCACCCAGGCATTGAAATTCTTGTTGATGTATTCAATGTCCAGCGGTTTGGACCCCAATGGCGTGGCAATCTTGAAAAGAGCGATTTCGTTCGACACGATTTCGTCGTTCAGGTATCCGAAAACCGCCATCACTTCGATGATTTTCCGAATCTGGCGCACTAATTTTTCAACCGCTTCCCGCGAATCGTGCTTGATCACGATGGTAAAGCGCGAAACGCCCATCCGTTCCGTTTCCGAAACCGTCAGACTTTCGATGTTAATCCGCCGACGGGTAAAGATGATGGTGATCCGGTTGAGGAGACCAATCGTGTTTTCGGTGAATATGCAAATGGTGTATGTATTCATATTTCGTTTAAACTTTAAACCGCACCGGCGGCCCGGCTCAAATGATACCTCATTCCAACCGAATATCCGCAACACTCGTCCCGGCAGGAACCATCGGGAATACGTTTTCCTCCTGCTCGACAATGA
This sequence comes from Larkinella humicola, assembly GCF_008727875.1. Lineage (GTDB taxonomy): Bacteria > Bacteroidota > Bacteroidia > Cytophagales > Spirosomataceae > Larkinella > Larkinella humicola. The sequence goes on along the minus strand of NZ_VTWS01000004.1, from coordinate 88,430 downwards.
TTTCCAGCAAATACGGCGTTTCGGAGGCCAGCAGCGTATCGAGCGATGCCGACAGATCTTCCCGTTTGGCGCAGGTGTGCCCCACAATGCCAAAGCCTTTCGCAATCGTGATGAAATCCGGATTCTGCAATTCCACGAATGAATACCGGCGTTCAAAAAACAACTGCTGCCACTGACGAACCATTCCTAAATAATTGTTATTCAGGATGATAATTTTCACCGGAAGTTTATTCTGCGCAATCGTACCCAGCTCCTGAAGCGTCATCTGGAAACACCCGTCGCCAATAATGGCAATCACTTCGCGGCTCGGATCGCCCACTTTAGCACCAAAAGCCGCCGGAAGCGCAAATCCCATCGTTCCCAAACCGCCGGAGGTAACCAGACTGTGCGGTTTTTTGAATTCATAGTACGCAGACGTCATCATCTGGTGCTGACCCACGTCGGCCACCATCACGGCTTCGCCGTTCGTCTTTTTCGACAGCAGGTTAATGGCTTCCGCCATTTTTATTTTTTCGGTCGTCGGAGCCAGTGCGGGCTGCGTAACCTTCTCCTCTTCAATGTCGTCGTATTTCCGAAACTCGTTGCGCCAGGCCGTATGGTCGTTTTCGTTCACCAGCGGCATCAGGCGGTTCAAGACTTCCTTCACATCGCCAATCACCGGGGCATCGGCCTTGATCACTTTGTCAATTTCCGCCGGATCGATCTCGATATGAACCACTTTGGCCTGACGGGCAAACAGTTCGGCGTTGCCCGTTACACGATCATCGAACCGCATGCCAATGCCAATCAGCAGATCGCACTGGTTGGTCATCACGTTGGAACCGTAGTTGCCGTGCATGCCCAGCCAGCCGGTATACAAGGGATGATCGTCCGAAAGCGCCGACTGACCCAGCAAGGTGGTGGCCACCGGAATACCGGTTTTTTCAACAAATGCGAGCAGTTCTTTTTCGGCTTTGGAAATCAGCACCCCATGCCCAACGAGCATATACGGTTTTTTGGCCTTGTTGATCAGTTCGGCGGCTTTTTCGACCTGGTCCTGTTTCGGTATCAACCGTGGGCGGTAGGTGCTTACTCGCTCACACTTTTTGTAGTGGAAAGACTTGGTCATCAGTTCCACCTGCGCATTCTTCGTAATATCGATCACCACCGGCCCCGGACGGCCCGACTGGGCGAGGTAAAAGGCTTTGGCAATAATCTCCGGAATTTCGTCGGCGCTGGTGATCTGGTAATTCCATTTCGTGATCGGCATGGTGACGCCAATGACATCGGTTTCCTGAAACGCGTCCGTTCCCAACAGTTTCATCGCCACCTGCCCCACCAGACAAACCATCGGCGTTGAATCGATCAGCGCATCGGCAATCCCGGTTACCAGATTCGTTGCACCCGGCCCCGAAGTCACCAGACAAACACCGGCCCGGCCCGTCACCCGGGCATAGCCTTCGGCGGCATGGGCGGCTCCCTGTTCGTGGCGCACCAGAATGTGGTTCAACCGGTCCTGATAATCGTACAGCGCATCGTAGACCGGCATGATGGCCCCACCGGGATAGCCGAAGATGGTTTCTACACCCTCTTCCACCAATGCCTGCATGAGTGCTTCGGCACCCGTCAGGGGTTTTAGCAATTTAGCAGACGGAACAGCCGGTTGCGGTTTTTCTGCCGTTAATTCAATGACCGTCGTATTCATCGTATTGTCTGTTTATATTCAGTCGGTTAGCACGACTATTTGTTGATTTCTATTCGTTGTTATTCATCCGTTACACAGCCTTCACTCGCCGAACTGACCAACTTCACGTATTTCCGCAGCACACCGTGTGAAGCGGCTGCTTCCATCGGCGGAACGGTCCAGTTGGCCCGGCGCTCGGCCAGTTCTTCGTCCGAAACGTGCATGTGAATGACATTATTGACGGCGTCGATCGTGATTTTGTCACCATCCTGCACCAGGGCAATGTTGCCGCCGTCCTGCGCTTCGGGCGTGATGTGGCCCACCACAAAACCGTGGGTTCCGCCCGAAAACCGTCCGTCGGTAATCAAAGCCACTTTATCGCCCAGGCCCAGACCCATAATAGCCGACGTTGGTTTCAACATTTCGGGCATTCCGGGACCGCCTTTCGGGCCTTCGTAGCGAATGACCACCACGTGACCTTCTTCAATTTCCCGTTTCTGAATAAACTCCAGCAACTGCTCTTCCCGGTCGCACACTTTGGCGATGCCTTCAAACCGTTCGCCTTCTTTGCCGGTAATCTTGGCAACGGCGCCCTGCGTGGCCAGGTTTCCGTACAGAATCTGGATGTGACCGGTTTTCTTGATCGGATTGGAGAAGGGACGAATGATTTGCTGGGTTTCGAAGTTCAGATCCGGGGCGTCTACCAGGTTTTCGGCGATGGTTTTACCCGTCACCGTCATGCAGTCACCGTGGAGATACCCCGCGTTGTAGAGGTACTTCATCACCGCCGGAACCCCGCCGATCGCCAGCACATCTTCCATGTAGTATTTACCACTCGGTTTCAGATCACCCAGATACGGCGTCCGGTCACTGATGTCCTGAATATCTTTCAGCGTCAGCGAAACCCCGACGGATTTGGCAATCGCGATATAATGCAAAACCGCATTGGTCGAACCGCCGAGGGCCATCACCACCGTCATGGCGTTTTCAAACGCCTTTTTGGTCATGATTTCGCGGGGCGTAATGTTCTTTTCCAGCAGGTTCATCATGGCCGCTCCGATTTTGCGGCACTCTTCCTGCTTGCCTTCGTGCGTGGCCGGATAGGATGAACTGTTGGGCAGACTCAAACCCAGCGCTTCCATCGACGACGCCATCGTATTGGCGGTATACATGCCCCCGCAGGCTCCCGCGCCGGGAATGGAATTCTGGATAACGCCTTTGTAATCTTCTTCGCTGATGTTGTTGGCAACTTTTTTTCCGTAGGCTTCAAACGCCGACACAATGTCCAGCTTTTGACCTTTGTAGCTTCCCGACCGGATTGTCCCGCCGTAGACCAGAATGGCGGGGCGGTTGATCCGACCTACGGCCATCAGCGCACCGGGCATATTTTTGTCGCAACCGACCACCGCAATCACCCCGTCATACCATTGCGCATGAACCACCGTTTCAATTGAATCAGCGATCAGGTCACGGGAAGGCAGTGAATAAGACATGCCGTCGTTGCCATTGGTCATGCCGTCGGAAACACCAATCGTATTGAATACCAATCCGACTAAGCCACTTTCGTTGACGCCTTTTTTCACATAAGCCGCCAGACCATTCAGGTGGATGTTGCACGGATTGCCGTCGTAACCGGCACTCGCAATGCCGATCTGGGGTTTTTTCATGTCATCTTCCGTCAGACCGATGCCGTAAAGCATGGCCTGCGCAGCCGGGTTGCTGACTTCCTGCGTCAGGGTGGCACTATACCGGTTTAGCTGGGTTTTGTCGGGGGCTATAGTAGTCATAATTTCAATTAGCGAAAATTCGCTGAAAGCGTAATTTGAGTCAAAGGAAAAAAAATGAAATGAAATACGCAAGACTTTTTGACGGATTTTTTAGCATTTTTTTTCACTATGCGTAGATACTATAGAATTGATTGTACTTTTGATAGACATAAAATAGAACTATACGATGATTACCGAAAACGCATCCCACTACGATCACCTGGAGCAAATGTCAGTGCAGGAACTGCTGACCAACATCAACGCCGAAGATAAAACCGTTCCGTTGGCGGTTGAGAAAGCCATTCCGCAAATCGAAGCCCTCGTGACACAGATCGTCAAACGGATGAAAGAAGGCGGGCGGTTGTTCTATATTGGGGCCGGAACGAGCGGCCGACTGGGCATTGTCGACGCGTCGGAGTGTCCACCCACCTACGGGGTTTCGCCCGATTTGGTCGTCGGTCTGATTGCCGGTGGCGACCGCGCCATTCGCAGTGCCGTCGAAAACGCCGAAGACGATTCCGAACAGGCCTGGAAAGATCTGGCACCTTACCACATCGACTCGCTCGACACCCTCATTGGCATTGCCGCATCAGGCCGGACGCCTTACGTGATCGGCGGTTTGCAGCAGGCCCGCGCAGCCGGTATTTTGACGGGTTGTGTCGTTTGCAACCCCGGATCGGCGGTGGCCCAGGCCGCCGAATTCCCGGTCGAAGTAGTAGTCGGGCCGGAATTTGTGACGGGCAGCACGCGCATGAAATCGGGAACAGCGCAGAAACTGGTGCTCAACATGATTTCGACCTCGGTGATGATTCAACTGGGCCGGGTGAAAGGCAACAAAATGGTCGACATGCAACTGACGAATCACAAACTGAAAATCCGGGCCGCCAACATGGTGATGAGCGAAACGGGCGTGACGCGGGAACGCGCCGAGGAATTGCTGGCAAACTATGGAAGTGTTCGGAATGCGATTTTGAATTCATCTCTATGAAAGCCATCATTCAAACTACGCTTCACCAACCGGCGCAATACGTTGATGTTGAGACGCCCGTTGCCGGACCGGGTGAGGTGATCGTCCAGATCAAAGCTGCGGCCATCAATCACCGGGATGTGTTTATTCAACACGGTTTGTATCCCAAAATGCAATTGCCGGTCATTCTGGGCTCCGATGGGGCCGGCATTGTCATTGAAACCGGCGAGGGTGTCGATCCGGCCTGGCAATCGCAGGAGGTCATCATCAACCCCGCCCTGAACTGGGGGCCGAATCCTCATTTTTACGGCCCGGATTTTAGAATTCTGGGCATGCCCGACAACGGGACCTACGCCGAGTATTTGAAAATTGAAGCCCACTACCTGCACCGGAAACCGGCCCATCTCACCTTCGAACAGGCAGCCGCCCTCCCCCTGGCGGGTTTGACCGCCTGGCGCGCTTTGATGACCCGCGCTACCCTGCAACCCCGTCGCCCGGAGCGGGTTCTCATTACGGGCATCGGCGGAGGAGTCGCCCTGACGGCCTTGCAATTTACGGTTGCACTTGGTGCGGAAGTCTGGGTGACGTCCGGTTCGGAAGAAAAGCTGCAACGGGCACTGGATTTGGGTGCCACCGGCGGAGTGCTTTACCGCGATGCGGACTGGGCGAAAACACTGATGGCCAAAACCGGGGGCGGCAAAGGCGGTTATTTCGACGTCATCGTCGACAGTGCCGCCGGGCCGGGGTTTGCCAAGCTGGTGGATGTGGCAGCGCCGGGCGGACGGATTGTTTTCTACGGCGGTACAACCGGCAACATCACCGATGTGGCTCCCTCCAAAGTCTTCTTCAAACAACTGAACATCTACGGTACGACAATGGGTACCGACTCCGAATTTGCCGACATGACCCGGTTTGTCGAAGAAAATCAGTTGGTTCCCGTGCTGGATGAGGTGTTTCTCTTGGCGGATGCCGAACAAGCGCTCCGGAAAATGGAAGCGGGTAAGCAGTTCGGGAAGCTGGTTTTACAGGTTTCCTGAATGCTGGTTCAACGCCGGGTCGATTCCCGAATAATAAGCTTGGCCGGTAAGATCACCTCCTGAGCTTCGACTTTTTTCCGGGTCATGTGTTTCAGTAGTAATTCACAACTGAGTTTGCCGATCTCGAAAGCCGGTTCGGCCACGGTGGTCAAGGTTGGGGAGATGATTTGCGACATCGGATCGTTGGTAAAACCGATAACTCCCACCTCTTTTCCAATCTGAACCTTGCGCTCTTTCAACGCCAGCATGGCACCAATCGCTTTTCGGTCGTTAACCGCGAATAAGGCATCCGGTTTTTCAGCTAAAGTCCATAACCGGGCCACATCTTCAAAACCGCATTCCTGCGAAAAACCGGAGTGAATAACCCAGTCGGATCGAACTGGTAACCCACTGTCTGTCAACGCATCTTCATAGCCTTTCCGGCGTTTTTGGGTAAACGTCAATCCAGCGGGACCGGCAAGGTGCGCAATCCGCCGATAGCCCTGATCGATCAAATGCTGTGTGGCTTCGTAGGCCCCGTGGTAATCGTCCTGCATGACTTTGGAAGTCAAAACCGCATCGGCAACCCGGTCAAAAAACACCACCGGAATTCCGTTTCGGATCAATTCTTCAAAATGCGCATACGAATCGGCCTGAGACGATACCGACACCAGCAAACCGTCCAGGCTGCTCAGGGAAAGATCCTGGAGAATCGCCTGCTCGCGTTCTGCCGAATCGTTGGTAATAAAGACAATCAGGTTGTAGCCGTTGGCGTTGGCCACCTGCTCGATCCCGGTAAACACCGTCGAAAAATAATAATTGGTGATGGCGGGCATTAACACGCCAATGTGGTGCGACTGGCTCTGCACCAGCCCAATCGCGTTGAAGTTGGGTTTATAATTTAGTTCCATCGCCTTCGCCAGAACCTTCTCCCGCGTTTTCGGATTGACATCGTACGCATCCCGCAAAGCGCGCGAAACCGTCGACACCGAAATGGCTAATTCCCGGGCAATGTCCTTGATGGTAATGTAATGGCGTCGCATCAGTGGTTTTCGGTAACGTTCTCGCTACTTTATCCGGCAAATTAATTGATTCCGCCAACGAATTCTACTTACTTCGATTCCTGACTGATTCCGCTAGACCCTGATACCCATGAACAAGAAACGCCGGGATTTTTTAAAACTGACCGGATTGGCCGGCGCCGGACTCACCACCGCGCCGTTCAGCTACGGTTTGCCGACCGTAACCCAGGCCCCGCGCCCGCCCAAGCAGACGTTTAACATGTGTGGCTACAGCGCCCCCAAAATCGATACGGTTCGGATCGGTTACATTGGCGTTGGCAACCGGGGCGCCGGGGCGTTGCAGCGCATCGTTCACCTGGAAAACGTAGTCGTTCAGGCGGTGTGTGACATTCGTCCGGAACGCGTCGAGCAGGCCCGGAAGTCGCTGGAAAAAACCGCCCACCGTCCCACCTATTACAGCGGGAAAGCCGATAGCTGGAAAACCCTCTGCGACCGGAAAGACATTGACCTGATTTACATCTGCACGCCCTGGAATCTGCACACGCCGATGGCGTTGTACGCGATGGAACAGGGCAAACACGTAGCCTGTGAAATTCCCATTGCCACGACGGTCGACGACTGTTGGAAACTGGTGGAAACCTCCGAACGAACCAAGCGGCACTGCATGATGCTGGAAAACTGCTGCTACGATTTCTTCGAACTCCTGACGCTGAACATGGCGCGGCAGGGCTTTTTCGGAGAACTGGTTCACGTGGAAGGCGCGTATATTCACGACATTTTCGACTCCTTTTTCGACAAAAGCAAACGCTATGACCTCTGGCGGCTAAAAGAAAACCAGCGCAACGGCAATCTGTATCCGACGCACGGTTTAGGCCCGATTGCGCAGGTGCTCGACATCAACCGGGGTGATCAGATGGATTACCTGGTGGCGATGTCCAGTCAGGATTTTATGATCAGCAAAAAAATCAACGAGTTGGCGGCACAGGATGCCGATTTTAAGCAATTTCAGGGCAAATCATTTCGGGGTAACATGAACACGACCACCATTCGGACCAAAAAAGGCCGAACCATCATGCTGCAGCACGACGTCAGTTCACCCCGGCCGTATTCCCGGCTTCACCTCGTCAGCGGAACGAAAGCCACTGCCCAGAAATATCCCCTGCCGGGCCGGATTTCGACGGGCCATGAATGGTTGTCGGAAACCGCCTATCAGGAGCTGGAAAAGAAATACCAGCCGGAAATCGTCAAGCGCGTGGGCGAACTGGCCAAACAGGTCGGCGGCCACGGCGGCATGGATTTTCTGATGGACTGGCGACTCATCGATTGCCTGCGCAACGGCTTGCCGCTCGATCAGGATGTCTACGATGCCGCGTTGTGGAGCAGCATCGGGCCGCTCAGCGAATGGTCGGTCGCCCATCGGTCCAACTCCATCGACGTGCCGGATTTCACCGGCGGTTCCTGGAAAACCAATAAACCGGTCGACATCAGCCTGACCACGGGCGGCACCACCGGCATCAAAGGCCTGTAGACCGGAGGCAATGACGCCCTTCAAACTGACTTTTCTTAAACCCAAAAACCGTATTCCATCGTATTCATGAACATTCTGATTTCAAAAACCAGCGAAGAGCTTGGCACCCTTGCGGGAAAGGAAACCGCTGATCTCATCCGCCAGGCCATTGCCAACCGGGGGCAGGCAAATATCATTCTGGGAACCGGAACCAGCCAGTTCGCAACGCTCGCCCAATTGATTCGGGAAGACATTGACTGGAGCCGCGTGGTGATGTTCCACCTGGATGAGTACATCGGTCTGCCGATTTCCCACCCGGCCAGTTTTCGCAAATACCTGCAGGAACGGTTTCTGGACAAGGTTTCGCCCTTAAAAGCCAGCTATCTGATCAACGGTGAAATTGACCCTCAGGAAGAAATCCGGCATTTGGGTGACTTCATCCGTTTGCATCCCATCGACGTCGCCCTGGTCGGCATTGGCGAAAACGGGCATCTGGCCTTCAACGATCCCCCGGCCGATTTTGAGACGGAAGAACCGTATCTGATCGTCGATCTCGACACGGCCTGTCGGCGTCAGCAGTTCAATGAAGGCTGGTTTCCGTCGCTGGAAGACGTTCCTGCTCAGGCCATTAGCATGTCGGTTCGACAAATCATGAAGTCGCGGCACATTATCTGCTCGGTTCCGGATGCGCGAAAAGCCCAGGCGACCAAAGACACGCTGGAACAACCCATCAGTCCGCTTTTTCCGGCCAGTATTCTACGCTCCCACCCCGCTTGTTCGCTCTATCTGGACGAGTCTTCGGCCAGTCTGCTGACGGTAGAAAGCGGTCAAAAAGAAGGCTGATCAGGCCCCGCGCAAGGTTCCCCGGAGGATTGGTTTTGAAGCAAAACCGCCATTTGTACACTCAAACATAAGTCTCTGACAATCAGGCAGTCGAACTCCATCAAATACCCCTTTTCTACAAAAAAGCTAAAACAGAGCGACTTATCCACATTCCCGTGTGGATAAGTCTTGATTTCATCCCATTTGTCCACATCGTTTTTCATCACCAGCTTCCTGATTACCTTTGTGAATAATCTGAGAATAAGGTGATAAGAGCGGATACGGCGGTACTGGAATTGCTGGAAAAACGTCGGGAGGCCGGGCTGCTCCGTCGTTTGAAAAAGCCCGAAAATTTACTTGATTTTTGCTCCAACGATTACCTGGGGCTGGCGCGGTCGGTGGTCTTGCGCGATACCATTGCCTGCGCCGTTGCCAGCCACCCGACCGGGTTGAACGGGGCCACCGGTTCGCGCTTACTGGCGGGAAATTCGGCCCTGGCCGAAGAGCTGGAAACCGAAATTGCCGCCTTTCACGACGCCGAAGCCGCGCTGGTTTTCAACTCCGGTTACGACGCCAACATTGGCCTGCTGGCCAGCTTGCCCCAACGGGGCGACACCCTGCTGACGGATGAGTTGATTCACGCCAGCATGATCGACGGCGCTCGACTGAGTGTTGCCAATCGCTTTAAATTTCGCCACAACGACCTGGAGGATCTTGAAAACCGGCTAAAACGGGCCACCGGCACGGTTTACGTCGCCATTGAATCGGTGTATTCCATGGACGGCGATCTGGCTCCTTTACTTGAAATCGTTGACTTGTGCGAACGCTACGAAGCTGCACTGATTGTGGATGAAGCTCATGCAACGGGTGTTTTTGGTGCAAGAGGGACAGGGTTGGTGCAGGCGCTCGGTTTGCAAAACCGGGTCTTTGCCCGGGTTCATACCTTTGGCAAAGCGTTGGGCGTTCATGGAGCGGCTGTGGTCGGATCGGCGGCATTGCGCGATTTTCTGATTAATTTTGCCCGCTCGTTTGTGTATTCGACGGCTTTGCCTCCGCACAGTTTGCTGGCGATTCAGAGTGTTTACCGGTTTTTGCCGCAAAACCAGCCGCTGATTGACCGATTGCAGGTCTTGCGGACTTATTTTCAGCAGCAAATTCAGGAACGGCTGCCCCATACGGAATGGACTTCGGTCGAAAGTCCCATTTTAGGGTTGATTGTGCCGGGCAATGACGCGTGCCGGGCGGTGGCTACGCAACTCCAGCAAGCCGGTTTTGACATCCGGCCCATCGTGAGTCCGACGGTTCCGACGGGGCGTGAACGATTGCGGATCTGCCTTCATGCGTTTAATTCGGAATCAGAAATCGATTCGTTGGTGCAGACGTTACAATATTTTGGTGGATAGGAACACGGCTTGAACGGATAGGTGCGGATTTTTATCCGTTTTTTATCGGTTTCATCCGTTCAAGCCGTGTTCCTATCTCAAACCTGTTAACAAAAAGCTTTGAATGCGTAATCCGTTACAACTGATCGTGGCCGGTATTGGCACTGAAATCGGCAAAACCGTGGTGTCGGCCATTGTCGTGGAAGCGTTGCAGGCTGATTACTGGAAGCCGGTACAATCCGGCGCGCTCGAAGATTCGGATCGCGAAACCGTCCGGCGGCTGATTTCCAATCCCGTTAGCCAGTTTCATCCGGAAACCTACCGGTTGCGGGAACCCTTGTCGCCCCACGCGGCTGCGGCCCTGGATGGCGTTGAAATTTCACTGAATGCCTTTCAATTACCTCAGACCTCCAATCATCTGGTGGTTGAACTGGCGGGCGGTTTGATGGTGCCACTGAATGACCAGGATTTGATAATCGACCTGGTGAGACAATTGAATCTGCCGGTTTTACTGGTTTCCAAACATTATCTGGGCAGCATCAATCACACCCTCCTGTCGGTAGAAGCGTTGCAAAACCGGCTCATTCCCATTTTGGGAATCGTTTTTAACGGCCCTGAAACCCCGGCAACCGAAGATTTTATTTTGAACTACACGGGCTTGACAAGTTTTGGGCGGATTGAGTGGGAAACGGAAGTTACGAATGGGTTTGTCAGTCGGAATGCGGATAAAATGAGAACGTTATTTGAAAAATACGATGCCGGTTTATGATGAAGATAAAATAAAGCTGTCAGGTCTTCAAGACCTGACAGCTTTGAACTTGGGGGAATTGGCCGAACGCGACCAAGCCGTCATCTGGCATCCGTTTACGCAGATGCAAACCGCTCCGCTGCCAATTCCGATTGTTCGGGGGAAAGGAACGCTGTTGTTTGCGGAAGACGGAACGACATACATCGATGCGGTTTCGTCCTGGTGGGTCAATACGCACGGACACAGTCATCCGTATATTGCGGAGAAAGTAGCGAACCAGCTTCACACGCTTGAACACGTCATCTTTGCCGGTTTTACGCACCAGCCCGCCGTTGAACTGGCCGAGCGGTTATTACCCATTTTACCAAAGAACCAGAAAAAGGTTTTTTATTCGGATAACGGTTCGACGGCGGTGGAAGTGGCGCTTAAAATGGCGTTTCAATACTGGCACAACATCGGAAAACCGCGTCGGAAGGTCATTGCGCTGGAGGACGCGTACCACGGCGATACGTTCGGAGCCATGGCCGTTAGCGGACGAAGTGCCTTTACGGCCCCATACGTGCCGTTTTTATTCGATGTTGAATACATTCCTACGCCCGTTCCGGGACAGGAGCAGGCGGCTTTGGATCAAATGCAAGCGTTGCTGAGCGACGATGTGGCGGCTTTTATCTTCGAACCACTGATTCAGGGAGCGGGCGGTATGGTGATGTACAAACCGGAAATTCTGAGTCAGCTCATCGAAATGGCCCGCAGCCACGGCGCGCTGATTATTGCCGATGAAGTGATGACCGGTTTTGGCCGTACGGGAAAATTATTTGCTTCGCATCACCTCAGCCACCAACCCGACCTCATGAGTTTGTCGAAAGGGCTGACCGGCGGAACGATGGCGATGGGTGTAACGACCTGTACGAACGCAATTTACAACGCCTTCAAGTCCGAAGACAAACACAAAACGCTTTTCCACGGCCACTCGTTTACGGCCAATCCGCTGGCCTGCACGGCGGCTCTGGCCAGCCTCGACCTCCTGCTTTCGGACGAGACCCAGGCATCCATTCAGCGAATCAGCCAACGACATGCGGTTTTTGCGGAACAACTCAACCAAAAACCGGGGATTAAAAACGTCCGCCAGCGGGGAACGATCCTGGCCTTCGATCTGGATAAGGAAGGGCAAACCAGCTCGTATTTCAGCAATATCCGCGATGCGGCCTATCAGTTTCTGCTCGAACAAGGCGTTTTGATGCGGCCATTGGGGAATGTGCTGTACATTCTTCCGCCCTACTGCATTACCGATGAGGAGTTGACGACGGTTTATTCGGCCATTGATAACCTGCTCCTGCACAACTACAACGCGTACCACCGAATCAGCAAACCGCCCAAAACCGCTCCGATGATCGGCCCCACAATGGGCACCCAGGCATAGCCCCAATCTGATGACCCTTTGCCGGGAATGGGTAACAGGGTGTGTGCGATACGGGGTCCCAGGTCGCGGGCGGGATTGATGGCGTAGCCGGTGGTGCCGCCCAGCGAAAGGCCAATGCTCCAGACCAGCACGCCCACTAAATACGGACCTAAACCTATGGCGATGGTGCCGAGGGCTTTGGCGGAAATCCCGGCAATGCCGATGATGAGTGCCAGCGTGCCGATGGTTTCACTGATGACATTCCCCAGAGGATGGCGGATCGCCGGATCGGTGGAAAAAACCGCCAGCTTGGCCCCCTGATCGGGCGTGGCCGCCCAATGGGGTAAATACTGAAGCCAAACCAGCACCGCACCCAGAAACGCGCCGATGAGTTGCGCCGGGATATACGTCGCCATCTTGCTGAAATCACCGGTGGCCACGGCGAAAGCCACGGTAACGGCCGGATTCAGGTGCCCGTCGATGCTGCCGAAAGCCTTGGCAACAAACACGCCCATCGTGACGGCAAAAGCCCAACCGGTAGTAATGACAATCCAGCCGGATGATTCGCCCTTGGTTTTCTTCAGGACAACGTTGGCAACCACACCGTCGCCCAATAAAATTAAGATCATGGTTCCAACCAATTCACCAAGGAAGGGAGAAAGTTGCATACAAAAAAGGATGGGTTTAGGAGTCAGACGACAGACCGTATTAAGTCAATAAAATATTTGTTCTGTCATAAAGCCGCCAATATACAGGAATTTTAATTATTCTGGAGAGTGGTTTCCGGTGGTTCCGTTAACTTTGCGTTTTCTTTTTCGTTCCTATGCAACTTTCCGCACTTACCGCAGTTTCCCCCCTCGATGGCCGTTACCGCCGTCAAATTGAATCGCTGGCTCCTTATTTTTCCGAATGGGGACTGATTCGTTACCGCATTCGGATTGAGATCGAATACTTTATCGAACTCTGCGAACTGCCCCTGCCCCAGTTGAAAGACATCGATCATGCGGTTTTTCCAAAATTACGGGCGTTGTACGAGAACTTTTCGGAAGCGGATGCGCTGCGGGTAAAAGAAATTGAACGCGAAACCAACCACGACGTCAAAGCCGTTGAATATTTCATCAAGGAAAAACTCGCTGATCTGAATATTTCTGACCACCTGGAATTTATCCACTTTGGTCTGACGTCGCAGGATATCAACAATACTGCTACGCCCCTCCTCCTGAGTGATGCGCTAGCCAATGAAATCGAACCGCAATACCGGGAAGTGTTCATGAAGTTGCAGGAGTTGGCGGAGACGTGGAAAGGCATTCCGATGCTGGCCCGCACCCACGGTCAACCAGCCTCGCCGACCCGGCTGGGCAAAGAACTGCTGGTTTTTTGTGAACGGATCGAGAAGCAGCTTTTCATGCTGTCGGCCATTCCGGTATCCGCCAAATTCGGGGGGGCCACCGGCAATTTCAATGCGCATTGTGTCGCCTACCCGGACATCGACTGGAAATCGTTCGGCGATGATTTTGTGGAAAAACTGGGGCTGGAGCGCAGTCAGCACACGACCCAAATTGAGCATTACGACATGCTGGCGGCTACGCTCGACGCCTTCAAGCGACTGAATACGATTCTGATCGATCTGAACCGCGATATGTGGGCGTACATTTCGATGAATTACTTCAAGCAGCAGATCAAAGCGGGGGAAGTAGGCTCGTCGGCGATGCCGCACAAAGTCAATCCGATCGATTTTGAAAATTCGGAAGGAAATCTGGGGATTGCCAATGCGGTTTTTGAACACCTCTCGGCCAAGTTGCCGATTTCCCGCCTGCAACGCGACCTGACCGACTCGACGGTTTTGCGGAATCTCGGCGTTCCGTTCGCGCATTCGCTGATTGCCTTGAAATCGTTGTTGAAAGGCCTGGGAAAACTGCAACTAAACGAAGCTGCCATTCACGCCGATCTGGAAGAGAACTGGGCCGTGGTGGCCGAAGGCATCCAAACCATTCTCCGGCGCGAGGGCTATCCCAAACCGTATGAAGCCCTGAAGGACCTAACCCGCACGAATGAGAAAATCACGGCGGACACCATCGGCCGGTTCATCGACGGACTGAATGTGGCAGAAAATGTGAAAACGGAATTACGGGCGATTACGCCATATAGTTATACCGGGATTTAAACCCTGACAGCGGCCAGCGGCCCTGTCAGCGGTTTAAATCCCCGTCAATTACAAACCGCTGACAGGGCCGCTGGCCGCTGTCAGGGTTTGCTCAATTCCGTAGCCCGGAACTGAGCGGCTTTGATGCCCGCAATCAGTGTATCCGACAAACCGCCTTCTTCAAACCGTTTCAGAGCGGCTTCCGTTGTGCCGCCTTTGGAGGCAACCGCCTTAATCAACTCGTCCAGGGATTTGTCGGCGGTATTGATCAAATGGAAAGATCCCAGCATGGTTTGTTTCACCAGCAGCGAAGCCACCGAATCGTCGAAGCCCATTTGCTTGCCAGCTTCAATCATGGCTTTTACGAGGTAGTAGAAATACGCCGGGCCGCTACCGCTGAGGGCCGTAACGGCGTCCAGCAAGGCTTCATCTTCCAGGAAAATGGACCGGCCCGTGGCATTGATCAGGTTTTCGACTTTCCGCAGATTGCTCAGATCTACTTCTTTGGCCGCCGTAAAACCGGTAATGCCCATGCCCAGCATCGCGGGTGTGTTGGGCATGGCACGAATCACCAGCCGGTGATTGAGTTTTTCCTGAATGGTCGCAATCGGAATACCTGCCATGATCGACAGCACGACCTGTTGGGGCCGGATGGTTTCCCGGAGGGCTTCCTGTAAACTGTTGAAATCCTGGGGCTTGACGGACAAAATAATCAGATCGACCTCTGAAACCCGCGAACTGATGGTATCGACCACCACGCCGGCCTTTTCCGCTTTTAAGGCTTCGGAACGTTCTGCGCTTTTCTCGACGAGCAGCAAATCTTCTTTTTTTACCAGATCATACTGCAAAAACGACTTGGCAAAAGCCATGCCCATGTTGCCGCATCCGACGATCGCAATCTTCATAATTAATGAGTTTACTGTATACCGAAAACCGTCCGTTATTTGTCCAGAATACTTCCCAGCTTTTGCACCAGTGCTTCGCCCCGCAGGTTTTTGGCGATGATTTTTCCTTCTTTATCCAGCAGATAGGTGGTGGGAATGACCTGAACCGAGTACTGCTGAGCAACCGCCGAACTGCCATTTTTCTTGCCCAGCACGTTGGTCCAGACCATCCCGTCGGCTTCGATGGCTTTCAACCAGGCGTTCTTGTTGTCGTCGAGCGAAATGCTGTAAATTTCGAAGCCCTTCTCCTTGTATTTATTGTACATCCGGACTACGTTCGGGTTTTCCTGACGACAGGGTCCGCACCACGACGCCCAGAAATCGATCAACACATACTTCCCGCGCAACGAGGACAGGCTCACCACCTGACCTTTTGTATCTTCCAGAGTGATGTCCGGGGCCAGTGCTCCCTCAACCACTGCAACCTGCGTGGCCTGGGTGGCCATTTCGCTCTTGGCCATCGTTACGAAGTTGATAAAGGCCTTGGCCTGTTTGCCGGTCAGATTGGCTTTTTGCATCTGGTCCGCCAGCGCTTCGTAGAGGGGAAAATGCTCTTTCGGATCCAGGTATTTGAGCGCAATCATGGCCACGCTGGACGTTCCCATTTGCGGAATCAGCGCTTTGATGGTGTCGATGACCTGTTTGTTGGTCGCCATCACTTCCCGATCAATCGCTTCGCCTTTTTTAAGGTCGTTTTTTTCAGCAGCCGCAGCCGCCTGCTTCTGCCACTCTTTGGATTTTTTCAGCATCATGGCATCGATGGCCACGATTTTGGGATAAAAATCCATGTTGACCGAGCCTTTTACCAGAAGCTTGTCTTTGTTTTTCAGATCGGCCGTTACGGTCAGGTTTTCTCCTCCTTCCACCAGCAAACTCGTGAATTGCTCATTGGCCAAGTTCAGCTTGTAAAAACTCCCGCCGTTCGTTTCGTTTCCTTTCAGCGAAAAGCTTCCGCTGGCGTCGATCTGGGTGGAGTCAATCCGCTTCGATACTTTTTCGTTCGTTTCCAAATAGGCTTTGCTGCCCGGTTTGGCATTCTGAACCGTACCTTTTACCGTGAATTCTTTCCCAGCTGTCTGGGCAAAAGCCGCCAGTGGCAGGGCTAAACCGACTAAAACGACGAATCCGATCCGATTTTTTTTCATTTTACCTGTACGTTATAACGGAGAAGACAACGATTTTTGAAGCAACTCATTGGTCAGTTTGGGGTCTGCATTGCCTTTCGATTTTTTCATCACCTCACCCACAAACAAGCCCAGCAACCCTTTTTTACCCTTTTTGTATTCTTTGACTTTATCGGGCCAGGCTGTCAGCACCTCATCTACCAACGCTTGCAACGTATCGGTATTGCTGTTTTGCACTAAATTCTGCTCCTGCGCCACTTGTTCCGGCGATTTCTCCGGGTGTTCGATCAGAGCCGGGAAAATCCGCTGGCTGGCGGTCGAGAAACTGACTTTTCCTGAATCCACTAACGTAATCAATTCCGCCAGTTTTTCGGCCGAAAGCGGAAACTGGCCATCCCGCAGCGATTTTTCGGGCAACTGGGCTTTCACCGGCCCCATAATCCAGTTGGAAACCGCCTTATAATTCGTCGTTAACTGACTTACGGCTTCAAAATAATCCGCCAGTTCTTTTACGTCGGCCAACAGAGTCGCATCGTATTCCGGTAAACCGTAGTGATTCAGTAACTTATCATGACGTTCTTTCGGCAAAGCAGGCATGTTGGCGCGGATTTCGGCCAGCCATTCGTCCGATACCAGAACCGGACTCAAATCCGGGTCCGGAAAATACCTGTAATCGTTCATGGTTTCTTTCATCCGCATGCCGTGGGTCAGGCCGGTTGTGGCGTCGAACATGCGGGTTTCCTGAACGATGGTGCCGCCGGTTTCGATCGTTTCCACCTGCCGCCGTAACTCGGACTCAATGGCCCGCTGGACGTTGCGGATGGAGTTCATGTTTTTGATCTCGACTTTCGTACCGAACTCCTCCTCGCCCCACAACCGCACCGAAACGTTGACGTCGCAGCGCAGCGAGCCTTCTTCCATGTTGCCGTCGCAAATGTCCAAATACCGCACCAGCCGCCGGACTTCCGTCAGGTACGCAGCCGCTTCTTCCGCACTGCGAATCACGGGGTCGGTCACCATCTCGATCAGGGGCGTTCCGGCGCGGTTATAATCCAAAACGGTATGCCAGTCGCCGTCGTGAATCGATTTACCGGCGTCTTCTTCCAAATGAATGTGATGCAGAAAAACCGTCTTTTCAACCGGCTGACCGTCGGCATCCTTGAATTTAACCGGCACTCCGCCCCCTACGCAAATCGGCGTTTTATCCTGCGATAGCTGGTAGCCTTTCGGCAGGTCGGGATAGAAGTAGTTTTTCCGGGCAAAAAGATTGTAGGACGTTATCGTTGACTGACAGGCCAATCCCATCCGAACCGCCAGTTCGACGGCTTTGCGGTTGAGTTTGGGCAGGGTACCCGGATGCCCCAGTGTGATGACGCTGATGTTGGTATTGGGTTCGCTGCCAAACTGATTGGAATCGGCGGCAAAGATTTTCGTCGCCGTCAGGAGCTGGCAGTGAACTTCCAGACCAATTACCAGCTCGTAGTTGGCCAGCACCGCAGCGGATACCGTCTTTTCAGCCGTTTCAGAAACCATGAAGCTATGTTGTAGTAAGATTTATGGTTTTCAGTTTACAGTTTACGGTTTACGGTGGCTGACGCGTCCTAATCGTGCGTCAGTCGCCGTAAACCGCAAACTGAATACCGTAAACCATTACTCTGCAAAGATACGGTTAAAATCTCATTTCACTATTCAGGGGACTACTTGTAAAAAAACGCTTTTTGTTGAACAATTTTGATATAAACGATCATTATAAAAACAACTTTTTCAATCCCTATTTGACGGTAATATAGTGTATACAAATAAGTTATAGATTTATTATCAAAATATTATGAATGCAACAGAAGCAATCTTCCAATTATTGAATTGCACTTTGTCCATTTATCAAAACATAATACAACCATGAAAAGGGAAATTTACAAGCACAGGAATCTGAAAAAAGCCTTACTGATGCTGACACTGGCGGGTGGGGTAGCTCTGAATCCGTCGCAAGCCCAAACGCTTGAAAACCTGCCCCAGACGGCGAAAGAGGATGCCGCCTTGCAGTTGGCGTTTCGGGAAGTGAGCAATCTGAAGTTCCGGATTGAAGTGACTCAGCCGTTCCAGCTTCTTCACGATGACATTCGGGTGTATATCCTCAGTAACGACCGGCAAATTTTATATGCCAACACCTATTCCCACCACGCGCTGAGAATCACGACGTTTGACCTTTCTACTTTGCAGGATGGGACGTATGGCTTTGAAGTGCGCTCGGGCAGCAAACGGGTGACGCAATTGTTTGATATCAAAACCAAATCGAAACGGGTGGTTCTGGCCCGGAATGACTAGTGTCTGGGGTACAAAAACGGCTCGATGCCCCGCATCGGGCCGTTTTTCACTGCCCGCTCCACCGAAACCGCACGTAGGTCTGGGCCAGGAGCGCGATTTTTTTCATGTCCGGCACCCGGATGCGCTCCTCCTGAATCCGGGAAGCGGGTATCTGCTTGATTTTGTTGAACAGGGTCTGGTAGTAGGTATACGCCAGATGAACGCCCATCCGGGCTCCACGCGGGAGGTTCAGAATACCCGCGTAGGCTTCGTCAAAATCCTGCTGAATGTCCTTTTCGATGAGCCGTTTGGCATCTTTCGTAAACTCGCTGAAATTGACGCCCGGGAAATAGACCCGGCCCCGGTCAATGTAATCGTCCTTCAGGTCGCGCAGAAAATTGACCTTCTGAAAAGCCGCCCCCAGCTTGCGCGCTGGTTCTTTCAGCCGGTCAAACATCGCCAGGTCGCCTTCACAGAATACCCGCAAACACATTAACCCCACCACTTCGGCCGAGCCATAGATGTATTCCTGGTAACTGTTGTCTGTGTATTCGTTAAAATACAAATCCATTTCCATGCTTTTCAGAAACGCATCGATCAGTTCCCGGTCAATGCTGTATTCCTTGACAACCCACTGAAACGAATGGAGAATGGGATTCAGGCTGATGCCGTCCGAAATGGCTTCGTAGGTATCTTTCTTGAATTTTTCCAGTAAGTATTTTTGATCGTAGTTGTAAAACGTGTCCACAATTTCGTCGGCATACCGGACAAAACCGTAGACGGCATAAATCGGAAAATGGAATTTACGGTCCAGGGTTTTGATCCCCAACGTAAATGAGGTGCTGTAATGTTCGGTGATCAGCTTGCTGCACTCTAACGCGGTTCGGTTGAATAACTCGATCATAGGGTTTCGTTGGTGGGCTGTACCCTCTTCAGACAGACACAGGAACAGCTAGTAGTAATTGTATTTTTTAAGTCAAGTCCGTTGCCCAAATTCCCTGGCAACTTCATCCGCCACCACCAATCCGGAAATAAGCGAGGGCGGGACGCCCGGCCCCGGAACGGTCAATTGGCCCGTGTAAAACAGATTGTCAACGCGTTTGCTCTTCAGTCCTGGCTTCAAAATAGCCGTCTGTCTCAGCGTGTTAGCCAGTCCGTAGGCATTGCCCCGGAAGGCGTTGTAGTCGGCGATGAAATTGCTATGGGCGTAGCTGCGTTTAAAAACGACGTGATCCCGAATGGTTTCACCCACATACGCTTCCAGCCGATCCATCACCAGGTTGTAATAGTATTCCCGCGTTTCTTCGGGGTCGTTCAGATCCGGTGCCACCGGAATCAGGATAAACAGATTCTCCATGCCCGTCGGTGCCACGCCCGGGTCGGTTTTCGACGGTGCCGAAACGTAAAAGAGCGGTTTGGTCGGCCACTGCGGTTTTTCGTAAATTTCGTGGGCGTGTAACCCAAAATCTTCATCGAAAAACAAATTGTGATGTTGCAAACGCGGCACCCGCCGGTCAACGCCCAGGTAAAACAGCAACGACGATGGGGCCATCACCCGGCTTTTCCAATACCGGTCGTCGTAATTTCGGTAGTCAGGTGTCAGCAATTTGCTATCCACATGCTGATAATCAGCTCCCGCTACCACCACATCGGCCTCGAAGGTTCCCTGATACGTTTCGACTTTGTTGGCTATACCATTTGTTACGCTAATTTGTTTAACCGGATGGTTCAATAAGATCTTCACCCCCTTCTCCTCGGCCAGCTTTACCATTGCTTTCACAATTTCGTGCATGCCCCCCATCGGATACCAGGTTCCCATCGAAATTTCGGCGTAATTCATCAGACTATACATGGCGGGCGTGTTGGCCGGCGTTGCTCCCAGAAACAAAATCGGGAATTCCATCAACTGCAAAATCCGCTCGTTCGTGAAATATTTACGGACGTGGCTCGAAAACGATTGAAAAACATCCAGCCGCATCACATCCTGTAGCAATTTCACGCTCATGAATTCTGACACCCGCCTACTCGGTTTCCAGACAAACTGATTGATCCCAACATCGTATTTATAAGCCGCCTGCTCCAGAAATTCGAGCAACCGGCGACTGGCACCCGGTTCCATTTGTTCAAAAACCGCCTGGATATTTTCGACCCCGGCGGGCAACTCGACGGCATCATTGGCCCCAAAAACGACGGTATACGACGGATCAAGCCGCACGAGCTTGTAATAGTCCGACGGTTTTTTGCCAAAACGACCAAAGTACGTTTCAAAAACATCAGGCATCCAATACCAGCTTGGCCCCATATCGAACACAAAACCGTCTTGCTCAAACATCCGGGCACGACCACCCGCCTGGCTGTTTTTTTCCAGAATCGTAACTTCAAACCCTTTGTCGGCCAGGCTTGTAGCCGCCGACAACCCGGCAAAACCGGATCCTATAACAATGACGCGTTTTGACATGTGTGAAAGTTTAGTCTCAACTCCCTGAAGACCAGGCAGCCATTGCCGGCGTTTCAGCATCCGGCTTTTAAAGAGCTTCTTCAGGAGACGGGAGTAATAAACACAAAAAAGACGGATTGAAAAATCCGTCTTTTGCTCTAACCAAAAAAGTTAGACGGAAACCATCTAACTTTTCGGAACCTTCCTCTTTTTTAACCAAAAACTACTCAATCAAATGTCTTTTGAGATGTTAGAAGATAGACAAGAGAGTAAAGACCTGTTCTATTTACTTAATTCCTTTAGTCTTTACTCTCTTGTCTATCCTCTTTACTCTAGCTCACGCCTGATACGCGTAAACTTTCAATTTATCTTTCAGCTCTTTACGAGCGATGTGGATGCGGTTTTTAACGGTTCCGATGGGAATGTCCAGACGGGCAGCGATTTCGTGGTATTTAAAACCCCGGAAATGCATCATAAACGGTGTCCGGTAGGTATCATCCAGTGCATTGACGGCCCGGTTGATGTCGTCCTGTGCAAAAGACGAGTAGGCCGTATTGTCAGTGCTACTTTCCATCGAATTGATGTAGTGCAGATTGTCCGTCGTGTCGATGAACGTGTTTTTCCGCACCATTCTCTGGTAGTTGGTGATGAAGGTATTTTTCATGATGGTATACAACCACGCTTTCAGATTCGTACCATCCGTGTATTTATCGCGGTTCGTAAAAGCCTTCAATAAAGTGTCCTGCAATAAGTCGTTTGCATCTTCAACATCCTT
Source organism: Larkinella humicola (assembly GCF_008727875.1). Lineage (GTDB taxonomy): Bacteria > Bacteroidota > Bacteroidia > Cytophagales > Spirosomataceae > Larkinella > Larkinella humicola. Next base: position 66,411 of record NZ_VTWS01000004.1, on the reverse strand, counting down.
CGTCAAACGCAGAGCAAATGGCTTCAGCGACTTTGAAACTTTGCCGATGTTGTAGGTAAATTCAAGTGCTGTCATGATCTATAAGTCGTTTTTTGTTGAATCAATTCTGTATATCCAGTAGACAACAATGTAACCAAATCTCATTTTTTTTTGATTGATTAACGACCTATCCATTCAACACACTGAAATACAGTATTTTACATATACTGAATCGAGCAGACGGGTAATCATGCCAAACGATGTCAAGGAACGAACTGTAGAAAAAACGCCCCAGTGTGTGGAATCGCACACCCCAGTTTGTTTAATCTTTCCCAAAAATAGTTAAACAAAACTTACAAACAAGGTTTTTCCCTACTTTCTCCACAATTGATTTGAAGGTATAGTACCGGAATTCCCCCTTTCATGTGTTGCAACAAAGTTGCAAAAAATGTACTTTTGTTGCGCTCATAAATTTGTAACTATCTGAAAGTGAATCATAATCATCACAGCATTCTTAGCATAGTACTTACATTTCTGTTGGTGTGCATTTTACGCCCCACTTTTGCACAAGACCCCTGCGATTGTTTTATTAAAGGCGTCGTGCTTGACCGGGAAAGCCGCCAGCCTATTCCCGGCGCGGCTGTTTTTATCAAAGAATTGCAGAAAGGAACCGTTACCGATGCCAGCGGCCACTACCGGATCGAACCCTTGTGTCAGGGGACCTACACCCTCATTAGCCGCATTCTAGGGTATCAGGAAGTTGCCCAATCAGTTGTTCTTGTCCACACCTCCGAACAAACTGTGCTGCTGACGGAGGATGACATTCACTTACAGGATGTAAACGTGACCGCACAACGCGCCAACGCCCTCACCAGCCAGACCATCTCGCAACTGGAAGGCAAGGCTCTCGACCAGACCCGCGGTCAGTCGCTGGGCGATGCGCTCCGCACCATGACGGGCGTGACTACCCTCCAAACCGGTTCGTCGATCACGAAACCGGTTATTCACGGCATGCACAGCAACCGCGTGCTGATTCTGAACAACGGCATCCGGCAGGAGGGCCAGCAGTGGGGGTCGGAACACGCGCCGGAAATCGATCCGTTTGTGGCCAATCGCCTGACCGTGATCAAGGGCGCTACGGGCGTACGGTTTGGCTCCGATGCCATCGGGGGTGTCATTCTGGTCGAACCAGCCCCTCTGCCCACCCTTAAAACCGTTCACGGCGAACTGAATCTGGTGGGTTTTACCAACGGGCGGCAAGGCGTCGCATCGCTGCAAACCGAAGGCGGTTTTGGCAAAGGGTTCGGCTGGCGGGTGCAGGGGACGCTGAAACGGGGTGGCAACGTTCGCACCCCGAATTACTTTCTGGATAATACCGGCATTTCGGAGCAAAACTTCTCCGGGTCGCTGGGATACCGCTCCACCCGGTTTCGGTCCGAACTGTATTACAGCCGGTTTTCTACCAAACTGGGTATCTTTTCCGGTTCACACATCGGCAGCCTGACCGACTTACAGACGGTTCTGGAAAACGGCGAACCGCTGATCAAATCCGGCTTCAGCCACGCCATTCGCCGACCAAATCAGCAGATTGCGCATGATTTACTGAAATGGCGAACCGACTGGAAACCGGCTTCCGGCGGTGAACTGAGCCTGACGCTGGCCCGTCAGTTCGACGACCGGATGGAATATGATTTGCACCGCCCCAAAAACGATTCTCTGGCGGCTTTGAACCGCCCCGAACTCCGGTTCCGGCTCACGACCTACACCGGCGATCTCGTTTTTGAACACAAACCCGTTGCCAATAAACTGACGGGGAGCCTGGGCATCAGCGGTTTTTACCAGTACAACATCATGAACGGGCGGCCGCTGATACCGAACTTCCGGACTTACAACGCCGGACTTTTCTGGATTGAAAAACTGAAAGTCAACCGTTGGGAGTACGAAGCCGGACTTCGCTACGATTACCGGCACATGCAGGTGTTCCGGTATGAAAGACAGGTGCTGGAAAAACCGTTATTCGTGTTTCAGAATTTTTCGGGAACGTTGGGCGCGACGTATTCCCTGTCCGACCAGTGGACCACCCGTTTCAACGCCGGAAGCTCCTGGCGCGCGCCCAACGTCAGCGAATTGTTCAGCGACGGGGTCCACCACGGCGCAGCCGCTTACGAACTGGGCGACCGCTCACTCCGGCCTGAGGTGGCTTACAACCTGAATCTGAGTACGGAATACACCGGCAAAAAAGTACAGGCTGAGATTGGCTTTTTCTACAATACCATTCGGAATTATATTTATCTAAAACCGCAGGCCGAACCGATCCTGACTATTCGGGGCGCATTTCCATCCTTTAAATATACCCAAACCGACGCGCTTTATGCCGGGCTGGACGCCAGCGTTCAGGCGATTTTACTGCCTAAACTGAGCGGAACTTCCAAGTTGTCGTTGCTGTATGTGCAGGATTTGGTGCTCGATCAACCGGTTGTGATGACACCGCCTAACCGTTGGGAAAACGGTCTTCGGTATGATGTAGGCAAGTGGAACAAATTGCAGGAGGTTTTTGTGGGCGTCGGAAATCTGTGGGTCGCGCGGCAAAACCGCGTTCCGGCTAACAGCGATTTTCTGCCTCCGCCCCCCGCCTATTCGCTCTGGAACCTGACCGCCGGTTTTGCGCTCCCGGTATCGGCCCATCATCAGATTGATGTGGGCTTCACCGTGACGAATCTGTTCAATACCGTGTACCGCGATTACCTGAACCGGTTTCGGTATTACGCCGATGATCCGGGCCGGAATGCGTCGGTGCGGCTGAAATGGAAGTTTTAGGTATTCTGCCCCTGAATCCCCTAAAGGGGACTTTTAGCATCTTGGTTAAGCGGTGTCCAAGTCCCCTTTAGGGGATTTAGGGGCAGAAAGCAAACTTATGTTTACTTAAGGGGCGTAATAAAACGCCAGCGGATCAGGATATTGAAAAGAATACCCTATTGTCTTGATCAACTTTTCCGGGCTGATGATTTTAAACGGTTCTGGTTCCGACGGTTCTGCAAAGGTCGGGGTTTCGTAGCCAAAATCGTCGCAGTTCTTCCGGTATACCGCTTCGCGCGTCGGGTGTTCGGGGGATACCACGCTGAAGGTTTGGCCCGGCTGCGGATGGTTAATCAACGCCCGGATCACGCCAATGCCATCGTCTCGGTGAATGTAATTGACAGGAACCGAACCTGTTGTCAGGTCTTTTTTCCCGGCCACATAACGCCCCGGAATGCGGTTGTAACCCAGCAACCCGCCAAATCGCAAAACCGTTGAGTTGCCCAATCCTAGAATGAGTTGCTCGGCTTCGACGAAAGCCGGAGCCGCGGCCTGATCGGGCGTTACAACATCGTCCTCAACCACGTCACGGTTCAGATCCGGGTAAACGGAGGTCGAACTTACATAGATTGCATACGGTAGTTTCGCTCCCGACTGGCGCAAGGCATTGACCACCGCCTGAATCTGCTGCGGATGAAACCCATCGCCCAGTTTGCCAGCTTTGGGTGGAATGTTGATAATCAAAACGTCTGTATCCAGAAAATCAGCCAGATCGTCGCCCGCCGGTTCTGGATTGAAATGTAATTCGTAGGGTTTGATCCCCACTTTCCAGAAACCCGGCAGTTTATCTTTGGACGTCGTACTGCCTTTCACGATGTAGCCCTCATTCAGAAACGACTCGGCCAGTGGAAAGCCCAGCCAGCCACAGCCTAAGATACTAATGGTTTCGACGCTCATTTGGTGTTTTGTTCAGCAAGGTTGAGAAATCCGGCGGTTAGTTCTTCGATGGGTGTCTGGCTGTTGGTCAACAGGATAACGGCGGTTTGGCGCGACGGATTGAAGGCGACGTACGTCACAAAACCACCCGTTCCGCCCTGGTGCCAGAACCAGGGGCGGGGCGTTTCGGTTCGCCGGTGCCAGCCCAAACCGAGGGTCGTGGTTCCGTTTACAAAGGTCGTTTCCTGCGTTTTTTTCATCGCTTCCGCGATCTTTTTGGGTCCTTCTCCCAACTCCGCTTTTACGAATTGAAACAAGTCGTTGACCGACGAGCGAATGCCGCCTGCGCCCACCAGTGCCTGAAACTCCCAGGATGAAGCCGGGTTTCCTTTCCCATCATAACCCTGCGCGAATACTATTTTATCGGCCTCGCTCAGCGTAATCACGGTATGCACCATGCCCAGCGGTTTGGCAATCCGCTCCTGAATCAACGCTTCGTACGATTTCTTGTTCACCGTTTCCAGAATCGTGCCCAGCAGCCCGACGGCCAGATTGGAATAGTCGTATTCTTTGCCCGGCTGACGCAATAAGGCAGCGGTTTTGAGATACGTATACAGCAATTTCCGGTCGTAGTGTTTGTAGGGATTGGTCACATCCGTAGCCGTCGAAAAGAGGTTGGTCGGCAACCGGGGCAAACCGGAGGTGTGGTTAGACAAGGTTTTGAGCGTCACCGGAACCCCATCTTTCTGCAAAGCCGGAATCGAATCGGGCAGGTATTTGCTCAAGGGATCATCCAACTTGACCAGTCCGCGCTGAACGGCATCAGCCAGAAGCGTCGCTGTGAAGGTTTTGCTGATCGAGCCAATTTCAAAAAGCGTGTTGGCATCCGGAATACGACCGTTGCCTTTGGCGGTTTCGCCATAGCCGTAGGTAAACAGGCTGTCGTTTCGCAGAATGCCAAGGCTCAGGCCGACGGTATTCTGCTTTTTGATATACGACTGGGCCACCGCATCGACCTGTTTATCAAAAACCGTCCGCAACGGATTGCTGGTTAAAACCGGCGCGGTTTTGTCGGCGACATCGGCTTCGTAGGGCTTGAAAAGGAAGGTATAAATTTTACCGGCGTTATCCCGGCTGATGTAGAAGTCGATCAGGCCGTTGTCGAAAACCGCTTTGTACCGCGCAACGCCGTCTTTCACACTTCTTCGCTCCGCAGATTGCCACCGGCCCAACTGCGCTTTCAATCCCTGCGAAATCTGGGTAAACTGGGTGGCCGAAATCTGGACGTGAAACGCTTCTCCCATCAGGGCATACAGCGAGTCGGGTTGCTGAGCATTCAAATACCGTTTGGAACGCTCCGTGAGCGAGTCGAGGGGGGCGGTTTCGGGCGTTTGCGCCACCGCCGACCAGGTAACCAAAAAGAGAAAAAAGATGCCGTATTTCATAGAAAGAGGACGTAGAATTGCCAAAAATAGCGCATCCGGGCGATAACGCTGGAATAGGGGTGGGTATGAATTCGTTGAATAAAAACCAGTAGTAGCCAAAATGCTATTTTAATGACATTCGAGACACATTTTGAATCAAAACAATTAGCTATACAAAAGCCAATAAACGGAAGAATCATCTTTATTTTAAGAAAACTATTTGCTTTTTACGGTCCGAAAACTATATTCACAAACAAATCTATCTTAATGGCCTATTATAGCAATCTTTATAAGTTTATAAACCCACCGTAACGATTTATTAAGGATGGAAGAGGAAGTGGCGCTAATACCGGGCATTTACAACTATTGCGATTCGTGGTGTGAACGTTGCCCGTTTACGAAACGGTGTCAAAACTTTGCGTTACAATATCCCGACGGACTGAAGCAGCCGAACATGGACGCGGAAACGCTGGTGAAACGGCTCATGGAAACGCTGGAACTAACCAAATCCTACGTTGACAAGGCCCGTCAGCAGCGGCTTTTGCCTGAACATCGGGCCGTTGAACAGGAAACGAAAGCCGTTACATTCCAAACGGAAGGATCGGTTCGGAATCCGCTGACGGTCTTGTGTGACGAGTACCTGCGCCAGACGGCCAAATGGCTGAAACAGGAAAAAGATCTGCTCGAACAGGCCGGTCACCAACAAGCCTTTGAAACGAATCTGGGCTTACGGACGGAGGCCGAAGCAACGGCGTTGCTGAAAACGCTGAAAGACGCCTGGGAAACCCTCAAATGGTACCGGACGCTGATTCCGGTCAAAGTGGTCTCGGCTTTGCAGATCAACAACGGGATGACGCCGGATGCGGTTCTGAGGGCCTATTTCAACGGAAAAGCGAAACTGGTGCTGGTCAGCATCGATTATTCGCTGAAAGCCTGGCATACCCTGCTGGAAAATTATCCCGAAAAAACCGATGATGTGCTGGACATGCTGATTCTGCTGGATCGCATCCGGCAGCAAATGGAAACCGCCTTCCCGGAAGCCCGGCATTTCCGGCGACCGGGGCTGGATTAACCGGTTGCTCATTCCTGCTTCACAACCCGCCGAATGTCGCACTTGTACAATACCGGCACCGGGCAGACTGCTACTTTTGAATCGTTCCATCAACTTCTGTATGACGATGAAAAAGCTGGTATTTCTGTTTTCCCTGGGTGTTCTGAGTGCTTTAATAGCCGACGAGCCGGTTCGCAAACTCAATGGCGCTTACCGCCAGACGCGCTACAAATTCGGTACGATGACCGAGTGGCGCACCCGTGATTCGGTCACGGTGATCAAAGTTTTTAAAGATGGTTACTGGTTTGCGGGCTGGTATGACGACAACCGGCGCGGACGAAAGGCCTTCGATGGCGTCGGCGGAGGTACGTATGAGTTGAAAGACGGCAAATATCTGGAGAAAATCGCCTACTACTCCTGGGATTCGACGGCCGTGGGCAGCGTACTGGCCATGGATTATCAGGTTGATTCAAAGGCATTTAAACAAACCGGTTTTCTAAACTCTGAGAAATATAAAAACTACGAAGTCAGTGAAGTTGACGAGCGAATAACCCCCAAAGAACCCCTGAAAAACAACGGACTGGAAGGCGTTTGGCTCATGCAGGAAGGAACCTGGGGCAAAACCCGGCTGGGTGAAGGGCCGTATAAAGGCATTCAGGTGGTGAAAATCTTCAGTTATCCGCTGGTCGTGTATGTGTATTATAATCCCAAAACCGGCCAGTTTAATGGAGCAGGTGCCGGAACGTATCAGTACGATGGGAAGGTTTTGACCGAAACCAATGAATTTTTCTCCTGGGATGTGAGTCAGAAGGGCGTGAAGAACGAATTTAAGGTTACGAAACAAGGCGATACCTACCAGCAGGAAGGCTGGAAAGGCACGCTGCGGGAAGTATTCGCCCGAGCGAAGTAAAGCATCCCCACTTTAGTGAAGGTCAACTTGTAAAAGTAAAGTTTTTTACTGTATTTGATAGACATTATAACCTGCCTATCAATGCCTTAGGCTGTATAGTTATTCCTTCCTATCCTGACTATGAAACACATCCTCATTGCCGACGACCATCGGCTGTTTGCCGAGGGACTACAGTTTATGCTCACCTATTCCGAAGCGTATCAGATTGTCGGTATCGTCTGCAATGGGAAGGATGTGTTGCCGTTTCTTGCCGCGCATCCGGTTGATATTTTGCTGCTGGATGTTCAGATGCCGGGAATGTCAGGTATTGAGGTGACCCGGCAAATACGCCCGAAATTTCCGGATTTGCCAATCCTGACCGTGTCAATGCAGACCGATTATGCTTCGGTTCGGGCCATGTTCGATGCCGGGGTCAACGGTTTCTGTCTCAAAAGTGCCGGCCGCGACGAGCTGCTTCAGGCCCTCGACCGGGTGAGCCAGGGCCTGGTTTTTCTGAGTCCTGACTTAACGACCGTATTGACCCGCGTGGCTCCTCTGCCTGCTACACCGGAACTCATCCATTCCCTCACTCCCCGCGAAAACGAAATTGTTCAGTTGTTAATCGAAGGGTACAGTAATACCGACATTGCAGAGCAGCTATTTGTCAGTCCACGAACGGTGGAAACGCACCGGAAAAATATTTACGCCAAACTTGCCATTCACCACATCACGGAACTCACCACATTGATGCTAAAAAAATAACTTCTCTGACGGTATGCGAGTCCGGCATCTTTGTTTCGTGCTGTTTATACTGGCGACGTTTGCCCAGGCACAACCAAACAGGTTTACACACCTGACAGTCGGTGACCTGAATGCGGAAACTTCGGTTAGCCTTATTCATCAGGATCGGCAGGGTTTTCTGTGGGTAGGAACGATGAATGGCCTGTTTCGCTACGATGGGCAGAATATGGTTACGCATCGAAACCATCCTCAGAAAGAGAACACCCTCAATCACAACCTTGTGTCGGCGCTGGTCGAAACTGGTCAGGAGCTTTGGATTGGAACCTGGGGTAACGGGAATGTTGTAAACCGGCTGAATAAACGGACGGGGGCCATCAGCCGCATCCGATTGGTCAGGGACCTTAACCCCGCCTACAGTACGGCCCTAACGCTGCACGATGGTTCCATACTGATCGGTGGTGCCAATAGTATCTGCCATTTTCTTCCCGGTTCAGCCCAACATGATGTATTAGCCAGCGAACGGGTTAGCTCATTTTGGGAAGATGCTGACCACACTGTCTGGGCAGCGAGCCAGGATGGGAAATTGCTACATATCCGGGTTGAAAAGCCACGATTGGTTTTGCTGGATTCACTACGTTTTAGCCATAGCATCAACACCATTGTTCCTGATAAACAGGGGCGTGTCTGGTTTGGTACGGATAAAGGGCTGCAACAATGGCGGGGGAAACCCCAACCCATACCCGATGCGCTGAGAAATAAAGCAATTACCTCAATTTGTGCCGCCTTTGATGGAAGCTTATGGATTGGTACGCAAAAACATGGTCTGTTTCGGTGGGATTCCCAAACGAATAGAACCGATCACTTTGTAAGTGATGAACGTCCTAATAATCTGCACAGCAACGTTATTCAACACGTATTCGAAGATCAGTCTCATTTGCTCTGGATTGGTACTGAAAAAGGGCTTTATTTTACCGATTTAATCCCTTCGCCTTTTCAACAAATCCCGTTTGCCGACTCGCAAGGCAATGATGGCTTACCGCTGTACGAAGATACCAATGGGATACTCTGGGTTGGCGGGCAGAATTTTGTGTGGCAATACGACCGCCGGACGCAACGGTATTTGCCCGATAAAATTCCTACCACACGCACCACGCAGATTATTCCGAACAAGGATGGGAACATCTGGATAACCGCACTTACGGCTCAGAAGGTTGGTCCGTACCAGCCAAACCAGAAACCCCAGGTTCTGGAGCGGCTGATCGAATCGCCCCAAAAACCCGTTTATAAACCTGGCTTTTTCGTTATGACAACCCTCGAAGATAAAGCCCACAACCAATGGTTTGGCATGTATTTTCAGGGCGTTAGCATGCGTGAACCATCGGGTCAATGGCACCATTACGGGAAAGATGTCATCGGCGGTATTGCCGTAAGCCGGATCATACAAGCGCGCGATGGTACCATCTGGATTAGTAAATGGGATAGCGGTCTATCGCATTTGACGGGAGGAACCTGGCAAAAACCGGAATTTGAGCATTTTAGGCCGAATCAGGATAAGACGAAAGATACAATTGGCACGACTGCCCTGAGCTATTCCGTTGCCAGCGATCTGATGGAAGACCGTAACGGTAACATCTGGATCGCAACCTTTGGCGGAGGTATCAACGTATTGAATCCTAAAACAAAGAAAATCCAGATTTTTACGGAAAGTGATGGCTTACCCAGTAACTCCGTGCTGACCGTGCTGGAAGATAACCAGGGAATGATCTGGCTTAGTACGCTGAATGGGCTAGCCCGGCTCGATCCACAAACCCGTCGATTTGTGACCTATAAAACCAAGGATGGCTTGCCTTCCAATACCTTTCTGTTTTTTGGTAAAGCTAAAAATGCAAAAGGGGAGCTTTTCTGGGGCACAAACGGGCACATCGTTGTGCTTGACCCCAAAAAACTTACCCAGACTATAAATCACGCCCCGGTTTACCTGACCGACCTGAAGCTATTCAACCAATCCGTAATCCCATCAGCCGACGGTATTCTCAACCATCAGTTGATGTTTACGAACCAAGTCCGCGTTCCGTACAGCCAGGCCATGTTGACCCTGGACTTTGCGTCGCTCTTTTATCGAAACCCGACCCAGGTACAATATGCTTACCGGCTCAAAGGTTTTGATGATACGTGGAATTACGTAAGCAACCAACGAACCGCAACCTACACATATCCCACCCCCGGCTCCTACGAGTTTCAGGTGAAAGCGAGTCTGGACGGCCAAACCTGGACTGAACTTGTCCATCCGTTGACCATCGTTGTCGAACCGGAATGGTATCAGACCCTCTGGTTTCGGGCCGGTATGTTACTGCTATTGCTCGGTGGATTGCTGGGGCTTTATCTCTACCGACTTCACATTCTCCAGCAACGCCAGAAAGCCGAACTGGCCGTGATGACCCGCACCCAGGAAACCGAACGAAAACGTTTCGCGGAGGATCTGCACGATGGATTGGGGGCGAATCTGTCATTACTCAAATTATACCTGAATATGCTGGGAGACAGCAAAGTTCCGGTTATCGAACTCAAACAACGTTCTGAAAACCTGATTAATGACTCCCTTGACGACCTCCGTCGACTGATTCACGACCTCAGCCCGCGCACCTTAGCCAGTATCGGGCTTGTGAATGCGCTTCACGAACTAGCCCGGCGCGTCAACGCCACGGGTAAACTGGAAGTGGCATTTCAGGCAACCGGTTTTACTGAAAAGCTTGAACACTCGCTCGAAATCCACCTGTATCGGATGGTGCAGGAACTGCTCCAGAATGCGCTGAAACATGCTCAGGCCAGTCACGTTTCCCTCACGCTATCCCGAACTCCGGACGGCATTCAGCTAACTTACGAAGATAACGGCATTGGGTTTGATGTGGCACAGGCCACCAGCCGAAGCAATGGCCTCCAGAACCTGCGGCACCGCGCTCAACTCCTTGGCGGACGGTATGAGGTTATGTCAGAATCGGGTCAGGGTACGCAAACCCATATCGAAATTCCGGTCTAATAAGCCCCTTCTTCTAATTCCTCCCCAAAATACCACACCTGTGGTAGGTGAATATGCCGCGATTGCGGTATGGTATAACGTCACACTTTGGCAGACCTTTGATCCTAACGATCAGGCCATTATGAAACCACGAATCAACAGCTGGGGCTGGAAAATCATGTTATTGGTGTCAGTCTTCGCTGTATTGATTGCCATGCTGAGCCTGTTGTTCATCGTCTGACACCGGATCAAGCCATTGCCAGAATACCACGAGTCCCGTAAACGCTATTCACACAAAGCATAATAAACTATAAAACCCCTACCCATTTCCAATCCAACATTCCCACCTTTTTCAATCAAGAATCTAACCGTCTAAATTCATGATTACGGCAACACTCCTTTACCCCCAAACCGCCGACACGCGATTCGATCTGGACTATTACCTGAACCAGCATACGCCTTTGGTGCGTGAGCACCTTACACCAGACGGCCTGGTGGGCATCGATCTGGAACAAGGCCTGGCTGGAATGGCCCCGGATACACCACCGACCTACACGGTCATTGCCCGGCTCCATTTTGCCACGCTGGCGGATCTACAAACCGCCCTGATCGCTCACGCCCCCGCCTTGCTGGCCGATCTACCCAACTTTACCGATGCGCAACCGATCATGCAAATCAATCAATCCCTCTAACCGTCAATTTTTCATCCTAACAATCTAGACCAGACCATGGCAAACGTAATTTTTATCACCGGCACCAGCACCGGTTTCGGCAAACTGATGGTTCATACATTCTCAGCCGCCGGTCATACCGTCATCGCTACGATGCGGGATATACAGGGAAAAAACGTTTTGGTCGCGCAGGAATTGGCCACGTTGCCCGGTACAGAAGTACTGGAACTGGATGTCACAAGCGACACCGATGTGGAGACTGTCGTACAGCAGGTTTTGGCAATCCATGGCCGGATCGATGTGCTGATCAACAATGCGGGTATCTACGGTATTGGTATTCAGGAAGCGTTTTCGGTGCCGCAGGTCCACCGGATTATGGATGTTAATTATTACGGCGTCCTGCGATTGTATCAGGCGATTCTGCCCGCCATGCGAAAGGCTCAGAACGGACTGATTATCAACATTTCCAGCGGTTATGGTCTGGTTTCTTTCCCGTTTGTGGTCCCCTATTGTGCGTCAAAATTTGCACTCGAAGCCCTCACCGAAGGCTCCTACGCCGAATTACTAAGCCAGGGCATTGAAAACGTGCTGATCGAGCCCGGCGCTTACCCGACCGACCTGTTTACCAAGTCCTCCTATTTTGACCGGCCCGACATCGCCGATGCCTACGGAGAAGCCGTCAGTCAGTTTATGACGGTTGCCGGGAAGGCGCTGGAAGATGCGATGGCTAGAACCCAGGCGAATCCACAGGTCATTGCCGATGCGGCTCTGGCTTTAGTCAACATGGAAAAAGGAAAACGCCCCCTGCGTACGCCACTCGATCTGGCGGCCGACGGCGTGGATCAGGAATATGTGCAGGCCAAAGACGCTATAAAAGGAAAGTGGCTCGCTAAATACGGTTTTTAGTTGGTTTTTTTAACCCGGTTTTCACGCATGAAAAAGATTCTACGATGAAAGATTGTGCTGCTGTACACAGGAGGCAATGAAGCAACGTCTTTCGCTATTTCTGCGACATCCCCACAATTGGGGATGGCAGCAGAAAATGAAATCCCGGAAATTTACTCCTCACCCGATCTCTACGCAATCACCATTGACGATGAAAAAAGCATCTACTTCCGTCCTGTTGCTCCTGATCTTCGCGCTGCTGGCAGGCTGTAAAAAAGAAGAAGAAACGGTTTCCGAATTCGAACAGGAAAATGCGGCTTATACGGCCCAATTCAGTTTCAAAACCAAAAGCCAGCAGATTGCTCAGGGAAGCGATGGCAAACCGGTCGCGAAGGTCGTTATCGAAGGCACCGGATCATTTTCGTTTGCCGGCACAGTGACATTCGTGGATGAATTCGATTTTGGCGTGACCACCGGAGCCGCGACGCATAAAGTTACCCACACGGCCACCAATGGCGACAAGATTTATGCTACCATGACCACGCAGGTCGGATCGAGCAGCATCACCGGCACCACCACCTTTACGGGCGGAACCGGGCGGTTTGCCAAAATCAAAGGCAGCGGCCCCAACACCGGCCCCCTTTTGAGCGCCACCGGCGAAGGAACCTGGAAAGAAGAAGGGGGGAAAGTGACTTTCTGAAGATCGGGGGAATTGCTGGCTTCTCTCCCGTGCGCACCCCTGCAATGAAATAATCCGGTCCGACTGTTTCCACACCGTGTGGGTTTTACGACTATAACCGTATGATCTTTCTCATTAACTCACAACATCAATCTAAATCATGGGAATTGTTTTATTGGTAGCCGTTGGAATCGTAGTAGTCGCTGTTGCTGGCTACGTTATGCTGAATGATCCCACGGAAGTTCGCGTCCATGTATTTCCCCGTGAACGGATCAAGAAATTTGTAATAGACCGGCAATTCATCTGCCCCACCGCTTTCTGTAGCGTAACGATTCAATATGAGATTGATACGACTGGTGGTCGGGCATTCAATGTAATCTTATCCGTAAAAAGGCCCGATAATTCCGAACAGATTATTGGCCGCTCTCTCTCGTTCAGTCAATCCTTAGCAGGTGATAACCCTATTTTTAACGGGCCCGGTGACTATGTATTCACCGTAGCGGTCACCGGCGGAGGGCTTGCGGGGGAAGTTAAAGAGGAACGCACCGTTACGCTTTTGGGTCCAACTGGCGGAATCATCACCTTTCGACCCGTTTTTAGAAGTCAATCGATCGCTTCAAACCGAACAAACCCTGTAACCATCAGCCTCTCCGATGTTCTGGATGAAAAGAGGACGGGCGCAGTCATTTGCAAAAATACCACCCTGGAAGGGATAAGATTTGCCTCAGCGGATTTGAAGCTGGATTTTAAGATCCTTAATGTGAACGGTTTACCGGTTGCTCAGGGTGTTCTGGCCGCTGGTACCGGTGCTACGCAGATCATACCCCTCGATAACCGTCTGGATATTGAACTGGTCCTGATCGGTCCGAATCCCTTTGCTGCCGATACCCTATTAACGCGACCTATCGAACTGCTTATTGGGTGCCCGAATGCCACACCAACCACCAACCCCGCACAATAATGGCTTTGGTGGAATCCATTTATCTCCCAATACAGCCCATAATTAATCCGGTTACTTTCAATTCAATACTTACGCATCGGATCTATGTCAGTGTGCATATTTATTCATCCTTATTTTCTACGTGACTAGCGTATGGAACCGAAAACAGACAAGAACATTGGCCAGCAGGAACAAGAATGGCAGGCGTTGGCCGAACGGCTGAAAGAAATCCGTCTGACCGGATTTAGAAAACAGCGATTTGATCTAACCCATTTTGCTTTCCTCCAGCGGCTGGCGCGATACGATTCAGCACTGGCCGCCGAGATGAAAACCCAGTTGCCGGATTTATTTGATCCTCTTGCTTCCGCCGAACTCGAAACATTTAGCGTGGCCTCACCCCAGCACGGACCCGGTAAACACCTGACCCTTTCTCATGCTACCTATGTCGATGCTGGCGTGTCTGAACATTTCGACAGTGGAATCGCCGTTTTTCATTCCGGAATGATGGGAAATCTGGCCGGGCCTCCGCCAGAGTTTCCAGGGATACAACTGCTGTACCTTTTCTCGGACGATAGCCGGGTTCATCACTATACGATCACATTCAGGCTATTTCTGTATAGTATCGATCCATCGAATACACAGGGCGGACGTTTTGAATTGATTGATAGGGAATGGGGCCATCCGGCGACCGCCAACTCAAGAACCCGGGATGTTTCGTTACCCAGTAACTTTGACGAGGATACCAGTAGCTATCTGACCATTCAGGTTCCGGGAAGCCGGGTGCAAGGAAAGTTTTACCAATTTGAACTCCGACACCTCGACTGGGCCGGTTCCCCGCTGAATTGGTGGTTTTACGCTGTGAAAGTTTCAAAGACGTATTACCGGTTTTTCAGAACCTGAAATCGTAGCCATTTGGCTGTATGAAAACAAACTGCGCTGCTCCGAGAGAATATGTCGCATTTATACAATGAGAGACGACCGGGAAAGGGCATTTTTGTGGCATCAATCCCATTTTTATCCTAAAATTGTCCTCTTTCATGAAAACCGTCTTTACCCTTGTCGTGATGTTCCTGCTTTGGTCAGAAAATGTTCTGGCCCAAAAACCCGGCGAACGCTGGTCGGAAACCGACAAAAATGAAATCATGACAATGCTTGAGCAAAGTCGTCAGGAACTGCTCAATACCGTTAAACCACTCACCGAAAAGCAGTTTTTTTATCGGTTAGATGAAAAAAGCTGGTCGGCCAACGATATTGTCGAGCACCTCGGACTCATTGAAGAAGGGTATGTTCGGGAATTCTGGTGGGCACTTGCACAACCTACCATGCCTGTTTCGTACCGCGACTCTACGGCGGGTGCCGATCAGCGAATACGGGATTACGCCACGTCACCAAACAAAAGCGAAGCCCGGGGTACGAACCTGCCACTGCAACGCTATACCTCGAAGGAAACCTGCGTCCGCATCTTCAATACGGCCCGCGATCAGTCCGTCGAGTTTTTCACCAAAAATGCAACGGTCGATATGCGATCCTTCTATGTTTTCCGGAAAAGCGGCAGCGGAAAACGGGAAATTCGGGACTTACACCAGAACGCCCTCATGATGATTGCACACACCGTTCGACACACGAACCAGTTGAAGCAGATTCTGACCGATCCCCGTTTCCCGAAACCGGATGTAATTAAATAAGGGCTTTCTGGATCCAGAAAGCCCTTATTTAATAGGTATGGAATAGTGTACCCTCAACCAGGTCGCCGACTCACTCCTGCGGTTTTGCTCCCGACAGTTTCCCGGCTTTCGGAGCCACACCGGGCTGCGTGATTTCGAAGTTTTCTTTCAGTTTGGCGTCGGCCACGATCTTCTTCACGTCGGCCAGCAGTTGCTTGGCGTCGTAGACAATTCCGTCTTTCACGGTGTATTTTACCCCGCCGACCCGCGTCACTTCATTTTTATCATTCAGGTGAATCGCGCCGGTGCCGTAGAGAACCTTCAGATTGGCCAGCGGGTTTTCTTCGGTAATCACGAAATCAGCCAGCTTCCCGACTTCCACGGAACCAATCTGATCGGCCATCCCGAGTGCTTCGGCACCTTTCAGCGTGGCTGCCCGGATGACTTCGAGTGGGTGAAAACCGGCTTCGCGCAGCAGTTCCAGTTCGCGGATGTAGGCAAAACCGTAGAGTTGGTAAATGAACCCGGAATCGGACCCCGCCGTGACGCGGCCACCGCGGTTTTTGTATTCGTTAATAAACGCCATCCAGAGCTGGTAGTTGCGTTTCCAGGTTACTTCCTGCTCCGTTCCCCAGTTGTGCCAGTAGGAACCGTGCGAAATCCGGCTGGGGCCGTAAAACCGCCAGAGGGCCGGGAGCGTATACTCGTCGTGCCACTCGGCCCGGCGGGCCAGCATCAGTTCGCGGTTGGCTTCGTAGATGTTGAACGTCGGGTCGATGGTGAAATCGAGCGCAATCAGTTCGTCCATCACCTTGTTCCACTTTTCCGTTCCCGGTTTGGCAGCTTGTTGCCAGAGCTTGCCAGCTTCTTCGAAGCGGTTTTGCTCGTTGTTGTAATTGTAATCAGCGGGATAGGTCTGAATGGTTTTGTCTTCAAACAGCGCTTCGGGCAACCCATACCAGTGTTCCATCGACGTCAGACCGGCTTTGGCCGTCGCCAGCGCGTTCATCCGGGCCACTTCCAGTTGGGCGTGGTGGCAGGCCGAGCGCAGTCCCAGTTTTTTGTTTTCTTCCAAAGCCGCCTTGAATACTTCCGGTTCAGCCCCAAAAAACTTGATGCCATCGGCTCCTTTTTTAGCGTTCTCGCGCACCCAGGCGCGGGCCTGTTCCGGCGTCGAAATGGTTTCTTTGGCTCCCATTCCAAACGACGTATAGGCTTTGATGCGCGGGGCCGTAATTTCGTTGCGCTCGCTTTTTCCCCGATGGTCGAGCACCCAGTCGAGGCCGTTGCCCGCCGACGGATCGCGAATGGTGGTGATGCCATGGCCGAGCCACAGCTTGAAAACGTATTCGGAGGGCGTTCCCTGCGCCTTGCCGCCAATGTGGCCGTGCATATCGACAAACCCGGGCATCAAATACATGCCTTCGCAATTCAGTTCTTTGTCGCCCGCACCGGCCTGCGGACGTCGGGCCGCGTCGATCGGAACGCCGGGAAAGCCGACCTGCCGGATCTGGGTGATGCGGTTTTTCTCCACCACAATGTCGACCGGCCCCACCGGGGGGGCTCCGGTGCTGTTGATGAGCGTAACGCCCCGGATAATGAGCCGTTTGTGGGGGCCATCGCCTTCGTTGCGGGCGGGTGCATTGGTGACCTGAGCCTGTAGGCGGGAAAGGGAAATGAGGACGACGACGAACGTGAACAGTCGGGTAAAAACGCGGTTCATACCGTAAGGAGGGGGTTGATGAATCAGCAGAGTAAGCAAGATACAGAGTTTGTTGGTACATTTGATTTTCGGAAACACGGTTTTCATCGTCAACCGGAAAAAGCTGTGATTCAGATAACTATTGAAAGATAAAGTACAAATTATTACGGATCAGGTACCCCAAAGGCAAACAACTCACCGTAGGCGACGTTTTACAAAAAACCATTTTCCGATCTTTCACCGGCCCGACGATTTGGCCCCGAAAATCGGATGACTGTTAAGCTCTTATGAAAAATTTTCTTTTTAGCTGCGTGTTGCTCCTCACACTCGCAGCCTGCTCGTCCGACAACAGCAAGGAAGCGGACCCCACCACGGCGAAAGCTGAACCGCTTTACACGCTGATTTTCCTCGACAAATCCGTCAGCGTCAATGCCAACAAAGCCTTTGTTTCCCAGAAATACCAGGGCGCAGTCAACGAGATCATCGAGCAAAACATCCGCAACAAGGGCGATAAACTCGACGTCTATTTCATCCACGAAAACACGTCGAAAGCCCGCGCCTTGTCGGTGACCGCCCGCTCCGAAATGGAAGACATCAGCAGTGCCAACGCCACCGACCGCGAAGCCGCCCAAACCAGTTTCGATTTGTCGCTGGGCCGTGAAAAAGCCGCCATCCGTCAGCGCGTTTTGCAGCAACTGGCCGCACCGAACGCGTCGTCGTCGAACAAGGAAACCGATATCTGGGCCAGCTTGCCCGTAATTGCCAAAGCCAACGAGAGCGGTGCCACCGTCAAAGTGTATTACCTCAGCGACATGGTCGAGAGCGTATACAGTGCCGGTCGCCGGGATTTTCACAAAACCCCCCCCAAAGACAATGCGCAGGCAGATAGCTGGGCCAAAGCCGATGCCGAACAATTGAAACGTTACACGATTGGCAGTCCGGAGGTGTCGATGATTCTGCCGTTTGCACCGAATGCGTCGGTGAAAGAAAACAATCCGGCCGTGACACAGTATTGGCAAACGTTGTTTCAGGAATTGGGAGCGGGTAACGTGGAAGAACAATAAAACCGGTTTTCGCTTAGTTGGGCCGGTTGAGCGAATTGATGAAAACCGCCATTTCATCGACATCCAACACCCGGTCGATGGGAGCATGCAGAATGGCGTGCTGGGGCATAAAAGCGGCCTGAGCGGTTGCCGGTTTCTGAGCAATAAGCACTCCTCCCCTCGCTTTAATGAGATTCAATCCGGCGGTGCCGTCGGCATTGGCGCCTGACAGAAGAATGCCAACCAGCGAAGAACCGTAGACATCGGCGGCCGATTCAAACGTCACATCCAGCGAGGGACGGCTGTAGTTTACCTTCTCGGAATCATCCAGCGAAAACACTTCGTCTTTTTCAATCAAAAGATGATAATCTGCCGGAGCCAGGTAGATAGCCCCGGGAAGTACCGGATCTTTGTCTTCGACTTCGTGAAGCGGAATCATCGTTTTGGAAGACAACAGATCGGCCAGCGACGAATCCGTCGAATTTTTGCGATGCAGGACGATCATAAGGGCCACTGGCAAGGGTGAAGCTAAGGCCGGAAGTAATTTTAACAAGACTTCGATACTCCCGGCCGAACCGCCGATAACGACGGCTTTAAAAGAGGTGGTCAGCCTATTTTCCGCCATATTTTTTCTTTATTCAACTGCCGGTATTTTGCTTTAATGGATGAGAAATTCAACGTTTCTTTCGAGCCTAACGCCAGATAACCCAGCGTTCCGATGCTTTCGTCGAACAGGTTTAACGTTCGTTCCTGCAACGGTTTGTCGAAATAGATCAACACATTACGACACAGAATAAGATCGAACTCATTGAAAGACCGGTCGGAAACTAAATTGTGCGTCGAAAAGATCATTTTTTCGGCTAATGATTCCTCAAACTTAACCTGCCCGTATTGCGCCGTATAATACGCCGAAAAATCATTTTTCCCGCCCGATTCGATGTAATTTTCTGAGTACTGTTTCATTTGAACCAACGGAAAAACCCCTCGGCGCGCTTTTTCAAGAACCTGCGGGTTTAAATCCGTCGCATACAGCAAGGATTTGTGGAGCAAATTGGCTTCTTTCAACACAATCGCCATCGAAAACACTTCTTCCCCGGTCGAACAGCCCGCGTGCCAGATCCGAATGAACGGTTTGGCCGCCAGGGTCGGTACGATTTCCGTTCGCAATGCTTTATAAAACAGCGGGTCCCGGAACATTTCGGTAACCGTTACCGTCAACCCTTCGATCACCCGTTTCAGGTATCCCGGATCGGACTTCAGGCGGTATCGAAACTCGGCAAAACTGGGGAACTTATCCAGCAGAAATAACCGGCTTATCCGGCGTTTCAACGATGCCCGCGCGTAGTTGGTGAAGTCATAGCCGTATACTTCAAACAGGTCATTCAACACCAAATCAATGTCAGCCTCTTCGATCATCCTCCAGTGATTAAACACGTGACAGCAGTTGCAACAGCCGATCGACATCCACTGGTTTCGAAATATACTCCGTCGCGCCGGCCCGCAGGCATTTTTCCCGGTCGCCGACCATGGCCTGCGCCGTCACCGCAAAAATGGGGGTTTTGGCTCTCTTTTCGATGTTTTTGATGCGCGGAATGGCTTCGTAACCGTCCATTTCCGGCATCATCATATCGATCAGAATCACGTCAACCTCTTCATCGGTTTTCAGAAGGTCGAGGGCATCCGGTGCATTCGTACACGAAATGCAATCGAAGGCTTTCGCCCGTAAGGTGGCGCTCAGGGCAAAAATATTCCGTGAATCGTCGTCAATAATCAATACCCTTTTTTTACCCATGATCTCCTTTTTATTGAATTCTATTCACCCCGCGAAAAGCCCGTTTCAGGAACGTTCATAGAGCCAGACCCGTAACAAAGACATCAGTTGATCGATGTCCACCGGCTTGGTAATGTAATCGGATGCGCCCGCCTGAATGCACTTTTCGCGGTCGCCGGTCATGGCTTTGGCCGTCACGGCGATAACCGGCAGGTTCTTCCACTGGTAGTTTTCCCGGATTTTTTTAGCGGTTTCATACCCATCCATTTGGGGCATCATCATATCCAGCAAAACGACATCGATCGCCGGATTTTCCTGCAATTTCTGAAACGCTTCTTTCCCGTCCAGCGCCGTGATGACGTTCATTTTATAGTTCTCCAGCGCCTTCGAAAGGGAGAAAATATTCCGCACGTCGTCGTCGGCTATCAATACGGTTTTGTTGGCCAATACCTGACTCAAAGCCCCCAGTTTTTTATAATCGCCGGTCGCATCAGTTTTTTTCGTGTCTTCCACCAGATGCAGAAAAAGCGACACCTCATCCAGCATCCGCTGGTACGAATGGGCGGTTTTTATAATAATGGAGTCAGCATATTTTTTGATTTTCAGTTCCTCGGCCAATGACAGGCTTTTGCCGGTAAAGATGATGATCGGCAGGCTTTCCAGACCCGGATTTTTCTTGGCTTCTTCCAGCATTTCATACGCTTTTACATCCGGAATGCCCATATCCAGAATCACGCAGTCAATTTCATCCTGCTGCAGGGCAGTGACGCCTTCCGACACGTTGCTTCGCAATTCCGAATGAATGTTAAAAGTCTCCAGAAAATACGATAATGCTTTGGCGTGCCGGGGGTTATCTTCAATGATCAGGACTTTTTTGCTCGTCCGGTTCAATACGTATTCAATCTTTTTAAATACTTCGTGCATTTGCTCATACGCCACCGGTTTATCCACAAAATCGACGGCTCCTTTCAGCAAACTTTCGTTTTTCAATTTGTGCGACGACATGATGTGCACCGGAATGTGCCGGGTTTGCGGATCGGCTTTCAGCGCATCCATCACCTGCCAGCCGCTCATGATGGGCAACTGAATGTCCAGCAAAATACCGAGCGGTTTGTAGATGCCCGCCAGTTTCAGGCCTTCATCTCCCCGAACGGCCACGATGCCTTTATACCCTTTCCGGCGGGAATAATCGAGCAGCGATTTGGCAAAGTTCGTGTCGTCTTCCACAATCAGAATGGTTTTATCCCGCTCCGTAATAGCGTTGCGGTCGTCGGGGATGCTTTCCGGAATGGTGGTGCTGAGGTATTTATTCGCCGGTTCGACCTCTTTGACGGGTGTCGGCTCCGGGCTGCGGGTTACATACGGGGCCGGACTTCCTGAAATCGCATCCGACGGTTTAGCTGATACCGGAATGTTCACGGTGAACTCGCTTCCCTCATTCACTTTACTGGAAAGTACAATTTCGCCCCCCAGCAGTTTCGCCAGTTCGCGGCTGATGGACAGGCCCAAACCGGTTCCGCCGTACTTTCGCTTGGTGGAGCCATCGGCTTGCTGAAAGGCTTCAAAAATTAGCTGCTGTTTTTCGGGAGGAATCCCAATCCCGGTGTCTTTCACCACAAAACTGAGCGTCGAATCCGTCGGCGTCAATCGTTTTACTGTCAGTGTAACACCGCCTTTCGAGGTAAACTTGAGCGCATTGGAAATCAGGTTTTTCAGAATCTGCCCCAGCCGCATTTTATCGGTTTCAATGACCGAAGGCACCGTTTTCTCGACGGTAATGGTAAAGTCCAGGCCTTTTTCTTTCGCCAGCGGAGCAAACAGCGCCTGAAGCTCATCGGTTATTTCGGGCAGCGAAACATCCAGGTATTCGAGCTTCATCTGACCAGCCTCGATTTTGGAAAGATCCAGAATTTCGTCAATCAGCCCCAGTAAGCCGTTGCCGGACGACTGAATCACTTTGGCGTAGTCGATCTGGTCGTCCGACAGATTTTCCTCGTTGTTCTCGGCCAGTAACCGGCTCAGAAGCAGGATCGAGTTGAGGGGCGTCCGGAGTTCGTGCGACATATTGGCCAGAAACTCCGACTTATACCGCGTCGTTAGCTCCAGTTCTTCGGCTTTTCGCTGGATTTCTTCGTTCTTTTCTTCCAGCAGGAAACTGCGTTCTTCGAGTTCGGCGTTGGTTTGCTGCAATTCTTCCTGCTGCACCCGCAACTCCTCTTCCGACGCCTGGAGCTTCAGCGATTGCGCTTCCAGCTCCGCGTTGACGTTTTCCAGCTCATTGTGCTGGGCCTGCAATTCCTCCGACTGAGCCTGCGTTTCTTCCAGGAAGTTTTGCAATTTCGCGTAATCCAGCGCGGCATTGACCCCAATGGCGATGGTTTCCAGATTGGCTTCCAAAAACTCGACTTCCAACGGATCCGGTTTTTTCAACAGCCCGATCTCGATCACGCCAATACAGCGGTAGGCATACACCAGCGGAACGATGACCAGAGCGACGGGGGGCGTGTTTCCCAGCGATGAATTGACGCTGATGTACTGCGGAGGCAGGTCGTGAATAATCACCGGTTTTTGGCTTTTAATCACCTCGCCGATCAGCCCTTCGCCAATGCTGACGCTAGCCGGTGCCTGCGTTGCCGCAAACGTTCCGGCCAGTTTGAAGCTGGAATCATCATCAAGAATATAAACCGTTCCAATCGGCGCGTTGATATAACCGGTCAGCGTGGCAATCAGGTTATTGGCCAGTTTTTCCAGATCGCGCTCGCCCCGAATGGCTTCATTTAACTGAACCGTTCCGGCTTGCAGCCAGTTTCTATTTTTTAAATCCGTGAACGTCGTCTCCAGCGACTCGGCCATCGTATTGAGTGCTTTGGCAATTTGGCCCAGTTCATCGTCCTGGTTCTCCTGACTCCGGGCCGCATAATTCCCCTCGGCAATGTCGGAGGTAACGTCTTCCATGACGGAAATCCGCTCGGCGGTTTCCCGGTATTTTTCTTCAGCTTTTATCTGTTGGGCAATGCGGGTATCCAGATCTTTTTTTATGCGGATATACGCACTGGCCGTGATCAGGATGGAGACCAAAGCCGCCACGACCAATAAGTAGGGCGTATAGGTAATGTAAATTTGCTGCTGCTCCAGGCGCTCGTTGAGCAGGCTGTTTTCATCCCTTTTTATTCGGGTGACCAAAGCGCGAAGATCGTCCATGATCTTTTTCCCCCGAACCATTTCTGTATGACGCGCAACGGTGTCACTGGCGAATCCTCTAACCCGGCGGGTCATCTCGATAATCCGACGCATCTGGGCAAATTTGGCATCGTATAAGGCTTTCACCTCCGCCAGATTTCTTTGTTGCGCCGGGTTGTCGAAGGTTAAATCCGTCACGGTTTTATGACTTGCTTCCACCTTTCCGTATGCCCCGTCATAAGGCATTAAAAACGTAGGGTCACGGGTTAGCAAATAGCCCCGCTGGCCGGTTTCTGCATCTTTCACATACGAAATAATGTTCTCCGACTCGATCAGGATCTGGTTGGTATGGTTGACTAATTTGGAATTGCTGATCAACTTCTGGGTGCTGTAAAATGAAGCCACCAGACTGATCAACAGCAAGAATATGGAGATAGAAAAGACAATTTTTAATTGCCGGATGACGGAGTTGGATAGGGTTTGCGGCATAGGAATGCTCTTGAAAATCGCTTATCGTTGGCGAATATTTTTATTCGTTGACCTGATGGACGGGCAGAATCAGAATAAACTGGCTCCCTTCATTAACCCGGCTTCGGGCCGTAATGAGTCCATTGTGTTTATCCATATTTTTCTTGGCAATGGCCAGGCCAATACCGGTTCCCTCGTAGCTGGCCCGGTCGGTTAAACGCTGAAAGATCACAAAAATGCGATCCATAAACTTTTCATCAAAGCCTATTCCATTGTCACTCACCACGATGCGGCAAAAACGACCAGCGGATGACGGTTTACTGTCAACTTCTTTTTCTTCGATTAATTCCGCCCGAATGTGAATAACCGGTGCGGTTTCTTTTTTGGAGAACTTCAGCGCATTGCTGATCAGATTTTGAAAAACCTGACGGATCCGCCCCGGAATGGTATCCAGTACCGGCAGCGGATCGACCGTAATCACGGCCTTGCTCCGGCTGATGACGTCCTCAAAATCGGCCAGGATTTCTTGCAGTAAACTGTTCAGATCCGTCGGTTGAAACAGGGCAGGCGTCGATAATTGGGAATAGGCCAGCAAATCATTGATCAACGTAGACATCCGCGCCGACGAATTAATGGAGCGGTCCAGGTAGGACGTTGCTTCAACATTTCCGGTTAAATATTTTTCTTTAATCAGATCGTTCAGAATCTGTATTTTCCGGAGCGGTTCTTTTAAATCATGCGAAACCACCCACGTAAACTGCTGCAATTCGTGGTTGCTTCTTTCCAGTTCCAGATTTTTAATCAGCAGTTCTTTCGTTCGCGCTTCTACTTTTTGTTCGAGCAGATCCGCGGCCAGTTTCTGCGGGTGAATATCCGTAAACGTGCCGACCCAGCGCACCGGTACGCCCTGTTTTTTGATGGGCAAGATGCGCAACAAATGGTAACGATAATCACCCGTTGTCAACTCTTTCAGGCGGATTTCACGCGTAAATTCAATTCCATTTTTAAGATAGTTTTCCCACTCCGGACAAACGTCATCGTCGGCGTGGGTTTGCGGAAACGTCGTTGAATCGACGGAATACTGAAACCAGTGCTCGTTGACGTATTCAATCCGGCCATCCGGTGCAATCGTAAACGCCATTTGAGGCAGCGAAGCCAGAACAGATTGCAACTCCTGCATACGCCCGGCAATTTCTTCCTGCGCCTGCTTTCGGACCTCGATTTCCTTCTGTAAAGACGTGTGGGTTTCTTTTAACTCCTGCTGTTGTTTATACAGCCGATGCAGGGTTTTTACTTTTAAAACCAGAATGTCCGGATCAACCGGTTTGGTTAAATAATCGACACCACCAGAGGTATAGCCTTTGGTAATGAATTTTTTCTCGGTATTGACCGCCGAAAGAAAGATGATGGAGGTATCTCTCGCTTTGCTGAAGCCGGCAATGGCGTTGGCCACTTCAAATCCATCCATTCCGGGCATTTGAACGTCCAGAATGATAACGGCATAGTTGGTCTTCAATACTTTTTTCAGGGCTTCCTCACCCGATTCGGCCGAATCGACCGAAAAGCTGTGCAGCTCAAGAATTTTCTTTAAAGGTAAAATATTTTCCGGCCTGTCATCAACAATCAAAATCATACACCATGCAGGTTTTCAGGCTACAAAAAGGCCGTTCGCGTGTTTCCGTTTCCCCCTAAATGGGAACGTGAAGATAGGGCGTCAAGACGGGTGCATCCAAATCTGGCGGTGGGCAGTGGATAAATAAATCGGTATTTCGATTTTTTATTCACTGCCCACCGCCAGATTATACGTTCGGTTCACCCGTCGGTCAGAGATCGTCGGTCAAAGCGGCCCCATTCAGGTTCTCCACCTTTCCTTCGTCGCCGACACCCATGAATTCGGTATTGCCGCTAAAGAAGTTCAGCTTGAATAGTCCGAGTGCAATAACGCCGGTTTTACCGCTGATGTTCAGGCCCAGTTCTTTCGTTGTTTTCATACTAAACCCGGCCGATGCGCTTCCGACATTGAACGTTTTTAGCGCACTCCCTTCCGCGCCAATCGTCACTTCCGTTCCGCCTTCGACGGTCGACAGAATGAGGGGATTTTGCGCAACGAACACCTGGAACACAACTTTGAACTTGTTCCGCCAGTCGTCGGCTTTTTTGAGCTGCTTTGCAACCTGATTCACGTTTTCGATCACCGAGACCGTGATGACGGGCGCTTTGACCAGAAAGGATTTGTCCTGGTGAAATTTGTAGGTAACATTCGCTTGAAGCTCGCCCTGCGGATTCAGGTTGATGGCGGCACCCGTGCTGGCATCAACCACGGTGGTGTTATCCGACACAAAACTCAGGGTGGCTTCCGGCCCGGTTCCCTCCGTGAAAGTGACATCAAAATCATCCTGAATATTGCCTAATTTCTGAAATACCCCGTCGGAAATCAGGCCATAATCACCGAGCTTATACGGTGTTGTAACCGGCACCCAGGCGGCATGTACATTAAGCTGCCGCTCAACAATGGATTCGAATTGTGCTGCAAGTCCCATGTCTCTTTTTGGTTAAGGATTCGATTGGTAAAGGCTGGTAAGTATACGGCTTTTAAAATCGTATCCACCAATCAATCAGGAGGTTTTGACTGAACGGTTAGGCCGGAGAATGCTTTCCAATGCCGGTTATTCTTCTGCGGAACAATGTCGCAATTTTACAATATCGCCGTTTCAACGCACCGTAGTTTTGCTCCGTCAACCAAAACATACCTTCACACCATGAAACAAATGATCTCATTCCTCTTTTTCCTGGCAACGGTTTCAGCCCAGGCGCAATCCCGACTCTGGACCGCAGCCGACCAGAAGTATACAGTCGAAAACCTGAAACGAACCCGCGATGAGCTGATTCGGGAAACGGAAAACCTGACCGACGCCCAATGGCATTTTCACGAAACTCCCGAACGCTGGTCGATTGCCGAAGTGGTGGAACACCTGGCACTCTGGGAAATTATCTGGGCGCGGGAAATCAGCATCGGAGCCCGCAGCAAACCGCAGCCCGAACTGAACCAGACCAGCCGACCCGACCGCTATTACACTAATTTCATTATGGAGGACACCCCGCACAAAGCGCCGGACATCGCCAAACCTACGGGTTTTATTCGAGGAAAAGACAACCTGACCTTTTTCAAACGGCTTCGCGATCAGGCGATTGCATATGCCGATACAACCAAAACCGACATGCGGGCTCATTTCGAATTCACGGCAGCCGGTAATTCACCCCGCAACATGCACCAGGTTTACATCTACCAGTGGGGCCACGTCGACCGCCATCTGCGGCAAATCCGGAAGGTGAAAGCGCATCCGGGATATCCGGGTAAGTTGTAACGAAAAGTTATTTCGCAGAGTTGAGCAGAGGAAATCAGAGTTAAGCAGAGAAATTTTTAATAAAACTCTGCTTAACTCTGATTTCCTCTGCTCAACTCTGCGAAACAGCCTCTTATTTCTTCTTGATCACAAACTCCACGCGCCGGTTGGTTTGCCGTCCCTCGTCGGTGTCGTTGCTGGCCACGGGTTTGGCTTCGCCGTAGCCTTTGCTGGCGACGCGATCGGGTTCAATGCCTTTGCCGATGAAATATTCACGAACGGCATCGGCGCGATCCTGGGAGAGTTTCAGGTTGATTTCGTTGGAACCCGTGTTGTCGGTATGCCCACCGACTTCGATGATCATCTTCGGGTTTTCGTTGAAGGTGGCTACCATCCGATCCAGTTCCGGGAACGATTCGTCACGCAGCACGGCTTTGCCGACGTCGAAGAAAATGTTGTTGAGCCGCACGGCGCGACCCACTTCAATCGGAATCAGGGTCAGTTCTTTGCCTTTTATTTCCTGAAAGCCTTTCGTTTCTCTCAGGTCGATGTTGCCGCCTTCGGAAATAAAATTGGGCGCAACAGCCCTCATGCTGTACTGTTTGCCGTAGGGCAGCACGATTTTATACTCGCCCGTAACCGGGTCAGATGTCGCTTCCCCCGCTTCGAGTCCGTCGGGCAGCGTCTGGTAAATCACGCGGGCTTCAATGGGTTTACCGGTTTTCTGGTCAATTATTTTTCCGCTCACCAATGCCACCGGATCGGGGCTGGTCGCAGGTGGGGCGGTTTTGTCGTTCGGATTGGCAGTATCGATGAGTTTGATCCGAACAATATCGCCTTTGCCCAGCGTGTTTTTGAAACTCGTCATGTAGGCATATTCGCCCGAAGCCGCCACCGAATAATAAGCATCATACCCGTCAGTATTGATGGCCGGACCCAGATTGACCGGTTTCGACCAATGTTTCCAGGTTTTGTCGACGCGCTTGGCAACATAGATATCGTTGCTGCCCGAACCGCCGGGCCGGTCGCTGGAGAAATACAAGGTAGCCCCGTCGGCCGCCAGAAACGGCGTGGTTTCGGTGCCGTCTGTATTGATTTCGGGACCGAGGTTCATTGGTTTACTCCACGAACCGTCTTTCTGCCGCAAACTGACGTAAACATCATCTTCCTTGCTGTTTTTCTTTTCACTAAACGCCATCACCAGCACTTTGCCATCGGCCGAAAGATAGCCGCAATCGTATTGACCTTTGCTGATCTTTTCGTAGCCGGGGATGTTCAGCTTTTGCGGAGCCGACCAGCCCGTGGCGGTTCGTTTACTGGTCGAAAAACCGCGCGTTTCATACGTGCCGTTCGTATATGCCCCTTTGATCAGCATCGTGTTTCCGTCGGGCGTGATGCTATATGCGCAATTATACTCATCCTTGTTGAGGGGCGGAGCCATCCGTTTGGCCGGTCCCCACGTATTGCCCGGCCCCAGTTCAGAATACCAGATGTCCTGGCTGCCTTTGTTGCCGTGCGTATTCTGAGGATGACTGATTCGGGCAAAAAACAACGTCCGACCATCGGGAGAAATGACCGGATTGACCTCATTGTATTCTGAATTGACCTGATTCCCCAGGCTTTCCGCCTTTGCGGCTGGATTTTGCTGCGCAACAGCCATCGGTATGGTAATACCCAAAAGCCCCACCAGCGTGAGTTCCCGAAATTTCATTGATTACGGTGTAGAAGTGAAGTATAAGTAGAACGAAGAACGAATCTGGATTAGTTTACCGCATGTCTAAGTCAAATCAGATGCCACATTCATTTATCGGCCTACTTTTTGCTAGGATTATTTATAAAAATGAGCTTCTAAATCCAGTTTATATTAACTATTTTTTCCACCTTTATATTCTTAGTTATATTTACCGAGATGGATCCCTTTAAAAGAAGAAAAAAGAAACATACGCCATTCCATGCCGTATCCTCCCCGCGTGAACTAGTGCGGTTACTGATCAACGTGGTGTTGTGCGTAACAGGCCTGGTATTTGGCTTTATTTACCTGATTAAGGGGCTGGTAATAGGCTGGTTACTCATCGCAGCTTTCACCTTTTTCCTGCTGGTTCAATTCTCCGAGCCGACCGATTACGACATTTAAATCGCCTGTTCCCAGAATTCTTCAATCTTTGCCAACAACTCATCGATCGACTCCGATACGATAAGTAATTCCCGGTTTTCGGCTTTCAGGAAACCATCACTCACCATCCGGTCCATTTGCTGCAGGAGCAGATCATAAAACCCGTTGACATTCAGAACGCCAACGGGGCCTTCGTAAAGCCGGAGCTGGCGCCAGGCCAGAATTTCGAAGAGTTCGTCAAATGTGCCATACCCGCCGGGCAGCGCGATCACCCCTTTGGCAAATTGCACCATTTTGAACTTCCGCTCGTGCATCGTTTCAACGAAGTGTAATTCGGTGAGCGTCTCGTGAGCGACTTCCAAAGCGGCCAGAAAGTTGGGAATAACGCCCGTTACCTGCCCGCCGTTCGTCATCACGGCATCGGCAACTGCGCCCATCAGGCCCATGTTGCCGCCACCGTAGATGAGCCGGATTTCGCGTTCCGCAAATTTCTCGCCCAATTCCCGGGCGACTTCTTTATAGACAGGATTCGATCCGGGGTTCGAACCACAGTAGACGACGATGCTTTTCATTCCACAAAAATACGATTGTGAAACGGGATTTCGCGGTACTTTTTCGGACAACTATTTGGTCAGGGTGTTGCTGAGCGCCCGCCAGTCGATTTTCTTCACAATTTCGCTGGCCACATCAAGGGGCGCTTTGATCGTCACGATCATGTTTTCGATCAGCGTACCGCCTTTTTTATAGGAGTAATGGTAGAGCTTGTCTCCGCGCGGGTTTTTCTGAAGGTTATTTTTCCAGTTGCCAAGCAACACGACGGTTTCGGGCCGGGCAGCAATACCGGCATCGTTGGGTTTCAGGATGATCTGGAGGGCCAACGGGGCACCGTCGACCGGAATGGTTTTGTAGGAAGCCGCAAACCGGTTGCTGATGGGTTCTTCGACCCGGTAATTTCCGGCATTCATTTCAACGTTGATATCCACCGTCGATTGCGCCAGATCGGTCGTCCGGTTCGGATCAGCTTCCTTGTAAACGGAATCCGTGCTCATCACAAAAGACCGCTGCTGTTGCGTGATGGTATCGCCGATGGCTTTGGCACTATCCGCACGGGCTTTTTGCTGGCTGGCAGCCGATGCCTGCTGGAACGACAGATCGTAGCGATCTCCGCAGATGCGGAAAATCTTGCCGTATTCATCACTCAACTCCAGTTTGCCGAGCGAATGCCGTTCGTCGAATACCTGCCAGTTGCCCGCCGGTGGATTTTTCCGGAATTGGTTCTGCAATTCTTTCACCACCTTTTCGTAGGCGGCATTTTGCTGGGGCGTGGCCGGATCGCACTGCGCCCGGGTCTGATGGATACTAATAACCTGTATGACAAGGAGTATTGAGAATAGTTTTTTCATGGGGCTGCAAATCTAATGATTCATCCTAACAACTGGTCTGGTTCAGAAAAGTTATGAGTTGTCGGTCTCGCAACAAAAAAGTCAGACCGGAAGGCCTGACTTTTTCAGCACAGAAAGGATGGATTAGCTGACAATCGAATCGATCAGCCAGGTTACGACGGATACCAGAATACTGAACAACAACGCAGCGATGAATCCACTGACCTGAAAACCGCCCACCAGATAATCTGTCAGGTATACCATCAACACGTTAATGACCAGATAAAACAGCCCCAGCGTGATGATCGTAATGGGAATGGTCAGAAAAACCAGAATGGGCTTCAAAAAGGCATTGAGCAAACCCAGTACAATGGCGACAAGCAAAGCCGTGCCGAAACCGTCGACACCGACCCCCGGAATGATATAACTGGCCACAATAACAGCGACGGCGCTGATCAGAATACGTATGATAAGACCCATAGTGCGTTTAAAGATTAAAGTTTGACGTCTAAAGTTGTATGAAAAAATAAGCAACTCCAATCTTCAAACCGGAAACTTTAAACCATTGTTTGCCAAATTATTTGGTATGTCGCTGCTGCAATACCGCAATTACCTCGTCCAGATCAATATTTTTCTGTTCCAGCAGGATTAAATAGTGATAGAGC
Organism: Larkinella humicola; assembly: GCF_008727875.1. Lineage (GTDB taxonomy): Bacteria > Bacteroidota > Bacteroidia > Cytophagales > Spirosomataceae > Larkinella > Larkinella humicola. The sequence continues at coordinate 35,072 of NZ_VTWS01000004.1, read as the reverse complement.
AGGTCGGCGGCTTCGCCTTTAAACAGGTCGGCATTGTCATCTTTGGCTTCGATCACCAGTTCAACGGCCTCCTCACCCACTTTCTGGGCAATTTTGTTGACGCCTTTCTTGAAGAGCGACGAGGTATATGATTTTTCCGTCGGATTTTGCTTCCGATCCCGGATAATTCGCTGTAAATAATTGAGAAACAATCCTTTCCCCTGATTCACTTCGTCAAAACACGTGTCGGCACCGGTATGGCAGGTGGGTCCGGCGGGATGCACTTTGATGAGCAGCGTATCACCGTCGCAATCGACCAGCATCTCTTTAACTTGCAGGAAGTTAGTGGATGTTTCGCCCTTGGTCCACAGGCGTTGCTTGCTGCGGCTAAAAAACGTCACGATATTTTCGCGTATGGTTTTTTCGTAGGCTTCCGCGTTCATGTAGCCCAGCATCAGCACTTTCCCGGTTTCGGCGTCCTGAATGACGGCCGGAATCAGGCCGTCGGTATTTTTTGAAAAGTCAATGTTCATAATTTTCGTAATTCTAACCTTAAGCTGTCGTTCGCATCGGAATTCCCTGCTGGCTCAAAAACCGTTTCAGAGCCGGTATTTCAATTTCTTTGAAGTGGAAAATACTGGCCGCCAAGCCAGCATCGGCTTTCCCGGTCGTGAACACATCTACAAAATGCGCCATCGATCCGGCTCCACCCGACGCAATGACGGGAATATTGGCCGCGCCCGAAATTTGCGCCGTCAGCTCAATGGCAAAACCGGCTTTGGTTCCGTCGGTGTCCATCGACGTCAGCAGAATTTCGCCCGCACCCCGGTTTTCGATTTCCTTCGCCCAGGCCAGGGTTCGCAGTTCGGTCGGCCGACGACCACCGTGCGTGTGAACGATGTGCTCACCGTCGACAAACCGCGTATCGATGGCCACCACAATACACTGACTCCCAAACTCCTGCGCCAGTTCATCAACCAGATCCGGATTCCGAACCGCCGACGAATTAATCGAAATTTTGTCGGCTCCAGCGTTAAGCAGGGCCGAAACGTCGGCAATGGATGAAATACCGCCCCCGACCGTAAACGGAATGTTGACGGTGTGGGCTACTTTCCGAACCAGTTCGATCAGGGTTTTACGTTCATCGACCGTGGCCGTAATATCCAGGAAAACCAGTTCGTCGGCACCTTCGCGGGCGTAAATCGCGCCCAGTTCCACCGGGTCTCCTGCGTCGCGCAGGTTGACGAAATTGGTTCCTTTCACCGTCCGCCCGTCTTTGATGTCGAGGCAGGGAATGATGCGTTTTGTGAGCATACTTGAGGGAGTTATTTCGCGGAGTTGAGCGGAGAAGAACAGAGTTAAGCAGAGTTATAAATTTCTCTGCTTAACTCTGCTCCTCTCCGCTCAACTCCGCGAAACGACTCATTTTAAAAACATCGATAACTCCTTTAACGTAACCCGGCCTTCGTAGATCGCTTTGCCAACGATGACGCCGAACAACTTCATATCGGCCAGGACTTCCAGATCCTGCATGCCACTGACACCCCCGCTGGCAATGATGTTCAAATCGGGAAAGCGGTCCTGCAAGTTTCGGTACAGGTCGAATGAAGGCCCTTCCAGCAAACCGTCTTTGGCCACGTCGGTGCTGATGATGTATCTGACGCCTTTTTCCACATACGTTTCCACAAAGTCATACACCCAGACCTGCGTATCCTCTTCCCAACCGCTGACGGCAATTTTCTCATTCTTCGCGTCCGCGCCCAGAATAATCGTTTCCGGGCCAAACTGCGACAGCCATTTTTCAAAAACGTCCGGTTTTTTGACGGCAATGCTTCCACCCGTCACCTGTTTGGCACCACATTCAAAAACCATCCGCAAGTCCTCGTCCGATTGCACCCCACCGCCAAAGTCGATGTGCAGCCGGGTTTTGGCGGCAATCAATTCCAGCACTTTCCAGTTGACGACGCGTTTTTCCTTCGCACCGTCGAGATCGACCAAGTGCAAACGGGTCAAACCGGCGTCTTCAAACTGCTGCGCCACTTCGAGTGGCCGGGCGTTGTACTCTTTTTTCTGGTTGTAATCGCCCTGCGTCAGCCGGACGGCTTTGCCTTCAATGAGGTCGATGGCGGGTATAATGTACATAATAGACAAGAGAGTTGAGGCAAGAGAGGATAGACAAAAATGATGAGAATAAAGTCTCTATTCTCTTGTCTAAGTTCTCTTGTCTACATCCAAAAAATTCTCCAAAATTCGCTGACCAACGTTTCCGCTGATTTCGGCGTGAAACTGGGCGGCATAAAAATTATCCCGGTGCAACATCGCGCTGAACGGACGGACATAGTCGCAAACTGCGATGGTTTCCGGGCAAACGTCGGCGCAATAGCTGTGGACGAAATAAACATACGGGTTTTCCGTCAATCCTTCGGTTAGCGGCCCCTGCATCGTGGTCAGGTTGTTCCAGCCCGTGTGCGGCACTTTGAAACCGGGTGTAGCCGGAAACCGCCGGACATCGACATCGAAAACGCCCATACAGGTTGTATTTCCCTCTTCGGAATACCGGCAGAGCAATTGCATGCCCACGCAGGTCCCCAAAACCGGCTGTTTCAGCGACGGAATGACTTTGTCCAGCCCCCGCTGCCGCAGATACGCCATGGCCGTGCTGGCTTCGCCCACGCCGGGAAAGATCACCTTGTCGGCCGAGCGGATTTCGGCTTCGTCGTCGGTCAGCAGGTAACTGGCGCCGATGCGCTCCAGGGCGTACATGACCGACTGCACGTTGCCGGCGTTGTATTTGATAATGACGGTTTTCATAACAAAAAACCCGGCTCGTGGCAGAACCGGGTTTGGTATCGGGAATTCGTTGTTTCTTGTTCAACCCCAAAAACGCATCCGTTCTGCCGTGCTACCAGACAGAATGATGAGGATTGCGAACGGTTTTTGTGGGATTCATGGGACAAATGTAAACCGGCTGATTCTAAATTCAAAACAAACTTCCCTGCACAACCTCCGGCCGGATGGTTGGCTCCTGTAAATTCAAGCCGCAAACCGCATTGAGTTTCCGAATCCAGTAGCGAATCAATTCGGGCGCGGTGTCGTTGTCGCCCCCGCCGTGAATGAAAAGGTAGGCGGTCTGCAAGCCGTTTTGGAACCAGGTTTTCAATCGCTCCACCCAGGCATCGGCGCGTTCATAATCAGTGGGATGGCCTTCGTTGGCGACAAACCGCAGCACCAGCCGCGGGCTGGTCAGGCTCATGTGCATGGCATCGCGCCGACCGGCTACATCCGTGATTACCAGATCGCGGTGGAGCATGTGCAGCCGTTCGAGGGTCCGCTGCCAGATTTCGGGCTTGGCAAACCAGTCGGGATGCCGGAACTCGACGGCCACTTCCAGATCGTCGGGCAGGTTTTTCAGGTAGGTTTCCAAAACCGGCCATTTGTCCGGCCCGAACGTGGGCGGCAGCTGCAGAAACGTCGTTCCCAGAAACTCTTCCAGACTCAAAACCGCATTGACAAACGCTTCGGTGAGCGATTCAGCCGCCACCAGGGCGCGATCGTGGCTGATGGCCTGCGGAAATTTCGGGCAATACACAAACCGGGGCCGAATCGGCGAACCGGCGGCTTCGGTTTTCCACTTCTCGATCATACCCGGCGTCGGACTGTGGTAATGGGTACTGTTCAGTTCGATGGTATTAAACTGCCGGGTATAATGGTACAGGAAATCTTTCTCTTTGGTTTGCGAGGGGTAAATCCGGCCCACGTAGTTTTTATTGGCCCAGATCGGTCCGCCGATGTACACTTCCGGAACCGCCGTTGGCTCGACCTTTTCCCAAACCGTCTGGTTGAACGGCGAATCGGGCGGCAGCGTGAAGTCGACCTGATCGACGGAGGGCAGTTTTCCAAAGTCCATGCGCGTAAAGAGATGGTCGTTTGAACGTAAAACTAGCAAACTCGGTATTTCGTTTTCGCGCCCGTTCTGAATTGACTAATTTTGTGGAGAAAAAGACAAGAGAGCTGAGACAAGAGAGTAAAGAGTTATCCAAAGCGTTAAGTCTTTACTCTCTTGTCTAGCCTCTCACATCTCATTGACATGATTTCGAAGACGTATAATCCCACAGACATCGAGGCCAAGTGGTATCAGTATTGGCTGGAAAACCGCTTTTTTCATTCCACGCCCGACGACCGCGAACCGTATACCATCGTTATTCCGCCCCCGAACGTAACGGGTGTGCTGCACATGGGACACATGCTGAACAATACCATTCAGGATGTGCTGGTACGGAAAGCCCGGATGGAAGGCAAAAATGCCTGCTGGGTTGCCGGTACGGACCATGCATCGATTGCGACCGAAGCGAAAGTCGTGGCCATGCTGAAGGAACGCGGGATTGACAAGTTGTCGATTGGCCGGGAAAAGTTTCTGGAATACGCCTGGGAATGGACCTATAAATACGGTGGTATCATCCTGTCGCAACTCCGCAAGCTCGGTGCTTCCTGCGACTGGGACCGGACGCGGTTTACGATGGAACCGGCGCTCTACGATGCCGTGATCGAAACGTTCGTCGATTTATACAACAAAGGCCAGATTTACCGCGGCATCCGGATGGTGAACTGGGACCCGCAGGGTCGGACGGCGGTTTCGGATGAGGAAGTGATTACCAAAGAAGTGCAGCAGAAACTGTGCTACATCCGGTATGAAATTCAGGGTGGCCATTCAGACGATGCCGGGTCGACGCTGGAAAAAGACTATGTGACGATTGCAACCGTTCGGCCGGAAACCATCATGGCCGATGTGGCGATTGCGGTCCATCCGGACGACGAGCGCTATGCCCATCTGCACGGCAAAAAAGTCCTGATTCCGTTGATTAACCGCGCCATTCCCATCATCACGGATGAGTATGTAACGATGGATTTTGGTACGGGCTGTCTGAAAGTAACCCCCGCCCACGATCCGAATGACTACGCCCTGGGCGTAAAACACAACCTGCCCGTTATCGACATTCTGAACGACGACGGTACGTTGAACGAAAAGGCGCAGATTTTCGTCGGTGTAGATCGGTTTGCTGCCCGGAAAGCAATCATCAAGCAACTGGAAGAAACCGGCCACCTGGTTGTTGCAGAGGATTACAAATCAAATGTCGGTTTTTCGGAGCGCACCAATGCCGTGATCGAGCCGAAACTGTCGTTGCAGTGGTTCCTGAAAATGGGCGACTTGTCGAAACCGGCACTGGAAAATGTCCTGAACGACACGATTCAACTGCATCCGGCCAAGTTCAAGAACATGTACCGTTCCTGGATGGAGAACGTTCACGACTGGTGCATCAGCCGCCAGTTGTGGTGGGGCCACCAGATCCCGGCTTTTTACATGAAAGACGGGCGGATTATCGTGGCGAAAACCAAACAGGAAGCCCTGCGAATTGCCCGCGAAAAATACCAGTTGTTTGCGTTGAGTGAGACGGATCTGACCCAGGATGAGGATGTACTGGACACCTGGTTTTCGTCGTGGCTCTGGCCCATGGCGGTTTTCAAGCCTTCCTACGACTCAAACGACCCGAAAGCCGCACCGGGTGACCTCGATTATTATTACCCCACCAACGATCTGGTAACCGCCCCCGAAATTCTGTTTTTCTGGGTGGCCCGCATGATTATCGCCGGGTACGAATACCAGGGCCGTGAACCGTTCAAAAATGTCTATCTGACGGGCATTGTGCGGGATAAGCAGGGCCGAAAAATGTCGAAATCGCTTGGCAACTCGCCCGATCCGCTGGATTTGATCGATCAATTTGGGGCCGACGGCGTTCGGACGGGCATGTTGTTCAGCTCACCGGCGGGCAACGATTTGCTGTATGACGAGAAACTGGTGGAGCAGGGCCGGAATTTCTGCAACAAAATCTGGAATGCGTTTCGGTTGGTCAAGGGATGGAAAGTGAGCGACGATACGAACGCTGTTGAGCCGCCCTTAGCGGTTTTGTGGTTTGAATCGAAACTGAACCAGACACTGATCGACCTGGAAGACCATTTTAGCAAATACCGCATGTCGGATGCCTTGCACACGGTTTACAAGCTGATCTGGGATGATTTCTGCTCGCAATACCTCGAAATGATCAAACCGGGGTATGAGCAGCAGGATCAGGTTCGGCCCATCGACAAGGTTACTTACGACGCGACCATCGACTTTTTCGAACGGCTGATGAAGCTGGCACATCCGTTCATGCCGTTCATTACGGAAGAAATCTGGCAGGAAATCAGCGAACGGCAGCCCGGCGAAAGCATTTGCGTATCGGCGTATCCAACCCCCGGAACCGTCGATAAATCGCTGCTGGCCGATTTTGACATGTTGTTTGAGATCATTTCCACCGTTCGGAACGTGCGCAACAGCAAGCAGATCAATCCCAAAACCGAGTTACCCGTAGCCATCAAAACGGACGATAAAAACCGGTTTACGCCTTTGGAAGGTTTGATCCGAAAGCTGGCGGTGGTTTCCGATATCCGTTACGTGACTGAAAAAGCCGACGGCCTTTCGTTCATGATCCGAAGCGTCGAGTTTTTTGTCAACATCGCGGGGGAAATCGACGTGGAGCAGGAACGGGCGAACATTGAAAAGGAACTGGCCTATACCAAAGGATTTCTGGAGTCGGTTTTGAAAAAGCTCTCGAACGAGAAATTTGTCGCCAATGCCAAACCGGACGTCATCGACCGCGAGCGGCAGAAACTGGCCGATGCCGAAGCGAAAATCAAAACGCTGGAGGAAAATCTGGCGGCACTGTAAGAGAATTTCAAATGGAAAATGGTGAACGCTAAATGGAAAAGTTAGGAGGCTAAGCACTCGTTAACTTTTCCATTTAGCGTTCACCATTTTCCATTTGAAATTCTTTTTATTCCTTCAAAATCTTCACCTCCACCCGCCGGTTCAGCCGCTTGGTTTCCTCACGTGAATTATCGGCAATGGGTTGGCTGCCCCCAAACGCCTGGGTTTGAATCCGCGACGGCGCAATGCCTTTGTTGGTGAGATAGCTTTTGACGGCATCGACGCGTTTCTGCGACAAGGCCACGTTTAGCTTCGGATCGCCAACGTTGTCGGTATGGCCTGCCAGTTCGATTTCCATCGTGGGGTTTCGCGCCATGATGGACAGCAGGGAATCCAATTCAGGATACGATTCCGGTTCAATTTCATACGCCGACTGCTTGAACAGCAGGTTATTCAACCGATACGTCCGGCCCGCTTCAACCTTCGAGCCAAAATTTTCCACTTTTTCGGCAGGTACCGGCTTGGGCGTTTCTTTTTTGGGTGGCGTCTGTGCCACGACCGAATCTTTTGGAGCCGGTTTTTGAGCGGTCGGGGTCATTGGTTTGGGCTTCGGCTTCACCGGCGATTTCTGAACGGGTGGCTTGGAGTTTCGCATGTCGTCTTTGTAAACCATGACCCGGAGATCATATACGTTATACGGCTGCTGTGACCTCGTCCTGCTTCTGTAAAACCGGACATCTTCCTCGATCAAATCAACTGAGCTGACATTCTTGCCCGGTCGCTCAAAATGCGCTTCACAGGAAATTTTATCCGCGAAATCAAATTGGGCCGCTTGAGGTTCATCTAAAAGCGCTACCTCGCGGATTTGCCCGTCATCCAGGGTTGCTTTTATGTTCTTAATATACAATAACGCGTATTCCTTATTCCCCTTTTTGTCGTATAACCGCCAGGCGTTGGGATGTCCGGGACCATAAACCGTTTGAGAGCTTTGTACGAACTGTTGCCGGTTTCGTTGCCGGTTTTCTGACTCAAAATATACAATCATTTTATGATTGGTGTACTCCACTTTCGTTACCATCCCGCCCCCTTCAACATCTCGTTGCGGTGGATTGCTATCCCGCTGGACAATCTTCTGCGCTTGCGAAGTGAGCCCACCCACACAGAGTAGCCACAAAATCAAAAAGCACCGTTTCATCATGTCGTTCATCACTTCTCTCCCGTTGTAACGTATATAGCCGCTTTTAGTAAACACGGCTTTTTTTTCTTTTTGTTACTAAAAAGAAAAAAATACTCTTTTATTTCTAGTTATTTCGCTAAAAATACTATTTATACCGTATTATTGGTGATATTGATAGGACTACCATCGGAACACACAATTCCACACACATGAGCAAATGCATTTTTCTAGACCGGGATGGCGTTTTGAATGAAGACCGGACTGATTACGTTTACCGGGTTGAAGATTTTATTATTCCGACAGGAGTCGTTGAAGGACTGCGTCTCCTGAAAAACGCCGGTTATTTACTGATTGTCGTGACCAATCAGGCCGGTATTGCCCGTGGTCTCTACTCACGGAACGACGTCATGCGTTGTCACCAATACCTTCAGGATCAGTGTGGCAACCTGATCGACGACATTTATTACTGCCCGCACCATCCCGATTTCGATTCGCAGTCGCTGCTGCGGAAACCCGATTCGCTGATGCTGGAAAAAGCCATCGCCAAATACAACATCGACGTCAGCCAATCGTGGATGATCGGCGACGCACCCCGTGATATACAGGCCGGCCAGCGGGTGGGCGTCCGTACCCTGCACATTACACACGAAATACCGGAGCGTCCCGTTGGCGATCAACAGGCTCCCAATCTGCTGGAAGCGTCAAAAATGGTGGTGAACGCTGCCTGCTGATTAAGCGAGTTGTTCGGTCGAAACCGGTTGTTTCTGCTGCAAGTGGCTGTCATAAGCCGGACACGCTCTGCGTGCACAGGAACCGAGCGATACAAGGGCCATCAGACCCAGAATGATGCTGATCTTTTTCATTGCTGGTTACATTTTCTGTCCACAAAAACCAGGTGGCTTTTGTGGACAGGGCAAAAACTGTGCTATTTTAATTTTCCTGTTTTTCTAATTCTTCAACGGCTTGTTCCTCTTCATTTTCAGCGGCTTTAGCCGCTTTAATGTCGAGCGTCACCGGCGTTGCGGTTTGTTTATACCCCAGAATTTTCAGCATCACTTCGCTATCCTGTTCGGGCGCAAAAAGCCGCGTGGTCAGATTCCCTTCACTATCCCGGTCCACGATTACATGTTGCGGAGCCGGGATGAGGCAGTGCTGAATACCGCCGTAACCACCCAGCGACTCCTGATACGCGCCCGTGTGGAAAAAGCCAATGTACTGGTCTTCCGTGTCCCGTTCAAAAATGGGCAGGTACAAATCGGCACTGTGGGCTTCCGTGTTGTAGAAATCGTGTGAGTCGCAGGTCAAACCGCCCAGATTGACTTTCTGGTAGGGGTTATCCCAGTTATTGACCGACAGCATGATGTATTTCTGACCCAAGCCCCACGAATCCGGCAATTGCGTAATGAACGAACCGTCGATCATATACCACAACTCCTTATCATTCTGCAATTTCTGATCGATTACTTTGTATATAACGGCGCCACTCTCTCCTACCGTATAACTACCGAACTCCGTGAAGATGTGCGGCACGGGAACGTTGCTCTTATTGCAGATCCACTGGATGCTTTCCACGATCTGATCGACCATCGCCTGGTAGTCGTATGTAAACTGGAACGACGTCTGAATCGGCATGCCACCACCAATGTCGATGGAGTCGAGATCGGGACAGATTTTGCTCAGTTCGCAGTATTTGTACATAAACCGGCTGAGTTCGCTCCAGTAATAGGCGCTGTCCTTAATCCCGGTATTGATGAAAAAGTGGAGCATCTTCAGCTTGAACTTCCCGCTGTTCTGAATCTTCGAGCGGTAAAGTTCATTGATGTCGCTGTAGCGAATGCCAAGCCGGGAGGTATAAAAAGCAAAGTTCGGCTCTTCGTCGGTGGCAATCCGAATACCCAGATTGACCGTCTCAGCCGTTACGCCCTCCTCGTAGGCTTCAATTTCCTTCAGATTATCGAGCACTGGAACCACGTTATACCCGTCGTTCAACAGTTCGCTGATGTACTGCGTATACAGCGGCCTTTTGTATCCGTTGCAGATAATAAACGTATTCTTGTCCACCTTTCCGTCTTTGTGCAATTCCCGGATAATCGGGATATCGAAAGCCGATGAGGTTTCTAAATGGATCTTATTTTTTAAAGCTTCTTCGAGCACAAAACGAAAATGCGACGACTTCGTGCAGTAACAGTATGTATACGTTCCCTTGTAATTATACCGCTTCATTGCATTCTTGAACAACATGCGGGCGTGTTCAATGTGCTCGGTAATTTTGGGTAAGTAGGTCAGTTTAAGCGGTGTTCCATACTGCTTGATAATTTCCATCAAAGGAACGTTGTTGAACAGCAGATGATTGTTCTCAACTTTGAATTCCAGGGTCGGGAATTCAAAGGTCTGTTCGATCAGGTCGTTGTAGCTTTTCATCCTTTCGGCAGAAGCATAAAAGAGTTTTGTTGGTTTCGAAAAAAGACTGCGAAAATGGCATAAAAAGAGCAGCTTTGCAATGGGGCAGGAACCGGTTTACAAAAACAAAATGTAACACAGACTGCGCGCCTGATTGTCAAGCTGCTGCGTGAATGTCTACTCGCAGTACTAAAAACGAAAAAATGGGGGTTTTGATTCGGAAGTTGTTGTTAATTTTTACGGCGCTAGTGCAAACGTTCCCCAAAAAGAACGACCGGTTTTCCAGCCATCTGGTCAACTTTTCAGTTTCAAATGAAAAGAACTTGTATTTTTAGCGCCACATATTCGACAGAATGAAGCCATTGACTATTCATTTTATTTCCATCGGCGGCAGCGTTATGCACAATCTGGCCATTGCGCTGCAGCAACAGGGACACCACATCACCGGTTCCGACGATGAAATTCACGAACCCTCCCACGCCCGGCTTAACCAACACGGTTTGCTGCCCGCACATATCGGCTGGAATCCCGACGCCATTCACACTGGACTGGATGCCGTCATTCTGGGCATGCACGCCCGGGCCGACAACCCGGAATTGCAAAAAGCGCAGGAACTGAAGCTGCCGGTTTATTCGTACCCGGAATTCGTGTACCAGCAAAGCCAGAACAAACAGCGTGTCGTTATTGCGGGCAGCCACGGCAAAACCACGATTACGGCCATGATTCTGCACGTGCTGCACTACCATAAGCGAAATTTTGACTATTTGGTGGGAGCGCAAATCGAAGGATTCGAGACGATGGTCAAACTGACCACCGATGCGCCTGTTATAGTGATTGAAGGGGATGAATACGGCACCTCCCCAATTGACCCGCGTCCGAAGTTTTTGCATTACCACCCGCATATGGTCCTTATCAGCGGGATTGCCTGGGACCATGTCAATCTCTATCCAACGTATGACCAGTATGTTCACCAGTTTGAACTCCTGGCCGATGCCATGTCCAAATCCGGCACCATCGTTTTTGATGATACGGACGATATGCTGGATGTCATTGCGCTGAAAGAACGGGAGGATGTGACCCGTCAGCCGTATGATGTGCATCCGTACCGGATCGAAAACGGCAAAACCGTATTGGTCTCCAAACAACATGGCGACATCCCGGTTTTGGTTTTTGGTGAGCATAATATGAAGAACATCAGTGGTGCGCTGGCGATTTGTGATCACCTGGCGATTACGGAGGAACTATTCTATGCGGCCATTCAGACGTTCAAAGGAGCCAGCAAGCGGCTGGAGAAAGTGAAAGACGATGGCTCAACCCTTGTCTTCCGGGATTTCGCCCATGCGCCCTCCAAAGTGGAAGCCACTACTGCGGCTGTGAAAGCCCAGTTTCCCAACCGTCGGCTGGTGGCCTGTGTCGAGCTGCACACTTTTAGCAGTTTGAACAAAACCTTCCTGAAGCAATACCGGGATAAACTGGATAAAGCTAATGTAGCCGTTATTTTTTACAGCCCGCACACACTGGAAATCAAACACCTTGACCCGATCGACGCAGCCGAGATTGCAACCGCTTTCGATCGCCCCGATTTGCAGGTCTTTACGGATTCGGCCGAATTGGAGACGTATCTGAAAAGTCTCTCGAATGACCAGCCTACGGTTTACCTGTTCATGAGTTCCGGAACGTTCGGCGGTTTGGACCTGAAGACCCTGTTTTAAACCGGGATTAAACTGATTAAAGGAGTAACGATGATTCGTTGAATGCGCCAGCCATCGTCGTTACTCCTTTAGTCAGTTTAATCCCGGTACAAGACGGTTAATTTCCTTTCAACAAATACGCCACCAAATCCGCGAGTTGCTGTTCCGAAAGTCCCAGTGAAGCCGGGTCCGGCATCAGGCTTGTGCTGTACTGCTTGCGGGAAGCAACCTGGGCCGTTGGCAGCGTATGCTTCTGCCCGGCGGCATCTTTTATCACCAGAGCCTCTTGTCCATCGCTGATCAGAAAACCGTAGTAAGTCTGGCCGTTTTTGGTGGTAATCAACCACGGTTCGTAGCCAAATGCCAGACCCGCACTGGGATTCAGGATCGCATCCAGTAACCCCGTGCGATCGAACTTCTGGTGAATTTTCGTTAGCTCCGGGCCAATGTCCTTCCCCTGCTGACCATGCCGGTGACAGGTCGCGCAGTTCGCTTTGAAAACCGTTAGTCCGGCGGTTTCATTACCGGACAACGATTCGATCTTTTTCTGCGAAAATGTTGCCGAACCGCCGGGGCGCGTAAAGTAGTCGCCCGCCATCGTCCGCACACTTTGATCGGTATTGGTAAAAATCACTTCGCTGATTGCCGGTTTCAGATTTTCGGGTAATTTCTTCTCGGCGGCCAGGCCCACCAGCAGTTTCCCGCCTTCCGGACTAGCCGCCATTTCTTTGGCCAGTTTCACTTTATCTTCGGCACTGGTGTACTCTTCCATCAGTTTTTGCCGCATGGCCAGGGCTTTCTGTTCCGGTTCCGACAATTTCGGTGGCATCACCTCATCCCAGTTCAGCAACGTTGCCCAGTCGTTCGACCGGCGGAAATTGGCCCAGTACTCGCCCTGCTGCGCAACGATTTTGTCCGACTGTTTTGACAAATCGATCATGGCCCGGGCGGCTACCGGATCTTTCATGAATCCTAGGGCCACAATAGCCTGTTTACGGGCATCAGCCGTCAAGGTTGGCGCCATGGCCCGTTGTTTCATCAACTCCGCTGTACTGGCCGGATGAAGCCGCCAAATCAGGTTGGCGGTTTTCTGATCCCACTGAACGGGATTCGCCAGAATGGTCGGTTTCAACGCGGCATACAAGGCTTCTTCTTTTTTGTCGGCAGCCATGCCAACGGCTTCCAGATAAAACCGGTCGGTGCCATCGTAGCCATTCGCCAGTTTAACCAGCAAGTCTTTGCACTGCTCAAACGGCACATCGCGCAAAGCAATGGCCACCTCCCGACGCACCGCCGGCGATGGATCATCGACCATCTTGCGGGCCAGTGCCACGACATCGGGTTGAGTTTGCTTCAACGCCCGGAACGCGGTTATTCGCAAATCTATTTGATCCGATTTCAACAACTCCTCAACCTTCCGCTGTCCTTTCGGACCCAGTTGCGATAGCATCCAGATGGCCCGGGCGCGGTGATACGGGTTTGGATCGGTCAACAGTTTGGAAACCGGTTTTACGACTTTTTCGCCCTGTGCTTTCAATTTCTCAAAACCCAGCAAGCGGATGTTGGTGGCGGGGTTGGTCAATGCCAGAATCTGACCTCTCGTTTTGTCGGTATTGATCACCGGCACTTTCAGGTTTTTGCCTTTGGGCGTAATGCGGTAAATCCGTCCGTAGCCTTTCTTGTCTTTCATCTGGTGTCCCCCCACCACCGGATCGAACCAGTCGGCGATGTACAAGGCCCCGTCGGTTCCAACCGTCACATCGCTCGGGCGAAACCACTTGCGAATGTCGTCGGTGATGTCGTTCCATTTGTAGTTTTCGTCTACTTTCGGAAAGGTGCTGATGAAGTCGGTCCGGGGCATCCGGTAGCCTGCGCCCTGGGGTTCGGGTTTGTAGCTAAAAATAACGTTCCGACCCGCTTCGGCACTCAGCAGCATGCCCCGGTAGTTGGCGCCAAGTTGGTCGCCTTCGTAAAAAACCATGCCCGTTGGCGACCCGGCCCCGCTGATGTCGCCCGCCGGAATGACGCCGGGATCTTCCTGGTGCCAGTGGGCGGTTGGAATGTCCTGACCCGGCCGCTGATCGCCCTGCCAATACCGGGTGCCGTCCTGGCTGAAATACCCCATGTTGCCACCTTCCATGAGCCAGCTCGTCCGACACGCGACCACCTGATCGTCGTTGTCGTTCTGCCACATGTTACCGTAAGAATCGAGGGCGGTTTCGTAGTTGTTCCGAAAATTATGGCCCATCACTTTCAGCCCGGTTCCGTCGGGGTTAATGCGCAGGGCTAAACCGCCTACCCAGACCCGGCCGTCGTCGCTGACCTGGTTGCCTTTGTTGAGTTTGTTATACGGAGTTCCGCCGGTATAGAGACTTCCCGACCGGAGCGTCCAGCCCGCTTTGTCGGTGACGGTATGCGGCCCGGCATTTCCGGTATTGAAATACCATTTCCCATCCGGCCCGGCCACCAGGGCATGCAGCGAATGGTCGTGATCAAGACCGCCAAAACCGGTCAGAAAAACCTCTTTTTTGTCGGGCTTATCATCGCCGTTTTCGTCGGTATAGATGATGAGATTCGGCGCAGCGGAGACGATGGTTTTGTTGCCAATAACCGCAATACCGAGGGGCGACACGAGGTCCTTGTCTTCGATATAGACTTTGGACTGATCGGCCTTTCCATCGCCATTGGTGTCTTCCAGAATCATGACGCGCTCACCGTTCGGGTGGTCGAGCCGGGTTTCGGGTTTGTTGTTAAAGTTCCGGTAGTTGACAGCTTCGGTTACCCAGATCCGACCCCGGGCGTCGACGTCGATGTTCGTCGGGTTGTAGAACATTGGCGCTTCGGCCCAAACCGTGGCTTCCAGATCGTCGGGTAAATAGAGTGTATTGGAGTCGGATCCGACGATCATTCCCCGGCGGGCAGGCCCGCCGGATTCCGGAAGTTGGCTAATGGCCTGAGGAGCTTGTTGCCATTGAGGCAGGCCCAAAACCAGGGTTCCCAACAGGATCGATGCGCTTAAAAACCGGGGCGGGGCAGGAATAGTAATCTTCATCTTTTAGTGTTCCACGTGGAATAATTACCTGAAAAACAACATTTAAGACCAGTCAAACTTATTATAATAAGTACTAATTACAGAAAACCGTGGAACAGTAACATCAATCAGCTACGCCAGAATTTCTCTTACAAACTTATTATTATAAGTGTAACTTTCCAACATGTTTTTCCCCTCTGGCACAGCACCTTCGATGTGAACCCAACCGCCGTACTGAATGGCGTCGATGGCCTTCCGAACCTCCGGGTAATTCACCTTGCCCTGCCCGAGGAGGTAACTATTCTCTTTAAAGTGGAATTCACAGATCTGTTTTTGCTTCCCAAGCCACCGGATTTCCTTTAAAATGTCATATCCCATAACCGTGGAATTACATACATCGTAATATACTTTCACGGCGGGCGACGCCACCGCATCGATAATGGCCATGTGTTCTTCGGCGCTCAACCACGATTCGATAGCAAGAACGATGCCTGCTTTTTCGGCTTTGGGCGCCACGGCTTTCAACCGTTCAATCACTACTTGAGTCCCCTGCGGATCGTTCTTCAAATCGCCTTTGTTAAAGAACGCGAGCAGGATATTTTTGGCACCAAGGGCTTTGGCTACCCCGACGCTATCCTGCACCCATTGCTCGGCCCGCGGATCGGACTTGTAGGGGATGTTGTTGAGTTCGCCCAGAGCCAGACCACCGATCTGAACGCCGGTTCGTTTGGCGGCTTCGCGCCACGCTTTCTGGAGGTCTTTCCGGCGCAAGTGCATGTCGTTTTTTTCGGAGCCCAGGTTCACCTGAATGCCATCGAGGCCGATGGTTTTGGCCACGTCGAAGGCTTCGATTTTACTGGATTGACCGATCGACCAGTCGCAGGCCCCAACTCGAAAGCGTTGGTTGTTTGGGTTTTGTAAACTACTTTTAGCGTTCAATACGGGCAGGGAAGCCGTGGTGCTTAACCCAATGAAACCCAGGGTTTGCCGAAGAGCCGTACGTCGGTTCATGAATGTTCAGGAATAGATTTGTTCAAAAGTACAGGCTAAAAATTATATTCACTCGTTGCCAGCGGGTTAGGCCAAAATTTATTTTAATTCCTTTCCAACCGTCCGACTTGCGTTGGGGTCAGTAGTGTTGCATTAGTATGTTGGATGAACGAGCGTTAGTTGACGGCTGTCGACATAAGGACCGAACTGCTCAGCGAAAACTCTACGAGTTATTCGCCAGGAAGCTCTTTGTGGTCAGCCAACGGTACACCAAAAACCGTGACGACGCCGAAGACGTGCTGCAGGATTCCTTCGTGAAAGCGTTCCAACATATTGATACATTTCGGTTTGAGTGCCCGCTGGAAGCATGGTTGAAACGCATTGTGATCAATACGGCACTGAAGCACATCCGCAAACAGAAGCCCTGGCAAAACCCGGCCGAGTTGGAAGACGTGCCGCCCAATACATTACCGCAGACGGAAGACAGCCTATCGGGTCTGCACTACCAGCAACTACTGAAGATGGTGCAGGAACTCCCGCCGGGATGCCAGGCCGTATTTAATCTGTACGCCATTGAAGGGTATACGCACCCGGAAATTGCGGAATTACTCGATATTTCAGAAGGTACATCCAAATCGCAGTTTTCGCGTGCCCGCATGCTGCTGCAACAAAAGATTCAGAACGAGCGTCCAATTCCGAAATGAGTCTCTCAAAAGAAGAACAAGTAAATGAAGAGTGGCGAAGTATCTTCGAAGATGCTGCCGAAAGCCCATCCGATGAGCTTTGGGACAGGATTGCGCGTCGGTTAGACGAAGAAGAAACGGAACCGATCATTCCACTCTGGCCCCGGGCAAAACCCTGGTTGTATGGTGTGGCTGCGGCCGTTATGGCCCTTTTAATTGGCTGGTGGGCCATCCAGTCCATCGACATGACGAATACGAATCAGCCGGTGGCTGGTCAAAGCGGTTTATCACCCAGGGCAACGGCGGACCAACTCGCCAGACAAGAGAAAGTAACCACTCCGGCGACGACCCCGTCCAGCGCGGACCGCCAGCCCGAATTCGCTGGCAAAACCGATGAAACCCTGGCCGCAAACCGCCGGGCCAACACCAAAAATACGCCGTCCGGCACGCCGGTTGTCCCGGAACTGGAACACTCTGAAACCGCCACGACAATTGATCAAATGATCAAAGACCAGTCCGTTTTGACGGGGAAACGAAAAACCGCTTCACCGGAAGGGCTTGCCGCTCAGAAACCGAAAACCGTCCCCTCGGCCGATCATCAGCCGAATGCTGACGCGATTCGAATCGCTGAAAACCGCCGGACGAATCAACCTTCCAAATCCAGCCGGGGAACCGAAACCAATTCGCCAGACCTCACGACGGGTACATTTGCGTCGTCAGAACGGATCACGAAAACAGCAACACCCATCCAAACTTCCCTACCGGACGAAACCGGCAGCAAAGTTGCCGATACGCAACTGACCTACGAAGCTTCGTACATAAAAAGCAAGCTGGTAGCCCTGAAGAACCCGGCTCCGATTAGCCGGATCATCTGGTATCGCGCTCCGGAAACCACGATCGAACCGCAGGAAAAAGGCCGATCGAAAAACGAGTACTGGGCGGCTCTAACGGCAACCCCCATGTCCTTTAATCCGATGACCAGCGTTCAGTCCAGTTTTAATCAGGCCTATGTTGCCAGTAATGCGGTTCAGCAGAGTAGTCGGCAGGCAATTTCTCCGTTGCAAAACCAGGCGCAGATTTCAATGGCGTGGCAGGCCAGCTCTGGCCTCCAGTTTAGCAAACACTGGTCGGTCGAAGCCGGCGTTCAGTATCTGAATGGCCGGTCACAGGCGCGGAACAATGCAACGGTGACCAACGTGTTTACGAACCAAACCGAAAATTTACTCGTAAACGCCATCCGCAACAGTAGCCCGGCGCTTCCGCAATTGGCGTCGTCTCCGAACACAAACTTTCTGCCTTCGTACGCCGACAAAAATAATCTAACGAATGCGTCTTCGCTGGTGGTGGTGCCCTCCGATCAGGTTGTTTCCAACGATTTTCAGTATTTGCAGGTTCCGGTTCAGATCGGCTATCACATTTTGCCCGAACATAAGATTAGCTATTCCGTGCTGGGCGGTTTGATGGCCAATGTGTTTCTAAAGAATACGGTCAATGGGGCGCTGGAAGTCAATCCCAGTGATCAGGTCTACCGCCCCATGTCGCTGGCGGGCACGGCCGGTTTACGCGTCAGCTATCACCCTACCCACCATTGGTCCGGTTCGTTGACGGGGTCCTACCAGCAATCACTGCAAAATGGTACGCAATCAGACGCGCAACTCCAGGTTCGCCCGCAGGCCGTTGGGGTTGGATTTGGGCTGAATTACCACTTCTAAAAGTTAGTTATCAGACAAATTCTCATTTTTCTTCTCTTTTTTTCACCCCCCTTCCAACCAATTCTTTTCCGATCGGGTCTTTGTATTGTGAGCGCTCCACATGGTTTAACAAAACCCGATTGTGATGAGAAGAATACCCTTTGTTTCCAGCCTGTTGATGGCAACGGTTTCGCTGTTGACGATAAGCGGTTGCCAAAACGATACGACACCGGACAATCCGGGAACCGGCGGTTTAACGTCGACTCCGGAAGCGCGTGCCTTTGCTCAAAAAACTAATGATTTTTCCTTCGACTTTCTGAAGCGCGTCAACGAAGACCAGAAGAAGGACGAAAATATTTTTGTTTCACCGCTGAGTCTGCACATGGCTCTCGGCCTATTGCTGAACGGAGCCGCGGGTCAGACGGCGGATGAAATGAAAAAAGCGATGCACCTGGAAGGGGTTTCGCTGGCTGATGCAAACCAAACCTATGAGTTTTTATTGAAAGGGCTGCCCACCGCTGATCCGAAAGTAACAACAAAACTGGCCAATTCAATTTGGTACCGCAACGGTTTTTCCGTTGAACCGTCGTACCTCGACGCCACGAAAAAAACGTTCAATGCCCGGATTTCGGGCGAAGATTTCAGCAATCCGACCCCGGTTATCAACAAAATCAACCAGTGGGCCAGCGACAATACGAACGCCAAAATCACGAAAGTCATTCAGGAAGTTAAGGACGAACAGGTGTTGTTTTTGCTCAATGCGCTGTATTTCAAAGGAGACTGGAAATACCAGTTTGAGACAAAGAACACCTTTGATTCTCCCTTTACCCTGATTTCCGGTTCGCAGAAACAGGTGAAGATGATGAACATGACCACCAGCCTTCGCCACGCGTTCCGCCCCACCTACGGAGCTTTTGAACTGCCGTATGGCGATGGAACGTATTCGATGACGGTTTTGGTGCCGACCGAAAGCTCCTCGGCTGATGCGATCATCAACACCCTGAGCGCAACCGAATGGGCCGACTTGCAACAGACCATGCGCGAAAGCAAAGTGGCGGTTGGGTTGCCGAAGTTTACAATGGAGTATGAAGCGACCCTCAACGATGCGTTGTCGAAAATGGGAATGCCGTCGGCTTTCTCGAACGCTGCCAATTTTTCAGGCATCAGCACCGGCCAGGGTTTGCAGGTGAGTTACGTGAAGCAAAATACGTATGTAGCCGTCGATGAGAAAGGAACCGAGGCTGCTGCCGTAACCAGCATCGGTGTTGAAGTTACTTCGGCGGGGCCTTCTCTCATTTGCGATCGTCCTTTTGTCTTTCTGATTACGGAAAAAGGAACGGGTTCAGTCTTGTTTATGGGTAAAATCGTCAATCCGGAAACAACACTGCCATGAAAATCATAGCCCTTCTCGTTGCCGGTATTCTGTTCATCGCAGCTTCCTGCAACGATAAAACGAAAGCCACCATTCAACCTCTGTCTACCACCGCCATTGCCGGTACCTATAAACTGATTGAACCGGCTTCCAAATTTGCGGTGACGCTGGTGCTGACCCCCGATTCGGCGAGCAGCGAAATCACCAACCGGGTGGCTTACCAAGTGGGGGGGCGTTCATCGGTCAACCACTACTTTGCCACGCTGACGGGTTCATCGGCTTCCAGTGGCGTGCAGATGAGTGCCATTGGTGCCACCAAAATGGCCGGTCCGGCGGATGCCATGCAGTTTGAAACCGATTATTTCAAAAAACTGCAGGCCGTAAAACGATACGAAGTAACCGGTAACCGGCTGCGACTGATTGCTGAAGGAGAAACTTCCGGCGAACTGGTGTACGAAAAAGAAAAGTAATACAACCTGAAAAATACGGAGAGAGGCCGGTATTTATCCACACCAGCCGGTCTCCTCCAATAAAACTTTGACCTCTGATTCATTGTGCAAACCGGATTGCCCGGCGGCTCTGCCTGCCGGGCAATTTTTTTATGCTTCTATTCCAACTCTTTCAGTGTCAATAGGGTCAGTTGGGCATATCCCTAAACAACCTGTTGCTATGAAACATACTCTTTACTTCCTGCTCGGAGTTCTGCTGGTGGGGCTGAACGGCTGCACCGACAAATGCAAAGAAACCCGCACTTTCCGACAATTCACACCCCGAACGTTCACCATTGCCCAAATCCGCCAGGGTGTGCAGGCTGAACAACCCCGGACGCTGGTCAATCCGGGGAAAATTTACACCAAAGACGGTTTTTTGCTGATTAACGAGATCAAGGAAGGCATTCACGTGATCGACAACCGCAATCCGTCGGCTCCGAAAACCGTCGCGTTTTTACGCATACCGGGCAACGGCGACATGGCCATCCGCAACAACATTCTGTATGCCGACAGTTTCATGGATCTGGTAGCATTCGATATCAGCGACCCGCAAAACATCCGCGAGCTTAACCGAGTCAAAGATGTTTTTCAAAATGGACAGTTCGATGGTGGTTACTGGAGTCTGAACGCCCAGCAGGAAATCATCAATGATCAGAAAGTGGAGTACGTCACGCAAACTGTCAATACGGATTGCGAAAGCAGTGTCAATACCGGCGGTTGTATCAACTGCCTTTGGGCTGCCGATATGCGGGGTGGTATTCAAAATTTCAACAGTGCGACCGGTTCGCCCGCTCCCAGCACGAACGGAACCGGTGGCTCGATGGCCCGGTTTACGCTGTATGATAACTACCTCTATACTGTCAGCCAGGCCGAAATGCAATTGTTTGATATCAAAACCCCATCGGATCCGAAGAAAGGCAATAAAGTAACGCTGGGATGGGGGATCGAAACGATTTTTCCGTATAAAGACAAACTGTTTATTGGTTCTCAGACGGGCATGCACATCTATGATAACAGCAATCCTGAAAAACCGGTACGGATGTCGACCTTCGATCATGCCCGCGTTTGCGATCCGGTGGTAGTTCACGAAGACAAAGCTTATGTAACGCTTCGTTCGGGTACGACTTGCCAGGGGTTCACCAATCAGCTCGATGTGGTGGATGTGTCCAATTTGTATAGTCCCCGACTCCTGAAGAGCTATGCGATGAAAAACCCGCACGGTTTGGGCATCGACTTTCCGAATTTGTTCATTTGCGAAGGAGCCTATGGTCTGAAAACGTTCAATGTAAGTGATGCCATGAAAATCGATCAATTGGAGCACCTGGAAGGATTTCAGGCCTACGATGTGATCCCGCTCGGGAAATCACTGCTGCTGATCGGGCGGGACGGTTTTTACCAATACGACTACAGCAATCCGCGCAAGTTGAAGCTGTTGAGCAAAATTCCCGTGCAACGGCCTTATCCGGCCAGCTAACCAACTCCCCCATGAAAAAGACTGGTAGC
Organism: Larkinella humicola; assembly: GCF_008727875.1. Classification (GTDB taxonomy): domain Bacteria; phylum Bacteroidota; class Bacteroidia; order Cytophagales; family Spirosomataceae; genus Larkinella; species Larkinella humicola. Next base: position 13,322 of record NZ_VTWS01000004.1, on the reverse strand, counting down.
AAAACCGTTTGGCTGCTGTGCCTGTTTGCGCTTCCGCTCTACGCACAAAAAAGCCCGTTTAAGCCCGTTTTTACGAACATGACAGAATTCGGCGTCTTGTTCGGACAAGTCCGTTACAACGTCAATACGGCCTCTGAAAGCGTCAGAAAAAGGCAGAACATCACCGCCCAGACGTTTAATGGTGTTCAGCTCCGGCCTAAACTGGCGGTGGGCGGAACGGTGGGCGTCGATTGGTACAATGCGGCCCTGCTAATGCCGGTATGCGCGGGGGTGCGTTACGATCTGGCGCAACCGGGCCAGAAGAACCTGCGGGTGTTCACCAGCCTGGATACCGGCTACGGTTTTGCGTGGCTGAACGAAGATCCAACGGGCTATGAAACCCGGGGCGGGTGGGTAATTGCTCCGGGTATTGGCTTCCGAATCGGGCGACCGCAGAATACCAATTTCACTCTATCGCTCAATTACAAACGGCAGGAAGCCAATGCCGACAAACCGCTCGGCTGGAATGAAATTTATAAATACGAAAGCCGGGTTTATAACCGGATTGCTTTTCGGCTGGGGCTCAGTTTCTGAAAATACCTCTTCTCCGTATGAAATCTCTCTCTTTAATTATCATAGGCACGTTGCTGGCGTAAGCTGGCCTGCGGTTCAATCGGCTTTACGTTTCTACGACCCTAAATCCGCTGATCGGCGATGAAAGTTTCGTGAAAAAATTTGGTTCAACGGAACAAACGTGGCTCTAATCGGAGCGCAATTGATGAACCGTCGAGTGCGTATAAAAAAACGTATCCATTTCGGTGTATAGCCCTCTGATCGGCCATTGGTTAACAAGTCGTAAAGCAGCTTTAACCACCCGTTCTTGACGCAAATCACCTGCAATGTGTCGCATTCGCACCGCATTCGTATACTTTCGGGAGGGTACATTTGGGGGTTACTAACAAACCCCGATATGAAAGAAAAAGCTGAAAGCCACCCGTTCGATCAACTGGCAAAACCGGCCCAACGCGCTTTGGCGAATGCCGGAATTAAAACACTGGAACAACTGGCCGACCTAAGTGAAACGGAATTTATGGCACTGCACGGCATTGGAAAAAATGCACTGCAAACCCTGAAAACCGCCTTGACGGACCGAAACCTTTCATTTGCGCAGGGCGAGCGGAAGTAGAATCAAGAAAGTCGGTGCCGGTTAATAAAAAAGCCCCGGTGTGTGTTCCGGGGCTTTCAATTTTAGGCCATTTCAAATTTGCTCTGGTTCCGTTTCCGCTCGTTTTCATCGAGGAAAATTTTGCGAATCCGCATCGACTTCGGTGTCACTTCCAGATACTCATCTTTCTGGATGTATTCCATCGACTCTTCCAGCGAGAACATGATTTTCGGAGCAATCCGGACGTTGGTATCCGAACCGGAAGCGCGCATGTTGGTCAATTGCTTCGCCGTTTGCACGTTCACCACGATATCATTCTGACGGTTGTGTTCGCCGATTACCTGACCGGTGTAAATTTCGTCGCCCGGTTCGATAAAGAAAACACCCCGATCCTGCAATTTATCAATCGAATAGGCCGTAGCGGCTCCGCTCGTCATCGAAATCAGCGAACCGTTGATCCGCTCCGGAATGGCTCCTTTATACGGTTCAAAGCTCTTGAAACGGTGGGTCATAACGGCCTCACCGAACGTGGCGGTCAGGACGTTGGAACGCAACCCGATCAACCCACGTGACGGAATTTCAAACTCTAAGTGCTGTAAGTCACCTTTCGGTTCCATAATCAGCAACTCGCCTTTCCGCTGCGTTGCCAATTCGATCACTTTCCCGGCTGTTTCGGCCGGCACGTCTACCACCAGGGTTTCGACGGGTTCCAGGCGGTTGCCATGATCATCGTATTTGAACAACACCCGGGGCTGACCAACCTGCAATTCGTAGCCTTCCCGGCGCATGGTTTCGATCAAAACCGACAAGTGAAGAATCCCGCGTCCGTAAACCAGGAACCGGTCTTCGCTGTCGGTATTTTCAACCCGCAGGGCGAGGTTTTTCTCAATTTCTTTGTATAACCGCTCCCGCAAGTGGCGCGAGGTTACAAACTTGCCTTCCTTGCCAAAAAACGGGGAGTTGTTGATCGTAAACAACATGTTCATCGTTGGCTCATCGACGGCAATCCGTGTGATGGCTTCCGGGTTTTCCAGATCGGTCAGCGTATCGCCAATCTCGAAATCTTCCAGACCGGTTACGGCACAAATATCACCACACTGCACTTCCGCTACCTTTTGTTTGCCAAGGCCCTCGAACGTCTGCAGTTCTTTAATTTTTACTTTTTTAATGACATCGCCCACTTTCACCAGCGCCATGTTAGCGCCTTCTTTCAGCGTTCCGCGAACCACCCGACCGATGGCAATCCGACCCACAAAGGCCGAATAATCGAGTGAGGTAATCTGCATTTGCGGGGTTCCTTCAGTAACGGGAGCAGGTTGGATGTGCTCAACGATGGTATCCAGCAGGTAGGTGATGTTATCGGTCGGTGTTTTCCAGTCCGGGCCCATCCAGCCTTGTTTCGACGATCCGTAAACCGTCGGAAAATCCAACTGGTCTTCGGTTGCCCCCAGGTTGAACATCAAGTCGAACACCTGCTCGTGAACTTCTTCCGGGCGGCAGTTTTCTTTATCGACTTTGTTGATTACCAGAATCGGTTTCAGACCCAGTTGCAGGGCTTTACCCAATACGAAACGCGTTTGGGGCATGGGGCCTTCAAACGCATCGACCAGCAGGCAAACGCCATCGGCCATTTTCAGTACACGCTCTACTTCACCCCCAAAATCGGAGTGACCCGGTGTATCGATGATGTTGATTTTAACATCATTGTACCGGACTGAAACGTTTTTAGAGACAATGGTGATGCCCCGCTCCCGTTCCAGATCGTTGTTGTCTAATATCAGGTCACCAAACTCCTGGTTGTCCCGGAAGAGCTTGGAAGCATGAATAATTTTGTCAACCAACGTAGTCTTACCGTGGTCAACGTGCGCTATAATAGCTATGTTGCGAATGGATTGCATACTTTTTTGAGACAATAGCACTTAGACAAGCGAGCAAAGAAACCAGCAAACGATCCGGTCTTTTCTCTATTCTCTTTTGTCTTTTCAATTAAAGTGCAAAGATACGGATTTTTTAGCTGAATAGTAGTATTTTACAATTTATTAACCTACTGAAAAACAAAAAGCCGGGTTGCCCCGGCTATAAGTACAATTTACGATCCGTACGAATTAAAACTTTGGGCAACCACACGCGTTTTTCTTGCGAAATAATCCCCACATGAAGCCTTTTTTCTTTTTATAACCGCGTGCTTTCTTCCGTTTATAGACTAACTCACTTTTTAGTTCGCTCTGCGCCGACTTTACAACGGCTGCTTCAACCGGCGCTTCCAGTGGCAGCAACATAGATAAGGTAATACCCAGCAACAATAGCTTTTTCATACGTTTTATCGGCCTTTCTCTATCTTTAAACGCAAAGACTTACGAAAAGTACGTAAAAAAGAGCAAGTTTTTCTAGTCCTCCCCGTTGATTTCAACTCATTTACCGGATCAATCTGGTTTGAAAACTAAAAAACCGCCCCTATCGAGACGGTTTTTGAAGTTCTTACCGGGGTCCCCGACTCCGTTGTGAACGATAGCCGTAGTGCTGCGGAGCCCCGCGACGGTAGCTATTTCGATAACTGTTACGGTACTGCGGTTCGCGGTACCGTCTGGGCTGCGATCTGTAATAGACCCTCGGTGGAGGGGTTACAATGATCGGCGGTTGACGGTATCCGTATCGATAAGGATTATAACCATAACTGGGTCCATAACCATAATCAGTCCTAACTCCGACACCCACTGAGGGCGCGCAACTGGTCAGGACGGAACCGATCAGGACAATCGCCAGCATTGAAATCAGATTACGCGTTTTCATGATGATAACAGTCTACAGGTTCACTTTATCAATGCCTGTTAGACTCGTTTGGTACACATAGGTTTAACGCATAAATCGAAAAAGTTGTTCGTTTTTCGGAATCAACCCTCAAACCCACAGCTAGACTTTTAGCTTGGTTTTCAGATAATTCAAGGTAATCTGGTACGCATCCGCCGTGGCTTCCTTATTGAAACCCGGATTGCTTGGATTGGCAAAAGCGTGGGGCGCATCATACATCTGGATGGTCGTTTGCTTACCGGCTTCCTTCATGTTTTTCTCAAACTCGGCCACGGTTGCGGGCGGAATCCCGGAGTCTTTAGCACCAAAAATGCCCAACACGTCAGTATTCAGCATTTTCAACCGCTCCACGTTCTTTTCCGGTTGTCCATAATACATCACACAGCCAACGGTTTGCTTCCCGCCCAGAATGGCCGATTGCAGCGACATGCCTCCACCGAAACACCAGCCGACACTGGCAATCTGCGCCTGTGGTCCTACATAGGAAATCGCACCCTGCATGATCGCCCCCAGCCGTTCGCGCGGCACCTGCACCAGTTTCGAAGCTTCTTCGCGCGTGGTGGCGACTTTGCCATCGTACATGTCAACCGCCAGCACGTTCACATCTTTCAGGTCATTGTAGAGTTTTTCGGCTTCCTGCTTGATGTAGTCATTCAGACCCCACCACTCCTGATAGACGAGCAGCCATTTGTTGGAGGGATTGGCCGCCTTGAGCAGAAAACCGTTGGCTTCGGTGCCATCCGCCGTTTTGAATTTCACCATTTCACCGGCCGCACTCTGGTAGGTGAACGGAAGTGGTTCTTCGTGCAGCATCACAAACGATTGGTTACTGGCCAGCAAAGCCATGTCATTCGAGACCTGAGCAACCGGCTGGTCGCAGCAGGACGGAGCCTGGGCATACAAGGTCAGCGAGCCGAAAAGTCCGCAGGCCAGTAGAAAAATCTTTTTCATCATCAAGAAGGTTTATGCTTTTTTCAATTCAAAAATGGTGATTTCCGGTAAAATTCCGACCCGGCCCGGATAGCCCAAATACCCGTATCCACGATTCACATAGAGATATTGCTCACCCTCCTGATACAAACCCGCCCATTGTTTATAGACGTATTGCGACGGACTCCAGCGGACGTTTCCGATTTCAACTCCAAACTGCATCCCGTGAGTATGACCGGCAAACATGACGTCGATATCCGAAAATTGCGGCCGTACCTGGGCATCCCAATGGCTGGGATCGTGGGAGAGCAACAATTTCACCGGGGCGTCTTCCGTTCCCTGGCGGGCCTTCTCCAGATTGCCGTATTTGGGCCAACGCCCCGAACCCCAGTTCTGGATACCTACTAAAGCGATTTTGTCGCCGTTTTGTTCTAAAATGCGGTTTTCGTCCATCAACAGATCCCAACCGAGCAGTTTGTGAGCCGCTTTCAGGTTGTTCAGATTTTGGGTTTTTGCCTGTGCATTCGGCCAGTTTACGTAATCGCCGTAGTCGTGGTTGCCCAAAGTCGAATAGACGCCCATCGGGGCTTTCACTTTATTGAAGATGTCGATGTAATTTTCTACCTCATCCGCCGTGTTGTTCACCAGATCGCCGGTAAAAAAGACAACATCCGGTTTTTCGCGCAGCAGCATGTCAACGCCCCCCTTCACGGCCACTTTATTGAAAAAACTGCCGGAATGAATATCCGAAAGCTGGGCAATTTTCATTCCATCAAAACCCGATGGCAGGTTTTTGAGCGACAGCCGGATGCGCCGGATGCGGTAATCGTGTGCGCCGGAAACAATTCCGTAGGTAAACGCCACCAGCGGCACGGCCCCCGCAATGAGGGCGGTTTTCATCAGAAATTCGGAGCGCGGAATGACGTTCGTAGCCGGAATGTTGGGCTGCGACGTGTCGTTGACCGCGGCCCGGATGTCAGGGCTGTAGAACAGTGAAGCCACCCAGCGTACAAAACGGCCCAGATCGTCCACGAAAATGAACAGAACGGCAAAAACTTTCGAAAAATAGGGAATCAGAATGGCCGTCCAGATAAAACCGCGGGCTACCCGGCCAACGGCATCGGGTGGTAACAACTGCATGGTCAGGTAGGTAACGATGGTGACGCCCGTAAATCCCCAGTAAAGCATCGAGACCATCCGCTGGGTGTTTTCGGTGGCCGACCGGGTGACGGTTTTGATGGCTTGAAATACGTACCAGTCAATGAGCAATAAGATGGCAGAAACGACGAAAAAAAGAACGATACGATTCATAATGGTGCATAAAGAAAACCCACAGCGTTAACAGACACTGTGGGTTTTTGGTTTACAGTTAGTACTTTACTTATTCGTTTACCAATTCCGGCTCACGTTCCTTCTTCGCTATTCTTTCCTTGAATTTATCCCGGATCCGTTCATTCACCCAGTACATACAGGGCACGATGACCAGCGTCAAAACCGTTGAGAAGGTCAAGCCGTAGATGATGGTCCAGGCCAGAATGTTCCAGAACACGGCGCTATCTCCGCCAATAATGATGTGCGGGTCCAGATTTTGGAATAGTCCCACAAAATCGACGGTTAAACCCACCGCCAGCGGAATCAGACCCAGAACGGCCGCCGAAGCCGTCAGCAATACCGGCGTCAACCGAATCCCGCCCGCATCGATGATGGCCTGACGCAGCGGAATCCCGCGTCCCCGCAACTCTTCGATGAACTCGATCAGCAGAATACCGTTCTTCACCACAATCCCCGCCAGGGCGATGATACCGACCCCGGACATGACCACCGAGAACGTTTTGCCCGTTACCATAAAGCCCAGCAACACCCCGATCAACGAGAGAATGATCGTGAAGAAAATAATCAGCGGCTTCACGGCGGAGTTGAACTGCGTGGCCAGAATCAGGTAAATCAACAACATGGCCAGTCCGAAAGCCGATACCAGGAAGTTCATTGACTCCTGCTGATCCTCCTGTTCGCCCCCCATCCGGACGGTATAGCCGTTCGGCACCTCCGTGTCTTTCACCAAAGCCTGAATTTCCTGAACGATCTCGTTGGCATTGTAACCTGGCACCACATCCGAACTGAGCGTAATGACCCGCTCCTGATTGATCCGGTTAATCTGGCTAAAGGTCGTCGAATAGGCAATGTTGGCTACCGACTGAATCGGAACCTGACGAAGCTGCCCCCCCGCATTCATGTCGCGGTAAACAATGTTCAGACTCAACAGTCGTTCGATCTGACTGCGGTCGTCCTGTTTCAGACGAACCATGATCGGGTATTCATCCTTCGCATCCCGGAATTTTGATACTTCCGTACCAAACAAGGCCGTCCGAACCGCCAGCGCAATCTGCGACGATGAAATGCCTTCACGCTCGGCTTTATCACGGTCGATGTTGATGACGATTTCCGGTTTGTTCGTAATCAAATCTGACTTCAACTGGTCGATTCCTTTGATGCCGGATGCGGTAATCCGTTGCCGAAGCTGTTTTTCCAGTTTTTGCAGGGTGGCAAACTCTTCACCGGCAATTTCGATGGCAATCGGTTTACCCGTCGGTGGGCCGCTGTTTTCGCGTTCAACCGAAATCTCGGTGCCCGGAATGCCCTGCATGGCCGCCCGAACCTTGTTCAAGATCGTTTCCGTCGACAGACCGTGCCGGTTTTCACCCTTGACAAACGCAATCGTCACTTTCGATTTGTGCGGAGTAGCCGAGCGGTCGGGGTTAAAAGGATCACCCGCGTTTTTACCCACGTTGGCAATCACCGAGTTCACAATATCCGTTGCTTTATTCTCATCGAGTACCTTGAAAACCCGTTTCTCAATGATTTTTGTCACCGAATCCGTCACACGGGAATCTGTCCCGATCGGCATTACATTGTAGACGTACACATAATCCGGATCACCGCTGGGGAAGAAAATTACTTTCGGCGGGAAAACACCCATCAGAAAAAATGTACCGACCAACAGCATAAATACCGCAACGATGGTCCAGATTGGTCGCCAACCCGTCAAGATCCACGAAATCAGCTTCCGATAACCATTCTTTAAGGCTGGCAACAAGCGTTCCTGAAACGGCACGATAATGCGGGGCGTCAGCACATAGTGATTGAACGCATACAGAATCAGCACAAACAGGAACAAATTCCCAATACCCCGGTCGATCACGTAGCCCAGACCGGCCAAAACCGCCAGAATCAACAGCGGCCGACGAATCGTGGCAAAGCCCTGGTTGTCTTCGTGATTATCCTCATCGTACCGTTTCATGAACGTGACGGCAAAAACCGGGTTCATGACATAGGCGACAAACAAGGAGGCAAATAAGGTCAGAATGAGCGTTAAAGGCAGGAACTTCATGAACTCACCCACAATGCCCGGCCAGAACAACAGCGGGAAGAAAGGGGCAATGGTCGTCAGCGTTCCGGAAAATACCGGGATGAACACCTCGCCCGCAGCCGCTTTCACCGACTTCTTGATGTCCCAGTCTTTGTGCTCATTGAATAACCGGTGTGTGTTTTCGATGACCACAATGGCATCATCCACCACCAGACCCAGACCCAGCAGAAAACCAAACAAAACGATGGTGTTCAGCGTAAACAGGGTGCCAACTGCCGGCCCGACGATGGGCATACAGACAAAGGCTACCAAGGCCGACAAGGGAACGGACAAACCGACAAAAATAGCGTCGCGAACGCCCATGAAGAACATCAACACCAGCACCACAAAGATGAAGCCCAGCACAACGGTGTTGATCAGATCGTGAATATCGGCGCGGGTCCGTTCCGATTGGTCAGCCGTCACCCGAATGTCGAGTCCGGCCGGAAACCGGTTTGCCTTGTATTCCTTGATCGTTTCTTCAATCTGGTCAGCGGCCGCAATCAGGTTGGCTCCCGAGCGCTTGATGACGTTCAATGTTACAACCGATTTGTTATCCAGTCGGGCAAAATCCTGCTGCTCTTCAAAGCTATCCTGCACATCGGCCACATCGCCCAGACGAACCGTAGCACCCGTCGCCGTCCGGATCTGAAGATTCTGCAACTGCTTCATCTCACTGAACTCGCCTTTCACGCGCAACGTCCGGCGTACACCTGCCACATTCAATTCACCACCCGACACGTTGATGTTTTCGCCCTGAACCGCCTGTTGAATGTCGAAAAAGGCCAAACCGGCCGATTGCATGCGTGGCAAATCCACATTGATTTGAATTTCGCGTTCCAGTGCGCCCACAATATCCACCCGGCTGATCTGCGGCATGGCTTCAATGGCGTCCTGCATATCTTCCGCGTATTCTTTCAGCCGCTTGAGCGAAAAGTTACCGGCGAGGTTGATGTTCATGATCGGAAACTCCGAGAAGTTTACATCCTGCGCCGTTGGCCCCGCATCCATTTTCTGGGGCAAATCCTGCTTCGCTTTATCGATGGCATCCCGCACCCGTTGCAACGCTTCCGGCACCTGAACATCCGGGTTAAATTCGACCAGAATCACCGACACGTCCTGCAACGCGTTCGATTTGATCTTTTTAACGCCCGAAATGGACTTCAACTGCTTCTCAATCGGTTTGTTAATGGTGTTTTCAACGTCGGCCGGGGCCGTTCCCAGGTATATGGTGTTGACGTAAATCTGCGGTATTTTAATATCCGGGAATTGCTCTTTCGGCAGGTTATTGTACACAAACAACCCGCCCAGCGTAATGATGAACGTGAAGATGTAAATAGCCGTCCGGTTTTCGACGCACCAGTTGGTAAAACCGAGGGTTTTGTATTGTTCAAATTTCATGGCCTTGGTCAGATGGGATCGGCGCCTGAATTGCAGTTCAATCCGGGCGCCGATCTGTTTTTAGAAATTTATCGGTTGTCCATCAACTAACTCCTGATAGCCTTGCGTAATGAGCTGATCGCCGGAATTCAGCCCGGTAATAATTTCAACTTGTCCACCGTAGCTCAATCCGGTTTTTACCGGACGGGCCTTGGCGAGTTTTTTGTTCCCTTCCGAAACCGCCACGTAAACCAGTTGGCCATTTTCCGTGTTCTGAACGAGGTTTTGATCAATGACGATCGTTTTTGCTTTCGAAATATCGTTGATCTTCACCTGTGCCAGCATGTTCGGTTTCAGGCTGTTGTCCGATGGCAGCGGGGCTTCGATGCTGAACGTCCGGGACAATGGATCGACGGTTGTCGAAACGAAGCTGATGCGGGTGGTGAGTTCTTTGTTAATGTCCGGGAAACGCACGACGACAGCATCCCCTTTCCGAACGCTACCAGCATACGAATCGGCCACCTTGGCGACCACTTTCAACTGCGACAGGTTCACCACCCGAACAATGCCCATCCCTGGCATGGCTGTTTCACCGGTTTTTACATTCACCTGGTCTACGATGCCCGAAATTGGCGAGGTCACACTCGATTGCGACAGTTGGACGTTCAATGTAGCCAGGCGTTTCTCCAGCCCTTCCTTGTTGTTTTTAGCCTGCAGATACTGAATTTCCGTACCGATCTGCTGCTTCCAGAGGCTGGCCTGCTTTTCAAAAACCGTGTTGGCTAACGACAATTGGTTCCGAACTTCTTCAACAGATTCGCGCAGAATCTGATCGTCGATTTTAGCCAAAACCGTTCCTGCTTTCACCGCATCGCCTTCCTTGACATAAACCGCCGTAACGGCCCCGCCCGATTTCGGCGTTACCTGGACATTATTCTTGGCATCGATCGTACCTTGCAATTCCACAAAATGCTTGAACGTGGTTGCCGACAAGGGAGCCACCACCACCTCTTTTACTTTAACCTGCTCAGCCTGGGTCGGATCCAGTTTGGCCACTTCCGATTCCAGCGCCTTGATTTTGGTGGTCAGTTCAGTCTGCTGTGTTTTCAGATCAGCCAATTCCTGCTTTTTAGACGCCAAATCAGACTTCTTTTCCGATGAGCAGGAAAGAAGTAAGGAGGTTGCCAATCCGATGATGTAGTATGCTTTCATAGGGGTTATCAATAAAACTGCTTTGAACAGTGTGAATGTGAAGGGAGATTACTGACCGGTGTACAATTTTCCTAAGGCTTTATCGAGATCGACTTTCGTGATCATGTAGTCCAGCAGCGAAGCGAAATAATTGGTTTGTGATTCCCGAAAAGAGGTTTCAGCATTCAATACTTCGATGTTCGAACCAACGCCTTCCTTGTATTTAATTCGGGTAACCCGTACGATTTCCTGCGCCAGATCCAAATTCCGTTTCTGGTTTTGGAGCGTCTGGAGGTTGTTCGACAACATAACGGTTGCCTGCCGAATTTGCAGATCAATCGAATTTTTGAGCAGTTCGCCACTTTGACGGGCCTTATCGACGGTTATTTTCCGTTGCTGGGCTGCATAGCGTTTCTGAAACCCGTCAAAAACCGGGATATTTAGGTTTACCGAAATAGCCGCCGAATTGAACCATTGGGTCGTCCAGAAATCACCAAAACTGTTCCGGCCATTGTTATGCCCATAGGTCGCGGCCGCCGTCAGGCGTGGATAATACTGCTTTGCAATGCTTTGCAAGTCTAAATCAGCCAAGTTGATCTGCGTCTGCAAGGTCGAAAATTCGATGCGCTGGCCATAATCAAAAGCCGAATCCAAAACCGCTGCCCGATCCAGATCACTCTGACTGTAGGTTTCGATCCGGTCTGTCAACTGAATGGGCGCGTTAATGGGCAATCCCATCTGAAATTTCAGCAGATAATAGCTCAGATCGACCAGGTTCTTCACATTCTGCCGTTCCGTTTTCAAGTTGTTCAACTGTACTTCCAAACGGTCTACGTCAATTTTTTCGACAAATCCCTGGGTATTCATCGCCCGGGTTTCGCGCAACAGCGTATCGACCCGGGAAATATTCAAATCCAGCAGCTTCATGCGTTCTTCACTGACCAGAACACCGTAGTAGGCTTTAGCGACCTGTTCGGCCACGTTGATTTTCGAAGCCGTAATGTTCTTTTGGGCCAGTTCCCGGTAGGTCGAAGCGGCTTTCAACCCAATTTTATACGAAGCATCAAAAAGTAACTGGTTTACGTTGGCCGAGACGTTCCCCTGAAGCTTTACACCAAAAGGAATGGCTGTAACTGCATTTTTATCAGTACTGCCACCGGTTGAATCGGCCGAAGCACCAAAACCGCCCGCCGGAAAGATAAATTTCTGAATAATGGCATTATACGTAACCGTACCGCCCACATTGACTTGTGGTAAAGCGAGTCCTTTGACTTCTTTAATACGGGCTTCGGCACTCAGCGCATCCAATTGCGTATTTTTGACATTCAGATTTTGCTGCGTTGCAAAGCTGATCGCATCATTCAGCGAAAATTCACGGGGTGCCTGCGCTACCGCCGAGCCGAAAAAACCGAGTGTCAACGCTAAACTATAGAGGGGTTTACAAAGTCGTAGAAGCGGGGTCATTCTGGTGTTCTTTAACATATTGGTTGTAGATAAGGATTCCTTTTTCGGTAAGTATGCCGCGAACAAAATGATGCAGTAATTGAATTTGAACTTCTATCATGGCCGTTACTCCTCTGGGAAACACATCGGTGTCAAATGCCATGCGTATTAATTCCATTCGTAACCGGGCCATAATCTCTACATCGATCTCGGGTCTGTACAACGCCTGCTCAATACCCCTTTTCAAATTGTTCCGAATCGATTCGAGCAAAAACTTCTCTTTGAATTCCGTACAAACTTCCCACGCTCTTGGATAATGGCGCTGCACATCGATCCACAAGGCAGGATTCATTTCGGCTAAATGTTGCCGCATCATCTCCGATGCCAGCAGGATTTCTTCAATCGGGTCACGAGCCGTTGCCATGTAGCAACTTACATTCTCGCGGTTTTTCTCCAGCCGATAGTGCATGACTTGGTACACAATGTCATCCTTATCGGTAAAATGCTGATAGAGTGTTTTTTTGGAGATACCTATATCCCGGGAGATATCGTCCATGGTAATACTACGGGTACCGAATTTCCAAAACAAAGCTTCAGCCTTCAACAGAATTCGCTCTTTGATCTCCAACGCTATAGGACTATTTTAAGCCATAAACTGAGGAAACTATTTTAAAGTTCATAGTTTCCTCAGTTTCTTATAGGCACTGGTAGTAGACAGGTATGACAAAGTTCAAATTCTCCCTGATCTTTATCAATAATTAAGGCGCGAAGCGGCTAATTTCCCGGATGAACTATTGGTTTTTCAGAGACGAAAGGTAAATGCCCGGTTTTCATTGGATTGGTTCTGAAGACTTATGAAAATTGGGTAGGGTAATCAAGACAAATATTAAGTTACAATTTGACTAATAAATATGATTTTTCGCATATTTTTGTAGATATAGGTCACAAAAAAAGCTCCCCGCTAATGCGGGGAGCTTTTGTAATCTGTGGTGGCGGCAACCTACTCTCCCGGAAGTGACT
>NZ_VTWS01000003.1 GCF_008727875.1 Larkinella humicola | reverse complement strand
TTAGGCCTGCCGCTAGCGTTCATCCTGAGCCAGGATCAAACTCTCCATTGTAAATGATTTGTACTTATACTTTACGCAGAATCCTTACTTCTTACTTACTTGGTCAAGTTGTCAAAGAACGTGTTTTCCTCGCTTGGAAAACTGTTGCTGAACGCTTCCGTCCAGCCGTATCACTTATTTGGGACTGCAAAGATAGAGGTTTGTTTTGCTTAGCGCAAGTCCTTTTTCGAAAAAAGTTAATTTACCACAACATTCTTTTTTGAATGCAATTCTATCTCCTTATTGATCATTTTAAATGTTATTCACTCTCCAAAAAAGGATACCGGAAGTCAGTTGGTGACACCAACGTCTCCTTGATGGTCCGGGCCGAAACCCACCGCAGCAAGTTTAATAAGGAACCGGCTTTGTCGTTTGTCCCTGACGCCCGGGCTCCGCCAAAGGGTTGCTGACCCACAACGGCTCCCGTTGGTTTGTCATTGATGTAGAAATTACCGGCCGCATTTGACAGTTTTTTCGTGACCAATTCAAGGGCATACCGGTCTTTGGCGAAAACCGCCCCCGTCAAGGCATACGGTGACGTTTGATCAACCAGTTCGATGGTATGTTCAAAATTGTCAGGATGATAGAGATAAATGGTCAAAACCGGGCCGAATATTTCCTCACACATCGTTACATACAGCGGATTAGACGCGACCAAAACCGTTGGTTCCACAAAAAAACCGTCGGTTTTATCCACATTTCCCCCCGCAATGATTTCGACGGTCGGATCAGCCTTCGCATCAGAAATGTATTTGCTGATCTTATCGAAGGATTTTTCATCAATAACCGCATTGACGAAATTCCCGAAATCTTCGACACCTCCCATTTTGATGGCCTGCAAATCGGCCACGATGTACGTCCGGATCTGTTCCCAGAGGTTTGACGGAATGTACGCCCGGGATGCCGCCGAGCATTTCTGCCCCTGGTATTCAAAGGCCCCGCGAACCAGGCCGGTCGCCACGGCTTTCGGATCGGCTGATTCGTGAACCAATACGAAGTCTTTTCCGCCGGTTTCGCCCACAATGCGCGGATAGGATTTGTACCGATGGATGTTTTCGCCAATCGTTTTCCAGATCTGCTGGAAAACACCAGTGCTACCGGTAAAATGTATTCCCGCAAAATCCGGGTGTTTGAAAATCACTTCCCCCGCCAATGGCCCATCCACGTAAATCAAATTGATGACACCATCGGGCAAACCGGCTTCTTTCAGCACTTCCATGATGACTTGCGCTGAATAAATTTGCTGGTAGGCCGGTTTCCAAACCACGGTATTTCCCAACAAAGCGGGCGCGGTGGGCAGATTGCCGGCAATGGCGGTGAAGTTGAATGGCGTCAGGGCAAAAACGAAGCCTTCCAGCGGACGGTATTCCAGACGGTTCCAGACACCAGCCGACGATTTAGGTTGCTGGCTGTAGATTTCCGTTGCGTAATGGACATTAAATCGTAGAAAATCAATCAGTTCACAAGCCGAATCAATCTCGGCCTGATATGCGTTTTTCGACTGACCCAACATCGTTGCCGCATTCATTTTGTAGCGATACGGCCCAGCCAGCAGTTCAGCGGCTTTCAGAAAAATGCTGGCGCGGTGTTCCCACGACAGATTCGCCCACTCTCCTTTCGCATTCAGTGCCGCCGTAATAGCCTGTTCAACATGCGATTGATCTCCTTCATGAAAATGCGCCAGAATCTGATGGCGGTTATGCGGAGCTACTAATTCCTTCTGAATTTCGGTCCGAACTTCGTCTGCACCGATGTACATCGGAATATCAACGGTTTTCGAAGAAGCCTCGGCGAGGGCGGCTTTTAACTTTGCGCGCTCGTCGGAACCGGGACGATACTCTTTAACCGGCTCATTTTGTGGAATCGGAACCTGAAAAAAGCCTACTGACATACGTTTGTTGATTTTTGAAGCTGCTAAACTAGATAATTGAATGTAACCTATTTAGGTTCCCAGTGGTTTATACCACAGTTTTTGTCATTTGTCGATTCAATTGTTCGCTTAACGGTTTGGGGTTTCGTAACTTGCGGCAATTTTTTAGCTCCTTACCATGAAGTTTTACAGTACGAATAATCCTTCTGTCCGGGTTTCGATGGAAGAAGCGTTGCTCCGCAGTTTGCCAGCAGACCGGGGCCTTTATATGCCGGAAACGATCCCAGCGATGGGCGCGGATTTTTTCAATTCCATTTCCGGCGGCTCACTGGCCGATATTGGCTTTCAAATCAGCTCGGCGCTTTTTAAAGACGCTATTCCAACCGCGAAACTGGAAGAACTGGTTCACCACGCTTTTCCATTCGATACGCCCGTGGTGGCACTCGAAGACGGAAAAACGCACGTTCTGGAGTTGTTCCACGGACCTTCGCTGGCTTTCAAAGATGTGGGCGCCCGCTATATGGCGGCCATGATGGGCTATTATCTGGAAAAATCGAACCGGGAAGTGCATATCCTGGTCGCGACGTCCGGTGATACGGGTGGTGCCGTGGCCATGGGCTTTCTGGGTGTTCCCGGTATCAAAGTGACGATTCTGTATCCCACCGGTCGGGTCAGTGAGTTGCAGGAAAAGCAGTTAACGACTCTGGGGCAAAATATTACGGCCATTGAAGTCGACGGTTCGTTTGATGATTGTCAGGCGCTGGTGAAAACCGCCTTTACCGATTCTGAATTGAATCAGCAGTTTAGCCTGGCGTCGGCCAACTCCATCAACATCTTCCGCCTGATTCCGCAAAGCTTTTACTACGCCCGGGCCTATGGACAGGTGAAGCATTTGGGAAAACCGGTGGTTTTCTCGACGCCCAGCGGCAATTTCGGTAATCTGAGTGCGGGGGCGTTAGCTTACAAAATGGGACTTCCCGTTCAACAGTTCATTGCGTCGACGAACCTGAACTACGTGGTTCCGAAGTATTTGGAAACGGGCGTATACGAGCCCAAACCGTCGGTTGAAACCATTTCGAACGCGATGGATGTGGGAAGTCCGAGCAATTTCGTGCGCCTTACCCACTTGTTCAACGATAATTTTGAAACGTTGAAACACGTTTTATCCGGTTATTTCTTCGATGATGAGCAGACCAAACAAGCCATGGCGGCTGTTTATCAACAATTCAACTACGTGATGTGCCCACACACGGCGGTCGGTTACCTCGGTTTACAACGTTATCAACAAACCAACCCGGATGTGTGTGGAATAACGCTGGCCACGGCTCATCCGGCCAAGTTCAAAGAGCTGGTCGAGTCAGTTATCCACACGCCTGTGGATATCCCGGCGGCTTTGGAAGAATTGATGAACCGGCCAAAAAGCAGTTTTAAAATGAAGGCTGATTTTGCGGAGTTTAAAGATTTCCTTCTGCAAACCGCCTGATAATCAAAAAGACCCGCCGAGTAGCGGGTCTTTTTGATTAATTGATGGTGTCTCCCCGCAAGGCTCGAAACCGCTTTCGGGCGTCGGCGCCAAAAATACTTCCCGGATATTTCTGTAAAAGCTGGTTGTAGAGTTCCATCGCTTTCGGCTTATCCTGTTTGTTTTCCTCGTACGTTTTGGCCGTCAAAAAAAGCGCGTCGTCGCCCAGAACATCTTCTCCGTAGTTGGCCGAGATTTTTTCCAGATCCTGCAGGGCTTCATCGATCTTATTCTGCTTGATCAGCGTATTGGCCCGCAGCCACAAAATGTTGTCGGCCAGACTGTGGTCTTTGTATTTGGCATACAACCGGTTGAGTTCCAGCGCGGCCGAATCGACTTTGTTCTGAAACAACATCAGCTCAATGGAAGCGTATTCTTTCATGGCGGTTTCGTTGCTATCCGAATCCATGCCGGTATTGTCCATAATGAGCAAACTGAGTGCCCCGGCGTCGTTGGCAATTTCCCGGCTGGTGGCTTGCTTCAGAATATCCAGCACATCTTTCGATAGCTCAAATTCGCCTTTGTAGTAATGCAACCGGGCATTCCGCAGCTTGGCTTCGTACCCCAGCAACTCTTCTTTCTGTGATTTTTCAACCTGTGAATACAGCAACGTGGCTTCCCAGGGTTCGCCTTTCAGGAGGTAAATATCGCCCATGTCCAGTTTGCACCGGTCGATAAACCCTTTTTCGTTTTTGCTGATTTCGGTGGCCAGTTGCAGAATTGTCAAAGCCGTGTCTTTTTCATCCAGGTAAAACGCATACAGACTGGCGGTGCTGCGGAGGGCTTCGAGCGTCCGGTTGTTTTTGCCCAGTTCCTGAAACATCTTCTGGTAATCGGCAATGAGCTTCCGGATTTCAAGATTATCCACCGGGTAGGTGTTCTTTACCTGCTCCTCCCGGGCCTTGATCACTAGCCGCCGGGCAAACGGATAGAGCTGCCCCTGGGGATATTCCTTCGCTACGTACTCAAACATGGCCGCTGCGTTCTTATAATCTTTGTTCTGGAGTGCGACCGCTCCCAGGTCATAAACGCGCACACCGGTCAATTTTAAGCGTTTGTCGAGGGCGCGTTCCTGAATGAATGCTTTATAAAACTCCTTCTTCTGCGTTAAGTACCAGACGAGCATCTCGGTATAGAACATCTCGTTCGGATTTTCCTGCACTTTCTTGTACAGAACCGTCTCCAGCATCTTCTGATCGGCGTCTTTCAGGTTGTCCTGCAAAATGGCCTGCACATTGTCACGATTGCCCGGAATGAGTCCCCAGTGCAGCAATTCGTCAATCATGTTTTCCTTTTGCCCGACAGCGCCATATAGGCGAGCCAGTTCGCCGGCATAGGCCAGCGGTTCCCGACTTTGCTCGCGCCCCTTCTTCAATACTTTGATGGCCCAGTTCTGTTTGCTTTGCTCGGCAAAATCCTGAGCCAGTTCCGGCAACCCGTTCATTGCGTTTCCTGCAACGGCGATAGCTTTGTTAAAGTAAACGTCTGCTTTAGCCGAATCGCTCCGGCTTTCTTCGAGAATGCCGGCCTGTAGAAACACATACGGATTTTTGTCGTCCGACTTCACCAGCTTCCTGATCACCTTTTCCGCTTCTGGTATTTTATTCAACTTGACTGAGCTTTCCACGTAGCGACTGATGATTTGCTTGCTGGCTCCGGGCTTCATCAATTTCTGGTAGATTGTATGCGCTTTTTCAAATTCGCCTTTTTTGAAATATTCATCTGCCAGGTCTGCTCCTTCCTGCGCAAATCCACTCAATGAGCCCACCAACAGTAGCATTATCAGGAGTCCTACTATCTTCTTCATTTTCTTTTTTATTAATTAAAGAATAAAAGGATTTAAAGGATTGTTGCCTGTGGATATGTGGACAACTTCTTTATGCACATTGGTTTGAAAATTCTGTGGAAAACAAAACTGACTTATCCACATTGGTTACATACTTATCCACATGTAATATACTGATTACCAGAGGTTTTATTTCTTATCAACATTCACACTCTGGAATACACCGGTCTTTTAGACACATTTCCACAAGATACACTATAAACATTTCCACGTGTTGATGAAGGTAGGAATAAGTTGTGGAAAATAGCAGAGTTGTACACGCTCTACACTTTACTTTTTTCTTATCCACAGCCGCAACCTGTTTGTCCACAGCAATTTTTGTACCCCGTCACATTTTATCCACACTCATTATTAACTTTTCCACGCACTTTTCCACCGATTACTTGTGTTTTTTTAATTTCACATTGACCTTTCAAAAGGCGTCTATATCCTCATTAACGTCGAAGTTCTGCTTGATGGGTATGATGCCCTTGTTATTCGTGAAGAAAAAGATGGGTTCAGGAAAGCGGTTTTCGGTCACATTCCCACTGTCCCACCGGCCGTTTCCATTCTCATCGATGATGACCCGAAGCCGGTAGCGACCCGGTTTTATGTTAACGAATCGATAGGTGGGGTTGTTTAATTGCTTCTCAACCAGCTTAAAATTCTCGTCCAGTAATTCCACAATAAACTGCTTTGCCGAGGTATTCACCCGGCCCGTCAGGACGCCATATTTCTCGGGATCACGGATGGTATAGTTCAATTCCGTTCGCGCCGTCGAGTCATTGAGTGCACTGATAAATGCTCCTCTTCCCAATCGGAGGATAAGGTTGTTCCGGGCGGTGGTCGACCTGGTCAGTACAAAACGGGTTTGATTATCTTCCCATCGGTAGTCCTGCGGGGTCAACGGAATGCGGTTTGTGCTGTCACTAAAGAGCTGTACCGAATCCGGTGTGATTTGCTTCATCGGCTTCGAAAACTCAAGCACGACTTCCAGGTTTCGATCACTATCTCCATTGTCGGTCGGCCTGGCCGTGATCGTTACCGGCTCCGGCGTTTCCCGGCGCGTGGAGGTTCGAAACTTGAATTTCTGGGTAAGTTCTGTCGTGTTTTTTAGCGAGTCCGTCACTGAAATCTTCACCCGAATCGTATCCGATGTTGCCTTCGCATTAAAGAAGGTCAGCTCCGTTGGCGTTCTGAAATACGATGGAATGCTGTCCTCCGGATTGTTAAAACGTATGGAATACTTTTCAATTCCCCGATCGAATACATAGGTATACGTGTTAACCATTTGCTGCGTTCGGACCGATCGCGGAGGGGTATTGTAAAACGAAAATAACTGCAAATTCAGGGTGTCATTGTTTGCCTTCAGGTCAAGATCACCTTTCAGAAAAGCTACTTTTTCCGTATTTGGATTCAGGATAAAATTCAGATTTTTATCGTCGAACGCGAATACTCTATAGCGACCGTCTTTCACGTTTTCCAATAGAAATACCCCTGATGTATCGGTGCGCGTGAAGTAATACGGTTTGCTTTTGGTGGGCGTCAGCGTATCATTTGGAATGTAGAGTCCCACCAATGTATTCAAGGTGGGCTGGCCCGTCTGGATGTCCGTCACCTTCCCTCCTACCCTGAGCGAGTCGATGGTGTTGCCCGTGCTGAAGACCAATTTGAGGCTCAGAGCCGGGTTGTTTTCGGTCACGTCTTTTACGGCATCCGTGAAATTGAAGGTGTACGTCGTACTATCCTTGAACGGTTTGTCGAACGAGAGCCGCAAACTGGTCGGCTTGATTTTGACTTTGAAAGGTGTTTCCGGCTCCGGCGTGATCAGGATTTTCTGGTTGGCATTCTCCACCCGGATGTATTCGTTAAAGAAAACTTCGACGGTTTTTCCTTTAAAATTCTTTTGTTTATTGATGGGTGTGCTGACCACCAGAACGGGCGCGAGGGTGTCTTTTTTACCCCCAATCGGTGCGGCATACTGGGAACAGGAGTTCAGAAAAACAACGATAATGGCGAATAGAGCGAGTGCTTGTTTCATTTTTGGCAATAAAAAACCCTGAACAGTTTCCTGATCAGGGCATGAGAAATGATTTATTATTGGGCCTGAGCGACGTAAATCAAGCTTGAATAATTCCCTCCATCCTGATAGGCTGACCAATTAGAACGAATTCCATTCCAAAAACTTTCAAGATAAGCCGGCTTTCCGTCCCGGTTTTTCGTGCTGAGCATGTTCACATAGAACGCATCAAATACCATCGGCCGCTGTTCTTTCAATTCAAAACCGTATCGTTTCAGCAACCTTTTCATGGTATCGGGCGAAAAGTGATAGAGGTGCCGGGGCACATCATAAGCCGCCCAGAACTGTTTGTAGTGCCGGGCATCCCACGAGTGATAGTTTGGAACGGCAATCACCAAATGCCCTTTCGGGTGACTGTGCCTGCGTATCCACTCCAGAGTTTCCTGCAATTCGTGAACGTGTTCCAATACGTGCCACATCGTAATCACATCAAATGGCTCCTTGTTTTCAAGCTCAAAAATAGACTTTCCAAGCTCCGTTTTAGTCCGTTCTGCGGCTTGTTGTCGCGTGTTGACATCCGGTTCAGTCCCCCTGATTTTCCAGCCCGCTTCCTGACTGGCTGCCAGAAAATAACCGGAGCCGCAGCCGATGTCCAGTAATTGACCTTTCCGTGGAGATAGCTCCGTAATCAGTTTCACCTTCTGCCGAACGGTTATCGTTCGAACGGTATGGTAGAGCTGGCTGATGATTCCTTTCCGCGTATCGCTGTGCGAAATGTATTCTTCTGATTGGTAATACTGTCCAATTTCTGCTTCTACCGGTCGTGGATTTGTTGCCTTAAAACCGCATTGTTCACAACGCTGGATGGCAAATTCGTTCTTCGAAACCAGATAATCCGTACAAGTCATCCAGTTGGAAAAAGACTGATTTCCACAAACCGGGCATTCTACAAGGTGCTCAACCGTCATGTTTACCGGCCTAAATAAATCATCAATATGGAAATATCCGAAGCACTAACACCGCTGATCCGCGATGCCTGGCCAATGGTTTGGGGACGGATCCGCTTCAACTTTTCACGCCCTTCGAACGACAAAGCAGAAAGCCGGTCGAAGTCAAAATCCGGACGGATCATCAGGCTTTCCAGCTTTTCCGTGCGTTCCACCAGCAGTCTCTCCTTCTCGATATAGCTTTCGTATTTCACCAGAATCACGGCTTCCTCAACGGTTTCTTCGTTGAACGCATTGAGATAATCGGCAACGTTTTCGCCCAGCATGGTCAGCTCTTTGCGATTAATTTCCGGTCGTCTTAGCAGCGCATATGGCGATGTTTTTTCCCGAATCTGTGCACTCCCCAGCGAATCCAGCAGGGTGTTGATGGTTTCCGGTTGCACCCGCATTTGTCTCATTTCATCCAGAATGGCCGTTACATTGGCCTGTTTGGTCTGCATGAGGTCAAACCGTTCCTGCGAAGCGAGACCAATTTTATATCCTTTTTCGGTCAGACGCAGGTCGGCATTGTCCTGCCGGAGAATGGTTCGGTATTCAGCACGGGACGTAAACATGCGATA
This sequence comes from Larkinella humicola, assembly GCF_008727875.1. Taxonomy (GTDB): domain Bacteria; phylum Bacteroidota; class Bacteroidia; order Cytophagales; family Spirosomataceae; genus Larkinella; species Larkinella humicola. The sequence goes on along the minus strand of NZ_VTWS01000003.1, from coordinate 921,884 downwards.
CGGTTCTTCGGTCCCCTTCGTAATCAGGTCATCGATCAGCACGCCAATGTAGGCTTCGGAACGTTTCAGCGTGAATTCGCCGAGACCTTTTGCGGTATTGTGGGCGTTGATGCCGGCCATCAAACCCTGGCAGGCGGCTTCTTCATAACCGGTTGTTCCATTGATTTGACCGGCAAAAAACAGCCCGTCGATCAACTGGGTCTCCAGCGTTTGCTTCAATTGGGTCGGTGGAAAGTAGTCATATTCGACCGCGTAGCCGGGGCGAAACATTTTGGCATTCTCGAAACCCGGTATTTTTCGCAAGGCTTTTATCTGCACATCTTCCGGCAAAGAAGTCGAAAAACCGTTGACGTACACCTCGACGGTGTCCCATCCTTCCGGTTCTACGAAAATCTGGTGGCGATCTTTGTCGGCAAACCGGTTGATTTTGTCTTCCACAGACGGGCAATACCGGGGGCCTAAACCCTTAATTCGGCCTGTAAACATGGGTGAACGCTCAAAACCGGTCTTCAAAATTTCATGAACTTCCGGGTTTGTATACGTGATCCAGCAGTGCCGTTGTTTGGTTAAAGCGGTTGTATTGAGGTAAGAAAACTTGCCCGGGTTTTCATCGCCGGGCTGTTCCTCCATCAACTTATAATTTAAACTACGACCATCGACCCGCGGTGGCGTACCGGTTTTCATCCGGCCTGCTTCAAAACCGAGGTGCACGAGTTGTTCCGTTAAGCCGGTGGCCGATCGCTCCGCGGTTCGTCCGCCCCCGAATGTTTTCTCACCAATGTAGATTTTTCCATTCAGAAATGTTCCGTTTGTAAGTACAACGGAATCAGCCAGAATTTCCATACCCATGCTGGTTTTTACACCGGTAACCCGTTGGTCCTTTACGATGATTTCAGTCACCATATCCTGCCAGAAGTCAAGATTGGGCGTTTCTTCCATAGTTTTACGCCACTCGGCGGCAAATAGCATGCGGTCACTTTGACAACGTGGACTCCACATAGCGGGACCTTTGGAGCGATTCAGCATTCGGAATTGAATCATCGATCTATCGCTGATGATTCCTGATTGCCCCCCTAATGCATCGATTTCACGAACAATCTGCCCTTTTGCCACACCGCCCATCGCCGGATTGCATGACATTTGAGCAATCGTTTGCATGTTCATTGTAATCAGTAAAACGGATGATCCCATCGTTGCGGCTGCTGTGGCAGCTTCACAACCGGCATGACCCGCTCCTACTACAATAACATCATACTTATTGAACATTGGTTTGAGATTTTACAATTTTGAAAAAATGTTCCACGTGGAAACATTTCACAGCGTGACAAAAAAGAAATACAAAAATAGAAATAAAACAAGCGTAAAGAGAAGGATTGTCAAAATCAACGTAGGCCGGACAGAAAAGATTCAAAAGAAAAAAGGGGCCGAAGCCCCTTAACTTACTTTAACTTTTTGAGATATGAATCCACTTCGCGTTTGTAGAATGGTGAAAAATCAGGTGGTACCGAGCGCAACAATTCAACTTGTTTTTGCTTGTCCTTCACCAATTGTTCATACTGTGGAGGTGGTTTCCGCATAACCGGTTTGGCCGATTCTGCTTTCCGTTGCATATCCTCCTCCTGCTCCTTAATTGCTTTTTCAGATTCCAGTAAGCGAATTAACATCTCCTGCTGGCGTTTAATGGTATTCTGTGTGACACGTTTGTTGACCAGATCCGTTTCCGTCTCATCCATTTTATTCATAATGTCATTCATTTCACCACCCAGTTTCTTGCCCATTTCAGTGCCTTTTTGAGCGTCCTGAAGTTCTTTCAGCATTTTCCGCATCATGGCCTGTTCGGCTGCCAGACGCGAAAGCTCTTCCGACATACCCCGTCCGCCTTTGCCTCCCTGCCCTTGCCCCTGTCCTTCTTTCATGAGTTTTTGCATCCGCTCATTCAATTGCTTTTGCATTTCTCCCATCGACATGCTCTTACCTTTGCCTTTTTTCTTGCCTTTTCCCGAACCGGAGGCCGACATTTGGCTCATCTGCTCCTGCATTTGCTTGAATACATCGCTGAGCATTAAGGCCAAATTATTGATGGAAGTCATCGCAAATTGCTGCTTCGATGTAGCAACATTTAATCGACGTTCGCGAATATATTTAACACTTTCATCCATGTATCCTTTCATGCTGTTCAATTCCCGGGTCACAAAAGACTGGATTTGTAAGACCCGATTGGCCAGAGCATAGAGGCTGTCTTCAATAATTTTGGCGTCATCTTGGAGCTTTAATTGATCCTGGGCGAGTTTTACGAAGCGGGGGTCCTGCAACGAAACCGCCTTGAAATCCTTCATAACGCGTTCCTGATCAAATGACAGTTGGATCAGGTTTTCAAGAATGTCACGCAAATCGTCCATGTTTTCCTGCGACTCTTCCATCTCTGCCGACTGCTGTTGTTGCTCCAGTTCCTGGCTCAGCTTCTTCATTTGCTTGGCGGCATTCTTCTGCGATTTCGACGCTTTGTCATTTTGTTTCTGATCAAGCTGCTTCTGGCTCTCCTGCTGCTCGTTGCTGATTTCCTGCTGAAGATCTTCGCGCGTGTCTTTTTCCTGCGCATTCTTCATCTCTTCGGCCATTTTCTCGATCTCTTTCAGATCCTCGCGGGTCTTCTCAAACTCCTTGTTAAGTTCCTCCTGTTTCTTGCTCAGCTCGGCATTCTCTTCTTTTTTGGCGTTATCCTCTTTTTTGGAATCAGCGTTCTGATCCTTCTTATCGCCGTTTTCATCCTTCTTCGCCGACTGATTTTCGTCTTTCTTCGACTGAGCCTTATCGTCCTTCTTCGATTTGGCGTCGTCTTTTTTCGGCTGAGCCTTGTCGTCCTTTTCTTTCTGAGCTTCCTGTTTCTCCGTTTCGTTCGCCAGTTTCTCCTGTTTTTCAGCCTGCTTCTCCAGATCTTTGATGGCATTTTCCATCTTCTGTTCCATCTGAAGCTGCTTGAAAAGCTCCAAAGCGCGCTCTAATTCTTTCTCCAGATTTTTCTCTTTATTCTTCAGCCGGTCGAGCATGTCGATCATTTTGTCGTCCTGCTTCTGCTCCAGCATCTTTTTCAGTTCCTCGTACAGCTTCTGCGTTTCCGGATCCATCAGCTCGTTCATGAGCTTCTGGAGCTGTTCAAATTTCTGGAGCATTTCCGGATTCTGGTTGTTAAACCGTTCCTGGCGTTCGTTGTTGGTCTTGTTCTGTTCCTGCAGTTCTTTCAATTCCTGCATCAGTTCTTCCCGCTTTTTCAGCAAATCTTCGGCTTGCTTTTTATCCTGAAAGTCCAGATTCTTCTTCGTTTGCAGGCGGTTTTCCAGCGCATTCAAATCTTTTTTGAGCTGCTGTGCTTTCGTCAGCGTTTTGCTAATCTGGTTTTCGGTCTTCTGGGCCGACTGCTCAGCGGCTTCTGCCAGCTTCGCCTGATCGGGAACGGCAAACTGAGCGAAGCTGGAACGGGCGCTTTTGTAGCCATTGACCACGTCGTTATCCCAGACCTGAACGAAATACTCAAGCCGGTCGCCGGGCTGCATTTTCAGGCTATCAAGCCCCCACTGGTAATAAAAATTCTGGGTAGCCGCCGATCGGTTGAATGGAACCGCGCGGGTTAGGAATTTATCCGGTGAGTTTTGACCAGCCCGGATCACTTTGTACATCACTTTCAGGTTGGAGAAACCGTAGTCGTCGGTGATGGTGCCTCCCAGCATGACGTAGTTGTAGAAAGTCGTATCCTTGAAATTTTCCAGCGAAACCTGCGGAAATTTGTCATTGACAACATTCAGCGTATACTGAATATTATCCCGGCTGGCGGCTACTTTGTTCTTCAGGGAAATAGAATACGTCGAGGATTTCTTCACCACGCGGGAGAATTCGAACTCGTCTGACGACTGTTTGTCGGCCACCAGGCCCCTGGGTTCATTGCCAAACCGCACCAGAACCGAGTCGGTATTGGCCGCGGAAAACCGCCAGGTCACCTGTGTTCCTTCGGGGACGAGCAAATTGCCAACATTCGAAAGTTGCTCCGACGGTTTGTTGAGATAGGATGGATACACCAGGCTGACGTCGAAAGCTAGCAAACCCGGACGATCCAGAACGACCAGCTCGTAGCCCGGCGAATTGAATCCGACGGCTTCAAAACGGAAGGGAATATCGCGCTGAACATTATCAAACGTATAGGTAAAAAGCCCTTTGCCGTCATTGGTCAGCTTGAAGCGCGTATTATTCGAAACCAGGTAAACGTCCTGTGGCAAGCTGTTTCCCTTGAGTTGTAATTCCAGTGTATAGTCTTCGTTCCGAAAAGCTTTGAGGTTTTTGTTGCGCAATTGAAACTGAAACGGGGCTTCTTCCGCAAACTCCTGATCATAGCTGATAATTCGCTTCGACGTGCTGGTCAGAAATGCCGGATACAGCAGCAGCAAACCGCCGATGATAAACGCCGGAATAATGGCAAATTTGATGAAACGGCGGTTTTGATTGATTTGAATGGCGTCGGCAAACCGAACGATCAGCAGTTGTTTCGACCGCTGGTTGATGCTGGCTTCAAGCAAATCGCTTTGCTGGCGTGACAACGCCTGAAGTTGCAGCGTGTTCAGGAGCTTATCCCCTACTTCCGGAAAAAACCGGCCGATCTGTTGGGCCGCTTCTTCGTTGGTCAGTGATTTTCCAATACCGTACAGATGCACCAGTGGATTAATAACCCAGTAGTACAAAGCCAGCAGCAGAACCGTCAACGAACCAAAAAACAGCACACCACGAACCGGCGAGCTAAACCGGCCGAAAAACTCGGCCGTGTTCATCAGGAGATAAATCGACAGCGTAAAGGCAATGAAAAATATGGCCCCTTTGGCAATCTGGTTGATGTAAAATTTCTTTCGGTATTCTTCAATACGCAGCAGCAGCGATTGAATGGATTCTTGCATCGGCATCGGTCTAGTCTTAAAGGGTTGACACTGCTCTGGTCATCACAACTCAATGATCCTTAAAATGAAGATAATCAATTGAACCTTAACTTCCTTCTGATAACGAAAAAGATCGTTGTACAATTTTATCCCGTGGCTCGACTCACTGATTTCCGGGTAAATCGAGGTAGTCGTTAAAATACGTAATGACGTGGAGTTTCAGAAAATTCTCCTGCGTCAGCAAGTCGACGTATGGGACTTTCTGGACCAGTTTCCAATGGGGCCAGCCGTCCTGATCCGTTCCTGCCAGTTCGTAATACCCCGAAAAACTCAGGACTTTGCAGATGGCGATGTGCATCAAATCCTGTTTCTGTTCTTTTGTAAAGACCTGCGTTCCCCGGCCCAGTTCCTGCACACCAATCAGAAACAGCACGCTGTTTAAATCCGCCGGCCGTTTGCCAACGGCTTTCTCCAGATAGTCCAGCACCTGCTCCCACTCCTGTTCAATTTCCTGTGTAATCATTCTTCGTAAAGATTTATGGAGTTTGTTCACTCATTTTTATGACTTTTTCCACCCGCCTTCGTCACATAGGAAGAGAACAAAAGAGGAATGGATTCTGCACGTCGTTGCATCAAAATAATTTCAACAAACCAAGTTCGTGAAAATCATTGGAAAATTGGTTGCAGACGGTTTTCGGGATCTGCTCAATCTGTTTTATCCCAACCCTTGTCTGCTGTGCCGCAACACACTGCAAAGCCAGGAACAACTGGTCTGCACGGCCTGTCGTCTTGAACTTCCGGAAACCGGACAGCACCGGGGCGAAGCACTGGTGTCGGGCCAACTCCGGTTTGCCGGAAAAGTGCCGGTGGACTTTGTGTATGCGTATCTCTATTTTAACAAGAAAGGAAAAACGCAGCGACTGATTCATGCCCTGAAATACCGCACTATGAAAGAGGTGGGAAGCGTGCTCGGGCGTTGGTATGGCTATCAGTTAAAAACCGACATTCGATTAAACGATCAGGTTGATCTTATCGTAGGCGTACCGCTGCATCCGGCCAAACTTCGGCAACGCGGTTATAACCAGAGCGACTGGTTTGCTCAGGGTCTGTCGGAAACGCTGGAAATACCGTGGAGTGATCGGGCGTTGGTACGCAATCTGTACACCATTAGCCAAACCGGGAAAGATCGAATTGAACGCTGGCACAATGTCAACAACGTCTTCGGGATTGGTGATCCGGATTTGGTGGCAAATAAGCGGATTTTGCTGGTCGATGATGTCTTGACCACCGGAGCCACTTTGGAGGCCTGTACGGCGACTTTATTGGCCGCCAACAGCCAATCGGTTGGGATTGTAACACTAGCGGCCACCCGATAGTCGGGTGGCCGCTGTAAGGGTCCAGGAAGTTCGTTCTTATTTGTTCCGTCCTCCGGCGATCATGGCACAACGGAAACCGATGGTAGCCGTTGCCGAATCCTGCGCCATGAACCGACGGGTACCCGGTGACAACCAGTAGGCAACATCCGACCAGGAACCACCTTTGTAAACCCGTAATTTATCGTTGATGATCGAGTTGCCGTTTTTCGTATCGTAGTTTTTCTCTTCATCCTGATACCCATCCCGACGCAGCGGATTGAGATCGTTCATGTCCTGATACGACAGCGGACGATAGACGTCATACACCCACTCGTTCACGTTTCCGGCCATGTTATACAAACCGAAGTCGTTGGGAGGATAGGTGTAGATTTCTGCGGTGATAATGGCCGCATCGTTCGATTTCCCGGCAATCCCGGCGTAGTCACCGCGACCGCGTTTGAAGTTGGCCAACATCTGGCCTTGTTTGCGGCCTTTTTTGGCGTTCCGAACAGACGAACCATCCCACGGATAAATGCGCTGATTCGACTGGTTTTCGTCAATGTATTGCGTACCGATCATAGCTTTGGCGGCATATTCCCATTCCGCTTCGGAAGGCAATCGGTAATTCGGCAACACATTCCCGCTTTCCATCGAAGCCGTGGTTTGCGAATTTTTGGCGACCGCGACTGGCTGCTCTCCTTCGGCGGCTGCCGGAGCGGCATCTTCTTTCTTCTTCCGCTTCAGCGAGAATCCTTTTTTCTTGCCGCTGCTGGCACCTTTCTGGGCCAGGTTGGCATTGACGGCATCCGTCCGCCAGGTAGAATAATCCACGGCCTGTTCCCACGAAACCCCAACGACCGGATAATACCGGAAACCCGGGAAACGCAGGTATTGCGTTACGTAGGGATCGTTATACGATAGCGGGTTTTTCCACACGTTCGTATCGGGCAGCGCGCGGCTGTAAATTTCTTCCGACGAATCGCGCTGAATGGCGTCGAGGTATTCGAGGTAGTGAATGTTGGCGATTTCGGTTTCGTCCATGTAGAACGACTGAATACTGACGGTTCGCTCGCGGTTGTCGCGCGAATTCATGACATCTTCTTCCAGCGCACCCATCGTGAAACGGCCTCCTTCGATGAAGACGAGGTTCGGGCCGGCCGATTGTCCTCTGTACTTAGCTACCTGAAATCCGTTTTCCTTGTTGTAGTTAATACCGGTGGCCGTACTTTCCTTCCCCGGCTTCACGCTGGTCGGGTGCTTGGACTTACACGCGCCTAACACTGCGGCAAAAGCCAGCAGACAGACCATCGAGCGTAACGGTTGTTTTCGATTCATTGTGATTAGGTAACTAATAGAAGTTCAAAATTACAGTTTGTCAGGGAAACTTTCACGATTACGAACAGCCGAATCCGAATTTTACGGCCATCACTCCACCATCTGGCTCAACACATCATCCATCTGATCGACTGCATTTACGTCTCGTTGCGTAAAAATCAATTTTCCTTTAAAGTCTTTTAATGAGCAGGTTGCCGAATTTTTCTTGACATAATCAATTACTTTGCCAAACTGCCCGGAGTTGAAGAAAGCGTCATTCCCAGAAGAAACGAAAGTTCCCTTCATGATATTATTTTTTAGTGTCAATTTTTCAAGCTGTAAGCGCTCGGCTTTCCAGCGAACCATCACTAATTTGATCAGATTCTCGACCTCTTCCGGCATTGGGCCAAACCGGTCGGCGATGGATCGCTGAAAACTCGACAGTTCCGTCTGGTTTTGAATGTTATCCAACTGGTTATACAACGACAGACGCTCCGAGATATTGGCTACGTATCGTTCGGGAATCAACACTTGCAAATCCGTTTCGATGAGCGTGTCCGGCAGCAGACTTTTCAGCGTTTCGTCATTGGGCATAAACAGGTTTTTGAACTCGGTTTCTTTCAGTTCCTGAACGGCTTCGTCCAGAATCTTGTGATACATTTCAAAACCGAGGTCATTCACAAAACCGCTTTGTTCGGCACCCAGCAGATTTCCGGCACCCCGGATGTCGAGGTCACGCATCGCAATTTTAAAGCCTTCGCCCAGTTCCGAAAAATCCTCGAGGGTTTGCAGCCGCTTCCGCGCATCCGTCGTGATCACCGAAACCGGGGGCGTCATCAGGTAACAGAACGCTTTTTTGTTGGACCGCCCTACCCTGCCGCGCATCTGGTGCAGATCCGACAAACCAAACATGTGAGCCTGGTTGATGATGATGGTATTGGCATTCGGAATATCCAGACCGGATTCGATGATGTTCGTCGAAACCAGCACGTCATTTTCGCCTTCGATAAACCGGGTCATCACCCGCTCCAGCCGGTCGCCTTCCATCTGGCCGTGCGCCACCGACACGCGGGCGTCGGGCACCAGCCGCATGATTAGATTGGCCATCGACTCGATGTCGCTCACCCGGTTGTGAACAAAAAATACCTGACCACCCCGCCGAACTTCGTAGCTAACGGCGTCGCGGATGACGGCTTCACTAAACGTGTGAACTTCGGTCGTCACCGGCTGGCGGTTGGGCGGTGGCGTCGCAATCACCGAAAGGTCACGCGCACCCATGAGTGAAAAGTGCAGGGTTCGGGGAATCGGCGTGGCCGTCAGCGTCAGCACGTCGACATCGACCCGCATTTCTTTCAGCCGGTCTTTCGTTTTGACGCCGAATTTTTGCTCTTCATCGATAACCAGCAATCCTAAATCCTTGAATTTGATGTCTTTATTCACGATCCGGTGCGTTCCGATCAGAATACCGGTTTCGCCCGTAGCCACCCGTTTCAGCGTTTCCTTGATTTGGGCTGCCGTTCGAAACCGGTTGATGTATTCGATTTTAACCGGGAAATCGGCCAGCCGCTCGCGGAACGTATTGTGGTGTTGCATGGCCAGAATGGTCGTCGGCACCAAAACCGCCACCTGTTTATTGTCCGTCACGGCTTTGAAAGCCGCCCGAATCGCCACTTCGGTTTTGCCAAAACCGACATCACCGCACACCAGCCGATCCATCGGGTGACTTTGCTCCATGTCGACTTTCACGTCCGCCGTCGCCTTGGCCTGATCGGGCGTATCCTCGTAAATAAACGACGACTCGAGTTCGGCTTGCAGGAAACTGTCGGGCGAAAACGCAAAACCGGGGGCTTGCCGGCGTTTGGCATACAACGCAATCAGTTCCTTGGCAATATCCTTGACCTGCTTCTTGACCCGCGATTTTTTCAGATCCCACTCCTGCGAACCCAGTTTGCTCATCACCGGTGGCGTACCTTCCTTCCCCGTGTATTTAGCAATCTTGTGCAGGCTGTGAATGCTGACCAGCAGAATGTCGTTATCGCGGTAAATGAGCCGGATCGCTTCCTGTTCACGACCGCCAACGTCCACTTTTTCCAGCCCCGCAAACCGCCCGATGCCGTGGTCGACGTGCGTGACGTAATCGCCGGGTTGCAGCGTTTTCAGTTCGCGTAGCGTCAGGGCTTTCGATTTGGAGAATTTATCACGAACCCGGTATTTGTAATACCGGTCAAAAATCTGGTGGTCGGTATAACAGACGATTTTCGTCTGCTCGTCTACAAATCCTTCTTTCAGCGAAATGCCTAAGGCCTGAAATTTGAGAAACGGATCGAGTTCTTCGAAAATCGTTTTTAAGCGTTCATGCTGTTTATACGACTCAGCCGCGATGATGTTGGTGTAACCTTTCGACTGGTTTTCAGCCAGGTTTTCGACCAGTCGCTTGAAATCTTTGTTGAACGACGGCTGTGCCTTGGATGCGTAGGTGAGTTTGTCTTCGGATTTAAAATAAAACCGGCGGCCAAACTCCACCGTCCGAAACGGCTTGATCTGATTCAGAAAACCGCGCCGGGTTTCAAACAAGGTGTTCGGATCAGAAACAATCTTGATCGCGCCTTTGGCACCCACCAGACTGGCCAGGCTCTCTTCCGCTTTTTCAAAACTCTTCTCAATGATTTCAAGCGTGAGTTCCACGTCTTTGAACCAGAGCGTGGCGGTTTCCGGAAAAAACTCCAGAAACGGCTCCCGGCTTTCGTGCGTCAGCTTGTTTTCAATGTTGGGAATGATGCTGATGCGGTTTACAGGATCGGTGGAAAGCTGACTTTCGGGATTGAACAACCGGATACTTTCGATCTCATCGCCAAAGAGTTCGATCCGATACGGAAACTCGCTGGCAAACGAAAAAACGTCGATAATTCCCCCGCGAATGGAGAATTGACCGGCTTCGTATACAAAGTCGGTTTTCTCGAAATCATAACTGTTCAGCAGTTCATTGATGAAATTGGCATCCAGTTTATCACCGGTCTGGACCGACAGCGTATTGGCCCGCAACGACCGTTTGTTGATTACTTTTTCTGATAAAGCTTCCGGATAGGTTACGACAACGGCATTTTCTTTGGCCTCCGAATTGAGTTTATTCAGTACTTCCGCCCGCATCAGCACATTGGCATTTTCGATTTCCTCGTATTGATACGGTTTTTTATACGACATCGGAAAGAACAAAACCTCCTGACCCAGAACGTTTTGCAGGTCGTTGTAGAAATACGAAGCTTCTTCCCGGTCGCTTAAAATGAACAGAAACGTGGAGGGGTTTGTACGGTAAATCGACGCGGCCAGTACGGCATCCAGGCTACCGGTAATGCCTTTCAGTTGAATGCGCGAAGGTTCTGTCGTATGCGGCTGTCGGAATTGTTCACCAATGATTTTGATGAAACTATCTTCAGTATATAAAGTGATTAAATCGGCTACTTTCATAGAAAAATAAAATGCCAAAAGCCGCAGGGAGCGAATTTTCCATGCGGCACACAGCAACTGATTAACCGTCTGCAAGCGGTTTTGGTTGCAAAATTAAACGGTGCGGTCGTACGCAAAATCTTCTTTATCCAACAGCGCAGTGAACGCGTCGCCGGGTTGAAACAAAATCACCAGCTCGCGGGGCGTAACGCCCTCTTCTTCCTCATCGACCCATTTCCAGTCTTCGGCGGCCACATCCAGGACGTTCAGCAATTCCACCTTGCGCGCTTCATTTTTTTCCTGCGACAGAAAAACGTCCGAATGGGTGATGTACAGCGCAATTTTGTCATCCTCCAGCCAATCCAGATCGTTCAGTAATTCATCCAGGGATTCCAGGTTGAATTCAAAATAATCCGGGAATTTGAGCTCGCGGGCCATTTGCTCATAAAATGCTTTGAACGTCTGGGCCTTCTGGCCGTCGATTCGGGCCACTCGAAAAGCAGCGTACGGTTTTAAGTCCGAATCCGATTGAACGACTCTAAAATTTGCCATGAATAAGCGGAAGATGAGAAGGCAAAAATAGTCAATTCAGCGAAAACAAGGGCATTCGTAACGAAACGATATTGTTGAACATCAGTTCCGTAATCGTCGGCTCCATGTAATTGATCAACGGGAATTCCGAAATAATTTCAATCGCATCAAATTCAGTCAGTGCTTTCACAACACACCATAATTTCTGACGATCGTAGGATAAAGCGTACGAAAGCAGTTTTCCGCTTTCCATCAGCTCATTTACTTTCAGCCGCTGAAGCGGGATTTTTGACGTAAATTCCTCGGTCATGTTAACCGGGAGATCAAATTCTACCATAAACTGGCTCATGGCGGTGGTAGTTTTAGGTGTACAGTTCTCGAATGGTGGCACCGGACGTGGGCGAACCAGCAATCAATTGATTAACAATCTTTAGCTCATCTTCGTTGACCGAATGCGGAAAATTTGGATATAATTTCATCGTCACTTCCGCACCCATCGATCGAAACACACCTTCCGACTCAATCACGCGTTCTTTCGGGATATGCGGGTCAATGTCGCTGCAACCCAGAAAAACCGGTGTTTCGTCCAACTCCCCTTCATACAACCGGGGTGTTCCCGGAGGGCCGATCAAACCACCGCTCAAACCAAAGACACCCCCGTAGGGCATTGCGTTGCGGGCCACGTATTCCAGCGCCAGACAAGCGCCCTGCGAAAAGCCCAGCCAGAAAATCTGGGGCGTTTTAAAATTATAATCGGATTGCAACCGGGCGCGAATGCTGCTCAACACCTGAAGTGCCGATGACAAATACGGTTCGTTTTGTTCCAGCGGACTCAAAAACGAATAGGGATACCACGTATTCTGGCTGGCCTGGGGCGCAATGAAGGCAAATTCCTTGTCGTCGATGTGGTCCGACAACGACAAAATATCCCGCGCCGGCGCTCCCCGACCGTGGATCATAATCATGACTTTGGTAGCTTTTTCCAGCGGTTTCCCGGCGGTTACGAAATTATTCGGATTGTGTATCATAGCAACTTCTACGGATTACTCCGGTTTTGCCATGCCAATCGAAAGGACTGGAATGACAAAACCGGACGAGAGAAAGCGATTATTTTACTTCGATTTTCGGTAAAGCCGCTTCGATTTTAGCGCGACGGGGTTCGTACCACTCCGGCAATTTAAGCGTTTTGCCCAATTCTGCAACCGGTTCGTCCACCGAGAAGCCCGGAGGATTGGTGGCGACTTCAAATAAAATACCGCCCGGTTCGCGGAAATAAATGCTGTGGAAATAATTCCGATCCTGAACGGGCGTCACCTGATACCCGGCTTCCAGAAGCTGATGCTGGAGAACGAGTTGTGATTCGTCCGTATCCGTCGAGAAAGCCACGTGGTGAACCGAGCCACCACCCTGCTGTCCGCGGACATCATTCGGTGAATGCTGAACGTCGACGTAATTGCCGGAACCGCCTTTCCCTGCCTGGAACCGGAACCGTCCGGCTTCTTCCGATACCAACGTGTGGCCGAGCGATTCGGTTAATAATTTTACCGTGTCGTCGATCCGAAACTCGTTCAGTGTAACGGTGTGAAAACCTTTCACGGCGTGTTCGACGGGAATAAAACCGTTCGACCAGCCCGGCCTTTGATCAGCGTCATTGGCGACCAGTTCGATGCCCATGCCGTCGAAATCTTCAAACCGTAGATACGTTTCGTTAAACCGTTGCAGCGGTTCAGTATGCGCAATATTGAATTCATTCAACCGGTTGATCCAGTAGGTCAACGATTCGGACGGAATAGAAAAGGCGGTGTAGGTCAGTTGTCCCCCACCCTTGCGTCCGCGGTGAATGTTTTTTCCGTACGGGAAAAAGGTCAGAATGCTGCCCGGCGACCCGGTTTCGTCACCGTAATACAGGTGGTACACGTCCGGTGCGTCGAAATTGATTGTTTTTTTAACCAGTCGTAACCCCAGAATATGGGTGTAAAAATCAACATTGCGTTGGGCTTCTCCGGCGAGAGCAGTGACGTGGTGTAACCCATTGACGAGCGTTTCCATAATTGAATATCAGTTAATTAAAGCAATTCGTTTTGGTTTGAGTTTTTAAATGTTGCTACATTTAATGTATATACATTTAAACTAGGATTTGAGTTCACTGGTTTTAAATAAAAGTGTAAAGATGCCTTTTTTGTCAGCATGACCGCTTTTATGCATTACCTTTGCGTCGCTAATCTTAATAAGGGGTGCCTTAATACAACGGGCTGAGATTATACCCATTGAACCTGCACCGGGTAATGCCGGCGAAGGGAACGGATCTGCGGAACGGGTCAAAATGGCTCGACCGCACAATTTAATTTATCATCCAAACAACCAAAAGGTAGGTTGGCCCCTTGCCTATCGTAAACTTTTCAGTCACATGAAAAAAGTTACGACCTATCTTGTTGGTGTGGCAGCGTTACTTTGCTTGTCATGCCTGCCCGCCTGGGCCCAATTCTCCATTTCTGGAAAAGTCAGCGATGCCGACGGCGGAATCTTACCCGGAGCTGCCATTGCGGTCGAAGGCACGTTCAAAGGCACCTATGCCGACGCCAGCGGGGCTTTTCGTCTGACCAATCTCAAACCGGGTTCACTCCAGCTTCGTATTTCTCTGCTGGGTTATGAGCCGGTTTTGCAAGCCGTCGAACTGAATCAGGATGCTGAGATCGCCGTATCGCTCACTAAAACCGCCGTTGCCATCGATGAGGTGGTGGTTAGTGCCACGCGGGCTAATCAGAAGTCGGCAATTGCCTACACGAACGTTTCGGCGCGGGAACTCAACAAACAGAATCTGGGTCAGGACATTCCGCTGCTGCTCAATTTCACGCCATCGCTGGTTACGACCTCCGACGCGGGCGCGGGCGTGGGCTACACCGGTTTTCGGATTCGGGGTTCGGATGCGACGCGGATTAACGTCACCGTTAACGGAATACCATACAACGATGCCGAATCGCAGGGGACGTTTTGGGTCAATATGCCCGATCTGGCGTCGTCCGTCAGCAGCATTCAGATTCAGCGGGGCGTCGGCACATCGACCAACGGCGCGGGGGCTTTTGGAGCATCGGTGAACGTGCAAACCAACAGTTTCGAGAAAAATCCGTATGGCGAAGTAGATGTTTCGGGCGGTTCTTTTAACACGTTAAAAACGACGGTTAAAGCCGGTTCGGGCTTGTTGAACAATCACTTTGTGGTAGATGCCCGGCTTTCCCGCATTGTTTCCGACGGTTTTGTCGATCGTGCGTCGTCCAATCTGAAATCGTTTTACCTTTCAGGGGGCTGGTACGGCAAAAAAAGCTTCGTGCGGCTGAATGTCTTTTCCGGGACAGAAAAGACGTACCAATCCTGGAATGGTATTCCCGAAAGCTTGCTGAAAACCAATCGTACGTATAATTCCTACACCTACGACAATGAAGTGGACAATTATCAACAGGATCATTACCAGTTGATTAGTTCGCGCGAACTGAGCCGCAACTGGCGATTGAACGCGTCGTTGCACTACACGCAGGGCCGGGGCTATTATGAGCAATACCGGGCTGATAACGACCTGGCCGACTACGGTTTGCCGTCGATCGTGATCCGTGATTCGACCATCAGCCGAACTGATTTGATTCGTCGTCGCTGGCTGGACAATGACTTTTACGGGGCGGTTTTTTCGCTGGATTACAACAGTTTCGGGAAGCTGACGGCCCACATCGGCGGGGGCTGGAATCAATACCGGGGTAAGCATTACGGCGAAGTAATCTGGGCGCGGTTTGCCAGCACGGGCAACATCCGGCACCGGTATTACGACAATGATGCCACCAAAACCGATTTTAATCTGTACGGGAAGGCCTACTATCAGTTTACGTCAAAACTAAACGCTTTTGTCGATTTGCAGGTGCGGACGGTCGGTTACTCGTTTTTAGGCTTCGACAATCAACTACGGAATGTGCAGCAGGATGCTAATTTGAGCTTCTTTAATCCCAAGGCCGGTATTACGTACGCCCTGAACGACCGCAGCACCGTGTATGCATCCTACGGCGTTGGTCACCGGGAACCGAACCGCAATGACTACACGCAATCGACACCCGCCAGCCGCCCGAAAGCGGAGGCATTGAATGACTGGGAAGCGGGGTACAAGCTGCAAACCCAGCGGCTGGCTTTTTCGGCCAATCTGTATTACATGAAATACAAAAATGAACTGGTATTGACCGGGCAGATCAATGATGTTGGGGCGTACAACCGTGTCAATATACCGAGCAGTTACCGCGCCGGGATCGAACTGGAAGCTGGAACTGCGCTGGCGAAAAATCTGCGCTGGAACGTCAACGCGACTTTCAGCCAGAATAAAGTCAAAACGTTTACGGAGTTTCTGGACAACTATGACACCGGCGAGCAGAAAGTAAATCAGTATGCAAACACCGACATTGCGTTTGCGCCGAATACCATTGTAGGCTCGCAATTGCTGTATACGCCCGCGAAAGGGCTGGAAATCGGGTTGTTATCGAAATACGTCGGGAAGCAATACCTGGACAATACATCCAACGAAAACCGCCAACTGGACGCGTATTTTGTGAACGATCTGCGGTTTATTTATACCGTAAAGCCCAAAGGGATGAACGAACTTTCGTTTTCATTTCTGCTGAATAATGTCCTGAGTGAGTTGTATGAGTCGAACGGCTACACGTTCAGCTACATTTCGGAAGGGAAAACCGTGACGGAAAACTTCTATTATCCACAAGCCGGACGGAATTTTCTGGCGGGGGTAAAAATGCGGTTTTAGTAAAAAAAGCCGGTTTGTAACCGGCTTTTTTATGCCATTTCTATTTCAACTTTACTCGGATTAATTTGTGTACTCGAAGCATTTAATACTTCGATTCCAACCAGCGAGCCCGTTTCCGAATAGTCAAGGATAACACCAGGTTTATCTTCATCACTTTCGGCAATCGGTTCATCGCTCAGGCGAATGTAAAGTATATCGGTTTCTTTATCGTATTTCACTTTCATACGTATTTACTTAGTTTAGAAGTTCGATATACCGTTTTAACCAAGTTCGGCGTCTTTTCGGAGTTAACAAATATTCTGACTAGATAATTTTTGCCAGATAAAAGAACCGTGGACTGGTAAATAACTTGTCCAATTCCATCGGGGATTATTTTGTCAGGATTCTCTAAAATCGTATTCACCACTTCTAAAGAAATACCGCGTAAGCTCATTTGTTCGATCGCATGGCGTGATAGTTCGAAACTCCTATTCATTACCCAATCGCCTGATTCAAATCTGCAATCAAATCGTCAACGTCCTCAATACCAACACTTAACCGAATCAGCGTGTCTTTCAAGCCGTTCTTCGCCCGTTCTTCTTTCGGAATGCTGGCGTGCGTCATCGAAGCCGGATGCGTGCAAAGCGACTCGACACCCCCGAGCGATTCGCCCAGCGAAAACACCTCGAAACTTTCCATCACTTTGATGGCTTCCGGGAGCGAATCGCCGTGGAGTTCGAAGGACACCATCCCGCCAAAACCGCGCATCTGCTTCTTCGCCAGTTCGTGCTGCGGATGATTTTCCAGCCCCGGATAATTCACCTGACTCACTTTCGGATGCTGACTCAAAAACCGGGCAACTTGCAGCGCATTTTCGCAGTGCCGCTGCATCCGGATGTGCAGCGTTTTAATGCCGCGCAAAACCAGAAAGCAATCTTGCGGCCCCGGAACGGCCCCGCACGCATTCTGGATAAATTCCAGCCGTTTCGTTAGCTCATCATCGTTCAGAACAATTGCGCCCATCACCGTGTCGGAGTGACCGCCGAGGTATTTCGTCACCGAGTGAAGCACAATATCAGCACCCTGATCCAGTGGATTTTGCAGATACGGCGACGCAAACGTATTATCGACCACCAACAAGGTGTTTTTTGCTTTGGTAATCGCGGCAATGGCTTGAATATCAACGATTCGCAGCAGTGGATTGGTCGGCGTTTCAATCCAGACCATTTTCGTTTCGGGCGTGATAGCGCTCTCCAGTGCTGAAGGATTCTCCAGTCCGATAAAGGTGAATTTGATGCCGTATTCCTGAAAAACCCGCACCATAATCCGGTACGTGCCGCCGTAGAGGTCGTTGCTGGCAATAATCTCGTCGCCGGGTTTGAAAAGCTTCAGAATGGCATCAGTCGCGGCCAGCCCGGATGCGTAGCAAATCCCGTGTTTGCCATTTTCCAGCGCGGCCAGGTTGTTTTGCAAAACCGTTCGCGTCGGGTTTTGCGTCCTGGCGTATTCGTAGCCCTTGTGCTTGCCGGGCGATTCCTGAACATAGGTCGAGGTTTGGTAAATCGGCGTCATGATGGCGCCCGTCGTGGGGTCCGGTTCAATGCCGGCGTGGATGGCTTTGGTTGCGAATTTCATACCCGAATGTAACACGGTTTTGGAAACCGTGCCAGTCATTGCCATGAAAAGCTGTAAGTTTGGTGCGTGAAGACGGTACTACTCAAAGCATTTTCGGGACCAGCACTGGCGGGATTGGTCCTGTCGGTGGCCCCCCTCCTGTTCAGTTCGGCGCTGACGTATCTGACCATTTCGAACGAAGAAACCGTTGCTCAATTTAACGGCTGGGAATGGCTGCTATTAACCATCGCCTGTTGCCTGACGTCGACGTTTGCCCTGACGCCACCGACCTTTCTAGCACTAATATTTGGTTATTTTCTGGGCTGGAATGCTTTGCTGCCGCTTTTTGCGCTCAATATGGTTTGTATCTTACTGGTCAATAAACTGGTAAGCTGGTTCGATCAGGACCGGTTTTTGCATTTCATCGAGCAAAATCCCAAGGCCAAAAACGTCCTGGAACGCATTCGGGAGCAGGAATTGAAGGTGATCTTTTTTACGAAATTATCACCGGTTTTGCCTTTTGCCGTGACGAATCTGGTGTTTGCCCTGTCGGGTGCGCGGTTGAACAATATTTTGCTGGGCGGTTTTCTGGGCATGATTCCGCGAACCCTGATTGCGGTCTGGACGGCAAAGCAAGCCAAAGAAATCCGGGCATTAGTCGAAGATCCAAATGCCGGCAATGAAACGCAGCTTCTCATTGGGATTCTGCTGTTGGCGTCGGTTGTTGGGTTATTTGTCGTCTTGAATCGGGCCTTAAACCGTTAAAGAATCTTCCCTACGCGTTCGAGGAGTCGGTTGTGACCGGTTTTTAAGACCGTCAGTTCATATGCGTGTAATTTTTGGCTCAATGGTTTGATGTATGAAACCGGCAGCACCTGATCAAAATGTCCGGCAAAAAAACGCACGCGTACCGGGTGATTATTCAAAGTCTCGCTCAGTTTTCGATGATTGAACTGTAATTTCCGGAAATACACCCAGGCATTATACACCGATTCCCGCTGTTCCGGCGTAGCAAGCGTACTTTCGGCGAACCGCAGGACACTGCGATTGATAAGCCCCAACGCTAAAAAAAGCAACCCAAACCGGTGAAAAAGCGGCATATGCTTCAGGAAATACCGAAAAAGCCGCCGACCCAGACCGGTATTCGTTGCCATTTGGTACCAGGGACTAATCGTAATGCCATCGGGTGCCAGCAAAATGAGTTCGGTGGTGTGTTTAGGAAAAGCCTCGGCGGTGGCCAGCGCAAAACGACCGCCCATGCTGAACCCCAAAACGGCGAAGCGATTGATCTGGTATTGATGCAGAAAAGCCTGAATGATTTCCTGAAACCGTTGTTTGGTCAGCACATCGTCAGAAACCGGAGCGGGTTGGGAGCCGTGAAAAAACAGATCGAAGGCATACACCGCAAACCGTCCTTCCAGTTGCTGCGCCAGCGGTTCAAAGGCCCGGTGATCCTGACCAATTCCGTGGAAAGCCAATAAGGGAACGGGGCCGTTTGACAGCTTGAAAACCGGGAGCATGGCCAAACATACAATAAACGACTGTTCCCGGCAAGCCAGAGCCTGCCGGGAACAATGTAGTGGGCCAAAAAAGACTTAATCCTGCATCAGCAGGTACGATTTGATAAACCCGTCGAGGTCACCGTTCAAAACCGCATCGGTATTGGACGTCTGGTAACCGGTGCGGTGATCTTTCACCCGGCGGTCGTCGAGAACGTAACTGCGGATTTGGGAGCCCCACTCGATTTTCTTTTTGCTGGCTTCCACTTCCGCGCGGGCCGCATTGCGTTTTTCAACTTCGATCTGGTACAGTTTCGATTTCAACAGCCGCATCGCCACTTCCTTATTCTGCAACTGGCTCCGCTCCTGCTGGCATTCGATGATCAGACCCGAGGGCCGGTGACGCAGCCGTACGGCGGTTTCGACCTTGTTGACGTTCTGACCACCCGCGCCACCCGACCGGAAGGTATCCCAGTCGATGTCAGCCGGATTGACTTCAATCTCAATCGAATCGTCGATGAGCGGATACGCGTAAACGGAAGCAAACGACGTATGCCGACGGGCGTTGGCGTCGTAGGGGGAAATCCGCACGAGCCGGTGAACGCCGTTTTCCGATTTCAGGAAACCGTAGGCCAACGGGCCGTCCACTTCCAGCGTGGCGGATTTGATCCCGGCTCCGTCGCCAGGCTGATAATCCACCTGTTTGACCTTGTAGCCGTGTTTTTCGGACCACATCAGGTACATTCGGTAGAGCATATCGGCCCAGTCCTGGCTTTCGGTTCCGCCCGCACCCGAGTTGATTTCCAACACTGCACTGAGCTGGTCTTCCTCGTTGCTGAGCATTTTCTTCAGCTCCAGATCGTCGAGCGCGGCTTTCACTTTTTCGCCCTCGGCGTCAACTTCTTCTTCCGTAACGTCGCCCGCTTCGTAAAATTCATAAAGCGTTTCGAGGTCGCCCACCAGGGCATCGACATGCTCGAAACCGCCCGTCCAGCCTTTCAGGGCGCGGACCTGCTTCATGGTTTTCTCGGCACCTTCGGCGTCCTGCCAGAACTCCGGTTGGGTTGTTCGGTCTTCTAAATCAGCGAGTTGTTCTTTTTTGCTATCGTAGTCAAAGATACCCCCTCAGGGCCTCTACTCTGGCCCTCACGTCCTTTAATTGGTCGGTCGTCATATGCGTGAAAAAATAATTGAATGGTGAATGTCTTACTAATTAGCCTGCAAAGATACGATTTTGCAAACCGCTATCCGAACCCAACAAAAAAGCGGATGATTTCATCCGCTCGAAGGTCTATATACAAAACCGGTTAAATACCTTTTTGTTGAACATCGAGGACCAGAGCAATCGGAACTTCCATGAGTTCGGCAATCTGTTCGATGGATAGTGATTTCTTATGGAGAAACGAGAAAATCAACTCCCGACGGGCCTGTTCTTTGCCTATCTTGACTCCATTTTCCATACCTTCCCGTACACCTTCTTTTATCCCGGTTTTTATTCCTTCTTCCCGGCCTTTGATATAAAGCCGATCGATGGTGATGTCGAATCCGTGTGCCATGGTTTCTGCTTCTTCTGAAACGATTGAATTAAAATTACGGAGTTGGGACAAGATTTCCAACTGCCGGATAAATTTGCCCAACTGGAGATGATCGGGCGCTAACCGATGCAAATTCAGTAAAATCTGGCTGATAATCTCACGCGGTTTTTCCTGCTGAAAATCCGCTAAAATCGTCAGGATCAGCTCTTCCGGTTTTTCGGAATTGATAAAGTGCTGATACGGAATTTCACTCAGATTGACGAGCGTGAACTGATACCGCAAGGTCCCGGTTTCCAATTGAACCGGCATTCGGGCGTGGCCTTCACCAATGTAAAAGACGTATTGCCGAACCAGGATTTTGTATTTCCGCAGCATCATGGCGGCATATTCCAGCATCCGGTACACCATATCCGGCGTGTCGGTGGTTTGAATCTCGATGTGGAGAATATAGGGATCATTCGCCACATCGACGACTTTCTTTAAAAAGTCGGGAATCCGTTCGACGGTTCGCTGCAATTTCTCGGGCAAATTTTCTAACCTTACCGGATTCAGACCGACGGTTTTCCGAACCAGAGGCAAGATGATTTCAGCCAGATTTTCCCGAAAAATTTTATCGTAATCCTGTAACATGTATGCACAGTTTCAAAGCGGTTTCTCCTTAGACGGGAAAGGATGCGGAAAGTAATGCGGAAATAGGTTGTGATTGAAACCGGGGCGGAGTAGAAGTAGGTGGTAAATCAACTTTTCAAACTAACTTTGCGTTCCCCTGATAGAGTTACGGTTAATTCTACTATTCATTAACATTCCGCAAATTATGGCATCACAATATGATGTAATTGTTCTTGGCAGCGGCCCCGGAGGCTACGTAGCTGCTATTCGCGCGTCGCAGTTGGGTATGAAAACCGCCATTGTCGAACGCGAAAGTCTGGGTGGAATCTGCCTGAACTGGGGTTGTATCCCAACCAAAGCCCTGCTGAAAAGCGCACAGGTTTTTGAATACATCAAACATTCTGAAAATTACGGTATTACCATCAGCGGTGAAGCAAAACCGGACTTTGGTGCGGTGATCAAACGCAGCCGGGGTGTCGCCGACTCCATGAGCAAAGGGGTTACCTTCCTGATGAAGAAAAATAAAATCGATGTTCTGTTCGGAAACGGAAAAGTAAAACCGGGTAAGAAAATCGACGTAACGGATAAAGACGGTAAAACCGCCGAATACGAAGCCAAACACATCATCATTGCCACCGGTGGCCGCGCCCGCGCCCTGCCTGCCGTGCCGATCGATGGCGAAAAAGTGATCGAATACCGCAAGGCGATGTCGTTGACAAAACAACCCGAATCGATGCTGGTGATTGGTTCCGGGGCCATCGGGGTCGAATTTGCGTATGTGTATGCTTCGATGGGCACGAAAGTGACCATTGTCGAGTTTATGCCGCGCATTGTGCCGGTCGAAGACGAGGAAATCTCGAAAGAACTGGCTAAAAATTACAAGAAACTGGGCGTCGATATTTATACGAGTTCGGAAGTAACGAAAGTCGATACGAGCGGAAAACTCAGCAAAGTATACGTCAAGACGCCGGATGGCGAAAAGACGTTTGATGTGGAAGTGGTGCTGTCGGCGGCTGGCGTAGTGGCCAACATCGAAAACATCGGTCTGGAAGAAACCGGGATCAAAACCGAAAAGGGTAAAATCACCACGGACGACTTTTACCGCACGAATGTGGACGGTTATTACGCCATCGGCGACTGTACCAAAGGCCAGGCGCTGGCCCACGTGGCCTCAGCGGAAGCCATCATTTGTGTGGAAAAAATCGCCGGTCTGGACCACGTCGAACCGATGAACTACAACAACATTCCGGGTTGTACGTACTGCACGCCGGAAATTGCGTCGGTTGGCTACACGGAGGCTGCGGCCAAGGAAGCCGGTTATGACATTCTGGTGGGTAAATTCCCCTTGTCAGCATCAGGAAAAGCCAAAGCCGCTGGTGCACCGGAAGGCTTCGTGAAAGTGATTTTCGACAAAAAATACGGCGAGTGGTTAGGTGCTCACTTCATCGGGTACAACGTTACGGAAATCATTGCCGAGGTGGTGGCTGCTCGCCGGTTGGAGACGACGGGTCATGAAATCCTGAAAGCGGTTCACCCCCACCCGACCATCTCCGAATCCATCAAGGATGCGACAGAAGCGGCTTACGGAGAAGCAATTCACCTCTAAGTCAGGACAATAGAGTTTTAGCTTTTTACAGAAATGCCGTCGGGAACGTTATCCCGGCGGCATTTCTGTTTTTACGATTCAGCTAGCGAAATGTGCAGTTGAACAGGCTGAACTTCCGTTTGCTGATTGGTCTGCTTTCGGCCTGCCCCCGCCTGCCTATCTTTGCCGAACGGTTTTTAAAACCGGTATACCAACAACAAATACCGCTAAACACTCATGAAAAAACCAGTACTGTTCTGGTTGGCAGCCACCTTCTGCGTCGCGGCCAATGCCCAAGACCTCATGACCGGCCCACTTTCCGGCGTATCTACCCAGTTGAAACCCGTCAAAACCGGAAATGCGCAGTTCATTCAGAAAATCGAAGCGTCTCAACCCAATTACCGGGCAACGTTTTCGGTGACCAAAACCAGCGATAAAGGCAAAGGAGATGAAAATACGTATTTTCTGAATCTATCGGATCTGGACGTCTCAACGGTAACGTATAAGGTTGAGCGAGACGTCATTGCGGTTTTGGCCGATACCAAACAACACCGCAAATTTGTTCGCTACAGCGAGAACGGCGAGTTGAAAAACCTGACCGACCGCGTTAAACTCTACGCCGATAATCCGGACATCGCCAAAGCACTCGTTGAGTCGTTGAAAAAGGTGATTCTGGCTGCCGAAAAAGCCTACAAACCCGCCCGGACGCCCGATACGCTGGACGAGTTGCGCCAGTGGTTGAAAGCCAACATTGGCAACGAAGCCATCGGTTCTGACAAATACGAACAGGCACTTACCTTCGATTTTGATAATCCGCTGCGGGCGGTTTTCCGCCGGAGCGAAGTGGGCGGAAAAGGGTCGGCCTCGTCGGAAACCTTCTCATTTAACCTCGGTGATCTGGGACTGGAAGGACTGCAAATAGAGACTAAAGGCAAGCGGTTTGAGCTGTCGCTGGTGGTTCAGCAAAAGCAGAAGCTGATGGGTTATGCGAAAGACGGAAAACTGGATAATGTCGTTCAGACGTTTGAAATCATCAGCGGTGATGCCGACAAAATCCGGGATGTGGCTGCCGCCTGGCGCAAACTGATCCCGCTGGCAGTCAAGCAACTGGAGTCTAAAAAGCCGGTTTTTGCCGCGATGCCCGCAGCGCAGAAATACCTGGAATCGAGCATCCAACCGGCTAAAACAAACGACCGCACGATTGAGCAGAGCCTGAAACCGGACTGCATCTGTACGTACACCCGGCGCGAAACCTACAATAAAAACAATACCGAAGAGGTTTATGAGTTCAATCTGGCCGATCTGGCAGAGAAAGGTGCCAAACTGGGCGTCGATAAAGAACTCTACACCATCGATCTGAAAACGCGCGACAACCGCCGGTTTATTGGGTATACCAAGAATGGTGTTCGTCAAAATTATGTATCCGAAATCGAACTGGCGTCCGACAATCTGGAGAACGTCCGATACATGTCACAGGCGTTTGAAAAAGCCGTTCAGGCCTGTGCGCAATCCCGGAAAAGCCCGGTGCCAACGGCTGGTCAACAAGCCCGGCTGGACTGGATTTCGCAGCAACTTCCCAAAGAATCCGCTGAAAAAGATCCGGTTACGTATACGCTGACGGCCGAAAATGGTACCTGCGATCTCAAGCTGACGGTGGCGCAAGGCGGCCGGAAAGTATCGGAACTCGTGTATGACCTGGCCTTGAAAGACCTGAATGCGGATGCCACCAGCTTCGATGTCGACGGCAAAACGGTCTACGTCAGCCTGGTGACCAAAGGAAAAGAAAAACTGGTGAAAACCTTTAAAGACGGAAAGCCTTCCGACTACGTCCACACCGTAAAAATTCAACTGGGTGATATTGAAAAAGGCCGCTACGTGGCCGAAGCCTTCAGGCAGTTGATTCGGAACTGCGTCTCGAATTAACAACATCCACACCTTCTGTTTAGGGTTTGGCATGAACGGTTTTGGGTCGATCGTTCATGCCAAACCTTTTTTGCCTTTCAAGCTACAGGAACGTGCGTTACTCTAACCGTCAGGCCGGAATGATTTCAACCGGCAGCTCACCCGTCAGGTTTTTGACCAAGTCCGCTACGTGAACGACGACGGCTTTCATGTCCTCTGCCGAGGGCGCATCAACATGCGGTATTGTTTCGAAGGTTGCCGTAAGATGATCCTTTTCAGCCGCTAAGGAAAAGCGGAAATCCAGCAGTTCTACCTCGACTTTTTCGTCGTCACTCATCTCTACCGACTGAATGATCCGGTGGCCGGGATTGAGCTCAAATTCATCGTTCCAGAGCTGCCGGATGCGTTTATACACTTTTTCGATCGTTGTATCCATGATTGGGAATTGAATTTTATAGCGCAATATAAGCAGCACCGCCGTTTTTTTTCACGCAAAAGCGATGGATGGGTATGCAAAAACCAGATGATGAGCCGTTTATATGAAATACGACGGGCTCTATGAAAAGGTATCTACTTCTGATCTTCTGGGCATTGCTGAATCTGGCAGCGGTTTCGGATGCGCTGGCCACCCACGTTCGGGCGGGCGAAATTACGACCCGGCGGGTGTCGTCTACGTCGCTGACCTACGAAATCACCTTAACGGTTTATTACGACGTCACACGCGGCCCCGGGGGGGGCTATGATGCTGCTCTTGCACAACGGGATGTCAATTTCTGTTTCGGCGTTGGGCAGCAAATGCGCCGGGTGCCCCGGGTCGATGCCGAAACCCGAAACATCAATGCCAATACCACCATCAACATGTACCGGACCACCTATACCTATTCGGGGCCCGGTGTCTATGACATCAGTTGCACCATCGTTAACCGGAACGAAGGAACCCGTAATATTCCCGTTTCGATCAATACCAGCTTTAAACTGCGGACCACCATTGTGGTGAATGCCAATCTGGGGCTCAACAGCACCCCGGTTTTGTTGAATCCCCCGTTGGATTCGGCCCGCGTGGGCCAGAAATGGTGCCACAACCCGGCGGCTTTCGATGCTGATGGCGATAGTTTGGCCTACCGGCTTTACACGCCTTCCGGGAAAATAAACGAGACCGACGATGCTTCCTGCGACCTGGGTTTTGTGGCCGGTTATTCGGACCCGACGACCATTGGTCTCAATCGGGTCAATGAAGCCAATACCGGCCCGGCGACCCTGACAGTCAACGCCCTGACCGGTGATGTCTGCTGGGACGCACCGGCCGAAGTAGGGCAATATAACATTGCATTCATTGTGGAAGAATGGCGGGATGGTGTCAAAATCGGCGAAATTGTCCGGGATATTCAAATCATTGTGACGCCTTCCGTCAACAAGCGTCCGGAACTGAGGGTACCGGAAGACCTCTGTGTGGAGGCCGGGACGCTCATCAACCAGACCATTACGGCCACCGACCCCGACGGAAACCGGCTCGAACTGACTGGCTACGGTGGCCCGTTCAACAAAGGTCCCAACAATGCCACCGTTCAACTGGTGGCTCCACCAGCCGCTACGCTGACGCCAGCGGGCGTTCAGAACAGTCCCGCAACCTCGGCTTTTCGCTGGCAAACCAACTGTGCCCACGTCCGGGCCGAACCGTACGATGTCATTTTCCGCGTTGTCGATTTCCCGCAAAGAGCGGGTCAGACTCAACTGGCAACACTCGAATCGTTCCGAATCAGGATTTATGCCCCCAAACCCCAGAATCTCACCGCCCGCCCGACCACGGACCCGGCCGGACGCGCCATCATTCTCAATTGGGCCGCCTATGCCTGCGGGGTTTCGGCGCTGCCGTCGGGCACGCAAATGGCTATTTATCGCAAGGAAGGCTGTGAGAATCTCACCCTCGACCCCTGCACCGAGGCCGGTCTGCTGGCGTCGACCGGTTATGTGAAAATTGGCGAAGTACCGATCGACCAAACCACGTTTACGGATAACAATTCCAGTCAGGGACTACCGCGGGGTGTGCAGTATAGCTACCGGATTGTGGTTATTCTACCGCGTCCTAACAACGGCCAAAGTGCGGTTTCCGAGCAGATTTGCGTGACCCTGCCCCAACAGGTGCCGCTGATTACCCACGTTACGGTCGACAGTACCTACGATACCCGGGGCGTTGTCACGGTTCGCTGGACCCGCCCGCCCGGTGTCGACCCCAACGATGGCACTGGCCCGTTCCAATACCGCCTTTTCCGGGCTACCGGCCTCACGGGCACCAACTTTACCCAGATTGCGGTCATCAGCACCACGCTGCAGCCTGGCGTTGCGGATACGGTGTATACCGACCGCGGACTGAATACGGTGGCGAATGCCTATCGCTACCGTATTGAATTTTACTTTACTGACCCGGCTTCCGGCCAGTTGCAGCGGCTCGATGCGACGGAAAACGCCAGTTCGGTTCGGCTGACGGCCACCCCCGGCATGCGACGCATTCAGCTTGCCTGGGAAGCCAATGTGCCGTGGAGCAATGACAACCAGCAACATCGCGTGTACCGCAGCAAAACCGGCCTCAACGGCCCGTTCAACCTGGTGGCCGTGGTTCCGGTTACCACGGCAAATAGCTATACATATACCGATCAGGGGGCCGATACGTACGCGGCCGATGGTATTCAGCCCGTCACGATGTCGGTCGATAGCAATTACTGTTACCGGGTGGAAACCGTAGGGCGGTATTCGGCTCCGCTGACGACGATGTTGCTGAACAATTTCTCGCAGGGCGTGTGTGCAATGCCCATCGACACGACCAAACCGTGCCCCCCACAGTTGGCCATCGATACGCTCAATTGCGCCAGTCTGACACCCGAAGCGTTCTGCAACCAGACGACCTTTGCCAACACGTTAACGTGGCAAAGGCCGACCACGGGCGAGTGTGACCCAAACGTAGTCAAATACAATATTTATTATGCGCCCTGCGAAGGCCAGGAGCTGGTTTTGCTGGCGTCGGTGAACGCGCCTACGATGACCTATCGGCACGAAAATCTGACTTCCTTTGCGGGGTGTTACGAAGTCCGGGCGGTGAGTCGGAGTGGTCAGGAAAGTGTGGCTTCCAACCGGGTTTGTAAGGACAATTGCCCGTATCTGATGATGCCAAATGTGTTTACGCCCAACGGCGATAGCAAAAATGACGAGTTTCAGCCTATGCAATGCCCCCGGTTTGTGGAGTCGGCCGAATTGATCATTGTAAACCGGTGGGGTGTACAAGTTTATCAGAACAACAGCGTCGATGGCGCGCTAACCTGGAATGGTACCAACAGCCGCGGTCAGGAATTGCCGGGCGGTTTGTATTACTACCAGATTCGGGTGAAATTCACGCGGCTGAATTGCGCAGCACCCGAGGAAATCTACAAAGGCTGGGTGGAGATTCTGAGAGAATCCGGCGGAACGAATTAATGAAGCGGTTTTGGGTTCTAAAGGGCCTGAATTTTAGGTGGTCCTACGGATTTACCGAAACCGCGAAGGGAAATCCCAATGACCCTGATCTCTTTTTCAACCAGGTACTGGTATTGATATCTATACAACCATATTGCGCGATCATTTCGCATAGAAAATCGCTAGCTGTTCCAGTCGCTGTTGAACAAGCGCGCTCTTCATGGGCTCGAATCTGGCCAGCTCGACGCCGTCTTTGGTGACGACCACATAAAACGGCTGATTCAACCGGGTGGTGAGGTGATAGATGGTTGCCAGTTCAGCGATGTCTTCAGACCAGGCCGCCATGGCATACAATGAGGCATACGGCGTCTTCGCGAGCTTTCGGTAGACTTCCGGTGCCAGGCTGATCGGCACGGCTTTGCCGCTTCGGAAACGGGTTTGTTCCAGCAGCGAATCGATATAGGGATCGACGGGCACGTTCATCGTGCGCCAAATACCGTTGGTGAACGCTGTCGGTTCACCAACGGACTGTTTTTCGGCCGCCTGCGGGGTGACCCCCATCACCACATCGACGATGTGGGTAGCCTCGTGCAGCAGCACGTAAATAATGGCATCCAGATTTCCGCCTTCAATGCGTAGTTTGTAGTCAGCATCATCTGCCGGTTTGAAGCAGGTATTTTCTTTCCACGATGCCCATTCTGAAATGGTCTCGTCCAGTAAACCCGCCCGAAAGGTAATGTTGAACAGCTTCGGCACGCCAGCGGAATCAACCGGAGATGTCAATGCCGTGTTCGGCATGTTATCCATAAAGCTGATGCTGTGCAGATGCTGTTTCAAAATCCGCTGATGCAACGGTGGCAACAGCGCGAACGCATTCTTCACCTTGTCTTTCTGGGCGGGCGTCAGGCCATGATCGACGGGCTTCATGCCGGCTTCGCGAAACATCTTGAAAACGCTTTCAGGTGCAATTCGTATCCGCTGAGACGGGTCATTTCTGTAGGTGACGTCCGACTTTTGCGCTTTGGTAAATGCGGAGAAAAACAGTATGACCAATGCCAACAGGGCCCATCTCAATCCCGATTTTTCGATTATCATTGGTAGAATACTTTTAAGGTTTCGCAGGAGGTTCCGTCACAAAAGTATGCGTTTTCTCGCAGCAAAGCCGGCGAAAGGAAGGTTTTGAAAGCTTACCCCGTAATCCTCAACGAGCGGATGAATTGACCAGCAAGGTCAAGGTGATAGTGCATCACGGCAGGACTTCCATCAAAGGTGCCCGTAACTTCTACGGTGAGATCGGCCACGGTGCCGGTTTGATTGTAATCGAGTGGTTGTAACTGCATTTGATACTTCTGAGTCGCCTGCTGGATCCACTGCTTGATTTCGGTTCGGCCCGAATACGCGGATCCTTCATCGGAAACGGTAGCTTCTTCGGTGAAGTACGCAGCAAAGGCCATGCTGTCCAAATCGTTTTGAGCCTTGATAAGCCCTTCAATAGTGCCAGGAAGTTTCATGAAATTTAAGGTATGATTAAACGAGTTTTGCTTCAATAACGGTTTGATAAATGCCCGCCTATACCGTGGGTATCGTGCCGCCGTCAATCACATAATCGGTGCCGGTCAGGTAAGTTGCCCTGGGCGAAACCAGGAACCCTACCAGCTCGGCAACTTCCTCGGGCCAGGCCGGCCTGCCGAAGGGAATGCCGCCCAGGGCCTCCATGACCCCCTTAGCGGCCTGTTCAGCGGTGCTGCCCGAACTCTGGGCAATACGTTCCATCATCCTGGCGGATGCCGTGGTCATAATCCAGCCTGGCGA
The DNA here is from genome assembly GCF_008727875.1 of Larkinella humicola. GTDB lineage: Bacteria > Bacteroidota > Bacteroidia > Cytophagales > Spirosomataceae > Larkinella > Larkinella humicola. The sequence goes on along the minus strand of NZ_VTWS01000003.1, from coordinate 891,556 downwards.
TACCGTGAGCACGCGCACGCCTTTCGGTGAAACTTCATTGGAAAGGCTTTTGCTGTAATTAACCAGGGCTGCTTTTGCCGCTGCATAGGGGAGCGTGGAGTCATACAGGGGCAACTTCGCCTGGATGGACGCAATGTGGATGATAACCCCTTCCCCGCGACTGATCATGCCGGGCAAAAATCCGCGGTCCAGTCGTACGGGTGCGAGGAAATTGGTCTGAATGGATGACTCCCAATCCTGATCAGAAAGCACCGCAAAACCGCCACCCGACGTTTCTGAGCCCCCCATATTATTAACGAGGATGTCCAGGTGGCCGAATTGATCCAATACTGCGTCAACGACTTTCTGCGTTTCTTCTGCCTTGCTTAAATCGGCCGCTATAAAAAAGGTGCTGTTGTTTTCAATTTCCGGCTTGTTTCTTGCCGTGATGATCACCGTTGCTCCCGCCTTCAAAAGGCGATCCGCAATCGCTTTACCGGTACCTTTGCTGCCTCCCGTTACCAGCGCAATTTTGCCCGCCAGTTCATTTTCAAACGTAAAGTCCATTGACCTGCTGATTTGTTTAGGACAAATTTCGGGCGTAGGACACGGGCTGACAAGTACGGACTTACGATTCAGATAGGGATAAATTTATCCCTATTGAACAGCCAGATGCATCTGGTTATCTTTGCCGTATGTACGAAAGAAAGACATTGCCCGACCTGAACTGCGGGCTCGACCTGATCGGCGAAGTACTTTACGGGAAATGGAAGATGCGGCTTTTGTGGTTTATCAACGAAGGATTTAAACGTCCCAGCGAGTTGCAGCGAAAAATTCCGGGTGCGTCCCGGCGCGTGCTGAATGTGCAGTTGAAGGAACTGGAAAGCCACGAGCTGGTGGGAAAGGTGATTTATCCGGTTGTTCCCCCAAAGGTGGAATATTATCTGACCGATTTTGGCCAATCCCTGATCCCGGTCATCGGCGCAATCGGGCAGTGGGGTGATGAGCATGACCAGCGTTTGCGGACGCTCATTCTGAAGAACGCGTGACCTTATAAAGGATATTGTTTAGGATTATACCGGAAAAGGACGATAAATGTTAAATGATGAATATCGAATGCAAAAGTGTTTCAAATCGAGCACTTTTACATTCGATATTCATCATTTAACATTTATCATTCCCTTTTATTTAATATGCGCCCGCAGCATCCAGGCGATTTTCTCATGTTTTTCCATCAAACCGGTGATGTAATCGCTCGTTCCGGCATCTTTGTGGGCATCGGCAAACTCGTCGATATTGCCCCGGATAAACGCAATGATGCTTTCGTGGTCGGCCAGCAGTTTTTTGATCAGGCTACGGCTGTCGTTTCCACCGGCATCGTGCTCGGTTAAGTGCGTCAGTTCCAGGAAGCTTTTCAGCGTGGCGGGCGCGTAATGACCCAATTGGCGAATCCGTTCGGCGACCTCGTCCACAATCTCTGCCGATTGCGTGTATAACTCCTCAAAATACAGGTGAACCGAATGGAAATCCATGCCTTCCAGATTCCAGTGGGCATTGAGGGTTTTTGTGTACAATACAAATTCATCGGCCAGTAATTTGGCCAGTTGGTGAGCGACAACCTCCCGGTTTTCGGCTGAAATACCAATACTTGTTTTCATCTGTTGTGTGTGTTAAAATGGGAACTGTGGGCTTGAAAGGCAATGTAGACAAAACACTGTTAAATCCGTTCGGCCAGATGGGCGGCCACTTCGGCCAGGCGGTTTGAGAAACCCCACTCGTTGTCGTACCAGGCCGCTACCGACAGCAGATTCCCTTCTTTCGCGGTCAGTGGCAGATCGATAATGGACGAATGCGGGTCGGCCACAATCCGCGACGAGGCCCACTCCTGCTCCAGCACATCCAGCACACCTTTCAAGGGTCCTTCCGAGGCCGCTTTACGGAACGCGTCGTTGACTTCCTGCACGGTGCAGTCTTTTTCAGTAATCAGGTTCAACTCGGCGATGCTACCCGTGCGCGTCGGAACGCGGTAGGCTTTCCCGGTGATTTTGAGGTCTTTCCAGATGAATTGCAAGGCACGGGCGGCTCCCGACGACGACGGAATGATGTTTTCGGCGGCCGCCCACGAATCCCGCCGGTCCTTCATCGGCTGGTCGGTCAGCGACTGGGTGTTGGTATACGAGTGAACCGTCGAAAATAAACCGTATTGAATGCCAAAATTCTCCCGAATCACTTTCACCACGGCCGCCAGGGCATTGGTCGTGCAACTTCCCATGCTGATGATGTGGTGATTTTCCGGATCGAACGTGTCGAGGTTAATGCCTTTCAGCAACACCGCGTCGCAGTCGGCCAGGGATTTGCTGGGTGCACTGATGAGCACATATTTAGCACCCCGGTCCAGGTGAACCTGCGCTCCGGCGCGGGTGGTGGCCCGGCCCGTACAATCGACCACCAGATCGACGCCCAGTGCCTTCCAGTCGGGGACTTCCTTGGCGGAGTTGATATACGGAATGGTCCGGTCGCCAATGGTCAACTGGCCTTCGCTGCCCGAAACAGGCTCCGGCCAGCGGCCGTAGTTGGTATCGACTGCGAACAGAGCCGCCAGAGTAGGCTCATCACGGATGTCGGAAATCGAAACGGGAACAAAGAGGTTGTTGCTCAAGCCAACACGCAGAAACTGCCGCCCGATGCGACCGAATCCATACAATGCAATAGTTGCCATACGAAAGATGATTTGTTGAACAAACGGGGAATTTGGCGTAAATCCGCGCTAAAACGTCACGATTGATCTTTACGCCCCTACAAAATGATAAGAGAGAGGAGCCTTCAAAAAGTTCAGTGAACTGTAATAAATATACGAACCGTGAAATTGTGCTTATGATGCTTTTTAGCAAGGGTAGGAAGTCAAAAACCGGTTATTTTCCGAAAATCAAAGAACCGTTGTTTTTGAGCTTCCAGCCCGCCTTTTCAACTATTTTTAGAAAAAAAAGGATTAAAATTGATATAACCCGGCATTAGTAATTAAACGGACGTGGTTTTGGGCCAATAAATCCTACCATTGTTCAACTATTCCTAACCCGACCTTTTACCACTGTGCCGACTCATCACTCCCCTATGGATTTGTGGTATGCCTTCCGCCAGGGGGATGAAGCGGCTTTTCAACAGATGTATCGGTTATATGCCCGCGACCTGTTGAATTATGGCTACAAAGTAACCAACGATGTACCGCTCATCGAAGACAGCATCCACGACCTGTTCATCGAACTGTGGCAAAGCCGGACTAACCTGAGCGACACGGATTCGATCCGGTTTTACCTGTTTCGGTCGTTGCGCAACAAGATTAACAAAACCCGCCACCGTGATCCGTTTTTTCAGGCTTCTGACATCGATACCGTTCATACGGCGGACGACTTTATCATTGAAAATACCCTCATCGAGCACGAACAGCGGGAACAGGTACACCAGCAGCTTCGCAAAAGTTACGATCTGCTGACACCCCGCCAGCAGGAAGCCCTGAATCTTCGATTTTACCAGCACTTCAGCAACGAAGAGATTGCCCGGATTATGGGCGTCAACTACCAATCGGCCTGCCGGTTTATTTACTCCGCGTTGAAAACACTCCGGGAAGCCGTTCGGATTTTTTCCTGGGGACTTTTGTGGGTCGGGCTGGACGAATTCTTTAAGCACATACAACCATGAATTATTATCAATTCAGCACGGAAGATCTGGCGGCTGACGACTACTTCAAAGAGTGGGTCAGCTCGCCCGGTCCTGAAACGGAGGCCTTCTGGACGGAGTTCCTGCGGGAGTATCCGGAACGGTATTACCAGGTGGCGGAAGCCCGGCAACTGGTGAGCGGTTTGCGGGACATTCAGCACCAGCCCGCGCTCACGAAAAACGTAGACGCCATCTGGAACCGGATCGAAAACACGCTCGAACGTACCCGGCCGATGCCGGTGGAACGTTGGCTGACGGGCTCCCGGAGTTGGAAAGTGGCGGCAACGGTTTTGCTGATGCTGGGCGTCGGCTGGTTCGGTTGGCAGCAACTGGAGAAAGCCGGTTTTTCGCCGACAGAACGTTCTCTGACGGCGAATGAATGGGTGGAAACGCTCAACGAAGCCAGCCAGATCATGCATATTCAACTGGCGGATGGCAGCCGGGTCGATCTGAAAAAAGGTGGCCGTCTTCGCTACCGGAAAGAACTGGCAGGCGCTCAGCGGGAGGTGCATCTGACCGGCGAGGCCTTTTTTGATGTGAAAAAGAATCCTAAAAAACCGTTCATTGTCTATGCCAATGGGTTGGTAACGAAGGTGTTGGGGACCAGTTTTTGGATCAAAGCCCCGAAGGATGCGCCCACGGTGACGGTGGATGTCAAAACCGGTCGGGTGTCGGTCTATCCCAACCAGCCGAGCCGGGTTCACGACCCGGAGTCAAAAGGAATGGTGTTGACGCCCAACCAGAAAGTCGTTTTTCAACGCGAGGCTGAGACGCTCAACAAACTGCTGGTGGAAAAACCGCTCCCGTTGATTCCCAAAAAAGAAATGCAGCGGTTTGTGTTTGAAGATGCGTCGGTAGACCGGGTTTTTACGGCCATCGAGCGGGCTTACGGGATCGATATCATTTTCGATGAGGAAGTGATGCAGTATTGTACGCTGACGATGAGCATCGACAATGAAGATCTTTTTCAGAAACTGGATGTCATTTGCAAAGTGCTCGACGCCCGGTATAAACTGCTCAATGCGCAAATCGTAATCTATAGCAAAGGCTGTCCTAAACCCTTGTAATAAACCCCTGCCGGTATGCCAATCCGATAAGCTTTTACCCAAAAAAACATCAGTGATGCTCGTAACACCACTGATGCCGATTCCCCCTCGATGCGCTGGTTTTGCCGTCGTCCTTTTCAGGATGAAGAGGGTTGTTTTGTCCAAAAATTTAACAAAACCTTTAAAGCTAATGAAAAAACCAATACCAATCCAAACCCTGCTATTACTCATGAAACTCTCGCTGGCCCAGGTTATTCTGGCCATGATTTGTACGGGTGTTTCGCTGGCCTATGATGCCACCGCCCAGGAAGTATTGAATAAGCGGGTAAGCTTTCGGTTTGAAAATCAGGGCTTACGCAAGGTGCTGAAAGAAATCGAAAACCAGACCAACATTCGGTTTGCGTTCCGGCCCCGGGAGATTCCCTTCGACCGAAAAACGACCATTAGTGTGTCCAACGAATCGCTGGGAACGGTTTTGGACAAAGTGGTAAAACCGCTTCGGCTTCGTTATGAAGTCATTGGACGACAGATTGTTATCTCGCCGATTCCGGAACCCGCCAAGCCGGAAACCGCCCTTCCGGTAGCCAATGAAAACACGGCTTTTGTGGGTTCGGTCGAGCAAACCGTCAGCGGAACCGTGCGGGATGAAGCCGGGCTGGCCCTTCCGGGGGTGAGTGTGGTGGTGAAAGGCACGACCAAAGGAACGTCCACCGATGCCGAAGGCGCTTTTCGCCTTTCGGTGCCGGATACCAAATCGGTGCTGGTGTTTTCCTACGTTGGGTTTGTGAATCAGGAAGTTCCGGTTAACAGCCAGACCACGTTTACGATCACGCTGAAGTCCGACGACAAAACGCTGAGTGAAGTGGTCGTCGTGGGATACGGCACCCAGAAAAAAGCTGATCTGACCGGGGCCATTGCGACTATTTCGGCGGACAAATTCAAAAACAAGGCAGCGGTTTCCTATGGTGAAGCGCTGGTGGGCCAGATGGCGGGCGTGCAGGTGCAGCAGATCAACGGTGCTCCCGGTGGCGAAGGCCTGTCGGTGCGGGTGCGGGGAACGGGTTCCATTACGGCAGGAAATGCGCCCCTCTACGTGATCGACGGGTATCCGATTGAAGGCAGTGCGTTTTCGCTGGTGAACCCGTCCGATATTGAAAGCATTCAGGTGTTGAAAGATGCCTCTTCTACCGCCATTTACGGGTCGCGGGGTTCCAATGGGGTTATTATTGTTACGACGAAAAAAGGGAGCATCGGCGCTCCAACCATCTCTTACAACGCTTTTTACGGGATTCAGCAGGTTGCCAGAAAAATGGACGTCATGAACACCCGGGAGTACATTGAGTTTTTTAAAGACGGCCACAACCAGGCCTGGCTGGATCGGGCACCGATGCCCGGCAATGCCCCGCATACCATCAATGATCCCAATTCCGTCCGCCAAAAATATACGAACTCCAGCTTTTACGTCATTCCCGAAAGTTTTAACGATCCGAGCCAGTTTGCGGACATCAACTGGCAGGACCAAATTTTCCGGATTGCTGCAACGCAGCGGCACGAGCTTTCCGTAACTGGGGGCGTTGAGAAAACCCGGTATGCGATTTCCGCAGGGTATACGAATCAGGAAGGTATTCAGATCAAAACCGACTTCAAACGGTACAATTTGCGGGCAAACGTTACGTCGAACATCAGCAAAAAGCTGGAGATCGGTACCACCATCAGTGCCTATTATTCCGAAAACAACAACGTCGATGACGGGAAAGACAGCCCGCTGGCGTATGCGGTATACCTGCCACCGATTTATCCGCTCAGAAATGCCGATGGTACCTACGGTTCGCAGGTTCGGAACCCCGAAATCTGGGCGGGCGACGTCGCCAACCCGGTCGGTATTGCGGAAAACATAACCAATTTTACGACCAGAAACGGACTGATTGCTTCGGTCTACGGGCAGTATGAAATCATCGAAGGCCTGAGATACCGGATCAGTTTGAACGGCTCGCTGGAAAACAAGCGGTTGAAATACTACCGCCCTTCGTTTGTCGATACCGACGGTTCGCGCGCGCCCAAAACCGCCGATGCCCGGAATGAAACCTGGCTGGACCGCAACTGGCTGATCGAACATACGTTGAATTACAACAAGACGCTTTTTAATAAACACGCCATTGGCCTGTTGGCGGGGTATACGGCCCAGAAAACCTTCGGCGAATACACGCAGGTGATGGCCCAGAATTTTCCCAATGACGTGATCCGGACCCTGAATGCCGGGCAAATCGTGGGCGGAACCAACACGGAATTCCGCAACTCACTGATTTCGTATTTAGGCCGGTTTACGTACGCGTACGATGAAAAATACCTGCTGACGGCCAGCATCCGAACCGATGGCTCGTCCAAGTTCGGGGCCAACAACAAATGGGGGACGTTTCCGTCGCTCTCCGTCGGCTGGCGGGTGAGCAGTGAACCGTTTATGCAGGACATCCGGCAAATTACGGACCTGAAACTGCGGGCGAGCTGGGGTTTGGTCGGCAATAACCGCATCGGCAATTATGACGCCATTGCCCGCACCAGTTCCAATTATTACATCCTGAACAACAGCCTGGTTAATTCCGTCAATCCGATCAACTACCCGAACCCCGATCTGGGCTGGGAAAAAACCCGGCAGTGGAACCTCGGTTTTGATCTGGGCTTACTGAACGGGCGGATTCAGGTGGAAGCGGATTTCTACAACAGCCGGTCGGTGGATCTGCTGCTGAACGTGCCGGTTCCGACGCTGACTGGCTACGCGACGCAGCTTCAGAACATCGGGCAGGTGGAAAACAAAGGCATGGAATACCTGGTGAGAACCCGCAACCTGATCGGCAAGCTGAAATGGTCGACGGATTTCAACATTTCCTTCAACAAAAACAAAGTGCTGGCACTGGGGCCGGATCGGCTGCCGATTTATGCGGGTGCGCCCAACGCGAATAACACGTTTATTACGACGATTGGCCAGCCCATTGCCACGTTCTACGGCTACCAGTACGACGGGGTCTTCAAAAATCAGTCGGAGCTGGATGCTGCGCCCCATTTGGCGAACGACCACCCCGGCGATCCGCGCTACGTCGACATCAACAAAGACGGCATCATCAGTGCTGCCGACAAAACCTATCTGGGCAATAACCAGCCGAAGTTTATGTACGGTTTTAGCAACGATTTTTCGTACAACCGCTTCGATCTGAATGTGCAGTTGACCGGTTCGCAGGGTGCCAAACTGTTTAGTTTCTTCAACCGGATGGTCGGTATTTACCACGGCGACCGGAACGGACGGACCAAGTTGATCGATCGCTGGCGGTCGGAAAGTGACCCGGGATCGGGCGACATTCTGCGGGCCAACCGTGACCCGAAAGGCTTGCAGAAAGAGCCTTCCAGCTATTGGGTGGAAGACGGCTCGTTCCTGCGCATCCGCAATGTTTCGCTGGGCTATAATTTCGCACCGGCTCTCACCCAACGCCTGCACGTCAAAGGTTTACGGGTTTACGTGACGGGGCAAAACCTGTACACCTTCACGAACTATCCGGGCTTCGATCCGGAAACGAGCAGCCAGGGCGACGGGTTGTCGCGGGGTGGTGATTACCTGGGGTATCCGGCCGCCCGCACCATCATCGCTGGTCTTAACGTAAGTTTTTAATTACCTGATCGTCAAACTTCTGGAACATGAAACGAATTCTTATACTCGTCCTGCTCATTGCGGTTTCTTTCTCCTGCAAGGAGGAGTTTATCAACCTCCAACCCATTTCGGACATGAACGCGGGCGTATTTTACAAGACCGAACAGGATATGAATCAGGCGGTTATGTCGCCTTATGCGTCGCTGCGGAATGTCTACAACCAGCTTTTTATCTACATGGGCGAGGTTCGTTCGGATAATACGACGTTTTCCTGGGTGCCCGGCGACTCCAAAAACATGACGTCCATCGACAATTTCGGGGATGTGATGCTGTCTGACAATACGTTTGTTCTGAATTTCTGGAACAACGTCTACAACACCATTCTGCGGTGCAACATCGTGCTGGATAAAATCGACGCCGTACCGTTCAAAGATCCAAAACTGAAAGAGCAGTATAAGGCGGAGGCCAAATTCGTTCGGGCGCTGATGTATTTCTGGCTGGTTCGCGTTTACGGCGATGTGCCGAAAGTCGACAAACAGTTATCGGTTTCGGAAGCCTATGCCGTCGGGCGCACATCGACGCAGGAGATCTATGACTTTATCGTCGAGGATCTGAAATTCGCCGAGGCCAATCTGCCGGTTTCGTACGCAACGGTCGACAAAGGACGCGTCACGGTGGGCGGTGCCAAAGGGCTGCTGGCGAAAGTCTACATGACGATGGCCGGTTTTCCCCTGAAAAAAGGCGCATCGCATTACGCTTTGGCGGAAGCCAAAGCCCTGGAAGTGATCAGCATGCCGACCTATTCGCTGGTGCCGGATTACAAGGCGTTGTTCGATGTGAAAAATGAAAACACGGCCGAATCCTTGTTCGAGATTCAATACAAAAAGGGCGGAACGACAACGGGAAGCCCGTGGAACAATGATTTCGCGCCCCGGTTTTCGAACCGGGAAGTTGTTTTGGTTGGCGACAAGAGCGGTTTTAACGCGCCCACGCCGTCGATATCGGCAGCCTACGAAACTGGTGATCCGCGAAAAACCGTATCCATGAGCGATAACTACGTGGCGGTGCCGGGTGGCAACACGGTGAACGAGAAATACGTACGGAAATACTACGACGTCTCGTTTGCGGGTTCCGACAACGACAACAACTGGATCGAACTTCGGTTGGCGGATGTCTACCTGCTCTACGCCGAAGCACTCGTTCGGCAGGGCAAGCAGTCCGAAACCGCCCTCGTTTACCTCAATAAAATTCGCCAGCGCGCCCGGAACAGCACCGGCGGTTCGGCAAGTATACTGGCTGATTATCCGCCTTTTACCTCCAGTGAAGCGTTCTTGCTGGCCATCGAAAAAGAGCGTCGGGTCGAGCTGGCTTTTGAAAACCACCGGTGGTTCGATCTGGTCAGAACGGAACGGGCCAAAACCGTGATGTCGCAGGAGCAGAAAGAACAGAATGGATTTAACCCGGCTTCGTGGAGCGACAACATGCTGCTGTTTCCGATTCCGTTGTCGGTTATTCAATCGAATCCGGATAAAATCAAGCAAAACCCTGGCTATTGAGACGCATGAAAACACGGATGATACCAGGGCTTTTAGGTATTTTGACGCTCGGAATGCTGCTGCCAACGGCGGTTTTCGCCCAGAAGGCCAACACCTTGACTGGAAAAGAAAAAAAGGACGGCTGGGTTCTGCTGTTTGACGGCACGAGTTCGGCGGGTTGGAAAACACCAGCGGGAAATCCGGTTCCGGCGGGTTGGGAAATCAAAGACGGGACGCTGACGGCCAAAAAAGGCGGTAAAGGCGGGGATATTGTCAGCGAAAACCAGTATTCGGATTTTGATCTGAGGTTCGATTACACTATCGAACCGACTGGCAACAGTGGCGTCAAGTATTTTTACACGAAATACGATAAAGGCGGTAATCTGGGCATGGAATACCAGCTTCTGGATGATAAACTGGCGGAAGACAACAAGAAGGAAAACCACCTGACGGGCTCGTTTTATGATGTGATACCGCCCAATGCGGCCCTGAAAAAGATCCATGAACCAGGTCAGTGGAATACGGTGCGAATCGTTTCCAAAGCCAAAAAAGTGGAACACTGGCTGAATGGCGTGAAGATTCTGGAGTTTACACGCGGCAGTCAGGCGTTTACGGATGCGGTGGCGCTGAGTAAGTTCAACAAAGCCGAACCCGCTTTTGGAACGGTTGAAAAAGGCCATATTCTGTTGCAGGAACATGGCGGTGAGGTTTCGTTTAAAAATATCAAAATCAAAGAGTTATAAGCCCTGCGCATGGAAAAAAGACGTGAATTTATTAAGAAAATAGCCGCCGGTTCGGCCAGCCTGGCCGTCGGCGGAACGGCCTTCGGATTCAGTGCCAAAAGCTATAACCGCATCATCGGGGCGAATGAACTGGTTCGGGTAGCCACGATTGGCGTCAATAGCCGCGGAAACAGCATGGGCGGCACCATTGCCGGACAGAAAAACGCGGAAGTCGCCACGGTTTGTGACGTAGATGAGCGCACCATTCCGAAGGCCATCGCCACCATCAAAAAGGTTAAAGCAACGGCCAGCCCGAAATCCGAAAAAGACTGCCGGAAAGTGCTGGAGGACAAATCGATCGATGCCATCTACATCGCCACGCCCGACCATTGGCACGCTCCGCTGACCATCATGGGCTGTCAGGCCGGAAAACACGTGTATGTTGAAAAACCGCTGAGCCACAATCCGCACGAGGGCGAACTGGCCATTGCGGCCGCCCGGAAATACAACAAGGTGGTGCAGATGGGCGCCCAACGCCGGTCGGCACCGGTTTTGACGGAAGGGATTCAGCAGTTGCACAAGGGCATTATCGGACGCGTGTATCTGGCGAAAGCCTGGTATACGAACAAACGCAAGGCTACGGTTTTAAAACCGGGCACGGTTCCGTCCTGGCTGGATTATGAACTGTGGCAAGGCCCGGCTCCGCGTATGCCGTACAAAGAAGGACTGATTCACTATGACTGGCACTGGTTCTGGCACTGGGGAACCGGCGAAGCACTGAACAACGGCACCCACGAAGTCGATGTAGCCCGCTGGGGATTGAACGTCGATTTTCCAACGCGAGTCACCTCCGTAGGGGGTCGCTATGAGTTCAAAGATGACTGGGAAACGCCCGATACGCAGGTGATTACGATGGATTATCCCGGTCGCGTGTCGCTGATGTGGGAGTCCCGAAGCTCAAACGGCCGGAAAATCGAAGGCCTGGATCGGGGTATTATTTTCTACGGCGAAAACGGCAGTCTGGATACCGGTGGCGACAGCTACAAAGTCTATGATCTGGATGGCAAGCTGGTGAAGGAGATCAAATCCGTCGGTGATGGCGAAGGCGATGTGCAGGGACGGAATACGGCCAGCCCGAGTTTGGGCATGGACAATCTCCACGTTGCCGACTTTCTGGACGCAATCAAGAACAACCGCCGTCCGAACTGCGATGTTGAATTGGGGTATAAAAGTGTAGTGGCGATGCAGTTGGGCAACATTGCCTGGCGCGTGGGCCGGGATTTGAAAATCGACCCCAAAAACGGCCATATCATTGGTGACAAAGAAGCGCAAAAGCTCTGGAGTCGCGATTACGAAAAAGGCTGGGAGCCGAAAGTATAAAAACCGTGTGGTTTTCAATTGCCGTCAGGTTTTTTCTAGCCCCCGGTTTCAACCGGGGGTTTATAAACGCCATTTTGTTAGCTTTTAACAACCGTTTTAACGGTTTCTAAACCGTTAAAACGGTTCGGCTGTCGGCGTTACCGTCATTTTCCCGTCCACCCGGTCGAAACCGGGGGCTACTGTCACTGCAATCAATTATTCCGGAATCAGGGCGTATTGATCAATCGTGTTACCGGTTTTACGGCTTTCCGCCGTGCGTTGCAATTGCAGGGATAAACCGTCGGGTTCGCTTAAAATATAGTATTCAATAAGGCCGCCGGTATTAGTCGGTTTGGGTGTCAGATTGCTCAATATCAGGCGTTTGTTGTCGGTCGATACCGTCCAGGTTCCTGTTACCAGCCGTCCATCGATGTCGATTAAACTGGCCTTGTCAGCCTGGCTTAAGTCGAGCCGGAAGCGGGTATAACCCGGTTTAATGTTCGTGGAAGATCCCAACGTAAACACAAGCAAATCCGCTTCTTTAACGGTATTGGCTTTCCAGACTTTCGCCAGCAAATCGGTAATGGGTGCCAGCGGTTTCACCCGGCAGCTTCCCAGACTCATCAAAACGAGAAACAGCAAAAAATAACGTTGTTTTTTCATGGCAAAAGAAACCGTTTGGTGAGCGAACGCCCGTCGGCGACGAGGGCAATGAGATAAATCCCGGTGGGTAGCCGATCAAGCGAATACGTCCAGACATCAGCGGGATGCACCTTGCGGGTATCGGTCAAAACGACCTGTCCCGTCATGGTGATCAGTTGAATGGTTGTTTGGGTGGGCTGGAACCAGTTGGTGTTGACCTGCAGGGTTTTCTGACTGACGGAAAAGAACGTGTGCGTCGCCCATTCATCTTCCACCGCAATGATGATCTCCTCAATCCGCACGTTGGCAACATTGGAATAGCCCGATTTTCCTGCCGGGTTGACAGCCCGAATGCGATAGTAATAGGTCGTAAATTCCTGTAAACCCGTGTCGAGGTAGTTGGTTTGGGCGGCTGGCTGCTGCGCAATCTCTGTAAATCCGGCATTCGGGTCCGTCGATCGTTCAATCGCGACTGTAACCGTACCGGACGATACCACAGGCCACGTTAACAGCACCTGATCGTAATCGGCTAATTGGGCCACCAGCGTTCCGGGAACTGCCGGAGGAGCCAGGGGCGTGGTGGCGCAAACCGCGTCGGTGAAGCCCGAAACGCCAGCGGCATTTTTGGCCCGGACCCGGTAACAATACGTGGTATTATCAACCCGGTTTTTGTCTTCGTAGGTCGTAGCATTGGGGGCTACATCGGCAATTTTTGTAAACGAACCTGTCGCGCTACTCCCCCGCTCGATTTCAAAACCGCTTTCGTTCGTCGACAGATCGGCCCAGGCCAGATTAATCTGAGTTGGTGCAACGGCGGTGGCGGTCAGTCGGGCGGGCGCGGCTGGGGGTACGTTCGGCGTCGTGACACAGGCCGCGTTGGAGAAGTCTGACGCGCCAATCGCGTTTCTGGCCCGAATCCGGTAGCAATACGGTTCCGCAGGCGTCAGGCCCCGGTCTTCGTAGGTGGTCACATTCGCGGCTACATCCGCCAGTTTGCTGAACGTACCGGTTTCACTCCTACCACGTTCAATTTCAAAACCGGTTTCGTTGCCCGATAAATCGGCCCAACTGAGCGTAACGCTAACCGCCGACGTCGCGGTGGCCATCAGCCGGGCGGGTGCAACCGGGGCCACATCGGGCGTCGTGGCATCGGCAATGTTGGAAAAAGCCGACTGCCCAGCCACGTTGGTCGCCAGAATGCGGTAAAAATACTTCGTGACGGGTTGCAGACCGGTATTCTGAAAAGAGGTCGCGTTCGCTGCTGCATCGCCGACTTTAGTCCAGTCGCTGGTACCATTGGCACTGCGCTCGATCATAAAACCGCTTTCGTTGTCCGATAAGTCCGCCCAAACCAGGTTAATCTGGGTGGCCGAAACCGCCGTGGCCGTCAGCCGGGCCGGCGCCACGGGCGGAGTCAGCGGTTTGTCCTGCGTGGTTGCGTCGGCGGTATTGGAAAAGCCGGATTCACCTACGGCATTGGTGGCCTTAACCCGGTAAAAGTACTTCGTAGCCGGATTCAGACCGGTATGTTGATGCGTTGTCGTGTTGGCCGGGAGATCGGCAATTTTTTTCCAGATCGCCCCGTCAGGACTTTGTTCGAGTTGAAAACCGGTCTCATTGTCCGACACGTCGGCCCACTGCAAATTGATCTGATTGGGCGAAACCGCCGTCGCTGCTAGCCGGGCGGGGGTTGCGGGCGGAGCGTCGGGCGTCGTTGCATCCGCTACGTTGGAATAGGTGGAGGAACCGGCTGCGTTTTTAGCCAGAATGCGGTAAAAATATTGGGTACGCGGTTGCAAATTCGGGTCGCTGTACGACGTGGCATTGGCTCCCAGATCAGCGATTTTCTGAAACGAAGCGCCATCCGTTGAGCGTTCCAGTTCAAAACCGGTTTCATTATCCGACACATCGGCCCATTGTAGATTGATCTGGCTGGGCGAAACCGCCGTGGCCGTCAGCCGCGCCGGATTGTTGGGCTTCGCAATGGGTGGAGCTTGCGTCGTGGCACAGACGATGCTGGAATACGGTGCGGCTTCGTACGTAGCCAGCATGATCCGGTAGCAGTACTCCGTCGCCGGCGTCCGGTTGTTGTCGGTATACCCCACCGTCGTGCTGGCAATCCGCTCAAAACGACCCGATTGCCCCGTTCGCCGTTCGAGGTAGTACTCGGCTTCTTTGCCGATGTCCGTCCAGGTCAATTCGATGGACGTGGTGCTTTTTGCCGTCGCTTTCAGGTCGGTTACGGTTGACGTCGGCACGGGAAGCGTTGTAGCATCGGCAGTATTTGAATTAGGGGTTGGGCCACCCCGCAAACTCGCCCGGATTCGGTAATAGTATCGGGTGGTGGGCTTCAAACCGGTGCTTTGGTACGACGTGGCGTTGGCATCAGCATCGGCAATTTTCGAAAACGACCGGTTATCGGTACTGATTTCAATTTCGAAGCCCGATTCGCCGGTGCTGTTGTCTTTCCAGGTCAGATTGATCTGGCTGCTGGATTGGGCCGAAGCGACCAGATTCGACGGAGCGTTATTCGTCTGGGCGAACGTGGACGTGAGCACCAGCCACCAGCCCAAAACGGCAAATAGGTGTTGTTTTTTCATGGGATTCTCAGTTAGCGCCATTCCACGCCGATGGGGTCGGTCGGGTCGCTTTCGCGTTTGTCGGGTTGAACGGCTACCAGAGTGTAGAAATAGGCAATACCGGGTGTGGCTTCGCGATCGATGTACTCGGTCTGACGTCCCGGCAAGGTGCCAATCAGCCGGGGGCGGTCGGTTTTATCGGTGTACCGATACACCACAATTTTGTCCAGGTTCCGGTCCAGCGGCTCATCCCACGCCACGCGAACGCCCTGATTGACAGCCAGTACTTTGATTCCGCGCAACGGAAGCACCGGCGACAGAGGACGAAAATAGTCGCTGGTGGCCGTACTGAAAGCACTTTCTTTGCGATCGGTTCGGTACGCTTTGATCCGGTACGAATACCGGCGTCCGGGCTGCACGGTCATGTCCGCGTAGGCATTGCGGGCGCGATCCTTCGGCGTCTGGCGATACAGCAGCGTTTCTTTCTGATTGTTTTCGACGCGATAAACCGCATATCCTGCGATGTAGGGATCGATTTCTTTCATGTTCTCCCAAACCACCAGCACGCCTTTCTCCTGCCGCAATACCACCGGGTTGAACGGCGTCGCGACGCGTTCGGGCAGGCGCATGGACGTATAGACTTCATTACTTTTGGGACCGATGTTGTAACTGGTATTCAAAGCCGCTACGGCCCAGCGGTAACTCACGCCGATGGGCAGGTTTTTCGTCGGAATGGCAAAATGAACCACCGAATCCCGCGTTTCGATCAGGCCCGAATAAGGTTGTAAGGGTGTGCTGGCGTTGGTCGACTGGTAGAGGTAATAGCCCCGGGTGTCGAAATCAGCGCGCTGCCAGCTAAAGCGTAACGTATCATTTCCTTCACTTACCCGCAGAAACGAAGGCGAAACGACCGCCAGACGATAGGCTTTCACCATGCCCGACACGATCACCGAGGTCGCCATCTGACTGTAGGTGCCGTTGGGCCGGAGCTGGTAGTAGTAGCTTTCGACGGGCTCAACCCGGTTATCCAGAAAAACCGTATCGGCAGGTTGGGCCGAGCCGATGCGGACATAACCGTCGTCGTAGCGGGTGCTGCGCCAGATTTCCACCGAGCGCAGGTCTTTGGTGGACGACAACTGCCACGAAAGCCGGATGGCGCCGTTTTTTTCGTCACTGGTGGCTTTCAGGTCGGCAATGACGGGCAAGGCTTCTCCATCGCGCAGGTTGGTAATTGTCAGCGTATCGGACGGTTGTCCTTCGTTGCCCAACAGGTCGATTGGAATGACCACATACTGATAAATCATTTTCCGACGCGCGTCACGGTCGACAAAAAAAGCGAACGTACTGTCTTTCTTTCCTTTCGTAAATCCCCAATCCGCACCGATTTCGGCAAAACCGGTCTGGGCATAGGTCGCCCGCATCACCCGCATTCCGGCCAGTATCGGGACGGTTTTTTTAAGCAGATACGTAATGCGTATGGAACGTCCGTCAGCTTCGTGGTGCAACGACCGGGCCGTGGTAGCCAGCCGCCCGCGCAGGGTTTTGAGATCCGGCACGGTGACGGTTCGCGTGGTGCGAATGGGCGCGTCGGCGGGTAAATCGGCCAGCCGAATCCGGTAGTCATACCGACGCCCGGCAACGACCGCGGTGTCCAGATAGCCCACGCCGAGGGCTTCCAGAATCTGCGGATGCTGCCCAAAAGCAAACAGCGAATCGGTGGTGGGAGCTGCCGAGAATTGCCGGAATAAGCTGATAGCCAGCGTATCCGAAGGGAGATCGTAAAGCGGATTTTTTGGCGCAATCAGCATCAGCCGCATTTTTAAATCGCTGGCCGAGCGGGGGGCATCGTCGTTGGTATACACCCGTTTCCACTCGCGGGTGCCCGCTTCGAGCCGTTCCAGCGCGAAACGCGGGCCGTGCAACAGCCGGTCAACCTGGACAAATACCCCGTAACGACCCGACTGAATCTGCGGGTACTGCGCCCGTGCTGACAGGCCGGACAGGGTTGATAGCAACAGAACGATAAGGCGCGTTTTCATTGATTGGTTGAAACCGATTGACATCCTTTTTCTTCACACGAATTGAAATCACAGCTAAATTTTGGGGCAGACACGCTGGCGCCCCCGCCGATGGTGTACGATAGATTCGGCATATTCATCCCCAGACAAAAGCCAATGGTTTGATCGACGGAATAGGAATCGATGCCGAGATCGACGTTGAGTCTGGCGTTGAAATTTGCCGACATTTTCATGTCAGCCGCCATCGATACCGTGGAGCCATTCAGGTTTAGTGCAAACTGCGATGCTCCGTCTACGTCGATTGAACCGGATGCCGACACGTTCAGAACCTGGCCGTAGGCATAGTAATGAACCCCCGCACCCAGACCCGTTCCGAACGTAAATCCACCACCGGACTGGTAATTGGCGAAGGCATATCCGTCGACGTAGGCATTCAGGCCCATTTTGACCTCCCCCACGCCGAAGCTTTGCTGGTAGGTAAAGTTGTCGATGACGGGAATTGGTAGCTGGCCGTTCACGAAAACCCCTTTGAAACCCGTTCCAAAGGCACAGGGCAATGATTTTCGGTGGGTGTTGCTGAACAGAATGGATTCCGCATCCTTGAATTCCGGGCTGTCGTAGTAGCCCAGCATCAGCCCCGCCGTCATCGTCACCGGAATAATCAGCGGCACATTTTCAACTGTTGCCGAGGCCGCGAGGTAAAAGCCTTTGGGGTCGATCCGGACCTGCGCCACACCTTTCTGAACCCGCATGGTGGGTGGCAGCGGCATATTGGGCGGTAACGTCACGGTGCCGGTAAAGCGGCTGTTGGGCATGTCGTACTCCAGGCTCATGCCCGGAAAACCACCTTCGCCACCGATTCCGTCGGCTTTGATTTTTTGATTTTCGGCCCGGATCGACCCGTAGTTGGTGAACGTCAACCGGTTTTCTTCTTTCTCAGGAATCATCGTGTAGCCCTGTGGGATCCCCGAAAAGGTGAGCAAATCCCACTGGCCGCCTTTGACGGGCTGGTAGCACTGCACCGAACCGAATGATTTACCGCCCAAATCAATTTTCAGCGGTTTGTAATTGGCTTTAACGAAGGCCTGAACGGGCAGGGACTCCACCTTTTTGGAATCGTTGAGGTCAATAGTGACATCGTGGGTGATGTAGGTCGATCCGCCGTCCTGGATCGAATGAACCAGCACGACTCCCCCATTTTTCACATTGTCGGTTTGGCCCAGTTTCAGCTTGCCCGGTTCTTCCACCATGCCCCGAATGGCCATGATCTTGTCGCCGAAATAAAAAGCGGTTTTCTGCGCGCCATCCTGCGCTACATCCTGCCCGGCCACAAACCGTACCTGCCCTTTGGTGTCAATGGTATAGCCGCCCGGCACGATGGTTTTGAGGGTAACGGGACCGGTTCCGCCCGGTCTGAAATACGTCAGCCGCATCGGGACATCTTTCGGCGCATTCGGAATGGTGGTGGACATCCCGGCGTCGAAGGAGAAATAGTCAGGACCGGTTTCGATGGTTTTGGGCCGGACGGTCATCACGCCCCCGTAATAGTTTACCAACTGGCTGCTGGCTCCGAACGAAAACACGTCCTCCCCGTTGTCGAGCAGCGAAATGGTTTCAAAGGACAGATCACTGCTCAATCCCGGCAGTTTGGAAGCCGCCGATAACACCCCCGCCTGTTTATTGCCGTCGGGCACCACCACCAGCGCCCAGTGGCCTTTCTGATCGCTGCCGGTGGCCTGGTCGTAGCCGAAATAGGCTTTTCCGCCCAGATTAATTTGCGCAATACCCGCCAGGTCGAGGGTGTTGGTGGGTTTGGCATCGAGTTTGAAAAAGTCGGCGCGGAGGTTGAAGAGCGAAATCGGCATATCGACTTTACCGGTTTTTACCACACCTTCCGTGGCATAAAAACCGCCCTGTTTGTAGTCGAGCACCCAGTTGCGAACTTCGACGCTCCACTTCCCGGCGAGCGTAAACGTGAGCGGAGTCTGGCCCGATTTGGCATCTACCGTGTTATTTTTCAACACCAGGTCGCCCACATTCACCGTCATGCTGCTGGGAATGGCGTCTTTGAGGTGGCAGGTCAGCGTGGGGCTCAGGTGAATTTCATCGCCCATCAGGCGCGAACCTTCCAGGCTGCTGGTGGCTTTGAACGCCAGCAGTTCCAGCTCAATCGGTTTACCGTCTTTGCTGCAAATACCGAAGTCCGTCCGTTTTTTGGTGCCGTTGCCCGAGTCGAAAGCCACCACGATGGGGCGCGTTCCGGGTTGCCCGGCGGTTTTCGGATCGTAGAGGAAAAACTGGCCTTTCTGGTATTTGAGTAGATTCTCCGAGAACTTAAATGAGTTGTCGATGACCTGGGCCTGCGCCATAATCACCCCTGCCGACCCTTCGGATTTGACAATTTGAAAATTTCCACCCGAGAATACGTTGTCGAACGCGGTTAAGCGGATGTTATACAGCGGAACGTCGCCGGGTTTGTAGAGCTTGCTGTAATACCCCAGATTATTCAGTATGCCGGTTTTCAGCGGAACGTTCACGGTCGTCGGTTCACCCAGTTTCGGGTCGCTGGCGCTGGGTTTGAAGATGACATTTTCGAAACGAACCCGCAAATCAGGATCGAGAATGGCGAATGGCCCCAGATTTGTACCGCTCAGATCGACCTCACCCGAAACCCGGACGGTGCCGTTTGGCAAGGCCGTTAGGGTTTCCACCTTGATCGGAAAGCCCCAGATGGTCGAAATCTTGAATGTATCGAAGGAGGTCAGCGTCAGTTTCAGCGACGCACCGGGGGCTTGCGGTACCGGGTAGTTTTTTTCGGTGGCGCCCGCGTAGCTCTCGCCCGCAACGACCACGTTTACCGGCGTTCCGCCCCGGCCGGTCGACGAAGATTGGCTGCCCGCTTCGCGGTAGGTGGCCTGAATCGTTACGTCTTTCAGTTGTTTGCCAACGGCCAGCGTAAACGAACCGCCCGGCCCCGAAGTTGTGCTGTAGGGCGTCTGGGTGTTGGAGCCGCCCGCGACAAAGACTTCGGCACCGACCAGCGGTTTTTCTTTGTTATCGGCGGTTTTAACCACCACAACCCCTTTGATGAGACTGGCGGGTTCGAGCAAAACCGGTTGGATTTTGGACGATTTCGATTCTACGTTCGTGACCGACTGCGTTTTGGTTACGTAACCGGGGGCCAGAATTTCGACAAACAGATTTTCGACCGAGACGTTCTTGAATTGGGCATCCAGCAAACCGTCTCCATCGCTTGGTCCAAAGACAAAGCCCGGTTCATTGCGTCCGAAAAGCCGAACGGTGCCGCCTTTAATCGGTTTTTTAGCGACATTATCCAGCAGGAAAAAACTGATCCGGTGGTCGCGCTGGTAGATTTTGATTTCACCCGCATCGACACTGAGCATTCCTTTGGCGTCGGAAGCGAGCGTGCTGGGTATCGGTTTGGGTAGTTGGCTCACCAGCCGGAATTCGTTGAAATAACTGATGTTGACGGGATAAATTTTCAGCGAATCCGCCTTGCTGCTGGGGGCGTAGGCCGCAAACCGCTGAACGTTCTTGTTGCCGTTCGACGGAAACGTCTTGAAATAATAACCGTCGTCAATCTGCACGTAAGCTTCCAGCGACGGTTTTGGCTGCACGCCGGGGTTGGCTTCAACCGCGTCCTGATCGACCGTCGAGCCGATGTACCGCGTATTGGGCTGCATCAGAATCCGGTCGATATACACGTTCTGACCCAGCATCAAATCGCCGAGGTTGATTTTTAATTCCGCACCGGCCGACATTTTTACCGTGTCTTTTTTCACCGGGTCATAATACACGTAGCTGTCGAAAATATAGCCCTCCTTCTCAATCGTCAGCACGGTATTCTTGCCGGTTGGCAGGTCCGTGAATGACACATACCCCGAGGGGTCGGACCAGTGCCCGGCGATGATTTTGTTGCCATGATTGAGGTATACTTCAGCGGCCCAAATGCCTTTGGTTGGGTTCGTTTTGTCCACCACCCGCAGGTTCACACTGGGGTTTCCGGGTTTGAGAAAGCGGGTGATCGGCGCAATAAGGCCATATTTATAGTCATCGGTGAAGGCCGCGTTACTGGTATACTTGAGCAGAGCACCGGAATTGTTGACGGGGCTATCGGCAACCCGCATGGTGGTCCAGGCGCAGTCGATGGACACAGAACCGATCGTTCCGACGTCTTTTTTGTAGGTTACCTGCCCTTTGGCAATGGCCTCTTTCAACTGCGCGGCTGACGCGTTTGAATAGGGATGCTCCATGCAATCCGGGTAATATTTTTCCGAAAGCAGGATACTTTTCAGGCTGACCATCTCGTAGTTATTCTGACCGGTTTTTCCCGACTGGGTCGCAATCAGGTATGTATCGGCTTCGTCTTTTGCCACCACCAGCCGCGTAAATTTTACGATGCCTTCGGCGTTGGTTTTCCCGGACGAAACCACCGCGTACGTCACGCCGTTGAGGGTCATTTTCTCGTTCAAACCCTGGCCTTCGTCTTTGGGGGGCGCTAGTCCGGGGGCCACCGGCAACGGTCGGCGAAGGACATGAACCGCAATGCCCGACAAGACCTGCTGAATGCCACTGACCTGCTTTTCGGCTCCGCCCAGACCCGTCGTGTCCGAGCGAACCTCGACGGTCAGGCCGTAACTGCGGACTTTGGACAGCAGATTGCCGAGATCATACTGGCCCTGTGGCTGAATGCGCTCCTCCGCAGTGTCGCCAAACTGGCTCGAGGGATGCGTGTAGTAGGCATTATCGACCATTACCTGTAGAGTTCGGACGTATACATTCTGGTCCGTTCCAAAATCAGCATTGCTCTCGGTAACGGGGTCAAGCGTGCCCAGTTCGAGTGGTTTGGTGAGTTTGACGCTGAACGAGAAATTGCCGTCTTGATCGGTTTCGTCCGTCGCCAGCGTCTGATTCAAGGTTTTGTGAAACTCGGCAAATCCGGAAGGTACCTGGTTGTAATACAGCGTTTTGCCATTGCTGCTGCGATAAACCACCTGAAGCCGTACCAGAGTCTTTCCCAACGGCCGGACATCGGCGCCGTCTTTCCCAAGGTCGGCAAACCGATACGTCAGTTTCCCTTTGAACGTCACCGTGGGCGCTTCGGTAGTCTGGATGTTGAACGTATAACTTTCGGTGCGGGCCAGTACGGGCGACAGCGCTTCTTTGGGGGCGTTGATCCAGAACGTTTCGGCATCATCGGGATTCTGGCCGCAATCGGGGCAATACACCGCGTATTTATCGAGTGGATTAAAGGCATAAAGCAACTGGTCGATACCAGCTTTATACGCATTGCCGTCGGCCTGAAGCGTAGTGATTCCGATGAATGTATACCCGGCCTGTTCAACCTCTTTCTGCAACGCGTTGGCTTGCAACTGGGTAGTGATCACCTCTTTTTTCTTGTCAGCATCGGCATTCAACGGTCCTGCATTAACTGGATTGGCCGGTTTTTTTTGGGTATTGGTACCGGAGTTGGCAGCATAAGCTCCAAGTCCGATGCTGGTCTGCCCGCCAGACGTCGTGTCGTTCTGGGCCTGTTTCTGCTCATCCGTAGAACGGTCTATCTGGCCTTCCAGGGGCAACCGATAGTCGTCAACCTGCTTGTTGGGCTTGCGGTACAGCACCAGGCGTTTGCCGCTAAGGTTCACATGGGGCGCACCGGGCCAGTCGTTGTAAGCCTGCCGGGCCGTTATGCTCAGGCGATAGCCTTTGGCGGGCATCAGAATGGTTCCGGCATCCAGCGGGCCAACCTGTTCGTGCGAAATGGTGAACGTCTGCTCCGAAGGCAGCAAATACATGTTACCAGAAACCACCCGGTACCGAACCTGATAACTGTTGGCCTTGACCACCGTATCTGCTGGCGTAATTTGCCAGCGGGCAACGGCCACCGTAAACTCGCCGAGGGCATTGGTTTTGGTGTAGCCCATGTTATTTTCGTAGCCACTTTTTTCGATGCGCTTCAGCATCAGCCAGGTGTTGGGCATGACGTGGCCGCCCCCGTTTTCGCCGGGGTAGCGAAACACCAGCACGCCTTTCACATACACCGAGTCGGACTGACTTCCCGAATTTTTGCTAACCAGTGAAAAACTGCGGGGCTCGGCGGCAATCGGGCGGCTCGACAGGCCGAAGGTTTTACGTTGCAAGTCCGTCAGCCCCACCAGTTCGACTTCCGCCCGATACGGTTTTCCCGGCAGAAGCGTAGCGGGTAAATCACCTTTTTCAGCACTCAGATAAGGCGTTTTCACCTGCCGGTCGAGCACGATCTGGGCGGGTTTGTTCGGCTGCGCCAGCGTTTTAATGAGAACCCGGTAACTGAGATTGGTTTTGGTCAGGTCATGACTCTTTGCCGGTGTTTTCAGCGCATTTTCCTGACCAGACGGCGATGACCGGTTTTCGGCCAACATCGTCGCCAATGGGCCCGACATCTCCCAACTCAGGTACAGCGGATTGCCGTAACCCAGGGCCACCTCCGGTAGTTTTCTGCCTTTGCCCTCACCCGGTTTCAGAAACGCCAGGTAGTGCGGTGGATTATCGCCAAGGGGGTCGCGCAGCATCGGGCCATACCGAAACGCACAAACCGGACTTTTGCCGTTGTTGAGCAAATTCAGCCGACCGGTTTTGTCCACGGCCTGCACCCGCCAGGCGTAGCGTTTACCCGGTTTTAGCGGCAGGTACTGGGGGCCGTACAGAAACGTACTGGTGAGCAGATTTTTGATTTCGATGCCTGAAGGCGGCAGCGTAACGGCATCGATAAACACGTTAGGGTCCACGTTTTCGAGCGGCAATTCCACCACCCGCAGCGTGTAGCTGACCTGTGCGGGCGAAATCCCGGTAGGCGGTGTCCATGTAAAAACCGTTACCTGGGGCGTTGTAGGCAGGATTTCACCATCGCACAAGGGCGCGATCAGGATGGGCGGCTCGATGGCCCGAACCGGAAACGGGGGCGAACACCCCAGCGGTTCACCGGCCGACAACTGGCGGCTGGTCGCGTTGTCGAACACCTGCACGCAGAGTTGATACTGACCGTCGGGCAGCGGTTTTCCCTGATACAACAAGTTTTTATCCAGGCCCTCCACGCTAATCTGATTGAGGTCGAACAGACCTTCGAGATCGGGGCGGGTGAGCAGCTTGTTTTCCAGCGGTCCCAGTCGCAGCGGCACAACGGGCCGAAAATTCGGCAGGGTGCGAATATCCACGCCGTTATCGCCCGTCACACTGGCCTGCAGCCGGATGTTGACCGCTGTGGTCGTGGTATTGCGCACAAAAATCTGGACCCGGTTCACCGACGTGGCATAGTCCTGAATGTAGGCGCTGTAGGGCGGCAGCACGTTGACCGTCACCTGAACCTGTTGCGCCCAGGCGGTTTTAGGGCCAAAAAAGGCAACAAAAAGCAGCCAGAAGGCCCGATGTCCGGTGCGTATTTTAGAAAGAGATGCCATAGCCTAAGGTGCCCCGAAGTTCGTTGTAGCGTTGTTCAGCAACGCCGGTATTTGAGTTGAGATACGCCATCTGGAAAGTAAGATTCTGGCGTTTGCCAAGTTGGTAGCCCACGTTGGCCGATGCATTGATGATTTGCCCCTGCATCGTTTCCTGGGTCGCATCCGTCTGCTGATTGATCAGGTAACTGCCATTGAGCGAGGTGCTGAGTTTGTTGGTCAGGAACGACTTGGTCAGCCCCAGCGTCGGGCCGTAGAAACTGGTTTTCATCCCCTGCGCCAGATTGGCCTGCGTGTACGATACGAGCAGATTGGCCCCAAAACCGCTGGTGATGCGTTGGTAGAAATAGCCCAGATTCAGGTTTGTATTGGTGTTGTTGGTAAAAACCGCCGTGTTCGGATTGAGATCGCTCAGTTGCTGGCGCGTTGCTGTCAGGGTAAATAGGTTCAAAATGCGTTCATTCTGAATGGTATAGCGAGTATTGACGGTGGCTGAAAAATTATTCTGGGCCAGCCGGATGGTGTCGATGATGGGCCGGATTCCCGCCTGCTGGCTGATGCCGTAGTTGGACAATTGCAGGTCGATGCCGAACGCCGTCGCCGGGTTATACGAAGCCACCAGTGAGCCGATCTTCCGACCGGTCCGGGCGTTTTTCGTGCGGGCTAAATTGTCGAATTGCACGCCGTAACTGCCGGAAAGCCGAAGTTTTCCCTTCATCAGCGACAGGTTGGGTGCAAGGGCGTAACTTTCGATATCACTCTGGAAATAGTAGGCTCCCATGGTCTGGAAATTCGGGTCGATGCGCTTGTACTGGAGTTTAATTCCGGCGTTTTTCGTCCGGTAGCCAATGGCGGCCTGGGTGGCCTGCGTGAGCTGGGTTGACAGCCGGGCCGTCAGGAGTTTGCCAAAAAGACGGATCAAAGGCGAATTGCCCTCTGCCGAAACCGGGCTGCTCCGAACATCGCGGGTGTAGCCACTCACGGCACCGTCCAGTTCAATTGTAATGTGTCTGACAATCAGCAGGCGGGTGGTGACGCCAACCACCAGGTTTTCGGCGGGTTTAATAATTTGGGAAGCGGTTTCGGGCACAGCGCCGATGGATGCCGTATCGTCTTTCGCCCGCAGCATCACCAGATCGACGTAGTTACCCGGTTTTCCGTAGCCAACTTTCACGGCGTAGCCGGTGCGTTGGTAAGCGGGGATTATATCGGGTTCGGCCAGATTGCTGGAAATGGCTTTGTTAAACCGGCCGTAAACCGCTCCCAGCCGCAGTTTGCCGGGATTTACTTCAACACCCCCGCCCAGAAACGTATGCCCCGCCAGCGTGAACGGTGAAAACGAAACGTTGCGATAACCGGCGTGAACCGTCGCCCATTTGTACGTGGGTGATACGCCAAATTGATTGAAAGGCTGGCGGAAACTGTTCCCCTGATTGCCCAAAACCGCCGAGAACGGCAGCGAAATACCGCCGGGCAGCGAAACCGTAACCGAACCGCTCAATCCAAACGGCGTGGGCTGGTTCCGGGCGGCAAGACCGCTGGCCCTATAAAAACCGGCGTAAGCGTTGAGCCCTCCCGATACCTTGACCAAAGAAGATTTGGTGGCTAGTGAATCCGTCTGAGCCCACGCTGGAACGCTCAGCCAAAAACCGCAAAGAAGAAGTAAAAATGGACGCATTCGCTGACACCGGTTTGAAGTAACTCAACGGTATCAAAGCTACCGATAGTCCCCGTGCGCGTCAATCGGATAAATGTATGATGGGGAAACTACGGAGGAAGAATAATAGAGTTATCGTACTGATTTTTAATTGATTAATTTTTGGAGAGCAGCGGCTCCTTAGCCTATAACGCGTAGTACTACGTACGGTCGGGAAACCGGATGCTGAAATTCAGGAACGAAACAGACCGGTTTTCAAGGCCTTGGCGACGGCTTCCGATTTGGAATTGACGTGGAGTTTCTCGTAGATGTTGACAATGTGTGTTCGAACGGTTCCCATGCTGATCCCGCAGTGGAAGGCAATGAGCTTGTAACTATCGCCTTCCACCAGCCGATAAAGCACTTCATTTTCCTTGTCTGTTAATGGGTAGGTAATCGCTGGTGATTTGGGCTGCGGCCGGAACGATTCGAGGACTTTCAGGGCAATGGAGGGCGTCATAGCCGCTCCTCCATTCATCACTTCGCGGATGGAATCGATGATTTTATCGGCGGGTGTTTTCTTGAGCAGATACCCGACGGCCCCCGCCGAAATAGCCGCAAAGATGCGCTCCACATCGTCAAAAACCGTCAGCATCAGGATTTTAGGCAGGGCTACTCCACTCGTAGTAAGTTGTTCGCGGATGAGTTGAACGGCCTCGATACCGGTGCGACCCGGCATGTCGATGTCCATCAGAATGACGTCGGGCGAGTCGCGCTGAACGGCCTGCACGACATCAAGCGCGTTGGCATACAATCCGGTCGTAATCAAATCGTCGGTGGCGTCGAAGATCAGCGCGAGGGTTTCGCGCAGGGAGTCATTGTCATCAAAAATAGAGACGCGAATCATAGCGAATGGAACGGTGGCGGAAAGCAGGTGAACAAATGTAAAGCCGTTGTGAAAACCGCACAATCGGATAATCATCCGATGGGTACCGATACCTGCAGCGTGGTTCCGAAACCCGTTCCCGACTGGACGTTGAGGGTTGCCGCCATAGCCTTCGCCCGTTGTTGCATACTGGTTTGCCCCGTTCGTTCCGAAAGCTGACTGGTGTCGAAGCCCCGGCCGTTGTCTTCGATCACGACGTTGAGCTGGTCTTTCTGATGCTCAAACCGCATGGTGGCGATGGTTGCTTCCGAATGTTTGACCAGGTTGTTAATCGCTTCCTTACCAATGAGATACAGATTTCGGCGCACTTCCATCGAAATCGGTAAACTGTCCAAGACCGGGTCGGCCACCAGCGAAAACTGAATGTTCTTCGACTCCATCAACGGTTGCGCGTATTCCTGTAAGCGCAGAGCAATGCGGTGCAGCGTGTCGTTGCTGGGGTTGATGGTCCAGATGATTTCGTCCATCGCTTCCAGAATCTGGCGGGCATCGGTATTGATTTTCTGAACCGCCCGCTCCACCGATTCGGGCCGGTTTTGGGCAATGATGCCATTGACCATCCCGCTCAAGAGTGAAATGCTGCTGAGTGTACTGCCCACCTCATCATGGAGGTCGTGGGCAATCTGTTTACGGAGTTGCTGCGCTTCCTCCAGACGCCGGAGTCGGGCGCGGTTGAGAAGCCAGGCCGTTACGGCCGCCCCCAGCAACAGGAGCATGACCGCACCCATGAGCAAGGCTGTCGTTTGCAGGCGTTTATTCGCCAGCTCATCGTCGCGGATTCGGGCCTGCTGGTTGAGCAGTTTGATTTGCTGTTCTTTCTTTTCGGTTTTATACTGCGTGATCAATTCTTCCACCTGTCGATTGGTGGCCAGCGTTACCGACGAATCTTTCAGAGCAGCCAATTGCACCTGTTTGTCGTAAGCGAGTTTGTACTCCTTCATGTCGTTGTAGAGCTCCGCCAAACCTGCCGTGTAATCGGTAATCTTTTGTTTATTCCCCACTTCATTGGCTAGCGCCAGGGCCTTTTTCATGTAGTCTTCGGCCGGGCCAAGCTGCTTAAGATCCTGATAAATCTGCCCCAGATTAAAAAAAGCTGTGCCTAAACCGCCTTTATTTTGCAGTTTCTGCTCAATCGCCAGCGAGCGTTTTACATAAGGAAGGCCCTCTAACGGGCGGTTTGTCAGACGGTAAACCAGTCCCAGATTAACCAGAATATCAGCTTGTAATAATTCAAAGTTAACTTCCTCTGCGTGTTTCAACGCCCGGCGATAGTACGGGATTGATTGGTTGTATTGCTCCAGGAGATCATACGTGACTCCCAGATTATTTTCAACGATTGCCATCCCCTGAATTTCTTTTCCAGCTTGGCGAATCGCCAGTGCCTGCTGGTAATAGGGCAATGCTTCGCGGGGTTTGCCCAGGTTTCGATAGGCATTTCCAAGCCCCTCGTAAGTCGCTGAAATGCGGGGCTGGAGGTTCTTTTCTTCCTGAAGACGCAGGGAACGAAGCTGGATTTCTACCACTTTGTCGTACTGTCCCAGCTTGTTGTAAGCGGCCGCTACATTGGAGAATGCGCCACACGTAAACCGCAGCGAAAGAGGATAGGATTCCGCAACTGACAATGCCTTCTGGAAATACGCCAAAGCCTGCTGCGGCCGGTCGGTCAGGAAGTAGATGGATGCTATATTCGTGTAGGCTTTGCCTAATCCCAAACCGTAGTGAAGGTTAAGAGCCAGTTTCTCGGAAACGCGCAGAGCAGAATCGGCGCGTTTGTAATCAGGGTTGCCGGTCGAGTGAAGTTCCCGTCCCATAACATTGAGCGCAATGACACGGTTGGTATCCTGATCCGTATGGTTTTTCAGGTAAACCATCACCGAATCGAGGGTCTGCGGAACCTGCGCTCCTGCAAGTTGGTAAACCAGCCAGAAACTAACAATCAGATAGCCAATCTTCATTGCGTTGTAGTAGATTACCAGCTAATTACTCATTTATTTTTAATGAATCAATAAACAGTTTAGCATGTGGTTCTACGACGGAGGAGTCTCCACAGGATTGATTTTATAATTGAATGTACATCTAATGGTGTTAAGTTGATGATATTATGTATAATTTCTAAAATTCATTAGAATTTGATGTCCGAATTCTTCTTTATCATGAGCCGTAGCTGAAGTGTTATTCAAGCAGGATGGGGTGTAAATCTAACACTGTTATCAGATAATGAGATAGTTACTATTTTCGAGAATTGGTATACATAAAAAAATCGAACGGATTGGATGAAGCTCTCCTTTATTGGTGCCGGGAACCTGGCCTGGCATTTGGCAATGGCATTCGAAAATGCTGGTAATTTTATTTGTGAGGTGTATAGTCGCGACGAAAAAAACGCCCGGCGGCTCATTTCGATGCTGTATGATGCACGATTAAATCCCGATCTGAACTTTGCCGAAAGCGAGTCCGAGCTGTTTGTTCTGGCCATTCCGGACGACGCCATTGAAGAAGTAACCGCCCAACTGGTGTTGCCTGAAAACGCGCTGGTGGTTCATACGTCCGGTAGCAAATCCCTGGAAAGTCTGCGTCAACTGATGGACATTTACAGCGACGTACCAGTTCGGACGGGCGTTTTTTACCCGCTTCAAACGTTCAGCAAAGGCATCAATCCCCTGCCTTTTGAAACCATTCCGCTCTGCATCGAAGCCAGCGACAAGAGCACTGAAAAACTACTCATTGCACTGGGGCAGGAACTGAGCCAGATTGTGTATCTGGTCAATTCGCACGAGCGGAAAGTGCTGCACATCGCTGCGGTGTTTGCCTGCAATTTCACCAATTACCTCTTCGGCATTGCCAAAGACCTGACCGATTCTGAAAACCTGGAGTTTGATTTATTGAAACCGCTGATTGAGGAAACCGTTCAAAAAGCACTCGATGCGCGGCATCCGGCCGAGGTGCAAACCGGCCCGGCCCGGCGTGGTGATGTGACTACGCTGAGTCTCCACCGGGCTTATTTATCGGACAAGCCGGAGCTGTTACACCTGTATCGAATGCTGTCGGAGGGAATTCAAACCCGGCGTTAAAACGGATTCAGCGCAATGGGCGACCAATCCGGGTTTCCAGGCGGGGTTTGTCAGCGATGGCGGCACTTTGTTCCAGAGCCTGCCAGGTTTCGTACAAGCCTTTGATGAGGTGGTAACACCCTTTTTCGGGAGTCGCTTTCACCGTCGACACCGGCTCCCCTTTTCGATCGAGGATGCCGAACCATTCCTTGTTTAGCTTGTCCGGGAAGTGTAACCAGGTATAGTCGTGAACCTTCCGAAACCATTTCAGGCAATCATTTTGCCGCGTGCGGACATACCCTTTCGAAAAAACCGCCAGGGCTTCGGAGTGAATCCACCACAGTTTCCGGTCCCATTCACTGGATACGCTGGGTCGTTCTTTCAAATCGGCATACTGAAAAAAACCGCCGGCCGGTTCATCCCAGCAAATATCGGCCAGGTGAAGTGCCATCTGCATGGCTTGCTGGGCCAGTCGCCGGTTGCCGGTCAGATCGGCGGCATCCAGCAGGTAATTCGCGGTTTCAAATCCGTAGCCGCCGTGGAGCCGCCGACCGGTTGCACTGTCGTAAAAAGAACCGCCCGGCAGCACATGCTCTCGTAAAACCGTGATGCGTTTGTCGAAAAACTCGTTTTGAATTTCGCTCAAAACCGCTTCATACGCCTGTTTATAGAACTCCGGGTCCAGCAACGAACGGGTTTCCAGCAAGGCTTTCAGGAGCAGCATCGGTTCGCCCAGGTGTTTAAACTCCCGGAAACCGCCCAGCTGACTCTCCCATTGTTCGCGTTGCTCCAGACGATGGGTAGCCACAGAGAAAATGGTTTGCCGGGCGATAGTCGCAAATTTTGCGTCTTTGGTCGCCACGTACAACTGCGCAAACGCCATGGCGGCCGAGCAATCCGATTCGATGGTCGCGGCTGGTGTCACGGCCCTTCCCCGCCGATCGACTACGCCCAGCCAGCGGTTTTCTTGCTGCCCGTGGTTCAGCAAAAAATCGGCACCGTGCCGGGCCAGATCAAGCCACAACGGAATGGCATCGACCTGGTTGTATAAAAAAGCAAAGGCCCAGATTTGTTGCGCCTGAAGTTTGATGACTTTGTCGGTGTCGAAAGCTTCTCCCTGATCGGTAAGTGCATTAAAGTACCCTCCGCAGAGCGTATCGCGGCTGTTTTTGGTCCAAAAAGGGATGATCGTTCGGAAAAGGCTTTCCTGGTACTGAGCAGCCAGTTTACTGAAATCCATTCAAAATATCTGCATTCATTGGCATTCCCGAAACTATAAGAAAATCGGAGTAAATGGAAATTAAACCGATTGAACGCGTACTTTCGTCCGTTTTGATGGGAACGCGGATTCAACGGATGAGACGGATTTGCGCGAATTGAAATCCGTTTTGATCTGTTCGATCCGTTTAATCGGTGTTCCCATCAGTAGTCTCATTAACCGTATCAGTATGGATGCTTTACAGGAACGATTTAAACAAATAACTACCTTCATTTTCGATGTCGACGGGGTGATGACGGACGGCAGTGTGAACGCCCTGGAGTCGGGGGAACAATTCCGGACGTTCAATATCCGCGACGGGTATGCCATCGAGCGGGCCGTAAATGCCGGCTACCGGGTAGCTGTCCTTTCCGCCGGAAATCAGGTGGGCGTTCGAAAGCGGCTGGAATTCCTGAAAATCAAGGATATCTTCATGGGCAGCCCCACGGAACAAAAAATCTATGCCTACCTGGGGTATTTGAACCGCGACCAGATCAACGAAGCCGAAGTGTTGTATATGGGCGACGACATTCCGGATTTTCAGGTGCTTTCGCGCCCTAATCTGTTCAGCACTTGTCCGGCCGATGCCGCCGATGAAATCAAAGCCGTTTGTGATTACATCTCGCCCGTGCCAGGTGGTCGTGGGGCGGTTCGCGATGTGATTGAGCAGGTGATGAAAGCGCAGGGCAAATGGCTGTCGTGGCTGACGGATGTGGAACCGTTCAAACTGCACAACGAGCGGTGATCAAGACGACACCACAGCAATACCTGACAGGTTTTCAAAACCTGTCAGGTATTGCTGTGGTGTTACCAATTCCCGATCAGTTCGTTAAATTCTTCCAGTAAGAACAATGTCCGTTTGCCCGGTTTTCCGTCGGCAATCGTCAACTCGCCAATCTGAACGATGGGCAATACTTTTTTGGTCGAACTGGTCGTAAAGGCTTCGTCAGCGTCGTAAAGATCGGAGAGCAAAACCGGGCGCTCTTCCACCTGAAAATCGTTCTGTGCCAGGTTCATGACCGTTCGGCGGGTGATGCCGTGCAGAATATGCCGGTTGGGCGTAATGAGTCGGTCGCCTTTGAAGATGAAGAAGTTGCTGCGGCTGAGCTCGCTGATTTCGCCGTTTTTGTGGTACAACACATCCGACGCCCGTGCCGACCGGATGGCTTGGGCGAGCAGAATGACGCGCTTGTAATCCGTACTTTTCACTTCGGCCATCTCGCGGACGTAGTCGTCCAGAATTACCTTGATGCCCTCTTCAAACTGGCTGAGTGGGGTGGGATGGATTTCCTCTGTAATTATCACCAGATTGGGATTGACCACGCTGATGCTGTCGGAGCTGTAACCGCCCGTCATCACGAAGCGTATAGCAACATCCGGCAGACTGCTTTTATCGACCAGTTCCATCACCACCCGGTAGGCTTCCTCCTTCTGAATCGGAACCGGCAAGTGCATTTTGGTGGCTGAATTCGCGAAACGCTCCCAATACCAGTCCCACTGAAACGGGCGTCCGTTGTAGGTACGGAAATAATCGAACAACCCGAAGCCGCGCAGCAAGCCGAGGTCTGTGATGCCGAAAGCGATTTGCTCGACGGGGAGAATGGAGCCGTTGAAATAGCCGTACATGTGCAGTGATACCAAAATTTCAACCTGTCAGGTCTACAAGACCTGACAGGTTACCAATCCTAAACCAGTTTCTTGTACTTAATCCGTTTCGGCGTAGCATCTCCACCCAGCCGTTTTTTGCGGTTTTCTTCGTATTCGGAGAAGTTGCCTTCAAACCAGTAGACCTGCGAATCGCCTTCAAACGCCAGAATGTGCGTGGCCACGCGGTCGAGGAACCAGCGGTCGTGGGAAATGACGACGGCGCAACCGGCGAAGTTTTCCAGCCCTTCTTCCAACGCCCGCAGCGTGTTGATGTCCAGGTCGTTGGTCGGCTCATCGAGCAGCAGCAAATTGGCGCCTTCTTTCAGCATCATGGCCAGGTGAACGCGGTTGCGCTCCCCGCCCGACAGATTGGCAATTTTCTTCTCCTGATCGGAACCGGTGAAGTTGAACCGGCTGACGTAGGCGCGGGCATTCACTTGCTTGCCGCCCAGAATCACCCATTCGTTGCCGCCCGCGATGGTCTGAAAAACCGTCTTGTCGCCTTCCAGCCCGTCGTGTTCCTGATCGACGTATGCCC
Organism: Larkinella humicola; assembly: GCF_008727875.1. GTDB lineage: Bacteria > Bacteroidota > Bacteroidia > Cytophagales > Spirosomataceae > Larkinella > Larkinella humicola. The sequence goes on along the minus strand of NZ_VTWS01000003.1, from coordinate 857,799 downwards.
ACTTCACGGTTTCGCCCACTTCGAACGTGCCGTTTTGGGGTTTCTCTTTCCCGGTGATGAGTTTAAACAGGGTCGTTTTCCCAGCACCGTTCGGGCCAATAATACCGACAATACCGCCTTGTGGCAACTGAAAATCCAGGTGTTCGAACAGCAGCCGGTCGCCAAACGCTTTGGCAACGTCGTGCGCTTCAATGACCTTGGAACCCAGTCGCGGACCAGCCGGAATAAAGATTTCCAGTTTGTCTTCCTTCTGGCGGTTGTCTTCACTCAGCAGCTTTTCGTAGGCACCCAACCGCGCTTTCGACTTGGCCTGACGGGCTTTGGGAGCCATCCGGACCCATTCCAGTTCGCGCTGCAAGGTCTTTTGGCGCTTCGATTCCTGCTTTTCTTCTTTGGCTAAGCGGGTTTGCTTCTGATCGAGCCACGATGAATAATTGCCTTTCCAGGGAATGCCTTCGCCCCGGTCCAGCTCCAGAATCCAGCCGGCGACGTTATCCAGAAAATACCGGTCGTGCGTTACGGCGATGACCGTTCCGGCATACTGGCGCAAGTGTTCTTCGAGCCACAGCACCGATTCAGCGTCGAGGTGGTTGGTCGGTTCATCCAGCAGCAAGACATCGGGTTGTTGGAGCAACAGGCGGCAGAGGGCCACCCGGCGTTTTTCCCCGCCCGATAAATTCGCCACTTTCGCATCGGAAGGCGGGCAACGAAGGGCGTCCATGGCTTTTTCGAGCCGGTTATCCAGTTCCCAGGCATTCAGGTGGTCGAGTTTCTCCTGCACCTCGCCCTGTCTGGCAATTAGCTTGTCAAAATCAGCATCGGGATCGCCAAACGCTTCATTGATCTGATCGAATTCTTTCAGCAGATCCACCGTTTCCTGCACGCCTTCTTCGACGATTTCCTTCACGGTTTTGGTTGGATCGAGCTTCGGTTCCTGCTCCAACATGCCCACTGAATAGCCCGGCGAAAACACAACGTCGCCCTGAAAGTTCTTGTCAATACCGGCAATGATGCGCAATAGCGTCGATTTCCCGGAGCCGTTCAAGCCTAAAACACCAATTTTTGCACCGTAAAAAAAGGAAAGGTAGATATTCTTTAGGATTTGTCGGTTTGGCGGAATAATTTTACTGACACCCGCCATGGAAAAAATGATCGTTTCCTGACTCATTGGTTTGGTTACTTTTTTAGGTGGCAAATATCAACAATTAAACCCATAGCTTAGTCTTAAAGAGTAAAATAATGGAACAAGCTCAATTGGTAGACGAATACGGTTACGTCAAAGACGGAAAGGTATTCTTATCGAGCTACCTCAGCTATCCGGACCGACAAATCGGTGAAGTGAAACGCACAGAACAGGAAGCGCTCGATTATTTCAAAAATAGGTTTACAATTGCCGAAAACAAAGTAAACCAGTTAGAGCAGGAAGTTGAGGAGGCCCAGAACAAAGGGTCGTACCTGACGAAACTCGTTCAACTGCGAAAAAAATTACTGAGTTTCGACGCAATTGGAAATTTCATTCCGCTGCTGAACCGGCTCGACGAACAGGAACAGGTCCTGGTCGAACTGATTCGGACGAACCAGCTCAAAAATCTTGAAATCAAGCACGCTCTGCTGGCAGAAGCCGAACAGGTCGCCGACAGTACGGAATGGCGCGAAACGGCGGAGAAGTTACAGGAGATTAAGCTAAAGTGGATAAAAACCGGGCCGGTCGATAAAGAACTGGACGAAACCATCGAGACGCGTTTTAGCGATACCCTCGATGGCTTTTTTCAGCGTCGGCGCGAATTCTTCAATGAACAGAATAAGGTGATTCAGGAGCGCATGGATCGCTACGATAACCTGATCTGGCAGGCCGAACGGGCCGTTCGGAGCATCTATGAAGCCGACCGCAGCCGCCCCTTCAAACGCGACGGCCTGGAAGGCGAAGCCCTCGAACGGGCTAATGTCGCCGAAGAACGGTACATGAAAGTGCTGACGGAAGCCTATCACCTCGTTCGGAATCTGAACAACGACTGGAAAGAGGTGGGCGAAGTGCCGATCAAAAAATCCGGAAAAATTCTCAAAAAATACCGTCGGGCCACCAAAACCATCTTCGACCGCTACAACCTGGCGCGCGGAATCCAACCGAAAGTTCGGATCGACCCACGTGTGGAGCAGCAAATGAAAATGGCTGACGAAGCCGAAAAACTGGCGAAACAATCAAACATTCCGGCGGCTGCCGATCGGGCGAAAGAACTGCTGAATCAGTGGAAAGAAATCAAGATTCCGTTCAAACTGGTCGATAAGGCGGTTTCGGAGCGGTTCCGGTCTTCGTGTGACAAGATTTTCGAATTGAATTATCTGGAACGTGTCATCAGCCGCAAATACCCGGCCTTCGAACTCAAAAGCCGCTCGGAGCAACTCCGGACGAAAGTTCGGGAACTGGAGTATCTGGTTCGTCGCGAAAAAAGCGATCTGGCCATGTCGATGAGCAGCATGGACACGATGGGGCGTCCCGGTAATGAGGACGTAGACAAGATGATGATGAGCAAGATGAACACGCAAAAAAGGAAGATTGCCATGAAGGAACAGATACTGACGGAGTTCAATAAAGAACTGAGTCAATATTGAGGTAGAATAGAGAAGTTAGAGAAAAGACAAGAGAGTAAAGAAAACCGCACTGGAATTCTTTACTCTCTTGTCTTTTAGTAGTATTACCGTCTTTGTTCTCTTGTCTTTTCTCTCTTGTCTATCACGGTTTCCGGCGCTTTAACGCCAGATCGTGAGCGGTGTCGTAATACGAGCGGAGGTTAGTCCAGTCGAAGACTTCGGCAATGTTTTCAACCCGGTTGCGCTGCGTAATCCGGTCGCGTTGTGAAAGCCGGACAAAGCGGAACAGGATGTTGGCCAGTTGATCGGCTGCTTCGTTGAACGTTTGCGTTTTCCGGTTGACGACATAAATGCCCCGGTTTTCGTAATCCCGCATGATCTGCATGATGAAATCGCCAAAACCGGACAGGTCGCTGGTGACGGTCGGAATGCCCCGGACCACGCATTCCAGGGGCGTATACCCCCAGGGTTCGTAATAGCTCGGAAAAACGCCCAGGTGACAACCCCGCACAAACTGGCCATAATCAAGCCCAAACAGCGGATTGGTCGAGGAAATGAAGTCAGGGTGATACACGACTTTTACGCGGTCGTGGGCATTGTTGACCAATTGCACCTGCCGGATAAACCGCACCATGTCATCTTCTTCAACCAGATCGTGGGTCACAAAAGGCGGCAGTTGCTTGGTCTTGAAGCTCTGGATGGTTCGCCGGAGCCGGAGCCGCCAGTATTCATCCACAAACTGATTCAAGTCGGGCAAATTGATGTCTTCGCCGGAAGCGGCATTCAAAAATAACTTATCACCGAGTTGATTTTCAATGGCTTTACAAGTTTCCTGAATCTCGTCCAGCAGTGCCCGGCTGTGCAACACGTCGGGGTTGATGGACTTGAAGGGTTGCTTGGTAATCATGAACATAACGACGGTCATGTCCATATTGGCCTCGCGCATTTTCCAGTTCAGCCGGGCGAGCGCTTCGAGCGTTATATCGTACCCTTTGTTGCTGAACTCAAACCGGCCTGAGGTGAAAAAATACAGGGTCTTTTCCAGATCGAACGAATAACTCTGGAAGAAGTGGCCCATGATAAACTCATGAATCCGTTCCTTGAACTTGACGTGCAGATTCTGGAATTCATGAACCGCCGTAAACCGGACGATATTCAATCCGTTGGGCAGAATCAGGTCGGGAACGCGGCCCAGAAACACTTCACACTCGCGGGCGGTAACGTCGCTGACGGTCGTGAAAACGTGGGAAAGCTGCGCCGAAAGCCGCTCGATGGTTGCCTGAGCCTCGATATTGTAGTGTTTGGCTTCGCGCTGCCAGTCGAAAAACGGCAGTTTGCCGTAAAAACCGGATTCATTCTGGGCCAGATAACGACCGAGCATGGTGGCGTGGGTGGTGAAAACCGTAGCCACCTTCACATTGTCTTTCCGCAGATCCGGCAAACCGCTGCTGGCCATCCACTCGTGAAAATGAACCACAATATCGACGTGCTTAGCACTTTCAGCGGCCAGTTCGGTCAGGAAAATGCGCACCAGTTCACCAAAACCAACCACCTGATTGACCAGGTCCTCGACGCCCAGCGTCGAAATCTGGTGACGCTCCCAAAGCTGGTATTTTACCTGCTCAATGGCCGGTCCCAGACTTGCAATGCCAAAAAGAACCACGCGCGGCTTGCCCGTGATGAGCCAGTGGCCATATTGAACGTCCAGCCCCCGCGAGCGCATGTTCAGCACAACGCGACCGATTTCAGTGCCGTCGTCGTGCGTAATCGGTTCAAATTCAACGGCGGCCCGTTGTGGAAAATACGGGCCCAGCAGGATGTAATCAGTATCCCATTTCTCGACCATCGAAGGCACCTTCGACCGGATGACGGTATAAATACCACCGACCTGGTTGCAAACTTCCCAGGCCACTTCAATCAGTAATTTTCGCTTAGATGCAGAGAACATCGATTCCAATGCCATACAATTTGTTAGGGTGGCTAGCCTGCCTTATTCAGTCGGGAAAGGCGATTCGCGAGGTGATTTTACTACTTTTACACTAACTTTCAAATTATCAATTCGTTCATGTCAATCGAAACACGTCACATTCTGTTAATGGACGGCCCCGATAGCACGGGACTCATTCACCGCGTCACCGGCGTACTGGCGCATTACAATCTGAATATCATCCGAAACGACGAATACGTAAGCCCCGACCGGCAGTTTTTCATGCGTACCGAGTTCGAAGGTAATTATGATTCATCTGCTTTGTCTGATAACTTACAACAAACGCTACCACCGGGCATCAATCTCCGTATTAATCCCAAAAAAAAGAAAAATATTATTGTTTTTGTTACAAAAGAGCATCATTGTTTGGCCGAATTGCTGATCCGGTATGCTTTTGATGAACTCGATGCCGATATTCTGGCGGTGGTCAGCAACTACAATACGCTCCAGCCGCTGGTCAGTAAGTTCGGTATTCCGTTTCATTATGTTACGCACGAGCACAAAACCCGGGAAGAACACGAGGAGGCCATTACCCGAACCTTGTCGATTTATGAACCGGAATACATTGTGCTGGCCAAATACATGCGGGTGTTGACGCCGACGTTTGTAAAAAAATTTCCGAACCGGATTGTCAACATTCACCACTCGTTTTTGCCGGCCTTCATGGGAGCTAACCCATACCGGCAGGCGTATGAACGGGGGGTCAAAATCATTGGAGCCACCGCCCACTTCGTGAACAATGATTTGGATGAAGGACCGATTATTGCCCAAAATATCAAGGAGGTCGACCACCGGCACACGGCGGCCGACATGTCTACGGAAGGAAAAGACGTGGAAAAAATCGTGTTGTCGCAGGCGCTAAAACTGGTTTTCAACGACCGCGTCTTCATTCACCAGAATCGGACGATCATTCTGTAGGGTCGAACAGTGTGCCGTCGATGGGTGTTTAGGTATAACCGGCTATTTCGCCGGTTTCGATTGCTCAACGATCTGTCTGTAAAAGCATGGCGAGGTTTTCTCACTGGATAAAAATAGGAGCCGCTCTGGCTGGCGTTCTGCTGGTGGTGGGCTTGCTGATTCCGCTTTTGCTGACAACCGTCTACAAAGAAAAAGTCATTCTGGCCGTTCGCAATGAATTTGCCAGCCATTCCGAACAGCGTCTGGCCGATTTCGGCGTAAATTTTTCATTGCTCAGCCACTTTCCGAATCTGGCCATTCAACTCAACGATGTGTCGATTCACGATAACCAGGGGCCAAAACCGATGGAAATTGTGGGCGTCGATCAGGCCAATCTGGTGATCCGGCTCACCGATATTTTCCGGGAAAGCCGGACGGTGAAGAAGATCTTGCTCAAAGGCGTTCGGTATCACCAGCGCGTTGATTCGACCGGACAAAAAACCGGGCTGGTCTGGAAAGCCGAAACCCGGCCGGACACCAGCCACACGCATTCGATTGCCATTCCCGAAATCCGGATCGAAGACGCTGCGGTGGTCGTTGAAAATGAGTACAAAAAGAATGCATTTTCGATGACCATCCGGAATGCCGATCTGAGTGGACACCTCAACCAGCCGACGCTGCAATTGCAGGGAACCGTCGAGGGCGCCATCGACTTCATTAAAAACCGGAACCTGATGCTGTTTCGGGCGCAGGCTTTCACGGCCAATGTCCGGTATGAATACAATCCGACGACCAAAACCGGGACGTTCAGCCAAAGCCAGCTTCTGGTCAACGGTTCGCCCATTCATCTGACGGGCAGCCACCGAAAACTCCCCGAAAACCAGGGCATGGATTTGAACATCGGCCTGAACGGCCTGCAACCGGCTCACGAGTTTCTGGCAGCTTTGTTGCCCGACTCGCTCAAACGGTATGCCGGTGATGCCGCCATGAAAGGGAAAGTCGCTTTCCGGTTTCGAATGAGCGGACAAAGCAGCACGACGGTGCGGCCCCACAACGACATCAGCTTTCAGCTTCAGGCCCAAAATTACCACTGGCCCAAAACACCGGTGGTTTTTCAAACCGTGCAGGTGCGGGGAAACTGGAACAATGGGGCTAAAAACGCCCGTGAAACCACTAAACTGACGCTTCAGCAGTTTCGGGTTCAGTCGGGCGACGATACGCTGGTGGTACGCGGCACGCTGGCCAATCTGGTATCGCCGGTTGCCGATGCCACCATTCAGGGAAACTTGTCGCTGCAACAACTGGCACAACTGATGAACTGGCCCGGCGACTCGCTCTACTCCGGGACAGCCGCCATCGATCTGACCGTTCGCAGCCCGCTGCTGTATTCGAATGTAATCAAACCCTCTCCCAATGAACCCTTCTGGAAAGGAACCCTTCGCGTGAAAGACGGGTGTCTTCATTTTCCAAAACCGTCGGGTCGGTGTACGGCACTCAATGCGGATATTCATTTTATTCCGGAAAATAACATGCTCCGGCTTCGGGAAGTGGTGGGAAAACTGGATGGCCGGGTTTTTAAAATCAACGGCGAAGTGACCAATTTGCTCCGGTATGCCCTGGGCGGCAACCGGACTACCTACCCGGTTCGGACCAAACTGGCCGCGCACTGGCAGGAACTGGATTTCTCGAAACCGCTGCCTCCGCCAACCCGGCGGGCGGCTCCCCCCAAAATACCGACTTCAACGGATAGCTTGCTGGCCGGGCTTTTGTTCGGCGCCGAGTACTCGGCCGTCATTCGGATTGACCGCATCCGATTGCCGTCCCGGGAAGATTTGAGCGATATGTCGTTTGTGGTTAACAAGAAGGGAGAACAGGTGCGCGTTCCGCAGCTTCGTTGCCGGACTACCCTGGGCGGATCGATCGCGGGGCTGGGTCACTTTCAATTGACTCCGGACGGCATTCAGGAGCCGTATGCGGCTTTAAGTCTGTCCTACGAACGGCTGGATCTGCAACGGCTGGTGGGGCTGCTGGCAGGTTTAAACAGCATGCAGGCAACGTATAAGCGCCCTGCTTCGCAGCAAAAAAAATCCGCGTTGAACGATTACCAGTTCGATGTGGAGGTGAAAGCCCGCAAGCTGGATTACCAAACGCTGAAAGGTGATGACTTTGGTCTGAAAACCGTCATCAAAGACGAAACCGCGCAACTGGAACGGCTTACGATGAATGTTTTTGGCGGGCGGCTGGGTTCTCACGGTCTGATGAAACTGGGGCGTCCCGAAGGGTTTCCGGTAACGCTCAATGTAACGCTCCAGAAGATGGATTTGCACCAGCTTTTCCGGGCCGCTGAGGAAATGAGAATCGATGTGCTGAAGAGCGAGAACATCCGGGGCAATGTGGATTGCGCCATGACGCTCCGGACGGAATTAAACAACGATTTTTTGCCGGATATCAAGAAAATAACCGCCTATACCAGGGCGTCGATCCGGCAAATGGAACTCATCGAAGTCCAGCCCATTCAGCAAGCCCTGCGATTTTTGCCGAAAGCCAAGACGAGCCACATCTATTTTGAAGACGTGGAAGCCCAGTTTTTGCTGCACGACAACCGGATTCTGATGCCGGATCTGAATCTGTCCAGCAACCTGTCGTATCTGCATTTGAACGGCGATTACACGCTCAACAAGAAAGCCGCTTTTCTGGTGGAAATTAGTCTGACAGATTTAATCTTTGGCAATAACAAACGACGCATTCGGCAAATCCAGGAACCGGATTCAACCCGAACCTCCCGGGGCCTGAAAAACCATTTGCTGTTGCAGCGCGATCTCGGAAAATACCGCATGAAAATGTTTGGCCGAAGAGATTTTGAAGCCCAGAAGCAAACCCTCCGTTCGGAATGGCAGGAAGAATTGAGCCGCCACAAAATTGACACTACCTTTGCCCGATGAAGCGACGTTTGAAGGGTAATCGTGAGCGTGCCAGCGCCATAATCCGGGCGGTTTCTTACTTTTTTCCGGTTGTCTGGCTGGTGTTCGAAACGGTTTCGCCAGCACGGGCCCAAAGCCTCCTGGGTCGTGGGCTGGACTCGACGTACGTAAAGACGTTCCCCGGAAAACTGACGGGGCGGCTGTATCTTTCCCAAAAATACACCTCGTTTGTTCTGTCAACCCCGGTTATTCCGAGTCCTACGCTGCGTTTCAAGCCCAATTCGTCGCTGGACCTGGGCATTGGTGCCACCTTCAACGCTCTGACGCTAAACCTGGCTTACGGTCTTTCGTTTCTAAACAACAACGGGAAAGGAAAAACCCGCGACATTGACCTGCAAACGCATCTGTACATGCGAAAATGGGTCGTCGACGGATTCGGGCAATTTTACGAAGGGTACTACCTCGCCCCCCGGGGCAACGCGTCGCCTGGTCCCGATCAGTATTACCTGCGCCCCGATCTGGGCATTTATTTGGTGGGCGCATCGATTCGGCGGGTTTTTAATTTTCGGCGGTTTTCGTTTCGGGCGGCTTTGGTGCAAAATGAGTGGCAGAAAAAGTCGGCAGGCACATTTCTGGCCGGTTTCCAGTTGTATTATGGCATTATGCGGGGTGACAGTGCGCTGTATCCTACCGTTCTGCGACCGGTTTTCCCGGAGTCCGACGTGCGTCGGATGCGGTTTCTCAAATTTGGCCCCGGTGGGGGCTATGCCTACACGTACGTCTATCGGCAACACTGGTTTGCCACGGGTTCGCTGACGACCAATTTGAACGCCACCTTTAGTAAGGAGACCTTCGGAGCGGGCAAACTGACCTACAGCACACTGCGTCCGGATCTCCTTTTCAGGATCGTTGCGGGCTACAACAGCAATTTGTGGTGTGTAACGCTCGGCTGGGTCAACGGCTCGGTGTCGGTCATAACGCCCATTTACAATTACACCATCCATACCGGCAACTACCGGCTCACCGTTGCCCATCGCTTTAAAACCAATCCCCGGTTGCGAAAAATCGTGCCGGAGACCATCAAAATCTGATGATTTGGCAAAAAAACGCTTCGCAACAATAATCCGCGCCGAAGTCGAAGATTGGCAAGAATATGTTCTGTAAATTATTATCTTTCGAGTCGTAATAATCCTAAGCTTATTTCTTCCCTGCTTACAGTTGCCGTCATGCAAAAATTACAGACTCTCGATTACGTTGTTTTCTTCATTTATTTCATCATTGTAGCGTCGTACGGCTACTGGATTTACCAACGAAAAAAGACCAAAGAAACCTCCTCCACCGATTTTTTCCTGGCCGAAGGGTCACTTACCTGGTGGGCCATCGGGTCGTCACTGATTGCTTCCAACATTTCGGCGGAGCAGTTCATCGGTGCTTCCGGTGACGGTTTTGCGATGGGGTTGGCCATTGCCACCTACGAATGGATGGCGGCCGCTACGCTGATCGTGGTCGCCGTTTTTTTTATGCCGATTTACCTCAAGAACCGGATTTTTACGATGCCGCAATTCCTGACCAAACGGTATAACAACACCGTCGCGATGATCATGGCCATTTTCTGGCTGTTTCTTTACATCCTGGTCAACCTGACGTCGATTCTGTTTTTGGGCGCATTGGCGGTTTCCACCATTTCAGGACTCAATTTTACATTCTGTATGTTCGCTCTGGCCGTTTTTGCGGTCATCATCACGCTGGGCGGCATGAAAGTGATTGGTTATACGGACGTAATTCAGGTGTTTTTTCTCATTCTGGGCGGGCTGGCCACCACCTATCTGGCGGTCAATCTGGTCTCGTCGGAAAACGGTACCACGGGCATTCTCAACGGCTTTAATCACATGCTGGCGAAATCCGAAGACCATTTTCACATGATCTTTCCGAAGGGTCACCCGCATTACGCGTCGCTGCCCGGTCTGACGGTACTGATCGGCGGGATGTGGATTGTGAACCTGAACTACTGGGGCTGTAACCAGTACATCACGCAACGGGCGCTGGGAGCCGATTTGAAAACCGCCCGGGAAGGTATTCTGTTTGCGGCATTTCTGAAACTCCTGATGCCGATTATCGTGGTTTTGCCGGGGATTGCCGCCTACACACTGTATCAACAGGGCTTGTTTCAACAGGAAATGCTCGATGTTACGGGGGAGGTAAATAAAGATCATGCCTATCCGGTTTTGCTCAATTTGCTGCCCGCCGGTCTGAAAGGTCTTTCATTTGCCGCGCTGACGGCTGCGGTCGTGGCATCGCTGGCCGGGAAAGCCAACTCGATTTCGACCATTTTTACGCTCGATATTTTCAAGAAATACATTGCACCGGATGCCAGTGAGAAGAAACTGGTTCGGGTGGGTCGAATCGCCATCTGGGTGTCGATGCTGATGGCCATTTTCATTTCGCCGTTTATGGGAATCGATAAAAAAGGCGGTTTTCAATTTATTCAGGAAATGACGGGGCTGGTGTCGCCGGGCGTTTTTGCCGCCTTTATCATGGGTTTCTTCTGGAAAAAAACCAACTCGTCCGGGGCCTTGTTCGCCATTGTTGGCGGGTTCCTGTTGTCGCTGTTTTTCAAATACATGCTGCCCGGTCTGGTAGATCTGCAATTTCTGGCCCCAACCGGTTTTGCTGTTCCGAACCCGGATGGCATCTACACCATTCCGTTTCTCGACACGATGGGCTTTGTCTTCCTGATCTGTGTCGCTGTGATGATCGTGCTTGGTTTGCAAAAGCCCAGTGACAAAGGGCTGGAGATTGACAGCAGCATGTTCAAAACCTCTTCCAGCTTCGCCATCGGAGCCGCCATTGTTCTGGTGCTTATCGTACTTTTATACGGGTATTTCTGGTAAAAAGAGAAATTATTACACAGAGGGAATCAGAGATTATCAGAGTTAAACAGAGTATTTCTCTGATAATCTCTGATTCCCTCTGATAAACTCTGTGTAATAACTCAAACCGCGTCAACCACCGCCCGGACGACTTCACGGCTCGTACTGAGCCATTCGTATTCGCTCATGGCTACCGAAGCCATCGGCACGTTGGGGTTACGGTATTCCATGCCGCTATCCATCACCTTTTTTCCAGTCAGGTGGAGCGCGTGGACGCCTGTGGCAGCCAGTTGCGCGGCATTGGTGGCTGTCACGCCCGCTCCGGCCATAATTTCAATCCGATCGTCTGCCTGTTGAACCAACTGCCGGAGAAGCGGAATACCGGCTTCTGCGCTGGCTTGCTGCCCCGAAGTCAGAATCCGTTTGGCACCCGTTCGGATGACGGCTTCCAGGGCTTCTTCCGGATCGCGCGTCAGGTCGAACGCCCGGTGAAACGTCACCGCTAAGGGGTGGGCTACCTGAATGAGTTCGGCGGTTTTTTCTTCATCGACCGTACCGTCGGCCTTCAACAGGCCCAGCACCACGCCATCGGCACCGGCTTGCTTCGCGGCTTCAATATCCCGGCGCATCACCGCCAGTTCGGTGTCGTTGTATAAGAAATCGCCCCCACGGGGACGTATCATGACGTAAAGGGCAATCGTTACCTGCTGGCGGGCCAATTCGATCAGGCCGTAGCTCGGCGTGGTGCCGCCCTCCCCGGCTCCCCCACACAACTCGATCCGGGTGGCACCGTTGGCCTGCGCAATCAGGCAGGACTCCAGAGAAAACGCGCAAATTTCAATGTTCATTGATTAAGAGACGGTTAGAAAAAGAAGAAGTTTGACGAAAGAATACAAACATTTTTAGCCGTGAATCCGTTAAATGGCCTGAATAGCATTCCGAACGTTTCTGAAAGAATTTTCGGGGACATGTATAGGATATTCATATTTTTTTACTTTTGCACAATTTTACGACAATCAGTCGTCATATTTTAGCAGCAACGCGTATGTATTGGACACTCGAATTGGCATCCTATCTGGAAGATGCCCCCTGGCCGGCTACCAAAGATGAGTTGATTGATTACTCGATCCGCTCTGGCGCTCCCTTAGAAGTAGTTGAAAACCTGCAGGAGTTGGAGGACGACGGTCAGCCCTACGAGAGTATCGAGGAAATATGGCCTGATTACCCAACCAAGGACGATTTCTTCTTCAACGAAGACGAGTATTAGCCGGTTGTTTCCATGAATTTGGCCCATAAAGGTACAGCGTCAATGTTGTGACTTTATGGGTTTTGCCATTTGCGGGAAATCACCGATTCCGGTATTTCTTTGGCGCATACAAAAAACCAAATGCCTCAGCTCCCTGGCGCTTGTGAACCTTGTGGTGAATGTAATGCGCCCGAATGATTCGCTTGAGGTACGAATTTCGGGTGTTGAACCGGATTTTGATCCGCCGGTGAACAATCACATCGTGGAAAAGAAAATAAAAAATACCGTATAAGGTCACGCCAATGCCGATTGGTGCCAGAAACCAGAGCGAGTCCACTTCAAAACCCACTACCACTGTTCCGACTGCGGCCAGACTGAAAATGACACTGAACAGATCATTTCGCTCCAGAAAACCGGCATGGTGGTTGTGGTGCGAATGATGCCAGCGCCACATGAAACCATGCATGATGTATTTGTGTGTCCACCAGGCCACTCCTTCCATTCCCACAAACGTAACCAAGACGATAACAACGTTTACCAGCATTTTTTCGTTACTAGATCAGATCCTACCAAAAGGTAAAACCGCTAACTAGTTTAAATGGTTAATACGGAGAACAACGGACAAAATTACGGCAATTTCCGGTAAAATAGTTGTTCAACCTTTTGGTTCGTATGGGTTAAAACGGTTATATTTAAAAGCAAGGGAGGGGCTGACATCCTTCCTGATACCTACACAGCCGACTGACGGATGGACTACAGGGCGCTCAAGGAACTGGTTAGACAGGGTGAGGGAACGCATCTCGAATTCAAATTAAAGTCCAATCACCCCGAACGGATTATTCGCGAAATTGTGGCGTTTGCCAACACCGAGGGCGGAAAACTGCTGATTGGCATCGGTGATGACAAAAGTATCCAGGGCCTTAAACACGTCGACGAAGACGAATACCTGCTGGAACGCGCCATCGAACGGTATTGTACGCCCACCATCGCCTACTCCATGGAACGCGTGCTGCTCGCCAACGAGCGGGAAGTGCTGGTGATTACGGTTCCGGAGAGCGAGCGAAAACCGCACTACGTCGACGATCCGCTCAACGATTTTCGGCGGGCCTACATTCGGGTTGACGACAAGGCCGTTCAGGCCAGCAAAGAGGTTCGCGAGATTATGAAAGGCGAAACCGCCGAGCGGGCCGTGCGGTTTACATATGGCGACAAAGAGCAGACGCTGATGCAGCATCTGGATCGTAACCAGAGCATTACCGTCGATCTCTTCGCCAACATCGCCAACATCCCCCGCAAAATGGCCTCCCGGACTCTGGTCTTGCTGGTGTTGGCCAATGTGCTGGAAATTCATCCCAACGAAACCGTGGATCAGTTTACGACGCGGATTGAATGAAAGGTTTTTTAATAACGAATATTGAACAACGAATAGCGAATAACGAAGTTAAAACCGAAATCCTGGCCTTCACTTCGTTATTCGCTATTCGTTGTTCAATATTCGTTATTAGTACTTTCCACTAAAGATCAACCCGCCTTTGTCGGATGACTATCCGATGTTTTCCACTACCTTTGCATATTGTGACCAATGGTTGCATCCGGTTGCAATAGAGACTGTGCCTGACACGTTTGAACAGGAGAGCCCGGTGGGCATTCAGAGTCGTTCAATTCATTTAAGTAACTCATACAGATGCACTATCTGGTAAAACCCAATTGGCGGAAATGGCTGGTTGCCGGTATCGGTTGCCTGATGGTGTGTAGCACCACACCCGCTGAGGCACAACGTAAAGCCAGGGAGAAAGAGCAGCAGAAGCCAAAGGAAGGCGTTCGGGGGGTGGAGGAATCCCTGTTTACGGAAGGGATGAAGTTCATGATGATGGATGAACCGGCCAAAGCCGTAGCGCAATTCCAGAAAGTAATCCAGCTTGATCCCGAAAACCCGGCGGCCAACTACGCAGCCGCTACGGCCCTGATGAAACTGAGCAAACCGGAAGAAGCCCTTCCTTTCGCCCAGAAAGCCGTTCAGTTGGATAAAGGCACCAACAAATATTATGTGCTGCAACTGGCCGAACTGCTGGTGAAGCAGAAACGATACGCCGATGCCGAAAATCTGTATGAAGAACTGATCAAGAAAAGCCCGGAAAATATCGAATATGGCGTTGAACTGGCGGCCATTTACCTGTTTGACGAAAAACCGGATAAGGCCCTCGACATGTACGACAAAGTGGAGAAGGCCACTGGCATGAACGAAGAGATCATCCGGCAGAAACAGCGGATTTACCTGAAGCAGAACAAGGTGGAAAAAGCCATTCAGGAAGCTGAAAAACTGGTGGCTTCCGAACCGGGCGAAACCGATTACCTGCTCGAAGGGGCAGAATTGCTGATTGCCAACGACCGGAACGATCAGGCGGTGGACTGGCTTCAGCGAGCCTTGAAAGTCAACACGGATTTACCCCAGGCCCACGTGATGCTGGCCGATCTGTACCGGAAGCAGGGTAATCTGGAAAAATGCAGCCAGGAACTCGACAAAGTCTTCTCGAATCCGAACCTGGAAGCCGACATTAAAGCGCGGATTTTGTCGAGTTACATCCGCATGGTTGGGAAGGACGAAAAAGCAAAACAGAGTGCGGTGAAGCTGGCAAAAGAACTGTCGGCGGCTCATCCCAAAGACGCTCAATCCCAAGCGATTTATGCCGACTTGCTGGTGCAACAGGGTAAAAAAGCCGAAGCCCGGGATTATTACGTCAAAGCCGCCCGGCTGGACAAAGCCACCTATGAAGTATGGGGGGCCATTTTGCAGCTCGATGGCGAACTGAATCAGATGGACAGCATGCTGGTTCACTCCGAACAGGCACTGGAATTGTTTCCGAATCAGGGCGTCATTTGGGCGTTTAACGGATCGGCCAATTATTTCAAGAAACGGTACAAAGAGGCCATTGAAGCCTACGAGGAAACCCGGCGGCTTTCGGCCACCAACGCCGAGCTGATGAAGAGCGTAAATGCACAGTTGGGCGACGTTTACAACGGCATGGGCGACCACCAGAAGTCGGACGAAGCCTACGAACTGGTGTTGAAAGAAGACCCGGACAACGATCACGTTTTGAATAACTACAGCTATTTTTTGTCCCTGCGGAAAGAAAAATTGCCGCTGGCGCTGCAAATGTCGGAGCGACTGGTTGAAAAAAACCAGACTAACGCGACCTATCTGGACACCTACGCCTGGGTTTTGTACGTCATGAAAGACTACGCCAAGGCCCGTACTTTCCTTGAAAAAGCCATTCAATCCGATCAGAACGTGAGTGGGACAATTATCGAACACTACGGCGATGTGCTGTACCAGCTTGGTGAGCACGACAAAGCGGTTGAACAGTGGAAACGGGCTAAACTAAAAGGCGAAACGACCGAACGGTTGGACAAGAAAATTGCAACCGGAAAAATTTATGAGTAAATACCTTATTGGACTTTTGTGCGTCATCATGCTGTGTACATCGGAAGGATGCCGTCGGCGGAGACTGTTCCGCAACGCCCCTCCTTCGCCCACAGCCGATACGGTTTCCGTGCAAGCCCAAACCCCAATCCGGACCGATACGATTGCCACCGCCCCGGTAGTGTCTTCTGTTGACCCCAAGGCGACCGTCGACCAGGTTGATTTTGCCTATCTGACGGCTAAATCGAAGGTTTCGTTCAAAAGCAAAGACCAGGACATCAACAACGCGAACGTAAACCTTCGCATCGATAAAGACAGCCTGATCTGGTTGTCGGTGTCGGGCGTCGGGGTTGAAGTGGCACGGGCGCTGATTACAAAAGATTCCGTGGTGATTATGGATCGCATTCACCGCGAATATTCCGTATATGATTACGCGTCATTGAGTCAACGGTTTAATTTTAACCTGACTTTCGGGTTGATCCAGTCGCTGCTGATCGGGAATCTGCCGCTGCCCCAGGAACCGGCTCAGCGGGTTAAAAACGAGAAGGATTACCTCCTGTTGCGGCAGCGCGAAGGCAAGGTGATGGTCGACAACTACATTGGCGAAGAAAACCGGAAACTGAAAAAGCTGCTGGTGGTGGAACAACCCACCCGAAATTCGCTGACGCTGGATTATGAAGACTTCACGGTATTGAATAATTTTCTGTTTCCGTACACCAGTCTGGTAACCGTCGATTATAAATCCAAAAATGATGGTCAACCGTACCAGACCGTCTTACGAATACGACACAATAAAGTAGAGCTTACCGATAAAAATCCGGGCTTTCCGTTCAGCATTCCGCCAAAATACCAGCGGAGACCGTAACAGCCCCGGTATTGCAAGATGCTTATGAAGTACAGAGTGGTTCGGGCTACCGATTGGAGGGAATTGATCCTCGTGCTTACCCTATGCTGGCTGGCTGGCGGGAGCGTAATGGCCCAACAGCGGAGTCGTCAGCAGTTAGAAAAAGAGAAAAAACAGAACATCGAGAAGGTATCGCAGATCCGGACGATTCTGAAAAAGACTTCTTCGCAGAAACAGGCCACCCTCGGCCAACTAAAAGCGCTGAATCAGGAAATTGCGGCCCAATCCAAACAGATCAACCTGCTGACGGAAGACGTTAAACTGATGACGTCCGAAATTCAGGACCTGCGCCGGACTTCCAACCAGTTGCAGAATAATCTGGAAAAACTCAAAAAGGAATACGGCGAAATGATTTATGCCGCCGATAAACGCCGGCAGCAGGTGAACCCGCTGGGCTTTCTGTTTTCGGCCGAAAATTTCAACCAGTTGGTGGCGCGGTATAAATACCTCCAGCAATATTCTGAAGCCCGGCAGGGACAGGTACGGCAGATGGAGAAAGTACGGCAGGAAATGCTCACGAAGCAGCAGGACGTTGAGCGTAAAAAGAAACAACAACAGGGAACACTGGCTGTGCAGGTCAACGAATCGAAACGCCTGGAAGGGCTGAAGGATGAGAAAAACCGGGTTGCTGAGGAACTGAGCGAGAAGGAGCAGGATTTGCGTACTGAGCTGGCCGAAAGCCGCAAGGCCGTCAACCGGCTGGAATCGGCCATCACGGAAATGATTCGCCGGGAAATTCGCGAACGGGAAGAGCGGGAACGCGTGGCCCGTCTGGCCCGATTAAAAGCCGAACGCGAGCGCATTGCCCGCGAAAAAGCCGCTGCTGCTGCCGCAGCCAAAGCCGAACGAGCCGCAGCCGCGACGGAATCGGAAACAAACAAACCGGAAACTGCTGAACCGAAAGCCGCCGAGCCCAAAGTCACGGAATCGGCCCCGGAAGCATCCGAACGAACTGCCCGGAAGCCCGATGAGCGTCGGAATACCTTGCTGAATGACGAAGAAGCGGCTTTAGCGTCCTCCTTTGCATCCTCGAAAAACCGGCTGCCCTGGCCCGTTACGCGCGGGTTTATTTCGGATCATTACGGCGTAAAACCGCACCCGGTTTTGAAAGGCGTCATGCAGGATAATCCCGGCATCGACATTCAGACCACGCCCGGTGAGGTGGTGAAAGCGGTTTACGACGGAATAGTTCAGTATACAACCTATGTAACCGGGATGCACAACATCGTGGCGGTTCAGCATGGGGATTATTACACGGTTTATGCCAAACTGAAAAGCGTATCGGTGCAGGTGGGACAGCGCGTCAAAGCCCGCGAAGTGATTGGCGTGGTGGCCACCGACAAGGATGGCGTGGCGGAAGTGCAGTTCCAGGTCTGGAAAAGTACCAGCCGGATGAACCCCGAATCCTGGCTGATCGACCGTTGATTTTGATCCAAACCGCAAACCGTTCACCTTCAACAGAATCATTTTGCCGTCATCGTGGTTTTATTACCTACGAATACCCGTAGATTGCCTGCTAAAACCTGCTCACTGACTATTATAAACGGTTTACCTAAGGAATGTCTGTTCATAACCCCGACATCAAACGGATCACTACCCATGTTATTCAGGAGCTGAAAAGCAAGGGAGAGAAAATTTCGGCATTAACTGCCTATGATTATTCACTGGCGCGGTTGGTTGATGCCGCCGGTGTCGAAATCATCCTGGTGGGTGATTCGGCCTCCAACGTGATGGCTGGCCACGAAACGACCCTGCCGATCACGCTGGACCAGATGATCTACCACGCGACGTCGGTTGTTCGGGCCGTGAAGCGGGCGCTGGTCGTGGTCGATTTGCCGTTTGGTTCCTACCAGGGGAATTCATCGGAAGCCCTGCGGTCGGCCATCCGGATCATGAAAGAATCGGGTGCGCATTCGGTGAAAATGGAAGGCGGTCTGGAGGTTCGGGAGTCGATTATCCGGGTTCTGAGCGCGGGCGTTCCCGTGATGGGCCACCTGGGTCTGACCCCGCAGTCGATCTATAAATTCGGGACGTATGCCGTTCGGGCGAAGGAAGAAACCGAAGCCCAAAAACTGTTGGAAGACGCCAAAATGCTGGAAAACATTGGCTGCTTTGCCGTCGTTCTGGAGAAAATTCCGGCCGCATTGACCAAACAGGTCTCTGAAAGCCTGACTATTCCGACGATTGGTATTGGGGCCGGACCGGATGCCGATGGCCAGATTCTGGTGTTGCACGACCTGCTGGGCATCAACAAAGAATTCAAACCGCGTTTCCTGCGCCGGTATGCCGACCTGCACGGCGTGATTACACAGGCCATCGGGCATTATGTCGACGATGTAAAAGATCGTGAATTTCCGAGTAAAGAAGAAGCATACTAGCCGAACAAACGGTCGGATGACGCATGGCGTCCGGCGTATCAGGGAGGCACAAAAGACGGTTTTAAAAACCGTCCCAAACGAATGAAACAGAAATACGTCGTTGTCTACGAGGATAACCATCTCATTATTGTTAACAAAGAGCCGGGGGTATTAGTGCAGGCGGATAAGACCCGCGATGTGCCGCTGCTTGATATGATGAAAAATTACATCAAGAAGAAATATGACAAACCCGGCGATGTGTTTTTGGGGACCGTTCATCGGCTCGACCGGCCCGTGAGTGGGCTGGTGGTGTTTGCCCGGACGTCGAAAGCGCTGGAACGGATGAACGAAATCTTCCGAAAACGGCAGGTTCAGAAAACTTATTGGGCGGTGGTGGGGCGAAAACCCCGGGAGGAGAAAGGGCGACTGACCCATTTTCTGCTCAAAGATGAAGCGACGAATACCGTCAAAGCCTATGACGACGAAGTACCGGGTTCGCAAAAGGCCGAATTGACGTACCGTTTACTCGGAAAAATCAACGATCATTATTTGTTGGAAGTGAATCCGATTACGGGTCGGCCGCACCAGATTCGGGTGCAATTGGCAAGTATGGGCTGCCCCATCCGGGGGGATATCAAGTACGGTTTCCCGCGGCCGAATCAGGACAGCAGCATCAATTTACATGCCAGACGGCTTTATTTTATTCATCCCATAAAAAAAGAACCCCTGATTTGCAAAGCCGGGGTTCCAAACAGTCCATTTTGGGAAGAGTTTTTAACGCTTGATCCGGAAGATTACAAGGATAAAAACCTAGATTTTATTTATTGATCACTCCCGTCAGCGAAAGGCCAACGTAGAATCATCCTACAATTCGTTAAAATGGCGTAGAGATTCGGGCGAAGAGAAACCGGTCTTCGAACCGGAAAATGAGGAATACAAACCGCTTACTTTACGGTGGGTGCTACATCAGACCAAAACTGGTTGAGCACTTTGTCTGCCATCTGAATCGCTCCCTGAAAAGCGCCAAAAATCATGCATAAAGGCAGAATGATAGGGAAGAATACGACCCAGTGCAAAATCATGTTCAATTTGACCTTCTTCATCTCGGTATTTGGGTAAAAGGGTGCCACTTTTAACGGAACTCAAGGTATTAAAACCCCTATTGGTAGTGTACTGGATTCAAAGAAAGAAACGTTTAATTTCTGCTTATATTCAAAGTTACTCTTGAATTATTTCTATAACAAACATTCAAAAAAAAAGATTTACTAAATTACAAAAGCTGGTCTGATTGCTTTTCCGTATGTCATGGAAAAATAGTAATTTGTTCTTCCATTAAAGGTTTGAAATAGTAGATAAATACAAAATGTTGAATATTATTCAACTGTTACCGGATTCGATTGCCAATCAGATTGCGGCAGGAGAAGTGGTGCAACGCCCGGCATCAGTGGTCAAAGAATTACTGGAAAACTCAGTAGATGCCCAAGCAAAAACCGTACAAATTATTATTCGGGACGCCGGGAAAACACTGATTCAGATTATAGATGATGGCATTGGCATGTCTGAAACGGATGCCCGGATGAGTTTTGAACGGCACGCTACCTCAAAAATTCGTTCGTCCGACGACCTGTTTCGCATCCGAACGATGGGGTTTCGGGGCGAAGCCTTAGCATCCATTGCTGCTATTGCTCAGGTCGAACTGCGCACCCGCCGGTCCGATGCATCCCGCACCAACGACGAGCTGGGAACGCTCATCCGGATGGAAGGCTCCGAACTGAAAACCCAGGAAACGGTTTCGTGTTTGCCGGGGACGAATATTCTGGTAAAAAATTTATTCTTCAATGTTCCGGCCCGGCGCAATTTTCTGAAGACCAATTCGGTAGAAATGCGCCATATACTCGATGAGTTTCAGCGTGTCGCGCTGGCCCATCCGGAGGTAGCCTTTTCTCTGTATCACAACGATTCGGAAGTCTACAACCTGCAGGCCGGAAAGCTGAGCCGCCGGATTGTCGATTTATTTGGCAAGCAATACCGCGAACAACTGGCTTTCTGCGAAGAAGAAACGCCATATGTAAATGTCCGGGGGTATATCGGCAAGCCCGAATTTGCCCGCAAAACGCGCGGAGAACAGTTTTTCTTTGTCAATTCGCGCTTCGTCAAGCACAACTACCTGCACCACGCCGTGGTGGGGGCCTACGAAGGAACGATTCAGGACGGTTTTCACCCTTTTTACGTCCTGTTTATCGAAATTGACCCGTCACACATCGACATCAACATCCATCCCACCAAAACGGAAATCAAGTTCGACGATGAACGTTCGGTGTATGCCATTGTCATGGCGGCCGTTCGGAAAGCCGTCGGCGTCTATAATTTGACCCCTTCGCTTGATTTTGACTCCAATGTGAACTTCCTGCCTGTGACCCCGGCCCCCCGTCGTTCGTCTGAAGTACAGGTGGGAAACGGCAATGGTCAGGCTGATGCCCCAAACCGGTCGTCTCTGCGCCCGATGTCACCCGCTTGGTCGACCGAACCGGCGGAACACAAAGCGGCAACCGGTTTTGACTTTCCGCGGAAGTCGGCGGCTAACTGGCAGGCACTGTTTGAAGGGCTGGAAACCAACGAAACCCCGGCAACGGAAGCGCAGAATCTGTTTGACAACACCGTTTCCGCCGATTCACAGGCCGAAATCGAGTCGGTAACGCTGGGAAGCCGGGTGAACAAACTGATCACGTCGGCGGTTGCTCTGGAAGGGGCTGGTCCCATTCTTCAAGTGCACAACCGCTATCTGGTGACGTCCGTTCAGGCTGGTATGCTGGTGATCGACCAGCGCCGGGCCTACGAACGGGTGTTGTATGATCAATACCAGACCGCGCTAACCAAGCGCAACGGCGTGTCGCAGCAATTGCTGTTTCCAAAAACAGTAACGGTGATGCCGGTCGATTACAACCTGGCCCTCGAGCTGCGCGACGATTTGACGAGTCTGGGGTTTCTGTTCGACGAGATCGGGCAGAATGCGTTTATGATCCGGGGCGTTCCGGCGCTTTCGGTTGGCGAGAATGAAGAAGAACTGTTTGCCAACCTGCTGGCGCAACTCCGCGAAGATACGGGGCGGTTGAAACTGGAGCGGGCCGAAGTCCTTGCCCGTTCGCTGGCCCGGCGGTCGGCTGCGCGACACCAGAAGCAACTGGCCGAACCGGAGCAACGGGCCCTGGTTGATCAGTTGATGGCGTCATCGAACCCATCCTATACGCCCAATGGTGAACCGATCACAACTGTATTGGCGTTAGATAAATTAGCGGGATTATTTCGATCCTGATATGGTTATTATGCAAGAAAACGTTACAATTTTATGAATCTTACGCCGGTCGTCAGGACGCTATTGCTGATTAATGTTGGTCTGTTTATTGTTAAAGCGTTGGGAATCGATCTGATCAGTACGTTTGGACTCTATTCTTTTCTTTCACCGGCCTTTGCACCCCACCAGTTTGTAACCTACATGTTCCTGCATGCTGATTTTGGTCACATTTTCAGTAATATGCTGGGTTTATTTTTCTTTGGCCCGATGCTTGAGCAGGTATGGGGGAGCAAGCGATTTACGATTTTTTATTTTATTACCGGCGTTGGAGCCGGATTATTATTTCTGGGCATAAACTATTTTGAAGCCAGCCAGTTACGAGATGCAGTGGCTGCTTTCCAAAGTAACCCAACCCCCGAGTCGCTGGAGATGTTTCTGTCGGATCGGGGTCTATTGAGTCAGGGCGATAATTTTTTACGCGTGTTTGAAGACAACCCGACGGACCCGGCGTATCGACGAGGGGCCGTGCAACTGATTCAAACGTATTACGAGCAGCAATTGGCGGTGCCGATGGTGGGCGCGTCGGGAGCAATTTTTGGGATCTTGATGGCATTTGGATTATTATTCCCAAATACCGAACTTTTCCTTTTATTTCCACCGATCCCCATCAAGGCGAAATACCTGGTGGCGTTTTACGGTGCGTATGAATTGTATTCGGGCATTTATCGGGCACAGTCCGACAATGTGGCGCATTTTGCTCATATTGGCGGTATGCTGTTTGCTTTTATATTGGTAAAATATTGGGGGAAGCAACGAAATAATTTTTATTGAGTAATGAGTGGACTGTTAGATGACTTCCGGAGCGAATTCAACAAGCCCAACAACACGTTGGTGCAGTTGATTCTTATTAATACGATTGTCTTTCTGCTGCTGTTGATCCTGAAAGTCATTCTGACGCTGGCAGAGATGTCAGGAGTCTACACCCTGATTGTCGATCAAATGCGGTTACCGGCTGCCCTGGGCACTTTCATCACCAAGCCGTGGACAATGATTACGTACTTCTTCACCCACGAAGACGTCTTCCACATTCTGTTCAACATGCTCTTCCTGTACTGGTTTGGCCGGTTGATCGACGAATACCTGGGGAATCGCCGACTGGTGGCCCTCTACATGCTGGGCGGTTTGGCGGGCGGTCTGGCCTACATGGCCATCTACAACCTCCTCCCCTATTTCCAGGAACAAGTGGGTGACTCCCGGATGCTGGGCGCGTCGGCAGCGGCTTTTTCCGTTGCCGTCGGAGCGTCAACGCTGCTGCCCAACTATACGTTTCATCTGCTGTTTTTCGGTCCGGTTCGGATCAAATACATTGCCTTCTTTTACATTGTTCTGTCGCTGGCCCGGTCCATTGGTCCGAATGCCGGGGGCGATCTTTCCCATTTGGGGGGGGCTTTAGTCGGGTTTCTGTTCATCAAAATGCTTCAGAATGGAACAGATCTGGGGCAGCCCATTTATTGGGTGATGGACGGCTGGCAAAGCCTGTTTCGGAAAAAACCGCCGGTTAAAGTGTCTTACCGTCAGCGCAGTAGTGCCAGCCTGAGCACCGGAGCCTACGCGGCTCCGTCGTCTCCTTCGGCGGTTGCGATGCCGGATCAGGACGAAATTGACGCGATTCTGGATAAAATATCCCGTTCCGGTTATGAAAGCCTGACTCGTGAAGAGAAACAGAAACTTTTCCGGGCGAGCCAGCGTGGATAGAATCTAAATTGTATTTTTCTCGCGCAAATTCGGCGGTATTTTTAGCAGGAAAGAACACGGAAGTTTGACAATTTTTATTTAAAAGCACGCTGAAACACGGTTTTGGCGTGCTTTTTAACCCTTTACCGTTCCTCTGGTTCATTTATCCGGAATCCGGACAAGCACTGTGCCGTTTGTATTTTTTTTGTACTTTTGCCCGATACTTATTTCATGAATGAACGCTGTGAAACAGTTTGTTACCACACGTAGTTTATGAAAAACATTTTATACCATTCAACCTACTATGTTGATCACACCCGGCAGGCTACTCGCCAAGATTGACAGTCCGGACGACCTCCGTCATTTGAATCAAACCGATCTTCCACAAGTCTGTGCCGAACTTCGGCAGTTCATTGTCGATAACGTATCGGTTTATGGGGGCCATTTCGGGGCCAGTCTGGGCGTTGTCGAATTGACGGTAGCACTACATTACGTTTTCAACACGCCGGATGATCAATTGGTCTGGGATGTTGGGCATCAGGCGTATGGCCATAAAATTCTGACCGGACGACGGGATACTTTTCATACCAATCGGTTTTATAAGGGGCTTTCCGGTTTTCCGAAACGGAAGGAAAGTCCATATGATTCTTTTGGCGTTGGCCACTCTTCAACTTCGATTTCGGCGGCCCTGGGTATGGCGGTTGCCTCGCAGCTACAAAACCATCCCAAACGGCATCACATCGCCGTCATTGGCGACGGTGCGATGACGGCCGGTTTGGCTTTTGAAGGCATGAACCACGCTGGTGCAACCGAAGCCGACTTGCTTATTGTGCTGAATGACAACTGCATGTCCATCGACCCCAACGTGGGCGCCTTGCGCGAATATCTGACGGACATTACCACCTCGCCGACCTACAACAAAATGAAGGACGAAGTCTGGAATTTGTTGGGCAAGATGAGCAATTTCGGAAAAAGCGCGCAGGACATTGTTTCTAAAATTGAAACCGGACTGAAAGCGTCGCTGCTTCACCAGAGCAACCTGTTCGAATCGCTGAACCTGCGGTATTTTGGCCCCATCGACGGCCACGACATCGATCATCTGGTGAGTGTGATGAACGACCTGAAAGACATTCCCGGCCCCAAACTGCTGCACTGTCTGACGGTAAAAGGCAAAGGATACGGCCCCGCCGAAAAAGACCAGACCAAATGGCACGCGCCGGGTTTGTTCGACAAGGTAACGGGCGAAATCAAAAAGAAAGTCTACGATAAACCGCAACCGCCTAAATACCAGGATGTTTTCGGGAATACACTGGTGGAACTCGCCGAAGCAAACGAAAAAATCGTAGGTGTAACGCCCGCCATGCCGTCCGGATCGTCAATGAACATCATGATGAAAGCCATCCCGGACCGGGCTTTCGATGTCGGCATTGCCGAACAACATGCCGTTACGTTTTCGGCGGGAATGGCCACACAGGGACAGGTCGTTTTCTGTAACATCTACTCCACGTTCATGCAACGGGCCTACGATCAGGTGATCCATGACGTCTGTATTCAGGAACTGCCGGTTATTTTCTGCCTCGACCGGGCCGGTTTTGCCGGTGCCGATGGTCCAACGCACCACGGAGCCTACGATTTGTCTTTCATGCGCTGCATTCCGAACATGATCGTGGCCAGCCCGATGAATGAGCAGGAACTCCGTAACCTGATGTTTACGGCCCAGTCGGACACCATTCAGCAGGGAAAACAGGCTTTTACCATCCGCTACCCACGGGGTGAAGGCGTGATGCCCAACTGGCGGACTCCGCTTGAAGCCATTGAAGTAGGAAAAGGACGCAAAATCCGGGATGGGAAAGGCGTCGCCATTCTGACCATTGGCCCCATTGGTAACTACGTCACAAACGCCTGTGAACTCCTCGAAACCGAGCTGATTCACCCGGCGCACTACGACATGCGGTTCGTAAAACCGCTCGACGAAGCGATGCTGCACGAAATATTCCAGCGGTACGACAAAGTCGTGACCGTTGAAGATGGCTGCGTGATGGGCGGTTTTGGCAGTGCGGTGATCGAATTCATGACCGACCACGGTTATGTGGCCCGCGTGAAGCGGCTGGGCATTCCGGATGCGGTGATCGAACACGGCGAGCAGATCGACCTTCACCGCGAATGTGGTTTCGATCCGAAAGGAATTGCCGATGCCGTCCGGGAACTAACCTATGCCGAGCGCATCATTACCGCTTAACCGATAACCCTTACTCAGCAACGTGGCCGGGTTACCAGTGTGATTGAACCGATGGATGGGTGCGGAAATCAAACGGCCTCCTCTCTTCAATCGCATCGGTAATCCGGCCACGTTTTTATTCATTTCTACATTTTGACAATGCAGGTATTTAAATTCGGCGGAGCATCGGTGAAAGATGCGCAGGGAATTCGCAACGTGGCCGGAATCATTCAACAGCAGCCACCGAAGCAACTGGTGGTGGTGGTGTCGGCAATGGGTGAAACCACGAATGAGCTGGAGAAGCTGACCTGGGCCTATCTCGGCCGGGAAGCGGCCAAAGACACGATCTGGCAGCACATCCGGGCGCGTCACGAACACGTGATCAATAATTTGGCTGGTGATAACCGCGAGCCTTTTGAGGGCGTCTACGAGCTGTTTTCCGCCGTAGAAAACCTGCTTGCCGAGGAGCCGGAACCCAATGGGGATAAAGTATACGACCAACTGGTTTCATTTGGTGAACTGCTGTCAACGCGCATTCTCAATGCTCACCTGAACCAATCCGGTTTGGACTCCTACTGGGTGGATGCCCGGCGGTTAATTCGAACGGATGATACCTACCGCGAAGGCAAGGTAGACTGGGATCGAACCGGTGAACACATTACGGACACCCTCGCCGATCTGATCGAAACCAGCGTCGTGATCACGCAGGGGTTTATTGGCAACACAGGCGAAGGCTACACCACGACTCTGGGCCGGGATGGTTCAGATTATACGGCGGCAATTTTTGCCTATTGCCTCAACGCTGAGCGCGTTACGATCTGGAAAGATGTGCCGGGCGTTTTGAATGCCGATCCGAAATGGTTCGACGAAACCGTCAAAATCGACCAGTTGACTTATCAGGATGCCATCGAACTGGCCTATTACGGCGCTACGGTTATTCACCCGAAAACCATCAAACCGTTACAGAATAAGAACATTCCATTGTACGTCCGGTCGTTTCTGCAACCGCAGGAGCCCGGAACGGTAATCGGCCATTTTGAGAAGCACCTGCCCGTTCCGTCGTTCATTTTCAAGATGAACCAGACGCTGATTTCATTGCATCCAAAAGACTTCTCGTTTATTGCGGAAGAAAATCTGAGCAAGATATTCGGTCATTTTGCAGAATACGGCGTGAAAATCAACCTGATGCAAAATACCGCCATCAGCTTTTCCGTCGTGGTCGATCACCGGCCGGAGCGGTTGGCCCGTTTGATGCCCCATTTGCAGGAAAACTTTCGGATTACCTACAACGAGGGGCTGGAGCTCATCACCATTCGCCACTACGACGAAAAAACCATCGACCGGGTTTTGGTCCATAAAAAACTGCTGCTGGAACAGAAAAGCCGGTATACCGTGCAACTGGTGGTGAAAGACGAAGCCAGTAGCCCGACCCCGGAACTTACGCCAGAATAGGTTTTACCACCTTTCCGGCCACATCGGTCAGCCGGAAAGGGCGGCCCTGAAACTGGTACGTGAGTTTTTCGTGATTGAACCCCAGCAAATGCAGAATCGTCGCCTGTAAATCGTGGACGTGTACCTGATCCTTCACGCCGTAATAGCCGATGTCATCGGTTTCGCCAAATGAAAAACCACGTTTGACGCCACCGCCCGCCATCCAGACCGTGAACGCATCCAAATGGTGATCGCGACCCATGAATGGCAGAGTCTGGCCATCGCGGTTTTCCTGCATCGGCGTCCGGCCAAATTCGCCACCCCACACCACGAGCGTATCGTCGAGCAAACCGCGTTGTTTCAGATCCTGGAGCAAAGCCGCCACGGCCTGGTCCGATTGCCGGCATTTGTCGTGCAGTCCCAGATCGATGGCCGTACTGGTGTCTGTACCGTGGGAATCCCAGCCCCAGTCGAACAACTGCACAAAACGCACTCCGCGCTCCACCAGCCGCCGGGCCAGCAAACAGTTCCGGGCAAATGAGCCTTTGTTCGGGTCAACGCCGTATAGATCAAGCATATACTGCGGTTCGCCTTTGATATCCATCGCATCCGGCACCGACATCTGCATCCGGAACGCCAGTTCATACTGCGCAATTCGGGTCAGAATTTCCGGATCTTTGACGTCGTTGTATTGCTGCTGGTTAATTTCTGAAATGGCATCGATGGTGTTTTTCCGCATATCCCGCGACATCCCATCCGGGTTGGAAACGTACAAAACCGGGTCGCCTTCCGTCCGGCACTGAACGCCCTGATACACCGACGGCAGAAAACCGCTGCCCCAGACCGATTTGCCCGCATCGGGTTGTTTGCCGCCCGATGCCAGCACGATGTAACCGGGCAAATTGTCATTTTCCGTTCCCAAACCGTAGGTCACCCACGAACCCATGCTGGGCCGTCCCAGCCGGGCGGCTCCGGTGTGCATCAGCAACTGCGCCGGAGCGTGGTTGAACTGGTCGGTGTGCATGGCTTTCAGAAACGTAATTTCGTCCACCACACCCTGTAAATGGGGCAAATAATCGGAAACCCAGGCTCCCGACTGACCGTGTTGCGCAAACTTTCCCTGCGGTCCCAGCATTTTGGGAACGCCCCGGATGAACGCAAATTTCTTCCCGGTCAGCAGTTCCTGCGGACAGTCTTTTCCGTTGTATTTCGCCAGTTCGGGCTTGTAATCGAACAATTCCAGTTGCGAGGGCGACCCGGCCATGTGGATGTAAATCACCCGCTTGGCTTTGCCCGCAAACTGCGCCGGACGCACCGCCGTCGGGGAACGGTCGTCGTTACCCAGCGGTTGCGCACTGGTTACGGACGAACCTTTCTCGTCGGATTTCCCCAAAAAATCACAGCTAGCCAGGACGGAACCCAGTGCCATGGCACCCAAACCGGTGGAACACGTATGCAAAAAATGCCGCCGGGTTTCGCGCTGGACAGCCGCCTGTTGTAATTCGTTGATGAGCTTTTTCATGTCATTCTTTGGTTATCACCTCATCCAGATTGAGCATCGTATTGGCCGTAATCGTCAAAGCCGCCAACTGCGGAGTGGCGTCTTTCCGGGCCAGTAACTTCTGCGCGTCGATGGGATGTTGTTGATAATAGGTCTCCGCTTTTTGATACAACTTCACCAGCACGGCCAGTTTCTGAGGGGCCGGATTCCGCTGCATGACTTGCCGAAAACCGGCCTGAATTTGTTGGTCGGCGGTTTTTCCGTGTTTCTGCATCATAGCCGCCAGCGTCTGGGCCGATTCAACAAAAACCGGATCGTTTAGGGTAACGAGTGCCTGCAAAGGCGTGTTCGTCCGAATGCGCCGGACCTGACAAAATTCCCGGCTTGGGCTGTCGAAGGTAATCATCGACGGATAGGGCGAGGTGCGTTTCCAGTAGGTGTAAAGTGCCCGGCGGTGGCGGTCTTCGCCCTCGCTCAGTTTCCAGCTCTCGCCGTTGTAGGGCGACTGCCAGATGCCGTCGGGTTGCGACGGTTTTACACTCGGACCAAACCGTTTCGAACTCAGCAAACCACTGGTTGCCAGCGCCTGATCGCGAACTTGCTCGGCGGTTAACCGGACACGCGGGCCACGCGCGAGCCAGCGGTTAAACGGATCTTTTGCGACCAGATCCGCCGAAGCCTCCGAACGCTGGCGGTAAGTCGCCGACAGAACCATGCGTTTCAGCAGGCGTTTCACCGACCATTGATCGGTTTCCATGAATTCGGTCGCCAGATAATCCAGCAGTTCCCGGTGGGTGGGCGGAATGCCCTGCGTTCCCAGATCCTCCACGGTTTCGGCCAGACCGGTTCCGAAAAGTTGCTCCCAGAAGCGGTTGACGGCTACCCGGGCGGTCAGCGGATGATCGCGGTTGACCATCCACAACGCGAGTCCCAGACGGTTGCGGGGAACCGGTTTTCCGTTTGAATCAGTGGGCAAGGGTGGCAGCGATTGGGGAACGTCGGGCTGAACCGGTTTTCCTTTCACGAGCCAGTTACCCCGGTCGAACACGTGCGTTTTCCGGGCAAAATCGCCTTTTCCTTCGAACAAAACCGGCGTCGATTCCGGTTTGGCGTTCAACACAGCCTGGAGTTTGTAATCCATTTCGCCCAAAACCGTTGCCGAGGTTCCCGGTAAGGCAGGCCGAAACGACACCCATTTGATCATCGTCCAATCCTTCGGTTGCTTCGGGCTATCCATGGTCAGATACACATGATGACGCCCCGAAATCGTCGGAAGCGCGTAAATCATCACCGTATCGCGCCACTGGCTACCGGTTTTCGGTACCGGGATCGTTAGTAGTGTCGGGCCGGTCGGGCTGTCCTGGTGAAGCGTCAAAACCGCTTTTTCGGCATTCGTTCCGATCGCCATAATCAGGCGATTCGTTCCGTTCAGGTTGACACTTTTGATTCGCGCCGATCCGCCGTGCTGCACGCCGAAAAACTTGGCATCCAGCAGCGACGCATTGACGTACTGATCGAAATCGTGTGAGTTGATTTTTGGCTCCGTCAGCCGGACAAAATTCACCAGTTCCTGCACCGGCTGTGGTTGCTTCGTATGCGATGCCACCCAGTTTTTCAACTCAGCCACCTTCACCGAATCCTGGTCCTTGAAAAACCGCAGGGTCGGCGTATCGGTCTGAACGTCCTCGTCGCGCGTGTTGTTGAAAAACGCCAGATACTTGTAATATTCATCATGAACAAACGGGTCGTAGGGGTGACTGTGACACTGCACACAGGCAAACGTCGTTCCCTGAAACACGTCCCAGGTCGTGTTGACCCGGTCCAGCACCGCAGCTACCCGAAATTCCTCGTCCTGCGTGCCGCCCTCGTCGTTGGTCATCGTGTTGCGGTGAAAACCGGTCGCAATGAATTGATTGTCAGTTGCATTGGGCAACAAGTCGCCTGCTAGTTGTTCGATGGTGAACTGGTTGTAGGGCATATCCTGGTTGAACGCGTTGATAACCCAGTCGCGGTACCGCCAGATTTTTCGTTCGGTATCTTTTTCGTAGCCTTTTGAATCGGCATAGCGGGCCAGATCGAGCCAGAGCGCCGTCCAGCGTTCGCCGTACGCCGGTGAAGCCAGAAGCCGGTCCACCACTTTTTCGTACGCATTCGGTGATTGATCCTTCACAAAATCAGCCACTTCCTGTTGGGTGGGCGGCAAACCGGTCAGGTCGAGGGAAACGCGCCGGATGAGCGTGGCGCGGTCGGTTTCCGGTGACGGTTTGAGCGATTGGCCCCGGAGTTTTTCGAGCACAAACGGATCGATTTCGTTTTTAACCCAGTCGGTTTCATCATTTTTGGCCATTCCCATGCGGCTCCAGAACGTACCCACTTTCGGAATTTCCGGTTTTTCGATGCGGGTATAGGCCCAGTGATCTCCCCATTCCGCGCCCTGATCGATCCACTTGCGGAGGGTTTCAATTTCTTCGGGTTTCAGGGGGGGCGCATCCAGCGGCATCCGGTCGTCATGATCGGTTAGCGTCAACCGGCGAATCATTTCACTGGCGTCGGCATCACCGGGAACGATCGCGGGTTTGCCCGATTTCGTCGGTGCGACGGCTTCGTGCCGAAACAAGACGGAAAAGCCCCCGGCCTTTTTGACGCCCCCGTGGCAGGCAATGCAGTTTTTATTCAGCAGCGGTTTGACCTGGGTGTTGAAGTCGACGCGCTCCTCGAACCAGCCCAGAAAAGACGAGAGCAGCAAGCCTACGCCTACTACAGCTCCACTGACGACGATTACTTTTGTGTTCATACGCGGCCCTAACTGGGCGGTATTGGTTCTACACAAATTTAGTCAGCCATAATCCTAATCGGAATGGAGCAAATTTTGCTTTACATGGATAATTTTACGGAATTTGCTGAAGAGCCTATTACAAAGTTTTTACTCCGCCATCCATGACTAATTCGGAACCAACCATGTATTTAGAAGCATCCGAGGCTAAATAGAGGAATCCTTCCGCAACTTCCTCAACCGTGCCCAGCCGTTTCGCGGGGATAATGCTGGCCATGTATTCTTTTGTGCCATCAACTTCTTCCTGTGAAGCACCACCTCGGCCGAAAAATGGGGTGTCAATCGCGCCGGGTGACAGAACGTTCACCCGGATATTCCGGTCCATCAATTCGGTCGAAAAACTTCGGGCCAATGACCGGACGGCCGCTTTTGTAGCCGAATAGGCCGCCCCATTGCTAAATCCTTTTTCGTTTACGGCGCTGGAAGTCAGAATAATGGACGCTCCATCATTTAAATACGGCAACGCGCGCTGCACCGAAAAAAAGGCCCCTTTGAAATTGATGTCGCTGATCTGATCGAATTGTTCTTCCGTATAGTCGGCTAACGGCCCGGCATGATTTACACCCGCATTGACGACCAGTACGTCAATCTTGCCAAACACTTCGCTTACTTTTTCATACGCTTTTGTGATGTTGTTTACATCGGAAACATCACTGACAATGCCGACCGCTCCGTGGCCTATGGCTTCTACAGCACGGTCTAAAGAAATCGGGTTGCGGCCGGTAATGGCTACGTTGGCACCCTGTTCGGCAAATAGTATGGCGGTTGATAAACCGATTCCGCTGTTTCCACCGGTGACCACTGCGACTTTGTTTGCTAACTTTTTCATGTTCGTTTTTAGTATGGCTGCAAAAGTATGCACCAGTTGCTATACATTTGTGTGCAGTATACTAAGGTATAGCGCTATCATCGGGAATAGCACCCACAACATGAAAGAGGAATACGTCTGCAACTTCAGTTGCCCAACCGATCTGAAATACATTCAGGACACCTTGTATGTAATCAGCGGTAAATGGAAAGTATTGATCATCGTATCGCTAAGCAGCGGCCACAAGCGCTACCGGGAAATTGCCAAAAGCATCCCGAATATTACGTTCAGGATGCTTTCAAAAGAGTTGAAGGAATTGGAAATGAATAAGTTGGTAACCAGAACGGTACATAATGAAACGCCCGTCCTCATCGAATATGAAATCACGGAGTATTGCAAAACGCTCTGGCCAATGCTGAGCGAAATGATTAGCTGGGCGAAGCATCATAGAACCGTGATCTAGTTCTTCCTGGGCTGAAAGACCTTTAAAGGGCCATTATTGACCGAGACCACAATCAGCCGCTGGGCAGGGCTGTTGACTCCAACGATGAATTTGCAATCGCCATCCGCCAGAAAACCGCTTTGCGGAAACAATAATGGCTGAAATCCGCCTTTTCCGTCGCCTTTCAGCACGAGTCCCGTCATCGCATCGTATTGTCCGGCCACCGACTCGGCATCATACGCGTTTCCGACCGCCAGCACGTCGAGATGACCGTCCTGATTGATGTCTTCCACCAGCAAACTCTGGATGGGTGCCCACTGAGCAAGCGCAGGCAAGGGTTGAAGCCGGAAACTGCCGCCGGTATTTTCGAGGAATACACTTTGCTGCCAGCAAGCCTGCAAAACCGTGCTGATTTTTTGTCGCTCGGGCGTCAGCAGGTCGGTGACTTTGGCTTTGGCGTAGAGGGCGTAATTCGTGAACTGCTTTTTGATGAGGGGCAACTGGCGACCCAGCTCGTCGCGGGACGCAATCGGATATTCGATGCCGTCTAAATAATAGGTGGCGATGGCATCGAGCCGACCGTTATTGTCGTAATCACCCGCGTAGATGCGCATCGGCTGGCTGGGCGACACCCGGTAGCGGCTGTTCAGCCCCAGATTGCCAATCACAAAATCAAGATCGCCATCGTGGTCGAAATCACCGGAACGAATGCAATTCCAGAACCCTTCCGAGCCTTTCAGTGCCTCCAGCGACAAGGGCACGAGTCGGCCCCGGTTATTTTTGAAAACCGTAATCGGCATCATTTCACCCACCACCACCAGATCCGGCCACGAATCGCGGTCGATGTCGGCCCAAACCGCATCGGTCACCATACCGACGTTCCGCAGGTTGGGTGCCAGCTCATCCGTTGCATTCCGAAAGCGCCCGCCGTCGTTGATCAATACGTAGCTTTCGCCGGGCAGAGGATATTGCAACGCCTTCAGTCGCCCACCCCGGAACAGGTCGAGGTCACCGTCTTTGTCCACATCAACCGCCAGCACACACGAACCACTGTGCCGGATGGCCGGTAATCGGTCGGTGGCTGCCGTAAATTTGCCTTTTCCGTCGTTGAGATACAGCCGGTCCTGGTAATACTCGGAACCGTCGTAATACTCGTTGGAGCCGCTGACAATGTACAAATCCTTATCGCCATCGCCATCCGCGTCGAACAGCAGCGCCCCAACATCCTCCTCGTCTTTCGGCTGCGATTCATCGGTGTACGGTTTTTCGATAAACCGCCCTGCCGACGTCTGGATCAGCAATTTTCCGTAATGCCGGAACGAACCGCCCACGAACAGATCTTCCAGACCGTCGCCGTTAACATCGCCTGCCGCCAGTTTCGGGCCTTGTTGCGAGAGTTTGTGCGGCAAAAGCGGTTCCTGGTTGTAATCCAGATACGACTCTTCCTGGTGCGTCAGCCTTATTCCAGATGCCTGGGTTACGTCGGTCAGCAGCGTGACCGGGCGGATTTCCGGTTGCCGGGCGGTTTGGGTAGCTTGACGGTAATCCAACGATACCAGCCGGTCGATGCCCGGTTTTTTGAGCGTCTGCAATTTGCCATCCGGCCACACAATCCGCAGGGAATCAACGGTTTTTGCGGCACCCAAACCAAAGTGAATAATGTAATCGACTGACGATTGATAGCCCCGCGTAACGGCCTGATGATGCGTTTGCGTCAATCCGTTGTTGTAGAGTGTCACATCCGCCCCCAGTCCGAACCGGTTCTGTTTCGGGCCTTGTAATTTCAGTTGCAGGTAATGCGAGTTGGCGGTCGCGTTTTGTAGGATGTAGGCGTCCTGGTTGATGTTGTTGACAATCAAATCCAGATCACCGTCGCGGTCGAGATCGGCGTAGGCTGACCCATTCGACAGGGATGTTTCCGAGCCGAACCAGGTGGCGGTCACATCATCAAAGGTCAGATCGCGACGGTTTCGGAAAAACCGGTTGGCCTTTTTGATGCTCGGCATTTTGGGTGCGCCCTGCCGCAGATACGCATTAATTTCTTCGGGCGTGCGGTTTCCCTGCGCGAAGGAATCGTTGAACGATACAAAATCCAGATCGGTAATGTCGCGCAGATAGCCATTCGTGATGACCAGATCCCGCCAGCCGTCGTTGTCCAGATCGGCCAGCAAAGGCGACCAGCTCCAGTCGGTGGACGAAACCCCGGCGAACTGCCCAATTTCGGAGAAAACGATCCGGCCGTCGGCGGCTTTTCCGCCGTTCACCTGCAGCATATTGCGCATAAACTGCGGGTGATAGCCCTGGCGGGTGATGCTTTCAAACTGCTGATAGTTAGCGGCCCCCGCCATTTTTTTACGCTGCTCGTTGTCGGCGGGCAGCATGTCGGCTACGACCAGATCCGGTAAGCCGTCGTTGTTGATGTCGGCAGCATCGCAGCCCATCGAAAACTGGCTGTGGTGCTTGAAATACGATTTACTGACTTCGCTGAAGGTCCCGTTCCGGTTGTTGACGTACAGAAAATCGTTCGCCAGAAAGTCGTTGGCGACGTAAATGTCCTCCCAGCCGTCCTGATTGAAATCCGAAACCGTCAGCCCCAACCCGAAACCGTCGTGCAGAATACCGGCCGCTTTGGTCACGTCCGTAAACCGGGGTCCCGATGCCTTCGAATCGTTGCGAAACAGCTTGTCGTTGGCCAGCCCGGAACCGTCGGCAATGACCGGCGTCACCTGGTTGGGATTGCGAACCAGATTCGTACTGGTCAGCAAAAAAACGTCCAGATCACCGTCCTTGTCGTAATCAAAAAACGTAGCCTGATTGGTGTAACTGGTATCGTCCAGACCGTAGCGTTCGGCGCTTTCTTCAAACTGAAAATTCCCTTTGTTGATGTAGAGCTGATTTTTCCGGCGGCTTCCGGCGTAATTCCCGGACTTACAAACGTAAATATCCAGCAGCCCGTCGGCATTCACATCGGCCATCGTGACCCCAGTCGACCAGCCGCCTTTCTGAATACCGGCCTTGTCCGTCACGTCCTCGAAGGTGGGCGAATCCGAACCGGGTTTGGTGGTGTTCCAATACATCCGGTCGCCCACCTGATTGCCGGTGAAATACAAATCGGGCAGGTTGTCGTTGTTCAAATCACCGACCGCGACGCCCCCGCCGTTGTAGACATAATAATAATCGACCAGATTAAAGGAGTCGTTTTCGGTAATGGAATTCTGGAAATGGACGCCGGTTTGTGAAGCGGGCAAGGTGGTAAAGAGCGTCTTCGGCTTTTGCTCGCAGGCCAGGATGCACAGGAAAACCGGCAAGAGGAATAGGTACTTCATACAGGCAAGGTCGCTAAAAAACAGAAATCAAAAAAGGGCTCGTGAAAGCCCTCTTTGATTGATCAAATTTTGCCCCTAAATCCCCTAAAGGGGACTTTCGTCCTGGAGAATCTGTGTACAAGTCTCCTTTAGGGGATTTAAGGGCAACTAACTATTACTGCCACACCGGGTTTTGCGTTACGTTCGGATTTCCCTGCATTTCTTTCAGCGGGAGTGGAAGCACGTAATCCCGTGGTTTGAGGGTCCGGCCCACTTTGTATTTCGTAATATAGTGGTTGATTCGCTCACCCAGGTAATCAGGCTGTCCGCCCGGTTTGCTTTTGCGACGCAATTCCGGATACATGACCTGCTCAAAGACGAACTCCTGCTCGCGCTCTTTGATGATCGCATCCCGCAACGCCGACTGGCTCAAACCGCTCAGGGCCGTCAGACCGGCACGAGCACGTACCTTATTGATTCCCATGAACTTGTCGCCCGCATTGCTTTCATTACAGGCTTCGGAATGACCCAGTAGAATGTCCGCCAGCCGGATGTAGATGGTGTTCTTTTCGGTATTGTTGTAGTTAATACCCAGTTCCACCAGCTTGCCCGCCCAGGCTTTGCCAAAAACCAGTTGATTAGGGTCCGCCGGATTCGCATCGGCCTTGACAATACCGCCAAACCGGGAAAGGTTGAAATCCGCTGTTGGGCTCCACTTCACAACCGGATATTGCCCGTTGACTTTGCCCAGGCGGCCCGTTGGATATGATTCGATGAACGTGGCATCGATGCGTTTGTCCTTGCTGTCGTACGAAGCCCGGAATTCCTGCGTCGCGCTCAGCCAGCTCCAGCCTGCACCACCCAGTTCGCTCGGATAATCTTCCGGATTGAAGTGGGCTGAATGCACATTCCACTCGCTGGCGTTGGCGGCTGCCGAAACCTGGCCTTCAAAAATCCGTTCGCCCTGGTTTTCGTGGGCCAGATCGAAGTTATACCCGAAGTTTTCGTACAACTGCAAACCGCTGTTGTTGATAATGTCTTCGGCGGTGGTTTTGGCGTCGGCCCATTTTTCATCCCAAAGCTGGGCTTTCATCAGGATCGATTTGGCGGCCCATTTCGTCGCCCGTCCGGCGTTGGCACCGGTGTAGGCTGCGGGCAATGCTTCAGCCGCGGCTTTGGCATCGGCGTAAATCTGGTCGATGACCGCCCGTTTTCCACCCGCGTTCGACGGCAATTCACTAATGCCCTTGGTCGATTTGGTCGTCAGCGGAGGATTGTCAAAATAACTCAGCAAACCGTAGTAATAGAACGCCCGCAGAAACTGCGCTTCGGCCTTCAGGCGTTTTACCAGGGCGTCGTTGGATGGATCTTTCATCGCATCGGCGGTTTCGATCACCGCATTGGCGCGGTTGATGGAACGGTAACTGATTGACCAGTAAGCCTCAATGTACTCATCGGCCGAGCTGACGTTCCCCAGGTTGTATTGCAGCGGGCCTTTTTCCCAGCCGATCTGGTCGCCCGTCAAACACTCAAACACGTAGCGGTCATAGAAATAACCGGAATAGCCGGAGTTCAGATCGTCGTAAATACCGTTGACGCCCAGTTCCAGTTCCGTAGCCGATTTATAAAACGTGTCGGGATTGATAAAGTCGGGGTTTTCCTTGAGATCCGAGCAACCGAGGCCCGTGGCCAGGACCGACAGCATCAGCAGGGATTTGACTTTGGAAGAAATAATCAGGTTCATGTCTCTTTAAAGATTGTAGGGTTAGCGAATTACAGACCAAGATTGACTCCCACCGTAAACATCCGGGCGCGGGGATACGCGTCGTAGTCATCGCCCCGGTTCAGGTTGTTCTGGCCCTGGTTGTTCACTTCCGGATCGAATCCTTTGTATTTCGTAATCAGGAACAGGTTCTGACCGCTGGCGTAGATCCGGGCCGACCGGATGTATTTGGTATTCAGCGGCAGGTTATACCCCAGCGCCAGGTTTTGCAACCGAACAAAAGATCCGTCCTGAATGAAGAACGACGACCGGCGGAAGGAGATGAAATCCCGGCGACCATCGATCACGGGCCGGCTGGCACCCGTGTTGGTCGGCGTCCACGAATCCGTCAGGATGTCGCCAATCTGGTTGATTTTCTGAACCCCATCGCCCATTTCCGACTGTTGCAGGTTCCGTACATCGTTGCCATGAACACCCCGGAAGAAGATCGACAGGTCGAAATTTTTAAACTTGACACTGGAATTCAGTCCCCAGGTAAATTTCGGGTTTGGATTGCCCATCACCACGTAATCATCGGCGGTATATTTTCCGTCGCCGTTCACGTCTTCGTATTTCGGATAGCCCGCGCGGGCGGCAAAGGTCTTGCCTTCGTCGTCAGTTTGAAACAGTCCGACGTATTTGTAGCCTTTCCAGACGCCGATCGGATTTCCGGCTTCTACCCAGCTACCAAAAACGCCCAAGTGGCCGCTGGTGCTGTTGGCGAAGAAGGGCGTACTTTGGCCCAAATTGGTAATCTCATTCCGCAACACCGAAATATTACCGCTCACATCCCATTTAAACGCGGCATTGTTAACGATTTTGTAGTTCGTGGAAAACTCAACACCCTTGTTAGTCAGCGATCCGGAGTTCAACATGATGGTGCTGAAACCGGTGCTCTGCGGAATGGAAACATCCAGCAACAGATCCGTGGTTTTGTTGCTGAACACGTCGAAGGTCATCGAAAGGCGGTTGTTCAGCAGGGACAGATCCAGACCGAGGTTCAGCATCGCCGTGCTTTCCCATTTCAGGTTGGGGTTCGCAATCCGGTTGGGGCCATAGCCCGCAGCCAGGCTACCGCCGAACACATAATTGTAGGTCGACAAACCACCCAAAGATCGGTAAACCGGGATTTGTGAATTCCCCGTCAGACCGTAGCTGGCCCGGATTTTAACGTCATCAAACACATTTTTCAGAGCCGAGTTCTGGAAGAAATCTTCGTTTACCAGACGCCAGCCAACAGCCGCTGAAGGGAACGTGGCCCATTTGTTGCTCGGGCCAAACCGGGACGAACCATCGCGCCGGAACGTTACCGTAAACAGGTAGCGGTCTTTCAGATTGTAGTTCACCCGGCCCAGCAACGATTGCAGGGCCCAGTCCTGACGCCCGGAATTGGGAATCTGCGGTTTGCTACCGTTTTGCATGTTAACCGACTCCGGATCGTCCGAGGGCAGTCCGCGCGTCGACGCCGAGTTGAACAGGTTGCTCTCCTGCTGGTAGGTATATCCCAGTGTTACGTCGAGGTTATGGCCCGGCCGGATTTGCTTGTTGTAGCTCAGAATGTTTTCGTTCAGGATGCTGCTGACGTTGCGGTTGGCCCGTTCCAGTTGCCGGCCATACTGCCGACCGGTGAAAGTGTAGTTGTTGTAGAACGTGTTACGGGTCGCATTCACGACATCAGCGCCCAGGCTGGTCCGGAATTTCAGCCCCTCAATGATGTTGAAGGTCAGCGCCGTGGTTCCGAATAACCGGTTGATGTTATCCCGGTCGTAGCCTTCCTGAGCTTCCGCCAGGGGGTTGATGTTGAAGCGCTGATCGTAGCTGGGGTAATTGTAATTGCCATTCTGGTCATACACCGCGACGGTTGGGTCCAGGCCCAGTGCCGTAATGATGATTCCGCCCGGGCCGCCCCGATCCGTTGCCACGTTGCTGCTTCCTGTCCGGTTATACGACCAGCTATTGCTGAGTGTGGCCCGGCCGTTGAGAAAATCATTGTCGAGGTTCAGCCGAAAACCGTACCGTTTGAAAAATGTATTCTTGACAATTCCCTTGTTATCCAGATAGTTGGCAACGAAAGCATACCGCATGGCCTTGTTTCCGCCGGTAAACGAAAGCTGGTGGTTAGACAGTGCGCCGGTTTGCGTAATCGCATTCAGCCAGTTGGTGCCCTCGCCGATCTGGCTGATTTGCGCGTCGGTAAACCGAGGGCTGCCGCCCTGGCTTCGTTCCAGAAGGTTCAGATACCGGGCGTAATCGCTGCCGTTCAACACTTCAATGGGCCTTGCAATTTGCTGGAACGAGTACGATCCTTCGTAATCGACCCGGCTCTGGCCTTCTTTCCCGCGTTTGGTCGTAATCAGAACCACCCCGTTCGAACCCCGCGACCCGTAAATCGAGGTGGCGGAGGCATCTTTCAGAATTTCGATGGATTCAATTTCGTTGGGGTTGATGGTGGCCATCGCGTTGCTCGATTGCCGGTTCCCCGCGGTTCCCATCGCGCCATTGTCGGGATACATCGGAAAACCGTCGATGACATACAGCGGCTCACTTCCGCTGTTGATGGAGTTGGCACCCCGCACACGAATGGAAATCCCACCGCCCGGAGCCGCCGAACTCTGGGTCACCTGAACGCCAGGTGCCCGCGACTGAATGGCCTGATCGACCGAAACCACCGGCATTTCCTTGATGGCATCGGCCTTGATGGTCGAAACCGAACCGGTCAGGTCACTTTTCTTCACCGTACCGTAGCCCACCACCACTACTTCTTCCAGACTGCGGGTGTCGGTCAGCATTTTGATGGTCAGGCTGGTGCGGTTGCCAACAACGGCTTCCTGAGTCACATAGCCCACGTAGCTGAATACGAGCGTTTCGTTGGGGCTGGCATTCAGTTGAAACCCGCCAGAAGCATCAGTTGTCGTGCCCCGGGTCGTGCCCTTTATGGTAATCGTAGCACCCGGTATGCCATCGTTTTGCTCACCAACCACCTTGCCCGTAATCAGGCTCTGGGCAAAAGTGGTCAGTGTAAGGCAAACCAATACCAGGGTTGTTTGCAGACACCGTATAGAATGATTCATACGTAAGAAAGGATTAAGGGTTTAGTTGATTAGTCAGAATTAGCCGATTGAATTGATGGTAGGCACAATAAAATCCAAATCATTATTTGCTAAATTCCATAACTACAAAGATTAAAGGCTTCGACGCCTAAATCAATAGAGAGAATTTCGATTAAGATGGATAATTTTATGAAATCAGTGTGCGGTGAAGGTATCTTCCAGTTCTTCCAGCGTTTTTCCTTTGGTTTCGCGCACATTTCGGCGGACAAACCAGAATCCGACGAGACAGATTACCGCGTAAAGCCCGAAAGGTCCGTATGTCCCGAGCTGTTCGGCCAGAATGGGAAAGGTGAAAACCAGAATGAAGTAGGCACCCCACAACGCCAGAATCGCGACCGACGACGCCAGTCCACGGACCCGGTTGGGAAAAATCTCCGAGATCAAAACCCAGGTGATGGGTGCCAGGGAGGTTGCGTAAACGCTGATTGCCAGCAGCACAAAGACCGACAGCAAACCCGACGATGCACCGGTTTTCAGGAGCACTGCAATCACCACATACAACACCGCCAGCCCCAGGGTTCCGATGAGCATCAGCGGTTTTCGGCCCAGTTTATCCACCTGCCACATGGCCACCAGCGTGAACACCAGATTGACGATTCCGATGGCTACGGTTTCGAACAACTGCCGGTCGAGATTGGCTCCCACGGTCTCGAAAATCGTGGAGGTATAATTGAAAACCACATTGATTCCGCACAATTGCTGCAGCACCGCCAGGCCAATGCCGACAATCACCGCCGGGCGAACGCCCTGCTCCAGCAGCATGGACAACGACGGTTTTTCGGCTCCTTCCATTGACCG
Source organism: Larkinella humicola (assembly GCF_008727875.1). Classification (GTDB taxonomy): domain Bacteria; phylum Bacteroidota; class Bacteroidia; order Cytophagales; family Spirosomataceae; genus Larkinella; species Larkinella humicola. Next base: position 815,373 of record NZ_VTWS01000003.1, on the reverse strand, counting down.
ATTGATGGCAGTAACGGTCTGTTTTACAAAGGATTCTCCACCAATCCGACGCAAAATCGTTTCGCCTTCCTGCACCCGTCCTTTCTGTACCAGCCACCGTGGACTTTCGGGTAACCAGAACACGCCCAGCAAAAAACCGGCGGATGGCACCGCCCCCAGCCCGAACATCCACCGCCAGGCATCGGGGCCGTTATCAGCCAATGCGTAGTTAACCAGATTGGTGATCAGAATCCCGATAACGATGGTCAACTGGTTGATGGACACATTCCGGCCCCGGACTTCGGCGGGCGAAATTTCGGCAATGTAGAGCGGACTCAGCGTCGACGCCATCCCGACCCCGATCCCGGCCACGAAGCGCATGGTGATGAAAACCGGTAAGGTGGAGGAGAAGGCCATGCCCAGCGAAGAGAGCGCAAAAATGAGGGCCGCCACCATCAGGCCGGGCTTACGACCGTAGCGGTCGGCGAGGTTACCAGCCAGCACGCAGCCCAGCATACAGCCCAATGCCAGCGAACCGGTTAGAAATCCCTCCCACCAGGCTGTGAGCCCGAAATAGCCCCGCAGAAACGGCAGCGTCCCCGAAATCACGGCAAAATCAAAGCCAAACAGATACCCGCCCAGGGCCGAAATGAAGGCGATTCCAAAAATATAGTTGGCGTTAAGCCCGGTTTTTGCCATGGTGGTTTTGTTAAAGTATTCGGGTAATTTTTAGAAAAAAAGCGATACAGATGCGTATTTTTACAAACCATTCCTGACCCATACCTAGATAATATTGCGACATGATCAAAAAGAAAGAAGGCTTTGCCGGACAACGCAGTTATGTGTTGCCGGGCGAGTTAAAAAAACTGATTGCCGTTCATCCGCTTTGTGAGTCGTTGTACATCACCGATATCGGGTATTATCCGAAAGCCGCTTTCCATGACCGCGAACGCCGGAAAGGAAGCCCGCAGCATATTCTGATCTACTGCGTTCAGGGGGAAGGCTGGTACGTCCTCAACGACCGTAAACACCTTGTCAAACCCAATCAGGCCTTTATCCTGCCCGCTGACCTCGCCCACCGCTACGGAACCGACGCCCAAAATCCCTGGACCATCTACTGGCTGCATTTTACCGGTTCCAACGCGCATCATTTTTTGCAGTTTTTAAAGCAGGATACCGATCCTTCCCCGGTAACCGTGTCGCCCCAGCCCGAACGGTTTCAACTTTTCGACGACATTCTGTCGCACGTTGAAATGTCGTATAACATGGACAATATTGTGTATGCCAACAGCAGTCTGTCGCGGTTTCTGGCCACGTTCAACAATGCGGTTTATAACCCCAACCAGTTTGCCCAACCCGAAAATGACCCGATCAGCCGAACCATCGCGTTCATGAAAGAAAACCTGAGCAAGAACCTGACGCTGGAAGACCTGGCGCAGATTGCGGGTATGTCGGCGTCGCATTATTCGGCGGTTTTTCGGACCAAAGTCCAAAGTGCGCCCATCAATTTCTTCACCTTTTTAAAGATTCAGGAATCCTGCCGTTTACTTGAAAACACGCAATTGCGCATCAAGGAAGTCGCCTATCAGATCGGGTACAGCGACCCGTACCACTTCAGCCGGGTTTTTGCCCACGTCATGGGCGTGTCTCCGCGCGACTTCCGCAAACTCCGGAAATCCTAACCCGAAACGACCTGTGTGGTTAGAAAATCGACCATTTTTCGGTGCAAAGCTGCGCCCTGGTGGTTGCGATCACTCGCCAGAACGGCATCAAAACTACTTAAGGCCCGGTCGATATGTCCATTTCCCAAACCCAGGTGACCAAGGCCCATCAGGTACTGACAACCGATGCGGTTTCGTTCGTTCAGATCGGCATCAAAGACCAGTAAATCGGGGAGCGATACCGCGAAATAATCGATCTTGATGGCGTCGTTCAGGTGCGTTTCTCCGTACTGAATCAGCATCTTGAAGAGCTTTTCGGCCCGGTCGTTCTGCCCCAGTTTTTTCCAGGCCAGTCCCTGATAAAACAGTTTGTCCGGTTGCTGATCGTTGTAGAAAACCGCCTGTACCGGCGCATCCAAACCGACTGATGCCCGTTCAAAATACGATCGGGCGGTTTGCGTTTCGCCCATCGCTTCGCAGGCCAAGCCTTTCAAATAGAAAATATCAGGCTCCTGCACGCCATACAGTTTGCCTTCGCCCAGATTGACCGGATAGGTTTCAGCGGCCGTCAGTAAAGTCAGAGCCTCCGAATAATCCGCATTTTGCAACGCCTGTTTCGCCAGTTCGATGTGGCAAATCAGGTACTGACTCACCACTTTGCCTTCGCCCCCCTCCCACGGATGAAATTGCCGGGTGGCCAGCAAATCACGGGCTTTTTCATACGCGCCGAGCTGATTATACAGCGTGATTCGCTCTAAAGACAGGTCATCGCGCTCTTCGGTTGTATCAAGATGTTTTTCCAGTAGTGCCAGCCGCTCTTCGTGCGGGTAATTCAGCTTTTTATACAACTGATCCAACTCCATCAGTACCCGCGCATCGGCGGTATCCAGCGCAAAGGCGATTTCCAGAGACGCCAGTGCTTTGTCGGCCCGTTGCTGTTTGTTGTAATACGCCAAAGAGAGATTCCGGTGCACGGTGGGAAAGGTATTATCGAAATTCACGGACCGCTCCCAGGCGTCGATGGCTTCTTCATATTGCCGGTTGCCATACCAGAAATTGCCCAGAAAATACCAGGCATGGGCGTGATTAATCGGCTGATTATCCGGTTTTTGCAAAACCGCCCATTGCAAAACCATCAATTCTTCCAGCCGGTTGGGGAACACAAAGTCAGGACTGGCTTCGGTGGCTTTTTTGAGATGATCGTGAGCGGTTTCGGTTTGGCCCAACTGCGTGTTGAAAAAGGCCAGAAAGTAATACACCATCGGATAAACTGCTTTTCCAGTTTTCAGCAATTCCGAGAGCAGTTGAATGGCTTCGTCGTATAAACCGGCCCGGCTGTAATCCAGCGCGTAGTCCAGGTAGGTATGGACGTTGTAGCGCATCAGGTCGTTAAGCTGGCTCCGCGTCTGGGCCGCAGCCGTTGCGTCGTCGGTTTGCAAGAGGAGCGATTTTTCGAACAGACAGCCGAAATGAAACCGGTCGATCGCCAGGGTGTCGTTGATGAGTTGCAAAGCCTCGTGGGTTCGCCCGGTTTTCCGCAGCAAAGCGACTTTTAAATGCCGCGCCGAATGCCCGTGCCAGTTACGCGCCAGTGAACGCTCGACCAGTTCGAGGGCCTGGGTATAGGTTTTCCGCCGGGTGGCAATGCGAGCCAGTTCCAGAAAGCTGGTGTCCTGCCAGGCGGCATTCCAGGTGGCTTTGAAAAACGCGTCGAAGGCTTCGTCATACCGCCCCACCCCCTGCAAACACAGGCCGAGGTTGTAATACGGTTCGCCGTCGTACGGATTCGGATTTCGCTGGATCAGTGTCTGAATGGCTTGCCTGAAATACGGTTCCGCTTTGGCGAACTGACCGCGTTTCATATGCCAAAGCCCCAGGGCGTTGTTGCACCGCACATCCTTCGGATCACGGCGCAGGGCTTCTTCGTAATAATCGGTGGCAACATAGGTTGCGTGGCGGTATTGCTCGATGTGTAACCCCGTCAGATACAACTGCTCGTTGTTTTCCACCTCGGCGGGGTCCAGAGCGGCCTGCGCCGGTTCCGGAATAACCGTTGTCTCCGCTACTTCGTCGGGCTGGTAAGCGACCAGTTCCAGGCCGTCAGCGGTTTCGACGCTCAGGCGGAATACCCCTATATCCCCTGAAGGGGACTCGGACGCAAAATCCTCCGGATGCAAAAGGTCCCCTTTAGGGGATATAGGGGCAAAAAGCGGGATTTCATGCAGAAACGGTTTTTCCGGCGAAAGCTCAATCCGTTGTTCAAAAACCACGTTTCCATTTTTTGTCAATCGAATGACGGCCCCGGCGTACACGGCGGTGGCATACGCGCTGATCTGGACGGTTTTATATGTAAGTTCCAGATTGACAGCGGCTTCCTTCGTAGCGTTTTTGACGATGCCGATTTCGCTGTACGGCATGAAGTACTGCACAAACGTCCGTTCTTCATTGGGCATGATCCACGAAAAATCGGGTTGGTTGTCCGTAAAAACGCCGGTCATCAGCTCGATATACGGCCCGTCTTCGTCGGTCAGGTTGCGATCCCAGGCGTAGCCAAACTCGCCGTTGCCCCAGGTCCACTGCTTTTTACCGGGCGACAAATGGTGATTGGCTACATGCAGCAAACCGCCCCGGCTGTCGTGTTCGTAGCCGCCCATAAAATCATACTTCGACGCCACGGCCATGTAAGACGTTGGGACCGGAATGTTCTTGTACCGCGAAATATCCGTTCCCGGTGAATAATCCACTTTGTAGTAGGTCCCGGTGGCAATCGGAAACGAGGAAACATCCCGTTTTCCATGGTCGAAAACCGCATACACATCCGGCGGAAAAACCGACTGGTAGTGATCATTCACTTTGACGGCCGGATTCGTCCACCACAAAAAAGTCTGCGGAACGGGCGTGCGGTTGTACAGCACGCCCTGAATTTCGAGGTAGGCTTTATCAGGATGCAGCCGAAAACCGGCCATGCCTTTGGTGTGAAACATCCGCTCCACTTCGCTGACCCACACGGTTTTGGAGCCGTCGGGATGCGCTTCGGTCGTATAATCCACCGGCTCAAACGTGCTGGGGCGGTGGTGCTGCGGCCAGTTGAACTCGATACCGCCCGAAATCCACGGCCCTGTCAGCCCGACCAGTGCGGGTTTGATCACCTGGTTGTAATAGACGAAATGACGGTTTTTGATTTTATCGTAAGCCATCTGAATCCGTCCGCCCAACTGGGGCAACACCATGATTTTCAGGTAGCGGTTTTCCAGAAAAACCGCCTGGTAGGTCCGGTCCTCCTTGTGATCGTCGATCTTTTCGATCACGGCATGGGGATACACCACCCCGCTGCTGCCCTGATACACCCGTTTTTCCAGAAACATCGGATTTTTTTCGGGTGCGCCGACACCATACGTGGGAATCACAACCGATTCTTCCCACACAGTTACTTCCTGCAAAGCCATAAAGATGCTTGTATATAAAAACGGACCAGTTTTTAATGTTTTTAGAACTTTCGCTTGTTGCCCCTAAATCCCCTAAAGGACGGTCGGCCGCTGCCGGACTTTTAGCATCCAGAGGGTTCCGCGTCCAAGTCCCCTTTAGGGGATTTAGGGGCAATTTGTGAACACAATTTGAGTATCATACCTAAGTTCTAGTTCTTTAAGCTCGGACTAAGCAGAGACGTTTCGGCCTGAAACAACTGGTTTACCTGATCGAGTGCCAGCTCGTTCGCGGGCTTAAACTGGCTGCTGTTCATGTAGTTCAGCAGGCTGTATTTCAACTGCCGGGCGGACGGGCGTTTGGCCAGATCACTTTCCAGATCGATGCTGCACACCAGCAGTTTTCCTTTGCCAACCCGGCCTTCGAAGGCCAGCGACAACCGGCGGTTTTCAAACCAGGTATCGATCGGCTGAATCAGCGGACGGAGGTTTTTCGGAAAACCGTTCAGAATGACGGTTTGCGAATGACTGACCAGATCCTGCCACTGGTAGTTGCTGCTGGCTTCGGTCGGGAAGCTGGCAAACAGCGGATGAGCCGGGTTGCAAACCAGACCGAGCGTGTGCGGAGCCTGCCCTTTGGTCCAGGACGTATTCCAGAAAACACTCGAAAACCCAATCTCCACTTCAGCCCCTTTGCCTTTTTTGACGTGTCCGTAGGGCAACAGCAACACGTTCGCGCCGTTCTGCAATTGATTGACAACATCCGGCGTTAACGTATGAGCAACAATAACTTTGCCCGTAGCCGCATCGGCATCAACGCCCGCCGGATAGACCCAGAAATTCCAGGAATTCGTACTCTCAGCCCCTTTCAACGCGACTTTCAACGTAAGCATCTCCGGTTTTTTGAAACCCGCCAGCGGCAATTGAATGGTTCCGACCGACTGGAGGTTATCAATTGCTATCTTGTCTTTGGTCAGCGAACCACTTCGTTTTACTTTACCGGCTGCATCGAGCACCTGCCAGAGCACGGTTTGGTTGGTCAACTCGCCCGCGCCAAAGTGGGCGATTTCCACAGCGGCCTGTAACGTTTCATTGTTTTCATACACGAGCTTTTCCATGCGGGCCAGCAAAACCGTTGGGCTGCAAAACGTGCGGTATTCCTCAGGGGTGGTGTAGCCTTTGGATTCCCAGAAAACATCCAGCGCGCCCACCAGCGCGGTGCCCTGTCCCGGAAAATCGTGTAACCCCAGCAACTGAAAACCGGCAAAACCGGGCGTGCGCAGGGCCGCTTCGATATCGGCTTTATAGCAAAGCGTCTGCAAACGACCCGACGAATGCAGAAAGGCTTCGGCCTGATCGCCCATGCCGTTGGCTTCGAGCGTTTCCTTGAAAATTTCAAAATTTTTCGCCCGCACCACGCCGGTGTATTTAGCGATCTCCTTGAAATTCGGATAAACGCACCACTGCCCGATTTCATGGCTGACGTAGGGTGCCGTAGCGGTTTTGGTGATCTCGCGCCAGTCGTAACTGGTTTTGGGCGTTCCCGCGTTGATGATGCTTTTCACGCCCTCGCCCCACCGCTGAATCCGGGCGTCGGAATGAATATGAAACTGGTTTTCAGGAATCATCGGCCAGCCCGCGCCACTGGTGTAGAGTCGGCGGTTGTCTTTTTGCTTGAAATGATCGACCCAGCGACCCAGAAACTCGTTCTGCTCGGGTCCGGCTGGTTCATTGCCGTAGGACATCATGCAAAACGACGGGTGATTGCCGTACGCTTTCAGAATGCGTTCCGATTCCTGGTAAATGAAATCGTCGATTACGCCACCGGTGCCGACGGCACTGCTCTGGTTGGCCCACAGCGGGCTTTCCACGTACAGATACACGCCAAGCCGGTCGGCCACGTCAAATGCCGCTTCGGGCGGACACCACGAGTGAAAGCGCAGATGATTCAGGCCGTAACTTTTGGCGGTTTTCATGATTTTTTCCCAGTACGGTTCCGCCGTTGGCGGATAGCCCGTCAGCGGGAAGGTGGCGCATTCGACATCGCCCCGCAGAAAAATCGGGCGACCGTTGATGGCCAGTCGCGTTCCGCTCGTACTCATTTCGCGCATGCCAAACGTCACCTCCCGTTCCGATAGCAACTCGCCCTGATCGCTGACCAGCCGAACGTGCAATTTGTACAGGTTGGGGTTAAACTCGTCCCAGCGTTGCGGATTCGGTATGGCATACGTTGGGTTTACCGTGGTTTCTTCGCCGGTGAACCGAACGGCCTGCGTGAATTCCGGCAAGGCCGCGCCATTTTTTTGCAAACTCCGGGCCTGTAGAATCAGCTTCCCCTGAAATTCCTGGTGCCGGGGCTGGCGAAGCGCCATCGTCACTTTGATCGATTGAGTTGCCAGATTTGGAAAGGCTTGAACGTCTTCAATATACGTTGGTGCTTCGGCGGTTACCGACAAATCACCGACCAACCCATTCCAGTTGGTTTGCGTATGATCGGCAACGCTGTGCGAATTGGGGCCAATGTGCAGTTTATACCGGTTGTCGACCCGAATAGCGATGGTATTAGTGCCCGGTCGAAGGTGTTTGGTCAGGTCGAACTGATGGGGAGCCACGAGGGAGTTGCGGGTGCCGCAGAACTGGCCATTAACGTATACCATTGTTTCCCAATGGCAGCGTTCCAGGTTCAGCGTCATGCGTTTTTTGGCCCAGTTGGCGGGAATTTCAATCTGGCGTCGATACCAGGCCGGTCCGGCGTAATACTTGACGGATTGAAGCCAGAACGGTATTTTGATGGGATTCTCGCGGTATTTTTTGTAGCTGTCCGCGAAAAAATACGTGCTGTCGATGACATCGCCGACCCAGGGTGTTTGCAGGGTAATGTCATTCCCCTTTCCGTTTTCCGTTAAAGAACCCGGTAGCTTCACCCGATCGGGGTAGGTTCCCTGCCACCAGTGTTCCCGTAAACCCAGATCGGCGGGGTCTAAACGGAGTTGCCACTCCCCGGCGAGCGAAAGTTTGGATTGACTGACGGCTTGTGTAGAATTGGCAAGCCAGCTTCCGATGGAAAGGATAAAAATGAATAGCCCCCTTTTTTGCATTGTGAACCCGATCAGGCGGTTTATGATCAGCCGTGATCTACCTAATCGTCATGCAAAAAACACAAATTCATATAAAATAAACCATAGAGTTTATTTGGGAAAAGATGGATAATTTAACGGAAATTCCAGAGCCCTTCAATCAAGGACTTTCGCTTTCTGCCCCGTTCCCCTAAAGGGGACTTCTAGCATCCGGAGAATTCGCGTCCAAGTCCCCTTTAGGGGAACGGGGCAGAAAGCGAAAGAATTATCAGGTGTAAGTCCTAAATAAATTAAACGAAAAGGTCAGGCATTTCACGAAACAAAGCAACTAGAATTTGGGGCAGGAAAGCTGCTTGCGAGCTTTGCGGTTTTTCGGTTTGCCCGCAGGAAAATTCTCGAAGGTATACGACAGCGAAATTTCGTGGGCACCCCCGCTGCCCGGTCCGAGCGAGGAAATGGTGGCGTCGTAGCTATAGCCAATCGAAAAATTGTCCTGACGAAAACCGGCCAACACAATCAGTGATTCGCGGTTGGTGACACTCGGAGCGTATTTTTTCAACGGTAAACCACGGTACCAAAGCCCGACCACCATGGGCGAATAGGTCATGTAAACACCCAGATCCAGTTGGTCGTACTTGCCCTGATACCGGTAGTTAATCGCGGGGGATATCGTTTTCTCACGATCCCACTCGTCGCCCAGGCCGGTGAAACCCGCGAAGGGAATTCGCAGACCCGCGTGGACGCTCCCTTTCATCGGAAGACGGCTTTCGTCGCTCAGGACAAAAACGCCCTGATTGGGTCGCCCCAGGTGGTGAGCCGCCACGCCGATCCAGTACCAGTCGGAATACAGCAAACCGCCGGTTGAAAAATCCAGGTACGAAAGGGTTGGCGAGCCGTTGGAAACCACGGGGTCAGTGGTGGGATTGCCGGTGAAGCCGCCGTTGTTATATTGATCGCCAAAAGTCAAGCCAAACCAGTTGATCGAGCGGTTTACGTAGGAGCCCTGAACGCCCAGCCGCACGAACGTTTGTTCGGCCAATTGAATCTGGTAGGAATATTGCAAGCCAATGTCGGTGGAACGGATGCGCCCCTGACCCTGGTTATCGCTTTGCAGCATCAGGCCAACCCCGCTGTTGTAACGGTCGAAATAGTGATCGACGCTCACCATGGACGTGACGTAATTGGTCACGGCGGGCCATTGGTTCCGGTAGTTGACCGTTACCCGTGGCGCCAGGGCTGAACCGGCAAAAGCCGGGTTTAAGTACATGGGAGCCGCATAGAACTGCGAAAACTGCGGATCCTGCGCCCAAACCGTTCCGGCGATCAGCAAGCCAAAGAGGAGAAGAAGGTAACGTTTTAACATAACTGTATCTTTAGTGCAAACAACTTGCCAAACTGGTTCCGGGAAAACACTAAAACATAAACGTTTTTTTACCGTAAAATTGCACTTGACCGCCTAGATAAAGGTAGTGGTAACGGATGAAACGGATGAATGGAGTCCTATAAAATTTTTATAGCTGCCGTTTCGTTTACAATAACGTACTGCCGACCTTCACTGTTATGTTCACAGCCACTGGGAAAACCGGCAACCTACTTGATTTTATTAGCAGCGAATGACAACCTATACAGGAATGGTACGGCGGTTGGGATGGATGCTTCTGTGTTGGGGGCTGTTTGCCGGAATGGCCCGGGCGCAGTCGGGCATTAAGGTGAGCGGCAAGCTTTGTATTCCGGATCCATCGTGCGAGAATGGCCCCGCCGTAATGTTTGCAGATACCGTGCCGAATGTGCGCTCCCGGGCGTGGGATTTTGGCGACCCCTCTACCGCTGCGGACACTTCCACGGCGGCAAAACCGAGTTATGCCTATAGAAACCCCGGAGCTTATACAGTTTCGTTGACCCGAACACTGCAGAATGGGTCAACACTGCGCACGGATACGACGATCACAATCGGCGTCCCTCCTACCCAGTTTCAGAACTGGCGGACGGACACCATGCTTTGTAATGGTCAGAAAATCACGCTTGATCCGTATCCCAACGGCGCACCAGCCGGTGCCAGTTACCTCTGGTATCCCAAAGGCGACACGACGCGGACCATTCAGGTCGATAGCGCGGGGTGTTATTCGGTGGAAGTCTGGATTGGTACACAGGCGGATAAACAGAAAGTCTGCTCGGTGGAAGACCGGATCAATGTGCAGGTCTGCGGACAGCGGCCGCAGCAGCAGGGTGCCAAGTGGTATTTCGGGAACAATGCCGGGATCGACTTCTCCGGCGGAAGTCCCAGCCCGCTCGACGACGGGAAACTCAACACCATCGAGGGTTCGTCGTCGATCTCCAACACCAAAGGACAACTTCTGTTTTACACCGGCGGGGTGTTGATTTACGACAAAAACGGTAATCTGATGAAACCGCTTAACCCGGCAGATACCGCCCAGTTGCAGGGGAGCCAGACCTCGACGCAGTCGGCCCTGATTGTGCCACAACCCACCTGTAAAGGCTGCGAGTACCTCTACCGGGTGTATACAACCTCCGAAATCAACGGGAAAAAGATCCTGAGTGTCAGTACCGTCGATATGCGGTATAACCAGGGAACCGGTGCCATTATTGAAAAAAATACGCTGGTCGATTCCCTGACGACGGAACGGCTGGCGTCAGTCCGAAACGACCGCGACACGACCTATTGGGTCATTTCCCACGATTACGGCAACAACAAATTTCAGGTCTACCACGTGACCAAAGCCGGGGTTGAAGGGCCGGAAGAATATGCCCTCGGGATGCCCCACGACACGACGACAAAGGGCGAAGGGTACATGAAAATTGGTCCGGCGGATACGACCGGCAACGGAAACCGCCCCATCGCGGTGGTGGTGCCCGGTCCACCCACCAACTACGTCGAAGTGTTTACCTTCAATGATTCGACCGGAGTCATGACGGCCGGGCCTGCCATCAACATTGGCCCCGCCCCGCCCAAAGCCTACGGGGTCGAGTTTTCGCCGGATGGGTCGAAACTCTACGTTTCGTTACAGGGCGATACGGCCAATGCGTCCCAGATTCTGATTTATGACCTCACGAATCCGGACCCGGCGGCCATTGAAGCGTCCAAAACCGTGCTGGACAGTACGAAAAGCCGACAGTACGGGGCCTTGCAAATTGGCTCCGACGGAAAAATTTACGTGGCGATCAAGGATGGTACCAGCCTGGGCGTGATCGACAACCCGAACGACGAACTGCTGGCCCCCGCCACCTTCGACCCCAATGGACTCAATTTGAATGGACCAACCAGCCAGTTGGGTTTGCCCAACATGGTGGCCAACTTCAACGAGCCGTCCAACTCACCCGGTTTTTCGTATGCCGACACCTGCGCCGGTTCGCCCACACAGTTTACGGTGACGCCCATGTGTCCGCCGTTGAAGGATAATTATACCTGGAATTGGGGTGACAACAGTGCGCCCTTTAGCTCCACGGCCACACAGGCTACACACACCTACAATGAACCGGGCGTGTATTCGGTTAGTCTGCGGATCGTAACCATGCGGTCGGATGGCGGGATTTGCAAGGACACGGTTATTACGCAGGATGTAACCATCGTTCGGACGCCTGACCCGATCAATCTGGGGCCGGACATTGACAGTTGCAAGAATATGGTGACGCTGGATGCCAAAGTGGAGGCCAGTGTCTACATCTGGATTCGAAACGGGCGATTGATACGAGGGTATAATGAACGAACGTTACCCGTGACCGTGCCCGGATCGCCGGGTTATAACGGTATTCCTCCGGGACGGTTTATTGTCATTGCGGCCAATGGCGGTTGTTTTTCGAGTGATACCATCAACGTGACGTTGCGCCGACCGCCCAATTTCACACTGGGTCCCGACACTACGCTCTGTCTGAACAGTTCCCTGACGCTGACCGCCCGGGGCAATGCCTGGAACAGTTTCCGGTGGAGCAACGGAACCACCGAACGGGCCACGACGATTACCCAGGCTGGTACGTATTCCGTCATTGTTCGGGATGTGAACGGCTGCGAGAATACCGATACCGTCGCGGTGGTCGCTTTACCCAAACCGGTCGTTACGGCTTTCATGACTCCTCCCACGGGTTGTACGACCACCGACGGCAGCATCCGGCTCAGCGTTGGGTCGGCCACGGTTCGGCGGTTTGAATGGCGTTCTGGCGGGCAACCGCTTAGTGATACGACTGCGCTGTTGCAAGGCATCCGGGACGGCGAATATACCGTTCGAATTATCAGCGACAACGCCTGTACGGTCGATACGACCTTGACGCTGCGATCCAACAACAGCATTGAGGTTCAGGCCAATCCGCAGACCGCTTTGTGTACGGTTCCACAGAGTGGCTCGATTCGACTTACGATTGTGCGGGGACGACCAACCGAGTTTATCTGGCGGGATGCCAATGGTGCGGTGGTAGGCAACGGGTCTGGTCTGACGGGCATCAACGGTGGGATTTACAGCCTTGAAGCCCGCGATACCGGGGGCTGTCTGGATACCCTGAACAACATCCGGGTTCCGGTCGACACCACCGGTTTTGTTTCATTAGGGCCTGATCGGGGCAAATGCATTGGCGATACGATCCAGCTGTCGACGCTGGTGCGGGCGCCCGGCGACGTTTACCTCTGGAACAGTGGTCAGACTACCCCCTCGATCAATGTAACGACGGCTGGTCCCTACCGCCTGACGGTTCGCAACTCGATCACGGGTTGCCGGGGTTCCGACGAAGTGGTGGTTACCTTCAACGCAAAACCGGTGGTGGAAGCCGGGCTTCCGCAGGAAATATGCGCCAATTCGCCCAGTTTTACACTCAGTGGCGCAACGCCCCTGGGGGGCTTCTGGACGGGCCGGGGCGTCGACAGTACCGGGCGTTTCACCCCCGCCGATAGTCTGGCGGGCCCTAACCCCATCGTGCTGACCTATTCGGCTTCTCAGGGCGGTTGCGTGGCCTTCGATCGCAAGATTGTTTTCGTTCAGGTTCCGCCCACGGTGAGACTGGGGCCCGATACGACGCTCTGCCCATCACCGACACTGCGGCTGGCAGTAACCGCGTCGGCGGGGGCTACGTATCGGTGGTCGACGGGGGCCACCACGTCGTCAATTCAACCTACCACATCCGGCAGTTACTCCGTCGTGGCGACATCCGGAGCCTGTACGGCGACTGATGAGGTGAAACTGACCTTTTTGCCATTACCGACTTTCGATCTGACGCGGGAGGTGCCGCTGTGCGTCGGCGATCAGGGACGGGCGGTTTTGCAGGTATCCGGAAACAGCACGCTGACGTATTTCTGGCCCCATTCCGGCGATTCAACGCCCCGAATTACCGTTCTTGAAGTAGGCCGTTATGCCGTTCGGGTAACGGGCGCCAATGGCTGTGCCGCGGTAGATACGGCGGTGGTGGTGGACAAATGTGAACCCCGGGTTGTGCTCCCCGATGCCTTTACGCCGAATGGTGACGGTAACAATGATTTGCTGGATGTTTTTACGGCTTACGTAACGGATTTTGAACTTCGGGTCTTTAACCGCTGGGGCGAAGTGATTTTTGTTTCCAATGATCCGGAGCAAAAATGGGATGGCAATTACCGGGGCCAGGCCTATCCGTCGATGGTGTATGCCTACACCGTAAACTTCAAAAGTCTCTATTATCCGGAGCGGCCAAAAGTGCTGAAACGCGGTTCAATTCTGCTGGTTCGATAGTGAAAATATGCCCGAAATTCTGTATATTTGAATGAAAACAACGCCCGTTTAAGTACTTGACAAACAGGCTTGTTTTAGGTATAAACAACAAATACGTTCATTCAAATACCGATGCGGAAAGACATTTTGAAAGGTACCAACGAAGGGATGACGGCCACCGAAAAAGAGATTGAACGCGCCTTGCGGCCGCTTTCATTCGAAGACTTTACGGGACAAGCCAAAATACTCGAAAACCTGCGGATTTTTGTACAGGCTGCTCTCCAGCGTGGCGAAGCACTCGACCACGTTTTGCTTCATGGCCCTCCGGGTCTGGGTAAAACCACCCTCTCGCACATCGTTGCCAACGAGCTGAATGCCAGCATCAAGATGACATCCGGCCCGGTGCTCGACAAGCCGAGCGACCTTGCCGGTTTGCTGACCAATTTGCAGGAAAACGATGTGCTCTTTATCGACGAGATTCACCGGCTCAACCCGGTGGTGGAAGAATACCTGTACTCGGCGATGGAAGATTACAAAATCGACATCATGCTCGATTCCGGCCCGAATGCGCGAACCGTTCAGATCAAACTGAATCCCTTCACGTTGATTGGTGCCACCACCCGCGCCGGGTTGCTGACGTCACCGTTGCGGGCGCGGTTTGGGATCAACGCCCGGCTGGAGTACTACGATGCGGCTTTGCTGACCACGATTGTCAACCGGTCGGCGGCTATTCTGGGAACACCCATCGAAGCCGATGGGGCCTATGAAATTGCCCGCCGGAGTCGTGGAACGCCCCGGATTGCTAACAACCTGCTTCGCCGGACGCGCGATTTTGCGCAGGTCAAAGGGAAAGGAGTCATTACCGTTGCGATTGCCGAAATGGCTCTGCGGGCGCTCGATGTGGATCAAAATGGTCTCGACGAGATGGACAACCGAATTCTGACGACGATCATTGAAAAATTCAAGGGCGGTCCGGTTGGGCTGTCGACCATCGCAACGGCCTGTGGCGATGAGGCCGAAACGATTGAGGAAGTATACGAACCGTTTTTAATTCAGGAAGGCTATCTGAAACGAACGTCGCGGGGACGGGAAGCAACTGAAAAGGCGTATAAACACCTGGGCATTGTGCCCGCGTACCGGGATGGGGAGTTGTTCTCCTGAAAACTGAAAAAGGGAAGCGCTACTGCTTCCCTTTTTCATTACGCCAGAATTTTACTGCGGTAAATGCAATCGATAATTTCGGCTATCGAATTGTCTACCAGAAAATAATAGATGTTTTTGCCACTTCGCCGGATTTCAAGAATTCCTTTGTCGCGCATATTAATGAGATGGTGTGAGATCAACGACTGCTCTGCATTCAGGTTCTTATAGATCGTTGATACGTTTAATTCCTTGTGCTCATTCAACATCTGGATGATCTTGATGCGCAGCGGATGAGCGACGGCCTTCAGAACATAAGCGGCCCGCTCAATCTTTTTTTCGTCGTTAACTAACGTTTCCTTTGTCATGATTCTGTGTGCTATTTAGGTGCGTAAAGTAACTGAAATTTAGTTATTTATACGAGAGAAGCAAAAAAATATGCCAGTAACATTGATATGTTAATCTATTTAAAAAGGGTCTAAAACTAGTTAAGGGGGGCGACGGAATTAGCAGACAAATTGCCGTCACTTGCGGCCTTTCCAGCCAATCAGAAAGACCCCAAGCAGCACCAGCAACGTACCTAAAAGTTGGAAGAGCGAGATGGTCTCGTCTAAAAGCGTGGTTGCCAGAACGATGGTGAAAATGGGGCCGATGCTGGCGACAATGGAGGCATTGCCGGAACCGATGCGTTTGATGCCCTCGGCGATCAGAAACGTCGGAATCACGGTGACTAAAACCGCCATCAGCAGGGCCAGTCCGTACACCGGAGCCGCAAATCGGAACAGATCCAGGCCGTTGGCGATCAGACAATGGAGAACGATAGCCAGGGTGGCCGCAATCATGGCGTAACAGGTATACCGCTGGGCGCCCACGCGGGCAATCATCGTATCGCTGCCCACCAGATAAACGGCGTAGACCAGCCCACTCAGAATGACCCAGAACGCCCCCAAAAATACGTCTCTCTGCTGCCCGGTGTTGATGTTAGGGGCAAACGCCACCATGATCCCGGCATACGTCAGCAGCACCGCCAGAATCTGCAACCGGTTGACTTTACGGCCATAGACCACGCTGCCGAGCAGCAAGACGAACGTGGGATAGACAAACAGCAGGATGCGCTCCAGACTGGCCGTGATGTAAACCAGACCCAGAAAATTTAGAAAGCTAGCGATGTAGTAGCCCGTCAGGCCGAGCATACCCAGCTTTAACCAGTTTTGAATGGATAAACGGGCCGGTGGAAGCCGTCGGGACAGATTCAGGGCAATGGCTACGTAAAACGGCAACGCAAAGACCATCCGCAGCGTCAGCAGCGAAATCGCGTCGATCGGATACTGGTAGGCCATTTTGATTAAGATGCCCTTTAAGGCAAAACAAAACGCTGCCAGAAAAACCAGCAGCGCTCCAATCCAATACCGTGTCCGAGTTGATGCCGTTGTCTGCGGACCCCTCATTTTTGCCGGAAAAATATCGTTATCGGTGCTCCATCGAACCCGAAGTGATCGCGGAGTTTGTTTTCCAGATACCGGGTATACGGTTCCTTGATGTACTGTGGCAGGTTACAGAAAAACACAAACGTGGGCGAGGGCGTCGGTAACTGAATCATGTACTTGATTTTGATCAGCTTTCCTTTCGTGGCCGGGGGCGGGTAGTTCATGATTTCCTGCTGCATGGCCTCGTTGAGTTTCGAGGTCGAAATTTTCTTGTGCTTGTTTTCGTAGACCTCCATCGCTTTTTCCATGACCTGGAAAATCCGCTGTTTCTCTACGACCGAAGCGAAAATAACGGGCAGATAATCGATAGGCGCCATGCGCTGCACGATTTCTTTTTTCCACGTATCGGCGGTTTTGGTATCTTTCTCGATGGCGTCCCATTTGTTCACCATCAGCAGGACCCCCTTCTTGGCCCGAACGGCCTGTCCGATAATGTTCATATCCTGCGCTTCGAGACCGCGCGTGGCGTCCAGCATCACAATCACCACATCCGACTCTTCCAGGGCCTTCAGCGAGCGCATCACCGAGTAAAACTCGATGTTATCCTTCACTTTGGCTTTGCGCCGGATCCCGGCGGTGTCGGTCAGGATAAAATCCTTGCCAAAAGCTTTGTAACGGGTGTCGATGGCGTCGCGGGTGGTGCCGGCAATGTCGGTCACGATGCTTCGTTCTTCGCCGATCAGGACGTTCAGAAATGATGATTTCCCAACGTTCGGACGACCCAGAATGGCGATGCGCGGGATGCCCGCGTTCGGATCTTCGACGCCATCGGACGGAAAATGCTTCACGACTTCATCCAGCAAATCGCCCGTACCGGTTCCCGTCAGGGACGAAATCGGGAACGGATCACCCAGACCCAGCGCGTAAAATTCGCCGACGGAGTTCTGACGCAGCACGGTTTCGGATTTGTTGGCAACCACGATGACCGGTTTTTTCGACCGGCGCAGCACGTCGGCAAAATCCTTGTCCATGTCGGTCAATCCGGCCATGGTATCGACCATGAATAAAATCACGGATGCTTCGTCAATGGCGATCTGAACCTGCTCCCGAATCGACTCTTCAAACACATCATCCGATCCGACCACATAACCGCCGGTATCGATGACGGTAAAATACTTCTCGGTCCAGTCGGCATAGCCGTAATGCCGGTCGCGGGTTACGCCCGGCTGGTTATCCATAATGGCCTGGCGCTGTTCGACCAATTTATTAAACAGCGTCGATTTACCGACATTCGGTCGGCCCACAATTGCTACAATATTTGCCATGATTCACTTTAGAGGAAAGAAGGAGCGCGTTGGCTGGCCTTCGGTTATTCTTCGTACCCAAACCTCTTCAGCGACCGTTCTTTGGTGCGCCAATCGGGTTCAACTTTTACGTATTGTTCAAGGAACACCTTCTTGCCGAAGAAGCGTTCCAGTTCCTCACGGGCCATAATACCCGTTTTTTTAATCATTTTACCCCCTTCGCCCAGCAAAATCGCCCGTTGAGTAGCCCGCTCAACCAGGATTTCCG
The DNA here is from genome assembly GCF_008727875.1 of Larkinella humicola. Classification (GTDB taxonomy): domain Bacteria; phylum Bacteroidota; class Bacteroidia; order Cytophagales; family Spirosomataceae; genus Larkinella; species Larkinella humicola. The sequence continues at coordinate 797,411 of NZ_VTWS01000003.1, read as the reverse complement.
ACTGGACAACGATGATGTCGTCTTTTTCTTTAAAGCCCGTGATGATCACTTCACAACTGTAGGGAACCTCTTTTTTGTAGTTCAGGAAAATCTTCTCGCGAATGATTTCTGAGGCAAAAAAGCGCTCGGGCCGGTCGGTCAATTCGTCTTTCGGGAAATAAGGCGGATGAACCGGCAGGCGGCTTACAATGGCTTTAAAGACATGCTTGATGTTGATGTCGGTGAGGGCGGAAATCGGAATGATGGCTTCGGATTTGAAGTTCTCTTTCCAGTACTGAATTTTCTCCTCCACCTGTTCGGGGGTCGCCAGATCGATTTTGTTGATGAGCAACAAAACCGGGGTCTGCGTTTTCTGCAACCGCTCGATCACGTCATTTTCGTCGTATTTCTCGAAAATGTCGGTCACGAACAAAATCACATCCGCGTCTTCCAGCGAACCGCGCACAAAACTCATCATCGATTCATGCAACCGGTATTGCGGCTTGATAATACCGGGCGTATCCGAATAGACCAACTGAAACTCCTGCCCGTCGTGCACCCCGTTGAGGATGCCCATGATGCGGTGGCGGGTGGTTTGCGCTTTTGACGTGATGATCGAAAGCCGCTCGCCCACCAATTGATTCATCAGCGTCGATTTGCCGACATTGGGCTTACCGATGATGCTGACATAGCCGGCCTTATGATCCGGGCCGTACGTTTCATTTGAAATATCCATGTAATTGACAACCAATGACTACAGAAAAAAACTCCCCTCCGGCTAAAAAAAATAGCGGGAGGGGGCAGATTTTTTCACAAAGGTAATTGTTTTTTATGAAAAACGCCTTACCTTTGCAGTCCCAACATCGCGGGATGGAGCAGTTGGTAGCTCGTTGGGCTCATAACCCAAAGGTCGCTGGTTCGAGTCCAGCTCCCGCTACAAAAAAAAGGTCACACAATCGTGTGGCCTTTTTCTGTTTTCAAACAGTTTCCTTTCCCAAAATACCTGGTCAAATCCCTTAGAACGACTATGAGCCGGAGGTGATTTCCAATAGCGATACGCTTAAACCGTTATCCATCAGCGTGCAGTCGAAATGTACGCTATAAAAAAATCGGCCAGTTGGACCAAAAACCAATGACCAGAATACCGGGCCAATATTTTGTACCTTTGCGTTTTAAGATAAAAACGTACCCATATTCATTCATCATTCCACTCGCATGAAGTCACTTAAGTTTCTCACAACGGTTCTTGCTATTTTTCTGGCGGTGGGCGCAACCGCTCAGGCCCAACTGAAAATACCAGCCGCCAGCCCCGCCCAACTCACCAAACAAAGTTTTGCCCTGGGCGACATTACCCTGGAATACTCCCGACCAGCCGTGAAAGGACGGACCATCTTTGGTGATCTGGTTCCCTATGACAAGGTGTGGCGGACCGGTGCCAATGCTACTTCTAAAATCACCTTTTCATCGGATGTCAAACTCGAAGGCAAAGACGTGAAAGCAGGTACGTATGGATTATTCACCATTCCCGGTAAAACCACCTGGCAAGTCATGCTTTCCAAAGACCTGAACCTGGGGGCTAACGTGGGCGACTATAAACAAGAAAACGAAGTACTGCGGGTGTCGGTAAAACCGACTGCATTGACTAACAAAGTAGAAAACTTTACCCTCAATATCGCCGATATTTTGCCCAGTTCGGCGGTTTTGGAAATCATTTGGGATAAAACCCGTGTTCCCGTAGCCATTACGGCCGATGTTGACCAGATCATTGTCAAGAACATCGAGACTTCGTTGGCTTCTGATAAGCCGTCCTATTTTGAGGCCGCCAGCTATTATTATGATACCAATCGGGATTTAAAACAGGCGCTTACCTGGGTAACCAAGGCCACTGAACAAAACCCCAAGGCGTTTTGGGTGATGTTACTCAAGGCTCGCATTCAACTGAAATTAAACGAAAAAGCCAATGCCATTGCCAGCGCCGAGAAAACCGTTGCCCTGGCAAGCGAAGCTAAAAACGCGGATTATGTGAAAATGGCCAACGATCTGATTGCTTCCGCTAAGAAGTAATCAGATGCAGGCAAAGTGAATCAGAAACCTAAAAAGTTGGCTACCGGCAGAGATCATCCTGCGATAGCCAACTTTTTTTACGTTATTCCCGATTAGGAAAGTCTCAGTCCAAAACCGTTACGGTTTGTTGCTGTCTACCACCAGTTTATTCTCCCGGTTCACAATTTCCCAGGCGGTATAAAACACCAGCCGGGCGGATTTTTCGGCCAGTGTGAAGTTGATTTTCTCGACGTCGTCGCCGGGGCGGTGGTAGTCGGCGTGGAGGCCGTTGAAGTAAAAAATAATGGGGATTTTGTGCTTGGCAAAATTGTAATGGTCGGAGCGGTAGTAAATCCGTTGCGGATCGCTGGGCTCGTTATACTTGTAGTCCAGCTCCATCATGGTGTACTTCCGGTTGGCATCTTCGCTGATCTGGTGCAGTTCAGACGATAATTTGTCGGAACCGATGACGTAGATGTAGTTGTCGGATTTGCCTTCGTGCAGATCGTCGACGCGGCCCACCATGTCGATGTTCAGATCGCAGACGGTTTTTTCCAGCGGCAGAACCGGACTCATATCCGTGTAATATTCCGATCCCAGCAAACCTTTTTCTTCGCCCGAAACCGTTAGAAACAGCATGCTCCGGCGAGGGCCGTGGCCTTCGGCTTTGGCTTTGGCAAAGGCCTGCGCAATTTCAATCACCGAAACCGTTCCCGAACCGTCGTCGTTGGCACCGTTGTTCACTTGCCCGTCCGGATTGACGCCAATGTGGTCGTAATGCGATGAAATCACCACGATTTCGTCTTTTTTGTCGGTGCCTTCCAGAAACCCAAGCACGTTGCTGCTTTCCAACTGCACGTCTTTCCGCTCGGCTTTCAGGCTGATTTTACCTTTCAACGCGCCGGAATTGGTCTTGCCGGTTTTGTTGATTTTGGCCACCGCGCTCTGTAATTTGGCCGTTGTCGTGTTGAGAACAGCCGCGGCCATGTCCTGCGTGATCAGGAATGTTCCAACGGCTCCAATTTTTTCCATGGCCGGGCGGAGGCTCAGGCGATTGAACCGGCCCATCAACGCGCTGCGTTCGGCCACCAACCGGCGGTAGGCTTCCGGCGATTCGGCCGAAACGATGAAAATTTGTTCGGCCCCCTTGTCCTTGGCAATCGTGACTTTTTTCCGCAGACTCTCGTCATTGCTCCATTCCGAGGCTTTGTCCGAATTGGAAATCACGTAATTTCCGTTGGCTTTTTTGGGTTCACCTTCCAGAATGACAACGGCTTTTCCCTGAATGTTGATTTTCGCGTAGTCGTTGTATTTGTCGGTCAAGATGCCGTAGCCCGCAAACACGGTTTCTACCGACGCTTCCTGCATCACGCCAAACAAGCCGTTGACAATGAAATCTTTGGGGTAGGTGTACGTTTTTCCGTCGGCCTTGACGTAAAAATCGCCCCAGGTTTTCTGGTACAGCTTGAACGGCTGAAAATAGCCGGTTTTCCCGTCGTCGGTTTTGACGATCGCTTGCAGATTTTCAGCCGCAAACTGTTTAGCAATGTAATCGGCGGCTTTCCGCTGTCCTTCGGTACCGGTTTCGCGGCCCTGCATATCGTCGGCAGCCAGCACGCGCAGGTGTTTTTCGAGATCAGCCGCCGAAATGGTGTTGGCATAATCGGTGGCGGTTTGGGCCGTCGCTAAGTGCGTAATCAGGAGCAAACCGGCACTATACTTCAAATATTTCATCGGGTTGTTGTGAAGAAAATGACAAATCAAAAAAGCAGGAATAGACAATCGTCCTCCCTGCTTGTGCAAAGATAAAACGAAATTACGGGTTAATTATGTTAACGTAGGTTCACTGTTCATATCCGATTCGTCAGGCTGCCTTGCCCCGGTTTTTGGCCAGAATAAACGGAACGATCAGGAAGCTCAGGCTGCTCAAAACGAGATTGATTCCGAAGCCCACGGCGTGCAGGAACGTGGCGACAACGGCTCCCTCGGCGGGCGTAAAACCGTAGACCACCAACACCCGGCTGACCAGAAAATGGTAGGTTCCGATTCCGCCCTGCGTGGGCACCGCCAGTCCGCCGAGTGAGCTAACGGCCAGGATCGTCAGGGCTGCGGTGGGCGGTAGAGACCGGGTGCTGTCCAGCGCCATCAGGAGCCAATAGGTGCTCAGCCAGGAAAAAAACTGACTTAACACTGTTAGAAGTACAAACAAGTAAGAGTTCGGGATCTGCCGAATGGCGTTAAAACCCTTCCAGAGCCCCTTAACACTGTTAGCTATTTTGAGAGCAACCGGATGTTGTTTTTTATTGAAAATCAGTAACATACGCCAAATGCCAGCGCCTGCCAAAACCAGAAAGACCAAAAGTCCGCCCGCCAGAAACCAGGCGGTTTTGTCTGGTACCCGGAAAGACAGGCCGGACACATAGCTACTAACGCGGTTTATTTCGAGCAGGAAGGTCAGCAAAAGCACCAGACCGAGCATGATCAAGTCGATGATTCGCTCGGCCACGACCGAACCAACGCCCTGCGAAAACGGTACGTTGTCGGTCCGTTGCAGCGTGGCGCAGCGGGTTAGTTCGCCGGAGCCCGGCACAATCATACTGGCAATGACACCCGCCAGTGTGGCAACCGTGGTCCGGAAAGCCGTCGGAAAAAACCCGAGGGCGAGTAAAGGCTGCTGCCAGCGTTTTCCCCGCACCAGGTAGATCAAAACCGTCAGCAGCCCCACCAGCGCAATCCAGCCATAGTGAGCCTGCTGAAACTGCCGCCCGATGTCGGCGAACGAAATGTCCTTCAGCGCATACGCCAGCAGGGAAATGGCCAGGACAAAGGGAAGGGCGGTTTTGAGAAGTTGCTTCATTCAGTTTGACAATCGGCTGTAAGATAGGGAAACATCGGATAATTTATGGCACATAATTTGACCCAAATCGTGCGTCCTGCTACCTTTGAAAATTGCGTAGCAGATTCCCGCTTTAACTCGTCCAACGTTCTACCTAAGAAAGAAAATGAAGTCACTTCGGGTGCTGGTGGTGGTTCCGTGCTACAACGAGCAGCGTTCGGTTGCTGCGGTTGTGAATGATATTCACTGGGTAAAAACCCGGTTTGGCCTGTCGCTGGATACGCTGGTGGTCAACGATTGTTCAACCGATAACACGATGGCCGTTGTCCGCACGCTGGACTGCCTGCACCTCGACCTACCCGTGAACCTCGGTATTGGTGGCTGCATGCAGGCTGGTTACAAGTATGCGTACCGCAAGGGGTATGACATTGCGGTTCAGATCGATGGCGACGGGCAGCATCCCGCCGAAGGGCTGATAAAGCTGCTGCGACCGCTGTTCGACGATCAGGCCGACGTCGTCATCGGCTCCCGGTTTTTGGAGCGCCAGGGGTTTCAGTCGTCGTTTGTCCGGCGCATCGGGATTCGGTATTTTCGCTGGCTCAACCAGTTGCTGATTCGTAAAACCGTGCATGACAGTACGTCGGGTTTCCGGGCCTTCAACCGCAAAACGATTGAGATTGTCAACCGCTATTATCCCGACGAATACCCGGAACCGGAAGCCATCGTGCAGTTTGGATTGCATAAACTGCGGCTGCTGGAAGTGCCGGTTTTGATGGAAGAACGGCAGGGGGGAACCTCATCAATTGGCTGGGTTCAATCGGTCTATTATCTGTTTAAAGTGACGCTGGGTACCCTGTTTGTTTACATTCGTTTACGGAAAATATAGTTTTCAATTATGGAATCCTTACCCATCACTATTCAGGTTTTCAGTCTGATTGGCACCTTAATCTTCCTGGCCTTCATCGCCCGGCTTATCGTTAGAGGAAAATTGCGCGAAGAATATTCCTTCATCTGGATTGTTTGCGCAATCATCTTGCTTGTCTTTGCAGCCTGGCGGGATGGATTGACCCAGATTTCCCGGTTATTAGGGGTTTTTTATCCACCCTCTCTTATTTTTTTAACGGCTATTTTTGCCATCATCTGTTTCCTGGTACACTTGTCGGTGGTTAACTCCAAACTGCAAAATTCCATCAAAGAATTAACGCAGGAAGTGGCCATTTTAAAAAAAGAAGTAACGGATTTACAAGTCCCGGATAAATTAGTGATGGCGAACGAAAGCCAAACAAATTTGCCGTAATTGTCGAATCGATCCCGAGTTTTTAGATCCACTTGTAGTTGCAGCGCTTAAAAAAATAGAACGGCAGTTATGTCAAAAAAGAAAAAAATACCGGCATCAGTACAACCTACCCCACCCAAAAGTATCTCCCAACCGGCAAAGTCCGATTCACCGGTCAGCCGATCGGCGGTTTCGTCCGAAAAACCGTCTCCGGTACGCCCTGAAAAAACTGGTCAGCTCATCGATTTTAACAAGCGGTTAAAATGGTTTATCGGTGTTTGTATCGGTCTCTTTCTGCTGCTGACGCTGGCTAAAATTCATTACTCCTCCTTGCCGTATTGGAATCAGGTTATTCCGGATGGGTCTGATCCCAAACGGGGTTTGATTTCCGGCAAGCCCCGCCCCATTCGCATGGACGAGTGGGCGGCCATGGTGCCGTTTACGCTCTCGCAGGCTAATCAGAACTATCCGGTTGAGAACATGGCAATCGGGGGCGAAAAACCGGCCCTGGTTTTGTATCTGCCGGTTAAGCATTTTATCATGCTCTTTCGGCCCGACTACTGGGGCTTTTTCATCAGCACGGATTTTGGCCTGTCCTGGCGCTGGAATTTCATGTTGCTGGGGAGCCTGATCGTAACAACTTTGCTTTTCCTGATTCTTACCCGCAATAATTTCTGGGTTTCGGTCTGTGGCGCCATCTGGCTTTTGCTTTCACCGGGCTTTGCCTGGTGGTCGTTCTCTCTGCTAACCAGCATGATATCCGGCGGATTGCTGTTAATTTCGTCGCTTTATCTGTTTTATGCTCAAAAACGAAGTACGCTGCTTTGGGCCGGTTTGCTGTTTGCCTGGTCCTTGGTTGCCTACGCGCTCAATTTGTATCCGCCCTACCAGGTATCGATTGGTTACCTGCTGGTTTTTATTCTCATCGGATTTGTCGCCAGTAATTTTCGCCGGGAGCAACTGTTCTCCCAACTGGGCAGTAAAGCCGTCACGTTTGCCCTTGCATTCGCGCTGATTGGCTTCGTTTTGTACCAGTATTATGTGGAAGCGAAAGCCACCATCGACGTGATGTCGCAGACGGTTTATCCCGGGAAAAGGAGCGAAACCGGCGGAACGGGCTTCATTGCCAACTGGTTTTCCGAATATTATGCCGGCTGGCTGCTGGACGATCAGCGGTTTCCGAAGGGCTGGCTGAACATTTGTGAACTTTCCCACTTTGTAACTTTCACACCGGTTATTGCGGTTTGTATGGGTTTCTATTTTGTAACATTCCGCAAAATCGACCCGCTTTTGACGCTGGTTCTGCTCTACGTCGTGTTGCTCTGGCTCTGGATCGAGGTGGGTTATCCGGCAGGACTCGCCAAACTAACGCTGATGGATATGAGCCCGACCCGACGCACGCAAATCCCGTTTGGTATCGGAAATGTGGTGTTGGCGGTGCTGTATCTGGGGTACATTCAGGACAAAAAGATTGCCCTGAAACCGCTGATCAGCGGTTTGCTGGTAGTGGGCGTCGTTGCATTCATGGTGTATGCCGCCTGGCTTAACCTGAACGATTCCGACGGTTTCTACAAAGCACACCAGCTCTTTTTGCCAACGGCGTTCTTTCTGGCCTTAAACTTTCTGATGTTGCCCGTCAGCACCTTCCGGTATAAAGAAGTGGTGATCGGGCTGGTTCTGGTTCTGTTTTCGCTCCCTAATCTGGGCATCAACCCGGTTTCTAAAGGAACCGCGCCCCTAACGCAACACATTCTCTACCAGAAAATTCGGGCCATTCACGAGCAGGACCCTACGGCTCGCTGGGTGGTTTTGGGGAGCCAGTACATCACGTATCTGGTTACCGCAACCGGTGTCAATCAGTTGAGTGGGATTAAATACCTGCCGGATTTTAAAACCATGCGGGTGCTGGACCCGACGGCGAAGCGTGATTCCGCCTACAATCGGTATGCACACACGGTTTACAGCACCTACATCGACGGGCGGGATTCCATTGTGATCCAAAATACCTTTGAAGATGGGTATCAGGTCGCGCTCGATCCGTGTTCACCACGACTTAAGAAGCTCAACACCAAATACTTTGTTTTTGACCGGACGCCACAAGCTGTCGAAACGCGTTGCCTTAAACTCGTCGATAAATTAGGCTCGGTTGAAATTTACCGGATCAATGAGTGAGGAGACGGATTAGCGGTTGGTTAGGCCGGTTTCGGTCCGGAGCAAGGCCTCATACCGGTCGATCATCGTTTCGTTTTCAAAATAGCGGGGTGGTGCGTAGTTGCTGCGGTGATGAACCATGTCGGTAATGGCGTCAGCCAGCGCGTTGCTGTCGGCCGGAGGAACCAGCCGGTAATGCCCGCTGATGACTTCCGGAATGGAACCGGCCGTGGTAGACACCACGCTGCGGCTCAGCATGCAAGCTTCCACGGCGGCATACCCAAATCCTTCGGCCAGCGACGGAACCACCACACAGTCGGCGGCCTGGATGTAATGCAGCAAATCGGTCCGTGATTGTTTGTCGAGAATCCGCACCGATTTGCCAGCCTGAAAGCTGTCGAGCCGTTGGACGAGCGAGTCGCGCAGGGAAATAAAATTCGGTGCTGACGGCCAGATGAACAAAAACCGGACGTTGGCTTGTGTCTTCAGCACCTGCGGAACCGCATTGACCAAATAATCGAACCCTTTGGAAATGCCGGGCCGACCGAATCCAACCACCAGAAAATCGTCGGAGCTATAGCCTTTTTCAGCGCGAAAAACCGCCCGTTGCTCGTCACTGAGCCGGTTTTTCTCAAAATCGTCATAATCGACGCCGGGGTAAATCCGGGATACGGGAGCCGACGGAAACAGACGAACGTAATCCCGCAGCGTACTATCCGAAATACAGACCACGCGATTAAACGGAAAGGTCAAAAGCATCCGTTCGAACAGGCGGAACAGGCTGGCTTTCCAGCGCGATTGGCCGCTCAGCGTATACCATTTGGTGTCCCACACTTCGTAAACCGTCAGAATTGCTTTTTTGCCGCTCAGTTTACTGGCAATCCAGGCGGGTACAATGGCGTTATACGTTGCCGTCTGGATAATGTCGTGGTGTTTGGCCAGACGAATGGCCCGGAAAATAGCCAGGACCATAAAAAAGTAACGCTGCGCGAAGGAAGGCACCTTTTGCCGGATAATCTGAACGCCATTGTGGGTTTCTTGATCCAGATAGTCCGGGTAATTTTTAGGCACCAGAACCGTCACCGTCATGCCCCGCCGGACCAGCCCTTCGGCCAGGCGCTGAAACAACAACTCTGCTCCGCCAATGTGCGGATAATAGTTGTCCAGAATGAACAGTACTTTCATAGGCAGAATCGGTCAGGCTGAGGCATAGCGGTCGGCAAGTTCGCCAAAAACCATCCGGGACATATCTTTCCAGGTGGTACTTTTCAACCAAAACCGGCTCGGATTGTCGGTGATGGTTCGATGAAGTTGGCAGGCATCGAAAATGTTTTCCACGCCGTAGGTAGCGGCATTGATCAACAGAAACGGATACGAATAGCGTTTCAGATCGTAAGGGATAATATTGTTCAGGCGGCTGGTCGAGCCATGGATGAGCTTCTCAACCCGTTCACGGTCAAGGTGATTGGTTTCGGCGATATACCGCGTGACGTTCAGAATGTTGTCACGCTGATTATGAAACTTCGTATTGGCTTCCTTGATGGCGGTTTCGATAAAAGGCATCCAGTTAAAAGCCGCTTTTTCGTCCGGATTCAACCCGGCGTCAAAGGATTGTAGAAAGCTCTCGGCGATCAGATAGGTGTAGGATGGGCAATATTGCAAGGCCGGATGAAACGGAATATTGGGTTCGCTGGCAAATTTGTCCATCGCCTTTTTGTTGGCGTCGTAGTTAAACTGTGACATGCCCGTGCTGTGCGACGACGCCCCGGAGATCCGCAACCGTTTTTTCGAATAAACGTACGCGCCCACCTGATTGGCCAGGGCAATACCGGAATAAACGTCCGGTATTTGCGACCGGAAAAACGCACCGGTTTTTCGTTGAATCGGCTCGATTGCCGTCATGTTAACGAAGGAACTATAGACAAAAGGCAATGGCAAATAGTCTTCCCGGCATTGGAGAACTTTCCGCAAAACTGCCTTTCCCTCTTTAATTACAAAACCGCTCTGAAAGCTAACTTTCAGCATGTTAGCCTGTTTCTTGTTAAAATAAGAAGGCCAGAAATAGAAATCTGGCGCGGGATTCATGTTGACGGCCTGCAAGCCGGTTTCATTAAAAAGCACATTGACGTCCTGCACGGCGTCGGGCAGCAGGCCGTCGTCATCCCCCAGAAAGGTGACATACCCTTCCCGAACATGCGACAAGGCAAATTCCCAATTGTGCGACATGCTGAGCCGTTTGCCCGTGTTGACATACTGAATGCGCGGGTCGTTGAACGACCGAACGACTTCTTCCGTCGTATCCTGGCTACAGTTGTCCGAAACCAGAATCGTCAGGTTATCGTAGTTTTGGGTCACGCAGGTTCGCAGCGTGTGCAGTAAAGTGTCCGCGCGTTCGCGGGTGGGGACAACCACCGTGTATTTATGTTCTTTCATGAACGGATCGTTTTTTAACGGCTACCGAATCCGTTTCAGATACCCTTCCGGTGCCACCGAAATCAGGAGTTTATGGTCAATTTCGTGGTTGATTTCAAAATCTGAATTATGCTTCAAAAACTCCCAGACGGCGGTTTTAGGGTTGTTGCCTTTGTCCCAGGGCCGGTCGTAGGAGTTGGCGGGCAAGTCTTCCACAATCGTATCAAAAACAACCAGATACGACCCGACCGTTACCAGCGGAGAATACAGTTCCAGTTCCCGCAAGACGTGATCGTGCGTATGATTCGAATCGAGGCAAACCATCACGGTTTGTTTGTTTTCGGCTTTCCGGGCTACCTCAGCGGCCAGTGTTTCATCGATAGCCGAGCCTTCCAGCATCGTGATCCGCTTAAACATGGGGTGGTTTTCGATTTCCCGGCGGTTGTGAGCCCGGATGTCGATGTCGATACCCAGCACCTCGCCGTTGCCGATGAGTTCGAGGATCGACGCATAAAAAATCAGCGAACCACCGTGGGCGATGCCGGTTTCAATGATCAGATCCGGTTTGAGCTGCCAGATCAATTCCTGCATGGCGATCATGTCCTGCGGATACTGAATAATGGGGCGGCCCATCCAGGTGAAATTGTATGAATATTTATCCCGGTTAGAGGTCAGATTAAAAGCCGCAGCGGCAGCCAGTAAGTCGGGTTGGGTGGGATAGGCAGCGATGCGCTCGGTACGTTCTTTTTTAAACTCCTCAATTGGATCAGTCATGATTGGACAGTAGATTTAATAGTTTTCGATGATCGCCCCAGAAAGCCAGCGGCTCGTAGTCGGGATACGGATAATAGCCCAGATTGAGCGTCATGGTATAGCGATTCTCCCGCATAAACCGTTCCACCAGCGCCCGTACGGAAATCGGCTGGCCGCTGCAACAATTGACGATGCCGGTAATGCGCTGCTGGAGAGACGTTTGGATAAGGATCTTGGCGACGTCCGTTACCGGTAAATAGTCCCGCAACTGTTCCCCTTTCGACATGTTGAAAACCGGCTCATTCCGCAGCGCGGCTGCTTCAACCTGCGCAAGCAACGACTTCGGGTTCTGGCCTTTTCCGAACATGTAAAATAACCGAACCCATTTGAACGAAACGGTGCGGTTTTTTATAAACAGTTCGAGGGCTTTTCGCAGGCTGTCCTTTGCCAATCCATAAGCCGTAGTCGGCTGGGTTGGCGCGTCTTCCGATAAACAACCGCTTTGCAAACCGTATTCCAGACAGGTTCCGGTTACGGTCAGGTTGGTCAGGCCGTTGGTGATCAGATTGGTCAAAAACCGGTAATGCTGTAACCAGTAGGTGTCGATGTGCGCCAGCGATTTGTAGTCGGGCAAACCGGGCCAGGCGAGGTGGATAACGGCATCCGGTTTTCCGAAATACGTAAAAAGGTCTGTGTCGCCCCAGTCGGTACTGATGTCGAACGGGACAAACTCAACCTTTGAAAGCCCGGCGGTTTTTCCGGCTGACGGTTCGGTTCGGGCTGTCGCGATCACCCGGATGCTGTCTGTCGCAAGCAGGTGTTCCACAACGTGTTGGCCAACAAAACCAGTGGCGCCGGTGACCAGAATCGTCATAGCGTTGTCAGGGTTGGAATCGGTACAACACACTGCCCCCCCCATTCCCGGATGTACGATAGTTGCTGGGTAATCTCATCACGCAGATTCCAGGGCAAGATCAGGACAAAATCCGGTTTTCGCTCGCGAAGAGCGGTTTCCTGCACCACCGGAATGTGGCTGGCGGGCAGAAACTTGTTCTGTTTTGCCGGGTTTGCATCGACCACAAACTCGATCAGGTCGTTTTTGATCCCGCAGTAATTTAGCAGCGTATTGCCTTTGGCGGCTGCGCCGTAGGCCACAACGGTTTTACCCGCCCGTTTCTGTTGGGTCAGAAAATCAGTGAGTTCCAGCTTGACCCGGAGGGCTTTCTGCTGAAAATTCTCGTAATAACGCAGGTCGGTCAGGCCAGTGTCGGTTTCCTTTTGCAGCAGAGCCGTCACGCTGGCCGAAACCGGTTTGCGGTCATCTTCTTGGTGCCGGGCATAGATCCGCAACGAACCGCCGTGCGTCGGCAATTCCTCCACATCAAACAACACCAGCCCCTGCGATTCAAAAATCTGTTTGACGGTTCGAAACGACAGATACGAGAAATGCTCGTGGTAAATCGTGTCGAACTGGTTGTTTTCGACCAGTTGCAGCAAATGTGGAAACTCCATCGTGATTACGCCCGTCGGTTTTAGAACGATTTTCATACCGGCTACAAAATCCACAATATCGGGCACATGCGCCAGAACGTTATTGCCGAGCAATAAGTCGGCTGTCGTTCCTTGTGCAATCAACTCACGTGCCAATTCAGCACCAAAAAAACGGGTGATGGTCGGTATATTTTTCTCGATGGCAACAGCCGCCGTATTGGTAGTGGGCTCGATGCCTAAAACTGGAATCTCTTTTTCAACAAAATACTGGAGCAAATAACCGTCATTCGAGGCAATTTCGATCACCCGGGAATCGTGGCCCAGCCCGAACCGTTCGGTCATCCGGTCGACATACTGCCGGGCGTGGTTTAGCCAACTGGTGGAAAAAGAGGAGAAATAGACGTAGTCGCTATCAAAAATGGCGTCAGATTTTTTGTATTCGTCAATCTGCACCAGAAAACAGGAATGGCACGTAAAAACCTTCAACGGATAAAACGTTTCCGGTTCATTGAGCTGTTCGGTGGTCAGGAACGAATTGGATGCCGGTGAATTCACCAGATCGATAAAGACGTGTTGCAGCGGAGTTTTACAGAAGCGGCACTCCATGAATTAGAAAGTTAAACCGTGAAAAGAAGTGTCTAAAAGGGGATGGGCCGCATCCCGGGCCGACAGGTCGGCGGCTGGCAGCGGCCATTCGATGCCGATCTGCGGATCGTTGTAACGAACTGCCCCTTCGCTGCCGGGCGTGTAATAGTCGCTGTGGCAATACATCAGTTCGCAATGCTCCGTCAGCGTTTGAAAACCGTGGGCAAACCCTTTCGGAATATACAGCATCTGCTGGTTTTCGGCGGATAATTCCGTTCCAAACCATCGTCCAAAAGTCGGCGACCCGGCCCGTAAATCGATGATGACGTCAAATGCCCGACCAGCAATGCAGCGCACGAGCTTGATTTCGGCGTGGGGCGGATTCTGGTAGTGCATCCCGCGAATGGCCCCGGTTTGCTGCGTCATCGAATGGTTCATCTGCACCCAGTCGGCCGCCAGACCGACGGCTTCGAAATCCCGGCGGCAATAGGTGCGGGCAAACCAGCCCCGATTATCCCGAAACGGTTTCAGAGAAATGAGATACGCACCGGTTAATGCCGTTTCTGTAAAAATCATACTGCCCAGATTGAATTTGCCTCTGTTGCCCGTTGTACATAAGCCGCGAGGTCGGAATATGTACTGATCTGTTGGCTTTTTGTGTACGTTTTGTACCAGTTTATGGTGTATAGCAGGGCGGTTTCCGTATCCCAAACCGGTCGCCAGGCCAGTTGCTGCGCTGCTTTCGTGCAATCAAGGCTCAGAAAATGCGCTTCGTGCGGATTGGTTTCGGCCGGTAGTTCCTGATACGAAATCGCATCCCATTGTTCTCGCGCCTGACGAACCATCTCCCGAACGGGCAAAACGTCCGACAGCAACGGACCGAAATTCCAGCCGCCAGCCGCCGACGTATTTCCTTCCAGAAGCCGTTGACCGAGAAGCAGATACCCGGAAAGGGGTTCCAGAACATGCTGCCACGGCCGAACGGCTTCCGGGTTTCGAATCACGACTGGTTGCCCGCTTTGGGTCGTTTTGATCAAATCCGGGATCAGACGGTCGTCGGCCCAGTCGCCCCCGCCGATGACATTCCCGGCCCGCGCACTCGCCACGAGAACCTGATGCGTTTTGCCGAATTGATTGACATTGAAAAAGGAATTCCGGTAACTGGCAGTCACCAGCTCTGCGCAACCTTTCGACATGCTATACGGATCGTAGCCCCCCATGGGACCAGTTTCAACGAGCGGTTTTCCATCTTCCGGATTGTCGTAGCATTTATCGCTGGTGACGACAACGACGGCCCGCACCGAAGCCGACTGCCGGGCGCATTCCAGCACATGGGCCGTGCCGACGATGTTCGTTTCGATGGTTTCGAGCGGATGCTGATACGAATACCGGACCAGTGACTGAGCCGCCAGATGAAACACCACCTCCGGTTGATACCGGTCGAACGTTTGTCGCAGGCTGTCCAGATGCCGGATGTCGCCGGTTTGGTGCGGAACGGGTAGATCGAGCAAGCCCCAGTGGTTCGGCGTGGTGGGCGCCGGCAAGGCATAGCCAACCACTTTGGCCCCCATCTGGTGCAGCCAGTATGCCAGCCACGATCCCTTAAAACCGGTATTTCCGGTAATCAGGACGGTTTTATTCTGATAGATACCCGCAAAAAGTGTTGTCATCGTTCTGCTAAAATTACCAGCTTTTCCACTCTGCCTGCCCGGTGTTCCAGGCGGTTTCCAGTTCCAGTTTGTCGCGGAGGGTGTCCATCGGTTTCCAGAAACTATCGTGTTTAAAAGCCATCATTTGTCTTTCGGCCGCCAAGGTTTCCATCGGTTTACGTTCCCAAACCGTATCGTCGCCCTCAATGTAGTTGAAAACCGCCGGTTCGCAGACAAAAAAACCGCCGTTGATCCACGCACCATCGCCTTTCGGTTTTTCCAGAAAAGATTGGACGGTATGGTCGTCGCTCACATCCAGCGCCCCAAACCGCGCCGATGGCTGAACCGCCGTCAGGGTGCATAGTTTGCCGTGCTGGTGATGAAAGGCGACCAAAGCCGTGATGTCTACATCGCCAACGCCATCGCCATACGTCAGCAGGAAAGGTTCGTTGCCAATGTGTCGCTGAACCCGTTTGATGCGGCCGCCGGTCATGCTGTCTTTTCCCGTATCCACCAGCGTGATTTTCCAGGGCTCGGCGGCTGAATCATGCACTTGCAATGAATTGGTAGCCAGATCGATGGTAATATCGGACTGATGAAGGAAATAATTGGCAAAGTATTCCTTAATCAGATACCCTTTATAGCCCAGGCAGATGATAAAGTCGTTATAGCCGTGTGAGGAATAAATCTTCATGATGTGCCACAGGATGGGCATACCGCCGATTTCCACCATGGGTTTGGGTTTCACAACGGTTTCTTCACTCAGGCGCGTTCCTAAACCACCCGCCAAAATAACGACTTTCATATAATTTGGTTTTGTTGACAAACAACTATTGGGTTTCGTTGAAAAAATTGATGGTAATATAAGATTGCTTTATTTGTTGATCGTAATTTTTTTGTGCCGGAGAGTTAAAAACTTACACATTTACCGGATAAAATCAAATCGTGGCCGGATTCGTCGGTGGGAACCAATCGGGTTCATTTATTCTTTGTATTTTTGTATTTATGTCATTGCTTTCGGCAACCGCACTTTAACCCGGTTATCTCAATCGCTTTCAATCACACTTCACTGGTAATGAAGCTCGACCTACACTATCAGGAACGTTTCGAAGACCGTCACAACGGCTCGGATGTTTCACAAACGAATGCCATTTTGAAAACCATCGGAGTCGATTCGGTGGATGAACTCATTGACCAAACGGTTCCGGCCCTGATCCGGCTCGAAAAACCGCTCGATCTGCCCGAAGCCAAATCCGAGTACCAGTTTCTGGCTGATTTTAAAAAGCTCGCTCAGCTTAATAAACTGAATAAATCCTACATCGGCACGGGCTACTACGATACCATTACGCCGAATGTCATTCTGCGCAATATATTGGAAAATCCGGCCTGGTATACTGCCTACACACCGTATCAGGCCGAAATTGCCCAGGGTCGGCTGGAAGCCCTGCTGAATTTCCAAACCGTCGTCATCGATTTGACCGGCATGGAAATCGCCAATGCATCGCTGCTCGATGAGGGCACGGCTGCGGCCGAAGCCATGCACGTTCTGTATGCCCAGCGCCCGGCCGCCAAAAAGAATGCTACGACCTTTTTTGTGTCGGAAAGCTGCCATCCGCAGACCATTGACGTCATCAAAACCCGTGCCACGCCCCTGAACATCGCCATTCAGGTGGGCGATCACCGGAAAGTAAACATCACGTCCGACGATTTATTCGGTATGCTGCTGCAATACCCGGCGTCCGACGGCGAGGTGTTTGATTATACCGATCTCATTACAGCGGCTCACGAGCAGAATATTTTTGTGGCCGTTGCGGCTGATCTCCTGAGCCTTACGCTGTTGACTCCTCCAGGTGAAATGGGGGCGGATATCGTGGTGGGTTCTTCACAACGGTTTGGTGTTCCGATGGGTTACGGTGGGCCGCACGCGGCTTTTTTCGCGACTAAAGACGCTTTCAAACGGCAGATTCCGGGTCGGATTATTGGCGTTTCCATTGATGCCGAAGGAAATCCAGCTCTGCGGATGGCCTTGCAAACCCGCGAACAACACATTCGCCGGGAAAAAGCGACGTCCAATATCTGTACGGCGCAGGTGCTGCTGGCGGTTATGGCAGGAAGTTACGCGGTCTACCACGGTCCGCAACGGCTGCGGGCCATTGCCGAACGCATCCACGGCATGACCAAGCTGTTCGTGACGGTTTTACGGTGGAACGGCTATAAAATTCAGACGCAGAATTACTTCGATACCGTTACGGTCGAGGTGGATGATGTGGAATCGTTGCGGAAATCGGCGCGGACGGCGGGAATCAACCTGCGGTATCTGGACGACGAACGGGTCTGCGTTTCGTTCGATGAAGTAAAAACCGTCGATGATGTGGTTCAGTTGCTGGATGTCTTCGGGATCTGCGCCGACATGGATGCCGCCATCGAAACCCTGGCCATCAACTGGCCGGAGCGACTGATCCGTCAATCGGCGTATCTGACGCATCCGGTGTTCAACACACACCACACCGAGCACCAAATGCTGCGGTATTTGAAGTCACTGGAAGAAAAAGACCTTTCGCTGGTGCATTCGATGATTTCACTCGGCAGTTGCACGATGAAATTGAACGCAACCGCTGAAATGATTCCGGTCACCTGGCCCGAATTCGGTGGTTTACACCCGTTTGCGCCGAAAGATCAGGTGATGGGCTACCAAAAACTGGTCGATGATCTGAGTAAATGGCTGAGCGAAATAACCGGTTTTGCCGGAATCTCACTGCAACCCAACTCCGGGGCGCAGGGCGAATACGCCGGTTTGATGGTGATTCGGGCGTATCACGAAAGCCGCAACGATGGTCACCGCAATGTGTCGCTGATTCCGTCGTCGGCCCACGGCACCAACCCCGCCAGCGCGGTGATGGCCGGGATGAAAGTCGTGATTGTGAAGTGTGACGAGCGCGGCAACATCGACGTGGCCGATCTGCGGGCGAAAGCCGAGCAGTACAGCAGCGACCTGTCGTGTCTGATGGTGACCTATCCATCGACGCACGGCGTTTTTGAAGAAACGATCAAAGAAATCTGTGATATTATCCACGAACACGGCGGTCAGGTGTACATGGACGGCGCGAACATGAACGCACAGGTGGGCCTGACGAGTCCGGCGACCATCGGCGCCGATGTTTGTCACCTGAACCTGCACAAGACGTTCTGCATTCCGCACGGCGGTGGTGGGCCGGGCATGGGGCCAATTGGGGTCGTTGAGCATTTGATGCCCTTCCTGCCGGGTCATGCCGTGGTGGAAACGGGCGGCAAGCAGGCGATTCACGCGGTTTCGGCGGCTCCGTACGGTTCGGCCAGCATCCTGACGATTTCGTACGCGTACATTGCGATGATGGGCGCGGAGGGTTTGACGAATGCGACCAAAACCGCTATTTTGAACGCCAACTACCTAAAAGCGAAGCTGGAAGAACATTATCCGATTTTGTATACTGGGAAAAATGGTCGTTGCGCCCACGAAATGATCGTCGATTGCCGGCCGTTCAAAGCTGCGGGTGTCGAGGTGGAAGACATTGCGAAGCGACTGATGGACTACGGTTTTCACGCGCCAACGGTTTCGTTTCCGGTACCGGGTACGATGATGATCGAGCCGACGGAATCCGAATCAAAAGACGAACTCGACCGGTTCTGTGAAGCCCTGATCAGCATTCGGGCCGAAATCCGGGAGGTGGAAGAAGGTAAAGCCGACAAAGCCAACAACGTTCTCAAAAACGCCCCCCACACGGTCAACGTGTTTATCGCCGATGCTTGGAACCGCCCGTACAGCCGCGAAAAAGCGGCCTTCCCGTTGCCGTACGTGAAAGCCCGCAAATTCTGGCCGAGTGTCAGCCGGATCGACAACGCGTATGGCGACCGGAATCTGGTCTGTGCGTGTTTGCCGGTGGAGGAATATGCTACTTCGGAGGTCGCGGAGACGGCGTCGTAAGTTTTTAAATAGAAGAAATGGAAAAGCCCTCGTCTGGTGTCAGGCGGGGGCTTTTTTGTTGATCAAGATTTATTGATTTAAACAAAATAACCGTCGGATTCACATTCTGGCTAGCCCACTGCTTTAGCTGTGGGTAATGCGAAAAAAGATCTCCTGGTAACGGAACCGTTTTAACGGTTTCATGGTCCAGCCTAACCGTTAAAACGGTTCCAGAATGATTCGGTTTCACTTCAATTTACCAACAGCTAAAGCAGTGGGCTGATAAACATTTACTTCGGCGGTTATTTAGTGTAAATCCGTTAAATCTTGATCTTCTCTGTAACGGATTTGTAATCCAGTGTCGTGCAATCATAAGAAATGTTAAAAGGGGAATTCCTTACATTAATTTTTCACCTTCCAAAAACCCCTTATCACCTTATCTGTCAACGGGTTTCGTTTTCAACATGAATTATCGAAAAGCCGTTGGTCCTTACCCGAATTCGAATGACCTCACGGTAGCGCGATCAAACGAAGTAACGACGAATGTTCTGGTGGGATTAGGAGCGCAGTACCGAATCAATTCGAGGTGGTCGGTGATTGTTCAGCCAACGGTTTTGTACCGGTTGCAAAAGCTCAAATCAAAACCCAATGGCTACCTAATCCGGCATGAATATGGCCATTATCGGGACTGTCAGGTAGGCGTGCAGGCTTAGGTCAAGTACACGTTCTGAAAATTGAAAGTTAAGTAACCAAAAACCGCCCGGCTCCACAGGAACCGGGCGGTTTTTGAAATCTGTAATCTATTAAAAACTGTTCACCAAGTTAGAATAAATGACCCTTAATAGATTTATAAAAATGTGTTTCTACTGTAACTCCAGCATTAATTGGTCAAAATCAATCACCTTTAATTTGTTTTTGGTCGGTGTCATATTTTCCCACAGCCAATTATAATAGGCTATTACTTGCTGAGCCTCCATATGAGGACGATTTGCTGTCGTATGACCATCTTTAACAATTATTACATCATAATACTTGCTTAACGCCGATTTAACCGTTGTGTCAACGCAAAAGTCTGTAGCACAGCCAGTAACTACTAATTCTGTTATGCTATACTCTGAGAGTGTTTTCCTTAGATTTGTTTCGTAAAACGAATCATTAGCGGTTTTACCTATCGTTATATCTGTCGGGGATTTTGTTAGTGTGGGTAGGATTTCCCAATCGGATGAATGAGGTAAAAAGGAATTTTCTCTTGTGCCATCATGCTGAATAAAAATTACTTTTTTGCCGGTTTTTCTGAAATAGCTGGATAACTTATTGATTCTATCGATAACACCCGAATCGTCAAATCGTGGCGTCTCATGTTTAAAACTGCCAACCTGCATGTCAATAATAATCAACGCTTTCATCAACTGGTTGATAAAGTTTTAAAGGACAAATTTCAATCAGCAAACTACAAGTCCGCCACCACCGTCACCCCGCCTTTCGTCTTCTCGCCAATCTTCACTTTCACCTCCGCATCCAGCGGCAGGAACAAATCGACGCGGGAACCGAACTTGATGAAACCCAGCTCGTGGCCCTGCTCAACCTGCTGTCCTTCTTTGGCATACCAGACAATCCGCCGGGCCAGTGCCCCCGCAATCTGGCGCAGGAGAATTTCGGCCCCGTTTTTCGCCTTGATGACGACGGAAGTCCGTTCGTTTTCGGTGCTCGATTTCGGATGCCAGGCCACCAGGTACTTTCCGGGGTAATATTTGACGTATTTGACCGTGCCGGTAACGGGGTGGAAATTGATGTGCACATTCAACGGCGACATAAAGATGGACACCTGCCGACGCTGTCCTTTGAAGTATTCCGGTTCGTTCACCTCCTCGATCACCACTACCGTGCCGTCGCAGGGCGAAATGATGTGCTTGTCGTTCAGGGGCGTGTTTCGGCGCGGTTTCCGGAAAAATTGCAATACCAGGAAAAACAATACCAGACTAACAATGAGAATCAGTGTGCTGGCGGTTTGATTGCCGGTAAACAAATAGAAGATGGATAAAACGTTGACTCCTAACAGAATGAGGGCTGTCCAGAACAAAATTTGATATCCTTCCTTGTGGATGGTCATACGATTGGAAAATCAGTTGCGTCTAAAAAGATGGGCTAGAGCGGTGAAGGTACGAAACAAACTGCATTGGCTCCAATTCGGTTACTACATTCGCAGGACCGCAAAATACGGTTTTCAGACGCCAATTGATCGGAAAGTGAGTCCGTTGGCAATCGCCATTTGAAAACCGTGTCCGTCTGATCAATAACCGCCCCGGTATTTGTAGGTGCTGGCGACCTTGTCGATAGCGACGATGTAAGCCGCCAGCCGCATCGAAACCTTGTATTTCTGCGACGTTTCAAACACGCGGTCAAAGGCATCTTTCATGTTGCGGTCGGCTCGACGATTGATCCGGTCGAGCGTCCATTTGTAACCAATGCGGTTTTGTACCCACTCAAAATACGAAACCGTTACCCCCCCGGCATTGGCCAGAATATCGGGCACCACCATGATGCCTTTTTCGTTGATGATGTCGTCGGCACTCGCTGAGGTCGGACCGTTGGCGCCTTCCACGATCATTTTTGCCTGGATGGAATCCGCGTTTTCGGCCGTGATCACATCTTCTTTGGCCGCCGGAACCAGCACATCGACCGGCAACGCCAGCAGTTCTTCGTTCGTGATGCGTTCGGCACCGTTGAACCCTTCAAGTGTGCCTTTATTGGCGTTGCGGTAGGCGAGGGCCGCGCCGATGTCGATGCCGTGGTTGTTGTAGTAGCCCCCCGTCACATCGCTGATTGCCATCACCGTCACCCCCCGTTCGTGCAGCAACTCAGCCGCAAACGAGCCGACGTTGCCAAAACCCTGAATGGCCGCCGAAGAGCGGTAGGGGTTCATGCGGAGTTTGTCCATCGCCGACAGCGCGGCTACAGTCACCCCGCGTCCGGTCGCTTCCGTCCGGCCCAGCGACCCGCCCAGTACGAGCGGTTTTCCGGTGACGACGCCGTTGATGGTCATGCCGCGGGATTTCGAATATTCATCCATGAGCCACGCCATTTCGCGCGGGCCGGTTCCCATGTCGGGGGCCGGAATGTCGCGGTCGGGACCAAAAACGTCGAGCATGGCCACAGTGTAAGCCCGCATCAGGCGCTCGATTTCACCCGCCGACATTTCGCGCGGGTTGCAGGCAATACCGCCTTTGGCTCCGCCGTAGGGAATGTCGACCACAGCGCATTTCCAGGTCATCCAGGCGGCCAGGGCGCGTACTTCATCCAGCGTGACGCCCGGATCGAGCCGGA
Source organism: Larkinella humicola (assembly GCF_008727875.1). GTDB lineage: Bacteria > Bacteroidota > Bacteroidia > Cytophagales > Spirosomataceae > Larkinella > Larkinella humicola. The sequence goes on along the minus strand of NZ_VTWS01000003.1, from coordinate 774,972 downwards.
TACCCCCTTTCGACGGTCCGAGGATGGTGGAGTGAATGACGCGGTGACCTTCAAAAACCTTGATCGATCCGTTGTCCATCGTGATGGGCAAACCCACCATGACCTGACGCGCGGGAACCTTCAGAATGTAGTACATTTCTTCCGTAATACCCAGCATTTGCGCTGCGGCATCGAACCGCGACATCATGGATTCGAGCGGGTTTTCTTTATCTTTTATGGGGGCTGGTTCTATATAAGCCATATTCCTGTTTTTTTAGTTGGCAATTCTGATGTGGTGCCACAGCAAACTTACCAAAAAAGATAACGATGTATCTTAAGAACTATTTTTTCGTGATTTAATCTAATTTTCCGTTTCGAAATCATGTATTACGCCACCTGTTTTATACCAAACATCGTCATAAACAAGCCGTTGAATAACCAAATATTGCTTGGTGTTTCCGGGTATTTACCGATGACTATTTTTTGAACTTTTTTTTAAACGGCAGGCTCTATTGATTGAAAAAGAATCAATAGAGTTGTAATTTTGTTATTTCATCGACGGAGAAATTTTCACCCACTTAACTAGCTGATCAGTACTATGGTTCAGGAAGACAAGAAAAGGTACTCGGAGGAGGAGCTAAAAGAATTTGAGGTGCTGATTAGCCAGAAGTTAGAAGCATCCCGAAACGAGCTGAATTACATCAAGGAAACGCTTAGTAAACGCAACGACAGTGGTACGGATAATACATCGGGTACGTCCAAATTACTGGAAGACGGTGCGGACACCAGTGAGCGTGAAAACTTGAGCCAACTGGCGGCCCGTCAGCAGAAATTTATTCAACAACTGGAATCGGCTTTGGTGCGGATTAAAAACGGAACGTACGGCATTTGCATCGATACCGGTCGGCTTATTCCGAAAGAACGCCTACGCGCCGTTCCACACACCCAGCAGACGATCGAAGCAAAACTGAAACGGACGTAGTTCTGCTCAGCATACATTAGGAAAAATCCCTTATACATCACCCGCTTCACAAGTGAAGCGGGATTTTTTTTGTACGTCCGTGATGACTATTTCGCATTTTTGCGTCCAATAAACAGACCCTGCCTAAAAAACCGGTTCTCCTAAAAAATTTTCCAAACAAAATAGGCTATAATTGGTAACTACTAGAGCAGTCATTACTACAAACCGCCATGTTAGAGAAATTAGAAGAAATCAGGGAAGGCATCTTTAAATACCTGGAAGCGCGGATTGAGTTATTTAAGCTGGAAACGCGCAATCAGGTTGAAAACATTGCCCTGAATGCGGTACACGGAATTGTACTGGGTTTTTTAGCGACCATCACCACCATCTTCCTATTCTCATTGTTGGCGGCTTACCTCAACGAAGTGCTGGATAGCCGCTACCTGGGTTTCCTGATTGTAGCCGGTTTTTTTCTGCTGCTGACGCTGATCTGGGCTTTTGCCAAAGGGCCGGTGGAAGGCATGCTGCGGAAGATGACCTACAACATGCTTAAAAATGCTCAGGAGAAAAAAGCCGAAGAACGGGCCGAAACCATTCAGGATTTGATGGACCAAACGCGGGAATCGCTCAACGAGAGCGGCTCGAGAAAGGAATAAAACGTTTATTTGCCCTCGAATACTAACTAAGTAGTGAGCTTTATCATAAGTCAATCCATTTTTTTACTAATTTTAGAACGCTCTTTTTTATGGATACAAATGTGCCCTTTTCAGATACCTCGGCCCGACGGGCTGAGTTGATGGAAGCCACCGAGCAGTATAAAAGTTCGATTGAGTCCAACGTCAAGGCACTAAAAGAGGATGCCGCAGAAGTCGGCAAAACCGTGGCGTTGGTGGCTGGAGTTTGCCTGGCCGTTTTTGTGGTGGCCAGCATTGTATTGCCAAAGTCTGATAAACCGGATCTGGAATACGATGATGACGACTACGAAGAGGCCGATGAGTATACCGGTGGCAGCACCCGGGCGCAGGTGCGACGGGCCGCGAAAGCCGCAGAGGAGGCTCCGGCAAAATCGGCAATCGGTGGTGCTATCACCGGGATTGTGACGTCCATTCTGACGAATCTGGCCCGGCAGCAGGTAACTGATTTTATTTCGCGTTTACGTCAGAATAATGCAACCACACAACCAGAACCAGGCCAGTACCCGTAACGTATTGAATACCCTGTATAGCCGCAAGGAAACAGGGCAAAAGTCATTTGCCGTCTTGCTCGACCCGGATAAGATCGAGCAAGATTCGTTTAAAGACCTGCTGATTCGGAGTGTTGAAAACCGGGTTGACTTCTTTTTTGTGGGCGGTAGTCTGATTACCAACTTCATTCTGCGCGAAGTCATTGAAACCATTCGAACGTATACCCCTATTCCGGCGATTCTTTTTCCCGGTAATAGCCTTCATATTGAACCCAGCGCGGATGCCATTCTGCTGCTTTCGCTGATTTCGGGCCGAAATCCGGAGTTTTTGATCGGCCAGCACGTGATTGCGGCTCCTCTTTTGAAAAGAAGCGGTTTGGAAATCCTGCCCACGGGCTACATGCTGGTCGATAGCGGGGTGCAAACCACCGTGTCATACATCAGCAACACCACGCCTTTGCCCTACGACAAACCCGGCGTTGCGGCCTGTACGGCGATGGCGGGCGAAATGCTCGGCCTGAAATTGATTTACATGGACGCGGGCAGTGGCGCCCGTCGCCCGGTTTCGCCGGAAATGATTGCCGCCGTGCGCAGTTGCGTCGACACGCCCATTGTCGTCGGGGGAGGCATCAACTCCGTAGAACGGGCTCAGGCGGCCCTGCAAGCCGGTGCGGACGTCATTGTGGTGGGCAACGGTATTGAGAAAAATCCGGACTTGCTACCGGAAATCGCGGCCGCGGTTCAGGACGTAAACCGGCAGTTGGCCTAACGAATACTAAAAATCGGGGCGCAAAGGCTGGAAGGAATCAACTCCTTCAGCCTTTGCGCCCCGATTTTTAGTATTTCGACTACCCGTTATACGTTCATCAGCGACTCCCGACGGCGCATCTTCCCGGCCGGAATCCCGAACATCATCTTGAACCGGCGGCAGAAATAAGCCGTGTCTTTGTAACCCACTTCGGCGCCGATGGCCCGGATGCTTTTCTTCGACGTCCGGAGCAGCCCAACGGCGGCTTCCATCCGTTGGTATTCGATGTAATCCTGCGGATTAATCCCGGTCAGCATTTTGAAATACTGCCCGACGTAATCTTCCGACACGTTGGCGACGTTGGCCAGCACCTTGTTCGACAGGTCACCGCCCAGGTTGTCTTTGATATAGGCGAAGATGTCGATCAGGCGCGGATCTTTGAAATACGTGCTGTTGGTCACCAACTGCTCGACGAACAGGCGGTTTTTCAGGATGTACCGAATCACTTCGATAACGATTTCTTCCGTCTTGATCTTAATGATCCGGCCTTTACCCGCCGTATCCAGCATTTCTTCGGCCAGAATCTGGTTGATCGTCTGTACCAGCGCATCTTCCCGTTTAATGATAAACGGCGGCACGTCCAGCGAGTTAAAGAAGTTCACTGAGTCGAATACCTTGGCTTCAAACGATACATAACCGAACGAGTTCGGCATGTTGGCGATTTTCTGCGGATCGCGGTTGGCTTCAAAATACAGCTCCCGATGAATCATAAATTCTTCGTTGGAGACGGTTTTGGGCTGCGAAGCATCGCCGTAGGTCACGGTAATGTGTTTACCACCCGGAATAAACAGCATGTCGCCGGTTTCCACCTTTACTTTTTCTTCGCCGAACGATACCTCGCCGTTATACAGAACGGTCAACGTATTTTCAACATCGTAATAGTTTTTGATGGTTATGGGCTGTAAAATGCGGATGTTTCGGGCCTTAATGAACTTCACACCCAGCGATTCGATAATCTTATTATAGTCTTCCATATGGGGAAAGTGATGTATCTACATGATAATAATTGCAAAGTTGCACAAAACTAATAAATTGTACAAATCTAATACAACATTCGTTCTTGCGAAAAGATAAAAAAAATAGCGCGATACCAATAAAGTAGCGCGCATGTTTTTTGAAAAAATTGTGCTAACGGTAAAAAAGTTCTATTTAAGCAGCTCCCGGGCGATTACTAATTTTTGGATTTCGGACGTACCCTCATAGATTTGGGTGATCTTGGCATCGCGCATCAACCGCTCGACGTGATACTCTTTTACGTAGCCATAGCCGCCGTGAATCTGGACGGCTTCGGTGGTGGCCCACATCGCAACATCCGACGCAAACAGTTTGGCCATGGCGGCTGCCTGCACATAATCCTTGTGTTCGTCCTTTAGCCGGGCGGCTTTGTAGACCAGCAAGCGGGCGGCTTCAATTTTCGTCGCCATTTCGGCGAGTTTAAACTGAATGGCCTGATGCTCAAAGATTTTCTTTCCGAACGACTGCCGTTCCTGTGCATACGCCAACGCCCGCTCGTAAGCACCAGCCGCAATGCCGAGCGCCTGAGCCGCAATGCCGATGCGGCCGCCGTTTAGGGTTGACATGGCAAATTTGAAGCCAAAACCGTCGTCGCCAATCCGGTTTTCTTTCGGCACGTGTACATCCGTAAACATCAGCGAATGGGTGTCCGACGCCCGGATACCCATTTTGTCTTCTTTTTTCCCGACGACGAACCCTGCCTGGCCTTTTTCGACAATCAGACAATTGATGCCGCGGTGCTTTTTTTCAACATCGGTTTGTGCCATCACCAGGTAAGCACCCGCCGACCCGCCGTTGGTAATCCAGTTTTTGGTACCGTTCAAAATATAATGATCGCCGTGGTCAATCGCCGTGGTGTGTTGCGACGTTGCATCCGACCCTGCTTCCGGTTCCGAAAGACAAAACGCCCCAATAATTTCGCCCGCAGCCAGTCGCGTCAGGTATTTCTGTTTTTGATCTTCCGTGCCGAAGGCTTCCAGGCCCCAGCAAACCAGCGAGTTATTGACCGACATCACCACGGAACAGGAAGCATCGACTTTCGAAATTTCTTCCATCGCAATCACGTACGAAACCGTATCCATCCCGCCACCGCCGTAGTCCGGTGACACCATCATGCCCAGAAACCCCAGTTCGCCCATGCGCCGAACCTGTTCGGTGGGGAATTTGGCGGCCGTGTCGCGCTCGATGACGCCGGGCAGCAGTTCGGTCTGCGCAAAGTCCCGCGCGGCTTCCTGCACGGCCAGGTGTTCTTCAGTCAGGTTAAAATTCAGTCCGGATAAGTCGAGTGTGGAGGTTGACATGTTGTGAAGTGGTTAAATTGGGAATGGAATACGCAAAAATAATAGGTCAGGGCGTAATGACTAGCTTTCCCATCACCTGTCGGTTCATCATTTCAGTGAGGGCCTGCGCCACTTTCTCAAGTGGATATTCCGCCTGAATGTGCGGTTTCATCTGCCCCCGTTCGTAAAACGTCAATAACTCCCGAACATTTTTAAAATTGTCTTTCGTTTGTTTTTCGGCAAACGCGCCCCAGAAAACGCCAACCACCGAACAGCCTTTCAGCAGGGGCAAATTGAGCGGAATCGCCGGAATCTGACCGGCCGCAAAGCCCACAACCAGATACCGGCCGCGCCAACTGACGGAGCGCAAAGCCGCTTCGGTGAGGCTACCACCAACGGGATCGTACACCACATCGACACCCTGCCCGCCGGTCATTTCCTTCAGTCGTTCGCGCAGGTCTTCGCGGCTGTAATTAATCGTATCACTAGCTCCGGTTTGTCGGCAGAGTTCCAGCTTTTCGTCGGTCGAAGCGGCTGCAATGACTTTCGCGCCCATGATCCGGCCCAGTTCAACAGCGGCCAGCCCAACGCCCCCGGCGGCTCCCAGCACCAGCAGGGTTTCGCCGGGTTGGAGATTGGCACGGTCTTTCAACGCGTGGTATGACGTGCCGTAGGTGTACATGAGCGATGCTGCCGTGACGAAATCCATGCCCGACGGAATTGGAAAAGTCTTGAAACCGTCGGCCAGCACCTCGTCGGCAAAACCGCCCCAGCCGGTGAGCGCAAAGACATTATCACCCGGTTTCAGGTGCGTGATGCCTTCGCCCACTTCTTTGACCACACCGGCCACCTCACCACCGGGCGAGAACGGAAACGGCGGCTTGAACTGGTATTTCCCCTGAATCATCAGCGTATCGGGAAAATTGACTCCGCAGGCTTTCACCTGAATCACCAGCTTGCCCGGGGCTGCTTTCGGCGTAGCGGTTTCTTCCACGGTTAAGGTTTCGGGCGGGCCATAGTGATGGCAGAGGACGGCTTTCATGGTTACAGCATTTTTTGGTGTTCAATAGATTGTATGCCTTTTCGGGCCAGCGCCCGAACGCCCGCCAGCAAGCCCGCAAACCGGTGGTCTTGGGTCAAACCCTTTTGGTAGCGGGTGTAAATTTGCTGCATCACCACCGAGTTTTTGAATAACCCAAAGATATAGTAGTACAGAATGCCTGACAAGTCGCGGCCACTGCCTGCGGCATAGCGATCGGCGAATTCCTGACGGGTCAGATTGCCGGGCAACCACGTCAGATTAAACGACTTCTCAAACGGGCCGTCGTTGCTTTCGGCCCAATAGGAGAGGGCGGTTCCGACGTCCATGAGCGGGTCGCCCACCGTACACATTTCCCAATCCAAAACCGCCCGAAGGTCGGTCAGGTCATCCGGATTCAGAACGACGTTATCGTATTTGTAATCATTGTGCAGCAAGGTCGGTGGATTTTCGGCCGGCAGATGATCCGTGAGCCAACGGGCTAAAGCGTCCATGTCGGGCAAATCATCGGTTTGGGAATTTACGTAGCGACGGTGCCAGCCTTCCACCTGCCGGCGAACGTAGCCTTCCGGTTTTCCCAACTGAATCAGACCGGTTGTCTGAATATCCAATGCATGCAATTGAACCAGGTTATCGACCAGCGATTCGGACGCGCGACGCCATATTTCGGCCGGAAGATTCAGTTTCGGAGCAGTATGCGCCCGCAAAATGATACCAGAAACCCGCTTCATGACGTAAAACGGGCCACCCAGAACCGACTCATCGTCGCAGAATACCACCGGTTCCGGAATTTTCGGGTAACCCGCCGACTGGAGTAACGACAAAACCCGAAACTCCCGACCCATATCGTGAGCGCCTTTGATCGTCGCGCCAAACGGCGGTCGGCGGAGAACATACTCCTGCGAGTTGGTTTTAAGCAAATACGTCAGGTTGGAATACCCGCCGGGGAATTGCTCGCAAGCTGTAATGGTCCCGAAACCGGGAACCGTATCGTTTAAATAAGCCGTCAACGCGGCCAGATCGAGTTCTTCGCCGGGGCGGATGCGGGTGGCGGAGTCGGGGTTGAGATCAGCCATTTTTCTTTTTCGTGTCTAAACCGTACTCTTTCAAAATGCTCCGCGCCAGGGCTGATTTATGCACTTCGTCGGCGCCGTCGTAAATCCGCGCCCCGCGTTCGTGCCGGTAATACCAGGCCAGCAGAAGGTCATCTGTAATGCCCATGGCACCAAACGTCTGAATGGCCCGGTCGACCACTTTCAGCATGGTATTGGCGACAAAAAACTTGATGGCCGAAATCTCATTGCGCACGCTGGCGGCTCCGAAACGGTCGATGTTGTGGGCCGTTCGTAACACCATCAGCCGGGCGGCATCGATTTCGGCGCGGCTTTCGGCAATGAACCCCTGAATAAACTGCTTTTCGCCCAACCGAACGCCCGGTTCGATTTCGCGCGTGGCGGCCCGGCTGCACATCAGATCGAAACAGCGTTCGCTGATGCCGATCCAGCGCATGCAGTGGTGAATCCGGCCCGGCCCCAGCCGTTCCTGCGCCAGCACAAAACCCAGTCCTTCGTCCCCGATGCGGTTTTCGATCGGCACCCGCACGTTTTCGTAAACGACTTCCGAATGACTGCCCCAATGATCGCCCGAATCACCCATGATGGAAATGTTGCGGACGAGCCGAAAACCGGGCGCGTCGGTCGGCACCAGAATCATACTGGCCCGGCGGTGGGGCGCGGCATCGGGCGTGGTGACGGCCATGACGATGGCAAAAGCCGCGCCGTCGGCGGAGGACGTAAACCACTTGCGACCGTTGATGACGTACGCGTTGCCGTCCAAAACGGCAGTTGTGCCGAGTTGCGTGGGGTTGGAACCGGCAAATTCGGGTTCGGTCATCGAAAAGCAGGAACGAATCCGGCCTTCCCGGAGCGGTTCCAGAAACCGTTGTTTCAGTTCATCCGACGCGTGCTTGTGCAGCAGTTCCATGTTCCCAATGTCCGGGGCCTGGCAATTGAAGGTATAATGCCCGAACGGACTAGTGGCCAGTACCTCGCTGATTTGCCCGAATTCACACAACGTCAGGCCCAAACCACCTTCGTCCACACCGTGTTGCAAGCCCCATAAACCGGCTTTTTTGACCAGATTCCGTTTTTGATCCAGAACCGTAGCGACTTTGGAAAAAGGCCCGGTCAAGTGCCCGGCGGTTTCGAGCGGGATGAGTTCGGTTTCAATAAAGGCCCGGATGCGGGGCACGAGGTCGCGGGTTCGGTCGGTGGCGAAAAGATCTTCCATGCTTTTAGTTAAAAACGACAATCAAAACCGCCCCGGTCACCATAATAACCGCGCCGATGAGTTTCTGGACAATGTTCTGCTCTTTAAAAAACTGATAACCGAACAGGACGTTGAGCAGGGCCGAGGTTTGGAACAAGGCGAGCACATACCCCACCTGCATGCCGCCAAAGGCCGTATTGGTCGAAAACTGCATCAATCCCGTTGCAACAAACAGGGCGGCATAGGTCCCTTTGTGGGTAGAAAAAACCCGGATCTGCGCTTTCCAGCGACTGCGCAGCGTCAGCAATACCCAACTGAAGGAGAACAGAAAACCCAGCGCACACCAAAGCACAAAGGTGGTCATGGGGGTAGACAAGAGCATGGCGCGTTTGATGAAAATCGCTTCGATGGCCGAGCAAACCAGCGCGATCAGACGAAACTGAATTTCCGGTTTTTTCAGAATGTCCAGCGAGAAACCGCGTCCGCGCTGGCCGGAACCCAAAACCACGTAACTCCCGGCGACAATCAGCAGGACGCCCACCACCCCCATCCAACTGGGTATTTCGTTGAGCAGCAGAATGCCCAGCACCAGGCTGACAACGGATTTGTAGGCATTGACCGGGCCGAGAACGGACAATTCGCCGGTTCGGATGGCTTTGATCAGGAGGACATTTCCCAGAACGCCGATCAGGTTAAAAACGAGCACATCCCACCAGAATGCCGGGGGCAGGTTGGCCAGGGCCAATTCAGACCAGAACGGGATTGTTAATATGGTCAAAAAGCCATAGGTTGCGGAGGAGACAAACAGGGGCTCGGCAGCGCGTTGGGTGAGTTGTTTCTGGAAAACATTCGATAAAGGGCTCGATACAATGCGAACAAGAATGGCAACGGTGGTTAGGGTTAGGGCAAATAACAACATCATAATCGGGTCTACAAATCAGGCTTTCAGGATGCGCTTCCGGCTTTTTATCGGTTTTTGGTTACTGACTTCCCAACTCTGGGCGCAGAAAAAGATCGTGATCACCGTCGATGATCTGCCGGGGGTTACCAGTTACTACCGAACCCCCGACGGTCGGCTGATCATGAATCAAAAACTGGTCCGGCATTTTCAGACGCACCGCGTTCCGGCCATCGGGTTTGTGGTTTCGCAGTGGTTGTACCGGGATGGCGCTCCCGACCCAAATCAGGTCAATGTACTAAAATTGTGGCTCGATGCCGGGCTGGAACTGGGAAATCATACGTTTTCACACAAAGACTATACGGTTATTACGATCCGGGACTACCTGAACGAAGTAACGGGCGGGGAGAAAATCGTCAAATCCCTGGTGGAACAACGCGGCAAGCCGTTTCGGTTTTTCCGGCATCCATTCCTCCGCAAGGGAGAAACGCCCGCTAAAAAAGATTCCCTGGAGCGGTTTCTCGTGCAACATAACTACCGTGAAGCCCCTGTAACGGTCGATAATTATGATTTTCTGTTTTCCCACGCCTACGACAACGCACTGCTGAAAGGCGATACCGCGTCGGCGGCCGAGGTTGGTCGGCAGTATCTGGACTACATGACGGCCTATGTTCGCTACTACGAAGCGCAGTCGGATTCGCTTTTTGGCCGACTCATTCCGCAGACGCTGTTGACGCACGCCAATACGATCAATGCGGTTTACATGGGCGAGTTGTTAACCCGGCTTGCGAAAAGCGGTTACACCTTTATTCCGCTGGATGAAGCCCTGAACGACGAAGCCTACCGCTCGAAAGACGGTTACATTGGCAAAGGCGGTATTTCGTGGATGCACCGCTGGGCGCTGACGCAGGGCAAAAAAGGCGCGTTTTTCAAAGGTGAACCCGAGGTCCCGGCAATGGTGACCAAATGGGCCGAAAACCCGTAGAGACGCGATTAATCGCGTCTCTACCCCGTCAACCCGCCGTCAATCCACCATCCATCTGCAGCGCCTGCCCGGTACAAAACGCGTTTTCGTCCGAACAGAGCCACAAAATCGCCTGCGCAATTTCCTCCGGTTGGCCGAAACGACCGAGGGGAATCACCTGGCGCATCCGCTTTTCCATTTCGGGCGACCGGCTGATGAGTTCATCGACCATCGCCGAATGCGTATAAACCGGGCAAACCGCATTAACGCGGATGTTTTGCCGGGCGTATTCCAGAGCCGCCGTTTTGGTCAGACCCAGCACACCGTGTTTGGCCGCGCTATAGGGGCCGCCTTTGATCATGCCCCGAACGCCCGCAATCGATGAGAGGTTGACGATTTTTCCGCCACCCTGCGCCAGCATTTGCCGGATTTCGAACTGCATGCAGTAGAAAACACCACTCAGGTTGACGGACAGCATTCGGTTCCAGTCGTCGCAGGTCTGGTCGGCCAGTCGGGCGTAGGCGCCACCGATTCCGGCGTTGTTGATGCCGATGTCCAGTCGCCCGAACTGTTCGACGGTTTGCCGAACAGCCGCTTCAACGTCTTCCGGATTCGCCACGTTGCAGGCTATAAACCGGGCTTCCGCGCCTTTGAATTCGGTAATTTCCGCCACGGTTTGTTGTCCACCGGTTTCGTCGATGTCCGCCACCACGACCTGCGCCCCGGCCTGTGCGAACGCTAATGCCGTCGCCCGCCCGATGCCAGAACCGGCTCCGGTGATGAATGCAACCTGATTCGCAAAGTTGGCCATCTTTGATTGTTTATGCCCCGGATTGCATCCGGGGTTATCCACGTTTTAACCCTTCGGGCTTTTTTGGGCAATTCAATGTCTATAAGTTCCGATTCATCCGGACATACTGCCTTTACCACCAAAACGGCTTTGGTTTGCTGGCGGCTTTCCACCAACTTTGAACCACCATGCGTACCCTGATCCGCTATCTCCGCGAACACCTGAAAGCCGACTTTCGCGCCGACTTATATGCCGCAGCCGCCGTGTTTCTGGCGGTTTGCATCAGCATCAATTATTACCTTGATTTTGAGGATAGTTACATCGACGCGTATCGGGGCGAAAACATCCGGATTCTGTTCTATTTTCTACTGTACGCTTTTGCCTATTATTCCGGGGTGTGGTTATGGACGCACTTTCACCAGCGGCTGGACATCTGGCGACGGCGGGATTTTTGGGTGTATAGTCTGGCGGGATTGGCGATCTACAGTTGGTACGCCGGTTTTTACGGATTCAACGACTGGAGTCACGCGGTTTTTGACGGTCAGATTTACCAGTTTGCGTTTTATTGCCTGCGCAACTGGCAGTCGCTGCTGACGGTTTTGCTGCCGTTGCTACTCTTTTACGGGTTTGTCGAAAAAGAATCGAACGGTTTTTACGGAATGCGGCCGAAATGGAAAGGACTGCAAATCTATTTTGTGCTGCTGCTGTGCATGGTGCCGCTGATTACGTACGCGTCTTTCCAGCCGTCTTTTCTGGAGTCGTATCCAACCTACCGCGACACCAACGCCAACGAGTTTTTCAACGTGCCGGAATGGGTAACAGCTTTGGTGTATGAACTGGCCTACGGCTGGGATTTTGTGCCGACGGAGTTGATGTTTCGCGGTTTTCTGGTGATCGGCATGGCGCGGATTCTGGGCCGGGGCACGGTTTTTCCGATGGTAATTACCTATGCTTTCATTCACTTCGGAAAACCGCCCGGCGAAACGATCAGCTCCATTTTTGGCGGTTACATTCTGGGCGTCATTGCGCTCCAAACCCGCAGTATCTGGGGCGGCATTATCATTCACCTGGGCGTGGCCTGGCTCATGGAACTGACGGCTTTTTTGCAGTTGGGGTTGGGGAAATAAGCCCGGTTTCTTGCGATTTGGCCCATTTCCACGAAATTGCGATCCATGAAATTTCTTCTTCTGTTCCTGTTTCTACTCCCGTATCCGCTCTACAGCCAGTCGAATGGAGTCGGATTGGGGCCGTTTCGAATTGGGATCACGACGCCTGACGCTTTGCAGCAGGCCGGTTTTCAGGAACAGGAGCTGGTGGTTGTCAAGGGAACGCTTGCCCTACCCTGCACGAATATTCGCGTTTTTAAAGCGGATTCTGTTGAGGTTCAAGGCATTCTGATGGCTCGATTATTCCTGGTCTTTCACGAAAACCGCTTGTATCGGATTACGTGCGAGTTCGATGGACCGCTCCAAACGGCTTTCGTTGCCCAACATGGCAAAGGCCAAAAGAGACCAACCACCCGCCTTGCCTTGTGCGACCGGAGCAACGCGAAGCGTATGGTTCTGGAAAGCGAAAGCTGGCAACTGGGTGATTGCGTAGCCCTGGCGATTCGTGCCGTGGGGACCAATGCGCGTTGTGAGCCGGAGCAAACGACCCGTCTGACCATCGCGAGTCCGTCAGTCGCTGCCATCACCTCGGAATGTGATCTGGATCATCTGGATCCTTATTTTGAGGGAATTGGGGTGAAGCGGTAGGCAAAGTTTTTCAACACGGTTGAGTATTGAAAATGACGCGGCTTATCTGGTCGGTTTTGACAAAGTTTTTAACGCAAACTGTGAGATTATTGACCCCGGAGGGGTCCGATTTGCTATTAACATTACGTGCCGCTGGCACTTAAACAACTGTCAGGCATGGGCATCGTCTCATAGTTGGCGTTCTTTTTACTATTTACAAGCTTCCGGTAGTGTTGAATTTCTTCAGTTTCAACTACTTCCCTTCCCCCGACAACGGCACCAGCTTCGCCGATAAATCTGGGGTTTTCATGGCTGCGTCGAAAGGAAACATCGGCCGTTTGATCCGTTTGTACGGTAATCGCGCCAAATCCTGATCAACGCCCCCGGGTGTCAGCGCCATGATCCAGTCGGCCTGCATGGCATATAGTTCCGGCTCAAGATAGCCGATTTTGACGACGACAATGTCCGATTTACGGGGATTCAGGCCCAGGCGGGTGAAGTCGATTTCCTTGTGGTACGGTTTTCGTTTTTGGGTAACGATGACATGCACGCTCCCTACTTTCACGACTACCTCAACTTCAGCGTTGATATCGCCTTTGACAATGGCTTCGACGGTGCCCTTCAGCGGAACCGGCGGGGCAAACCGGGCATCGACCCGGGCACCCGCAACGCCTTCCACCTGGCCTCCAATGCCCGCTGCCATCGCCTTTTTCACCAGTTCCGGATCGGGAATCGACGCGTAGATCAATGACGGGCCATCCGCCCGCTGAAATTCCGGACGCGCCAGAATCTGTGTAAGCGTCCAGGTGACGTCACCCGCCCCACCCGCCGTCGGGTTGTCGCCGGTATCGCTGATGAAAAAAGGATGCTTCTGGCTGACCAGGGCTTTGGCCAGAACGTCTTCCAGTTTGCCCGTCGGCGCAACAAAATCGAATTGGTTCCGGACCTTCCAGAACGCCTGCGCCAGCTTCTCGGCCGTTTGAATGACCTTGGTTTTGTCGTCACCGACCGCCATCACCACGGCATGGTTGCGGGGTTCGTCCGCCCAGGCGTAACCAATCCAGATGGCTGCATCGACAATGCCAGCCTGGTGGTCGGCCAGGGGAGCCACCTGTTGATACAGACTTTTGCCGGGTTCGATGCGCGTACTCGTTTTTTCGCCCGGCAACAGAATCGGGATCGGAATCCAGGCTTTGTAGGCCGGTTTTCCCTTGCCGCTTTTGATGCGATCGAGCAGGTTGACGACGGCCCGTTCCTTGGTTTGCATGGCATCCTCGTGCGGAGCCATCCGGTAACAGGTCATCAAATCCGTATTTTGGGCCAGCCGCCAAGACACGTTGCCGTGCAAATCCATCGACGTAGAAATGAGGGTTTTATAACCGATTACTTGGCGGATTCGGGTAATGAAATCACCTTCCGGGTCATCCAGCCCCTTGACGCTCATGGCTCCGTGAATATCAAAATACAACCCGTCGTAGGGGCCGTATTTTTTGAGCGAATCCAGCGTTTTGCTGACCAGCGATTCGTAGGCTTCCCGCGTCACGGCTCCGCCCGGCAGCGATTTTCCGACGATGGTGGGCACCCAAACCGCTTGTTTGCGCAGGGGCGAAATCGGCATCATAAACGGGTAGGCGTTGTAGATCTCCCCACCGTAGCGGGCGTGAAAAGCTTCTTCGTGGGTAACCGCCGGAGAAAACGTGCTGGATTCGATGCCTAACCCGGCGATGGCGATGCGGGGCAACTTCGGTGCACCAGTGTTGTTGGTCGGTTGGGCAAATGCGGAATGAGATGCCGTAAGCCAAACTGCCACGAAGAAGAACTGTTTCATGAGATTGGAGCGAGAAACCCCGCGCCTTTAGGCCGGGGAGGAAAGCGACGCGCCTGTGGCGCAACACCTTCCGGTGAAACATAACTTTTCAATGACTGAATGACTTTTCGTATCTTTGGGTTGTGAAACTGACTGCCAAAATAAAACTCCTTCCGACTTCCGAACAGGCTCAAAACCTGCTTGATACGCTTGTTCGAGCCAATCAAGCTTGCCATGCTTTGAGTGAAATTGCCTGGGAGAATAAACAGTTTAAGCAGTTTGGGCTTCACAAATTGGCCTACTACCCGATTAAAGAACAGTTCGGGCTTTCGGCGCAAATGATCGTCCGGTGTATTGCCAAAGTGGTTGATGCCTACAAATTGGACAAAAAGTCCAAGCGCGAGTTTCGGCCAACCGGGGCTATTGCCTACGATAGCCGGATTATTTCGTACAAGCCCGCTAAAAATACCGTTTCGATCTGGACACTGACCGGGCGCGTAGCCATTCCTTATATCGGTGGTGAGCACAATGAAGCCCTTTTGAAGTTTCAGCAGGGCGAATCGGACTTGTTTTACCGCAAAGGCAAGTGGTTTTTGTTGGCCACCTGCGATGTGCCCGATGAGCAAACCAGCGAGATTGATTCTATACTCGGCGTTGATCTCGGTATTGTCGATCTGGCAACTGACTCGGATGGTCAGCGGTTTACGGGCTCTGAAATTCGGAAGTATCGAAAGAAAAGGGCCTCTATTCGTGCCAGTGTTCAGGCCAAAAAGAACGCGAAGGCTTCTAAATCTACCATTAAGAATACCCGGCGTTTGCTTAAACGAATTAGTAAAAGAGAGCGAACGACCTCTACCATCATTAACCACACGATTAGTAAAAGACTGGTTGAGAAAGCCCAATCTTCTAATCGTGGCATTGCGTTGGAGAACTTGAAAGGCATACGGGATCGAACCGTACCACGGCTCCGCAAGAAACAACGCCGTGAACACAGTTCGTGGCCGTTTTACCAGTTGCGCCAGTTTATTACGTACAAAGCGCAACTGAATGGTGTTCCGGTGATGGTTATCCCACCGGCCTATACCAGCAAAACGTGCCACGAATGCAACCACCTTGGACACCGTTCCGGCAAGTCCTTTACGTGTACAAACTGCGGCAATTGTACTGATGCTGACCATAATGGGGCGTTGAACATTGCTGCGGTCGGGGCTAGTGTAACTTGGCCTGAAAACTCGACTCTGATTTGCTTTCTGCATCGAAGTTAGGGTTAAAGCCGCCTTGCTTTAGCTGGCGGAATAGTTACAGCTACAAGTTAAAGCATTTCGCCCATCTTTAAAATTTCTGGCTAAATCTGTCTTTTAGCTACTATAAATTCAACCTGTCGTTCAATTTTCTGGCACGATATGAGCCGTTTTTACTATTTTTAGAAGGTCGCTGACTGTGATAAACCGACGATCATGGCAAAAAATAAAACAACGGAAACCGAGCATAGCGTATCCGCTTATCTGAATGCAATTGCAAATGAGAAACGACGCAGCGATTGCACGGAACTGGTTGCCTTCATCACCGCACAAACCGGGCTTGAACCTAAAATGTGGGGTACAAGCATTGTCGGCTTCGGCAGTTACCATTACAAATATGAGAGCGGACATGAAGGTGACGCCCCGCTGATTGGGCTTGCTTCCCGTGCCAATGCCATTACCTTGTACATGGCTTCCGATTTCGATGAGAAAGAGCCATTGTTACAACAGTTTGGCAAGCACAAAACCGGGAAAGGCTGTATTTACATCCAAAAACTGGAGGACATTGACACGGCTGTCCTGGGCCAAATGGTGCAGAATTCGGTGAAGCACCTGAAAGATCGGTATCAAAGCACCTGATCGTTTTCGCTTCGCAGTAATAAACTGACCCGTTGGTAAAACGGAATATGACCTTCAATCACTTAAACGCCGGTTTTCTCCGCAGGAAAACAAAACCGGCGTCCTCCCGAATAATTTCCAGATTCGGATGATAGCGGTACTGATCAATGTTGATGTTGCGGGTGACGAAAAAAGCCGGTTTATCGACCGGGCCGTTGATCAGCCAGTCTTCCCGGTAGCTGTTGGGATTGGTCGGCGGTTGTTTCCGGAAATAAAACAGGTGGGCATAGCTTTTGTAACCGATGGGTTCGATATACACATCCTGTCCCTGTTTGGCTTCGTAAAAATCAATGACCGCGCCCTGCGTATACCGTTCGATTTTGGGAATAATCGCCGGTAACACAAACCACAATAAAACCGGGGTCGCCAGGAACAACGTCACCACACTGCCGACGGGCCGTTTTTGCCGGAGCACTAACAGACCAATAATAATCACGCCATAAGCCGTCCCGATGACCCATTCCCAGCCCTGCCATTCGACGGGGGCGGTCAGGTTGGCGGCTGCAAACCGGTCTTTGATGTACGGGATCAGTTCGACGGCATTCATTCCGACCAGCGGCAGGGCCGTAATCAGGAGGGCCAATACGCCACCAATCACGGCAATGCCGATGGTAAGCCAGCGGTTCCATGTCAGAGACCCTTTCAGATAGCTATACAAAACCGTAGCGGCCAGATAAGAAACCGGAAACCACGCCATTGAGGAATAGTGAACGATTTTGGTTTTGACGATGGAGAATAAGATCATCACCACCCAAAACAGAATGATCATCCAGCGCCGAAGTGAAACCGCTCGTTCAGATTTTAACGGTCCGGTGTTCCGATCTGAACGGTTTTCTGTCGCGGATTTGTAATCCGCAATGGATTCTGGTATTGGAACTGCGGATTGCAAATCCGAACGAGAATCCGCAAAAAAACCGCGAATCGCCAGCAGTGACATTGGAAAACAGCCCAGCAAAACCACCACAAAATGATAGTAAAACGGTTGTTGGTGGCCCGCGTCGGGCGTGGAGAAGAGCCGGATCTGGTAGCGGAAAAATTCTTCAAAAAACCAGAAACCGTTCTTGACCAGCTCCAGACCAAACCAGACCGAGGCTACGGCCAGCCCGCAACCAAAAAACAACAAACCGTTTAGAAAGCTGAGGATCGGACGAAACCGCTGAATGGCCCAGTAAACCAGAAACGTCAGGCCGACCAGCAAACCGCCTACTGGGCCTTTGGTCAACACTGCCAACCCGACGAACAGCCCCGAAAAAGCCGCCAGCCGGGTGGCTTTGGGCGTGCCGTAAGCCGAAACCGCCTGGGCGATGAACCAGACGCTCAGGAAGATAAAGAGGTTGAAGGTCGGGTCGATAATGCCGGATTTGAAATACAGATGGGGCGTTAAGGAACCGAAATAGGCCAGCGCCCACAGCAGACCAAACCGCTCATCGACACTCTTTTTTCCCACGAAATACAGAACCAGCAGCGTGACAATGCCCATGACGGCATTGGGAAACCGGGCGGCAAACTCGTTGATTCCGAATGCCTTCATGGCCAGCACCTGCAGCCAGAAAAACAGGGGCGGTTTTTCCCAAAACGGCTGAAAGTTGATCTGAACCCGGGTGTAGTTGCCCGTCACGATCATTTCCCGCGCCGACTCGGCAAAATTGATCTCATCCCAGTCGAAGAGGTGAACGCGGCCCAGAAACGGAAAATAGAACAACGCTCCGGCCAGAACCAGCAATAGGGGAATAAAACGGGACGGAATTCGGGGCATAGCGTTGGGATTGATTTCGCAAAAGTACAGAAACTAGCCGTTCCGTCGCGCGCTTGCGTGTATCTTTGCGCCATCATTCTAAAAGGCTTTTCATGGCAACTCCAATTCGTATCGGTGTAATCAATGTGTCTGACCGGGCCAGCGCGGGCATTTACGAAGACATTCCCGGCAAAGCCGTGGTGAGTCTGTTGACAAAATACCTGAGTTGTGACTGGGAGCCGGTGTATCGGGTCATTCCCGATGAGCAACCCCAACTGGAAGCCACGATGATCGAACTCGCCGATGTGGAAGGCTGCTGTCTGGTGGTGACCACGGGCGGCACCGGCCCGGCCCTGCGCGACGTGACACCGGAAGCCACCGAAGCGGTTTGTCAAAAAATGCTACCGGGATTTGGTGAGCTGATGCGGCAGGAAAGTCTGAAATACGTGCCGACGGCCATTCTGTCGCGCCAGACCGCCGGGATTCGCAACCAGACGCTGATGCTGAATTTGCCCGGAAAACCGACGGCTATCGAGCAATGTCTGTCGGTGGTTTTTCCGGCCATTCCGTATTGCATCGACCTGATTGGCGGCCCGTTTCTGACGACCAACCCGGACGTTATGAAGGTGTTTCGGCCCAAATCGGCCTGATTAGCTCAATCGAACGTCTTTCATAGTCCGCCCATCCAGTTGCCCTTCGATCCAGTCCATGCCCCGGCTCAGCAGCGCCTGGGTAAAGCGGACGCGGTTGTCGAAGTCGTCGTTGTCGGTTTCGCCTTCATTCATGAAATCGCGGATGAGTCGGGCGTTGTCGTTAACCTGTAGGTTCATCACGATTTCGTCACTGGCTGTGCGGTATTCGGCAAAGGCGGGCAAGTCGGCGTCGAAATGTTGGTAAAACAAGTGACCGCGGGCCGTCCGGACGGCGCACAGAATTCCGCTGCTCCGGCTGGTCGAGGGTGAAAGACTGCCTTCCAACCCGCGTTTCATCACAATGACGGCATCGAAACCGGCCATGAGTGCCAGTTCGGCCATTTTCATCTGGAAGGGGACCTGAAAAACCGGCGTCACCAGAATCCGGGCGCTGCACGGGTTCATGATTTTTTCGAGCGTCGCTAGAAAGGGTCGTTTGAGCATAAGCCGACGGCGGTCGACCCAGCGGTTCAAGGCAGGCGAGAGCGCTTTCTGATCGAGCACCCAGCCGAACGGTTCCGGTGGTGTATTGATTTCGTGGTTGCTCTGCAACATCTGACACCCCAGGTAGAGATACAGATCGAGGGCATTGAGGGTATATTTCGGCCCCGGCGTTCGGCCAACGACCGACAGCGCGCCGTAGCCGCGCTGTTCGAAAAAATGGGCCAGCAGCGGAGTAATCAGGTACGTATGCTCCACGCCATCGAACGGTTCGGCCAGTTGAACCAGCGGGCGGTCGACACAGCTCAGTTGCCGAAAACCGGGCGTAATGGTTTCCATGGCGGCATCATAGAACCCCTTGTATTCGTCGTTGGATTCGATGCGGATGCGCAAAATGTTGGTAGCCATGCCTTTGAACGTTTCGCAGTCGTCGTCCAAAAACAGAAAGTTTCCCAGCTGATGGGCTTCGCTGGCGCGGAGAATATGGCCTTTCAGGAGTTTGGTGGCAATGGGAAAGAGGTTTGTGGGCAAATCAGGACATACTTTATTGATAAAGAAGGTCGGATTCAAAAAAGCCCCTTTCCCGAAAATCTGCTCCAGTGACCGTTCTTCCGGCATCGGTCCTTTCGCCAGCAGAGCCCCCAGAAAAGCGCCCTTTTGCAACGGATCGGCGTGGCCCGACACCAACACCTGTCGGCATTCTTCCATCAAAGCAGGCGGTAAGGGTCGACGGCCCAATTTGCCGAAACCAATGTGCTGAATACCCCGACCTAAGGCTGTAGTGGTTGGATCAGCAATGGATGGCGTTTGAAGCATAATAATGGAGAACCTTGGATTTCAAGCTGAAATTACGAAAAGAGATACGTATTGTTGATAACTGAGAATATTTTTAAACTGAATTTTTGATAAATACCAAATAATTATTGATATAAACCCATTTAGGCAACCTATTTTTTGGGAAATAGACTATTTTGCCAAATTGAAAAGCTGGACGTACAGGGCATATCAAATACCCGGGCAGGCAGGTATATACGTAAAAGGTGAGCGATCGAACTATTTACCGATTCGATGTGATTATTTCAGGATTATTTTTGTATGCGCAAATTTGGGTATTAGAGCCGTAACCGACGATCGTGCCAGGTTTTCGGGTTTTGATCCCAGTGGCGGCTCAGGAGCCAGAAAACGAGCAGGGAAGAAACCGTTCCGATCAGTGAGCCGACGTATACATCCTCCACAAAGTGCTGAAAGAGATACACCCGCGAATACGCTGTAATACCGGCCATAAGCGCAAAAAACCAGCCCCGGCTTTTGCGATCGTCGAGCAGGGCCAGAAGGCAAAAAACCGCAAATGCTGTAGTGGAGTGGCCCGACGGAAAACTGTTGTAACTGTGGATGTCCAGGCCGTCGATAATCCGGTATTGCCAGGGCGAATGTTCGAAATATTTCAACGGGCGCAACGAATCCGAGAAAACAAATTGCTTCAGTACGCGGGTAATCAGAGTCGATAGCAGAAACGAAGCCACACCCATGAGGGCAAACCGGAGCGACCGGAACAAGAGAATGATGATGACCAGAACGGCGAAAGCCCCATCGCCCAGATACGTAACGTTCTGAAAAAAGAGATCGGCCAGGGGGGCGTGGTGGCCGTTCACCCACTGCATGAGTTCAGCCTTGGTGTAAAGCAGCATCAACACACCGACCGTTACCAGGAAAAGGAGATAGATGATGAAAAAAGAACGGTTTCTGGCTATAATTTCCATAAATGGCGTTTTTAACGGGCAGAAATACGGGAAGGGTGTGAAAAAAAATGAATTAGAAAGTATCTTGATGCGTTTTTACACTCGGCGTTATATGCGTTCTGTTTCATTGCCTGGTTTTTTTTCAGTGCTGCCCACGGCAGTCGCCTATCGCCGGATTGGCTGGCTCTTTACGGTTGCCTGGGGCGCTTTCATTGTTTTTCGACGTTTGCTGCGCGAAGGCATGTGGGCCGATGGTCTCACCTACGCGGCCCTTTCCCGCAATATGGCCATCGGAAAAGGGTCATTCTGGTCGCCGGTTTTTGCCAGCTCGTTCTGGCTGCCGTTCAACCAGACCGAAACATTTTACGAACATCCTCCCCTGTTGTTTTACATCCAGTCCTGGTTTTTCAGGCTCCTCGGCGACACGTACGTCACCGAACGCGTCTATTGTCTGGTGATGCTTCTTTTGATCCTTTTCCTGATGGTTCAGTTATGGCGGCAACTCGTTCCGACCGACCATCCGATGTACCGCTGGGAATGGTTACCGGTTTTTCTGCTGTTTACGTTTCCGCTTACAGAGTGGACCTATGCGCAAAATTACCTGGACGTAACGATGAGCCTGTTCTGTCTGCTGACCGTCAAATATACGATTGAAGGCTGGCAAAATCCCAAAAGATGGTTTCCAATGGCTACGCTGGCGGTTTTGGCCTTGCTGGCCGCCTTTTTGACCAAAGGCCCGGTGAGTCTGCATGTGCTGGCGGTTCCGGGGCTATACGGATTGTTTTGCTTCCCAACCCCGGAACTCGGAAAGGCGACCCGCTGGACGTTTTTGCTGATTGGTGGGTTTGCGCTGCTGCTGTCGCTCCTGTTGCTGTATGAACCGGCCCGGATTTTCCTGCATACCTACTTTAACCAGCAGGTGTGGGCGGCCCTGAACGGAAAACGCGAGGTCTACGGTGATACTTCAGGCTCGCTGGGCCGAACCTTCATTGTGAAAGTGTTGCTGACTAACTTGGCCCCCGCGCTGGTGCTTCTGGCGGTTTTGTGGCTCCTGAACCGGTTCTGGTTGAAATCAAGGGAAGCGATTCGTCCGCTTTCGGGAATGATCCGGTTTTATATAGCTCTGGGGCTGGCTTCTACGCTACCCATTATGGCTACCACCAAACAGATCGAATATTACATCGTTCCCGCACTTCCGTATATGGCACTGGGCCTGGGGGCCTGGATAGGGCCACAACTGGTAAAACTCACGTTTCGGTTGCCGAAAACCAGTTTGCGGATCTTCCTGGCGCTGGGCTGGATGGCGTGCCTCGGTTCCGGAGTCTACGGAATCAGCATTGCCGGAACGCCCTACCACAGCCACCGGGCCATTCTGGCCGATGTTCACACCATCGGATCGGTCGTTCCGTCGAACACCAGGCTGGGGGTTTGCCCGGAAATGATGGCCAGTGTCTTGCTCCATTCGTATCTGCAACGCTACCACCGCCTTGAAATGACGACGCTGGCGAAAAAGCCGGTCTATTTCCTGGCCGACCCCACGTGCCGGGATGCCCAGCATCCGCAATTGACCGCTGCCGGCTACCAACCCGTTGCGGTTTCGATGAAAAGTTACGTTCTCTACCACCGGCCGGCCCCACCCGTCTCAACAAAGAGACTGTAAATTGACAGTTAGTCTTTTAGGATTCAGAAATAGTTCGTAACTTTGCGGACTATTTTGAGACGATAGTGAAGGAGTTGCAAAAATACACCATCCCCATTAGCAGTCTTGAAGACAAATCGTACGAGTTTGACTTTGAATCCGGCGATGCGTTTTTCGAGGCCATGGATCAGGAACTGATTCAGAGCGGGTCATTCAAGACGCATCTGGTTTTAACCAAGTCGTCGTCGATGATTCACTTGAATTTCCATATCCAGGGAACGGTGGGCCTCATCTGTGACCGCAGCCTGGATCCGTTCGACGAGCCGATTGCTATTGAGGAACAACTGTTTCTGAAATTTTCGGATCGCGTGGAGGAACTGACCGACGAAATCGAACTGATTCTGTGGGAGACGCAGCAAATTAATATTGCGCGTTACCTTTTCGATTTTATCGTTCTGTCGTTGCCGATGAAAAAACTCCATCCCCGGTTCCGAGAGGAAGAAAACGACGAGGATGAGGAACAGGAAGGCAAGGTGGTGTACCGGTCGGACGCTCCGGGGCCTGATGACGAAACCCCTGAGCCGCCCGTTGACCCCCGTTGGGAAGCATTGCGAAAACTGAATAATAATTAATACAATTTGTTATCCCTCCAGCAACCGTTCCGGCGGTGGGAGAATGGCAAGACTTACTGACAATTGACACGATACAATTATGGCACATCCCAAACGCAGACATTCAACCACCCGCCGGGACAAGCGTAGAACGCACGATAAACTGACCCCGAAGGCGCTATCTTTCGATGCGACGACGGGCGAGATTCACATTCGTCACAAAGCGCACGTATTCGAAGGCAACCTGTATTACAAAGGCAAGGTGATGATTGAAAATTACGCACCAACCGCCTGACATTCCAGCCCCCAACCCCACGCAGGGGCTTTTTTCAGCGTATCGAAAACCTCTTTTGCGAGGTTGGGGGTAAAAAGTATTTCACAGGAATCTGCACCGGATGAACGTGAAATACTTTTTTATTGCCGGGCAACTACTATTTTTACACGTTCGTTTACCAATTCAGCGCACCCAAACCTGGTTCAATGAGAATCGCAGTCGACGCTATGGGTGGCGATTTCGCTCCGGACGCAATTGTGGAAGGAGTCGTGATGGCCGCTAAAGAATTACCGAGTGACGTTACCATCGTATTGGTGGGCAAGCAACGGGTAATTGAAGACCTTCTTCGAAAATATAATTACGCAGGTTCCAGCGTGGAAATTGTCCATGCAGAAGATGTGGTTGAAATGGGAGAGCACCCCACCAAGGCACTCTCGCAAAAACCCAATTCCAGCATCGGAGTTGGGTTTAAACTTTTACGTGACAAGTTGGTCGACGCCTTTTGCAGTGCGGGCAATACCGGTGCCATGCACGTGGGAGCCCTGTTCAGCATCAAGGCAATCGAAGGGGTCATGCGGCCTGCCATTGCCGGTTTTGTTCCCCAGCTTAGTGGCGGTTTTGCCGTTATTGTCGATATTGGTGCCAACGCCGACTGCAAACCGGAAATGCTGCTGCAATTTGGCGAAATTGGCTCCATCTACGCTCAATACACGTTCGGGATTGCTAAACCCCGCGTGGCATTGATGAACATCGGTGAGGAAGAGCAAAAAGGATCGCTGATTGCCCAGGCCGCCTATCAGTTGCTGAAAGACAGCCGGAAAATCAATTTTGTCGGTAATATGGAAGGGGGCGATTTTTTCCGCGATAAAGCGGACGTGATCGTAACGGACGGTTTTACGGGCAACATCCTGTTCAAAATGGGCGAGTCGATTTATGAAATGACCAAAGAACTGGGCCTGAGCCACGAGTTTACGGACAAAACCAACTATGAATCGGTGGGTGGTAGTCCGATCGTGGGTGTTAATGGCAATGTCATTATTGCCCACGGGATCTCGTCGCCGTTGGCCATTAAAAATATGCTTAGTCTGGCAAAAAAGCAGGTAGAATCCAACGCTTATACGAAAATCGCACAGGCTTTAAGTTGAAATAAGACCGAAGAGTAAAGCCATGAGACAAAAGACATCAGCACCCTTGCGACCGATCGACTCTCTTGTTCCCTGTCTCTATTCTCTTGTCTGTAAAATTGATTGCACCCCCGAGTATGAACAGTAAAGCGGCAATTACGGGCGTATACGGCTATGTACCGGACTACATCCTGACCAACGCGGAGTTGGAGAAAATGGTGGATACCAGTGACGAATGGATCACCAGCCGCACCGGTATCAAAGAACGGCATATCTTGAAAGGTGAAGGCCTGGGCACGTCGCACATGGCGGCCAAAGCTGTGGAAGGCCTGCTGGCCAAAACCGGTACAAAACCGGCAGACATTGAACTGCTGATCTGTGCCACCACCACACCGGATTACGTTTTTCCGTCGACGGCCAACCTGATTTGTGATATGACTGGCATCCGGGCCGTCGGGAGCTTCGACATTCAGGCCGCCTGTTCGGGTTTTCTGTATGCGCTAACGATTGGTTCTCAGTTTATTGAAACCGGAAAATACAAGAAAGTGATTGTGGTGGGCGCCGATAAAATGTCGGCCATCGTCGATTATACCGATCGAACCACCTGCGTGTTGTTTGGCGATGGTGCCGGTGCGGTTTTGCTGGAACCCACTCCGGAAGACAACGGCATCATCGACTCCATCATTCGCTCCGACGGTTCCGGCCAGAATCATCTGGTTCAGAAAGCTGGCGGAAGCCGTTACCCACCCACCCACGAGACCATCGACAAACGCTGGCACTACGTCTACCAGGATGGCCCGTCGGTGTTTAAATTTGCGGTCAAGAATATGGCCGACGTCTCCGCCGAAATTATGGAACGGAACCACCTGAAAGGCAGCGATGTCGCCTGGCTGGTACCGCACCAGGCGAACAAACGCATCATTGAAGCCACCGCAAACCGCATGGGCCTGGGTATGGATCGGGTCATGCTCAATATTCATAAATACGGCAATACCACCGCAGCAACCATCCCGCTTTGCCTGTTCGACTACGAATCGCAGTTGAACAAGGGCGATAATTTGATTCTGGCCGCTTTTGGCGGAGGATTCACCTGGGGAGCGGTTTACCTGAAGTGGGCCATTTGATTATCTGAACCGCACGGGCGGCCCCGCGGGATTACACTGATTATACTGATTAACTATGATTCTTTTAGTCGTATTAGTCGCAAAAATAAGTGTAGTTTCTATTCAGATTAATCAGTACAATCAGTATAATCCTAGTTCAAAATCATGGCAACGACTGCAGATCTTCGGAACGGACTCGTTATTAATTTTAACCACGACCTGTTTCAAATTGTTGAATTCCAGCATGTTAAGCCCGGCAAAGGCGGAGCTTTCGTTCGTACGAAACTGAAGAGCCTGACGTCAGGGAAAGTTCTCGACAACACCTTCAACGCCGGCGTGACGATTTATCCGGTTCGGGTTGAACGCCGGAAATTTCAGTTTCTTTACAAAGATGAAGCCGGCTACAATTTTATGGACAATGAAACCTTCGACCAGATCAACCTGACGGATAAAATCGTCGATGGAGCTGATTTGATGAAAGAAGGACAGGAAGTTGAAATTCTGATCAATGCAGAAACCGATACGCCCTTAACCTGTGAATTGCCGCCCTTTGTGGAACTGGAAGTAACGTATGCCGAACCGGGAATCCGGGGCGATACGGCCAATAGCCCCAAAAAGAAAGTGGAAGTGGCTACCGGTGCCACCATCATGGTGCCGCTGTTTATTGAACAGGGCGATAAAATCCGGGTCGATACCCGAACCTACGATTACGTTGAACGAGTAAAATAAAAGGAATGATGAATGATGAACGATGAACGATGAATGGTTTCCAGTCTTTTCATTCATCGCTCATCATTCAGCGTTCATCATTTAGAAAAACATGGACACGAAAGACATTCAGAACCTTATTGATTTCATCGCCCAGTCGGGACTGGATGAGGTCAGTATTGAAACCAATGAGCTGAAACTGAACGTAAAACGCTACGGTCAGACCCCGGTTTCTTCGGCTCAGCCGGTTGCGCAACCGGTTGCGCAACAACCGGCTCCGGCTGCTCCACAGGCGGTTTCAACCCCTGCGCCCGCTCCGGCTCCCAAAGCAGAAACAGCCAACTACCTGACCATCAAATCGCCCATGATCGGAACTTTTTACCGGTCGGCGGGGCCTGATGCTGAGTCGTTTGTGGAAATAGGCGATGAGGTAAAACCGGGGAAAACGGTTTGCATCATCGAAGCCATGAAACTCTTCAACGAAATCGAGTCCGAAGTGGCGGGCCGGATTGTCAAAGTCCTGGTCGAAAACGCTACGCCGG
This sequence comes from Larkinella humicola, assembly GCF_008727875.1. Taxonomy (GTDB): domain Bacteria; phylum Bacteroidota; class Bacteroidia; order Cytophagales; family Spirosomataceae; genus Larkinella; species Larkinella humicola. Next base: position 747,721 of record NZ_VTWS01000003.1, on the reverse strand, counting down.
TCGAATACGATCAACCGTTGTTCCTAGTCGAACCTATTTAATCAATGAGTGAATGAGCGAATGAGTGAATGAGTGAATAGCTTCGCAGAATGCAGGTAATTGGCGAAGCTATTCACTCATTCACTCATTCGCTCATTCACTCATTCAAAAATATATGTTCAAGAAAATCCTAATCGCCAATCGGGGCGAAATTGCGTTGCGGATCATCCGGACGTGCCGCGAGATGGGCATCAAGACGGTGGCAGTTTATTCAACCGCCGACCGCGATAGCCTCCATGTGCGGTTTGCCGACGAGGCCGTTTGCATCGGCCCTCCGCCGAGCCGCCAATCCTATCTGAATATTCCCAGTATTATTTCTGCCGCCGAAGTAACCAGTGCCGATGCCATTCATCCGGGCTACGGTTTTCTGTCTGAAAACGCGGAATTTTCGCAAATCTGCGCGGATTACGGCATCAAGTTCATTGGAGCGACGGCCGAGCAAATCAACGCGATGGGCGATAAGGCGACGGCCAAAGCCACCATGAGAGCCGCCGGTGTGCCGGTTATTCCGGGGTCGGAAGGGCTGCTGGAGTCGGTGGAAGAAGGCAAGCGGCTGGCGGTTGAAATCGGCTATCCGGTCATTGTGAAGGCAACCGCCGGGGGCGGTGGTCGCGGAATGCGGATCATCAAAAGCGAGCTGGACTTTGAAAAAGCCTGGCTCGACGCCAAGATGGAATCCGGTGCGGCCTTTGGCAACGACGGCCTGTATCTGGAGAAATTTGTGGAAGAACCCCGCCACATTGAAATCCAGATCGTTGGAGATCAGTACGGCAAAGTCTGCCACCTCTCGGAGCGGGATTGTTCCATTCAGCGTCGGCACCAGAAACTGGTCGAAGAAACGCCTTCGCCGGTGGTCAGTTCCGAACTGCGGGAACGGATGGGGGAAGCCGCCATCAAAGGCGCGTCGGCCATCGGGTATGAAGGTGCCGGAACCGTTGAGTTTCTGGTGGACAAACACGGCGATTTCTACTTTATGGAGATGAACACCCGGATTCAGGTGGAACACCCCATAACGGAAGAAGTGACTGATTTTGACCTGATTAAAGAGCAAATTAAAGTCGCTGCCGGAACGCCGATTTCCGGAAAAAACTATACCCCGAAAATTTACGCGATGGAATGCCGCATCAACGCGGAAGACCCCGCCAACGGTTTTCGGCCTTCACCGGGCAAAATCACGAACCTGCACTTTCCGGGCGGACACGGAATTCGGATCGACAGCCATGTCTACAGTGGCTACACCATTCCGCCGAACTACGACTCGATGATTGCCAAGCTGATCGTGTCGGGCCAATCGCGCGAGGAGGTCATCACCCGAATGAAGCGGGCGTTGCAGGAAGTGGTAATCGAAGGCATCAAAACCACTATTCCATTCCACATTAAGCTCATGGACGACCCCAAGTTCCAGTCGGGCCAGTTTACAACCTCGTTTTTGGAAGGATTTGATTTTAGCACCTTGTAATTACCTTCGGACTCAGATCCGTGGGTGCATGGGCCGGAAGTTGTCTCCAACTTCCGGCTTTTTTATGACTCATAGATCATTCCGGAGAGGATATTTTGCCTGCTACGTCCTTTCACTACGTAGTATCTTTTTCGGAGTAGAGTAGTATTCGTTTAAATCGTAAATAGCCATGTCAAAACTGAATCTTACCCTGGGCGACAAAACGTATTTTCCGTTCGTAAAGGAACCTATTCCGTACGAAGGCCGCGAATCGGATAATCCCCTGGCGTTTAAATGGTACGACCAAAACCGCACGATTCTGGGCAAACCAATGAATGAACTGTTCCGGTTTGCGGTTGCCTACTGGCATACGTTCTGTGGCACGGGTGCCGATCCCTTCGGGCCGGGCGTCAAGCAGTTTCCCTGGAGTACGAATGCCGATCCGCTGGGAGCTGCTTTTGACAAGATGGATGCTGCTTTTGAGTTCATCACGAAAATGGGGATGGAATACTATTGCTTTCACGATACGGATGTGGCACCGGAAGGCAGTTCCAATGCCGAATTTGAAAGCAACTTCCGGAAGATTGTCGATTACGCGAAACAGAAACAACAGGCCAGTGGTGTTCAGTTGCTGTGGGGAACGGCCAACCTGTTCTCGCACAGCCGCTACATGAATGGCGCATCGACCAACCCTGATTTTCACGTACTGGCCCACGGTGGCTGGCAGGTTAAGAATGCCATCGATGCCACGATTGAATTGGGAGGTTCGGGCTATACGTTCTGGGGAGGTCGTGAAGGCTACATGTCATTGCTGAATACCAACATGAAACGGGAGCAGGAACACCTCGCCCGCTTCCTGACAATGGCCCGCGATTATGCCCGCAAACAGGGGTTCAAAGGAGCGTTCTACATCGAACCCAAACCGATGGAACCCAGCAAACACCAGTACGACTTCGATGCCGCTACCGTGGCTGGTTTCCTGAATAAATACGGTTTGCAGGATGATTTTGAACTGAACGTCGAAACCAACCACGCAACCCTTGCCAGCCATACCTTCGCGCACGAGTTGCAGGTGGCCGCCGACAACAACATGCTCGGCAGTATCGACGCCAACCGGGGAGACTACCAGAATGGCTGGGATACCGACCAGTTTCCGATGGATCTGTATGAACTGACAGAAGCCATGCTGGTGATTCTGGAAGCGGGTGGTTTGAAATCGGGCGGGGTGAACTTCGACGCCAAAACCCGCCGGAACTCCACCGATCTGGACGATATTTTCATTGCGCACATTGGCGGGATGGATGCGTTTGCGCGGGCCGCTATTGTGGCTGAAACCATCCTGAGCAAATCGCCATACAAAAAACTCCGCGCCGACCGTTACGCCAGTTATGACAGTGGCGAAGGAGCCCGTTTCGAAAAAGGCGAACTGACGCTCGAAGATTTGCGCGAATTCGCCCTGGCCAACGGCGAACCGAAGCAGACCAGCGGCAAGCAGGAGTTCTATGAAATGATTCTGAATCAGTATATTTAGATTATTTATCCTGTCAGCGGCCAGAGGCCCTGACAGGGTAATGCTATTTAGTTATGCCCTTTAACTTCATCAACCTATGAAAACAAGTCTTCTCCTTCTTCTTGGTTTGTTTTCAGCCTCCGCTTTTGCGCAGTCTGACGACGAAAAGGGTATACGTGCTGCCATCACGCAACTGTTCGACGGTATGCGGAAGGCCGACACGACGCTCTTCAAAGCGGTTTTTGCCCCCACGGCATCGCTCCAGAGTATTGCGAAAAACAAAGAGGGCGTGATCAGTGTGCGGAGTGAATCGATTCCCAACTTCGTTACGTCGGTTGGCAAACAGAAACCGGGGGCACTCGACGAACGGCTTTCGGCCTATGACGTCAAGATCGACGCCGAACTGGCCATCGCCTGGACGCCGTACGTTTTTTACTTCAACGGCCAGAAAAGCCATTGTGGGGTCAATGTTTTCACGCTGGTAAAACTGAACGGTAGCTGGAAAATTCAGTCCATCATCGATACCCGACGACGGGAAGGCTGTCCGGATTTGTAAAGAGAATGATAAATAATAAATGCGTAATGCTAAATGCAAAAGTGGTTAGGCGCTTCTGAAACACTTTGGTATTTAATATTTATCATTTTACATTTAAAATTATTTTTCTTTCCCCCACTTCGGCAATCGCTTCTCCAAAAAAGCCACCATCCCTTCTTTCGCGTCGGCGGTTTGTTGAATCTGCTGGAACTGTTCCTGCAAAAAGGCCTGTTGCTGATCCGCAGACAGGTTTTTTAATTGCTGGAAGGCTCGTAAGCCAAACTGCATGGCGGTCGGCGAATACTGCTTTAGCTCATCGACTAACCCCTGAACAGCCCGATTCAACGCATTTACCGACACCACTTCCGTAACTAAACCCACTTCCCGGGCGTCGGCTGCCGACAGCGTCCGGGCGCGGAGGCACAGATCCAACGCCGTTCGGGCGGGCATGATGTCTAGCAGAACTGCCATGACCTGAAACGGAAACAGCCCGCGTTTTACTTCCGGTAAACTGAACGTAGCGGTATCGGCGGCCACAACGTGCGTACAGCCGCCCACCAGTAGAAAACCGCCGGCATACACGGCTCCCTGCACTTTGGCAATACACGGTTTATGCAGACCCGCCAGCAACTCACCCAGCCGCACCGGGCCGGAGGGTGGAGGAACGGTTTGCGCATTTGGCTCGCTGGACGACAGGCTTTTCAGATCCATACCGGCGCAGAACACATCGCCCGTAGCCGCCAACACCACCAGCCAGACGTCGTTTTCGAAGTGCGCGTAGGCCAGCGCAAAGGCCAGCTCGTTCAACAGCGTCGGGTTCAACGCATTTTTCTTCTCAGGGCGGTTGAGCGTCAGAGTCAGCACATGATCGTCCAGGTTCGTCAGCAAATGCTGAAACGGATGAGTTGAAAAACCGGCGATTTGCCCGGGCGTGTAAAGCATTCTGTATCAATCGTAAAAGGTCGTCAATAGTTGCCGGTTGTAATACTACGAAATTGCGTTCTCCGTTTCAAAATAAATGATTCCATTGCTGGTATTACCCTATCCTTCCTTATCCCCTCCTGTATGAAAAAGATCACTACTCTTTTGCTGTTTTTGAGCGCATTTCCCGTGTTCGGTACCCACCTGATCGGGGGCTATATTCAGGTTAAACGGGTTTCGGCTTCGCTTACCTTCGAGTTTTCGGTTCAGGTGTACATGGATGAAGTTTACGGCAAAACAGCTGTTGATCAAAGTGACCTGATTTTGTTTTGTACCGGCGACGGTTCCGGCAATTTAGAAATTCCGCGGTATTCCAGAACACGGCTTGAAAACGGGATTAGCTTAAATGTCTATAAAGTTACGCATACGTACAGCGGAACGGGCTCGGGAATGTATACGGTTTCCACACAACTTCGCAGTCGTTCTGAACTCAGCAATCTGCCCAATGCGCTCACTGTACCACTTTATCTGGAAACTACGTTTTCGGCAGCGGTCGTTAATAACCTTCCGGTTTTTCAGGGACCAGCCCTCAGTAGTCTGACGGTTCCGGTCAACCAAAAAGCCGTGTACAATTTTCAGGCAAAAGACGCCGATGGAGACAGTGTTGTGCATCATTTGATTCGGGTTCGGAACGGCGATTGTGGCAAAAGCAGTCAGGCGCTTCCCGACTACAGCTTTCCCAACGATATAACCCGAAAAGGAACCTTTAAAGTTGATGTAAAAACCGGGCAGGTGACCTGGGATGCACCCGCGCAGGTTGGGACTTACGACTTTGCCGTTGTGGCCGAAGAGTGGCGAAACGGCCAGCGGATCAGCTCAACACTCTTCGATCTGGTAACGCGGGTAATCGACCAATCCGGCGGCAATCCCGGTGCCATTCCAGCCTACGAACCGGTTCTGGAGCGTGGTTTACTGACGGCTTTGGAAAACCGCATCAACGACCGGGATTTATCCATTGTGGTTTACCCAAATCCCTCGCAAAGCCGTTTTCAGATTATCCTGAAAAACCATAAACCGACCACCGCAACGTTTCAATTGCTGGACAGTCAGGGGAGAATTATTCAGGAGATCGCTGAAAATAAGAAGGTTTCTGAACACCAGCAGGCCATCGGCAACGAGCAACTGGCTCCGGGATTGTATTTGATCCGGACGTTGGTGCGTGGGCGGGTGTATACGAACAAAGTAATCAAGCAATAACGGTCCTGTCCCGGATGAAATACGAGTCGTCCGGTAAAGAGTTTGTCCAGCAACCGCAGGAAAATTGCACTTTTGAGTAGGTAGGCTCTATATTACACTTTATTTTGATCCGTAGCTTTACTTATTCTCACTTCATGCATTTCACTACCTGGAACCTGCTGTTTACGGGTATGGTCAGTTCGATACTGCTGCTAAACCTGGTGCAGTGGAATATCTACCGGGAGCGTATCTACGGTTTTTATGCCTTATACATGCTGGCCTGGCTGGTTTATTTCAGCCTGCGGGTAGACGGTTTAAACGCGTCCCTTTCGACAAATGCCCAAAATTTTGTTCGTGCCACGGTCCCTATGCTGGCGTATGTGGTGTATTTCAGTTTTATTGATTCTTTGCTTCAACTCCGCCGGACTATTCCACGCTTGCTGTGGCTGTTTGACTGGACCCGATTCCTAATTCTGGGCTACGTTGTGCTGATTGGCGTGGTGTGTTTTGCCCATTGGAACGAACCGCTCTATACCAGTGCTCATGCTGTTATACGTCTGATTATCATTGGATTGGCTACTTACGCCATTCCGCAAATCAGTCGGTTGAAGGGCGTTGTACCGCGCTACCTGGCCTTGGGTTCCGGTCTGTTGCTGGCAGGCGCTGTTGCGTCCATGATCATGTCAACGGGGCAGGTTTATACAATAAATCCCAACTCGTTTTTGTTCGCTCCGCTAACCTATCTGGAATTTGGTATTATGGGGGAATTAACCTGCTTTACCTTATTGTTGGGCTATAGCCAGCGACAGGGGGCCATCAAGAGTGCCATTGTTGAACAGGAACTTGCCCGCGAACGCGAGCGGCACCAACGTGAACAGATCGAAGCGGAGTTGGTGGCCGAAAAATTACAGCAGCAGATTTCGGCTGTTCAGATAAAGGCGTTGCGGTCACAAATGAACCCACATTTTTTTTATAACTCACTGAACGCTATTCGGTTATTTGTTCTCCAAAATGACAGCGACAACGCTGATAAGTTTTTGGTGAAGTTCTCCCGGCTCATGCGACTCATTCTGGAGAATTCCCGGCAGGAGTGGGTGACCTTAGCCAGTGAGCTCGAACAGTTGCAGTTGTATTTAGAATTAGAGCAGCTCCGCTTCAGTAATAAATTTGACTTTTCGATTAGGACTGACCCTGCCCTGTTTCAAGATGCGGTGTCGATTCCGCCTATGATTATCCAGCCCTACATCGAGAATGCTATTCTGCACGGCATTGCCTATAAGAAAAGCCGGGGCAACATCACCGTTTGCATCCAGCCCAACCAGCATGGACTGGATTGCAGCATCGAAGATGATGGAGTGGGCCGTCAGAAGTCAGCTGAACTAAAGAGCAAAACCGTTTCCTCGCATACGAGTGTGGGACTAAAGGTAACCGAAGAACGGTTGCAGCTCATTCGCCAGCAAACCGGCCAACCAAGCCAGGTCGTCATTCTGGATAAGGTGGACGCCGAACAGAAGCCAACCGGTACGAAGGTAGAGATTCACTTACCCATCCAATCGGCAAGGCCTGAATCTGAGTAAGGCGCAAGACTTCAGTGACCCTTCAAGTCGACTCTATGACCTCAGAACAACTGCTTCCAGGTGCCCTTGATGCGGTTGTATTTCAAGGTGCTGGGGAGGGCTTTCCACCAGTACCGGTTCATTTCAACGGCAAAGGAAGGTTGCATGTAGCAATTGATGGCGCAGCCTTCACAACCCGGCAGCCGACCTTCCAGTGCAATCAGTTTCTGCACTTCATCAGAGCGATAGAGATCATACAGCTTGCCGTCGATGGGCAGGTCTTTCAGGCCGAGGTGGTAGCAAGGTAGAACCAATTTGTTTTCGGGGGAGATCACCAGGGTGGTGCTGCCTGCCAGACAAATCGGATCGTCGACATGGTTGCCGCCATCGCGCCGGAGTTGAATGAAGGCATCGTTGAGGTACACATTTTTCTGCTTGCCCCACCACGTCATTTCCTGCAAGGTTTTCTCCGAAAAACCGCCCCCGGTTTCAACGTCGTTGTATTCAAAAACCGGGTTCAGAATTAGCACCAGATCATTGGGGAGACAAATTTCTTCGTGTAGCTGCTTGATCTGGTGAACGTTGTGTTCAAAAACCGTAAACAGAATATCCGGCCGTTCGCCCAATTGTTTTGCAATGGCGATGGATTCCATCACTTTGTCGAAACACTTGACGCCCCGCGATTTGTCGTGTTCTTCCGCAATCGGCGAATCCAGCGAAAAATGCAGCATATCGACCAGCCCGTGCAGCCGTTCGGCATATTTGGGGTAGAGCAGCCCGTTGGTCGTAATGGTTGTAATGAGCCCCAGGTTTTTGGCTTCGCGGAGCAGGTCGTTCAGTTGGCGGTGCAGCAGGGGTTCGCCCCCCGTAAAATCGATCACCCGGACGCCCAGCCGTTTCAAATCCCGCAGGTTGTCGCGCACGTTCTCCTGCGTCACGTAGGGCGAGGGACGCTCCCAAATGTCGCAGAAACTACAGGTCGCGTTGCAGCGATAGGTGATGTAGTAATTGCAGAGAACGGGATGGGAGACTAGGCGCATGTACTTAGAATGTTGGTTGAAGATTGTAGAGCAACATTCCTTCCGCCGATAAATCTTCGTCAATTTCCTCCCAGTGAACGCCATAACCGCCTGCAATCAGACGCCAGTTTTGCCGTTGGCTATCGCTGGCTTTTTTGAGTCTGGGAAACCAGCTAAGCGGACTTCCAATCGTTTTTCCGTCCGTAAGGTCAAAATAGACCTTTTCGCTATCGAACCAGACAGAATTTACTTTCAGACTCCTTAATAAGGTTGCGGTATCCATACGAGCTTCAACTAAAATAGCTTTTCCACTTTGCAATGAATTCCTGTTGTCGTTCAGCAATGATCGCTTCGGCTCTTTTTAAATCTTTATTTTTCATCCCCTCATTCTTCACAAGAGAGACCGGAATCAAATTAAATTTTGCTGCCGAGTCTCCCTTTTCAACATGAACGTGTAAAGGCTCATGTTCGTTGCTGAAAAAGAAAAACCGAACACCATCCTGAATCTAAACAGTAGGCATACCGAAGAGCTACTGCAACATTTTAAACAACCCGGTCAGCTTGTCTTTCAGATCTTTCCGATCGACGATGAAATCCAGAAAACCGTGTTCCAGCACGAACTCGGCACTCTGGAACCCTTCGGGCAGGTTTTTTCCAATGGTTTCGCGAATGACGCGTGGCCCGGCAAAACCGATCAGTGCTCCCGGTTCGGCAATGTTGAAATCGCCCAGCATTGCAAAGGACGCCGTCACACCGCCGGTGGTTGGGTCGGTCAGCAGGGAAACGTACGGTATTTTCTCGTTCGACAACAGCGCCAGTTTGGCCGAGGTTTTGGCCATTTGCATCAGCGAATAACCGGCTTCCATCATCCGCGCCCCGCCCGATTTCGAAATCATTACGAACGGTGTCCGGGTTTTGATCGAATGGTCGATGGCCCGGGCAATTTTTTCGCCCACCACCGATCCCATCGAACCACCGATGAAATTAAAGTCCATACAGGCCACCGTAACCTCCAGTTCGTTCATCTGCCCGTAGGCCGACCGAACGGCATCTTTTAGCTGCGTTTTGTTGATGGTCGCTTTCACGCGTTCCGGATACGGCTTCGTGTCGACAAACTTCAGCGGATCACCCGAGGTCATGTTCGCATCCAGTTCCGTGAACACACCGTCATCGAACAGGATGGAGAAATAGGCATCCGAACCGATTTTCTCGTGGTAGTTGCAGTGTACGCAGGTATAGGCATTCAGCTTATGTTCCCGCGAATGCATAATTTTCTTGCAATTCGGGCATTGGTACCACAAGCCATCCGGCGCTTCGCGCTTCTCTTCGGTTGGCGTGTTGATACCTTTTTCTTTACGGATAAACCACGACATAGGGGGTCAGTCTCCAGTTAACAGTTCGCAATCAATAACTTTGCTTTTCAGGCAGGGGGCAAAGATAGTAAGAAAACGGCAGGGCTGCTCATAGATCAAGGTAGTACTTTCGCCGGGCGGGGTCAAACCGCTCGATGGCATACCGCAAAGCCGTCCGCGGAAACCGCCCCGCATGGTCGTGCAGGAACTCTTCGAGCGCGTCCGGATTTTTCTTTCCTACTTCCCGCAGCATCCAGCCAACGGCTTTGTGAATGAGGTCGTGCCGGTGACTGAGCAACAGTTCGGCAATCTGAAAAGTGTCCTGAAACTGGTTTTTACGAATAAAAGCCAGCGTAGACACCATCGCGATCCGCTGCGACCACAGGTGGTTTTCCCGAGCCAGTTCGTATAAAACGCTGCGGTCTTTGTTCAGCAGGTAGTTGCCAACGATTCCGGGGCAGCTCGTATCCACCAGGTCCCAGTTGTTGACAACGTTTTTATTTCGGAGGTAGTAGTCGAAAATCAGTCGCCGGTTTTCTTCCCCGGGCCGTTTGGCCTGGTTGGTCCAGATGATCAGACCCGTCAGACGGCATTCGTGAAACGGATCCCGCACGAGTTTTTCCGTCTCCTCCGGCGGCAGCAGCCGGTAAGTTTGGGCGATGATGCGTTGTTGCGGAACCGTCACGCCCAGAAATTCATCGCCTTCGCCGTACTGACCCGGCCCGGTTTTAAAAAATCGTTTGAAAAAGACGGCTTTTTCGGGAACCGCCAGAGCCAATAGCTCATCCTTAACGTCCTGGTGAGTCATTTCTGTACTTGAACTAAAACCCGAACGGGTTGTTATTGCTGCAACTGAGTGTCTATTCAGCAGAACGAAAACAAGGATATGAATACAAATCCTACCGAACCGGTACGTGAAAATCCCATCGTCATCATCGTCGGAACCAATCGGAAAGACTCCATGTCGCGCCATATTGCCGATTATTACCACCTCATTTTGCAGCAACTGGGTAAACCGAGTGATATTCTGGATTTAAGCGGACTTCCCCCCGATTTTATGACGACGGCTTTGTACGAAAATACGGGAAAAAATCCTGAATTCAACCAGTATAAGGAAGTGGTCGAGCGGGCGAAGAAAATGGTGTTTATCGTTCCGGAATACAACAATTCGTACCCCGGCGTCCTGAAAGCATTTATCGACGGGATGAGCTATCCCAGCGGTTTATCAAACAAGAAAGTGGCTCTCGTCGGCCTATCCGCCAATCACCAGGGTGGCGCCCTGGCTCTCAGCCATTTGAATGATATTTTTAGCTACCTGGGGACGAATACACTGGCGTTGCGCGTGAAGCTGGCGCAGATCCGAAATTACTGGAAAGAAGGCGCTCTGCACAACGAGCTTTACAACCTGCTCCTGCAACAACAGGCGCAGCAATTAATTGATTTTTGAATGATTGCCCCTAAATCCCCTGAAGGGGACTTTCTGATCCGGATAGTGCCGCGTACAAGTTCCCTTCAGGGGATTTAGGGGCAATCATTCAATCATTCAGTCGGGTACGAATAATATCCCGCTCATCGAGAAGCGGTATTTCGTATAAATTCACTTTCTGGCGAGCAAAAGCCGGTGTTTCCAATTCCCGTTCCCGCTCCGAATACCGCCCCTGCGAAAATCCTTCGACCATTTTCTGGATCAGCAGCAAGTCATCTTCCCGCTTTTCGTCAATCAGAATGTCGTCGATGCTGGTCAGATGCGGGCGCGTTACCGGATCGGGTATCGGTGCTACTTCAACGTTCCCACCGCCCCGTGTCAGGGTGTCTGCTCCCTGGGGTTGATCCTCCGTTACCAGTTCCGTATCTTCTTCTTCGTCAACGGGTAATTCGTCGGTTACTTCCTCTTTTTTCAGCTCCGGCTCCGGCTGTTTCCAGTTCGTTGGCGGAAAATCCGGCCGTTCGGCGGGCAAATCAAAACCGGCAGCAATCACTGTAACGCGGAGATTTTTGCCCAGCGACTTGTCTTTGATCGTACCGTATTTGAAGAGATGCGCCTGCTTGTCTTTGCCGATTTTTTCCTTGATATAACCGGTAATGATCTGCAATTCCCGCATGGTCGTACGGGCATCCGGACCCGACGCCATCGTGAGCAGAATCCGTTTGGCACCCCGAATGTCGCGGTCGTTGAGCAACGGCGAGTTGAGCGCATCCTGAATGGCGGTCAGTGCGCGGGTTTCGCCTTCGGCATCGGCGGAGCCCATCACGGCTTGACCGGCACCTTCCAGTACGCGTTTGACGTCCATGAAGTCGACGTTGATTTCGCCCTGAACGGTAATGATTTCCGCGATACTTTTAACGGCATTCGCCAGCACGTCATCGGCCTTGGCAAATGCCTGATCCATCGGGAAATCCTCGAAGATTTCCGCCAGTTTGTCGTTCAGAATGACCAGAACCGTGTCGCAGTATTCCTTCAACTCTTCGATACCGCGCATGGCCTGATCCAGCTTCTCGATGCCTTCGAAGTCGAACGGTGCCGTAACAACCGCAATTGTCAGCAGGCCCATTTCCCGGGCAATCTGTGCGATGACCGGTGCGGCTCCGGTACCGGTGCCTCCCCCCATCCCCGCCGTGATGAAAACCATCTTGGTGGGTTCGCCCAGTAACTGCCGGATGTCGTCCGTGTTTTCCAGCGCGGCCTGACGGCCTACTTCGGGGTTTGTTCCGGCTCCCAGTCCGGAAGTCAGAAGCGCACCCAATTGGATTTTGGTCTTTACCGGGCTATTGGTCAGGGACTGGCGGTCGGTGTTGCAGACAATAAAATCCACATCCTTCACGCCCATTCGAAACATGTGGTTGACGGCATTGCTGCCACCGCCACCGACGCCTATTACTTTAATGATTGGGTCATCCTCCTCGTCGGGGAATTCAAACCTCATGCCGTACTCCAATGCCTCTGGCATACCTGCTAATGTTTGTTGCTATAAATATATATTTGGTAACGCTGGATAGCCAGTACGTTGTGCCGTCAAAATTGAGTACTACTGATTGTACCGGTCGTCGGGGCCGAGGTCTTTGCCGATGTCATCGGTCAGAAACTTCCGAACCCAGGTCATAAATCCTCCACCCCCTTTTTCTTCTCCTTTGCCCGTGTCCTTCGTATTCTTCCCGGATGTCTGTCCGTTTGTACCATGTCCATGACCGTGACCATGTCCGTTTGTGCCGGAACCAATCACCGGATTCAAAACCATGTGCTGCAAGGGAATGCGGTCGTCCAACCGTTTGAACCCGGCCCACACCAGACCCACTGCCGTGGCAAACGCCGGGTCGCTGACCAGGTCCGCCTTGACATTGTGTTCCAGTTGATCCGGAAAACCGATCCGGACGTCGAGGCCCGTAACGCGCTCAAAAATCCGCTCGATGCCTGAGATCGAAGCTGTTCCGCCGGTCAAAACCACACCGCCGACCAGTTTGTCACGGTAGCCGGAGCGGATAATTTCGGCCTGTACCATCGCTGCGATTTCTTTCAGACGGGCCTCAATGACGAGAGCCACGTTTTTCAGCAGAATATCTTTGGGCGGCCGACCGCTCAGGTTCGGAACCGCCACAACTTCGTTCAGTCGGAAATCGGTGGGGTCGGCACTGCCAAACTTCGTTTTCAGCAGTTCGGCCTGGGTTGGCAACACCCGGCAACCGACTTCCAGGTCGGCCGTCAGGCTATTTCCCGCATAAGGAACCACGGCAACATGCCGCAGCACATTTTTGTGATAAATCGCAATTTCAGTGGTTCCACCGCCAATATCGACCAGAGCGACACCCGCGTGTTTTTCCTCATCGGTTAAAACCGCCAAAGCCGACGCGAGGGGCGCCAGCAGGAATTTGTCGTTTTCCAGCGGTTCTTTCTGGGGAGATACCGAACGGGCACGCTGAATGCATTTCCGGGTGTAGGAAGCGGAACTCGTTTGGGCGGTAATGACCTGAAAATCAGCTTCCAGCTTAACACCAATCCGCCCAACGGGGTAGTCGATGTTCGATTCGCTGTCGACCGTGAAATCCATTGGCAGGACGTGGACAATTTCTGCACCGGCCGGCAGAACCGAACGGTACATATCGCCCACCAGGTGGTCGATGTCGTCGGCCACCACCTCGTCACCGGGCGACGTGCGCGTAATGCTGCCGTGTTGTCGGCGGGCGGTTACGTTTTGCCCGGAAAAACTGACATTCACGACGTGAATATCGATGTTGGCTTGCCCGGCAGCTTCTTCAACCGCCCGGTTGATGGCTTCGACGGTTTGCCCAATATTGACGACGGAGCCTTTGGTGACTCCCTTGGAAACGGCTTTTCCCACGCCCAGAACATCCAGGCGAGCGTGATCGTTACTGCGGATAAGGCGACCGGCCACGGCGCACACTTTGGTGCTGCCGATGTCCAGTCCAACTATAATTTCTTCCTGCTTAGGTATCATTCGCACACAATCTGGTTACGGTACTGCACACTAACCCTCCGGTATCGTTCCCACCCTTTCAGGGGCAGAATATGCTTGTAAAACAATTTAATCTTTTCAAATTTAGACTCCAGTTCGACGGGTTGCCCGATTTCGATCAGACAGTCACCCACCTGCGGAATCAGCGTAACCTCGCGATTTCTGTCGACTACCACCTGGGCCACCTGCGCTTTCCAGAACGGGTCTTTTTCAATCTGCTTCAGTAATTCAATCAACGGTTGGTTTTGCTCCGTCGTCAGTGATTTCCGTTCGCTAAAATACGAACCGGACACCAGAACAACCCGTGCCGTGTAATTCATAGACAGCGGAAACCAGTGCCCTTCTTCGGTCAAATAATAGCCAGCATACGCTGATTTGTCCTCATCGCCATCCGGAACCAGCCGCGCCAACGGCCGCTGCTGCTTGATATCAGCGATCAGAATGCCTTTCAGATCCCGATACAACTGACAACTTTTTATCAACCCATTCTGTTTCAGCCGTCTTTCCAAAAGCTTCAAATCCAGGTCGGCATAGTCGTCGCCCAGGAGTGGATCAGCGCCTTCGTTGGTCAGCGTTTTCAGTACGTCGTTCCGGTTCAAAAACCGGTGGCCATCAACTTCGTCCATCCGGATGTCGATGCCTTCACACTGGCGGTGGTTTTGGCGGTGTTCGGTAAAAGCAATTAGCCCCACCAAAATAGCCAAACCGGCTACGGTCAGAATGAAAGTTCTATTTAAGGGAAAAATAGAAAACATCCGTGTTTATTAACTTTAAAAGAGATGAATTTTTATTGATTGGTCTCAAATAGGTTTCGCAACACCGGAATCATCTGATCAATATCGCCTGCGCCGATGGTGGCCACCAATTCCGGCGGTTCGTTTCGCAGCAGATCGGGCAGGTCCGCTTTGGTGCATTGAACTTTATTTTCAGACAAAATCGATTTGAAAATCAGGTCGGCACTTACCCCTTCGATGGGCAATTCACGGGCGGGGTAAATATCGAGCAAAATAACCCGATCGGCCAGTGAAAGGCTCTTTGCAAACTCATCGGCGAAATCACGGGTCCGGCTAAAGAGGTGCGGCTGAAAAATGGCCGTTACCTTCCGTTCCGGATACAACGCTTTCAATGACGATAAAAAGGCAAATACTTCGGCGGGGTGATGGGCGTAATCATCGATAAATATAACGTTTTTTGATTTGAGTATATACTCGAAGCGACGTTTTACCCCCTTATAATTTCCGAGTGCCTGCCGGATCTGTTCCGGTGCGACACCCACCTGCAAAGCTGCTGCCGCGGCAGCCACGGCATTCTCGACGTTATGAAAACCGGGCATCTGTAAAGCTATATTTTCGATAACGCCCTGAGGATAAACGATGTCGAAAACGAAGCAGGCATTTTCGATGCGCAAATTCTTACTGTAGAACGAGCCTGCGTCTAACGCGTACTCATAAACGGTTGCCGGGGTTCGGTCGGCCAGTGCCAGCCCGCGTTTCATGAACAGAGTGCCATCCGGTTTAATCTGGCCGACAAAAGCACTGAACGAATCCAGAACCGCGTTGTGGTCGCCGTAAATATCCAGATGGTCGGCATCAGTCGAGGTGACGATGGCCACCTGCGGAAACAGGGTCAGAAAAGACCGGTCAAACTCATCGGCTTCCACCACGCAAATGACCTTCGACAGATCGTCGGTGGGTTCGTTTAGCAGAAAATTGGTACCGTAATTTTGGGTAATGCCGCCCAGAAAAGCCGCACAGTTCACGCCCGAATCTTTCAGAATGTGAGCCACCATCGACGACGTCGTCGTCTTGCCGTGGGTGCCGGCAATGGCCACAGTGGTCATCCGCCCGGCCAGCAAACCCAGCACCTGCGACCGCTTCTGCAACGTAAAACCGTGTTCGGTCAGGTAAATGTATTCCTGATGGGTTTTGGGTACGGCAGGCGTGTAAATGATCAGGGTTTCGTCCCGGTTTTCCCGAAAATGCGCCGGAATCTGTTCGACATCCTCCTCAAAGTGAATGGCCATGCCTTCCTGTTGCAGGGCGTTGGTCAGGGCGGTGGCGGTGCGGTCGTAACCCGCAACTTCATACCCGTTGACCAGAAACCATCGCGCCAGGGCACTCATGCCAATACCGCCAATTCCCAGAAAATAAACGTAACGGATGTTATTCATTTTTAATGGTCTACGATGGTTAAATGGCTATGATGGTTTGAATGGTTAAAAATGGTTTCGATGGTTAAATGGTTAAAAATGTTACAGGTCTAATAAACCATCCAACCATTTTTAACCATTCAACCATGCAGCCATTTACACCAGTCAAACCATTTCTACCCATCTATTTTATCAAGTTTAAAACTTCTTCCGCAATTTCCCGCGCGGCTTTGGGCCGGGCCAGTTCGCGAATCTGTTGACTGAGTGTTTGCTGCTGCCCGGGATCGGCCAAAAGCCGCAGAGCCGCCGGAACCAGATCGGTGGGGGCTGCACGGTCGTTGACCAGCAAAGCCGCCTGCCGGTTCACCAGACTCATCGCATTCTTGGTCTGGTGGTCTTCTGAAGCCGCCGGAAACGGCACCAGAATCGCCGGTTTTTCGACCAGGCAAAGCTCGGAAACCGACAAGGCTCCCGCCCGCGACACCACCACGTCGGCGGCTGCGTAGGCCAGATCCATCTCGTAAATAAAATCAAACGCTTTGACCCGGCTGGCCCCGGCATCGGCAATGGCTTTGCGGGCGCGTTCGATGAACAGCGGCCCGGTTTGCCAGACAACCTGATGGCCGGAATCGACCAGCAGCCGAAGGTCTTTTTCGATGCTTTCGTTGATGGTACGCGCTCCCTGACTGCCCCCAATGATCAGCAACGTTTTGCGATCGGGTTCCAGCTTAAAAAAAGACAGGCCTTCCGGTCGTTTCCCTTTGGCCTGCATAATGTCGGTCCGGACGGGATTGCCGGTCAGCTTGATTTTTTGAACGGGAAAAAATGCTTCCATGCCAGGATAAGCCACGCAAATGGTTTTGGCTCCGCGCGACAATAGCTTGTTGGTTAACCCGGCGTATGAATTCTGCTCCTGAATCAGGGTCGGAATGCCCTTCAGCGAAGCCGCCAGCAAAACCGGGCCGCTGGCGTAGCCCCCCACGCCCACGGCCGCATCCGGCCCGAAGTCGCGGACGACCTGTTGCGCCTTCAGAAAACTCCGCCCCAGTTTGAACGGGAAAGCCAGATTCTCCAGCGTCAGCTTCCGTTTAATCCCGACCACCGGCAAGCCGATGATCCGGTAGCCTGCCCGTGGCACTTTTTCCATTTCCATCTTTCCTTCCGCTCCCACGAACAAAATTTCGGTGGTTGGATCGATGGTTTTCAGCTCATTGGCAATGGCAATCGCCGGATAAATGTGTCCGCCGGTTCCTCCACCGCTGATGATGATGCGTTTTGGCATAGTGGGTTGACTCCAAATTGAAATTACGAATGTGTTAAAAACCGTTCGTAATCAGTTGGTTTACGTTATATTTTACTTTCGTCGGCTTCTCCCCGGCTCACACTGATGATAATGCCGATGGCCGTGCCGGTGAAGAGCAGCGATGTGCCGCCCATACTCAGCAAAGGCAACGGCTGGCCCGTCACGGGAACCAATCCGACCGAAACCGCCATGTTGATCATCGCCTGAATCACGATGCTGAACGTTAGACCGGCCGACAGCAAACCGCCATACGCCCGGTTGGCCTTTCGAATGGCCCGCATTCCTCGCCAGAGCAGATAGAGATAGGCCGCAATGATGACAATGCCGCCGATCAGCCCGTATTCTTCCACGATCATGGCAAAAATAAAGTCGGAATAGGAGTGGGGCAGGAAATTCCGCTGGTGGCTGTTGCCCGGCCCTTGTCCGTAAATTCCGCCGTGTGCCAGCGCGATGTACGATTGTTCAACCTGAAATTCGGGCGGTCGCCTTCCGTTGAAGGTCTCCCAGTAATTGGTCAGACGACTGCCCGATGTTTTAGCCCGCTGCCCGATCAAAAGAGCAAAGCTACCCATGATCATGCAAACCACCACCATGATGAGCAAATACTTGCTGGGTACGCGTCCGATGAACATCAGCAGAAAGCAGGTGGCGGCCAGCAAAGCCGCTGTCGATGCGTTACTCAAAACGATACAGGCACAAATAATCCCGATCCAGCCAATCATGTTGACCAGAACGCTGGGGTCATACTGTTCCTTTTTGATGTGCTGCCGTTTGGCCAGCATGGCGGCCAGATTGGAGATCAGCGCCAGTTTGGCCAAATCCGAGGGCTGAAAAGTCTGGTTGATCAACGGAATGGTGATCCAGCGTGAAGCTTCGTTCAGATTTGTCCCTTTGAAATAAGCCCACAGCAACAGGGGAACGGACAGCCACATGCCAAAGCGCGACAACCGGGCGTAGTAGACGTAGTTGAACCGGTGAGCCACCCACATGCAGGCCAGCCCCAGCACCACCAGCGCGCCGTGTTTAAAGAGGTAATGTTCCGTTGATTGCAGTTTCTGATAGGCCATCGTCCCCGTGGCACTATACACCACCGCAACGCTCATAATCGATAGAAAAAGTACGACCCCCCAAATGTGGTAGTCGCCCTTGATGTTGCTTTTCAACCAGTCTGTTGGAGAGATCGTCATATCTGAGTGAAGAGTTAAGAGTGAAGAGTGAAGAGTGAAAATGGCTGACGCACACGTTAACTCTTCACTCTTCACTCATCATTCATAATTCTTTTTACGGCTTCTTTAAACTGATTACCCCGGTCTTCGTAATTACGGAACAGGTCAAAACTGGCGCAGGCGGGGGATAACAGAACCGTATCGCCCGGATTGGCCAGCTCCAGTCCTTTGGCAACGGCTTCGTTAACGTCCTGCGTCTCGAACAAAGTCGGAACGCGGGCCGCAAAATAGCTCACCAGTTTCCGGTTATCTTTTCCCAGACAAATTAACGCTTTTACTTTTTCCCGAACCAACGGCTCAAGCTGGTCGTAGTCATTTCCTTTGTCTAACCCGCCCGCAATCCACACCACCGGCGTTGGTAGGCTTTCCAGCGCGTAGTAAACCGAATCGACGTTCGTCGCTTTGGAGTCGTTGATGAACCGCACGCCCCTGATTTCGCCCGCCGGTTCGAGCCGGTGAGCAGCATTTTGGAACGTCAGTAATCCTTCCCGCAGTGCGTCCGGTTTGACGCCGACCGCCAGAGCCGCCAGCGTTGCCGCCAGCATGTTGATCGCGTTATGCTGGCCTTTCAACGGCAGATCAGCCAGTGGAATCTCAAGGGACTGAGAACCATTGTCGATTACCAGCAAACCGTCTTTCAGATACGCCCCTGGTTTGGGCGCATCGACCAGCGATACGGGCAACAGCCGGGGCACCGGTTTTTTAACGGGCAGGGCCTCGCTGATCACCGGACTTTCCTGGTAGTAGATAAACGTGTCATCGGGAGTCATGTTTTGCAAAATACGGAATTTCGAGTCGACGTATTTTGAAAACTGGTACTCGTAGCGGTCGAGGTGATCGGGCGTGATGTTGAGCAGGATGGCGACATTCATCCGGGCCTGAATCATATCGTCCAACTGGAAACTGCTCAGTTCCAGAACGTAATAGTCAAATGAATGGTCGAGAACCTGTTGCGCGAAACTGTCACCGATGTTCCCCGCCAGACCGACGTCGAAGCCGGCGGTTTTCAGCAGATGATAGGTCAGGAGGGTCGTAGTGGTTTTTCCGTTGCTGCCCGTAATGCCGATCAGTTGGGCCTTCGTGTAGCGCGAAGCCAGTTCGATTTCCGAAATAACCGGGATTTTCTTTTCCCGGAGCTTCTGAATAATGGGTGCTTTTTCGGGAATGCCGGGGCTTTTCACCACTTCGTCGGCCTGAAAAATAGTTTCTTCGGTATGTTGCCCTTCTTCAAACGGGATGCCCTCTTGCTGGAGAATCTGACGATAGGATTCCTGTAAGAGACTTTTGTCCGACAAAAAAACCGTGTATCCTTTTGCTTTTGCCAGCAAAGCCGCACCCACACCACTTTCTCCTCCGCCCAAAACAACCATCAATTCCCTAATACCTTTCATAGATTTATGTGCAAACCGGAGACAAAAATAGAGGTTTCACCGTAGTCTGTTCGCCCCTTCACCAATCTTTTTGTTTCTAAAAAAGAAACCCCGCTCTGGAGCGGGGTCGATGGAGTGGGTACAGTGGAAAGGTTACTCTTTCTTTTCCTGCGACCTAAATCGGTTGGCCGCCTTAACAATGAGAAACACCACCCAGGCAATGATCAAGAACTGAATGACAATGTTGAGGAAATTGCCGTACCGAATGGCGACTTCCGGCGTTTCACCGACGGCTTCCTTCAGAACAACTTTCAAATTACTGAAATCGACACCGCCCGTTAAGAGCCCCAGGATCGGGTTGATAATATCTTCAACCAGAGAGGTGGTTATTTTTCCGAAAGCCGCACCAATAATGACACCCACGGCCAAATCCAGTACGTTGCCCTGAGCAATGAAGGTTTTGAATTCTTTCAGCATGGATTGAGTGGTTAAGTTGATTGGCAGGAAGTTATGAAATGTAACCGTTTTGTCAAATTTATTTACAAAAAAAGAAAACCGGTCTTATTTCGCCTGTCTGGCAACTTATGCGTCTGTTTTCTTTTCTTCCACCCACACCCGCATTTCTTCTAAAGTCATGGCGCCATACTGTGTTGCCAGGGCCACATCGGCCGCATCCCGGCCATAGGCGACCACGATCCGATTGCCACGGGGTTCTTTCTGGGTGGCGTCGAACGTATACCAACGGCCATCGATGAACGCTTCGAACCAGGCGTGCAGATCCATCGGTTCCAGCAGGTGCAGGTAGCCTACCACCATGCGGGCCGGAATGTTGATGCTGCGGCAGAGCGAAATGCCCAGGTGCGCAAAATCCCGGCAGACGCCAATGCGCTTTTCGGCGGTTTCAACGGCCGACGTGCTGGCGTCGCTGGTGCCATACTGGTACGTCACGCGGGTCTGAATCCAGCTCCGGATCGCTTCAACCTGGTCGTAACCGGGGAGGGCGGTTTCCGTAATTTCGGCCGCCAGGGCTCCCAGCCGGTCCGACTGGCAGTAGCGGCTGGGCAGTAAAAACTGCAGGGTGTCGTCGGGCAAATCCTGCACGGGCACAAAGGGCGCGCCGGGAGCCGTATCAATTTCGTCGGCAGTTTCGACCACCAGCGATATTTGGATCTTAAACTGGCCCTCCGGGGCCATCAGCCGCTGACACAGATTGCCGTACGGGTCGGTGTATTCGATCACCGGAATGCTCGGTTCGATCTGGTATTCTTCGGAAATTACCCATTGCCCGGCACCGGAGCGGGGGCGTAACATAAGCACAACAGGTGCTGGAGCCGGAACTTGGTAGAGGAGTTCACAGCCGGCGAAAAGTTTCATAAATTGTCAGGATGCGAGCGTCGGTTTTAAATTGCTCAAGCTTTCCTAACTTCAATTTCTGTGAAATTGTTCTTCGTTTTTCAGGAGTAAACGAATTATTTTCTGTACGGTTGAACGCAAAAGCGACCCCGCTTTAAAACCGGGGTCGCTTTTGCGTCGGAGGATGGTCAATCCGTTAAATCTTCACGGAATATTTCTGCTGATAGGTCTTCGTTTTGAACTGATCGAAGGGCTCTTTGCTGTAATGGTCTCCCCCGATGAAGGTAATGATCTGATGAAATTCCGGGGCTTTTATGTATCCGGGGATGGGTTGAATTGGCTGGAATTTCTCGTTCAGAAATACGACAGTCGGGTAGCTTAACTGGTTGCGCAACAACGCAGCCGCCAGTTGGTGATAGCCCCGGCCACCCTGCGCAACATACACAAACTTATCGGTTCCCAGCACGATGTCGGCCTTCTGTTCGGCGTTCAACTTGACGGCATAGTAGTTTTTATTGATGTAGTCGACGACGGAAGGGTTGGTGAAGGTTTCGCGATCCATAACCTTGCACCAGCCGCACCAATCGGTATAGACGTCGATGAAAACCTTTTTCGGGGTTTTCTGATTCAGCGCAAAGGCTTCCTCAATCGTGAGCCACTTGATTTTGGCCTCTTCTTTGGCGGCTTCCGGGCGGGGCCGAAACGAAACCAGTGTCACTGCCATAAGCAGCATGGTTACAATAACGGTGAATAATTTATTCATAAGTCTGATGATTTAGGCAAAACCGCTTCCGGGTTGCTGTACCAAATTAGATAACGAAAGATACGAAGGAAACCGTGTGGCACAACGCGAAGTTCGTGCTCCTTGTTTTGACTTCAAAAAGGAGGAAGAGTAACGCGTTTTCGCTAAAAAACTATTGGATGTATCGGTTTCGTCATTCAAAACGGATTTTGGTCATCGTGCAAGTCCTTGATCGATCCAAAACCGATGACATCCCGGAATACCGGGTTATCGCGGAGTTCGGTGGCACGCATCAGCTTATCGCTCCCGAACTTTGCTTTCACTTCATAAACCGTTTTCCGAAGGGTGTTTTTGCGGGTACTGTCTTCAAATAAGCTGAAGGGAACCAGTTGGGCAGGGATGAAACGAAATACACTGACGCTCATGCTCCGGATCGAGCGGTTTAAAATCGGTTCGCACTGGTTAAGTTTCTGAAACCGCTCGAAGCGTTGCCGGATCAGGTGGTAGAGTTCCATGCTGTCCTGCTTCGGTTCGGGCAGCCGGACTTCGTCGCTGTAGTTTCGGCCGTCATGATACCGACAATAGAACGTCACGATCTGGCAAAAGACATCCTGGCGCACCATCCGGCGCTCGAGCGTGAGGCAAAGCGACTGAAGCAATTCATCCAGTTGCTCTTCGGATCGTCGCTGGGCCGTCGAAATGGTTCGCATGGCCTGCATGCTTTTGTAGGCGCTGGTTTCCAGATCCACTTCGCCCCCGAAGTTCAGCCGCAAATGCCAGTGCCAGCCGATGACGCTCTGGCAAACCGCCCGCAGCCGCTCGGGCGACGCATACCGCAGATTCAGGGGCGTCAGAATGCCTTTGTCTTCGAGTCGTTTTGCCATTCGGGTTCCAATGCCGGGCAAATCGGTCAGTTTCAGATTCCGTAAAACGTCGTCGATGGTTTCGGGCGTGATCATCACCAGACCGTCGGGCTTCTGGAGATCAGAGCCTAATTTGGCCAGAAACGCATTGGGCGCAATCCCGATGGAGCAGCGCAGGTAATCACCGACTTTTTCGCGAATATCCCGTTTGATCTGCTGGGCAACTTCCCGCACATCCTTGTACATCAACTGGCAGTGCGTGAGGTCGACCACCGCTTCGTCGATGCTTTTCGGCAATACATCGGGCGTAAACTGGCGGAGCACGTCGATGATGGCAACGTGAAATTCGCGGTAGCGCTTGGAATTCGTTTCAACCGGAACCAGGTCCGGGCAAATCTTTACGGCTTCGTCCAGCCGCATCCCGAGCTTGATTCCCAGTCGTTTGGCTTCGATGGAGGGCGCAATCACGCAACCCTGTTTTCCGGTATAGACGCACACCGCAATCGGGCGGTCGCGCAGGTAATAATTCACCTGTTGCTCGCAACTGGCAAAAAAACTGTTCATATCGACGAACAGAACCGTCGGTTTTGTGTATTCCCCCAGCCGCTTCATCCTGTTTTTTAGCTATCGTATAATATTATTCTGGTAGTTTTCATCGGATTTGTTGTTTTATTTAGTAAATTTGATCACAATATATAATACTTATATTATAAAAGTCAACAACTATATTATGTTTAACGAACCCGGAAAATCTTTTGAGGAGGGTTTAGAACCGATTCAGGAGCGGTTGCGGCAAGTATTTGACGCGCTGGAAATCAGTATCTACCAGGCTGCCAAAGACCTGGGTGAGAACTCATCGAAGTTTTATAACATCCTGAACGGCCGCGCTAAACCATCGTATGATACCATCATGCGGTTGTTGGAGCAATATCCGCAGGTACGGGCCGACTTTCTGTTGCGGGGGCAGAAACCCGTGTTGGACGAGCCGGAGCAGAACGGAAAAATTATTGAACTGGAAGTACGGTATACCGACCTTCCTTTTGTGCCGACGCGTTTCTACGCGAGCTTCATCGAGACCTACATTGAAGGAATCAGCATGGCACAGATGGAAACGTACCGCGTTCCGGTTCATCTGGTGGGCAATCACAAGGACCCGGTTGTTATCGAGGTTTCGGGCAACAGCATGACGCCACAACTGGCCAACGGAGCGAAAGTGCTGGCGATTCTGGTGGACCCGAACAATTGGGAATACCAGTCGGGCGGCATCTTTGCGGTGATTTATCGCGACTTTTTTGTCGTTAAACGCATCAAAGACAACGAATTACTGACCAAGCAGCGGCTCACGCTGCATTCTGATAACCCAAACGGTGGCAGTGTTACGGTTCCGTTGAAAGACATTCGCGGCATCTGGAAAATCGTGCGGGTGATCGATTCGCCGGTGGAGTAGGGTATAGGAACGTAAATAATAACCGGCTTAAACTAGACAGACACCTGTCTAGTTTAAGCCGTATCTCCGTGAAAAGCAATAAAGGCAGCCCGCCCACCAAACCAACTCAAAACTTCATCGCGACACAATAAAGTCGGTTTTTCAGAAATCAACGATTGAAAAGAAGAATGCGGCCATTTAGCCAATTTCCTGCAAAAACCGTGTTTGACGGGATTATGGTGGATATAGTAAATAAGCTGGTTGTAATAGCGTTCATCGCTGACTTCTTTTCTTTTGAAAGGATTTAGGAATAAGGCTCCTTTTCGCCCAAATCGCCGGTTATAGGCTTTGGCGTATGCATTGAAGAAATTCGAAAATAGTTGACTGAGTTGCCAGGTTATTTTATCCTGTAATTCCAGAGAACTCAGATTTATAGGCATTTCAAAATAAGATACCAGCTCGCTTTCAGACTTTATGCGAACAAATAAATGAAAATGGTTAGGCATCAAACAATAGGCGAAGGTATCGACAACAGGCGCGCAGTGTTCTGCGTATTTTTTCAGAAAATACTGGTAATTAGGGATTTTCCGAAACAATAAGTTCGATGCGTTTGCATGGTTATAGATGTGATAATACTGATCAGGCAGCAGGGGAAGGGGACTAACTGACATAGTGGAAGTTTTATCTGTTTAGACGTAAAAACCCCTGTCAGGTTTTCAAAACCCGACAGGGGTTTTTGTTTAACTTGCGAAAGGATTTAACCGCTTTTATTCGATGAACCTCAACGGAAAGGCCAAAGAACAAATGAGCTACGACGCCATCGTCATCGGCTCGGGAATCAGCGGGGGCTGGGCCGCCAAAGAACTGTGTGAAAAGGGTCTGAAAACTCTCGTGCTGGAACGGGGCCGCATGGTAAAACACATCACGGATTATCCGACTGCTATGGCCAATCCGTGGGACCTGCCCCACCGCAACCGGATGCCCGACACGTTTGAAGTGGCCAATCCCGTAGCTACCAAATGTTACGCGCTGGACGAGGCAACGCAGCAGTATTTCGTGAAAGATGCCGAGCATCCCTACATTCAGGAAAAACCGTTCGACTGGATTCGGGGCTATCAGGTGGGCGGAAAATCGCTGATCTGGGCGCGGCAAACCCAGCGGTGGAGCGACTATGAATTTGTCGCCCCGGCCCGCGACGGTTTCGCCGTCGACTGGCCCATTCGCTACGCCGACCTTGCCCCCTGGTATAGCCGGGTCGAGAAGTTTGTCGGCATCAGTGGCAACAAAGACGGGATCGACAGCCTGCCCGACGGCGAGTTTTTGCCGCCTTTTGAATTGAACTGCGTCGAAAAACACATCCAGACGGCGGTTAAAACCAACTACGCTGACCGGCATGTGATCATTGGGCGCTGCGCCCACCTGACCAAACCGCAGCCCATTCACTTGCAGCAGGGCAGAGGGCAATGCCAGGCACGTCATCTTTGCTACCGGGGCTGTCCGTTTGGCGGGTATTTCAGTTCCAACTCCGCGACCTTGCCGTGGGCGGCCAAAACCGGTAACCTGACGATTCGGCCCGACTCCGTCGTTCACTCCATCATTTACGATGAACAGAAAGGCAAGGCAACGGGGGTGCGGGTGATCGACGCCCATACGAAGCAAACGACCGAGTATTTTGCCAAAATCATCTTTGTGAATGCGGCCTGTCTGAATTCCAACCTGGTGTTATTGAATTCGACCTCGAAACGCTTTCCGAATGGCCTGGGCAACGACAACGGGCTGCTGGGCCGTTACGTGGCCTTCCATAATTACCGGGGCAGTCTGACGGCTTCGTTCGAGGGTTATAAGGACCAGTATTTCTACGGACGTCGACCGACCACGGCTTTTATGCCTTCCTTCCGGAACGTGAAAAAACAGGAAACCGACTTTCAGCGGGGCTACATGGTGGCCTTTAGCGCCAGCCGCGCCGGTTGGGGACGCGGCAACGGACAGGAAGGGTTCGGGGCGGAATTTAAAGAAAGTCTGCTGACGCCCGGCGACTGGAGCGTGTACATGATGATGCAGGCCGAAACCGTTCCGAAATACGAAAACCACGTTCGATTGAGTGCCGATCAGAAAGATCCCTGGGGCATTCCGCAACTGATTACGTCGGTGGGGTACGACGACAATGACGTAAAAATCTTGAAAGACTTTCTGGTGCAGGGGGCCGAGATGCTCGACAAATCAGGGTGTAAAAACATCGCGTCTTATGACGATAACCGCAATCCGGGTTTGGACATTCACGAAATGGGCGGTGTCAGGATGGGCAAAGACCCCAAAACGTCGCTGCTGAACAAGTGGAATCAGTTTCACAACGTCAAAAACGTTTTCGTCACCGATGGAGCCTGCATGACGTCGGTTGGCAACCAAAACCCGTCCATTACGTTTATGGCCCTGACGGCCCGGGCGGCCAATTACGCGGCTGCGGAGTTGAAGAAAGGGAAGCTGTAAACTTAATGATGAACGATGAATGCGTCAGCCCCATTCATCGTTCATCATTCATAACTCATCATTAAATTCAATACCGTATCGTCCAATACGGGTTTTCCTGGGCTTTGGTGCTGGTCTGGATATGGTCTTTGATCAATTTATCGTAGTCGGCGGTTTTGATTTTCTTGCCTTTGATCTTTTTGGTAGCGGTCAATTCCTTCGAGACATCCCGCATCTCAATCTTGCTGGCGGTAATGACCGCGTCACCGTCGTTCAAATCCAGTTCCAGAATCAGGCCCGGTAAGCCGAAATACTGCTCGGGCCCGGCCGAAACCGGAATGTCCTGGGCAAACCAGGCGACGACTTTCTGTTGCTTGATGGGGTCTTCGGTTTCGGCCTTCATGCAGATATGGCCCGCAATGTCTTTCAACTGGTTCAGAATCTTCCATTGGGGCGTTTTCAGGGAATCGTCGATGAGGTAGGTTCTTCCCAACATTTCGATCACGTCCGACTTGGTTTCCTGTTTGAAATCACGACGGATGATGTAATCGCTGTTTCGGTAGGACCACTGACCGTTTTCGCTCCGCCAGTACTCACTTTCGTTTGTATACAGACTTTGATCTTCATTAAAATACAGCACCATTTGGGTGGGGCGGCTGCTGTAGTTTTTGTTGGTGGCCTTCATGCGCTCTTTCTGATCCAGGCTCAGAAACGTCATCCGGGACATGATTTTAACGTAATCCTGCGTGCGGTCATACGTAACGACACCTTCCATTTTTTGGGCCATTGACGGAGCACCGATCGTTACGAGAAGAAGAATCAGAAGCTTTTTCATTATCATTTCCAGTTCCTGCTGATTAATAAATGTAGTTGTTTTGACGCATTTGCGACTTCAGGCCCCGCAGGTTATACGAAAAAGAGAGCATGAAATACCGCGCTAGGGTTTGAACCCGCTCGGTTTGAACGTAATTCTGGTAAGCCTGTTGCGTAATGCCCCGGTTTTTGTTGAAAACGTCATAGGCCGTCAGCCGTACCTCCGCTTTGTTGTCTTTCAGGAAGAGTTTATAAACGGCCAGGTTCAAAATCGGCAACTCCTGTCTGAAGTCAAACTTGGGATTTTTGTAAATCTGGTAACTCATCCGCCCGTTGAAGAAAATCCCCTTTGGCAACTGAACGTTCATGTTACCGCCGTAATTGTAATTATAAATGGTCAGGTTTTGCGCCGTATTGACGGAATACTTCGTATCCGTGATGCTAAAATTAAACGTCGGATAGAACGTAAATTTTTCGCTCGGCGTCAAATCCAGGCTCATGTAGGCGTTGTAATTGTTGTTGTTGGTTTGATTCGGGATACCATTGATGAACGTCGGGAATTTGTTGAGGTTGGTGTAAAAATTCGTATTCAACACCGCTTTCGTCTTTTTTATCGGGAAACTAAAATAGACGCTTCCGCCCTTGCTCGTTCCTCCGCTGATGTTCTCCGGACGGGTTGTCGTTACCAGTAATTCATTAACGGTTTGATTGTAAACGATTTGGTTGATGTTGTACCCGTAGTTGACATTGACAAATACGTTGACAAAGCTACCAGGATTGAAGACCCCGAATCCGCCACTCACCCGGTGTGTGAGGGATGGCAACAGGTTGGGATTTCCTTCCCGGATGAAACGGGGATTGCTGTTGTCGACAACCGGTTGCAAATCACTGGTTTGCGGCTGGTTGACATTGACATTGTAACCGGCATTGAACCGTTTGTTCTTCTTGTTATAATTTACGCTGATGTTGGGAACGACTGAGAAATAATTGCGGTCGACTTTCGTAAAATTCGGGGACCCCTGATTCGAGGCAAATTGCCCGGCCTGATGAAACCACATCCCCGCCAAACCGCCCGACACATTAAATCCTTTGTCGGAATACCGGATCAGAGAGCCAATCCGGTTGTAGGTAAAATCATTGGTGTAATACCGGCTCAGGGTTTCATTCCGGACAGAACCCTGATCGCCCACATTGAAAACGTCGCGATCGACCTTGTCGTTGCGTAAACTAAAATTGTAAAACGTTTCCCAGAACGTTGTTTTTGATAACGGTTCGGTATAATCCAGACTGGACTTGATTTCGGTCCGTAAACTGCTGGTGACGTTGTCCTGGTTGATGCGGAAGACCGACGGGCCGGTGGCGGTGGTATCATTAAAATAGGTGTTGGTCGAGCGTTGCTGGGCCGAGCCATCGGTATCGTTTACGTTATAGGCCAGGCTGGCGGCAAAGTTGCGCCCTTTCTTCCGGAAGGTGTGCCGGTAAATCGCCGTTGTCGCAAGCTGAAAACCGTTGAACTGGTTGTAGTTGGCGAAATTGGTCTGGCTGGTGCGCGTCTCCTGATTGGGTCCTTCAAAAAAGTTCTGATCGCTGAACAGGGCCGTGTTGCCGTTGTTGGCGCGCAGGTTGCCGATGATGACCAGCGTATTGAGCGAATCGATCTTTTGTTCAAACCGGGCACTGCCCCGATGGTTTCGGGTCAGGCTACCCTGGCTCTTGTGATCCGTATTCAAAAAAGAACTGTTGGGCAGAAAGGTTTCCTTTTCCAGATCGGAGTTCAGTGTCAAACCGCTCTGGTTGTAGAAATAATTGGAGCTGAGTTTGGTCTTTTTGGTATCGTAATTATAATTCGCACCACCGGCATAGTTGCGGGAAAAGCCCCGGCTGTTGCTCCCCCCGCCCGTGATGGGAACCCCGATGCCATCGTCGCCCCCAAAGAAGTAGACCCCTCCGCTGTAGAACCCGAAATCACCCTGATCTTCCCAGTTAAAGGACTGGCTTCCCCGAAAATCCTGGTAATCATCGAACGATAAACCGGTCTGGTTGATGTTATTGCCGAGACCAATCACCGACATTTGTTCTTTGGTATTGAAGCGGTTGTAATTTCCCCGGAGCTGAAACCGGTCTTTGGTTCCGACGCCCGCCGTCACTTTCCCGAAACCGCCTTTGCGGTGGCTTTCCTTCAGTTCCAGGTTAACAGCCTTTTCCCGTTTTCCGTCGTCGATACCCGTCGTCTTGGCCGCTTCTGTTTTATCGTTGAACACCTGCACCTTTGAAATGGCGTCGGCGGGGAGGTTTTTGGTGGCTAATTTGGGGTCTGAGCCAAAGAACGTTTTTCCGTCAACGGTAACTTTCGTGACGTTTTCGCCCTGGGCTTTGATGTTTCCTTCCTGATCGACCTGCATCCCCGGCAGCTTGCGGAGCAATTCTTCTACCGTCGATCCGGGTGGTACCTTGAACGAAGCGGCATTGTACTCGATGGTATCGCCCCGAATGCTCAGCGGTGCTTTGGCCGCTTTAATGACCACTTCCAGCAATTCCTTCTGAATGGGCTTGATGGGCAAGGCCCCCAGGTCGGTCACCTCGCTGTTGTCGGGATTCACTTCCACCTGCAAAGGCAAAAAACCGACGTACGATACTTTCAGAATGTAGGGAGCCCGCTTTACATTCCGGAATTCAAACGCCCCTTTGTCGTTGGTTCGGCCGAAATTGACCAGTGCGGAGTCTTTCGGAGTCAGAAGCATCACCGTTGCTCCGGGCATGATGGCTTTGGACGTATCGGTAATGGAACCCCGGATGGTGATCCGGTTCGACTGTTGGGCAAAAGCCGCCTGGCAGCATACCGTTAATAACAGCAGCAGGAAAAGTTTTCTCATGGGGAATAGGAATCGATTGACGAATAAGGATCGGCAAGTTGGAAAGAATTAACATCCGTTGCTGAAAGTTAACAAATTTTAATAGTTGCAACTATGCATATAGTTAAAAAAATATTTTTATAGAAGCAATGCCGGGTTAGCAAACGGGCGGGGCAATTCTGAAAAACAAGGGAAAGACATTGATTCACAGCGGACTGTTGCATGAATCAACAGAAAAACGGAGAAAATATACTTTGTTATATGTTCCTTATCAAATTAATTCATTTACCCGCACCAGCCGGTATTTTTTCTGCTGTAAATACACAAGAAGTTCGTCCAGGTGTGCATACAGTTTATCGGTTCGGGCGGGGTGTGTTCCAATGTGGAACAAGAGAATAAAACCGTTCAGGCCGGTCGGATGCCGCTGCTCCTGCGCGTAAATGGACGCTAAAATGGCCCGGCTGCTGCGGTAATTTTTTAGATCGGGCGTCGTATAATCGGCGTGGCTGA
Source organism: Larkinella humicola (assembly GCF_008727875.1). Taxonomy (GTDB): domain Bacteria; phylum Bacteroidota; class Bacteroidia; order Cytophagales; family Spirosomataceae; genus Larkinella; species Larkinella humicola. Next base: position 716,573 of record NZ_VTWS01000003.1, on the reverse strand, counting down.
GGGTTCCGGGTGTATAGTTGATAAGTTGGAAACCCGCGGTTTTGGTCCAGGCGGCAATCGTGTCGTTATACCATTCGTAGGGCGGCAGAAAAAAACGGGCGTCTTGTTTTCGAATACCGTAGGATTGCATGGCTGCGTAATTCTGCTCCAGATCGTTGCAAAACTGCGTTTGGGTTACCAACAAGCTGTCGCGCTTTGTCCAGTCGCAATACAGCAAATGGGCGTCGGAATGAGCACCGAGGTAATGCCCGTCTTTTTTCAGGCTGCGGATCAGGGGTTGGAAAACCGGATTGCGATAAAAGCGGCCCGTCAGGAAAAACGAGGCAGCAACCCGGTGATGCGCTAGTTTCTGCCGGATTGGTTCACCACCATCGGCGTATTCGTCCCCCGTAAAGACGATCGCCAGCCGCCGGGCGGTTGTGTCGCCCCGAATGATGGCCCCCCGGTGCCGCGCAATATATTTTTCGGGGTTTGTGTCGTTGCGTGCAACGTCGGCGACCCGGACTGCATCTTTTACCCAATTATCGATCCCAGGAGCGATAGTCCAACACAGTAAACACAACCAAACGATCAGCATAGCGGGACACCATTACTTCCAAAAACACCGTATCATGAATTTGATGAACTCTTGGGCTACCCGGACCCCTATGGCCACTCCATTGACCACTTACACCGTTGAAATGGAACACACCGGTTTATCCGGGTGGATCAGCTACCGTGAATCCATGCTGACGTTGCGGTTTTCGTACGAACGCATGCTGACCTCCATCTACGTTTTCGTACCGGGCAACGAACAATGGCCTGCCTATTGCCGGAGCGCGGGCGCCAAAATCGCCACCCCACGCCGAACCGAAATCATTCAGCGCATTGCCACCGAACTGCGCAACCAGCAGGCCCCTTCGATGGTGCAAATTAATGATTTTGGAATAGAAGTGGTGTTTTGAGGGAACAGAAACCCGGGCTGAATCAATTACACTTTTTGAAATCGAACTCTTCACTGGTAGGGTCGAGCCAGTCAACTTCTTCGGGTTGCCAAACCCGGTTGGCGGCTTCCATGCGGAATGAGTCCACATTCTTGTTCAGTCGGTAACTAAAAAGCTCTTTAATCCGGACTTTGAACCGGGTGCGTTCCGGATTGATCTCTTCAATAACTACCCGAATGGCCATTTTAGCACTGGTGCCCGGCACTTCTTTTCCATTTTCGTCAAGTTTGACGCTGCTGGTGGTCCAGCACAAACTTTCCCCAATCACCCATTCTTTGGCTAATTCCAGCCTGCGGGTGCGTTCAATCTGTTTCTTGCTTAACCGCTCGTCTGCACTGGTAATGAGAATGCCCGTTGCATTGGCCAATCCGGAAATGATTTGGCCGGCATATCCGTCGGCGTCCGGGATCTTACCCCGCTTTTCTGTGAGTTCAGTTTGCAGTTTCCGTCCCGTTTCCACGACCTTGTTGTAAGCTTCAAGCGTATTGGCTTCATAATACTGAGCCCGTAAATTTTGGACCTGAATGATTTCAGATTTTACCTGCCGAACGGCCTGACTATGCTCACCCCGAGCGAAATAGTTAATGTAGGTTTCCCAGGAATCATTGGAGCCAGTCGTCACTCTTTTATACGCCAGTACCTCTCCTTTTTGGAGTACTTCATTTTTATACCGGCCGTTCGGGAAGTGATCGAGGTAGTATTGCCAGGAATCATACTTTACGAAATTCTGATAAGCGGTTTCTTCCCGCGCTATTTCGGCTTGTCGGGCTCTTTCTTCCGCTTCCCGACGCTCCCGTTCGGCTTTCTCTTTGATTTGCTGTTCCGTTTGGTCGTAGTCTTTAACTTGTTTGTGGGGAATAAGCAACAGCCGTCCGCCCGGATCGCGCTCCCTGACTACATAATTGCCAAAGGCCGACACCCATTTGTCTTCCTCACTGGTTTGGTAGGGACGTGACCGAACGTTTTTCTTTCGAAAAAAGGCAAAGGGGATATAACCGGGTACCATCAGCCCCAATCCGGCCCCTACTGCCGCGGTGGTACCCACCGGATAGGGTGCGCCCGTATTTTTATTCGAATAAAATTGTGGATCCGCATTTTGACGTACGGCAAAAAAAGTGCCCATGGCCAACGGACCCACGATGAAAGGCCAGGCCTTGCTCCAAACCGTCCGTTTCGATTGCCAGGATGGAGTCACCCGTATGGCTCCATCATGGAGATTCTCCGTGCCGAGTGCGACCGGTTTATGCGATACACAGGCATTACCCAGCAGGGCAATTACAAGACAGAGCAAGCAGATGCGTTTCATAATTAACTGGAAGGAATCGTTGGAATCGACGGGATGGTGCGGAAGAAAACCGCTGGTTTGTTTTGTCGAATGTACTTGATTGCCAGAAGTGAATTATCGGTAACTTTACCAATGAAGGGGATGCCTATGCGGAGTCGCCGATTCTCTCAGTGAGGATTTCTGATTAGAATGACAAACCCTCTTTCTTTTGCTTTAATACGTAAATCTAGCCAGATCAATCCATGTCCTCTCTTTCCCTTTGGCCTACGACGGCGCGGCTCACTGGGCTTTTGCTGATCCTTGGATTGACGCTGGTGGCAGGCAGGGCACAGCAACCCCACTACCTGAAACTCCAGTCGCATAAACTGCTCTATGCGGATACGGTATACCGGGAAGCCACTGCGAAAAAAGATTCGATGTTGCTGGCTGAAGCGTATTACCTGTATGGAAAAACCTATGAAGCCTCCGGCGATCTTCTAACCGCTCACCGCTGGTTTCTCAAATCATTAAAAATCACAGAACCCCGTGGCGACTCCTTTGATCTGGTCAGATTGTACGTTCGGTTGAGCGGCACTCAGGAAAACCGCCAGGATAGGCTCTCGTATGCGTATCGGGCACTGGAGATGGCCGGGCGTATTCACTCTGATAAAGCCTTGATCAGAGCGTACGGGTGCCTGATGGGCTTTTATGTCTATAACGGCCCCGATGGAGCTAAACCACAGCCAGACAGTGTCATGCATTACTACCGGAAAATAAACCAGCTTGCTCATAAACTGAAAGATACCGTAACCCGCATTGAAAACCATTTGGCGGTTGGCCGCTTTTGGAGAAGTGTGGGGCAGAATCAGACCGGAACAGACTACCTGAAAAAAGCGCTGGAACTGGCAACGCAGCAGAAAGAGCAGGGAAGTCGGATGAGGCTCATGCTGGAACTGGCTTCGGCGTATACCAGTATGGGCCAGCCCAGGCAGGCATGGTCATTTCTTTCTCAGGCCCAGCATCTACTCAACCAGAGTCCGTTCATCGACCATTTTATCAATTATAGTTTCGAAAGCAATTACCAATCGTATTATCAATCCATTGGCGACTGGAAACGGGCGTATGTGCACAGCGAAAAATTGCGTCAGATTGAACGTGATAATTACACGGTTGATCACGCAGGGGCTATATCCCGCCTGAACATGGAGTATAAAGCCGGGCAAAAAGATGCACTCCTGAAAGCCCAGCAGCAGGAACTGGCGTTGCGTTCGGAAACCCTGTTCTTTCAGCAACGCCTGACCTGGGCCGTCTCGGCTCTCCTGCTCGTGACGGTCGTCACGAGCGTCGTTTTTTTTCGGCTCTATCGCAAAAATCAGCGCATCAGCGCCCGGAATGCCGAGTTGGTGAAAGAGCAGAACCACCGGGTGAAGAACAACCTGCAAGTAGTATCCAGCCTGCTCAACCTGCATTCCAGACAGCTTGTCGACGAAACCGCCCGAAAAGCCGTGGAAGAAAGTCAGTTGCGGGTGCAGGCAATGGCCCTGCTGCATCGCCGGCTTTACGATGGCGAAGGGCTGGTGACCGTCAATCTGCCTGATTTTATTCCTGAACTGGTCGAGAGTGTCATCCGTACCTTTGGTTATTCCGGGATTCAGACGATATACAACCTGGAAGAGATTGAATTACCAGCCACCCATGCGTTGTCGTTGGGATTGATTGTGAATGAGTTAACCACCAATGCCTGTAAATATGCGTTCCCGGATCATCCTGACCCGGTTTTCCGGGTGATGAGCCGGCGGCAGGGCAACGCGCTGCTGCTGATCGTCACCGATAATGGACCGGGACTACCGCTTTCGCAAACCGGTACGGCTATTTTTAGGGAAAGTAAGACCTTCGGAATGCGTCTCATTCAGATCCAGGTCGATCAGTTGTATGGCTCCTGTCAGTTTCATTCGGAAGAAGGCACCCGGTTTGAGATGCAGTTTAAAATTTGAACGTACCATGGAATCCTTAACCATCCTGATTATTGAAGATGATTTGTTGACAGCTCATGACCTCAAAGGAGCGTTGGAAAGTGCCGGGCACCGGGTGCCGACGATCGCCCGGAATTACCAGGAAGCGATGGCCGCTGTCCGGCGACACCCCCCTGATATGGCGCTGGTTGATATTCATCTGGAACGATCCACGGCTGACGGCATTACGACGGCGAGGGATATCCTGGCCATGCATTGGATGCCCATTATCTACCTGACCGCCAATTCAGAAACGCCGACGTTTCAACGGGCCAAAGAAACCGAACCGATTGCCTATCTGATCAAACCCTTTCACCAAAATGAAATTGTCTTTCAGATCGAACTGGCCTATACGAATCGTTCATTGAGCCAGCGGGCCAGCCACACAGCGGTTGCCGAGACGTTGTTTCTACCGATCAACAAGGGGTATGAAAAAGTATTGCTCCGGGAGGTTCTCTATCTGCTGGCCGAGGGAGCCTACGTTAAGGTTTTTATGGTCAATGAAGAAAAACCGCATCTGTTGTCCATGAACCTGGGTTATCTGGCTCAGTATTTCCCCATCTCCTACTTCTACCGGTTGTCACGCTCGCTACTGATCAATCTGAACCACATTGAACGTCTGGAACGAAACCAGTTGTTTATGCGCAACCAGAGCACGCCCATTTCTGTTCCGGAAAGCAACCGGACCGAGCTGTTAAGAAAATTGGGGGTGATTCGGACCCGATAAAAAGAAACGAAAACCGCTTACCGTCTCCGTTTCTTCTTTTTCCCCGACGAACGTTTGGCAGAGGCCTTTTTTCGTCCGGAGGACTTTTTGCGAACCGTCTTTTTGCGGGACGAGGTCTTCTTTTTAATCACTTTCGTTTTTGCCGGAGCAGCAACCGTGGCTTCCGCTGCCGTTTCGCCCTGTTTGGCGGCCAGCAGGTAAATCAGCGAAGCCGTGCCGTCCATCGTTGGCTCATTCGTGCTGTAGTCGCCATAATCATCGTGATAAACGACCAGATCACTCTGAAACTCCGCGTATTCATCCGGTTCTTTCAGCTCGATCCCGATCAGATTTTTGTAAATCCGGCCATACACCGGCCCGTCGACCAGACCGCCATCGATGGGGTAGTTTTTGAGGTGGGTAAAGGCCGAGTGCGGGTCGGCGGGCGTATCCGCTCCGGCGGGCAAACCGTACACAAAACTGGTTCCCCACGGATTACAGCCAAACAGCCAGTCGAAACAGGCCTGCTCAAGTTGCAGATAGCGGGTATCGCCGGTTAGTTTGCGGTACCAGTAACACTGAATGGCGAAAGACGTCGTCAGGTTGTTGCTGCACCAGATAAACGGAACACCCCGGTAAAAAGCGTTGCCCTGCGCCTTCTGCCAGACTTTTTCAATCCCATCCCGGTAAAAACCGACCATGTGTTGCCGACGGGTATCGACAACCCGCTTGGCCACCTCGAAATGGCCGATGTTAATGAACGGATACCACTGGTAATGCCGGGCCGTATCGGCTCCCAGCCAGGGCGTTACCGGTTCGATCAAGCCGTAGGCGTAGGCACTGTTGAGGTAGTCGGCGGCTTTATAGCCCTGAACCCGGGCGGCATTGTACATCTCGACAGCCGCCAGTTCCATGTCATCGACGTAATTGTCTTCTTCGTAAAAATAGGGTGCCCGACCCGGCGCGGTCTGGCAAACCCCCGGTTTTTGCAGGCCGAGCATGTAAGCACTTTGCGCCCGTTCCCACAATTTGTCGGCATAATCCAGATCCCGTTTGCGCAGTACCTGGTAGCCCAACGCAAACGCGCTGCTGAATTTGCCCGCCGTGGAAGCAACGCCCGTTGCGCGGTTTTTGTGTTTGAAAAGCCCCTGCGGTTTTCCGGTCGCGAAATACACGGGCCGCTCATAGCCCTTTCCATACGCCGAGTCCCGTTTGGGAATGCGCAACCCGGAATGATCCCGGTCGTCGGCCAGTTGGTTGAACATCCAGTCGTCTTTGGGGTGCATTTTCAGCAACCAGTCGAGGCCCCAGCGCGCTTCGTCCAGCACATCGGCCTGGTTGTTACTTCCTTCCAGCCCGTTGGCCAGGTGCTGATCACCGAAAACTTTCGGAAAATCGCGGAAAGCGGCCAGCAGGTGGTAGGTGGCGTTGGCGGAGGTCGGAACGTATTGCAGGTAGTCGGAGGCATCGTGCCAGCCGCCCGACACATCGATGTGGGTGCTGTCGGGCATGGGGCCATACATCGTATAACCGTCGTGGGTATGGCACGAATCTTTCAGGAAAGGATTGTAACCACTGCGTTGCTGGCGCATATAGCGCAGGCAGAAATCAGCCGCCCCGTTGTATACGTCGTCCGCAATCCGAAATTCCGGCGATTGAATGGTTCCGGTTTTGAGGTAGTAGGTACCCGGTTTGCGAACGCCGGAAAAATCCAGTCGGTGGGTTTGCACAAAGGGGCCGTACGCACCAAAGTCTTTCCCAACCGGATTTTCATAAACAACTTTTCCGGTTTGCGCGTCAATGACCTGAAAAGGCTGTGTGACGGCTTCCTCCGTTTTTCCGACCCAGATGGCTACTTTCGTACTGGCGGGCCGGTATCCCAGGGAATTGATTCGGATCCAGGCCTGTTCGTCAACGGTGGATTTGAAAGCAAAAAGCCAAACAATAAAACCAATCAGCAAAAATAATTTCCTCATCGATAGGCAAGTTACAACTTTTACCGTTTGTGGAGGAAGGTCCCGTTAAATGAAATAAACCCATTCCCGACTTTGGCTAAAAATCGTCAGGAATGGGTTCTCGGATGGATATAGTATAAGGGATAAGCTACCCGTACCGTTAGTAGCGCCGTTCGAGCATTTCGAGAATACGCAGCCACGGCATGCCGCTGCGTATAAATTGATCCAGCGGAATCTCCGAAAGGAGATTAAACCGCTTTTCCAGACTCTCCTCAATAGGTTGATCTTTTTTAGATGAATGCTGACGATATAATTCATCGCCCATCATGCTGGATAAGAGGTAATAGCGATTGTATTGCATACGATTACTTAATCTTTTCGGTGATACAAAGGTAGACTACAAAACGCCCTTCTCCAACCCGTTAAAACAGTTTATTCGGATCAACCCGCTCCTAATCAGGGGAAAACGAATGATTTAACCGACTTGGAATGTACTCGTCCCACCCGATAAAATGGTAGGATATACTTAATAGACGCAACTTAGTCCCAAAAGTCACTTTTCGATTTTTTTTATTAGTATGTGGTCAGGCTTCCGCCACCCGAATAGCTCCGCAAACTGCCGTCATACATCGCGTCGGCAGAGACCGGCCCCAGCGCAAAACGACCTTTGGACACCACCCGGACGAGGTAATAAAATGTTTTAACGGTTGTTGCGGTCGAGGTGAAAAAATGAATGCGGTCGTCGCGCACATCGAAGTGTTCCGGCGTCGAAGCCCCTTTGATCCAGGGCATTTCACGCGGTTCGGTCAGGCGCGGATTTTCGATCTCAAAACCGGCGGGTAGCATGTCCGTCACCACCACGTTGTTGACCGCAATCCCGTTGTCGCTTGCCAGTGAAATTCGGACCACCACCAGGTCATTTTGCTTGAACGATGCCATCGGCGCACCGTCGCGGTCCAGAAATTCCCGGCGAACCCGCAAACCCGCATCTTCTTCGGTATAGTTTCCCGTGGCACTCAATCCTTCGGTTTGGGCAAACCAGTACAGATTACCAGTGCCCTGCGTCATCAGCTTCAGTTTCCGGTTGGCAATACCGGTCGTCAGATTCAGCGTTTTGCCGGTAAACTGCCCCACGGTTTTTCCGTCCGCCGACAGCGTGGCGGTGGCCGTCGAGGTCGCGGCTTTTTTGGCCATTTTGCCCAGCGCCAGCACGGCAAAAACCGACTCCTGCGTGTTCAGATACGAGCTGGTGTTCAAGGCCAGCGACAATTGCCGGGCCAGGGTCGGAATCTGCAAATTGTCCGGATCAGTTTCCAGCAAGGTGTTCAGCACCAGCGCCAGATTCCGAATCGGTGACGCATAGCTGCCGCCCGATTGCCGCTGGCTGGTCGTATTGGTGAATTTTTTGGGTAGCAAAGCCGTGTAACTCCGCGTATCACCGGTGAGGTAAAACGCTGCTGCCAGCAAATACCGACTGTCTGGTGTTATCGAATTTTCGTTCGGCCGCAGGGCGGCTGTTTTATAATAATTCATCGCCGGACGATTGGGTTGCCCGCCCAGTGCCAGGGCATATAAACCGTACAGATTCTGCCGGCTCACCACTTTACGAATCGTATTACCCGTTTCTTCGTAAGTGATTTCATCCTCCAGCGCGGGGCTGCTCGTGCGGACATTCAGACGATCCAAGGCTTTGCTATACACCGACGGACTCACTTCAAAACCGGCGCGTCGGGCTTCGGTCAGGAAATGAACCGCGTAAGCCGACGCCCAACCGTCTTCCGTGGGCAAACCGGGCCACATACTAAAACCACCGTCGGCCAGTTGCATTGATTCCACGCGCCGGATGGCTTCCTGAACGGTATAATTCGGATTCAGATCACTGTCGCCCGAACGCACGAAATAGGTGCCCGGTTTGCCCATTGTTTTGAGCACTTCGGCAAAATACAACTGCGGAAACGCCTTGGAAATGGTTTGTTCCATGCAACCGTACGGATAGCCAAGCAGGTACGACAACTCCTTGCTCAACTGAATCATCGGCGACCGGCTGACGGTCAACTGGCTCCGCACCGTACCGGGAATATAGGCATTGGCCAGATCGATGGTTTGGGATTGGTTGGCCGCCACAACGCCCGATTGGGCGGTTTTCAGCAAAGTCGTTACCGGACGAACCGTCAGGTCGATGCTTTCGCTGAATGTTTCGTTCAGGCCTTTCACCAGAACCGTTATATTGCCCGTTCCGATGGCGGTTTTCGCTTTCACAGCAAAGGTCGCGCGGGCTTCCTGCCCCGGCCCGATGGTGAGTTGCTGCGTAGTCGCGCCGTTGGCCAGTAAAGCCCCGCTCAGTTTCAGCGAAGCCGTCACGGTTGCCGATTTTTTGGTGGTATTGCTGATCGTCACGGGCAGACTCAGCTCGTCGTCCGGACTCAAAAACCGGGATGCGCCGGTGCTGATGACGAGCGGATCAGCCACTTTCATGTTCTTCGTCGCCGAACCGAACGCCTTGCCTTTATACGCGACGGCCATGACCCGCAAATCGCCCGAAAACTGCGGAATCGCCACGTCGAAACTGGCTTCTCCACTGCCGTTGGCTTTCAAAACACCACTCCACAAGGCCACCAGTTTAACGCGTCCGTTGCTCAACGGATTGATGCGTTTGCCCAGATTATAGCCGTCACCACCAAACGACGAACGGCCGGAAAGGGCTAATTCCGGGAATAGGAAGGCATACAAATCGTGGCTATTAACTTCCAGAGCGCGTTTCTGGTAAAAATAACCGTGAATGTCGGGCGTCTGGAAATTCTTCAGTTGCAGAATTCCTTCATCGACGACGGCCACGGTCAGTTCGGCATTCGGGCTGGTTTTAACCGAAACGTGCTGCTTCGTTTTGGAGCGGGATTGGGTCACCGCCGTAATTTCCACCGGCAATTTCGTTTCCGGGTCTTCTACCGAAATCGGTGCAAAACCGTGGGCGACCGTGAGCGGCAGGTTGGACCCATCAACGGGGCGAATGAGCGTAGCCGTCACGTACACCGTTGGCAGGTGTTCACTGGACAAACTAAAGGTCAGTTCGGCGGATTTCTGGTCGGTTTCCAGCACATGCGTTTCCAGGACTTTGTTGCGCTCCAGCGTCACCAGCAGTTTTCCGGCAAACGGCGTTTTGAACAACACTTTCGCTTTATCGCCCACCTGATACTTTTCCTTGTCGAACTCCATCAACACCTGCCCTTCGGTGCTGACTTCGAACGATGAACTTTGCGTGGTGCCAAAACCGTAAGCATAATACGAAACCGCTGTGTAAGCCGCAGCCACGTCGCCGGATTTGCCCGTCCGTCGGATGCGCACCTCGTATTCGCCCGAAACCGTCGGCACGTAACTGAATTTCGCCCGGCCGTCGCCGAACGTCAGGTTATTGGTGTAAACGACCTTCTCGCGTTTTTTTGAGACATACCGCAACTGGTCGTACTGTTTTTCAACGACCGTCTGGTAATCAAACCGCACCACCTCGGCCTGCGCCGTAGCGCCTTTTTGCAGATTACCGTTTCGGTCAACAGCCACCACATCGACGGGCAGCGGAACGTTGGTGCCGACGTACGAATCCGCCAGCCGAATGCCATAAAACGTTTCCTGCGTGAATACATCGAGTTGTTTCAAACGATTGACCGGGCGGCTGTTTTCGTCAAAAACCGTGACGAACAGTTTGCCTTCCAGCACACCGATGTCGCGGTAACTGGTCGAAATCGGGAAGCGTTCAACGGCTTGGCCGTTGGCGTCGGTCACGCCCTGGCGCCGGTTTTTTTCAAACGAGGTGTTGCTCTCGATGGCAAAGGTGTAGTCTGGAAACTGTTTGGCCGTAAACGCCCGCTGCTTCAGTTGCAGGTCCATTTCGTAGGTTCGCCCGGTGGCTGGCGGGCCGAATAGGTTCGTGGCCGTAGCGGTCATCGTAACGGTTTCGCCGGTTTTATAGGCGTCGCGGTCGGTGCGGGCTTCCACCCGGATGCGGTCGGGAATAAATTCCTCGATGCTGATGGTCCGCGATGCCAGCAAAACGTCGTTGGCGTTGTAAATCTCCGTGACGTACGTTCCCGTGACGGCCGCCGGATCAATGGGTACGTCGGTGGCCACGGCGCCCTGCTCGTTGGTCGATTGGCGCAGCGCCCGGTATTCTTTGCCGTTGGGCGACAGCACTTTAATCTTCAGCGGAATCTCGCCGACGCTTTCCCAAACCGGGTTTCGAATGATGGTGTTGAAGTGAATCGTTTCGCCGGGGCGGTAAATGTTGCGGTCGCCGTAGACAAACGCGTCAAAACCGGTCGGGTTGTCGCGTTTGCCTTCCACCTCAAACCGCGACGTCTCGACTTTCGCGTCCTGCAACAACAGGTAATTGAAATCATCTTCGGTTTTTGACAGCACCATCGCCAGTTTGGAACCGGGCGTTTTCTCTGCTATTTTTTCGAAATGCGCGACACCTTTTCCGTTGGTTTGCACCGTGGCAATGATCTGGTTGTTGCTGCTAATCAGCGTGATATCGACGTTCGCCAGCGGCTCGGCGGTTTTGATGGAGTTGGCAAACACCCAGACTTCGTCGTTGCCCTGTTTGGTGATCAGACCAATGTCCGACACCGAAATGAGTTTGGTCGCACTGATGTACGCATCGTCTTTCGAACTGACCGTAACGAGGTAAATTCCCCGGGGCGGATTTGGGCTGGACGCGGTTTGGTCGGGGAGGGAGAGGTTTAAGGCCGAAACGCCTTTGGCTTTGGGTAAATTGGTTGTTTCGACGGTTTTCTGAACGATGATATCGCTGTAATTCTGTTGTTCATCGTCGTAATAATAGTGCGTTCCCAGCGGTTTCCATTCGCCGTCGATTTCGCCACTTTCTTCGTAGCGACCCGAGCGCAGGTAGTGCAGAATGTTATTTTCGTACACCTTCGCAATCTTCACGTCCACCTTCGGCACGTTGACGATGTTGACGCCCACGTTTTTTGCGCCTTTCGATGAAAGATACACGGCCCGCTTGTTGACGAAGGAAATACCGGCGGGCATTTTTCCGAAAAACACGTCTTTCGAAACCGCTTCGTCCAGTCGTGCGCCCAGAACGCCTTTTAGCTGGTCGGTGAGCGTCAGCACGTAGGTTTCGGTTTCGTTGAAATTGCCGCGAATGACAAAACCGTTCTCGGTGAGTTCGGCACGACTTTCGGCTTCCGGTGTCAGCGTATAATACGTGCTTAATTGATTTGCCTGCAATTCCTGCGTCGTGATGACCCGGATAACGCCTTCGTTGTTTTCAAACCCGGTTTTGACGTCTACCACCTCCAGGCTGTATTGCGAGGGCAGCGCGGTCGTTTGTTCAAACGCTTCTTTCGTGCTGAAAGCGGTATTCGGGACTTTCAGGCCTTGCCCGATCTGAATTTTCAGTGGCGTTTCGCTGCGGGAAGCGGGGGCGTTGGCGAGTGTAACCGGGATGGTTTCGTTCAGCGATGTTTGCAGAACCTGCGTTGTCAGCGATTTTTCAGCTTCGGCTTCAATTTTCAGTAAACCGGCCAGTTCGGCTCCGCTCACCGGATAATTGAAATTCAGTTTTGCTTTGGCAACCGGGCGGCCGTTCTCGCCCCGCGTCCACCAGAATTCGGTGTCGGCGAGCTGGAGATACGGCGTATGAAAGGCAATGGTTTCATTATCGAGAGAGAGTTGCGCGTCTTTCTGCTGACGAACCAGGGCGTTGTCCAGTTCGGCCTTGTATTCCGTGGCTGGTTTAAACGCAACTGCCGGTGAAAACACCAGTTCGTTGGGGGCAGTCCACTTGAAATTGCCCGCAACCGCCGGTTCAAAAACCACGTATTGCGTCGAATCCCATTCGTTGAGTCGGCCTTCCGGCACGAGGTCTTTGCTGAACGTGAAAACCAGATTCTGGTTCCGGCCCACTTCCTCTTCAAAGTTTTGATTGATCAGCCGGACGGAATTACTGAGGTGGGAACAGGTGCTTAAAAAAAACAGGACGCTAAGGGCCGTTAACGAACGCAGGTACGTCTTCATGGTTTGGAATTGTTACGGAGAAGAACGGCGAAAGGTCTTAAAAATAGTTGGCATTTTGCAATAGGAATGAATAAATGGCGGTTTCAGGCTGGTAATCACCGCTATATCACAGATGGCAGGAAGGGAAACCCGGATCGGTTCTACGGAATGAGGGGCCACACAATCGGTCTCGCCAGTTCGCAAAAACATAAAGCACGCACAAGCCGTTCTGCCGACTCACCCTTATCTCAACGGAGTCATGCAAGATCCCCGACACGACGAAGACGGCCATATCCAGAATCTCGCCGGAGCAGAAGCCCTCGAAAAATTAAAAGACCTCGCCGAAGGCATGTGTATGTTTACGACCTTCACCGACAGCCGCCCGGCCCCCAGCCGCCCGATGGCGTTGCAGGGCGTAGACGACGATGGCGCACTCTATTTCCTCAGCGCGGCTTCCTCAAATAAAAACAAGGAACTGGCCACCGACCCGGCGGTGCAGCTTTTCTTCTGCAAGGAAGGCCCCTCCGAATACCTCAGTTTGTATGGCACGGCTACCGTTTCGCAAGACCGGCAAAAAATTGAAGAATACTGGACGCCCTTCGCAAAGATCTGGTTTCAGGGCGGCAAAGACGATCCGGATCTGACGGTGATTCGTGTGCAGCCCGAAAGTTGCCGCTACTGGGATACGAAGAACAACCGCGCGGTGTCGTTCATCAAGATGGCGGCTTCGCTGGTGACCGGCAAAACGATGGACGACGGCGTAGAAGGCGAGCTAAAGGTCTGATTTTCGCTGCGTTTGTTGAAAGGTAACAAACAATAAAGCCGACCGCGAACCCGCAGTCGGCTTATACAGTTTTGGTTTTTAGTTGTGAAGTTAATCGGTCGGTCTGGCGGTTTACGTAAACCGGTAGACCTGAGTTTCTTAGAAAATATATTTATTCTCCGCAATCATCGCATCGGCAATGCGACGGCGGGTGTCTTTCAGGTTCAGCGGTTCAATTTTGGTAAAGCGTTTCAGGCCCATCAGCATCACGCGGAGTTCGTCGCCCTCGGCAAACGACGAGATGGCGGCCCGACCGGCGTTGTTGATTTTCTCGACGGCTTCGTGCAAGTAGACCAGTGCAAGGTCTTTCTGCAACGCGACCGAGGATTCGCCCTTGAGGCCCGTCAGCTTTTCAACCCGCAGCAAAACCGACTCGGCCACGTACAGTTCAATGACCATATCGGCGAGATTCATCAGGATTTCCTGCTCATCCGACAGTTTCATCATCAGTTTCTGAACAGCCGCCCCGGCCACCATCAGGATGGCTTTTTTCAGGTTCCGCAGCACTTTTTTCTCGGCGGCAAACAGCACGTCTTCTTCGTCGGCACTGAAATCCGGGATCGACATGATTTCTTTGGAAACCGCCATCGCCGGACCCATCAGATCGAGTTCGCCTTTCATGGTTCGCTTCAGAATCATGTCGACGGTCAGCATCCGGTTGATTTCGTTCGTACCTTCAAAAATCCGGTTGATGCGGGCGTCGCGGTAAGCACGGTCCATCGGCGCGTCGGCCGAATACCCCATGCCTCCATAGACCTGAACGCCTTCATCGACCACGTAATCCAGTGCTTCGGAACCGTGAACTTTCATCATGGCACATTCGATGGCGAACTGCTCCAGGGCTTTCAGTTTGGCTTCAGAGTCACCCAGGCCGTTGGCTTTCAAGTTTTCGATCAGGTCGTCGATGTTCTGTCCGGCGCGGTAACAGGCGGTTTCACAGGCATATACTTTCACCGCCATTTCGGCCAGCTTGTGCTTGATTGCGCCAAAGCTCGAAATCAGCGTGTTGAACTGCTTGCGTTCGTTGGCATACCGAATGGCGTTATTGATCACTTCTTTTGAACCTCCGACTGCGGCCACGCCCAGTTTAATCCGGCCAATGTTGAGAATATTGACGGCAATTTTGAAACCGTTGCCCCGCGTCGACAGCAGATTTTCGACCGGTACCTTGCAATCATTAAAGAAAATCTGGCGGGTGTCGGAGCCTTTGATCCCCATTTTGTGCTCCGGTTCGTTCATCGTAATGCCACCAAAATCCTTTTCGATGATGAAGGCACTCAGGTTCTTGTCCTCATCAATTTTGGCAAAAACAATGAACAGATCGGCAAAGCCGCCGTTCGTGATCCACATTTTCTGACCGTCGATGATGTAGTGCTTACCATCTTCGGTCAATTTAGCTTTCGTTTTGCCGGAGTTGGCGTCCGAACCCGAATCTGGCTCAGTCAGGCAGTAGGCAGCTTTCCATTCGCCGGTTGCCAGTTTGGGCAGGTATTTCGATTTCTGGTCGTCGTTGCCATAATACACAATCGGCAGGGTTCCGATACCGGTGTGGGCCGACAGCGCCACGGAGAACGAATGCCCGGCACCGGTTACTTCCGTTACCAGCATCGACGTGTTGAAATTCATGCCAAAACCGCCGTATTCTTCCGGAACCGACGTACCGAGCAGACCCAGTTCACCGGCTTTGTCCATCAATGAAGCAATCAGGTCCGGCGATTTGGCCTGGTCGATTTCGTCCAGACGAGTCCAGATTTCGCGCTCCAGAAACTCGCGGCAAGTCGCGGCAATCATTTGTTGCTCTTCCGAAAATTCCTCCGGAATGAACACCTGCGAAGCATCGGTTTCCTTGATCAGAAACTCTCCGCCTTTCAGCGATGCTTTATGGTCTGTTGCAATCATGATGTGTAGGTCGAATAGGGGTTTACAGGTTGGTATGCAGGCATACTGTTCCCATGCAAAAGTAAAAAAAGTAGAAATAGTATGCAAGCATACGGGTTTAATTTGACGACGGTTTTTGCCGGTAGTAGTCCTTCGGTTTGTTAATGGAATGGATCACTTGGTAGCTATAGAGTATAAAATTAATGCCATTTTGCTTGTACATGTATGATTTAACTGTATATTTCGTCTATTATTGGGTACGACTATTGCGTAGGTATGATCCAGGAAAATACATTCAGACCAGCGGTATTCCGGCGCGGCCTGAATCCGTCGTTCATCAGGCGACTGTTTGGATTGAGTTTAGGTCTTCTGCTTCAGGGTGGAGCCGTTCATGCTCAGGGTGTTCCCCGGATTGATAACCGACTGGAATTTGCCGGGGTAACGATTCTGTTGACCCCGGCCACGCAGCATTCCGTTCAACAGGAAGCAGAATTATTGTATGTCAATCGGGCATTGGTGACGGCCCGATTGGAACGAATGAATGCCTACTTTCCGATTATCCGGCCTCTTCTGGCTCAACATTCCCTATCCGACGATTTTTTATTTCTGGCCCTTCATCATTCGGTATCGGCTTCTGATGAAGCATCCTCCGGTTTTTGGGCTTTGGATAAGACGACCCTGCACGATCTGCGAACTGATGTTTTTGTGGATGAACGGCGGCATCCCGTCCGATCGACGCGGGCCGTTTTGACCCGGTTAAAACAACTGTATAACCGAAAGCCGAACTGGGTGTCGGTCATCCACCGGTACGATCAACTGTTGCGCGGAGACTCGACCCAGCTTTTGGCCCAAGACCCCGTAGATGGGAAAACTTACGCCCTCAATGATCCGCAGGATGTGTTTCTGATCCGGTTGCTGGCGTCTAAAATGGTTCTGGAGCGCGCCTTGTCGGTTTATCATCCGCAAAAACAAACGGTTTTGTTTCCGTATGAAGAGACCCGGGGGAAAAGCCTTTCGCAAATTGCGGAAACGTGTCGGGTTAGTGAAGCCCTGGTCAGTCCATACAACACGTGGCTAAAAGCCTCCCGCATACCGGACAATGAGGATTATACAGTTTATGTCCCGACAACGCCGGAACAGTATGCCGGGTTGAAGCAGCAAACCGGTTTGTCAGGCGACACGCAGGCCGCTCTTCAGGATGCCGGTTTCCCGGTTTTGCAAAAAAGTACGGCGGAACCCGGTAAACGGGGTGGGACATTCTACCAGATCAACGGAAAAAAAGGGATTCAGGCGCAGTTATTCGACAACCGGATTACGCTGGCTTATGAGGGCAAAATAAAGGTGGAAAAGTTTCAGCGGTATAACGACCTGCGGAGCGACCGCCCGATTGTGGCCGGCGAAATTTATTACCTGCGGAAAAAAAAGAAACGGGCCAACGTGCCGTTTCACATTGTCAGACGCGGGCAGTCGCTGTGGGCCATTGCCCAGCAATACGGGATTAAACTTCACAAACTGATTGCGTACAATGGGGTCAATCCCGAGCAGCAACCCGCGGTGAACCGGATTTTATGGTTGCAGAAAAAGCGCCCCTCCAACCTGCCGGTGGAATATTACCGGACACCCGCCGAACCGCCTTTGACACCTAAAACCGAACCCGTCCTGGCCGTTACCAAACCGGACTCCGCCGATCAGAAACCCGTCGTTTTGAAACCGGAGCCGACTGAGCAGCCCGAGCGGCTGGCGGTTGCCGAAAAGCCCCTGACCACCGTTCCGAGCCGAAGCACCCTGTCGACGCTGGACAGTATGATTGCGGCATTGAACGAACCGGAAGCCCCGCAGTTCCGTTCGAGTGCCGCCAAAACCATTCAGCCCGTTCGCGTAACAGAGAAAGCGGTTCCGGTGAAGGAAGCCGAAGAAGAGCCGGAAGAGGTGAGTGGTCCGCTGATTATGCACGTGGCGGAAAAAAGTGATACCTATGCAACGGTAGCCCGGAAATACAACGTGACGGTTTCCCAATTGTATCTCTGGAATAATTTGTCGGCCCAAAAACCGCTCCGGCCCGGTCAGGCATTGTTGATCGATCAATCGAAGTCGCCCACGAAAACCGGTTTAGTTCCGCTGGCCGCGAAACCCACCAAACCCGCAATGGCCCGTCCGCCCGTGGCAAAACCGGCAGCACCGGCCATAGTACCAACCCTTTCAACGGATGAACTCATTCATGTGGTGAAACCCGGCGAAAATATGTACCGGATTGGGTTGCGCTACAACGTAAAACCGGAGCAGGTTCGCCAATGGAATCATTTGCCGGATTTGACGGCGGTTGTGGGGGCACGGTTGGTGATCCGGAAAAAATAAAAGGGGCCGAAGCCCCTGTATTTGATGATGTCCCTAAATCCCCTAAAGGGGACTTTCTGCATTTGGAGTAAGCTGTGTCCAAGTCCCCTTTAGGGGATTTAGGGGTATCGGGCGGTTGTCAAAGCCGCTCAAAAATCCCGGCGACGCCCTGCCCGCCACCGACACAGGCCGAAACCATGCCGTACTTCTGGTTCTGCCGTTCCATTTCATTCAGGAGTTGCACCGACAAGCGCGCGCCGGTCGAACCAAGCGCGTGACCGAGGGCAATGGCCCCGCCGTTCGGATTGATCTTGCTGCGATCCAGCCCAAGTTCCTGAATAACCGCCAGCGATTGGGCCGCAAAGGCTTCGTTCAGTTCAATTTGATCGATATCATCCTGTTTTAACCCGGCTTTTTTCAGGGCTAACGGAATGGCGTTCACCGGCCCGATGCCCATAATGCGCGGTTCTACGCCAGCGGCTGCATAAGACACCATCCGGGCTTTGGGTTTCAACCCCAGTTCGTTGACCAGCTTTTCGGACATCACGATGACAAACGCGGCACCGTCGGATGTTTGCGATGAATTTCCTGCCGTGACCGAGCCGCCAGCCGCAAAAACCGGTTTCAGCTTGTTCAGGGCTTCAAAACTGGTGTCGGCGCGGGGTCCTTCGTCTTTGCCAACGGTCCACTCGCGGGTTTTCTTTTTGCCCGAATCGGCATCGAAATACGTCTCTTTCACCGCAATTGGCACAATTTCACCGTCGAATTTTCCGGCTGCCTGGGCCGCCAGGGCTTTCTGGTGTGATTCGTAGGCAAACTGATCCTGTTCTTCGCGGCCAATTTTAAACTGCTCGGCCACCTGCTCGGCGGTTAGTCCCATGCCAATGTAATAATCCGGGTGTTTCTGCGCGATTTCGAAGTTCAGGGCGGTTTTCCAGCCCATCACCGGCACCAGCGACATTGACTCGGTACCACCCGCAATGATGCAGTCGGCCAGTCCGGCGTGGATTTTGGCGGATGCGATGGCGATGGCTTCGAGTCCTGATCCACAATACCGGTTGATGGTCATGCCCGGCACGCTGTTGGGCAGCGACAGCAGGGCAATATACCGGGCAATCTGCATGCCCTGCTCGGCTTCCGGCACGGCATTGCCGACGATGAGGTCTTCGACGCGCGCGGGGTCAAAATTCGGAACCTGCGCCAGCAGGTGTTTGATGACTTCAGCCGCCAGGTCGTCGGGGCGGGTGAGCCGCAATCCGCCCCGGGGAGCTTTCCCGACGGCGGTTCTATAGCCAGCTACGATGTATGCGTCCATTTTTTATTGAGATTAAAGAGGTTAGACATGAGACAAGAGAAACTCTTAAGTTTAGGAAGAAATTTGACTTTCAAACTTTTTGTGGAGTGAGAATATCATTTTCTGTATCTCATGTAGTTTCCGGATTATTTCTTGAACAATAGTTTCTGCCAGGAAATTTAGACGATCTGCAACGATTAGTTGTGTTTCTAATTCGTAGGATGAAGCCAGCGATATAGATAAGAAACGGGCGAATTCCTTATTACTACCCCGTCCAGATCCTTCCGCGATATTGGAAGGAATGGAAACTACCGAGCGTTTAATTTGTGAAGACAAACCGAATTTCTCGTCATTTGGAAACAGGGTAGTCAATTGGTAAATAGCTGTCACAAAATCTACCGATAACTGCCATACTTTTAAATTTCTGAAATTGTGTGTTTCCATCTTCTAAATGTGAGATTATAATGAAAGGTCTTTATTCTCTTGTCTCACATCTCGCATCTAAAAAATCAATTCCTAGGCGGTTTCCCCCCATTCAATAACCCCTGAATCCGTTCCAGCGTCTTTTTCTCGCCGGTTAACGAAAGAAAAGCTTCCCTTTCCAGATCGATCAAATACTGCTCACTAACGTTTTGCGGAGAACTCAAATCTCCACCGCAAATAACATACGCCAGCTTTTCGGCAATTTTCTGGTCGTGGTCGGAAATGAAGCGGCCCATGCGCATGGCGGTAATCCCGGCTTTGAAGAGCGCAATCCCGGTTTTTCCCTGCACCTTGATGTCTTTGCGCGGTTTGGGTTGCGTGTAGCCGTTTTCAGCCAGTTCGATGGCGACCTGCTTGGCTTCGGCAATCAGGCGGCTGCGGTTCAGCACGATTTGCGCTGAGGGCAACAGGTAATTCATTTCGCGGGCTTCCTGCGCCGAAGTCGAGACTTTGGCAGTGGCAATGTTCATGAACATACTTTGCAGAATGTTCAGTTCGGGGTCGCCGGTTTGGTAGAGATCGCTGGCGCGGGCGGCCATTTCTTTTGTGCCACCCCCCGCCGGAATCAGGCCGACGCCCACTTCCACCAGACCCATGTACAGTTCGGAATGGGCCACCACGCGGTCAACGTGCAGGTTCAGTTCGCAGCCCCCGCCGAGGGCTAGGGAATGCGGAGCGCCCACGACCGGAATGGACGAATACCGCGCCCGCATCATCGTCTGCTGGAACTGCGCAATCATCAGATTGATCTCGTCAAATTCCTGCTCGATGGCAAACATGAACAGCGTCGCCAGATTGGCTCCCGCCGAATAGGCTTCCGACGAGTCATTGCCGATCACCAGGCCGCGAAAATCCTTTTCCGCCAGGCTGATGGCTTTGTGGATGCCTTCGATTACCTCGGCACCCATCGTGTTCATTTTGCTGCGGAATTCCAGGTTCAGAATCCCGTCGCCCAGGTCGTAGATGACCGAACCGGCATTTTTCCAAACCACATTGTTCGACAAACTTTCCAGCAAAATAAACTGCTCGGTTCCCGGAATGGCCTTGTAACTTTTCGTCGGAATGTCGTAGTATTTACGAATACCGGCTTCCACTTTGTAGAAACTGTCAAAACCGGCATCGAGCAGATCGTAGACCCACTGCGCCGGTTTTGACCCCTGCGACTCGATCAGTTCGATTCCCTTGCGAATGCCGATGGCATCCCAGGTTTCGAACAGACCCAGTTGCCAGCCAAAACCGGCGGTAATGGCGGCATCGATGCGGTAGAGTTCGTCGGCGATTTCAGGAATGCGGAGACTGGCATACCGGAACTGGTCGGCGAAGGTTTTGCGGTAAAATTCCCCGGCTTTGTCCTGACCAGCCAGCAGAACCGAAAACCGCTTTTTGAGGTTGTCGATGCTTTTGGTGCCTTCCAGCGTCGCGAATTTGACCTTCTGCGACGGTTTGTACTCGAACGTTTTCGGGTCGAGCGCCAGAATAACAGACTGTCCTTTTTCGTCCTTGATTTTCTTGTAAAAGCCCTGCCCGGTTTTATCGCCCAGCCACTTGTTTTCCATCAGTTTCTGCATGACGGGCGGCAACTGGAAGGTGTCTTTCGACTCGTCGTTGGTCAGCACGTTCAGCAGGTTGTTGGCCACATTCGCCGTCGTGTCCAAACCGACGACATCCGAGAGCCGGAATGTTCCCGATTTCGGGCGACCCACCACCGGGCCGGTCAGTTTATCGACTTCCTCCACGGTCAGCCCCATTTCTTCAGCCACGCGAATGGTCTGGATCATGGCGTAGATGCCCAAACGGTTGGCAATGAACGCGGGCGTGTCTTTGCACAAAACCGTGGTTTTTCCCAGATACAAATCGCCGTATTTCATCAGAAAATCGATGATCGCCGGGTCAGTTTCGGGGCCGGGAATGATTTCGAGCAGGCGCAGATACCGGGGCGGATTGAAGAAGTGGGTTCCACAGAAATGCCGCCGAAAATCCTCACTCCGGCCTTCGGTCAGCAGGTGCATCGGAATCCCGGAGGTATTCGACGTGATCAGCGTGCCCGGTTTACGGTATTGCTCGACGCGCTCGTACAACGATTTTTTAATGTCCAGCCGTTCGACCACCACCTCGATAATCCAGTCGTATTTGCCGATTTCGGGCAGATTATCGTCAAAATTCCCCAGCGTAATCCGTTGAGCAAATTTCGAACTGTAGAGCGCAGCCGGGCTGGCTTTCAGCAGATTCTGAAACGCGTCGTTCACAATCCGGTTGCGGACGGCGGGTTTTTCAAGCGTCAGTCCTTTGGCTTCCTCGGCGGGTGTGAGGGTGTTGGGGGCTATGTCGAGCAGCAGCACATCGACGCCGATGTTGGCAAAATGAGCGGCAATGCGCGAGCCCATAATGCCGGAGCCCAGGACGGCTACCCGGCGGATGCTGCGGTTTTTGGCCGTTGGAGTTCGACCTTCTGATTGTGGTTTTGCAAGGGTTGCTTCCATGGTATTGAAATAGGGTCTGGATCTTTATGGAAGAGTAGAGCGATGAGACCAGAGAAGAAAGACTGGGTCGTCCGACGAATTGTCTTACCTCTCTGGTCTCATTTCTTTACTCTCCTTCACTTCATTACGAATTCGGTAATTCCGCTCGCTTTCATTTTGGCATTTTCATCCTCCACCAACCGGTTGATGTCCTTCATCACGTCGAAGAAAACCACCAGTTTTTCCAGCGGAATATTGTCCCGGATCAGGTTATTGAACTGGATAACGCCTTCACGGGCTACTTCGCGTTTCTCTTTCCCGGCATCCGTCAGCAGGATACGGACAAACCGTTTATCGTTTTCGTCGATGACGCGCCGAATCCAGCCGCGTTCTTCCAGGCTTTTCAGCATCCGGACGAGACTGCGGGGCTCCATGCCCAGCAACGGCCCGATTTTGGTAGCGGGTGTGCCTTGTTCGGTGTCGATATTTAGCAACACATAGCCGATTGCCATCGTCATATCGTAGCGGATTGCGTAGGCATTGTACATGCGCGAAATGGCGTGCCAACCCGTTTTAATGTGATAATCGACGGTTTTCTCTTTCTTCATCTTCAGTTCTCGTTGCTCGTTAGGGGCCATCAACTGTAAAGCTACAATATAGACGAGGTATTATGCAAGCATACTATTGAAGAAATGAAGATAAAATTGGGATAAAACCGGACGACAAAGAGCGCACAAAACCGCTACTTCACCTCCCTGATCACCGCAATCGCTCCTTTGGCACCCACCGCCCAGCATTGACCGCCCGAACAGTCGATGGAATGAAAAGCCGAATCGTCAATTTTGGTCCAGGTTTTGCCGAAATCGTCGGTGTAACCCGTTCCCGACGGCCCCACTGCAATGAGCCGCTTGCCCGACAATCGCCCGACGGCTTCTTTCAACCCCGGTGGGTCGGTGGGGGTGCCGGCTTGCCAGGTTTTACTGCCATCGGTGGTTACGGCCACATTCTGCCAGACGCCTTTTTCATTTTTATAATCGCCCCCAACGGCCATGCCATTCTGGCCCTGCGCATCGAACCAAAGCCCAAAGATGCCGGCCGTTGGACCCGCCGGAATGGGCGTTTCGATCATTTGCCAGGTCGATTCGGGCGTTGCCGCCGTATACAATCGCCCGTTGCCGACGCCCCCTGATGCAATCCAGGCCCGCTGGTAACTATTCATGCGCCATTTATACCCCCGCGTGATCAGGCTGGTTCCGCTGGCGGCAAAGGCGGCTTCACCTGTGGGAAGGAGGGGCAAATTGTCCGCCGGAACCCGTTTCCAGTTTTTTCCGCCGTTCGTCGTTGTCATCACATACCAGGTTCCATTAACCGGATCGCTGAAAACCATGCCTTCCCAGCGGTTCCAGAAGTCCATCGAGTCGAAAAAAACGCCGGGCTGTTTGGTCTGGTAAATGAGCTGCCATTTTTTGCCGCCGTCGTTGGTGCGATACAATCGCGCCTGGCCTTTTTCGGCGGGGCCGGCAGCCATTAGAATGGCTTCTTTGGCACTGAAAGCCTGGACATCGCGAAAGTCGCAGCTTTCGGCCCCCGGCACGGTTCCGGTTTTCCAGGTTTTTCCGCCGTCGGCCGTGCGGACGAAGGTGCCTTTGCTGCCGCCCACCCAAACCACCTTCCGGCTCACCGCGCTGACGGCCCGGAAGTTGGCGTCGGTGCCACTGGTTTGGGGTTGCCATTGCGCAAAAACAAGGGAGGGGAGCAGTAAGAACAAAAGCAGTTTCATACGGGAAAAGAGCGGTTTTAACAGGATTAAATAGCAATACAGACCGGTTTTGAAAACCAGAACCGGCAAGGTAGTTTATTTTTGTAAACGGCTTTTCGTGAATGGTAACCGGATTGGTGCCGATTCACGTATGTTTGTTCCGAAATACTGCTAACAACAACGAACAGAATACCTTATGAAAAAGATTTTCGCCCTTATCGTAGCCTTCGGCTGGAGCGTACTGACGTATGCACAAGCGCCGGAGAATGTGGTTTCTGCCAAAATTAACGGGAAAGAGTGGCAAGCCAAAGCCCAGCGGCTCAATCTGCCCTTTACCGGTGTCAAATACCTCGCCATTGCCGGGATGAATGTGAGCCCGGATGTGCAGACCTGGATTCGTTTTGTGTATGTCGACCAACTGAAACCGGGCACCTATCCGGTTATTGCGGAAAATGACCGGGAGATGGAAAAGAAATACAAGGAATCGAACGGCAACGTGATTTGGGCGCTGGTCGATTACACGGAGGAATCGAAAGGACTGGGCCACGCGTTCCGTGATGGGGAGTCGTGGAAAGGGACGGTGACGATTACCAGTGTGACAGATAACAGCATTGAAGGGACGTTTGAAGCCACGTTAAAAGAAGTAACGTATAAAAAACGCGCCCTGGCTACCATTTCTGGTTTTGGAATCCGGCAGAATCTGGAAGACAAAGCCATCACGGCAGCCGGTGGCGGGATGCTGACGAAATCGGGGCCGCACGACCACGACAACACCAAACGCACTGAAGGCAGCGGTGAAATCTCAATCACCGAAGGCAAATTTAAGGTGAGCTGGGGCAAAGATTCGGCTAAAAAAGACAAATAATACCCACCAAACTGATTCCGCCCACCGGGGATTCGTCAGCGCGAATCCCCGGTGGGCGTTTTTATGGGCTGTAAGCGTTACAAGGAAAACCGCAAACGGCTGTAAATTCTGATTAAAATACAATTAACCACGAGGTTTAGTAGAACAAATGGATGGTCGGAGCGTTAAAATATAGTAACGAATCACGCGTTAGATTTACACACTTCTTTCAATTCGCATCAACAAAACGCACCTAATGAAAATTTCTGTGAACGTACGGCAGTCTGTTTGGATGGTAGTGGGAGGGCTTGGTTTTTGGATGACTGCTTGTACGAAAGACCCGTCCGTTACCCCGCAGTCGCCGGTGAGTGGCACACCTGCAAAGGCCGACCAATCGGTGAACAACTGGATTCTGGAAAATATGCGGACGGTGTATTACTGGAATGACAAAATTCCGGCTAGTCCGGATACGACGCTGGCACCCAGCCCGTTTTTTTACTCGCTGCTTTACGATTACAACAACAAAGCCAACCCGGAGCGCGACCGGTTTTCGTGGATTCAGGAAAGCGCCGATGAACTGAAGTCGTCGTTGAGCGGAGAAGAAAAAACAACCGGTCTGGAGGTCAAGTATTTTCTGCGGACGACGGGTTCGACGGATGTGATCATCAAGGTTCTGTACGTTTTGCCCGGTTCCCCCGCCTATAAGGCCGGTCTGAAACGGGGCGATATTATTACCACCATCAACGGGCAGAAGCTGACCACCAGCAATTATGCTTCTCTGGCCAATGACCCCACGACTTTCAACTACGGTTTGGCCAAACTGGAAAGTGGCAAAATCGTGGATACCGAAGTCGTGAAAACGGTTACGGCGGAAGTCTTTCAGCAAAACCCGGTTTTTCTGGATTCGATTTATGCAATTGGTGGAAAAACGATTGGCTACCTCGTCTATAATCAGTTTATCCCCGGCCCGAATGGCAGCACAACGCCCACCTACGATCAGAAACTGGAGCAGATTTTTAGCAAATTCAAGGCGCGGGGTGTCAATGAATTAGTGCTCGATTTGCGCTACAATCCGGGCGGTTACGTGTCGTCGTCGGTCAAACTGGCGAGTATGATAGCCAAGGGAGTCGATAACACGAAGACGTTTTACCGCACGGAATACAACAAGGACGTGATGGCGGAACTCCAGAGCCAAAATCAAACCGCTCAGTTAACGACCCGCTTTCAGACCAAAGCCCAAAACATTGGCGGCAATCTGTCGCGGGTGTTCGTCCTGACCACGGGCGGAACCGCTTCGGCCAGTGAATTGATTATCAATGGTTTGAAGCCTTTTATGCCGGTCATCACCATCGGTGAAACCACCTACGGCAAAAACGTTGGCTCCATCACGATTTCGGATGAAACCGGCAAAATCAAGTGGGGTATGCAACCCATTGTTTTCAAGTCGTTTAACGCCCAGAACCAGTCTGATTATTCGACCGGTTTTACACCCACAATTGCCAAAAGCGAACCGCTCGGGGTGAAGCAACTGGGCGATATCGAAGAGATTTATCTCAGTACGGCTCTGTCGCAGATTACCGGCAGTGGTGCCCGCATCTCCGCCGATCAGGGTCCGCAATTACCCGCCATCGGTTCCTCGGTTGAACGCCGGGCAGGCGGCAGCAATATGTTCGACGACCGGAGTCCGTTGACTTTGTGATGGGTCTGGACGTCAAATACAGTGAATCATAAATGTAAAATGATGAATTTTAAATGTAAAAGTAAAGACGCGCTCTTCGCACACTTTTACATTTAAAATTCATCATTTATTATTTTTGATTTCCTTTTTACCCAAAATACCGCCCCGACTCAATACGCGGTAACGAATCTGTTGGCGGTTTGAAAAGATACGTCCAGCAATCGACCAAACCATCGGCGGTTTGGACCGGCACAACCGACCGGACATACTCATCTCCTTCGTAGTCATCGAGCGTTTTCCGCTCCCGTTTCCACCCTGATTCTGTGAACGAATAGACTTCCCCAAACACATTCGATTGAGCAACCGGGTCATAAACCGCTCCGGGATACATGCCAAGATCGTATAACCGACCGGGGAAAAAACCCGGCCCGAGAAGCCGGGTTTTTTGACGTAAATTCTGCGCCATTGGGTGTTTTGACGCACTCAGCAGGGTTCCGTAAACAAAAAGACGGACAAAAGACGTTGTAGAAGTAGACATGCGATAGGCGGTATTCACCAGGATATTTGTAAATTTAAACCAAAAGTTAGCTTGCCCGTCGCAGGTGAACTCGTCTACTCGCCAACCTATGTACGATAAAACCATTGGAACCAAACAAAAAGGGCTGCGAATAAACCTCGACCGGCGGATTTACGGCTCTTTTGCCGAAATTGGAGCCGGGCAGGAAACCGCAGCCATGTTTTTTAAAGCCGGGGGCGCGTCGGGAACCATTGCCAAAACCATGTCGGCGTATGACATGACCTTCAGCGATGCGATTTATGGCCCGGAAGAAAGCGGGCGTTATGTGGTCGAATCGCGGCTGATCAAAATGCTCAGCAAGGAATACAGCCTGATGGAGAAGCGGCTGGCCGATCAACGTGGCGAAACCACCACGTTTTTTGCTTTTGCGAATACCGTCGTTGCGCTAAATTACCAGAAAACCAACGAATCACACGGCTGGATTGGCCTGCGGTTTCAGCTTGAACCCAAAGGGCCTTATAACGACGTGATCATCCACGTCCGGATGCTCGACAACGAAAACGTGTTGCAGCAGCAGGCGCTGGGTGTGATTGGCGTCAACCTGATCTACGGTTGTTATTATTACCATAAATCGCCGGAAACCTTGTTGTTGTCGCTCATGGACGATCTGTCGCCGGAGCGCATTGAAATTGACATGATCCGTTTCGACGGGCCGGATTTTCCCAACGTCGATAACCGGCTGATGAGCCTGTATCTGGTGCGGAACGGTTTTACCAATGCTGCTCTGTTTGGGCCGGACGGGCGGGTGCTGCAACCCTCGGAAGCACTCTATAAACGCCATATTGTGTTGTTGCGCGGGCGGTTGCGGCCCGTCACCAACGTTCATGTCGACATGCTCAGCAACGGCCTGAAGCAGTTTCTGGAAGAACCCGAAATTGACCCCAACCGGGTGGTGACTGTCGCGGAGTTAACGCTTCACAACCTGGCGGCCAACGTCGATCACGGGATCGACGAGAAAGATTTTCTCGATCGCGTCGATATTCTGTGCTCGCTTGGGCAAACGGTGATGATTTCGAGTTTTCTGGAATATTACCGGCTGGTTTCGTACCTCTCGCGGCTGACCCGCCTGAAAGTGGGCCTGATCCTGGGCATTCCCAACCTGGAATACATATTTGAAGAGCAGCAT
The DNA here is from genome assembly GCF_008727875.1 of Larkinella humicola. GTDB lineage: Bacteria > Bacteroidota > Bacteroidia > Cytophagales > Spirosomataceae > Larkinella > Larkinella humicola. The sequence goes on along the minus strand of NZ_VTWS01000003.1, from coordinate 688,386 downwards.
TACAAAAACCTGCCGGGGGGTATTCTGGAGTCATTTGCCACGCTGTTCAGCCGGAAAGTGAAACTTTTTGTCTATCCGACGCTGCTCTCCGACGGCGTGATTTACCGGTGTCAGGATTTTCAGTTGCCGCCCAACCTGCAACCGTTGTACCAATACCTCATTGCCAACGACAAAATCGAAGACATTACCGATTACAACGAAGAAAACCTGCACATTTCGACCGACCGCGTGCTGCAAATGGTCAAAGCCGGGGAAGATGGCTGGGAAGCGATGGTACCCGAGGGCGTTGCCAAGATCATCAAAGACAACTGCCTGTTTGGCTATCCGTGCGAAGTAGAATTCGTACCCACAATCCCGCAGATCCAGGAAGCCACGGAACCACGCCCCCAGTAAAAGAGCAATACACCCAACGCCACAACCCCAACGGGGTTGACTCTGGATAACCCCGGATAGAATCCGGGGCCTGGGGTGAGCGTGGGCCGACCTCCCGTACCCAACCCCAACGAGGTAGACTCTGGATAACTCCAAATGCAATCCGGGAGCAAGAAGATGGTGCTGTAGTTGAACGGGAATGGAAATAGTTCTATTTTGCCGTTCTTTAAGCCTAAAACTACCCTGGAATGAACCACCTTCAACCCGCCGATTACGCGGTGTTCCTGCTGTATTTTGTCATAGTATCCGGCTACGGTTATTGGATCTACCGCCGTCGAAAATCCGCTGAAACCAACACCAAAGACTTTTTTCTGGCCGAAGGATCGCTAACCTGGTGGGCCATCGGAGCTTCGCTGATTGCATCAAACATCTCCGCCGAACACTTCATCGGCATGGCCGGGTCGGGGTTTGCCATGGGCCTCGCTATTTCATCGTATGAGTGGTTTGCGGCTGCTGTATTAATCGTTGTGGCGGTTTATTTCATTCCGATTTACCTGAAAAACCGCATCTACACCATGCCGCAGTTTCTGGCGCAGCGGTATAACGACACGGTCAGTACGATTCTGGCTATTTTCTGGCTTGTCGTTTATGTACTCGTTAACCTGACGTCGATTCTGTACCTGGGCGCCATTGCCATCGAGTCGCTGGCCGGTATTTCGTTCACGACCTGCACCATCGGGCTGGCTCTTTTCGCCATTTTTATCACGTTGGGCGGTATGAAAGTCATCGGCTATACGGATGTCATCCAGGTGGTGGTGCTGATTACGGGCGGTTTGGTGGTGACGTATCTGGCCTTGCAACTGGTGTCCGACAAACTGGGTATTTCCGGCGTCTGGAATGGGTTGCTGTCGCTCCGCACCGAAGCCGATTCGCATTTTCACATGTATTTTCCGGAAGGTCATCCGCACTACAGCGTGTTGCCCGGCATGGCGCTGGTAACGGGCGGCATGTGGGTAAACAATCTGTCGTACTGGGGCTGTAATCAGTACATTGTGCAACGGGCGCTGGGAGCCGACCTGAAAACCGCTCGGAGCGGCATTCTCTTCGCGGCTTTTCTGAAACTGATGATTCCGCTCATTGTCGTGATTCCGGGCATCGCGGCTTATGTGCTGTTCAAAAATGGCACATTTCAGACCGAAATGACCAGCAACGGGGCGGTTCGGCCCGACAATGCCTACCCGGTTTTGATGAATCTGCTGCCAACGGGCATGAAAGGACTGGCGTTTGCCGCTTTGACGGCCGCCGTGGTGGCTTCGCTGGCGGGGAAATGCAACAGCATCTCGACAATTTTTACGCTCGATATTTACAAGAAATTCTTCGACAAAGACGCGTCGGAGCAGAAACTGGTGCGGGTGGGGCGGTATGCGGTGGTGGTGGCGTTCATCATCGCCATCATCATTGCGCCCATGCTGCGGTCGTTCGATCAGGTGTATCAGTATATTCAGGAATACACCAATTTCATTACGCCGGGCGTTTTCGCCATTTTCCTGCTGGGCTTTTTCTGGAAACGCGCCACCACGCGGGCGGCTTTGACGGTGGCCATCGTCACCATTCCGTTGTCGACGCTGCTCAAATTCTGGGCAGAAGTGATGGAGACGTTCGGAGTTCAGGCGGCTGACATTCCGTTTCTGCACCGGACGATGTGGGTTTTCTGCATCGACATCGCCATCATGTTCATCGTTTCGCTGACCGATCCGGCCAGTCACCACAACGAGAAAGGCCTGGAAATCGACCGGCAAATGTTCAAGGTAACGCCCTCGTTCATCGCCGGTTCGGCGCTGATTCTGGGGATTCTGGTGGTTTTGTATGCCAATTTCTGGTGATGATACGTTGTATCGGGTTCAATAATGGCCCATGATTTATTCATTACCGAGCCGTTGTTGCCTCATGAGGGGCTCCACAGCGCAGCGTCGGTAGTAGCTCTTGGTATAATCAAAACCATTCTACTAAAAATATAATCAAGCTTTAATCATGTATACAGCGTTTTTTCGTAGATTTCTTTAAAAATCTCGACGATGAAAACACTGTACCTTTTATTGCTGGCCTGGCCCGTGGGAGTGTGGGCGCAGTCTGAACCCTTGAAACCGATTGAAACGGTTACTTACTCAACATCGATTTATACCCAATACGGTTACCGAACCCAGCCTTCCTCGCAGTATCTGTACGACGGCATTGAAGTCCGCCGGGCGACGGATTTAGGCCAGTACATCCTGGCTTCCGGCGATCCGGATGCCATTCGTGAATACCGGCAGTTCAAAAGTGGGCGTGAATTGGGTACCAGCCTGATGCTCGTCGGCGGAGTTGCGTCGCTGGTAGGAATAATTGTTACTGCCAATCCCAAAGAGGTACAAAGTCAAAACGGGGTTCCCAAAGGGTTGACGTATTACAATGGTGCCTGGTACGGGAATGGGCTGGTCTACCTGGGTAATCCATACGCGAATACAGAAACGAAAAAAGAAGTCAGAAAAGGTGGACTCGTTACCATGACAACCGGCCTTAGTCTGTTTCTGGTGGGCTCGTTAATCCGCATTCCCGGTTTTCATTTCCGGCGTTCCATTCAGTATTATAATAAAGCATTGCGGACGAAAGACGTCTCTTTCCGGCTGGAACCGCACATTGACTACACCAATACCGGAATGGGTTTGGTCGCGCGGTTTTGACACTGAGCGATTTATCCGGATTTTTTTGAATCTTTCCCGGTTCTCTCAGCATTTCTCCGTATTTTTGCACCCAATTTTTAAGACTTGTTTCACTTAATTGATTGGTACGGAAATGAAAATTGCAGTAGTAGGTGCAACCGGCCTTGTCGGTGGCGAAATCCTGAAAGTGCTCGAAGAACGTAACTTCCCGGTAACGGAACTGATTCCTGTCGCGTCAGAACGCTCGGTGGGTAAACAGATTACGTTCAAGGGTAAACAGGTTACGATCGTGAGCTTTGAGGATGCCATCGCGGCAAAACCGGCTATTGCGATTTTTTCGGCCGGGGGCAGCACGTCGCTCAAACTGGCTCCGCTCTTCGCTGAAGCCGGGATTACGGTCGTCGATAACTCCTCGGCCTGGCGCATGGACCCGACCAAAAAACTGGTCGTTCCCGAAATCAACGCCCACACGCTGACGCTGGAAGACAAAATCATCGCCAACCCCAACTGCTCGACCATCCAGATGGTGGTGGTGCTGGACCCGCTGCATAAAAAATACGGGGTGAAACGCGTGGTGGTGTCAACTTATCAATCCGTAACCGGAACCGGGAAAGCCGCCGTCGATCAGTTGTTTTCCGAGCGTTCGGGCGATTATTCCAACCCGAAAGTCTACCCGCACCCCATCGACCTCAACGTGTTGCCGCACATTGACGTGTTTCTGGACAACGGCTACACGAAGGAAGAAATGAAGATGGTGAACGAAACCAAGAAAATCATGGGCGACGACACCATTCAGGTGACGGCTACGACCGTGCGTATTCCGACCATCGGCGGGCACTCCGAAGCCGTGAACATCGAGTTCGAAAATGACTACGAAGTGGGCGATGTCGTTAAAATTCTGGAAGAAGCGGAAGGTGTTATCGTTCAGGACGATCCGAAAAACTACCTGTACCCGATGCCGCTGACGGCACACGGAAAAGATGAGGTGTTTGTGGGCCGGATTCGTCGCGACGAAAGCCAGCCGAATACCCTCAATCTCTGGATTGTGGCCGACAACCTTCGGAAAGGCGCGGCTACCAACGCCGTTCAGATTGCGGAATATTTAGCGGAAAACAATTTGGTCTAACATCCCGTTATAGACATATAAGCCTGTCGGCCTTAGGCTGACAGGCTTTTTTCTTTATAGCCCCATCTACTCAAGCCTATACGTCTGATCCGGTTCATTTTGGATGAATTCCGGGTATAACGCCCTGGTTTACCTGCTAAAAACCGTTCAAGCCGACCCTGTTCGGTAAAAACGGTCGGCGTAGGAAATCCGGATGAACAGGCCTGCTTTCTTAAATAGATACCATTTATTTCAACGTTTTATGAAGACCGATCCGGTTTCTTTTTTAGTGATTTGTGCCCTCTGGCTCGTGTTGGGAACCGCCCAGGCGCAGCAACCAGCACCGGTTTCCAATGCGATGGTGCAAGCCATTGGACTGGAAGCGGATACGACCCAGCCAGCCGCTCCGATTCGTCCGGACACGACGCAGTACAATTCGGCCGACCGCCCTGATACGGTTCGTTCCGCGTCGACGCAGCCGGTTTTGCAACCAGCCCTTCCAACCACGGATGGGCCAACGTCGGCAACCCAACCGGCTGGTACAGGAACAGCAGCGGGTCGTCGGGCCAATGCGGGGGCACCGGAATCCGTTGTCGGTTCCGGAAAAATCAGCGGAAAACTCCTCACTCCGCAAGCCGGAAAAAACCAACCCGTCGAATTTGCCAGCATCGGCCTGTTCCGCTCGCGGGATTCGAGTTCGGTGACGGGCGCATTGACGGACGAAAAAGGGTTTTTCCAGATGAACAATCTGGCGCCGGATGCCTATTACCTGCTCATTCAAAGCCTGGGTTTCGCGGCCAAACGGGTGCCGCGCATTGTGATCAGTATGGACAAACCGATCGTCGATCTGGGGAATATTCTGATGACCGAAACCGCCAAACAGCTTCAGGAAGTGGTGGTTCAGGGGCAGAAACAGGCGTATGAATACTCCCTCGACCGCAAAATTGTGAACGTCGATCAGTTGCCCATCGCGCAGGGCGGTTCGGCCATCGATATTTTGCAGAATGTACCTTCCGTAACGGTGGATGTCGATGGTACACTGAGTTTACGCGGCAGCAGCAACGTGATTGTGCTGGTCGATGGAAAACCGTCGGGTTTGACGGGGCTCGACCGCCAGGCGATTTTGGAACAGATTCCGGCCAGCAACATCGAACGAATCGAGATGATCACCAATCCGTCGTCACGATTCGATGCCGACGGAGCGGCCGGGATTATCAACATTATTCTCAAAAAAGAACGTGCTGCGGGTTTCAATGGCAATGTGCAACTGAACGTCGGTACGCGGGATAAATACAATGCGTCGATTAATCTGAACACACGGTTTAAGAAATTGAACCTATTCAGCAGTTATAATTTCCGGGCAAACCGGCGGTTTCAGTACCGGATTTCGGAACGGCAGAATATATTCGGAGACTCGATCAGTTATCTGGCGCAACGCAACGACGCCATCCGAAGGAGCGTGAACAACAACCTTCGCGTCGGTTTCGATTACACACTGTCGCCCCGCGACAACATTACCGCTTCGATTCTCTACCGGCCTGAATACAGCCGCGATTCGGAAGAGGAGAATTTCAATACATTGGATGCTAACCGGGTGTCGCTGGGACGAACCCTGCGGATTACCGAAGAAACCGAACCTGAAAGAGGACTGGATTACGTTTTCGGGTATCGCCGGACGTTCGACAAACAGGGGCGGGAACTCACCTTTGATGCCACTACATCGACTAACGAAAGCACGGAATACCAGAACTTCAGCAACACCACGACCTTGCCCGAAACGTTGTTGACGCCCAATTTCCTGATTGGCCAGCAGCGCGCCGACAATGGCCGGGAAAACCGGGTGGCGGTGTTGCAACTGGATTTTGTGGAACCGCTCAAAGACAAGAAGAAACTCGAAACCGGCTTGAAACACACCTACCGGCGGCTGGCTTCCGACTATACGTTTGAGAACCTGCTGGACGGCATCTGGACGATAAACCCCGCCATCAGCAATAATTTCATTTACGACGAACGAACCAGCGCGGCTTATGTCAATTTCGGCAACGAGATCAGAAAGTTTAGCTACCAGGTGGGGTTGCGTACCGAATATACCAACATCACAACGGATCAGCGGACCACCAACGTGAAAAGCCAGCGGGATTATATCTACCTGTTTCCCAGTGTTTTCCTGAACTACAACGCCAGCGAATCGCAGAAGATGCAGATCAACTACAGCCGCCGGATCAACCGGCCGTCGACCTGGTCGCTCAACCCCTTCATCGACTTGTCCGATCCGCTGAACATCCGCTACGGGAATCCGGACCTGAACCCGGAGTTGATCAATTCGTTTGAGATAAGCCATTTGCTGTATGGCAAAAGCACAACGCTGACATCGTCGCTGTTTTTCCGCCAGACAAACAACGAAATTACAAATTACCGGACGCTGCGACCCGACGGTATTACCGAGCAAACGTCGCTGAACCTGAACCGTTCGCAGAATTACGGGCTGGAAGTGGTCGTGACGCAGGATCTTACGCGCTGGTGGAAGGTGAATGGTAATTTCTCGTTTTTCCAGCGAAACATCCAGGCCAGTGCCGATGTTCCGGGCATTCTGACCCGCACGAACCGGAGTTGGACGGCCCGGGTCACCTCCAACATGAACCCGAAAAAAGGAACCGATATTCAGGTGGCGATGAATTACCGGTCGCCGTTTATCGTGGCACAGGGAACCATCAAAGGCTTCTTTAACGTCGATCTGGGGGTCAAACAAAATATTCTGAAAGGGCGCGGAACGGTGAGCCTGCGCGTCAGTGACATCTTCAATACGCTGCAGTTTCAGAACGAGAGTTTTGGCTCCAACTTTGTGTCGTCTACGCGCAGCAAACGCGAAAGCCGCATCGGTTTCATTGGCTTCAGCTACCGATTGAGTCGGCAGGTGGTTCGGGAAAAAGATCGCGATCAGGAACGTGATCGGGATGATACGCCGACGGAGAATGAGTTTTAGTTATCTTTAGGCATGATGCGACTCTTTCTCCTCTTTCTTTTGGCCGGAAATTATGCTTTCGCCACTGCCGACAGTGTTGCGATCGACGGCAAAGCGTTTGTCAAACACATTCAGGTACTGGCTTCAGACGCCTTCGAAGGGCGAAAACCGTTTACGGCCGGTGAAAAGAAAACCGTCGACTACCTGAAAACCGCGTTTCAGAAAGCTGGTTTGCAACCCGGCAATGGCAAGAGCTATTTTCAGGATGTACCGATGGTAAACATTGCCTCGACCCCGGCGGGTCCACTGATGCTGAAGGGTAAAAACGGCACGGTTTCGCTCGCGAACCTGACCGATTTTGTCGTAACAACGCCCCATGTGGAAAATCAGGTGAAGATTACCGATTCGGAGCTGGTGTTTGTGGGCTACGGCATTGTGGCACCCGAATACAACTGGAACGACTACGCGGGTCTGGACGTCAGGGGCAAAACCGTGGTGGTGATGGTGAACGATCCGGGCCTGATCGACAGCACGCTGTTTAAGGGAAACATCATGACCTACTACGGTCGCTGGACGTACAAATATGAAGAAGCGGCCCGGCAGGGCGCGGCAGGCGTTCTGATCGTTCATGAATCCAAAGCCGCCAGTTACGGCTGGTCCGTGGTTCGCAGCAGTTTCTCGAAATCAAAACTGTACTTACAGGCCGCCGACAACAACCGATCGCGGGCGACGGTGGAAGGCTGGCTTACGCTGGATGCGGCCAAGAGCCTGTTCAAGCACGCGGGCGTTTCGCCGGAACTGTTTCGGGAAGCGGGTGTTCGTGGTTTTAAGCCCGTCAAACTGGGACTGACGACTTCGCTGGTGATCAACAACCAGATTACGAAATCGACCTCCCAGAATGTGCTGGCCTTGCTCCCCGGCACCGATCGAAAGAACGAATACATCATTTACACTTCACATTGGGATCATCTGGGCAAAAGCGAAGCCATCAAAGGCGACTCGATTTACAACGGGGCGTCCGATAATGCGTCCGGCACGGCGGCTTTGCTCGAACTGGCCGAGACGTTTGCCAAACTGAAAAAGAAACCGTCACGATCCATCCTGTTTCTGGCCGTGACGGCGGAGGAACAGGGCTTGCTGGGGTCGGAATACTACGCAACGCACCCGGTTTTCCCGTTAGCCAAAACCGTTGCCAACATCAACATGGACGCGTTCATTCCGGTGGGACGGACCAAAGATGTGGTAATTGTCGGCAAGGGACAGTCCGATCTGGAAGATTACGCGGAGGCTGCGGCCGCCAGACAGGGGCGGTTTATCCGGGGCGATTTCAATCCGTCGGCGGGGAGTTATTTCCGCTCCGATCACTTCAACTTTGCCAAAGTCGGTGTGCCAGCCTTGTACCTCAAAACCGGTGTTCGGTCGGTGAAAAACGGCGAAGCCTGGGGAAAAGCCCAACTGGAAGACCACAACCTGAACCGCTACCACGCGCCCTCGGACGAATATTCATCGTCCTGGGATTTGTCCGGCATCCTCGAAGACATGCAGTTGCTGTTCAACGTGGGCTATCGCCTGAGCAACGAATCCACCTTTCCCGGCTGGAAAACCGGCTCGGAGTTTAAAGCCGCACGGGATAAGAAGTAAGGAAGAAAAGATAGAACGGCCCCGGTTGATGCCGGAGTTCGGGCAAACCGGGACCGCCTATTTTGTTACTAGAGCGTACAGCGTTTTATCGATAGCAAGACGTTGGAGGTATGGAAAAGGCGGCTAGACGCCGGGAACCATCAGTTTTTTTACAAAGCGACGCAGGGTGTCGTGACTGACGGGTTTGGTTATTCGGGTATTGACGTGTTCTAAAACCTGGTTGTAATTGCCCTGATACATCTGAAAAGCCTGTTTTACTTCTTCTACATGATCCTGGCGGGCTACATTCAACTTGGGCTTCAGACCACGGCCCGGTTTATCGATCAGTGCTTCGATTCGGCCTTTGTTCCACCGATTCATCCAGTTGTAAATACTCCGGCGGTCGACCTGGAACATGCTTACGAGTTCATTGACCTGCATCCCCTGAAAACTGTAGAGAATGCACTGACAGCGTCGTCGCAAGATGACATTATCCGTGGTAGAAATCAACTGACGAAGTTGCTTCATTTCATCCGGGGTAAGTGCTTTAATGTTTTTCATTGCTCTCAACAGTTTAATTGATGAGATGACTGCGGTTGCGTACCCGATTATTCCACATAGAGGTGTCGAATTTGCCGCCCCAGTCTTCTTTTCGTTCACGTTTCGTTAAAATCAGGAATACGAAAATAGTCTGATAAACAGTACGTTAAAAGTGACCGTTCAGGTTTATTGGAAAGGTTATATCGCTTTTAAAATAGGGGCATTTTTTCTTATTTAGACTGAATGTAATCAACAAAAGGTTTTTTATAAAATTTCAATAATGCTGTTTTTTTTACTTAAAAAAATATAAATCGATTTAATTATTACAAGATATAACCCCTGTTTTTAGGAGTTTACCGTATACAAATGGTTACTTAGATAGTGGCAAAAAAGATGGAAAGTGGTTTTCTTTTACGAAATAGCCCCAAACCAAATAATCACTTCTAAAAAAATTACAATAGGAATTAGAGTTTGTGCAGACAATAGAACTTTAGCTTCCAGTCCGGTTAATAGTTAAACCAATTCTGGAAAACCAGGTTGAAAAGAGAGAACCGGTCTCAATTCGGAGGCTCATTGAACACAGCGAAAGAACGGTCTTTTACACCCTATTTTATTCATCCCTATTATGATTGCAGCTAAAGGATACGCAGCCCAGAATGCGCAAACACCACTGGCTCCGTTTCAGTTTGAACGGCGCGAGGTGAAACCCCACGACGTTCAGTTCGACATTCTCTACTGTGGGGTTTGTCATTCCGATTTACACCAGATTCGGGACGAATGGGGCGGGTCGATTTTTCCGATGGTGCCGGGTCACGAAATCGTGGGGCGCGTGACCAAGGTCGGCGCGGAAGTTACCAAATTTAAGGTCGGCGATCTGGCCGGGGTCGGCTGTATGGTCGATTCGTGCCGCGAGTGCGAAAATTGCCGGGAAGGTCTGGAGCAATACTGTCTGGTGGGCAATTCACAAACCTACAACGGCCGGGAGCAGGACGGTGTAACGCCGACCTACGGCGGGTATTCGAACCTGATTGTGGTCCACGAAGATTTTGCGCTGCACGTCTCCGAAAAGCTGGATTTGGCCGCCGTGGCTCCGCTACTGTGCGCCGGAATTACCACCTACTCGCCCCTGCGTCACTGGAAAGTGGGCAAAGGGCACAAGGTTGCTGTGTTGGGGCTGGGCGGCCTGGGACACATGGCCGTTAAATTTGCCGTGGCTTTTGGTGCTGAAGTAACCATGCTGAGTACCTCCCCTTCGAAAGAAGAAGATGCCAAACGGTTGGGCGCTCACAAGTTTGTGCTGACCAGCGATCCGGCCCGGGTGAAGGAAGTGAAAGGGTATTTCGACTTCATCATCGATACGGTTTCGGCACCGCACGACTACAACCTGTATCTGTCTCTGCTCAGAACCAACGGCATACACATTTGCGTGGGCGCCCCCCCGACACCGGCCGAAATCATGGGCTTTAGCCTCATCGGCGGTCGCAAAAGCATCGCTGGTTCGGGTATCGGCGGGATACCCGAAACGCAGGAGATGCTGGATTTTTGCGCCGAGCACAACATCGTTTCGGATATCGAGCTGATTCCGATCAAAGACATCCAAAACGCATACGACCGGATGCTGAAAGGCGACGTGCGCTACCGGTTTGTGATCGATATGAATACGTTGTAAAACGGGCGGTTTTCCGGCGAATGAGCCTTAGGCCGTAAAAATAGCGTCCATTTTCTCGCGGATGGTCAGCAGCCGGGTGCGGTCGCCACCGTTGACTTCGGCCGACGCCCAGCCGGAATAGCCAATCTTTACAAGGGCTTTGTTCACCGCCGACCAGTTGCAATCGCCCTCCAGGAATTCAACGTCGAACCCTTTCCAGAGACCCTCGTCCTGCTGTTTCTTCAGACTGTACTCTTTGACGTCCAGTTTCAGAATCCGCTTGCCGAGGGTTTCAATCCAGTGGGTTGGCCAGCCGTAGCGGAGGATGTTACCCACGTCGAAATACCAGCCCACGAGCGGGTGTTTGAACTCATCGACAAACCGGGCGGCTTCCAGCGGACTGATCAGAAAACCATTCCAGACGTTTTCGAAGGCAATCTTGACGCCGGTTTTTTCGGCCATCGGCAATAGCTTTTTGATTTCCTTGCGGCAGCGTTCGTAGGCATCTTCGTAGCTAACATCGGCTTTCACCACGCCGGGAACCAGCAAAACCGTTGTGCCGCCGTACTGCTTCGTGTCTTGCAGCGATTTTTCCATCGCTTTCACGCACACTTCCCGAACCTTCGGGTCCGGATCCGACAGGGGCGATTTCCAGTGCGCCGAATTGACCGTGCCGGGCAGTTCCAGGCCGGTTTTGTCGCGGGCGTCCAGTACCTCCTTCAGGTCGAGGTTGTTGGGCGTGTCCAGTTCCACCCCGTCGAAGCCCAGGTCTTTCAGCAATTTGAATTTATCGAGTACCGACAAATCCTCTTTCACCATACCCCATTTCAGGCTTTTCTTCACCATCGGCGTTTTAAGAACCGGGTTGGAAACCGGATTGACAAACGGGGCGGAAACCGATGCAATCACATGAGGTGCGGATTCAATAGCGGCAAAACCGCCTACAGCGGCCAGCGAGCCGTTTTTTAGAAATTCTCTGCGTTGCATGGTTTTCAGGAGAAAGAGGTAATACCGGGTCGGGCGACTTCCGCAACCGGGGGCTTCATGTCAAAACTATAGGTGTCCGGGCCTAATTTTTCGGTAGAATTCATCGCTTCATCCCAGGTGATTCGACGGCCCGTATAGGCCGCCATGCGCCCCATGATGCCGAGCAGCGTGCTGTTGGCCATGTATTCGCCCTGATTGATCGGTTCGCCCTTCCGAATGGCCGCAAACAGCTCGTCGTGTTCCGTCTGGTACATGTCGTTGGCAACTCCCGAATATTTCCATTTTTTCCGCCCGGTGATTTCGTGTACGTTCCGGGACACGTTGGCGACCGCGCGGCCTTTCGTTCCTAAGGCTTCGCACATATAACTCCCCTCGCAGTTGACCTGCTGGCGGCTGAAATGGAATCCCTTGGCTCCGTCTTCGTATTCGTAGGTAATGGCGAAGTGGTCGTAAATGTTGCCATAGATCGGTTCGGTTCGAACCTGACGGCCACCGGTTCCGGCTGCCGAAAGCGGCATTTTGTCACCAAAGGCCCATGACATCATATCGACGCTGTGAATCGCCTGCTCGACCAGGTGGTCGCCCGATAGCCAGGTGTAATAATACCAGTTCCGGAGCACATATTCGGCGTCGGTCCAGCCCGGTTTTCGGGGGTGCGACCAGACGGTGCCAGTATTGTAGGTGTTGTAAACAGTAAGCACGTCGCCAATGGCACCGTCCTGAATTTTCTCAAACGTGGCCCGTTTGGGTTCATGAAACCGCCAGCAGAAGCCCGAGAGAAGCGAGATTTTCTTTTCCTTCGCAATTTTAGCCGCTTCCAGCACCTTGCGGACGCCGGGTGCATCGACGGCCATCGGTTTTTCGCAGAAAACGTGTTTCCCGGCCTGCACGGTGGCCATCAGGTGTTCGGGACGGAAATGCGGGGGTGTCGCCAGAATCACCACATCGACCCCCGACTCCAGCACTTTTTTATAGGCATCGAACCCCACGAATTTGTGTTCTTCGTCGACTTTGACCTTGTCGCCGTGGATTTTCCGCAGGTTGTTCAGCGAGTCATCCAGTTTATCCTTGAAAATATCGCCAACGGCGTGCAGCACCACATTGGGGTCGGCTTTCAGCGCCTGGGCGGCTGCGCCCGAACCCCGGCCCCCACAGCCGACCAGGCCGACTTTGAGGGTGTCGGTGTTGATACCGGCAAATGAACGTTGGGGGTGCAAAATAGTGACGGCGGGTAAAACGCTGCTGGCCAACGCCATGCCAGTCATTTTTAAGACGTCTCGACGGGAAGTACTCATACGAAAGTGGTTTAGGATTTTGGGTCGAAAAATCGGTGAAGATTTTCCCGGAAAGATAGCCAGTCCAACCGGGAAAGTCAAAATTCGGGTGGTTTTCACCTTTCGAAAGGCCATTTATCCCACCGGTTTACCACTTATCTAATAGATTGCAATAAAAGGTACTGGGTTTTGCACAGTAATTAAATAGATTTTTATCTTTAAACCTTCACGCTAAACCAACAAATCCTGATGAAAACGTTCCTCTTCTCCTTTTCCCTGCTTTTCAGCACCGTCCTCAGCTTTGGCCAATGCGACAAGGAAGTCAAGTTAACCACTTCAAAAACGGAATACCTGGATGCCGCCGGTGTGGTTCAGCGGACGGTGGAGGAGCAAAGCACCATTGACATTGGGAAAACCGATGTGCTGATCGTACCGGGGAATGCCGATCAAAAAATGATCGGCACCATTCAGTCGACCACCTGCACCTGGAGCGTTCCGTACAAGGAAGGGAAAACCGTGATGAAAGCGTTATTTAAAGAACCGTCCGGCGAAGAACGCCACGTGACGCTGACCATCGAAGGCAAAGCCGACCAACTCACGTTCCTGATGGAAATTGCCGAAATGCCGGATCGAAAGATTCGGGTGTGGGTGGAGGAGTTTGGGGAGAAAAAGTGAGGGGGATTGGTGCAAAAGTCACTACTTGCACATACTGAAACTTTTATGATCGCCACAAATGACATTTCCCACTAAAACAAAAAGCCCGTAATCAAGCGATTACGGGCTAAATTGCTGTGCCGAAGGCGAGACTCGAACTCGCATGAACTTACGCTCACACGCCCCTGAAACGTGCGTGTCTACCAGTTTCACCACTTCGGCATACATTCCCCAGATGGGATTGCAAAGATGCAGGGTTTTGATTTTCTATGCAAGTCGTCGCTACAGATTTTTTACGGTTTCTTCGTTTTTTTAGGTTTCAGGCGTCTTTTGCCTGCGCTTTTTACAAACCGCCTACAATTCCACCGACTCATACAGCGCCGGGATGTAGACATTCTGGAAACCGGCGCTCTGGAGTTTCTGCCGGAAAACCACCTGCCGGTCGTATTCGCCGTGGACCAGAAACACCTGTTTTACCTGCCCCGCATCCTGGCACGACAGAAATTCGAGCATCTCCCGGTAATCGCCGTGGGCACTGAAGGAATCCATCACTTCCACGTCCGCTTTCACCAGAAACGTTTCGCCAAAGATTTTCACCTGCGAATCGCCCCGCTTCAGGGCCCCACCCAGCGTTTCGGGGCCGCAGTAGCCCACAATCAGAATCGTGCAACGCGAATCTTCGATGTTGTTTTTGATGTGGTGTTTGATGCGTCCGGCTTCGGCCATACCCGATGCCGAGATGATGATGCAGGGTTCGTCGCGCTCGTTGATGGCCTTCGATTCATCCACATCCGACACGTAATGCAGGTTCGGGAAAGCAAAGGCGTCGCCGTCTTTTTCGATGTAGGCCAGAATCTCCGGGTTGAAACATTCCTCGTGCGCTTTCATCAAATGCGTGGCTTTCACGGCCATCGGACTGTCGATGTACACCGGAAGACGCGGCAATTCGCCCCGGTTTTCGAGCTGGTCGAGCGCATACACCAGCTCCTGCGTCCGGTCGACGGCAAAAGCCGGGATGATGAGCTTGCCCCGACGCACCACGCAGGTTTCGTGTACAATCCGGAGCAAATGCGCACTCATGTCGACTTCCGGCTCGTGGAGTTTGTCGCCGTAGGTCGATTCGCAAAGAATGTAATCCGCCTGCGGAAAGGGTTCCGGCATTTTCAGTATCTTGTCGTGCGGCCGGCCAATGTCGCCACTGAAAAACAGGCGTTTCTCCACCGAATCGCCGTTCGGAGCGGTTTCGTGGACGGTCAGGCTAATGGCCGCGCTGCCCAGCAGGTGGGCGGTATCGGTAAAGACCACGCTGACTTCGTCGCGGCTGAGCCAGAACGTTTCGCCGTATTCGACCGGTTTCAACAGTTCCAGGGCGCGTTCCACATCGGCGGTTTCGTACAACAGCTCGAGCAAGGCGCGGTCTTGCTTTTTCCGGCGTTTGTTGATCCGCTCCAGATCCTTTTCCTGAATGTGCGCACTGTCGAGCAACATGAGCTGGCAGAGATCAGCGGTGGCAGGGGTGCAGTAAATCGGGCCGGTAAACCCCTGACGAACCAGCCGTGGAATCAATCCGCAATGGTCGATGTGGGCGTGCGACAGGAGGAGGTAATCGACGTCGGAAGCTTTAAACCGGAAATCCTGATTGAGATCGTCGGTATTGATGCCCTGAAACAAACCGCAGTCGAGCAAAATGCGTGTTCCGCGTTGGGTCGTAATCAGGTGTTTACTGCCGGTAACGGTGCGGGCGGCACCAAAAAATTGTATTTTCATAAAAGGATTTATTTTTATCTGCCCTTAAAATCGTTTACACCCCTAAATCCCCCAAAGGGGACTTGGACACAGAATCTCCGGATTCAAAAGTCCCCTTTAGGGGATTTAGGGGCTTTTTAAAATAAGGGTTCGCATATTGGAAAAATTACTTCATATCGCCAAAAAATTCTGGAAACGACGCGGGGTAAAAGCCCTGGCTGCGTTCGTCGGGCTGTTGCTGGGGTTGAATTTGTTTTTTCCGCTAAAGGTCCGGCCACGGTATTCAACGGTTATTACGGCCGCCGATGGCACCATTCTTCATGCCTTCCTGAGTGACGACGACAAATGGCGATTAATGACAGAACTGGACGAAATCACGCCGGTGTTGCGAAAAACGATTTTACACAAGGAAGACCGATTCTTCTATTACCACCCCGGTTTTAACCCCTTATCGATGGCGCGGGCGGCTGTTCGAAACCTGACAACGGGCCGTCGAACGTCGGGGGCGTCTACGATCACGATGCAGGTGGTCCGGCTGCTGGAACCCCGAAAACGGACGTACACCAGCAAACTCGTTGAAGTATTCCGGGCCGTTCAACTGGAGCTTTTTTATTCCAAAGACGAGATTCTGCAACTGTATCTGAACCTGATTCCGTACGGCGGGAATGTAGAGGGCATCAAATCGGCGTCGATGCTGTACCTCGGAAAACCGCCCCAATTGCTGAGTCTGGCCGAAATCACGACGCTCACGATCATTCCAAACCGCCCTTCGACCCTGCGGCTGGGAATCAATAACAAGCTGATCGTTCAGGAACGAAACCGCTGGCTGAACCGCTTCCGACAAACCGGGCTGTTCACGTCCGAAGCCATCGCCGACGCCCTGGCCGAACCCTTGGAGGCACACCGGCGGGCCTTACCGAAACAAGCCCCCCACCTGGCGCTGCGGCTGAAAAAAAGCCAGCCCGATCAGCCGATTATTCACACGCTGCTGCGGCCCAACCGACAGGCGCAGGCGGAGCAACTCGTCGCCAATTACGTCGGGCGGGTGCGTTCGATGAACATTCACAACGCTGCGGTTCTGGTGCTCAATAACCAGACAATGGCCGTCGAAGCCTACGTTGGTTCGGCGGATTTTGCGAATGGCTATGACGGCGGGCAGGTCGATGGTGTTCGGGCGGTGCGTTCGCCGGGCAGCACCTTGAAACCACTGCTGTATGCCGTGGCTTTCGACAAAGGCCTGATGACGCCGAAAACCGTCCTGAATGATGTGCCGACGAGCTTTTCCGGCTACGAACCCGAGAACTACGACCGGCAGTTCTACGGCCCGATCACGGTGGAATCCGCGCTGGCGAACTCGCTGAACGTTCCGGCGGTGAAGACGATGCAACAGCTTGGCACACCGACGTTTATTAATTATTTGAAAAAAGCCGGTTTTGAAACCATCAAAAAACAGTCGAAAGGGCTGGGTTTGTCGGTCATTCTGGGCGGTTGTGGTGTCACGCTGGAAGAACTGACGAGGCTGTTTGCGGCTTTTGCCAACGGCGGTCAGATGAGCAATCTTAACTTTATAGCTCCCCATTCGACTGAAAATCCCGCGAAAAAAAGCCGCCTGATTTCGGAGGATGCTGCCTTTTTGATTACCAACACGCTTACCCAAATTACCCGCCCGGATTTGCCGAATAACTTTGACAATAGCTACCATTTGCCGCGCATCGCCTGGAAAACCGGTACGTCCTACGGTCGGCGGGATGCCTGGAGCATCGGCTACAACAAGCGGTATACGGTGGGCGTTTGGATTGGCAATTTTTCGGGCGAAGGCGTGCCGGAACTGAGCGGAGCCAACATTGCTACCCCGTTGTTATTCAGCATTTTCAACGCCATCGACTACAACTCGACCAGCGGCTGGTTCCGAATGCCGAAAAGCTTGTCGATGCGTCAGGTCTGCGCCGAAACCGGCGATGTGCCGGGTGAATTCTGTGCGCATAAAATCGTTGATTATGCCATTATGGGCGTTTCGCCCTACCGCCGTTGCCAACACCAGAAAACCGTCTGGACCAACCCGGCCGGAACCGTGTCGTACTGCGCCCATTGTTTGCCCGAAAATACCGGTTCGGAATCCGATCCTGCCGTTCAACGGTTTTACCCGAATCTGGCGCCGGAGTTAATTGCTTTTTACGAAAGTCGTCGGATTCCGTACCTGAAAATACCGCCCCACAACCCGGCCTGCACACGGGTATTTGCCCAACAGGGGCCGCAGATTGTGAGCCCGAACGACGGCAGTGAATATTTTATCAATCCCAATCAGCCGCAACAGTTGCAACTGAGTTGTCAGGCCGACAATGAAGTGAAGCTGGTTTACTGGTATCTGAACGATAAACTTTACCGAAAAGCCGCCCCAACGGAGGGCGTTTTCTTCAGTCCGCAACCCGGTTTGCTCAAAATTTCCTGTGCCGACGACAAGGGGCGAAATACCGACATCCGGATTTCGATCAAAGCCGAATGAGTTGTCTGGTTAATTTTACGGAACCGCCTTTCAAAACAGCTATACTTCATTAGATTTGTGCAACTTATGATGGGAGGAAAGACAAGGGACTTGGATCTTGTCACACCTCTGATTTCTTTACTCTGGTAGTATTTCTCCTAAAACCATTCTGGCATGAATTCCAACCGTCGTGATTTTTTACAAAAACTTTCGAAAGGCATTGGCGCTTCGGCGCTCGCTTCGCCCTTAGCCGGTTATGCGGCTTCGCTGAATCAGCAGGATGAATTTTCCCGCATCAACACGCTCGTTTCGCATCTGGGCGAACCGCTGCGGCAAGGCCGTAAATTGGGTATGGCGCTGGTCGGTCTGGGAGGGTATGCCAAGAATCAACTGGCCCCGGCTCTGCAACAAACACAGCACGTTCGGCTGGCTGGTATCGTGACCGGAACGCCTGCCAAAGCAGAAGAATGGATGGCTAAGTACAACATTCCGAAAGCGAATGTGTACGACTACAAGACGTTTGACCGCATTATCGACAACAAAGACATCGACGTGGTCTACGTTGTTTTGCCGAATTCGATGCACGCGGAATACGTCATTCGGGCGGCCAAAGCTGGCAAACACGTCATCTGCGAAAAACCGATGGCGATTACGGTGAAGGATTGCCAGGATATGATCGATGCCTGTAAGAAGGCCAACGTGCAACTGGCGATTGGCTATCGGCTTCATTATGAACCATTCACGCAGGAAATGATGCGGCTGGGTCGGGAGAAAGTATTCGGAAATCTGAAATTTCTGGAAGCCAGCGACGGTTTCAAGGCTGGTGATCCGAATCAGTGGCGGCTCAAAAAAGCGATGGCGGGGGGTGGCCCGATGATGGACGTGGGCATCTACGCCATTCAGGGTGTGCGGCTGGTAACGGGTTTGGAACCCATCTCGGTAACGGCCCAGTTTGCACCCAAAACCGACCCACAGAAATTCAAGGATGTGGAGGAGACAATGTACTGGCAGTTCGAATTTCCGAACGGTATCACCTCAACGTCGACTACCAGTTACGCTGCGGGCGTCGAGCGGTTGTATGCGTCGGCCGAAAATGGCTGGTTCGAGTTGCGCCCGGCCTTTGGCTACGGTCCGCTGAAAGGCATGACCAGCAAAGGTCCGATCGACAAACCGGTGGTGAATCACCAGGCGATGCACATGGACGGTATTTGCAAGGATCTGATCGACGGTAAACAACTGCCGAAGCACATCACGGGCGAAGAGGGAATGCAGGATGTGAAAATCATCCAGGCAACGTATCAGGCTGCGGAAACGGGGCGGAAGATTAAGATTTAAGGAGTTGTTTCGCGGAGTTGAGCGGAGAAAAAAGGGAGTTAAGCGGAGTTAATTATTTTCTCTGCTTAACTCCCTTTTTTCTCCGCTCAACTCCGCGAAACAATAAATCTCTTTTTACTTTTTCTTTCCCATCGCGTACTTAATCCCCCCCAGGATGTGCGTCAGGAATTGGGCGTCGCTGTAGGATTCGTCCGTGTGGCCCCCGCCGGTGTAGAACGACCGGCCACCGTCGAATTCACGGTACCAGATGAACGGGTGATTGTCACCGTTTTTGCCACCTTCGTAGGTTTTCTCATCCAGTTTTCCCAGAATTTTCAGGCCTGGCACAATGCTTTTGTAGTTGTACCACTCGTCGTAGCGTTTCCAGCGGTCGGGCAGCGCTTTGGTTGAAAGGTGTTTTTTATCCACGATTTCGATTTCGGCGTTCTGTTGTTTGGGGTGGCTCAGGAAGTAAGCCCCCACCAATTGGTTGTACCACGGCCATTCGTATTCGGTGTCGGCTGCCGCGTGAATTCCGACAAAACCGCCCCCTTTTTTGATATATTGCTCAAAAGCCGCCTGTTGTTCAGCGTTCAGAATATCGCCGGTTGTGCTCAGAAAAACGACGGCCTTGTATTTTTTCAGGTTTTCGGGTGTAAAAAGAGCCGCATTTTCGGTCGTATCGACGCTGAAACCGTTTTCCTGCCCCAACTTCACAATACTCATTTTACCCACTTCGATGGACTTGTGCCGGAAGCCTGCGGTTTTCGAAAAAACCAGAATCGCATCTTTGGCGTTTGCGGTCGTAGTTGCCAGACCGGTCAATACACACAGAATGCTGAGGAACTTTACAATCGTTTTCATTACACAAGGTTAAATTACAGTGTCAAAAGTATCGGTTTTGTTGTACTTTACTGTTCATGTTCCATCAATTTCTTCCTGAGTTATGAAAGTACGGCCTGCGGTGCTCCTGATCGAGAATAATCATTTGTTGTTGATGCATTACCGGTATGGTGACACGGACGTGTATGCCCTGCCCGGCGGCAATCCCGACCGGGGCGAAACCCTGGATCTGACGGTGATGCGCGAGTTGCAGGAAGAATTGGGCATTGATGTCGAAGTCGGGCCCATCGCGTTTGTTGGCGAAGTGATTTTCCCCCCGACCCACGGGTCGGAAACCAAAGAGGATGTGTTGCACGTGGTATTTGTGAGCCAACTGATTGGCGGTATTCCCCGCATCAACCCGGAAGAAACCACAGCACTGGCCGTTAGCTGGAAGCCGGTTGGCGAATTGGACGATTTGAATCTGTATCCGAATGTCGGGCGGCAGATTCAGCGCTGGCTGACGTCGCAGACCAATTTGGAATACATCGGAAAAATCGATCAGGCGTTTTTTTGATTGCCCCTAAATCCCCTGAAGGGGACTTTTAGATCTGGATAAGCTGCGTCCATGTCCCCTTCAGGGGATTTAGGGGCAATCATCACCCCCAGAACCATGCCTGCTATACTGGCCAGTAAACCATAGACCAGGGCCGGATATTCCGTTTCAATGGCCAGACAGGTTAGCCAGACAACGATTCCGCCCACCATCGACAACAGACAGCCCAGCGTGTTGGCCGGTTTCCAGTATAAACCGGCTGTGAGCGGCACGAATAACGATACCAGACTAAACGCCGACGACTCGCCAACCAGTTCGAAAATGTTGACGTCGCGGGCTGCGGTCATCCAGACGCAAATCAGGGTGATCACCGCCACCGCCAGCCGGATGGTACGCAGCAGCGTTTTGTCGCTGATGTCGGGCCGGAAAAACCGGTAGATATTCTCGCCAAAAACCGTGGCCGGTGCCAGAATCGCCCCACTCGATACGCTGAGAATGGCCGATAACAAGGCCCCGAAAAAGAGAATTTGCAGCGGCATGCTGGCTTGTCGCAACACCATGTTCGGAATCAGCATCTGGTTGTCCAGGTTCAAATCCGGGTGTAGCTGCTTTCCCACCAGCCCAATAAACAGGGGCAGCATGGCAATGGTGATGTACAGAAGCGAGGCCAGATAGGAAGCCCGGACCGTGGTCCGCTCGTTTTTGGCCGACATCACGCGCTGGAAAACGTCCTGTTGCGGAATGGAACCCAGGCCGATGGTGATCCAGGCGGCCACCCAGCCGACGCTGTCTTTGAACGTCGGTTTGGGCAGGAAATGGAAAAAACCGGGCTTGGTTTTCTGGACGATGCTGGCTATCCCGTCGGTCTGATTATACAGAATAACGGCAATGATGATCAACGCAATGACGATGATGATGTTGTGGAGGAAATCGGTGATGGAAAGCGACCACATGCCGCCCATCATCGTGTAGATCATCACGATGGTTGCGCTGGAGGCAATGCACCAGAAAATAGGCACACCCGTGACCAGATTAAGGACAATCCCGATGGCGATGAACTGGGCGGAAATCCAGCTAAAATACGACGGAATGACCAGTGCTGCCGACAGAAACTCCGCCGAACGGCCAAAGCGGATGCTGAAATAATCCGAAAACGTGGTGATTCCCAGCCGATACAGCGGTCGGGCGTAAAAGGCCCCAACCAGAAACAGGCACAAGGCCGACCCGAACGGTTCTTCGATAACGGCCAGAAAACCGCCATCGACAAACATCGCCGGCGCGCCCATGATCGTTTCCGAGCCAAACCAGGTGGCAAACGTGGCTGAAGCCGCCAGCGCCAGCGGGAGCCGCCGACCAGCCAGCACAAAATCCTGACTACTGGTTACTTTTCGGGCCGCCCAGGCACCGATGGCGAGGTTGGAGAGGAGGTAAAGCGCAATGAAAGTGAGGAGCATCCGGCGAGTAGGCTTGTCGTCACCAAAATAAACAAAAAAACCGATGTCGGAAACATCGGTTTTTTGTGTAACCCCGTCAGCGCCGGGCCGTCGATACGGTTGAAAACCCTGACGGCGGTTTGTTTTTAAATCTGGCTTTATAACCGCCGTCAGGGTTTTCAACCGTATCGACGGCCCGGCGCTGACGGGGTTACAACCGAATCGTCGCAGGCAAATACTTCGCGATCAGGTCTTCGTAATACGGTTTCAGTTCTGAAACGACCGGCGTTACCGGGCTTTTCGAATACAAATCGTACGGATTGAATTTATCGACCCACTTGAACATCGCCCGGTCGTGATCGTCCATCAGGTGATCATACGCTTTTTCGCGGTGTTGCGCGTAGAACGAGTGATACCGGATCATGTACAGGGCCGGTTCGGGCAGGTGATCTTTCGTAATGTGGTACAAATATTCGTCGTGACCCCACGACATCGTGACGTTTTTCAGACCGCAATTCGGTTCGTAAACCCCGTATTTGGTGTTGAAATCCTTGTTATACGTATCCGGATTGGCCGAAAAATACTCGGGATAAACGATCTTGTCGGAATGCGCACAGCCCACCGGGAACGTGTCGCCAACAACCGCCCATTGCGGTTCACCGAACAGACACAGGACTTTGCCCATGTCGTGCAGAAAACCGGTCAGCACAAACCAGTCGGGGTGACCATCGGCGCGGATGGCTTCGGCGGTTTGCAGCAAATGTTGCAACTGGTCGAGTTCAATATCCGGATCGGAATCATCGACGAGGGTGTTCAGAAACTCCATCGCGCCCCAAACCGGGATTTCTTTTTTGTCGAATTTGAGGAATTCAGCCCGTTTTTCCTGCACAAAATCGTACGTCTGGTAGGTGTGATTCAGGCGGTAAAACTCCCGGACGGTATCGCGGGCGGGGTCATCATAATTGCGGTATTCTTCCTTGGCCTTGTGTTCGGGTTCGGGGTAGCGGATCAGCAGATCATCTTCCCATTGTTCCAGGCTGGAGAGGGGGTTGCGTTCGGTGTCGGTGAATGCCATAGTAAGGTAGCTGTTAATAAGCCAATTAATGGTGTAAAGATAATCATTCCCCCAACTATTTCAAGTCTATCGCTTACCCGAAATAGCCAGTCAATTCGTCAGATTGTGCAATGCCCAAACGTCAATAGAGCTTTCCGTGTCTGCTTCTAGCACGTTTAAAACGTCGGCAAAAGGCCGGTGATTGTCGGCCAGATTTGAAAACAGAACAACCAATGTCTTTTTCTGCGGAATGCGAACGACGCAGTTGCTAAAACCGCATGTACTGCCGGAATGAAAAAACTCCGATGCTTCGCCGTTTGTTTGGGTGAAAAACCAGCCCAACCCGTAAAAACCGTTTGGCTGTCCTTCAATCGGATGTTGGACGGTTTTGAGTTTTTCCACGACATCGACCAGTTGGCCGGTTGTCAGCGCGTTGTCCCACTTTTTATAGTCCGCCAGGGAAGTGTAAACACAGCCGTCGCCTTTGGTTCCGCTCGTCACGCTCTGGTCCGAAAACCGGACGGTTTGGTCCTGATTCCGGGCATAGCCCATCGCCCGGTTGGGAATCATCCGCGTTGGTTCATAGAGCGTGGTCTGCCTCATGCCCAGCGGTTTGAAAAGGTTTTCGGTAATGAACGCCAGATACGGTTTTTTCGTGACCCGCTCCACGACTTGGGTAAGCAAACAGAAGGCCGAATTGCTGTAGCGAAACCGGCTCCCCGGTTCGAAATATGTCGAGTCCCGCGACTTCAGCAGCGTCAACACTTCCGTATCAAAAACCGGCTCCTTTCGACCGGACGACAGAAGTGATTCGTAATCCAGAATCCCGGAAGTGTGCGTCAATAAGTAACGTAGTTTGATACTTTTGCCCACTTTCTGGTTGAAGTCCGGGAAGAATTTAAGCAGATTATCGTCTAAGGAAAGCTTTTTCTGTTTTTCCAGCAGCAGAATACACATCGCCGTAAACTGTTTGGAAACCGACGCCATCCGAAAATTGGTTTCCGGCGAAATCAGTGCTTTGGTCTCCAGATTCGCCAGGCCAACACCCCGGTTGTAGACGGTTTTTCCATCGATCACCACCAGCAGGGCGCCACCGGGCTGGTCGATCGAAAAGTGGCGGTGCATCACCGAATCGAGAGCCGCCGGGAGCTTTTGAGCCAAAACCGTATGAAGCATACAACACCAGAAAACGAGGATTTTCATTGCGGCAATCTACGAAATAGGAACACAGATTTGACGGATGGAACGGATTTTCACGGATAAAATCGGTTTTAATCCGTTCCATCCGTCAGATCAGCGTTCCTATCAAAAATCCCAGATTTGATCGGGTGTGATGCAGAAATTTATACGAATGTCGCCTTCGTAAACATCGTCAATTTGATCGACCGGATCGAACAGCGACAGCCCAATTTTCAGGCAATCCGGGCGGCACTGCGCCAGAAACCGGTCGTAAAAACCGCCCCCGTAGCCGACGCGGTTGCCGGTTTGGTCGAACGTGAGTAAGGGAATTAGAATAATGTTAAATGATGAATGATGAATGATGAATGATGAAGTGGCAAGAGGCTCGGGAATACCGTACCGGTTTTTGATAAACTCGGTTTGGGGAGTGATCTCGTAGTTTTCCAGCGTTCCGGTTTCCAGATTCGTAACGGGCGCGGCTACCCGAATCTGTGGGAAATCCCGCCAGAGCCGCCGGACGATGAGCCAGGTGTTGACTTCTTTCTGACTTTCGATGGGCAGAAACGTACCGATAACCGAAACCGGTTTGGAGGGCAGAAGCGTAAAAAACTGATTTGAAATCGCTTCGCACCGGTTTTGCCACTCGGTTTCGGACAACGACCGGCGCTTCTGGCGGAGTGCAGCACGCAGCTCGGATTTCGTCATTGCTTAGTCTTTCAGCACCAGCATCTGGTAGGCCAGCGGATCAAAAGCGGTCAGCAATTTCGGGATAAACTGCGGGTCGTTGAGCTGGAAATTCAGGTAGTTTTCGGAGCGTTCCTGAATACCGCCGTTCGGGAAGAGCTTCTGTTTCAGGGTCATCAACTGGCTGAGAACCGTCTCGTAATTCTTCTCCTCGGTTTTCTTCAGCCGCTTTTCCAAATGATCGATCGTGTGCATCAATCGGGTTTTTTCGGCCAGAACGGCCCCTTCCAGCGATCGATCCACTTTGACGGATTTGTGTAAAATCTCGGCAAAACATTGTTCCAGACACGCTTTCTGTTCCGACAGATCGAGGGAGTTTCCCGAAATCCGTTCCGTATACGCCCGGCGCAATTTCACCTCGTCCCAGAACAGCTCTTCGGGCGATACACCCAGTTTGTCCATCTTTTTGGCGCTGGCCGGATTCACGTACAACGCAAAATTGCGGGGCATCAGCAGCGGAAACGGAATCTTGAAATGATCGAAAACGCCTTTCAGTTGAAGCCAGTATGGCACTTCCGACGGGCCGCCGATGTAGGCCAGATTCGGCAAAATGACTTCCTGATAAACCGGCCGCAGCACTACATTGGGGCTAAACCGCTCCGGATGTTCGTCAACTAACGCCAGCAATTCTGCCTGCGAAAACCGGATTTCCGTGTTCAGTACTTCGTAAGAATCCTCGCCATCGGTAACGATTCGCTCGCGCAACTGGTCGTCCAGGTAAAAGAGATTGATTTCGCGGGGCGTTATCTGCGTTTTGTACCCGAGTGCTTCCAGTTGCTGGGTGGTTTTGGTCACAATGCCATCGGTTGGACGGTTTAGCAACTCGTCTTTAATGATGGGCGCAAACAGCCGTTTCAAGTCTGCATCGTCGGGGTCGAGGCAAATCAGGCCCTCTTTGCCGAGCAATTCGTTGGCGTACCAGCGAACGGCGTCCGACAACGTATCGTGTTTCAGGTAAGCCTCCTCAAACAGAAACAGCTTTTCCGGCATCTGGTCGAACACGGTTTTCAATTCTTTCGGGTTCATTCGCCCAACGGCTCCGCGTTGCTCCGTCTCCCAGGTATAGTTTTTGCCAAACAGCGTAAAATGGTTGATTTCCGCAAAATCATGGTCTTCGGCGGCCAACCAGTAGATTGGCACAAACCGGTAATTTGGATACGTTTCGTTCAGTTTTTTCGCCAGATTTACCGTCGTAATCCACTTATACAACACGTAAAGTGGCCCGGTGAAAATATTGAGCTGGTGGCCCGTCGTCACCGTAAAGGTATTGGGCTGGGTCAGGACCGAGAAGTCGGGTTTGTTGGGAATGTGCTGGTACTGCCGTTCCAGAACTTCCACCAGCGTCTGCCGTTTGCTGTCGTCGAACGCCCGGTTTTTGACTTGTTCCTCAAACGCTTCCAGGGTTGGAAAGTGGTTGTAATAGGGTTGGAGGGCTTCTTTTTGCGAGATATAATCGAGGAACAGATTCGAAAACTGGCCGGTGGCGGTGAGTGGCAGGTACTGACAGTCCATGAAAATGGGATTTTTGTCACTGAACACAGAATCGGGGATCAAGGTTCGGACGAGTTAAGGTGAATACACGAATGGCAAAGCAACGCATGCCGATCGGCTACGGTTTGGCCCCCGCAATCGTATCCAGAAATCAGGCCAGCCCGGTTTTCGGAATCTGGTTCCAGAGGTTGTTTCGGGTCGTGTGAATTTCCTGCAATGCCCGGGTTCCGCCCAGCGTCACGCTGAAAAACCGCTTTCGCCGACCCCCGCGTTCGGCGGTGGCCCCGCCCATCTGCGATTTAAGGTAGCCTTTTTCTTCGAGTCGTTGCAGCGTCGCGTGAATGGCGCTCAGACTGACGGTACGACCGGTTTGCTTCTCGATTTCTTCCAGAATGGTTACGCCGTAAGCCTGCCCGTTCAGCATGGCAACCGTTAGCAGAACCAGTTCCTCAAATTCGCCTAAGTACGGACGATTCATATTTGTTTAGGTTTTGTAAAACAAATATATCCAGATTCTTTTAGCAGCAAAGAACCGGTCGGGAAATCATCGTTTTTTGGCGGAAAATGACGGAAAATTAATTTATTAAAGTGCCCGAATCTTGATGTTCCGGTAGTAAACCGGGCTGCCCCAGTCCTGCAAACCAATGCTTCCTTCTAGCTTGCCTTTGCTGATCGGAGCATTTTTTAGGTTGCTTTCGGCGATTCGTTTTTTCCAGTCGGCACTCTCAACGTTGTGTTCCTGAATGAGATAACCGTTCATGTAGACCGACAGGACTTTCCCTTTCAGCTTGAAATGAATCTGGTTCCACTCGCCCACGGCTTTCGGTTCGCGAATGCGGGCGTTGGCCACACTGAAGAAATCACCCGCACGGTGTTTGTTTTCCGGGGCTCCTTCGTAGATGGCGTTGTCGAGCACCTGAAGCTCCAGGCCAGTATGGTAAATCTCCTTGTATTCCGGGGCTTCGGTTACAAAAAAGAAAATACCACTGTTCGTAAACCGTTCGACTTTACAATCCGCCTTGAATTCAAAATCCCCTTTAAACGTCTGATCCGTCACCAGATCGCCCCCGTTTTTGGCTTTGTTTCCGGCGCGTTCCGGTACATTCAATTTCAGTGCGCCATTCTCAATAATCCAGGCCGAGCCGACACCGGTTTTGCCGTACGTATGCCATCCGCTGACATCTTTTCCGTTGAAGAGCAGTTTCCAGCCTTCTTTCTTTTCCTGTGCAGTCAAGGTGTTCGGAGCCTGCGCAAACAGGTGGACGACCGATAGGAAGAACAGCACAGTTAGTGAGATTTTTTTCATAGGTTTTGAAAGAGAGAAAAGAGCAGAGACAAGAGAAGAAAGACGCGGGTTTTCAGGTCTCTACTCTCTTGTCTCTGCTCTGTATTCTAACAAAATTACATCGCCCAGCCCGGGCGGTATTCGCGTTTCAGGTAGGGGTTCAATTCCGGGGCGTTGGTGAAGGCCATGGTTTTCGTATCCCAGTTCAGTTTGGTGCCCTGTTTGTAGAGCGCCACGATGCCCAGCAGCATGGTTTCGCACAACGGACCGGCATATTCGAAGGGAGAAACCGCCTTGCCGTTTCCTTTACAGGCTTCCGCCCAGTTGCGTTCGTGACTCATGCCCACGCGAGGAATCGTCTGCGCCGGTTTTTTGTAGGAATCCATTTTTTCCTGCGGCAGTAGCCGCGGTTTGGAGCCGTATGTCTCATGAAAGAGTTTTCCTTTCGTTCCGACATACAAAACGCCACCACCTTTCGGAACGGGGCCGTCGCCGAATTCGATCGGTTTGGGTGGCAGAATACCGCCGTCGTACCACGTCATCGTCAGCGGATTTTTCTTGTCTTTGGTTTCAAACTCGAAAGTCACCAGCGACGAAACCGGGTAGCTTTGCTTGTTAAACGGCGTCGAGGAAGCCTCGACGGTGATCGGTGGGTTGAGCCCCAGCGCCCAGAACGGGTGATCGACCAGGTGAGCGCCCATATCGCCCAGCGCCCCGGCACCGTAGTCGACCCAGCCGCGCCATTTGAACGGGGTATACGCCGGATTGTAGGCCCGGTGCGGAGCGGGGCCTAAAAACAACTCCCAGTCCAGCGTTGACGGTGCGTCGACGGCTTCCTTCGGTACCTCCATGCCTTGTGGCCAGATGGGGCGGTTAGTCCAGACGTGGACTTCCTGTACTTTGCCAATGGCGCCGTCGGCAATCCATTCGTTGATCAGCCGGGCATCGTCGTTCGAGTGGCCCTGATTTCCCATTTGGGTAACGACTTTCGGATTTTCTTTCGCCAGCCGCGCCAGTTCGCGCGATTCCCACACCGTAACGGTCAGCGGTTTTTGCACGTAAACGTGCTTGCCGAGTTTCATGGCGGCTGACGCAATGATGCCGTGCAGGTGATCGGGCGTTGCTACCACGATGCCGTCGATGTCCTTCTGGGCTTCGAGCATCTTGCGGTAGTCTTTGTACCGCTTGGCGTTCGGGTATTTTTCGAAAACCGGGCCGGCGTATTTCTCATCAACATCGCAAAGCGCGACGATGTTTTCGGTGGGCGCCAGGGCGTTGAGGTTGCTTTTTCCCATGCCGCCGATGCCGACCCCGGCGACGTTCAGTTTATCAGACGGCGCGATGAAGCCTTTACCACCCAGCACGTGCCGGGGCAGAATGGTTACGCCAGCCAGAGCGAGCGACGAGGCTTTGACAAACCCGCGTCGGCTCACCGCCTGATCGGCTTTGTTTTTCAGATTGCTCATACGTGAAACAGTATGTTTGTTAAGGGATGGAATACGAATGTGTTAAAAGTACAAAATCATTGTTTGTGTCGTACTATTCAATCGTATTTTCATACTATTCTGTGTAACCCTGACAGCGGTCTGAAGACCCTGTCAGCGGTTGAAAAATCTATTAGCCAGATCAACCGCTGACAGGGTCTTCAGACCGCTGTCAGGATTACTTCAATTTTTTCGGATTAATCCGCCGGATCACTTCCCGTTTGTTGAACACGATTCGCCAGATCACGAACGGCAAAGCCGCATTGTCGGTGCAGGTTTTGCAGATGATATCATCCGTCGCAACGGGTGAATTGTAGACAAAAAGCGTGTCGTTCAGTTTCTGGACGTTATCGTTCTGCTCCAGTTTATTCTGAGCGTTATAGACATACGCTCCCAGCAAATCCCGCTCTTTGGGGTTCAGGGCCGGGTTGGTCACGTCCTTCGCCTTCAGCAAATCGATCGTAATAGCGTATTGTTTTTCCAACCGCCGAATAGCCGGTACATTTTTCAGGTTGCAAAAGGTGGAGTCTCCGGGCTTTTTGGTCAGCTCACGGATTAGCACTTTTCGGGTAGTCAGAACGAGGGCTTTGCCCCACTCGTCAACGGTGGTGGTCAGTTGGACATTGGTGACCCGCTTGATCTTGTTGTCGTTCATCTCCTGCACCAGCGCCTTCGTATTCTGGTTCCGTTCGGGGTTGCAGGCGGATGCGAAAAAGAGAAAAAAGGCCGGACAAATCAGAAAAAGGAATGGAGAAAAGATGCGGTTCATTGCCAGGAACTTAGTGTGGTGAATTCGTGTCATCAATCAGGATAACGATGGGGTTGGCCGTTTCGTTGACAAATGTACGACCGAAGCGTTGACTGACCGAATTTTCGTAGATTTGTATCAAAATACTCCTAAATCCCCTGAAGGGGACTTTTGCACATGGATTATTTCGTGTCCAAGTCCCCTTCCGGGGATTTAGGGGTAAGTTAGGCATAAAGTTTCTGAACAATGATTGATCAATTAGAATCCATAAAAGAACGGTTTGAGGAGGTGTCTCAGCAAATCATGATGCCGGAAATCGTTTCGGATCAGAAGAAATACACCAAGCTGAGCAAAGAATACAAAGACCTCGAAAAGATCGTCAAACAGTATCAGTTGTATAAAAAACTGATGAACGATATCGACGGCGCGAAAGAGTTGCTGGCGACCGAAAAGGACGAAGATTTGCGCGAAATGGCCAAAGCCGAACTCGATGAGCTGGTGCCGCAGCGCGAACCGATGGAGAATGTCTTGAAAGAAATGCTAATTCCGAAAGATCCCAACGACAGCAAGAACGTCATTCTCGAAATCCGCGCCGGAACCGGTGGCGACGAAGCCTCCATTTTTGCGGGGGATCTGTTCCGCATGTACCAGCGGCTGTGCGACCGCATGGGCTGGCGGATGTCGCTGATGGACTTCACCGACGGAACTTCGGGTGGTTATAAGGAAATTATCTGTCAGGTCGAAGGCGAGGACGTCTACGGCAAACTGAAATTCGAATCCGGCGTTCACCGCGTTCAGCGGGTTCCGGCCACCGAATCGCAGGGACGGATTCATACCTCAGCCTCCAGCGTAGCGGTTTTGCCCGAAGCCGAAGAGGTTGACGTTCAGATCAATATGAATGACATTCGGAAAGATACCTTCTGCTCGTCAGGTGCGGGTGGCCAGTCGGTCAACACCACCTATTCGGCGGTTCGGCTCACGCACATTCCGTCGGGTCTGGTCGTGCAGTGTCAGGATGAACGTTCGCAGATCAAGAATACCGAGAAAGCCCTGACGGTTTTGCGGTCACGGTTATATGAAATTGAATTGCAGAAACACAACGACGAAATCAGTTCGCAGCGCAAGTCGATGGTGGGCAGTGGCGACCGTTCCGACAAAATCAGGACCTACAATTACCCGCAGAGCCGCGTCACCGACCACCGCATCGGCCTGACGGTGTATAACCTGCCGACAGTGATGGACGGCGACATCGACAACTTTATCGAGCAACTCCGCATGGCCGAAAACGCTGAACGGATGAAAGAAGCCGCGTTGGTGTAAGTACTCTGGTCGGAAAGCCGCTGCCGCTCTAGTCCGTGAGATTCTTATCATTTTAGGAGCTTGGACAGGGATCTTACGGACTAGAATCTATTTGGGTTAATCCGGAAGCCCTGGAAGGGCAGTCTGTCAATAGTCAAAAGGTTATCCACAACTGGTAGCTCCGGCGGAGCGGCCTGAAGTTGTTTTTAGCCCGCTCCGCCGGAGCTACCAGTTGTGGATAACCTTTTGACTATTGACAGGGAAGGCCTCCGGCCTTAGTTCAAACCACTTCTTAGACATTTTGAGTCGCTTTCAACCGGTCGCGGAGTTGAAACAACTCATCCCGCAGCCGGGCCGCTTCCATGAAATCCAGGTCTTTGGCGGCTCGTTCCATTTTATTCTGAGTCTCTTTGATGACCTGCTCCAGGTCATTTTTCCCCATGTATTGCACCACGGGATCGGCAGCAATCCGGAATTCGTCGGGTTCAACGTAGTATTGTTTGGCCTCCGGACGCGAATCGGCAATGCTGGTTTGGCCCATAATGGCGTCGTGGGATCGCAAAATGGTCATTGGCGTAATACCGTGTTTCTCATTGTACTCCATCTGGATTTCCCGTCGTCGGTTGGTTTCGCTGATGGCTTTCTCCATCGAACCGGTGATGCGGTCGGCATACATGAGCACGCGCCCGTTGGAGTTCCGGGCCGCCCGGCCAATGGTCTGAATCAGGGATCGAATGTCGCGCAGGAAACCTTCTTTATCGGCGTCCATGATGGCCACCAATGACACTTCCGGCAAATCGAGTCCTTCGCGCAAGAGGTTGACACCCACCAGCACATCGAAAACACCCAGTCGCAACTCCCGCAGGATTTCAACCCGATCCAGCGTTTTCACTTCCGAGTGAATGTAGCGGCCTTTGACGCCCACCCGTTCCAGGTATTTGCTCAACTCCTCGGCCATGCGTTTGGTCAGCGTCGTCACCAGCACCCGTTCTTTGCGTTTGACGCGGATGTCGATCTCTTCCAGCAAATCATCGATCTGGTTCAGACTGGGCCGTACTTCAATCGCAGGGTCCAGCAAACCGGTCGGGCGAATCAACTGTTCGACCACTACGCCTTCGCTCCGGCGTAATTCGTAATCAGAAGGGGTTGCGCTAACAAAAACCGTTTGCCCGGCCATTTGCTCAAATTCCTGAAACGTAAGCGGACGGTTATCGAGCGCCGATGGCAGCCGAAAACCGTAGTCAACCAGGGCTTCCTTGCGCGAACGGTCACCGCCCCACATCGCCCGGATTTGCGGCATCGTCGCGTGGCTTTCATCCACAATCGTCAGAAAGTCGTCGGGGAAATAGTCGAGCAAACAGAAGGGACGCTGGCCGGGTTGCCGGCGGTCGAAATACCGGGAGTAGTTTTCAATACCGGAACAATAGCCCAGTTCGCGCATCATTTCGATGTCGAACTCGGTCCGCTCCTTGATTCGCTCGGCCTCCATATTCCGGAATTCGGATTGAAAATAGCGAATCTGCGCCACCAGGTCATTCTGAATTTCGCCGATGGCCATGTTCAGGGTATCCCGGCCCGTTACGAAGAGGTTTGCCGGGAAAATGGCAATGATCCGGTCGTCGCCGATCTTCTTGCCCGACGCCGGATCGATGCGCTGAATGGCTTCAATTTCGTCGCCGAAGAAAACAATCCGGTACGCAAAGTCGGCATAACCGGGAAAAATATCGACCGTATCGCCCTTTACCCGGAACGAACCACGCGTGAATTCCACCTCGGTACGGCTATACAGAATTTCGACCAGTTTGAAGAGAAACTGGTTGCGGCTGATGGTTTCGCCCACGCCCAGCCGCACGATGCTTTTCTGGTATTCGTTCGGGTTACCCGCGCCGTAGATGCAGGAAACCGACGCAATCACCACAATATCCCGCCGACCGCTCATCAGCGCCGAAACCGTCGCCAGCCGGAGCTTGTCGATCTCTTCGTTGATGGCCAGATCTTTTTCGATGTACGTGTTGGTCGTCGCGATGAACGCTTCCGGCTGGTAGTAATCGTAGTAAGAGATGAAATATTGAACGGCATTTTCGGGGAAAAACTGCTTGAACTCGCCGTAGAGCTGAGCTGCCAATGTTTTGTTGTGGCTCAGCACGAGCGTCGGGCGGTCGAGTTGGGCAATGACGTTGGCAACTGTAAACGTTTTGCCAGATCCGGTAACACCCAACAACACCTGCGACGGTTCGCCTTCCTTAATGCCTTTTACCAGCTTTTCAATGGCCTGTGGCTGGTCGCCAGTCGGTTTAAATTCTGAAGTCAGCTTGAAATTCATAACAAGCTAAGATACGAAAAAAGCAAGATTGAAACAAGAACGGTTTTAAAGATAACCGCACTTTGTCAGGATTGTTAGCGTATGCTCATTCTGTCATTTTTTTCCAAACAACTCGCCCACCTCCCGGTTACGATAGTAGTCACTCAACGTTCAATTACCATGAAAAATAACCTGAAAAATGCATACCGGAGCCTGATTGTCGGGTTTGGTATTCTTTCGACAACCTTTTGCCTGAGTTGTAATTCCAAACCGGAAAGCACGCAATCAGGCACCGATTCGACGGCCATGGCGAATGATACGAGCATTATGGGAATTCAGGGCGACACGACCACCAATTCGCTGGATGCACCACAAGCAGCCCAGGGCGATACCGGACAGACGCTCCCGGAAATGCGCGCTAAAAAGAAAAACTGATTCGGGCGGTATTCACTGATTATTGATACGTCCCCACCAGCGTAACGACCGACTTGGGTTCCAGCCGAATCTGATCGGCCCGTACGGTGGATTTCGTCAGGGTTTGGGTGGCGGAGGTGGTATAACCGGCAAAGCGTCCGTTCCGAATTTTTACTCCGCTGAGGGATACGGTCAGGGCGTCGGAGGTCATGTTGATGCAAACCAGCACAAGCTGTTTACGGGCAGCATCTTTGTAGGCCGACACCATACCCTGACTTGCTTCGGCCACCGGGTTCGCCACCTCACCGATGCGGACCGCCACCCGTTTCATGCCGGGCCGGATGAAGCGGGCATAATTGCCGAACGCCCAGAGTTGTTTGGAGTCGATCACCTGCCCGTCAAGCCGGGCGTTGTCGTGGTTTTTGTACCCGCCGTCGGGGCCGTTGATATACACCAGCCCATCGCTGTAATCGTACGGATTGATGGCCAGCCACCATTGCCACGAGGTCACGTTGGCGATGGTTAGGTCGTTGTGAATCACCTTTGCCACGTAGAGCCCATAGTCGATGTCGGTGTGGCGTGGACTGCCGTTGTACTGGCCGCAGATGTCGCCCAGAACACCAAACTCACTTTGCCAGAGTGGCGGACTCCCCACGGTTTTGGCGCGTTGAGCCGCTTTCTGGCGCATTGCCACGAGTGTCGAATCCCGGCAGGTCGAAAAATAGCTGTGATACGCCCAGATCGGTTCCACATTCGGGAGTTTGGGTAGCGAAGCGGTTTGGTTCGTGCCAAAAAAGTAGTCAAGCTGATTGCCGCGTCCACTTTCGGCTTTCTCGTAGAGGTAATCAAGCTGGCCCGCTTCACCCGTTACCACCTTTGTTTTGGATTTACCGGATGCCAGTTTGGTCGCTAAGGCTTTGGTTACCGCCAGAATATCCGCATTTTCCGCCGGGGAGCCTTCCTGATTGGCTTTGCCGTTTTTGCCGGCGGTCCAGTCCCACTGCGGTTCGTTGATGGGGCTCAGGTAATCAAAGTTGAAGTGTTCGGCCACGGTGACCAGAAAATCGGCGAAGGGTTCCAGCGCGGTTGGTTTGAGATTGAACGCTTTTCCGCCCGGCGAAAAGGCTTTGCCGTTTCGGGTCATTTGCACGGGCGGGGAGTTGGTAAACCCGAGGGTGTAGCGAACACCCCGCTGGCGGGCCGCCTGTAAAAACCATTGATTGCCAGCCTGTTTACTCCAGTCGTAACGGCCATCAGGAGTTAGAAAACACGCTTCCCGGCGCCATTCATCCCGGATGGTGCTGCTGTCTTTCTGTTCAAAGCTTCCGGCACCGATGTTGACCCGCCACAACGACAATCCAATGCCTTTCGGCTGGCCGCTGGCCAGGGTATCCTGACTGAAGAGCAGATCGGCGATCTGGTTCTTTTTGGCCTCATCGCTCCATTTCCCAATAAACTTGGCCGACCAGCAATCGGACGCGCCGAAGCTATGGATGGTTTGAAACTCCTCATTCAGGTTGATCGTCACCGCCGAAGCGAGCGGTTTGGCCGGTTCCGTGAAACCGGTTCGGTGGCTGGTGCCGGTCAATACAATCAGGAGGAGCAGGGCGGTTTTGGCAAGGAGTCTCATGGAAAAAGAAAAAATAACAGGTGTCTTTACGATTGACTTTTACCCGTCTTCCAACCCGATCAGGATTGAACACCCAGCCACTGGTAGCGGTTTTGCAAACCGGCCTCGTCGTCGTGCTGAACGAGCAGCACCGACGGCGCACTAACTAGGTCGGTGGTATCGTATTCCAGTTGCAGGCCGACAAACGCCAGGTATTCGTTCAGGAGCGATTCCAGCGGTTCATTGCCAAAGATGCAGCGGTCATAATACCAGTCGAGCGGTTCATCGGCCACTTCTTCCGTGATGGCGCGGTACTCCTCCAGCGTATACCCCACGAACGGTTTTCCGAATCGTTCCCACATCAGCCGCATGACGTCATCGAGTGAACGGGCGTGGTTCCATTTTCGGCGGATGTGCAAGTCCAGAATGAGCGCAACCGTAGCGCCCTTGTAATACACCGACACTTTCCGGTTCGGTACGCCTTTGTCGTAGCCGTCCAGCCACAAATCCCAGGACGATTCGGTAAGCGACTGGAACGATCGTCCGTTGGGTTCAAAATGCCGTTTCAACAGCACCTGAAGCTCTTTCCAATAGGCGGCATCGGTGAAAACGTTCGCCCGGCGAAGGAGCAAATCCCCGTAATAGGTCGTGACGCCTTCAGCCACAAAGCAGGTCGTAAAGTACGTTTCCCGGGTAAAATCATACGGCAATAACTCCATTGGCCGAATGCGAATGACATTCCAGGCGTGAAACAATTCGTGTGACGAAACGCCCAGCAAATCCGTATACAGGCCCTCGCCTTCGTCGTTGGGGCCCAGCACGAGCATGGTGGAGTTGCGGTGTTCGACGCCGTGGTAATGCGCCGTCGGCAGAATCAGCGTCAGAAAATGGTAGTCTTTCTCGGGAAATTCGCCGAAGAGCCGGATTTGGGTTTCCGAAAACCGGCTGAAATCGCGCCGGATTCGTTCCCAATCCGGTTTGATGTTGCCGCAGATCCAGAGGTGAAACAGGGTCTCATCGACTTCATATTCCAGGTGTTGCAAATCGGGCGAAGCGATGAGCGGGCAGTCGACCAGTTCATAGAAATCGGAGGCAACCAGGATGTTAGGTGCGGTTTGCTTCATTCCGCAGGCCATCTGCCAATCGTCCGGAATGGCCAGTTCGAGCGTGCAGGGTTCCAGCAGACGACCGTCGGCATACAGACACAAATTGACCGGATTGAGGTACAACAGCCGCTCGTCGGCGTAGCTGGTTCCCGCGTTGATGGTGTTGCTGTAATACGTGTACCGGGCGACGAGTTCCGAAACGCCTTCGGTTTGTACCCGCCAGCGGTCTTTGGTGAGTTTCTGAAACGCCAGCGGTTTTCCGGTTTGATCAAAGATTTCGAACCGCTGAATGTTTTTGGCGAAGTTCTGAATCTCATACCGGCCGGGGCGCCAGGCGGGGAGCTGCAGGTCAACGGTGGACGATGAAATGGCCGTCAGCAAAAAATCAACTTCAAGGAGCCGGGACGAAGGGTTGGTAGACGAAATACGGTAGTGCATACCTGCGAATATAACCGCTTGTTTGTGAAAACGCTAAATGTGAAAATCAAACTTGTTTCGTTCCGTAACATTCTCTACCTTTGCAGACTCATTTGAAAAATAGGCATCCAAGATATAGTTAGTCATGAAAAGAACGTTTCAACCTTCGAACCGTAAGCGCCGGAACAAGCACGGCTTCCGCGAGCGCATGGCATCAGCCAATGGCCGCAGAGTACTGGCCGCCCGTCGCGCAAAAGGACGTCATAAACTGACGGTTTCGGACGAGAAAAAAGGCGATCGGTTTAAAATCTAATCGTTTAAGGTTTGAAGTTTAAGGTTTAACGTTTCTGCGCAAGAAGCAGCCTTAAACGTTAAACATTAAACCTTAAACGCATTATGAAGCAAACGTTCAAAAAATCCGAACGGCTTTGCAGTAAAAAAACCATCGGTCAGTTATTTCAGAAAGGTAGTGCGACCACGCGGACGTTCTACCTTTTTCCATTTCGACTCCTCTATATGGACGACCCCGAGCGGGGCAATCCAGCCGGGACTGATCCGCTGCCTGCCGTCCTGATTTCGGTCTCCAGCCGAAACTTCAAAAAAGCCGTCGACCGCAACCTCATCCGTCGCCGGGTCCGCGAAGCCTACCGCCTGAATAAGGCACTTCTGTTCGGAACCGCTGAAAAACCGAAGCAACCTCCCGCCTATATTGTCTTTTTATATACCGCCCGCGCAATAATTTCGTTTGAAGAGATAGAAAAAAGTATGAAATTAGCTTTAGCTCGTGTGTGAGTAAAAAAGCTATTTCACAGAGTTTATCAGAGAAAACCAGAGGTAATCAAAGTTTTCTCTGATAAACCCTGATTTTCTCTGATTAGCTCTGAGAAACAACTCATTTTCCTTAAAGATATGCGCAAACGTCTGACTGTCGCCCTGGGAGCGACCCTTCTGGCAGGAAGCCTGGGTTTTTATTCGTTCCGCAACGACGACCGGTTTTTTGAAATTGCCCGCAACCTGGACATTTACGCGACGCTGTTCAAAGAGCTGAATCTGTATTACGTCGACGAACTGAATCCGAACCGGATGGTGAAGAACAGCATCGACGCCATGCTGAAATCGCTCGACCCGTATACCAACTTCTTCGCCGAAGACGAAATCGAGGATTACATGACGATGACCACCGGACGCTACAATGGCATCGGGGCGCTCATTGGCTCGCGGCAGGGACGCAGCATCGTGATGATGATTTATGAAGGCACACCCGCCGAGAAATCCGGTTTGCAGATTGGCGATGAGATTCTCAAGGTCGACGGTGTGGACATCAAAGCCCGGCGCGAACTGGATTCTGACAAACTGCTCCGGGGGCAAACCAATACGGCGGTTAAACTGACGGTGAAACGCTTTGGAGCCAAAGACCCCATTGATCTGAATGTGACGCGCGATGTGGTCAAAATGACCAACGTGCCGTATTCCGGCATGATTTCGAGCGACGTAGGCTACATCGATCTGAAAGACTTTACCGGTACGGCATCGCGTGAGGTGCGGAATGCGTTTGTCGAACTCAAAGGCAAGGGCATGAAAAAACTGGTGCTGGATGTACGCGAAAATCCGGGCGGTTTGCTCAATATGGCCATCGATATCGCCAACATCTGGTTGCCGCGCGAATCGGAAATTGTGACGACCAAAGGCAAAGTAACCGAATGGAACAAAACCTACACGGCTTTGAACCCGCCCCTGGATCTGGAAATTCCGATCGTCGTGCTGACCAACAGCCGGAGTGCTTCGGCGGCCGAAATCGTTTCGGGCGTTATTCAGGACTACGACCGGGGCGTTCTGGTAGGGCAACTGACCTACGGAAAAGGGCTGGTGCAAACCACCCGCGAACTGTCGTACAACACCAAGCTGAAAATTACCACGGCCAAATACTACATTCCGAGTGGTCGCTGCATTCAGGCCATCGACTACAGCCACCGCAACCCGGACGGCAGCGTGGGCAAGATTCCGGATTCGCTGAAAACCGCCTTCAAAACCAAAGCCGGTCGCCCGGTTTACGACGGTGGTGGCGTTACGCCGGATGTGCTGGTCGAACCGATAACTCCCGCCCCGATCGCGATTAGCCTGACCAACAAGGGGTTGATTTTCGATTACGCCATCAAATACCGGCACGACCACCCGACCATCAAGCCCGCGCGTGAGTTCAGCCTGACTGACGCCGAATACCAGAATTTTGTGACATGGCTGAAAGACAAGGAATACGATTACACCACGCAGGTTGAAAAAGAACTGGGAACGCTCGAAGCCTCGGCCAAGAAAGAAAAATCGTTCGATCAGATTCAGGATCAGCTAAAAGCGTTGCGTACGAAACTGTCGCACAGCAAGGATGTCGATCTGGTGACGTTCAAAAGCGAACTGAAAACGTTGCTGGAACAGGAAATTGTCGGGCATTATTACCTCCAGAAAGGCATGAAAGAAGTTTCGTTCGCGACCGATCCGGAAGTCAAAGCCGCCCTCGACCTGTTCAAAGACATGAACCGGTATCAGTCTATTTTGAAAGGAAAACCTTAATTTTTTAATGATGAATGATGAACGATGAACGATGAATTTGTGCGCCAGCCCATTCATCGTTCATCGTTCATCGTTCATCATTCATTTCATGTCTCTTATTCTCTCCCTCGATACCTCTACCACCGTCTGTTCGGTAGCCCTTCATCGCGACGGAGCGGTTTTGGCCTGTTTCGAATTGTTTACCGAAAAATCATCGTCGGGCATGTTGACGACGCTGATTCAGAATGTGGTTCATCAGAGTGGACACCAGCTTTCTGAACTGGACGCAGTCACCGTGGCCAAAGGGCCGGGGTCCTACACCGGTTTGCGGATTGGCGTTTCGACGGCCAAAGGGCTGTGTTTTGCGCTCGATAAACCGCTGCTGGCGATCAACACGCTCGAAGCGATGGCGTGGCAGGTGAACGGTTTTTATCCTGCGTCTTACGCCCTTTGCCCGTTGCTCGATGCCCGGCGGATGGAAGTCTACTGTGCGGTTTATGATTCGGAAGGCCGTGAAAAGGTGCCGACCTCAGCGCAAATCATTGATGAACAATCGTTCGCGGACTTACTGGCGCAACAGCCCGTCGTGTTTTTCGGGAATGGTGCGGCCAAATGCCGGGCGGTTTTGGCGCATCAACCGAATGCGATTTTTACCGAACAGCTCATTCATCCCTCGGCCCGAACGGTGGGCCAACTGGCCGCTCTGGCGTATCGGGAAGGCCGGTTTGAACGTGTCGCTGATTTTGAGCCCTACTACTTAAAAGATTTTGTGGGAACCA
This sequence comes from Larkinella humicola, assembly GCF_008727875.1. Taxonomy (GTDB): domain Bacteria; phylum Bacteroidota; class Bacteroidia; order Cytophagales; family Spirosomataceae; genus Larkinella; species Larkinella humicola. Next base: position 647,717 of record NZ_VTWS01000003.1, on the reverse strand, counting down.
AGCCGAAGAAGCTGGTTGTTTAGCGGGTATGGAAACGGAACTGATTGTCAATCGGGTCGCCAAAAGCGGCCTGGTATCCCTGGATTTGGAAGATTATTACCACCCCGGCGAGCGGATTGTCTACGACTTGAAGGGCAACCTGTTTATGGGGCTGATTCTCAAGGAGAAAGATTTCCGTGAATTCCTGAAAACCCACGACTGGAGCCAATACGCTGATAAAAATGTGGCCGTCACCTGCACCGAAGACGCCATCGTTCCGACCTGGGCGTTCATGCTCCTGACGATTCACCTGGAACCCTACGCCCACACCGTGGTGTTCGGTTCGCTGCAGGATCTGGAAGAAAAACTCTATTTCGACGCCATTGCCCGCATCAACATCGAAGACTACCGCGACACCCGCGTGGTGGTGAAAGGCTGCAGCAAAGTTCCGGTGCCGACCGCGGCTTACGTCGAAATCACCCGCCGGTTGCGCCCCGTTGCCCAGAGTATTATGTTCGGCGAGCCGTGCAGCACCGTGCCACTATACAAGCGCCCGAAGCAGGGGTAATGGTTTACGGTTTTCAGTATACGGTTCTCGGTGGCTGACGCATGCTTCCTGGCGGATTTGCAACTGCGTTAGCTGTCATACGTCAGCCACCGAAAACAGAAAACCGTATACTGAAAACCTATTCGTTATAAATAAACTCCTCTTTCCGGCCATCGGCATATATCATCCGGGCGGGATAGCCGTCGGGGCGGTATTCGTATTTCCATTGTTCGTCGGTGCTGATTAACGAAACCAGGTTGATCGACTTTTGCCGGACAATGTTGTTGGGACTCATGTACCAGCTAATCTCGGAGTTCAGGCGGACCGTGCGATAGGGATTTGGCGCAGTATCGTATTCGTAGGTTGTGCTGACATTGGGCCGGGCATTATCGGAAACGTTTGTATATAGCTCCTCCATCGTTACGTTTCCCCGGTTATCGTACTGGAATACGGTGTACGAAGCCAGCTTTCCATCGCTCGTGTAAGTGTTTTTCCGCGTGATTCGATTCCCGTAGGCATACTCAAATGTAGTGGAGGAGCGATACTCGGTTTTTGTATCAGTCTGGGTATAGTTTTGTCGTTTGCGGATGGTCGTGTCGGGATTGAAAACCGTATCATCGTAGGAATAGATTTTCAGGGGTTGTCCCGATTGAATGCTGCTCGACCAGGGCGGATTGGTAAAATGCTGTTCCACGCGGAGCGTATTTCCGTCTGTCCACCGGTAAACCTGTTTGCTGTCCACCGTGCCGTTTGTGTTTGCCGAAATGACCTCGCGGAGCAGGTTGTTCTCGTCGTAGTCGTAGCGGGTGGATCGAAACGAAGCCGGATTCGCCGGATTTTCGTAGTAATCTGTTCGAATCAAACGAAAGGAGGAGCCTCTCGCCAGAATCGCGTCGTCGTTCTTGCGGTTACAGGCCGTTACCAGAAGGAGCAGAAACAGCAGGTTCAGAATTTTCATAAAGGGTTGGAAAAGCAGATACCGACAGGATTCCGTTGGGTCACAAACCGTTGTAATCGGCGACGGAATTTCTATACCAGCCGGAAACTCATCCGGTGCCACCGGCACGGCCCGAATTCCTGAATCGCCCGGCGGTGGTAGGGCGTCGGATAACCTACGTTCCGCTCCCAGCCGTAGTGCGGAAACTCAATCGCCAGGTTTTCCATCAACTCATCCCGATACGTTTTGGCCAGCACCGACGCGGCCGCAATCGACAGAAACTTGGTGTCGCCTTTGACAATGCAGGTGTGCGGAATCATCGGGTAGTTCACAAACCGGTTGCCGTCGACCAGCAAATGATCCGGTTTGACACCACCAATCTGACTCATGATCGAGTCCAGTGCCTGATGCATCGCCAGAAAGCTGGCTTTCAGGATGTTAATCCGGTCGATTTCCTCGTTCGACACCTCCGCAACGGCCCAGGCCAAAGCGTCGCGCTGCAATTCTGTCCGCAGTTGCTCGCGCTGAAAACGGCTTAGTTGCTTTGAGTCAGTCAGAATAGGATGGGTGTAGTTTTTCGGCAAAATAACCGCTGCCGCCACCACCGGCCCCGCCAAACACCCCCGCCCAACCTCATCCAGCCCCGCTTCAATGTAGTTTTCGTTGTAGTAAGAAAGTAGCATACGAGATGTGAGAGGATAGAGGTGAGACAAGCGACAACAACGGCAAAACGGTCTTTACTCTCTTGTCTAACATCTTTAATCTTCCAGTATATTTCCAAAAATCGTGTTCTTCAGGAACAGCGTCAGCAACAGGAACACGATGGCCCAGTACAGATAAACGCGGTAAAAATCTTTGACATCCTTGTAAATCACGGTTTTAACCGGCGCTTTTTCCAGTCGGTCGATTTCGTTGAAAACGGCCTGGAGACGCGGGGCATCGCCCGCCCGGAAAAAACTGCCGCTCCCGATGTTGGCAATAGTAGTCAGAATGCCTTCGTCCACCGTCACCGTCGTCAGGTTGCTGGACACACTCGGCATCGGTGGGCGGCCGATGGCTACGGTGTAAATCCGGATGTTAAACGCTTTCGCCAGCCGCGCCACCGTCACCGGGTCGAGGTTGCCCGCCGTATTGTCGCCGTCGCTGAGCAGAATGGTCACCTTACTCTTGACCTTCGATTCGCGCATCCGGTTGATGCAAACCGCCAGGGCGCTGCCGATGGCGGTTCCGGACGTTTTGATCATGCTGTCATCCAGGTCGTTCAGGTAGCCGTTCAGGAGGTCGTGGTCAGTCGTTAGCGGGCAGAGCGAATAGGCTTCGCCGGCAAAAATAACCAGCCCAATCCGGTCGTTCCGGCGGCTTTTAACGAAACTGCGGGCCACGCGCTTGGCGGCTTCCAGGCGATTGGGCTTCAGGTCGGTTTCGGCCATCGACGACGAAATATCAATGGCGAGCATCAAATCGATTCCTTCGGCCACCCGCTCGGTTTCTTCGCGAATGATCTGGGGCCGCGCAAGCGTCATCAGCAGAAGTGTGGTGGCAATAAACAGGCTGAGGGGCAGTAGATACCGCAAACTCCCCACCAGCGAAGGCTGGAGTTCGGTCTTGTTGAGGGCCACATTCAGCCGTTGCCGCGATGGACTGGACAACAACGATCGTAAGCCAAAGAGCAGGAGAATGGCCGGAATGGCGTACAAATAAATCGGTTGCGCCCAGGTAAACTGGCGCAGTTGCGAAATTGTAAACCATTGATACGAAAACCATTCCATAGGCAACTGTTCAAATAGGCACTTCCTGATTTACTTCCTCCATCCGAACGCTGCTCCGGCGGTAGGCCGTATCCGCCACCTCGTTCAGGATGCGGAGGGACTGCTGCGTCTGGTCGGAATACACACTTCCGTAAATCACACCGTCGATTTCTTTCAGCGCGTCGGCCAGCCGGTTATCCTGCACCGATTCAACAATTTCGCGGGTCGTCAGCGATGTATACGGTTTTCGCTCCAGCCGTTCCATGTACTGTTTCCAGATCACGACGGCCCGTCCGGCGTCTTCGTGGGCGGTTTCGGGGCCAATGCCGCGCGTCAGACGGGTGAACGCCCGTTGAAAATCCAGGTACTGCCGATACAACTGATACCGCCGGATGCGCGTTCGGATGGTTCGTCCGAAAAACAGAAACAGGATCCCCGCCAGCAGGCATAACCCCGCCACAATCGTCATTAGCAACGGATAATTCATCTGCTGCCGAAGCGAAACGACGGTGGTATTGGTCGACAGCCGGAGCGTGTCGGGGCGCAGCGTCTGAATGCGCTCCCGCAGCCGGATCGTATCGACATTGGAGAAAACAACAGTGCAGTCGGTGGGGGTGCGCAGCAGAAACACCGGCACTTTCAACGTCTGGGTCGGACTCGTTTCGAACGATACGAGCGTATACACCGAACTGTCGAGGCTGCCTTTGGCGTCGGTTTTGGTCGAAAAAATCGCAATGTCACGCACCAGAAACGGAGCGAAGTGACGGGAGGTGTCCGGAAACAACACATCGACCCTGGACCGGTGGCGAATGCTCAGGGAATACTGGAACGGTTTGCCGATTTCAATCGTGTCGGTGAGGAAAACGCCTTTGGGAGGCTGGGCGGGTGAGGGAGTTAAGAATGAAGAGTTAAGAGTTAAGAATAAATAATGAATAGCGAACAGCGAATAACGAATACCGATCTGTCGGCGCATAAAATCCGTTTTAGTCGGTTGAATCCGTTTTAGCGTGCGACGACCCGGCTGTGTTCCTGTCATACTATTCATCGGGTTTTTCGGACACGGAACAGCTCGATCAGTTGCGGAACGTAATCCGCCTGCGAATCGAGGGCCACGTAATTGGCGTTATATTGTTTACAAAACCGCTCCAACTGCTGCTGACTCTGCCGAAAGGTCTGTTTGATGCCATTCCGAAAGCCCGAAGAGGAGGTGTTGACCCAAACCGTTCGGCGGCTTTCCGTGTCATAGACCGGAATGATGCCCAATCGCGGCAGGCTGGTTTCCCGCTGGTCGTACATGTGAATCACCACCAGATCATGTTTTCGGGCGAGGGCTTTTAGGCTGTGTTCGTAGCCGGAGTCGATAAAATCCGACACCAGAAAAACCACACTCCGGCGTTTCAGTACGTTGAGCGTAAACAGCAGCGCATCGGTCAGGCTGGTTCGGACGGACTCCGGTTTTAGCTTGAACAGGTTGACAATCAACTGATAACCGTGTTTCATGCTGTTCGACGGTTTCAGGTATTTTTCCTTTTGATCCGAGAAACAATACATGCCCACGTGACTGGCTTCCTTGATGGCCGACAACGCCAGAACGCCACACACTTCGCGGGTCGTATCGAGTTTGGAGCGGGTGGTGGTGCCAATTTCCTGCGACGCGCTGACGTCGATGAGGAAAAAAACCGTCTGGTCTTTTTCTTCCCGGAAGATTTTTACGAACGTTCCGTGGCCTTTCGACGATACGTTCCAGTCGATTGCCCGCACGTCGTCGCCGTACTGATACGTCCGCAAATCGCTGAACTCCAGTCCGGAACCTTTGAAAATGGATCGAAAATTGCCGCGCATCTGCGAATTGACGGCTTTCCGGATCCGAATTTCAAACTGATATAGTCTTGCCAAAAACTCGTGCATGGTGTTTTTTCGGTTCAATGCGGCTGAAAATCCCGAGAAAAAGAATTCAGTCAAGAATAGCCGCGTTGAACAGCGTGTTACTAAGAACAGGATTCCCGACATTTGCATAACTTTCGATATCCCTAAATTCCCTTCAGAGGATTTTATGAATCTGGATACTTCGGTGTCCAAGTCCCCTTTAGGGCCGGGCCGTCGTTACGGATTTAGGGGCTATTCAAATGCCAGCTTTGACAAAAATAACGAAAATGAACGCGCAACTGTGCAGCCAATTCCGAATAGGCCTGCTGTTCCTGTTTCTGGCTCTGTCGCAGGCCTGCCAAACGCCCGTGGCAGAAGCGCCCGAAAACCTGATTCCGGAAGCAAAAATGGCGCAGATTCTGACCGAAATCCACTTGGCCGAAGCCCGGGTTACGAAACTGAACCGGATTTCGCAGGATAGCAATACGCTGATTTACAAGCATATCGAAAAACAGATTTTTCGAAAATACCAGGTCGATACAGCCGCTTATTCGAAGAGTTATACCTATTACTCATCGGACCCGGAACAGTTAGCCGAAATTTATAAAAAGGTGACGGAAGAGTTGGAACGGCGTAAAAAAACGACGGATACCAGCAGCGTGACAAAAAGCAAGCTGCCGACCCGACTGAAAAATTTAGCGAAATGATTGCCATTATTGGAGCAGGTATCTCGGGCCTGACGCTGGCGTATGACCTTCAGCAACGCCAGATCCCGTATCGGTTGTTCGATCGCGGACGTGAACCGGGCGGCCTTATGCAGTCCCGGCGCGACGGAGCGTATTTGATCGAACGCGGACCGAATTCGCTGCTGGGTGATGCGGCTTTGCTGGCCTGGCTCGACCAGTTGGGGCTGACGCCGGACATTCGGTTTGCCAAACCGGTAAGTAAAGCGCGGTATATTTACCGGAACGGAGCCTATCGAAAACTGCCCGCGGGGCCGTTGTCGCTGCTTTTCTCGTCGTTCTTCAGCTGGGAAACCAAAAAGGCATTCTGGCGGGAGCGTTCCAACCCGACGGTTTCGCCCCCGGGTGAAACCTTGAGTGCTTTTTTTCGCCGGCGGTTTTCGCAGGAAGTGGTCGATTATGCGCTGGCGCCGTTCGTGGCCGGTGTCTATGCCGGTGATCCGGATCAGTTGCTGGTTTCGGAAACCTATCCGATGCTGCTGGACTACGAAAAACAATATGGTTCGGTGCTCAAAGGCTTCATCAAAAAGGCGGGTTCGGCGGAGCGTCGGCAGTCGTTCAGTTTCCGTGAGGGATTGCAAACATTGCCCAATGCCCTGGCGGCCCAACTTACGGCCCTCAACCTGAACGATTCGGTAAACCGCCTGACCAAAACCGCAACCGGCTGGCTGCTCGAAGCACAGAGCGGAACGTATTCTGCCGATGCTGTCGTGCTGGCCTGCGATACAGCCGCTGCGGCTCACCTGCTCGAGGCAACCTGGCCGGAGGTGGCCAACCGGCTCCGGCAGATCACCTATCCACCCATGACCGCCGTTCATTCGGTCTATAAACGTGCCGATGTTACTCACCCGCTCGACGGTTTTGGCGGTCTGAATCCGCGGGTCGAAAACCAGTTTGCGGCTGGCCACATCTGGAGCAGTTCGGTTTTCGACGACCGCTGCCCGGCGGACGAAGTGTTGTTTACCAGTTTGGTGGGCGGACAGCAGGGCGCAGAAAACACCCAACACCCGGACGAGGTCATCCGGCATCGGGTGCATCACGAACTCGTTCAGGCGTTTGGCATTCGGGCCGAAGCGCCGGTGCGGCAGTGGCTCACGCGCTGGGAACGGGCTATTCCGCAGTATGACGCCCGGATGGTGCCGGTTCGGGAGCAGACGCCGGCACTGGAAACGGACGGTTTGTATGTGTGCGCCAACTGGTATGAGGGACCGAGTCTGTCTGACTGCATCCGGAAAGCCAAAACGTTGGGTGCGCGACTGGCCGGGTTGGAAATCGCTGAGTAATACCCGGTTTTTAACAAATTTTAAGGGAAGCAGTACCTGATTCCGGTATTTTTTTTTGTTATTTTATGAGTAACATACTCTAACCCGACTGTTGCCTTGAAAGAATGCTTGGTGGTCATTCCGACCTATAACGAAATTGAAAACATCGAACTCATCATTCGAAAGGTCATGAGCCTGCCGACGCCTTTCGATATGCTGATTGTCGATGATGGATCACCGGATGGCACGGCCCGGCGGGTGAAAGAATTGCAGCAGGAGTACGGCGCCGACGGGTTGCCGTGGCGGCTTCATCTGATGGAACGGAAAGGCAAGCTGGGCCTGGGCACGGCCTACATCACCGGTTTTCGCTGGGCACTGGAGCAGGGTTACCGGTATATTTGTGAAATGGATGCCGATTTCTCGCATAACCCTGACGATCTGGCGCGGCTCTACGAAGCCTGTGTCGACACCGGCAACGACGTGGCCATCGGCTCCCGGTACATTACGGGTGTTAATGTGGTAAACTGGCCGATGGGGCGCGTTTTGATGTCGTACTTTGCCGGGATTTACGTTCGCTTCATCACCGGTATGTCGGTCATGGACCCCACCGCCGGATTCATCTGCTACAGCCGGGATGTACTGAAAACCGTCCTGCAAAATAATATTCGGTTTGTTGGTTACGCGTTCCAGATCGAGATGAAGTTTCTGGCCTGGAAATACGGGTATCGCATCACCGAAGTGCCGATTATCTTCACCGATCGAACCCGGGGAGCCTCCAAAATGTCGAGCGGGATTTTCAAAGAAGCCGTATTTGGCGTTTTGCAAATGAAAATTGCCAGCTTTTTCCGGCAGTATATTCCCCCGCCGAAGCAACCAAAACCGGTTCTGGCTGAGCCGGAAACCACAGAAGCGGTGTAGGATCAACCTACACCGCTTTTTTTTTGCGTTTGTCTTTCACACAAAGGCTGATAGAATGGAAGAGTCGTGTTGTATTATTCTGCGGTATTGTGTTTACTATTCAATACACTCCGTTTCTATCCTATAAGGCTAAAACGGCCGTTCCAGCGCTGTTTACGGTACTTTGAAAATAGCCTGATGACGGTAAAACCTCGATTTATCTCCAGTTCGTGAAAAATAAAATTGTATTATATAAAGAATTTTTGAATTTTTCAATTATTTCTGATACTTGAGCAAGCGGCTTATCTGAAAATTAAATGAATCCGTTTTGTATAGATGCCAAATAATATTTGGTGCGTATAAGTACAATTGTAATAAGCTGTTGAAATTGAAATTGCACTGAAAACCAGTGCCTTAAATGGGTAGAACTTTATATCATCTTTTAATAGTTACTTTGTTGAATAGTTCGAAAAAAGGTTTTCCACTGTAAACAAATAGAAAGATGAACACCACACTGAAAGCTTCGTTGATGGCCCTTGGGATGGGCTTTATTATGATTTGCGTAGTCGACGCCGTTACTCCTAAATCACTGCTTGGTTCGTTAATGGGCCAATCTGGTCCACAGGCGAATGTAACCGTCGTTGTCAATAGAGTTGATGATCAGCCGATTACGGTTCGGTTGTCAAAATTGAACGGCGAAGTGATTGCCAGCAAAGAATTGGGAGAAGGAAACACGGTTCATTTCGGTTTGAAAGATGCCGTAAACGGTACCTACCGGGTTGAAGTTTCCAACGCGACCACTAAAAAGGTAAAAGACGTAGTTCTGTCTGCCCAGAAGGCGGTTTAATACGAAACGGATTAAAAATCCGTTCTGATTACATGCTAAGCCCAACAGTTTTAATAACTTGTTGGGCTTAGCATTTTTTTATGGCTTCACGTTTCCGATTTCTGTGGATTGGCTTGCTGGTGGGGATGGCGCTCGGAGCCAATGCTCAAAAACCGCTTTATAACCGGCAACAGCGGTCGTTTCTCAACCAGCTCAGTCAGGGTTTGCAGCAAAACCGTCGTCCGGCGTACCTCCGGGCCGTAGAAATCGCTCAGAAACAGAAGATTCCGCTGCGTCAGGAACGCTCAGACGGAACGATTCTTCTCCTCCACGGCGTCGATGAACACCATAATCTGCTCTTCAAGGCGACCACCAGTGCCACCCGGGCGGGCAATACGACCCGTACCTCATCGCTGTATACCGGCGGTTCGCTCGGCCTGAACCTGTCGGGCAATAGCGCGGCTGTGCGCGACAAACTGGGCATCTGGGATGGCGGCAAAGTGCGCTCGACCCACGCGGAACTGACCGGACGGATAACGCAGGTGGACAGCAGCGGGGTCATCAGCAATCACCCGACCCACGTGGCCGGCATCATGATCGGTGCCGGGGTAAACGAACGGGCGCGGGGAATGGCTTTCGGGGCCAATCTGAAAGCGTATGACTTCAGCAATGATGACGCCGAAATCGCTGCGGCTGCAGCTGATTTGCTGCTTTCCAACCATTCGTACAACATTCAGGCCGGTTGGGTTTTTAATGCCGACCGCGCGGGTGACGTCAAATGGGAATGGTGGGGCGATACGACGGTCAATGCGTTGGACGATTACAAATTCGGGATTTACAACAGCGGTGCCCGCGATCTGGACCGCATCGCCGTGGCGGCTCCGTATTATCTGCTGGTGAAATCGGCGGGAAATACGCACGGGCAGAATGGCCCGGGAGCCAACGAACCCTACTGGCTCGTCAACCGGAATGCCGCCAGCCGCACTCCCCGCAACAACCAGACCGGCTACGATCAGATTTCGACGGATTGCAACGCCAAAAATATTCTGTCGGTGGGCGCCGTCAGCAGCATTGCCACTGAATATGCCCAACCCTCGGACGTCCGGCTGGCGGGTTTCAGCTCCTGGGGTCCAACCGACGACGGGCGCATTAAACCGGATCTGGTGGGCGTGGGCGTCAGCGTGCTGGCTGCCGGGTCGGCCAATGACAATGCCTACGCCACACTTTCCGGTACGTCGATGGCGGCACCCAATGTGTCGGGGTCGCTGCTGTTGTTGCAGGAGCAATACGCTCAATCGCACAGTGGACAGCTCATGCGAGCGTCGACGCTGAAAGGGCTGGCGTTGCACACCGCCAACGAAGCCGGTGACGCGCCCGGCCCCGACTACCGGTTTGGCTGGGGGCTGCTCAACGTGGAAAAAGCCGCGCGCGTTATTGCCAATACCGACAAAAGTCATTTGCTGGAAGAGCGAACGCTGAATCAGGGCGAACGCCAAACCGTGCAGATCGTAGCCTCGGGGCGAGGGCCGCTGGTGGTCACGATTTGCTGGACCGATCCGGCCGGAACGAGTCTGGGCGCTTCAGTCGCGAATTTCAATAACCGCAGTCCGCGACTGGTCAACGACCTGGACATTCGGGTGGCGGATGGTTCGCAGACACTGTTACCCTGGGTGCTCGATCCGGCCAACCCGGCGAATCCGGCGACGCGCGGTGATAACCTTCGGGACAATGTCGAGCAGATTCTGATTGCTGACGCCATTCCCGGAAAGACCTACACGCTGACTATTTCGCACAAAAACAGCCTGTTGAACGGCCGGCAAGATTTCGGTCTGATCGTCAGTGCAACCGGCGGGAAAGCGTATTGTGCTTCGGCGGCTGCTTCGGCGGGTGCGGCCAACATCGACCGCGTTCGCTTCGGCACCATCGACCAGGCCGGGCGCGACGGCTGCCAGTCGTATTCTGATTTCACGAGTGTAATCACCAACGTTTCTATCGGTCAGCAACTGCCGCTGAACGTGACCCTCGGCAGTTGTGGCGAAAACCGGCAGACCGTTACCAGAGCGTTCATTGACTGGAATCTAGACGGTGATTTTGATGACGCGGACGAACTGGTCGCCACCTCGGGTGTGCTGACGACTCCGGCAACCTTTTCGACAACCGTAACGGTGCCGGGCGGTTTGGTCGAAGGGCAATCTACGCGCCTGCGGATTGTGACGGTCGAAACGAGTGATGCCAGCGCCGTGCAGGCCTGTGGAAATTATCCCAACGGCGAAACCCAGGATTATCTGGTGCGCTTCGTTCGTCCGCAAAGCGATGTCGGAATCAGTGCGCTGGTGTCGCCCCAGAACGGTTTTTGCAGCCAGTCCGAGATTCAGGTAGCCGTAACGGTTCGGAATTATGGCTCCACCGAGCAGCGGAACATTCCGGTGACGGTTCAGATTCTGGCCCCGTTTGGTGGTGCTGTTGCCAGCCTGAGCGACACGCTGAAAGTGACATTGGGGCCATCGCAGGAAGCCCGGTTGGTTCTGCGCGGCCCGGCGGAATTCAGAACCACAACCGCCTATCGCTTCACGGTTCAGACGCGTTTGCCAGCGGATCAAAATGCGGCAAACGACCAACTGGTAAGCATTCTGACGACTACGGCAGCCCTCACCGATCAGGGCAGTTTTTCGGTTTCGGCTTGTGACAACAGTGCAGTTTCACTCCGAAATACCGGCAGTGGCACGGCTTTCTGGTACGATGCTCCGACAGGCGGAAACCTGATCGGCGCGGGTAATCAGGCAACGGCACTCAGCCAACCAGCCAGCGGTATTTACTATGCGGCACTCAACCAATTTACCGGTACGTTCGGCCCGGCGACCAAACAGGCGTTTGGCGGAGGAACGTATTCGGGGAATTTTGGTCCACAACCGGTAATTTCGACGCAGGTTCCGATCATTCTGGAAAGTGCCCGGCTGTATATCGGCAGCGCAGGACGGATTACGTTTACGGTTCAGAAACCGGATGGCGCCTTCGTTTCCAGCGTAACGCTCGACGTAACGCCTACGCGAAGCCCCAACACGCCCGTCGGAACGCCCCCATCGGGACAGCAATCGGACGACCCCACCGATCCGGGTGCCGACTATTTGCTCAATCTGTCGATTCCGGAAGCGGGCAATTATACAATTGGTATTGCTTATGAAGATGGTGCTACTATTTTTCGAAGCAATGTCGGCGTCACGGGTTTTCCGTTCCAGATTCCCGGTGTCATCAGTCTGAAAGGATCGCTGTTTAATGGGGATACGCTGACGAATGCCTATTATTACCTCTACAACCTGCGGGTGAAAGCAACGGGTTGTCCGGCATCGGAGCGCGTGGCCGTGACGCCGAAACCGGGTTCTGCGGTGGTGGCGGTGGTAACGCCCGATGGCGCAACGGACATTTGCCGGGGCAGTTCGGTGGTGCTGCGGGCGCAGAATGTGGCCGGATATGCCTATCAGTGGTTGTTGAACGGACAGGCGATTTCAGCGGCTACCTCCGCTACGCTGGCGGTGGCATCTGCCGGTTCCTACAGCGTCCGGGTGTCGGGCGAGTGCCCCACGGCGACCTCGGCGGCTGTGGTCGTTACGGTCAAAGATCCACAGGTACCGGTGATTACCCGCGATGGCTACACCCTGCGATCCAACGCAACGACGGGCAACCAGTGGTTGTTGAACGGCGTTCCGATTGCGGGGGCCACGCAGCAATCCTATACGGCCACCCAATCGGGGCGGTATTCGGTGCGCGCCAACGCCAACGGCTGTGCGGAACTGGTTTCGGCAGAAATCACGCTGGATGTCATTACGTCAGTAAATCCGCCCGTCAGTTCTGGAGTCAGCCTGCGGATTTCGCCGAATCCGGCTTCCCGGCAGGTGACGATTGCGTTTATACCGGAATCGGTCAAGAGCCGAACCTACCGGTTTACGCTGGTGGATGTCCGGGGCATCGTCCTTCGCTCGGCGCTCCTGACCCGAACCGCTACCGATTACTCCGCAAACATCGACGTGTCTACCTTGTCGCCGGGCCTGTTTTTTGTATTGATTCAGGATGAAGACGGGCAAACCGTTCGGCGCAGTAAATTGCTAAAAGAGTGATTGAGTAGGTTACTGATTATGAGGTTTACTGCTTGATTGTGAGTTAATTACGTGCCATAGGTACGATATGTTTCCGGGTCGCCGGTGCGATAGCAAAAGGAATCACCCGGAAACATCAGTCCGCTACGCGTCCAATAATCTCATAGTTCGCGTTAATTTTAGTATCCGGTCGATAGTAAGTGTATTAAGAGAGCGGTTTTCCCCCGGATTACTTCATTTTTCATTCTTTCGGCGACCATCTGCAACGCTCATCCGTGCGCTGGCGTAAGGACAGGAAAGAGAATACAACCTGACTACCGTACTAAACGAATGAGGATGCTGGTAATTGGCGGATGCCACACCTATGGCTATGGTGTGCGCCCCGGACAGAGTTTTGTGGAGCAATTTGGCCGGCGTCTGGAGCAGATCGGTGCGTATGTGGAAATTGATTATTACACCCCTTTCGACTTACCTGTTGCCGCTTCGCTGGTGCGTAACCTGAATCTGGATCAGTACGACCTCATTTTGCTCCAACTGGGCAACTACCGGCTCCAGCATCCGTCGGCGTTTAAAACCCTCCTCAAAAACCGGATGCAGACGGCTGGCCCGAAACCGGACCCCATCAAGTGGACAACGCCTGTCCGGATTGTCACCTTGCGGAGCCAATCGCAGGCTCCCTTTCCAACCGGCCCGAATACCCTCGGCAAACGGCTAAAAACCGGCATTAAAATCATGGCGCTGAAAGCACTGGACATGACCCGGAACGTGGAGCGGCTGAACGAAGTAGGACAGCAATTGAGCAATGTCATGCATGCCTTGCACGCCCATCGCCGGAAAGTGGTTTTGCTGACTCCGTTTCCGCACCTCGACCCCGTCACGTACTGGCTCCGGCAACGGGGTCGGCAACTATTTTGTCAGATTGGTCGGCAGAAGGGCGTTTCGGTGCTGGATACACACCTCTACATTCGCGCTCAGAAACAGTATTTCATCACCGGCGATTCGGGTCATCTGAACGCGATTGGTCACGAGTTGATCGGATTGTATCTGTACGACTTCTATCAGACCAGATTGCAGCAGTGTGCTGTTGAAGAGACACTTACGTGATCATTGCCTGCGGGTTTGTGTAGAAAATAGAGAAAGATTGCGTAATTTAGGGTAGCCAGGCAACTGCTACTGCAACCGGCTCACCATCTCACATGTAAACGCTACGGATATGAATTCTCTCATTTCGCGTCGAACCTTTCTGAATGGTAGTTTAACGGCAGGGCTCAGCCTGCCGGGGCTGCTTTCTCCCACCGCCCACGGTTTTGCTCCGGAAGACAACCTGCTCGTGATCGGGCCGTTGAAGGGCTACAGTCCCCAAATTGGCACGCTCGTTTCGATGCTGAACTACAACCGGGACACCATCATCCGTTCGGTGAAAGGGATGACGAAGGCCCAACTCGATTTTCTGTTCGATGCCCACGCCAACACCATCGGCAGTTTGTTGCTGCATCTGGGGGCAACGGATAAGTTCTACCAGATCAATACATTCGAAGGACGGCAGGAATTCAACGAGGAGGAAAAAAAGGAATGGGGGGCCGCGATGGCGCTGGGCGATGCCGGGCGGAAAGAGATCAAAGGCCACGAGGTGAATTATTACCTGGACAAACTGGCTGCCGTGCGTGATAAAACGCTGAACCTGCTAAAAACCAAAGATGATGAGTGGCTGCTGGCGCTCGACCCGGTCTGGTCGAAACAGCAACCTGTCAATACCTACTGGAAATGGTTCCACGTCTGCGAGCACGAATCGAACCACCGGGGCCAGATTGCTTTTCTGAAAAGTCGCCTGCCCGGCGCGAAACCGGCGAAGGATTGAATGCTACTCCTTCGACAGGGCGATCAGTACGGCCCCACCGGCCATCAGGACGGCGCCCGCAATGACTTGCCAGTTGATTTTTTCTTTCAGGAAGATAACCGCCAGGATAATCGTAAACACCAGCGAGATTTTGTCCAGTGGAGACGTGCGGGAGGCATCGCCTAACTTCAACGCCCGAAATGTGAGCAGTGACGAGACGCAGGTGATGATGCCCGCAGCGATCAGGTAAATCCAGACCCGCCGTTCAATGCGACTGACGTCCGGCAGATTGCCTTGCCCGATCACAACGCCCCACGACACCAGGAGGATGCAAACCGATTGGATCGCAAACGCCAGGCTGGAATCGACCTGCTTGATGCCCGCTTTAGACAATGTCACCACGACAGCGGAAGCTAAAGCGGCCAGTAATGAAAAAACGATCCACATGAATTGATAGAAGATAAGTATACCATCAGAAAGCGTTCGTTGAAGGAAAAGGATATAAAAACTGATTGAAAGGATTTCCGGTTGGGCGAATCGTAAAAACTTGTTGTTCCAAAATTTATAATATATCTAAAATATAAAAAATGATCCAAATTAGGGCTATTTCCATCGAAAAAGCATTTTTTGTCACCTTAAAGCCTGAAGATTTAAACAACTCTTGCTTTTAGTCGGTTGTATGATATAAATATACGATACAATCAACGCTATGAAAATCGCAGTAGAAGAAGGGCAGGACAAAGCGGTACTGGCCAATGGCCGGCAAACCGTTACGATCACGCACATTGAGGAGGGCGTTAGCGAACGCAAAGGCATTCCGTTCTTTGCCGTCCGGTTTGAAAACGAATCGGGTTACGTTTCCCACCGGTTTTATCAATCCCCGGCGGGTATGCCCGCGATCATCAGCCTGTTCGATCAGGTTGGGATCAAAGCCCAGGAAGGCAAAGAACTCGATACCAAACAGTTGATGGGGAAAGAATTAACGATCGAGGTGGGTGAGCGGTCGTATAGCGACCCCGAAACCGGGAACGAGCGCACCCTGAAACAGGCTGTTAACTTTCTGGCGAGTTGACGCTACGCCGGTTCTCTGATTGCAAACGCCTTGACCAATCGAGTCAGGGCGTTTGCTTGAATAAGGTAAAAGGAAATTGCCAGGGGTCTTCCGGTCGCATAACGATTAACTCCGCCTAATCAATAAGTGCTGTTTTCTTAAGCCAGCAATACACTGGCCGGTATTCCTAACTCTTTGTGGAAGAATTTTGCCATGGCCAGCGTTAGCGGTTTACGCCTATTTAATACGGCTGAGATGTAACTTTTGCTGCCCAGCTTTCCAACAAAATCCTTATTTCTAACCCCTTTTTCTTCCATTTTGAGTCGAATAGCTTCAATGGGATCGGGAGCTGGAATGGGATAATGCTCATCTTCGTAAGCTTTTATCAGCAATAAGGCAACTTGCAAAATTTCTCCTTCGGCGCTATCTGGTTGCAGCTTTCTATCAAATTGTTCGTCTACCCATGTCATCATTTTGTCGTATTCCTGTTCAGTTTTAATAGGCTTTAGTTTCATAGTTTCTGGTATTGTACTGTTGTCACATCAATTTTATCGTATTCTGCATGCGTACCAAACCACTTGATTTGGATGGTTTTATAATCGAATACCATTCGAACCACCAGCCGGTATTTATTGCCCATGATGTTAAAAACTACTCGGTCATCAGCAACAACACTAACATTACCGTAGACGGATTTCAATTCATTGAAGTTAGCAAATTCCCGCCCTTGTAGTTCCGCGTACCATTGTTTCAACGCGTTAGCGGCCTGTGGATACAACCTGCAATAATCCAGTAACGTACGACGCGCTATTATGTTGAACATCGCTGTATCGAAAGAAGTTTACTTATAGTGAACAACTGTGATTTAAAATTATATCACTCCAGCGCAATCTTCGCCTGAATCACCGGATGCTCGCCTATTCCCACCCGCGAGAGGGGCGCGTTGCGTCGCCAGGTGCCGCCGTTGATGCGCTCCCAGTAGGTTGCCGTTCGTAGCTCCCGGTTAAAGGCCAGGTATTGCCCGAAACACTCCCGCACATTCTTCTGACCGTCCGGCATTTTGAACGAGGTCGCAAATTTATACCGGTCTTCGTTGGTCGGGAGCCATTCCATCGCGATGAAGAGACCTTCTTTCGGAAATTCAATCTGGTAGCGCGACAGATCGACCTCGCACCAAGCGTTGCCCCGCCGGGCCGCCGTCACTACGCTCTGAGGCAGCCGGTCCTCGCCCGGTTCGCCGTCCGCGTTGGCGTAGACGCGCACCCGAAACGGTGCCGTCGCCACGCCCCCGCGTGCAATCAGATACGAAACCCGGTGCAAATAGCCCCGAATGCCTTTGACATTGCGAACGTGCAGCGCAAACTCGATGTTCCGGCCCGAGCAGTTGCCCCAGACAATCGGCGCGCGCTTCCGAATGGCCCCAACGGCCACCACCTTCGGTTTTCGGCCCCGAACCACAATTTCGGTCAGCACGTTCGGTTTGGCCCGTAGCCGGTAAACCGCCGTGCTGTCCGACAAACCGGCCAGCGGCAGCATCAGGTTCTCAAAACCGACGCAGCTAATCAGAAGGGTGTCGATGCCCTCCGGAATCCGGGCCGAAAACCGTCCCTGCGCGTCGGCGTAGGTGCCAAACCGGTGCTGTGGCTCGCTGATCAGCGCGTAGGAAACCGGCTGGTTCGTGCTGTCAATCTGAACTTGTCCCTTGATAGTCGTTTGAGCAAGCATCCATACAGGGCTGAATAAAAAAACAAAGGCAAACAGAAACCGGCAGCAGGTGGTCGTATACATGGAAAACCGTCAACAATTCGGTAGTTTTGTAATTCGGGTGAATGGATAAAGAGCGCGATCAATGCGTTGAACCGGAATCCGAATCGCATTCACAATTCTTCCGTTTTATGGATTTAAAGCACGTACCGCTCGAAACGATTCACGAACAACTTGGGGCAAAAATGGTGCCGTTTGCCGGATTTTTGATGCCGGTGCGGTATTCGTCCGATCTTCTGGAGCACCAGACCGTCCGCAATGCCGTCGGAATTTTCGATGTGTCCCACATGGGTGAGTTCATTTTGAAAGGTGAAAAAGCCCTTGATCTGATTCAGAAAGTGTCGGCCAATGATGCCTCGCTGCTCTACGACGGCAAAGTGCAATACAGCTACCTGCCCAACGATCAGGGGGGTGTGGTCGACGATCTGCTCATTTATCAGATCAGCAAGTTAGAATATATGCTGGTGGTAAATGCGTCGAACATCGAAAAAGATTGGAACTGGATCCAGAGCCAGAACGATTTCGAAAGCGGCCTGGAGATGATCAACATCTCGGACGGCACCTGTCTGTTCGCCGTTCAGGGGCCCCTGGCGGCTCAGGCACTGCAACCGCTGACCAACGTCCTGCTGGAGTCGATGTCGTATTATACCTTCGAAAAAACGGATTTTGCCGGTTTTCCCAACGTCATTGTCTCGGCAACGGGCTACACCGGTGCGGGCGGTTTTGAAATTTACGTGGCCAACGAACAGGCCGAAGCTGTTTGGAATGCGATCATGAAAGCCGGCGAATCTTACGGCATCCAGCCCATCGGATTGGGCGCGCGGGATACGTTGCGACTCGAAATGGGCTATTGTCTCTACGGAAACGACGTAGACGACACGATTTCTCCGCTGGAAGCCGGTTTGGGCTGGGTGACGAAATTTACCAAGCCGTTTGTCAATTCCGAAAACCTGCAAAATCAGAAGAAGGACGGTTTGAAACGGAAACTGGTCGGATTTGAACTCATCGACCGGGGCATTCCGCGGAGCCATTACGAGCTTTGCGACGCTGATGGAAACCGCATCGGTGAAGTCACGTCCGGCACCCAGTCGCCCACGCTCAGCAAGGGCATCGGCATGGGCTACGTTCCGACGGAATACAGCAAACCGGGTTCCGAACTATTTGTCAAAGTCCGCGACCGGCTGTTGAAGGCGCAAGTCGTGAAATTACCTTTTGTAAAAAATTAACGTAGATGGGAACACGGATTGTGCGGATTTGCACAGATAAAAATCAGTTTTGATCCGCACAATCTGTGTTCCCATCCCTCCCCGTATGAAAACCATTGACGTCTGCCTGACTCCCGATTTACTCCACCTGCATACCGATTCCCTCGAAAATTCCATTGTTGTCGTAGCGGACGTGTTCCGGGCTACCTCCTGTATGGTGACGGCCTTTGCCCACGGGGTCAACAGCATCACACCGGTGGCAACGGTCGAGGAGTGCAGCCAATTGCAGGGCCGGGGCTATCTGGCCGCAGCCGAACGAAACGCCAAAAAAGTGGACGGTTTCGATCTGGACAATTCGCCGTTCAGCTACATGGACGAGCGGCTGATCGGCGCCAACATCGCCATGACCACCACCAACGGCACCTATGCTATCACGCGTTCACGAAATGCCGTGAAGGTGCTCGTCGGGTCATTCCTGAATCTGGAAGCCGTGGTGCGGTTTCTTCAGGGCGAACGCTACGATGTTCTGATCTTGTGTGCGGGCTGGAAAGGGCGCGTCAATCTGGAAGATACCCTGTTTGCCGGGGCGCTGATCGAGCGGCTGAAGGACGAATACATGGTTCCGGAAGACAGCGGGCTGATGGCCTTGCGGCTGTATGCCCAAGCGAAAAACGATTTACCCGCGTATCTGGCACCTTCTTCCCACGTCCGGCGGCTCCACCGGCTTAGCATTCACAAAGACATTATTTACTGTTTGCAGCACGATCTGTACGACGTCATCCCGGTTTTGCGGGGTAGTGCGCTGGTCAGTATGGAAGTGTAGCCAAAAAACGAGCCGACGCGCATCTCCTTCCGGAATCGCACGTCGGCTCGTTTCATATGCTATTTTTTAGGCTGGCTTAGTCCTGCATGGCAACGTGCTGCTCCGTCTGCAAATAGTCAACAACGCCCTGAAAAGTGGTCAGTTTCGAGTAATCTTCGTCGGGAATCCGAACGCCGAATTCCTGTTCCAACTGCATAATCAAATCAACTGTGTCCAGGCTGTCGAGGCCCAGGTCGCGCGTAAAGTGAACGGTAGGATGAATGGCCGATTCCTTGATGCCGAAGTTCTTGAGGATGTTGGTTACGCGATCTTTCATAGTCGTAAACTGTTTTCAGGTTGTCTAGTCGTGCAGACGAGCATCTGCTGGTGTGTGAGAGCGGCTATTTGTGTACGTGGCCACGCTGAAAGAACCGTCTGTTTTCTTTTTTAGTTTGCCAGACAATCAACTTTTCGTTTCCGGTACCTATAAATTTTCGCCCAGCAATCGTTTGTACTCCAAATGATTGAGTAATAGTTGGTACTGATAGTTCAATCGGGCCAGTTCCGCTTCTTCCACACCGGTTTCTGCGCTCTGCAATTCAACGGGTGTAATGACGCCGGAGGTTAACCGGATCTGGGCAATTTCGAGCGCTTTCCGGGCCTGTAACACCTGCGTTTCCAGGTTCTGTAACCGTTGCTGGTTGCTCCGAATATCAGCATTCAATTGTTCCAGACTCTGCCGCAACTGGGCGTTGGCGTTCTCAACGGCATACCGGCTGGCGTCCAGATTCAGACGGGCGGCCTGGTTTTGCAAGCTGTATCGTTTGCCGGCATAAATCGGTATTGTCAGATTGACCCCGGCGGCTACGTTAAACCTCAGCGCGCCAATTTCCGGTAAATACCCGTTTTTGTACCCCGCTGAACCGTTAAAACTCAGGTTAGGCCGTCCACTGCGGTCGTTGGCCAACACATCGGTTTGGGCCGCCCTTACCCGGTCTTGCGCTAGTTGTACTTCTTTATTTGTTGATTGAGCCGTTTGCAGGCTTCCTTCCAGTGTGAATGGCTGAACCTGTGCATCGAACTGGACGGCAACAGGGCTGATGGCCGGATTTGGATCGCCGGTCAGATACGTCAATAACGCCCGTTGCCGCTCCAGATTGTTTTGCAGATCAATTTTTCGATTCTGGGCGGTTTTCAACCGAACCTGTTGCGTCAGCAAATCATACTGTAACGCTTCGCCATTCTGTAAGCGGTTGGCAAAAATCTGAATATTGCCTTGCGCAACTTTAATAACCGAATCCTGCACGACCATACTTTTTTCCAGAAAGCCGATGCCGTAATAAACCGCAGCCACCTGATAACCCAGGTTTTGCCGGGTCAGCTCCAGATTTCGGCGCAGCAACTGCACCTGATCGACGGCTTGTTTAATGCTGGCATCCGTCCGGCCAAAGTCGTACAGGGTTTGTCCGATGCCGATGTTCGCATTGACGTTGTGATTGGGCTGAAATTGAATCGTGGCGTCCTGGCCGTTAACCGGCAAAGTGGCCTTTGCGACAGGCGTAACATACTGATAAATACCGTTGCCGGTAATGTTGGGCTGGTAGGCCGAACGGGCAATGGCCACGTGTACCTCGCCCGCCCGGAGCTGTTGCTGCTGCTCTTTCAGACGCGGATAATTGGTGTTGGCCTGATTGATAAGCCCCCGCAAGTCGTCCGGAATCGACTGGGCTTCTGCAAGGTTTGTGATTAAGGCGGTAACTATGAATAGGCTTAACTTTTTCATTTTATTAGTGTGAGCAACTACCTGAAAATTAGTTTCTAACAGATTTCGAAACACCCCCAACCCCCTAAAGGGGGCTAAAACCTCTGTTTTGAAAGCCCCCTTTAGGGGGTTGGGGGTGTTTCGATTGGGGGGGGTGAGATGTTTAGTGGGCAGCATCGGCTGCGGCTTTGGCGGCTGCGGGGTCCATTTTTTTGTTCTGCATCAGAAACAGCAGCGGAAGGGTCACCACGAAAAAGAGCCCGGCGAGTCGGAACGTGTCCAGATACGAAACCATCAGGGCCTGTTTGGAAATCAGCGCATCCATGTTTCGGTAGGCTGCTGTAACGGAGTCGAATGCATTCATGCCCCGGGATGCCAGGCTCTGGGCCATCGCATTCAACCGGTCGGTGGTCAACGCATCACCGGGTTGCAGGTTCGAAACCAGATCGTTGCGGTGGACGGCACTGCGCTGGGCGATGTACGTGTTGGTGATCGCAACCCCGAAGGCTCCGCCCAATTGCCTCACCATGTTGGTGAAGGCAATACCGGTCGGCAGTTCAGACGGTTTTAAGGTCGAAATCGACTGGTTGATCAACGGCGCATTGATCATCGCCAAACCGGCCCCGCGTACCAGCAATGCCCACGTAAAATCGCGCTCGCTGGCGTCTGCGTTGAGGTTCGACATCATGTAGCAGAAAAGAATGAACGCCAGATAGCCGAGAATGGCGAAAATGCGGGGAGAAACGCCAGCCGCCATCGATCGCCCGACCACCGGGAACATGATCAACGCCACCGCTCCGCCAGGAATCAGGATGTTCCCGGTTTTGGTTGCCGTATACCCGACAATCCGCTGGGCAAACAGGGGAAACAGCAAAATTGAGGTGAACAAACCGTAGCCGATGATGAACACCAGCACCGAACCGACGGCCAGATTGCGGTTTTTCACCACCCGTAAATCCATCACCGGACTCTTGGTTTTCAATTCCCACCACAGAAACAGCGGAATGGAAATGATGGCTACGATGGTCAGGTACAGAATGGCGCGGTCGTCGAACCAGTCGTCGGCCTCGCCCCGTTCCAGCACATACTGCAAACTCCCGACGCCCACGGCCAGCAACAGAATCCCGATCTGGTCGATCTTGATCGTACTGCGATCGATGCTGTATTCGGACGGCTGTTTGTCGATAAAGGTCGAACACAGAAAAACCGCCAGAATCCCGATCGGAACGTTGATGAAAAACATCCAGCTCCAGTGGTAATTGTCGATGATGTAGCCGCCCAGGGTAGGCCCTAGGGTAGGACCCATCACAATACCCATCCCGAAAAGAGCCGAGGCAATGGCGCGTTGCGAGGGCGGAAACGCGTCGTACATAATGCCCTGCGAGGTCGAGAGCAATGCGCCCCCGCCGATTCCCTGCAAAAAACGGAATGCCACCAGCGTCCACAGATTGTCGGCAATCCCGCAGAAATAGGACGCAATCGTAAAGAGAATGATGGAACCGATGTAGTAGGTTTTCCGGCCAAAATAGTTCTGGAGAAAACCGGTCATCGGAATGATGATCACGTTGGCAATCGCGTAGGCCGTGACAACCCACGAAATGTCTTCAATCGTGACGCCGAGATTGCCCGCCATCTGGGTGATCCCGACGTTGACAATCGACGTATCGATCAGCTCCAGAATGGCTGCTGATACGGTTGTGATGACGATAATCCACTTTTTGAATCCTGCTGATGCCATCTTATTGCACTTTCACGGCTACGTCCGTACTCAAACCCGCGCGTAGCAGATCTTTGTATTTCGCCGGATTTTCGATTTCAATTTTCACCGGAACCCGTTGCGTTACTTTTACAAAGTTGCCGGAGGCATTGTCGGCGGGCAGCAGGGCAAATTTGGCCCCGGTCGCTTCCGAGAGCGAAACGACTTTGCCTTTGACTTCCAGATCCGGGTACGCATCGATCTTCACGTCGACCGGTTGCCCGACGCGCATGTGTTGCAGTTGCGTTTCCTTAAAATTGGCCACCACCCAGAACGTCGAATCGTTGACGATGGTGAACAGGTTCTGGCCAGGCTGCACATACTGACCAACCACCACGTTTTTCTTGCCGATCTTACCGGCGATAGGAGCGGTAATTTTGGCGTAGCCCAACCGGAGTTTGGCGTTGTCGATGGCGGCCTGTTTCACTTTCAGCAGCGCCTGCGCTTTCAGAATGTTGGCCTGAGCCTTTGCAATGGAGGCCTGCGCAACGGCTTCGGAGGTTTTGGCCAGCCCGATCTGCTGCACGTTGGCGTCGAATTGCCGGGCCTGAACCTCGGAGTTGTTGCGGCTGTCTTCCAGTTGCTTTTGCGTCAGCGACTGGCCTTTGTACAGATTTTCGTCGCGTTTGAGGTCGTTGGCGGCTTTCGAGACGCGCAGTGATTGCACATTGGCATTCGACTGGGTGACTTTCAGATTTTGCTGCACATTACGGAAACTGGCCTGGGCATTTTGCAAATCGGCCCGGGCGGTTTGAATATCGGCCAGCGTTTGCTGGTAATCAGCCTCCGCCTGTTGCAGCGCCACTTCATATTCCTGCGGGTCGACGGTGATCAGCTCCTGACCGCGCCGGACGGCGGCATAATCTTCAATGCCAACCTGTTGCACATACCCGGCAACCCGCGCCAGAACCGGAGCCGTGTTGCCCTCAATTTGGGCGTTATCGGTCGTTTCGTACTGTTGATTATAGCGATACGATTGAAAACCGTAGAAAGCAGCCGCCACCACAACGACCAACACGAGCAGACGGGGGAGATACTTTTTTACGGGTGTGGTTTGTTCTGTTGCCATTTTTAGGAAAAGTTATACGAATCTTGTTTTAGTAAACCTGGTTGACTAGTTTTGGGCAAAAGTAGAAGAAGTTTTGAGAATAGTCAACTTAATTGACTAGTTGTTTTCGTACTTTAACAGGATTTTAATAGCAGGCAACGGAGCCTCGCGAACGACCGTTTACGCAGTCGATGCTCCTCACCTTGTGAAAAGTTTGTAACTTGTCGGCTCTGTAACGACGCAAAGGAAGACGTATGAATACCGAAGCGGTGGCGGTTGAAAAACCGTTTGATTTTCAGTTTTTTTACAAAGTGCGTGAGCGGACGTTAGGCCGGGTCATGTCGAAAATGAAGCGGTTTATAGGCCGGTATATTGAGCAACGGCTTCCTGAGCTGGGTTTTCCGGATTTCAAAGCGAGTTACATTGCCTTTCTGGCCAATCTGGAGGAGGATGGCATTACAAACAATGAGCTGGCAAGACGGGCGGGCGTTACCAAACAGGCGATGAGCAAGGTCGTCAAATTGCTGGAAGACGACGGCTATATTTATACGGTGAAAAACGAGCGTGATTCGCGTTCCAGCCAGATTTTTATCAACGAACGCGGCAAGCAGTTGATGGTAGCGGTTTTCAACTGCATGGAGGAGATTCGGGCGAAATTCGAGGTTATTGCCGGTCGCGAACGGGTCGAGCAAATGATCGATACGATGGTGATGCTGGTGCGGGAAATCGAGAACGATACCGGCCCCTTATCGGGGATTCACTGCGTTCAATAACGATTGATGCTGAAATTTCACCCTAACTGGTCAGTCGGTTAGGGTGTTTTTTTGTTTAGGAATAAAAACCACAGGCCATGAACTTTACATCCGTCAACCCCTATACCCAGAAAAAAATCAAGTCCTATCCGGCCCTGAGTGCACAGTCGCTCGACCAGAAAATCAAACAGGCGGATCGCGCATTTACGGGTTGGTCGGCCCTTTCGCTGGAAGAACGTCTGGCCTATTTTAGGAAAGTAGCGGCTTATCTGCGTCAGGAAAAACAGCGCTATGGGGCGTTAATGACGGCTGAAATGGGCAAAACGCTCAAGGAGGCCGTGGCCGAAGTGGAAAAATGCGCCGTTGGCTGCGATTATTACGTCGAACACGCGCCCCGGTTTCTGGCCGATCTGACGATCAGGACAGAAGCTAAAAAGAGTTTTGTGGCCTATGAACCGCTGGGCGCGGTGCTGGCCGTGATGCCCTGGAATTTTCCGTTCTGGCAGGTTTTCCGGTTTGCCATTCCGTCGCTGCTGGCGGGCAACGTCGGCTTGCTGAAACATGCCGCCAACGTCAGCGGCTGTTCACTGGCGATTGAGGAAATCTTCCGGGCCTGCGACTTTCCGACCGGCACGTTTCAGTCGCTGCTCATCGAATCGAAAACCGTCGAAACCGTTCTGAAAGACCCGCGCGTGAAAGCCGTTACGTTGACTGGCAGCGAAAAAGCCGGGATGTCGGTGGCGTCAATTGCCGGTAGCCAGGTCAAAAAATCGGTGCTGGAACTGGGCGGCAGCGACGCCCTGATTGTACTGGCCGATGCCGATCTGGAAAAAGCCGCCCAAACCGCCGTGCAGTCGCGGATGCAGAACGCCGGACAAAGTTGCATTGCCGCCAAGCGGTTTATCGTCGAAAAATCGGTTAAAAAAGAATTTACAGAACGGGTTCTCAGTCATATTCAAGCCATTCAGCAGGGCGATCCGACCCTGGAAACCACGACTATGGGGCCGGTAGCACGGGTCGATCTGGCCGAAACCATTGAAAGCCAGTGCGCGGAAACCGTTCGGCAGGGTGCCCGGATTTTGCATAGCGGAAACCGGGAAGGCTGCAATGTGCAACCGATTTTGCTCGATAAAGTAAAACCGGGTATGACGGCTTTCGATCAGGAAACGTTTGGACCGCTGGCCGTTATCGTTGAAGCCAAAGACGAACAGGATGCGGTGAAGCTCGCGAATCAATCCAACTACGGCCTGGGATCTGCGCTCTGGACGCGGGATCTGGAGCGGGCTGATCGGCTGGCGCGGCAGATTCAGGCCGGGTCGGTGTTTGTCAATTCGCTGATGCGTTCCGACCCTAGGGTGCCGTTTGGCGGGGTGAAATTGTCGGGATTTGGCCGGGAGTTGGCGGAAGTCGGGATGAAAGAATTCCTGAATATCAAAACCGTCTGGATGGAATAACGATCAGACCGCCACTTCCACGACCGTGCCACGATCGGAGTAAATCCGGAACTGACCGCCCAACTCCTCAGCACGTTTTTTCATGTTTTGTAAGCCGTAATGGTTGTCGAGCGATTCGTCCTGATTCCAGGCCAAACCGTTGCCGTTATCGCTGACACTCAGTTGGAAAGAACCGTCGGGTTTGGCGAGCAGCAAAACCGTCACTTCCGTCGCGTGGGCGTGTTTGACCACGTTGTGTAAGGCTTCCTGCATGATTCGGAACATGTTCAGGGCCTGAACCGAGGTCAGCGGCTGGGCGAGTTCACCTTCGGTATGGATCGTAATCTGCAGCGGGTCCAGTTGCTGAAAATACCGGCTGACGTAGTGGTTGATCCGCTCCTCAAATTCTTCCAGCGTAAAACTTTCCTGGTGGATAGCCCAGATGGTATCGCGGAGCATCTTGATGGCTTCGCGCGTGTAATCGACGACAGAACGGAGCTGCGACGACAACGGCCGGGTGTTGGCGACCGGCTGTTTTTCGGCCTGACGAGCGATTTGCTGCAAACTGTTGACAATAAACGACAATTGCGCGCCTACGTTGTCGTGCAAGTCGCGGGCAATGCGCTCTTTTTCCTGTAAGGATTCATTTCTGAGCTGAAGCCCCTGCACGTGCGCTTCAAACGCCAGCCGTTGCTGCTGGGTGCGTTCTTCGCTGAGTCGTTCGTTGTGGTCTCGAATGAGTTTATACCGGTACGCCAGCCCGAAAGTCAGCACCATCACTTCAAACAAAGCTGCCAGGGCGAAATTCTCGTAGCTTTCCAGAAACGCGTAGGTCGGAAACAACTTGAGATTGCACAGAATTACCAGAAAATTGAGGGCATAAAACGGGCTGACGGCCACCAGATAGAGCCAGGCTTCCTGCACGCGATACCCCCGGATGAGGTTGATAACGATGAAAGCCCAGATCAACGGCATCGGCAGCCAGTAAAAAACAATGAAAAGTCGCATCACCATCAACTCGACCAGGGGCGGAACGTAGGTGATCCATTCGACCAGCAGGGACGTCAAACAGAAGACGCCACCCACCAGAGCCACCGTTGCTACGCGATGCCACAGGCGGCTGGGGGTTTTTTCCAGCGACAAAAACGACCGCACGAACAGCAGTTGGAAGAAAAAGAGCAGCAAAGGAAACACGAAATAGATGTTTCGGTTGGGCATTCGGAACTGGCTGTCGAAATAGAACTGGTATAAAAAACCGTCGTTGATGAAAAAGTAGCCCGCCAAGCCAATCACGCAGAGAATATACTTCGCATAAATCCGGTCGAATGTCGTCAGATAGAAGAAAAAACTGATGGCGATGACGAAGAGAAATACCGCAAAAATACCACCCCAGAACGCGTAATCGCCCAAAATGAAGGTGTCGAGCCCTCCCTGTGGCCGAATGGTGATCGGAACGACCTGGACGCCCCGGCTTTTGAACGACCGAACGTAACAAGTGACTTCCATCCCGGCGGGCAGGGTGAACGGAAACCAGTAATTCCGGTGGTAAACCATTTTCTGTGTAACGGGCGTTTTCCAGCCGTATACAGGGGAGGTATAAACGACCTTCTGCCCGTTGGTAATAAACAGTTGCAGGTCGTCGAAGGCCCAGAAATCGATTTCGCAAAACAGCGCCTGAATTTGATCGGATGTGTTTTTCAGCCGGAAGCGCACCCAGACCGGGTGTGAAAACTGGTTGCCGCTGCTGTAGCCAAAATTCGGAATGGGCGACGAACTGGGCTGAAACGCTGCGGCCATTTCCGGTCGCACAACCTGATCGATGGTCAACCGATGAGCCGTATCCTGAACGAACCAGAGATCGTGATCGATAACCAGGGTTTGATTACCGGATGAAACGGGTATGACGGGTTGGTCTGCCCGGACAAAAACCGGAGAGAATAGACCAAGAAAAACAACAAGCCGGTAAAGAGGAGCCATACCGTCGGGAAGGTTCGGACCCAAATATACTGAAAAACCGGCTTGGTTGAGAGGGAGTTAGCGGTTTTTGTTATTCGGTTACGACGCCGTATACGTCGAACTCATGGGCTTCTGTAATGCGGACTCTGGCAAAATCGCCCTGCCGGACATATTGCCCTGCCGGAACAAGCACCTCGTTATCGACTTCGGGTGAGTCAAACTCCGTCCGGCCAATGAAAAAACCGCCTTCTTTCCGGTCAAAAAGCACCTTATAGGTGTTACCGAGTTTGGCCTGATTCAATTCCGACGAAATACCCTGTTGCAGATCCATGATGGCGTCGGCGCGCTCCTGCTTGATGTCGGCCGGCACGTCGTCGGGCATCGTGTAGGAATGCGTGTTGTCTTCGTGGGAATACGTAAAAGCACCCAGCCGGTCGAACCGCATCCGTTCGACAAAATCGTACGTTTCGTCAAACATCGCTTCGGTTTCGCCGGGATGGCCGACAATCAACGTGGTCCGGAGCGCAATACCGGGTACTTTTTCGCGAATGGTGTCGATCAGGGCTTCGGTTTTCTCGCGGGTAATGCCCCGGCGCATGGATTTCAGGAGTTCGGTCGAGCCGGTTTGCAGCGGCATGTCGAGGTAGTTACAAACGTTCGACCGCTCACGCATCACATCGAGCACATCCATCGGAAAACCGGAGGGATAAGCGTACTGCAAGCGAATCCATTCAATGCCTTCGACGTCGGCCAGGCGATTGATGAGGTCGGCCAACGTGCGTTTTTTATAAATATCCAGCCCGTAGTAGGTCAAATCCTGGGCAATCAGAATCAATTCTTTGGTGCCGCGCCGGGCCAGCGACTGCGCTTCCTTGATCAATTCTTCCGCCGGACGCGAAACATGGTGTCCGCGCATGAGCGGAATGGCACAAAACGAGCAGGGGCGGTCGCAACCTTCGGCAATTTTCAGGTACGCATAATGGGCGGGGGTCGTCAAAAGCCGTTCGCCCACGAGCTCGTGTTTGTAATCGGCTTTCAGCGTTTTCAGCAATCGGGGCAGTTCATTGGTGCCAAACCACGCATCGACGGTCGGCATTTCAATCTCCAGTTCGTCTTTGTAGCGATGTGACAAACAGCCGGTTACGTATACTTTGTCGACCACGCCGGCGTCTTTGGCATCCACATATCGCAGAATGGTGTTGATCGATTCTTCCTTTGCATTGTCGATAAAACCGCAGGTATTGATGACCACAATGTTGGCATCGTCTTTCTTCGATTCGTGCGAAACGTTGTAGCCGTTGCCTTTCAGTTGCGTAAACAATACTTCCGAATCCACCAGGTTTTTCGAACAACCCAGCGTGACGATATTGATTTTATTCGTGCGTAATCCTTTTGTTTTCAAAGTAGTAGAATGCTAAGTACCCAGAGCGGTGACCGTTCTGGCACAACACCGGTATTTTGGGCAAAGTTCGGAAAAGTACAATTCAGGAGAAAGTTATGGGGCAACAATCCACGGAATTTTATGCGGGACATACTGAATCGGAACGGTTTTGAAATAGGCTTCAAGCGCAAATTCGAGGTAGCTTTTGTTTAGATTGAGGTAAACCGCATGGCCGTTCTTCAATTTGAAAATCAGATAACTGTAGCCAGCGACCATTTTGCTGGACTTTAGACCGGACCCGTGTTTTTCAATTTCCTGCACATCATCGGCCGAAAATCGGATTATTTCCTCCGCCGTATCGATTGTCAGGCTTTTATCTGCTGGGTCAAGCGTAACGGTTTTGTTTCGGGTGATGAGCCAATATTGCCAATCCGGCTTAAAAACAGAAGCAATCAACCACAGAGTATAAAGACAAGTCGCAAACAATCCTAAACTGACCATCCAGTGCCAAAAGGTCTTGGAGGCTGGCATAAATAGAAATACATTCGCATACAGCATGGAGACCATGAGCAAGGTAATCACCACATTTAGAATGTAATCAAAGCGCGTAAAGTATTCCCAGTCTTCGATTTTGTAACTAACGACAATCACCAGTGGGGATTCGTCGCCGATGGTTCTGGCGGTGTAGCGGAGCAACTTGTAGATGACCCAGGCGAAGGGAGCCAGCACCGAAACCGTAATCAAAAAAGCGTTCATGACGGTTAAAATACCGCCTGATACGAAATATCAAATGCGATTGTTGACCGGCGGTTTTTCGCCACCGTTACCGGAAAAATGTTGTTTTGGCCGTCGGAGAGGTTGGCATACAAGCCTTTTTCTTCCTGCACAAAAACGGAATAACTACCGGCGGGCAGACTGATACAAAATTTTCCGTCTTGATCAGATTTTACTTTTTTAATGAGCCGGGTGTTGATTTTGGAGTAAAAACCGTCGTCGGTAGCTTCCGTCTGGTCAATTTTCGTCAATTCATAAATCAAAACCTCCCGAACGACGGGATGGCCTTTGGGCATCGGTCGGTCGGGGCCGGGCATGTGGTTGCCGGATTTGAAAAGAACCGTTCCGCAAATGCCCTGAAATGACGTGCTGGTCTGGCTGGGTTTGCAGGCGATGAAAAGGGTGAATGCCAGCAGGAGCAAAGATGGTTTCAGAATGGCTGAAAGACGGTTTTTAAGCATAATGCGAACGACCCTATTTTCGGCCCTGTTAGGGGACAGATGTTTGTAGCAAAACGGTAGTCTGAGCAGATTCGCGTGCCAGCGGTACGCAATATGGGTAAAAGTTGCGCACCGTTGGCACGCTGAGGAGTGGCTAGATTGGCCGTTTCTACAAACATTACGTGCCACTGGCACCCAACGAATAGGTGTTAACCACTCAAATTTTCTTAAAAAACGAATCCACGAACTCCATCTTGTGGAACGTCTGCAAATCTTCGATTTTTTCGCCGACGCCGATGTATTTAACCGGAATCTTGAATTGATCCGAAATGCCGATCACCACACCGCCTTTGGCTGTTCCATCTAACTTTGTGATGGCCAGGGCCGTCACATCCGTCGCTTTGGTAAACTCCGTCGCCTGAATAAAGGCGTTCTGGCCGGTCGACCCGTCGAGCACCAGCAACACTTCGTGGGGCGCTTCGGGCAGGAATTTCTGCACCACCCGCTTGATTTTCGATAACTCGTTCATCAAGTTCACCTTTGTGTGCAGACGGCCCGCCGTATCGATAATCACCACATCGGCGTTCATGTCCACGGCTTTTTTGACGGCGTCAAAAGCCACGGCCGACGGGTCGGTGTTCATGCCGTGTTCAATCACCGGCACGCCGACGCGTTGGCCCCACAGTTTTAACTGCGTAACAGCGGCCGCCCGGAAGGTATCGCCCGCGCCCAATACCACCTTGTAGCCGCGCTTGTGAAACTGCGAGGCCAGTTTGCCGATGGTAGTGGTTTTACCGACGCCATTGACGCCGACGACCATGATCACATACGGTTTTTTATCGGCAGGCAACGAAAAATCATCGTCCACATCGTCGGATTTGTTTTCGGCCAGCAAGGCGGCAATTTCCTCCCGCAGAATGCTATCGAGTTCACTGGTGCTGACGTATTTATCCCGGGCAACGCGGTCTTCAATGCGCCGGATGATTTTCACCGTGGTGCCAACGCCCACATCCGAGGTAATCAGGACTTCTTCCAGTTCGTCCAGAACCTCCTCATCCACCGTCGATTTGCCGACGACGGCGCGGTTGAGTTTCGAGAAAAAACTTTCTTTGGACTTCTCCAGTCCTTTATCGAGTGATTCTTTTTTTTCCTTCGAGAAAAAATCAAACAGACCCATTTCGTTGTCGTTAGAACTTTTGATGGCAGACCACAGACGGCGATTCGTACGTATACAGCTTCGTATCTGTTTTGTCGAACAAAGATACAAACAAAAAAGTCCCACAAAGGGGACTTTCGATGTACCATAAAACCGGAAGAACTAGCCTTTCAATGCGGCTTGTACTTCTTCCAGCGGGACCATTTCTTCTCTAAAGGTGTAGGCACCGGTTTTCGGTGACTTCACGGCTTTGATAATCTTCGCGAAGTTCTTACCGCCACCTTCCTTCTTCAGGGTTGCAACAACTTTCTTTGCCATCTTGGATCGTCGGGAACAGTCCCGCGGTTACAATTATTTAATTTCTTTGTGTACGGTTACGCGCTTCAAGTTCGGATTGTACTTTTTCAGTTCGATCCGGCTTGGCGTATTCTTACGGTTTTTGGTGGTGATGTAGCGTGAAGTACCCGGTACATTCGTATCCTTCTGCTCCGTACACTCCAAAATCACCTGAATTCTATTGCCTTTCTTAGCCATTGCTGTAAATATTTTCTCAAACAGGAACGCAAAGGTAAGATAAAGTCTTAAAAACCACAATGGTTGGTTGTGAAAAAAGCACTTAAAACTTGGTTTATGGTTTACGGTTTTCAGTTTTCGGTGGCTGACGCATGCTTTTCAACGATTTTTACAGCGCGTCAGTCCCGGCGGGGAACCGCACCGAAAACTGAAGACCGTAAACCGAAAACCCTGCCGGGTTTGACTTTTGACCGTCTCCTGCCGACCTTTGACGGACGATGACCACACAAACCATCCAATACGACTACCAGCCCGGCGTGTTTCAGGCTTCCGAGCCCAATAAATATACGCTCGATGAACTCGGCTCCGGCGAGATGATTCTGAACATGGGGCCGCAACACCCCTCGACGCACGGTGTTCTGCGGTTGGAAATCGTCACCGATGGCGAGATCATTGTCGATGTGGTGCCGCATTTGGGCTATCTGCACCGCTGTTTCGAGAAACACGCCGAAGCCTTGCCGTATAACCAGATTCTTCCCTTTGTCGACCGGCTGGATTACATGGCCGCCATGAACAGCGAACACGTCTTTTGCATGGGCGTGGAACGGATGCTGGGCATCGATAAAGAACTGTTAACGACGCCCAACGGCCGCCGGATCGAATACATCCGGGTGCTGGTTTCGGAACTAAACCGGCTGGCGTCGCACTTCGTGGCCATCGGAACCTACGCGCTGGACATCGGTGCCTACACGCCGTTTCTGTGGATGATGCGGGACCGCGAACACCTTCAGCGGCTTTTGGAATGGGTTAGTGGAGCGCGGATGCTGTATAATTACATCTGGATTGGCGGTTTATACTACGATTTGCCGGTTGGTTTTGAAGAACGGTGTCAGGAGTTTCTGACCTATTTGAAACCGAAACTGGTGGAATTGCAGCAACTGGTGATCGAAAACAAGATTTTCGTGAAACGAACCGCCAATGTGGGCGTTCTTCCGTTGCCGGTGGCAATCAATTACGGCTGTTCGGGGCCGGTTTTGCGGGCGTCGGGTTTGCGCTACGATCTGCGTCGGGTTGATGCCTATTCCGTGTATCCTGAACTGGAATTTGCTATTCCGATTGGCGAAGGAACCGTCGGGACGCTCGGCGACTGCTGGGATCGGAATTATGTGCGGGTGCTGGAATGCTGGGAGTCGGTGAAAATTGCCGAGCAATGCCTGGCGCGGCTGACGGGCGATCTGAAACGCACCCGGGATTTTGATCCGCAGGCGATGGCGCCCAAAAAAATCCGTCCCAAAGCACAGGAATTCTACATCCGGGGCGAAATTCCGAAGGGTGAACTGGGTTTCTACTTCCGGGCCGACGGCCGGGCCGATATGCCCTTCCGGTGTCGGGCGCGGTCATGTTCGTACCACAACCTGTCGGTCATCAGCGAAATTTCCAAAGGTGCCATGATGGCCGATTTAGTCGCCATTATCGGCTCAATCGATGTCGTAATGGGTGAAGTAGACCGTTAGGCCAATACAAAGATTTCCTGCGTATTACGGCCAAAACCGTCGTAATCCAGCCCGTAGCCGACGACAAACTGGTTTTGAATCTCGAAACCGACGTATTTAATGGCGACATCGATCTGCAAGGATTCCGGTTTGAATAGCATCGTGGCGATTTCCAGGGATGCGGGTTGCTGCTCCAGCAACTGCTGGGATACCTGCTGAATGGTGAGACCGGTATCGATAATGTCCTCAATCAGAATAAGATCCTGACCCGCCAGCGATTCGCTCAGACCCAGGATGTGTTTGACAACACCCGACGAAGCGGTCTGCTGGTAGGAACTGACCCGAATGAAAGTAACCCGGCACGGAACGGTCAAATGCGTCATCAGTTCAGCCGCGAAGATAAAAGCACCGTTTAGTACCACCACCAGCATGGGCTCCCGGTCCCGGTAATCCTGATTAATCTGTTCGGCCAACTGAACAATGCGGTTTTTCAGCGTGTTTTGATCAATAAACGGAACGAAACTCTTGTCTTTGATAGTCAGCATAGGATACCCGTTGACGCGAAACTCAAAGGTAAGGCATCGAAAGGGTTCGTAAAAACTTTTGGTGGCGTAAACTGGAAATTCAAAAACTTCGTTGATTGAAGACGATACCAGTGTCCCTTAAAAATGAAAAAAAACCTTCTGATTCTAATCGGCTTGTTTCTGACCTTAACGGCTCGCGCTCAGGTCTATTCACTGGCTGAATTTGACAAAAAATACGATATGCTGATGAAGCACCCCGGCGTTCAGATCGAGTCGGCGGAGGCTATCAATAACTTGTATAATTACAAATTTTACGAAGCGGACAAAGAGTTTCGTTGGCTAAAAATGAGGTATCCCGACCACCCGATGCCGTACTTTCTGATGGCCCTTGCCGAGTGGTGGAAAATTGTTCCGAACACCGAGAATACGGACTTCGACGACAAATGCATCGCCTATTTGGATACGACCATCACGAAGGCGGAGAAGATGTATGACGATAAGGAGAATAAAGTAGAACCCGCGTTTTTCCTGGCGGCTGGCTACGGTTTTAAAGGGCGGTTGTATTCGGAGCGCAAGAAATGGGCAAAGGCCACCTGGGCCGGGAAAAACGCCCTGAAATATTTCGAAAAGTGCAAAGGCAACGGTGATTTGACGCCCGAACTGCTGTTTGGCGACGGTTTGTTCAATTATTACGCCCAGTGGATTCCGAAAAATTACCCGGCTTTGAAACCGATTCTGATGTTTTTCCCGAAAGGCAATAAGGCGGAAGGCATTCAGCAATTGGAAAAAACTGCCAACAACGCTTTTTACACCCGAACCGAGGCCCGGTATTTCCTGCTCCAGATCTACAGCATGGAGAACCAGTATGAAAAGGCATATGATCTGGCCAAATACATGTGGCAACAGTATCCCGACAATCCGTATTTTGAGCGGTATTATGCCCGGACGGCTTTTGTGCGCGGATACAGCAACGAAGCGGCTGCCGCTTCCAACAGCATTTTGAGCAAAATCGAGCGGGGGATGGACGGTTATGAAGGGGTTGGCGGTCGAACGGCGGCTTATATTCTGGCGTATAACAACCAGCATTATACCCGCGATTTAGCGAAAGCGAAGCAGTATTACCTGAAAACCATCGAGTTTGCCAAGCAGACCAACTCCTACGATGCGGCCTATTACTGGGCGTCGGTGTTGAGTCTGGGAAAAATTGCGGCTGCGGAAAAAAACTACGATCAGGCGCAAACCTATTACAAGGAAGTCATCGACAAAGCCGACCGCAAATCCAGCCAGCATAAAGAAGCGAAGGATGGTCTACAGGAACTCAAGAAACTGCGGAGAGACGAGCGGAGGAAAGCGAGGAAAAGTTAAGAGTTATGAGTTAAGAATTATGAATGCGTCAGCCAACTCATAATTCTTAACTCATAACTCTTAACTCCTTCAGGGGATCGGAAGTACTTTACTTTCTTTAAACGTCGACAGAATGACCATGGTTTGGGTGCTGGCGACTTCTTCGATTTCGTTGATTTTTTCCAGCATCAGAACCTGATACGAGGCAATGTCTTTGGCGATGACTTTCAGCAGAAAATCGCCGGAACCCGTGATGTGGTGGCATTCGATAATCTCCGGAATTCCCTTCACGGCATTGACAAACGATTCGGTTACCTGCTTCTTGTGACCGACCAGCGAAACCTGCACAAACGTGGTAACGCCCAGGCCAACCCGGTCCCGGTTCAGTTGAGCATGGTAGCTCTGAATGATGCCCGAAGTTTCCAGTTTTTTAACGCGCTCAAGGGTAGGTGCCGGGGACAAACCAATTTCCTTCGACAGCTGAGCATTGGTGATTTTAGCGTTTGTCTGTAGAATTTCTAATACTTTCCGATCAATCTGATCGAGTTTGATTCCTGACATGATAGTGATGACCTTAAAACTTTATCCAACCAATATGAGATCACGCAAAACTAAACACAATCCTTTTATTTTTATAAAAAAATATGGATTATTTACTAAAATGTAAAATAATGATTGGTTTTGCGGCCCAATTTTAGCTACAAAATTACTGTATACAATAGTTATACCAAATACTGTTCAACATTAATATTAACCGTTCCTAAATTTTTTCCAAATAATATTTTGTGGATATAGGAGCGGTTTTCTGGAAAGGCATCCGAAAAAAAAGGAATCGTCTTCTTAAAATCCAAAACGCAGCAGCCCCATATCAGGGGACTTCAACAGAAGCAACGCAATAAACCGATTGGTAACAAAGTTTGAAAGGGGAGAGGGTTCTTCCGTATCTTTGAGCATCAATCTTTTTGACCAATCTCGTGCGCATGCGCTTTCACTACCGGGCTTTCTTCGTCTTTTTCGTCTGCTTTTTTTGGGAAATGTCTGAAGCGATTGCCCAGCACCCGCCCAAGCGGGAGTTTCGTGCGGTTTGGATTGCCACGGTGGACAACATCGACTGGCCGAGTGTGCGGGGGCTATCCGCCGAAAACCAGCAGGCCGAATTCATTGCCCTGCTCGACCAGCACCAGCGGGCGGGCATCAACGCCGTGGTGGTGCAGATCCGGGCGGCTGCGGATGCCTTTTACGCCAAAAGTACGGAACCCTGGTCGTTCTGGCTAACGGGCCAACAGGGCCGCGCCCCGGTGCCATTCTACGATCCGCTGGAATTCATGATCCGGGAAACCCACGACCGTGGCATGGAATTCCACGCCTGGTTTAACCTCGACCGGGCTACGTTCAGTAAAAACTCCAGTGTTACGCCCGATCACATCAGTTTCCGCCGGCCGGAATGGATGCTGCAATACGGTGGCCGAAAATTATTCAATCTGGGTTTGCCCGAAGTCCGCAATTATGTGACCGGTATTGTGACCAACATCGTTCGGAACTACGACGTAGACGGGATTCATTTTGACGATTATTTTTATCCGTACGGAGTGGCCGGACAGGTTATTCACGACGAAGTGACCTATAAAACGTATTTCAACGGGATGAACCTGGCGAATTGGCGTCGGGAAAACATCAACCAGTTGATACACCAACTCCGGGATTCGATTCAGGCCCTGAAACCGTATGTGAAGTTTGGCGTCAGCCCGTTTGGGGTCTGGAAAAACAGCAGCCAGGACCCCGAAGGCTCGCTCACGACGGGCGGTTTGACATCTTATTTTGATTTGTATGCCGATACCCGCAAATGGATTCGGGAAGGCTGGATCGACTACATTGCGCCACAAGTGTATTTTAGTACGGATTTTCAGAAGGTTCCGTACCGGCTTCTGGTCGACTGGTGGATCAAAAACGGTTTCGACCGACACCTCTACATTGGCCAGGGCGCGTTTCGGATCAACCGTTCTACCCCGCGCGACCGGGCCTGGAACAATCCGAACGAGATGACGACCCAACTGAACTACAACCGGCAGTTCAGCCAGATTCATGGCAGTATCTTCTTTAGCTCCAAATCCCTGACGGATAACCTGAATGGTGTTCGCGATACGTTGCTGACGAATTTCTACCGGTATCCGGCGCTGATCCCGCCAATGCCCTGGAAAGATCCCGAACCGCCCCTTTCGCCCAAAGACCTGAAAGCCCGGCCTACGTCCGAGGGCGTCGAACTGCTCTGGCAGGAGCCCGGCCCGGCACCGGACGGCGACAAGGCCCGGTATTATGTGGTGTATCGTTTTGACCGGAAAGACAAGGTGAATACGGAAGATCCGACCCACATTCTGGCGATTTGCGTGGGCGAGCGAACCACCCGGTTTATTGACCGAACCGCCGAAGCCGATGGACGGTATGTATACCTGATTACGTCACTCGACCGGTTGCACAACGAAAGCGTGCCGAGTCAGGTCAATGTCCGGGTTCCGGAGGAGTAAATTATAAATTGCCCCCGGCCCCTAAAGGGGAGAGGACGCTAAACGATCCAGATTAAGCGACGTCCTCTCCCCTTTAGGGGCCGGGGGCAAGCGTTACACCGTCTTCAAAAACGCCAGTCCTTTCACGGCAATGTCTTCGCCGGAGGGTTCGATGTCGCGCCAGATGGCTGCGGCTTTGGCAATGGCTTTCACCTCGGGCGTAAACGACTCGATAACCAGTTGGCCTTTGAAATCAATGTCTTTCAACGCCTGACGGATGGAGGCCCAGTCGATGTGGTCGTTGCCCGGAATACCCCGGTCGCACCCGCAACTGTGCAGCAATTCCAGCCGCGAACCGGCTTTGCGAATGGCTTCGGCCTGAAATTTCTCCTCGATGTTCATGTGGAACGTGTCCAGGTGCAGCCGAACGGCGTCGTTACCAACCAGATCCGCCAGGTGAATGGCCTGATCGGCGGTATTGATAAAGTCGGTTTCGAAGCGGTTGAGCGGTTCGAGGGCAATTTTCAACCCTTTGCCCGCAGCGTAAGCCGCCAGTTCTTTCAAATGCCCAACCACGGTTTTCTCCTGCTCTTTGTACACTTCTTTCGGGGTCGCTTCGGCACGGCCAACACTCGAATACAACGGCCCGACCAGCATTTCGGCGCCGATGATTTCCATGAAATCCAGCAGCGCTTTCAAATACGTCATTGCCGTTTGCTGCTGCTCTTCGTCTCCACGAAAATCCCGGTCCGGACCCATGGCCGCACAAACCGTCTTACAGCCTAAATTGGCATCGGTCAACGCTTTTTTTACCAATTGAGGATCAACGTTCCAGGGTTCTTCCAAACCGATTTCGACGGTATCGAAACCCCATTCCGCGAATTTTGAAAACCACTTCACGCTTTCGTTCGTGAAAGGCGATGTAAATAAAAACGTGTTGATGCCAATGGTGTACATACGGGTTGATTGGTTATGATCTGGTCTTGTTTCTGCGGTTTTGCCTCAGTGAGCCCTGTAAAACGGGTGTATCTCGGTAATTACCTTTTAGGCAATGCAAAGGACGGTTTGTGTGCTTTTTACTGTCATGGCAGGACATTTATGGCGATTTCCTGCCGGATTTCAGGAAGCAAACTGCTGTTCGACTTCTGCCATGACGGCGTCAATCGGGCGGGCATCGGCAAAAAAAGAGACGATTTTGAGGAGGATACCTTCTACCACTGCGTCGGGGCAGGACGCTCCGCAGGTCAGTAGAACGGTGACCGGGTTTTGATCCGGAAGAAAGTTTTCGGTGACCACTTCCTGTTTCGAATGCAGGTTAAAATGCCGGATCAACTCCCGTGACAGGATTTTCTGTTCGGTTTCAATAAAATACGTCGGCAGTTTTTCTTCGCACAACTCCACAATGTGCAACGTATTGGAGCTGTTGTAGCCGCCCGCAACAATCGCAAAATCGGCGGGATTCGTCAGCAGGGCGTAGGTAGAATCCTGGTTGTCGTTGGTCGCATAGCAAAGCGTGTCGCGGGTGTTGGCAAAACGACTATCCACCTCGTCCGGCAGCAGACGATAATGGCGGATCATGACGGTTTTCAGGAAATCGGCAATCTGCTGTGTATCCGACGCCAGCATCGTGGTTTGATTGACGACGCCGATGCGCTGCAAATCCCGTTCGGGGTCAAAACCGGGCGAAAACTGGCCGTTGAATTCGGCATAAAACGCTTCTTTGGTCGACTCGCCGGTGAGGTACGTCGCCAGCCGTTGCGCCTGTGCCATGTCTTTCACCACCACGGTCGGAGCCGATGCTTTGCTGTGCGAAAACGTAGCGCGGGTTTCCTCGTGCGACGGTTTTCCATGAACCACCACGGTATAG
Organism: Larkinella humicola; assembly: GCF_008727875.1. GTDB lineage: Bacteria > Bacteroidota > Bacteroidia > Cytophagales > Spirosomataceae > Larkinella > Larkinella humicola. The sequence continues at coordinate 607,462 of NZ_VTWS01000003.1, read as the reverse complement.
TCCTTCTGCCCGATTTGGGTGGCTTTGTTCCACACTTTTTCGACAAACGGGCAGGTCGTGTCATATTGCTCGACATTCAGGCCGATGTCGGCCAGCCTTTGCTGAATTTCGATGGTCGTGCCAAACGCCGGGATCACCACCACATCATCTGTGGTTAGTTCGGTCCACGGAATGATCTGTTTTCCGGACGTTTCCATGATAAACTGCACCCCACGTTCCTGCAAATCCCGGTTCACATCCGGATTGTGAATCATTTCACTGAGCAGAAAAATGCGTTTTCCGGTATTTTCAGCAATCGCTTTGTAGGCAATTTCAATGGCGTTTTCGACGCCGTAGCAGAATCCAAAATGCCGGGCAATGAGGAAGCGGACCGGACCAAAATCAAGAACCGTGGGCGTAAAATCGCGCTTGAGCTTATCGCGTTTCCGCCGAAGTTCTTTCAACGGGCTGATGATGGTACTGCGGTAATACTCCGGGATGTTGAAGGATTTCATTCGGGCAAAATTAGACAGACTTCATCGGAAGAACAACCGCTGCAAACGCTTCGTTCGGCTAAAAATGACCGGCTTATCAGGAGAGCGTTGTCAAACGGCCCAGAATATCGTCCAGATACTCCCGGCTGTTGCTCAGGCGCGGCACTTTATGCTGGCCACCCAGCTTGCCCCGGGTTTTCATCCAGTCGTAGAACGTCCCCCGCGGAACGGCGTGGACAATAGGCGGATGCAGCACCATGTCGTTATACCGCTTGGCGTCGTAGTCGGAATTAACCTGCCGGAGCGTTTGGTCGAGGACCTTGCGGAATGTATCGAAATTAGCAGGTTCGCTCGAAAACTCGATGATCCATTCGTGCCGGCCGTTGGTTCCGCTGCCCATATAAACCGGCCCGGCGGTATAATCGCTCACGGTAGCACCGGTTGCTGCGCAGGCTTGGGTAATGGCGTTTTCGGCGTTTTCGATGATCACTTCTTCTCCGAACGCATTGATAAAATGCTTGGTCCGGCCACTCACTTTCAAGCGGAAGGGGTATTTTGAGGTAAACCGCACGGTGTCGCCGACGCGGTATCGCCAGAGTCCGCCGTTGGTGGTAATCACCAGCGCGTAATTCTTGTTCAGTTCAACTTCTTCAATGGTCAGGGCTTTTGGAAAAGGCTTGTCGGCATCTTCCATCGGCACAAACTCGTAGAAAATACCGTAGTCCAGCATGATCAGCATCTCGCCGATCCGCTTCAGATCGTCCTGAATCGCAAAAAAACCCTCCGAAGCGTTGTAGATTTCAAGGTAGCGGGTGTCGTTGGAAGGAAAAACTTCGTTGGAAAACAACTCCCGATAGGGCTGAAAAGCCACGGCACCGTGGATAAAAACCTCAAAATTGGGCCATACTTCCAGAATATTCTGCTTGCCGGTTAGGGTCAGCACTTTTTCCAGCAAAACCAGCGCCCAGGTCGGAACGCCCAGAATACTCGTCACGTTTTCGCGGGCGGCAATTTCGGCCATCCGGTCGATTTTTTCCTCCCACTTGTCCATCAGCGCCACTTCAATGGGCGGGGTGCGAATGTATTGCGCCCAGGGCGGCAGGTTTTTCATGACCACCGCCGACACATCGCCCGCGTAGCCGTGCTGACCATACGGATTTTCGTGTAAACTACCACCAATCGACAACCCTTTCCCCTCGAAGGCTTTGCTTTCCGGGTTATTGGCAACGTAGAGCGCCATCATGTCTTTTCCACCCCGAAAATGGCTTTCGTCCAGCGATTCCTGCGAAACCGGAATGAACTTGCTGCGGGCGTTGGTGGTTCCCGACGACTTGGAAAACCAGTGAATGCGGGAGGGCCATAGCAGTTTCTGCTCACCCTTCATCGTCCGCTCAATGTACGGGAAAAGGTCTTCGTAGGACGAAACCGGCACCCGCTCCTGGTACTCACGGACGGTGCGAATGGAATCGTAGTGGTGTTGGCGGCCCCATTGCGTATGACGGCCTTTGCTGATGAGCTGCTGAAAAACCGCCTGCTGAACCTCGCCGGGGTGCGCCATCATAGCCTTGATGCGCGGCACACGCCGGAGCAGCAGCCATTTCAGTGTCGTATTCAGCAGGGTCATACGTGGAGCGGTAATTCTGATTCAAACTTACTAAAAATGTTGTATTTAGAAGAACTTTGCTTCATAACCTGATTCGGTGGATATTGTTCGTTGCACTTTGTTAACTGCCACCGTTGAAAAAACCGGGAGTTTAGGCTCTTTTATTGGTATAAAAGCGAGAATAAATTTTCTTTGTGAACGATCCGGCAAACGCCGTTCCCTGTATGAAAGTCTTGAAAGCCCTGCTGAGCCTACTTATTTCCATTGGTGTAACGGTTGCACTCAATCAACCCTGGGGCGCTATTCCGGCTCTGGGTCGTTTGCTGAGCCCATTTGAAGGGTTTTGGCAGAATGCCGAAACCGCGGGTTACTCTTCGGAACAAAAAATATCCGTCAAAGGTGCGAAGGAGGACGTCACCATTTTGTTTGACGATCTGCATGTTCCGCACATTTTTGCCAACAATGATTACGACGCTTATTTTGCCCAGGGTTACGCTACGGCCCGCGACCGTTTGTGGCAGATGGAATTTCAAACCCACGCGGCTGCCGGACGGATTTCGGAGCTAATCGGTGATCGGGCGGTCGAACTCGACCGCTACAACCGGCGGCTGGGCATGGCCTATGGTGCCGAAAAATCGCTGGAAGGCATGTCGAATGATCCGGTTTCCAAATCGGTGCTGGAAGCCTACACGGCGGGCATCAACGCATACATCGACCAATTGAAACCGGCTGATTATCCGATTGAATACAAACTGCTGGGATACGCTCCCGAACCGTGGACGCCCATCAAAGTGGCGTTTCTGCTCAAGCAGATGACCCAGACGCTGGCAGCGGGCGCCGACGATGTGATGATGACCAACGTCCGGCAGCAGCTCGGCCCGTCCCTGACGGCCAATTTATTTCCGGATTATCCTTTTAAAGAAGACCCCATCATTCCGGTCGGTACACGTTGGGACTTTGAACCGGTTAAATTGCCCAATCCGCCCCCGAATACTGAAACCGATAGCAGCGTCGCGCTGAACTGGCAGTCGCATGATCCGGGGATTGGCAGTAACAACTGGGCCGTCGGTCCGGAGAAAACCGCCACGGGCTACCCGATTCTGGCGAATGACCCGCACCTGACGCTGAGTTTGCCTTCCATCTGGTATCAGGTTCAACTCGTGACGCCCACGATGAACGTCTACGGCGTGTCATTGCCCGGTGCCCCCGGTGTCATCATCGGTTTTAACAAGGACGTGGCCTGGGGCGTTACCAACGTCGGGGCCGATGTGCTGGATTTTTACAAGATTCGTTTTCGGGATAACCGGCGACAGGAATACTGGCACGACGAAAAGTGGAAACCGGTGCGTCGGCGGGTTGAAACCATTCGGGTGAAAGGAAAACCGGCGGTTGTCGACACTATATTATATACCCACCACGGCCCGGTGGTTTATTTGCCGGAAGACAAACCGTTCCGAAACAACATTCCGACGGGCTATGCCGCTCGCTGGATTGCCCACGAGGTCGACAATGGCATCAAGACCTTCTATTTGCTGAACCGGGCCAAAACCTACGACGATTATGTAACGGCCTTGTCGTATTACGTAGCTCCCGCGCAGAACTTCGTTTTTGCCAATGCGGCCAAAGACATCGCGATTTCGCCGAATGGACGGTTTCCGTTAAAATGGCGCGATCAGGGCAAATTTCTTTTGGACGGTACCAAGGCCGCGAACGACTGGCAGGGCTGGATTCCGGCGGCTCAGAATCCGCGGGTCAAAAATCCGCCGAGGGGATTTGTCAGTTCGGCCAACCAATCGTCGACCGATCCGACCTATCCCTATTACATCAATTGGGAGTTTGAAACGACCGATCGGGGCATGCGGATCAACCAACGGCTGACAGCAATGCAAAACGTGACGGTGGATAGCCTGCGTCATCTACAAAATGATGTGTATAATCATCAGGCTTCCAAATTTCTGCCGGTTCTGCTGCCATATATTCAGGGAAAAGACCTTTCCGATCCGCAAAAGCAGGCGCTGAAAACCGTCCGCCAGTGGAACTACCAGCAGGATACGGCATCAGTTGCCGGCACCATTTTCGTGGATTGGATTAGCCGTCTGGAAGACGGAATCTGGGCCGACGATTTTCCGGATAACGCCAACCGGCCCCTGCGGTATCCGAATGCCGACCGCACACTGCAACTCGTCACCGAAGAACCCACTTCCCGTTGGTTTGACAACGTGCAGACGCCAAACCGCCAAGAAACGATTCAGGAAATCGTCACCAGCAGCTTTCGGTCTGCGGTCGATTCGCTGGTGAAACAGCACGGGCCGTTGGGGAAAACCTGGGCCTGGGCCGATCATAAAGGGACATCCGTCCGGCACCTGATTCCGGGTCTGGATGCCTTCAGTGCATTGAATGTGCAGATTGGCGGAGGGCGCGGCATTGTCAACGCGGCCGGGCGCCGGGCCGGGCCGTCGTGGCGGATGATTGTCCAGACGGGACCCGACGTTCGGGCCTACGGTGTTTTTCCGGGCGGCCAATCCGGCAATCCCGGCAGTCCTTACTACCTGAACATGCTCGAAACCTGGCGAAAAGGGAACTTGTACGAGCTGCTTTATTTAAAATCGGTAACCGAAAAAAGTCCGCGGATTCAATCGACTCTTCAACTGACCCGTTAAAACCATGATGCCCTTTTTGTTACTTGTGTTGTTAAGTGCCGTCGCGCAGTTGTTTTTGCCGTGGTGGAGTATTGCCCTGGTGGCGTTTGGGGTCTGTTTCTGGCGTAGCAAAACCGGCTGGCGGGCTTTTGGGATCGGGTTTTCAGGAATTGCGGTGGTCTGGTTTGTCTATGCATTCCTGATTCATCTGCAAACGGACGGTATTCTGACGGGTCGGATGGCTGAGCTTTTTTTTAAAACGAAAACGCCGGTTTTCCTGCTCCTCATCACGCCCCTGCTGGGCGGTTTGACAGGCGGCCTGGCGGGTTTGGCGGGTCATCAGACCCGGGCGGTTTTTACGACTAAACCGGAATGAATGCTCCGCAGAGCTTCATCAGATTGCTACGTAACGAGTAAATCGTACCTTTGTAAAATCATTAATCCATTAATTAACTGTTTCTTGTGAAAAACGCATCCCTTGTTTTGAACGCCGTACTGGCGGTTGCTGTAGCAGTTTTATACTACCTGCACTTCTCTGATAAAAACACTACAGACCCTGTTGCTGCCACTACAACGAAATCGGCGCCGGTCCGCAAGACGGTTTATGTCAACGTCGACTCCCTGCTGACCAATTACGATTATTTTAAAGACACCCGGAAAGTGCTGGAAAGCAAACGGTTTCAGCTTGACAACGAATTGAATAACAAGGGACGTTCACTGCAAAATGAAGTGGCTTTCTTTCAGCAACGGGCCCAAACGATGACGATGGAACAGGGCCGGGCAACGGAAGCGGCTTTGCAAAAAAAACAACAGGATTTGGTAGCGTACCGCGACCGGGTGGTTCAGCAACTGGCAGAAGAAGAGCAAAAAAAGAACGAAGAACTCTACAATCAGATTCATGATTATCTGAAGAAAGTCAACAAACAAAATCAGTACGACTTTGTGATGGGCTACTCCAGAGGGGGCGGCATTCTCTTTGCAGATACCACGCTGGATGCAACCAAATCGATCATCGGCGGCTTAAACAAAGAGTACCAGCAGAAGCAGACCAAAAAATAACCCCTTTTCACCTACCGGAACTATGCTCCACTACCAATTCGGTAGTGGAGCTTTTTTTATGTTCTTTTTCCAACAAAATAAAGATTCATGCCGGGTTTTTAGAAGGTTGGCAGCACTACGGCATAAAATTTGTTAAACGTAGGGTGATGTTGTATGTATCGACAAGTCATTTCGGTCCATCCAATGCAATAATCTTTCTAAATAATATTAGTTAGTCTGGAAAGATAAGGTTTAATTTTTAGCGATTAGTACACGCTCAGGGTGTGTATAAATGAAGATATCCTGGAGAATGCCGGTGTGTACAGAAGGGTCTTGAGGCTGTGATTCGGCTGTACGCCGTATCTTTTTGGATGCGGTTAAAACACCGGCTTCGCCAGGAAAATGTTTATAATGCAGGAATCATTTGATACCCCGGAGATTACTTCGGGGTATTTTTTGTTGACAAATCGGTACTTTTGAATTAGTATTTAAAAGTCGGTTTGTCAGCCCGTTTTCCTACACGCGAATGTTCCGGGAAGAACACAGGGGCGGTTTTCCGATGACCACATTGACCACACTATAAGTATGTCTGATAAAACACTGGCCAAACACATCGAAATCCGGAATCGCCGGGCTTCGTTTGAGTACTTTTTTCTGGAAACTTTTACCGCCGGGATAATGCTTACAGGTACCGAAATCAAATCGGTTCGGCAGGGAAAAGTGAACCTGGGAGATGCCTATTGTTTATTTTCCAAAGAAGAGTTGTATGTCCGACAAATGCACATTTCGCAGTATACCGAAGGGACCTACAATAACCACGAACCGCTGCGCGACCGGAAACTGCTCTTGCAGAAGCGGGAGTTGAAACGGCTGGTCAATAAACTAACCGATCAGGGGTTGACGATCATCCCAACGAAGCTTTTTATCAATGACCGGGGGTTTGCCAAACTGGAGATTGCCCTGGCCAAAGGGAAAAAATTATACGACAAACGCGATTCGATCAAGGAACGGGATGTTTCGCGGGAGATGAGCCGGGAGCAGTTTTGATGCGTAGTTGCCTGACGGTCAAGCTTGTCGCCGATAATTAAAAAAATACGTACGATTCCGGGAATAACCTGTCATTTATAATGAAATATCATTAACTTGCTTGAAAAAGTAGGAGTCAGATACATTGTTTATGGGTAGGAAAGTCCTGGTACTTAATCAAGACTATAGCGCATTAGGCATCTGTTCTGTACCGAAAGCGTTCTTGTTGGTCTACCTGAACAAAGCGGAACTGGTTGCCAAATCTCAGGGTTTTGTCCTGCGAACGGTGGACGTTGAGTACCCGTCTCCCACCGTCATCCGCCTGCACCGCTACATACACCTCCCCTACAAGGGGGTCATGCTCAACCGTCAGAATATTTTTAAACGCGACGGAAACCGGTGTCAGTACTGCGGCAAACACGAAGACCTGACCCTCGACCACGTTCTGCCCAAATCGAGGGGCGGCAAAACCAACTGGGACAACCTCATCACGGCCTGCAAACGCTGCAACTCCCAGAAAGGCGACCTTACGCCCGAGGAAGCCGGCATGAAATTGTATCAGAAACCCTTCAAACCGTCTTTTCTCGTCTTTCTGCGCGACTTTTCCGGCTCGCTCGAAGAAACGTGGGTGCCTTTCCTGGCCAAGCGCGAAAAAATGTACTGAGCAATCTGCACTTCAACGGCCCCGTTGACGGGAAATGACATTTTTTTGTCTTTCCTGGATGTTTTTCCAGAAAACTTCACTAGTTTTGCACCTCCTTTTTTGGGGCAGTGTCTCCATGTATCAACTAAAAGTCAGCCAGGAAGGCCCGGGGGCTGATGTATCGATGGGCCACAACCAAACTTTTATGAGCAAAACGCAAACACTGCCTGATTTTGATTGGGATAAGGCAGACAACCGGGGTTTCGGTAGCGGTTATTCAGACGAAGAACGTAATCGTCTGTCTGAGCTGTACGATAACACCCTGGCGCAAGTAAACGAGAAAGAGGTAGTGATCGGAACCGTTGTCGGTATTACTGACCGGGAAGTGATTCTTAACATTGGTTTTAAATCGGATGGTCTGGTTCCGGCTTCGGAATTCCGTGATCTGCCCGATATGAAAATTGGTGATGAAGTAGAAGTTTACGTAGAAAATCAGGAAGACCCCAACGGTCAACTGGTGTTGTCGCGCAAGAAAGCCAAAGTCATTACGGCCTGGCAGAAAATTCAGCGCGCCCTGGACGAAGACCTGGTCATCGAAGGTTTCGTGAAGCGCCGGACCAAAGGCGGTCTGATTGTCGATATTTATAGCATTGAAGCTTTCTTGCCAGGATCGCAGATCGACGTGAAGCCGATTCGTGATTTCGACGTGTTCGTCGGCAAGAAAATGGAAGTGAAAGTGGTGAAAATCAATTACGCTAACGATAACGTAGTGGTTTCTCACAAAGTACTGATCGAAAAAGATCTCGAAGCACAACGTCAGCAAATCCTGAACAACCTGCAAAAAGGTCAGGTGCTGGAAGGGGTGATCAAGAACATGACCAACTTCGGGGTATTCATCGACCTCGGTGGGGTCGATGGTCTGTTGCACATCACGGATATTTCGTGGGGCCGCATCAGCCATCCGTCCGAACTGTTGCACCTCGATCAGAAAGTCAACGTCGTTGTCCTGGATTTCGACGAAGACAAAAAACGGATTTCACTGGGTATGAAGCAACTCCAGGCGCATCCCTGGGATTCGCTGCAGGAAGGCATGCAGATTGGCTCGAAGGTGAAAGGCCGGATTGTCAATGTCGCCGACTACGGCGCGTTCCTGGAAATCATGCCGGGTGTTGAAGGTCTGATTCACGTTTCTGAAATGTCGTGGTCACAGCATCTTCGCAATCCACAGGACTTCCTGAAAGTAGGTGACGAAGTAGAAGCCGTTGTGCTGACGCTGGATCGCAACGATCGCAAGATGTCCCTTGGTATCAAGCAACTGACGGCTGACCCCTGGTCACGTCCGGAGCTGGTGGAGAAATACGCCATCGGTACCAAACACAAAGGCATCGTTCGGAACCTGACCAACTTCGGTTTGTTCCTGGAACTGGAAGAAGGCATCGACGGTCTGGTACACGTATCGGATCTGTCATGGACGAAGAAAATCAAACACCCGTCTGACTTCATCAAAGTGGGCGAAGAGCTGGAAGTAATCGTTCTGGAACTGGATGTTGACAACCGTCGTCTGGCGTTGGGTCACAAACAACTGGAGGAAAATCCGTGGGATACGTTCGAAAGCGTTTTCACTCCGGGTTCCGTTCACCGGTGTACGATCCTGTCGAAAAACGATAAGGTTGCAACCCTGGAACTGCCTTATGGCATCGAAGGCTTCTCGGCCCTGAAAAACCTGCAGAAAGAAGATGGTTCGTGGGCTGATGTCGGCGAAACGGTTGACTTCAAAGTGATTGAATTTTCGAAGGACGAAAAACGCATCATGTTGTCACACTCGAAAACGTGGCAGGAAAAAGGCGATGATCGCAAACCGGAGAAAAGACAGGCCGTTGCCAAAGCACCGACCACCAGCAGCAAAGAACCGGAGCGGGCTACGCTCGGTGATCTCGATGCCCTGGCTGCGTTGAAAGAGCAAATGGAAGGTCGTTCTTCGAAAGGAGAATAAGTTCTGAAATTTTTGAAGTGCCGCGCTGTCTGGAATGAATATTGTAGTAAGTTTGCGGCACGATAAGCAGTCGAGGAGTTTGGGAATTTGAGAATTCAGGAAGGCTCGAAGGAGAACTCCCCACCCCTCAAATTTCCAAACTCCGAAACCAAAAAGGTCCTGTGGCCGAGTGGCTAGGCAGAGGTCTGCAAAACCTTTTACAGCGGTTCGAATCCGCTCGGGACCTCTTCCGGTGTATCCAAGCGATACAAGTACTATTTTAAGACTGATTGCCATCCGAAGAGGTTCAACGCCTACCGGATGGCATTTTTTTTAGAATTAATTTTGGTCTGCAGGGGTCGGTAAAAGTGGTTAATTCGCGCAGAAAAGCCAGTTACTTAGACAAAGTATAAATAAAATCCCCTGGTAAAATATCAAACCGCAGATGTTTGATTAAAACCGTTCCTGTGCTACTTTTGTGCGTTAATGGAAAATAATTAGTAGGTATGCATACTGATTTTATCGGTTTCTCATTGATTAAAATGTACTCACGAAGTGTAATAAGTACTTTAGTAATTGTACTGATAGCAGTCTTCAGCAGCTATCAGTCAGTGGCTCAGGAAGCCGCGGCTGCAGGTGGTGATGCGGCAAAAGGAAAGGAATTATTCTCGACTTTATGCCAGCAATGCCACGCCGTAACGGACGAAAAAGTAATCGGTCCAGGATTGAAAGGAATCAAAAGCCGCCGGGATGAAGCATGGCTGATCAAGTGGGTGAAAAACCCGCAAGCCGTCATTTCCAGTGGCGATGCCTATGCCACGGCATTGTACGCCAAGTACCAGCCGCTGGTGATGCAGAGCTTCCCGGATTTGTCCGATGATGACATCAAGAACATTCTGGCGCACGTAGAAGCGGCTGGAAAGCCGGCACCGACTGATGCAACAGCATCGGCTGGAACTGTAGGGTCGGCGACAGCCGCACCGGCCAGCGAAAGCCCATCCGGGTTGTTTACGGCCGTACTGGTTGCGCTGCTTGTTGTTATGTTGCTGGTTCTGGGTGTTTTATTGGTTCTGGTATCGGTTCTGTCAAAAGCCGTTGCGCCAGCCGCCGGTGCTGAAGGCGGGCAATCGACGCCGTTCTTCCAGCGACTGAAAAGCAACCTGTCGGCTGCCGCCAGCAACAGTACCCTGCGCTCTATTGTATTGTGGTTGTTTGTGTTTGTGGTAACCAAGCAAACCTTCGACGGCATGTACAGTGTCGGCGTTTCGCAAGGCTACGCTCCCAAGCAGCCCATCGCATTTTCGCACAAGCTACACGCTGGTCAATACCAGATTAATTGTAACTACTGTCACACCAGTGTTTACAAGGGAAAGCTGGCCACGATTCCATCGGCTAATATCTGTATGAACTGCCACGGTGAAATCAAACGCGAATCACCGGAAATCCAGAAAATCTACAAGGCCATCGAAGAAGATCGTCCTGTGGAATGGGTGCGTGTTCACAACCTCCCGGATCTGGCCTATTTCAATCACGCCCAGCATACGAATGTAGGTCAGGTGCAATGCCAGACCTGCCACGGCGAGATCGAGAAAATGGAAGTAGTCGAGCAGCGGTCGTCCCTGACGATGGGCTGGTGTATCGATTGCCACCGGAAAACCGAAGTTGCTACGAAGGATAATGCCTACTACGATAAATTAGTTGCCCTCCACAAAAAGGGAAGCAAAGAACCGTTGCGAGTGGCTAATATTGGTGGCCTCGAGTGTTCAAAATGCCATTATTAATCACACCGAATCCCATTAAACAGTTGAACTGAATCAATAGGACTGTATGGAAAGTACAAATAAACGGTATTGGAGGGGACTGGAAGAGCTACGAAACGACGAATCTTTTGTAAAAAACGCGTATAAGGAGTTTCCAGAAGCCACGAGTGATAAATCATCTACCGAATCAGGAAGTATTGTCGACGGAATTGGTAGTGACCGTCGGGATTTCTTAAAAGTATTGGGATTCGGCATGGCCGCCGTGACATTGGCGGCCTGCGATACGCCGGTTCACCGTGCTATACCTTATATTAATAAACCGGAGAGCACCTTTCCGGGCATTGCCGATTATTACGCATCGACCTACAGTGAAGGGGGCGACTACATTCCGGTTTTGGTAAAGACCCGCGAAGGTCGTCCCATCAAAATTGAAGGAAATACGTCTTCGACCATCACCAAAGGGGGAACGTCGGCGCGGGTTCAGGCTTCCGTTTTGTCGCTGTATGACAACGACAAACTGAAAGGCCCGAAACGCGGAGAAGCGGACAGCGACTGGGCAACGATTGACAAGGAAATTCTGGGTCAGTTGCAACGGGGTGGAGCCATCCGCATCGTTTCATCAACCCTGTTGAGTCCGTCGACCAAATCGGTCATTGCGGCTTTCATTGCCAAATACCCAACGGCTACGCACATCCAGTATGATGCCAATTCCGTCTCCGGATTGGTGCAGGCCAACCAGACGTCGTTTGGTCAGGCGGTGATTCCTTCCTACGATTTCAGCAAAGCCAAAACGATCGTCAGCATTGGAGCCGACTTTCTGGGTAGTTGGATCGCTCCATTAGAATACACGGATCAGTATATTTCAACCCGCAAAGTCGGCGCAAACGGCGGGAACAAAAAGGAAATGTCACGGCATTACCAATTTGAAACCGGTTTGTCGATGACGGGTTCCAACGCCGATTACCGGAGTCCCATCAAACCTTCGCAGGAAGGCCTGGTTGTGGCCGCGCTCTATAATAAAGTAGCGGCTAAATTGGGTGGTGCACCGATTAGCACGGCGGCTGTGGATGTTCCGTATCTGGACAAAGCCGCTGCCGATCTGGCATCTGCCCGGGGGGCCGCTCTGGTCGTTTCCGGTTCAAATGATCCCAATGTTCAGGTGCTGGTCAATGCGCTGAACAACCTGTTGGGCAGCTACGGCGTTACGATCGATCTGAGTCGGCCGGTTAATTACCGCCAGGGTAATGATGTGGCCATGAATGCCTTCATCAACGATGCCAAGGCGGGACGGATTCAGGGAGCGATTTTCTACGCAGCTAATCCGGTTTACGACCACCCGCGCGGTGCCGAATTGAAGGAAGCCCTGCCAAAAATCGGCTTATCGGTTTCCTTTGCCGACCGTTCCGACGAAACCGCTTCCCTCTGTAAATACACCTGCCCGGCGTCGCATTACCTCGAATCGTGGGATGACGCGTCACCCAAAGCCGGGTTCTACAGTCTGACCCAACCGACGATCAATACGATCTTTAAAACCCGTCAGCCGCAGGTTTCGCTGCTGACCTGGGCCGGATTGAGTCCGAATTACGAAAACTTTATCAAAAGCTACTGGCGGACTTCCATTTATCCACAGGCTGGTAGCGGACTGCCCTTCGACCAGTTCTGGATTCAGTCCCTGCACAATGGTGTTCTGGAAGTGAATTCGGCGGCAGCCGGTGCAGCCAGTGCTTTCAAACCAGAAAGCGTTGCAGCCGCCGTCGCGGGGGTTACTCAAAAATACAAGCCAAACGCAACGGGATTCGAATTGTCACTTTACGAAAAAGTGAGCATTGGAACCGGTGCCATGGCGAACAATCCCTGGTTGCAGGAATTGCCCGATCCGGTGTCGAAAGCCTGCTGGGATAATTACGCGTGTCTGTCGCAGAAAACCGCTACCGAACTTGGTGTTCAGCAGTTTGATCTGGTTTCGGTTGAAGTACCGGGCAAACCCGCCGTTGAATTGCCGGTTCTGGTTCAGCCCGGGCAGGCCGATGGTACGGTTTCGATCGCTATCGGATACGGTCGCGAAAAAGCCGGTAAATCGGCTGATGGCGTTGGCAAGAATGTTTACCCGCTCGCGTCAGTTTCGGCAAATTCGCTGTTGTTTTCTGCTACGGATGTAAAAATTGCCAAAGCAAGCGGAAGTCGCACCATCGCCCAGACTCAAACCCACGATACGGTGATGGGTCGCCGGGCGGTTATTCAGGAAACCATCTTATCGGCTTACAAAAAAGATCCGAAAGCCGGGCGGTATTTCCCCAAAGTAGTTACCTCGGAAGGACCTGTAGCGCCTACGGATATTTCACTCTGGAAAGGCTACGAAAAAACGAACCACTCCTGGGGGATGATCATTGACCTCAACTCCTGCACGGGTTGTGCCGCGTGTGTTGTGGGGTGTCAGGCCGAGAATAATATCCCGGTTGTTGGACGGCAGGAAGTTATCAACCGCCGTGAAATGCACTGGATTCGGATCGACCGGTATTACAGCAGCGATGCCGAAGCCGAAGACCGGAAAGGACTGGAAATTGCTTCAAACAATCCGGAAGTTGTCTTCCAGCCCATGCTGTGTCAGCATTGCTCCAATGCCCCTTGCGAAACCGTATGTCCGGTACTGGCAACAACGCACAGCACGGAAGGTCTGAACCAGATGGCCTACAACCGGTGCGTAGGAACCCGGTATTGCGCCAACAACTGCCCTTATAAAGTTCGCCGGTTTAACTGGTTTAAATATTTCGATAACGATAACTTCGATTACCACTACAACAACGATCTCGGAAAGATGGTCATCAATCCGGATGTAACCGTTCGTTCACGGGGTGTTATCGAGAAATGTTCGTTCTGTGTCCAACGCATTCAGGAAGGGAAGCTGACGGCCAAGAAAGAACGCAGAAGACCAAAACCGGATGAGATTCAGGTGGCCTGTGCGCAAGCCTGCCCAACCGGTGGCATTATCTTTGGTGATATGAACGATCCGGAAAGCACAATCTCAAAACTGTTGAAAGAAGAGAATGAAGCCCGGGCTTTTCAGGTTCTGGAAGAAATCAACGTGAGACCGCAGATTTCATACCTGACCAAAATTCGGAACAAGGATGAAGTAGCGAAACCGGCTGCGGCTGCGGCTGAGCACGCTGAATAACGTCACCCCTGATTGTGTATTTCCAGTTTGTTAACTAGTAGCATTCAAAATTAACTACCATGCACGTTACATCACCCGTGAGAACCCCACTGGTAACCGGGGGCAAGACATATGCCGACGTGACGGAAGACATCTGCAAGCAGGTTGAAGGAAAACCAACCCGCGCGTGGACGATCGCTTTTGTCATTTCGTTTGTCGTACTGATTTACGGTACCTGTTGCGTATTCTGGACCTGGTGGGAAGGTCTGGGCGTCTGGGGCTTGAACAAAACCGTAGGCTGGGCCTGGGACATCACCAACTTCGTGTGGTGGGTCGGTATTGGTCACGCCGGTACCCTGATTTCCGCCATTCTGCTGTTGTTCCGGATGAAATACCGGACGTCGATCAACCGGGCGGCAGAAGCCATGACGATCTTCGCCGTTCTTTGTGCCGCCAGCTTTATCCTGATGCACATGGGCCGCCCCTGGCTGGCTTACTGGGCGTTGCCGCTGCCGAACGCTTTTGGTTCACTTTGGGTAAACTTCAACTCGCCCCTGGTTTGGGACGTGTTCGCCATCAGTACCTACTTCACCGTATCGCTGGTTTTCTGGTATATGGGTCTGGTGCCGGATTTAGCGACCATCCGCGACCGGGCCACAAGCAAAGTATCCCGCTATATCTACGGTGCTTTTTCGCTGGGCTGGAATGGCGGAGCTAAAACCTGGGCGCGCTACGAGTACATCAGCTTGATTCTGGCCGGTATCTCAACACCACTCGTTCTTTCGGTTCACACCATTGTTAGTATGGACTTTGCTACCTCGGTTATTCCGGGCTGGCACACAACCATCTTCCCGCCCTACTTCGTTGCGGGTGCTATCTTCTCCGGTTTTGCCATGGTGCAAAACCTGATGTTGATCACGCGGGTCGTTTTCAAACTGGAAGACTACATTACCTTCGAGCACATCGAGTCGATGAACAAAATCATCACGCTGACGGGTTCAATCGTCGGGGTTGCCTACATCACGGAGTTTTTCATTGCGTGGTACTCGGGTGTTGAATACGAACGGTATGCGTTCCTGAACCGGATGTTAGGTCCGTACTGGTGGGCTTACTGGGCCATGATGACCTGTAACGTAATTTCTCCACAGTTGTTCTGGTCACGGAAAATCCGCCGGAGTGTAACGTGGACGTTCGTGTTGTCGGTCATCGTAAACATCGGGATGTGGTTCGAGCGGTTTGTAATTATCGTAACGTCACTGCACCGCGATTACCTGCCATCAAGCTGGGCGATGTTCTCACCAACCATGTTTGACATTGGTGATTATATTTTCTCCTTCGGATTGTTCTTCACGCTGTTCCTGCTGTTTGCCAAATTCCTGCCGGTAATCAACATGTTTGAAGTGAAAGCCATCATCCGGTCGGCGTCTGAAAAGCTACCGAAATCGGTATCGGGCGTTGCCAAAGGCGAAAGCGTGACAAGCCCGACCTTCAATAAAAACGTCGAGTAAGAGGGTGCCACATTAACTGAAGAACTGGTTCAAATTTTATTATAGCAATGTCTCATCATAACGATAGCGCAAAATTTCTGGTAGGCGTTTACGACGACGATGAAGTCGTTTTGAAAGCCGTTACCGAAGTCAAAAGCGCGGGTGTCCGGATTCACGAAGTTTATACCCCTTTTCCTATTCACGGGCTTGATGTCGCATTGGGTCACCCCCGTACCCGCATCGGTATTGCTGCATTCCTGTTTGGTTTGACGGGCTTTCTGACGATGGTGTCGTTGACGTATTATACGATGGGCTACGACTGGCCCATGGTGATTGGGGGGAAAGACAACTACGCTTATCCGGCTTACATACCGGTCATGTTTGAGTTGACGGTTCTTTTTACGGCACTCGGTATGGTTGGTACGTTTCTGGTATCCAATGGTTTAGGTCCCACAGTGAAACCACTGATGTTTGATCTGCGCAGTACGGATAACAAGTTTGTGATGGCAATCGATCTAAGCAAAAACAAGCAATCAGAAGTAGAGATTGCTTCGGTTTTGCGGGCATCGGGCGCGGCAGAAGTAAATGTAAAACAATTTTAATCCGACTGACGACACATGAAGTTTACGCGACTAAACCGCTCTCTTCTGGTGATGGCAGCCGCCATGCTAACGATAACCGCCTGCAAGCGGGGTCACGACAATCCGGGTAGCCAATATGCCCCCAACATGTACGAACCGGTCGGTTATGAGCCCTACAAGCAAGTAGACGGTTTCAAAACACCTTATAGTAAAACTGGTACGGCTTTATGGCTGCCCGTAAAAGGAACCGTATCCCGGCGTAATTACAATACGACGTTCGGCGATGGTGACAGTACGACGAGCGACCTGATGATTTACAACATTCCTGCCGATAGCATCGAGATTGCCGAGCGGACCCTGGTTAACCCCATTCCGTTGAACGAGAAGACGCTGGCCGAAGGAAAAGAATATTACACCCGGTTTTGTCAGCATTGCCACGGCGAAGCCGGTAAAGGTGATGGCCTGGTGGCTGCCCAATACAAAGGGGTTCCGAATTATGCCTCCATGTCGGGCATGAAAGAAGGACACATCTTTCACGTGATTACCCACGGTAGAAACCGGATGTGGCCCCACGGCTCCCAGATAACGCCCGAAGACCGCTGGAAAATCGTGCATTATGTCCAGAAATTGCAGAATGGGGGTTAAGTTGTACATAGAAGACTCATTATAGTTCACAAAGGAATGGCTCATACACATTCAATCCCGTCTCTTGACGAACAATTTGAATTTACAGCCGAAAGCAAGCGCCGACTCACCATCGGAATCATTGCTGGGGTTGTACTGGTTGGCATTGGTGCTTATCTGGCGGCAAAAGGGGGTGGCGGACACGAGCACGTCGAAGCAGCCCACGGTGCGGCAGGACATGCGGCCCATGGCGAAGCAGCCCATGCTGCGGCTGGCGGACATCATGAATACAAGTGGACGACCCGTCTGTGGGCCAACGTCTGGGTAAATAGTGTTTACTTCACCGGAGCAGCCGTCATTGGTATGTTTTTCATCGCATACAACTACCTGGCGCAAGCGGGCTGGTCGGCGGTCTTTAAACGCATTCCGGAAGCCTTACCGGCCTTTCTGCCGATTACAGGTGTTATTATGCTCATCACATTCTTTGTCGCCGGGCACGATCTGTTCCACTGGACGCACGAAGGACTTTATGAAGTAGGCGGACCGGAGTACGATCCAATCATTGCCGGGAAAAAAGGATTCCTTAATACGCCGTTTTTCGTAGGCCGCATGATTTTTTACTTTGTAGCCTGGTATGCTTTGTGGCGAATTGTCCGTAAATTCTCTCTGGACGAAGATCTGGAAGGCGGAACGGAGTACTACGAAAAAAGCATTAAATATTCGACCGCTTTTCTGGTCGTTTTTGCGGTTACCTCATCAACTTCAGCCTGGGATTTGATCATGTCCATCGATACGCACTGGTTCAGTACGATGTTCGGTTGGTATACCCTGGCAAGCTGGCACGTGACGGGTCTGGCCATCATCACCCTGGTGGTTGTCAGCCTGCGCGAAAAAGGCTACCTCAAAGCCGTTAATGAAAGCCACTTGCACGATTTAGGTAAGTTCATGTTTGCGTTCAGTATCTTCTGGGCCTATGTGTGGTTTGCCCAATTCATGCTGATTTATTACGCCAACTTACCAGAGGAAACCATTTATTACCGGGAACGGTTTAGTGGGTATGGCGGTATCTACAAGGCCCCGTTTTTCATCAATATCTTCCTTTGTTTTGTCTTTCCATTCCTGGTGTTAATGACACGGGATGCCAAGCGGACGCCTATCATTTTGAAAGTTGCTTGCTGGGGAATTCTTGTGGGTCACTATTTTGACTTTTACACGAACATCATGCCCGGAACGGTGGGAGAGCACGGCGGATTTGGGCCGATCGAATTCGGAATGATCCTGATTTTTGCCTGTGCCTTCATATGGTCAGTATCTGCACAGTTGGCGAAAGCAAACCTGATTCCCAAAAATCACCCGATGCTGGAAGAATCTTTGCACCACGATATTTAAGAATCGGTACATTTTCGTATTCAAATTCATTCACAGATTGCTATGGTTTACCTTGTAGGACTGTTGTCGTTAGTATTTCTCGTACTGGCTATTCTGGTGCTGACGCGATTGACCTCTGTTTTAAAAGGCGTCAATGGTGACACACCTACCCAGGAAAGCGAAGGGGCGAGCGTGAGCAACCGGGTTAACGGGTTTCTATTTCTTGTTTTTTTTGTAGCCGGTGCTATCGCTGCTGCCTGGTCATTTATTCACGCTTCACAGTTTTTTCTGCCCGAAGCCTCTTCTCCGCATGGTCGGCACACCGATAACCTGTTTTGGTTAACGATGTCGGTTATTACCATCGCATTCGTGGTGACCAACGCGTTGCTGTTTTACTTTGCCTTTAAATACCAGTACCGGAAAAACCACCGGGCCACTTACTATCCGGAAAACCACAAGCTGGAATTAATCTGGACGGTTATCCCGGCCGTGGTAATGGCTTTGCTGGTATTTACCGGCTGGCGCGCCTGGCGTGATATTACCAAGGAAGCTCCGGAAAACGCATTAGCCATTGAAATCGTTGGCAAGCAGTTTAACTGGGAAATGCGCTATCCGGGTGTTGACAACGACAAACTGGGAAATTACAATTACAAACTCATTGATGCTGCCAACAGCCTGGGAATCGACCTGGAAGATGAATCCTCGTTTGATGACGTAACGGTTTCCAACGAAATGCACATTCCGGTTAATCGCCCGGTTTTGCTGAAAATTCGTGCCAAAGACGTACTGCACAGCGTTTTCATTCCGCACATGCGGGTGAAAATGGATGCTGTTCCGGGGATGCCAACGCGGTTCTGGTTCGTTGCGGATAAAACCACCGAGCAGATGCGGAACGAAACAGGCAATCAGAATTTCAAATATGAAATTGCCTGTACGGAAGTTTGCGGTCAGGGACACTTCTCGATGAGAACCACCCTGATTGTTGAAGACGAAGACTCCTACAACAAATGGATGGCTGAACAGAAACCGTGGTTGACCAAAAACCCGGAATATCTGGCTCGTGTACCGGAGAAACTGAAAGCGAAAGCCGCCAAGTATGCACCGGCCGATGCTGCAGCACCAGCCGACAGCACAGCAGCACCTGTTGAAGAAGGAGCGGGGGCAACAACCAGTGCATCGTTGCGATAACCAATTAACCTAAAGATTCTATAAAACCATACACTATGGCAACCGTTGAAACGAACGCAGCATCATCGGCGGTTCATGTTGAAGAACATGACCACCACGAAGAGCTAAGTTTCCTGAGGAAATATGTGTTCTCGGAAGACCACAAAACGATTGCAAAACAATACATGTTTTCGGGCATTTTCTGGGCGATCATTGGCGCATCGCTTTCCGTTCTGTTCCGGTTGCAATTGGGATTTCCGAACATGACGCTGGAGTGGCTTCGTCCCATTCTGGGCGGCTGGATCGATGAATCCGGTAAGCTCGATAAAGAATTTTATCTGGCTATGGTAACCATGCACGGTACCATCATGGTATTCTTCGTGTTGACCGCCGGGTTGAGTGGTACGTTCAGTAACTTCCTGATTCCCTTGCAGGTAGGCGCCCGCGACATGGCCTCAGGCTTCCTGAACATGCTTTCCTACTGGTTTTTCTTCCTGTCCAGCGTTCTAATGTTCTCGTCACTGTTCATCGAAACAGGGCCGGCATCTGGTGGCTGGGTGATTTACCCCCCTTTGAGTGCCTTACCACAGGCCATGTCCGGCTCCGGTCTGGGGATGACGCTCTGGTTGATGAGTATGGCGATTTTTATCGTCTCGCAATTATTGGGTGGGATCAATTACATCACCACGGTTATTAACCTGCGGACACGCGGTATGTCATTCAGCAAAATGCCGCTGACCATCTGGGCATTCTTATTGACGGCTATTCTGGGTTTGATTTCCTTCCCGGTATTGTTGTCGGCAGCCCTGCTGCTGATCTTCGACCGGAGCATGGGAACCAGCTTTTACCTCTCCGAAATTTACATTGGTGGAGAAGCGCTGCCGAACATTGGTGGTAGCCCGATTCTGTTTCAGCACTTATTCTGGTTTCTGGGGCACCCGGAAGTATACATCGTACTGCTCCCGGCACTCGGGATCACTTCCGAAATTATCGCTACGAATTCCCGCAAACCGATTTTTGGCTATCGGGCTATGATTGCCTCCATGATCGGTATTGCCTTCCTGGCATTCATAGTCTGGGCTCACCACATGTTCGTAACCGGGATGAATCCATTCCTGGGATCGATCTTCATGTTCCTAACACTGATCATTGCCGTTCCATCGGCGGTAAAAGCGTTCAACTACATCACAACCTTGTGGCGCGGTAATATCGTTTTCACACCGGCCATGTTGTTCTCAATCGGTCTGGTATCCTTCTTTATCTCAGGCGGTTTGACTGGTATTATTCTCGGAAACAGCGCATTGGATATTCAGTTGCACGATACGTATTTCGTAGTTGCTCACTTTCACCTGGTGATGGGAGCGGCTTCGGCCTTCGGATTCCTGGCGGGGGTTTACCACTGGTTCCCGAAATTCTTCGGACGGATGATGAACCCGACATTGGGTCATATCCACTTCTGGCTTACATTTATCGGAATTTACCTCGTATTCTTCCCGTTGCATTACATTGGGATTGCCGGGTTTCCACGTCGGTATTATTCATTCACCACTTATGAAGCCTTCCGCACGTTTGGTGATTTGAATATGTTTGTGAGTATCGCAGCGATTTTCACCTTCACGGCGCAGTTTATTTTCCTCTGGAATTTCTTCTACAGTATTTTCAAGGGGAGGAAGGCCGCACAGAATCCGTGGAATTCGAACACACTGGAGTGGACGACTCCGCTGCATCCGGGGCACGGCAACTGGCCGGGCGAAATCCCGCCGGTTTATCGCTGGCCTTATGATTACAGCAAACCGGGTGCAACCAGCGATTTCATTCCGCAGAATGTCCCCTACTCTCAAACGCCGGAGTCGAATCTGCCGCACGAAAATGCGCTGATCGCCTTGGAGAAAGAGATTGAGGCTCAGAACTACAATGACCAGTTCAAGCAGCCTCACTAATCAACGTGAGCACCTGTTCCGGCGCCTGGCCCTTCTGACCGTCATCACCATTTACCTGCTCATTCTGGCGGGAGGGATTGTCAGAAGTACCGGCTCCGGAATGGGTTGTCCAGATTGGCCCCGGTGTTTCGGACGATGGATTCCACCCACCGAAGTATCCCAACTCCCTCTCAACTATCAGGAAATCTACGGAGCCAAACTGAAAGGAGAAGTTGAGTTTAATCCGGTTAAAACCTGGATCGAGTACGTCAACCGTTTGCTGGGTGCTTTTGCCGGTTTACTGGTTTTTGCCCTGCTCCTGGTTTCGATTCCTTACCTGAAAAGCGATAAACGTGTTTTTTACTGGAGCTTCATCTCGTTCGTTCTGATCGGCCTGAACGGCTGGCTGGGATCACGCGTCGTCGCAACGGAATTGGCACCCTATCTGGTCACCTTGCACATGCTGTTGGCCATCCTGGTGGTCTTTGCCTTACTGTATGTCATGGCAATTTCTTATACCGGTCGTGTTCATGTAGAACCGATTAGTAAGAAGAAACGGGTGATTAATCAGATTTTACTCTGGGCTATGGTTCTTTCTGTGGTTCAGGTGTTGATCGGGACGCAGGTGCGCGAATCCATTGATGAAGTCATTCAGCGAATTGGTTACAGTGAGCGGTATCGGTGGATGGATAGCCTGGATTTTCGTTTTTACATTCACCGGTCTTTCTCATTGGTCATTCTGGTGTTTCACGTGGCGGTTATTTACCAGTTGCGCAAACATGCAACCACTAAAGGGCTCCTTTCTCAACTGATTACCGCTTTGATGATCATGGTTGTCGTTGAGATTCTGACGGGCATTATATTGGCTTATTTCGCAGTTCCTGCAGCGGCTCAGCCCATCCACCTGACGTTGGCTATTATAATACTGGGTCTGCAGTTTATTGCACTTTTGGTGTTGAATGCCAACCAATTGTTAAGAAATCGGGCTGTTCAACAGCCTATTTATTCAAAATTATAGAATGCAACAAACCAAAACCATTGGTATCAGTGCGTTTGCATTAAAAGGAAAAGCGTACTTCGATTTGCTGAAATTCCGTTTATCAGCTTTTGTCGCTTTGTCCGGCATGTTTGGCTACAGCCTCGCGGTCACCCGGATTGATTGGCTAAAGCTGGGATTGTTGTTCGTTGCTTCGCTGGCGATGACTGGTTCGGCGAACATCATCAACCAGATTATCGAGAAAGAGTATGATAAATTGATGAAACGGACGGCAGGTCGGCCTTTGCCAACCGGTCGGCTAACGGTTCAGGAAGCCGCCATTTTCGCGTTTGTCCTTTTCGTCGTTGCCTGCTATCTGTTTATTGTCGTTTTTAACCTGCGGGCGTGTGCTCTCTCGGTCCTTTCATTATTGCTTTATGGGTTTGTTTACACGCCCTTGAAGCGGGTCGGCCCGATCGCGGTTTTTGTAGGTGCTTTGCCCGGTGCATTTCCACCCATGATTGGCTGGGTTGCTGCCACGAACCACTACGGTTTGGAACCCGGCATTCTGTTTGCCATTCAGTTTTTCTGGCAGTTTCCACATTTCTGGGCCATTGCCTGGGTGGCCGACAACGATTACAAAAAAGCCGGGTTCAAACTGTTGCCTTCAACGGGCGGCAAGGATGAAAAAACCGCCCTGCAAATCATGATTTATACTCTGTTTCTGTTGCCGGTTGGCTGGTTGCCTTACGAACTGGGCATGACGGGGATCAACTCGGCGATTGTTGCCATGGTTTGCGGAATTCTATTTCTGACTCAGACGTTTTACTTAATGAGAAAACGGACGGACAAGGCGGCTTTACAGATTATGTTTGGATCATTCCTGTATTTGCCGATTGTTCAAATTGCCTTCTTGTTAGACAAATTGTAACAAACTATGAGCGAACTAGTTAAAATATTGCCAATGGCGGAGGAACCCGAAGAAACCTTATCGATGAACCCCAGGAAGTTCATCGTCTGGATGTTCGTGGTCAGTATTGTGATGTTGTTTGCCGCAATGACGAGTGCCTATCTGGTTCGTCGGGCGGAAGGAAACTGGCTGGAGTTCGAAATGCCCGCTATTTTCATGTACAGCACAGTGGTGTTGCTCATCAGCAGCGTTTCCATGCACTGGGCGTACCGGGCCGCAAAAAAAGATGATTTTGGAACCCTGAGAACAGCAATTTCTATTACTTTTGCGTTTGGGCTGGCCTTTTTAGTCATGCAATTGCTAGGCTGGAAAGATCTGGTGGCTCAGAATGTATATTTTGTCGGCAATCCGTCCGGCTCATTTATGTACGTTTTCACCGGACTTCATGCTTTTCACCTGATTAGTGGCTTGATTGTGCTTCTTTACGCACTGCGGGCTTCCTTCCAGTTGAAGATTCACGCTAAAAATTTGACCCAACTTGAAGTTTGCATGACCTACTGGCATTTTTTAGATATCTTGTGGGTCTATCTGTTTGGCTTTTTATTGTATTTTAATTGATTCAATTTCCGTAAAGCATGGCTGCTACTGCAACAACCGAAGCACCGGTGTTCGACAAGAAAACCTGGATGGGCGGTGTAGAACCAATGAAAGTGAGCTACGGTAAGCTCATGATGTGGTTCTTCCTGATTTCCGATACCTTTACCTTTTCTGCATTGCTGGTAACCTACGGGTTGATCCGCTTCAGTTTTCAGGCATACGATCCGGCCATTCACGGGGAGTTTCATTTCTCGAACCTCTACTGGCCCATTCCCGAGAAGGTTTACGAAGCCGTACCATTCCTCCATGGCGTTGAATTGCCACTGGTATTTGTCGGAATCATGACTTTTATCCTCATTTTCTCATCGGTTACGATGGTGTTGGCGGTAGAAGCGGGTCACCGGATGGACAAAGCCGCAGTAGAGAAGTACATGCTGTGGACAATTTTGGGTGGTTTGACTTTCCTGGGCAGCCAGGCATGGGAATGGACGCACTTTATCCACGGAACCGAAGAAGGATCGGTCATCCGGGAGATCGTAAACGGGCAATGGGTTGAACGCACCATTTTTGGAGCAAACCTGACTGAAAACCAGTATGGCCCTCCGGCTTTTGCCGATCTTTTCTTTTTCATCACCGGTTTTCACGGAACCCACGTTTTGAGTGGCGTTGTCCTGAACATCCTGATTTTCTACCGCACCTCTTTCGGTTTGTACCAGCGTCGCGGGCATTACGAGATGGTTGAAAAAGTAGGTCTGTACTGGCACTTTGTTGATTTGGTTTGGGTATTTGTCTTTACCTTCTTTTACCTGGTATAAAAATTCTGAGATACAATCATGGCAGATCATAGCTCCCATCACCACGATACGGAACCCGGCGTTATTGCCGAACCGCAAACCAAGGCCATCTGGCGGACGTTCATCATCCTGTCGGTTTTAACGGCTTTCGAATTCCTGATTGCCTTTACGTTGCACGCTGGTTTTCTGAAAACGTCGATTTTCGTTCTGATGACCATCGTGAAGGCTTTCTACATCGTCGGTGAATTTATGCACTTAAAACACGAAGTTAAATCACTGATCTGGGCGATTATTTTGCCTTGTATTTTTGTGGTTTGGCTGTTGCTTGCCCTGTTGATGGAGGGTGGCTTCATCTTCGTGGCACGATAAAATGGCGCGTCTTGTAAAGGCCGGAATCCTCCTGTTCTTGTTGGTGGTTCCGGCTTTTGTTTTTATTTTTCTCAAGGTATTTGGTCGCAATCAGTTTACTCTTCAGACCTTTTTTCCGGTAATCGATGCCAAAACCGGCCAGATTGAAACCAGGCCCGCCGACAGATCGGGTTGGGGAAAAGGGGCACGGGATACGGTTTTCTACACCTTACCTCGGATTGTGGGGACTTTACCGGATAAAAAACCATTCTCCACCTCAGATCTCAACGGTAAACTCTATGTTGCTTCGTTTTTTGGTCTGAATTGTGACAGCACCTGTGGCCAGGTGGCGGGCCAACTCAATCGCGTTCAGGACATCTTTATCCAGAAACCGGATATTATGTTGGTGTCATTTGTCGACACCGATTCGGTGGCCAGACAGGTCATGACAGCAAATGATGTACAGCCTGAAAAATGGCTCATTGCCAAACCCGATTCGCTGGAAACTGCCTTCCTGGGCGAACAGTATTATCGGATCAAACAGCGCCCTATGACGGGCCGTAAAAACGAAACTTTTACGCTCTACGAAGGGTTGGTATTAATAGACCACGAAGGACACATCCGGGGTTTTTACAACGGAACCGATAAAGCGGATGTCGATCGGTTGGTTCTGGAAGTCAGAGTTCTACAAGATATTTACTCCCATCAATAGGCTCCTGCATCGTATGGTAACCTTGCAAATTGAACAAAGTAAAAAATACAGCCGCCTGATCAACATCCTGGCGGTTGTGATCCCGGTGGTCGTAGCCGTTCTGCTGGGAATTCGCCAAAAAGTGGATTTAGGCGAATGGACAACTTACCTGCCGCACATCAATGCTGTCATCAATTCGGCCACGGCGGTTTTGTTGCTGGCGGGCTTTTATTTCATCAAGCAGAAGAACATCGCAGCCCACCGGGCAACCATGTTGGCCGCTTTTACGCTGGGCTTTCTTTTTCTGCTGAGTTATGTCTTATACCACCTGTCGAACGAGTCAACGCCTTTCGGTGGAGAAGGCTGGATTCGGCCGGTTTATTACTTTCTGCTGATCAGCCACATTAGTTTGTCCATTGTCGTCGTGTGGTTTGTGCTTCGGGCGGTTTATTTTGCGTTGAGTGGGCAGATTGCCAGACACAAGGCCGTAGTGAAATGGGCATTTCCCATCTGGTTGTATGTCAGCATCACCGGCGTTGTCGTTTATTTATTGATTGCACCTTATTACAATCATTAATCCAGTGGGCTATGAAAACCTTGAAAAGCTTTTTGGCACTTAGTGTACTGTATATGCTCACCCTCACCAACACCTTTGCCCAATGTGCCATGTGTCGGGGAACGGTGGAAAGCACGATGAGCAACGGTCGTAACCAGGTTGCGGTGGGCTTAAATACTGGTATTCTCTATTTGTTGGTAACGCCGTATCTGCTGGTAGCCATCATCATCTTTCTTTGGATAAGAACCAGCAAAAAAGAACATGGCAAACGTCTCGCAATTGCAAGCCGTGTCCGGGGGGCTATGTCCCAGATGTAGACAGGGCAAGGTTTTCCAATACGCGGTTTACAACCTCCGGCGGTTTGATGAAATGTATGAGCATTGTCCGCACTGCGGTTTGCGGTACGAAATTGAACCCGGTTATTTTTGGGGGGCCATGTTTGTCAGTTATGTTTTGTCGGCCGGTATTGCCCTTCTACTCGGCTTTTTGATTTTCTACGGACTCAACGACCCGGGCGGTTGGACCTACGTGCTGATCATTTGTCCGGCACTGGTTCTGATTACTCCCATCAACTTCCGCATTTCCCGCATTGTCTGGCTTCATTTTGTATCGGGGATCTATTACGAACCCGGCAAAACGTCGGAATTTTAAACTTCCTCAAGCCCGGTCAGTCGACCGGGCTTCTTTTTTGAATAATTTCAACCCACCGTGCAACCCTGATCGGCCCGGTTTGCATCTTGTTCCTGAAAACGATTCTTAACCGGCATGATTCGACGATTACTCGGCTATTCAACGGAAATGCAGCTCATAACGGCACTGCAACGGGCGGACAGCCGGGCGCAGAAGGCGTTGTTTGAGCGGTATTCTTCGAAAATGCTGACGATCTGCGTCCGCTACGTCTCCAACCGCTACGAAGCGGAGGAGATTCTGATGGACGGTTTTATGCGGGTTTTTGAAAAAATCGGGCAGTATAAAAGCGAAGGTAGTTTTGAAGGCTGGATCCGGCGGATCATGGTGAATGAATCCCTGATGTATCTGCGAAAGAACAAACAATGGCGGGCCGAAATTGCGCTGGAAGATGCCGCACCGGAAGCCGATACCACGTTTGCCGATCAGGATTTGATGGCTGAAGACCTGATGAATCTGCTCGAACAATTGCCAGCCGGCTACAAAACCGTATTCAATCTGTACGCCATCGAAGGGTACAGCCATGCCGAAATAGCCGAATCATTGGGAATTACCGAAAGTACCTCCAAATCGCAACTGCACCGCGCACGGGCTCTCCTGCAACGGTTGCTGACGCAGTTGGACGTAAAAAAAAAATCAATAAGTTATGAGCCAGCATCCTATTGACGATCTGTTTTCCAGCCAGTTAAGGGACCACAGGGTAAAACCGGAACGGGCTACGTGGGAAGAGTTACAGCGCCGAATGAACGCGAAAGAGGAGCGCAAATCACCGTTTGTCTGGTGGTATGCGTCGGCCGCCAGCGTAGCCGTACTGCTGTTGGCGTCGTGGTGGTTGTGGTCGGGCGATGAAACCGTCAAAACCGATCCGGCAACCACCCGAATAGCGAAGCAGACACCGAGAAAGTCGGTACCGGGCCAAAAACCTATACCATCAAAAACCGACCTGCCGTCAGCGATGGACGAAGCGGAAAAACCGGTCATCGCGTTTGAAAAACCGGCGGTTCGCCGAAGCAACAGCCAGAACGAAGACAGCCATCAGGTTGTAAAACGGGCTCCACATGCCGCTGAGGAACTGGTAATCACTGAAAAACCGCCTATTTCAATTCCGCAGGAAGAGGTTCGGAAACCGGAAGTGTTGCTTGCGGCCGAAGAAACTCCTAAGCAGGCCGAGCGAACATTGGTGGTTCAGATGGCGGCTCCGGAAATCAAACCAACGGCTTTGGTCGCATCAACGGAATCAGAAAACGCTGCGTTTACAGAACGCAATGGTGAGGATCAGCCGAAGAAAAAACGCTTCCGTCTGGGACGCGTGCTGCGCCAGTTCAACAAGATAAAATCCGGTGAACCCGTCGAATGGGAAGAAGTAGGCGTTCAGCCGGGGGCGTTGCTGGCCCGAGCGTCGGAGCGGGTTCAGGAAGGAAAAGAGAAGATTTCCAATTCGTACGAGAACCTGCGCTACAATGCATTCAAGAAAAATCCAAACAACAAATAGAACCATGAAATCCGTATTCACCACCCTCCTGATCCTGTTCGGTAGCCTGGCGTGGGCCGCTCCCGAAAGTCTGAAAGCCGATTCGCTGGTTATTCTATTCGGCAACAAAACCCGGCTGGTTATCCACTCCAACGATAAAGAAGGAATCCGGCAGTTGTCCAATTATGACATCAATAAAATTATCCGCGACATGGGCATGAAGCTCGATTCGGCCAAAGCGGGGGAGACGTTCATTGTCATCGACGAAAACCGGGTGCAGCGGTATTTGCAGGATACGGTTTTGATTGTGACCCAGCGGGATGGCGAGGTGAGCGTGACGATCAAAGAATCGGATGATCGGCGTTATGAGCGTTCGGATAGTGACTCGGACTGGTCGAGCCGGAACCACAGCCGCCGTCGGAAAAAAGACAACTGGGAAGTGGGCGCCGAGGGGGGCGGCATTGGGTTGAACAGCCTGGTTGAGAAAAGCGCCAATCCGAATTATCCCGCCGAAAGCTACCGGCTGCGGCCGTTGGGTTCCCGTTACATCAGCCTGGCTTTGAGCCAGATGCCGACCCTTGCCCGGAGCCAGCACGTAGGTTTCAAACTCTATTACGGAATAGAAGTGTCGTGGAACAACTACATGTTCGAAAACGATGTTATTGCGCAGAAAGGGGCTGAGGGAATCGTATTTGCGGATGCCGGACGGGATTTAAAGAAAAGCAAACTGACGGTTTGTTCGGTGAATCTGCCGGTGGTGCCACGGCTCAGTTTTTACAACAGCAGTGGCCGTAAGATGGGCCATTTGGGTTTCGGTGGTTACGCGGGGTACCGGGTCGATAGCTACACGAAAATCAAAGAGCAGGATAGCAACAAAGAACGGCAGCACTCGAATTTTTACCTGAATGATTTTCGCTACGGCCTCATTGCCCACATTGGCATTGCCCGTACGAACTTCTTTATCAAGTACGATCTGAATCCAATGTTCCAGGACAACAAAGGGCCGAACGTTCGGGCGTTGAGTTTCGGAATTGGTTTGTAAGAATTTCTGAGGGACAAAAACCGTCGTTGGCGCAGGCCAGTGGCGGTTTTTGTTTGTTACTAAATTGGTTCAGCTAAATTTATTTTAAGCGAATAGTTGACTTAGCAAAAAAAGCATGTAATTTTGCAACTCCGTTGGCAGAAGTGCTGGTTGAGTGACATCAAAAAGTACTTTTTAAGGACTGAAAGGGGAGTTTCCAGAGTGGCCAAATGGATCAGACTGTAAATCTGCTGGCGTACGCCTTCGGAGGTTCGAATCCTCCACTCCCCACCAAGTAAAAGTGTAAATAGTGCATAGGTTTGAGTTTACCGGTTTGATCAGGAATAATAAACTCATAAACCGACAAAAAGCGGGAGTAGCTCATTTGGTAGAGCGGTAGCCTTCCAAGCTTCAGGTGGCCGGTTCGAGCCCGGTCTCCCGCTCCAGATAATGAATAGTGTATAATGAACGTGACGAGTCAATCATTTTCATTCTGCATTATTCATTTTTCTTAGTTATAAGTGAAGAAAAGCCGTTGTAGCTCAGTGGTAGAGCACTTCCTTGGTAAGGAAGAGGTCAGGGGTTCAAATCCCCTCAACGGCTCAGAAACGCCAAATTTCAATCAATTAATAACCAGTTCAATTTAAGCTTTTCCAACAATGGCTAAAGAAAATTTTGACCGTTCCAAGCCGCACGTCAATATTGGTACGATTGGTCACGTTGACCACGGTAAAACAACCCTGACCGCTGCCATCACGAAAGTGTTGTCAGAAAAAGGTTTGGCCGAAAAACGCGACTTCTCGTCCATCGACAACGCACCGGAAGAAAGAGAGCGTGGTATTACCATCAATACCTCGCACGTAGAATATTCGACGGCAAATCGTCACTACGCACACGTTGACTGTCCGGGCCACGCTGACTATGTGAAAAACATGGTTACGGGTGCTGCTCAGATGGACGGTGCGATTCTTGTTGTAGCCGCCACAGACGGCCCAATGCCCCAGACCCGCGAGCACATTCTGCTGGCTCGTCAGGTAGGTGTACCTCAGCTGGTTGTTTTCATGAACAAAGTGGACATGGTCGACGATCCGGAACTTCTGGAACTCGTTGAAATGGAAATCCGCGAACTGCTGAGCTTCTACGAATACGATGGTGACAACATTCCGGTGATCCAGGGTTCTGCTTTGGGTGGTCTGAATGGCGATGCCAAATGGGTGGCTACCATCGAAGATCTGATGTCTAACGTTGACAGCTACATTCCGCTGCCTCCACGTCAGACCGAACTTCCGTTCCTGATGCCGGTGGAAGACGTGTTCTCCATCACAGGTCGTGGTACGGTGGCTACAGGTCGGATCGAACGCGGAATCATCAACTCTGGCGAGCAGGTTGAGATTCTGGGTATGGGTGCCGAAAACATGAAATCAGTTGTTACGGGGGTTGAAATGTTCCGGAAAATTCTGGACCGTGGTGAAGCCGGTGACAACGTAGGTTTGCTGTTGCGTGGTATTGAAAAAACCGATATCCGTCGTGGTATGGTTATTTGCAAGCCAGGCTCCGTAAAACCACACGCTAAATTCAAAGCGGAGGTTTACGTTCTGTCGAAAGAAGAAGGTGGCCGTCACACGCCGTTCTTTAACAAATACCGTCCACAGTTCTACTTCCGTACCACGGACGTAACGGGTGAGATCTCTCTGCCTGCAAACGTTGAGATGGTTATGCCCGGTGATAACATCACGATTGAAGTTGTCCTGATCAACAAAATCGCCATGGAGAAAGGTCTTCGTTTCGCTATTCGCGAAGGTGGCCGGACGGTTGGTGCAGGTCAGGTAACAGAAATCCTCGACTAATACAAGGCTATTAAAACAGGTGCATTTCTTTCGGGGAATGCACTTGTTTTTTCTGAATATTTAGTAACTTTGCAGTCCGTTTCGGCGGGCAAACCGGAACAAAGAGAAAAGAGCTAAGATAAAAGGCCTGATTCGCATCTTTTGTCTTACTTCTTTTCTCTTTCTTCTAACTAAACACGGGTGTAGTTCAAGGGTAGAATAGCGGTCTCCAAAACCGTTGATGGGAGTTCGAATCTCTCCACCCGTGCCAATCACATCACAGATGGACAAGGTTACCTCATTTCTGAAAGACTCCCTAGAGGAGGTTCAGCACAATGTTACATGGCCAAAGTTTGGCGATTTGCAAGCCAGCTCAACATTGGTCTTGATTGCATCGCTGATTTTTGCACTGCTGGTAGGAGGCATCGATTTTTTGTTTGAAAATGCGCTGAATCTTTTTTATCAGTCGTTTTGATGCCAGGTCATAATTGTCTCTGTGTGATTCGGAGTTGGTAATCATTCAGCAACAATTACAATTCGTAACGAATTCACGATGGAAAGCGGAATCAAATGGTATGTCGTCCGGGCCATTTCTGGCCAGGAAAAGAAAGTCAAGTCTTATCTGGAAAATGAAATTGCCAGACAAGGATTGGGTGACTTTGTTCCTCAGATTCTGATCCCGTCTGAAAAAGTATACGAAATGCGGAACGGAAAAAAGCGGGTTCGTGAGAAAACGTTCTTTCCGGGCTATATTTTAATTTCAGCCGATCTCTCCAACGGCGAAGTTTCCCACTTGATTACCAGCATGCCTGGTGTTCTGGGTTTTCTGGGAAATGCCAACGGCCCGACCAAAATACCGGTTCCGTTGCGACAGGCTGAGGTAAACCGTATTTTAGGGAAAGTCGATGAGGTAACTCAGGAAGTGACAACCCCTACGGTATCGTTTATTAAAGGAGAGTCGGTAAAAGTGGTTGATGGCCCGTTCAGTGGGTTTATCGGAACCGTCGAAGAAGTGTTCGACGAACGGAAGAAGCTGAATGTGGTGGTCAAAATTTTCGGCAGAAATACCCCTGTAGAGCTGAGTTACGCACAAGTAGAAAAGGAAAATTAACTGGCTATGCCCGAGACCATGCCGTCGTATGCTTCCCACTGGACGGACAGTCATTCGCAGGGCTTAGCGTAACAAACCAGAAGCAATGGCAAAAGAAGTAGTTGGCTACGTGAAATTGCAGGTGAAGGGTGGTGCTGCCAATCCCTCTCCTCCGATCGGACCAGCGTTGGGTTCCAAGGGTTTGAACATCATGGAATTCTGCAAGCAGTTCAACGGACGGACGCAGGACAAGGCAGGCATGGTCCTTCCGGTACTGATCACGTACTACAAAGACAAATCGTTTGAATTTGTCATCAAAACACCGCCTGCACCCATCCTGTTGATGGAGGCTGCCAAAGTCAAAACCGCGTCGGCCCAGCCGAACCGGAATAAAGTTGGCTCAGTAACCTGGGATCAAGTTCGGCAGATTGCTGAAACGAAAATGCCGGATCTGAACGCCTTTACCATCGAATCAGCGATGAAGATGATTGCCGGTACCGCCCGGAGTATGGGCATCACGGTATCGGGGAAAGCTCCCTGGGACAATTAATTTCAGCAGTCAAATTCAGAGAAGATAATGGGAAAATTGACTAAAAAACAAAAGGATGCTCTGAGCAAATACGAAGTTGCGAAAGAGTACTCATTGGCGCAGGCTGCCGAGATTTTAAAGACAATCTCGTATACGAAGTTTGACGCTTCCGTAGACATCGACGTTCGTTTGGGCGTTGACCCCCGGAAAGCGGATCAAATGGTACGGGGTGTAGCTACACTGCCTCACGGTACGGGTAAAACCGTTCGTGTATTGGTACTGTGCACACCGGATAAAGAAGCTGAAGCGAAAGAAGCGGGTGCTGATTTCGTGGGGCTGGACGAGTACATTACCAAAATCGAACAAGGCTGGACGGACGTCGACGTGATCATCACTATGCCGAACGTTATGGCTAAAGTTGGTAAACTGGGCCGGGTTCTGGGGCCGCGCGGTTTGATGCCAAACCCGAAATCGGGTACGGTAACGCCGGAAGTAGGCAAGGCGGTTCGTGAAGTGAAAGCCGGTAAAATCGACTTCAAAGTCGATAAATTCGGAATCATTCACGCCGGTATTGGTAAAGTGTCGTTCGACCCGGACAAACTGGCCGAAAACGCACAGGAAATTATTGCAACCCTGCTGCGCCTGAAGCCATCGTCCTCAAAAGGTACGTATGTAAGAACGATTCATTTGTCAAGCACGATGAGTCCGAGTGTAGTAATTGATAAAACGACGGTATCAGGACTGTAACATGACACGGGAAGAAAAAGGAGCGATTATTGAGGAACTGAGCGAGAAGTTCAAGACGGTTCCCTACTTCTATATCACCGATGCCAGTGGCATGTCGGTTGCCGAAGTAAACAAACTGCGTCGGATGTGTTTCGACCAGGGTATCGAATACCGGGTTATCAAAAACACACTGATCCGGAAAGCACTGGAAACGCTGGAAACCGACTATGCTTCCTTTGATGAGGCTGTATTAACGGGATTCTCCGGTGTCATGTTCCACGCAGAATCGGGTAAAGTTCCAGCCAAGCTGATCAAACAATACCGCAAAGAAGCCGGTAATGACAAGCTGAAGCTGAAAGGCGCATCGGTCGATTACAGCCTGTTTATTGGTCACGACCAATTAGAGACGCTGTTGACACTGAAAACCAAGAACGAACTCATCGGCGACGTTATCGCCTTGCTGCAATCACCTGCCAAGAATGTTATTTCTGGTTTGCAGAGTGGTGGCAACAAACTGGCCGGTATCCTCAAAACACTGTCGGAGCGGGAAGCCGCCTGACGCAATACAATGCTCACGGATTAACGGCTAATCGCCCCGGTCCCTGGGTACAGTTTTAAATCAATTTTGTAACAATCTAATCAAGAATACGAAAATGGCAGATTTGAAAGCGTTCGCGGAGCAGCTTGTCAACCTGACGGTAAAAGAAGTTAACGAACTGGCTGCTATTCTGAAAGATGAATACGGCATCGAACCAGCAGCAGCAGCACCAGTAATGGTAGCCGGTGGTGGTGGCGGTGAAGAAGTGGCAGCCGCTCCTGAGAAAACGTCTTTTGACGTGATCCTGAAAGCAGCAGGCGCCAGCAAACTGGCCGTTGTGAAATTGGTGAAAGACCTGACCGGTCTGGGCCTGAAAGAAGCCAAGGAATTGGTTGACACAGCTCCAAAACCAGTGAAAGAAGGTGTTGCAAAAGACGAAGCCGAAGCGCTGCGCAAGCAACTGGAAGAAGCCGGAGCAGAAGTTGAAGTGAAATAACCCTGCTTGGGGCATCACATTCTCCCCCGGGAATAGGCCTGGCATCTGTCAGGTCTTTTCCTGTTTGGGGAGTTTTGCGCTGTACACACGGGAAAGCAAACTATTTTCCTGTATATTACGTTGTCCGTTTACGCCCTTTTGTGTACCAAAAGTAAGCGGACGAGTCAATCTCGATCACTATCACTAAACGCAACGAAGTCTTGGCTACGAAAACAACCACGCGTATAAGCTTTGCGAAAATCAAACCAGTGATCGAATATCCGGATTTTTTGGATGTTCAGATACAATCTTTCCAAGATTTTTTTCAGTTAGACACCCCTTCTGATAATCGTTCGAAAGAAGGTTTGTTTAAAGTTTTTCAAGAAAATTTTCCGATTTCTGATTCCCGCGAGAATTTCGTGCTGGAGTTTATCGATTATTCGGTGGATCCCCCGAAATATTCGGTCGATGAGTGTATCGACCGGGGTTTGACGTATTCGGTGCCCCTGAAGGCAAAATTACGACTTTCCTGTAACGATGCGGATAACGAAGACTTCGAAACCATTGAGCAGGAAGTATTTTTAGGAAATATTCCGTATATGACCGCGAAAGGTTCGTTTGTCATCAACGGAGCCGAACGCGTAATTGTTTCTCAATTACACCGTTCACCGGGTGTGTTCTTCTCGATGAGCAAGCACACCAACGGTACGAAACTGTATTCAGCACGGATCATTCCGTTCAAAGGATCGTGGATTGAATTCTCGACTGATGTCAACAACGTCATGTATGCTTACATCGACCGGAAAAAGAAATTTCCGGTAACGACGTTGCTGCGTGCCATTGGCTTTGGTTCGGATAAGGAAATCCTGGACTTGTTCGGTTTATCTGAAGAAATACCGGCAACGCCGGCAAACCTGAAAAAAGTAGTGGGCCGTCGGCTAGCTGCCCGGGTTTTGCGGACGTGGACGGAAGATTTTGTGGATGAAGATACGGGAGAAGTGGTGTCAATCAGCCGGAATGAGGTATTGATGGAGCGTGATTCCGTCATCGCGGCTGATCACATCGACACCATTACTGATTCAGGACAGAAGTCGATCATCCTGCACAAGGAGGATATGAACGTCGCTGATTACAACATCATCTACAACACCCTGCAGAAAGATAGCTCCAACTCGGAGAAAGAAGCCGTTGAGCAAATCTACCGTCAGCTTCGGAACACCGAGGCTCCGGATGAGCAAACCGCCCGTGAAATCATTCAAAGTTTGTTCTTCTCGGACAAACGCTATGATTTGGGCGATGTTGGACGGTATCGGATCAATAAAAAACTGGGTCTGGATGTAGCGCCCGATACGAAGGTACTGACGACGGAGGATATCGTTTCCATCGTGAAATACCTGATCGGTCTGATCAACTCCAAAGCCGTTGTCGATGACATTGACCACTTGAGCAACCGGCGCGTCCGGACGGTCGGTGAGCAATTGTACGCCCAATTTGGTGTCGGTCTGGCCCGGATGGCGCGGACGATCAAAGAACGGATGAACGTTCGGGACAACGAAGATTTCAAACCGGTCGATTTGATCAATGCCCGGACCTTGTCCTCGGTCATCAACTCGTTCTTCGGTACGAACCAGTTGTCGCAGTTCATGGACCAGACAAACCCGCTGGCCGAAGTGACGCACAAACGCCGGATGTCGGCACTCGGACCCGGTGGCCTGTCGCGCGAGCGGGCCGGTTTTGAGGTACGTGACGTTCACTATACGCACTACGGTCGCCTGTGTACGATTGAAACGCCGGAAGGACCGAACATCGGTTTGATTTCGTCGCTTTGCGTCTACGCGAAGGTAAACAGTATGGGCTTCATCGAAACGCCTTACCGCATTATTGACAGCGGTAAAGTCGTGCCCGATATCCCGGTGAAATACCTGACTGCCGAAGAAGAAGATACGCACTACATTGCCCAGGCGAATACGCAGGTCGATACGAAAGGAGTGCTGACGGGCGACCGGATCAAGTCACGTTTTGAAGGTGACTTCCCCATCTCGGAACCGTCGAGCATTACCTATATGGATATTGCGCCGAACCAGATTGTCTCGGTGGCCGCTTCGATGATTCCGTTCCTGGAACACGATGATGCCAACCGGGCCCTGATGGGATCGAACATGCAACGGCAGGCAGTTCCGCTGCTCCGCCCGCAGGCACCGATTGTCGGAACCGGTCTGGAAGGACGCGTTGCGATCGACTCCCGTGCTCTGGTTATTGCCGAAGAAAACGGGGTGATCGAGTTTGTGGATTCGACCAAAATTGTGGTTCGCTACGATCTGGCCGACGATCAGCGGTTGATCAGCTTTGATGATGATCTGAAGACCTACAACCTGATTAAATTCCGCCGGACGAACCAGGATACCTGTATCAACCTGCGGCCGATGGTTCTGAAAGGTCAGAAAGTGAAAAAAGGCGAACCGCTTTGCGAAGGATACGCAACCGAAGGTGGTGAGCTGGCGCTGGGCCGGAACATGAAGGTGGCCTTCATGCCTTGGCAGGGCTATAACTTTGAGGATGCGATTGTGATTTCGGAGCGCGTTGTTCGCGAAGACATCTTTACGTCGATCCACATTGAAGAGTTCGAACTCGAAGTTCGTGATACCAAGCGTGGTGAAGAGGAACTGACGGCTGAAATTCCGAACGTTTCGGAAGAAACCGTGAAGAACCTCGACGAAAACGGGATTGTTCGCGTCGGTACGGAAGTGAAGGAAGGCGATATTCTGATTGGTAAAATTACGCCAAAAGGAGAAAGCGATCCGACGCCGGAAGAAAAACTGCTCCGTGCTATTTTTGGTGACAAAGCCGGTGACGTGAAGGATGCTTCCAAAAAAGCACCGCCGTCGCTGAAAGGTGTCGTCATTGATACGAAGCTGTTCTCGCGTCCGAACAAAGACGAACGCTCGAAGCACAAGGATGAGATTAAGGCGTTGATGAAACGGTATAGCCGGGAGTTGGTCGGTGTGCGCGAGCGCATGATCAACAAGATGTCGACGTTGCTGGAAGGGAAGACTTCGCAGGGAATCAACCACAAATTCGGCGATAACATCACGAGCAAAGGCGTTAAGTTTACCCGGAAGAACATCACGGATAACCTGTTCCCGGACAAAAACCCGTATCGTGACGAAAGCAGCTATTCCGTTCCGGAAGAAGTGAACCTGTTGGGTGACCTGTTGATCGAAGGATGGACCGATGATCCGCATACGAACAAGTTGCTGACCCAGATGGTTAAAAATTACAACAACCGTCGGAACGAAATCACCGGACGCTTCAAGCGCGAACGTTTTACGCTCGAAGTGGGTGACGAACTACCGGCCGGTATTGTGAAGCTGGCAAAAGTCTATGTTGCCAAGAAGCGCAAGCTGAAAGTGGGTGACAAGATGGCCGGTCGTCACGGGAACAAAGGGGTTGTAGCCCGGATCGTTCGGGATGAGGACATGCCGTTCCTCTCTGATGGATCGCCGGTCGACATCGTTCTGAACCCCCTGGGTGTACCTTCCCGGATGAACTTGGGTCAGATTTACGAAACCGTACTCGGTTGGGCCGGTTTGAAATTGGGTCGCAAATACGCTACGCCCATTTTCGACGGAGCAACGGAAGACCAGGTGGTTTCGGAACTGAATGATGCCGGGTTGCCTTCGTTTGGCCGTACGTATCTCCACGACGGGTTGTCGGGCGAACGTTTCGATCAGAAGGTTACCGTGGGTGTTATTTACATGCTGAAACTGGGTCACTTAGTGGATGATAAAATGCACGCCCGTTCGATTGGACCGTACTCACTCATTACGCAACAGCCGTTGGGTGGTAAGGCACAGTTTGGAGGTCAGCGGTTTGGTGAAATGGAAGTTTGGGCGCTCGAAGCATTCGGGGCATCGCACATTCTTCAGGAAATCCTGACCGTTAAATCCGACGATGTCGTGGGCCGGGCTAAAGCATACGAAGCCATCGTAAAAGGCGAAAATCTGCCGAAACCGAATATTCCGGAATCGTTCAACGTGTTGGTACACGAGCTACGCGGTCTGGCCCTTGAGGTGACGATGGATTAATAAAAATGGTTTACCGGTCGGTTCAGTCGAATCGACCGGTAGTACTAATTCGCTAAACGGATTTTCCGGTGTGACGCCAAAACTCATATATTTCTGAAAAGCTACAAGTACACGGTTGAAATCCTCAACCTACGTGCTTGTTTTTTATGCATATGCGCTTTTACATTGCCAAAACCGGTTTTCTTTCTCTTCCTAAGAAGCGCAGGATGATTTGCGATCAGCTACATAACGTGTACAGGGTGTGCGGGCAATCACACCCGTGAATGATAGTTGCGTAAAAGTTGTTTAGTCTAGTGGTGGTTAGCTTTTAAAAAATCCATACAAGTATGTCCTTTAAGAAGAACAAAAAACTCAACAGCGACTTTTCCAGGGTGCTGATAAGCCTGGCTTCGCCTGAGTCCATTCTGGAGAGTTCGTACGGGGAAGTGACCCAACCTGAAACGATCAACTACCGGACTTACAAGCCTGAGATGGGCGGTTTGTTCTGTGAGCGGATCTTTGGGCCGGTCAAAGACTGGGAATGCCATTGCGGGAAGTACAAACGGATTCGCTACAAGGGCATTATTTGCGATCGCTGTGGGGTGGAAGTAACGGAGAAAAAGGTGCGCCGGGAACGGATGGGACACATCGAACTGGTGGTTCCGGTTGCCCACATCTGGTACTTCCGGAGTCTTCCGAATAAAATTGGGTATCTGCTCGGTCTTTCTACCAAGAAGCTCGATCAGATTATTTATTACGAACGCTACGTTGTCGTTCAAACCGGTATCAAGGGGGAAGACGGTATTCAGGAACTCGACTTCTTAACGGAAGACGAATACCTGGACATTGTTGATAAACTGCCGAGTGGCAACCAGCTTTTGCCGGATTCTGATCCGCAGAAGTTTATCGCCAAAATGGGGGCTGAAGCCCTCGAAATGTTGCTATCACGGGTGAAGTTGGACGAACTGTCGTACAACCTGCGCCACGCTGCGGCAACGGATACATCGCAACAACGGAAAGCGGAAGCCCTAAAGCGACTGAAAGTCGTTGAAGCCTTCCGGGATGCCAACACCCGCGTTGAAAACCGCCCCGAGTGGATGGTGATTCGCATGGTGCCGGTGATTCCGCCGGAATTGCGTCCGCTGGTGCCTCTGGATGGTGGTCGTTTTGCTACGTCTGACTTGAACGACTTGTATCGCCGGGTGATTATCCGGAACAACCGTCTGAAGCGTCTGATTGAAATCAAGGCGCCGGAGGTAATTCTGCGGAACGAAAAGCGGATGTTGCAGGAAGCGGTCGACTCCTTGTTTGACAACTCCCGGAAAGTCAACGCGGTTCGTTCGGAAGGAAACCGGGCACTGAAGTCGTTGTCGGACATGCTGAAAGGAAAGCAGGGCCGGTTCCGTCAAAACTTGCTCGGTAAGCGGGTCGATTATTCGGGTCGTTCCGTAATCGTTGTTGGACCCGAATTGAAACTGCACGAATGCGGTCTGCCGAAAGATATGGCGGCTGAGCTTTTCAAGCCGTTTATTATTCGGAAACTGATCGAGCGCGGTATTGTAAAAACCGTGAAATCGGCGAAGAAAATCGTTGACCGGAAAGACCCGATTATCTGGGATATTCTGGAAAACGTATTGAAAGGTCACCCCGTTCTGTTGAACCGGGCTCCAACGCTGCACCGTTTGGGTATTCAGGCGTTCCAGCCGAAACTGATTGAAGGAAAAGCAATCCAGTTGCACCCACTCGTCTGTACAGCATTCAACGCTGACTTTGACGGTGACCAGATGGCCGTTCACGTTCCGCTGGGACAGGAAGCCATTTTGGAAGCCTCGATGCTGATGCTGGCGTCGCACAACATTCTGAACCCGGCCAACGGCGCGCCCATTACGGTACCGTCGCAGGACATGGTTTTGGGCTTGTACTACGTGACGAAAGGTCGCAAGAGTACGCCCGAATATCCGATCATCGGCGAAGGCATGACGTTCTATGGCGCGGAAGAGGTGATCATTGCCATCAATGAAGGCAAAGTCTCGAAGCATGCGAATGTCAACGTTCGGACGAAGGTTCGGAACGAAAAAGGCGAACTGGAAACGAAGATTATCGATACCGTAGCTGGTCGGGTGCTGTTCAATCAGTCCGTACCGGAAGAGGTTGGGTATATCAATGAACTGCTGACGAAGAAAAAACTGCAGCAGATTATTTCGTACATTTTCAAAATTTCAGGTGTATCGAAAACCGCTCAGTTCCTGGACGACATCAAAGAACTCGGTTTCCAAATGGCCTTCAAAGGCGGTTTGTCAATCGGTTTGAGTGACGTGAAGGTTCCTGATGCGAAAGAAAAACTGATTGGTGAAGCCAAACAGGAAGTTGAGTCGGTTTGGAACAACTATCTGATGGGTCTGATTACGGAAAATGAACGCTACAACCAGGTGATTGACATCTGGACGCGCGTCAACAGCCGGATCACCGAAACCCTGATGAAGCAGTTGGAAGCCGATCAGCAAGGATTCAACTCGATCTTTATGATGATGCACTCCGGAGCCCGGGGTTCACGCGAACAGATTCGTCAGTTGGGCGGTATGCGGGGGTTGATGGCCAAGCCACAGAAGAACCTGCAAGGTTCAGTCGGCGAGATCATCGAAAACCCGATTCTGTCGAACTTTAAAGAAGGTCTGGACGTACTCGAGTACTTCATCTCGACGCACGGTGCGCGGAAAGGTTTGGCTGATACCGCTTTGAAAACAGCGGATGCCGGTTACCTGACCCGTCGTTTGCACGACGTGGCGCAGGATGTCATTATTACGGAAGACGATTGCGGTACGTTGCGCGGTCTCCAGATCTCGGCATTGAAAGACAACGAGGACATCGTTGAACCATTGTCAGAGCGGATTCTGGGTCGGGTTACGGTACACGATGTGTAT
Source organism: Larkinella humicola (assembly GCF_008727875.1). Taxonomy (GTDB): domain Bacteria; phylum Bacteroidota; class Bacteroidia; order Cytophagales; family Spirosomataceae; genus Larkinella; species Larkinella humicola. The sequence goes on along the minus strand of NZ_VTWS01000003.1, from coordinate 565,791 downwards.
AATCCGTTGACGAAAGAGCTGATAGTGGCGGGTGGTAGCGAAATCAACGAAGAAATCGCGGCTGCTATTGACGAAACCAGCATTGAAACCGTCGAAATCCGGTCGGTGTTAACGTGCGAAGCCAAGAAAGGGGTTTGCGCGAAATGCTACGGTCGGAACCTGGCAACGGGTCGCATGGTCGACATTGGTGAGGCAGTGGGCGTAATTGCTTCGCAGTCCATCGGTGAACCGGGTACGCAGTTGACGCTTCGGACCTTCCACGTTGGGGGTACGGCTTCAAACATCGCAGTCGATGCGTCCATTCGGGCGAAATTCGACGGGATGGTTCAGTTTGAAGAAATGCGGACAGTTGAATCCGTTGATAACGAAGGAAACCCGATTACGGTCGTGATGGGTCGTTCCGGTGAAGTTAAAATTGTCGATCCGGCTAATCCGAATCTGGTGTTGATCAGCAACAACGTGCCTTACGGTGCTTTCATGCGGGTCAAGGAAAACCAACTCGTGAAGAAGGGAGACGAACTTTGCGCCTGGGATCCGTACAACGCCGTTATCTTGTCCGAAATAACGGGTAAACTGGAATTCGAAGCCATCGAAGAAGCCATTACCTATCGCGAAGAGTTTGACGAACAAACGGGCTTCCAGGAAATGGTGATCATCGAAAGCCGGGATAAGACCAAAAACCCGGCGATTATGGTGAAAGGAACCAGTATCCTGCTGGAAGACACCACTGAGAAAAGCTATAACCTGCCGGTGAGTGCCCGTCTGGTTGTGAAAAACGGTCAGTCGATCAAGGCCGGTCAGCCGGTGGCGAAAATTCCGCGTAACGTTGGTAAAACCCGCGACATCACGGGTGGTCTGCCCCGGGTAACGGAATTGTTCGAAGCGCGTAACCCGTCGAACCCGGCGGTTGTGAGCGAAATCGACGGTGTTGTTACCTACGGTACGATCAAACGCGGTAACCGCGAAATTTATATCGAGTCGAAAGACGGAACGAAGAAGAAATACCTGGTGCCGTTGTCGAAACACATTCTGGTTCAGGACAATGACTTCGTTCGGGCGGGTGATCCGCTGTCGGATGGCGCCATTACGCCGTCGGATATTCTGTCGATCAAAGGACCAACCGCGGTGCAGGAGTACCTGGTGAATGAAATTCAGGAGGTATACCGTCTGCAGGGTGTGAAGATCAATGATAAGCACATCGAAGCGATTGTTCGTCAGATGATGCAGAAAGTTGAGATTATGGACGCTGGCGACACGATCTTCCTGGATATGCAATCGGTTGACAAATGGAGTTTCCGGACCGAAAACGACAAAATCATGAACATGAAAGTCGTCATGGATCCGGGTGATTCTGAAACGCTGAAAGCCGGTCAGATCATTTCTGTACGTCGTCTGCGCGATGAAAATTCGAGCCTGAAACGTCGGGATATGAAACTGGTCGATGTTCGTGATGCCATGCCGGCGGTTTCACAACCGACCCTGCAGGGGATCACACAGGCGTCGTTGGGTACGGAAAGCTTCCTGTCGGCAGCTTCATTCCAGGAAACGACCAAGGTGTTGAGCGAAGCGTCGATCCGTGGAAAAGCCGATTACCTCGAAGGCTTGAAAGAAAACGTGTTGGTAGGCCACCTGATCCCGGCTGGTACGGGAACGCGCCGGTACGCCAACATCATTGTCAACTCGAAAGAAGAATACGAATCGTTCGTTGAAACGCGTGAGAAATTTACGCGCAGCAAAAAACGCGAGACGGTTTAGTCTCGATCCATACATGAAAAGTGAACAGGGTCAGGCCATTCGGTCTGGCCCTGTTTTTGTATAGGCAAAGGCCGGGTCAATCCAGAATCCACCTGCAATCTGATACCGCATAGTCAATAAGTTGTTGGTCAGGTGGATAAAAATACCCACAGTTTTTTTGAACTACGGAAAACCGCAGAGAGTTCTTTATCTTTGATTCTTACACCAAATGACTATGGAAAACCAGTTACCTGATCAGGACGCACAGATCAACATCGAATTAACGGAAGAAATTGCGGAAGGAATCTACGCCAATCTCGCCATGATTGCGCATTCCAACAGCGAGTTCATCATCGATTTCATTCGTTTGATGCCCGGTATTCCCAAAGCCAAGGTGAAATCCCGGATCATTCTGACCCCCGAACACGCCAAGCGGTTGTTGACGGCCCTGAAAGATAACATCCGGAAATTTGAAGATACGTATGGAGATATCAACGGCGCTGAAGATGCGTTTCGGTTTCCGACCCAGTTTGGCGGCCCGATCGGTGAAGCCTAATCCGGTAATGGACAAGAAATTACTGAAAATTAATTCGCCAGTCACTTTGGTTTTCCAGCCGATTTAGCTAATTTTGCACTCCTATTTTTCCAGAGGACTGTAGTAATACCAATTCTGATACAATGCCTACGATACAACAATTAGTACGCAAGGGCCGTGAAAAGCTGACTTTTAAATCAAAGTCGCCGGCATTGGACTCTTGCCCACAACGCCGTGGTGTGTGTACGCGTGTGTACACAACCACCCCCAAAAAGCCAAACTCGGCTTTGCGTAAAGTAGCCCGTGTGCGTCTGTCACATGGCAAAGAAGTTAACGCCTATATTCCGGGCGAAGGCCACAACCTGCAGGAGCACTCGATTGTTCTGGTACGGGGTGGTCGGGTGAAAGACCTTCCGGGTGTGCGTTATCACATCGTTCGTGGAGCACTTGATACGGCTGGCGTAAGCGGTCGGAAACAAGCCCGCTCGAAATACGGTACGAAACGTCCGAAACCGGGTCAGGTGGCTGCACCGACGAAGGGAGCTCCCGCTAAAAAGAAAAAATAATAGCTCCCGGATTTAATTGACTGAGCGTTGCCAACGATGCACAACGTTTAGAGTAAGATTTATCATCTGAAGATCATGAGAAAAGCAAAACCAAAGAAAAGATACGTTTTACCCGATCCTAAATACAAGGAGACGCTGGTAACGAAATTTGTGAACAACCTCATGTACGAAGGTAAAAAGAGCCTTTCGTACTCCATTTTCTACGACGCACTGGCGCTGGTTGAGAAAAAAACCAACGACAACGGCTTAGACGTTTGGAAAAAGGCGTTGAACAACGTAATGCCTTCAGTTGAGGTGAAAAGCCGCCGGGTAGGTGGTGCCACATTCCAGGTTCCGACGGAAGTACGTCCTGATCGTAAAGTATCAGTAGGCATGAAATGGCTGATCAAGTATGCCCGTTCACGTGGTGAAAAAACCATGGTCGATCGTTTGGCAGCGGAAATCGTAGCAGCAGCAAAAGGTGAAGGCGCTGCCGTCAAGAAAAAGGATGACACCCACCGGATGGCCGAAGCCAACAAGGCATTCTCCCACTTCCGGTTCTAATCCGAACCAAGTCAGTATTGAAAAGACCTCCCGAACAAGGAGGTCTTTTTTTGTTTAAAAGGCCATCATAAACTCGTTCAGATTCGCTTCCTGTGGCAAATTCAATCGTTTTCGCAAGCGATACCGTTTCAGTTCGACGCTCCGGACGGTAATGTTGAGCAATTTAGCCACTTCTTTACTCGAAAGATTCATCCGCAGGTAAGCCGCCAGCCGCATGTCGTCGGGCGTCAAACCGTCGTACTGGCTCAATAACCGCTTGAAGAACTGTTCGTGAACTTTGTTAAAGTTCTTCTCGAAAACCTTCCAGTCGTGCCGGCTTGAAATATTGGAATCGATCAGTTTGACGAGCTGGTTGATGTGTCCCGTTGCCTGATCGATGGTTTGCCGTTGTTGAACCTCATCTTTTAATTTCTCAACTTCTCCTTTCAGTTTGAGCAGCAGGTCATTTTTGTGAATCAGGTTCATGGTGGTGTTGGCCAGCTCCTCCGACTTGCCGATGACGTCCTGTTCCAGTTTTTCTTTCTGAACCTGCATCAGTTGCTGCCGGTGCTTTTCCTGTTCCCGGGCCAGTTTATCCTCCATTTGCTGCCGGACTTTGGTTTGATGAGTCGCCACCTGCCGCCGGTGAACGTAAAAGCTGCCACCAATCAAACCGCACCCAATCAGAAAGTAGGTCAGATAAGCCCAGACGCTCTGGTACCAGGGCGGCAAAATCTCAAACGGAAACGAGGTAACGGAACCTTCCGAAGTAGAACGCACCTGAAATTCGTAGGTGCCCGGCCGCAGACTGGCATACTCTTTTTCGGCCAGCGGGCTGAAATCCGACCAGTCCTCATCTAATCCGGCCAGACGGTAGCTGAATAAAGGCTCCTGAATGGATTCGGGCGTGCTAAAATGAAAGACCAGGTGGTTTTCTCTGGCTTTCAGAACCGGAGAAAAGGATGCCAGGAATGAAGCACTACGAAAGGTAAAATTCCGGCTGTCGTTTCCATTCAGAACGGCCAACTGCCGGATCAGGGGTTTGCTGGTCTGTTGTTGATTGCTTACCGCTGACAACTCCTGCCGGGGCAAAAGCGCATAGCCTTTCTCAAAGCAGAGCAAGTAATACACCGAGTCCAGTGGGACAATGTTCTCATAATCATCCATCCAGGCGAAGTGGCTGATGGAAAATTCCGCTTTTAAGCCGTCCGGTTTGGCCACCAGAAGACTGCCATCCTGCCGCAAGAAGAGCTGTTCATCGTTCCAGCCACCGAAAATTCGCCGAATCGATCCTGAAACCCCAAACTGCTTTTTCAAACCGGCCTCTTGGGAATAGGAAGCTACCCAGTTGAGGTGACTAATTTTCCGTAAATCCGCGGATAACTGGACCGAATACACCCCATTGTGGGCGTGACGCAGCCAGATTTGTCCCTCCGCATCTTCCCAAACCTGCCGAATGGGTTCGCTAAACCCTGTGATCGAATGGCTGAATTGCCATTTGCCGTTCGGGTCACGGCGATAAACACACAAGCCCGTGTACGTTCCCTGTAGCGCAAAACCGGGCTGTGAAGACAACGCCCGTAAACTCCAGCCACCGGTTTGCGTGAAAAGGGACTCCCACCCATCGGCAGGCGTTATCCGAAACGTACCGGCGTTGTGACCACAAAGCAACTGCCCGTCGAGTACGGTCAAATCCCAGACCTGCCCCTGTGAGCCCTCCACCAGATGGTAAACCGGTACACCGGATGTGGGGAAATCGCACCAGTATACGCCATGGTTGGTGCCTAAATACAGCTTTTTATGGTAAAGAACCGCATCGTAGGGCGTTCCTAGTTGACCGTTTGGATCCGTAAAATACTTCAGCGGGTAACTGAACGCTATGGCATCGATGCCGTCATCGAGTCCGGCCCAGACGTTTCCTTTGAGGTCGAGAGCCAGCGAGAGGACAGTATTGTTCTGCAGGCCCTGCCGCTGATTGACGGAATACAATAGAGTGCCGGTCGTATCAGTGACAATCATCCCGTTGAGAATCGTACCGAAAGCATACCGGCCATCCGACAACGCCAGCCCTTTATTGCACTGGTACCGCTGCAAAAACTGGCTGGCAGGGTGATTCGACCGGGAAAGACGTCCATTTTCATAGATGAATAAACCGTGATCGCGGGTGCCGATCAGCAGCCCTTTCAGCCCGTACGGGAGAATCGCATGAACCGCCGTGGAACCCAACGGCTCCGTATTGGGAAGGGAAACGAATTTTCCATTCACCAGTTCATACAAACCGTTTCCGATGGATTGGAGATAATAGCGGTTACGAACTCCGTAGAGAAAAAGCACATTGCCCGGTAAACGCACCTCGGAAACCCGCCCGTTGCGGTATAAAAAACCGGTCGAAAAAGACTGGAAAAACACGAAGTCAGCGCCAATGACAATATTCCAGATTTCTTCTTTCGGGAAAAGCTTGCCGGGAATCCGTCCGCTGAGTGAACGATAGTGAAGCACACCGGCAGCATTGGGCTGCCAATAGCCAATCTCACCCAAACCGCCGGTATAAATGCGTCCTTGTGGATCGATAGCCACCGACCGAACAATCTGCCGTTTGGGCAATCGATAGGTTTGCCAGCGCGTTCCGTCGTATTCCAGCAAGCCCTTAGAGTTAGCAGCATACAGGAAACCGGTAACCTTGTCCTGACAAAGCGACCAGTTTTGATTATAGGCCTGGTATTCCTGTTTCGGAAAATTTCGGATGTAGGGCGCCAGAAACGGATTTTGGGAAGTAGGAGCCGACATCAAATCGGATACAAGAAGTAACCAGATTGGAAGATGAATAAACCCCTTTATTCGTTGAAAGCACCTTGGCATGATGGGTAAGCACAAGTAATGTGAAAAGTTATTAAAAATGTAACAAACTCATTTACAGAACACTATCATAGGGTTATAGGCTGTTTTTAAGTTGAAAACTAATTGTGTAGTTAAAATGATGTAGTAGTGATGTACCCCATTTTAACAGAATCTGGTTGGAGTTCGTTTACATTTGAGCTAAGAATAAGCAAACAATTTATCAGAAAAATTATGGAGAGGGGTTTACTCAGTTTAATGGCATTGCTGCTGCTGACGGCTACGGCCTGGGCGCAGCAACGAGTCAACGGGAAAGTGACAGCGATCGACGGTTCGGTATTACCGGGTGTCAGTGTTCAGATTAAGAATACAACGAAAGGAGCCAATACCGACGCCAATGGTCAGTACAGCATCGAGGCTAATCAGGGTGATGTTTTGGTTTTCAGTTTTATTGGCATGAAGCCGACGGAACGCACGGTGAACGGCCCAACCGTAGACGCACAATTAGAAGAAGATGTCACTACGCTGACCGAAGTGGTAGCGGTCGGATACGGCGTGCAGCGAAAGGCGGATGTGACCGGGTCTATTTCTACCGTGAAAGCCCAGGACATTGCCAGCCGTCCGGTTGCGAATGCGACGCAGGCCTTGCAGGGCAAAGCGGCCGGGGTGTTGATTACTACCAACCAGGGTTTGCCGGGCGCAGCACCAAACGTCCGGATTCGGGGGGTTGGCACGGTGGGAAACAGCAATCCGCTGTATGTGGTCGATGGTATGTTTGTCGATGACATCCGGTTTTTGAACCCCTCCGACATCCAAACCATCGATGTGCTGAAAGATGCGTCCTCGCTGGCTATCTACGGGGTTCGCGGAGCGAATGGGGTGGTGTTGGTAACGACGAAAAGCGGTAAATCCGGTCGTACTGTGTTTAATTACGAAGGCTTTGGCGGGGTTACGCAGCTTAGTAAAAAGCTTGATATGACCAATGCCAGCGAGTTTGCCACGCTGGTGAACGAAGTGGCCGTCAGCGAAGGCGGAGCCATTAAATTTCCGAATCCGAGCTCGTTTGGGGCCGGAACGGACTGGTTCGATTATATCTTCCGCAACGGCAGTGTCCAGAGTCACCAGATTACAGCTTCGGGCGGCAACGAGCGGGTTACCTTCAACGTCAGTGGCAGTTATTACGACGAAAAGGGAATTGTTGACAAATCGGCGTATAACCGCCTGACTTTCCGTTTAAACAACACCTACAAACTGACGGGAAATTTCCGGCTTGGGAACAACCTGGCGTTCTCACGAGCGCAGTCCAACAACATCCCGGGCGGGATTGTCCAAACGGCTTATAATGCCGACCCGACCATCACGCCGGTCAATGCCAATGGGACCTACGGTTTTTCGAGTGTCAGCACCGTAGCGAATCCGGCAGCGGTTTTGGCGTATCAAACCGACGACATTGCCAAAAGCGGCCAACTGGTCGGGAATATCTATGGCGAACTCGACTTTCTGAAATCGTTCACTGTGCGCTCCAGCTTCGGGGTGGATCTGGGCCTCAACAACAGCAGCGTTTACCTGCCCCAGTATCTGGTGTCGGCCAGCCAGCGGAATGACCAGAGCAAATTGACGCGTGAGTATGGGCTTAACACGACCTGGTTGTGGGAAAACACGCTGACGTTCAATCGGACATTTAACAAGATTCACAACGTCAATGTGCTGGTGGGAGCGACGGCGCAGAATAGCCGTGCCGATGTGTTGCAGGGCATCCGTTTCAACGTGCCGGGGTATAACAACAACGTGAAATTCCTATCGCTGGGTAGCACCGTCGGCGCCCAAACGACCGATAATCCCGACAACCGCAGCTATGAGTTTACCTACGCATCGTACCTGTTTCGGGTCAACTACAACCTACTGGACCGGTATTTACTGACCGTGAGTCTCCGGCGGGATGGTTCGTCGCGCTTTCCGACCGAAAGCCGGTGGGCCACTTTTCCGGCCGTTGGCCTGGGCTGGCGGATCATCGATGAACCCTTCATGATGGACCAACAGTTGTTCAGCAACCTGAAGCTACGGGTCAGCTACGGAAAGCTGGGAAACACCAACATCCCTAACTATTTATATTATTCCCGCATCAGCAGCGGTCTGAACGCCATTTTTGGATCCGGGCAAACGCTGCAACAGGGCGCCACGCTGCAAAGTACCAATACGTCGAACCTGCTTTGGGAAACCGTTACCCAAACAGATATTGGTCTGGAAATGGGATTCCTCAATAACCGTCTGACGGCTGAAATCGACTATTACAACCGGAATACGTCCGACATGATCCTGAATGTCAACATCGGGAATGGCCGTCAGGTACAGTCCAATGCCGCCAGTGCCTACAACCGGGGTTTTGAATTCACGACGGGCTGGAATGATACCGCCGGCGACTTGAAATACAGCCTGAACGCCAACCTCACGACGGTGCAGAACGAAGTAACCAACCTGGGCAATGGCGGGATTCCGATTATTGGCGGTAGCCTGGGCAACGGCCGGACGGCTACGCTGACGGATGTGGGTCGACCCATTGGTGCGTTCTTCGGTTATAACCGAATAGGCGTTTTCCAGACCGCCGATGAAGTACGGGGCAGCGCTCAACCCAATGCCAAGCCGGGTGATTTGCGGTATGAGGACATCAACGGGGATGGCGTCATCAATGGCGATGACCGCGTTTATCTGGGAACACCGATTCCGAAAATGTTCTGGGGATTCAATACCAATTTTGCCTTCAAAGGCTTCGATCTGGGTGTCGATTTGCAGGGGACCCACGGCAATAAAATTTACAATGGTCGGCGGGCGGTGCGTTTCGGCAACGAAAACTACGAACGCATTGCCCTGGAACGCTGGACGGCCCAAAATCCATCGACGACCCAGCCGCGTCTGACCAACGGCGGGCCCAACTACGATGTCTCGAATTACTTCATCGAAAGCGGTTCCTTCGTCCGGATTCGGAACATTCAGGTAGGCTACACCCTGCCGTCGAGCCTGCTGCGTTCGCTGGGTGTGCGTTCCATCCGGGCGTATGTCAACGCCCTGAACCCGGTTACGTTCACCAATTACTCGGGCTTCTCGCCGGAAGTAGGCGGTAACGATGCCAGCACGCTGAGCCGCGGGGTCGACCTGGACGTCGTGCCGGTCTACCGCACCACGACGGTTGGTTTACAAATTGGATTTTAATTTTTAACGGGCAACCATCATGATTTCCATATCGAAACAATTTTTGAGAATTGCGCTGGCGGGTTCCCTGATGCTGACGGGACAGGCATGCAGCGAAGAATTTCTGGACAAAAAACCGCAGGGTGAGCTAATTGCCGAGGATTTTTTCAACAGCCAGGAAGGGGCCGTACAGGCTACCAACGCCATTTACTGGCAACTTCGCCAGTGGCCGACCCACGTTTTTGCATTCATCGGTCTTTCGAGTCTTCCGTCGGATGACGCCGACAAAGGGAGCGAACCGGGCGACGCGAGTTTCCTGAGCGAGTTCGATTTGTTTACCGTAACGCCAACCAACGGCGGTTTGAATGACTACTGGAGTGGACAATACCTGGGCATTGCCAAGGCCAATCAGGTGATCGAGCGGGTTCCGGCCATCGAAATGGATGAAACGCTCAAAGCACGGCTGATTGCGGAAGCCAAAATGTTGCGGGCTTATTTTTACTTCAATCTGGCACGGGCCTTCGGCGGGGTTCCGCTGATTATGCAGTTGCAGGACGACGATGCGCCAGCCGTGCCGCGTGCCAGCCGGCAGGAGATTTACCAGCAGATTGAAAAGGATTTGAATGACGCAATCACGGTTTTACAGGAAAAATCGGAATACGCAGCCACTGAACTGGGTCGGGCCACCAAAGGAGCCGCGAAAGGCTGGCTGGCGAAGGTGTCGATGTATCAGGGAAAGTGGAGTGAAGTACTCCGGCTGACGAATGAAATCATGCAATCGGGACAGTATGACCTCAAAACGCCTTACGAAGTGATCTTCACCGAAGCCGGTGAGAACACCTCCGAGTCGCTGTTCGAAGTACAAAATGCGGCCTTACCCCAAGGTGGAGGAGGGTCGCAATACGCCGAGGTGCAGAGCGTCCGGGGGCAGTTTGGTTGGGGTTTTAACGTCCCTTCCGAAGATCTGGTGAAAGCATACGAAACCGGTGATCCGCGAAAAGCGGCTACGATTATCGAGCGGGGCGAAACCATGCCCGATGGGGTCGTCATCATCTCGAATGCGACGAATCCGTACTACAATCAAAAGACATACGTGGCGCAGAACGAAACCAAATCACCCAACGGTATGGGCGATTCCAACAAGAACATTCGCCTGTTGCGGTATGCCGACATTGTGCTGATGAACGCCGAAGCCGCTAATGAGCTGGGGCAATCACAACAGGCTGTAGCGTCTCTGAATGCGGTTCGGGCGCGGGCGCGGGGCAGCAATGCCGCTTTATTGCCTAATGTCGTTTTCGCCAGCAAAGATCAACTGAAAACTGCGATCTGGAAGGAACGCCGGGTGGAACTGGCCATGGAACACGACCGCTTCTGGGATCTGGTGCGGCAGGGCCGGGCTGGCTCGGTCTTGCGGGCGCTCAACAAGCAATTTGTCGACGGCAAGAGCGAATTGATGCCCATTCCACAGCCGCAAATCGACGCCAGCGGGGGCGTATTAACGCAAAATCCCGGTTATTAATTTGTTGATGGTGGGAACGCGGATTGAACGGGTCAAAACGGATTTTTATCTGTGTAAATCCATTTTGATCCGTTCAATCCGCGTTCCCATTCAATTCTGTAGGCATGAGACTATTAAAATTACTCCTTTTCTTTTCCCAGGTTCTGGCCTGGCTGACCACCTGCTCGGCGCAGTCTGCGAACGAAGCCATTCCTCCCGTTGCCAACGAATACAGCGAGTACCTCGAAACCGTTCAAAAAGCCACGTTCCGGTATTTCCGGGATTTTGCGCACCCGGTTTCCGGCCTGGCTCCCGAACGAACGGCTACGCCCAACATCGTCACGACGGGCGGCAGCGGTTTTGGTATTATGGCCATCATCGTAGCCGCCGACCGCCGTTGGGTAACCCGCGCCGAAGCCGTGCAGCAATTGCAAAAGATGACCGGTTTTCTGGAAAAAGCCGACCGGTTTCACGGTGCCTGGCCGCACTGGCTCGATGGCAATTCGGGGAAAGTGATTCCGTTTTCGGAGCACGACAACGGTGGAGACTTGGTCGAGACGGCTTTTCTGGTGAATGGTTTGCTGAGCGCCCGGGCGTATTTCGATGGGACTGCCGCTGCTGAAAAAGACCTCCGGCAACGGATCGATAAACTCTGGCGGGAGGTCGAATGGGACTGGTACGTTCGCGATGGCAAACTTCTCTGGCACTGGTCGCCGAACCATGCGTGGAAAATGAACCACCCCCTGCGCGGCCATGACGAAACCCTGATTACGTATGTGCTGGCGCTCGGTTCACCAACGCATGCCATCAAACCGGAAGTCTACCAGAACACCTACCAGCAAAGTGACCATTATACCAACGGGCAAACCTATTTTGGCTATAAACTGCTGCTCGGTTTTCCGATGGGCGGGCCGCTGTTCTTCACCCATTATTCTTTCCTGAGCCTCGATCCGCGCCTGATGCAGGATGAACAGACCAACTACTGGGAGCAGAACCGCAATCACACGCTCATCAACCGGGCGCATTGCCTGCAACCGCGTCAGGCCATGTTTGGCTACGGGCCGGGCAACTGGGGGCTGACTGCCAGCGACGACTATAATTTTTACGATGCCCATTCGCCAACGAACGACAACGGCACGATTAGCCCGACGGCGGCTTTGTCGTCGTTTCCTTACACCCCCTATTATTCGATGCAGGTGTTGCGGAATCTGTATCTGCGGGAAGGAAACCGGTTTTTCGGTCCGTACGGTTTTTACGATGCCTACAACAAAGGCTTGAACTGGTATTCCAACCAGTATCTGGCGATTGATCAGGGGCCCATTGTGGTCATGATGGAAAATTACCGCTCGGGGTTGCTCTGGAAACTGGGTGAAAAAACGCCGGAACTCGGGACGGGACTGACCAAAATGGGCATCAAAAAACCGGCTTACCCGACGGGTTTCTATGCCTACGCCCCCGATTTTCGCACCGGTTATATTGATCTCTGGAAGCATCCCGACTGGGGGGCGTATGTACTGGACTTTGCCGTAAAAGGTACTGGGGCCATCACTCTGGCGGTTTTTGACGAAGCTGGCCGGGAGGTGCGGAAACTGATCGATGCTAAAACCTATCCGGAAGGAATGCAGCAATTGGCCTTTCAGTTTCCGGATGGGAAGTATGAATTTGAGCTGGTGCAGGGCGCGGACAAGCAGCGTGTTAAGATTTCACTTCATCAAAGTGTTGATAATCAGTAGGGAGGCAACCCTGTCAGCGGTCGAAGACCCTGACAGCGGTTTGTTGTTAGTATCGCTTTTCTAACCGCTGTCAGGGTCTTCGACCGCTGACAGGGTTAGAAAAGCGAATAAATGAACGGTGCCAGCGCCGAACCCGTTGTTAAAACCGTCAAGGCGCTCAGGAGCAGCAACAGAATCAGCAGCGGGTAGAGCCAGTACCGCTTGCGGGTGCGCATAAAAAGCCAGAATTCGCGTAGAAATTCCATGGTCGGGTTAGTTTTTAATCGCCTGGAGTTGGGATTTTAATTGCAGGGCTACGGCATTCCGGGGATCGGTGCGCAGGGATTTTGCCACGTATTTAGCGGCTCCGTCGGCATTGGCGAATTTCAGATACCCGGCGGCTAGCTGATTGCTCAGAGCCACGTTCGTCGTGTCGGTTAAATACCGGTTTTTGACAGACACCAGTTGTTCCACAAACGTTTGCAATTCGGTCAGGCTGAATTGGGTTTCGTTATGCGCGGCTGCATAACGGAGATACACCAGGGCTTCGTCGGGCCGATCCAGTTTCAGCAACGAGATGAACAGGCTCTGCGCCGTGGGAAAGGCTGGTTCCAGGTCAAACGCCTTTTTCAGATGCCAAACCGCCTGTTCAGGCTGGTTCAGGCTCAAGGATAATTTCCCGGCCTGCGCATAAAAACCGGGATCATACGGATATTCCAGCGACAAGGCTTCGGTGACCTGCAAAGCGCCCTGCGGGTTATTCTCGTTCTGGTAATGCGCCAGCAGTTGATCCATCGCGTCGCGCCAGGAAAGCTGCTTCACCACCAACGCCCCCGCCAGTTGCTCCTCCACGGTTTTGGCACGTTTTTCTTCGGGCGGCATCGGTTCATTAAACGGCCAGCCTTCTTTCAGAATCAGCATTTCAAAAACACCCTTCAGTGAATCGACGGACGTAATCGGCATGTGCTGGCGCAATTGAGCCAGGGACAGTTCGTTTGTCCAGTCGGCAGCAATGAGTTTCCTTTTTTTCAGGGCTTCGTAAAACGCGTCGGACAGCAGCGCATAGCCGTACAAATTCGGGTGAACGTGTTCCAGTAAGGTCTCGTGTCCCAGAATGCCGTTCGGCGAATACCGTTCAAAAACCGCCCGGGTGTCCACTTCCGTCACGTTTGGGTATTGAGCCGTCAGCTCCTGAATAACCTGATTGATGGCTTCCGGCGCCCGAAACCGCAGCAAATCCAATTCTTTCGCCCTGACAAAACGGTTTTTTGCGGCCTTAAAATCACCTTTTGCATAGGCTTGTTGCGCCTGTTTAAACTGCTCCTGCGCCGATTGGGCGGCATTTCCCGGCGCGCTGATGAACGGTTTTAGATCCTTTTCATTGCTGACCAGATTGCTGATCAATACCGGAATATGATGTTCTGAGAAGAGCTGACAGAGCTCGTTCAGGTTGGTTTTAAATTGTTCAATGCCCTGGTGATACGCTTCCGATCCGTACGGAATTTGCTGGTCGGCGGCCATGCGTTTCATCAGGTTTTCGCGCAAATCCACGTTTTCGCCCGAAACGGTTTTTCGAATACCGCCGAGCATTCGGTTCAGGAGTTGCATCAGCCGGAATTCCCGGAGTTTCAACACCAGACGCACGAGAGCAGGATGACCGCCCAGCGAACTGGTTGAGCCGACGCCCATAGCACCGTAATATTCATTGTGGCCGGTATAAATTAAAATTGCATCCGGTTCATAATCAATTAATTGTTTGCCAAAACCGAAAACCGTGTAGGAGTTGACGGCCGTCAGCGAAAGGTTGATGATTTCAAAATTCCGGTTCGGGAAGGTATGCATCAGCCGGTAGTGCAGCCAGCGGTGGAACGAGCCGTTGTGGAAATAGGGATAGCCGATGGTGGTCGATTCGCCCAGGACAAAAATCCGGAACGTGCCATCCGCTTTTCGCTGTCGGAAGGGTTCGAAATTCCCAACGGTCGCGTTGGCGGTTTCGGTAAAATACCGCTCCGACGCGTGTTGATTCATGATCAAAAAACCGTTGTGTTGCGGGTCTTCCACGAACAAGCGGTAATCCTGGCCGTAGCCGAACAGCCGGAGGAAGCCTTCGGCCAATCCCAGCAGCAACACCGGCAACAGCACCGCAAGTCCTTTAAACAGCCATAACCGCTTCTTCATGAATCAAACCGGTTACCGTTTGGCCGTCAAATGATAGGTTCCAACTTCTTTGCCATCGTCGAGCAACATGCTCAGATGCAGGTCTTTTCGGTCGGCTTTCAGTTTCATGATTGTCCGGGTACCGTCTTTCGAGCCACCGCCGATGATGATTGGATAGTTGTGTTGGTTGGCCACCGGCTCGTGAATCCCGTATTTGTGAGTATGACCGCTGATGCAAAGATCGATCTTGTGTTTGTTGAATAAGGGCGTAAAGACTTTCTGGCAGTGCATCGGGCCGTGCCAGTTGTTGTGGTGAAACGTCGGGATGTGCATGAAAACCACCCGGAATTTGGCTTTTTTGAACGCGGCACTCTGCATCACCTGCTCGACCCAACGCCCCTGTTCCTCGCGATAGGCATCAAAATCAACGATTCCGGCATAGACGGGTTCGCTATCCGGTTTGTCTTCGCCGGTGTCGATGACCGTAAAATGAACCGGCCCCCAGGTATAACTGTAGTAGGACTTACCGCCCGGATTGGAAAAATACTGCGGTAATTCACTGCGGTATTTGCCCCTCGTTTCGTGGTTGCCCCGCACAAATAGAAACGGAATTTCTTTGGCAAAACCGGCGGTGCAGGGCGTCAGCAGGTGGTCGATAAGCTGCTGCTCATCGGTCTGGTAATCGAACAGATCGCCGTTCAGGAACACAAAATCGAACGGATCATTGCCCTTCAGACTCAGCAGGTGCGTGATGGTTTCGGGCCGGTCGTGGACGTCGTTCAATACCAGGCAACTGACCGCATCGGATTGTTCGTCAGGCGTTTTAAAACGCAACAGGCCGCTTTCAATCGTCTGGCCGTACGTCAGTTTATACGGTTTGAAATCCGTAATTTCTTTGGAATACACCCGGTATTGGTAGGTGGTTCCCGGTTTTAAGTCACGGAGTGTAATGCCATTGATCCGGTTGTAGGCATCGACCAAACCATCCGTTATGCTGTGCGCTTTCTGCCCTAATGAATCGGTTTCGCCATACTCGACCCAACTGTACGACGGCAGATTGGCAATCCACCGCACCGTCATCGAACCCGGCCCGGCATATTGCAAATATGGTTCCGTCAGAAAAACGTGCCCTTTGGCCGGATCGGGCGACACCAGTTGTGGGTTGTTCGCCCAAACCGCTTCGGGCAAAACCGTACCGAGTGTGCCTAGACCGGCCGCCGATTTCAGGAAAGTCCGGCGGTTGGAGGAGTGGTTGGGATTGTTCATAATAAAGGGAAGGGACACTCGTTTGACCGCATTCCGTGAGCTACCCCAAAGGGGTTTACTGTTAATAGTCCAACCAAGTTAATTAATCGTTTTGAGCCCCGGTAGGGGCGTCCTAATGCCTGTTTTGGGAATTAGAACGCTCCTCCGGAGCTCAAATACTATTCAGGATTTTTGACTATTAACAGTAAACCCCTCCGGGGTAGCTCGCCGAATGCGGTCAAAATAGGTATCCTTTCAAAAAAGAAATTTTTCCTGCCAACTTACTCTTTTACGGCCGGATGATGGTTCCGTCGATTTTCCGAACCTGCCAGTTCGATTTCGTGCCGATGGGGTATTTAGCCGCTTCCTTCTCGTTGATGTCGACGCCCAGGCCCGGCACTTCATTAACCGACATATAGCCTTTGTTCATCGTGGGGCAACCGCTGAATACTTCCTTCATTTTGTCCGAAAACTGCACGGCTTCCTGAATTCCGAAGTTCCAGACTGCCAGGTCGATGTGCGCATGAGCCGCGTGGCCCACCGGCGACACGTCGCCCGGACCGTGCCAAGCGGTGCGGATGTTGAACCACTCGCCCAGCCGGGCCACTTTCATGGCGGGCGTAATACCGCCGATCTGCGAAACGTGAATCCGGATGAAATCGAACCACTGGTTCACCATCGGCTCTTTGAATTCGTTGATGTTGTTGAACAACTCACCCATCGCAATCGGCACCGACGTCGCCTGACGGAGTTGCGCAAACCACTTCATGTTTTCGGGCGAAAACGGATCTTCGATGAAAAACGGTCGGTATTCTTCGACCTGTTTGATCATGTTGATGGCGTCGATGGGTTGCACGCGCTCGTGAATATCGTGCAATAACTCAATCTCGTCACCACACTGTTTCCGAACGACCTCGAACATTTTCGGAACGGATTTCAGGTACATCCGCTCGTTCATGTAATTGTCGGTGGCACCCCCGAAACCGGCGGCTTTGAAGTCGGGTGTTGCCGAATTGGCGCCAACCGCCCCGTAGCCGCCCTGCTGAATCCGGATGTACTGAAAGCCCTGCTCCATGAATTTCTTTACGCTGTCGGCAGCCGCTTCGGGCGTGTTGCCGCCCGCGTGGGTGTAACACGGAATGGCAAACCGCGCTTTTCCGCCCAGTAATTGGTACACCGGCATGTTGGCGCGTTTGCCTTTGATGTCCCACAACGCCTGATCGAGTCCCGAAAGGGCGTTGTTCAGAACCGGACCGTTGCGCCAGTAGGAACTGACATAGGCCGCCTGCCACATGTCTTCGATGTTATCCACATCTTTTCCCACACAAAATTCATTCAGGTACGTATTGATGGCGACGATGACCACAGCCGCCCGCTGGGTGAAGGTGGCGCAGCCCAAACCGTATAAACCGGGTTCGGTCGTTTCAACTTTGACGACGATGAGGTTGGAACCCTGGGGGGCCGTGGCGATGGCTTTCACCGATTTGATTTTGACCGGGGCCATGGCTTTGGCGTAGGAGGGTGTGCCTTGCCGTTCGCGGGCTTCGGCGGTCGACATTCCCCCAAACAAGCCTAGCAAACCGGCTGAGGAGCCAAAACCTATTTTTTTTAGCGTCTCGCGACGGCTGTTCATTTCGGCGAAGTTTTCGTTTTTTTCCATGGGTACAGATAAGGGTTTAGATGCAAATGTGAATAGGTTTACGGCAAGGCAAAGGCAATGTACGAACCACCCGGTTTGTGGCCGTTTTTAACGCCACCGGCGGCAATGACCACGTATTGTTTTCCGCCAACCTGGTACGTGATCGGCGTGGCAAAACCGCCCGCCGGAAGCTGGTATTCCCAGACTACTTTTCCGGTTTTTTTATCAAACGCCCGGATTCGTTCGTCTTTCGTACCGGCAATAAAGACCAGGCCCCCAGCCGTAACAATCGGCCCGCCGTAATTTTCGGTACCCGTAATTGGAACGCCTTTTTTCGTTAATTCCGGAAATTCGCCCAGCGGAACCCGCCACAGGTAGTCACCGGTATTCAAATCGATGGCGTTTAGCGTTCCCCAGGGCGGTTTGACGGCCGGATAACCGTCTGGATCGAAAAACCGGGTGTAGCCATTGTTGATGTAAGGCGGGATATAGGGGAAATCTACTTTTTCATCCGTTCCGGTCAAAACCGGCGCGTTGTGCTGATCCTGACTTTCGGCCGGTTTGGGTTCCGGGGTTTTGGTATCGGCGTTGAGCAAATACCGGACAAGCGTAAACCGGTCCTGATCGGAAAGGTGCTGGAACGACGGCATCCGACCCCGGCCGGATCGTAAAACTGCGTTGATTTCCTGACCCGAAAGCCGCTTGCCCAGATCGACCAGGCTCGGGTATTCCTGTCCGCTGCCTTTGCGGTCGGGACCGTGGCAAGCCATGCAATTGGCCTGGTACAGCGTTTTCCCTTTCGAGGCAATTTCGGCATTTCGGGCGGCCAGATCCGCCATTCTCAAATCCCAGACCATCTCGTTCGAATTCTGGTACAGAATGCCCTGCGGATCGCTGGCGTTTCCGCCCCATTCGGCTCCACCCCCAATGCCGAAAAACAGCGTTCCTTCCAGGCTGGGCGGCATGAATTTGTCACCCGAACGGGTTTTTAGAAACTTCTCTTTGACGAAAGCATGTGCTTCGGGCGTCCGGTTGGTGATGTCGGCTTCGGTAAAAACCTGCCGGGCAAAGGGCGCGGGTTTGAGCGGAAATTTCTGCGTCGGCCACGGCACTTCGCCGGGCAGCGCGGGGGAAGTTGGGACATTCCGTTCTTCCACGGGGAAAAGCGACTCGCCGGTGTCGCGGTTCAGGACATACACCAGACCGTCTTTGGTGGTTTGGGCTACGGCATCCACGGTCTTGCCCTTATGCTTCACCGTCACGAGGTTGGGTGGACAGGGCAGATCGCGGTCCCACAGGTCGTGGTGAATCGTCTGGTAAAACCACTGCATATGGCCGGTTTCGGCGTTCAGTGCCAGAATACAATCGGAGTAGAGATTCTGCCCGGCCCGAATACCACCGTAGAAATCGACGGAAGGTGAGCCCGTTCCGAAATAAACCGTGCCGCGCTTTTCGTCGAGTACCATCCCGGCCCAGTTGTTAGCTCCGCCGATGCGTTTGTAGGCGTCTTTCGGCCAGGTTTCGTATCCTTTTTCGCCCGGTTGCGGAATGGTGTGAAAAACCCACTGCACTTTTCCGGTTCGGATGTCGAAGCCCCGAACGTGGCCCGGTGCCGCGTCGCCCTGTTCCGAAACCGCCGACCCCAGCACCAGAATGTCCTTGTAAATTACGCCCGGCGTCGTGGAGGTCACCGACAGTTTGCTCAGATCCCGCTTCGATTCGTCTTGCAGGCCCTCCCGCAAATCGACTTCGCCGTTTTGGCCAAAACCGGCAACGGGTTCGCCCGTCAGCGCATTGAGCGCATAGAGCGTCGAACCGGCGGAATACAGAATGCGTTTGTCGGTGCCCGGTCCGCCGTCGCGGCTTTCCCAGTACATGACGCCCCGGCTCTGGTTAAACCGGGGTGGTTTGTTCTTAAACGGATCAAAAAGCCAGCGTTGTTTGCCCGTTCCGGCATCGACCGCAAAAACCTTGAGCATGGGCGTCAGGCCGTAGAGAATCCCGTTGATGACAATGGGCTGGCACTGAATTTCGAGCGGTCTTCCGGCTTGGCCATCGGCACCAGCCGCGTCGAAAGTCCAGGCTACTTTGAGATTTTTTACGTTTTGGAGATTGATCTGGTTCAGGGATGAATAGCGGTTTCCGGCTTTGTTTCCGCCGTAGGTTGGCCAGTCCTGATTACGGGGCGGGTTGGTGCCGCCTTCGTCCCAATTAGGAACCAGGGCTGTACTACTCAAAATCAGCCATCCCAGCCCTAAAAACTGTAGCGCATACTTCATGATGGTATCCAGAAAAAAGATGGATTAGTGAGTTGATGCGGTTTTGGGCAGTGTATAAAAGTCGTACGAAATTTTCCACCTGAACGTCTGACCCGGTTCGGCTTTGATTTTAATGTAAGGCTCTGGACACACCGTCGTGTGAATTGACCAGAAGGCCAGTTGCACAATGGGCTGATCGCCGACTACCCGGACGCCGGACCCGGTTTTGGTGTTTTCAACGCGGAAATCATAGTCTTTGGCCGTGTCGCCAAAACCGGTCAGGTAGCAATGCGTGCTTTCGCCTTTGGGCAGTTCTTTCAGATACACAAACCGGTTGCCCTGCACATCCGCAAACGTGCCGATCCCCCGTGTCGGTTTAACCTGTAATTCAAATGGAAACGTGACCGAAATGTCCGGACCGGTTTGCTGGTTGTCGAGCATGAAAAAGTTATGATCATACACCGTCGTTTCTATGGTTTTCTTTCCGGTATTTTTCAGGCTGTGTTCCAGAACCAGCACCGGTTTGCCTTTTAAAAGCTTCACGGTTTTCTGGTAGCGGTAGGAATACCCGGCGGCATCGGTCAGTTCGTGGGTGAAAATAACCTCATCGCGACCGGTTTTTACCGCCCATTTTCCGGGATTGACAATGGCGTACGGCATCGCAAACCGGTAGGGCGAGTCTTTTGCTTTGCGCAGCGAACCGACGCCAATCTTCAGGAAATCGTCACCCGGTTTGGCTTCGTCGTAGCCAATGGGCGTAAATTCTTCGACCGGGCCGCTGATGGCGTCGTGCCCTTTCGGATCGTATTTCTCGAACCACTGACCAAAAAATGAATGCTCTTTATAGTCCAGGCTGGCAATCACGCCCGACCCGTCGAACCGGACCCCCTGGTAATACCCGTTGACCGAATCGGGCAGATACAGTTTCGCCCGGATGATCCCGTTGGTTATTTCCGCTTGCGGAAACGGTGGCAGGAGGGTGGCGCTGGCGAAACTGAGGAGAATGGTGAAAAAAACGACGATTTTCTTCATAAGAAAAACTAAACCCAACAGATTCTGTTATGCCGCCGAATTACCCCGGAGGGGTGTCCTGTTAATAGCAACAGCGGATCGATCCATTGTTTTAAGCTCCGGAGGAGCGCCCTGAAATCCCAAACCGCTATTCAGGACGCTCCTCCGGAGCTTGTATGAAATCATAATTCGGATGGCTATTAGCAGGACACCCCTCCGGGGTAATTCGGCGGCATAACAGAATCTGTTGGGTTGAATAAATAGATCAATAGCCCGGATTTTGCTTCATTTTAATATTCGAGTTGATCTCGTCGATCGGAATGGGTTGGGCGTAATCGGTGGCTTCCCACTGAATGGTTCCGCCCCGGATGCGCTGGTAATAAGCCGCTTCCTGGGCCCCCAACTGCCAGCGACGAACATCGATCCACCAGTGGCCTTCGCCAAACAATTCCGCCCAGCGTTCGTACTTGAGTGGATCGGATTTAAGAACCGCATCGGGGGCTTTCGTGGCATCGGTCAGGCTTTTGTAATCGACCGGCGACGCGGTATTGACCGGATAGCCGTAGGCCCGCCGTTTTACCTTGTTGATGTATTCCAGTGCCGTGGCATTGTCGCCGGTCCGCATGAGCGTTTCGGCATACAGAAGATACACGTCGGCTAACCGCAACAGCAGGATGTTGTTGCCATTGGCCATGTTGACTTCGGTTTCCGTAGCATCGACCGTCAGGTATTTCCGGAAACTCCAGGCTTCCATGTCCATTTCACTGATGTCGAGGAAGTGTGAAATGGGCCGTTTTTTACCGTTTACGGTCATGCTATCCACGTAAGGCTGCCAGCAGGCCACCCACAGGCGCGGGTCGACGGTTTTGTTCTGACGGGCTAATA
Source organism: Larkinella humicola (assembly GCF_008727875.1). Lineage (GTDB taxonomy): Bacteria > Bacteroidota > Bacteroidia > Cytophagales > Spirosomataceae > Larkinella > Larkinella humicola. The sequence continues at coordinate 544,008 of NZ_VTWS01000003.1, read as the reverse complement.
CCGAGCGGGTGATGTAGGCTGGATCGACGTTCGTGGCCAGCGGTTGTGTGGTACCGGCTTTGAAGTAATGTCCTTCATTGAAACCAAACCGGGCAAGGTTTTTGGCGTGCGGAAACACGTTCGACCAGGCTGAAGCGGCTGGCAGGTTGTTGTCGCCCACGTAGGTCGGTGCCAGCACCATGCCGATGCTCGACCCCATCGAGAGTTCTGTGTTGCCACGCGCGGTCATATCTACATTCAGGTTCATTTCCAGCAAGGATTCGGAGTTGAATTCGTTTTTGCCGTTGAACATGGTTTTGTAGACATCGAACGAAACCAGCGACTTACCGCTGTTGGTAATCACATCCGCCAGCGAGGTTTTTGCATTGGTCCAGTCCTGGGTGTAAACGTACGCTTTGCCAAGGGCTGCCTTAACCGCCCAGCCGCTGATTTTGTGTTTATCGTTGGCACCCGTCCAGGTTTTTCCGGCCAGCAGCGTTTCTGCCGCTTTCAGATCGCTGATGATAAAATCCCAGACCTGCTTCACCGTGGCCCGATCCACCTGCGTCTGATCGAGGCTGGTCGAGGCTTCGGTGATGATGGGAACACCCAGTTTGTCGCCACCCTGACCATTGACGATCATGGCTTCCCCCCAGATCGTGATCAGGTACTGGTAATACCAGGCGCGGAGGAAAAGGGCCTGCCCTTTCATGAGGTCAATGGTCGCTTTATCGGCTTGCGAAGTCGCTTTGGGGCGGTATTTTTCGATGTTGACCAACAGTGTATTGGCGCGCTGAACGCCTTTCCAGGTATCGCGCCAGGTTTCCGACAGAAAACCGTCGTTGGGCTGCGAGTTGTTCTGCCCGAGCTGAATCCAGGTGGGAGTTCCCTGCCAGCTCAAATCGCTGGTGTGATCCCACATATAAAACCCTTTCCCATAAATGTTATGGCCGAACAGGCCCGGGGTGTGCTGTGTCCCGTAAACGCCCGTTAGCAATTGCTCCAGATCGGTTACCGTATTGGGGTAATTATTGGTCGAGAGCGCACCGGGATTGGTCACATCGATAAAATCTTCTTTACAGCCGGCCAAACCGAGCAGGGCCATAAAGAGGGTTATTTTCAGAAATGGCTTCATCGTATGAAACATAGTTGTATCAACTGAGTAAGGTCTGGTGAATTAGAAAGTGGCGTCGATGCCCATTGACAGGAGCGTGGTGCGCGGATAAGAATAAATCGCGTCGATTCCGCGTCCGGTCGTCCCGTTCCGGCCCAGCACTTCCGGGTCCATGCCTTTGTACTTGGTCAGCGTCATCAGGTTTTGTCCCTGAAGGTAAATACGGAGGCTGCCCATCTTGATCTTGTTCGTTACGACAGACGGAAGCGTGTAGCCAATTTGCAGGTTACGCAGTTTCAGGTAAGCCCCATTTTCCACAAAATAATCCGAGATGCGGGTGTAGTTGGAGTTCGGATCGCGAATGTAGTTGCCGGAGGCATCCTTGTATCCCACCCGGGGCCGGTCGGTCAGGCCGTTTCCGTTGAAGAACGACGTCTGGAAAATGTCGTTCGTCGTGTTGTAATCCCCCACGAAAAACTGCGTGTAATACCGGTTGGCGTTGTAGATATCCAGCCCCTGTACGCCCTGAAACAAGGCCGAAACGTCAATGCCTTTCCAGCCCAGATTCAGCGTCAAACCGTAGGTCATCTTCGGCCAGGGATTGCCGATGTAGGTTTTATCGTCGATCGTAATCCGGCCGTCGCCGTTTACATCCCTGAATTTCAGGTCACCGGCACCGGTTCCGGCTGCCTGATACACCACGCCCGTTGTGGGTTTTCCGGCGGCTGCGGCTTTTTCCTGCGCCTGTTGATTCAGGGTGGCCACTTCCGCATCGGTTTGAAAAATGCCTTCCGTGATATACCCGAAATACTGACTCATGGCGTAACCGGCCTGCGTCCGGGCAATGGTGCTTTCCAGGTAATCGCCACCGGCGCCGTCGTTGATCGGGTTGTTGTTGGTGCCGCTCAGTTGTTTGACGAGGTTTTTGTTGAAAGCAGCATTAGCGGCAATGCTATACGTAAAGTCACCCGCTTTACCCCGGTAGTCGATGGCCAGTTCAAGCCCTTTGTTGCTCATCTGACCAATGTTGGTATACACGGTAGAGGCCGCAAAACCCGCCGACCGGGGAACCGGCACCTGATAAATCATATCCTGGGTCTGGCGGCTGTACCAGTCGACGGTCACGTTCAGGCGGTTGTTAAACAGCCCAATGTCGGCCCCGATATCCGTTTGGTTCACTTCTTCCCATTTGATATTCTCGTTCGGTAGCTGAGCGGTTAACGCATACCCTTTGGAGCGGCTGCCGTCCGGTAAACCCTGAATGTTGGTGCCCCCGGTACCGCCGTACGACGCCTGATAGGTAAACTGTGGAATGTTGCTGGTGCTTCCGAGCTTTCCGTAGCTTCCCCGGATTTTGAGGTTCGAGATGGCCGGAATATCCCGCATAAACGCTTCTTCGGTCACTTTCCAACCGACCGAAAACGACGGGAAGACCCCCCAGCGGTTGGTGGGACCAAACCGGTCGGAACCGTCCCGACGGACATTGGCCGTCAACAGGTATTTTCCGGCGTAGGTGTAATTGATCCGGCCAAACTGCGACAAAAGCCGCGTTTGTGGGTATTCGCCCCCACTGGCCCGGTAGGTGCTGGGGTCGGTGCTCAGTCCCAGGTTGTAGGTAATGATCTGAAAACCCTGGGCTTCGGCCGACAAGTTGCTCAGATCCTGCTGATACGCTTCGTAACCCGCCATGGCCTTGAACTCGTGCTGGCCGATGGTTTTGTCGTAGGTCAACACAAAGTTGGCCGTCAGGTTACGCTGACTGCTTTGGTCGCGGGTTAAATAGGCCAGGGTGTTTTTAACAACGCCGAAGTCATGAGCCTCCCGGAAGGTATAGTTGCGACCGCTGTAAACGGAAGCCCCGAAGGTCGAACGAAGATTTAATCCGTTGATGATTTCCCAGTCGGCGTAGATATTCCCTTCCAATGCATACTGATCATTCAAACGGTGGTGAATGTTTTCCCAGCCGACTAAGTTTGGTCCCGTGAAGAAGGAACCGGTTTTGGCCCAGCCGCCAAACGGATTGGTCGGGTCCAGAACCGCTACCAGGGGGGCTGAACGGAACGGATAGGTAGCACTTTGCACCGGATTGGTGCTGGTTTTCCAGGCAAACAGGGTTTCTCCGATCTTAAAACGCTTGTTAATTTTGAAATCCGCATTGGAGCGAATCCCGTAGCGTTCGAAGGAGTTATCGATGATGGTGCCGCCTTCGCGCTGGTAGTTGGCCGACAGGTAATAATTGGCTTTGGCCGAGGCTCCCGCCAGCGAAAGCGAATAGCTTTGCTCTTTTCCATTCTGGAAAATTTCGTCGACCCAGTTGGTGTTGGGCAGCGTGGCCGGATCGCCATAGCCGCTTGTGTTGACGCCGAAGGCCTGTTTGGCTTTGATGTAGTCGGCCGTATTCAGCATCTGGTAGAGATTCCGGGGTTGCCGAACGCCATAATACGCATTGAAGTTAATGCTCATCTTGTCCATCTTCGTGCCGCGTTTCGTCGTCACCAGCACCACGCCCCCCGCAGCCTGTGCTCCGTAAATGGCAGCCGCGCTGGCGTCTTTCAGCACTTCGATGGATTCGACATCCTGGAGGTTGAAGTTATTACCCGCACCCATCCGAATACCGTCCACAATATACAAGGGCGACATGCCGCCAATGGAGCCAATACCCCGGATGACAATGTCGGAGCCACCGCCCGGTGTTCCGTCTGGTCGGGTGACCTGCACCCCGGCGGCCCGGCCCTGCAGGGCTTCGTTGACGCTTCGGACAGGCAGGTTCTTGATTTCCTCCGCTTTGACCGACGAAACCGAACCGGTCAGATCCGACCGTTTTTGGGTACCGTAACCGACCACGACGACTTCACTGAGGTTTTTCGTGTCGGTCAACAGGCTGACGTTTACCTCCGTACGGTTTCCGACGGCAATTTCCTGGGACGTATAGCCCACAAAACTGAACACCAGAACCGCATCGCCCGTCTGCATCGTCAGGCGGTATTGTCCGTTGCCGTCCGTTGTGGTTCCGCGGGTGGTGCCTTTCACCACCACGCTAACGCCCGGCAGCCGCACCCCGGCTTCGTCCGATACCGTTCCGGATACGTTCTGATCCACCGCTGCGGCATCGTTGCTGCGCAACACCTCATCCGCCGACGGAACCGGCAGGGGTTCCAGGTTCAGAATGATCTGCCGCCCTTTTACGTAGTAGGTCAGGCTCAGTGGTTTCAATAATTTGTCCAGGATTTCGCTCAGCGGCTGGTTGCTGGCGTTGAACGATACACGCTGATTCAATTGAACCAGGGCCGAGCGGTAGGCAAAACGGACGTCGGCCTGTTTTCCGAGCTGGTTCAAAACCGCCTTCATCGGGAGGTTGGTGGCCTGGATCGTAACACGTTGATCCATGATTCGCTGGGCTTCTACGGGGCGGGCAAAAGCGAGCCCGGTGAAGATCGCGGCCAGGAGTAACTGATAGAAAGTCAATTTCATAAAGCTACGCAACAGGCTAAGCGGTTGTCGAAGTTTTTTCATACTTTTGCTTGTTTTTTGGCTGTTTGGGGTTTCGAATAGACAAAAAATACCCTTCTTCATCCTGGATGAGGTTGCTTAAAAAGGGGTCTGTTAGGGTCAGTGATGCTGGAACCATCATTGACCTTTTTTTGTGAAGAGACGGATTACTCAATCATAGGCGAATGGGATTAGGGATAGAGATGGGGTCTGCGTAAAATGTATAGGGTTTAGGAATAGGTACTTCAATGGCATCCTTTGCTGGTGATCACGATCTGGCCGTCGAGCACTTCATACGATGCGCCGATGGTCTGGCAGATGACATCCAGCCGTTCCAGCAAATTCTCTTCGTTAAAGGTCAGGTTCACAAGGCAGTTGGCCAGCGCTTCCTCATCGAAAAGCAGTTTGATGCCGTACATACGCTCAATGCTGGAAAACACTTTGTCCACCGGCGCATCTTCAAACACCTGCTCGCGACTGGGCCGGTTGGCGATCAAAGCCGCCGGTTTGGCCACCAGTGCTTTCACCAGCTTGTTCTCTTCCAGATTATACGTCATCTGTTGATTGGGCGTCAGCACCACGCCTTCGACGCGCCGGAGACCGGATTGCTGCGCCAGTTCATAGTCTTTCTGTGAATAGACTGAAACCCGACCGGTTTTTACCATGACCGTTACGTCTTTTTCGCCCGTGTAAGCCCGAACCAGAAAGCTGGTTCCCAGTACCTTCGTAACGGTTTGGTTGGCGTAAATCAAGAACGGTTTGGCCGGATTTTTCATCACGTCGAAGAACGCTTCACCGCTGAGGTACACCGTACGGGTTGTGTTGTCAAACCGTTCGGGATAGCTCAAGCGGCTGTTGGGATTCAGCGTTACCACACTGCCATCGCTCAGCAGGATATTGATCGCTTTGGGGCCGGTATTGACCTTTTCCTGAAGCGGTAGGGTGACGGTTTTGGTCAGGTATTCATACGGGTCGGTTGCCGGTTTGGGAGCCCGGTTCACAAAAAGCCAGGTACTGAGGCTGATCAGCAATACGGAAGCCGCCACCGCCCAGCGCCACCACAACCGTTGCCCCAGCGGCCGAACCGGCACGTCCAGCTCCGTATCCCGGTGTTCGACGGCCTTGCCGACCAGCCGGTTCAGCTCGTCCGCCAGCCGGTTTTCGGTCGCATCGTCGCGGTAATGAGCATCCAGCGCGCGAACCAGTTCCTGAGCCTGCCGAACCACGTCGGCGCGGTCGGGATTCTGGGCCAGCCACCGGTTCCAGAAAAGGGCGGCTTGCGGAGAGGACTCCGTCGTCCATTGCCGGAATGACGCATCGAACAGGAAGTCTTCAGCTTCGTACGTTCTGTAATTAATCATTGAGAAAATAGTATTCTAGGGCTTCTACTTCCATAGTGCCGGAGAGGGAGAGGCAATACCCAAAAAAAAGTAAAATTATTTTTGGGAAGAGTTCAATTAGGAAATGCCAGTGACATATGTATCCATTTTTTTACGCCGTTAGGGATTCAATCGCGCAGCGTCGGCCGCCGAAAACAATCAGTAGCCCTACGCGTGCCCTGAGGTAAGCGACTACATTGTACAGACCAATTGTTTCGTACCGATCGGCACGTGGATATGGAAATAACCGAATGTGCTCCTACTGACGCTACGCTGTTAAACCCCTATGGGATAAATTGGTTAAAATCAAAAGGAATTTTAGGCTGTTAGAAGATAGACGGGGATTGCTCTTGATAGTTAGCTCCTTCATGGCTTGATACCTGATACCTCACGATAACCGCACCATTCCCAGCAAAATCAGCAGCAGGCTGGACGACCATTGGTGGCGGAGTTCCTTGAAGGTTCGGTGAAGCAGATTAGCGACGCTCTGGCGCTCCAGCCCCATAATCAGGGCAATTTCGTGGTTTTCCAAATTCTGGTAAAACCGCAGGTAGAGCACTTCCTGCTGGCGTTTGGAGAGGGAAGCCATGAGCTGGCGTAACAGGCGGGTTTGCTCTGTCTGGTTCTCATCATCAATGATTTTCTGTTCGATGGAATCGGAAAAAGGCATTTGGGCGGGTTCCGATTCGTCGAGTTGAACCGCGGGTTGTTGGGGAAGTGCTTTTAGCAGTTTATAGCGAAGCGCTTTCAGCAAATACGTTTTGACAAACACCGCATCGCCGACGGTCGCTCGATGGTCCCACAATTCCAACAGCAAATCCTGGATGGTGTCCCAAACCAGTTCCGAATCCGCAGTCAGCCGCGAACCGTAGTTATACAGGCTACGGTAATGCCCCTGAGCCAGTTCGCCGAAAGCCAGTTCGTCACCGGCTTTGAAGCGTTGCCATAGCTCCCGGGGGGCAAGATTTTTATACTCAGCGGCTGTAAAGCGTTCCAATGGATGATGACCGTCAAGGACTAACTTTAATTGTACCAAATGTAGTGTTATTTTAACAGAGATGGTATTTTGTGGGTGAAATCTATAATTAAAAGAATTTAAAATATAGCGGTGCGGTTTGCGGATAAAACCCGGAACAAAGGCCGACGTGCGCGAAAAGCAGCAAAAATGGGAAGACGGCTTTCAATAAATCGGCAGTTCGCTAACTTTGGTGGAATATTGCTTTCAGGAACGCCCGGTTTCGATAAAGGCATTGATCAAACGAATAGCCACACCATGAATAACCGTTTCAAAATATGGCTCAAGCGCGTCGGCTGGCTGGGCTTTCTTTTCTTTCTCATTAAAGGCCTGCTCTGGCTGATCATCCCTTATTTAATTGCGAAAGGCGTTTTCTCAAAGTAAAACAGAACCAAGAAGGAACATCACTATAACATAATCACTTTCTGCACGGTTTATTGAAGAAGGAAATTGGCCGGATTATTGACACTGTCTCTATTATTTTTTTGTACAAATAGGATCCGCCGTTCAACATTCGGCGTCTAAAGTACGTATTGAATAAGGAGCAAAGACAGAAAGCAGGGTAGTCGGTTGGTTATCCGGTGACTGATACAAGGAACGTGAAAAAATTTCTGACGGTTTTTTTCCTGGCTATACTGGCACTGATTTTTCTGGTGATCGGGTTCCTCGGTGTAGTCGGTACGACGACCTGGGGGCAGGAATTTGTGACCCGTCAGGTCAATAATTACCTGGCCGGAAAACTCAAAAGCCCTTTTCGGATTGGCCGGATTACCTACGAAATTCCGGATTACATCAGTCTGGAAGAGGTGCTGTTTATTACGCCCCAAGGCGACACCCTTCTGGCGGGCCAGAAACTTCGGGTCGATCTCGACATGATGGGCCTGCTCAAAAACCGGATTGCGCTCAACCAGATCGAACTGGAGAAGGTTAGCGTGAACCTGAACCGCACACTGCCCGATACGGCTTTCAATTTTCAATACATCATCGACGCCTTCGACACCGGCGGACCACCCCAGCCGGTCGACACCACGGCGACCCCGCTGGACATCAGTTTGTCCGGTATCACGCTGAAAGACGTTCGGATTCGCTACAAAGATGATGTCGTCGGTGCCGATGTCGGTGCCTACGTCGATACGTTGCGGGCTAACTTCGACAAAACCAACGTTGATAAATCCCAATACCACCTTCGCGATGTGACGGTTGACGGTCTGGTCGCCAACACGCGGCTTTACAAAGGGATCGATACGCCGGACACTCCCGATACGTCGGCACCGGGTGATACGATGGATCTCCAGTTAGGCAATTGGAAACTCACCCGGGCGCGGTGGGATGTTAAGGTGGAAGAGGCTGATTTCCAGACGAAAGGCTCGGCCGGACGACTGGCGATGAACGCCGATTATCTGTATCTGGACGGGCAGCGCATCGGCATCAAATCCCTGGAACTCGAAAATTCGGATATTTCGGCCATCCTGACCAAACCGACTAAAAAAGCAACTCCGCCCACCATGACAACGGCCACCGCCGACGATGCGGGTGGCTGGCGGGCCAGCATCGGGCGGTTGGCACTGGCCAAAAACCGTATCCGGTTCGACGATCAAAATCAGCCCAAACAGAAAACCGGTCTGGATTATGGGCACCTTGATTTGCAGGATTTTTCGCTAACGGCTCAGGCGCTGCAATACAGTCCGCAGGTCATTTCCGGGAAGTTTCGCGGAGGCCGTTTCCGGGATCAAAGCGGTTTTGCGCTCCAGCGACTCGATGCCGACGTGGTTTATAGCGATACGCTGACGTCGATCAACCGGCTTTTGGTTCAAACGCCCCAGACACTCATTCGTGACCAACTCATTCTACGGTATGACTCCATCGGGCAACTGAGCCGTCCGCGCGAAGCCGGGCGTGTGGGGATTCGGGTCAACCTGAAACAAAGTCGGCTGGCAGTGGCGGACATCCTGCAACTCGCCCCTTTTCTGGCGACCACTGCGCCTTTTGCCGGAAACCGTCAGGCGGTTATTCGGGTCAACACTTTGATGCGGGGAACGCTGGCGAATCTGAGCATTCCGACGTTTGAACTCGATATGCTGTCGGGAACCCGGTTGCGGGCCAGCGGTCGGTTGCGCAACGTGACCGATGTCAACCGGATGGCGATGGACATTACTCTGACCGAAGGCTCAACGCAGCTTCGCGATATTCGGCAGTTGGTACCGAAAGGAACGTTGCCGGATTCCTTCAACATTCCACCGAAACTTCGGCTAACCGGGCGTTTTCAGGGCGAAATCAATGATCTGAACATCAAATCTGCGCTGCAAACCGATTGGGGCAATGTCGATTTCGACGGAAACGTGCGGGGATTTGTGGCCGGAAAAAATCAGGCTTACAAGGGCACCCTGGCGCTGGCGAATTTTGAAGCCGGTCGCTGGCTGAATCAGCAGGCAACGCTTGGCAGCATTACGGCTGATGCGACCGTCAACGGGCAGGGAATCGATGTCAAAACCATGCGGACCACGTTCCGGCTCAATGTCCGGCAGGCGGAACTGAATGGATACAACTACCAGAATTTTGCCGCCGAAGGCGAACTGGACAAAGGCATTCTGACGGCCAAAAGCACACTCGATGATCCGAACGCCAGGCTGGCTCTGAATTCCGAGGTTGGTTTGCTGGAAGACTATCCCAGCGTGAAAGGCGGTTTGGTGATTGAAAAGCTGGATGTGACGGCATTGAAGTTTTACAAGGATCCACTCAGCATCGAAGGCCGGATGCGGTTTGATTTTGCCTCCACTGACCCGGTTAATCCGGTGGGCACGCTGACGGCCCGGGAAACCGTGGTGCGATTAAACGGCAAAACGTATCCGCTGGATTCGTTTTATGTCAAGGCGGCACCGGAAGGCGTTCGGAAAATCGTGGAAGCCAAACTTCCCTTCGCGACTCTAAAGCTCGACGGTCAGTTTGACTACACCCGCCTGTACGATATTGTCGTGGGGGAATTCAGCAAATACATCAAACTACCCGACCTGACCTACAAGCCGGTGAATCCGCCTTATGGTTTCAACATCGACATGACGGTCAACCAGCATCCGTTGCTGACGGCTTTTTTGCCCGCCCTGACCAAAATGGACCCCGTTACCCTGAAAGCGTACATTGACAATACAAAAGACACCACCCTGTCGGCCTTGTTGAAAACCGGTACGATCGAGTACGACACCATGCGGTTTCAAACCGTAACGATGGGGCTTCAGGCGGTTAATGATCGTTTGCTGATCCAGAGCCGGGTTAATGCTGTTCACACGGATCAGGTTGATCTGAACGTAACCCGATTCAACGGGGAAGCTATCAAAAACCGCCTGCATTTCGATATTATTTCGGAAGACTCGACGGGCCGGGCCTGGTATGCCTTGTCCGGTAATCTGGGCGTTGCCGACCGCGCTTATCAGTTTCGGTTCAACCCGGACGGAATGATGACCAATTACCAGCGCTGGACGAGCGACACGACGGGGTATATTCAATACAGCGAGGACGGTATTCTAGCCGATAAATTCTTACTTCAAACCGGTTCCCAGAAGATTCTGGTCAACAGCATTGTTCCGAAACCCAATGCGCCCCTGGAAGTGAAAGTGGAGAACATCGACCTGACGAATATGGCGAAACTGGCCAATCAGGACACCACGCTGGCGGGCGGTTTGCTGAATGGTGACGTCATCCTGCGGAATGTGATGACCAATCTGTCGTTTACCGGCAATGTAACCGTCGATAGCCTGAAGGTGATGGCAAAACCGCTGGGAAATCTAACCGCCAGTTTTGAAAACACGACAGACCAGCGGATTTCGACCGATATTGCCCTGAAGGGTTCGGGAAACAGTGCGCGGGTAACGGGGTTTTACAAGGCGTCGGACCCGGCGAATGCCCTGGATTTCAAGATCAATCTGGAGCAGTTGAGCGCACAAACGATCGAAGCGTTTAGCTTTGGTCAGTTGCGGCAAACGTCAGGCCGGTTGCGCGGGCAGGTCGATGTGTCCGGTTCGACCGAACAGCCCCGGATGAATGGGTCGATGTCGTTCGATTCACTGGCTTTCAACGTCGCGTATCTGAATGCCACGTATAAAATCGACAAGGAAACCATTCGTTTCAACGAGAAAGTAATCACGTTTCAGGATTTCAGCGTTCGGGACGCGTTGAACCGCAGCCTGACCACCAACGGAACCATAACGCTCCGGAAACTGCCCGATGTGGCGTATAACCTGCGCATCAATGCCACGAAATTTCAGGTGTTGAATGCCACCCGGAAAGACAACGATCTGGCGTACGGGAATGCCGCCATCAGCGCCAACCTCAGCATTCGCGGGAGCGGCACCAGCCCCACCATTGGTGGCTCGATTAAACTGGAGGATGACAGCAAGGTGACAATGGTGTTGCCTGATCAGACGGCGTCGGTGAACGAGGCCCGCGAGATTGTCACCTTTATCGACCACAATGACACCCTGGCGTTGCGGAAATACCTGGTGGTTGCCCGGCCCGACACGGCCTTGCGCAGCCGGGCTTTCAAGGAGTTGAGCAATGCCCAGATCGATTTGAGCCTGGAAGTCAACGAAAAATCTGAAATTACCGTCGTTGTCGATGAACTCAACGGCGACAACCTGCGCATCAAAGGCAATGCCCGCCTGAACGTCGGTGTGAGCCAGAGCGGGGCGATTTCGCTGCTCGGTCGCTACGATGTAACCGAAGGGGAGTATTCGTTGACCTATCAGGTCCTCAAACGCAAATTCTCAATTCAAAAAGGGAGTTTTATCACCTGGACGGGCGATCCGCTCCGGGCTGAACTCGACATTACGGCGGTTTACCAGACCACGGCGGTTCCCTCGAACCTGATTGCCAACGAAACCAGCGAACAAATGCGGACGGCGTCCAAGCAGAAAATACCGTTCAACGTGTTGCTGAAGATGAAAGGCCGGCTGGCGGCACCCGACATCAGTTTCGACATTGTGATGCCGGAGGAAGATTTTCTGGCTTCCCGCACGGTGATCGACGCAGTCAATTCCAAACTGACGCAGTTGCGGAACGATCCGTCGCAGTTGAACAAGCAGGTTTTCGGGTTGATGGTATTGGGTAGTTTCATTGCCGAAACATCCTCCAGTTCGTCCGGGGGGGGAATCAATACGGAAGAGATTGCCCGAAACAGCGTCAGCAAGATTCTGTCAGATCAATTGGAGCGGTTTGCTTCCAGTCTGCTGAAAGGATTCGATGTCGATTTCAACCTGCTTTCGTCGAGCCAGTCCGCACAGTCGAACAATACGGTAGGTTCCCGAACCGATTTAAACGTCGGGGTATCCCGCAGTTTCCTGAATGGACGGCTGACGGTTTCGGTGGGCCGTAATTTTGTGCTGGAAAAAAACAGCAATACCATTACCCGAAATCCAAACGAAGTCTTTGATAACCTGTCATTAAACTATAACCTTTCCCGCGACGGTCGCTACATGATGCGGGGGTATCGCAAGAGTGATTATCAGGCGGTTTTGGAAGGGTATGTGATCGAAACCGGTATTGGCTTTGTCATCACCGTCGATTACAATCAGTTGAGTGAAATCTTTAAAAAACCGGAGGAGAAAGTGAATCAATGAGAAACGGTTTAGCATACATATCTTTTTTCCTCTTTCTGACGGGTTGCCACGTTGCCAGACACATTCCGCCCGGCGAGAAGCTCTACGTCGATACGGAAATCAATGTTCAGGTGGATTCGACCGTTTCCAAAACCGAAAAAGGGCAGATTGAAACGGCACTGGCCGACATGGCGCGTCCGAAGCCCAACAAGAGATTGTTCGGCTATCCGTACAAAGTCGGGTTGTATTATTTGATGGGCGAACCCAAAAAAGAGAAAGGATTTCGGGCGTGGTTTCGGCGAAAGGCCGGAGAACCGCCGGTTTTTGCGAGCGCCAAGGCGTTGTCGTCCAACGCACAGCTCTGGATGGGATTTCTGGAAAATGAAGGGTATTTCCGATCAACGGTTTCGGGCAGTTTGAAGGAAGAAGGGTATCAGGCTACGGGGGTCTATCAGGTGCAGGTGCAACCACGGTATTACATCGACTCAGTGGCCTTTCTGATGGATTCAACGTCTTTGCGGAAACCGATGGTGGAGGTCAGAAAACGTAGTTTGCTCAAGAAAGACAACCCCTACCGTTTTGAGTTGATTAAGCTGGAACGGGAACGGATCACGCAGGCCTTGCAGCGTCAGGGTTTTTTCTACTTCCAGCCCGACTACCTCGCTGTCTTGGCCGATAGTGCGCTGGGAAAACACCGCACCCGGCTCTACCTGGCCATCAAGCCTGAAACGCCACCGGCGGCTTTGTTGCCATATTCGATCCGGGATATTTATGTCTATCCCAATTACAGCCTTTCCTCCAATACAACCCAAACGGATACGTCAGAAAATCAGGCTGTTAAGTTTGGTAAATTAAATATTGTCGATCCGGCTGGCATCTATAATCCCAAGTTGTTTCGGGATATCATTGCCCTGCAACCCGGGAAGCGGTACAACAGCCGGGCGCAGGATCAGACCTTGTCACGGTTTATCAACGTAGGGTCGTTTAAATTTGTCCGCAACCGGTTTGAAGCGGATCAGCAAGGCGATTCGGCCGTGCTGGATGTGCATTATTTCCTGACGCCCTACCCTAAAAAATCAGCCCGGCTTGAAATTGCCGGGACGAGCCGCTCCAACAACCTAGTGGGGTCGCAACTTTCCCTGAACTGGCGAAACCGGAACGTTTTTGGACGCTCTGATCTGTTCACCATCAGCGCCAATGCCGGAATTGAATTCCAGGTAGGTGCGCGCGGGCAGGGTGTTGCCAACTACCGCTACGGCATTCAGACCAGTCTGACGTTTCCCCGGCTGGTTACGCCGATTCCCATTAAATATTACCAGCGCGGACAGGCGCTGCCCCAAACCATCGTCTCATTGGGGTACGATCTGATCGTTCGGGGAGAATTATACCACTTGAATTCGTTTCTGACCACGTTTGGCTATTCGTGGCGGAGCAATCCGCAAACGGAGCACATTTTTCAGCCCATCAGCATTAACTACGTGTTGCCTTCCAATTTTACCGAAAAATTCTTCGCCCTGGAAGACGACCCCAGCACACGGCAGCAGTACATCAATATTCTGCGTTCCGAACAGCTCATTCTGAGTACGTTATATACGTATAATCTCAGCTCATCACCCCGGACCGCTTCGGCATACACCTATCGGTTGAGTGTGAACGTTGAACCCGCCGGTAATCTGGCTTCGTGGCTGACGCGCAAAACCAATGCAGAAGGGCGGGAAGTGATCTTTGGAGTACCCTATTCGCAGTTTTTTCGGATGGATGTCGATAGCCGGCATTTTTTTAAAGTATCGGAAAATTTGACCTGGGCCAACCGGTTTTTTGGTGGATTTGGCGTTCCCTACGGTAATTCCACGGAATTGCCTTTCGTGAAGCAATATTTTGTCGGGGGGGCCAACAGCCTGCGCGCTTTCCGCCCCCGGGCGGTTGGCCCCGGGATTTTTACCCGAAATCTGGAAGGTACGGTGCAGCTTCAGGACGGCGGGGGCGACATCAAGCTGGAATTTAATACCGAACTTCGTCCCAAATTCAATAAATACATCCAGGGAGCCCTGTTCCTGGACGTCGGCAACGTCTGGATGTACTCCGATAATACGTTATACGGACTTGGAACACAGTTTAAGTCCGATTTCTACAAACAACTGGCCGTCGGCACGGGGGTGGGTCTCCGGGTGGATGTGTCGTATTTTGTCGTCCGGTTTGACCTGGCGTTTCCGCTGCGCAAACCGTGGTTGCCGGAAGGGCAGCAGTGGGTGACGGATGAAATTGCTCCCGGCAACCGAGCCTGGCGCCGGGAGAATTTGATCCTGAATGTCGCCGTGGGGTATCCGTTTTAACCCCGGCGTTCATTTGTCAGAGTTCTGTCGCGGAATGAAATGTTCCATCGCTGTTGAACAGAACCCGCCAAATCCGGGCATTCGTTGCATCCAGCAGGATGACCCGCCAAGGCTTATTCGCTTCGTCATCGACGTCCGTCAAAACCGTGTGGATGCTGCTTCCGGGAAAGGTTTCGCTCAGATGCGTGCGGGTGATTGCCGGTACTGAATCCGGACTGAGCAGCACGCCCTGTTCAACCACGACTCCGCTCGTTTGGAGGAGAGCGACTTTTGCAGTGGTTCCTTCCGTGAAACGGGCTTCCCAAATTCGATCCTGAAGACGATTCCAAGTCACCGACCGGGCGCTGGGAAACGCCGTTTTGAAGCCACTGTAAGCCCCCAGGGATACCCCCGAACGAGCTGCCTCATTAATTAAGTCGGCACCGGCTTTATCCTGGCAATTAAAACTGATTGTCGCTAAAATTAGGATGCTGAAAAGGGTTGTAAGACGGGAAACGATGGGATTGCGTTTCATGTTTCGATGTGTTTAAGTGAAAATTAAAACTTGACTATTGGTTTATTGGCCTGATTATTCATCCAGATCCTGGAGCCGGTGAACCCGGTGGCGGTAGAAAAACCGGTAGATGATGGGGAAAACCAGCAGCGTCAAAACGGTGGCGGTGATCAGTCCGCCGATGACGACAATCGCCAGCGGTTTCTGGGTTTCCGATCCAATTCCGGTGGAAAGTGCGGCTGGCAGCAGCCCGATGGCCGCCATCAGGGCCGTCATGACCACGGGGCGTATGCGCGACTGAACCCCGTCCCGGATGGCCTCGTCCAGCGACATTCGGGCCAGCAGGTTTTTGTTGAAAACCGAGATCAGAATCACCCCATTTTGCACGCAGATTCCGAAAAGGGCAATGAATCCGACCCCCGCCGAGATGCCAAAGTTCATGTTTGTTGCGTGCAGTGCCAGAATGCCACCAATCAGGGCAAACGGAACGTTAAGCAGCACCAGGCCCGCATCTTTGGTGTTGCCGAAGGTGATGAACAGGATCACAAAAATGGCCGCCAGACTGATGGGGACGACCTGTGCCAGCCGCTCGGTGGCCCGCACCTGGTTTTCAAACTCCCCAACCCATTCCATCGAGTAGTCTTTGCCCGGGTTGAGGGCCGCATTGACCTTTTTCTGGGCTTCGGCAATCGTACTGCCCAGATCACGCCCTCGCACCGAAAATTTGACGCCGATAAACCGCTGATTAATATCGCGGTAGATGAATGCCGGGCCGGTTTGCTTCTTGAGCGAAGCGATCTCCCGCAACGGAATCAGACCCCCTTTCAGCGTCGGAACCATCAGGCTCATGATGTCTTCTTCACTCTGGCGGTATTCGTCCTGATACCGGACCCGAATGTCGAACCGGCGCTCGCCCTCGTACAAAACCGATGCGGTTTTTCCGCCAATGGCCATCTCGATCACCGCCTGCGCATCCGCTGTGGTAACGCCATACAACGCCATTTTGTGGTCATGAAACAGCACGCTGATCTCCGGCTGACCGACATTCCGGATCACGCCCAAATCCCGGACGCCTTCGACGTCTTTCATAGCGTTCAGAACCTGGTCGGCGTATTTTTCGAGCTTGTAAATATCCGGCCCAAAGATTTTTACGCCGTTGCTGGCTTTGTAACCGGCGACGGCTTCGGCCACGTTGTCGATGATGGGTTGCGAATAATTGTAGACAATCCCCGGATAATTCCGCAGTTTTTTGTCCATCTCATCGGTCAGTTCTTCCACCGACAGCTTGCGTTTCCAGTCGTCTTTGGGGGCCAGATCGACCTGAAACTGGCAGAAGTAAAAACCGTTCGGATCGGTACCGTCGTTGGAACGGCCCACCTGCGAAAGCACCTGATTGACTTCCGGAAACGTCTTCAAATCCCGCCGGATCTGCCCGGCCATCTCCACGCTTTCGGGCAGCGACAGACTCATGGGCAACTCGGCCGTGACCCACAGTGCGCCCTCGTTCAGTTGCGGCAGAAACTCTGTTCCCAGAAACCGGGCGGAGAAAAACGTGCCGCCCATCAGCAGCAAAGCGGCCACGATGCTGCGTTTTTTATGACCGTAGCACCAGCCAAAACCCGCCATGACGATGCGGTTGAAGAAGTTGACAAGGGGGTTATTCTTTTCGCGGACGTTCTTTTTTAGCAAAATGGAACACAAAACCGGCACCAGCGTCAGCGTAAACAGCAACGCACCCAACAGGGCAAAACCGAGCGTCCAGGCCAGCGGAGAGAACATTTTACCTTCGACTTTCTGGAACGCGAAAATGGGCAGCAGGGCCGTGATGATGATGAGCTTTGAGAAGAAAACAGCCTTGCCCAGTTCGCCACCGGTTTTTTTGATCAGACCCAGTTTGGCCAGTTTGTTGAATTTGGTCATGCCAACTTTGTGCGCCCGATGATCGAGGGTGACGAAGATTCCCTCGACCATCACCACAGCCCCGTCGATGATGATCCCGAAATCGACCGCTCCCATCGACAGTAGATTGGCCGACATACCCCTCAATTTCAAACACATGAACGCAAACAGCAACGCCAGCGGAATGATGATCGAAACGATGAGCGTGGTTCGCCAGTCGGCCATGAACAGAAAAACCATTACCGTTACCAGCACAATGCCTTCGGTCAGGTTGTGCAGAACCGTGTGCGTACAGAACTCGATCAGGTTGTCGCGGTCGTAGAACGTCACTATGTTGACGTCCGGTGGCAAGACCCGCGTGTTCAATTGTTCGATTTTCGCCTTCACGCGGCCCAGCACGTCGCTGGGATTTTCGCCTTTTCGCATCACCACAATACCCTGCACCACGTCGTCATCGTCGTTCAGACCCACCTGCCCCACGCGCGGCAACTGCGATTCGGCCACCTCCGCGACGTTTTTGACCAAAACCGGGTTGCCGTTCAGTTCCTCAATGATGATGTTGCCGATGTCCTGAATGGATGTTAGCAGGCCAATGCCGCGAACCACATACGCCTGTCCGCTTTTTTCGATGACATCGCCCCCGACGTTGATGTTGCTGCGGGTAACGGCCTGGTACACTTCCAGCGGTGTCAGATCGTATTTGGCCAGTTGCGTCGGGTTGACGCGCAGTTCGTAGATTTTCTGCCGACCGCCAAACGCCACGACGTCGGCCACGCCCGGAACACTCCGCAACTGGCGGTCGATCACCCAGTTATGAACCGTCAGCAGTTCGCGACTATCCCGCTTGTCGCTTTTCAGCGTGAAGCGGTAAATTTCACCTGTCGGGCCATATGGTGGCTGCACATCCGGTTCGACACCATCGGGCAACGTGATGTTACGCAGTTGATTGTTAACCTGTTGTCGGGCAAAAAAGTCTTCGACCTCATCTTCAAAAATGATTTTGATGACCGACAACCCGAACATGGTGACGGAGCGCACGTTGGTTTTTTTCTGCACCGAATTCATGGCGACTTCGATGGGAACGGTGACGAAACGCTCGATTTCTTCGGCGCTCCGGCCGTTCCATTCCGTCACCACAATAATCTGCGTATTGGTGACATCGGGGAACGCTTCCAGGGGCGTATTGAGGTAGCTGAACACCCCCGCAATGACCAGACCGGCGGTCATGAAAAAGATAAAAAACCGGTTTTTCAGCGAAAAACCGACAATATTCCGAATGAACTGGTTCATGAGTTAGTTGTTCAAGGCGTTGTAAATCAGGATCTGATTCTTGGAAACCACGGTTTCGCCGGGCTTCAGACCCGCGTTGAGGTAGGTGACCGCCCGCAACGTTTTGTGAACGGATACTTCACGAACTTCCAGATCGCTCCGGTTGCGGTAGACGACAACGTAGTTTTTCGATCGGTCGAAAATAACCGCATCGGTCGGTACGGTCGCCAGTTGCCGGCCCGTTTCCAGCGTCAGCCGGATGGTCGCGTGCATCTGCGGTTTCAGCTTGTAATCCGGATTTGCCAGCCGAATTCGCACGCTCATGGCTTTGGTGTTGGCATCGAGTACGCTGTAGATTTTGTCTACTTTGCCCCGAAAAACCGCATCGGGATAACTCAGCGTTTCGATCTGGGCCGCCATCCCGGTTTTGACCCGGCCGATGTCGCTTTCATTAACGTTGGCCATTACCCAGACGTCCTTGATTTCGCCGATGGTGAAGAGGTTGTCGGCGTTATCGGCCCGGAGCTGCAAGCCGGGATTGACGTTTTTCTCGATGATGAACCCGGAAATAGGCGCTTTGACCGTGTAGTTACTGGTTTTGCCCAGACCATAAATTTGGAAGACTTCCCGCAACCGGGCCAGTTCGGCTTCGGCCTGACTGACTTCGTTTTGCGCCTGAACCACATCGCGCTGGGCGTTCAGTTTGCTTTCGTTCAGATCCTGGGCAACCCGCAGGTTTTTTTGCGCCACCAGCAAGCCCGACTGTGCCTGGATCATCTGCCGTTCCAGATCGGCCACTTCGCCGGATCGGATCAGCGCCAGCGTTTGCCCTTTCCGAACGTAATCACCTAACTCAACCGGCACGGTTTCTACGTTGCCACCCACCAGCGGAAACACCTTGATGACCTTGTTTTCGTCGGCCACAACGCGGCCCACCAGTGTCAGTTCATTTCGAACGGGCTGGTTCACAACCGAGTCCAGCCGGATGCGTTTCTGCATCGTATCCGATAGCATGAAGGCTTTCGTTTCTTCGGCAACTGGTGGCGTATCGCAACTGAGTGTTCCCATTCCGGCCGCCAGCAGGAAGGTGATGATGATGAGTTTGTTCATTGGATTAGTTTGACAGATTGGTACCCATGACGTAGTTGAATTCCTCGTAAGCCGCCATGCGGTCGGTTTTCAGGCGGTTCAGATCCCGAATGTTTTCGGTGTAGGTTTCGAAGAGATCGACAAATTCGAGCAGGGAGATATTCCGCTTCAGGAAGTTGGCCAGTACACCCCGGTTCAGTTCTTCGAATTGCTCCGTAAACCGGCCTTCCACCGAGCGAATCATCTGGTCGGCGTTGCGGATTTTTTGCCAAACCGCCGTCACCTCGTTCTCCACCTGAATCGTCTTCTGCTGGTGCAGCTTTTGCTGGTACCCGATCTGACTTTTGGCCGCCCGAATGGCTCCCTGATTGCGGTTGAACAGCGGCAAATCCATCGAAACCGACAAACCGGTGTAATTCTGGATGTAATTGGACGACTGATCGTAGACCCCACCGACGCGCACATCCGGTTTCGCCAGTGCCCTTTGCAGGGTGTAGTTCAGTTGCGCCTGCCGGGTTAGCGATTCGCTGATGCGAACATCCGGGCGGTTTTGGAGGGCCAGATTTTGCAACGAATCCAAGGGCTGAACCGGCGGTTGCAACCGGACCAGAGCGGCTTCATCGACCAGCGGCCGGATGGGTTGATTCGTAGAAAGCAGGGTTTGCAGAAACTGCTGCTGATCGACCAGTTGGGACTGAATTTCGGTGCGGTTTTTCGAAAGCTGAAAGAGCAGCGATTTAAGCCTCAGCATTTCCAGCAGCGAAACATTGTTACGTTGGTACTGCTCCTCAAAGGCGTTGAGGGTCGTCTGCAAAACCAAAACCTGCTGCTCGTATTGTTTCAGGGTGTTCTGCTGAAAATAGATTTCGTAGAACCGGCTGTGCAGCTCAAACCGGAGCACCCGGAGCAGATCGCGGAACCCCAGCTCGGTCAGGTGAGCCGATTCCTGCGCCAGCGCGATTCGTTTGTTTCGTTTCCCGGCGGTATACAGCAGTTGCTCAATCGCGACGAATTTTTGTCCCTGTTTGCCAACGTCCAGCACCCGGCGTCGTTCCGGGTTGTAGGCATTGATTTCTGCCGTAATCGTAGGATTGTCGAACAAACCCGCCTGGATTACTTCGGCTTGAGCGGTTTCGATCTGGTACCGGCCGGCCAGTGCGAGCAGATTTCTCCCAACGAACAGGCTATCAGCCTGCCGGAGGTGAATGGACAGCGTGTCCTGGGCCCGGGCCATCCCGCTCCAAAGCAGGACCACCAGGGTCACGTATTTGATCATGATCTAAAAATATCGTAAGAAAAAGAATGGCATGACCGCACGATCACCAGCACCGGGAGAAATGCCAGCGACCAATCCAAAAAGAACCGACGCAGCAAAACAGCGGATGACGGCAACCGGCGGATGCGAAAAACAGAAGAAAACCGTCGGCAACCGAATGCAGGGAGCCGGTCAGTTCTTCACACAAAAGGGGACTTGATCAGGCCCGTTGGGGCGGAGGAGAATCGATCTCGGGCGAATGAGACGAATAGAAAGAAGCAGAGAAGAGATGCTTCCGGGGAACCAGCAGGCAAAAGCTAACCGCCACTTTCGGCAACGGCACCATCACGCTGGGTGCGGTCCAGTCATAAACGGTTTTGACGAGTTTGACCGCAATGGGATGATCCGGATCATCCCGTTCCGGTACGGCATTGGGAATCGCCAGAACCTCTTCGAGCAGAACCTCGCCAATACTTTCCATTTTGTTGACCGACAGATCTTCCGCACCCACATTCTGATGAACAGATTGGGTGAGGTGATCCGGGGCATCAATGCTGAAGTTGAGGACATTAATGGCCATCAACAAACAGAAAAGCCGGTGCAGAAAAGGAAGTTGACGCAGTTTTTTCATAAAATCCGTACGACAAAGGTACGGTAAATTGCCGAAAATTAACAGGTTGCACCCAAAATGACACTGTCGATGCCGCACAAGGATGCCAGGCAGAACGCTATGCTCCTGAAAAAATAGAGGGTGAAAAGTAGGAAGACGAAGCAACAAGGCTGCCTAGTCTTCCCGCCCTTCCTTGCGGTTGGCGTCGGCCATCCGGACGATTTTCGGCGTAAATTTCGCCAGAACTTCTACCAGATCGCGTTGAGCATCGATAACGGTTTCGATGTTTTTGTACACCATCGGTGCTTCGTCCAGATCGCCACCGATCAGTTGGATATCGGCTTCTTTCAAGGCCTTGTTCCATTGGGAGCGCGTCAGGGTGTTGAACGCCTGCGTTCGCGACATCAACCGCCCCGCTCCGTGGGAGGCCGAATTCAGCGAATCCGCATGACCCTTTCCGCGAACCACAAAACCGGGTTGGGTCATGGAACCCGGAATAATGCCCAGCACATTGGCCCCGGCGGGGGTGGCTCCTTTCCGGTGCACAATGACGTCACGGCCGTCGGCGAGTTGTTCTTTCCACGCAAAATTGTGGTGGTTTTCGACCATCGTCAGCGGTTTTTCACCCAGTGCCTTCGCCAGTTTACGGTGAATCTCGTGGTGATTGGCGGAAGCATACGCACCGGCCAGATTCATGGCAATCCAGTATTCCTGTCCTTCCTCCGTGTTCAGGTCCAGCCAGGCCAAATGAGCCGCCTGTTTGGGCAACCGGGTTTTCTGCATCGCCAGTTTGGAATAGTAATTGGCGACGTTTCCGCCAAAACCGCGTGAGCCGGAATGGGAGAGCAGGGCCAGGTATTCGCCCGGTGGCAGGTTCAGTTGGTCATCCGGTTCGTAGACCTCCACGACGCCCCATTCGACAAAATGGTTTCCGGTTCCGGAGCTTCCCAATTGCCGGTAAGCCTTGTCTTTCAGGTTGCGGATTACCTTGGTGGCCTGCCAGTCCGGCAAATCCATGACGGTTTCGTCGATTTTGTCGCGGGTTTCACCCCCCATACCGAATTTGGTTTTTTCTAGCAGCGATTTTTTCAGGAGATCGGGTTGTCGTTTTAAAAAAGCCGGGGGCAAATCGAAGACCGACAGACACATCCGGCAGGCAATGTCGACACCCACCGCAAAGGGAATAACCGTATGGGCTTCCGTCGCCAGAACGCCCCCGATCGGCAATCCGTAGCCCTGATGCGCATCCGGCATCAAGGCCCCGGCTACCGAAATGGGCAGACTGGCGGCTGTTTCCATCTGTTTCAGAGCGCCTTCCTCGATCTGGTCGCGACCGAAAACCGCATACGGTAACGCATCGGAGCGCAGGCCGAAGTCGCGATCTGCTTGTTTTTCGCTGGCGTCCAGCACAAAAGGAGCGGGTTCCGGTGGTAGATAAGTCATGCCGGTTTCACTCAGCGGAACAGCAATTCCCTGCTTGTTCAATGCATAAACGGCCTGAGCCAGGTTGGTAACCTTGTTTTTGGAATACGCAAATTTTTTGGGATTCTGAAGCATCTGTGCCAGCAAACCCATCGCTTTTTCTTTGGAATACCCGGCGCGTTGCAGCAACCCATTGGCCACGCGCAGAAACGGGGTATGTAGCGATTCCGGGATGGGTCCCAGTATCAAAATATCTTCAAGTACAACGGAAGTTTCCATGATCTTTCAGTTTACCCGACTTTCCCAAAAGTGTTGATCTATCTTTCAGGAAGGTCGGGAATTTTATAAAATTAGCGGTTTCGCCGACGGACCAGAATTTCCTTCGATATTACCAGGCTATTGAGAAACCCGCATCCGGTTTGATAACTGGTCTGTTCTGTCGCTACAAAGGTTGGACTCTTCTGCGCAGTGTTTTTGCGCAGTTCAAAAAAAATATCGATTTTTCTCAAAAAATTCAGATTGATCCATGCCCGTCAACCGGAATGCCCTGATTCGTTATAAAACGCTGGATGCCTGTCTGCGAAACCGGCAACGCAAATGGACGCTGGACGACCTGATTGAGCGGGTTTCGGAAGCACTTTACGAGTACGAAGGGATTGACAAAGGAATCAGCCGACGGACCATTCAGGCCGACCTGCAACTGATGCGGAGCGACAAACTCGGTTATTTTGCGCCGATCGTCGTTCTGGAGAAAAAGTATTATACGTACGAAGATCCCGCCTACAGCATTACCAACATTCCGCTGTCGGATGGCGATTTGCTGCGCATGAATGAAGCCGTTGAGGTGTTGAAACAATTCAAAGGGTTTTCTCACTTTTCGTCGCTGAATGAAGTCGTTCAGAAACTCGAAGACCACGTGTACTCGACGGGCCGGAAGTCGGCCCCGGTTATTGATTTTGAGAAGAACGAAGGGCTGAAAGGGCTGCATTTCCTGGAAGAACTCTATCAGGCGGTTATTCAGAAAAAGGCCCTTCAGATCCGGTACCAGTCGTTTGTTGCACGATCTCCCCAGCTCTTCACTTTTCATGTCTGGTGGTTGAAAGAGTTTAAGAACCGCTGGTTTGCGGCCGGTGTGCAGAAAGGGAAAGATAAGCAAGGGATCATGCACTTAGCACTGGACCGCATGGTGGCTATCAACCCAGCATCCGATACGGATTATATTCCGAATGAGATGACGGATGCTGATGGGTATTACCGCGATGTGATCGGGGTTACGGTCAGTGAAAATCTGCGTGCTGTTCCAGTAAAACTGTTTGTAAGCCGTCTGCACGCTCCCTACGTGGAAACCAAACCGCTTCATCATTCCCAGCAGGTGCTGGAACGGCGGGACGAGGGTATTGTCATTCAACTCCGGGTGCAACACAATTATGAATTGGAAAAAGAGATTCTGGGTTTTGGGGAGGGGATGATCGTTCTGGCCCCCGAGCGGCTTCGTGTGGCCATCCGGCAGCGTCTGCAGGCGGGTCTGGATGCGTATGCCGCTGTGTAAAGCCCATCGCAGCCGCCGGAACCGGTGTCGTCCTGAAGAATCGGTTTGAAAACCGGTATTGCTTTCATTTCCTGACTATTAACTTTTGCAATAGTCTTTACAATACTTTTGCTTTTCCATCCCCGATTCCCTATCTTTGCGCTCTGATTCGCGAAAAGTGCCTTTTTGATACCAACAAGTTGCTTTTTCGGATCCCTGCAATTGTACATTAACTTCTGTAATTATACTTCATTATGGCAACTGATCTTCGATACCTGCGAAACATTGGTATCGCTGCCCACATCGACGCCGGTAAAACGACTACCACCGAGCGGATTCTTTATTACTCCGGGGTCAGCCACAAAATCGGCGAAGTACACGAAGGGGCCGCTACCATGGACTGGATGGAGCAGGAACAGGAACGAGGAATCACCATTACGTCGGCAGCGACTACCGTCAACTGGAAATACCGCGACCAGAACTACCACGTGAACATCATCGATACGCCGGGTCACGTTGACTTTACGGTGGAAGTGAACCGTTCGCTGCGGGTTCTGGATGGTCTGGTGTTTTTGTTTAGTGCCGTAGATGGGGTTGAACCTCAGTCGGAAACCAACTGGCGTTTGGCCAACAACTACAACGTAGCCCGTCTGGGTTTCGTGAACAAGATGGACCGCGCCGGTGCTGACTTCCTGAACGTTTGTCAGCAGGTGAAGGATATGCTCGGCAGCAATGCCGTGCCGCTGCAATTGCCAATCGGGGCCGAAGATAACTTCAAAGGTGTAGTCGATCTGGTGAACTTCCGCGGTATTCAGTGGAACGAACACGATAAAGGCATGACGTTCCAGGAAGTTCCGATTCCGGACGACATGCTGGAAGAAGCGAAAGAATGGCGCGAAAAACTCCTCGAAGCCGTTGCGGATTACGACGAGTCGCTGATGGAGAAATATTTCGAAGATCCGGAATCGATCACGGAAGACGAAATCCTGACCGCCCTGCGTCAGGCGACCATCGAGATGAAAATTGTTCCGATGTTGTGTGGTTCATCGTTCAAGAACAAAGGTGTTCAGACGATGCTCGACTACGTGATGTCGTTGCTGCCTTCTCCACTCGATAAACCGGAAATTAAAGGAACCAACCCCGATACGGATCAGGAAGTCATTCGTCATCCGAACGAAACCGATCCGTTTACGGCTTTAGGTTTTAAAATTGCCACTGACCCCTACGTAGGACGTCTGTGTTTTGTACGGGTTTATTCCGGTATTCTGGATTCCGGTTCCTACGTTTTGAACACGCGTTCGGGCAACAAGGAACGGATTTCGCGGATTTTCCAGATGCACGCCAACAAACAAAACCAGATCGACAAACTGCGGGCTGGTGATATTGGTGCCGTCGTTGGGTTCAAGGACATCAAAACGGGCGATACGCTTTGTGATGAGAAACACCCGATCGTACTGGAATCCATGGTCTTCCCGGATCCGGTTATTGGATACGCCATCGAACCGAAGAAAACGGCTGATCAGGATAACTTCTCGAAAGCCATTGGTAAACTGATCGAAGAAGATCCGACTTTAAAAGTAGAGACGGATGAAGAAACCGGTCAGACGATTATCCGCGGTATGGGTGAGTTGCACCTTGAAATTATCATCGACCGGATGCGTCGTGAATTCAAAGTGGAAGTCAACCAGGGTGCTCCGCAGGTAGCCTACAAAGAAACGTTGACGAAGAGCTTCGAACACCGCGAGCTTTACAAGAAGCAAACGGGTGGTCGTGGTAAATTTGCCGATATCGTGTTCGAAATCATGCCGGGCGAAGAAGGCAAAACCGGTCTGGAGTTTATAAACGGTATTGTGGGTGGGGTTATTCCGCGCGAATTCATCCCATCGGTCGAAAAAGGATTCCGCGAAGCCATGTCGACGGGTCCGTTGGCGGGCTATCCGCTGGATTCGATGAAAGTTCGCTTGTTCCACGGTTCTTTCCACGACGTTGACTCCGACTCTCTGTCGTTTGAACTGGCAGCGCGTCTGGGCTTCCGGGAAGCGGCTAAAAATGCCGGTCCTAAACTACTGGAACCGATTATGGCCGTTGAAGTACTGACGCCGGAAGAATATACCGGTCCGATCACGGGTGACTTAAACCGTCGTCGCGGTATCATGAAAGGAATGGATTCACGGGCTGGTTCGCAGGTAATCAAGGCTGACGTTCCGCTGTCGGAACTGTTCGGTTATGTAACGGATCTGCGTACGATGTCGTCAGGGCGTGCCACAGCCAACCTGACATTCGCACACTACGAACAAGTGCCGACTAACCTGGCAGAAGGAATCGTAGCGAAAGCAAAAGGAGCCGTTAGAGCTTAATGATTGAATCATAGATGACCAATGAACAGTCTGTAAGGCATTGTTCATTGGTCATTAAATAAAAACCGCTGCTGGAGTAAATGGTTCTTTCGGCAGAGGCTCACGTGTCGGTTAACTACCGGCTATTATAACCAGAACCACAACTTGTCATGAATCAAAAAATTCGGATTAAACTGAAGTCCTTCGACCACATGCTGGTCGACAAGTCGGCTGAAAAAATCGTTAAGGCAGTAAAATCAACGGGTGCTATCGTGAGCGGTCCGATTCCCCTGCCGACCGAGAAAGAAATCTTTACGGTTCTGCGGTCTCCGCACGTCAACAAAAAATCACGGGAGCAATTCCAGCTTTGCACCTACAAGCGGTTGGTGGATATTTACTCAACCAGCGCCAAAACGGTCGATGCCCTGATGAAACTGGAACTTCCGAGCGGGGTCGATGTTGAGATCAAAGTATAACGCTAAGAATCTTCAGTAACTTTTGGTAAAAAAGTTTTTTGAAGTCATAAAATAGCGTACCTTTGCAAGCCGAATTTAGAATTAAGAGCAAAGACATACCTCGGGTGAAGGTCCTTCACGGAAACCGCATCTGACTAATTTAGTACGGTAACACAGGCATTTGTGTCAACCGAGCGAAAAGGTCAGGTGGAACACGCCTGGCCTTTTTTGTTTTTAATTTGCTCGGAATCATTGGAATAAAGTAAAATACGGTTTGGAATAAAAGTTAGTAATTCCTACCTTTGCACTCCGATTTTTTCGGGTTGAAACTATAAATTCCTGCTTTACAACCACTTATTTATGTCTGGTTTAATTGGAAAGAAGATTGGGATGACCAGTCTGTACAATGCTGACGGGCAGGCTCTGGCATGTACAGTTATTGAGGCTGGTCCCTGTGTCGTTACACACGTAAAAACGCAGGAGAACGACGGCTATCAGGCTGTTCAGTTGGGTTACGGCGAGAAGAAAGAAAAACGTACAACCAAGCCATTGCTGGGGCACTTTAAAAAGGCCGGTACGACGCCAAAGCGCAAGTTAGTTGAGTTTAAAACATTCGAAAAAGAGCTGAGCCTGGGTGAAACCCTGCAAGCCGCGGATGTTTTTGTCGAAGGCGATTTCGTTGATGTCGTCGGAACGGTAAAAGGTCGCGGATTCCAGGGCGTTGTAAAACGTCACGGTTTCGGTGGTGTCGGTGGACAAACCCACGGTCAGCACAACCGCGCTCGTCACCCGGGTTCTATCGGTGCCTGTTCATTCCCTTCACGGGTTTTCAAAGGCATCCGGATGGCCGGTCGCATGGGTGGCAACCGGGTGAAAGTTCAGAACCTTCGTGTTTTGAAAATACTGTCAGAACAAAATCTGATCGTAGTGAGCGGCTCGGTTCCGGGCGCAAAAAATTCGTTCCTCATTTTAGATAAGTAAATCATGGAGGTAGCAATTTATAACTCGAAAGGCGAGGATACAGGCAAGAAGATCACCTTGTCTGCTGAAATCTTCGGAATTGAGCCAAGCGAGCACGCGATCTACTTAGACGTGAAACAATACCTGGCCAACCAACGTCAGGGAACGCACAAGGTAAAAGAACGTGCCGAGAATGCTCACTCGACTCGTAAAATCAAGAAGCAAAAAGGTACGGGTGGTGCTCGTGCCGGTTCCATCAAATCGCCGGTATTCGTTGGCGGTGGAACCATCTTCGGTCCCCGTCCGCGTGACTACTCGTTCAAACTGAACAAGAAAGTAAAGCAACTGGCCCGTAAATCAGCGCTTGCCGCCAAAGCACAGGGTAACAGCGTTTCCATCCTGGAAAACTTCACCCTGGAAGGCCCCCGTACGAAGTCATACATTGAGTTTTTGACCGGTTTTGAAGCTTTGAATACGAAAACGTTGCTGATTCTGCCCGAGGTAGACACCAACGTTGTGCTGTCGAGCCGTAACCTGCAAAAAGCGAAAGTCGTAACGGCTGACAACTTGAATACGTATGATTTGATGCACGCCGACCGTCTGCTGATTGCTGAAGGGGCTTTGTCGAAACTAGAATCTCTTCTCCAGTAATTGATTATGGAAAACGTACTGAAAAGACCGATCATTACCGAAAAAGTGACGGCCCAGAATAAGAAGGGACAATACGGTTTTGAGGTGTCGATGAATGCCAATAAAATCGAAATCAAAAAGGCTGTCGAGAAATTGTATGGCGTTACGGTGAAGGAAGTCAATACGATGCGTTGCTTCGGACACATGAAGTCGAAGAGCACGAAGAAAGGCGCTGTTACGGCAGGCCGGACGTCAACCTGGAAGAAAGCAATCGTGACGGTTGCCGACGGGGAGATCATCGATATTTACGCTGAAGCATAAGGCAACCCAACCACGAACGACTAAACGAAGTAGTTAGGAATCATGGGAGTTAAGAAACTGAAACCAACAACCCCGAGTCAACGTTTTCGCGTGGCCCCGGACTTTGCCGAGATTACGACGGACAAACCGGAACGGAGTCTGCTGGTATCGATAAAGAGATCAGGTGGCCGGAACAACCAGGGTCACCGTTCAATGCGCTACATTGGTGGCGGTCACAAGAAACAGTATCGGATTATCGACTTCAAACGCGATAAG
Organism: Larkinella humicola; assembly: GCF_008727875.1. Classification (GTDB taxonomy): domain Bacteria; phylum Bacteroidota; class Bacteroidia; order Cytophagales; family Spirosomataceae; genus Larkinella; species Larkinella humicola. The sequence continues at coordinate 514,589 of NZ_VTWS01000003.1, read as the reverse complement.
GCTGATGTACCGGCAACGGTTAAAACGATTGAGTATGATCCCAACCGTTCGGCTCGGATCGCTCTGTTGTTCTACGTTGATGGGGAAAAGCGTTACATCATTGCCCCTCAAGGCATCACGGTTGGACAGCAGGTCATTTCAGGCCCGTCCGTTCCGCCGGAAGTTGGAAACGCCCTGCCATTGTCGGCCATGCCGATTGGTACCATCGTTCACAACGTGGAGCTGAAGCCTGGTAAAGGAGCCGCTATGGTTCGCAGCGCCGGAACCTACGCCCAGTTGGTAGCCCGCGAAGACAAATACGCGATTCTGCGGATGCCTTCGGGTGAGCAGCGGATGGTATTGGGAACCTGCATGGCAACCGTCGGCTCGGTGTCTAACCCGGATCACATGAACGTGAGCATGGGAAAAGCCGGTCGGAACCGTTGGTTAGGGATTCGTCCCCGCGTCCGTGGTGTTGCCATGAACCCCGTCGATCACCCGATGGGTGGTGGTGAAGGTCGGGCATCCGGTGGTCATCCCCGGTCACGTACCGGTCTGTACGCAAAAGGCAAGAAGACCCGCCCGGTGAACAAATATTCAGATCGTCTGATCATTAGTAAACGAAAAAAATAAGAGGTAGATGGCACGCTCACTCAAAAAGGGTCCCTACATAGATTTTCGTCTGGAAAAGAAGGTGGACACCATGAACGATGCAGGCAGAAAGTCTGTAATCAAAACCTGGTCCCGCCGTTCAATGATCTCTCCGGATTTCGTTGGCCACACGTTCGCCGTACACAATGGCAATAAGTTCATTCCAGTGTATGTCACCGAGAATATGGTGGGTCATAAATTAGGCGAATTTTCGCCTACCCGTAACTTCCGGGGGCACGTTGCGAAGAAAGACAAAGGCAAACGGTAGAATTGTTTAATGTTTAAAGTTTAAGGTTTGAAGTGTTCGTTAAACGTTAAACTTTAGACCTGAAACCAGAAAAAATGGAAGCAGTAGCAAAGCTAAAAAATGTGCCTTCGTCTCCTCGTAAAATGCGGCTGGTAGCCGATATGATCCGGGGTCAGAAGGTTAGCAAAGCATTGGGTATTCTGCGTTATCAACCCCAGGCCGGTGCAGCGCTGCTGGAAAAGCTGGTGCTCTCGGCGGTTGCTAACTGGCAGCAAAAAAACGAAGATGAACGCGCCGAAGACGCTGATCTGTACGTAAAGACGATTTTCGTCGACGGCGGTCGGATGCTGAAACGTCTGCGTCCTGCTCCTCAGGGTCGTGGTCACCGGATTCGCAAACGCTCCAACCACGTTACGATCGTGATTGAGAGTGCCGCCGGATCTCTTACGGTTGCACCAGTAGTTTCAACAGAAAACGCAGAATAACAAGACAATAAAATGGGACAAAAAGTAAACCCCGTTGGTTTTCGGCTTGGTATCGTCAAAGGATGGGATTCAAGCTGGTATGGCGGCAAAGAGTTTCCTGATAAGCTGGTTGAAGACGAAAGAATTAGAAAATATATTCAGGCACGTATCCCGAAAGGATCAATAGCCCGGGTTGTTATCGAGCGGACGTTGAAGCGCATTACATTGACCATTCACACGGCACGTCCGGGTATTGTGATCGGTAAAGGCGGTGGCGAAGTCGATAAGATCAAGGAAGAGCTAAAGAAAATTACCGGCAAAGACGTTCAGATCAACATTTTCGAAATCAAACGTCCGGAAATTGATGCTAAACTGATCGGTGAAACGATTGCCCAACAATTGCAGGCGCGTATTTCGTACCGCCGGGCCATGAAACAGGCGATTAGCTCAGCGATTCGGGTTGGCGCTCAGGGAATCAAAGTTCGCGTATCAGGTCGTCTGGGCGGTGCTGAAATGGCCCGTACGGAAGAGTACAAAGAAGGTCGGGTGCCCCTGCACACACTTCGGGCTGATATCGACTACGCCATCTCGGAAGCACAAACGATCTACGGAAAAATCGGTATCAAAGTTTGGGTATTCAAAGGTGAACTTTACGGCAAACGTGATTTGTCACCAGCGGCTCAAATTACCGCAGCGCAGTCCGATCGCGGTAACGACCGGGGTGATCGTCGCAACGATCGCGGAGACCGTCGCGGAGAACGCGGTGGTGAAGGCGACCGGGGTGATCGTCGCCGGGGACGCAATGATCAAAATCGTGGTGGCGGTGCCGGTGGTGGCGCTCCGCGTGGTCAGGGCGGACAAGGTGGAGGCCCACGTGGCGGACAGGGCGGAGGTCAACGTGGTGGTCAGGGCGGAGGCCCGCGGCCGGGCGGTGGCGGAGGTCAAGGTGGTGGCCCACGCAAAAGATAGTAAGAACATCGGACGTCATACCAGGCACGTCCTTTAGATACGACTAAAGATGTTACAACCAAAAAGAACCAAGTTTCGTAAGCAGCAGAAAGGCCGTGTGAAAGGCATTGCCGGACGGGGTCACCAAATCGCTTTCGGATCGTTTGCCATCAAGTCGCTGGAACCCGGTTGGATTACAGCCCGTCAGATTGAAGCGGCCCGTATTTCCGTCACCCGTGCCATGAAACGTGAAGGCCAGGTTTGGATCCGTATTTTTCCAGACAAGGTGATCACGAAGAAACCAGCCGAAGTACGGATGGGTAAAGGAAAGGGAGCTCCTGAGTATTGGGTAGCTGCCGTAAAACCGGGCACCATTCTGTTCGAAGCAACTGGTGTTCCCCTGGACGTAGCCAATGAGGCTCTGCGTTTGGCGGCTCAAAAGTTACCGATCAAAACAAGATTCGTTGTTCGTCGGGATTATCAGGAAACAGAAGACTAATCAGTCATGAAAAAGAACGAGATCAAGTCGCTGACGGTTGAACAATTGAATGAGCAGGTAGCGGCTGAGAAAGATCGCTTGCAAAAATTAAAGTTTGCGCACGCCATTTCGCCCATCGAGAACCCGATGCGGATTCGCACCACGCGTAAATTGATTGCTCAATTACTGACCGAGCTGACTGTTAAAGAAAACGCCAGCTAATTAAACGGTATCGACTCATGGAGCAGCAAGAAAGAAATTTAAGAAAAGAAAGAATTGGTAAGGTGGTAAGCAACAAGATGGAAAAATCCATCACGGTTGCAGTCGATCGGAAAGTGCAGCATCCCATTTATGGAAAATTCATGCACCGTACGAAGAAGTTCATGGCCCATGACGAAAAAAATGAATGTGGAATCGGTGATACGGTTCGCATCATGGAAACCCGTCCGCTGAGCAAGAACAAATGTTGGCGATTAGTCGAAATCATTGAAAAGGCGAAGTAATCATGATCCAGCAAGAATCACGTTTGGGCGTAGCCGATAATAGCGGTGCCAAAGAAGTACTCTGTATTCGGGTACTGGGTGGAACCGGCAAGCGTTTCGCTACGGTTGGAGATAAAATTGTAGTGACGGTTAAGCAGGCGCTTTCTTCGAGTAACATGAAGAAAGGTACTGTTTCGAAGGCGGTCGTCGTTCGCACCAAGAAAGAAATTCGTCGGAAAGACGGTTCCTACATCCGGTTTGAAGACAATGCAGCCGTCCTGCTGAACAACAATGACGAGCCGCGCGGTACCCGCATTTTTGGGCCCGTTGCCCGCGAATTGCGCGAGAAGCAGTTTATGAAAATCGTTTCTTTGGCTCCAGAAGTATTGTAACCCATGAAGAAAGTAGCAGACAAGCCTGCGAAGTTACACATCAAAAAGGGAGACGCTGTGAAAGTGCTCTCTGGTAACTCGAAGGGCCAAACCGGCACCATCCTGCGCGTTTTGGTCGATAAGCAACGCGCCGTGGTTGAAGGAGTGAACATGATCACCAAACATGTGAAACCCTCCGCAGCCAACCCACAGGGAAGTTTGGAGAAACGCGAAGGAACAATCCACATCAGTAACCTGATGGTGATTGACCCCGCCACCAAAGAACCGACCCGGACCGGCCGTAAACTGAATGACAAGGATAAGTTGCAACGGTACTCGAAAAAGACCGGTAATTTTATCTAATCGATTAGAAATCAGGAACGTATTAAACAGATACGAAAGTGGCAACACCGAGGCTGAAAGAGAAATATACAAACGAGATCGTGGCCCAATTGAAAGAAAAGTTTCAGTACAAAAGCGTAATGCAGGTACCGAAACTCTCTAAGATTGTTGTAAACAAAGGGATTGGGGCCGCCGTCGCTGACAAGAAGTTAGTCGATGTAGGTGTCGAAGAACTGACGATGATTACAGGCCAGAAAGCAGTGGCAACCATTGCGAAAAAAGCCGTCTCTAACTTTAAGCTGCGCGAAGGCATGCCGATCGGCGCTAAAGTAACCCTGCGCGGAGAGAAGATGTACGAATTTCTGGATCGTCTGACCGCTGTCGCTCTGCCGCGCGTTCGTGACTTCAAAGGAATTAGTGACAAAGGCTTCGATGGCAACGGAAACTACACGTTCGGTGTCCAGGAGCAGATTATCTTCCCGGAAATCACGATTGACAAAGTAAGTCGGATTTCAGGAATGGATATCACGTTCGTCACCACGGCGAACACGGATGAAGAAAGCTTTGCATTGCTAAAGGCCCTGGGCATGCCCTTCGCCGGCGGTAAAAAATAACGCATAACGCGAATAAAAACATGGCAAAAGAATCCATCAAAGCAAGAGAGCGTAAGCGGATTGCCTTAGTTGCGAAATACGCTACCAAGCGTGCCGCACTGAAAGCTGCCGGAGACTACCTCGGGTTAGACAAACTGCCGAAGAATGCTTCGCCGGTACGTCTGCACAATCGGTGTAAGTTAACGGGCCGCCCTCGCGGGTACATGCGGAAATTTGGTATCTCCCGCGTGACGTTCCGTGAAATGGCATCGGCCGGTAAGATTCCGGGTGTAACAAAGGCAAGCTGGTAACTTTCACGCCATCTTAGCGATTATCGAAACAATTCCCTAATTTTGCAGGCCCGTTCAAAACGGCTAATCCGTCAGCGAGGTTTGCAGTTACTAATCAGGAGGAAATGAATACTGATCCCATAGCAGATTATCTGACTCGCATCAGAAATGCGATCCGCGCCAAGCACCGGGTCGTGGAAATTCCTGCTTCCAATATAAAGAAGGAGATCACTAAGGTACTCTTTGATAAAGGCTTCATCCAGAACTACAAGTTCGACGAGACGGGCCCGCAAGGAAGTATTAAAATTGCACTGAAGTACAATCCGGTTACGAAACAACCTGCTATCGTTGATTTGCAGCGCGTGAGCCGCCCGGGTCTGCGTCAGTACAAAGGAGCTACGGACATTCCGCGGATTCTGAATGGCTTAGGTGTCGCCATCGTCTCTACCTCGAAAGGGGTGATGACGGACAAGGAAGCCCGGACGCTGAACGTAGGCGGTGAAGTGTTGTGTTACGTATATTAATCAGAAACTATGTCACGCGTAGGTAATAAATCCATTGCACTGCCCGAGAAAGTGTCAGTTTCGGTCGAGAACGGTAACACAGTTACGGTGAAAGGCCCGAAAGGGGAACTGTCGCAGAGCATCAACCCGGATATCAAATTAGAGATCGCCGACGGAGAACTGAAAGTGATTCGCCCGAATGATCAGAAGCGTTTCAAAGCCTTGCACGGTTTGTACCGCGCCTTGGTCAACAATATGGTAACGGGTGTTAGCACCGGGTATCGGTTGGAACTCGAAATCGTCGGTGTTGGTTACAAAGCCGTTGCAACGAACAATATTCTGCAATTGACGCTGGGGTATTCACATGATATTTATGTGGCCATCCCGACGGAGCTGAAGGTAACTTCCGTAACGGAAAAAGGGCAAAACCCGAAGGTCATTCTGGAAGGAATCGATAAGCAACTCATTGGCGATGTTGCGGCTAAAATCCGCTCGTTGCGGAAAGTTGAACCGTACAAAGGGAAGGGTATCCGCTTTGTGGGCGAGAAAATTCGTCGGAAAGCTGGTAAGTCTGCTTCCAAGAAGTAATAGGTGAACCATATAATAAGCACAGGCGAAAATGGCTGTCACGAAAGAAAGCAGAAGACTGCGTATTAAGAATCATATCCGGAACAAGGTTTCCGGAACGGCTGACCAGCCGAGACTATCCGTCTTCCGGTCAAATGCCCGTATCTATGCCCAAATCATTGACGACGAAAAAGGCCACACGCTGGTCAGCGCTTCATCAATCGAGATTACCGGCAATGATAAGAAAGGCGTTAACGTCGAACTGGCAAAACAGGTTGGACAGGCTTTGGCAGAGAAAGCAACTACCAGCGGTATTTCCAAGGTAGTTTTTGATCGGAATGGGTATTTATATCATGGTAAGGTGAAAGCTTTGGCCGACGGTGCCAGAGAAGGAGGCCTTAAATTCTAAGCAAAACAATGGTAACCAATACAAGACCTGCTAAAGTTAACGAGTCTGAACTGAAAGAACGCGTTGTCGCTATCAACCGCGTTGCCAAGGTGGTGAAAGGTGGTCGGCGTTTTAGCTTTGCGGCCATCATCGTAGTCGGCGACGGCAACGGCGTGGTTGGCTACGGCCTCGGTAAAGCGAACGAAGTAACGGATGCGATTGCCAAAGGAATTGAAGATGCGAAGAAAAACCTCGTTCAGGTTCCGTTGTTGAAGCACACGGTTCCTCATGCGATGGAAGGCAAGTTCAGCGGTGGTTTTGTTCTGCTGAAACCCGCTTCGGCCGGTACGGGTGTTATCGCCGGTGGTGCGATGCGTGCGGTATTGGAAAGTGCCGGTATCCGCGACGTATTGGCAAAATCGAAGGGTTCATCCAATCCGCACAATGTGGTGAAGGCAACCATCGACGCGCTGCTGAAAATGCGCGCTCCGCATCAGGTCGCCTTCCAGCGTGGGGTGAAACTGAGCAAAGTTTTTAACGGATAAGAATCCTTAACAACGGCAAGAAAATGGCACGGGTTAAAATAACACAGGTTCGCAGCATCATTAAGCGGCCGAAAACACAGAAACTGGCGATCAAGTCGCTTGGTCTGGGTAAAATCAACCGCAGCGTTTCGTTGGAATACAATGACGCAGTTGGTGGGATTATCCGTAAAATTCAACATTTAGTTACTGTAGAAGAAATTTAAGATTATGAATCTGAATACACTTAAACCTGCGGAAGGATCAGTCCGGCAGCGCAAGCGAGTAGGTCGGGGTACGGGTTCTGGGATGGGTGGAACATCAACCCGTGGCCATAAAGGTGCCCAGTCGCGTTCCGGTTACAGCGCTAAGAAAAACTTCGAAGGAGGTCAGATGCCTCTGCAGCGCCGGGTACCGAAATTCGGCTTCAAAAATATCAATCGGGTTGAATATAAGCCGATTAACCTAGACACACTTCAGCAGTTAATTGAAAGCGCCGGCATTACTTCCATCGATATCGATGTGCTAATGCAACACGGGTTAGCCGGTAAAAACGACAAAATAAAGATTCTGAGCCGGGGTGAAATTTCGTCAGTCGTGGAAGTGAAAGCACATGGCTTTTCGCAGAAAGCGATTGAAGCAATTGAGAAAGCAGGCGGTAAAGCAATCAAGCTCTAATCGGCTTGTTCGTTCATGAGTAGATTTAGCCAATATTTCTTCGTAAATTTGGTGACTTTTTTCGGACGAGCAGCTTGATACACTAATGAAACGATTCATCACGACCCTTCAGAATATCTTTTCGATCGAGGAACTGAGAACCCGCATTCTCAACACGTTGTTGTTTGTGACGGTTTTTAGACTAGGGTCTCAAATTGTATTGCCAGGGATCGATCCGACGAAATTAAACCTCAATCCGCAGGGACTCCTGGGATTGCTGGAAACGTTCTCGGGTGGAGCCTTCAGCAAAGCATCTATTTTTGCTTTGGGAATCATGCCGTATATCTCGGCATCGATTGCAATTCAGCTTTTGACGCTGGCCCTGCCTTACTTTCAGAAAATGCAGAAAGAAGGAGAGTCGGGCCGGAAGCGTTTAAATCAGATTACCCGTATCCTGACCATTTTCGTGACGGCGGCTCAGGCGATTACGTATTTGACGACGACCATTCCGGGCGAAGCCATTATGATCAACAAGGCCACATTCAATATTGTGTCTGTTGTTGTTTTGACGGCCGGTACCATTTTTTGCATGTGGCTGGGTGAGCGCATCACCGATAAGGGAATCGGGAACGGGATTTCGATGCTGATCATGATCGGTATTGTGTCGCGGTTTCCGGGTGCCGTATACGGAGAGGCTTTGTCCCGCGGATCAGGAGGAGCTTTACTGTTCGTCCTTGAAATCGTTGCTCTGTTCTTTGTCGTAATGGGTGCGGTGGTACTGACACAGGCGGTTCGCCGGATTCCGATTCAGTATGCCAAGCAGGTTGTTGGGAACAAGGTAGTGGGCGGTCAACGTCAGTATCTTCCCCTGAAGTTGAATGCCGCCGGTGTCATGCCGATCATTTTTGCCCAGGCACTGATGTTCGTTCCGTCACTGGTTGCTTCGTTGTTTGCGGAGAAGAGCGATTTGGCCGGTTCGGTACAGACGGTTTTCGCCGATTATACCTCGTGGCAGTATAACGTGTTGTTCGCCGTTCTGATTATCGTCTTTACGTTTTTCTACACGGCGATTTCGGTTAACCCGAATCAGATTGCGGATGACATGAAACGGAGCGGAGGTTTTATTCCCGGTGTTAAACCCGGTTTTATGACTTCTGAATACATCGGTCAGGTTTTGGACCGGATTACGTTACCGGGAGCGCTGATGCTGGCTATTGTAGCGATTTTGCCGGCTGTTGCGTCTTTGCTGGGAATGACTCGCAACTTCTCGCAGTTTTTCGGAGGTACGTCGCTGTTGATTATGGTGGGCGTGGTGCTGGATACCTTGCAGCAAGTTGAAAGTTATCTTCTGATGCGTCGTTACGAAGGCCTGATGCAGTCAGGACGCGTAACGGGCCGCACGGAGAGCATAACGGCTTAACGAAATGATTTACCTGAAATCAGACGCCGAAATAGAGCTGATGAAAATCAGCGGGCAGGTTCTCGGCAAAGCACATGCCGAAGTAGCCAAACGGATTCGTCCGGGTGTGACTACGAAAGAACTGGATCGCGTGGCTGAGGAGTATATTCGCGACAACGGTGGTATTCCTTCTTTCAAAGGATTCAACAACTTCCCGGCTGCTTTGTGTATTTCGGTCAATGAGACGGTCGTACACGGTTTTCCGAGTAAGTACGAACTGAAAGAAGGTGATATTATTTCGATCGATTGTGGCGTAAAACTGAACGGATACCATAGTGATAGTGCGTATACCTATCCCATTGGAGAAATTAGCCAGGAAGTTCGTGATCTGCTGATTCGTACCAAACAATCCCTGTATTGCGGTATTGAAAAAGCAACGGAAGGAAACCGGATCGGCGATATTGGGTATGCCGTGCAGAGTCATGTAGAGAAGTTTGGCTATTCAGTGGTTCGGGAGCTAGTGGGTCATGGACTCGGAAAGAGCCTCCACGAAAGCCCGGAAGTGCCGAATTACGGCAAACGTGGACAGGGCGTCAAGCTGAAAGAAGGCATGGTTCTGGCCATCGAGCCGATGGTAAATCTCGGCAAGAAAAGCATTGTTCAGGAACGGGATGGCTGGACCATCCGAACCGCCGACCGAAAACCGTCTGCTCATTACGAACACTCGGTTGCGATCCGGAAAGGCCAGGCCGAAATTCTGACGACGTTCCAGTACATTGAAGAAGTAACGGCCAATACCAGCTTAATGATTGAAGTCAACGAAGTGACCATAGCGTAACGAATGGCAAAACAGACATCCATCGAACAAGACGGTACCATTGTAGAAGCACTCTCCAATGCCATGTTTCGGGTACAACTCGAAAACAAGCATGAAGTAGTGGCTCATATTTCCGGGAAAATGCGGATGAATTACATTAAGATTCTGCCCGGCGACCGGGTGAAATTGGAAATGTCGCCGTATGACCTGTCCAAAGCACGAATTGTTTATCGGTATAAATAAGGTTTAAAGTGTACGGTTTATGGTTTACGGTGGGCTGACATTGTGCAGCAACAACCGAAAACTGAAAACCGAAAACTGAAAACCGTAAAACGGAGAGTAAAACCATGAAAGTCAAGGCGTCGATTAAAAAGCGCAGTGTTGATTGTAAGGTGATCCGCCGGAAGGGGAAGCTTTACGTGATCAATAAGAAGAATCCTAGGTATAAACAAAGACAAGGTTAATCACTGAATATGGCACGTATTGCAGGGGTTGATATTCCCGACCGGAAACGCGGTGAAATTTCGTTGACTTACATTTTTGGCATTGGCCGTAGCTCAGCGCAGAGAATTCTGAATAAAGCAGGTGTATCTGTTGATAAGAAGGTGAGCGAGTGGAACGACGAAGAGTCGAATGCCATCCGGACCATCATCAGCGCAGAACACAAGGTTGAAGGGGCACTGAAATCGGAAGTCCAGTTGAACATCAAGCGATTGATGGACATTGGTTGCTACCGGGGTCTGCGTCACCGGAAAGGCCTGCCGGTTCGTGGCCAGCACACGAAAAACAACTCCCGCACGCGGAAAGGTAAGCGTAAGACGGTAGCAAATAAGAAGAAAGCAACTAAATAATGAGTTTAAGGTTTGAGGTTTAACGTTTAAGGTTTTTCGCAAAATGCTTTAAACCTTAGACGTTAAACGTTAAACGATCAACTAGAAATGGCTCAGGCAAAACGCAAAGACAAAGCGAAAAAACGGGTAGTAGTCGTTGAACCCGTTGGTCAGGTACACATCCGGGCTTCGTTCAATAACATTATCATTTCCATTACGAATAGCTCGGGACAGGTAATCTCGTGGGCATCGGCCGGTAAAATGGGCTTCAAAGGCTCCAAGAAAAACACGCCGTATGCTGCTCAGACTGCCGCTCAGAACTGTGCTACCGTAGCCCACGATCTGGGTATGCGCAAGGCAGAAGTGTTCGTAAAAGGTCCCGGTTCCGGTCGTGAATCCGCCATCCGGACGATCCAGAACACTGGTATTGAAGTAATGTCCATCAAAGACATTACACCACTGCCACACAACGGCTGCCGCCCTCCGAAACGCCGTCGCGTTTAATCATTACTTTTAATTCTGCGGGTTGCGTTGAGCAAGCCGCTTCACTTAATGAATACGGGCAGGCGACATTGGGTTGTGTCTGTTCATCGTTTTTCGTTATTCATTCTCAGTACAAATGGCAAGATACACAGGCCCTAAGGCCAAGATTTCCCGCAAGTTTGGTGAGCCGATTCTCGGCCCCAGCAAAGCCCTGCAAAAGAAAGCCTACGCTCCCGGACAACACGGGCGCGGTCGGAAACGGAAACAGTCAGAATATGCTGTTCAGTTGCAGGAAAAACAAAAAGTAAAATACATCTACGGTATTCTGGAACGTCAGTTCCGGGGCTTGTTCCACCGGGCCGTTGTTAAACAAGGCATCACCGGTGAAAACCTGCTGAAACTTTGCGAAGCACGTCTGGACAACACGGTTTACCGTCTAGGCATTGCCCCAACCCGCCGGGCTGCCCGCCAATTAGTCTCTCACAAACACATTGCCGTTGACGGCGAAGTGGTCAATATAGCTTCTTACTCATTGAAACCCGGTCAACTGATCAGCATTCGTGAGAAATCGAAGTCACTTGAAGCCGTGACAACCAGCCTGTCGGCCCGGAATCCGAAGCGCTACAACTGGTTGGAATGGGATCAACAACAGTTGCAGGGGGTGTTTACCACCTACCCGGAACGCGATCAGATTCCTGAGAACGTGAACGAGCAACTGGTGGTTGAATTGTATTCTAAGTAACAGTTTTGGTTTTCGGTATACGGTTTTCGGTTTTCAGTTAGATTGCAAAGTGACCGAACCCGCTACCCTGCGTAAACCGTATACCGAAAACTGTACACTGCATTTCATTAGTTGAACGGTTAAAAACAAATTCGTATGTCAATATTAGCGTTCCAAATGCCCGATAAAGTTGTCATGGAGCGAGCTGACGACTTTCACGGGTTGTTTGAGTTCAAGCCACTCGAAAAGGGCTATGGCGTGACCATAGGGAATGCGTTGCGGAGAATTCTGCTGTCATCGCTGGAAGGCTATGCCATTGCCAGCGTACGATTCCCTGGCGTACTGCACGAGTTCTCATCCATAGAAGGCGTCGTTGAAGATGTTACCGAAATTATCCTGAACCTGAAAATGGTTCGGTTTAAGAAAGTTTCGGACATGGTCGACAACAAAATTACCGTTACGATCAAAAATCAGTCGGTGTTAAAAGCCGGCGACATATCAAAATTCACCGCGTCGTTTGAAGTACTGAATCCTGAACTGGAAATCTGTCACATCGACGATACGCGTGAGCTGGAAATGGAAATTCACGTGGAGAAAGGCCGGGGGTATGTGCCTGCCGACGAGCCACGTGCCAACGAACTGCCTTTCGGACACATCCCGATCGACGCCATTTATACGCCGATCAAGAACGTCCGTTACAGCGTTGAAAACACGCGGGTTGAGCAAAAAACCGACTACGAACGGTTGTTGCTGGACATCGAAACCGACGGTTCCATTCACCCGGAAGAAGCCCTGAAAGGCGCAGCTACCATCCTGATTCAACACTTCATGCTGTTCTCCGATCAAACGATGACGTTTGAAACCGCGAAAGCCGAAGAAGACAACGTGGTTGATGAAGAAATGCTGCACATGCGGAAGTTGTTGAAAACTCCGCTGGCTGATCTTGATTTGTCCGTACGGGCTTACAATTGCTTGAAATCTGCCGATGTGAAGTCACTGGGTGACCTGGTGAAACTGGAGATTTCAGATATGATGAAATTTAGAAACTTCGGTAAGAAGTCGCTGACTGAATTGGAACAGTTGGTGGCCGAAAAGAACCTGACTTTCGGCATGGACATTACCAAATACAGATTAGACGAGGACTGATACCATGAGACACGGTAAAAAAAATAATCACCTTAGCAGGACCCATTCACACCGGACGGCAATGCTGTCGAACATGGCATCCTCGCTGATTCTGAGCAAGCGCATCGAGACGACGGTTGCCAAAGCGAAAGAACTGCGGAAATACGTTGAACCCCTGTTGACCCGCGCCAAAGACGATTCGTACCAGAACCGCCGGGTTGTTTTCTCGTACCTCCAGAACAAGGAGACGATGAAAGAACTGTTCAACGTCGTATCTGACAAAATCTCGAACCGGCCGGGTGGCTACACCCGGATCATCAAACTGGGCAACCGGTTGGGTGACAACGCCGAAACCTGTATCATCGAACTGGTCGACTTCAACGAAACGATGTTGACGGCCGTTGACGAGCAAAAAGCAACCCGGACCCGTCGTGGTCGTCGGGGTGGCCGGAAAGCCGACGAAACCGTTGCAGCCGCACCGGTAGCCGAAGCAAAAACCGAAACCGCTCCCGCTGTCGAAGCAGCCCCGGAAGCGGCCGCTGATGATCTGGCGCTGATCGAAGGCGTTGGCCCGAAGATCGCTGAAGTGCTGGTAAACGCCGGTGTGACAACGTTCGCCCAGGTAGCCGATATGACCCCGGAAGCCATCAAGGAAATCCTTGACAACGCCGGATCTCAATTTGCTTCACACACGCCGGAAACCTGGCCACAACAGGCTGCTCTGGCCCGCGATGGCAAATTCGACGAGTTGAAGACCCTGCAGGATGAATTGAACGGCGGTCGACCCAGCTAATTAATCATTGTGAAGAGCGAACTCAAATACCAAATAGAGGGTTAACCGTAACGGGTTAACCCTTTTTTTTAACTCAAAAACTCCAACGTAATTCATGAAACAGGTTCAGCAACCAGATGCTTTACTGGTTTTGAAAGATGGTTCCGTGTTTAGGGGAACGGCTCTCGGCAAAATCGGGACGGCAGGTGGTGAAATATGCTTCAACACGGGCATGACCGGCTATCAGGAGATTTATACGGATCCCTCGTATTACGGTCAGGTGATCGTTAACACAACATCACACATTGGGAACTACGGGGTCCAGTATCGTGATGAAGAGGAATCCGGAAGTGTTAAGATCCGGGGTATGGTCTGTAATTTCTTTTCGCAGATTCATTCACGGCATACCGCTGATACCTCCTTGCAGGAGTATTTTGAACGGGCTAACATTGTCGGAATCAGTGGAATCGATACCCGTCAGGTGGTGCGGCACATTCGCGACAAAGGCGTCATGAACTGCATTATTTCGTCCGAAATTCTGGACCCGGCCGTTTTGCTCGATCGGCTGCACCAGATACCGGACATGGAAGGCCTGGAGCTTTCGTCGGAAGTGAGTACGCAAAAGATATACGAAGTAGGAGATGCAGGTCGGGCCGACTTTAAAGTGGCGGTGCTGGACCTGGGAATCAAAAAAAGCATTCTGAACAACCTGGCAAACCGGGGCGCGCACTGCCGGGTTTTTCCGGCTAAAACGCCTTTTGAAGAAATCAATGCTTGGAACCCGGACGGTTATTTTATTTCCAACGGCCCCGGCGACCCGGCTGCGATGCCTTACGCCGTTCAAACCGTAACGCAGGCGCTGGAAACCGATAAACCGTTGTTCGGCATTTGCCTCGGACACCAGATTCTGTCGCTGGCCAGTGGCATTACCACCTACAAAATGCACAATGGCCACCGGGGTTTGAACCATCCCGTCAAAAACCTGATTACGGGCCTGTGTGAGGTAACTTCCCAAAATCACGGTTTCGCCGTGCGGGCTGATGAAGTGATGGATAACCGGGATATTGAACTGACGCACATCAACCTGAACGATAAAACGATCGAAGGGATTCGTCGGAAAGACCGCCCGGCTTTTTCGGTGCAATACCACCCCGAAGCTTCGCCGGGACCCCACGACTCCCGGTATTTATTCGATGACTTTGTGAAATTGATCGAGGTCGAAGCACGATAAGAATGAAAAACCGGTCATTGGCCGGTTTTTTTATGACTATTGCCGACGGTGTATTGCTCCTGTTTACGCATAAAACTAACTTGTGTGTAAATTAAGCCATTCATCCTATGTCAGTTACGGCCACCTTGCCTCTGAATCGTGTAGCAGCCCGCATCCTGAGCATCGATACGGTGCGGGGTATCGTGATGGTCATTATGGCCCTGGATCATACGCGGGATTTTATCCACCTCAACGGTTTTTTTTACAACGCCACGGATTTAAATACCACCACGCCCAGCTTATTTCTGACGCGCTGGGTAACGCATTTCTGTGCGCCAACTTTTGTCTTTCTGGCCGGAACGTCGGCTTATCTCATGAGCCTGAAAAAGACAAAGCCGGAACTGAGCGTTTTTCTGCTGACGCGTGGCGTCTGGCTGATGTTCGTGGACATAACCGTCGTTAACCTGATTATATGGTTTGATATCACGTTTTCCGTAACCGCCCTGGAGGTGATTTGGGCAACGGGTGTTGGCATGGTGATTTTGAGCGGGTTGCTATTTTTGCCGCCAAGGCTTGTTCTGACACTTGGCCTGCTCATTTTGTTTGGTCATAATGCAACGGACAGCGTTTCCTTTCAACCCGGAACGGCCCTAGACACCCTCTGGTCGATGCTGCACAGGCCCAATGCGATTCCCTTAGGCTCGGGCCGGATTGCCATTACGATGTATCCGGTGTTGCCGTGGATTGGGATTCTCATTCTGGGCTATTGCCTGGGGGAATTATTCAGCCCGGATGTCGAACCGGCGAAGCGCAGCCGGATGCTCAGATGGATTGGAATGGTTGCGATCACGGTTTTTGTGTTGATTCGCGCCCTGAATCGCTACGGTGATCCTGTACCGTGGGCCGTACAGAAAACGCCCCTGTTTACCCTGTTTTCTTTTATCAACGTCACGAAATACCCGCCCTCGCTGCTTTTCACCCTGATTACGTTGGGACCGGCACTGTTGCTATTAAGTTGGCTGGAGGGCAAACGGGCCAACTGGATGAATTTTTTTATCGTTTACGGGCGTGTTCCGCTCTTCTACTTCCTGGTTCACTTTTTGCTGATCCACGTTCTGTCCGTTTTGCTTCTGATGTCAGATGGTATTCCGTGGTCGTCTATTAACTTTCAGAACAAAACGGCGGGTGCAATGCCCGATCATGGGTTGTCGCTGGGGCTGACCTATGGCGTGTGGATTCTGGTCATACTGGTTATGTATCCGCTTTGCAAAGCCTATGGTCGAATCAAAAACCGGAGCCGTAGCCCAATCTGGAGCTATCTTTAAGCCAGTGCAATGTCGGTTGAAAACCACTGAAGTTTGGCCGTTCGCTTGGGCGAAAACCGGGCCGAATAATTTTGGTATTCAATCGCCTGATAATGTAAATTGACCAGATAACGTTGGTAGGTTTCCTCAGAAGGGATGTCCAGCGATGGATCGATGCCTACATCCCACGTGTTCGATTCAGCGAATAAATGCTCCATGTTGAAAATAAAAGAATGGCATGTACGGGCCATTGGTGGATAGCCCGTACACAAATGCATGATCAGAACAGAGAAAATAGTAGTCTGCAATATTGATGAAATTACCACAAACAAACTCGCAATTTTCGGACAATTACACTCAATTTTCAGACAACACACTCCGAATGTACTCCGAAGGCGACAAGGTGAAGAGGTCTTTGAAGCATTGACCAAAATAGGAAGGGCTCTCAAAACCAACCATATAGGCCGTTTCTGAAACCGGATAACCAGCCTTTAACAAATCTGCGGCTTTGCGAAGGCGGTAATTGCGGATAAACTCACTGACCGTCATGCCCAGCATGGTCGTCAGCTTGCGATTGAGGGTTCGGGAACTCATCGACACTTCCAGGGCAAGATCGTCGACCGAAAGTTTGGCGTCGTCGATGTGCTTTTCGAGGGCCTGGTAGAGCTGACTCAGAAAAGCGTTTTCGTAAGCCGGCAACGCAATGGGTTGGGGTTTGCTGAACTGGAGGTTGTAAAATTTGCGCAACGTCGATTGGTAGTGGAGCAGGTTAGCCACCCGGAGCTGCAATTCCCGTTGATCGAAGGGTTTGGTTAAATAATCGTTGGCACCCACCGACAAACCTTCCAGTTTGCTTTCGGAAGCGGTTTTGGCGGTCAGCAGAACGACGGCAATGTGGCCCGTTTGGGTGGTTTGCTTGATAAGCCGACAGAGTTGAAGCCCGTCCATTTCGGGCATCATGATGTCGCTCAGCACCAGATCGGGCAATTCGGCCTGGCAGAATTGCCATCCTTCCTGCCCATTGGCCGCCGTAATGACCCGGTAGGTATTGGAAAGTCCGGCTGCGATCAGGTGGCGCAGGGCCGGGTTATCTTCTACGACCAGAATGAGCGGGAGTGTTTCATTGACGGAAGCGGTTTTGTCGGGTAATGGAGCAACAAACGGGGGGGGGAGTTCCGGCCACAGCGTCTGAGACGGGAGTGGGTTCAGCGTTGGATGCTCGGCAAAGGGAAGACGAACGGGACACTCGACGGTCACGGTGGTGCCTTTGCCGACTTCACTTTCCACCCTGACCGTGCCATTGAGCAGATCTGTCAATTCTTTTACGAGAGCCAACCCGATGCCGGTTCCGCCAAAAGAGCGCGTTCGGGAGTCGTCGATCTGATAAAAGCGATCAAAAATATGGGGAATCTGGTCTGACGCAATACCGATTCCGGTGTCGGAAACCGACAGCCGCAAGATGAGGTAGCCAGCCGCCTGCATTGGCTCGGCACTTAATTTGACCTCCACCGAGCCTCCGCCGGGCGTATATTTCAAGGCGTTCGAAAGCAGATTGTAGCTGATTTTTCCCCATTTGTCGTCATCGAACAGCAGTTGGTCTGGAAGAGGGCCCGGTTGGTACGTCAACTGAATCCGTTTGGTTTCGGCAGTTATCCGGAATGAATTAACGAGATCGTTCAGGAAATGAACCACATCGCCCTGTGATTCCTGGATGGTCAGACTGCCGGATTCGAGTTTTGACAAATCCAGCAATTGATTGATCAGTTGAAGCAATTGACGCGCATTGCGGTGGATGGTCGTCAGCGTATTTTGGAGAACGGAATTTTCAACGGAAAACCCTTTCCCCGGCGGGGGCAGCAGTTGCTCGATGGGGGAGATAATCAACGTGAGGGGCGTCCGGAATTCGTGGGTAATGTTGGAGAAAAACCGGTTTTTTACTTCCTCAACCTCCTTGCGCCGGTCGGCTTCCTGCCGTTTCACCGCCATTTGCTCGATGAGCTGGTTCGCCGTTTTCAACTCCACCGTCAGCGCTTCGGTCCGCTTAAAAGCCGTAGAGAAACGAATCGCCAGCAACAACGACTGACAAAGGGTGAAAATGACGACGGCGCTGGAAAGCAGGAAATAGGTATGAATGAGACCGGCCTGATACAAAGTGTCGTTGATCGCACAGGCCGTCAGCAGAATCATATCACAAAAAAGGATAAAACCGCCCTCTTTCTTTTGTCGGGTGGCCTGAAAGGCAATCCAGAAAAAATAACCGCATTCAACCGTCGCGAGGGGGCTGATGAGGGTTCCCCAGGCTGCGTAGACCGGGGGCGGTGTGAGCAACACCAGCGCCAGAAAACCCAGGTTCAAGGCGAAAATGCTTTTTCGGGCCAGGGCCGAAATGGCACCCGGAAACAGGCATTGCAGGTAGAGCGTGATGCCGATGATCCCAACCGGAAAGGCACTATAGAGTGCTTTGTTGGCCAGTATCCAGTCTGCTGCGGGAAAAACCAGAAAAAACAGACTCTCCGAATTGAGATTCTCCCGAAACGCAGCCAGTACACACAGTATGCCAAACAGCAAGGGCGCCCGGTCTTTTCGGCGAAGCGCATAGAGCACAAAGTGGTACAGGCCAATGATTAAAAGAGCGCCGACGATGAAGGAAGAAATCAGCAGGCTTCGTTCCCGGCTTTGTGAAATGACCGCCGGGTTGCCCAATTCCAGGCTTTTCCAGATGCCACCGTAGGCAAAATAATAGTTGGAAACGTGTAGCAACAGGAATGCTTCTTTGCCCGGAACCAGAAATGAGACGACTTTGGCGTTGATCTCCGGTTTCATGGTCTGGTCGGTTGCCACCTGGCCAGTCTGGGCCACCAACTGACCATTGACGTAAAGGGTATAGGCGGTTCGGATTGGCGGAAGGCGCAACGACCATACTTTTCCTGAATCGGGAAGGATAATCCGCAACCCGTAGGTGCAGTGGCCCAAATCCTGCGGAAACAAGGTGGAACTGCCGGTATACGAATGCCAGTTTCCGGGTACCGGTATCAGGGTTTGGCTCGTGGCGACGCGGGCTGAATCGACAAATTGGTTCCATTTAAAAAACCAGTCGCCCACGAGAGATACGGGTTCTGAAGCACCATAGGAGTAGGAAGAAAGATCCATGACGCCAGCCTGGGCCGTGTAGACACGGTTTTTCTGAGCCAGACCAACCAGGGTTTGGCTACTCAAATAAAACACCAGCAGCAAGACCCGTGGGTTCCGTAGGGGCGTCATAAAAATCTGCATACCTCATTTCCCGCTGAGACACCACGAACACGTGGGTCGGATGGTCAAATCGTCGGGTAATAATTGCGTAATACCGAATGGCTTAATTCATCGGGCATTCCCTACAAACCGAAAAAATCACTTACTTTGTATGGCAAAAATCGTGCTATAACCAATTGTCAGTAAATGGTAACAGTGTCAGTAAAGAGCCGTCAGGGAATTTTCTGCACACTTGTTCCTTTTCGTTTACAGAACATTAACCAACTTTTTCAGACACAATGAGTATTATTCAGTCCATTCATGCCAGACAGATTCTGGATTCGAGAGGCAATCCGACCGTGGAAGTCGATGTTCGCACCGAAAACGGTTTTTTGGGCCGTGCGGCCGTTCCATCGGGTGCCTCGACCGGTTCACACGAAGCCGTCGAATTGCGCGACGATGATCCGAAGCGGTACGTCGGCAAAGGCGTATTGAGAGCGGTTCAGAACGTCAATGAACTGATCTTCCCGGAACTGGTAGGATCGTCGGTGTTCGATCAGAGCATGATCGACCGGATTATGATTGAACTGGATGGTACGTCGAACAAAGGTCGTCTGGGTGCCAATGCCATTCTGGGTGTTTCGCTGGCCATCGCCAAAGCGGCTGCTCAGGAAGCCGGTTTACCACTGTATCGCTACATTGGCGGGGTCAATGCCAACACGCTGCCCGTACCGATGATGAACATTCTGAACGGTGGTAGCCATGCCGATAACTCCATTGACTTCCAGGAATTTATGGTGATGCCAGTTGGCGCGCCCAGCTTCTCGGAAGCTCTGCGTTGGGGAACGGAAGTGTTCCACTCGTTGAAAAAAGTGCTGAAGGGCAAAGGCATGTCGACCAACGTGGGCGACGAAGGCGGTTTTGCTCCCAACATTCCTTCGAACGAAGAAGCTATCCAGATCATTCTGCAAGCCATCGACAAAGCCGGGTATCGCGCCGGTCAGGATATTTACATTGCGATGGATGCCGCTGCGTCGGAGTTTTACGATGCCGAATCCGGAACGTACCATTTCAAAAAATCGACCGGCGACAAACTCAGCTCGTCCGAAATGGCGAACTACTGGAAAGAGTGGGTTGACAAATATCCGATCATCTCTATCGAAGACGGTATGGCCGAAGACGACTGGAGCGGCTGGAAAGAGCAAACCGAGCTGATCGGAAAGAAAACCCAACTCGTTGGGGATGACTTGTTTGTGACGAACGTTACGCGTCTGCAACAAGGCATCGATCAGGGAATTGCCAACGCCGTTCTGGTGAAAGTAAACCAGATCGGTTCGCTGACGGAAACCATCAATACGGTTAACCTGGCGAAACGCAATTCGTATAAAAACATCATGTCGCACCGTTCCGGCGAAACCGAAGATGCAACGATTGCCGATTTGGCCGTGGCCCTGAATACGGGTCAGATCAAAACCGGCTCGGCGTCCCGTTCCGATCGGATGGCGAAATACAACCAGTTGCTCCGCATTGAAGAGGAACTGGGCGAAATCGCGTATTTCCCGGGCATTAAAATGTAATACTACCCCAACTCACTAAAGGGCGCTAAAAAAGCCAGATGCTGAAAGCCCCTTTAGGGGGTTGGGGCCTTTATTTCAAAATCCCATGCTGACCAAAATCCTCCGAGTCGTCAAAAACTTCTATTTCGCAACGGGTGTGGGATTGTTGATCTGGATGCTGTTTTTTGATGCCAACGACATCATTTCTCAAGTTCGCAACAGCCTGAAACTGGGCGATCTGGAGACGGATCTGGTCTATTACGACGAAAAAATCGAGGAAGTAGAAATTCAGCGCCAGTCCATTCTGGGCAATCCCCGTTTGCAGGAGAAATACGCCCGCGAAAACTACCTCATGAAAAAGCCCAATGAGGATGTTTATGTGCTGGTCAATGAGAAAAATGAACCCATCGAAAAGTAGACCTTTAGTGACCATCGGCCATTGACGATTGACAATGCTCCATTGTCCATTACCCATCATCATGCTTAACGTTCTCTTTGTCTGTCTGGGAAACATTTGCCGGTCGCCGGTGGCGGAAGGCGTATTTCAGCAGTTGATCAAAGAACGGGGCCTGGAAGCGTCGATTCAATGCGACTCAGCCGGCACATCTTCCTACCACATTGGCGACCTGCCCGACCGCCGGACCCGTGAAAATGCGCTCGAACACGGCATTAAACTGACCCACCGCGCCCGCAAGCTGTCGGGTGAGGATTTGTCGCAGTTCGATTACCTCGTGGCCATGGACGAAGCGAATTATGACGCCATTCAGTATTTCAGCCACCGGAGTACCGGACTTTACAGCGAAGAAAACACGGTTCTACTGCGCGAATTTGATCCCCAGCCGGATTCCGGGCCGAATGGGCTGAGTGTCCCCGACCCTTATTACGAAGACGCTGTAGTTTTTGAACAAGTCTATCAGATTGTGTCCCGTTGCTGCGAAAATTTGCTGAATTACCTGGTGGAGCAACACGCACTGCAACCATCTGTAACGGGAGCAAAAAAGAAATAATGCACTTGATAATCTCCCCCGGAGGTACGGATAGTTTTATGAAATAAAGAAAAAATTTCAATAAAATAGGTCTGACAAACCGTATGGCTTTTAGTCTGCTAATTTTCTTTAGATTGAACCCGTTTGTGAATGGCCATCCATAACTACTCAACGATATACCATCTTAAAATTAGCTTCGTAAATGATGAGAATTAAAAAAGCGGTGATTACGGCGGCTGCCCGTGGAGAACGGCTCTATCCGGTTGCGGATACCATTCAGAAAGCCATGCTTCCGGTGATCGATACCGACGGCCTGCACAAACCGGTGATCCAGATTATTGCTGAAGAAGCGTTTGCCAGCGGAATTGAAGAATTGTGCGTGGTTTGTGCGCCCGGCGACGGCGACCGCTATCTTAAAGCTTTTGCTTCCCTGCGGGATAATCTTTTCAATTCATTCAAGGGCGTCGACTGGGCGAAGAAAGAAGCCGAGAAAATCGATCATTTGCTGGATCGCGTTCAGTTTGCCGAGCAACAGGAACCGCTGGGCTATGGCCATGCCGTCTATTGTGCTAAGGATTTTGTGAACAATGAGCCCTTTCTGCTGTTGTTGGGAGATTATCTTTATGTTTCCAATCTCAAATTGAAAAGCTGCGCGGCCCAATTGCTGGAACTGGCTTCGCAGGAAAACTGCTCGGTTTCGGCCGTTAATCCGACCATCGAACACCAGATTGGCCGCTACGGAACGCTTACGGGCAAGCAGGCTGCTAACCGTTCAGGAGTCTATCAGATTGAGAAAATCATTGAAAAACCACCCCTGAGTGTGGCCGAACTCGAACTCCAGACTCCGGGTTTACGGGCTGGCTATTACCTGTGCTTCTTCGGAATGCACGTCTTTACCCCCGCTATTTTCTCCATTTTACAGAAATACATCGACCAGAACAGCACCAACATTCTGTTGACGCCTGCCCTTCAGGAACTGGCCGAAACCGAAAACTATCTGGCGCTGGAAGTAAAAGGGAATCGCTACGATTTAAGCCGGAAACACGGGCTGTTACGCGCGCAGATTGCGTTGGGATTAGCGGGCGATGCCCACAGCGAAATCCTGTCGACAATGGTGGAATTACTGGCTGAAGCAAACAGCAGAACTGTCTGATATATGAACGTTTTTATAGAGACGATTACATCGACAGATCCCGCCAAACGCAACCGTTCTTTTTACGAAATAAGTCGCCGGTTGTCGGGGAAAGAGTTGCTGGGCCTGTTGCGGGAGCTCGATGAATTTCGGAAATCGACACCGAGTTTATACGATAAAGTAAGAGCCATTCTGTTCCTGTATGCGGGCTTCCGGTTTTTCCTGATGGAAACGCCCGAAACGCCAACAACCGGGAAAGTGCCGTACGCCGGTTTTGAGGATTTGCTGGCCCGCCGGTTCGAGCAGGCTATTGCTACCTTTTTGCACGAACTGGATAAGCAGGGACCCAATGCGGCTTTGTTCAGCGCGCTGGCCGAAAGCTACCACCATCTATCGTTCCAGATTCTGGCGGGGCAGGTTCGGAAAAGCGTACGTTCCAGCAAAGGAAACCAGTGGATGTTTCGGGTCGGCCACCGCGAAGAACACCCGATCCGGATTCATCCGACTTTGCTGAAACGCCCGGAGAATTCGCTCTTTTATCCCATTCTGCACGAACAGACGTCCGTACGGATGGACTTGACCCACAGCGGTTGGTCGGATATTTTCTTCCTCGGAATGGATTATCCGGAAGGTGCCCGCGTGGTCAATATATCAATTGATCTAGGCGTTTTTGGCCGTGATGCCGACATTCGCCCCCCGCTGAACTGCTACGTTCGCGTGATACCGGACCCGGTTCTACGCCTGACGAGCATCGACTTAAACACCACGAAAGACATTGCCGATCTCGCCGATTTGTTCAATTTCGGAAATGATTACCTGAGTCTGGTAAAAGCCGGGGTCATTGCCTCGGGTCTCATTCCGCCTTCGTTCGAAAACACGAATCAGTCGCTACCGGATATTCTATCCCGGATGGTGGCGCCGGGTATGGGCATCGAGCTGGTGACCAAAGTAAACGACATTCCGAAAGGCTCCCGGTTTGCGGTTTCGACCAACCTGTTAGGTTCGATCATCAGTCTGCTCATGCGGGCGACGGGTCAGACGAAGAAGCTGGAAGGCGGTTTGGAAGAAAGCGAACGACGGCTGGTGGCGTCGCGGGCCATTCTGGGCGAATGGATTGGCGGTTCGGGCGGAGGCTGGCAGGATTCCGGCGGGGTCTGGCCCGGTATCAAAGCCATTCAGGGTACGTTTGCGCAGGAAGGAGATCCCGAATCCGGCATCAGTCGCGGAACCTTATTACCGCGTCACCGGGTCTTGCAGGGTGACGAAATTCACCCGGAAATGGGTGAGAAGATCATGAAATCGCTGGTGTTGATGCACGGCGGGATGGCTTCCAACGTCGGCCCGATTCTGGAAATGGTGACTGAAAAATACCTGCTCCGGGGCGACAACGAGTGGACCGCCCGGCAGCAAACCAACCAGGTTTTCGATAATATTCTGGCGGCCATCAAAGAAGGCGACATCCGGAAGTTGGGGGCCAATACCGCCAAAAACTGGGAAGGCCCGATCAAAACCATCATTCCGTGGGCTTCCACGTATTTCACCGAGCAAATCATTTCCAAAGCGAAAACCGCCTTTGGCGACGACTACTACGGTTTTTTGATGCTGGGCGGGATGTCCGGGGGCGGCATGGGCATGTTTGTCAATCCGGTAGGGTACGAAGACTACAAAATGAAGGTGCTGGACATTCTGCGGAAAACGAAAGCGGAATTGTCGGCTTCGCTGCCGTTTGCGATGGAACCGGTAGTCTATAACTGGAGCATTAATTACAAAGGAACCTGGGCGACTTTGCAGGCCGGAACCGAAGCCCTGATGCCGGAGCAATATTACGGTATTCACGTGTCGGAACTGGTTCGGAAAGACCCCGCTTCGATTTCGTACATCCGGCGGGCGGAAATCGATCTGTTTACGACCTATTGTGAGAAAAATAACCTCGCCTATCCGCTTCTGCGAACCATAATTAGCAATTTGTTCAAAGTTTCCGATCCAACGTCGCAAAGCAACCGGAGTGTCGAAAACGAAAAAGCGGAACGCATCAAGAAAGAAAACGGTTTCGATTACATTCAACACGAGGAGATTCGGGAAGATTTACAAAAAGGCCGCATTGGTCTGTCCCGCAATCGGTTAGCGGCTGAGACGACCATTGAAGATGTACAACCGGGTGACATCGTTCAATTCGATGAACTGACGGCATCCGTCAAAACCGGGGAAGCGGCTATTCGCGCCGGAAAAGTGGCGGTTTTGAGTCTGGCAGCCGGTGTGGGCAGTCGGTGGACGAAAGGCGCCGGGGTGATCAAAGCCCTGAATCCGTTTGTGGAAATTGAAGGCCGGCACCGGAGCTTTCTGGAAATCCATCTGGCGAAAACCCGGAAAGTGGCGGAGACGTACGGCGGTCTGATTCCGCATCTGGTCGCCACCAGCTACCTGACCCACGAACCGATTCGGAAGATATTGGCGGAAACCGGCAATTTTGGCTATTCCGGCACTACCTATCTGTCGCCGGGCCGTTCGATTGGGCAGCGGTTTGTGCCAATGGAACGCGATCTGCGGTTTATGTGGGAAGAAATGCCGCAGGAAACGCTCGACGAAAACAAGCAGAAAGTGCGCGATGCGGTTCGACAGACGATGATTGGCTGGGCCAAATCGAAAGGCGAAGGCTCGGATTACGTCGATAACATTGCGGCCCAGCGGTTTTCGCCCCTGGGTCACTGGTATGAAGTGTCCAATTTGCTCCGCAATGGGGTTTTGGCGCAACTGCTGGCCGAGCATCCGCAGGTGGAAACGATCGTTTTGCACAACATCGATACACTGGGGATGAACGTGGACCCGGCGGTTGTGGGTCATCACCTGGAGTCGGGGAATATGCTAACGTTCGAGGTGGTTCCCCGCCGGATCGAGGATCGGGGGGGAGGGCTCGCACGCGTGAACGGAAACCTGCGGCTGCTGGAAGGACTGGCGCAGCCCCGCGAGGAGGACGAATTGAATCTGAGTTACTACAACTCAATGACGACCTGGATTCAGATCGATCCGTTGCTGGCGCTGTTCGGCCTGACGCGGCAGGATTTGCAGGACGGCGACGAAGCCAAACTCGCCAAAGCTGTTCGGAGCGTCGCTCACCGCATTCCGACGTATGTTACCACCAAAGATGTTAAATACCGCTGGGGACACGGCCAGGAGGATATTTATCCGGTGGCGCAGATCGAAAAATTGTGGAGTGATATGTCTGCATTAACTGACGTTCAGTGCGGTTACGTTGCCGTTCCGCGGATGCGCGGGCAACAAATGAAAGATCCGGCCCAACTGGATGCCTGGGTCACCGACGGCAGCAAAGACTATATTGCCGGTTTAGGGACATTTGAATGATTTGAATGGCTGAAGAATGGTTGAAAATTGGCAAGACTGCTCAAATGAACCATTTTTTAGCCATTCAGCCATTTCAACCATCAAAACCATTTTTAACCGTTCAATAATGTCTTTTGCCGCTAATGTTGTTAATTTCGAACTATGAATAAGAAAGTCATATTAATGATTCTGGACGGCTGGGGAATTGCCCGAAAGATCGATGTTTCGGCGATTGATGCGGCCAATACGCCCTTTGTAGACTCGCTGTATACGAATTATTCACACAGTCAATTGGAAGCTTCGGGCCTGGCGGTCGGTTTACCGGCGGGTCAGATGGGCAACTCTGAAGTGGGACACATGAACCTCGGTGCGGGGCGAATTGTGTATCAGGATTTGGTGAAAATCAATTTGGCCGTTGAGCAACATACACTGGACAAAGAGCCGGTTTTGCTGGATGCGCTGAATTATGCCAAAACCAACGGTAAAAAAGTCCATTTTATTGGTCTGGTATCCGACGGCGGGGTTCACTCGCACATCGAACACCTGAAAGGCCTGTGTACAGTAGCGCACGAGCAAGGCCTGACGGATGTGTTTATCCATGCCTTTACCGACGGTCGCGATACGGACCCGAAAAGCGGCTACGGTTTTCTGGCCGATCTGGAAGCGCATCTGAAAACGACTACAGGGCGGATTGCCAGCATCACCGGACGGTATTTTGCAATGGACCGGGATAACCGTTGGGAACGGGTCAAACTGGCCTACGACGCGATGGTGAAGGGCATTGGGAACGAAACCTGCGAAGTGGGCGGGGAATTGTCGGCGATTCATAAATCGTATGAAGAAGGCGTAACGGACGAGTTTATCAAGCCTATTATTGTGACGAATCCCGACGGAAGTCCGCTGGCGACGATTCAGGATGGCGATGTGGTGCTTTGCTTCAATTTTCGTACCGATCGGGGCCGCGAAATTACGCTGGCGCTTAGTCAGCGGGATTATCCGGAGCAGGATATGAAAAAACTGAACCTGTACTACGTCACGCTGACCAATTACGACAACGAATTTGTGGGTGTGAAGGTCATTTATGACAAAGACAACCTGACGAATACACTCGGCGAAGTAGTTTCGAAAGCGGGTAAAAAACAGATTCGCATTGCCGAAACCGAGAAGTATCCACACGTGACGTTCTTCTTCTCCGGTGGTCGGGAGGATGTCTTCGAGGGCGAAAGCCGTTTGTTGTGCCCATCGCCTAAAGTTGCGACCTACGACCTGCAACCGGAGATGAGCGCCAGGGACATCCGCGACGCCATTATTCCGGAACTGGAACGGGAGCAGGTGGATTTTGTCTGCCTGAATTTCGCCAATACCGATATGGTGGGTCACACAGGTGTGTTCTCAGCCGTTGTGAAAGCCGCCGAAACCGTCGATCAATGCGCTCAGGCGGTGATCACCACGGCCCTGGCCCACGGCTATACGACCATTGTGATTGCTGACCACGGCAATGCGGATTATATGATCAACGAAGATGGTTCGCCCAACACGGCCCACACCACCAACCCGGTTCCGTGTATTCTGGTCGATAACGGCTTTCATCCGAAACTGAACAACGGTGTTCTGGCGGATATTGCCCCGACGATTCTGCACCTGATGGGCATCGCGCAACCCGATGTCATGACGGGCCATAGTTTGATAGCGGAATAGACAAGAGAAGTGAGACAAGAGAGTAAAGACTTATAACAGATCATTCAAATGCGGTCTTTACTCTCTTGTCTCACTTCTCTTGTCTTGAACGACAAACTTTTCAGCTTTGGTTGGTGTTCGCCAACTAAACAGCATTGCACTCCCTCTGATTGGAAAGTCAGGGGGTATTTTTTAGGATGATGAAATTTAGTTACGGACTTGTTTTTATTCTGGCGTTAGCCGCTTGCAGCAATCCTACCAAAGAAGCCCCCGCCGGGACGTATTACGATCTGAAATCGTATATCGAACAGCAGATCAATCAGTTAAAAAGCCAGCAACCGACGGTTTTGAAACAGGCCGGTTTTGGCGATGAGAAAGAGCAGCAAACGACAAAAGACATTGACTGGAGCCGTGAACTCGATTTGTTTCTGCAAGCCGACATCAACAAGCAGGCCTATCAGTCCAGTTATCTGAAAAACCGCCCGGATTCGCTCACATATGAATATGTCCTGAAACCGGGAGAAAAGCTCCCCGTTCAGGTTCTGCGCATCGAGCTGGATTCGGCCACCCGCCAGCCCCGGCTGATCAAAGCGACCTTACGAACCAAGAATTCCCTCTATGAATCGGAACGGAACGTCTGGCTGGAAAGCGAGAAAGGCGCGGTCAAACGCTACCACCTGGAAGGATTTCAGCAACTGGCGTGGCTGGATCAGAAGCGGTTTTTGATTGATGGAAAGTTAGTGAAGAGTGAAGAGTGAAGAGTTATCTGATAGACAGTTTAACTCTTCACTCTTCACTCTTAATTCTTAACTCAGTAATCCCCGCCAGCACCGCCCCCGCCGAAGCTGCCGCCCCCGAAGCCCCCGAAACTGCTGCCGCCACCACCTCCGCCACCCCAATTGCCGGACGAACTGCCCCAGCCGGAGAACGTGGAAGTTGGGAAAGGGACCGGAAAGAAACCCCCGCCCCGGTTTCGGTTGCTACCACCCCCGCCCCGGTTCCGGCTGATCCAGATGATGACGATGATCACGACGAAAATGATGATGAAGAAGAGGATGCCGTCACCGCCCCCGCCGTCGTCCGCAGGATCGGCTTTGTATTCGCCACTGGCCCGGCGAATGATTTCGTCGGTCGCTTCGTCCAAACCGGCGTACCACTGTTCGCTTTTGAAACGCGGGACAATGATCTGGCTGACAATCCGCTTGGCGATGGCATCCGGAATCGCTCCTTCCAGGCCGTAACCCGTGGCAATAAATACCTTGCGGGTTGATGGTACCCAGGTCATTACCAGGCCGTTGTTCTGCCCCTTCTGCCCCACTCCCCACTTGCGGCCGATCTGAAAACTGTAGTCGCCAATCGGGTAGGGTTCGGTGGTTTTGGCAATCACAATGACGATCTGAGTGGATGTCGAGTCGTTGTAAACCCGTAGCTTTTCCTCCAGTCTCGCCCGTTCGTCTGCTTTCAGAATTCCCACAAAATCATTGACCAGACGCGGTGGATTGGGTCGGGGCGGAATGACATCATCCTGGGCGTAGGTCCGGAAAGAAACCACGGCCAGCAGAAGAATCAACAGAATTCGAACCGGTATTGCAAAGCGATATGTGACGAAAGGAAGTTTCATTTAGTGTGAAATTTCGTCGGAAAGCTCGTTAGAGTCATTATCCAGACGAGGAAAATACTGTCGTAACTGCTGTCCTGCCCGTTCAATTCCCAGACAGAATCCTTGCGTAAACCGACCGGCGCGAAAATTTTCACGCATAATATCTTTGGTGGTTTCCCAGAAGTCGTTGGGTACTACCTTGTCGATCCCTTCATCACCCAACACGGCGAACTTGTGGTCTTCCGTCGCCAGATAAAATAAAACGCCGTTGCGCTGGGCGGTTCGGTCCATGCTCAGTTGCCGGAAAACCTGCACCGCCCGTTCGATGACGTCGGGTGTCGGACAATGCAGCTCGAGATGGACCCGAATTTCGCCCGACGTTTCCAGTTCAGCCGACCGAATCGCCTGAATGATCTGCTGCTGTTCGTCGGACGTGAAAAGATTGATTGCGGACATAAAGGAGTTATGAATTAAAAGTTAAGAGTTAAGAGTTAAAAATGTTGATCTGCCAAATGTTTAATGAGGCAGTCTATTTTTAACTCTTAACTTTTAATTCTTAACTTAAAATTGAACGGCTGGGGCATTCTGGGCGGCTTGTGACGCTTCGAAGAAACCTTTCACTGAGAAACCGAAAATACCGGCGAAAATATTGGCCGGGAATGTGCGGACCGAAACGTTGTAGTCTTTGACGGCCGCGTTGAAGTCATTCCGCGCTACACTAATGCGGTTTTCGGTGCCTTCCAGTTGCGACTGGAGTTCGGAGAAATTCTGCGTGGCTCTCAACTGCGGATAGTTTTCGGACACGGCCAGCAGACGCGACAGCGTACCGCCTAACTGATCCTGAGCCGCCTGAAATTTCTGAACATTCTCGGGCGTCAGTTGGTCGGCGGTCAGTTGAACGCTGGTGGCTTTCGAACGGGCTTCCATGACCGCTGTTAACGTACTTTTTTCAAAATTGGCGGCTCCTTTTACGGTGTTCACCAGGTTCGGAACCAGGTCGGCCCGGCGTTGGTATTGTGTTTGGACCTGAGCCCATTTTTCACCCACATTCGCGTCTTTTCCGACGATACCGTTATATGTACTGCATCCGAAAAAACCAAAAATCAGAACCAGGACGATGCCAATAATAAGACCTTTAGACATGTTTTTTATCGATTAATTTGTTAGCAAAGTTCGTTAAAACCGGATCCATACCCCAATAAATTACACGGTCGGACGCTTTCGACCGTAATCCCTCCGCCGGGGTTGATGATTGGAAACCCGCATGGATGGGGGGCAGGTGATTCGGGTGAATAACTGATTACGGGTACCAATTGATTGGTAAATTAGTAAAAATATTGCCGCAATGCCGTTATTTAGCAATTTACACGAATGAACGGGTTGTAGCCGCTAAAAACGGCCCGGACTAAACCGACTTTACGATGAATCTTTCGCTTACCGGAAAAACCGCTATTGTCTGTGGAAGCACGCAGGGAATTGGCTATGCGACCGCCGTTGAACTGGCGCTATTGGGCGCGAATGTTACGCTGCTGGCTCGCAATGAAGAGAAACTGAAAGAAGCCATCGGCTCATTAGACACACAGCAGGGGCAGCAACACCGGTATCAGGTAGCTGATTTTGCCAGTCCGGAAGAAGTGAAAACCGCCATCGATGCTTATCTGACTGACTTTCCGGAGGTTCACATTCTGATCAATAATACCGGTGGCCCGGCGGGTGGCCCGCTGATCGACGCCAAACCGGAGGAGTTTACCAAAACGTTTGCCGCTCACCTTCTGAATAATCAGATTCTGGTGCAGGCCGTCGTGCCGGCGATGAAGCGGGCGGGGTACGGCCGGATTGTCAACATTATTTCCACATCGGTGAAACAACCTATTGTGGGCCTGGGCGTTTCCAACACCATTCGCGGAGCGGTAGCGCAGTGGGCCAAAACCCTGTCGCTGGAAATCGCTCAATTTGGAATCACGGTTAACAACGTGTTGCCGGGTTATACGCGTACGGCCCGACTGGATGCCGTGCTGACCATGCGGGCGGGCGCGCAGAATCAATCACGGGCTGAAATTGAAGCCCAAATGCAGGCCGAAATTCCCAGCCGACGGTTTGCGGAAGCGGAAGAAGTAGCGGCAGCCGTGGCCTTTCTCTGCACACCCGCAGCGGCTTCGATCAACGGAATCAATGTGCCGGTGGATGGGGGAAAAACCGGCGGTTTGTAATTACCGGTTAAACCGTTCAAACGATTCCTGCAACGGTTTAAACCGCTCTTCGGTAATCGGGAAATCGCCGTACCAGATGTATTCAAACTGCGTCGTCAGGGTTTCGAACGCCGGTTGCAGGGGCGACTGTGCCAGTTCGTAAACGTAGCTGCGGTTGGTCTTATTCGGTTTCCAGTCGATCAGGTTGTGGTTGCTCAGGTGTTTCAGCGTTTGCAAATACAGCAACCGAACCGCCAGCCGGTAATTTCGCTGGTCGATAGCCGCGTTGATCTGTTGCTCAAAGTCGATTTCGTGAATGTTTTCAGTCAGCGTTTCGTAAGCCAGCGCAGCTCCCTGTGATTTTTTACTAAAAATGAATCCCATGATTTCGGCTTTGATGACCAGCCAGACTACCAGACCCGCAGCAGCCGCCAGAAACACATATTGCCAGAAATTCTGGTAGGATTTGCTCGTCAAAAATTCGCCCACTTTTTGCCAGAACCAGCTCCAGAATTTAGACCACAGGTTGTTGCGGGGTTTAAAGTCCTGGCCATACTGGTAATCGCGGTCGTTGCGATAGTCGTTCAGTTTGGCGGTCGACGGTTTTCGCATCCGGATCGAACTGCGGTCGTCGGGAGCCGGTTGTGCCTGCGCCGTGTCTTTGGCCTGGGGAACGGGCAGTTGCGCTATCGCCGGAAAACCGGTCAGGGTCGCCAGGAGCAATAAACCGGCCAGGCGGTTTTTCGCCCTACGGTTAATAATCACCTTCATCGCTGGAACGGGGAATGGGTGGGGGCGTAGACGATCCGATGCTGTCGATGGCCGACAGAATGCTGCGGCCATCCCGCAATTCAACCAGGTTAAAATACTGAAAAGCGATGCCCAGGGCGATGAGCGACGAGACCACCACACTGCCGATCGTACTGAGGATGCTGGTCAGAATCGTCACGTAAACCGGCATGCTGGGGACGAGTTTCAGGGCGACCATCATGCTGACACCGGCTGCGGGCACATTGAATGCAAAACTGAGAATATAGGCGATAAAACTGATGATGATGATCAGCCCGAAGGTCGACCACCAGTGGTCGCGGATCAGTTCGAAACACCGCCCCATAAACGTGCTGGCCGAACCGTCTTCCAGAACCACCACAGCGAGTGCTAACGAAAAGACAACGCCCAGATAAATACCCGGAATCAGGAAAAAAAGCGTGGCCGCAATGACGAGGATGCCAACCACCAGCCAGGTAACGACAGCCCGCCCGAACGCATTTTGAACCTCCGCCCAAACCGCTTCAACGCTGACGGGTTCGCCCGGATTTCGGTTGTAGACTTTCAAATGGCCATAAACGGTGAGATTAACCAGCAGCGGGATGAACAACGCAAACACAATGGCCACCAGGTAATAAGGGCTCGACAACTGCTGAATCATCCAGTCGTTCATGCGGGGCGCATTGACGCCGGTTGGTTGGGTCGACAGCATCGACGCCGATGCCATACCCGACGCAATCCCCGCGATCAGCGCCGGAGCCCCGGCAATGTAGAGCAGCGCCGTGCTAAGACTGCGGATTTGCTTGACGGCATATTGAATCGTGGCGTTGATTTTTTCGCCGAAATCGCGCGTTTGGTAGAGATTCATGAGTTATTATTTATTTGACGGATGGGAACGCGGCCGGGTCGCCGTTGCGATTGAACGGATTGAAACAGATTTCCACGGATAAAATCTGTTTCAATCCGTTCGATCCGCGTTCCCATCCTCAGTAATTCTCTTTTCCAGTTGAATCGGATACAGGATAAAATACCAGATAATGAACGCAGCCGATGCCAGAATAATAGCCGAACTGACCACCGGATGCAGGGGTAACCGCGTGACGAAACTCTCCAGAAAACCCGCCGTGATGAAAACCGGTACGAGCCCGATCACAATTTTGAGCCCCTGTTTGGCTCCGTGTTTGAACGACTCCAGCCGTGACCAGGTGCCCGGAAACAACAAACTGTTGCCGAGCGTCAGACCCGCGCTGCCCGCAATGACGATGGCCGAAATTTCCAGCGTTCCGTGAATCCAGATCGTTAGGACAGACGGAAGCAGCAAACCGCGTTCGTAGAAAAAATACTGAAAAGCGCCCAGCATCACGCCGTTCTGAAACATGACAGCAATCGTTCCGAAGGACGCAAACAAACCCAGAATGAACGCGATGAACGAAACCCGGATGTTGTTGACGGTGATGCCCATGAACATATCGGCCTGTCCACTGCCTTTGTAA
This sequence comes from Larkinella humicola, assembly GCF_008727875.1. Taxonomy (GTDB): domain Bacteria; phylum Bacteroidota; class Bacteroidia; order Cytophagales; family Spirosomataceae; genus Larkinella; species Larkinella humicola. The sequence goes on along the minus strand of NZ_VTWS01000003.1, from coordinate 480,476 downwards.
ACCGCCAGCGGATCGCCTTTCCGGATGTTTTCGAGCGTCATATTGACGTAATCGTCGCCCAGAATCAGCCGGACAAACAACTCGTCGTTGGCCGCCGACACCCAGCCCAGTGCAGCCGCTACCAGAAAAATGACGAACGACACCAGCAAAAGCCGGTGTGATTTCCGGAACAGCAACGGCAATTCTACCGCCCAGAACTGGACAAAACGGCTGCGGTCCTCCCGTTTGTTGCCCATCAGCCGCCGGTGCATCGTGGCCGCCAGACCGTTGAGATACCGGGTGACGGGCGACGTGGGGTAGAACGTCCGGGCATACGACAGGTCATCGGTCAGTTCGATGAAGTGGTCGGTCAGCACGTCGGGGTTGGAGCGGTCGTTGGCGGTTACCGGTTCGCTCTCGATCTCCTTCCACTTTTCCGTATTCTGTTTGATAAAAGCCGCTTCGCGCATGAAAAAAACGGGTTATGGGCCGAAACCCATTGGGTCGGATAAGTTGCAAATCAAATGCCATATTTCAAAGCCGCTCATACGAACGGGGACAATACGGTCGATTTCGGCAACAAATAGCCGTTGTCAAAGGGTTTCTCCGTAAGTTTGTAGTTTCTGGGTGTATTTGGCTATTTTATGAAAGTATTGTTTGACCATCAGGCCTTTACAGGGGTGCGGTATGGCGGAGTGTCCCGGTATTTTTACGATCTGATGGTATCGCTGCGAGAAAAAGGCGTTGAAACCCAGTTGTCGCTTTTGTTTTCCAACAATGCCTACCTGCTGGAAAGTGACGCGTTTCGGGTGCAGTCATTTTCGTATTTCCTGGGTTTTATGCCCACCAATATGCTCTTTTCGCAGGTGAACCGGTTGTGGAGCGTGACCCGGTTGATGCAGAATAACTACGACGTTTTTCACCCTACTTTTTTTCACCCGTACTTTCTGAAGCACACGAAAAAACCGGTGGTGTTGACGTACCACGATGCCATTAAAGACAAGTTTGGGGCTGAATTCGGCCACATCGATAACGCGTCGAAAGACCTGAAACAAAGGTTGTTCGACCGGAGCGCCCAGATCATTGCGGTGTCGGAAAACACCAAAACCGATCTGATCGAGCTGTTTAACATCAAACCGGAGAAGATCACCGTCGTTTACCACGCAACGGCTTTTCAGACGCTGAAAGTCCCCGAAACCGTTCAGATCGAGGTGCCGGAAGCGTATTTGCTGTATGTCGGTGCCCGCAACGATTACAAAAATTTCATTCCTTTTCTAAAAGCAGTTGCGCCGACGCTCAAAAAACACCGTCATGTCCAACTGATCTGTGCCGGGGGCGGTTCGTTCAGTCCGGAAGAGACGCAGTGGATTCAGCAACTGGACCTGACAAACCGGATCAGCCAACGCAACATCGACGATTTTACGCTGTATCGCCTGTACCAGAACGCACTGGCGTTTGTCTATCCGTCGCTCTACGAAGGCTTCGGCATTCCGATTCTGGAAGCTTTTGCGGCCGGTTGCCCGGTGGTGTTGAGTCGGGCGTCCTGTTTCCCGGAAGTGGCGCGGGAGGCCGCGCTGTATTTCGACCCGGAATCGGCGTTGGATATGCAACAACAAATCGAAAAAATCATTCTGGACGAGTCACTGCGCCAGTCCCTGGTCCGGAAAGGACGCGAGCGGGGGCAGCATTTTTCGCTGGAAAAAACGGCGAGTCAAACACTTCAGGTTTACCAACGTATTGCATAAGTGAACAGAGCGAAAAAAATCCTGCTTTTTGATACGATCATCGACGGCCACCACGCTGATTACCTGACGCATCTGATCGCCTACTGGGTGCAAAACCGCCCCGAAGGTGAACTGATCGTCGTGACCCAGCAATCGTTCGGGAAGCAATTTGAGGCCTTGCTCGAAGCCAAACCGGGTATCGAAAACATCCGGTTCGTACCCATTTCGGAGGAAGACATTGAAACCGTACACGGAGCGTCGATGGCGACCCGTTCGTTCAAGGAATGGAATCTGGTGTTGAAATACGGGCAGACGCATCAGCCATCGCACGTGTTGCTGATGTATTTCGATCTGTTTATGCTGGCAACCTGGCTCGGACGGTCGGCGCCCTTTGCCGTTTCCGGTATTTATTTTCGGCCGGATTTTCATTACAAAACCCGGCCCGGCATCAAAGCCCGGCTGAACGGAATTCGAAAAAAAGTAACCTTAAACGGGGTTCTGAACCGGAAAGGCTTGACCAATCTGTTTTGCCTGGATCATTCGGCGGTGGAGGGCTTGCGGGCGTTGAGTCCGCACGTCAAAATCTGGCCGCTGGCCGATCCGGTCGAATCGCATGCCATTACGCCCGCCGAGGTCGAACACCTGCGAATGAAACTCCAGATTTCACCCAACCGCCGGATTCTGCTGCTTTTCGGGCACCTGGACGACCGCAAAGGCATTGAGCCGCTGCTCGATGCCCTGAAACTCCTGAAACCGGCGCAGCAACGGGCATTGTGTCTGGTGCTGGCCGGGCCGATTCAACCCGGTTTTCGGGAAAAAGTCGAACGCAGCATGACTGAGGTCGGGAGCGACATGCAGATTGTGCGGGTGTTTGACGAAATAAAAGGGCGGGAAATTCAGGTGTATTTCGAGTTGTCGGACTACGTTTTGGCGTTATACCAGAACCACATCGGCATGGCGTCGGTCGTGGTGCGGGCTGCGGTTTCCGGAAAACCGGTGTTGGCGTCGGATTACGGTTATCTGGGTCATCTGGTGCAAACCGAGCAACTGGGGGCCGTGACGGATGCCACCTCGCCGGATGCGATTCGGGCTCTTCTGGAACGGATTTTGACGGAAGCACCACCGTATTCGAAAACAAATCTGCAAAAGTTAGCCGATCGCAATTCGAACGTTTATTTTGCAGAGACAATTTTTAATCATCTTTGATTTGTTTCCAGGCTGACCCTGTTAGTGGTCAAAGACCCTGACAGGGTCAGCCTGGAAACAAATCAAATGGTCGAAAGTCTTGCCAGGAAAACCAGATTATTATGACCGTTTCGATTCAGACTTCCCAAAACGTTACGCTGGAATACGAACCCGCCAGTTTGGGCGACCGGATTCTGGCGTTGTTGCTCGATTACCTGATTCTGCTGGGATGGCTGATTCTGTATTTTGTGCTGACCAAACTACTCCCCGGCGCTTTTCGGAGCCCTTTCTGGACGGGCCTGTTTTTGCTGTTGCCATTCATGCTGTATGATCTGCTGTGCGAAACGTTTCTGAATGGACAAAGCCTCGGCAAAATAGCAATGAAAATTCGCGTCGTGATGCTCGACGGATCACAACCCGGTTTGGGGGCTTATCTGCTCCGCTGGCTGCTCCGGATCATCGAATCGCCGATGTTTTTTGGCGGTATGGTGGCCGTCATTACCATTGCGGCCAACGGCCGGGGCCAGCGAATTGGCGACATTGCCGCTGGCACCACGGTGGTGAAACTGACCCGCCCCGTTACGCTGGCGCAGATTACCTACCGGGCCTTACCCGACGATTATCAGGTGCGGTTTCCGGAAGTAGCCCAGCTTTCCGACCGGGATTTGAACATTGTCCGGGAAGCGTTGCGAATGAATAATCCCGAAATCAGCGGTTTAGCGGCTGATAAAGTCAAGCAAGTGATTGGGGTTCGGTCGGAACTGGACGATACCACGTTCCTTCGGACACTGATCAATGATTACCAGTTTTTAGCCTCTTAAAGCCTGCGCGGCCCGGTTCCGCAGGGATCTACCCATATGAAAGAACAAATCAAAACACTAGCGCGGGACTATGCGGCCGACTTGATTGCCAACCGCCGTCACCTGCACGCCAACCCGGAGTTGTCGTTCAATGAGTTCAAAACCGCTCAATTCGTTGCCGAACAACTCAAAGCCATTGGCCTGACTCCGCAGGAAGGCGTTGCCAACACCGGTTTGGTCGCGCTCATCGAAGGACAGGCGGGCCGTTCATCCGAAAGCCGGGTCGTGGGGCTGCGGGCCGATATGGACGCGCTGCCGATTCACGAAGCCAACGATGTTTCCTACAAATCGACCGTCGAGGGCGTCATGCACGCCTGTGGGCACGATGTTCACACGTCGTCATTGTTGGGAACCGCCCGGATTTTGCAGCAACTCCGCGACCAGTTTGAGGGAACGGTGAAACTGGTTTTTCAACCGGCGGAGGAAAAAGCCCCCGGTGGCGCGTCGTTGATGATCAAAGACGGCGTGCTGGAAAACCCGGCTCCGGCCAGCATGCTCGGCCAGCACGTGGCCCCGAATGTGCCGGTCGGGAAAATCGGCTTTCGGGAAGGCATGTACATGGCCAGCACCGACGAATTGTACCTGACGGTTATTGGGAAAGGCGGCCACGGAGCCATGCCCGACCAGCTCATCGACCCGGTGTTGATCGCTTCGCACATCATCGTGGCTTTGCAGCAGATCATCAGTCGCAACCGCAAACCGGCCAACCCCTCGGTGTTGTCGTTCGGGCGGTTTATTGCCGACGGCGTCACGAACGTGATTCCCAACGAAGTGAAAATCGAAGGCACGTTTCGCTGCATGGACGAAGAATGGCGGGAAGACGGCCTGCGCCGGATGAAAAAAATGGCCGAAGGCATGGCCGAAGCGATGGGAGCCGTGTGCGAATTTACGGTGGTACGCGGTTATCCGTTCCTGAAAAACCACCCCGAACTGACCCGGCGCATGCGCTCGGCGGCCACGGAATACATGGGTGCTGAAAACATCGTGAACCTCGATTTGTGGATGGCGGGCGAAGATTTTGCGTTTTATTCCCAAGTGGTCGATTCGTGTTTTTACCGACTCGGAACGCGCAACGAAGAGCGGGGCATCATTTCCGGCGTTCATACGCCCACGTTTGACATCGACGAATCAGCCCTGGAAATCGGGGCCGGGTTAATGAGCTGGCTGGCGCTGGAGGAGTTGAAGGTGAAGAGTTAAGAATTAAAAGTTAAGAGTTTTACGACGCTGCGATGAGGATCGATAAACTGCTCCCGGTTTTGTTTCTGGTGCTTGGCCTGACGGGCTGTTCGACGTCTACAGTTTACATTGTTCGGCACGCGGAGAAGGTCAACGAGGCCGACAGCAGCGGTTTGACCGCCGTTGGGCTGGAACGCGCTCAGGCTCTGGCCGACCGGCTGGAGGACGAGCGGATTAGCCAGATTCTGACCACGCCCTACCGCCGGACGCAGGAAACGGCCCGGCCCCTTTCGCAGCGACTTAACCTGCCCATCGACTCGTATCCGGCAAAACCGGTTGGTGCGGTGGTAGAACTGATCCAGCAAACGAAGGGTAAAAATAGCCTGGTGGTCGGCCACAGCAACACGATTCTGGAGATCGCGCAAGGGCTCGGGACCAAACCGACCAAAACAAAAATTGAATCGGGTGATCACGATAACTTGCTGATTGTGACCATCAAAAACGGCATTTTTGGCAAGTCGGTCAGTTTGCAGGAAGAAACGTACGGTAAGCCGACAGAACCTTGATCGGTTCGCTTTCGGGGAAATGTAAATACCAGGCGACAAAAAAACAGGCAATTTTTTGTCGTTTAGGCAGTTAAGAAAGAGAATGTTAATCCAAATTGAATGTGTTTGATGAGTTTGCGACCTGTGAGATTGTTCTTTGTTTTTTGTCTGACGTATCTGCTTGAAATTAGTCTGGCTACGGCTCAAACACCGGCACCGGCGGGGTCAACGTTTCCAAATCGGTTCACCGGCCGTCAGATTGTGGTAACGATTGGCAACGATACCGACCGGCCCGAATACCGGCTGCTGGACAACGGGTTGATGTATTACCGGGAAGGTTCCGAGGGTGGATTTACGCAATTGGGCCAGCAGAAAAAGGATACCACCCAGAAGGTGTTCGCGAACCTGGAGCAGACGTGTAAGATCAAAACCACCAAACTGGAAAAACCGGAGAATCCGGCGGTGACCGTGACCTGGAAGAGGGCCAAAACCGAGTTTGCCGTGGGCTGGGAAAAACGAAAAGCCCCGGATGAGTACGAACAGTTTTATGATCAATTCATGGAACTGTTCCCTAAAAACAGAAAGAAGTAATTTCAAAGAAGCCCCGGCACGTTGCGTACCGGGGCTTCTTGTTTTATTTTTCTTCCAACTCAAATTTAATCGGCAGGTTGTATTTCACCCGCACCAGTTTTCCATCCTGGGTGGCTGGCTTCCAGCGCGGCATGGCTTTGAGCACCCGAATCGCTTCTTCGTCGGCACCAAAACCAAAGCCTTTCAGGACCTGAATGTCCTGAAAACTGCCGTCCGTGTTGATAACAAACGAAAGAAAGACCTTTCCACTCACGTGTGCTTTTTGGGCGGCTTCCGGGTAACGCAGGTTTTCGTTGATAAAACGGGTCAACCCAACCATCCCACCCGGAAATTCAGGATGCTTTTCAACCACGGTGAAAACGTGCTCCTTATCCTGCACCGCTGTCAGTTTTTCAGCGGTCCGGTCTGAATCTGTGGACTGGCCCGAAAACCGCCCCGCTGTTTCGTCAGAACCTTCAACCAGCCGGGCATTCACAACGGTTTTTCCGCCGACTGCAATTTCCTGGCTTTTGTGCCCAACAAAACCGACCAGCAAGGCTCCATTGGCAGGGACCTGAATTTTATACCGACCATTCACGTCCGTTGTTGTGCCCTTTGATGCCCCTTTCAAAACAACGTTAGCGCCCGGAATGGGTTGTCCGTCACTAGCCAGAATCTGTCCGGAAACCGTTATTTCTTTGTCGTTGACCACGTCCTGCTTCGCACGGTCCTCACAAGCTGCCACAAATACAAACAAGGAAAAGGTGATCAGGGCTACAAAGCCGTATTTGACGACTGCCCAGCGGCTGGTTTCGGATTTCTGGAGCATGAGAATGCGTTGTTTTAGGGTGGACGATTGGAAGAAGGGCGTTACAAAAGCCGACGGTTTCGGCCCGAACGTGTAGGCAATGAGTCGGTTGTCCATCCGGCGCTGGCAGAAGCGGAGCCGGGCAGACACGGTTGTGGAAAGCTTCATAAGGGGTTTAGTTTTTGGTAGTGGCCTTGATGGTGTAAGTGGATTTGGTATGATCGACCTCGACACTTTGCAAACTCTTGGGGTTCAGCTTTTGGAAGTCTTCCCGCGTGATTGTTTTATCATCCAGCATATAAACCGGCGGTTTTCCGTCGTAATCGATCCGGCCAGCCTGCTGAATCTGTTCGCCCATTGCGGCCTGTTTGGTTTTCACCTGAATTACCCCGTTCTTACCTTCATCGCCATACAAGGTGGTCGCTGATTCACCTTTCAGGACGTTAATGGATTGGATATCAGCCGTTTTAACAGAAGCGTTGAGGCTTTCGGTTTTTGCCATTTTTTCACCATCAACGACAAACAGCGGCTTTTTGTCCGGGTCAGAAAGGGCAGAACCGCTGAGGATGACATTCGGAGAATTCGCTTTGTTGTTCATCAACCGACCGCTTCGCTTGTCGTCTTTTTCCAACGTAAACTGAATGGGTAGAACGTACTGGGTCATAACCGGTTTTCCGCTTTGCATGCCCGGTGTCCAGCGCGGCATCTGACTGACTACCCGAACGGCTTCTTCGTCGCAGCCCGAACCGATGCCTTTTTTCACCCGAAGGCCCTGAATGTCGCCGTTCAAATTGACGGTGAATTGCACGAAAACCGTTCCCTGGGTACCATTCTGCCGGGCTTCTGCCGGATACCGGATGTTTTTGGAGAGGTATGCTCCCAAAGCCGGTAAACCACCCGGAAACTCCGGATTTTGTTCTATTGCGGAAAAGCTTTCGACTTTTCCAGATAAGGTATTCGCTTCCGGTTTGGCGGGAGCCGGATTTGCCGGTTTTGTAGAAGACCCATATCCCACCACTACGACCGGTCGCAACGAGTCAACTTTAGTCTGCAGCGCAAAATCAAGCGTCTTTTTGCCGGCTACGTCCTTCACCTGCGATACATAGCCGACGAAACTGGCCACGATTTTGGCATCCGACGGAACATTTTTTAACTCGTAGCGGCCTTGTAGGTCGGTTTGTGCACCACTCGTTGTGTTGCGGACGATGAGCGTCGCACCCGGCAGCGGCTGTCCATCGTTATCGATAACTTTTCCCGAAACGGTTCCTTTTTCATCCGAAACCGGAGTCACCAGTTCCGTAAGTTGTTCGCGGGCGGCTGTCATCGCCAGTAAACTCAGCAAAAGCGGCAACACCAGCATGTATTTTCCCAGTGCCCAGCGGCTGGTGGCCCGGCGTTGCAGCATTTTGATGCGCTCTTTGAGCAACGACGGTTTGAAAAAACCGTTGGTCAGCGTATTGGGTTGAACGCCAAAGGCGTAGTCGATGAGGAAAGTGGCGTATTCGTGTTTGTCTTCCGCCTGGGCGTCGGCCAGAAACTCGTGGACTTGCTGAAGGGTCTGTTTGTAGAGAATCAGAACCGGGTTCATCCAGAAGAAAAGCTGGACAATTTCCAGCAGGAGCACATCGAAACTGTGTCTTTGCCGGATGTGAACCAGTTCGTGGGCCACAATCGGCGTGTTAGCCGTTTGCGCATCCCGGCGGCACAGTACGAGATAGCGGAAGAACGAGAACGTTGGAACGCGCTCATCGGCGGGCAACACCAGCGTGTATTCGTCCAGATCGTGCTGTTCCGAGCGTTTGATCAGCCGCCCTACGCCCGTTATCTGCACCAGCAACCGCAGGAACAGCGCTCCGGCGACCAGCCCGTATACCCAGTAGGCGATGGTTTCCCAATCCGGCCCGGTTGGCTGTTCCGCCGTTTGGATAACGACCGGCAACGAAAACGCGACCACCGGAACGGGAAGGGTTTCGGCTGCGTCGGCGGGCAGCTCCACCAGCGGCAGGGTGAGTGAAAGCAACACCGCGACGATCAGGTAGGCCCGGTTGAGCCGGAAAAACGTGTGCTTTCGGAGCCAGATCCAGTAACAGGCGTAAAACAGGATCAGAAACAGATTGGCTTTCAGCAGGTATTCGAGGGCCGCGTTCATGATTCTTTTTGGCGGTTTAGAAGGTCAATAATTTCGTTGGCTTCTTTCAGGCTCAGGTTGCGGTCTTTGACGAAAAACGACACCAGCTTTTTCAGCGAATTGTCGAAATAACCGGACATGAGCTGCTCCATTTCGAAGCGTTTATACTCCTCTTCCGTGATCAGCGGGTAGTATTCGTGCGTTTTGCCGTAGGCCCGGTAGCCCACCAGTCCCTTTTTTTCGAGAATGCGGATGATGGTCGAGACGGTGTTGTAGGCGGGTTTGGGCTCCGGGAGTTCGGCCAAAACATCCTTGACAAACCCTTTTTCCAGTTTCCACAACACCTTCATGATTTCTTCCTCGGCATTGGTCAATTCGCGAACTTGCATACGACATCAGGTTGATAACAATCTTAAACCAAATGTATGACTAATGATTTAGTTTTACAACTAATCTGTTAGTTTTTGTTTGAAAAAAAGGTTTTGTTGGGTTATTGGGGGAATAAAGAGTGAAAAAACAGCTCACGGTTTTAACCGTGAGCTGTTGTGGAAAGCCAATGAGGAAACCGTTGAAACGGTTTCAGGATGTAAAAATACTCTTTAAACCCACGGTTAAAACCGTGGGCTGATACTACTGAAGACAGATCTTACGAGTTCATATTATTTTACTTCCCCCGCCACCGGCCGTTGCCCCGCCTTCACCCAGCTTCGCAGTTGATCGAAAACCGCTTCGGTCTGGCCGGGGGTAAACCGGCAATGGCCCTGTCCGTCGGTGAATTTCATGATAAAAAGCCGGTCGTTGCCCGCTTGCCGGGCAATGGCGTCGTAGGCCGTGGCTTCTTCGGGTGGAATCAGCTCGTCGTAGGTCGTGTGAACCAGCAAAACCGGGTCGCTGATTTTGCCGCTAAACGTGGTGTAAGGCCCCAGGAACGTTCGGGCTTTGGGTTGGGCCGTCAGCCGGGTGGCCCGGCGGTTGACGAGCGCGTCGTCGGGAAAACCGCTGTACAACAGGTTCGTATTGTCGAACGGATTGCCACCGGCCTGCTGGCTGATGTCGCGGTAGATTTCCTGAAAAAACGAGAGGACGCCCGGCAGGTCTTTGTATTTGATGGAAAACCGGCGGGCAAATTGCTGGCCGGTCAGCGAGTCGGCCTGTAATTTTTGCCGGATCGCATCCGGTGCTGTGGGAACGCCGGTTCCTGTTGCCAGCTTCTCCAGTGCCAGCGTGTTGGGAAAAAGGCCGTCGAAGGTGACCAGAACCGCAAAAAGGTGTCTCTGCAACGATTGGTACAAATGGCCGGAGATGGGGCAAAAGGGCATGGCACCCTGGTAATGCTGCGGGAATTTCTCGATGGTCGCCAGTGTGATCATGCCACCCATCGAATGGCCGGTAACGAATGTACTGTCGGGCTGTCCGTATTTTTTGACAAAATGCTGCCGCAGGGCTTCCGTGTCGTCCACGCCTTCTGAAACGGCCCAGCCCTGCCGCCGGTAGGCCGACTGGGCTACGGCAAAGCCTTTTTTCAGGAAAGGGGCCATCCATCCGCCACTCAGGTTGCCCCGTTTGTTGCCGATCGTTTCGTAGCCGTGCGCGTACATCAACAGGCGTTTGGACGAACCGGTCTGGCCCCAGTTGGCGGGAAAGTCGATCCGGTAGCGGGCACCGTCGATGGTGCCGGTATCGACGCGAGCCTGTGAGGACGATTGCGCCAAGGCGCTCAGTGTAAGGCAGAAAAAAGCAAGAAGTAAAATTGATTTCATGATTAACCGGGAAGGAATACAGGAATAGTAAGTCGATTTAACAGAATGCATTCGTAAAAACAAGACCGTTTCCTCGAAACACCGTCCTGGCTTCAATCTCTGCCGAATCGATAAGGTTTATGACAGATAGGGCACCTTTCTTTGTTCGTTTGTTGTTCTAGAACAATAGAACTTATGCTTGCTAACCGGACGTAAAAATGAAGTTAAGTGTTTTAGATCAGTCACCCATTCGCAAAGGGAGCAACGCGCGGGAAGCCTTGCTGGAAACCGTGGCGCTCGCCCAACTAACGGACGAACTGGGATACACCCGGTTTTGGGTATCCGAACACCATAATGTGACCTCGCTGGCCGGAACAACGCCGGAAATTCTGATTGCCCACCTCGCCGGCCAAACGCAATCCATCCGCGTGGGCTCGGGCGGGGTGATGATTCCGCATTACAGTGCATTGAAAATAGCCGAGAATTTCCGGATGCTGGAAACGCTTTTCCCCGGCCGTATCGACCTTGGCATGGGCCGCGCACCGGGTGGAGACCGGGTTACGGCCAGCATTTTGAACCCGACCAACACCTTCAGCGAACAGGATCTGGTGCAGCAACTGTTTGATTTGCAGAATTATTTAAACGATCGGTACGCGCCGGGCAGCGTTCAGGCCAAGGTGCGGGCCATGCCGATTCCGCCGTCGGTGCCGGAGCAGTGGATGTTAAGTTCCAGCGGTCACAGCGGCTTGCTGGCGGCTCATTTCGGCATGGGATTTTCTTTCGCCCATTTCATCAACCCACACGGCGGGCCGGAAGCCATGCAGCAGTACCGGGCGCGGTTTCAGCCGTCCGAGAACCTGGAAGAACCGCAGACCAACGTCGCGTTTTTCGTCTTCTGTTCCAACGATCCCGAAACCGTACACCGGCAACAGGCCATGATCGACTACCGGTTTTTGCAATACGAAACCCGGGGCAAAGTGGACCCGTTCGACTACAACGATCTGAAAACCGTCACGTATTCGCCGGGCGAGGAAGCGCGCATTCAGCACAACCGGCAGCGGATGATTATGGGCAATTCCGAAGAAGTGAAAGCACAACTGCTGAAATACGCCGATCAATACGCCGTAGATGAAGTGATGCTGGTTAACGTGGCCTCCGAATTTGAAGAGAGGCTGGAGTCGTATCGGCTGCTGGCGGAGGTGTTTGAGCTGAAAACTGTGGCGGTTTGAGTTTCGGTATACGGTTTTCAGTTTACGGTATTCGGTGGCTGACGCAAGCTGCAACAAGAATGCGTCAGCCACCGAATACCGTAAACTGAAAACCGTATACCAACTCTTTATTTCTTCTTGTACGCAATTCGGAAAATCGTTCCGCCCAGATCGTCGGAGACGTACAGAGAGCCGTCAGGTCCCTGCGCCAGTCCGCAGGGGCGGTGTTGGACGGGGCCGGTTGGTTTTGCTAAGTCGATACCGGCAAAATTGTCGGCAAAAACTTCCCAGGCTCCTGATGGTTTTCCGTTTTTAAACGGCACAAACGCCACCAAGTAGCCTTTTTGTAGTTCCGCCGACTGGCTGTGAAACGCCACGAACGCGCCATTGCGGTATTTTTCGGGAAACATCGTGCCGGTGTAAAACAGCAAACCGTTCGGAGCCAAATGCGCCGGGAAGGCCACAACCGGGTTCATAGCTTTTTCGCCACCGGTTTTTTTACCATCACCGCCGTATTCGGGTGCCAGAATTTTCTTCTTCTGAATGTGGTCGTAATACACATACGGCCAGCCGCCATCCGATCCCTTTTTCACTTCATACATGGTTTCGGCCGGTAATTCTGCGCTGTGCTTGGGCGTATAATATTCCGGATAGAAATCGTGGAACTTGCCGCGACCGTGCTGTACGACGAACAACGAGTTGGTTTTGGTGTTCCAATCCAGGCCGACGGTGTTTTTCAAACCCGTTGCAAACCGGACACCGTCGCTGTAGGATTGGTTGAGTCGGTTGGTTTTAAACTGCCAGATGCCGGCGGCTGAATCCAGCAACGGGCATGGCATCAGGCCTTTACCGGTTCCGGCTTCGCGGCAGGCATCGTTGTCGGAGGCCACGTTGACATAAATCATCGACTGGTTATCGACCGCAATCGATTTGGACTGATCGCGTTCTTTCAGCCGCAGACCTTCCACAATTTTTTCTGGCTGATCCGGCTGCATCACCTCGCCTTTTTCATTCAACTGATAGCGATAAACGCCACTGTTGGACGACGCGTACAGGTAATCGTCCTTGATGAAAATGCCCGTGCCGGGATAGTCGCCAAAACCGGTTTGTTCATCGATTACGCCGTCTTTGTTGGTATCCCGCAGTCGGTAAATGCCTTTGCCATCTTTCAGTTTTCCCAATTTGACGTAAATGTCGCCGTTTTTGCTCACGGCCATGTGCCGGGCCGCGCCCAGATCCGTGGTCAGGATGGAAGCCGAAAAACCAGCCGGTAGTTTGATCGCCGAAGGCTCGACGGTTTTGCTTTTTGGCGTCGAAGAAGCGGGCGTGTCGCCGGTGGCCCAGACCGGATGAAAGCCTGCCAGGGCGCTAACCAGACAGATGGTCCGGATAAATGTTTTTTTCATGAAAGGGTTTAGTCGTTAAATGGGGAACCGTGAGTCTAAAGATTGCCAATTTCTGTGTATTTTGGCAGAATCACTGGATAAAATCATACTATTCCTAAAAACATGACCTTAAATCGTCGAATTTTCCTCCACCAACTGGGTCTGGGCGTTGCGGGCCTGGGTCTGATCGGCTCCCTGCCGACGACGCTCCGGGCGGCTCCGCTGCGTTCGTTCCGGCTGCCCCGCAGCCTGCCCGAAGCACAGGGCGTGTCGTCGGCGGGTTTGCTGGATTTTGTCAATGCTGTTGAAGCGGGGAAACTCAATCTGCACAGCCTGATGGTGGTGCGACATGGTCAGGTCGTGGCGGAAGGCTGGTGGGCGCCCTACGCTCCCGATCTCAAACATACGTTGTATTCGCTCAGCAAAAGCTTTACATCGTCGGCGATTGGCCTGGCGGTGGCCGAAAAGCGGTTGACGGTCGAGGATAAGGTGGTTTCATTTTTTCCGAACGAGGTTCCGGCTACGGTCAGCGCCAATCTGGCTGCCATGCGGGTGAAAGACTTGCTGACGATGGCAACGGGCCACGACAAGGACTCGACGGGTTCCCTTCGGGCCGACCCGGACAAGAACTGGGTGAAAGCGTTTCTGGCGCAGCCGGTCGAGCACGAGCCCGGTACGTTTTTCGTCTATAATAGTGGAGCCACCTACATGCTGTCGGCGATTATTCAGAAAGTGACGGGTCTGCCGTTGCTGGCTTACCTGAAACCCCGGCTTTTCGATCCGCTGGGCATCGAAGGAGCCGATTGGGAAACCGATCCGAAAGGCATCGCGACTGGCGGTTGGGGGCTGCGCGTGCGCACCGAGGACATTGCGAAATTCGGTCAGCTATACCTGAAAAAAGGCCTCTGGAACGGCAAGCGGATTTTGCCCGAAGCCTGGATCGAAGACGCCACTAAATTCCAGATTCAATCGAAAGGCGGATCACGCCCGAAGGAAGAAAACGACTGGCTGCAAGGCTACGGCTACCAGTTCTGGCGGTGCCGCAATGGCGCGTACCGGGGGGATGGTGCCTACGGTCAATATTGCATTGTGATGCCGGAAAAAGACACGGTGATTGCCATTACGAGCGAGACGAGTGACATGCAAGGCATTCTGGATCAGGTCTGGAAGCACATTCTGCCCGGCATTCAGCCGGAGGCCATCGCGGCAAAACCGGCGGTTTCGCTCAAGCAGAAATTAGCCGCACTGGCGTTGCCGCTGCCCGCCGGACAAGCCACTTCGCCGACGGTGGCGCGGGTGACGGGAAAACCGTATCAGATGGCCGACAATTCGTTGAACATCAAACGGGTTTCGCTGGCTTTTCAGAACGGTTCCTGCGTCTGCACGCTGCACGACGACCAGGGCGAACACCGGGTGGTTTGCGGTTTGGGAAACTGGAAAGAAGGTGACACCGATTTATCGACCGTTCCGCTGAAACTCGTTCCGACGGCAGTTCCGAAGGAGACCAAAACGAAACTGGCCGGGAGTGGTGCCTGGAGCGACGAAAACACGTTTACGATGACATGGCGGTTTATCGAAACGGCCCATTATGAGAACGTGATCTGCCGGTTTTCGGGCGACGATCTGCGGCTTGAATTCCAGAAAAGCCTGGCGGTTTTGTCAAACACCAAAGACCCCCGCCCGGTTTTGGAAGGGAAGTTGATGGGGGCGGTTTCGCAGGGGAAATGAGCGGGTTGAAGCTCAGGTAGTTTGGTATGATCTGCCTGGCGTAACCGGAGGTTGCGTTGAAAGTTTGCAGAGGCTGTCTCAGAAGGGGTGGCCTCTTTCATTTTAATCATTGTCCGAGGATTTTCTTCCGGTGATTGACACCCCAGGCATGCAGTTCCATCATGACACTTTTTAGCGTGCGTGAATAATCCGTGGCGATGTATTCGATTAAAACCGGATACTCGTCATGAACGATGCGTTTGATCAACTGGTGTTCTTCCATGTCTTTCAATTCTTTGGAAAGAACCTTGGGATTGATTTTGGGAATGCTTGTCTCTATTTCCTTGAACCGCCGGTTGCCATGCATAATGGAGGTCAAAATCAACATTTTCCATTTGCCGCTAATAACATCCAGCGCATCCCGGATCGGGAGCATCTGCTCCAGACATTCAATGTGCTTCGTTTTGCCTTCCGTTAAAATCATACCGCTTACGTTAAGGTAACTGCTTACTTTTTGAAAGCAAAAGTAGGCACCTTTGCCTAACGAACCAACTGCATGTTAAGCCGTATGACCAGTCAACCTAAAAAATTAAAAATCCTTCCCATTGCCTTGTGGATTGTTCAGGCAATGCTTGCACTCCTCTTCATCGGCACGGGAATTTTCAAGCTGGTTGCGCCCGTTTCTACAATCGCCGGGATGTGGCCCTGGGCGGGAGAATACCCGGATCTGCTTCGTGTGACGGGTATGTTCGATCTGGGTGGTGGCATCGGCCTCATTCTGCTTGCGCTGACCGGTATCAAGCCTGGGTTGACGGTAGTGGCTGCATTGGGATGCGCTGCGCTCCAGGTGAGTGCCATTGTCTTTCATTTTTCCCGTGGAGAGGCTGCGAACACGCCGTTCAACTTTGTCATGCTAGGCCTCGTTCTTTTCGTTTTCTGGGGACGTGGTATGAAAGCATCGGTCAGTCCACGGACGTAAGACCAGCCCTTTTGGTTTCTACATCCTGCTTCTTGTGAATTCGGCAGATTCACTGAACACGGTTTTCCGAGAAATGACTTTCAACAACAGCCTATAAATGCTCACAGACCCTGTTCTTCAGCGAACTGAATCAATTCGGCCAGGTTGTTGACTGCCAGCTTGTAATAGATGTTCTTGCGGTGGATTTTAACGGTTTCGGTCAACAGCAAAAGCCGTTTGGCGATTTCGGGCGTGTCGAATCCCTGTTTCAGGAGGGCGATAATTTCCAGCTCGCGGGGCGATAGTTTAAACCGTTTCAGAAGATCATCTTCGGGGTGCAGCGTTCCGGCCTTGCTGCCCGATTTCGGATCGAAGTACGGAATACCATCGACGACGTTTTGCAGGCAGGTGAACAGTTCCTGTTGGGAAGCACTTTTCAGGAGATAACCGGCCACACCGATGGCTTTCAGTTCGTCGACAAACGTCTGGTAGCTGTACATCGAAATGATGATGACCCGAACCAGTGGAAACGCCTGAACGACCTCGCGGGCCCTGTTTAGCCCATTTCGGTTAGGCAGGTTGATGTCCAGCAGGACCAGATCAGGGTGTACGTTCTGAATGGCCGGCAGGATGTCCGTTCCAGTATAGACCTGATCGACCACCTGATAGCGGGAGCCAACCGACCGGAGCAGGCTGTACAGGCCGTCGTTAAACACCTGATGGTCGTCGGCAATCAGAATGGTGATCGGTTTAACAGCAGAATCCATGCATTTACGAATCAATAGGCACCTCCAGAATGATGGTTGTTCCGCGTTCGCCGGAATCGACCAGTAATTTCGACTTCAGATACGTGACCCGGGAGCGAATATTGCGCAGCCCGATTCCGGCGGGTTTGTTGCGCCCGGCTGTCGCATATCCCCGGCCGTCGTCTTCGACCAATAAAGATACCTGTTGTGGGTAAAAAAGCAACTGAACGGTTATCTGCTTTGCCCGGGCGTGCCGGATGGCATTCTGAATGAGTTCAACCGCAATCCGGTAAATGGTCAGCTCCATTTCATTGTCGAGCCGGCGTTCCGGGCCAAACGAGATGAACAGAAAGTAAATCCCGGAATTGGCTTCGACCCGGTTTACGGTTTCGTGCAGGGCTTCGGTCAGGCCGAGCCGGGCAAACTCGGGGGGCATCAGGTTGTGGGAAATGTGCCGAAGGTCGCGAATTGCTTTTTCCATCAGCCTGATCGGCTGCAGCAGGGCATCGTCGGGTTCGTGAACGATTTCGAGTTGCACCTTGATGGCGGCCAGCGTCGATCCCAGGTCATCGTGCAAATCGGCCGCCAGCCGCTGACGTTCGCCCTCCTGCGCCTGCAAAACCTGTTTCATCTCGTGCCGTTGCCGGCTCAGTTTCATCTGCGTGTAAAGCCGGACGGCGCTACCGGCCAGCAGGAGGAGGCTCAGGATGGCCACCAGCCGAAACCCGGTCGTTTGCCACCACGGTGGATGAATGATGACCCGGATCGACGTTCCTTTTTCGTTCCAGACTCCATCGTTGTTCGATCCCTTGACCCGGAAAACGTACGTTCCGGGATCCAGGTTGGTATAGCTCACATACCGTCGCGAGCCACTGTACACCCAGTCTTTTTCCAGACCTGCCAGGTGGTAGGCGTATTGATTTTTGGAAGGATTTACATAATTCAGGGCCGCAAATTCAAAGGAGAAAAAGTTTTCATCGTAGTTCAGGTGCAGGGTTCGGGCTTCTATTTGACCGGCGATGGGTTTGTCGAACAATTTGGCCTGCGTAATCACCACCGGCGGAACGTGGCGGTTGGTGGTTAGCTGCCGGGGATCGAACGCAACGAATCCATTCTCACCACCGAAGTACAGCACACCGCTTTTCCCCTTGCAATGGGCCTTTTTGAAGCCGTCGCCGGGCAAACCGTCACTGACATCATAATTGATAAACGTCTTGTCGGCAAACGAAAACCGGGAGAGGCCCTTGGACGTTCCCAGCCACAAATGCCCCTGATTGTCTTCCTGAATGGAAAAAATAGAATGATCGGCCAGCCCGTCGGCCTGCGTAAGGACCTGAAATGTTTCCCTGTCATACTCAAATCGGCACAACCCTCCCCCAGAGGTTCCCAGCCACAGATTTCCCTTTGAATCCTGAAAGATGCTGGGAACGGCATCCGACGGCAGGCTACCCGGTTTGCGACGATCCGGGCGATAGTGGGTAAACCGCCCGGTTTTCCGGTCCAGCCGATTGAGGGCTACGCTGCCCGTCCCAATCCAGAGGTTTCCCCGCTGGTCTTCGCGGATCGAAATCGCCCAGGCATCGCTGATTCCCTTCGCGTTTTTCGGATCATAGGCATAGTGGGTTACGTGGCCCGTTTTTCGGTCGAAGCTTTTGATCCCGTTGTTGGTACCCAGCCAAAGCAGGCCCTGGCGGTCTTCGTACAGGGTGAAGATCGCGCCATTGCCGCCGAGTCCCGGATAGCGGAGGGTGTCCTGCGTAAACGGGATGAACGTTTCCGTTTGCCGGTTGAACAGCGCCAGGTCGCCCTGGCTACCCACCCACAGGTTGCCGTCGCGGTCTTCGAGCAGGGCATTGACATGGCGATTCGGCTGTCCCTTTGGCTGGTTGGGGGTGAATCGATACGTCTTAAAACGGCCCGTTCGTTGGTCCAGCCGGTCCAGTCCGGCCCCGGTGGCCAGCCAGACGATGCCGGAGCGGTCTTCCAGAATGGCATCGACGTACTTATTGCTCAAGGACGAAACCGGAGCGGGAAGCGGTCGGTAATGCTGGAACGGCTGCTGGCGGGGATGAGCCCGGTCAACGCCCTCGCCCCAAATGCTGACCCACAACAAACCGGATCGATCCACCAGGAGGGCGTTGACGAAAGACCCACGCAGGCTCGCTGGATTTTCCGGGTCGTGCTGCACCTGCGTGAAGTGCGTGCGTTCGGAATTGAGCTGAAACAAACCCTGCGTGTTGGTGCCAATCCAAAGGTTCCCCTGCTGATCTTCGGCAAAGTGCCTGAACTTTCGGTTGATGGTGGCATTGATGGCCGGCGATGGATCTGATGTGTACGGGTAATGCCTGAACGTCCCGCTTTTCCGGTCAAACCGGTTCAGGCCGTTCTCGGTGCTGATCCACAACATACCTGCCTGGTCTTCATACATTTCCCGCACCTCATCGTGGCTCAGGCTGCGGGAATTGGCAGGGTCGTGCCGGTAGGTTGTAAAGCTAACTGGAGTGGTTTTTCCGGTTTCTGTCGGGTTGAGAGTCATCCGGTGCAGCCCCTGTTGACTGCCCACCCACAGCGTTCCGGTTTTGTCGCGATAGAGTGTATTGACTTCCGGGACTATCCCGGTGGAAGACTTTTCGGCCAGCAAGGTCGCATAATTGAAGCGGGAATAAGTGCCGGTTTTTTTGTCGAATTTCCGTAGTTCGGGCGTGCCGTTCGCTACCCACAGATCGCCCTCCCGATCTTCTACAATGGTGTTTATCGTGCCTTGTTTCAGGGTTTGGGGGGTAGGGCCGTAGCAGGTAAAGATTTCAGTCTGTTTATCAAATTTGCAAATTCCCTGCCCCATCATGCCGAGCCAGAGGAAGCCTTCCCGGTCTTCCATCAACTGGATCACGGAATTGCCCGCGAGCGATGTGGTATCTCCGGGGATCTTTTTGTAGGTAGTAACCGTGTAGCCGTCGTATTTGCTGAGTCCATTGTCGGTCGCAAACCACACATACCCCTCGCGGTCCTGAAGCAGGGCATACACCACATTATTGGCCAGCCCCTGGTTGATGCCCAGGTGTTCGAAGCGGAGCTGGCGGGCCGTCTGGGCGTGGCTCCAGACGCTCAACGAGCAAATGAACAGCAGGGCGATACACCACAGACGGGTCATGGCAGCGGGTTTGGGGCTAGCTCCATCAATCGGTTTCAATCACTACCTTGACCGTATGAATTTGTCCGGCATTCGAAAGCCGCAACAGGTACAGACCCGGAGCGGTTTTCAGCCTGACCGGCACCGGCCCCACCGGTTTGCTGGCGTAGGAACGGCTGTAGACTTGGCGGCCCAGGTTATCCACCACCTCCAGATCCCCCGACCGGAACGCGTCGGGCCACTCCACCCAGAACGTTCCGTTGCCGGGATTCGGGTACACTTTCAAGGTTCCCGGCGTTGGCTCCACCGCCGTGATGATCATCGGGTCCGAGTCGTTGAAGCAGCCACCTTGTCCGGTCACGCGGACGGTATAGGTTCCGGCACCCGGATTGCGCAGAACCTGGCGCGTCGAATCCGGCAGGGGTTGACCGTTTCGGTACCACTGATTGCCCGTCGTACTGCTCGACCGGAAACCGTTGCTTTCCAGGGTCAGGGTTGGCTTGGTCGGTTTGGGGGAGAAGTTCATGGTGACATAATCGGAGGTCGGCCCTTCCAGATTGCCCCGTTTGGGCGTCACCGCCACGGAAGCGCTCTGCTTGATGAACCGGGTGCTGCTGGTGGTTGTCACCGACGGGCCGTCTTTGGTCAGCCACGTATACGAACTGAAATTATCGGGCGCTTTCAGCGCGACGCTGTCGCCCGTGCAAAGGGGGACGGGGGCAGTGACGGATAGCGCCGGTTTTTCAATCCGAACCGAAACCGGTTTTGACAGGGCTGAACAGCCGTCTTTTACAACGCGAACGGAATAGTCGGCCAGTAAAACCGGTCGGGCCGTGTCCTGCGTGGTTTCCTGCCAGCGTTCGCCGTTAATGAACCAACTGAAACCACCGGTAAAAGCTCCTGCGGGCGTTACCCGCAGCCGGTAGCGATCCGGGAACGTTTCGACCGTCAAAACCGGGATAACCGGCCCCGGTTTTTCGGTGATGGTAATGCCTTCACTGCTCACCTCCTGGCCGCACTGTTTGGCTTTTGCCGTGTAACTACCGCTCTGACTCACCACCAGTTTCTGGCTTTTGGCCGTAGTGATTTCCTGCCCGTTGCGGAACCAGCGGAAGTCAGTGAAGGTCTCGGGAACACGGAGCGAAACCGTATCACCGGAGCAAAGCGACAGCGAACCGGCGGCTGAAATCACGAGCGGTTCGGCATTCGTACAGGGCGGATCGAGGAGTAGGAGAGGGTCGCCAAGCGGGTATTGGGCGTCATTGAACGTGAAGCCATGCCGGAATGCATCGCTGACGTACGCTCCCCGGGCAAAGGCGTGAAAAGGACGTTTTTCCTTGAATTTTTCCAGTAATGGCGATTCATTTTCTTGGGTAGACGCAAATATGGTCACCGAATAGGCATTGACAAAAAGGGTGTTTCCTTTATCCAGGTACGTACCAGCCATATAATCCCGGACATCGATACCGCCCACCGAACAGGCCAGAAAGTCAAAAAGAAGCGTGTTGAGTTTACCCAAATTCTGAATTTCGGTCGGCGTTATTCCAAAATAATGCAAACCGGGGGAGCCATGCCCGTAAAAAGTGGCTATTTCGTATGAGTTGCTGCCTAACTTCTTAAGGTAATCGGCTCGCCAGATCGGGTCATCCCCGTGAAAATTAGGACCATATTTCCGGGGAACGTTGATCGTATCGTTGTTGGTCCAGCGCCCCGTCAATTCTTCAACTTTTTTCGGATAACTCCCGTCGTGGTAGAACGTATCGGCCAGCAGCGCTTTTTTATCAAACTTAATTTGCCCCGTTTTGTATCGGTGCAGTTTTTCAAAATACCGCAATAGGTAGGCTTTCCCTTCTTCCGGACGCGTAGGTACAATAGCGCCGTACGAAATATCGACAATAGATGATTGAGCATAGGTAGACGAAATATCATTCGGAATCGGATCGGCTCCAACGTCCTGACACCTGTATCGCCGGTTTATAAAAGCGTTTTGCTGGGGATCGAACGGGTAATCCTGGGTCAGGATTTTGGCATACACCCCAATGCTGGGTAAACTGAACACGTCGCCTGGCCCCGCCTGATTGGTTTTGGGGTTCAGATGATACGATCGAATGTAGGTGCTGGCATTCTGTCCGATAAAAAACAGGTAATGGAGCGGAGTCGTGGCATCGAAGTACCAGCTTTTGATCTGTTCGTAGAGTTTCCCTTTTTCGGCCGGATCCGTAGAAAGATAAAACCGTTCAAAAACGAGATTGGGGTCGGCCCGGTTCACGTCGGCTTTGTAAACCGACAGCGCCTGTTCAATTTGCAAATCGTTTTCGTACTGCTTGTCGAGTATCAATAGTATTCTTTTGGGCTTTTGCAGAGCCGCACCCGTTTTGTAATGAACTTCGGCGATGGTTTCACCCGTGCATTCGCTGGAATAAAGGAGCGTGAAGTAATAATCCGTGTTGGCATTCAGACCGCCAACCGGGATCTGCATGGTTCGGGAAGATCGATCGACAAGCTTGTTTGAAATGTAAATAACATCCGACTGGTTCGTAAGTTCAGGGGATGTTCTAACGATCAGCGTAAAATTGCTCCCATTGTTGAGGTTGATTTCGGGGCCGAGTGACACCGAAAGAACGGCCGCATCACCCGATCGTCGGGAATCATTCGCAATGGATACCGTCACCGTCTGCGCTTTTCGGGCCGCCGAGGTCTGCGAATTCGCGTTTTTCTGAAGCTGATAAAAACCGTGCTGATCAGGTTGAACCGAAAAGGATTGCGCCAAGAGGAGAGAGGTCGCAGGCAACAGAAGACAAAGGGCGAGGAAAAAGCCTTTAAAACCCTTGTTTCTGGCTGAATAAGATACCCTGTGGCGATTCGCTGGTAAAGTTTCCATACAGACAGGATTCCGGTTTTCAGGAAAGGGTTTGGCTGATTACCTGATAAAGTTACAAATAATCCTATCTTTTTATAAAATGGTAACAAAGAGCCAGTACCCGAAAAGCTGTAAACCACCCATCAATTCTGGCTGTTCCTGATCAGCGTGGCGTAAAACCGGATCATGTTCCGGTAGTCTTTCAGGCTAATCCGTTCGTTGGTGCCGTGAACCCGCTGGGTGTCTTCGTCGTTCATGGGCGTGGGCGAAAACCGGTAGATTTGCGGACAAACGCGGGCGTAAAACCGGGAGTCTGTGCCGCCCAGCGTTAAATACGGCGTGACGATGGTTTCGGGATAAACGCCCTTGATGGTGCGGTGAATCCGTTCGAATCCGAGCGCATTCGGATTCGAAACCGGTGAAGGCTGGCTGATGAATTTTTTCAGCACATTGACCTGAATCCGCTCATCATCAATGACTTCCTTTACGCGTTCGGCAACGGTCTCCACCGTTTCGCCGGGTAGAATCCGGAAGTTAATCGTCGCCGTGGCTTCAATTGGCAGCACATTGTCTTTGACGCCGGCCTGAAAAATCGTGGGCGCGGTAGTGGTTCGTAGCGTTGCATTGCCAGAATTCGACTGCGCCATGATGCGGGTGATGAGGGGCGCAAACAACCACTGGTTGGCAAACACGATCCGCTGTCCGAACGGCATTTCGGGACCGATGTACGTAAACATCTGATCCAGTCCCGCGTCCAGCCGCGCCGGAAACGGGTTCTTTTCCAGTTTGCTCACCGCTTCGGCCACCAGCCCGATGCTGGTCTGTTTCGGCGGCATCGACGAATGCCCGCCCTTGCTAACGGTCGTCAACTCGATGCTGGCGTAGCCTTTTTCGCCAATTCCGATGAGCGCGACCGGTCTGGGCAGGCCCGGAATACCGTCGGTTTTAATCACACCACCCTCGTCCAGCACGTATTCCAGCGTGATTTTCCGCCGTTCCAGTTCGGCGGCCATGGTTTGGGCACCCCGAAAACCGGTAACTTCTTCGTCCTGTCCGTAGGCCAGCATGATCGTCCGCTCAGGCTGAAAACCGGTAGCGAGCAGCCCTTCGACGGCTTCGAGTTGCGCCATGACGCTGCTTTTGTCGTCCAGCGTGCCCCGGCCATACAGAAAACCGCCTTCCAGCAATCCGTCGAACGGCGGTCGTTTCCACATTTTCTGGGTGCCCTGAATCACCGGAACGACATCGTAATGTCCTGTCAGCAATACCGGTTTCAACGCCGGATTTTTGCCTTTCCATTCGTACAGTAACCCGTACTGGTTAAACGTCTCGCGCTTCAGTTGCTGATGAATCCGGGGGAAGGATTGCTGCAGCAGGCTGAGGAATTGGTCAAACTGTGTGGTGTCCGTCAGCGACTCATCGGAATAGGAAACCGTCCGCAGCCGCAGTGCCGCCACCAGCCGGTTCACGGCCGAATCGCCGACAGAAACGGATGCTGCGGGTGGAACATCGCTCAGTTGCTTGGAGGAAAAGCGGAGGGTATTGACCAGCAGAACAAGCAGCAGGACAGCCAATCCAATCAGGAGCCAGCGGAGTCGTTTCATTTTTTCTAAATCATGCCCCGGGCTTTCAGTTCCAGGTATTTATTGACGGTGTTGGCGGTCAGGTTCTGCGGGGCGGTCAAAATGGCCTGAATGCCGTATTGTTGTAATTCTTTGACGATCAACTTTTTCTCGTAATAAAACTTCTCGGCAATGGTTTTCTGGTAGATTTCTTCCGTCGAACTGGCCGGGCTGCTCAATAACGTTTTCAATTCGGTATTTTCAAAAAAAACAACGATCAGCAGGTGGTCTTTGGCCATCCGGCGCAGATACGGTAGTTGCCGGCGCAGGGCATTAACCGTCTCAAAATTAGTAAATAACAGTAATAAACTCCGCTGGCGGATGTGTCGGCGCAGGTTGGTGTACAAGGCTTCGTAATCCGATTCCAGAAACCGGGTTTTCTGCCGGTATAACACTTCCAGGATTTTCTGCATGTGGCCCGGTCGTCGCTCGGCGGTCACCAGTTGTCCGATTTGTTCCGAGAACGTCAGCAGCCCGGCGCGGTCCTGTTTGAGCAGGGCAATGTTGCTCAAAACGAGTGTCGCATTAATGGCGTAATCGAGCAAACTAAGTCCTTCAAACGGCGATTTCATGACGCGGCCTTTGTCGATGAGGCAATAAATGGCCTGCGATTTTTCGTCCCGGAAGGCGTTCACCATCAGGTCGCTCCGGCGGGCGGTGGCTTTCCAGTTGATGGTCCGGACGTCGTCACCCCGGCTATAGGCCCGTACCTGTTCAAATTCCATGCTGTGCCCGATCCGGCGGACTTTTTTGATGCCGACCTCGCTCAACCGGTTCGAAATGGCCAGCAATTCATACTGCCGCATTTGCAGAAACGACGGAAAAACCGCCACCATCTTGTTCTGCGAAAACTGGTAGCGCCGTTTCAGCAGCCGCAGGGGTGTCATTGCGTAGACGTTCACGGCGCCGAAATTATATTCCCCGCGTTTGGTCGGCCTTAGTTCGTAGCGTAACGTTTTGGTTTCGTTGGGCTTCAGCGTGGCTGTAAACAGCACATCCCGCTTCTGAAACTGGAACGGGATTTCATCGATGATTTCGACCTGTGCCGGAAAGGAATAGCGGTTTTCGAGGTAAAGGGTCACCGGGTTTTCGTCACCGTTCGAGAGCCGGTCGGGGAGTTCGCGTCGGGCAAAAAAAGCCGCCCGTTTGGTTGAATTTCGGAACAGCAGAATGCCGTCCAGCAGGCACAGCGCCACCAGAACCGCCAGCAGCAGTTTGACAAACGGGAACAGGACCGGAAACACGTACGCCAGAATGAACAGCAACACGAACGCGATCAGCAACAGCCAGACGCGGGTAGAAACGTAGAGTGCGCGGAAAAGGGTCATCGCGGCACCTCAATCTTCTGCACCACCTGACCAATCACTTCATCCGCTGTGCCGCCTTCCATTTCGCGTTCGGGGGTGAGCAACACGCGGTGGCGCAACACCGGCGCGGCCAGTTCCTGCACGTCTTCGGGCGTGACGAAATCGCGGCCCCGGAGGGTGGCGAGGGCTTTGGAACTGTTCAGGAGCGCCACCGAAGCCCGGGGCGAGGCACCCAGAAACAGTGATTTGTGCGTGCGTGTACTCTGCACGATCTGAGCAATGTATTCAAACAACTTATCCTCAATGTGAACCCGGTGAACCTGAGCCCGTAACGCCTGCAACTGATCCGCCGTGAGAGACGCCTGAACCGCTTCGACCGCGTCGGCCAGATTCCGGCGTTCGTGGTGGCCTTTCAGGATGTTCACTTCCTCCAGCACGTTGGGATACCCGACGACGACTTTGAACAGAAACCGGTCGAGCTGGGCTTCGGGCAGCCGGTAGGTGCCTTCCTGCTCGACGGGATTCTGGGTCGCCAGCACCAGAAACGGGTCGGCCAGCAGATACGTGATGCCGTCGTTGGTGGCCTGCCGCTCTTCCATCACCTCAAACAAAGCCGCCTGGGTTTTGGCCGGGGCGCGGTTGATTTCGTCGATCAGCACGATGTTAGAGAAAATCGGCCCCCGGCGGTATTCAAAATCGGTGGTTTTGGGGTTGAAAATGGACGTTCCCAAAACGTCGGACGGCATCAGGTCGGGCGTAAACTGAATCCGGCTGAAATCGACCGAAATGGTTTTGGCCAGCAGTTTGGCAATCAGCGTTTTGGCTACGCCCGGAACGCCTTCGATCAGCACGTGGCCGTCGGCGAGCAAAGCCGTCAGGAGCAGATCGATGGTTTGGTGTTGCCCGACGATGACCTTGCCAATTTCGGCCCGAATCGCATCGACGGCGGTTTTGAGTTCGGTTAAATCTAAGCGGTTTTCGTAGGGAGACATGGTGTGAATTCGCAGTTACGCTTTCGCCTGTACATAAAAATTTTCTATCAACTCATTCAATCGAATCAAATCGTATTCACTCATCATCTGCTGTTGCGAAAAAGCAATTTGGCGGAATAAGGCCTGAACATCCGGCTCCGAAACGCCACTTTTCCGCGCCAGGGCCAGCTTGAATTCTTCGTCAGGAAATGCAGTATTCAATCCAAACTGTTCCCGAACATAGGCCAGAAAATACTGAATCTTCTTCTGGGCCAGATTCCCGTGGTCGGCGCGCTGGAAATACAAACGACCCACGTTCTGCACAAACGCCAGCGAGGTATTCTTCAACGGTTCGACCAGCGGAATAACGCGCTGGGTGCGTTTTCCCGCAAAAATAACGTACAGCAGCAAACCCACGACCGTGAGATAATAGGCCCAGGTCAACGGCGGCTGCGTCAGAATATACCGCAGCAGCGACTGCTCGTCCTCATCGAAACGCCCCAGTTTCTGGTATTCGTCCCAGAAGGTCGGCTGGGCGGGCAGATACGACAGGGCTTTGTAAGCATAATCTTCCGTAGACGGATCGAGGAGGTAGAAATTGGTAAACGCCAGCGGCAGGTTGTGGATAAAAAAAGCACCTTTGCCGTATTGAATTTTGAGGAAAATAGGCTCGTTTCGGGCATTTCGGCCCAAAACCGTCGTTTGAGCGGCTTTCGTGGTGACCAGAAAATTCCGCCCGTCGTCGTGCCGGAAGTGATAATCGACCCGGTTTTTCAGCTCCGGATTGGTGAAATTCATGCCTAAGGTCGTATCGCGCAGGGTAGGCGTTTTCAGATCGGCGCGAAAACCGAGCCGCATCGCCAGTGAATCCGGGAATTCGTAGGCCGAAATAAAAACCGTATTGCCCCGATTGGCATACTCCAGCAGCTTTTTCCGATCAAAACTGCTCAATTTCACCGTATGACAAATGAAGACATAGTTGCTACGGACGGGTAAGGTACTATCCGAGAGGTGGTTGTACACCGGTAGGCGCAGGCTTTTTACGGGTTGCTGGTTCAGCACGTCCGGCAACAGGTCGAACAACACCCGGGTGCCGAACGGAATTTTGTCCTTGTTCGTGTAGGTGGGATTCCAGTCGATGGGTTTTGGGCGATAAAATTCGAACAGCCCATACGCAACGATGGTTGTCATCAGAAAGAGAAGGTATTTGTTCGGTTTCAAACGGTATGGGTTTATTTGCTGCCACTTGACAAGCGGTTCGCGTGGGCATTCGCACAAATGACATGCCGGTTTATCTGCAAGTTATAATAAGTTAGAAACCCGCAACCAAACAAATTTTCATAACTTTCCTGCTAGCTAAACAAAATCCCTGTTTTATGAAAAAAGTCTTATGGATCGTCGGCGGCCTTGCGGTTTTGGTACTCATCGGTTTTTTTGGCCTGCGGTCGTTTACCAAGTCGTCCAGCCCGGAAGCGGTTGCGACCAGTGACCAGAATGGCGTTCAGGTAAAAGTGGAATATTGCCAGCCGTATAAAAAAGGACGCAAAATTTTCGGCGGTTTGGTTCCCTATGGCGAAGTATGGCGGACGGGAGCAAACGAAGCGACGATCATCACGATCGATCAGAACGTTACCGTGGCCGGACAACCGCTGGATGAAGGCGAATATTCGCTCTGGACCATCCCGTCGGAAGGCAGTTGGATGGTTATTTTCAACCGGGAAACCGGGCAGTGGGGAACCAGTTACGACCAGACCAAAGATGTTTTGCGGGTGCCGGTGGCGGCCCGGAAACGGAATGCGGTGGCCGAACAGTTCTACATCAGTTTTGCGCCCCAGGCGGGCGGGAGCGACATGCTGCTGGCCTGGGATCAAACCGAAGCCATTGTGCCGATTCGGCTCCGCGAAAATCAATAATATCTGATTGAGTGAGTCAATTCGTTGAAACCGGATTCAAACGGGGCATGAACTATTTTGTAATCGTTGTCAGTATTTTCTGGTTTGGCCGGAGTGTGTACGCGCAGAAAACCGTTTCTGCGGTGCCACTCAGTCCGCGAATTGCGAATTACCAGATTCAGGTCGAGCTCAACACGGCCACGAAGCGGCTGGAGGGCAAAGAGACGCTGGTCTGGAAAAACCCGTCGAACGAATTCGTTCGTGACCTGCAGTTTCATTTGTATCTGAATGCTTTCCGGAACCTGCAATCCACCTTCATGCGGGAATCGGGGGGGCAGTTGCGGGGTGAATTTATTGATAAAAACGACCCGGAGTCCTTCGGATCGATCGATATTGTGTCGATCAAAACCCGCGCCGGAGCCTCGGGTAAAGCCGAAAATCTGACGGGTAATTACCGGTTTATCCAGCCCGACGATGCGAATGCCGACGACAGAACCGTCATCCGCGTACCACTCAGCAAACCGGTTGCGCCCGGCGAGAGCATCACACTCGACATTGCGTTTCGGGCCAAATTGCCTAAAATTTTTGCCCGCACCGGCTACAGCCGCGATTTTTTTCTGATCGGGCAGTGGTTTCCCAAAATCGGGGTGTATGAACCGGCCGGAACCCGCTACGCCACACAAGGCCAATGGAATTGCCATCAATTTCACGCCCATTCGGAGTTCTACGCCGATTTTGGGGTCTACGACGTCGCCATGACCACACCGGCAACCTTCCGCGTTGGTGCGACGGGTCAGTTGAAAAGTGAGCGACGAAATCCGAATGGGACCAAAACCCAGCGTTGGTACGCCGAAGATGTGGTTGATTTCGCCTGGACGGCTTGCCCGGATTTTGACGTGTTTGACGACCGCTGGCGGCACGTTTCGATTCGCGCCCTGATGCAGCCCGAACACGCCGGCCAGGCAAAGCGGCACATCGATGCGGCCAAAGTTGCGCTGGCCTATTTCGATAAAAACCTGGGGCGGTATCCGTTTACCACGCTCACCATCGTGGACCCGCCCGTGTGGGCGCTGGGCGCGTCGGGAATGGAATACCCCACCTTTATCACCGCCGGAACAAGCTGGGGAATGCCCGCCGGGATGCGGCTGCCGGAGCAGGTAACCATCCATGAGTTTGGCCATCAGTACTTTATGCAACTGCTGGCGACCAACGAGTTTGAAGAAGCCTGGATGGACGAGGGCTTCAACCAGTATTACGAAGGCCGGATCATGGACGAAACCTACGGCCCGAAATCGTCAGTGATCGATCTGTTCGGCTACCAGATGGGCAACCTGGAGTTGTCACGCACCTCCTATGTTCACCTCGACCATCCGGCGATTGCCCCTTCGTTTGGTAATGTCTGGCAACTGCCCGACGACTATTACGGCGAACTGACCTACTTCAAACCCGCCACCTGGATGCGGACGCTCGACGGGCTGGTGGGCCGCCCGGTGATGGACGAAATCATGCGGACGTATTTTAACCGGTGGCAATTCAAACACCCCAATGCCGACAACTTCATCGCCATCGTGAATGAGGTCGTTGGCAAACGGCTGGGCAACCGGTTTGGGCCGGATATGAGCTGGTTTTTCGATCAGGTACTCTACGGCAATCAGGTTTGTGACTACGAATTGCACGCCGTACGCAGCACGAAGCAGGGAAGTTCGTACCGATCCGCCATCACGGTATACCGAAAAGGCGACGCACAATTGCCGGTAGAGGTGCTGGTGCATTTCGAGAACGGCCAAGAAGAACTTCTGCACTGGGATGGCAAGGCCCGCTCCCACACCTTTACGCTGACGCAGCCGACCCGCGCCGACTGGGCGAAAGTCGATCCGCAGCAGAAGATCTACATCGATAGTAACCTGAACAACAACAGCTTTACGACCCGTCCACCCGCCAGCCCGGCCGCTAAATACGCGGCTAAATTGATGTTCTGGGCGCAAAACTGGATGCAGTGGCTGGCGTGGCTGGTTTGATTTTAACACGGACTAATGAACGCGACCCTAGTCTTTTTATGTATTGTTTTTGAACCGAAATGCTGATTATTAGTGCCTTACACGTCGTCGTTCGTTCGTGGCGTATGGTTTTGTGGGTGTATTTTGTTCATTTTCTAGTGGGTTTGCTGGTCTTACTCTCGGCCTATGCAACGCTCCGAAGTGAAGCCGGTTCTTCCCTGGCGTATTTGAAATTACTGAATAGCTTCGACTATACGGTTTACAGCGATTTCATGCAAAACAGCGAATCGGCTATCGGCCCGTTGCTGGCTGTCGGGAGTTGGCTGGGCGTTTTGTATCTGATTCTCAGTGTGTTTTTTTCGGGCGGTATGCTGCTGTACGTAGCACCCTCGGCCGAACACCTCCGGCAGGCGTTCCGGCTGAGCTGGTTTCTATCGGCCTGTGTTGAATGCTTCGGGCGGTTTTTTCGGTTATTTCTCGGCATCGCCGGCATCCTGCTGGCGTTGGCCTTTGTCGGTATGTTTTTCGCCGGCTTGCTGGCCTACAGCCTGAGCGATCTGCTGAATGAGCAAAGTATGATTTATCTCCTGATGGCCTGCTTTTTTGTATTTGCCTTCTTCGCGTTGCTGGTGCTTTGCCTGGGAGATTACGCCAGAATTCTGCTTTTTCGTCAGGACGACACTCGCGCATTTCTGGCGTTCCGTCAGGCATTGCGGTTTGTTTTAGCCCATTTTCGAACAATTTTTGGTTATTATCTGCTCCTGATGAGTATAGGAGCGGGTTGTTTTGCTATCTACTTCCTGATCGAGTCCTGGATTGTCACCAGCGGCTGGCTCCCGATTATCCTGCTGTTCATGGTTCAGCAACTCTTCATCTTTTCAAGAGTCGCGCTGAAAGTTTGGACCCTGGCAACCGCCATGCAGGTGATCGTCCACCGTGAAGCGCAACTGACTCCGTATCAACCGATTTAAACCACCGGTCTGGCACTACCTTTGCGGATAAGTTGGTCAAATGTGGCTAAATCGGTAACTTGCCATTCATTCTATTTTCCTAACATCCTTTTACCAAACGAATGCATTCTACAGTTCCTCCCCCGCCAAAGGTATCGTACAAATCCCTGTTTGGCCTTCCGGTCATTGTCGCTGCACTGGGCTACTTTGTCGACATTTACGATTTGTTGCTATTTGGCATTGTCCGCGTTCCGAGCCTCAAAGATCTGGGGTTGAACGACGAGCAGATTTCCCGCGTTGGGGCCAACATTCTGAACTGGCAAATGGGCGGATTGCTCATCGGCGGCATTCTCTGGGGCGTTCTGGGCGACAAACGCGGACGGCTTTCAGTACTTTTCGGTTCCATCATTACGTATTCCATTGCCAACATTGCCTGCGGTTTTATCGACCGCGTGACGTTTATGGACCCGACCGATTATTACGCGGCCATGCGGTTTGTGGCGGGTGTCGGGCTGGCCGGCGAACTGGGCGCGGGCATCACACTCGTTTCCGAAGTGTTGCCCAAACAACTGCGCGCCATCGGCACGTCGCTGGTGGCCGGGGTTGGGTTGTTCGGCGCGGTCGTCGCGTATTTCACCGTCGAGCTGTTCAACTGGCAAAACGCCTTTCTGATCGGTGGTGCCATGGGAATCGGTCTGCTCCTGCTCCGGATCGGAGTCATCGAGTCCGGTATGTTTACGCAGGTGTCTGAACAGAAGCACGTTCAAAAAGGCAATTTCTTCGCATTTTTTACCAACTGGGAGCGGTTTTCAAAATACATGAAATGCATCGGCATCGGACTGCCAACCTGGTTTGTGATCGGTATTCTCGCGACGTTCAGCAACGAATTTGGTCTGGCGTTTGGCATCGCCGAACCGGTTAAACCGGGTCTGACCATCATGTGGTGTTACATTGGCCTGGCCATTGGTGACCTGGCGAGTGGTGTCATCAGTCAGGGCCTCAAATCGCGCAAGCAGGCGGTTTCACTGTTGATGGGCTTCACTCTGATTGTCAGCCTGATTTACGTGTATGTGGCACCGAAAACCGTCATGGGGCTTTACATGTATTTTCTGGCGATGGGCTTCGGCATCGGCTACTGGGCCATGTTTGTCACCATCGGAGCCGAGCAATTTGGTACGAATCTCCGGGCCACAGCTGCTACCACCGTGCCGAACATGGTGCGCGGAACGGTTATTCTGATGACCAGCCTGTACGCGTATCTCAAACCGTCCCTCGACATCGTCAATGCGGGCGTCGCTGTGGGAATCATCAGCTTTGCGATCGGCTTTTACTCCATCCTCACCATTCCCGAAACGCACGGGAAAGATCTTAATTACCTGGAGGAGTAAGGGACACGTTGTTAAAAATGATGAATGTAAAATGAGTAACGCTAAATGTAAAAGGGGTTCAGAAGCACCCAGCCTACTTTTACATTTAGCGTTGCTCATTTTACATTCATCATTCATTTAAAATTAAACCATTCTCCTTCTTCCTCTGGCATGGCTTCTTCTTCGCCTTCCGTAACCTACCGCCCGCTGTTTACATTGCCGGTTATTGTGGCCGCTCTGGGCTATTTCGTGGATGTCTACGATCTGTTGCTGTTCAACATCGTTCGCGTGCCGAGTCTGAAAGATTTGGGGCTCGACGAAAAACAGGTGTCGGTCATCGGGGGAACGGTTTTGAACTGGCAGCAGGCCGGGTTGTTGCTGGGCGGTGTTTTCTGGGGTATTCTGGGCGATAAGCGGGGGCGGCTTTCGGTGCTCTTCGGGTCCATCATTACCTATTCACTCGCCAACATTGCCTGCGGTTTTGTGCAGGACGCGGATACGTATGCGGTTTTGCGGTTTGTGGCCGGGCTGGGGCTGGCCGGCGAATTGGGCGCGGGCATTACGCTCGTTTCCGAAATCCTACCGAAAGAACTCCGGGGCTACGGCACCTCACTGATCGCGGGTGTGGGTCTTTTTGGGGCCGTGGTGGCATATTTCACCGTCGTGCTGTTCGACTGGCGGACAACGTATTTCATCGGGGGTGGCCTGGGCCTGCTGTTGTTGCTGTTGCGCGTGTCGGTTTTCGAGTCGGGAATGTTTCTCAAA
This sequence comes from Larkinella humicola, assembly GCF_008727875.1. Taxonomy (GTDB): domain Bacteria; phylum Bacteroidota; class Bacteroidia; order Cytophagales; family Spirosomataceae; genus Larkinella; species Larkinella humicola. The sequence goes on along the minus strand of NZ_VTWS01000003.1, from coordinate 446,897 downwards.
ATCAAGGAGCAAACCGTCCGGCGCGGTAATTTCTGGTCGCTGTTCTCCAACCAAAAACGCTTTCTGACCTACCTGCGGTGTATGGGGCTGGCCGTTCCGACCTACTTTGTAATCGGCATCCTGGCCACCTTCAGCAACGAGTTCGGGAAAGCCCTGGGCATTGCCGAGCCCATCACGCCGGGTCGAACCGTCATGTTCACGTATATCGGTATGGCGGTAGGCGATTTGATCAGCGGGGCATTGAGCCAGTGGTTTCGGTCCCGCCGACGGGCCATTGGGGCGTTGATGACGATGAATCTCGTGTTTGTAGGCATTTATCTCTTTGGCGGTATTTCGTCCGTCCCGCTGTTTTATGCCGTTTGCGTAGGGCTGGGATTCTCGATTGGTTATATCGCCCTGTTTTTAACCGTTTCGGCCGAACATTTTGGTACCAACCTGCGCGCCACCGCCACAACCTCCATTGCAAACAACGTCCGGGCTACCACATTAGTAACGATTCCACTCTTTCAATCGCTCAAACTTTCGGTTGGTGTGATTGGTGCAGCCGCCCTGGTTGGATTGCTTTGTTTTATGATTAGTTTCTGGTCTTTGGTGACATTAGATGAAACATATGGCAAGGATTTAAACTACATTGAAGATTAATACCGTTGTATTCTATAAATTATCTATATAAATAATATATTTACGATTAACTGGATATTCTATGTAATATACGCTCTACTCTGTTCCTATTATGCTTCCTGCTAAGACCGATTCCATTTACTTTAAAGGGTTTAATGGTATTCGTTTTATTGCTGCATCGGCTGTCATTATTCATCATATTGAAGAATACAAATCGGTCTTTTTTCTTCGTATTGATAATTTGAATGACCGGCCGGTCATTTACCAACTTGGTAAATTTGGTGTTGCTTTATTCTTCGTCCTGAGTGGTTTTTTAATTACATATTTATTACTGGCTGAAAAGCAGAAAACCGGTACGGTCGATATTGCCAAATTCTATCTGCGACGGATGCTTCGCATCTGGCCGCTGTATTTCCTGATCGTTCTGCTCAGCTTCTTTGTTTTTCCTGCTATTGGCCTTCTTCAGATGCCAATCTGGTCAGAAACCACTTTTCATCACTTTTACGAAAAACTAACACTCTATTTACTCGTTCTGCCCAACCTCGTCGTAGGTCTTTACGAGCCCATGCCGCTCTCCGGGCACGTCTGGTCGATCGGGGTCGAGGAGCAGTTTTATTTGTTCTGGCCCTGGCTAGTATTGAGCCGTCATTTCAAAAGAACACTGGTTATAATCGGAGCGGTCGGCCTGGTTTTGGCGGGCATTTTTTTCTATTTCCGGTTTGTTCTTAATCCGTATCACATTGCTAAAGAGCAAACCCATCCGGCTTTGTTTTTTATATCGATGTTTATGGCACAATTCAGAATTGGCTGCATGGCCATTGGTGGATTAGGCGCTTATTTCGTTTATAAAAATCATTTCGTTTTAAAAGTTTTACATCGAAAGTCAGTTCAGATTATCATGTATTTATTTTTAATTGCTTTTATAGCAACCGGTTTCCGGGTACCGGGAATTAATTATGAATTTTACGCTATATTCTTTTGTTTTTTATTGATTAATCTGGCGTCTAATCCGCAATCCATTGTGCAGTTCGAAAACCCGTTGATGAAGTTCATGGGAAGCATTTCGTACGGGCTGTACATCTACCATCCGGTTGCGATAACCCTGGTGCTTAATCTGCTTGCCGGTCGACGTGCCAACCCCGGGCTCCTCCATTCTTTCCTGTTCAATTTGCAGGCGTATGCATTGATACTCTTGCTCACGATTCTGTTATCGTACCTTTCTTATATGTACTTTGAGAAACCTTTCCTGCGTTTGAAAGACCGGTTTATGGTGGGGGCTTCCCCGGATCACCGTACGGCTGTTTCGAGCTTTGAAGTGCCGGTAATCAAGTAAGTTCAGGGCCTTTTCGGCAGTTCTTCCCGACTTACAACCACTCATCCTTTTTTTCTGCCGTTTTTCCCGGCCGTCGGTGCCAGCCTGTGTGTGGTGTTGTCTTTGGTCTGCAATTGAACAGTAAGCAACAAATACGAACACACATGAAAAAGCTCATTCGCCCCCTTGGTGCCCTTCTGTTGGGTGCCTTTCTCCTGGTCGGCCCGTCCTCCTTCGCCCAGGCAACTACCGGAGACAAGCCCTTTGTAGCCGCCACCTATCCATCGGCTAACCCGCTGAAGTTGTGGGTGACTATTCAGAAAAATGATCCCAAAAGTAAAATCATTGTCCGGTTGCGCGATCAGAACAACCGGGTCCTCTTTGCGCAAACCATGCCCAGAAATCTGGATAAATACCGCCAGCGGTTTGACATGAGTGAAATGGCCGACGGAGCTTATACGTTCCAGATCACCAACGGTGATGAAACGATCGAAAAAGCTTTTCAATTAAAGTCGTCCGGAATTCAGCAGCGTTCGACGCAGCGGCTACTGACGGTCGTGCCGGTTGTGGAGCCGCAGACGGGGATGTAGAGCAATTATTCGATCATTCACTTAGTGAGGCTGTGCCCAGGAGGTGTAGGTCAGCGGATTAACCTGGCGTCTGATCAGTTGGGTTGATTTTTCGTCGTACTCGGCCATACCGCCCCGTTGCAGGGTATATTTCTTCATTTCGCCCAGCATGCCTGAATAGTGAATGACGAAGTTAGCCAGGCCTTGTTCCACCACGACCCGCACTTTTTTGTCTTTTCGTGCTACGAAAATTCGGGCTTTTTGTGCTTCAGTCACCACGTGGTCGGCAGTATGAATCAGCAAACGGAAACCGATGGGCTGTTCTGCCACGTCAACAATCGCTTCGCCATCGAGCCAGATGCTGCGGTTCGGGCCTGACCAGTCGGAAGAAACCGTTAAGGTTGAGTTTTTATTGAGGATGACGGACGAATGATCTGTTAATTCCACCCGCATGGATTGATCGGCTCCGGATTGGTAGATGACATCGGCGGGCAACTGGGCTTCCCGCAGGAACCGGATGCCAAGTCCAAAAGCAATAATACACCCAATCCAGATCGCAATGCGGGCAATCTGACGCCAAACTGTGCGGTATAAAGGAGGCTCGGATTCTATGGGCAAGTCTTTGGTTTGTCGGGCAATACCCATCCACATCTGCTGCCAGTCGGGCGATTCGACCCCGGAAACCGACGGATTGCTCCATTGTTTCCGCATCAATCCGCGCAAGCGTGATTCGTTGTCCGGGTTCTGCAACCAGCCAATGACCCACTGCTCTTCTTCAGGGCTGCATTCATTCCGGACGTATTTAACCAGCAATTCCTCCATTCTAATGATAGAATGAGTGAATGAGCGAATGAGTGAATAAAAAGCAGGATCTTTGATCTATTCACTCATTCGCTCATTCACTCATTTAGTAGGTATGTCGTTGAAAATAACTGCCCAGCGTGTCGTAAGCCTGGGCCAGATGATCTTCGATTGTTCGGGTGGAGAGGTTCATGCGATCCGCGATTTGCTGCGACGTATATCCTTCGTGTCGGCTGAGCAAGTAGATTTCACGCCGACGCGGGGGAAGTTGCCCAACGGCCTGTTGATACAGTAATTCCAGTTCCTGATACAGCACTTGCTCCTCGGTATCGGTGCCGGACTGCGTGGTCAATCGCTGGAGAATTTCCTGCGGCTGGCATTGGCTGTGCCGTTCGCGAAAAGTCGAAAGCACGAGTCCGTAGGTCATGGTAAACAAATAACCGTTCAGGGGGATGTCTTCATCAAGCGTACTGCGTCGTTCCCAAAGCGTAGTAAAGACGTCACGCACAATCTGTTGAGCGGTTTCCGGTGATTTTAGAAAGCTTACTGTGAAATAATAAATCCGTTGAACGTACCGATCGTAGACCCGCCTGAAGGCAGTCGGGTCGGCGTTCCGCAGTTGTCGGAGAAGGGTTTGTTCAGCTTGCATCCTAATACACGTTTTTTTTAAGCAGCCTGATTGTTCTTAGTTATCAGACGCAGAACTCCACTGGCTCGTCAACAAACTTCGAATGCTCTGGTCACGGATTTGCGCTCTGGCGTTAGTGAGAATCTCCCGGCAGACCAAAGTAATACCTGCCGTCTGTGAAGACACGGGGAGGGTATTATCTATTCTGATCGTACAGATTGAGAGGGTAAATATACACAGAATTGTCAGAAATGCAGAAAATGGGATTACCGTTAAGTAAACCGTTGCTGTGGAGGATCGTTCCATCAGTACAGAGAAAATCAGATTAGTTCAGGGCGTGGTTAACGGGTTTGAACTTACTAAATTTTTCGGTATTCTTTACACTTTTACCAAAAAAACCGCCTAGTTTTAGCGGTTTTTGTCCTATTTCGAGTCATAAACGAACCACACGCATGAATTTACAGGAATTTACGGATCAAATCCGTCAACGCCTAGGTACCGACAGTGGGTTAGATGCCACCGTTAAACTGGCTACCGATCAGGGTGTTATCTACATCGATGGCCGACAGGTGCCGGCCGTTGTTTCCAACGAAGACACCGACGCAGATTGCACCATTAAGGTGTCACTGAGTGATTTACAAAAATTAGGCACCGGTGATCTGAACCCCATGACCGCGTTTATGTTCGGTAAACTCAAGGTCCAGGGCGATATGGGTCTGGCCATGAAAATTGGTCAAAAACTGAGCTAACGGCTCGGTCGTTCTCCCTGTTTCACTCCCTAAACCTAAACCCGTATGAAATTTACCTCCCTTTCCCGCCGGAAATTCATTCAGGGCAGTGCCCTGGCTGCCGCCGGTTTTACGATTGTACCCCGTCACGTGCTGGGCGGTTCCGGCTTTACGGCTCCCAGCGATAAGCTCAACATCGCGGCCGTGGGTTGTGGTGGTAAAGCGGATGTAAACATTCGGATGGCCTATAACAACGGCTCGGACAACATGGTCGCGCTGTGTGATGTCGACGACCGGCAGGCAAAGAAGTTCCGCGCCCAGTTTCCCAAGGCCCCGTATTTCAAAGATTACCGCCAATTATTCGACAAGGAAGCGAAGAATTTCGAAGCCGTGATTATCTCGACACCCGACCACATGCACGCGCCGATTGCGATGGCCGCCATGCAGTTGGGCAAACACGTGTATTGCGAAAAACCGCTGACGCACGATATTTACGAAGCCCGGATGCTGACCGAAGCGGCCCGGAAATACAAGGTCGTGACGCAAATGGGCAATCAGGGCAGCAGCGGTGATGATACACGCAAGATAGAAACCTGGATTCAGAAAGGGGCCATCGGGCACGTTCATACCGTCAACTGCTGGACCAACCGCCCGGTGTGGCCGCAGGGTGTTCGGTCGCCAAAAGACAAAGGCGAGTCGCAACCGGTTCCGTCGGAGGTCGACTGGGATTTGTGGCTCGGCACGGCCCCTGCGCGCGACTACCACGAAGCCTACATGCCGACCCGCTGGCGGGGCTATTGGGACTTCGGTACGGGCGCACTCGGCGACATGGGTTGCCACTTCATGGATGTACCGTTCCGGGCGTTGAAACTGAAATACCCGACTTCGGTGGAGTGTAGTGTGGGTTCGGTCTATTCTGATTTCTTCAAAGAAGCGTTTTACGACGATGTTTGTCCCCCCTCGTCGGCGATTCACCTGACCTTTCCGTCGGACGACAGGAAGGTAAAAGAAATCAAGTTTTCGTGGTACGATGGCGGGATTCGTCCGCAAGTACCGGACGGCATTCCGTACGAGAAAGTGTTTACGAACATCGACGGCGGCATGATGTTCATCGGTAGCAAAGGCATTCTGGTTGCCGAGCTGTTTGGGAACAATCCGCGTTTGTTTCCGGAAGAAAAATTTGGCGACAAAAAAATGCCGGATGCCGAAAAACCGCTGGTCGAGGGCAAAACCGACGGCCACCAGCAGCAATGGGTCAAAGCCTGCAAGCAAGGCTACGGGGCCTATACGAGCTCGTCGTTCGATGAATCCGGCCCGCTGACCGAAACCGTTCTGATGGGGAACCTGGCGACACGTAGTTATTTGTACCGGGAACCGAAAACCGGTGGAGGCTTCACTTTCCCGGGCCGTAAGAAGCTGTTGTGGGACGGCGTAAACATGAAAATTACCAACTTCGATTACGCCAACCAGTTTGTGAAACGGCAATACCGGGGTAATTATTCGTTGTAACACCCTGACAGCGGTCGGAGACCCTGTCAGCGGTGGATTTTACAGCTTTACTACTGCTGGGTCGGAAACCCTGTTAGCGGTGGATTTTATAGCTTTACTACTGCTCGATCGGAGATCCTGTCAGCGGTGGCTGCGCGGATACCGCTGACAGGGTCTTCGACCGCTGTCAGGGTATCCGCGCAGCCACCGCTTCAATCTCAATCAGAAAACCGTAGTGCAGTTCTTTCGTTGGCACCACGGCGCGGGCGGGTTTGTGATCGCCGAAAAAATCCGCGTAAACCGCGTTGACCTGGTCCCAGAGCGAAATGTCGGCGATGTAAACCGTCGTTTTCAGGACGTGGGCCAGATCGCTCCCGGCGGCTTCCAGAATGGCTTTGACATTTTCCAGCACCTGCCGGGTTTGTAGGTCGATCGGGCCGGTGAATTTCTCCTTCGTGACGGGATGAATGGGCAATTGACCGGATACGAAAATCAGGTCGTTCCAGACCGTGGCCTGGGCATAATGCCCGGCAGGAAGCGGAGCGTTGGGGGTTTCGACGGATGAAATCATGGTGTAGAGGATAGAGGATAGACAAGAGAGTGAAGACAAAGTGCTGGTAGCCAGCTTAGTTTGTCTTTATTCTCTTGTCTATCCTCTTTATTCCAATTCTTTTAAATACAATTGAATGGTATTTTCTAGGCCCAGATACAGTGCGTCGCTGATGAGCGCATGACCAATGGATACTTCGAGCAAACCGGGGATGTTCTGGTGAAAATACCGCAGGTTTTCCAGACTTAAGTCGTGACCTGCGTTGAGACCCAATCCCAATTCGTTGGCAAGTTTGGCCGCCTGAACAAAGGGAGCGATGGCGGCTTCCCGGTTTTCGGCGTAGTGAGCCGCATAGGGTTCGGTATACAATTCGATCCGGTCGGTGCCGACTTCTTTAGCCCCCTGCACCATCTGCTCATCGGCATCCACGAAGATCGAAACCCGGATTCCCAGGTCTTTAAACCGCTTGACCAGATCCGTCAGGTAATCCCGGTGCAAAACCGTATTCCAGCCCGCGTTGGACGTAATGGCGTCGACCGCATCGGGAACCAGCGTCACCTGCTCGGGCCGCACGCGCGTCACCAGTTCAATAAACCGCTCGTCGGGATTGCCTTCAATATTAAATTCGGTCGTGACTACCTCTTTCAACTGCAACACATCGTTGTAGCGGATGTGCCGTTCGTCGGGGCGTGGATGCACCGTTATGCCCTGCGCTCCGAACCGTTCGCAATCGAGGGCCACATTGACCACATTCGGATTATTGCCACCCCGCGAATTCCGTAGCGTGGCAATTTTATTGATATTAACACTCAAACGAGTCATTTTTTAGGGAAGAGTTATCAGTTAAGAGTTATGAGGTGCAAACAAGCCCATCCTGTTTTCGTAACTTTGCCAAACAGTCATTGGTTCCGGAGTTAAAGTAACTCTTAACTCATAACTTTTAATTATTAACTGACATATGGCGCTGAAACAACAAATCGATGCTGACATCAAGGAGGCTATGAAAGCCCGGGAGCAGGATCGGTTGCGGGCTTTGCGGGCGATTAAGTCGCTGATTTTACTGGAAGAAACCAAAGACGGTTCGGCCGGGGGCGACATCAAGCCCGAAGATGAACTGAAACTGCTGACCAAAGCCGTGAAACAGCGGAGGGATTCGGCCGATATTTACCGGACGCAGGGCCGCGACGATCTTTTGCAGGCCGAACTGGCAGAAATCGCCATCATCGAACATTATTTACCCCAACAGCTCTCGGAAACCGAACTGAAAACCCGCGTGCAGGACATCATCGCCCGCGTTGGTGCCACCGGGCCGTCGGATTTGGGAAAAGTAATGGGCGTGGCTACCAAAGAACTGGCGGGTCAGGCCGAAGGGAAAGCCATTTCAGCGTTGGTAAAGAATTTGCTGACTGCTTAAATGGTTGTGAATGGTTTTGATGGTTATCATGGTTAAAAATGGTTGGATGGTTAAAACTACGACGAGCCATTTAACCATTTTCCACCCATTCAACCATCAAAACCATTTTTCAGCCCTTTAACCATCAAAGCCATCCAACCATTTAACAATTGAAAATTCTCGACATCATCATTCTGATTACGTTGCTCTATGGCGCGTTCAATGGCTACCGAAAGGGTTTGCTGGTGGAAATTGTGGCCATTGTGGCGTTTATCGTGGCGATGATCGTCGGATTCAAGTTTCTGGGTTTCGGCATTGACCTGCTGGCACCGTACATCAGCATGGAAGTGGCCCGGCGGTTATTGCCGTGGCTGGGCTTTTCCATTATTTTTTTTCCGACTGTTTTTCTGATCAACCGCATCGGTTTTTCCCTGCGCCAGTCGCTTAAATACACGCTTCTGGGAACGTTCGACAGTTTAGCCGGAGCGGCCGTCGGAATTTTTACCTGGGTTTTCGGAATTAGTGTAATGCTCTGGTTGTTAACGTGGATGGGAATCCGTATGCCTGTGAAACACACGCAGGAAACGTATCTGTATCCGGTCGTAAAACCCATCGCACCCATCGTGATGGATGTAACCTCCGGCTGGATTCCCGTAGGAACGAACTGGATTCGAAAACAAAAGGAAGAATTCTCACGCAACTGGTCCGACGACAACACCGATTCGGAAGACTCCGGCGTGGAAAGACCGCATAAAAAAGGATGATTACGACGAAGCAGGATATACGCAAGCTCAGTGACGACCAACTGAAAACCTGGCTGACCAGCCACGGCGAGCAGGGTTTTCGGGCGAAACAAATTCAGGAATGGCTCTGGAAACATTCGGTACGCACGTTTGAGGAAATGACCAACCTGTCGCTGAAAACGCGGCAATTGCTGGCCGAACATTTTGAAGTGCGGGCGCTGGCGGTCTCGAAACAGCAGCAAAGTGCCGACGGTACCATCAAATCGTCGTTCCGGCTTTTCGACGGCAATCTGGTAGAGGGCGTGCTAATTCCGTCGTTGCGGAAAAGCGAAGACGACCGGATGACGGCCTGCATTTCGTCGCAGGTGGGGTGTTCGCTGACCTGCAAATTCTGCGCAACGGGCTACATGGACCGCAAACGCAACCTGGAAGCCAGCGAAATGGTGGATCAGGTGGTGGCCATCGACCAGCAGGCGAAAGAAGCCTACGGAACCGGTCTGACCAACATTGTCTACATGGGCATGGGCGAACCACTGCTCAATTATGCCAACATGCTGGAGTCGGTCGAGCGGATTACGTCGCCCAACGGCCTGGGCATGGCGGCCAAACGGATTACAGTTTCGACCGCCGGAATTGCCAAAATGATTAAAAAACTGGGGGACGATCAGGTGAAATTCAACCTGGCGCTTTCGCTTCATGCTGCCAACGACGAAAAGCGCAACCAGATTATGCCCATCAACGAGAGCAATTCGCTGCCCGCACTGGCCGAAGCGCTGACGCATTTCTACCAGAAAACCGGTACGCGGGTTACGTTTGAATACATCGTTTTCAACAACGTCAACGATACGCTGGAGGACGCCAAGGAGCTGTGGCAATTCACGAAGAAAGTACCGGCCAAAGTCAACATCATCGAGTACAATCCGATTTCGGAAGCCGATTATAAAAATACCGACCCCCAGACACTCGACCGGTTCGCCGGTTTTCTGGAAGACCGGGGCGTCATCGTCAACATTCGGCGGAGCCGGGGCAAAGACATCGATGCCGCCTGCGGACAATTGGCCGGTAAACAGTAAGTTAACGCCAACTATGAGATGATGCACTTGCTTAAGTGCCAGCGGCACGCCTGGAACTCTCAGAATACCGATTTGCTATTAACATCGGACCCCTCTGGGGTCAGTAATCTCACAGTTTGCGTTAACTTATTCATACCTTTCAGGTTTTGCGATTTCAATGAAGGGTATCACTTTAGCCAGACCTGCCAGGTTTTCAAAACCTGGCAGGTCTATTGCTTAACATTTAGGTAACATTGTGGTCAAAAGTTTACCGTACTTTTGAGCTAAATTGATTTGTTGAGTTTTTACTAAGACTCAGTTTCACAGACTTGTATCTGCATGTTCGGATTAGAAACGGATATTTTTATCCTCCTCGCACTTTGTCTCTTCGCTGCCTGCGCTTTTGAATTTGTCAATGGATTCCACGATACGGCCAATGCCGTGGCTACGGTTATTTATACGAACTCCCTGAAACCCAACGTTGCAGTTGTTTGGTCGGGCATCTGCAACTTTGTGGGTGTGTTGCTGGGCGGTATCGGCGTGGCCATGGGAATTGTCAATCTCCTGCCCGTCGAATTGCTGGTCGACCAGAATGTGTACCACAGCATTGCGATGGTTTTGGCGCTCTTATTTAGTGCGATTATCTGGAACCTGGGAACCTGGTATTTCGGTCTGCCCAGTTCGAGTTCACACACCCTCATTGGCTCGATTTTGGGGGTTGGACTGGCTTTTTCAACGATGGGCCGCGCTGGTGAGCCCGGAGGGGTCAACTGGGAGGAGGCCGAAAAAATCGGGAAAGCCCTGCTGCTGTCTCCCCTGATCGGTTTTAGCCTTGCCATCATCCTGATGTTTCTGTTGCGCCGGTTGGTGGGGAATAAAGAACTTTTTAAAGAACCCAAGAAAAATACACCCCCGCCCACCTGGATTCGTTCCATCCTGATCATTACCTGTACGGGCGTTAGTTTTTTCCACGGTTCGAACGACGGACAGAAAGGCGTCGGGCTGATCATGCTGATTCTGATTGGGATTACACCCGCTTATTTTGCCCTCAACAACACCATTGAACCAACCACGATGCGCGGAAATCTGGTCCAGATTTCACAAATCGTCAACAAAATTGATACCACGGGGCTGTCTGACACCGATCGGGGCCGGGTGGCGGGCACAAAAGCAGAAATTGTTGATTTGCAGCGCGTGATCAGCCTTCCGCTGGTCGACGGGAAGTTCAAAGCCGAAGAGCGGTTGCAGATTCGCCGGGACTTGCTGCTGATCAACAACAACGTCAAAAAGTTGATCGAAAGCGAAGATGTCGACCTGAGTGCAACCGACATCAACACGCTAACGACCAACCTGAATGAAAAAGTAGGCTTGCGCCGGTTTACGGATTATGCTCCGCTTTGGGTCATTCTCATGATCGCCCTATCGCTCGGTTTGGGTACGATGGTAGGCTGGAAGCGGATTGTGGTTACGATTGGAGAAAAAATCGGGAAGCAACATTTGACGTATGCTCAGGGTGCCTCGGCGGAGTTGGTGGCCGCTACCACCATCGCTCTGGCAACGCTTTACAAAGCGCCGGTCAGCACGACTCACATGCTGTCGTCGGGGATTGCCGGGAGTATGGTGGCCAGCAAAGGGATCAAGAACCTGCAGGGCGGAACGGTTCGGAACATTGCCCTCGCCTGGCTGATGACGCTGCCGGTTTCCATTACACTGTCGTTCACCCTTTACCTGCTTTTCCGCTGGATATTGGACTAAGATCTACGACAGCCAGGTTAGTTTCTCTTTCGGAATATCCTGCTCAATAGCTTCCCGCACTTTATTGATCAGGGCGTCAACCGATTCCGCTTCGCTATATTGCAAGGGCGGTTTGAAGCGTACACTCAACTGCGTATTTCGCTTTTTAATCCGCAACCCCTTCTTGTCGAAGGCCCGCCGAAAACCGTTGATCACCACCGGAATTACAATTGGATTGTTGTTTTTGAGAATGTGCGCCGTGCCTTTCCGGATCGGCGCGTAGGGGCTTGTGGTGCCCTGCGGAAAACTGATCACCCAGCCGTGTTCGAGGGCGGCAGCAATCCGGTCATTCGCTGTCGTATCGACTTCCCGTTTCACATCCTGCCCCTTCGCCCGCCAGGAACGCTCGACCTGAATGGCTCCTCCCAACGAAAAAATACGCGGTACTAAACCGCCTTTCATGGTTTCGCTGGCGGCCACATAATAGTTGCGGACACGGGGCCAGAACAGATACACGGGCGGCACAATCGTGTTGGTAAACCCCCATTTGACGCTACAGAAAATGTGGTAAAACGCAATGACATCGGCAAAATACGTCTGATGGTTGGAAAGAAATACCACGTTGTTGATTGGTAAATCCTTCAAATGCTCGGTTCCCTCTATGGTCAGCTTGTTATAAACCGTGTACCGAAAGTAGGTGATCCAGCCGACGATGGCAATCATGATTCGTTTGATAAACAACGAGTTACCGAATGGGTCTCTTTCGAAAACCCCCAAAAAATCCAGCCTGTCAAGCGGTTTTGGTAAAAAGCTGTAGCGGGTTGGTTTTTTCTCCGTCATCATGCAAAGCGTTGGCAGGGTTGAATAGGTACTAAAGCGACAAAAGCAAGGCAATGTTTTCGGTATAAAGTACTAAAAGATCCATGATTTTAACTAATTCTGAACAAAATGCCCCGGGTCATTAATCCATTGCCGCCGACGCCTGTCCAAGCATCAGATTGCGAAACCAACCAGCCCTTTTAAGATCAGAACGGAAGCGACCGGTTTGCCATCGAACAACCAACCAATCTTTTGATCGACCATGAAACGATTTACACTGGCAGCACTCGCTGCGCTGACCTTCTTTCTCATTCAAACGGCATCGGCTCAGGTTCAGGTCGGCTTTCGGGCAGGGGCCAATTGGGGAGCGGTTTCCAAACCCGAATTTTTAGACAGTTTTTCACCCACGTTCCGCCTGTCGCCCGGCCCAACCGGCGCGTTGTTCCTCGAAGTTCCGGTGAGTGACCGTGTAAGCATCCGCCCCGAAATTTCGTACGTACAGAAAGGATTTTTGGTCGACGAAGGCTTTGATCTGTCGATAGGCAACTGGGATTTGCCACTGGGTGCCCGCGTTGCCTACCAGACGCGGTATGTGGAGCTGCCGGTTTTGGCCAAAATCAACCTGAACGAAGGACCGGTTCAAGTCTACATGCTGGCGGGAGCTGCCGCCGGTTATGCGGTCAACGGTCGGATTCGCACCCGGACCAGCGGTATTTTCCGGAGCCAGCCCATCGACGTCGACATGAATATGAGTACGTTGGGCTATAACCGCTGGGATTTCAGTGCCATTGGCGGACTGGGTTTCAGCATCGACGCCGGACGGGGCAAATTCTTTGCCGAAACCCGGTATGAGCACGGTTTTTCGCGGCAATATGATCTGCCCTTCCTTCAGCTTCCCATCCGCAACCGCGGACTCAGCGCATCGATCGGCTATTCGTTCGCGATAGGGCAGTGAAGGAATAATGAGCTAATATCGAATAATGAATACTGAATAACGAACATTGAATTAGGGAAATGGCAAAGTGATGAACACTTCGATGTTCGTTATTCAATATTCATTATTCGATATTAATTCAATACAAGACAGTTTGTGTGTGTTTAAGGGTTAGAGTTGAATTGGAAAAGCCCGGTGCGTTTGCGCCGGGCTTTTTTGCGATAGTTCAAAAGTGTTTCAGTTTAAAGAACGCCTTTCACAAAGCCGAGTACACTGTCCAACTGGCCCTTCACGGCGGGTTCAGCCGCTTTTGCGGCTACGCCCCCTTTACTCAGTTTCGAGAGGCCGCCGAGGGCCGTCGTGATGAGTGAATTGCCCGTACTGGCACTGCTTCCGCCCAGCGCGGAAAGGCCGGTTTTAACCAGATTCAGGTTGCTGGTCAGTCCGGTGACTTTCGAGAGCAGGTTCCCGCCCCCCATGAGTTTTTCAACCTGACTGGCACCCAACGCCATTTTGGCGAGGCTCACCGCTTTCTGCAAAATATCGCCTTTCAGCAAACCGCTTTGCGCCAGCGGAATCAACTTTTTCAGATTCCCAACCTGCCCCAGCAATTTGTCTTTCAGACTTCCGGTGCTGCTTTTGGCTTCGGTTTCCAGGGCCGTAGTGCCAGCCTGCAACGCTTTTGCGGTTCCGGCCTTATCGCCTTTTGCATTTGCTTCCACAGCTTTGTCGAGCAGGGTTGCCGTTGAGTCGGAGCTGATTTGAAGCATTGTGGTGGCACCCCGGGCTGGTATTGCTGCCGATGCTGCGGTTGGCGCATAGCTGATGGCTGCGATCGAAGTCGCAAAACAGAAAAGGATTTTCTTCATAGTAGCATGGTTTTTAGCGTTTCTTCCAAGCGAATTGGGCATACCTGATAGACCCGCAGAAAGTTAATGCTTTTACAAACATGAAAGGCAGGTGAACTTCGTTTAGTTTTTTGGAAAACCGGTCGCTGGGCGTACACTTTTGTCCGCATTTGAACAGGGATTGTCCGGCTTCGTACACTTGAAAAGCAAGTGTAAATTCTTATTCTATGATTATCAATTAGTTATAAAATTGGTATTGCCTTGGCACGGCGTTGGCATTATAGATCATCGAACAGGAAACAACAACGCTAAGACATAAACAACACAATACTAAACAACAAATATCATGATGAATTTACTGAGTAACCTGATTTGCACCGCTATCCTGAGTACTACCCCAGTTGACAACGGGACGGCTCCCAAAACCCTTTCGTTCGATGCCAGCGCCTACGTGACCATCAACAACCAAATCCGGGTGGCGGTCGAAAAAACCGCCCTGGAACCAGTGGTCGTTCTGTTGCGTGACAAAAACAACCGCGTGATGTTTCAGCAGTTTGTGGGCAAAAAAGAACAGAAGTACGCCGTCAAACTGAACGTTGCGGAACTGCCCGATGGCCAGTATGAACTGGAAGTAAAATCGAAAGAAGGCAGCATCGTGAAAGAAGTGAACCTGGGTTCGGAACCGGTTGAAGCGCCGACGCGACTGGTGGTCATGAACTAAGGACTTCAAATGTCTTAATCATAAAAAAGGCCAGGTTGATCCTGGCCTTTTTTATGCGTCACTGTACGTACTTTTTTCGATCATTCGCCTGGCGATCCACCATCCAGCCCGGATATTCGGGAGCCAGTTTGCTGATGTCATCCAGTTTTTTCAGGTCATCGGCACTCAGAACGACGTCGATTGCTTTGAGGTTGTCTTCCAGTTGTTCCGGTTTTTTGGCTCCGATGATAACCGTAGTTACAGCGGGTTGGTGCAACAGCCACGCGAGCGCGATCTGGGCTACCGAAACGCCTTTTTCTTCGGCCATCGGCTCCATCACGTCCAGGATATCGTACGCTTTTTCCTTGTTGACCGGCGGAAAATCAAAATTCACCCGGCGGGAATCTTCCGGTTGTTTGTTACGACCGTATTTGCCGCTCAGCAAACCGCCCGCCAGCGGGCTCCAGACCATCAGGCCCACGTTCTGATCCAGCAGCAGCGGAACGATCTCACGCTCCAGATCCCGGCCCGCAATGGTGTAATACGCTTGCAGGGACACGAATTTGGCCAGATCCTTGTGTTCAGAATACGACAACGCTTTCATCAAATGCCAGGCCGCCAGGTTGCTGCAACCGATGTAGCGGACTTTCCCACTCTTCACCAGATCGTCCAACGCCCGGAGCGTTTCTTCCAGCGGAGTCAGAAAATCGAAACCGTGAATCTGGTAGAGGTCGATGTAGTCGGTGTTCAGTCGGCGCAGACTTTCCTCGGCCTGCTGTACAATGTGTTTCCGGCTCAGGCCGATCTGGTTGGGTCCTTCGCCCATTTTACCCCGGACTTTGGTGGCAATGACCAGATCATCGCGGTTGAGACCGAGGTTTCGAATGGCCTGGCCCGTAAGCTGTTCCGACACGCCTTCGGCATAGACATTGGCGGTGTCGATAAAATTAATGCCCGCATCGACGGAGCGTTTCAGAAGCTGATTGACCGGTTCCTGCTCCAGTTTTCCAATGGCCGCCCACATGCCCGTGCCGCTTCCGCCGAAGGTCATGGTGCCTAAACAAAGCTCGGAAACCAGTAATCCGGTGTTTCCCAGAAGATTGTATTTCATAGTGTGTGATGATTTTGGGTTTGTCGGTACCGCTTCAGGCTGCTTTGGGAAGCGTTATACCGTTCATTCTAACAAAACCGGTTGCAATTCGTTTCATTGAACAAATGATGTTATTGTTATGCGCCCGATTGTCATGTTCCTCGTTTTTAGTTTTTCCGCTGGTGTCTGTTTGGGACAAAGCGATACCGTTCGGCAAAAACCGCAACAACTCCCGACCACGATTGCGCCCGTGGTGACGCCTTCGAACAGCGCGCCCTTGACCAGCCCGGCTGCCGAACCTTTATCAACGCCGGGCAAGGTCATCAGTCCGCGCGAGGGAAGAGGCAAACGCAAGGTCAGAGTCGTTCCGCCGAGCGATCCCAATGCCTTTGGCGTGGGCGCAACCCTGGAAAAACGCGATACCACCCGGCGGAAGGATAATTAATCTAGTGATTTTGCAAGCTAATCGAACCACCTGCTTGCAGCTTCAACGTCACAAAACCGGGTTCTGCGCGTTCAACGGTCGCCTTTTGTGACATCTTGATAACGTAGGTATTGAAAGGCAGTTTTAGGCGTACTGTTCCGCCTTGGTCGGTTTTTACCGTAATCTCTTTCACGCTTCCGGCACGTTTTTGAGCACTGACCAGAAAAGCCCCTTCCGTTCTTAAATCCGTAAAACCGACGTCTTGCCAGTTGGCGGGAATGGCCGGAAAAATTTCGATCAAACCGGCGTAACTCTGGATCAGCATTTCCTGTAAACCGGCAGCAAACGCAAAGTTTCCTTCCAGCGTGAACGGGCGGTACGTAAACTTCGATTTTCCGGATTTGGTCTGATCGCCGTTCAGGTGAAACGAATTAACCGAACAAAAGGCCGAGGCAAAGGTATGCAGGGCTTCGGCGGCTCCCGATCCGTCTTTCGCCCGCGCTTTTAGACTGCCCAGCCAGGCGTAGGAATACCCGCACCACCAATCCGGCCCGACGCGGTCGAGCAACGCCAGTGAATTCCGAATAATCTGCTGCGACTTTTCGCCATCTTCCCACCGAATCAGGCCCAGTGGATGAATCGCCATGAGGTGCGAAAAATGGCGGTGGGATTCATTGTAGGGCAAACTGGCGGCAAACATCAGTTCGTTCCGGTCGCTCAACGCAAAATCACCAAACTGGTTTTGAATGGTCTGCCAATGCCGGGCGTCCGCTTCGTTGCCCAAAGCCGTCGCCATTTCGGTTGCGGATTTAAACACAAACTTCATGAGAGACAGATCGTAGTTGGTATTGGTGGGAAACCAGGCTTCCAGTTTATTATCCTTGATTTCCGGACTCGAACTGATGGGCAGTTTACGTTTCCCTTTTTCATCCAGAACCGTTAGTTTTTCCAGGTGCTGCGCCACGCCTTTCAGCCACGGATAGGCTTTCTGGCGCAGAAAAACCGCATCGTTGCTATACCGCCACTGTAAATAATAATGCTGCGCCAGCCAGGCCGAAACTGTGGGCGAGAGCGAATACTGAATCCAGCCGCCCATTTCCTTGCCCGTCAGTGTGGTGACGCCCGGTACGGCAATCCCGTCGGTTCCGAAAAACCGCTTCGTGTAGTCGCGATAGGTCGGCAGATTCTCTTCCAGGTGATTAATGTACCCGATGCTTTCTTCCAGATGATTCCCGCTGTAGCTCGGCCAGTAACTCAGTTGCGTGTTCAGATCATGGTGGTAATCGCCTTTCCAGGGCGGAATCCGGCCGTTGTCGGCCGTCCAGACGGCTTGCAGGGAAATCGGTGGGGCATCGGCGCGGGCGGTGGCGCCAAACTTGTAGGTTTCCAGATACCATTGTTTTTGCAGCAAGGAATCCGGCACCTGAACCGACGATTTCGACCAGAACCGCTGCCACCAGCTTCGGTGCGAAGCCAGATCTGTGGCAAAAGTTCGGGTTGTAGACGCGGTTTTTGCTAAACTGCCGGTTTTGGTTTTTTCGGGATAGGCCGATGCAATGGTCCAGGTTCCTTCCAGCGTGCTGCCTTTCTGCGTCCATTGCACCGTGACGTCGTACGAAAAACCGCCCCAGCCGGTCTGGTGATACGTAACCTTGTTTTTTTGCGGCAAAACGGTTCCTTGTGAATACCCTAAACGAACCAGATCGTCGCCATCAACCACGGCATTTTCCGCTTTTTCCTGAATCGATTTTCCGTAAGCCGGTGGAATGAGTTCCAGCGCAAAGTGGGCCGGGATCTTCTCGAAACGAAACCAGCCAACCGGTTCCGTCGCGTGGACGAACGAACGCAAAACCGCTCCGTTCTGCCAGGTCACTTCCGCAACGGCCTCCTGAATGAGTAGTCGGGCCGACTGCACCGAACCGAGGGCGGCCGTGTTGAATTCGAGAGCCGCCCCCGGAATTTTGGTCGGACCGGGTTCTTCATCATACGGTTTATCGAAATACTGCTGAACGATCTTGTAGTCTTTTTTCATGACCTGCCCCAGAACCCATTTATAGCTGAATTCGGGGCGGTCGAGTCCGCGCATCGGGCGCAAATCCCACAGATCCACCCGATCCAGCGAAAACCGGAGACGGTCGTTTTTCTGCCAGATCAGCGCGCCCAGAACCCCGTTGCCCAACGGCAGCGCTTCATCCCAGCGGGTGGGGAGTTGCGAAAACCGGAGATCCTGCGGGCTGACTTTGAGCGATTGTGCGGTGGTCGGCTGAGGGCCTAACAGAAACCAGCAGGCAATTCCTGTCAAAAATGAACGAATTTGATTCGCACGGATGGTCGTCGTAATCATAAAAGGGTAGAGGGCGGTATTTTACGGAAGGCAAGGTCTACAGGCGTACGCAAAAAAGCAAATGAGATGAAAGAAGTGAGACGAAAGAATAAAGACCAGTTGGCGGGTAGCGAATGATCTTTATTCTTTCGTCTTTTCTCTTTACTCCCGGCTGCGTATCTTGCCGTCCAACAAAACCTATTCCCATGAACCGATTTAAAAATTTCCGCTTCGGCACTCTACGCGACTATGTCCCCTTTACGATTCTGATTGCTCTTCATTTAGTCGTGAACCAGGCTGCTCAGGCCCAAACCGGCTCGTTGGCAGATGTTAGTTTTATGGAAGGCCGCTGGAAAGGGACTTTCAACGGCGGGCCGATCGATGCCGCCTGGGCTGCTCCGCAGGGCGACAACCTGGCCGGTTTTATGCGCATGATGAAAGACAACAAAGTGACGATGTATGAACTGTTGATTTTTGAGCAAACCGAAAAAGGACCGATCGTGCTGGTCAAACATTTCAAACCGGGTTTGATCGGTTCCGAAGAAAAAGACGTATCGGACCGGTATTCGTTCATCGAGGCCAAAAAGAACCAGGCCTTATTTGAGAAATCAGACGGCTCGATCCGGATTATCTACGAAAAACGCTCGGACAACCAACTGGTGATTCAACGCGGCAATCAAAAGGACGGCAAGTGGGTTTTCGCCGATTTGTTTGTGTTTGACCGGGTTCGGTGAGGAACTCGGCCAAGGGCCGGGGTGTTGTGACGTGAAGCCCAATGCTGAGCAACACCCCCTGCATGAAAAAAGTCTTGAAAAGAATGGCCCTGATTCTCGTTTCCCTCCTCATTCTCCTGGTTATTGCCGCCGTTGCGTTTGTAAACTTTGCTCCCCAGTTCGGCGAAAACCCGGCGGGTGAGCGGCTGAAACGCATGCAGGCTTCCCCCAATTTTAAAGACGGTACGTTTCAGAATCTGGTGCCGACCAGCCTCGATATGTCGGCGGGGAAAATGGTGTCGGCTACCTGGAAAATGCTGACGGGCGTGCCGGGAGCCGAGCCGACTGATACCATCCAAACCGTCCCGTTCGATCAGGCGGTTTTTGAAGGCAATGGCGGACCCGAGCAGGTCGCCATTAGCTGGTTCGGGCATTCATCTTTGTTGATTCGGATTCAGGGGAAAACCTTGCTGACCGACCCGGTTTTTAGCGAACGGGCGTCGTTTGCGTCCTTCAGTGGCCCAAAGCGGTTTCCCTTTGATCATTACATGAATGTGGATGAACTGCCGCCGGTAGACGCCGTTGTGTTGTCGCACGACCATTACGATCACCTGGATTACGAGACTTTTACAAAGCTGAAGGGAAAAGTCAGCCGGTTTTTCGTGCCGCTGGGCGTGGGGGCGCATCTGGAAAAATGGGGGATTGCGCCCGATCAGATTACGGAACTGGACTGGCATGAATCCACTAAATTCGGTGATCTGACGCTGGTGTGTGCCCCGGCGCGGCATTTCTCCGGGCGTAGCCTGACCAACCGAAACGGCACGTTATGGTGTTCGTGGGCGTTGCTGGGAACGCAGAAACGGGTGTATTACGGGGGCGATACGGGCTATTATCCGGGTCTGAAAACCATCGGCGAGAAATACGGCCCGTTCGACATTGCTTTGCTGGAATGTGGTGCCTACAACGAAGACTGGATCGATATTCACATGATGCCGGAACAAACGGCTCAGGCTCAACTGGATGTCAAAGGCGACCTGTTGATTCCGATTCACTGGGGAAAATTCAATCTGGCCCTGCACACCTGGCGCGATCCGATTCAGCGGTTGATGAAAAAGTCGGCCGAACTGGGCACCAAAGTCGCCACGCCCCGGATTGGCGAAGTGGTCGTTCTGGGTTCGACGGTTCCGACCGGGCGGTGGTGGGAAACCATGCCGTAGCCGCTACAGCCGGTCTACCAGGCCCTTCATCATTTCCACAAAATATGCCCCGTTTTCCGGCCCGAACCAGTTCATCGTCATGGTCTCGTACGAGTTCTTGTGGTAATATTGGTCGGGCGTAATGTAACCGACATAGCCGCCGTTGAAACTCGTAACCATCAACTGAAAGCCTTTCCGGTCGGCTTCCTGCCGGAGTTCGGCCACCAGCTCGCCCGAAAAATCGCAGGGCGTACCGAGCAAAACCGTCTGACCGATGCGCAACGCCTTCAGGTCGGAAGGGTAGTCGCCGTAAACGGAATGAAACAGCCAGCCACGTACCCGCCAGTCTTCGATTACACGGGCTTGGGGTTCGCGCAGTTGCAGAGGCAAGGTCAGAATTTCCAGCGTGCTGTCGGGCTGGGTTTTGAACTGGGGCAATGTTGGTAAAATCCGCGCAGTCAACGTATCGGCGTAGGTTCGGATGGTGGCAAATTCGTCTTTCCCCGGCGTGGTTTTTGAGCCCGTACTGCCCACCGAACCGGCCATGAAGGCCACAAAGCTCCCGGTTTGCTTCTCCAGCCGGTCTACCAATGCGCCCGGATAATCGCGGCTGAGGTATTGATAATCGGCGGCCCGGAAAATGGTAGCGTGCGCCCCGAACGTACAGAGGAGCGCCGACTCGCCGGTCTTTTTTTTGAGCTTCAGAAGCCGCACATTGGCGTCCACTTTTCCCTCCTGGTTCATCCGGTTATACACCAGATCGGGGGCGTCGAATTGCGAAAAACCCACTTCCACCGGGGCCAGTTGCTTCTCCGCCAGCACAATCGATTTCAGAATGGTATCCGTGATGTGATCGACTACGCGCTGGTCAAAATCGCCCGCAAACAGTTCACCGACCAGACCAGGCGCCCAGCCGCCGAGGCTATTGTGGCTGTGGATGGCACCCGTGAACACCTGATCCCACTGAAATCCGATTTCCGGCAATCTTTTTTTAAGTTGCTCGGTTACGGTGGGGGGCGTGATGAGTAAATCCAGCGCAATAATGGCTACTTTGGTGCCGCCGTTGCTGAGAACGATGGTCCGGACATAAATGGAATCGCTGACGGTGGTCCAGTGCTGGCCTTTTCGGGCCCCATAACCGCCCGTTGGCGTGGTGAACGAGGGCGTCAGGTTGGTCTTCGCCCAGCCTGCCCGCAAGCCCGTTTGCGGATTGGGCGGAGGAGCCAGATCGAGCAGTTGTTGCCGCGTATACCGGTAATAGTCGGTTTTCCGATACGGCTGATCATCGACGGGTGCCAGGCTGACGGCTAAAAACAGGAGAATGGCCGCAACCAGACCCAGCAGCACTTTGAAGAAGATACGGAGGTATTTCATGATTTTTGAAGCCCAAATCTAACAAAATCTAACCTTGTATCCTCAAATCCAGTTAATAGCTAAAATCAGTTTATTGATCAGCCGATATGGGTGCCCAGTAAGGTTAAATTATTTTCTTGATTTCCAGTGTGTTTAACTGTGTAAAATCATAAATTTTAACGGATAAACCCGTTCAATACCACAGGTGATTATTTTTACGGATGCAAGCCAGCACAACCCCATCGAAAACGGATACCACCCCTAAACCGGTCGTTTCCCGGCGGCTCGACCGCCTGTTTTTGTCTCTCAGCGATGTCGCATCGTTTGTCGGGCAATTTTTTAAGGAAGTTTTTGTTCCGCCTTACGAAGGAAAGGAAATTGTTCGACAATGTTATGAGGTAGGCGTTCGTTCGCTGCCGCTGATCTCGTTAACGGGTTTCATTACCGGAATTGTATTTACCAACCAGTCGCGGCCATCGCTGGCTACATTTGGGGCCACTTCCTGGCTTCCCTCGCTGATTTCCATTGCGTTGGTTAGGGCGCTGGCTCCGTTGGTAACCGCCCTGATTGCTTCCGGGCGGGTGGGCTCCAACATTGGAGCCGAGCTGGGTTCCATGCGCGTAACGGAGCAGATCGAAGCGATGGAGGTTTCGGGCACGAATCCATTCAAATTTCTGGTCGTCACCCGGGTCATTGCCACCACCTTTATGATCCCGGTTTTGGCAATGTTTTTCGTTTTCCTGGGCGTTCTGGGGTCGTATGTTAATGTGGCGCAGAACGAAAAAACCAGTTTCATGTCGTTTATCGAAACTTTTTTCAGTTCCATTACTTTTCTGGACATCAATTCGACCGTTGTCAAAGCCCTTATTTTCGGGTTCACCATCGGCATGGTTGGCTGTTACAAGGGTTATAATTCGTCGAAAGGAACGGAAGGGGTCGGAAAAGCGGCCAATGCCTCGGTGGTTACGTCGATGTTTCTGGTTTTTATCGAAGAACTGTTGTTCCTCCAAATCATCAATGCCATTCGCGCTTCGTAACGCATGAACACGAAAAAATCGGTCAATCATCCGAAAGAGTCCGTCATTGTGATTCGGGATCTGAAAATTTCGTTCGGCGATTTGCACGTCCTGCGCGGGGTCGATCTGGATTTGTACCAGGGCGAAAACCTGGTGGTACTGGGTCGATCGGGAACGGGGAAGTCAGTCCTGATCAAGATTATTGCCGGTTTGCTGGAGCCGGATGAAGGGTCGGTGAACGTATTGGGCGAAGACGTGGCGAAACTCAACAAGCGGGAATTGGACGCGTTGCGGCTGAAGCTGGGATTTTCCTTTCAGAACAGCGCCCTGTATGACAGCATGACCGTTCGCGAGAACCTCGAATTTCCGCTGATCCGGAACGTACGGAATTTGAGTCGCAGCGACATCGACAAAGCCGTTGAGGAAGCCCTGGCGGATGTTGGGCTGAGTCAAACCATCAACCAGATGCCCTCGGAACTGTCGGGCGGGCAGCGCAAGCGGATTGGCATTGCCCGGACGCTGATTCTGAAACCCGAAATTATGCTCTACGACGAACCTACAGCGGGTCTGGATCCGATTACGTCCAACGAAATCAACAACCTCATCAACGAGGTTCAGGAGCGCCACAATACCTCATCGATTATCATTACCCACGACCTGACCTGTGCCAAAACCGTCGGTGATCGCATTGCGATGTTACTCGATGGCCGGTTTGAACGGCAGGGTACGTTCGAGGAAGTTTTCGAAGATTCGAACGATGAGCGCGCAAAACAGTTCTATGAATACAACTTTGTTAATTAAACCCCTAAATCCCCTAAAGGGGACTTTTTAGATCTGGATGACGTTGACGTCCAAGTCCCCTTTAGGGGATTTAGGGGTTAACAGACTGAGGATTTGATAATTAATCCATACCTCAAAAAAGAAACTCAATGAAAGCGGCAGAAAATAAGCGGGCCATCACCGTCGGGATTTTTGTATTGATCGGCATTGTGATTCTGGTTACCGGAATCATGGTGCTGGGCGGGCAGCAAAAGCGGTTTGTTAAAAGTATTCGCGTGAATGCAATTTTCGACAACGTCGGCGGATTGCAGGCCGGTGCGAATGTCTGGTTTTCCGGTGTGAAAATCGGCACCGTTCGCCGGATTCAGTTCTACGGAAATTCGCAGGTCGAAGTGACCATGAACATCGAGGAATCGAGTCAGCAGTATATCCGCAAAGATGCACTGGCCGCCCTGAGCACCGACGGGTTGATCGGGAATAAAATCGTGGAAATCGTTGGGGGCAGCATGAAGGCAGGAACGGTGGAGGATGGCGATATTCTGCACGCCAAAGCGGCCCTCAACACCGACGAGATCATGGCGACACTCCAGCAAAACAACAACAACCTGCTGCGCGTAACGTCTGATGCCAAAAAGATTCTGGACGAAGTATTGAAAGGGAAAGGCATGGCAGGGGCGGTTTTGCGGGATTCTACGATGGCTAATCGCTTTAAAAATACGATGGCTAATCTCCAGATAGCTTCGAGCGGGGCGGCCCAGGCCACCAAATCGCTGAGCCAGGTGTCGAACTCCCTGAACCAGTATGCCGGTAAACTGAACACGAAAGGAACATTGGCTAGTGATCTGGTGTCCGACACGGTTATTTTCCACGACCTGCGGATGTCGTCGGCCAAACTGCGGCAGGTTTCGGGAACAGCGGCCGAAGCAACGGAGAACGTCAAGCGGGCGAGTGATAAACTCAACAGCAGCGACAATGCCATCGGAATTCTGCTCAACGACAAGGCCGTGAATAAGAACCTGAAAAATACAATTCAAAACCTGGAAAGCAGCAGCTACAAGCTCGACGAAAACCTGGAAGCCTTGCAACATAATTTCCTGTTGCGCGGGTTTTTCCGACGCCGGGCCAAAGACCAGGCGAAACAAAAAGAAGCGGCTGCAACGGCTGTCACCGTCACACCCGACTCGAGCATGCGGAAGTAACGGGACGGAAACCGTATCTTTGGGTCATGGTAGCAACCCAACCCATTGGCGTGTTCGACTCCGGCTACGGGGGCCTGACGGTCTTGAAGTCGATTGTTCAGCAACTGCCGCAGTACGATTATATTTATCTGGGCGACAACGCCCGTACGCCTTACGGAACGCGCTCGTTCGAAACCGTTTACCACTACACGCTAGAATGCGTTCAGCGTCTGTTTGACAAAGGTTGCCGACTGGTCATTCTGGCCTGCAATACGGCTTCGGCCAAGGCATTGCGCAACATTCAGCAACTCGATTTGCCAACCCTCGCGCCCGATCGTCGGGTTTTGGGCGTCATCCGGCCCACGACGGAGGTCATTGGAACGTATTCCAAAACCGGTCAGGTTGGGATTCTGGCCACCCGCGGAACGGTGACGTCGGAGTCGTATGTGGTTGAAATTGAAAAGTTTTTCCCGGACTTAAAGGTCTATCAGGAAGCTTGCCCGATGTGGGTGCCGCTGGTGGAAAATGGCGAACACAACGGCCCCGGTGCCGACTATTTCGTTCAGAAACACCTCGACCGGCTGTTGCAGCAGTCGCCGGAAATCGATACGCTTTTGCTGGCCTGCACGCATTACCCGCTCTTACTCCCCAAAATCCGGCAATTTGTTCCTGAAAATCTGACGATTTTGAGTCAGGGCGACATTGTTGCCAACAGCTTGCAGGATTACTTACACCGCCATCCGGAGATCGACGCCCAATGCAGCAAAGGCCGGACGCTGCACTTTTACACCACGGATTCGGCGGAAGAGTTTGAACAGAAAGCCGGGTTGTTTTGGGGAAAACCGGTGCGGGCGGAGCGGTTGGCGCTGTAGAAAACGGATAGATCAGAAAACGATACTACGGAGCCAACATGGCCAGTACCAGTGACCATGACGAAATTTTTACACCTCAGTTAATTTTCAGAACCGTATACGCGGCCTGATTCGGCTGACGGATTTTCGTCCCCACGGTTGTGTTGGCGCGGTCGTCGTCGTGAATCACCAGCAGGTGGTTGGCATCGATCAGCGTCAGATCTTCGGCTTTGTGGTTGAAGTGAATGGGCTGACCAGCCGCATCGCGCACCGGCTTGAAGGGTCGGTTGTTCAGCAATTCGTCGGGCGTTGCCGTCCAGAGATACGCATCTAACCGGCCGTTGGTTTCAATGGAGGTTAACAGCCAGAACAGCTTGCGGTTGCGGTCGTATTCAATGCTCGACAAGGCCAGCGGTTTTGGTAAATCAGCCACCGTCGCCGGGTCGAAGTCGGCCACGATGCGCCAGTCGTCGCGCAATGCCAGGCGTTCCCCTTCGGCGGTTTTCTCCACAAAAAACGGCACGGTGACGATGCGAACCCGGTAGTCGAACTTATCATATTTTTCGCCTTCCTCCCGAATTCCGAACAGCAGCAGCGAATCCATCACAGCCAGCCCTTCCACTTTGAAATAAGGCATCCCGTTCGGGAAAGCCGGGCGGTTTTGGGTTAAGACCTTGCTGAGTTGCTCCCGGTAAGCCACCGAATTTTTTGCCCCCCGTTGTGGTGCCAGCACCTGCGGATTCGCTTCGTTGCCCTTTTTCCAGTACAGAATGGTGTTATAGCCATCCCAGTCGGTCGAACCCGCTTTGACGCGGTCGAAGGCGGTGGTTAGAAAAACATAGTCGCCATTGGTGGCAAAATCTTCGTATTTCCGGGCCTCCCGAAACGCGCTCGCCAGCAGGGGCGTGGGCCGAACGGTGGTGTCGGCAAAGCTTTTCCAGGGCTTGGTAAACACCGAACTGAGACCGGCGGGCATGTCTTTGTCGTTGGCGACGTACACCATGCCGTTATCGAACAAAACCGCCGATGCTTCGCACCAGACCGGGTTTCCGTCGGGCATTTTCGTGCCGAAACCGCAGCAGGTCAGCAGGTTTTCCGTTTCAATGGACGCACGCAGAACCGGGGCGGTTTTTCCGGTCGGGATCCGGCTTGTTTTACACTCGACCAGCGAAAGGGAGAGCAGCAGTAGGCCGATCCATAGGGAATGATTTCTCATCAGACGAAAACGGAAACAATAAAATAGATACTTCCAGAATGCAAAATTAACAGAGAGCCTTAAATCACCCGTTTTTATGCAACACTTCTTTGCCGCACCGCGTATCGTCAGGTATAGATAAAAAGGTTAGAATTACAGGCCCCGGTACTTGCCGGGGTTTTGTTTTTCAAGTTGTTACCATCGGTGCGGTAGTGCGAAAGATAACGGATTTTGCGTCGTATATTTACCTGTATATCTGTCAATCTTGTCTTGCATGAAGCAACGCTACCTGATTAGTCTGATCGGATTCTTTTCTTTTCACCCGGTTTTTGCCCAATCGCCTTCGCAACCGCAAAATCGGGTTTATGCGGAAATCGGCGCACTGGCCTCTTCCACCGATCAAACGCCTTTCTGGCTTCGGTCCAATCAATACGGTATTATACCACTGACAGCGCCATTTGGCACGTTTCGGGTTGGCGGGGCTGGAGCCGTGTTGCTCAGTGACACGACAACGGGCCGCTACCAGACTCGACCCAACCGGGCGTGGCGGTTGGAATACCAGGCCGAAGTGGTGGCCAATGCCGGAAAATCGAGCCAGCTTCTGGTTCCGGAAGCCTACGTAAAACTGGCACACCGGGGTATCGAGTTGGTGCTGGGTCGTCGGCGCGAGGTGATTGGTCTGGTGGATTCCACGCTTTCGTCGGGTTCATATGCCTGGTCGGGAAACGCCTTGCCGCTTCCGAAAGTGCAGTTTGGAACGCGCGGTTTTGTGCCGCTCGGACGGCGGGAGTGGCTGTCGATCAACGGCTTTATCGCCCACGGCTGGTATGCCAAAACCTGGTATTTGCGGCACTCGTTTCTGCACCAGAAATCGCTGATTTTCCGCATCGGCAAGCCCACGTCAACGCTTCGGCTGTATGCCGGAATCAACCACAATGCGCAATGGGGCGGTCAATCCGACTACATCGACCCGAAATTCGCCGTCGATGGCAAACTGCCCGGCCGCCTGGAGGACTTCCCGAACGTGCTGTTTGCCATCCGCACCAACGGCCTGAACAACGATCGGCTCACCTCGTTCGATTACGTGAATTTATACGGTAATCACTTGGGTTCCATCGACTTTGCCGCGGAACTCCGGTTTCCGGCGGTGGATCTTTTTGTGTATCACCAACATGCTTTCGACGATGTGACGGGCATGTTTTTTAAGAATCTTCCCGATGGATTGAGCGGGATTCGGCTGCGGAACAACCGTCCGGGTGCTTCCGGTTTCCAACTGAATGAGGTGCTGCTGGAATTTCTCACCACCCTGAGCCAGAGCGGACCCACCTTGTACCAAACCAACAAAGCCTGGAAAGGAGCCGATAATTACTTCAACAATTCGCAATACCGGGAAGGCTGGACGTACCAGAACCGGGTAATCGGGACGCCCTTTCTAACCCGACGGCAGGACATTCAGGCGGCTTATCAAAACACCAGCGACTGGGCCTTTGTCAACAACCGGGTTCAGGTGTTTCATGCGGCTCTGCGGGCAACAGTGGCCCGACAGATCGACCTGCGTGCCCGGGTTTCCTACAGCCGCAATTTCGGGATTCCGGAAGTTTTTCTGGCGGGGCCTCCCACCCAGGTATCGACCTGGGTGCAGGTTGGTTTTCCGCTGCGCTGGCTTGGCGGCTCCTATCTGACAGCCGCTCTATCGGCCGATGTGGGGCAGTTGTATGAGGATGCTCTGGGCGGTTTTATAGGGTTTCGAAAAACCGTTTCGAGAAAAAAGAAGTAAGACAATAGAAAAAAGACGTAAACCGTTGTGGGTCTTTCTTCGCCCGTAAAATTTAATTCTGCTTTTTCCGTTGTAGGTTTGCCGCTGAACCGACATCGGCGTTCACCACTGAAGGGCCGTTTTACACGTTTCAGTTTGTGGTTTTCCCAGTTGAACCTTTTACCGATTTGATTCCTGTCGTTTGGTTACCACTTTTGTCGTATCGTGATGGATGCAGGCGCGAATGACCTCTTTCCTGAACAGTAAACAACTAGAAGAGCGTAACTATCAATCTGTTGTGAAGCTAAAAATACTCTGCACCTTTCTATGGCTCTCCACGGCGGCAACGCCCGGCTTTTCGCAAATAGCCCGAAAAGTGAACCTCATGCTTAACATGGGCTTAGGAATGCAGACGTATGCGTTGGGAGGATTGTGTAATGGAGCCTCTTTTGAACTCGGCTTTACGGATCAGGTCAGCGTGGGCGGTTTTTTCGATTATGCCCTGTACGGCACCAAATTCGGAGACCGTCAGTGGAAATCGCAGTTTGTGAGCGTCGGCCTTCGCAGCTCGTACCACCTGGCTAATCTGCTGGCCATCGGAGACGATAAATTTGATCCCTATGCCGGTTTGGCCGTAGGTACGCGCAGCACCATGCGCCGTGGTAAAGAAGATCATTTGGGCTACTTCAAACCCCGTCCCAAAGGCATTTTTCCGGGCATTCACCTCGGTGGCTTCTATCGGTTTAGCCAGAAAATCGGCGGTTTTGCTGAAGTAGGCCTGGGTATATCCCCCATCCGACTGGGAATCACCGGGAAATTCTAAGACCGTCTGTTCCGGATAGGTCACTCAATCGTTAGAAATAAAAAGAGGAATGATAAATGTAAAATGATGAATATCAAATCTAAAAGTGCGTCGCATTGAAACACTTTTAGATTTGATATTCATCATTTTACATTTATCATTCCTCTCCCATACCGTATAGGCCGGTTAATCTTCGTACCCGTCGCTTTTCATCAGTTCCTGCTCTTCTTTCAGCCGCAGCCGTTGAACGTAGCCCGATACCCAGATACTGACTTCGTAGAGCAGCACCAGCGGAATGGCCACCAGAATCTGGCTGTACACATCCGGTGACGGGGTAATGATGGCCGCAACCACCAGAATAACGACCAGCGCATGACGGCGGTAGGCCCGCATGAACTGGGGGGTCAGAATACCAATTTTAGACAGGACAAAAGCCGCAATCGGCATCTGGAACGTCAAGCCGCAGCCCAGCGTCAGCGTCGCGAGCGTTGAAATGTACGAGGTAATGTCGAACTCATTGACAATACGCGGGTCAAGCTGGAAATTGGCCAGGAAGTTTAATGCCAGAGGGGATACAATGTAGTAACCGAAAAGGACACCCGAGAAAAACAGCGACGTTACAAAAAAAACGGCACCCCGCGCAGCCCGGCGTTCTGACGATTTTAAACCCGGCATGATAAACCGCCACATTTCCCAAAAGGCATAGGGAAAGGCAAACAGCAACCCGATCATCAGCGAGGCTGTCAGTGCCATCGTAAACTGACCACCTACCTCACGACTTTGGAGCGTAAAGTTCAGCTTTTCAACGCATAAGTCCGTGAAGCCGGTTTTTTCCGACAGCTTACACATCATCCGGTACGTCCAGAAGGTGGGGCTTGACGGTCCCAGAATCACCTTATCATATATTTCACGAATGTAGATGAAACTCAGGAGCGAAAATATCGCAATCGATCCAACGGCACGAACCAGGTGCCATCGAAGTTCTTCCAGATGCTCAAGGAAGGTCATTTCCCCGGCTTCTTCAACTTCACTCTCGCTATCAAACTCTTGGTCTATGGGCTTCATTGAAGTAAATGAGTGAATGAGTGAATGAGCGAATGAGTGAATAGCTGCCGCGATTAAAAGCGTGATCTTTGATCCTATTCACTCATTCGCTCATTCACTCATTCACAATTAATTATAAAGTGGAAACGCTTTCATCCAGGAATTGATTTCTTCTTTCACAACCTGAATTTTGGCGTCGTTATCGTGATTCATCAGCACGTCGTCAATATATACGACAATTTGCTCCATATCAGATTCTTTCATGCCGCGCGTTGTGACGGCCGCTGTGCCAACCCGCATCCCCGACGTCACCATCGGCGACTTGTCGTCGAACGGAACCATGTTTTTGTTGATCGTAATGTCGGCCTTGATGAGCGTGTTCTCCGCCAGTTTTCCCGACAATCCTTTCGAGCGCAAGTCGATCAACATCAGGTGATTATCGGTTCCGCCCGAAATGATTTTATACCCGCGCGATACAAAAGCCGCAGCCATCGCCTGTGCATTCCGCTGGATCTGGTTGGCATAGTCACCGAATTCGTCGGACAACGCTTCCCCAAACGCAATCGCTTTGGCGGCAATAATATGTTCCAACGGCCCGCCCTGCGTACCCGGAAAAACGCCCGAGTCCAGCAAAGACGACATCATCCGGAGGTCACCTTTTGGCGTTTTGATGCCAAACGGGTTTTCAAAATCGTTCCGCAACATGATCATTCCGCCACGGGGGCCGCGCAGGGTTTTGTGCGTGGTCGTGGTCACGATGTGGCAATGATCCATCGGGTCGTTCAGCAAGCCTTTGGCAATCAGACCGGCGGGGTGCGAAATATCCGCCAGCAACAGCGCACCCACCGAGTCGGCAATGGCACGAAGCCGGACGTAATCCCAGTCGCGGCTGTAGGCTGATGCACCACAGATCAACAGCTTCGGACGTTCGCGCTGGGCGGTTTCTTCTACCTTGTCGTAGTTGATGACGCCGGTTTCCTGCTCAACGCCGTAAAACGTCGGCCGGAAATATTTTCCCGAAATGTTCACGGCTGAACCGTGGGTTAGGTGACCGCCGTGTGACAGGTCGAAACCCAGAATGGTATCCCCCGGTTTCAGGCAGGCCAGAAAAACCGCCGTGTTGGCCTGTGCGCCCGAGTGCGGTTGCACGTTGGCCCACGAAGCACCAAACAATTCCTTCACGCGGTCGATTGCCAACTGCTCGATTTCATCCACCACTTCGCAACCGCCGTAATACCGTTTGCCCGGTAAGCCTTCGGCGTATTTGTTGGTCAAAACGGTTCCGGCGGCTTCCATAACTTGTTTGGAAACGAAGTTTTCGGAAGCGATCAATTCGATACCGGATTCCTGACGGTGCTGTTCTTTGGCGATAAGCTCAAATACCTGCGTATCACGGGTGATGGGAGTAACTAGTGTCGACATGCTAAACGGTTCGCCGGAGCGAATGGCTATTCGTAGTTGGATAACAAATTAACGATACTGGTACAAAAGTACGGAGAAAAACAGCATTCTTGTTGTCTTCTACTTATTATGTTGAAGGGACTGGTATTTCAGGGGCGTAGTGCCGTTGTGCAGCTTGAATTGCCGGTGAAAATGCGAGATATTATTGAAACCGCACTCCAGCCCAACCTGGCTGATGCTGAGATCCGACTGCACCAGCAGTTTCCGGGCGTGGCTGATCCTCAGTTCGTTCAGGTATTCGATAAACGATTTGCGGGTTCGCTTCCGGAAATACCGGCAAAAAGCCGCCGGTGCCATGCCGGCCACGGAAGCCATGTCATCGACCCGGATTTCTTCCCGAAAATGGGCCAGCATAAAATCCAGCACCCGCTTCATGCGCTCGGTTTCGGCTTCGCTGGCTTTCAGTTCATAGTTGTCGCTGGCCAGCATCACGGCGTCGGTGTCGCTGGCCAGTTGCTGGAGCAGGAAAAGCAGGCGGAGCAATCGCTCGAGTCCCTGGCATTTCAACAAGGTTTCGAGGGCGGGTGTCACTTCGGCCACCTTCGGTTTTCCAAACCGCACGCCGTACCGGGCCCGATTCAGCAAGGCCATTAGCGGCTGGGTTTCCGGCAATTGGGGGAGCAAAGTGTCGCCCAGTGACTGGGAAAACTGCACCACGATGGATTCGGCCCGGCGGTCGGACTCCGGCTGGTAATACTCATCGTCATTGCGCCAGAAGTGCGGTAGCCCCGGCCCCAGCAACACCAGGTCACCGGCATCGAAGGGCTCGACGTGATCGCCGACGAACCGGTTTCCGTGGCTTCGGGCGATGTACGTCAATTCGTATTCGGGATGAAAATGCCAGGGGGCGTCGAAATACGGCAGATCGACGTGCACCACCCGCAGGGAATTGTGGTCTCCTAATTCAATTTTTTCAAATAAAGCTTTCACAACATGCAGTATTTTTACTCTCTGCGAGTAATATGGGGAACAAAAAGTCACAATTATACACTTATTGGCATAATAATTAAATTTTTACAAGAAACAATTGAACCAATTTTGTATCACTGATTTTCCTAAACCCGTTAATTGTATGCAAGTGACCGTTGACAACACTTCTTTGCTGGACGAACTGAACGAAGCGTATGCTGTCAGTCCGGAAGCAATTGCGTTTTATCAAAAAAACGGTTACGTAAAATTAAAAAATGTGCTCAGCCCGGAAGTCCTCAAACACTACGGAGACGTGATTACCGATCTGGTGATCAGGCTGAACACCCTGACCAAGTCGATGGAAGAGCGTACGACCTACGAGCGCGCGTTCCTCCAGATTATGAACCTCTGGCGGGAAGACAAAACCGCCAGAGAGTTCGTATTCTCCCGTCGACTGGCCAAAATTGCGGCCGACCTGATGGGCGTCGATGCCGTTCGGCTTTACCACGACCAAGCACTGTACAAAGAACCGTCGGGCGGTTTCACACCCTGGCATGCCGACCAGTTCTACTGGCCTCTTTCGTCTCCCAAAACCGTTACTGTCTGGATCCCGTTGCAGGATACCCCGATGGAAATGGGGCCGCTGGCCTTTGCCGAGCAGAGCCAGCAGGTGGAAATTGGCCGCAACATCGAGATCAGCGACGAAAGCGAGCGGTTGCTGGCGGAGGAACTGACCAACCTGAATTTTACCATCAACGATACGCCTTTCGAACTGGGCGAGGTGAGCTACCACGCCGGCTGGACGTTCCACCGGGCGGGACCCAACACCTCCAGCACCCCGCGTAAGGTGATGACGATGATTTACATGGATGCCGAACAAACGATTACGCAGCCCCAAAACACGTATCAGGAAGCCGACTGGACGACGTGGCTGGGAAGCTACCCCATCGGTAGCAAACCCGAAGGTGAGCTGAATCCATTGCTGTTTGAAAGAGAGTAAAGAATAGAGAATAAAGACAAAAGAGGATAGACGAGAGAATAGAGACTGAGTGCCTGGTGGTGTTCCTCTTTATTCTCTTGTCTTTGCTCTTTCATCCTCACTAAAACAAAATATAGGTTGGTTGTGCAGAACACCCCGCTGGAGCTCCGGCAGGGTGTTTTTTTTTAGGGCTGGATGATTTGTGCGCGGATTGGAGATATTTTTGCAGAAATCGTGTTGTAAGGTTGGGCAATTTAGTAAGCCATTGATATGAAACAAGTTGGTCATTTTTTCTCTTTTCTGACGGTATTTTTCGTAACGCTGACGGCGGCAGCACAAATTCAGCCCGATCCGACGCACTGGACGTTCACCGCATCAAAAACCAACGCCAAAGTCGGCGAGGTGATTGAGATTCGCATGAATGCAACCATCGACAAAGGCTGGCACATGTATGCTTCGGACCTGAATCCGGACATTGGGCCGATTCCGACGACCTTGAAGTTGAAGGAAAACGGCAGCTTTGAAAAAGTCGGCTCGTTCGTTTCAGTGGCTCCGAAAGAAGAGTTTGAGGAAGTCTGGAACAGCAAAGTGCGGTTTTTCGAGAACAAAGCCGCGCTCATTCAGAAGGTTAAACTATTGAAAGCCAATCCGGTTATCGCCGGTAATATTGAATACCAAACCTGTTCAGGGACCAATTGCCTGCCGCCTGCCGAACACGAATTTTCGGTATCGGTAAAAACCGTGGGCGTGGCTGCGGCACCAGTGACTGTAAAACCTACGGCTGAAGCCGTCGCAACGGGTGAACCCGCATCTGCTTCGATCACGCCAGACACCACTTCCCGCGTCGCCGTTGCGCCTTCAACCGGAGCCGACAGCCCGGATTCAGAGACCGTAACCACCGCCGAAGCGCCGGTTGCTACGCCACAACTGACTGATACGTCGGCAGAAAAACCGGAAGAATCGCTGATCGGGTTTATGATTGCCGCTTTTCTGTCGGGTCTGCTGGCCTTGCTGACGCCCTGCGTGTTTCCGATCATTCCGATGACGGTCAGCTACTTTACCAAGCAGGATCACGGATTGTGGAAAGCGGTTTTGTACGGTTTGTCCATTATTTTCATTTACGTGCTGATTGGTACCGTGGTTTCGCGGATCAACGGCCCGGCATTTGCCAATTTCGTCAGTACCCACTGGCTGCCCAACGTTCTGTTCTTTGCGATTTTCTTCATTTTTGGGCTGTCGTTTTTGGGCTTGTTTGAAATTGTCCTGCCGAATTCACTGGTCAACTCCATCGATGCCAAATCCGAAAAGGGCGGTATTGCCGGGATTCTGTTCATGGCCTTTACGCTGGTGCTGGTGTCGTTTTCCTGTACGGGGCCGATTGTCGGCAGTTTGCTGGTGGCCTCTGCGGGTGGTGAAGTCTTGAAACCAATCGTCGGCATGGCGGCTTTTTCGGCGGCTTTTGCCATTCCGTTTACGCTGTTTGCGGCTTTTCCACAGTGGCTCAAAAGCCTGCCCAAATCGGGCGGCTGGCTGAATTCCGTAAAAGTGGTACTGGGCTTTCTGGAACTGGCGCTGGCACTGAAATTTCTAAGCATTGCCGACCAGGTCTACCACTGGAATCTGCTCGACCGCGAAGTGTATCTGGCTTTCTGGATCGTCATTTTCGCCCTGATCGGTTTTTACCTGCTCGGAAAAGTTCGGCTACCGCACGACAGCGAAACGAAAACCGTCAGCGTGCCGCGTTTGCTGCTGGCCATTGTCACCTTTGCCTTTGTGGTCTACATGATTCCCGGTTTATGGGGCGCTCCCTTGAAAGCCCTGGCCGGTTATCTGCCCCCTGAAACGACGCAGGATTTCGGTTTCAGGGGTGTCGGCAATTCCACCCCAGAACAAAATACGTTGGGCGAAAAACCGAAATACAGCGAATTGTTCCGGTTGCCACACGGACTTCAGGGCTTTTTCGACTACAAACAGGCGTTGGCCTACGCGGCTAAAGTGAACAAACCCGTTTTCATTGATTTTACGGGCCACGGCTGTGTGAATTGTCGGGAAATGGAAGCCCGCGTGTGGGCCGAAGAGCCGATTCTGCGCCGGTTGCAAAACGATTACGTCATTCTGGCGCTGTATGTCGATGATAAAACCGAACTGCCGGAATCGGCCTGGTATACGTCGACCTACGATAACAAGCAAAAGAAAACCATCGGGGCGCAAAATGCGGATTT
The DNA here is from genome assembly GCF_008727875.1 of Larkinella humicola. Lineage (GTDB taxonomy): Bacteria > Bacteroidota > Bacteroidia > Cytophagales > Spirosomataceae > Larkinella > Larkinella humicola. The sequence continues at coordinate 410,685 of NZ_VTWS01000003.1, read as the reverse complement.
GCAGATTGTGCGTTACAACAACAACGCCCAGCCTCATTACTGCATCGTCGACCAGACGGGGAAACTGCTGGTCAAGCCGAAGAATTATGACCTGGATGTCAATAACTTCGCCGGTTTTCTAGACGAAGGCAAGACGGTTTTTGCCGCTCCGCAAACCGTAGCGGCCCGTTCGTCGGCGCCCAACCCAGGTCAATGATCGGCTTTGAAATAAGCCGGGGGAGGCAACAAATTCCTTCTACGATTGGTTAAACCATGACCATCCTCTATCCGTCATGGCAAAAACTATTCTGATTACCGGCGGCACCGGCACCATCGGCCGTCGGCTTACTCAATTGTTGCTTCAGCAGGGCTTTCAGGTTTCGCTGCTGAGTCGTTCCGCAGAAAAGAAGGCCATTCCGAATGTTACGGTTTACCAGTGGGACATCGAGAAAGGGCATATCGACCCGCAGGCGATTCTGACGGCCGACCACATCATTCACCTGGCCGGCACCGGTATTGCCGACGAACGCTGGACCGATCAGCGCAAACGGCAGATTATCGAAAGCCGCACCAAATCCACGCAATTACTGGCCAATGCCCTGCGTTCGGGTAAACACCACGTTCAGTCCTTTGTCTCATCCTCGGCCATTGGCTATTATGGAGGAGATACCGGCGACCGCCCGCTGACCGAAATCAGCGAAGGCGGAAGTGATTTTCTGGCGCAGGTGGTTCGGGCCTGGGAGCGGTCTGTCGATGAAGTGGCCGCCTTGGGCATTCGAACCGTTAAACTCCGGACGGGAATTGTGCTAACGATGGAGGGTGGTGCTTTGCCCAAGCTCGTGCAGCCCATTCGTCTGGGAGCCGGTGCTCCCCTGGGCTCGGGGCATCAGTACATGTCGTGGATTCACATGGACGACCTCTGCCGGATGTATTGTCAGGCGGCTACCGATGAGCGTTGGCGGGGAATTTATAACGCCGTTGCTGCCAAGCCTGTGACTAATGAGAACTTTACACGTCAAATAATAGACTTACTCAAAAAGCCGCATCTTTTACCCCGCGTACCGGCCTTTGCCATTCGGTTGCTTTTTGGTGAAATGGCCATTGTCGTACTGGGAGGAAATTATGTATTGAATAAACGGGTACGGGAAGAAACAACATTTGAGTATCTATTTCCTGATTTGCTGCCGGCTTTGAGGGACTTATTGCAATAACAGTTTCGTAGCGATAGTACAGATTAAGTTTAATATCAGTATACTTGCTTTCACAAACAAATTGGTAAACTACCTGTAGAAATAGTTGGCAATGAGGTAACCAGTATTCTCCGACCTGTGAACAAATGATTGAACAATTACTAAAAACGAGTGCGACACGCTTCGTGTCCAGTTATCTCGTGCTGAGTATCGATGTAATCATCTGCATTGTATCGTTTTCAGTCGCTTATCTTTTGCGGTTTAATTTTGAAACCAGCGGTCTTAACCGGGCCGACTTTTTTTATTGTGTACAGGTCGTTGTCGGTGTTCGTTTTCTGTTTTTTTTGCTGTTCCGTCCCTACCAGGGTATTATCCGGCATACCAGTCTGGAAGATGTCACCCTGCTGGTTTACGCCGTTACCATCAGTGGAGTAGTCACGGCGGTGGGTTCATTTCTTGTCTGGCAACTGACCGATCAGGTTTCCGTTTATATTCCGGTTTCCATCTTACTGATCGACTATTTTTCCTGCCTTGTATTACTCTCCGTCAGCCGGTTTATGGCCAAAGCGTTTTATTGGGCCTTACGAGCTGGAAACGGAGGAGTTCGGCAACCGGTTTTGATTTATGGTGCGGGTGAAACCGGCCTGTTGACGCGCAAGGCATTAGCCCAGGACTCCATCCAGCGCTACACCATTCTGGCGTTTATTGACGACAATCCGTACAAAATTCAGAAAGTAATTCAGGGCATAAAAGTCATTTCGCGCCAGGAAGCCTACGAGCGGTATGTGCGGAATCGGGATGTTTTACCGCAGGTAATTTTGGCGATGGGAACCGCTGATCTGCGTCAGAAAAACGAAATAACCGAGTTTTTTCTACAGCATCACGTCAGTGTTAAAACCATCCCGACGGTGGGGCAGTGGATCGACGGCGAACTAAAATCCTCGCAGATTCGGGACGTTCGGATTGAGGATTTGCTGGGACGGGCTCCCATTCAAGTCGTCAATCCGGTTACCGGCGAACAACTGCGGAATCAGATCGTGCTCGTGACCGGAGCTGCCGGCTCCATCGGGAGCGAGCTGGTTCGGCAGGTGGTCAGCCATAAACCGCACACAATCGTATTGCTGGATCAGGCTGAGTCGGCCTTGTTCGATCTGGAATTTAACTTGCGCCGGGAATATAAAACCGTGCTGGCCACTACGAACCTGATCCTGAAAATTGGGGATGTGGCCGATGAAGTGCGGATGCACCATATTTTCCGGGATGTTAAACCCGATTACGTCTTTCACGCGGCCGCCTACAAGCACGTTCCGTTGATGGAAGAGCATCCCTACGAAGCGGTTCGGGTCAATGTGCTGGGGACTCAAATCGTGGCCGATTTGGCGCTTCAATTCGGAGTTCGGAAATTTGTCATGATTTCGACCGACAAGGCAGTGAACCCCACCAACGTGATGGGAGCCACCAAGCGTCTGGCCGAAATGTACGTGCAGAGCCTGAATCAGCAGCCTGGAAAGCTGCGTCAGACCCGATTTATTGCCACGCGATTTGGTAATGTGCTGGGTTCCAATGGTTCAGTCGTAACGGTTTTTCGGCAGCAAATCCAGGCCGGTGGGCCGGTAACGGTGACACATCCGGACATCATCCGTTATTTCATGACCATTCCCGAAGCCTGCCAACTGGTGCTGGAAGCCGGAACAATGGGCAAGGGGGGGGAAGTGTTCGTTTTCGACATGGGTGAACCCGTACGAATCGCCGAACTGGCCCGGAAAATGATTCACCTCTCCGGCTATACCGTGGGCAAAGAAATTCAGGTGGTTTATAGCGGGCTGCGTCCGGGTGAAAAACTGTTTGAGGAACTCTTGAACAACAACGAAGAAACCTTGCCGACCCACCATCCGAAAATCATGGTTGCCCGGGTCAATACGCCGGACGCGAACGAGATAAAAGCCGTTCTGGAAGAACTGCGGTATCGCCTGGTCGAGGGTGATGCCACGAAACTGGTGCGAATTATTAAACTGGTCATCCCCGAATACATTAGTAAAAACTCCATTTTTACCGCACTGGATTCCCAAAAACCCAAAGCGGTTGAACTGTAACTTTCCACGAGTTCCGGAAAATAACCGATTCGTCCCGTTGATTTTAAAGCATTTGCTTGCGGCCTATGTGCCATACCGGTAAGTTTGTTTTTCGGTGATCGTATGTCCGCATACGGTTGTGAAATCCGATAAGCAACCATTCCTATGACCCAGGCCTTTATTTATGACGCTGTTCGCACACCCCGTGGCCGGGGAAAAAGTGACGGCTCTCTCCACGACGTCCAGCCTATTCAGTTACTGACCAGCGTTCTGCGCGAACTCAAAAACCGGAATCAGCTCGATACCGCTCTTCTCGACGACGTCATCATGGGCTGCGTAACGCCCATTGGCGAACAGGGGGCCGACATTGCCCGTACCGCCGTCATCGAAGCGGGTTATGCCGAAACCGTCGCCGGGGTGCAACTAAACCGCTTTTGCTCGTCCGGGCTCGAAGCCATCAACATGGCGGCCGCTTATGTGCTGTCGGGGCAGTTTGAGGCCGTTGTGGCCGGTGGTGTGGAGTCGATGTCGCGCGTTCCCATCGGGTCCGACGGAGGTGCCCTCTTCATGAATCCGCAGATTGTGGCCCGGCACAACATCGTTCCGCAGGGCATTTCCGCCGATTTAATTGCGACCAAATACGGTTTTAGCCGCGCCGATGCCGACGCCTTTGCCGCCGAATCCTACCGACGGGCCACGATAGCCCAGCAGGAAAACCGGTTTGGCCGGACGCTGGTTGCCATCAAAGACGACCTCGGCACCATCCTGCTCGACCGCGACGAAGGCGTTCGTCCGGGCACCACTGCCGAAAGTCTGTCGAAACTGAAACCTGCCTTTGACGCCATCGGGAAAGCCGGTTTCGATGCGCTGGCCCTACTGAAATACGCCGATCTGGCCCAGATTAACCACATTCATCACGCCGGTAATTCCTCACAAATTGTCGATGGAGCCGCCGGACTGTTGATTGGTTCGAAAGAATTTGGCAAAAAAACCGGTCTGAAACCCCGCGCCCGCATCCGGGCTTTTGCCGTTATTGGAACCGAACCGACCATCATGCTCACCGGTGTGGTTCCGGCCACGCAGAAGGTGTTGAAAAAAGCCGGTATGCAGCTCAGTGACATCGACCTGTTCGAAGTAAACGAAGCGTTTGCGGCTGTTCCGCTGCTGTATATGGAGCAATTGGGCGTCGATCACAGCCGGTTGAATGTGAACGGCGGAGCCATTGCGCTGGGTCATCCGCTGGGCGCAACCGGGGCCATTCTTTCGGCGACACTTCTGGACGAACTGGAACGAACCGGCCGGCAAACGGGGCTAGCAACGCTCTGCGTGGGCGGAGGAATGGGCGTTGCCACGGTTTTTGAACGAATCAACTAAGCCATTGACCATGATTAACTACACCATCGACCGAAACGTCGCCATGCTGAGCTGGAACATGACCAGTTCGCCCATGAACGTGCTCAACGACGACTCCATTCCGGCGTTCGAGGCTGCGCTGCAACGGGCTTACGACGACGCGGAGGTCAAAGGCATCATCATTACGTCGGAGAAAAATGAATTCATTGCCGGTGCCGATCTGAAGATGATTCTCCGCAATAATGACAAAGAGCCGGGCGACATGTTGAAGGTTTCGGCGGAACTGAACCGGGTTTTCCGGGCCATCGAAACATCGGGAAAGCCGGTTGTTGCCGCCATCAACGGTACGGCGCTGGGCGGGGGGTATGAAGCCTGTCTGGCCTGTCACCACCGCATTGCGCTCGACAACCCGAAAGCCGTTATTGGTTTGCCCGAAGTAACGCTCGGTTTGCTGCCCGGCGGGGGCGGAACCCAGCGATTGCCCCGAATGCTCGGGATGGAAGCCGCCCTGCCGCTGTTGCTGGAAGGCAAACGCGTGAGTCCGAAAGAAGCCCTGGCTCTGGGTCTGGTGGATGAGCTGGCGACCTCCCGCGACGAACTGCTGGAAAAAGCGTTTGCGTGGCTTTCGGCTAATCCCGAACCCTTGCAGCCGTGGGACGAGCGCGACCGAAAAACCGGTCGGATTGTCGGAAAAGAGCATTTCAAAGTGCCGGGGGGAGCAGTGCAAAGCCCGACGGGGGCGCGGGTTTTCAGTGCGGGAACGGCGATGCTGATGGAAAAAACGCGGGGAAACTACCCGGCCCCCCTCGCCATTCTGTCGTGTGTTTACGAAGGGTTACAGGTCAATATCGACCGCGCGCTGGTGATCGAAGCCCGGTATTTCGTGCAGGTCGCGACCTCGAAAGTGGCCAAGGGGTTGATCCAGACCATGTTTCTGGGGCTGAACGAAGTCAACAAAGGCATCAGTCGTCCGAAAACGATTCCGGCAACGGACGTCAAAAAAGTTGGTATTCTGGGAGCTGGTATGATGGGTTCGGGCATTGCGTATGCAGCCGCGCTGGCCGGTATCGAAACGGTTTTGAAAGATGTGTCGGTCGAAGCGGCTGAAAAAGGGAAAGCCTATTCGCGGACGGTTTTTAAAAAAGCCATCGAGCGCGGGAAAGGAACGCAAGAAAAGGCTGAAGCCACCTTGAATCTGATCAAAACCACCGCCGATGCCACCGATCTGCAGGGCTGCGACCTGATTATTGAAGCGGTTTTTGAAAACCGTGAGTTGAAAGCCGAGGTGACGAAAGAAGCCGAACCGATGCTGGTTGAATCGGGCGTTTTTGCGTCGAACACCTCGACCCTGCCGATCAGCGGACTGGCGCAGGCATCGGCCAAACCCGAAAACTTCATTGGTCTGCATTTCTTTTCGCCGGTCGATAAGATGCAGTTGGTGGAGGTGATTGTGGGAAAACAAACGTCGGACTATGCGCTCGCTTTCGCCCTGGATTTTGTGAAAAAGATCCGCAAAACGCCGATTGTGGTCAACGACTCCCACGGTTTTTATACGTCGCGGGTGTTTACGACCTACACGTCGGAAGGGATGGAGATGTTGCAGGAAGGTGTCAATCCGGTTTTGATCGAAAATGCCGGGAAAAATGCCGGGATGCCCGTAGGACCGCTGGCGGTTTCCGACGAAGTCGCGTTGGATTTGATCAGCAAAATTTCCGGCCAAAGCATCCACGACGGCATGATGACCGAAGACGATACGGCGTACCAGGTGGCCGGAAAATTTGTGGCCCTGGGCCGGTTGGGGAAAAAATCGAAAGCCGGTTTTTACGACTATCCCGAAGGCGAAAAGAAATACCTCTGGCCGGGGCTGTCGGAACTCTTTCCGCTGGCCGACCAGCAGCCGACGGTTGACGAAGTGAAAAAGCGGCTGTTGTACCGGCAGGTGATCGAGACCGTACGCTGTTTTGAAGAAGGCGTGATTCGAACCCAACTGGATGCCGACATTGGTTCCATTCTGGGCTGGGGTTTTCCGTCCTACACGGGCGGCACGCTGTCGTTTGTCGATTTTGTGGGTATAAAAACCTTCGTGCAGGAAGCGGACCGGCTGGCCGATGCCTATGGAGAGCGGTTTCGCCCCACCCAAAACCTGCGTGACAAGGCCGAACAGGGGAACAGCCGTTTTGAACAGATCAATTAAAGGATACACTTCATAGGACTTACGTCTGATAATTTTATCACACTTTCGCTTTCTGCCCCTAAATCCCCTAAAGAGGACTTTGGGAATCGGAGTTATCGTGTTCAAGTCCCCTTTAGGGGATTTAGGGGCAGAAAGCGAAAGTCTTAACTTCACAACCATGCAAAGATCATACGGCCTTCTGGTAACCGGTTTTTTCCTTTCCGTTGCTGCGGTGGCGCAACCGGTGGCTAAACTTCCCGAATCCAAACTCAGTCGCACCGAACTCGAAGCGCACATGCGTTTTCTGGCCGCCGACGAACTCCAGGGTCGCCGGACGGGCGATCCGGGCAATTTTGTGGCCGCCCGCTACCTTGCCGAACAATTTCGGACGCTGGGGCTAAAACCAGTGGCCGGGCAAGCGGATTATTTTCAGAAAGTGCCGTTTCTCCGGTCAAAACCGGCCACTTACGCCCGGCTCCAAATTGGCAGCGACTCGCTGCAAGCGGGAAAACAGTTCGTGGTGATTGGCGGGAGGGAAACGAATCTGAAAGCGGAAACCGTGTATGTCGGTTACGGACTTACCGAAACCGCTGATGGCTACAACGGACGCGATGTGCGGGGTAAACTTGTGGTGGCTCAGGTTGGTTCGCCGGAAGCCACTACCAACCGCGCCTTGCTGGCGGCTTCGGAACAGAAGCGGAAACTAGCCGCCGAAAAAGGAGCCGCCGGGCTGATTGAACTCTACACGAGCGGAACGTATCCGTGGCCGATTGTAACCCGGGCGTTTCAGGGCGAGCAAATGACGCTGGCCACGTCCACCGAATTGCCGACGCTGTTGCACCTTTGGGTTGATAACGGAAAAAACCAGTTGGCCGGACTGAAAGAGGCCGCTCAAACGGTGACGGTTCAGACGTCGGGTCGTTCACAGCAGTTGGTCAATGCGGTAAATGTGGCCGGGGTTATTGAAGGAACCGATCCGAAATTGAAAGAAGAATACGTGTTGTTGTCGGCCCATTTCGATCATGTGGGCGTTGGCAAGCAGGGCGGTCAGCCGTATACGTCGGCCGACAGCATCTTCAACGGAGCGCGGGACAACGTCTTTGGAACGGTGGCGCTCCTGGCATCAGCGAAGGCCTTGCAGGCGCAACGGCCCAAACGGTCGATTCTGATTCTGGCACTGACGGCCGAAGAAATGGGATTACTTGGCAGTCGGTATTACGCCGAACACCCGCTGATTCCGTTGAAACAAACTATTTTCAACCTGAACAGCGACGGCGCGGGTTACAATGACACCACGCTCATTTCGGTGGTAGGATTGGAGCGAACGGGCGCAAAAACCGAGATAGAAACCGCCAGCAAAGCGTTTGGATTGAGAGTTTTTGCTGATCCGGCTCCCGAACAAAACCTGTTCGACCGCTCTGATAACGTCAATTTTGCGGTGAAAGGCGTTCCGGCACCGACGTTCTCCGCCGGTTTCAAGAAGTTCGATGAGGAGCTGATGAAGTATTACCACCAGGCGGCCGACAACCCGGAAACGATTGATTTCGGCTATTTGCTCAAGTTCAGCCAGGCTTTTTCGTATGCCGCCCGGTTGATTGCCAACAAACCCGCCCGGCCGCAATGGGTTGCCGGTGACAAATACGAAGCCGCTTCAAAAGCGTTATACGGACAGTGATATACGTATCCAAGGGCCGCCTGTGCGGCCCTTGGATACGGGCTTAATAATTCCGGCCAATGCCGAAGCTGTAACCGAGGGTGAGCGCTACGGTTGAATTACCGAGCCAGGGCGACGGATTCGTTCTGACGTTCGTAAGGCCGAGGGTATACCGCGCATCGATCAGGAAACGCTGGCGATTTTTGACTTTGAAATTAGCCTGAAAACCAGCCGTTCCGCCCAGATCAAGGGGTTCAAACTCCTCGTCGGTTTTCGCATCGGGGAAAGACTGCCCCTGGTAGATCGAATTCGTCCGCTTGGAGTTCAGCAAAATTCCCAAAGAGGGTCCGATGAACAGATTGGGGCGGAAATTGCCGCTCAGGTTCAGATAATACCGGGCAACTACCGGAATCTCCAGGTAGTTGAGGTGCTGCGTATGGCTGCTTCGGTCGCTGGGCTGATCGTATTTACCACCCCGTTGCGAATATAGAATGTCCGCCGAAATACCAAAGTGATTGATCGAACTGTAGCTGACAAAGCCACCCGCTACTAAACCGACTTTGGCATTATAATAACTGCTCTTGCCATACAGACTCGAGATATTAACACCCAGACGGGGTCCGGCACTCCAGCGTTGCTGGGCCAGCAGGGTAGACGAGCTGGCTACTAATAACATCATTCCCAATACTATACTTCTTTTCATTGTGCAATGTAATCGATTCATTCGCGTGAGGTGAGTTTGATTTGCATTCATTACAACTGTTCCTGTCGTTAAATGTTTGACATTTTTTCGAAGGGCGCAAAGATAAAGGTTTCCGTAAAAAGGTGCCGCTTTAAAGAGGCCGAATCCACGGACCGAAAACGGGTAGCGGTTGTCCCGGTTTTTGGCGTGCTTTTAAAAGGCAACGGATTTTAGCCGCCGGCATTGCTTATTTTCTCCGATAAAGCATTGGCTTCGCGGATCACCTCCGCCGGATAAGCGTTCAGTTCCAGGATCCGTATGGCGTTCCGGGTTTTGAGATTGCCTTCCCGGAGCTTGAAATCAAAAGCAATCCGGTCTTCCTCCACAATCTCGGTAAAGTGATATAAATAAAACGTATCTTTTAGATAATCAGTCAGTTCGATGTCGTGCGTAGAAACAAAAACCAGGTGCGGCCCTTGGTTCAGATAGGTCAGTACGGCTTTTCCGGCCGCGATCCGCTCGACGGTATTGGTTCCTTTGAAGAGTTCATCCAGCAAAAATAAGGTTTGGATTTCAGACCGACTTTCGTCAATCATCCCTTTAATGGTCAGCACTTCCTCGAAATAATAACTCTTCTCGCTGAGCAGATCGTCGGCGATGCGAATGGCGGACAAAACGCGCATCGGAGGTATCGTAAACGCATTGGCGAAACAGGTGTGAATGGTTTGGGCCAGAATGCAATTGATCCCAATCGTTCGGATAAAAGTCGTTTTTCCCGACATGTTCGACCCGGTCAGCAAAACCGATTTATCGACGATGGTGATGGAATTGGCAACGGGATTGGGAATCAGCGGATGATACAAATCCGTCGCGCTGAGTTTTTTCGCCTTTTCGGTGATTTCTGGCTGGCAATAGTGGGTTACACCTTTTCGCAATGAAGCAATGGAAAGTGCCGTATCGATTCTGCCGACGTATTGAAAAACCGCGTCGATCTGAGCCCTTTTTGCGTCGATCTGGTGGAGAACCCGAAACAGTAACAACGGTTCGATGAGAAACAACGCTTTGAAAAGCTCGGTAAGCACTTCCACGATCATGCCCACTTCGCTCTGCAATTTGGACTCCAGTTTGAAAAAAGACATGGAATAGCCCATTTCATCGAGGATTTCGATCGACTGATTGACGTCATCGGTTTCCGGTTTTAACGCTTCGTGTTGGCGTAGTTCTTTTGCAACCTGGTTTAAACGAAGCAGTTGCGGAATGGAGGCAATGTACTGGTATACATTGTTTTTGTTCCAGTAATGAATGGCATAATTAATCGCTAAAATGCCAAACAGCCACAAAAACGCTGGTGGATAAAATGGAAGCAGCAGCAGCAGAAAAACGCTGATGAAGGGCAGCACCTTTACGATCCAAAACCAGTCCGGGGGTTGAAGATGGGATTTTAAAAACAACGACGGAATGTAATAGGCGTTCTGGTGCGAAAGGCTAGAAAGCTGAATTCCTGCATCTTCCCGTAATTTGCCATCGTCCTGAAAGGTTTTGATGAGACGTTCGAAGGACTGGTTTTTAGCCTCTAAAAAATCGATGGTTCGCAGCCTGGCGTATAAATATTGCTGGCCCACTTTCGAAATCGTTCGGTCTACAAACATGAAAACCTCATCAAAGTCCAGGTCCTGATAGGTCTTTTCAGAAATCAGGTGATCCGTGCTTTCTTTCGGCCGATTGGCAAAGAACTGTTCAATCCTGAAAAAATCGAACGATTCTGATTTGGGTTTGCCGTAAGTCTCCTGTAGTTGCGCCTTTTTCTTGGATTGAAGCATGTCTTTTCTGAAGCAGATGACCGGTTGGGGTAGAACATCCGTACGGCAAGTTACCGGGAATTTCCGCAGGAAACAGCCCCACCGGTTAGACGGTTTCAGAACGCAATGTCCTGTTCCACAAACTGGATGAATGGTTGGCCATTCCGGAAAGCCGGTTTCCAGCGCGGGCCTTCGCGGATGAGCCGGATCGCTTCTTCATCGCAACCGTATCCCAGCGATTGCACAATCGTGTACTGGCTGACCGAACCGTCGGCAGCGACCTGAAACCGGACGCGCACCGTTCCGGTAACGCTTTTCGCCTTCGCTTCGGGCGGCATCCGGCGGTTTTCTTCAAGGTAGGTTTTGAAGTTGGCAGGGGCGGAGGGAGCACCTGAATTCGCCAGGGCCAGCGAGGACACCCGTCTCGCTGCGGGCTTGTTGGCCTGGGCTTGTTGACCGTATCCTACCGCAACGACTTCTGACAGGGCCTTCGAATCCGGTTTTAGCTGGATTTTAGTGGTTTCAAGGTCCGCAACCCGAACGGTTTGCGTTTCAAAACCGACGGACATGATTTGCAACGAGTCTTGTTGATCGACATTCTCCAACCGGAACCGTCCCAACGAATCGCTACTGCTGCTACGTCGGGCCTTTTTGGCAACAATCGAAACACCCGCCAGGGGCTGGTTCGCTTCGTCAGTCACTTGACCGCTCAATCCCGGATTATCAAGACCGGTCGTGTTGTAAACCACGATTTCTTCGGATGCTGAACGAAACGCCCCGGGTGCTGCCCTCCGTTCTGACGAGGAGGCAATTAAATAATTCTTCGGAAAAATCAGGCTGTCTTTGGAAGGATTCTGTGCCACTTTTGGGTTCGCCAGTGCGGGTTTCGGTGGCGCAACTTTTTTCGCAATTCGTTCCGAACGAGGGATTTCAGTAGGAAAGACCGGCGGAGCGGTTTTTTCTGTCGCTGAAATTTTCGGCGCTGGTAAGCTGACCATACGCTCTGATTGCGGTTTTTCCTGTAACCGCAGATACAAACCAATACTCAACGCCAGCACCACCGAAGCCGCAGCAGCCGGGATCCAAACCGGCCATCGCCGGATTTTTGGGTTGCCGATGCGGTTTTGCAACCGTTCGCGCAACGCATTCGACGCCGTATGAAGCGCAATGCCTTCCTGTTCAGCGGCTTCCAGTCCTTCCAGCGCGTCGGCATACAGCGGATTTTCCAGCAACAGCCGTTCCACCCGGTGCTGTTCGGCAGCGGAAAGCGTACCGGCCCGGTAGTTGCGCAGGTCGTCGGCGGTCAGGAGGTCGTTATGTCGGTTGGCATCAGTCATGGGTTGCGTCGGTGTTCCGGTCCAGGCAGATTTTCAGGTTACGTCGGCCATTTTGCAGGTGGCTTTTCACGTGTTTGGGGTCGTAGCCGGTCAGTTCGGCAATGTCAGCATAGGTTTTCTGGTTCAGGTAAAACAGGGAAATGCTGGTGCGTTGTTCCTCCGACAGCTTTTTCAGGCAATCGTCCAGTTGGTTCAACTTCATTTCCAGTTCCAGACCGTCGGTTTCCGGCCAGACCGTCAGCGGCATTGCTCTGCTTTCGGTCTCGTCATTCACCTCCCCCGCGATCATTTTCCGCTGTCGCAACTGCATCAGGCAGTGGTTGCGGGCGGTCGAATGAAGCCAGCTTTTAAAGTTCTGAATCTCGTATTTCCGCAAATCCGTAATCAGTTGTTCGAATAACTGCATTACCGCGTCTTTGCTTTCGTCTTCGTCGCGCAAGTACTTGTAACACACCGCATACACGAGGTCCATATACCGTTCATACAACGCCCCAAGCAGTTCCAGATCGCCCGTAGTTTTATAAGCCGAAAGGTAGTCGGCGTCGGTAACGGGTTTGGATTTTCGGAACTGCCTGAAAAACATACGCTGGATACGGCTGCTGTGCAACTTACAAAAAAAAGTTTCGGTGCCGTATGGAATTCAAAACCGGTTTGCATCCATAGGAGAAAAAAGACTCCTCAATTCCATACGACCATGCGCACTATTTTTTCAATTCTGATGCTCGGACTGCTCTTCGTATCGACCGTTCGATCCAGTCGGACCCTTACGGGCCGTGTGACGGATGCCCTCACGAACCAGCCGCTGCCGGGCGTGAATGTCGCTTTCCGGGGCGCTCTGGCCGGGACAACCACCAACGCCGACGGCCGCTACACCATCGCCGTGCCGGACGGTCCGCAACTGCTCATTTTCAACTCCATTGGTTTTCAGCGAGCCGAAGTGAAAATTACGACGCAAACGGTGGTCGATGTAAAACTCAATACCGATGTCCGGGGCTTACAGGAATCGGTGGTGGTCGGATATGGTACGGTTCATCAACAAAGTATGCCGAGGCCGATGGGTGTGGGTATGCGGTCGGCCACCTCCTACGCGGTTGAACACGTAGTCGTTCCTGTTTTTAACACCGAAGATTACAGCAAAATTGATGAAACCGGCTTTCGAATGGCTCAGAGCCAGCCAGTTACCACGTTTTCGGTCGATGTAGACCGGGCTGCTTACGGCAACATCCGGCGGTTTTTGAACGGCGGAAACTTGCCGCCCAAAGATGCTGTCCGGGTCGAAGAAATGGTCAATTATTTTGAATACGACGATCCGCAACCGACCGGGACTGATCCGGTGGCCGTTAAAACCGAGTTGTCCGACTCCCCCTGGAATCCGGGTTTGCAACTGCTCCGCATCGGGCTACAGGCCAAAAGCATCCCGACCGGCAACCTGCCTGCCTCCAACCTGGTTTTTCTGATCGACGTATCGGGTTCGATGGAATCTGACAACAAACTTCCGCTGGTCAAAACCGCGCTCGGTTTGCTGGTCGATCAACTCCGCCCGCAGGATCGGGTGGCGATTGTCGTGTATGCCGGAGCCGCCGGGCTGGTGCTGCCTTCGACGCCGGGCAATGAACCGCAAAAAATCAAGGATGCGATCAGTCAGTTGTCGGCGGGAGGTTCCACGGCAGGGGGCGAAGGCATCCGGCTGGCGTACCAGATTGCGCAGGAAAATTTCCGGAAAGAGGGCAATAACCGCGTGATTCTGGCCACCGACGGCGATTTCAACGTGGGCGTTTCGAGCGACGGCGACATGCAGCGGCTGGTGGAGGAAAAGCGGAAATCAGGTGTTTTCCTGAGCGTGCTGGGTTTCGGAATGGGCAATTACAAAGACAACAAACTGGAGGTATTGTCAGACAAAGGCAACGGGAATTACGCGTACATCGATAATTTGCAGGAAGCGCAGAAAGTGTTTGGCAAAGAGTTCGGTGGCACGCTGTTCACGGTTGCGAAAGACGTGAAACTTCAGTTGGAGTTTAACCCGGCGCGGGTGCAGGGTTACCGGCTGATCGGCTACGAAAACCGGATGCTGAACAACGAAGATTTCCACGACGACCAGAAAGATGCCGGTGAAATGGGTTCGGGGCATACCGTGACGGCTTTATACGAAATCATTCCGGCGGGCGTCGAAAGCCGGTATTTGCAGAAAGTGGACCCACTGAAATACCAGCGGCAGGCGACTTCGACGGGCGACCCGAATGAATTGCTGACGCTGAAAATCCGCTACAAAAAACCGGATGACGAAACCAGTCAGTTGGTGAAACAGGTCGTAACGTACCAGCCGCAAACGTGGGACAAAACCTCGGCCGACTTCCGGTTTTCGGCTTCCGTCGCCGAATTCGGGCTGCTGCTCCGCGACTCGGAATTTAAAGGGAAGGCGCACTATAGCCAGGTCGAAACGCTGGCGAAAAAAGCCCTCGGTCGTGACCCGGAAGGCTACCGGAGTGAATTTATTCGGTTGGTGAAACTGGCTCATTCTCTGTCGAATGGGTCGGAAGTGGCGAAGAAAACCGCCGAAAAATAAACGAACGTTCCAACGGTGCCTTCCAAACCGGGGTCATTCAACCGGTAGCTACCACACTGTTTTGTTTCATATCAGCCCCTAAATCCCCTGAAGGGGACTTGGACGCAGAATCTACCAAATGCAAAAAAGTCCCCTTTAGGGGATTTAGGGGTGTATTAAAAGCTAGAGTTATGAAGTTTGTAAAATGGACGTTTGCCGCCATGTGGTTATTCATGGGCGCGGCTTGTCAGGATAGTGAAGTGGATCCCAATGGTCCGGTAACCTTGACCAACTCTGATTTTCGGAACAATACCGATGGCTGGATTGCCGAGGTGACGGATTATTCGACGGCTCAGGAGGAGATCATCGAGTTTCAGTCGGGCCACAAGGCGTTGCCCGAGCCGCTGGATGTCTCCAAAAAGTCGTTCATGATTTCGGGCCACAACCGCAGCGACGATCTGTTCATGTTTTTGAAAAAGAAAGTGACGGGTTTGAAGCCGAATCAGACGTATTCGATTGATTTTGAAGTAGAATTAGCGTCGAAATACGGCGACAACAGCGTCGGGATTGGCGGTTCGCCGGGTGGCAGTGTCTACCTGAAAGCCGGGGTTTTGGCCACGGAACCGAAGAAAGTGAAGGAAGGCGACGACTACCGTCTGAACATCGACAAAGGCAACCAGGCTACGGGTAGCGATGCCGTGCCGGTGCTGGGCAACATTGGTGCCGGAAACGACGCAACGCAGTATAAACTCATCCAGCGCAGCACCACGCAGCCGATTACGGCCAAAACCAACAGTGCCGGTGAATTGTGGCTGCTGGTCGGCACGGACTCCGGTTTCGAAGGGCTGACGACTTTGTATTACAACAAGATCAAAGTTGTTGCGGAGGTGAAGCCGGGCAACTGATTGAAGGCAGGTTACCAAAAGCCGCTCTGGTCTGAGGATCAGGGCGGCTTTTTCGTTTCAAACCTACCCGTTTTTAGTTGTGAATGAACCGGTTGCGTAAGTGTTACTTTCTGGATTGATAGATTTTTTAATGAAGTTCTATACAGCATCATTCGAATGAACAACGGATTTATCGGGTCCGTTTTGCTCCATATTCTGATTAATGGTTCCGTAGTCTGGCCTAAACTATTTACCTAGGATTAATCCTACAACCCCACAGTCCCCGTCATCACCTTTCCATCCAACTCCCAGACGCAGACGGCGGTTTTGCCCGCGACGGCCACACTGGGCATCGACCGAAATCGCTACTTGTTCTTTTGCTGGGTTCTGTTTTTTACCATGATCTGGATCATGCTCTCTTCATCAAAGGCAATTAATTGAACAACCGTAATTCTATAAAAGCGAGCAAGTTGTTGAAGGGTTTTAAACGTAGGATCGGTCTGACCCGCTTCATATTTCCGATACCCTTCGGTGCTTTTCCCCAGGCCATCCGCTACGCCCTCCAAGGTATAGCCATATAGATCACGTACTTTACGGAGTATTCTCGCGATGTCGATCTCCTGTTGCATAGGATGAGTGTTTTATGCTCAGACGTGCGGTTACCGGGAAAGTCACTTCAAAAGCAGAGATTGCCAGACGTTTAAGAAATAATTGTCGGATTCCCACTGAGAATAGAATTTTTACCACTCCCAGTGGCAAGATAATTGCTGGACAGTGTTTAGGTTTGTGCAACCAATCATCGCAGCTCACCAGCCCGGGAGGATGAGATGGCGGGGAGGTTGGGAGACAATTAATTTAAAAACCAATGCAAACATTAGATTTAAAACTAGAAAGGGATACTTTTCAAGACTTGGAAGTTGAACCATTGACAAGCCAGGAGCAAAATGAATATTCTGGAGGATTCTTTGGCCTTTTAACTCTTCCTATAACTGGCTTTATACTGGGATATACCTATCAAAAATTCTTCGGAAATTCACCACAGGGAAGTCATAATCATTTATTATGACTTCATTAGTGCCCATTTTTTACATCAATTCAAATTGTGAACAAATATGGAAAATAAATTGGTGCTTACAGAATCTGAATATTTTGAAGAGTTGAACTCGAGTGAGATGATAGAAATGTCAGGAGGATTCATACCATTCATAGGATTGTTAGTAGGAGCAACAGCTTTAAGCTATCAACTTTTTAAATGGGGATGGGACGAAGGTAAAGCTTTTGCCGAAAAACATTAGTTTTTTATCCAGGAGTATAATTTCTGAAATTATACTCCTGGATATTTATTTTTGATTGATTTTTAAACAGAACATATATGAAAAATCCGCTCACTGATACTGAAAAAAAAGCAAATTTATTTCTGTATATAATATTGATGAGTATAGTTTCATTAGCTATTCTAAGGTATTTTTTTGAACTGGGTAAAGAATTTGCCAAATAAAGCTTATTTACACAATCATAGGTTCTGGATTTTTAGCTTATTCTTATTATAGATATACAATAATTATGATACAAATAACTGAAAATGCGATTTTTTATAAATTTCACAATTTCCTATTTTGGAAAGGTATTATTATCCAATATCTTGTATTATTACTATTGTCACTAATAGTAAGTTATGCATTTTCTTTTACAATAGAAATTTTTGGCTATGAAGATTCATTATCAGGGGCTGATCTATCAAATTTAACAAATGAGGAATTATTCTTAACAGTTTCAATTATAGCTCCAATACTTGAATCTTTTTTATTTCAAATATGTATAATATATGGGATTTTGTATTTTACAAAATGGAAGTATAGTTATTTATTATCATTATTTGTATCTTCAATAGTATTTGGGTTAAGTCACTCCTATAATTCAATATATATGTTTTATGCTTTTTTGATTGGATTAATTCTTGCTTATGCTGTTTTAATTAACAAAGATAATTTACTAAAATCATTTCTTCTTATATTTTTGATTCATAGCACCTTTAATACCTATGTATATTTTTGTAATATTTATTTATAGTTCAATTTTTAAAATTCAAGAGTTGAAATTTATGGGTTTTAATATTGTTTTAATCAACGGTTCTGTAACGTGGCCTAAATTATTTACACATGGCTGACACGTCACTAACCGACCATGAATTGCTCGTTTACCTCCCCCGCGTCACCGTCCGCAGTCAACTCCTATACACCTCCGTTTTGCTGGCTATCACAGCGGCCATTGTCGCCCTGCCGTTCATTTACGTCGATGTTTCAGTTCAGGTATCAGGTTTAATCCGTCCGGTTGCGGAACGGAGTGAAGTTAAAACGACAACCAGCGGAACGGTAGCGGTTTTGTGGGTGCAGGATAATCAGGTGGTACGGGCTGGTCAGCCATTGCTGCGGTTGCAAACCGATATTGCAGACACGAAACTTCGGTTATTGACCACACAGCAAACCCAGAAACGGGCGTATATCCACGATTTGGAACAATTAACCCGGCTGACGGATAACCGCTTGTTTTCGGCAACCGGACTAACTTCCCCGCTCTACCGCCAGCAATATGAGCAGTTCCGCTATCTGGCGCAGGAAAACCTGCAAACCCAGCAGAAACGCCAGCGTGAGTTGGACGTGAACCGGCAATTGTATTCCGACAAAGTCATTGCCCGGTTAGAGTTTGAAGACAAGGAGTTTGCTTACAAAACCGTCGTGGCCCAATACCGCACGTTGGTGGAGCGTCAGCGGAGTGAGTGGCAAACGGCTTTATCCGAACACCGGTTACAGTTGACGGATTTGATGGCTCAGGAGCGTCAACTCAAGCAGGAGCAAGCATTCTCCACTCTTAAAGCACCCGTGGGCGGTACCATCAGCCAGCTTTCAGGTCGTTATGTCGGCAGTTTTGTGCAGGCCGGAGAAGTGGTCGGCACCATATCGCCCGATTCTACGCTGATTGTCGAATGTTATGCCACACCCAAAGACATTGGCCTGTTGCGGGTTGGACAGAAAGCCCGCTTTCAGATTGCGGCCTTCAACTACAACCAATGGGGTTTGCTGGAAGGCCAGATACTGGACGTTGCCAATGATTTTGTCCTTGTCGAAAACCAGCCGGTTTTTAAAGTCCGGTGCCGACTCAGTCAATCGTTTCTAAGCCTGAAAAATGGGTACCGTGGAAACCTCAAAAAAGGAATGACGGTTCACGCGCGGTTTATCGTTACCCGCCGGTCGCTGTTCGATTTACTCTACGACAAGGCCGACGACTGGCTGAACCCGGTGAATCAGTCCGTCGTCAGTAGCATCCGTTAGGCCTGTGTCGCCTTCCAACCACACCATGAACAGCCGAATCAAAGTTAAACAACGCGACATTACCGACTGCGGAGCGGCTTGTCTGGCATCCGTAGCCGCGCACCACCGGTTATTGTTGCCGGTGGCCCGGATTCGGCAAATGGCTTCTACGGATCAGAAAGGAACGAATGTGCTAGGTTTGATTGAAGCAGCACAGAAACTCGGTTTTCAGGCGAAGGGGGTGAAGGGGCCGTTTGAAAGCCTCTCTAAAATCCCTAAACCGGCCATTGCGCACGTGGTGTTGAAGGGTGTTTTGCAGCACTACGTGGTGATTTATGACGTAACGCCAAAATACGTTGTGGTCATGGATCCGGGCGACGGTCTCATCCATAAAAAGACTCACGACGAGTTTAAGCAGGAATGGACGGGGGTACTGGTTTTGTTACTTCCGGATGAAACGTTCCAAACCGGTAATTCCAAAGCCTCGGTTTTGCAACGTTTCAGTCAGTTGCTCCGTCCGCACCGGGCAGTTTTGGCGCAGGCTTTGTTTGGTGCGGTTGTGTATACCTTGCTGGGTTTGACCACTTCGATTTATGTGCAGAAACTGGTCGACAATGTTTTGCCGGAAGCCAACCAGAATCTGCTGAATCTTCTCAGTGTGGTGATGATCGTGCTATTGCTGTTGCAACTCTTCATCGGTACAGTCAAGAGTTTTTTCAATTTCAAAACCGGTCAGCGCATGGATGCGGCCCTCATTCTGGGCTACTACAAGCACCTGCTCAAACTACCCCAATCCTTTTTCGATAGCATGCGTGTTGGCGAGATTGTCTCGCGGGTCAACGATGCGGTTAAAATCCGGACGTTTATCAATGATACGGCTCTCAATCTGATTGTCAACGTATTGATTATCTTTTTCTCGTTCGGACTGATGTTCACCTACTATTGGAAACTGGCATTGGTGTTGTTGCTGGTTATTCCGATGTATGCCTTGCTGTATTGGATTACGAACCGCATTAATCGGAAAAATCAGCGTCGCCTAATGGAAAATGCCGCCGAGCTGGAATCGCAATTGGTGGAATCCCTCAATGCCATGTCAACGATCAAGCGGTTTGGATTGGAGGAATATGCCGGAGCTAAAACCGAAACCCGGTTTGTGAAACTCTTGCAAACCATTTTCCAGTCGGGCAGTAGTGCGATTTACGTTGGAAGCATTTCCGAACTGATTTCCCGGTTATTTACCATTATTTTGCTGTGGGTAGGTGGTTGGTTTGTTCTTCATAATGAGATTACGCCCGGTGAACTCTTGTCGTTTTATGCCTTGATTGGCTATTTTACCGGCCCGGCAGCTAGTTTGGTCGGTGCAAACCGAACCATTCAGGATGCCTTGATTGCGGCCGACCGATTGTTCGAAATCATGGATCTTGAACGCGAAACTTCTGACAATACCATTAGTCTGAAGTCCGATATGATCGGCGAAATTTCCTTCCGGAACGTGTCCTTCCGCTACGGTTCCCGTGTAACGGTTTTTGACGATTTGTCGCTGACTATTCAGGCCGGAAAAATTACGGCCATTGTGGGCGAAAGCGGATCCGGTAAATCGACCTTATTATCGCTGCTGCAGGGACTTTATCCACTGCAAAAAGGAAGTATTTACATTGGCAATTTCGATATCAAACACATCAATCCCGCCAGTTTGCGGCAGGTAGTTAGCGTCGTACCCCAGAAGATCGATCTGTTTGCCGGAAACATCATTGACAACATTGCATTAGGGGAGTCGGTACCGGATATGAAACATGTTTTGGCTATTTGTCAGCAGTTGGGCATCGCTGATTTCATTGAAAAACTACCGAACGGCTTCCATACCTACCTGGGTGAAAACGGAGCGATGTTGTCAGGCGGTCAGAAACAACGAATTGCCATCGCCCGTGCCTTGTATCGAAATCCCGAAATTTTGATTTTTGATGAAGCAACATCGGCCCTTGATTCGGTTTCGGAGCAATATGTCCAGCAAACCATTCACAGCCTTCGTGACGCTGGAAAAACCATTCTGATCATCGCGCATCGGCTGAGTACCGTTCGTCAGGCCGATCAGATTCTGGTCCTGGAAAATGGCAAACTGGTCGAAGAAGGGACGCATCATGAACTGGTAAACAAAGGGGAAATCTACAGCCATTTCTGGCAACAGCAAACCGAATACCATTAACAATCCTACAACCCTACCGTCCCCGTCATCACCTTTCCATCCGATTCCCAGACGCAGACGGCGGTTTTGCCCACCACGGCTACACTGGGCATCTGGCCCTTTCCGACCGAAACCGCCGGCTTGGTCCCGGATTTCACCCAAACCACCCCGGCATCGTCCCAGGCCAGGAGTGGCCCCGTTGGTCCGGCGGTGAGCGTTATGTTGCGGCCGGAGGCAACGGCTTGCTCCGGTTCGCCGGGCTGGCAGGTATACAGCGTGTTTTCGCGTCGCCAGGCGGTGAAGGGTTGACCCGCAGCCGAAATCGCCACGGCACCACCGTCCATCGGGCAGGCTTTTAGTGGCCAGGTGCCGGTTCCCAGTTTTTGAGCAGGGGCATACGTTTTTCCGCCGTCGGTCGAGTGAGCCAGGTATAAATTCCGGGAGCCGTCGAGCCAGTTGCGGAACTGGACGTACACATCATTGTTTTTAGCCGCCATCGAAACTCGGCAGCATTCGCAAACCGTGCCGTCGGGGGAGCGGTAAATCACCTGATTGGCCGACCAGGTTCGGCCCCCGTCGCGGGAGGTGGTACCCACAATCTTGTTCTTCTTATCGTCCCGAAGGTCGAGCCAGGCGGCATGAAATACCCCGCGCGACGCCCCGGCAACGGCCTGAAAACCCTCTTTGGCAATCTGAGGCACATCGTTCATGCGCACGGCGGATGACCACCGGCCCGTTGCCCGATCCAGGGAATAGGCAAAAAGATCGCCCGCCCGGTTGACAGCACTGATGACGACGTACTGGGCCGTAACGGCGATTTGGGGGCCTCGCTTGGCACCTGCCACCAGGTTTGGCAGAACCGCTACCACTATAGGTGGGCCGAATGACGCGGTTTTGGTAGACGAAGTCGCGTAATAAACAGCCGAATCCTGACCAAAAGTCAGGTGCAGCTTGCCGCTGGGTTCGGCTATCACCACCGGCAAATGGCCGGGTGCAAGTGGGTGGACAGAATCGGCGGGCGGGCCAGTCAGGAGAATGGCAAATCCGTATACCATCAAATAGAAAAAGGAGGGCATGGGAATATAAAAATGAATGATCAGGATTGAGGTAGCGAATTTAGCTAATATTTGGCAGCAAGTGCCTGTTTTTCCAGGGGAACCAAAAATTGGCGTCCACTCCGCCAGTTTTTGGCTGGCATGATTTATGCACCATCAGATTTGTTACTAATTTGTGGGTTTTATTGGTATAATCGTGTTGATGGGGCAAGTTCGCAATTTATTTTTAGTTGCTTTGTCAAACAATAAAATGTGATCTGTCTAAAAAGGATGGCTTTGGCATAGTAAATGGTTTTTGCACGATCAAGTATGGGCACTTGTATTTTGAAATGTTGGCGTAAGCGCTGGTTCACCTTCGGATTGTTTTTTTGCGCGGTGGCTGTTGGCTATGCGCAATCCGATACGCTGTTGCAGCAGGCTAACCGGCAATATACCCTGAAAGCCTACGGGCGGGCCATTGAGATATACACCCAATTATTGGCCGATTTGCCGGACAAGTTGACGGCTGAACAACGCACGGCGGCCCAGGCCAATCTGGCACATTCCTATCAACTGGCGGGCGATCTGAAAAAAGCAGAACGCGCTTACCAGGAGCTGACGACCGCTACCGAATTGACCGGAAACCAGATTGAAAGTTACCTTCACTACGCTCAAACCCTGGCGGCCAACGGAAAATACAGCGAATCGCAGAAGCAGTATGACCGATACAACAAGCTGAAGGAAAAAGCCGTCCAGGCAGAATCCTCGCCTTTTTTAGACCCGGCAACGGGGGTGATCGGCAAAAAAACACCGACTCGCTACCGGCTGGAAGTCCTTGCACTCAACACCTCAAACGCTGAATTTAGTCCGATGTATTACCGGGACGGACTGGTGTTTGTATCCGGAAAAAAAGCAAGTGCCGCCATCGAAACGGCCGGGAAAGGGGGGGGAGGCAGTTAC
The DNA here is from genome assembly GCF_008727875.1 of Larkinella humicola. Classification (GTDB taxonomy): domain Bacteria; phylum Bacteroidota; class Bacteroidia; order Cytophagales; family Spirosomataceae; genus Larkinella; species Larkinella humicola. The sequence continues at coordinate 387,536 of NZ_VTWS01000003.1, read as the reverse complement.
CTCGACCTCTTTTACGTCCAGGACCGGCAGCAGTTGAAGGCCACGCAGTTGATTAAAGCCGATGGCACGGTTTCGAAACCGGTGTCGGTCCGTACGCGAAAAGAACGCCGGTCCGGCGGTACTCCACGCAGCCGCGCTTCGGCCAACGATTCCCGCACGATTGGCGGATACGATGGCGGAATCAATATTTCGGAGGGGTTACGGTTTTCGAAAACCATTCAGCCTTTTAGCCGCGCTCTCAACAGCCGCTACCACGAAGGGCCGGTTACGTTTTTCAACGATGGCTATCAGGTCGTTTTTACCCGGAATAACTACGACGGCCGGCGGGTACGCCAAAGTACGGAAGGGGTAACGAACCTCAAACTGTATACCGCCGTTCAGCAAAACGGCACCTGGATCAATATTCAGGAATTACCGTTCAACAGCGACGATTACTCGGTCGGGCATCCGGCCCTGAGCAAAGACGACCGCTTGCTGTTCTTTGCTTCCGATATGCCCGGGGGCGTTGGCGGGACGGATTTGTACGTCGCCCGGAATGAAAACGGAAAGTGGTCGAAACCGGTCAATCTGGGGAAAGAAATTAATACGAAAGGCAACGATTTGTTCCCGTTTATCGATGAACGGGGCAATCTGTATTTTGCCTCGGATGGCCGAAAAGGGCTGGGGGGACTCGATATCTACTACGCCCCGCTCGTCAATGGGGCGCCCGTGGGGCCGGTCGAACACCTCGATGCGCCGATCAATTCCGATCAGGATGATTTTGGAATGATTACCGACGGAAACCGCAAAGGCGGTTATTTTAGTACCAACCGGCAAAAGGGCAATGACGATATTTTTCGGTTTGTTCGGGAAAGTTCGCTGTACGGATGCCGGAACCTGACGCTCCGGTTTTACGACGAGGTAACGAAACAACCCATCGATAGTGTGCTGATCGACATAAAAGCCCGGGGCGAAGGCCGCAAAGACCGAACGGTGGTGACCAAAAAAGACGGGTTGGTGCAATTGTGTCTGGAGTCCAACAACGATTTTATGTTTCGGGCTTCCAAAGATAGTTATGTGACCAGCACGGTTGGTTTCTCAACCAACTCACTCACCGATGACTCGCCTTCCCGGCTGGAAATTGCGCTGAATCAACCCCCGAAAATTATTGATACTGTGCAGTATGTACCGCTTCCGGCGAATGATGGCTGGGATATTGTCGATTCTCAGAAAGCCAAAGTGCGGGGTATTGTCATGAGCGAAAAAGACCGGAAACCGATCGAAGGCGTCACGGTCAATTTGAAGAACGACTGCGACGGCGCCATCCGGCAAATCACCACCGGCGCCGATGGCCGGTATGAATTTGAACTGACCGAAGGCTGCGACTACACCCTCAGTGCCTCAAAAGAACGGTATGGGACGAATACAAACCGGATTAAGAAGCTGACACCCAAAGCGACAACCAAAGTGCTGTCGGCGGATTTGAACATGCTTCGGGTGGGCGACATTGTTCAGTTGGACAACATTTACTACGATCTCGACAAATGGACGATTCGGTCGGATGCGTCGCGGGAACTGGACAAATTGGTGGCTACCATGCAGAAATATCCCCTGCTCACGGTCGAACTCCGATCCCATACCGACAGCCGGGGCGATGCGGTTTACAACCGGTATCTGTCGGCGCAGCGGGCCAATTCGGTGGTCAGTTACCTGGCATCAAAAGGGATTAGCCGCAAACGGATGGTTGCGGCCGGTTATGGCGAATCACTCCTGCTCAACAATTGCACCAATGAAGTGAATTGTACGGAAGCCGAACACCAGCGAAACCGCCGGACCGAATTCAAAGTGTTGTCGATCAAGTGAAACCGGCATCCAGGCGGTCGGTCAACCAGTTGTTTGTAAGACAGGAAACAAAAAAGCCGCAGATTGTTCGTCTGCGGCTTTTCATACTCACAATTCTTTTTACTGGGTAATCAGCAGGCGTTTAATGAGTTGCTGCTCGCCGGTTTTCAACTGGACGAAGTGAAGACCGGTTCCGCCCTGGCTCAAATCAACCGTTTGGTGCTGCACCTTACCCGTGCCGACAACGGCCTGTTGCCACGTAACCCGGCCCAGTACATCCACCACCTGCAGTTGGGCGGTTTTTTGGGCCGCCAGCCGGAAGCTGATGACCACCCGGCCGCTGCTGGGATTCGGGCTGACCGACAGATCGGAGGTGAATTCCGCCGTGGCAACTCCCTCACGACCACCATTGGGGCAATTCAGGATTTTCGGCGACCATTTCAGGGTGAAATTACCCCCCGGCACGCGACCACTGATCGAGTGGTCTTGTCCATCCTTGAGCGAAGCCGGTACCGTAAAGATGTAACCGTGGATCCCGTTGCCTTTGTTAGCGTTCTTCAGATCCTGGCGGAAAATGTTGGCATCGACCGCACCCACTACGGTGTTGCCATCCAGAAATTCAAGCGCAATCGGCGTGTTAGGGCGGTTGCGGTCCCAAACCCAACCCTGAATGCTGCTGCAATTGACCACGTCCAGGTAGCCTTCGTAACTGCCCGGTCCGCTACCACCACTGGTGGGTGGGGGCGTTGTGCCTCCGCTGGTGCTGACCGTCAGGGTGAGCGTGGTCGAAACCGGCGAATTCTGGCTGTCCTTGGCCGAATAAGTCAGCGTGAAGGTGCCGCTCACGGTCGGTGTTCCGGAGATGACCCGGGTTCCGGCATCGAAGTTGACGCCATTGGGTAATCCCGTCAGAGTATAGGTCAGCGGATCGTTTTCGGCATCGGTAAAGACCGGCAGAGCGCTGGCGGTGAAGGCAACGCTGATGGTAGCCGACAGGGGCGCGATGCTCGCCGGGGCCACCGGAGCCGCATTCGTTGGCGTTCCTCCTCCGCCAACGGTGAGCGTGAGCGTGGTCGAAACCGGTGCATGCTGGCTGTCCTTCCCGGAGTAAGTCAGCGTAAAAGTACCGCTCACAGTGGGTGTTCCGGCGATCACACGCGTATTGACATCGAAGTTGACGCCGTTGGGCAATCCCGTCAGGGTATACGTTAACGGATCGTTTTCGGCATCGGTAAAGGCTGGCAGCGCGCTGGCCGTGAAGGCCACGTTGAGAGTGGCCGATAGGCCCGAAACGGACGGAGCTACCGGGGCTGCATTCGACGGCGTTCCGGAACCGACACACCGGATGGTTTTAGGAGCCCACTTGAGGGTAAATTCCGATCCTTGCACCCGTGCCCAGATCGTGTGATTCTGGCCGTCTTTGATCTCTTCCGGTATGGGGAAGTCGTACCAGTGTACTCCGTTTCCTTTACCGGCATCCAGCAAATGCTGTTTAAAGACATTGGCTGCAATTGACCCGATGAGCCGACCCGTTGCAATCGAAGCCCCATCGAAAAACTCGACGGTGACCACCCGGTTGACACTGGTGCGGTCGTAGGCCCAGCCTGAAAGCGTATTGCAATTGACTTCCTGCGTCAGATATCCGTCGAAATTAGCCGCCGGAGCCGGTGGTGGTGTAGAACCGCCAGCGGCAACGGTTAACGCAATCGTCATATCAGCCGTGACTTTTCCATCGTTGGCGGCATACGTCAGCGAGAAGGTTCCCTGCTGCGTCGGTGTTCCGGAAATCACGCGGGTACCGGCGTTGAAACCCAGTCCCGATGGCAACCCGGTGAGGGTATAGCTCAGCGGATCGGTATCGGTGAATGCGGGCAAGGTGGACGAATAGGCGACGTTGACGGTAGCCGACAAGGGCGATACTGCCGGGGCGGCCGGAGGGACATTGGCCGGAGGAGCTGCATTCGTGATGACGAAGGTCAGCAGGGCGGAGGCTGTTTTTCCTTTGGGGTCCGTCACAATCAAGCTGGTCGTAAACGTTCCCAGTGTTGTGGGTGAACCACTCAGGGTACGGCTGGCCGCCGAGTAGCTTAGACCCGGTACGGAACCGTTGAGCGCATAAATCAACGCTCCTGATTCCGGATCGGTAAACTCGGGAATCGTATACGTTGTTGCGACACCAAGTTCGCGGTTTTGTATCGGCAGGGTAGGACCGGTCGGGGGCTGGTTGCCCGGATCATTCGGCAGCGGACTTCCGTCTCCGGGGCAGTTCAGCATTTTCGGAGAACCCATCAATTCATACGACGTTCCCTGAACCCGCATTCCGATGCTGTGATTCTGACCGTTTTTCAGCGTTGCCGGAATAATGAAGGAATACCCGTGTTGGCCGTTCCCTTTACCAGCACTAACCAGATCGGGCCGGGCCAGCGAAGCCGTAATGGTCGCAATGAGGTTGTCATTGTCCCGGATTTCAATATTCAGCGGAGTGTTGGGCTGATTGGCATCCCAAACCCACCCAAAAATATCTCCGTCGCAGTTGATCACATCCAGGAAACCTTCAAACGCGCCAGTCGGCGGAGGGGTCGACGGATTCGCAACCGTGAGCGTGAGCGTGGTCGGCACCGGAGCATGCTGGCTGTCCTTGGCCGAATACGTCAGGCTAAAGGTACCACTGACGGTGGGTGTTCCGGCGATCACGCGCGTATTGACATCGAAGTTGACACCATTCGGTAACCCCGTCAGGGTGTAATCGAGCGGATCGTTTTCGGCATCGGTAAAAACCGGCAGGGCGCTGGCCGTGAAGGCGGCATTAATGGTGGCCGACAGGGGGGCGATGCTCGCGGGGGCTACCGGAGCCGCGTTCACCGGTGGCGTGCTGCCTCCAGCGTTCACCGTGAGCGTGAGCGTGGTCGGCACCGGAGCATGCTGGCTGTCCTTGGCCGAATACGTCAGGCTAAAGGTGCCACTGACGGTGGGTGTTCCGGAGATCACGCGCGTGTTGACATCAAAGTTGACGCCATTGGGCAATCCCGTCAGGGTATACGTTAACGGATCGTTTTCGGCATCGGTAAAAACCGGCAGGGCGCTGGCCGTGAAGGCGGAATTGATGGTGGCCGACAGGGGGGCGATGCTTGCGGGGGCCACCGGGGCTGCATTCACGGGTGGCGTTCCGGTTCCGACGCAATTGATCGTTTTGGGAGACCAGTTCAGGATGTAGGTTGCCCCCTGCACCCGGCCCCAAATGGTATGCGTCTGATTGTCCTTCACACTTTCGGGAACCGTGAAGACGTACCCGTGGGCGCCATTGCCCTTGTTGGCATTTTTCAGATCCTGGCGGTAAATATCGGCGGAAATCGAACCGATGGAAACCGCAGTTGCGGCTGTGGCCCCATCCAGAAACTCAACCGTGATCGGCGTATTGGGTTTGTCCCGATCCCAGACCCATCCCGAAAACGTCGAACAGTTGACGCCATCCAGATAGCCTTCGAAGTTTCCGGTCACCACGCCACCCGCCGAAACCACCAGCGAAATCGCGAGATCGGTTTTATTCTGACTATCACTGGCCGAATACGTCAGGGCAAAGGTTCCCTGTTGGGTTGGGGTTCCGGAAATCACGCGGGTTCCCGCGTTGAAAGCCAGCCCGGAGGGCAAGCCGGTCAGTGTGTAAGAGAGCGGTTCGCTATCGGTAAAAACCGGTAATGTGTAGGTATAGGCTACATTCAGGGTAGCTGCCAGTGAAGAAACCGAAGGTTTGACCGGGGGCGGATTCGTTGGAGTCCCGCCAGGCGCTACGACCAGGGTAATGGAAAGGTCGGTTTTATTCTGGCTGTCGGCGGCTGAGTACGTAATCGTAAAGGTTCCCTGCTGGGTGGGTGTTCCGGAGATCACGCGGGTTCCGCCATCGAAAGTCAGTCCGGAAGGTAAGCCGGTCATGGTGTAGGTGAGCGGTTCGCTATCCGTAAAAGCCGCGAGCGGGCCGGAATTATACACGACATTAACCGTGGCCGATAAGGGTGACACCGATGGCTTGACCGGGGGCGGATTCACGGGTGTTCCCGTTCCTTCGCAGGTCAGCGTTTTGGGCGACCACAGCAGCACATAGGTCGATCCCTGCACCCGGCCCCAGATGGTTTGTTGCTGGTTGGTTTTGATGCTGTTCGGTACCGTAAAGCTGTAGCCATGCGCGCCATTTCCTTTCCCGGCATTCAGCAAATCCTGGCGGAAGTTACTGGCCACCGTGGTGCCGAATGAGGTGGCCGATTCAATCGACGGATTGGTGCCGGTTGCGGCCAGAAACTCGACGGTATACGGCGCATTTGGACTATCGTAGTTGAATACCCAGCCCGAAATCGTGTTGCAATTGACCACATCCAGATAGCCTTCAAAGTTTCCGGTCACCGTTGGGGGTGGGTTGCCGGTGCCGGCAGTATTGACGGTCAGCGTAACCGTCGTATTCACTGCGCTGCTCTTGCCATCCGTTGCGCTGTAAGTCAGATTGTAGGAAGTCGCCTGGGTCGGCGTGCCGCTGATGACGCGGGTGCTGGCATTGAAGTTCAACGTACCGGGCAGTCCGGTCAGGGTGTACGTCAGGGCATCCCCGTCCACATCGTTAAACGGCGGAAGCTGGCTCGACGTAAAGCTCGTGTTAACGGTGGCCGTCAAGGCACCGACCGATGGGGCGGTTGGTGGCGAATTCGCCGGTGGCGTTGTGGTTCCGGTGGTCGTACCCGTTGCCGTGTTGCTGTTGGCCGACACGTTACCGGTCGGGTCGATGGCCCGAACGAAGAAATAATACTCCGTACCCGCCGTTAACCCCGTTGCGTTGTAACTGGTACCGGAAGTAACGTCGCCAATTTTAACGTTGTTGCGATATACTTCGTAACTGGCAACGCTGGCATTATCCGTCGACGCGTTCCAGGTTAATCGCATGGAATTCTGCGTGATGTTGCTGAGTGCCAGAGACGTCGGGGCCGTTGGCGGTTGTTTGTCGGCGGCATCGGAAACCACGTTGAACGATTTCTCCACCGGACGGGCCGGTTTAAAACCGTCCCCACCATGTTGCGCGGCCCGGATAGTTACTTTGCCCAGGCGGCCCGTCAGAAACACTTTGCCTTCCGCAATGACTGCGGGTCCGGCAATGACATAGAAAACAATGGGTTTTCCCGACGAAGCAGAAGCTGCCGGTGTAAAAGCGGGTGAGTTTGGAGCCCGGTCGGCAATGTCGTTGAGCGTGATGGTTTGCGCTGTTCCGGCACAATCGGGGTAGATATACCGAATCGTCTCCGTTTTCAAGCCACCCGCATCTGTTACTTCCAGTTTCACGCCATACCAGAAGGTCAGGGTTCCATCGCAGCCAATCGGTGGCAGTGAAGCCGAGGAGGTCTGGCTGGTGGTTACAAAGTCATCGTGCTGGTGATCGTTGTGAAATAACGAAACCGTCCATTTGTAACTCAACTGATTGGCGGGGGTTTCATCGGTGATCACTGCCGACAGGTTAATGTTCCGGATTTCATCCAGATTCATCTGTGTCAACGCGTCGATGCTGGTGCTGACAATCACCGGCGCCGAATTATTGGCACTACTGACGGTGATCGCTTTCGTGGTCTGATGGCTTTTTCCGTCAGGGTCCGTAACCGTCAGTTTAACGGTGTAGACCGTCGAGGTTGCCGTCGTGGTAAAGGTATGTTCGGGGTTGGCGGACGTACTGCTCGTATTGTCGCCAAAATCCCAGGCATAGGTCAGTGCTTTTCCTTCCGGATCATAGGAGGTATTTCCGGTAAATTTAACCGTCAGTGGGCTCGATCCATTGCTTTTGTCCGACAGAATGATGGCCACCGGCGGGCTTCCACCGGCCGCTCCGTTGTAAATGACCCGACGCACGCGCTCTCCGCCATCTTCCGGATAGCGCAGGTAATACATGTTTTTATCAATTGGGTTGAATGCGATGCAGGTGATGTACTGGTACGAGCTACCCCCATCCAGCAATTTGGTCAGCGTTGCCGGTTGCGGCTGGTTGTCGCTGTCGAAAGCCATTCGGGAAATCCATCCCCCGTTGAAATCGGCGAAGTAGTAGGCGTTTTGGTATTCAGCCGGATAGTTTCCGCCACCCGGATGCCAGCTACCACCGATGGCGCAATAACCCGGTAAAAGGCTGGCTGGTGTCGCATTGACATTGGTCAGGGTTCCGTTGCGGTTCACCTGCCCCGGCCCCGAACGCCAGGAAATTACGGGTTTGCTGAAGGTAACACCCTCTGGTTTGTACTGGGTTTTGGTGTAGGCGCGGGTCGACGGGTTTTGACCTTCTTCAAAAGGCCAACCGTAGTTGGCTCCTTTTTTCACCACGTTGATTTCTTCCCAGTCCGTAAAGCCAACGTCACCCACATACAAGGCACCCGGATTACCGGCGTTGATGTCGCCACTCCCCGTGTTGGGACGGACCGACGACCGGAACGGCTGGCGAAGACCGGAAGCAAAAATCCGGCTTTTGACCGAGCGGGGGGCACTGGGGTCAAAGTTTGGATTACCCGGCATGCCATCCCCGTTTTCAGGATTGATCCGAAGGACTTTACCGGACAACGAATAATCAACCTGAGAGCGGTAACTGCCGATGTTTTCTGCAGCCGTGATGAATCCGTTCTGGATCGATTGACTGTAGTACGATTCGGAATACGATCCCTGATCGAAGGCCGGTGCGGCTCCGTCACCCGTTGGAATCAGCAGCGAGCCGTCTTCGCCCATCGAAATGCCGCCCCCGGCGTGTGAGCTGGACGTCAGCGGAATACAATCACCGGGAACCCCTTTACTCGGATTATTAGGGTCGGGTTCGCCAATCAGCACCTTGCGGCTATTGGCTTTAATGGACTTGAATCCGTCATCTTTGTTGGCTTCGTAGCGCGTAACCCGGGCATACGTTCCCTGCCATTTAACGGAGGCATATTTGATCACATAAAACAAATAAAACCGGCCGTTGGTCAGAAAATTGTTATCGAGGGTCATCCCCAACAAACCAAAATCATCATATCGTCCTATTTCTGACGATATGTCCAATAACTGCGTTTTCTGCTTTGTCTGAGGATCCACCCGGGTAATCCGGCCATCGATTCCCCACACGTACATGGCCCCGTTTTTGTCGAAAGTAAAGCCAACAGCACCAGCCAGATCACCGGCGTAAACTTCTTCTGAAAAGCCAGATTTATACTGGCCGTATCCGTTTGATACAAAAACGGTAACCAGGGTCAGGACCAGGATTAGGTTTTTGAGTTGAGTACAGAGGTTTGTCATACGTTAAAATTTACTTAAGTGTTGTCATTCAGCGCAGATCGTGCTTCACAATTGGGGTAAAATGAAATGGGAAAATCCATTCAGGGCGATAAAAAGGAGTTAGCAGAGCTAAGTACTGTATATTTAGACTCTGAAATTCAAAATTTCAGATGGGAAACTGGATGGAAATATAAGAAAAATCCAAATGAGTCCAATGTTAGTAGAAATCTAATTTACTAAGCGGTAAACTTAATGTTTTGATAATCAGATTATCGGTAACATAGCTGCGCGTCAATTGCTTTGATTAAATTATTAAAAGGTCATACTCTCTTTTAAATGATACTCTTCCCCAATGCCAAAATTAACATCGGTTTGCAGATCACGGAGAAGCGCCCGGACGGCTTTCATAACCTCGAATCGTGCTTCTATCCGGTTCCGCTGAATGACCTGCTGGAAATCATTCCGGCTTCGAAAACGTCGTTCGAAATCAGTGGAACCGACATTCCGGGCGACCCGTCCACCAACCTTTGCCTGCGGGCCTACGAACGTCTGAAGGTTGATTTTGAGTTGCCGCCCGTTCAGATGTATTTGCACAAACTCATCCCGATCGGGGCGGGTCTGGGCGGAGGTTCGGCCGATGCTGCTTTTACGCTGCGTCTGCTGAACGAGCAGTTCAACCTGGCCTTGTCAATGGAGCAATTAGAAACGTATGCACGGCAGTTAGGCAGCGATTGTGCGTTTTTTATTCAGAATCGACCCTTGTATTGCTTCGAAAAGGGGGATCACTTTCAGGATATTGACGTATCACTCCGCGGGTATACCATCGTACTGGTGTATCCCAATCTGGCCATTTCAACGGCCGAAGCCTATGCCAACGTTCGACCCCAAAAACCCCTTGCATCGCTGCGTGCGTTGTTGCAAAATCCGGTTGGAACCTGGCGAAATACCATCCGGAATGATTTTGAAACCAGCCTTTTTCCGGTCTATCCGATTCTGCATACAGTGAAACAAGAACTATACCAAGCGGGGGCTATCTATGCCAGTATGAGTGGTTCGGGCTCCACTATTTACGGTATTTTCGAGCAAGCGGTATCGTTACCGGATTATTTCCATGCCTACCAGGTCTGGCAGAAAACCATATGAGCGGTTATTGAAAACAAAAACGATGCTAAAGTAAAAAACCCGCCAGTTTTCACGGGCGGGTTCTTCACTTTAGCAGTAAGCCGAATCTTTAGCGGCTAATCAGCAAGCGTCTGGTAACAATCTGCTTGGCAGTCTGCAACTGAATTAAGTACAAATTGGCTCCATCCGAACTCAGATCGACGGTTTCGCGCTCCACTTTGCCCGTGCCAATGGTGGGTTTTTGCCAGATCGAACGACCCATCATATCCACTACCTGCAAATCAGCCCAGCGATCGGCTTCCACCATATACCTGATTTCGACCTTGCCCCGGCTGGGGTTCGGGCTAACCGTGAGTTCCATGCTTAACTCGACGCGCTCGTCTGTTCCCTGCCGACTGCCATTGGGGCAATTCAGGATTTTTGGCGACCATTTCAGGGTGAAATTACCCCCCGGAACCCGGCCACTGATCGAGTGGTTCTGCCCATCCTTGAGCGAAGCCGGAACCGTAAAACTATAGCCGTGAATCCCGTTGCCCTTGCCGGCGTTCTTCAGATCCTGCCGGAAAATGTTGGCGTCGACCGCACCTACTACGGTGTTTCCATCCAGGAATTCAACGGTAATCGGCGTATTGGGGCGGTTTCGATCCCAAAGCCAGCCCTGAATGCTGCTGCAATTGACCACATCCAGGTAACCTTCGTAACTGCCTGGTCCGCTGCCGCCACTGGTGGGGGGCGGATTCGTGCCTCCGCCGGTGTTGACCGTCAGGGTGAGGGTGGTGGAAACCGGGGCGTGTTGGCTGTCTTTGGCCGAATAAGTGAGCGTAAAGGTGCCGCTGACGGTCGATGTTCCGGAGATGACCCGGGTTCCGGCATCAAAGTTGACGCCGTTGGGCAAACCCGTCAGGGTGTAGGTCAACGGATCGTTTTCGGCATCGGTGAAGGCGGGCAATGCACTGGCCGTGAAGGCGACATTGATAGTCGCCGACAAGCCCGAAACCGCGGGTGCGACCGGCGCGGCATTGGCTGGCGGTGTTCCGCTTCCCGCACAATTGATGATTTTCGGTGAATCTTTCAGCGTAAACTCGGACCCGACAACCCGCGCCCAGATGGTCTGGTTCTGGCCATTTTTGATGCTTTCCGGCATCGGGAAATCAAACCAGTGTATCCCGTTTCCTTTGCCGGCATCCAGCAGGTGCTGTTTGAAAACATCAGCGGGAATGGATCCTAGTGACGTACCGTTGGCAATCGAAGCGCCAACGAATAACTCGACCGTGACCACCGCATTGCCTTTGGCCCGTTCCCAAGCCCAACCCGAAATTGTGTTACAACTGACTTCCTTCGCCAGATACCCGTCGAAATTAGCCGCCGGAGCCGGTGGGGGCGTGGTGCCGCCAGCCGCAACAGTTAACGCAATCGTCATGTCTTCCGTGACTTTTCCGTCATTGGCCGCATAGGTTAAATTGAAGGTTCCCTGCTGGGTAGGTGTTCCGGAAATGACGCGGGTGCCGGTATTGAAACCGAGTCCCGATGGCAATCCGGTGAGGGTATAAGACAGCGGATCGGTATCGGTGAAAGCCGGTAGGGTAGACGAATAGGCGACATTGACGGTGGCCGAGAGGGGCGAAACCGCCGGAGCAGCCGGAGGAACGTTGGCCGGTGGCGTACCTCCTCCCGCGTTGACGGTCAGTGTCAGCGTAATCGGCACTGGGGCATGCTGGCTGTCCTTCGCCGAATAGGTCAGTGTGAAAGTCCCTTGTTGCGTCGGCGTTCCGGAAATCACGCGCGTATTGGCATCAAACGACAGGTTGTCGGGTAAGCCCGTCAGCGTGTAGGTCAGTGCATCGTTCTCGGCATCCGTGAAAACCGGCAGCGCGCTGGCCGTGAAACCCACGTTCACCGTCGCCGACAGGGGCGAAACCGCCGGGGCTACCGGGGCGGCATTGGCGGGTGGCGTTCCGGTTCCGACACAGGTAATCGTTTTGGGAGCCCACTTGAGAATGAACTCCGAGCCGACCACCCGCGCCCAGATCGTATGCGTCTGGTTGTCCTTGAGCCGTTCCGGCACCACAAAGCTGTAGCCGTGGGCGCCATTACCTTTGTTGGCATTTTTCAGGTCCTGCCGGAAAATATTGGCCACGGTTTGGTCGATCACCGTTGAACCGGCCACGGTTGGCCCGTCCATAAACTCGATGGTGATGGGCGTGTTCGGTTTATCGCGGTCCCAGATCCAGCCGGAAAAAGTGGAGCAGTTGACCACATCGAGATAACCTTCGAAGCTGCCCGTGACCACCGGGGGCGGATTGCCGGTTCCGGCGGCTACGGCCAGGCTGATGGGAACGGACGAAGTGACTTTTCCGTCGCTGGCCGCATAGGTGAGCGGGAAAGTGCCCTGCTGGGTGGCTGTTCCGGAAATGACGCGGGTGTCGGCGTTGAAACCGAGTCCCGACGGCAATCCGGTGAGGGTGTAGCTGAGCGGATCGGTATCAGTGAAAACCGGTAGCGTTATTGAATAAGCTGCGTTGACGGTGGCCGAGAGGGGCGAAACCGTCGGTGCGGCCGGTGGCACATTGGCCGGCGGGTTGTTGGTTTCGTTGACTACCAGCGAAAAGACAACGCTGGTTTTGGCCCCTGGCTGATCGGTGGCAGTATAGGTCAGGCTAAACGTGCCGGTGGTGGCAGGTGTTCCGGACACCACCCGTGTCGAGGCATTGAACGTCAGGTTTTGAGGCAGTCCCTGGAGTTCATAGGTCAGGGGGGTGCTTTCCGGGTCGGTAAAAGCGGCCAGGGCTGCGGACGTAAAAGCGGTATTTACGAAAGCCGACAAAGACGATACCGAAGGCGGGGTGGGTGGCAGGTTGGCGGGTGGGACTCCGCTACCGGCACAATTGATGGTTTTAGGAGCCCACTTGAGAATGAACTCGGAATTCTGTACCCGCGCCCAGATGGTGCGGTTCGTGCTGGTTTTAACGCTTTCCGGGATCGGGAAGTTGTACCAGTGTTCGCCGTTTCCTTTGCCCGCATCTTTCAAATGTTGCTGGAAGACGTTAGCCAAAATAGACCCCAGCGGAGTACCGGCGGTAATGGAAGCTCCCTCAAAAAACTCGATCGTAACGGGGGCATTGGGGGCCGTTCGGTCCCAGGCCCAGCCCGAAAGCGTGCTGCAATTGACTTCCTGTGTCAGATACCCGTCCAGGTTCGCAGTCGGTATGGTGGATGTTCCATTGACCGCCAGCGTGACGAGGGTCGTCACCGCCGGGTGCTGGTTATCCGTGGCCGAATACGTGAGCGAATAGGTTCCGGTAGCGGTTGGAGTGCCCGTAATGGTTCGGTTGGCCGCATTGAAATTCAACGTTCCGGGTAAACCCGCCAGCGAATGGGTCAACGCATCGCCTTCCGGATCGGTAAAGGCTGGCAGCGCATTGGACGTATAAAGGACATTCACCGTGGCCGCATTGAGCGAAAGCGTGCCGGGAACCACCGGAGGCTGGTTGCCGGACGGCGCGGCCGCGGTGGTTGCATTGGCGGTGTTGCTGTTGCCTGAACTGTTTGATGCGGCATCCCGCGCTACCACATGGAAGGCGTAAGCGGTGCTGGGGCTCAGTCCCGTAACGGCAAACGTAGTACCCGAGACCAGGTTGGTATTGATTTTTGTACCGCCCTGGTAGACATCATAGCCGGTTACGCCCACATTATCCGTAGACGCGTTCCAGTTCAGTTGCAGGGATGTGGCGGTGATGTTGGAAACAGCCAGACCAGAGGGGGCCGAAGGGTTCTGCGTATCGGGCGTTGAAGGGACATTGTTGGTCACCATAAAAGACCGCTCGACCGGCTGCGCGTATTTGTACTGACCGTTTCCGTGTTGGGTGGCCCGGATCGTTACCCGGCCAATACCGCCCGTTAACCGGACCTGCCCATTTTCGATGACGGCGGGGCCATCGGCTACATACAGGGAAATGGGCAGACCGGAAGTGGCCGAAACCGGGGGCCTGAACGCCGGTGCGGTGGGAGCCTTGTCGCCAATCGGATCAAAGGTGATGGACTGCTGTTGCCCCGAACAGTTCAGGTAAACGTATTTGGTGTAGGTCGTTGTGAGGCCACCCCCGTCGGTAACGTCCAGAACCAGGCCGTACCAATAGCTGGCTTCGCCGTCACAGTCGCCTTCCGTCAGGGTAACCGTTCCGGTTGGGCCGTTGAAAATAGACACCGAGTGCCGGTGGTCATTGTGGTAGAGATACACATTCCACTGGTATTTCAACTGATCTGCCGGGGTCTGGCTGTCCGTCGCCGTCGCATTCAGGTTGATCGTTTGCGGCAGCGAAACCGAGTTGTAGCCGTCGACACTGGTGGTTTGAATGGTTGGGGGCGTGTTGTTAAGCGAAATAACCGTCTGCGTGGTATTGCTTTTTCCCTGCGCATCCGTCACTTTCAGCGAAACGTTGTAGGACTTTTGGCCGCCGAAGGTAAAGGTTTTGGCCGGCGGGTTTTTGGTCAGGTCTTTGGAACTGCCATCGCCAAAATTCCATTCATAACTCAGATTCGTTCCTTCAGGATCATACGAGTCATTGGCGGAGAAATTAACAACCAGCGGACTGTTGCCAAACGATTTATCCTGGGTGATGACGGCAGTTGGCGGTTGGTTGGTGGTAAAGGCAAACTGACGAACCAGCGATTTTTCGCCCAGCGTAACGTAGTAAATGTTCCGGTCGTAGGGGTTGAACGCCATGCCCACAATCCGTTCCGAGAAGGGCGTGACGGTCATTTTCGTGGCCATTTTAAAGAGGCTCCCCGCTTCCGGATTTTCGTCATGCCCAAATTTGGCCCCCGCAATCCAGCCCGTTCCGTAATCGGCAAAGTAATACGTGTCCTGAAATTCTTTCGGGTAATTTCCTCCGCCTTCGTGCCAGACTCCACCGATGATGCAGTTTCCTTCGAGCGGCCGTTTGTCGGAGCTAACAACGGTATTGCCCTGAATGATTTCCGTGTTCTTGTTCTCCCGGTACTGAATTCGGGGTTTGATGGGGTTCGCTGGTTTGAAAACTTCCGTTTTCCAGTAACCGATTCGACCCTGGGCCTGGCCTTCGTAGTAGGGCCAGCCAAAATTCTGGCCCGGTGCCGTGACCACATTCAGTTCTTCCCAAGACGAAAAACCCACATCGCCGACGTAAAGAACGCCCGGATTTCCGCTGGATGGATCCGGATTACCCGTATTAGGCCGTACCGACATTTTGAAGGCCTGCCGGAAACCAAGGGCGTATACCCGGTTCTGGGCCAGTTTCAGGTCCGAACCGGCACCTTTGTAGAAAGGGTTCGAAGGGTACCCTTCTCCATTTTCCGGGTTAATGCGTAGAATCTTACCGCAAAGCGAAAACAGGGCTTGTGAACGGTAGGCCCCGATGTTCTCCGTAAGCCGGTCCGGGCTATAGGTGTTGCAGCCGCCGTAGCCGTCCGACGGAATGGTTTTGATGATTTTTTTGTCGATGGCCTGTGTATACCAGGTCGTGTTGTTACACCCAATGTCTACCTCCACAAAGCTGGCGGCATCACCCGTGCCCAACAGAATACTACCATCGGTTCCGGTGGTCAGCCCACCGCCGGCGTGCGAAGCGGTAATGACCGGAATCGCGTCCTCCAGGGTTTCGCCAATCAGAATTTTGCGGCTGGCCGGATCGGCCTTATACTCGTTATTGGGATTGACGGTATACCGAACCAGTCGCCCGATGGTGGCGATATTATCGGTAGACTGATTGGCCTGATAACCTGGTTTTCCAAAATTTTCGTACCAGTACATATCGACCGTGTAATAGACAAAAAACCGGCCGTTGGTCAAAAAGTCGCGATCCAGCGTAAATCCAAGCAGGCCGTGGTCGCCGTATCCCGCCACTTCTTCCTGAATATCCAGAATAACCGTGGCCTTGGTCTCACCCCTTTTGACCCGGTAGACCAATCCATACCGGCACGCAACATACAGGTTGCCGGCTTTGTCGAAAACTAAATTGGTGGCAGCTTTAAAACTAACAGCGGGATTGGGAGCGGGGGTAACGGAGTTAATGTAATCCTTGTCTTCCATATTTATTCCCACTTGCCCGTACCCGATCAGTGACAGGAATACAGACAATATCAAAGCAGCACAGGTACGTGAAGTAAAGGAGTTAAGCATAGAAAGATGAGTTAATAAATACCAATAGGCACCTCAGCCAGAAAGCGGGACGAATAGAAGAATCTTAATATTTTGGAAAGATAGCTAACAAAAACTGGGCCGCAAAACCTGAAGTTACTTAAACTTAGTATCCGGTTATCCATAATCTCCCCGATATAATTATGTTTTAAGCCGGAATTGTCTGTTTTTATGGACTTTACAAATATAAATCAATACTTTTTCATGAAGTCATAATTAATTTTAGGGTAGTGTGGTAACATGCTTTTAATTGGGGGCTGAAGGACTTTATCCGTCCCAAATCGTGTTGTATTTTTACAAACTGCCAAACCCGCCAAACCATTTTTGGCCGGTTTGCGTTTGGCAGACAAACCCTAAAAACCGTGGTGGTGTCGCCCGATGGAAACCCGTCGCCAGAATAACTTTATGACGCGTCGCCGGGAGCCCAAGCGCTTCATGCTGTGGCTGTGCATTGCCGCCAGTGTTTTTAGTTTTACCGTCCTGCTGCTGGCTTACATCGCCCGAAAAGTCAGTTCCGACTGGCGCGATGTTCCCCTGCCGACGGTTTTTCTGGCCAGCACGGGCGTTATTCTGGCCAGTAGTCTGACGTTGCACATTGCCAACGGAGCCTTTCGACACGAGCGGTTTACCCAATACCGGCTGTATCTGGGCACGACGCTTTTTCTGGGCACCCTGTTCGTGGTGCTACAGGTGCTGGGTTGGCGGGAATTGATGCTGAAGGGCGTTTATCTGCAAACGACCCCGTCCGGCAGCTTTCTGTTTGTGTTGTCGGGGTTGCATCTGCTGCACATTGTGGTGGGCTTGATTTTTCTGTCCATTGCATTTGCCGAAGCGATGCGCCGAATCCCGTACGTCGACGCCTTTGTTTACAGCGTTAATCCGCCCAACTTACTAAAAATTAAGTTGTTTACGCTATTCTGGCATTTTGTGGACGTGTTGTGGCTGTGCCTTTTTCTGTTTTTACTCTATCACCACGGCGTGTAAATTCACCATCCGAAACCGGAAATGAAGTTCGAACGAATCCAGCCACCAGCCTGTCTCAAGGACTACGTCCGGTACTTCTGGGTTCTGGAAAGCAGCGATACCGACCTGGCTCCAAAAACCTTCCTGCCGCTGGCCGACGGCTGTCCGGGCCTGCTGTTTCAGGAGCCCGACCGGGGTGCTTTTTACGGACCGATGCAGCAGAAGTTACCCGGTATTTTTGTCTACGGCCAAACCGTCAATACCATCGAGCTCTATTCGGTCGGTAACGTGCGGATGATTGGCGTCTATTTCCGTCCCGATGCACTGAACTCCATTTTCAGGCTCAATGCCAGCGAACTTACCGACACCTGCCTGGATCTGAATGCGTGGGCCGAAGAGCAGGGCGTTTCATTGCTGGAACAACTGGTTGCGATCCGTTCGACGGTGGGTAAAATCGAGCGGCTCTCGGCCTACCTGATTGACCAGATCAAAAAAAACACGGCTCGTCCGGATGCGATGATTCCGTATGCCGTGGCTCGGATCATCCAGTCGAAAGGAGCGGTTTCACTAAAAGAACTGCAAAAAACCGCCCACCTCTCGGAGCGGAGCTTTGAACGAAAGTTCAACCAGCAAGTGGGGATTTCGCCAAAAGTTTTTTCCCGGGTTTGCCGGTTTCAGGCTTCCCTGAGACAATTTCGGGCCGATGACTTCAACCGGCTTTCAGACATCGCCTTCGATAATTTATATGCCGACCAATCGCATTTCATCCGGTCTTTCAAGGAATTTTCCGGTTTTTCTCCCAATCAATTCCAAAAGCGGTCGTTCGAATTAGTCGAGAATTTTCCCCAGTTGATTCAGTAGTCCCCTGTCGGTTTTGTTCTATTTTTCGCTGGTCACTCGCCCTAGCTTTGTCGAAAAAAAAGACCAAAACGATGAGCAAAGGCATTGAAAATCCAGCGCAGAAAACACTGGTATTGGGTGGTACAGGCAAGACCGGCAGCCGGATTGTCCAACGATTAACGGAACGCGGCTGGCAGGTTCGCATCGGTTCGCGCTCGGCGACCCCCGCCTTCGACTGGATGGATGAATCCACCTGGGGGCCGGTTCTTCGGGGCGTCGATGCGGTTTACATCACATTTCAGCCCGATCTGGCTGTTCCGGGGGCGGTTGCCAGCATTCAATCGTTTGTCGAAATGGCGGTGGAAACCGGCGTTCAGAAGCTCGTGCTGCTGTCGGGACGTGGTGAACCGGAAGCCGAAGCCTGTGAGCAAATCGTGATCCATTCCGGGGTCGACTGGACGATTCTGCGGGCTAGCTGGTTCAACCAGAATTTTAGCGAAAGCTACCTGCTGGAGCCAATTCTGGCGGGGTATGTCACCCTCCCGGTTGGTCACGTGGGCGAACCGTTCATCGATGTAGACGATATTGCGGAGGTGGCGGTTGCCGCTCTGACGGAAAATGGGCATACCGGCCAACTCTACGAACTGACCGGCCCCCGGTTGCTGACGTTTGAAGAAGCAGTAGGGGAAATTGCCCGGACAATAGGCCGATCCATTCAATATGAACCCATTTCGATGAGCGCGTATGCGGCCATGCTCAAAGAATACGGTATTCCGGAAGCGTTTGTGGCGCTACTAACCTATTTATTCACCGAAGTGCTGGATGGGCGGAATGCCAGCCTGGCCGATGGCGTTGAACGGGCGCTGGGTCGGAAACCTACCGATTTTGCGGAATACGTCCGAAAAACCGCAATCACCGGTGTCTGGAATCAATAAAGTCGTCATGAACTTAAAACTTCAATAGAATTCCAGGCCCTCTGACTGATTTCCAGGAACGGGGCCATTTATCCCGCAGGGATTGTAGAGCGAAGCGTCGGTAGCAACCGAAATCATGAATCACCCCCGCATGCCGTCAGGTATGCGACCAAGCTGCAAATTGTTGCGTGCCTGACGGCACGCGGGGCTTGGAATAACCTAATCTGCTACCGACGCTTCGCTCTACAATCCCTGCGGGATAAAAAAGCAACCTTCCAGCGAAGCCGCAGCGTTACGAATCCGTATTTTTAAAAACCATCAACAGTTTCAATTTGACCTTTTCATCGACCGGAACCATCATCAGAGACGGTTTTTCCACTTTGTAATCGGACAAATTGATGTCGAACTCTCCTTTGATGGTCACCTGCGCATTGTCGTCCTGCCGGGTTCCCAGAATAACGACCGGTTTGGTGACGCCGTGGAAGGTCAGATTGCCTTTGACGGTCAGATTCGTTCCCTGTTGCTGCACATCGTTGCTGGTAAAGGTCACCTTGGGATATTTCAACGCTTCCATTTTTTCCAGCGCGTGGGAGTCGCGGTTGGTGTTATCGCTGTCGAAGCTGGACACTTTGGTGGCAGCCGCTACGCTCTCGATCTTGTTGGCGTCGTCGATCACCATCACGCAGGCCACATCACGGCTGACGCCTTCAAAACTGTGCATGGGGTGCGACATGGCGTAGGTAATCGTCGATTTGGTCCGGTCGGCCATCAGCTTCCGTTTGGCCGGTGCGGGCGCATGGTCCGGTTGGTGAAACGCCACCAGTCCGGCGCTGACGAGCAATACCCAACCCGTCAGCTTTTGGTATGAAAAAGCAGTCATCGTAGTAATCCGGCGTGAAATGAGTGAACTTACTTGAGTTTGATGGCGATGATAGCGGCCGCATACGCTCCAAACGTAGTGTAAGCGGCAGCCCGGTGGTAAGGCTTCAGGTCGGGATTTTTGCCCACTTTATGCGATAAAATGTTTGTGGCAACCATACCGGTCAGGTGCACAACGGCCAGGGCGCGGTGCAGCTTGATCGAACTGAATCCACGTTTCCGGCTGGCGGTAGGCAAACCCGGTGGCGAGGTGAGCGACAGCAAAGCCGTGGTGCCATAGGAAAAGTTGATGAGTGTGGCCATCGTTTCGTGTTGCTCCTTGATCCGGGAATAATCCAGTCCTTTGGCGTTGTAGAGTTTCGAACCCAGAATGCCCTGGGCCACAAACCCGGCCAGCGTGACAAACCCCAGAACCTGGTGGCTCACCAGAAACGCCCGGCGGATTTTCAACTCTTTCTCACGACCCTGGGGCGACAGCGGGGCGATGTTGGTAAGCCGAAGCAATCCCTTCGGCCCCCAAAACGCCCGTTGCGTGAAAACCATCTTTTTGGGCAGCAACTCCTGCGCATCCGCTGTACTGTCGCCCAGCTCGGCCAGCAGGTCGTTGGCATCCGACGGTTTAATACTGGTATCAGCCGGCGTTCTTACGCGCGTCGAATCCTGAGCCCAAAGTGGCAAATAGAGAATGGTAAGCAGGCAAACAATCAACAGATGCTTCATAGATTAGGCTTCAAATACGCGCAGACTGGTACCGGTCAGAGTCGTACTATATTTTTTCAGGCTGGCCTGGTTGGCGACAACCGGGACGGTAACTTTACCGGTGGAGTCATATTCAGAACCGTGATTGGGGCAATAAAAGTTGTCGACGGTAGGCCGATACGTAACCAGATTTCCTTCGTGCGTACAGATTTTGGCCAGCGCAACGTAGGTACCGTTCTTGATCTGGGCAATCAGAACATCGTCTTTATACACAAACTTCTTGGTGGCATCCTTCAAATCCGCGTACGTACTGCTATTGAGGTCAATCGTAAAATCAACTTTACCGGTGGGGGTGGGCGTTGGATCCGGATCGTCAGAACCTTTTGAACAGGAGGTCAGTGTTCCCATGCAGTAAAATGCCATCAATGCCGCACTGCTCAATCCCAGGCTCCGAAGGAACTCACTTCGTTTGATCGGTTCTTGTTGGTTGGTCTCCATAAATTAATGAGTAGGTTGTTAATTAATGTACATACAGTATTTACGACTAACGATTTGACAACCGCAAAAAGTGTTGATCAAAGCCGGTAGCGCAACGAGAAAAATACGCCGGTACTCGTCAACCGGATTTTGCCGTAGCCCAGTTTGGACAGCGGGCTTTTCAGGAACGGTTCAACCTGCCAGGAAAACCGACGCAGTGGGCCATCGGAACGGAAGTTGCGTTCGTAGCCCAATGAAAAATTCAAGTGACTCCATTTGTGCAAACCGGTTTGGCCGTTCCATCCCTTGTACTTCTGTTGAGTTGACGGTTTGCTGCCAGGCGGGTAATTGTATACGTACGTTTCTTTTTGCATAATGTACGAGGATACACCGGCGTTGATAAACCACCGTCGGCGGTTGTTCAACAACACATCGAATCGAAGATTGATCGGAATATCGAGAACTATACAAGCTGCACCGACGCTTTCATACTTAGGGCCATACCAGTGTTTGGAGATCGTATCAGGCATGGTATAATCAGACGCCGACGCCGTGTATTTTTTGACGGATCGCAGGACGCCACTTTGGATTGTAAACCGTCGTAGAAAGCGGTATTCGGCCATTATACCCATTTGGAAATCCCTGGCTCCCTGACGGCTTTTTCCCACAAAATTCAGATCGGGAGCGGCCACGAACCGAACCGATAGCGCGGGATACCCAATGACCGGAATCGCTGGTGCCGCGATTTTGGGCCCAACCGGTGGCCGAACGGGTTCCAGATCCAGTTCCGGCAACGACGGCAAAACCGGTTTTGCCGGTGGCCGGGCTGGGATGGATGCCAGGTTCGCCAGCCAATTGAGGGGCTCGCTTTCCAAAACCAGTGCTTCGGTTTCCGTCGGTTGAACCAAAGGTGGTTCACCGGGAACGACGACCGAATGAACGGGGCCTTGCAAGGCGGAAACCGGTTGGGTCCGGCGGTTTTTCAACCCGGACGGAACGGCAGCATAGCCGGTGGTTTTGGGTAATCGGGTTCGGGACAACCTTTTGCTCCTGTCTACAGAAAAGGTCGAAACCGTTTCATCAGAGTTTGTTGGGGTATCCGAAACCGTTGCTTCAGATCGTCTCCGTACCGCGCGCGCCGTTTTCTCTGGGCGGTTTTTCAGAGCAGAACGGTTTTCGCTTGTGGGCTTCAGGGATGGCGTTGCCATCGCCTTGCTGCCGGATGCTTCCGAAACGGATGGCCGCACCGCGGGAACCGCACCGGTTTCCGGCGTCGACTCCGTCCGGGCCGAAGCGATTTTTTCAGCCGGTTTTTCCGGTAGCCGGTTTTCGGTAGCTTTTGCCGGATTCACCTTTTCCGAAGTGACAACCAGGGGCCGTCCGGTTCCCGGTGTCGAAACCGACTCTGTCCGGGGGCCTGTTTTTGACGCGGGTGGCCGCACTTCGTCCGGCTGCACCACCAGCGAAACCGTGGTCAGCAACAGCAATAACAGCGGCAGGCCCCAATAAATAAACCGGTAGAGAAACCGCGACCGGTCGTCGTCGTCAAGACGTTGGCGCAGGCTGTTCCAGTCGTCAGCATTGTAAGGCGGTTCAAACTCCTCGGCTGACGACCGGAAGAGCTTATCCAGTTCGTCATCGGGAAGTTCTTGCAAACTCGCCATGGCATCTACGTTTTAATAATTGTTTCAATTGATCACGGGCACGCGCCAGATTTGATTTGGACGTCCCCATCGAGATATTCAACTGACTGGCGATCTCCTCGTGGGTGTAGCCATCAATGGCGTATAAATTAAATACCATTCGGTAGGCCGGCGTCAGCAACTGGACGACTTCCATCAATTCCTCATAGCTCAGTTGGTCGAGGGCACTGGCCTCAACGTCTGGTAACTGACCGGCCTGATCGATGTCCTCATGGTACCGGTGTTTCAGATTCAGCCGGTAATAATCAAGAGCGGTATTGATCATAATCCGGCGCAACCACATCTTGAAAGGTACTTCCGTCCGGTATTGATCCGAGCGGGTAAACACTTTCATAAAACCATCGTTCAAAATCTCCACAGCCTCGTCCCGGCTATACGAATACCGCACGCAAATTCCCATCGCATACCCATAGAACTGCCGGTAGAGCTGCTCCTGGCTTCTGCGATTGCCTTGCTGGCATTCCTTCAATAGTCCGGCGATATCTGGGGAGGGAACGGTCATACGTCGGGTTTCAATCGTCAATACGCTGATTACCGAAAATGGGTTGCGTCAATCGGGCAAAAACCGGCACAGTCTTCAGTGAGCAGTTCTCATTTTACAAAAAATGGCAGGACAGAGCAAGATACAAAAAAACCGAGAACTGACTCACCGAAGACCACCAATCAGGGCGCCGGAGCAACCGGGGTGTCTTTATTGATGATGGGCCACACGCCGGGTTGTGGGAAACTGATGCCTTTGTTCAAACCGCGTTTTCCGTTGTCCTGCTGGAAATAGTACAAGGGCCAGCCTTTGAACGTCAATTGCTGGCGTCCGAAAACCGTAATGCTGCCAAACAGCGTTTTGTCGATCGTAGAAGGCACTTCTTTCAGCGTTTCTTCATACAAAGGCCAGACGGCATTGTTGCTGAAGTCGGATTTGGTGAAGTTGTTCTTCATGTTTTTATCGTTTCTGAAACCGTACAGCGTTCGACCCATGCCGTCGGTAAAATAAATCGTTTTTCCGGTGCCTTCCTTGTAATCAGACGTATACGATTTGCCATTGTGGCCCACCAACTGGGCATTGGCCATCATGATGGAGTAGTTCGGTTTGGCAACAAACCAGACGTTGCTCACGTTTTCACCCTTTACATCGCCCGATTTTGCGTCATCCTTGAAGTAGTAGAGCGGCCATCCTTTATAGGTGGTCTGTTTCGCGCCGTCGGCCCGGGTAAGGGTGCCGAAATCGGTGGCGGTCAGGCCCGAAGCCAGTTTGGGGGTAGCGCGGTAAAACACCGGCCAGTTGGTCAAACAGCCGCCGGTACAGGTCGAAGCGCCGGTGCTGTCGTAATCATTGGAAAAGAAATAGAGCGTCCGGCCGGTTTCGTCGGTCATCACATTGCCCAGTGAGGTGCTGGTCAGGTTAATAGCGGGTTCCGGGGGCGTTGGGGTAGCTTCCTCCGAATCGTTGTCGCAGGACTGGGTGAGCGAACCGACAATAAGCAACAGAGCGGCCACAGGGGTCGCAATCCATCTTGATTTCATAGCAAATAAATAGAAAGATTAGAATTAGAAATGGTACCTGTCGAATCGATTCGATGGCAGTACGGTAGCTGCTGGAAAAGGGTTGCGTGTTCGGTAAAAAAGGACAAAAAAAAGCCCGTCAATACTGACGGGCTATACTAAACGGTGGAGATCGTTAACCGACCTGATCGGTGAAATGGCTCAGTTCGTGACCCATTTTGTCCCGTTTGGTCCGTAAGTACACTTCGTTGTGCGGGTTGGGGCGGATGTCGATGGGGACAGTTTCGACAATTTCGAGACCATAGCCCATCAGGCCCGCCCGTTTTTTGGGATTATTGGAAATCAGGCGGAGCTTGGTGATGCCCAGATCCCGCAAAATCTGCGCACCGACGCCATAGTCCCGGGCGTCCATCGGCAAGCCCAGTTCCAGGTTGGCTTCGACGGTATCGCGGCCCATTTCCTGCAATTTATACGCTTTCAGTTTGTTCATCAGCCCAATTCCGCGTCCTTCCTGAAACATATACAGCACCAGGCCTTTGCCCTCCTGTTCCACCATTTTCATGGCGGCATGAAGCTGTTCTCCGCAATCGCAGCGGCAGGAACCAAAGATGTCGCCCGTCACACAGGACGAGTGGACGCGCACCAGCACGGGTTCGTTTTTCTCCCAAGTGCCTTTGATCAGGGCCAGGTGTGTGTCGTCGGTGTTGAGTTGTTTGTAGGCAATCAGTTCGAAATCGCCGTACGTTGTGGGCATGTTCACCCCAATTTCGCGTTTGATCAGGCTTTCCTGTTGTAGCCGGTATTCGATCAAATCCTGAATACTGACCAGCCTCATACCGAATTTGTCGGCCATCGTCCGCAGTTCAGGAAGCCGCGCCATCGTGCCGTCTTCGTTCAGCACTTCGATCAGCACGCCCGCCGGTTGCAAACCCGCGAGTTGGGCGAAATCAATGGCGGCTTCGGTATGCCCCGCCCGGCGGATGACGCCCCCATCGACGGCCCGCAGCGGAAAAATGTGCCCCGGACGGCCCAGATCTTCCGGTTTGGTTTCCGGATCCACCAGCGCACGGATGGTTTTGGCACGGTCGCTGGCCGAGATGCCCGTGGTGCAGCCATTGCCCAGCAAATCAACGGATACCGTAAAGGGTGTCGTATGAACGGAGGTGTTGTTGCCCACCATCATTTCCAGGCCCAGTTCCTGACAGCGTGCTTCGGTGAGTGGAGCACACATCAGACCGCGGCCTTCCTTGACCATGAAATTGACCATTTCGGGCGTGATTTTCTCCGCAGCGCAGATCATGTCACCCTCATTTTCCCGGTCTTCATCGTCCACGACGATAATGATTTTTCCATCGCGAATATCCTGAATCGCGTCTTCAATCCGATCCAGCAGACTCCCGGGATTGGTATTATTATTGCTCATCATACAGTGAAATGACTTGAGAAAATAGAAGTGAGACAAGAGATGACAGACAAGGAGTAAGAGTCCATTTAAGGGTTTTAGTCTCTTGTCTCACTTCTTCATTCTCACGTCTTTTAGAACATTGTTCCACAAAGATACGTTCGATACGCTAAATTTGTGTTTTGCGCGTTTTTATCTGAAATAGCACCTGTAGTTACGAAAAAAACTTTACCCTTGTGAGAGCAGTCAGGAAATGGTCAGCCGGTTTGGTAGGAATGGTCCGGCATCAGGTCCGGTTTTTCCTGCTGGGAGCCTGTTTTGTTCTGAGTCTACATGCGTTTGCTCAAACAAACGACTGGTGCGCGACGCCCCCGTCCAATGCAGGAAAAGGCAGTTTCAATGTATCAGCAAAGAAAGGGTGCGCTCCCATGACCGTGACGGTGAGTAATACCACCGGAATACCGGATAACATTTTTCTCTACGTGTACGACTACAAAGGTGGTGACCCGGTTGCCACCAAATCGGGCGTTGCCGCTACGACTTACACCTTTACGAAACCGGGTACCTACAAAATATTGCAGTTGGGCAGTGTCGGAACCGGCTCCGTAGCCTGTCAGGAAATAGAAGTTCTGGATGCCACACCGCCCAATTTTCGGGCTTTTACCTGTTCCGACCGCCGGGTGCTGGTCGATATCGTCAACGATGCCGTGGCCAGCCAGTACGACGAATTTATCATTGACTGGGGGGATGGAAGTCCTCGGCAAACCGTTCAGAAAACCGCCATTTCGGGGCTTATTCACACCTATTCGTCGCAGGCAACCCGGACGATCAACGTGCAGGGCAATTACCGGGACATTTCGTGCGGGGGCATGACCCAGCAGTCGGTGACACCCGGCGGCACCATCATGCAACCCACCGTATCCAGCCTGAAAACCACCGGAACCACGGTTACGCTGCAAATTCAGGTGGCGGCTAATCAGGTGGTGGTCATCCAGAAAAAAAACGCATCAGGTACGTTCGAGAACACCACCACCACCCGAACCGGCAGTGGTTCGGTCAGCCTCACCAACGTAACCAGCCACCCGACCTGCTTTAAAGTCGTGTCGCAGGATGGCTGCGGCAACACCGTGGCATCGGACGAAGTGTGCAGCATCGGGCTGGAGGTGGAAGCGAAAGATCAACAGAATGCCGTGGTGTGGACGGTTCCCGGAAGCCCGGCCAAATTTCAGAAATATACCGTTTCCAAAAACGATGATGTCTTTCGCACGTTCACCAGCGTCGGCACCAGTTCCGTCACGGATTCGGAAGGGCTGAATTGCAACGAAGAGTACTGCTATCAGGTAACGGCGCTGGTGGGCACGACCGAAATCATCTCCGACCGGAAATGCGTAACCGTTCGCTCGTCGGCCATACCGCCCGCTTTTTCAACGGTGCAGGTGTCGGTCAATGGCGATAACCGGGTCGATCTGCGGGGTTTGCCGCCCGTTCCGACTTCGCAGAATCCGAGCTATAAAATGATCGTTTTCCGTCGGGATAATCCGGGCGGCTCGTTTGTGCAAACCGGCGAGGAAGTCGACCGGAACATCCACCAGGACGGCGGAGTACAACCCCAGAAGCAGTCGTACTGCTACCAGTTGGTGTATCAGAATGCCTGCGGGGTGTCGTCGGAACCGTCCAAAATGGTCTGCACGATTTTCCTGAACTCCCATTCCGCTTCCACCATCGACTGGATATCCGATTCGCCGTTTGCGAACGAAGAAATCGACCATTATGTGATCGAAAAAATCGACGATAGCGGGGTGGTTTGGGAAGAAGTTTCCGTTGGACTGCAAACCTCCTACCGGCCTGCTAATGAGCCGGATAATCAGCGATTCCGGTTTCGGGTCAAGGCGGTTTCCAAATCCGGTTCCATCAGTTATTCCAATTTCTACACCTTCGTGCAGGCTTCCCGGGTGTTTGTTCCCGATGCGTTTACGCCCAACGACGATGGTGTCAATGATCTGCTGGAAGTAAAAGGCAGTACGTATCTGGCGTCGATTCAGCTAACGGTCTACAACCGCTGGGGGGAGGTCGTATTTCGTTCCGAAAGCCGCGAAGGATGGGATGGGAAAATCAGTGGTCAGGCTGCTCCGGCCGGCACCTATGCCTATCGGGTCAGTGCAACCGATCAAAACGGTTTGAAAACAGAAAAGACCGGTCAGGTGTTACTGATTCGGTAAACCATAGAGGAACGACAAAAGAATGTGGAAAGCAGGGCAGACTGTTCAATCCTTGCTACCTTTGTTTAGACAATCCCATTGTGTGGTTGGTTTTCTCTTGTCTAGTCTCTCACTTCTTTTTTTGTAAGTTATGTTCAATATGATGGATATGTTCGGCAAGGTAAAGGAATTTCAGGCCCGCATGAAAGAAGCGCAGGCCAGCCTGAATACCATTACCGAATCGGGAGAATCAGGTGCCGGAATGGTCCGTGTGACCGTTAACGGGCTGAAACAAATTGTGCGGCTGAACATTGACCAGGATTTGATTCGTCCCGACGACCGGGAGATGTTGCAGGATCTGGTTGTGGCGGCCACCAACAAGGCACTCGAAAACGTGGAACCGAAAATCAAGGCTCATCTTCAGAAAGCAACCGAGGGGTTGTTGCCCAATATTCCCGGTTTCGACCTGGGCAACCTGATGTCGTAAGGAATGGACGAGGTTGCCATCGTGATTCTGAATTACAACGGAAAATCCTTTCTAGAGCAGTTTTTGCCTTCCGTTCTGACGCACTCGGAAGGTTGCCCGGTTTACGTTGCCGACAATCATTCTACGGACGGTTCGCTGGCATTGCTGGAGAGAAAGTTTCCGTCCGTCCACCTGATCCGTCTGGCGGCTAATTTCGGGTATGCAGGCGGTTACAATGCGGCATTGACACAGATCAACGCTACCTACCTTCTTTTGCTCAATTCCGACGTAGAAGTTAGTTCGGGCTGGCTGGCACCGCTCGTGCAGCGGATGAAAGCCAATCCCCGCATTGCGGCCTGTCAGCCCAAAATCCGGTCCTTCAAACACCCGCGGTTGTTTGAATACGCGGGTGGTGCCGGAGGCTACATCGACTACCTGGGGTATCCATTTTGCCGGGGTCGCGTGTTCGATACGGTCGAAGAAGACCAGAACCAATATGATGATGCACGGGAAATTTTCTGGGCAACGGGGGCGTGCCTGCTCGTTCGGTCGGATGTTTTTCTGCGTTTGGGCGGATTTGATCCCCGGTTTTTTGCCCACATGGAAGAGATTGACTGGTGCTGGCGGGCTAAAAATGCCGGTTACCAGATTTGGTATGTCCCCGAATCCACCGTATATCACGTCGGGGGCGGAACCCTTCACAAATCCAATCCGCGCAAGACGTTCCTGAATTACCGCAACAGCCTGGCGATGCTCTACAAGAATTTGCCGACGGGTCACGTGTTTCTCAACATCCTGATTCGGTTGGTTTTAGACGGGATATCCGGGGTAAGGCTTTTGCTGGCTGGAAACTGGCGGGATACGCTGGCGATTTTGCAGGCTCACTTCACTTTTTACAGTTGGTTGCCCTACCTTCGGAAGCAACGGAACGCGCTGGCCGATCTTCGTAATAACCGGATTACCCATCCGCAAATTTATCCGCACAGCATCATCTGGCAGTATTTCGTAAAAGGCCGGAAAACGTTCGCAGCGCTTTTGAAGGACAAAAAATAGCTTTTGCCCCTAACCCCCTGCAGGACGGTCGGCCGCTGCCGGCCTTTTTACATCCGGAGCAACCGCGTCCAAGTCCCCTTCAGGGTATTAGGGGCAAGTAGAAAACGATTATAATTCCCAGATAGTCGGGTGATTATGCCGCCGGAGGTGTTTGTTCATTTCCATCCAGAAGGCCATGATCAGATACAGCACAACGGGCGAACCCAGCGTGAGACACGAGGTATAGATAAAATAGAGACGAATGCTACTGGCAGAAATGTTCATCATCTCGCCTAGTTTGGTGCAAACGCCAAATGCCTGACTTTCGACGAAATACCTGAGTTTATTCATAGTAGTAACGCTCCTGATAATCAGTTCCTGGCCATAAAGAGAAAAGGGCGTCTGTCAAACCCGTTTTACAGCTTGCTTCGTTTACCAAAGATACACGGAACCAACTGGATCAACAATTCCGGTAACGAATTGTTTGTGCTACTTATTTAGCGGTAAGCCCATTTCGTACAATTATCTCTTTAAATAACGCAATTAAAATCAAAAAAAATTGTTTAAAAATTCGTAACAAATTTTGTTACTTTGTGTTTACTAAGGCGTTGTCTTATAAAAGTTAAGATTTTTTTGCTATTCAACAAAGTCAATGCATAGACGGTGTGTTCCATCCGTATCGCCCATTTCGTGTGTTAACCTGGAACCTGTTTGAAGACTTTTGTTAAGAATACTCCAGTCAGTAATGTTTTATTTTTAATTTTTTAAGTTTTATGCAAACAGGTGTTGTCAAATTTTTCAACGAGAGCAAAGGCTACGGGTTCATCGTCGAAGATGATACGAACCGTGACATTTTCGTACACATTACTGGCCTGAATGGTACCACTATTCGGGAAACAGACCGGGTCTCTTTCGAAGTAATCGAAGGGAAAAAAGGCCTTAATGCTGTGAAAGTTAAAAAAATTGAAGGAGCCTATTGAGAAACCACTCCTTTACAAACATAAAAACCCCGATCGAATGACCGGGGTTTTTGTTGTTTTAGGAGAGAGGTGATAGCATAGGCAAAGAGAGATGAAAGACTAAAATCGTTATCCATCTCTTGTCTTTATTCGCTTGTCTATGCTCTCACATCTCTTCTGTCTCATCCCACCGAAATAACCCGAATCGGCCTGCCGTTAAAAATCACTTCGTCACCGGCTTTCGCGTGATTCAGTCGGACGCCGATGGGCGAAGCGGCCGAAACTGCGAAGTAATCGGTTTGGTCCACGGTTATTTTTCCGGCGCTGATGGCGATGAAATAATTTCCCTGACTCGTCATTACCAGACTTCCCGGCTGAACGGCGGAATGGATCTTGCCCGCGTCGACGCGCGCCAGTTCCTGCTCCAGCTTGCGGGCTTCGGCCAGTTGCTGGGCGTGGCGGTCGCGCTCGATTTGCGCCATGGCCCGACCGGTTTCATATTTGTCGCCCGCACTGCTTTTCGACTCCTCGTTGGCTGCCGACTGTGCGGCTTCCATCGCGGTTCTGGCCGTTTCGATGCGCTGCTCTACGTACTGGCGGCAATGGTCAAAAAGCATGTGCTTGATAGTAACGTAATCGATCATGAGCGGTTTGGTGTTATACGCCCAAATTACGGGAAAGTTGACGTTCTTTTACAGGTTAGGTAGCCATAAGCGCATCATCGCCCCAAAAATTCCGATACCTGTGATGCCGGTACACAGAAAAATCAGCACCGATGCGAAAAGACTGAGCGCATCATTCTGTCTTTTTCGGGCATAAAAATACAACTCCAGCACAATCAGCGAGAGCGGAATGGCGTACGTGAGTAGAGAAAGAGCCGTGAGAAAAGGGCCGGTGAACGTTTTGGGATCAAAACCGACCGGGCCACCATTGATCAGTAACCAGAACATGAGTCCCACCCTGAAAAACCAAACGCCATTGACCACCATGAACAGCCGCAAGGCCCATTCCCGGTGTTGAGTGAATTGGCGGTCTCTGGCGTGTCGGATTGTGAGCAAGGCAAATAAAATAATGTAAATAGCCTGAATGCTGATGCTGATGTGCCGGATGGAATGGCCTTCACTACGGCGTGTCCAGATCATAATTAATCCCGCTACACTGACAACGATAGCCGTCGTGACGTAGGTTCTGCCGAGCCAGCGATGACAACGGGGCCAGTGCTGACGGATCGGTGGGATTACTTGCAGGGGTCCACCAATAACCAGAATAGCGGCCAGCAAAACGTGAATGGCAACGACCGTATTTGCTTTCCAGTCGCCTTCGACGTAGCCATGTGGTAGAACCCTATTCCATTTTTCAAAATCGCCCGTAACGGCGTACTTACCGTAGAACAAGAGAATGTAAATTCCAAATAACCATTGACCTATTGTCGCCACAACGAACCACGCGGTTGCAGCGAAGGTCAGGAGTTTGGTTGCATAGGGAGCATTTGCTTTTTGGAGGAGGACATCGGTATTTGTTGTCATAGCAGAAAGGACGTTAAGTTTTGCTTAAACTTAGGGCTGTACCTTTCTTTGATGACAAGACAAATGTCCAATACGGATGAGCGGTTCTATTTCGGGGTAGGCGTTACGGGCCAACTTTTCTGCATGATCCGGGAATTTGTTTCTATTGATTCCATCACTGACCCGTCCAGCTTTTTACCTGGTCCAGCGTTGGCATCGTCACGTCCAGTTTCAGTTTCTTCCGCATTCCGCCCAGATCGTTGAAAATCTTGTTGGCATTGGCACCATTCAACTGGCTGACGTGCTGAAAACCCATCTTCTGCAAGGCTGGGATCCAGCCTGCCGGAATGCCCAACAGTTCGTAATCGGCATCGGTCGACAGCTCAATTTTCTTCTCAGGACGCATTTGCGGGAAAAACAGCACATCCTGAATCGACGGCTGGTTGGTCATGATCATGGCCAGCCGGTCGATGCCCAAACCGACGCCCGCCGTGGGGGGCATACCGTATTCGAGTGCCCGCAGAAAATCTTCGTCCATGGCCATGGCTTCCTCATCACCGCGTTTCGCCAGTTCGAGTTGCTCCTCAAACCGGGCGCGCTGGTCGAGCGGATCGTTCAGCTCCGAATAGGCGTTGGCAATTTCTTTTCCGTTGCAAATGGCTTCAAACCGTTCCACCAGACCCGGTTTGCTCCGGTGTTTTTTGGTCAGGGGCGACATTTCGACCGGGTAATCCGTGATGAACGTGGGCTGAATCAAATTGCCTTCCACAGCCTCGCCAAACAGTTCGTCGATGAGCTTCGATTTGCCCATCGTGCTATCGGTTTTGATGCCCCGGCCTTCGGCCACAGCCCGCAGTTCGTCTTCGCCCATCGCCGACACATCAACGCCGGTGTATTCCTGAATGGCTTCGAACATGGTGAACCGCTTCCAGGGGCGCTGGAAATTGATGAGTTTGTCGCCCACCGGCAATTCGGTTTTTCCGTGGAGGTCCAGCGCAATCTTCTCGACCATCTCTTCGATCAGATCCATCATCCAGTTGTAGTCTTTGTAGGCGACATACAACTCGACCTGCGTGAACTCCGGGTTGTGAAACCGGCTCATGCCTTCGTTGCGGAAATCTTTCGCAAACTCGAACACACCGTCGTACCCACCCACGATCAACCGCTTCAGATACAGCTCGTTGGCAATCCGCAGGTAGAGCGTCATGTCGAGCGTATTGTGGTGCGTCCGGAAGGGCCGGGCCGCTGCGCCACCGTGAATCGGTTGCAGAATCGGCGTTTCCACTTCCAGATAACCGTGGTTGCTCAGAAACGTCCGGATCGAATTGACCAGTTGCGTCCGCTGAACAAAGGCGTTCCGAACTTCCGGATTCACAATCAGATCGACGTACCGCTGCCGGTAGCGTTGTTCCGGGTCCGAGAATGCGTCATACGTCTGCTTATTTCCCTGTTCGTCAACGACTTCTTTTACTACCGGCAAAGGACGCAGCGATTTGGTCAGCAGTTTGAACGCCGTTACGTGGATGGAAATTTCACCGGTTTGGGTCGTAAACACATACCCTTGCACGCCGATGATGTCACCAATGTCCAGCAGTTTCTTGAAAACCGTATTGTAGAGTGTTTTGTCTTCGTCAGGGCAGAGGTCGTCGCGCCGGAAATACAACTGTATCCGGCCCGTGGCGTCCTGCAACTCCGCGAAGGAAGCCGAACCCATGATGCGGAAACCCATCAACCGGCCGGCAATGGCAATGCTTTTATAGTCGGTTTTGTTGCGTTCGTAGTTTTTATGGATGTCGGCCGCCGTGACGTTGACTTCGAATAATTCGGCAGGATACGGGTCAATGCCCATCCGCATCAGTTCCTCGCGCTTGTTGCGCCGGTTTATCTCCTGTTCGCTCAGTATCATCTTGAAATAAAAAAGATTTGCAAATATAGGGGATTGGAACACGGATTCAGCGGATTGAACCGATTCGAACGGATTACTTTATCCGGGTTCAGAACGCATTCCCCGTAAAAATTTACCGCACATCCGAAATTCGTTGGCTGAGAATCAAAATAATTGCTACTATTGTGATATCAAAATACTATCACAAACTGCCATGAATGAAAAGAACCTTACTTCCCTTTCCGGCTATGTTCTGCTGCTCATAGCCCTAATTCTGCTGGGCGTCTCGGCCTACGGATTTTTTTTACGCGCGTTTTGGCTTGGTGGTCTTTCCTTCTTTGTTTCCATGGTTCTGATGAGCGGACTCGCCGTGATCAATCCGAAAGAAGCCGTTGTCACCACGTTTTTTGGTGATTACACCGGAACGATGAAACAAACCGGCCTTCGGTGGGTCAATCCATTGTATAGCAAGAAAAAAATCAGCCTGCGCGCCCGCAACCTGAACGGCCAAACGCTGAAGGTGAACGATAAAATGGGAAATCCCATCGAAATTGCCGCGGTTGTCGTGTGGCAGGTAGCCGACAGCGCCAAAGCCTTGTTTGAAGTGGACGATTACACACTGTTTGTGCAGATTCAGTCGGAAGCGGCTGTCCGACACCTGGCCAGTACCTGTGCCTACGACAGCATCGAAGACGAGGACGCGCCGGTTACGCTCCGCGACAGCACCGGCCAGATCAACATCCTGCTGGAACGGGAACTGAACGAACGGCTGGAACGGGCCGGGGTCGATGTGCTTGAAGCCCGGATTAGCCACCTGGCTTATGCGCCCGAAATTGCCGGAGCGATGTTGCAACGCCAGCAGGCTACGGCGGTCGTATCGGCCCGGAAGCAGATTGTGGAAGGAGCCGTCGGTATGGTTGAAATGGCGCTGGCGCGACTGGCTGAAAAAGGGGTGGTGCACCTGGATGAGGAGCGGAAAGCCGCCATGGTCAGCAACTTACTGGTGGTTTTGTGCGGAGAAAAATCCGTCAGCCCCGTTGTTAACGCCGGAACCCTTTACAACTAAGAGTGATGAGTTAAGAGTAATGAGTTGGCTGACGCAAGCAGAAAACAAGTGCGTCAGCCAACTCATCACTCTTAACTCTTAATTCATCACTAAAGAATGGCTGCGGAGAAAAAAGCATTTGTGTTGCGGATCAATCCCGAAACGCTGAAGGAACTCGAGCGCTGGGCGCAGGAAGAGTTTCGCAGTGTGAACGGACAGATCGAGTATATCCTCAATGAAGCGTTGAAAAAACGAAAAAAAGGCTCGAAGCCCAATCCCGACACCGATCCGGAGGTGGACTAAACCCGCAGGCCCACTTCCCGAATGCCGTCCAGGGTTAAATTCGGAACAATAGCCGCAAAATCAGCTTCTAAAGTTGGGATAGCGGTGGCCATGCCACCCGTGGCGATGGCGATGCAATCGCCGTTCAATTCGGCCCGGATGCGGTTGAGGAGCGACCGGACCAGGCCTTCGTAGCCCAGGACCACACCCGCCTGAATGGCGTGGGCGGTGCTGGTACCCAGGGCCGATTCGGGCATCACCAGCGGCACTTCGGGCAACTGCGCCGTGGTGGAAAACAGCGAACGCACGGCGGTTTTCAGCCCCGGTGCAATGGCGACGCCGAGCATCTGACCAGCCGCCGAAACCGTTGTAAAGGTTAGCGCGGTTCCGAAATCGACGACAACACAGTTCTGTTGGTAACGCAAGTGAGCCGCTAACGCGTTGGCCACCAGATCGGTTCCGATGGCGTAGGGCCGCAGAATCTGGAGTGGCAAGGCGTGGTAGATCGCCGGGCCAACCACCACCGGTTCCAGACCAAAAAGCCGGGCGAGTGTGGTTTTCAATGTGGGGGTGAGTTCCGGTACCACACTGCTAATGACAATCGACTGAATCGCACGGAGGGGAATATTGGCTTCCAGAAACCACAAACGCAGCAGTCGCTCATACCGGTCACGCTCAGCCGGAACGGCATCCGCATCGCCAAAGGGTCGGTCACTGAGGTGAAAAGCCATGGGTTCTTCGAGCAACGAACGCGTCCGCCAGACGTGTCGCCATTGCTGCTGATCGTATAAACCAAAGACGGTATCGGAATTGCCTGCGTCGACGGCGAGGAACATAGAGGGTATGGTATTTCAGTAGAATTTGCAAAGATAGCACGAAACCCCGTTCTGAAAATGAAGTGTTCGCGCAATGCTGTTATTTTTGACACCGGATTTGCTCAACAATTGATCTGACTACGAACCGGAATGACACATCGGATGAAAGGTTTCTGCGGGTTGGTGCTGCTAAGCATGCTGGTAACGGGTTGTCGGAAAGGCGATCAGGACGTTGCGCCGGACAAACCCCTGACTTGGTTTGATACGTTTGCAAAAGCCCTCGATGATTCGCTGAAAACCAAACAGATCGGCTACGGGTTTGTGATTCTGGAAAAAGGTGAAGTGCGGGCGTCGGGCCGTGGCGGCTTGAAGTCCCGAACAACGGAGTCGGAAGGGGAGAAAGCGTTTACACTCGATACCAAAACGCACATCGCCAGCATGAGCAAAACCATCACGACGATGGCTTTTCTGCACCTAGCCGCGGAGAAAGGCCTGAAAACCACCGATAAAATTGCCCCCTATCTGCCGCCGTCCTGGCCGAAAGGCGAGAATATCGATCAGATTACGTTTCGGGATTTGATGACGCACCGCAGCGGCATCATTGGACTGGGCAACAATTGCGTCAATGGGGCTTTTTCCGAAAACATCTGGTCGGGATTTAAACAACTCGTGCAGCAGGGCGTCAAAACCGCCAACCGGGGGAATTATTGTTATCAGAATGCCAATTTCGGTTTGTTTCGGGTCCTGATTCCCGGCATTTTAGGGTATTCATTTTCCGGCGACGATGGCACCGACGATCTGCAAACGCAGCAGCGGTATATGGATTACGTCCAGAAAAATGTGTTCGAGAAAGTCGGTCTCACCAACATTCTGGCCAACCATCCGACCGGCGACCCCACTTATACGTATTCCTATTTGAAGACGGGCATAACGGGCTGGAACCCGGGAAATTTTACCAACACGATTGGGGCGTATGGCTGGTATATGACACCCACCGAAGCCGGTAAATTGTTTGCCACGGTTCTGTCCACTACCGACCAGAGCGTGCTGACCACCGCGTGGAAAGACACCCTGCTGACGCACCGGCTGGGAACTTATGCCGGTACGATTCCGGGCGGGGCCATCCAGTACCACGACGGGTGGTGGTATCTGAAACTGGCTCAATACCAGGGCGTCCGAACAGTCTGGATGACATTTCCCAATCAGGTAACGGCGGTTCTGTTTGTCAATGCGCTGCACCATTCGCGCGGGAATTTCCCGAGCGACGATGGCACCGATATTGTCACCTATCTGAGTCGTGCGTATACGCTCACCCGGCAGATGAAAGGGGGGCGGAAACTGGCGGAAAAAGTAATTCTGGAACACGACGAGCCGCACTGATTCACCCCAAAAAAGGATGGAAATTCACCCGGTTCGTTGTATCTTTACTTGTTGATTTTCAGCATATGAAGAGTGCTTTGCCGATCGAATGAACGGCAGCCCGGTTACCAGGTAAACAATAAATACGAATCTATGTACCCGGCATTGCTAATTGCCAGACAGTTCATAAACAAGGGCGTTGCCGAAGGCCGTCCCCTGACGCCGATGAAGCTGCAAAAGCTCATTTACATGGCGCACGGGCTGCATTTGGCCCGGCACGAAAAACCGCTGATTGCCGAAAAAGTACAGGCGTGGTCGTATGGCCCCGTGATTCCCGACGTCTATACCCGCTTCAAACGGTTTGGGAATAACCCCATTACAACCCCAATTCCGACCAGTGACTGGGACGAAGAACTGGATCCGCAGGCGCAGGATTCCATCAATTTTGCCTGGGACATTGCCAAAGATTACAACGCCATTCAGCTTTCCAACTGGACCCACGTCGAAGGATCACCCTGGTATCTGTCGGTTAGCCGCAACGGGGATGGCACACTGGAGCAGGAACCCATCGATAACGACTTGATTAAAGACTATTTCACCGAAATTATCAGACGCGATGTCGGAGAATGAAGGCAGCGAAAAGGCGAAAGAGAACTTCCGGAAACTGATCGAATCGTCGTCGACGAACCCGCTTAACAGCGGACTTTCCCAAAACGAGTTCGAGCAATATGACAAGGAAGAACGCCGGACGCGTCTGGTAGGGCTGGCGCAGGACATTCAGGAACGGAAGAAATTCGCCCAATGGATTTTCTGGATGGTGGTTTTCTGGCTGGTCGTGATTCTGGGAATTATCATCGCCGAAGGGCTTCATTATCTGGACATTCCGCAGGCCGTCACCATCGCGTTGATCGGTTCTACGACGGTTAACGTGACCGCGTTTTTTGTGATTGTAACCAAGTATTTATTCCCCGGAAAATAAGGATTGATAGCTGTAGAAGGCTTGTGGCAGAACTTTCATGCCTGGAAGCCATTGCCTTTTACTAAAAAATAGTACAAAATGATTGTAGATTTATACTATTTGCAAGTGAGTTCAGTGTAAGTATGCCTTTCGCCTGGCCCGATCAAGGGCTTTCATTGCACCTGGTGTCAAAATACCTCTCTGCTAAACTTTTCCTCCCAATGAAAACAGTGTTTACCCAAAGAAGGCTGGGCTACCTGAGCCTCCTTTTACTGCTGGTTTTTCCCTGGTCCTGTTCCGATCATCAAATCGATCCCAATACGTCTGTAACGGTTACTTGCAGATGCCAGCTGATTGATAACAGCGGTCCTACCCCATTTTATGACGAAAGAACGTTGGAATGCCCGGGTGGCCGCTATACCTGCAAATGCGGAGGCATCAGCCTGAGAGGTTCTATCGAAGAGTTTCACTGCAACGATTGAGTCTTGCGGTACTTTTCGGAGAGAAACCGAACGCAAAGTGTTTACAAAAAGAGTAAAGCGAACCGGACCCTTTGCTTTTGGTTATTTAATCCGTCAGTTATGCTTGTCAATACCGCCGTATTCCGGATTCGTGCCTTTGTATTCTTTCTGCTGCTTTTCGTCAGTCGGGTCGCCGTTTCCCAAACTGGCGCTCCGGCATCTTCCGACTCGAAAAAGAATGGAAAACCGCTCCATGTGTTCCTCATCGGGAACAGTTTTTCGGGCAATGCGGCTAAATACCTGGGGGAACTGAGCGAAGAAGGTGGCCATGCGCTGACTCTGGGCCGGGCTGAATTAGGCGGTTGTTCGCTGCAACGGCATTGGGAAATTGCGGAAGCCGCCGAGGCTAATCCGGACGATCCGAAAGGAAAAGCCTACAACGGCAAGTCACTGAAAATGCTGCTGGCGGAGGGCGTCTGGGATGTGGTGACGCTGCAACAATATTCCATGCTGTCGGGCGACGTAGACACTTACCAACCCTACGCGAAAAAACTGGTCGACTACATTCGAAAGCTGCAGCCTTCGGCCAAAATCGTGTTTCATCAAACCTGGGCCTATCGCTCCGATGCCGACGGTTTCGGGCAAATTGCCGCCGGGAAACTGGCGCAGAGCGAAAAGGAAATGTGGGAGAAATCCCGGGCGGCTTACCACACCATCGCCCACGAACTGGGCGCGTCTGTCATTCCGGTTGGTGATGCCTTCTGGCGGATCAGTTCAGACCCCAAGTGGGCGTACCGGAAAGACACCGGTTATGATTTTGCCAAACCACAAGCCCCCAGTTTGCCGAATCAGGACCATTCTTTGCACGTGGGATATAGCTGGAAAGATAACAAACTGGGTTTTGATTCACACCATGCCAGTGCCGCCGGTTGTTATTTGGGGTCGCTGGTCTGGTACGGTTTTCTGTTCCATGAATCACCCGTCGACCTGAAATTCGTTCCCGAATCGGTTCCCACCGATTTTGCCGCTCAACTGAGAAAAACCGCCTGGTCGACGGTGAAAAAGAGTGGCAAAGGTGTTAAAAATTAGAAATTACTCCGCTCATACATTCAGTAACCATCAGGATTTGAACGCGATAGATCAGAATCTCACCCTGAAAAAGAACCGCTTGTAATTCAAAAACTGTATCCTGCATAACAATTCTCGCGGTGATCTGAACGATCGGTACATTACGGCCCAATCGGTCGTAGAAGTCCGAACCGTGTTCAACTCATAACCTGATGTGCAATGGATATTCGATCAATTACCCGCTATTTGCTGGTGCTGGTTGCTACGTTCTTTATTCTGAACGGAACGTTTGCCTTATTGAATCAGGCTAATTCGTTCCTGAATTTTGCCGGTTTTGTGCTAATCGCGTCCTGGATTCTGCTGGTAATTGGCACAAAAGGTTTTACAAAACTCCTTCTTAAAAATCGAAAACACCACAATGGAAACACTCCCTCGTAAACGTCTGGTTACCATCGGTATAACCGTCGTTATCTTCCTGATTCTTTTCTCGTTCATTGGCCGGTTTTACACCCGGATCGATGCCGGACACGTGGGGCTAAAAATTAACATGTCGGGGTCGGATCGGGGCGTGAGCGACATTACGGAGGTGACCGGTTTTGTGTGGTATATTCCCTGGCTGACTAAAATTGAAGAATTCCCAACCTTTACCCAGACGGTCGATTACCAATCCTTTACCGTGAACACCAATGATGGCGCATCCTTTACGGTGGACCCGACGCTGACGTACCACCCCAATCCGGCGGAGGTTCCCCAGATTTACCGGCAATACCGCCGACCGTTGCCGCAACTCGAGCAAACCATTATCCGAAACATGGTGTTCGATGCTTACCGGCTGACTACCAACGAGTTTAAATCCGATAGCCTGGTGGGGCAACGGGCGCGTTTCGAAGCGAAAGTGGAAGCCGAGTTGCGTAAATCACTCAAAGAAGACGGTTTTATTTACGAACGGTTGACTTCAGCCGTCACCCCACCGCCTTCTTTACAGGCTGCTATCGATGCCAAAAATACCGCCGTTCAAACGGCCATGGCCCTTCGGAACAAGATTGAGTCGGAAAAAGCCCAGGCCGAAATTGCGATTACCCGCGCAACCGGAGCCGCCCGCGCCCGGCTGATCAACGCCCAAGCCGAATCCGAAGCCAACACGCTGAAACAGCGTACCTTGACGCCCATGCTGATTCAGCAGCAGTGGATTGAAAAATGGGACGGAAAGCTCCCCACCACCTCGACGGGATCGGCCAATTTGATGCTCGGTATCAAGCCCTGAAACGAAGTTTGCTATTCTACTTGTAAATTGTCCCGTTCATCTAAAGGGCAGGGCTGTTAGGTTCTGCTTCGATTTGCCCCCCAAGCCCCCTAAAGGGGGAGTTTTTCCGCGCTCAAGGCTCTCCCTTTAGGGGGCTGGGGGGCAAAAGCGGACTTAGTCGATTCTAATTCAAAAACGTAACTAACCCTTCCTAAAGAGACCTGGACACAATAAATCCTTTTTATGAATCAAGTTCCTGCATCCATTCATCGTCTGGCTAAAAAACTATGGGATTACCACCGGCTTAACCAGCCTCTCCAGCCTGCCGACGCCATTTTCGTCCTGTGTAGCTACGATAAACGGGTCGCAGAACGGGGCGCGCAGCTTTGGCTGGACGGCTGGGCCCCGCTCCTGATCTTTTCCGGCGGCTTGGGCGTGATTACCCGAAACCTGTGGACCGAACCCGAAGCGGATCAGTTTGCCGAAATTGCCCGGAACATGGGTGTTCCGGACGAGGCCATGCTGATTGAAAACCAATCCACCAATACCGGTGAGAATGTCCTGTTTACCCAACAACGGCTTGCGGAGCGCAACCTGGACCCCACTCATTTTCTGCTGGTTCAAAAACCGTACATGGAGCGCCGGAGCTATGCTACGTTTCGGAAGGTTTGGCCCCAAAAACAAGTGCGTGTTACGTCCCCGCAGGCTTCCTACGAGGAATACCTGGAAACGTACTCGAATCCCGAGCTGTCGGCGGAGCAGGTGATCCACATCATGGTGGGGGATTTACAACGAATCAGGGAATACCCTCAGAAGGGGTTTCAGATTCCGCAGGA
The DNA here is from genome assembly GCF_008727875.1 of Larkinella humicola. Lineage (GTDB taxonomy): Bacteria > Bacteroidota > Bacteroidia > Cytophagales > Spirosomataceae > Larkinella > Larkinella humicola. Next base: position 345,672 of record NZ_VTWS01000003.1, on the reverse strand, counting down.
GATACCACAAGACGTTTGGGATGCCTATAAGGCCCTGGTTGCAGCCGGGTATGACCAGCACCTGATTAAAGCGTAACGAATTTTGGGCTTGTTCTTTTTTCCCAATTCGTCAATCCACAAAAAAAGCACCCTGATTCAATGTAACCTCCTCCCGGAGAACGGGACCAATTGCGAGCGTAGTCACTACTTCAGGCGTATAGGCATAATAATTGTTGCATTTTCTCTTAAGTGAACTTCCTAATCTTTTAACCCTTAAGAGCTTATGAATCAGTTTTCCATTATCAAAGTATTTAGTATTATGCTGGCGATCGCTGTAAGTTCGTGTTCTAAAACCGAAGACATTGTAAAGCCCGATGTTATCCATTGGAATTACGAACACCCTGATTGGCAAACACAGGGATTTTCGGAATGCGCAGGCCCGATTCAATCGCCGGTGGATATTCAAACGAATAGCACCATCAAAGTCGATCTGCCCAATCTGGATTTTAACTATAGCGCTTTTCCAATTAAAATACTAGACAATGGTCATACGCTCCAAGTCAATAATAACGGTACCAATCGAGTTGTTTACAATAAGAAAACGTATGACTTCAAGCAGTTTCATTTGCATTACCACAGCGAACACTTGCTTGATGGCGTAGCCAGCGATATGGAACTACATCTGGTGCATCAGGACCCCTCCTCCGGGGCGCTACTGGTAGTGGGTTTTTTTCTTAAAAAAGGAGTTAGCAATTCGCTCATTGAATCCGTGTTGAGTAATTGGCCAAAACAAAAAGAAACGGAGGTGAGTGCAACTACATCCATTGACCTGAATAGCCTACTGCCTTCCGATAAACGCTACTACACCTACATGGGGTCGCTGACCACTCCGCCCTGTTCGCAAGGGGTACTGTTTTTTATTGTAAAAACACCGATTGAGGTTTCAAGTGCACAAATTGATCAGTTTAAAGCGCATTATGATCACAATGCCCGGCCTGTCCAACCGCTGAATTCAAGGCTGTTGTACGAAGATGTTTTGTGAAAAATGGATGATTTTCTCTGATATCATCCGGTCGGCAAAGTCTGATCAGGAATGCCGCTACCGGTCCGTTCAGGCCATATCAAACAGGGTCTGCCTGGGATGCGGGAGATAACAAGGATTCTATTTTTTCCAATAAAGACTTCATGGCAAATGGCTTCATCAGAAACGCATCAGGGGAAGATTCATTGGCCCCTTGGCGGGCAATCGGCCATTCGGCACCTGAGATTAAGATAACTGGTGTCTTGCTGGTTGACGTCTTTAGTTTCGTCAGAACATCCACACCACTAAAACGGGGCATTAGCAGATCCAGCAAAATCAAGTCGGGTTGCTGTTCCGGTCGAAGCCAATTCAAGGCTTCGTATCCATCCCTGGCCAGAAAGACCTCGTAACCTGCTTTGGATAGGTGAAGCGTTAGGAGCTGGCGGTACGTTGCATCGTCATCAACAATGAGTATTTTCGGTTTCCGGTTTATCTTCTCTTCCACAATCTGTACCACAAGTGTAAGCTGGCTGGTACACGTTTACCAGGCAGGTCTTAGGGTATAGAACGCTCCTCGATATCAGTTGGTTATGCTAACTTATTATTCGGTCATATTCTCATCGGCCAACTCACTACAGATGAGCAGATAATTTCGTTCCAAGGTCCTGGTGTGCTGAATAGCCAAAATCTTTTGAACCGTTTCGGTAGCCTTTTAGCAGGAATAAGGATCCGGTCGGCGAGAAAGCATCCCCCTGAGCCCAGTTAGGATCGAACGTAGCCACTCCCGTTGGCAGATGGTAAACAACGTGTACGGAGTTAGGTTGGATGGGTTGATCGGCTGGGTTCCGGTGGAAATCACACATCAGGCAAGGGAAAGATAATGGCGGGGTAAATCCAATCTCGTTAACCATTTCGTCAACGCAAAAATAAAAAGACCGCTAACGGGATGATCGTTAGCGGTCTACATTTATTGTCAGTTGCCGGGGAAGGATTCGAACCCTCACAAACAGAACCAAAATCTGTCGTCCTACCCTTAGACGACCCGGCAATTGCGAGTGCAAAGATAGCGGTTCTGCACTTAAAAAAGCAAGAAGCTTTCGAAAAAAGTTAAGAGTTATGAGTTAAGAATGAAGAGTGGGCTGACGCGCTTTTTTAATTCTTCACTCTTCACTCTTCGTTCTTAACTAGTTACGCCCTGTGTTTCGGCGGTTGGAATAATTTTCTTCACCAGACCCTGAAGCACTTTGCCGGGGCCGCACTCCACGAAAACCGTGGCACCATCGGCACTCATGGCTTCAACCGATTGCGTCCAGCGGACGGGGGCTGTCAATTGCGCGATGAGGTTGGCTTTGATCGTTTCCACATCCGTGGCCGGTTTGGCATTGACGTTTTGGTAAATCGGGCAACGCGGCTGGCTGAATGGCGTCGTTTGAATGGCTTGGGCCAGTTCTTCGCGGGCCGGTTCCATCAGGGGCGAGTGAAAGGCTCCACCCACCTGCAACGGCAGCACCCGTTTAGCCCCCGCTTCTTTCAGTTTTTCGCCCGCGAGCCGGACGCCCTCGAGCGAACCCGAGATGACGACCTGACCGGGGCAGTTGTAATTTGCCGGAATCACCACTTCCTTAAATCCGGACCCGGCGGCCACGTCCAGACAGATCCGTTCGATGGTGGCATCGTCGAGCCCCAGCACGGCGGCCATCGTCGACGGCTGGAGTTCACACGCTTTCTGCATGGCACTCGCCCGCTGGGCCACCAGCCGCAAACCATCCTCGAAGGACAGACCGCCAGCGGCAACCAGGGCCGAAAATTCGCCCAGCGAATGCCCGGCCACCATATCCGGGGCAAAATCCCCGACGGTTTGGGCCAGAATGACGGAGTGCAGAAAAATGGCGGGTTGGGTCACGTTCGTTTGCTTCAGCTCCTCGTCGGTGCCTTCAAACATGACTTTCGTAATCTCGAAACCCAGAATGTGGTTGGCCTGCTCGAAGAAGTATTTCGCTTTTTCGGATTGCTGGTATAGACCCAGTCCCATTCCGGAGAATTGTGCCCCCTGGCCGGGGAAAATGTATGCTTTTTTCATGATCGAATAAGGTCGTCTTGAATTGTATTGGCAGAGAGTGGAGGATTCAAAGGATTGAACGGTTTGTCAAGTAATCTGCTTATCCTTTTTAATCTATGCAATCCAGTTCAGGGCAAAAGTAACAGCCTTCCGGTAATTATTCCAAAAGTCGCGCTTTTACTGCCGGAGCGGGAAGGAATAGGGTAATCGAAAAAGTTCAAAATTAACGAAGAGGGCAGGAGGAATATACGCTGTACAGAAAGAGTCTATACGTTATAAAGGCTTAAAATAATCCTATTCGGATCGTTGAATAACAAAACAAAATCGGTTTACAACCCGTTAGCCGGAGAAACGGAACAACGACCTTTTATTAATTCCAAATAAGCGTAAAAATACGGGGTTTTTTTGGTTCGAATCGCTTTGTGCTGTAGTTTTGACCTCTACGAATCGGTTAATTTTCAAGCCGGTTTACTAAACAAAAATTTCTTTACACGCTATATGTCTTGGGTAACAACAACACTTTCCAGCACCCTCGGTCGCAAAGTTGTCATGTCGCTGACGGGGCTGTTTTTGTGCTCGTTCCTGATTGTCCATTTGGTTGGGAACCTGCAATTGTTCAAAGGCGACGAAGGCCGGGCCTTCAATGAGTACAGCTACTTTATGACCCACAATCCGATCATAAAGACCATTTCCTATTTACTGTACAGTTCGATCATCGTTCATGCCCTGATGGCGCTGGTGCTGACGCGCCACAACCAGGCTTCGCGCCCCGTTAAGTATGCCTACGCAAAACCGGAAGCCAACAGCCCCTGGACCTCGCGCAACATGGGTATTCTGGGAACGATCATTCTGGTTTTCATCATCATCCACATGCGGACGTTCTGGTACACGATGCATTTCGGGCCGGTGGTGTTGAACGGCGAAACGATTACGGCCGGAAGCATCCCGCAGGTAACGTACGACGGCGAACCCATCAAGGATCTCTACGCCGTGACCGTTTTTGCCTTTTCCTACCTGTGGTATGTCGCACTGTATGTGGTGTCGATGATCGCCCTGTCGTTTCACCTCGTACACGGTTTTCAAAGTGGTTTCCAGACGCTGGGCCTTCGCCACAAGAAATATTCTCCGCTTATTGAATTTTTGGGTACGTACGGATTTGGGATCGTCATTCCGGCTTTGTTTGCCGCCATGCCGGTTTACATTTATCTGAAAGCGCACCATATTCTTTTTTAATCAGAACAGGGTTTTATCGTACAAGTATTGAACCGTATCTGTCTATGTTAGACGTATTAGAAGAGAAAGAAACCGGGACGAAGCTGGAGTCTAAGGTTCCGGAAGGCCCCCTCGCTGAAAAGTGGGCGAAGCATAAATTTAATCTGAAGCTGGTCAATCCGGCCAACAAACGAAAATACGAGGTCATCGTGGTCGGCACCGGGCTAGCCGGTGCCTCAGCAGCGGCTGCACTCGCCGAACTGGGCTACAACGTCAAGGCGTTTTGCTTCCAGGATAGCCCCCGTCGGGCGCACAGTATTGCGGCCCAGGGCGGTATCAACGCGGCTAAAAACTACCAGAACGACGGCGACAGCGTCTTCCGGCTGTTCTACGACACCATCAAAGGCGGTGACTACCGCGCCCGCGAAGGCAACGTTCACCGGCTGGCCGAAGTCAGTGTCAACATCATCGACCAGTGTGTGGCGCAGGGGGTCCCCTTCGCCCGCGAATACGGTGGCGCCCTGGCCAACCGCTCCTTCGGTGGTTCGCAGGTATCCCGGACGTTCTACGCACGGGGCCAAACCGGGCAGCAATTGCTGCTGGGTGCCTACAGCGCGCTGAGCCGGCAGGTTGCCAACGGAAAAGTGAAGCTGTATCCGCGTACCGAAATGCTCGATCTGGTGATTGAGGGCGGTAAAGCGCGCGGGATCATCACCCGAAATCTGGTTACGGGCAAAATCGAATCGCATTCAGCGCACGCGGTTTTACTCTGCACGGGCGGCTACGGCAACGTCTTTTACCTGTCGACCAACGCCATGGGCTCCAACGTAACGGCAGCCTGGCGGGCCCACAAAAAGGGGGCCTTAATGGCCAATCCGTGCTTCACCCAGATTCACCCGACCTGTATTCCGGTGAAAGGAAACTACCAGTCGAAACTGACGCTGATGTCGGAATCGCTGCGGAACGACGGCCGGGTTTGGGTGCCAAAAACGAAAGAGATTGCCGAGAAAGTCCGGAAGGGCGAAATCAAGGCGAAAGATATCAAGGAAGAAGACCGCGATTATTTTCTGGAACGCCGGTATCCGTCGTTTGGGAACCTTGTACCGCGCGACGTCGCTTCCCGCAATGCGAAAAACGTTTGTGACGAAGGTCGTGGCGTTGCACCAACCGGTCTGGCGGTTTACCTCGACTTTGCCGATGCAATCAAACGGGACGGTCGGAAGGTGATTGAAGCCAAATACGGCAACCTGTTCGAGATGTACGAGAAAATCGTGGATGACGATCCGTACGAAACGCCGATGAAAATTTACCCCGCCGTTCACTATACGATGGGTGGTTTGTGGGTCGATTACAACCTGATGACGAACGTTCCGGGCCTCTACGCCCTGGGCGAAGCCAACTTCTCCGATCACGGTGCCAACCGTCTGGGCGCATCGGCGCTGATGCAGGGACTGGCCGACGGTTATTTCGTTATTCCGTATACCCTGGGCGATTACCTGGCGACGATCGGTCCGGCGGACAAAATCGCGGTCACGCACCCGGCTTTCAAAGAAGCGGAGCAGAATGTGCAGGACACAATTGCCCGCATGCTGGCCATCAAAGGTGAGAAAACCGCCGAGGAGTTCCACCGGCAGTTGGGCCACATCATGTGGGAATACTGCGGAATGGCGCGGAATGCCGAAGGATTGACCAAAGCCAAGAAGATGATTCAGGAGTTGAAAAAAGAATTCTGGAGCAATCTGCGCGTCACCGGCACCGACCTGGAACTGAATCCGGCGCTGGAACAGGCTTCCCGCGTAGCTGATTTCATCGAACTGGGGGAACTGATGGTCGACGATGCATTGAACCGGAACGAATCCTGCGGAGGACACTTCCGGGAAGAATACTCGACTGAAGACGGTGAAGCCAAGCGTGATGATGAAAATTACACGTATGTAGCCGCCTGGGAATACAAAGGCCCGGGTCAGCCCGAAAAACTGCACAAGGAAGAGCTGAAGTTTGAAACCGTCAAGCTGACACAGCGGAGTTATAAATAAGGGTTTAACGTTTGGGGTTTAACGTTTAAAGATCGATCCGGCAGGCATCCTCTTTAAACGTTAAACCTTAAACCTCAGACATAAAAAGAAATGGATATTGCCTTAAAAGTCTGGAGACAAAAAAATAGCCAAACACCAGGCAAAATGGTGGACTATAAATTGTCGGATATTTCGCCGGATATGTCTTTCCTGGAAATGTTCGATGTGTTGAACGAAGACCTGTCGCACAAAGGCGAAGAACCGGTTGCGTTCGATCATGATTGTCGGGAAGGAATCTGCGGATCCTGTTCCATGTACATCAACGGTCGGCCACACGGTCCGCAAACCGGCACCACGACCTGTCAGTTGCACATGCGGAGCTTCAACGACGGCGACACCATTGTGGTGGAACCCTGGCGTGCGCGGGCTTTCCCGGTTCTGAAAGACCTGATTGTGGATCGCGACGCCTTCGACCGCATTGTGCAGGCTGGCGGCTATGTGTCGGTCAACACGGGTTCGGCCCCGGATGCCAACGAGATTCTGATTCCGCGCGAAGTGGCTGACGAAGCCATGGATGCGGCCCAGTGCATTGGTTGCGGAGCCTGCGTAGCGGCCTGTAAAAATGCGTCGGCCATGTTGTTCGTAGCCGCGAAAGTGTCGCACCTGGCGGTTTTGCCACAAGGCCAGGCCGAACACCAGTTGCGCGCTGAGCGCATGGTCGCCCAGATGGATGCCGAAGGATTTGGAGCCTGTTCATTCACGGGCGCCTGCTCGGTGGAATGTCCGAAATCGATTTCATTGGATCACATTGCCCGTCTGAACCGCGAATACCTGGGCGCCAAACTGGCTTCGAATAACGCGTAGATTCGATTTAAAAGCGAAATTCAAACGCCCGGCCATCATGGTCGGGCGTTTTTTGTTACCAATTCAGGTAAATTATAACATAATATGTGACTTCAGAAGGTATTCTGCGTCTGGATTAAACAAGCCACTCAACGGAGTGGCCGCAAGCAATTCACCGTAACTATACACATCGCTCTGAAGTCATGGGAATCCTCGTTACAATTTTAGTGGGTGCCGTTGCCGGCTGGCTGGCCGACCTGGTTTTTAAACGGTTTTCGTTTTCGATCTGGCTCCAGATTTTAATTGGTATCGCCGGCAGTTTTGTCGGCAGTTGGGTGTTAGGCAATGACTTACAGGTCATGTTCGGCCTGCCCGACCTGCTCGCCCGTATTCTGACGGCTTTTCTGGGAGCGTTGGTGATCCTGGGCATTGTGGCCTTCTTCAAAAGCAGACAGAATAGCTGATCGTCTTATTAGAAGGCAGACTGCAAGATTTCTGTAACTACTATGTGACTTTTCCCGACGTCCTGCGTCTGATTAGTGACTGAAAGCTAACAATCTTTACCAATGGAAAAAATCAAACGCAATCGTGCGCAGACTTCGCAGAGAATCATCAATGCCCTGGAAGATGTTATCGCAGAAAAAGGGATCGATGGAATCGGGATCAATCGAATTTCTGAAAAAGCGGGGGTCAGCAAAGTCCTGATCTACCGCTATTTTGGTGGGTTGGACGGCTTGCTGACTCATTACATTAAAATGGGGCGCTTATTTCCGCTACTCAGTCCGGCTACGCTGGAACAACTGCGCCCGGTTCATGAAAATGATTTATCCAAACTCTGGTACAAACAATTAATCCATACCTACCGGTTTTTTCGGCAATTCCCGGCAGCTTTTCAGGTATTAAAGGCAACCGTCGCCGAAACCGGCCAAATGGCTGACGAGGCCAGTGCTGCTTACGATGAAGAACTGACGCGCATGGTGGGGCAACTTGCTTACATCAAAGGGGCCGACTATCAGGCAGTTTCGGCCATCATGGCCGGAGCCATGTCGTATTTGACGCTGCTGTCGAAAAATAACCGTACTATCGTTGGCATTAATTTAACCACCGAAGAAGGCTGGAATCGGGTTGAAGATGCCGTGCGGGTTATCTACACCGCTCTGAACCGGATGGCTGTTCAATCGGAAAAGGTATCACTCGAGGTGCATCAAACCGGCGTTCCTTCTACTTTCTGGTAAGCCCTATGGTTGACCCAGTTTTAACTGGGGCTACAACATGGCCCATCCCTTCGGGATTATTAAATCCAACCCATCCCGGAGGGATGGATCGTTTTGTAGCGGTGGGTTTGAACCCACTGAAGGTAGGGTAATTGAAGGCAACCATCCCGGAGAATAACCGATTGAACGCTTCCTGAACTACCTGTAGGCACATTATTCGTTCCAGGAAGAACGGTAATATGAGCGAATGAACAAAACCGCAGCCGTCACCAAACCGGTGACGGCCAATGCCCATACGGGTAACCGGTACATTATCAGGAGGAAGCAGGCAATGAGGGGCCAGAAGAGCTGCGACATAAACCGGTCGCGGGGCTGATGACGGGACAGGAGTGCGGCATATTGCAGGAAAAGCAAACTAAGTCCCCAAAGCCACACGCCTATTACCGCCAAAAGCGTGACGTCAGCCGGATGGTTTTTTAGCAGCAAAACCGCTTCCGGGCTGATTACCAAAGCAAGGATTCCTGTATAGTATAGAAACCGGCTGGAAAGAGAGACTGGTAAATTCCGGAGCAACAGCAATTGGTTGGCTTCAAACCGGTACAATTCGAAGATTACCCCGGCATGCAAAGCCGCTGACAGCAACATTCCCAACGACAGCAGCCGGATGTCATACTCGTCGGTAGGATAGAGGGCCAGCACGCCAATCGTTACCAGACAGGAGCCAACCTTGGTTAGAAAGAGCGTGGCCGGTTGTTCGCGGAAAAGATAGCGAATAAAAAAGAGGACGTAGGGCGTGGTGAACCGTTGCCGAAGCCAGGCACCAATGTGGCCCGCAAACGGCTCCGGGTTGGGTTGTCGCAACGCCCGTTCCACAAACGGAAGCGGCAAAACCGACAGCAAGCCCATGAACACGACGACCATACTATTGGCTGCCGTTGTACCCTGCTGGTTGCCAACCCAGAGCATGAAACCGCCGTAGAAGACAACCGGAGCCAGCAACTGCAGGTGCAGAAAATACAGGATAGTGAGCCGTTTGAAAGACGGAATGAGCCGGAAAAGCTGGAGCAAATCGGTTTTCTGAAAAACCTGCAGGCTAAACTGAATCGTGTGAGCCGAATAGATTCCCCAAACGATGCCGTAGGCTGCCAGAAAAGCCCGGTCGTGCAGGGCGTAACTCGCCAGCGCGATGTGCTCGGTCGAACTCAGAAATCCAAAGGACAGCATCATCACGACCAGAAACAGACCGGTATTTTGAAGATAAAATTGCCTGACAATCAGCTTTTCCGGTACGGTCCACAAAGCACTCATAAACCAGCCGGTTGGGTGATGTGTTCCAGCGTCTGATTCTGAACAATCCAGACGGAATCGACCGGCAGTTCAGACGCGTCGACGTCCTGGTGCGATGACAGCAGAAAGCTAATGCCTTGTTCCCGGCTTTGCCGAATGCGGTCGATGACGGCTTTGGTGGTCGCGTGATCGAGGGTAATCAACGGTTCGTCGAGCAAAATCAGGCTGGGTTTTCCAAGAAAGGCCAGGACCAGCGACGTCTTTTTGAGCATCCCGCTCGAATACGTTCCGATGGGAGTTTTGATGAAATCCCGGATTCCGAACAGGTCGATCAATTCATCGATTTGTTTTGTCGCGGCCTGTTTGGTCGTTGCCACCCAGTGGATCAATTCCCAAGCCGTCAGAAATTGGGGATACAGCGGTTCGGCTTCCCCGTAATTGACCCGAAGCCGGTAGTCGACCGGTTGCTGCCGAATGTCGTACTTTGCCTCCAAAACCAGACTTCCGTCGAAGGGCAATAACCCGGCAACCGACCGAAAAAAAGTCGTTTTCCCAGAGCCATTGCGGCCCTTCAGCCAGTGAATGCCCGGAGAAAAATCCGCTTGCGGAATCGCCAGCACCAGCCGGTTGTGGTATTCTTTACGGAAATTCCGGACGGTGAGCATACAATCCAAATTACCTGGGTGCTACAGCCACCTCTTTTTTCGAGGTCAGTTTTTCCACCACGTATTCCCCCACTTTTCGTCCCTGGATGTTGCCGAGTTCCAGGGCATCCCGGAAATGAATACCGCCGTATAACCGGCTATACGATGCTTCCAGAGCGGCTTCCCGGAATGACTTAAACGAACGAACGCCGTGGCCGTACGGATTTTCGGTTGAATCGGTGAACGCGATGTTGTCACCGTAAAGAATCGTCAGTACCTCGGCGGCTGCGGCCGAGATGACGCTGTGTCCGCTGGTATATTCCGGAAACGGGGGCGTTTGTAGGTACGGCGTCCACTTCGGATCGATAAATTTGTTGATGACGGTTTCGGGCCGGATGCGGTTACTACGGTATTTCTCGTCCCAGCAACTGATAAACCCGTCGGCTAGCGCAAAGGAGGTCAACGTATAGGCCTGTACCGTTTGGGCAAAATTGGCTTTCTGCTGACGGGACACCGTTGCTGCGATGGCCAGCCAGTGACCACCCGGCGTCATTTTTTTAGATGCGTACGAAACATGACCGGCGACGTTCATCACAAAGGCATTGTCGTCCCAGAAAAAGGCAATTTTCCGCTCTTCCTCGGTTTGGCGAAGGCTCATTTGATAAACTTCATCGGCCAGTTTATAAAAAGGACTCCCTTTGGTCATGTTATACGGAACGGCCGGCGGAGGAATAAACTGCGAGCAGGTATCCATCACCCAGCAGCGAATTTGCATCCATTTCGGCTCGGCGGCTTCCATGTAGGCCGGGGGCGTTGGCACCCAGGTTCCTTCGGCGTTGGTCACCGTGTGCTTGAATCCACGCGTCTGTTTGTACGAATCCTTACCCGCAAACTCCATGATGTGTTTGGCCACCGCTTCACCATACGCCATCGAACGCTCGATGACTTCTTCGGGAACGCCAATGGCTTTGTATTGCTCATAAAAGTTTTTTTCAAAACCGTCGAACATGTCCCCGGAAAACGTCAGATTGCGACCAACCGTCAGAAACGCCCGCGCGCTGGCCAGCGGAAAGCAGTATTCCTGACCCGGTTCCGGTTTGGGGGGAGCCGTAAATTTCCGGAGTTTGCCCGCCAGCGATTCATACCCGGGCTGGCCCGGTACCATAGCTTCGTAACCGGCCAGATTGGCGTACCCATAAATCCGGCTGGCTACCGGCGGAGAGAAAATGTCGTGAATGATCACGTCGGTCAATTGCTTGACACACTGGTGATAACGTTCCGGTTCAGCAGCTTTGGCATTGTATTCGTCCGGAGTGGCTTTGGGCTGGCAACCGGCAAAACTCCATAGGCTGCCAAGGAATAAAACCCACAGGATTCGATTTTTCATGAACAACTCTGGTCATTAATGGTACAAGAGGACTACAAATTTACCTTAAAAAAAGTATATCTGATGCGCAGACCTGTGATTTCCGTCTCTTCAATGATGGATTATGAATGATGGACGATGAATGAGCTGGCGCAAGTAATTCATCGTCCATCATTCATAATCCATCATTTCTTATAGAACACCTGAATCGTCGTGTCGTTGCGGGCCACCAGCCAGCGTAGCGTCCCCGCTGCCCGAATCGGCTTGATATCGCGCACTTCGCCGTCGAGCCGAAAACCGCTGACAACCGGTGAAAGCGCTGCAAATCGGGCGGTATTGCTGGTCGTTTTGCCTTTGTTTTTGAGAACCAATCCGTAGTTGGCGTCATAACGACCCTGATAGGTGCTAACACCGTAGAAATTGCCACCCGCCAGGATGTCGGGGTAACCATCGTTGTCGATGTCATCGGTTCGGAGCGCAAACAGTTTGGAAACCTGGGCCAGCATCGGCAATGGGTGTACTACAAAACGCCCGTCGCCGGTGTTTTCCAGATAGACCGAGGCAAACTGGTTGACTTCGTATTCGTCGGCCCCGTTCAGTTCTTTTTTCTCAAACAAATCCTCCACCGGTTTTCCGGCGAATGAAGTATAATTGGTAAACCGTTTGTTGATAATGCCGGGCATCTGTTTGCCCAGTTCATCCTTGAAATTGACGGGATACCAGTCTTTTCCGTCGCGCTGGTAGGCCAGAATCTGTTCAATGCTACTGTTGTTGTCGAAGTCTTTCACCCACATTTTGAGTCGGGGTTCGGCCTGTTTGATGAATTTGGTGTTCAGACCCAAATTCCCGGCTACCAGATCCAGATCGCCGTCGCGGTCGAAGTCGGCAGCAGTCAGGCATTGCCAGAAACCGTTCAGGGGTGTCTTCTCGTCGGTGATGCGTTGAGCCGCTTCCAATTTGCCGTTCTGATTGGCGAACACCCGAATCGGCATCCAGTCGCCAGCCACCACCAGATCGAGATCTTGGTCCTGATCATAATCCATCCAGAGGGCGTCGGTCACCATCCCGGCTTTGCGGAGGTCGGGGGCGAGCTGGTCGGTTTTGTCCGTAAAATGCCCTTTGCCATCGTTGATCAGGAGATACGAGTTCGGAATCTTTCCATACGCAAAAGCGATCACCCGGCCACCCACGAACAAATCCAGATCACCATCCTGATCCAGATCAACGGGACGAACGCAGCTTTTGTTGTCATACATCGGCGGCAATCCATTCGAGCGGGCGAAGTTTCCCTTGCCATCGTTCAGGTAGAGCCGGTCGAACTGCTCGGGCATTTTCTCAAAAAATTCATTGCCGCCCGAAACCACGTATAAATCCAGATCCTTGTCGCCATCGGCGTCGAAGAAAACCGCATCGACATCCTCGTATGTCGAATCGACCCGAAAAGTTGGTTGGTTGCTTGGCAAAAACCGGCCACCGGGTTGCTGAATCTGCAAACTGCCGGCCTGCCATTTGGCACCAGACGCGTAAAAATCGTCTAAACCGTCGCCATTGACATCGCCGACCGCCAGCTTAGGCCCTTCCATCGACACCTTGAACGGCATCAGTGATTCCCGGACAAAATCGAAATACGTGTTTTCCTGGTGCCGGTACGCCATTGGCGACTGGCTGGTGATGTCTTCAAACAGCGGTTGGGGATCGGGAGCCGTGAACCGGAAAGTGCCAACATCCTGTTGAGCCGCCGTTTGTTTTAGCGTCAATGTCTGGTTGGTCTTCACGCCGGTCTGAATTTGCATCTTCTGGTTCGGCCAGATCACGATCAGCGAGTCAACCGTGGCGGTTTCGCCTAATCCAAACGTTAATATCGGCTCGACGGACGATTGAAAACCGCGTGTGGGCATCAATTGCTGGAGTTGCAGACCGGTTTTTGTTTTCAATACGACTTTGGCCCCTACGCCAAACGTGTTGGCCGACTCGCCCTGAAGTTTGATTTTCAGATACGTGTGAGTTGGGAATACCTCATTTGCCTGATTCTGGTAGACACCCGCCGGATCGTTGATGTCGTTGGTCACCAGATCCAGATCGCCGTCGTTGTCCAGATCGGCATACACCGCGCCACTCGAAAACGTCGGTTTTTCGAAGCCCCACGCCAGCGATTTGTCCGCAAATTTCAACTCTTTCGACCCCTGATACAGGTAATTGTGCACCTTACCTTCGGGCATCAGCGCAATCGCTTTCTGATCGATGGCTTTGGACGTTTCCATCGCATACCGTAGCGAATCGTCGGACGCGTACTTCACGTAATCGAGGTCGTTGGGCCGCCGGACGATGCCGTTGGAGATGAACAGGTCCTTGATGCCGTCGTTGTCGTAATCGGCCAGCAGGGGCGACCAGCTCCAGTCGGTGGCCGCAATCCCGGCCATCGCCCCAATTTCCATGAATTTCTGGCCCGACTGGCTGATCTGCAAACAGTTGCGGCTGTACTGATTCATGTAGCCAAAACTCAGTTTATAGAGGTAAATGTCCAGCGGATCTTCGCCCAGCGACATTTTTTCGACCCGTTCTTCTTCGGGGTACATGTCGAGCGTGACCACATCCGGGTAGCCGTCGTTGTTGACATCCCCCACATCGTTCCCCATCGAAAATCGGCTGGCGTGGGCAAACGCCTTTCGCATGCTTTCTGTAAAACCGCCTTTGCCGTTGTTGATGTAGTAATAATCGTCTTCGTGAAAATCGTTGGAGACGTAAATATCTTCCCAGCCGTCGTTGTTCAGATCCGCCACCGAGATGCCCAGGCCGTAGCCCATGGCCGCGCCGAAAATCCCGGCCTGCTCGCTGATGTTCGTGAAACGACCCTTCGGGTTTTTCGTACCGTTGCTGATCAATTCGTTCCGGTACAGGTAATCACCCGATTCGTTTTGCCGCAGATTCCGGGCCGTGACGCGGTCATAACTGCGGGAGGTGTGCACGGCGTGGTTGAGCAAATACAGATCCAGATCGCCGTCGTGGTCGTAGTCGAAGAAAGCCCCCTGGGTCGAAAAGCCGGTAAAGTCCAAACCGTATTCGGCGGCTTTCTCGGTAAAGGTGCCGTCGTGGTTATTGATATACAGTTCGTTGGAGCCTTCCAGCCCTTTGAAGTTGCCGACCGCGCACACGTAAATATCCAGCCAGCCATCGCCGTTGACGTCAGCCATGGTGACCCCGGTTTGCCAGTCGGAAAAACCTTCGACACCGGCATTCTGCGTAACGTCTTCGAATTTGAAATTGCCTTTATTCAGGTACAACTTGTTTTTCCCCTGATTGGAGACAAAATACAAATCGGTCAGGCCGTCGTTGTTGAGGTCGCCAGCCGCCACACCCGCCCCGTTGTAGAAATACAGGTAGTCGATGATGTTGAACTGATCCGTATTATGAACCTGATTGGTAAACCCGATGCCCGTCCGGGTCGAATCCAGAATCTGGAACAGCGGTTTTTCGGAAGTACTGTTCAGTTGTTTACAACCCGCTACGGAAAGGGTTACGGCTGCAAAAAAGATACTAATTCGTTTCATCATAGGTTAAATTCTGAACCAGGAATTGGGTACTACTGATTCAGACTCATTTAAACACCTGTACATTATCCTTATTTTTCCCCAACACAAACTGTCCCTGTTTCAGACGCACGAGTTGCCGGACCTGCCCATGGACAATGAAGCCGGAAACCGCCGGGTCGAGGGGCTTCCAACTGCCGTTGCCTTTTCCGAGCAGCACCAAACCGTAACTGGCATCATACCGCCCAATTTCTGGCAGAACGTCGTAAAAATTTCCGGTCAGCACCAGATCCATTCGTTTATCGCCATCGACGTCCGTGATTTCAATGCCGCAAACCGGTGAAAACTGCGCTTCTTTCGGCAGGGCCTGAAGGGTGAACTTTCCTTTTCCATCGTTCAGCAAAACCACCGATTCGCCTGTATACGCCCGTTGCACCACGGCACTTTGCAATTGTTTTTCGTCCAGAATCTCGTTCAGTTTCTTGCCTGCGTAATCCGTAAACTTGAGGTATTTCTTTTTAATGGAAGGCATTTCTTTTTGCAAATCCTGCTTCAATACCATCGGATACAAGGTTCCGGTTTCATCGGCGCAATTGATGATTTGCTCCAGGCTGCCATTCTGGTCAAAATCAGCCGTGTAGAGTTCCGCCGGGATTTTGGACGTTGCCTTGATCCGGGAATTAAGCCCCAGATTGCCGATCACCAGATCAATATCGCCATCGCCATCGACATCCCCGGCTTTGACGCAATTCCACCAGCCGGAAGCCGGTGTGGTCGAATCCGCCAGTTTGGGCGTTTCAGAGGTCGCCAGCTTGCCGCGCTGGTTTTGAAAAACCGTAATCGGCATCCAGTCGCCTACGACGATCAGTTCGGGATAACCGTCGCCGTTCAGATCGCTCCACGTTGCATCCGTCACCATGCCCAACTGCTCGGCGTTCGGCAGGTAGCGCCGGGTGTAATTCTTGAAATTGCCGGTGCCATCGTTGGTCAGCAGATAACTCGCCGGATTGAAACCGTATTTCCCCGGAATCAACCGGGTGCCAACAAACAGATCGATGTCGCCGTCGCGGTCATAATCGGCAGCCGCGACGCAGGAACCGCTGGCTTTCAGGTTCGGCAAACGGTCGTCGCGGACAAAACCGCCTTTGCCGTCGTTCAAATACAGCCGGTCGAGCAATTCGTCAGCCTCGGCTTCAAACTCATTGCTGCCCGAAACAACGTAGAGATCCAGATCCTTGTCACCATCGGCATCGAAGAAAACCGCATCGACGGCTTCGTAGGTCAAGTCCTGTCGCAAAACCGCCGGGGTTTTATCCACAAACCGGCCGTTGGGCTGTTGATAAAACAGATGATGCGGTTTTCCGAAGGCTCCACCAAAAAACACATCGTCCAGCCCGTCGCCGTTGACATCGCCCGTCGCCATGGCCGGGCCACCGGTCGAGAGCATTTGTTTCAGCAACGGGTCGCGGTTGTAATCCACAAACGGACTTTCTTCGTGGGTATAATTCAGGCCGGAAATCGTGGTAATATCCTGAAAAAGAGCCGGGGAGGGTGCTTTGGCTCTCCAATTGCCAGTTGCTTCCGGCTGCTTCAGCGTCAGCAATTGGTTGGCTTTGGGTTGGCGGACGGTTTGCATCCGGTCGTTCGGCCAGACCACCGTCACGGAGTCGATCACGTTGCCGGTTCCCAAACCAAACAGCAGATTCAGATCAACGGACGACTGAAAACCGCGGTTGGGCATCTGCTGCAACACTTGCTGGTTGCCTTTCTGGTACACAAAAACCCGCGCGCCGATGGCATTGCGGTTTCTGGCATCACCGACCAGCTTGACCCGCAGGAAGTTGGTTTTGTGTTTCTCGACCGACAAATTTTTAAAAACCGATACCGGCGAGTTGACGTTGTTGACCACCAAATCCAGGTCACCGTCGTTGTCGAGATCGCCGTAAGCCGCACCATTCGAAAAACCCGGTTCGCCCAGTCCCCAACTGGCGGCCTGGTTGGAAAAGCTCAGGTTGCCATCGTTTCGGAAGGCGTAATTGGGAATCGGTTCGGAGGGTGCTTTATCCAGAAACTCCTTGAAGTTGAAAGCGCGCTGGCGGGCAATCTGGGCCATGTTTTCCCGGTCGGCCAGGAAATGAATAAAATCCTGATCGGTCACCTCTTTGGCAATGCCGTTGGCAACAAAAATATCTTTCCGGCCGTCATTATCCATGTCGAAAATCAAGGCGCCCCAACTCCAGTCGGTCGCGTGAACGCCCGAAAACCGGGCGATGTCGCTGAACATTGGAGTGGCGGTTTTCCCGCTTTGTGCGGGTTCGTTACCCTGGTTCAGATGCAGCATGTTCTGCATGTACTGGTAATGAAAATCCCGCGACAGTTTGATTTCCTGCAGGTCGTAATTCTCGAAGGACGAATTCTTTTTCAAGCGAACATCGTTGCCCGGCAGCATATCGGTCACGAAAATATCCAGCCGGCCGTCGTTGTTGATGTCGGCCACGTCGGCACCCATCGACGACAGGCTCAGGTGCGGCATGGCGTCTTTCACCGACTCCCGGAAGGTGCCGTCGTGGTTGTTGAGGTAGAGGTAATCCCGTTCGTAAAAATCGTTCGAAATGTAAATGTCCAGCCAGTTGTCGTCGTTCACATCGCCGATGGTGATGCCGAGGCCAAAACCGATCAGGCTGCCGTAAATTCCGGCTTTCTCGCTAACATCAGCAAAGCGGGCGCCGTCATTCCGAAACAACTTATGACCGCCCAGCGAATCGCGTTCGGAGCGGATGTTGGCGTAGCCCAATTTCCCGACGGGCATGAAGCTGTTGTTGAGCAGATACATGTCCAGATCGCCGTCGCGGTCGTAATCGAAAAAGGCTGCGTGGGTTGAAAAACCGTGGTCGTCCAGGCCGTAATCGGCGGCTTTTTCGGTGAAGGTTACTGTGCCATTTTTGCCAATCCCGTTGTTGATAAAGAGCTCGTTGCCGCGGTCGTCGCCGGGGCGAATACCGGCGTTGCAGACGTACAAATCCAGCCAGCCGTCGCCGTTGACATCGGCAAAAGTCGCGCCCGTACTCCAGGCACGTTTGCCGGCTACACCGGCTTTGGCGGTAATGTCTTCAAATGCCAGCGCAGCAGCACCCGATTTCCCCTGGTTGAGATACAGGCGATTTTCGCCCATGTTGGCAATCAGGAAGACGTCCGGAAACCCGTCGTTGTTGACATCACCGATGGCGACGCCCCCACCGTTGTAGAAATTCCGGTAATTGAAAATGTTAAATTCCGGGTCGTCGACCACCGAATTGGTGAAATTGATGTGGGTTGTTTCAGACGGTAGTTTTTCAAAAAGCCGCTCTTCCGATGGCGCATCCGCAGAACCACAACCGACAAGAAAACCTACTATTAAAAAGAAAATCAGGTAGCGCATGGACCGTAGCGAACTGTCAAATCACGTCTTAAAGGTACTCAATAAATTGCTTTTGGTTGGCGGTTTTATCCTATTGAACGCCAATACTCCGGGAATGGATTAAAACAGAAAAAGCCCGGAAACCCCGGGCTTTTTACAGGAAAAGGCTTTTTACTAATTGTAACCTGGATTTTGCTTCAGATTGGGGTTCAACGAAATCTGGTCTTTCGGAATCGGGAACAGCTCGCGGTATTTCTCCGAAGCGGGTTTGAAACGCCATGCTTTGGTGAACTGCCCGAACCGGATCAGATCCTGACGGCGGTGGTATTCCCAGGCCAGTTCGCGACCCCGCTCGGCCAGAATTTCATCCAGCGTGAGTTGAGCGGCTGTGTAGTCGGGTACGCCCGCCCGTTTCCGGATCACGTTGAAATCCGTCAGTGCGTTGGCGGTTCTCCCCAACCGGAAATTGGCTTCTCCACGCATCAGATAGACATCACCCAGCCGGAAAATAACGAAATCGTTACTCATGTCATTGGTGGTGTTGTTTTTCTGAATCTCGTATTTCTGACTCCGGGCTCCGGCCAGACGACCCGCCGGACCCGCCGGCATTTCGAAGGCCGGGATTTCTGGGGTGATGACCAGCGGGATCCCGTCGTCGTCCAGTGCTTTGCCGCTGGCGTCGTACTGCTGACCAACGATCCACATTTTTTTGCGCAAATCCTGCGCCGTGAACGAGTTGTAAAACTCAACGACGGTTGCGTAGCCATTCCAGGGAGAAGCCGGGAGGTTGTAGGTCAACTGGTGCTTGTAGTGCAGAGTCGCCATATGGACGTTGAATCCACCCCGTTTCGAGTTGTCAAAAGGCGTTGCCAGGATAATTTCGGGCGAGTTCTGGTTCTGTACTTTGAAGTTGTCCAGCAAGTCGGCCGCCAGGGAGAACTTGCCCGACAGAATAATGCTATCACAACGCGTCACCGCATCGGCCCAGCGTGCCGTACCGGTATAAACCTGCGCATTGAGATACATCTTTGCCAGAATCATATTGACCACCGGTTTATTGAACCGGCCATAATAGGCACCGCCCACCGTTGCGCTCAGCTTGGGATATACCTCCAGCAGCTCTTTTTCAATCCAGGTAAATACCTCGGTCCGGGTTTTCTGAGCGGGTGTCGAGCTTCCCACCTGGTCGGCAATGATCACATTGCCAAACATGTCCATTGCCTTGTAGTGGAAGAAGGCGCGCAACGCCCGAAGTTCGGCTTTCACGGTTTCGTCCGTAATGGAACCCAACTGCTGGTTGATGGACGTGATGTTGTTGTAACACCAGGTCCAGGGGCCGTTGAACTGGCCGTTGTCGGTCGTCGGGTCCCAGGTATGCTGATAAAGCCGTTTCCAGTTGTCGCCATCTTTCCAGTCACCACCGCGGGTCGGCACGATCTGTTCGTCCGTTACCGCGTTCAAACCGGCACTGTTGCCGTAATAATCGGCCAGACCGCTGTAGAGCGGGCCAATCAGCGCAGCTTGCTGAGCCGCCGTTTGGCCAAACTGATCGGTCGGAATGACGTCGTAGGTTTTTTCGTCGAGGTCCGTACAGGCCTGGCCTGCCAGCAGCAGAACCAGGCAGACGCCCCAAACTCGTATGGTTGAATTAAACATCTTCGTAGTTGGTAGTTAGTTGATTAACAACGGTCAAAACGTCAGGTTAACGCCCAGTTGGAACGAACGGGTTTTGGGATAGATATTGCTAAAATCCATCCCGATGTTGTTGGGAGCCTGGCTTTCGTTCTGCAAATCCGCTTTTACCTGAAGTTCAGGATCGACTCCTTTGTAGCTCGTCAGCGTGAACAGGTTGTTACCACCGAGGTAGACCCGGGCAGCCGACAGGTATTTGCCACCGGTCCGGATGTTGTACCCGATTTGCCAGTTATCCAAACGGGCGTAGGTTCCGTTTTCGAGCCAGTAGGTCGACAACACGTTGGTGCCGTAATCTTTCGGCAGAGCCGCTACGCCGTTCAGCATATTGGTTTCCAGAATCGAGCCCGGAATCATCAGGTTCGAGCGCAGGTTGTTCAGGATTTTGTTGCCAAATGAACCCCGGATCTGAAAGTTCAGGTCGAATCCTTTGTACGTAAACGTATTGATGAACGAACCGGTCAGGAACGGTTGCGGATTGCCCTGCGCAATGGGGTTCTGCGTGTTGATTCCCGTAGCCGCATCGGCCTTGCTCACATCGGTGGTGGGCTGATCGCCCGTTCCCGGTTTCAGCAGCACTTTGCCATCGGCGGTATAATCCACGAACGTCGGAACGTTGTTGAATTCACCCAGCGGACGGCCCGGCCAGAGGTAGGAAGCAAACACATCCGACAGACCACGACCACCAAAGGCATTGAAACGGATCAGACCGGAGTCGAACTCGTCGCTTTTCAGGTTGACAATCGTGTTTTTGTTATACGCCCCCACAATGCGGGAAGTCCAGCTAAAGTTGTCTTTCTGGATGAGGTCACCCCCGAACGACAGCTCGATACCCCGGTTTCGCATGGTGCCTACGTTGGCCCAGATGAAGTTGGTGAAGTATTTAACCCCATCGGCCGGCACCGAATACCGGTACAGCATATCTTTGGTCGTCTTGCTGTAGAACTCCAGCGTACCCGAGAAACGGCCGTTCAGCAACTGAAAGTCTAACCCGGCGTTAGACGTCGTTAAAACTTCCCATTTGAGGTTTGGATTGGCATTTTGGGTAATTCCGTAGCCCGGCAGGAAGTCGGCCACGCTGCCATCGTAATACGTTCCTTTCTGGCCATACAACTGGAGCGACTGGTACGGTTTCAAGCCTTCCGAGTTCCCGGTTTGTCCCCAACCCAGGCGCAGCTTCAGGTAGTTCAGCGTAGTCGATTTCGGGAAGAAATCTTCGTTCGTCAGCGTCCAGCCTGCCCCTATCGACGGGAAAAGGCCCCACTTGTTGTTGGCCCCAAATTTCGAACTACCATCGCGACGCACCGTTGCGGTCAGGTTGTATTTGTCATTCATGTTCACCGTAGCCCGGGCAAAGAAGGACGCCAGGGTGGTGGCATTCCGGTACGAAGTCGCGTAGTTTGACGCCGGACTCAGCAGCGTTCCGGCACCCAGCCCCAGATTGTCGTACGATAACGTATTGGTCAGAAACTGGGCGTTCCGGGCCTGAAAACCGTCATAGATAATGTTCTGGTAGGAATAGCCTCCCAATACGTTGAAGTTGCTGTTGTTTTGGCCAAAAGCTTTGGTATAGGTCGCGGTCAGTTCCAGCAGTTTATTGTTGACCTGGTCCATTTTTCGGTAGGCTTCGCCATTGGTCGACTGGAAAGCCTTGATGCTGCGGTCGCGGGAGCGGCTTTCGTCGGTATTTTCGTTCTGGTAAGCCCCGTTGACGCCCAGCGTCAACCCGTCGATGATCTCGTAGCGCAGGTTGACTCCACCGATCAATAACCGTTTCTGCTGATCGAAGCGCTGGCTGTTGAGCATGGCAACGGGGTTGAAGAGGTCGAAACTACCGCCTACTTCATAATAACCGCCCACGTTGTTGGCCCCCGTAGGATCGGTAATAGGCAGGGTTGGCAGGAACGTAACCGCACGGGCGATGATGGCATCGTCGTTCAGTTTGGAGTTGGTGTTGGTCACCGACAGGTTATACTGGATGTTCAGGCGGTTATCAAGGGCCTTCTGATCCAGGTTAATCCGGGCCGTTACCCGATCGAAGCCGGTTTTTTTGATAATCCCGTCGCGGCCAATGTAGTTGAGTGACCCCCGGTAGCTGAACGCCGGTGAACCGCCCGAAATGGCCAGATCGTGATTCGTCGTAACACCCGCCCGCGTGATTTCCTTCACCCAGTCGGTGTCGTAATTGCCCGCCGGAAACCGGATTCGGTCTGCCGTGAGCGCACTGGCCCCCTTGAGCTGCGTGACAGCATCCCGGTAGCCCTGGGCATCCAGCAAATCCAGCCGGTTTGAGATGGTTTCAACGCCGACATAGTTGTTGAAGGTGATCGTGGTCTTGCCGGATTTTCCGCGTTTGGTCGTTACGATAATGACGCCGTTGGCCGCCCGAGAACCGTAAATAGCGGCTGCGGAAGCATCCTTCAGGACGTCCATCGACTCAATATCCGTCGGAGAGACCGTCTGGATGGGAACGCCGATCACGCCATCGACGACATACAGCGGATCGCTGCCACCCGCCAGTGAGGTATAGCCCCGCAAACGAACGGTCGGTGCCTGGTTGGGGTCACCCGACGGCATGGTGATCACCAAACCGGCCACTTTACCTTGAATGGCTTGCAGCGGATTCGGAACAATACCGGGGTTAAACTCCTTGGCGGTTACCTGCTGCACCGAGCCGGTCAGGTCTTTGCGCTTGGCGGTGCCGTATCCTACAACGACCACTTCCTCCAGCGATTTGGTGTCGGAAGTTAGAACGGCATCGACAACGGAGCGGTTGCCTACCGCGATTTCCTGATTTTGCAGCCCAATGAAGCTAAAAACCAGGGTGGCGTTGTCAGGAACATTGGTAAGAGAATACTTTCCTTCGGCGTCGGTATTGGTGCCGCGGGTTGTTCCTTTGATCTGAACGGTAACCCCCGGTAACGAAACCTTGTCTTCCGACGACGTAACGGTTCCGGTGACCGTCCGCTCCTGAGCAAATGCCTGGCTGAGGCCCAGGCAGAGAATGAACGCAAACGATAGCAAAAAGGCAGGTAACAAACCTTTTTGGCTGACTTGAAACACCCGTGAATTTTCAGGGTTGTTTACTTCTTTACGTTCATGATTGAATCTGATAAAATGATCCATCATAGGTTAACTAGTAGAAATAGGTGAAAATGAAATTGGTAAGCAGATGCAGAACCATGGAAAACGAAATTTCAGCGCAGTACAAATGAGTAAAACCCAATCAATCAGTAGGGCTACTGTTCGACCGGGTTGCTGTCATTTTTTTACGTATATAGTACCGTGATGAGATTTTATAGAACATATTTCTGAACTGATTAAGCAAATTACAATAAATAATCTTTATAATACAATGGAGAAAAGCCGAAAATTATCTACTGAATTGTTATTGCAACGAATGACCGGAAGTACCTCCGGAAGGCATTCTAAAGGAGCGGTCGCCCAAATTGCATAGTGCTTAGTAGTTGAATACGGTAAATGGCTCGCTATGAAGAGCTTTCCGACAGGCCGGGGCGGGGATTAAATAGCATTATTTAAATACAGCCTGCTGTCTGGTATTTGTTGGTTTCGGACGGCATACTGGAAAAATTTGTACCTTTAAGGTCGGGAACCCGATTTTTTTGAAAACTAATTTTGATCCGGTCTTGGACGAAGACTCTTATGGTCAATCAGGAGACGCTACAACAACTTTCTGCTCAGTTAGACGGTGAATTTTACACCGATACCACCCAACGTACATTATATGCTACCGATGCGTCAGCTTACCGGGAAATGCCGCTGGCGGTCGCCATTCCGAAGTCGGTCGATGATCTGAAAACGCTGATTGCTTTTGCCCGTGAAAACCGCACCTCGCTCATTCCGCGTACGGCCGGCACCTCGCTGGCCGGGCAGGTGGTCGGCAACGGAATTATCGTCGATGTTTCCAAAAACTTCACTAAAATTCTCGAAATTAACGAGCAGGAGCGTTGGGTGCGCGTGCAGCCGGGCGTGGTTCGTGATGAATTAAATTTCTTTCTGAAACCGTACGGCCTGTTTTTTGGGCCGGAAACCTCGACGGCCAACCGGGCGATGATTGGGGGCATGGTCGGGAATAATTCCTGTGGCTCCAACTCGGTTGTGTATCGCTCGACGCGGGAGCACGTCCTGTCCGTTAAAGCGTTGCTGGCCGACGGGAGCGAAGCCGAATTTGGTCGATTGGAAACCGATGCGTTTGCCCAACAGATCGACGCGGGTAGACACAAAAATGGCAGTGCGTCGCTGCTGGATAAAATTTACCTGAAAACCAACGAAATCCTGGCGAATCCGGACAACCAGGCCGAAATCCGGCGGCAGTTTCCCAAACGCAGCATCGAACGGCGGAACACGGGTTATGCGCTGGACGAACTGCTGGAAACGGCCCCCTTTACAGAAGGCACTGAGCCGTTCAACTTCTGCAAACTCATTGCCGGTTCGGAAGGAACGCTGTGCTTTCTGACCGAAATCAAACTGAATGTGGTGCCGTTGCCTCCCAAAGAACTGGGTCTGGTGTGTGTGCATTTCAACAACGTTGATGAGTCGTTGCGGGCCAACCTGATTGCGCTCAAATACCAGCCCCGCGCCGTCGAGCTGATCGATCATTACATTCTGGAGTGTACGAAAGACAACATCGAGCAACGCAAAAACCGCTTCTTCGTTCAGGGCGATCCGGGCGCCATTCTGGTGGTGGAACTGGGGGCGGCCAATCGGGAAGACATTGCACAGCGCGCGGTTGAAATGGAAGCGGAGATGCGGGCTGCTGGTTTGGGCTACCATTTTCCGGTATTGTATGGTGAGGATGGTAAAAAAATCTGGACCTTGCGGAAGGCGGGTCTGGGATTACTGGCCAACCTGCCGGGCGATGCCAAAGCCGTTGCTGTGATCGAAGATACGGCCATCGACGTGCATGATTTGCCCGACTACATCCGTGATTTCAACGAGATTCTGACGAAACACAGCATGTCGGCAGTGCATTACGCCCACGCCGGTTCGGGCGAAATTCACCTGCGCCCCATCATCAACCTCAAAACCGAAGAAGGCCACCGGCAATACCGGATGATCGCCGAAGAAATTGCCCGGCTGGTGAAAAAATACGACGGTTCGCTCTCGGGCGAACACGGCGACGGACGACTCCGGGGCGAGTTTATTCCGCTCATGGTAGGGCCGAAGAATTACGAGCTGATGCGGGAACTCAAGCAGGCCTGGGACCCGTACGGTATTTTCAATCCCGGCAAAATCGTGGAAACGCCCCCGATGGATACGTTTCTGCGGTATGAAGCCGGGCAGCAAACCCCGGATTTCAAGACGTTCTTCCGGTTTCCGGATCAGACCATTCTGCAACACGCCGAACAGTGCAACGGCTCCGGCGATTGCCGGAAAACGGAGCTGTCGGGTGGAACGATGTGTCCGAGCTACATGGCAACCCGCAACGAAAAGGAAACCACCCGGGCGCGGGCCAATATCCTGCGGGAAATGCTGACGCTGTCGCCGAAAGAAAACCGCTTCGACAACAAAGCGATTAAAGAGGTGTATGACCTCTGTCTGGCTTGTAAAGGCTGCAAGGCCGAATGCCCGTCGAATGTGGATGTGGCCAAGCTGAAAATGGAGTTTCTTCAACATTACCACGATGCCAACGGCGTTCCGGTGCGCAGTCGGCTGATTGCCAATTTTGCGAGTTTGTCGGGGCTGGCGTCGCTGGTGCCGTGGGCCTACAACGCGGTGCTGGGTACCGAATCGCTTCGGCGGGTGGCCAATCGGGTGATCGGGTTCCACCCCGACCGGACGATGCCGCTGTTGCACAGCACAACGTTGCGGAAGTGGGCGAAAGGCAGTGAAAAAGGCGCCGGAACCGCTGGACGGGTTTACCTTTTCTGCGATGAGTTTACGAACTACAACGATGTCGAAGTAGGCAAAAAAGCGGTTTTGCTGTTGAAAAAACTGGGCTATGACGTGATCATTCCCGAACACGGTGAAAGCGGGCGGGCGGCTCTTTCGAAAGGCTTGTTGCGGCAGGCTAAGCGGCTGGCCGAAAAGAACGTTGAGCAGCTGAAAGAGCTGATTACGATTGAAACGCCGTTGGTGGGCATCGAACCGTCGGCAATTCTGACGTTTCGGGATGAGTACCCGGATCTGGTCGACGAGTCGATGGTGGCCGATGCCCGGCGGATTGCCGAAAGTGTGCTGACTTTTGAGGAGTTCATCGCCCGTGAAATTGACAAGGGGGCTATTTCAAAAAGTGCCTTTACCACCGAAAAACGGTTGATCAAGCTACACGGACACTGTCAGCAGAAAGCGGTTTCGTCGCTGGTGCCATCGAAAAAAATGCTGTCGCTGCCCGAAAATTATACCGTCCACCTGATTCCATCGGGCTGCTGTGGCATGGCCGGGTCGTTTGGGTACGAAGCAGAACATTACGACGTATCGATGAAAATCGGGGAACTGGTCTTATTTCCGACGGTTCGCCAGCAAGCGGATGAGGTCATCATTGCTGCCGCCGGAACCAGTTGCCGCCACCAGATCAAGGATGGAACCGGGCGCAAGGCCAAGCATCCGGCCGAAATACTCTACGAAGCTTTAGCGATGAAGGAATGAAAAATCGACTCCTGTGGCCTTTAACGGGGATCTTCCTGATGATTGGTTTTGGTTTGGCCCTTACCCACAACCTGCCGTTGCGGTATGATGTAACCTTCGGCGACGAAATGACCTACCTGGCTTCCAGCCTGACCTACACCTTTCCGCCCGCGCCCTATCTGGCGCAGTGGGGATCATTTTACGCAGCCTGGCTGAAAGCCTTGCAAGCCTTCACCAATGACACCCTGGTTTTGTTTTACCTGAACTGGCGGTTGTTGATTCTCATGACCGGGTCCCTGTTGTTTTTATACCTTTATCTGCGAAAGTCGGGATTTATTGTCAGTCTTTTCTGCGCGCTCTGCTTTCAGTTTTCAGCCCTGAACGTGCAGCTCGATCCCCGGATTTCGGCGTTTACGCTCTGTCTGATTCTGGGTGGTTTGTGCGTGGTGCAGGCCTGGGAATGGTCGACCCGTAATGTGCTGCTGATCACAGCCTTAACAGCTCTCGTGTGTTCCTATGTTCGCCCGGAGTTTTACATTTCCATGATGACTGCGGTTGTGGTAGCCATCGAAACGTATTTTCCCCGCAAATACCGTAACCGGGAGTTGACCCTGAATTCGTTTTCCGGTCTTTTAAGCTTCGCCGTGCTGGTAATTGCCATGCGATTGCTTTTTGGCAATCCATTAGCGCAGGGCGAGGAGGGTACTAATCGCAGTTTCGACGCCTTTGTTCAGCACTTTAGCATCAACTACAACACCTGGAACAACCGTCCCATCGACATCCCAATTCCGGACCAGTTCAAACTGGTTGCGAATGTGTTCGGAAGGGATGTCAAGTCGATGAGTGCGGCTTTTTTTGTCCATCCCGACCTGGTCTTGAGGCACTTCTGGACCAACATCGCCAACACCGCGAAGGCGGAATTTCGGATTTTGAGCGATCTGTTTTTCAAAACACCCTTAATGAACCTGAGCTCGCCTTACCGAAAATGGTGGTTATTGGGCTTGCTGGTCGTTGTGGTATTCGGTTTGCTCGATTTGTCGGGGACGTTCCGACGACTGGTCACTAAGTCCATCCGGCTGAACAGCAAAGAACTGGCCCTTTTTATTTTGCTTTTCCCTTCTATGGCGTCCGTGGTGCTGGTTTTTCCGCGAAGTCATTACCTGTATTTCCACGCCTTTGGACTGATTATCATCGTCGCTTTTTTGTTGGGATACGTCAAATTACGCATTGCTCAGTCGTCGGCCTGGTTGGCGAGCCTGGCGAGCCTGATGATGATCTGGGTGATTTACCAGACTGCCCAGCAGCAGAAGGAACTTCGCCCTACGCCGGTAGCTGATAACATCCGGTTTATTCAGGCGCTTTCCATTAACGGGCCGGTATCGTCATTGGAACGGGACTGGTATCGGGTATTCTTGTATAGTCAGGAACAGAAACCGCGCTGGGTTCCGGTCGAATTTTACCAACCAAATACCGACTTCGGACGTTTTCTAACGGAGCAGAACGTCAATTTCATCCTGATGACAAAAGACATGCAAACGTATTTTGCCGGTGATCGTGGTTTTGCCGCCTTTATGTCAGGTGGGGATGCGAGTCAGTTTGTTCGCCTGGAAGCCCCGGAGCCCGGCAGCTATTTGCTGGTTCGGCCGGAACTCTTGTCGAAACCACCGACGGTTTCGGCCTTATTGGGCAATTAAAATCAAAGCGCGTAACGCATTCACATCAACTTCATGAATAAACTCCTTTTTTTTATTGGTATCCTGGTTTCGGTCGCAGAAGTCCGGGCGCAGTCGAAAACAAGTTCAAGTTACGACGCCCACGAACTCTTTCATCCGCTATTCAACATGCAGCCCGGAAACGATTACCGGGCAGGAAGTGGGGCTCCCGGTCCGCGCTACTGGCAAAACCGGGCCGATTACAAAATCAACGTTCGTCTGGACGACGAGAAAAACGTCCTGAGTGGGGACGTCGAAATCACCTACAAAAACAACAGCCCCGAAGCGCTGCCGTTCCTCTGGCTTCAGCTCGATCAGAACGCATTCTCCGACTCTTCCCGGGCCGCCAAAACGACGCCCTTGCGCGGTGGTCGCTACGGAAATGCGGGGTTTTCCGGCGGGTATGCCATTCAGTCTGTCACAATCGATCAGGGAAAAACCAAAACCGTGGATTACCTGATTACCGACACGCGGATGCAGGTGCGGCTGGCCGAACCGCTGAAACCCGGTGGTGATGTGGTGAAAATCAAAATTGAGTACTCTTTCAAAATTCCGGCCTATGGTTCCGACCGCATGGGCACCCAGCCGACCCGCAATGGGTTGATTTACGAAATGGCGCAGTGGTATCCGCGGATGTGCGTGTATGACGACATTGAAGGCTGGAATGTGCTACCCTACCTCGGAGCGGGAGAATTCTACCTGGAGTATGGCGATTACGAATACGCCATCGACGTGCCGTGGAATCACATCGTGGTGGGTTCCGGCGAGTTGCTGAACGCGCAGGAAGTGCTGACGTCCGATCAGCAGCGACGGCTGGCGCAGGCCCGGAACAGTGATAAAACCGTCTTGCTGCGTGCAAAAGACGAGGTGACTAATCCGCAAAGCCGACCGAAGCAAACGGGTCGTCTGACGTGGCGGTTCCGCTGCCAGAACGCCCGGGATGTAGCCTGGGCAACCTCAAAGGCGTTTGTGTGGGATGCCGCCCGGATCAATCTGCCGAGTGGGAAAAAAGCCCTGGCCATGTCGGTTTACCCCGCCGAAAGCGCCACCGACGATTCCTGGAACCGTTCGACGGAATACGTCAAAGGCTGTATCGAATTTTATTCGGATTACCTCTTCGAGTACTCGTATCCGGTGGCCACCAACGTCGCCGGAATCGTGGGCGGAATGGAATACCCCGGTATTGTTTTCTGCGACCGGCGCGACCGGAAAGATGCCCTCTGGGGTGTTACCGACCACGAATTCGGGCACAACTGGTTTCCGATGATCGTGGGCAACAACGAGCGGAAGTTTGCCTGGATGGACGAAGGGTTCGATACCTTCATCAACATGCTTTCCACTGAGAAATTCAACAAGGGGGAATACAACCGCCCGAAAGGAACGATGCACGACATTGCGCCGGCTTTGTTCAACATCGACGAGCCGATTATGACCACGCCCGATGTACTGCAACCGATGAGTCTGGGCATTATGGGGTATTATAAACCGGGAATGGGCCTGAAACTGCTGCGCGATGTGGTGCTGGGGCCGAAGCGTTTCGATTATGCTTTTAAAACCTACGTACACCGCTGGGCCTTCAAGCACCCGACACCCTATGATTTTTTCCGAACCATGGAGGATGCGTCCGGCGAAGATTTGGGCTGGTTCTGGCGCGGGTATTTTTACGAAAACTGGAAGCTGGACCAGTCGGTGAAAGACGTCCGGTATGTGGAGCAGGACCCGCAGAAAGGCTCGGTGATCACCATCGAAAACCTGGAAAAATGGGCTATGCCGGTTATTATTGAAGTAGAAGAAGTGGGCGGAAAGAAAACACGGGTCAATCTGCCGGTCGAAATCTGGCAGCGCGGTGGTACCTGGAGTTTCAAACAACCGACTACGACGCCCATTCGCTCGGTGACCATTGACCCCGATGAGCAACTGCCGGATATTAATCCACGGAACAATACCTGGAAAAACACCTCGGCTCCCTCGTCTTCAACGGCGAATTGAGAGATGGAATGATGAATTATAAATGATGAACGATGAATGGAAAATTAGATGTTAGCCTCTTTTCCATTCATCGTTCATCATTTATAATTCATCATTGCTGTATTACACTTCCACCAGCATGGCGCCGAACGAGTAGCCTCCTCCGAAGACGGTCAGCACAATGTTCTGCCCTTTCTTGAAAAGAGCCCGGTTTTCGGACAAGGCGATGGCGCAACCCGCACAGCCGGTATTCCCCAGCTTCTGAATGTTGGAAAGCAGCTTTGTTTCGGGGAGTTTCAGGGTATTGATGACGTTCAGGCTGATGCGAAGATTGGCCTGGTGTGGAATCAGGTAATCCACATCGTCAATGGTCAGGTTGTGTTTCTCCAGCACCTGTAAACTGACTTTGGGCATATAGAGACATGCATTGATGAAGACGTCACGACCGTGGGGCATCAGGACGCCCTGTTCGAGCGGTTTCAGCATCACGCCGGTCGTTGCTTTGCCGCTGGTGGCTGCTCCGCCCGTAATGATGGTGTGGATTGTCATATCCTCGTCGCTGATTCGTTCTTTCGAGATCAGCAAAGCGGCTGCACCATCGCCCCACAAATGCCCCGATACGGTATCCGTTTCGTTGTTGTAAGCCGTATTGTGTTCCGAAACCACCACCACGGCCAGCGTCGCTTTATTCATTGCAAAATAACCCTCAACAACCTCAACGGCGTTGATCAGCGAGGAGCAGGCCGTCGATACCGAAATAACCGGAATATCGGGAACTCCCAGATTGTGCTGGACAACATGAGCCAGGGTGACGATGGTATCGTATGGCGTATAGGTCGCACCTACAATGAGGTCTATTTGAGAAGGGTCAATCGCCGTTTGGTCGAACAGCCGCCGGACGGCTTCGAGGGCCATCGTGTTTGTATTCTCGTCGGGTGCCGCTTTGCGACGCTCCCGAATTCCGGTACGTTCGGTAATCCACTCGCTCGATAATCCATTGAGCCGGGTAAAGTGTTCGTTGCCAACTACTTCGCTGGGAAAGTAATGACTAACTGCATGAATATACATCATACGAAAGTAAAGAAGGGAATCAACTTTAGTGATTCCACACCGAAAATTAAGTATTTCCGGGAAAGCGTAGTATTGAAAATTGGAACAATACTACAAAATCTTTCTTTCTTTATTGTTTTTGTAAAAGATTTTAAAAATTTATTGTAACTACACGAATTTGGGCCTGAAATGGGGCGTCCTGCGGTAATTTCAACTCAGCAACCCAACGGTTTGTTCGTAAATGTCCCGCAGCGAAAGGGTCCAATCAAGCGTTTGAATGGTCAGAAAGTCGTCTACCGCGCCGGTTTCCTTCCGCAGCGTCCAGAAGCCGTTTTCCGGTTTATACTAGGCTTCTACCCGAATCTGTTCGGAGTCGACCAGAATGTATTCCTGAAAAGTCGGGATGTTGCGGTACAGCATGAATTTCCCGCCCCGGTCGTAGTCCTTCGTGCTTTCCGACAAAACTTCAACGAGGATGGTAGGATTCAAGAGCGTATCAAAGGTAGAATCCAGCAGTTCCGGTTCGCCACAAACAATGACCAGATCAGGATATGTATACAGCGAATTTGAAGGAATATGAAGCCGCATGTCAGATGAAAAACTCTGACAGCGTTTTCCTTTCAAATAGGAACCTATTCCAATCGACAGATTTTCCTTAATCCGATTGTGATTGCGGGATGCACCTGCCATCGCGACTATCTCACCTTTGAAATATTCGCTCTTGTATGCGGCTTTGCGCTCAAGTTCAAGATAGTTTTCCGGTGTGCAATACGGTTTTGGCTGGGCTAACATGGTTTTCAGATTTACGGTATTCAGTTTCCAGTTTACGGTTTTCAGTGGCTGACGCACGTTTATGAATGCGTCAGCCACTGAAAACCGTAAACTGAAAACCGTAAACGTTTACTCAATCAAAACCGCCCGGCCGCTTTGCACGTCGTTTTCGACCACCTTGTATTTGACATCCCGCTTGATGGTGCCGTCCATGTACTGAACGCTCACTTTCTCGTTGCGGTTGGCAATTTTGACGGCCCGAACCGGCGCCTGTTTCTCCGCCGTCGCCATCTTGCGGGCGTATTCCTCGGGGCCGCCCGCTACGGGTTCTTCGTGCTCTTCCTTGTTGGTGTGCAGTTCCGGCTGCGGTTCCGGACGCGGATTTTTGGGCGCCTGCCGCACTTCCTGCTGCACCTCTTCGGCTTCCTGACCCGGAATGTCAGTTTTCGTCAGGAAACTGATTGTGTCGAAATTGACTTTGCTCAAAAACCGCTTGAACAACTCGACCGACTCAAATTTATAGACCAGCAACGGGTCTTTCTGTTCAAAAACCGCGTTCTGTACCGACTGCTTCAGGTCGTCCATTTCGCGCAGGTGTTCTTTCCATTCCTGATCGATGATGGACAGCGAAACCGCTTTTTCCATTTCCGTGATCAGCTCGCGACCTTCCGTTTCAACGGTTCGGCGGAGGTTGTTGACCACCGTCAGTTCGCGCAGACCGTCGGAGAAAGGCACCACAATGTCCTGAATGGTGGCACCCCGCTCGGCCAGAATGGATTGTAGAACCGGCTGTGCTTTCTGCCGAATGGCGTTGTTTTTTTCGTGGTAGTGCTTGTCGGCTTCTTCGTATAGCTTCTGTGCCAGGTCCTTCGGTTTCAGCCGGATGAACTCTTCGCGGCTCATGCTGATCTCAAAACCGAGTGCCGTCAGTGTTTGCAGGGCCAGTTCGTCGTAGTTGCCTTCGGTGTTGTTGGCCAGATCTTCGCAGACGTCATACATCGTGTTGGCAATGTCCAGCGCCAGCCGGTCGCCAAACAGGGCGTTCCGACGGCGTTTGTAGATGGCCTCACGTTGGTAGTTCATCACGTCATCGTATTCCAGCAACCGCTTCCGAATCCCGAAGTTATTTTCTTCAACTTTCTTCTGCGCCCGTTCGATGGACTTCGTAATCATCGAGTGTTGAATCACTTCGCCTTCTTCCAGACCCATCCGGTCCATCACCTTGGCAATCCGGTCGGAGCCGAAAAGCCGCATCAGGCTGTCTTCCAGCGACACAAAGAACTGCGTGGTTCCGGGATCGCCCTGACGACCCGACCGACCGCGCAACTGACGGTCGACGCGCCGGGATTCGTGCCGTTCCGTACCGACGATGGCCAAACCGCCTGCTGCGCGAGACTCCGGCGTCAGCTTGATGTCCGTACCCCGACCGGCCATGTTGGTAGCAATCGTTACGGTACCCGGTTTTCCGGCTTCGGCCACGATTTCGGCTTCCCGCTGGTGTTGCTTGGCGTTCAGAACCTGGTGTGCAATTTTGCGCAGCGACAGCATCCGGCTTAATAACTCCGAGTTTTCAACCGAGGTCGTTCCGACCAGCACCGGGCGGCCTTTTTCAACGAGCGTGACGATCTCATCGACCACCGCGTTGTATTTTTCCCGAACCGAACGGTAGACTTTATCTTCTTCATCTTTCCGAACGATGTTCCGGTTCGTCGGAATCACGACCACGTCCAGTTTGTAGATCGTCCAGAATTCCGACGCTTCGGTTTCGGCCGTACCGGTCATCCCGGCCAGCTTGTGATACATCCGGAAGTAATTCTGGAGCGTAACCGTCGCGTAGGTCTGGGTAGCGTCTTCTACTTTCACGCCTTCCTTGGCTTCAACGGCCTGGTGTAAACCGTCTGACCACCGGCGTCCTTCCATGATCCGGCCCGTCTGCTCATCGACAATCTTGATTTTGCCATCCATGATGACGTAATCGACGTTGATTTCAAACAGACTGTATGCTTTCAGCAACTGGTTGACGGTATTGATCCGCTGGGTTTTGACCGAATAATCGCGAATCAGGGCTTCTTTGTGGAGAATTTTTTCCTTCTCGTCCAGTTCCGTGCTTTTCTCGATGTTGTTAATATCGATCGATAAGTCGGGCAGGATGAAGAAGTTCGGATCTTCGCCGGAACCGGTGATGTAATCGATGCCTTTTTCTGTCAGGTCGATGCTATTGTGCCGTTCGTCGATCGTGAAATACAACGGTTTATCCGCTTCGGGCATCAATTTCTGGTTTTCAGCCAGGTAAATTGACTCGGTTTTCTGCAAAACCGCCTTGATACCAGTTTCGCTGAGGTATTTGATCAGCGGTTTGTATTTGGGCAGACCCCGGTGGGCGCGGAAGAGGGCCAGACCGCCTTCTTTTTCGTCGCCGGCGGCAATTTTCTTCTTCGCTTCGTTCAAAAAGTCCTGTACCAGTTTCCGCTGCACCTCGGCCACGCGGGACACACGCGGTTTGAGTTCGGCAAAATCCTGTTCGTCACCGCGCGGCACCGGGCCGGAAATAATCAACGGCGTCCGGGCGTCATCGATCAACACCGAATCGACCTCATCGACCATCGCGTAATGGTGTTTGCGCTGAACCAGCTCGTCAGTACCGCGTGCCATGTTGTCGCGCAGGTAATCGAAGCCAAATTCGTTGTTGGTACCGTACGTAATATCAGCCAGATAGGCTTGTTTCCGCGAAAAAGAATTGGGTTGGTGTTTATCGATGCAATCGACGCGCATGCCGTGGAATTCGAACAGGGGCGCCATCCACTCGGAGTCACGTTTGGCCAGGTAATCGTTAACCGTTACGATGTGTACTCCGCGTCCGGCGAGGGCGTTTAGATAAGCCGGGAAGGTAGCGACCAGCGTTTTTCCTTCCCCGGTGGCCATTTCCGAAATTTTCCCCTGGTGCAAAACCGTCCCCCCGATGATCTGCACATCGTAGTGAACCATGTCCCACTTCACGAGCGTTCCGGCCGCATCCCAGCTATTGGCCCAGTAGGCTTTGTCGCCCTGAATGGTGATGTGTTTTTTGCGGGTGGCAAATTCACGGTCGAACTCCGTGGCCGTTACTTCCAGTTGTTCGTTTTCTTTCAGCCGTTTGGCGGTCTCTTTCACGACCGCAAATGCCTGGGGGAGAATATCGAGCAGCACCACTTCCAGTTCCTTGTTCCGGTCGGTTTCCAGCTTGTCGACCTGATTGAAGATGCGTTGTTTCGCATCGACGTCCAGGTCGGGCTGATCCGTGACCTGCTGGTGAAGATCGGCCAGCTGGGTATCGATAGGCTGCAACCGCTGTGCGATGATCTGCTTCAGCTCAGTGGTCACATTCCGGAGTTCGTCGTTGGATAAAGACTGTAATTTCTGAAACTCGGCATTTACCTTGTCGACATACGGGAGCAGGTCGCGCATGTCCCGATCCGACTTGGTACCGAAGAGTTTCGTAATGCTCTTGGTTATGAGGTTAATCATTCTAAATGTCTATTAAACGAATGTTTCAATACGATATGCAAAATTAGGGGTTTGCGCCATAGAATAGTAACAATTTCTGAATCAGTTTCATTGCGATGAACCGGGAGTTTTCGGAAAAGCGACTCTATTAGCGTATAAAGTAGCTTAACGGCACCATAGGCGGTTTTTTGCCCGGAACGAAAGCCGATGCGTCATTTACTAATTTAGGGTCAGATTATCCTTTGTATTCACCCAACAGGGGACTCGCAACCCGGATCAGCACTAGTTTTTGCGCGTGGGTTCAGCCGGTTTTTCGTCAATCCCCATGGTTGTCAACACCGGGTTCAGCGTTTGGGGGACGATGCGGATGCGGAATACTTTGGCTCCGGCCACGTCGAAATCACACTGATAACTACCGCGTTGCTTCAGGCTGCGGTAAACGGCGGTATAATTCACCTTGATCGGCCAGCCATTCAGGGCTAATTGACCAATGATGGTTTCAACGGCTTTTTTAAGATTGGAGAAGAAAACGATGAAAGGTTCGCGCTGGCGGAGCGCATTGAGGGAGCCAATATACAGAATCGTGACTTCGTAGATCGTCTGGGATTGTTTTCTCATAACGGGCGAACCCGGTTTTTATTGTCTGCCTTGAAAAACTGCGGGGTAATGTGTCAAAAAAAGCCCCTACAGACCTGGATCTGTAGAGGCAATGCTTACCGGGATGAGTAATTGGGTGCTTCTTTCTGAATCTGAATGTCGTGCGGGTGGCTTTCGCGAACCCCGGCCGACGTGATTTTGACGAACTTGGCATCCTGCAGGGTTTCGATGTCTTTCGCTCCGCAGTAGCCCATACCGGCTTTCAAACCACCCACCAGTTGGTAGATAATCTCGGCTACCCGGCCTTTGATGGGAACCCGCCCCACGATGCCTTCCGGCACGAGTTTCTTAATGTCGTCTTCCGCATCCTGAAAATACCGGTCTTTCGAACCTTCTTCCATGGCTTCGACAGAACCCATGCCACGGTAGGTTTTAAACCGGCGACCTTCGTACAGCACCACTTCGCCCGGAGCCTCTTCGGTGCCGGCCAGCAGCGAACCCACCATGACGGTGTAGGCACCACCCGCGATGGCTTTCGTAATATCACCCGAGAAGCGAATACCGCCGTCGGCAATCACCGGAACGCCGGTGCCTTTCAACGCTTTCGCCGATTCGTAAACCGCCGTCAACTGCGGCATCCCGATGCCCGCAATGATCCGGGTCGTGCAGATACTGCCCGGCCCAACGCCCACTTTAACGGCATCGGCACCGGCATCGGCCAGCGCTTTGGCACCCGCGCCCGTGGCCACGTTGCCCGCAATCACTTCCAGTTTCGGAAACCGTTCTTTGATGCCCCGGACGGCGTCGATAACGCCCTGGGAATGGCCGTGCGCCGTATCGACACTGATGACATCGACACCGGCTTTCACCAGGGCCTCGATGCGCTTGATCAGATCGTGCGTGACGCCTACGGCTGCTCCCACACGCAACCGGCCCAGTTCGTCTTTGCAGGCGTTGGGGTGGCTTTTCTTTTTCAGAATATCCTTGTAGGTAATCAGGCCGACGAGGTGGTTCTGATCGTTGATGATCGGCAGTTTTTCGATCTTATACTGTTGCAGAATGCTTTCGGCTTCTTCGAGGGTAATTCCTTCCCGGGCGGTGATTAGATTCGTGCGGGTCATGATATCCGTGACCGGCTTCGACAGCTCCGTTTGAAAACGCAGATCGCGGTTGGTCAGGATACCGACGAGTTTATTGGCCGCATCGACGACGGGAATGCCACCGATTTTGAATTCACGCATAATTTGGTGGGCATCGGCGAGCGTGGCCCCTTCCATGAGCGTGATCGGGTCGATAATCATGCCACTTTCCGAGCGTTTTACTTTCCGAACCTGCTCCGCCTGCAGCTCGATGCTCATGTTTTTGTGAATGATCCCGATACCGCCTTCCTGCGCCATCGCAATGGCGAGGTCCGATTCCGTAACGGTGTCCATGGCCGCCGAAATGAGCGGAATGTTCAGCCGGATGTTGCGGGTAAGTTGGGTAGTTGTCTGTGTATCGCGGGGGAGAACCTCCGAAAAAGCAGGCAAAAGAAGAACGTCGTCGTAAGTAAGCGCTTCGTAGAGGAATTTCGAGGAGTCTAAGCTCATAGCAAATAA
This sequence comes from Larkinella humicola, assembly GCF_008727875.1. Lineage (GTDB taxonomy): Bacteria > Bacteroidota > Bacteroidia > Cytophagales > Spirosomataceae > Larkinella > Larkinella humicola. The sequence continues at coordinate 307,649 of NZ_VTWS01000003.1, read as the reverse complement.
ACACGATAGGTTATTTGCCGGGTAAAGTTACTAAAAAAAATCTTCCGAACTCAGATTAATTTTATTGAAATCTTTTTTTCCGACTCCTCGACACGTACCCGGCAGTCGTCAAATGCGGGTCCTGACAGGGTGGGGCGGAAATTGTTGCTAAACCCATACGGCTCTTTCGGGATGCCAAACATCTTTTTATCCAACTGGCCATTGCCGTTTACATCGTGGAAAAGGGCGACGGCATAGTCGCCGGGTTTCACGCTAAACGTGATGCGGGCGGTGTTTCCGGTTACGTCAACCTGATGACTGACAATGGGTTTGCAGCCAGTCGGGAAGTTGGCGCAGGGTTTGTAAAGGCCGACCCGGATTTGGCCGGTATGGTGTCTGATATTTTGAACATCCACAACCAAGGTCTTTTCCGTCGAAAAGGAATGAAAGGCCAGGAGCCGGAGCGCAAAAAAGAGGAGCATGCAGACGGGAATTTGATTTTTTAATAAACGCAAATTGTAGACCCTTGTTTTGTGTCCTGCGGAAAAAGAGGAGAGAATTGTTACCGTTTAATTTTAGATGAATCGTTATATGACCGAATACTCAATAATTGTAGAATATGAGCTAATTTTTCTTATGAAACGTGTGACTTCATTCCCGTACTCACGTCTACTTCTGCAACGAGTGACTTTTTTTACAATTACTCTCTGGCTCCATGAAGGAAGAACTGTACGACCGATTTATTGCGTCTTTACTGGAAGCCTGCCCGATAAATGAAGAAGTAATCCGGTTCATTCGGCAATACCTTCTGGTGAAAAATTTCCCGAAAGGCACTCATCTTCTATCGATCGGGAGAACGGCCGATAAGCTATTTTACATTGGAAAAGGACTCGCTCGGAGTTATTACTACTTGGATGGAAAAGAAGTGACATCCGGCGTTGCGGCTGAAGGCGATATGGTGTTATCGATTCCGAGTTTTTTAAACCAAATTCCATCCTCAGAAACGATCGAATTACTGGAAGATTCGGAACTTGTTTTTTTGTCGTATCCAGATTTACAGCGGTTGTATTATAAATACCCGGTTACGAACGTGATCGGAAGACTAATTTGTGAAAGGTATCTGGTTATTTTTGACGAACGAATCCGTTCCCTGAGAATGCTCAACGCCGAAGAACGCTATTATCAGTTCTGTGAGCAGTACCCAACGATCTGCGCCAGAATGCCTTTGAAGCATATTGCTTCCTATCTGGGTCTGTCCCGGTTTACCCTGAGCAGGGTGAGGGGACAGAAAATAAAGACCGGATTGTTGACTAAAGAGTGCTAGGAAAAAATAACTTTTTTTTGGCAAAAAAATTGCTTTTTAGCAACTATTAATCAATAGTTGAACCGTATATTTGCTCCGCTTGGATTAAATAAAATATGACAGCCTCATTTTTTTTAATCAAGGTGTTTAAAGTAATAACTACAACGATCATAAAGACTATTGCCGCTGGTGATAGTCTTTATTTTTTAATGTACTCTGAGCAAAAGTAAAATACTTATGACAAAGATTAACAAATCTTTAGGTAGTTGCAATAGGGCCGCAAAAATAATTTCATATTTTTTATACTACCCTTTTGAATTGAGCCAAATAAAAAATGTTTCCTGTTAAACTAGTAGATACGTAAAGAGCAAAAATAGTAAACATTACGTTACCATTTTTGCTCTTTACAGTTGGTATTAAATCGAAATGTTACTGCCTTTTTTGATTGGTTAATCACTGAATTAATTCTGGCTCTTCTGCAGCTTTAGTTACTTTTAACTCGACGCGGGGCGGCAGCAATTTATACAATACCGGTGTCACAATCCGCGAGAGGAGGGTTGAGCTGATTAACCCGCCAATTAGCACCAATGCCAGGGGCGAATAAAGCGGATTTCCCTCGATGGCCAGCGGAATCAAGCCGCCAATGGCCGTGAGTGAAGTCAGCACAATCGGCACAAAACGAATTTCACCCGCCTGCTCGATGGCTTCGATGAGAGGCATTCCCTGCTCCCGGAGTTGATTGGTGAAATCGACCAGCAGAATGGAGTTTTTGACCTCGATACCGATCAGCGCAATCAGACCGATGACGGCCACAAACGAGAAGGGATTGCCCGACAGCAGCAGGGCCGCAATGGCCCCAATGATGCCCAGCGGAATCACCGACAGTACAATCAGCGTGCTTTTGAAGGTGCCAAATTCCAGGATCAACACCGCCAGAAAACCGAAGACGGTGATCAGAATGATGGTGCCCAAACCGCCGAATGATTTTTCCCGGCTTTCCAGTTCGCCGGCGGCCTTGTAGCGAAAATCGCTCGGAAACTTCAGCGCGTCGAGCTTTTTAATGACTTCATTGTAGACATTATCGACCAGATAACCGCTCTTGACGAAACCGGTCACCGTGACGTAACGGTCCTTGTCGTAGTGCCGGATCTGGTTGGTCGAGGTCTCGAACTGCAGGTTGGCAATCTGGCGCAGTGGGACCGAGCCACCCGCTAGCGTATTGACATAAAGATTATTGAGTACCCGCAAATCCGCCACCTTTCCTTTGGGCAACGTGACGTTAATCAGGAAATCGTCTCCCGCTTCGTCCTTGAACACGCCCACGTTCAAGCCCGCAATGGCCAGCCGGATGGTGCGGTTGATGTCGGCCACGGACATGCCCAGCATCCCGGCTTTTTCCTTGTTGATTTTGACGCGCAGGTCGGTTTTGCGGGTTGCCAGCGGATTGTTGATGTAAATTAAACCGGGTGTGGTTTTCAGGACTTTCTCCACATCGGCGGCCACGGTTCGGAGCGTATCCAGATTTTCGCCAAACACCCGGATGGCCACCGGCGCTTCCTGGTCGGGGCCCTGCTCAAAGTCCTTGACCTCAATTTTGGCGTTGGCATAAAACTTGAATTTCTCCCGCAGCTTGTCAATCAACTGGCGTTTTTGAGCCGGTGGCATGTCGTGCAATTGAACAAAAAACTGCGAGAAATTGGTAGCCTCGTTCCGCTGAATGATGTTGTAGTAAATCCGCGGATTGCCCTTGCCAACGTTGGTCGTGAAATACTTGACGTCCGGTTCGTTTCCCAACTGGCTTTCGACGTAGCGGGCCACGCGGTTGGTTTCCTGCAAACTGGTGCCTTCGGGCGTTTCGATATTAATCAGAAATTGCGGTTTTTCGGACGCCGGAAACAGCGCGAAACCAACTTTCGGAACCAGCGATACAGCCCCACCAAAAATCACCAGTGCCCCCAGCAGCGTAATGACCGGATGGCGCAAAGCCGTGTGCAACAGGCGGCTGTAGGATCCGCTGATGAGTTTTTTCAAGGCCCGCATGAAAATATTGCCTTCCGGATTGTGCTCTTCCTTCAAAATCCGGCTGGAGAGAAACGGGACAATGGTCAGCGAAACCAGCAGCGATGCCAGAATGGTGGTAACCACGGCGGTGGGTAACGAACGGATGAAATCGCCGGATGCTTCGGGCAAAAACATGAGTGGCAGAAAGGCCAGAATCAACGTAACCGTACAGCCAATGACGGCCAGCGTAATCTGTTTGGTTGCCTTGATCGCGGCTTCCCGCCGGGAAAAACCGTCGCGCAAATACCGCTCGATGTTCTCGACCACCACAATCGAATCATCGACCAGAATGCCCAGCGCGACGATCAATCCGACAATGCTTAACTGGTTGATGCTGAAACCGAACATGTTCAGCAGCGAAAGGCCGATCGACAACGAAAGCGGAATTGAAATCATGACGACGATGGCCGCCCGGATGCCGAGCGGCAGCAGCGTCAGGGCAACCAGCAAAATGGCGATGCCGAAATCTTTGGCAAACCGGCTCAGCCGGGCGTTGACGCTGGCGGCCTGGTCGAAGTTTTTGACGAGCTTGATGTGGGGCGGCAGGGTTTTCGCAAAATCCTCGATGACCGGGTTCAATTGTTCCCCCACTTTCGCGATGTTTTCGCCGAGCTTCTGACCGGCCGTGACCAAAACCGCCCGGTGTCCGTTCAGGCGGGTGATGTGGGTTTCATCTTCGTAATTGAAATCCACGTCGGCAATGTCGCGGAGGTAAATGATTTTTTGCCCGTTGGTCGAAACCACGGTATTTTTGATTTCGTCCAGCGACTGGTAATCCCCGCTGGTTTTGACGTTGAATTTCCGCGTACCGGCCTGAATGCTGCCGCCCGGAATGTTCAGGTTTTCGGCCTGCAACGCGCCAATCAGCCGATTGACCGCAATGCCTTCCTGCGCCATCCGCTCGATGTTCAGCGAAATGCGAACGGTGCTGGCCGGGTAGCCCCAGTCTTCGACACCTTTCAGACTTTTGACTTTTTCCAGCCGTTCTTTCAGCGCGTCGGCATAGTCGCCCAGCTCTTTGTTGGAAGCCACTTCCGACTGCAAAGCCACCTGAACGATGCTGACGTCGGTTGGTGAAAATTTGCGGATTTCGATGTTGAAAATGTCCGTTGGCAGTTGCGCCCGGAGTGCATTGACTTCGCGCACCATCTCCTGGTATTTTTCGTCCGGATCGACGCTGTAGTCGTATTCCACCCGCAAAACCGCCAGACCGTCGTCGATGGTGGTGATGACGTGGCTGATGTCGTCCAGGGAATTGAAACGCGCTTCGGCCGGATCGACCACCAGTTCCTCCATATCCTGCGCGTCGGTGCCGGGATACACAATCACCACGGCAAAGGAGGGAGCCGTAAATTCGGGGTCTTCGCCCCGGGGCATGTTAAACAGCGAGTTGACGCCCAGCGCCACCACGGCGATGAACAGCACCAGCATGAACTGCCAGTTTTTGACGGAAAATTCGGATAAGTTCATAGTGGAAGTGTTTTCTCTGATCACCTCCGATGATCTCTGATAAACTCTGTGTAATGGCTTTTTAGTTGTTTCGCAGAGTTAAGCAGAGGAAATCAGAGTTTATCAGAGGAGTTATTTGAGAACGACAGTTGACGTTTCTGTCAGATAGGCTGAACCGGCCGTTACCACATTTGATATTCCCGATAAGCCGTTTGTTAGCAGGACTTTGTCGTTGTCGATGAAGCCGATCTGCACCGGTATTTTGCGGACACGCTTCTGGTCCTCAGTCAACACAAAAACGAAACCGTCTTTGCCATTTCCTTCCACGATGGCTTCAATCGGAACCAGCGCGTAACTGCGGCTCTGGGCGGGTTGCAGGCTCACTTTGGCGAATAAACCGGGTGCAAATTTCACCGCGCCGGGGTTGATGCGGATCTCCACGTCGTAGAGCTTGTTCTGAGGATCGGCGGCTTGGGCCAGCTCACTCACGGTACCCACAAACGTCTGGTCTGGATAGGCTTCCAGCGTGATGGTGGCGCGATTGCCCACTTTCAGCCGCGCCCAGTCCTTGTCGGCCACGCCCACCCGCACGATCCAGTCGTTTTTCCGGGTCGACGAAATCATGAAGACCGCCCCACCCGCCGACGCAAATTCGCCTTCGTTCATCAGTTTCCGCGTCACCGTACCATCCACCGTCGACCGGATTTGGGCATAGTTCTGGTTGAACTGCGCGATGGTCAGGTTCTGTTTGGCAACTTCGTGGCCCGTCGTGGCATTCTGCAACTGTTCGAGGGTAGCGGCTGTGTCGGCATACAAGGCTTTGACGCGGTTGAGGTCGCGTTCGGCTTTTTCGTTCGAAAACTGCGCCTGGCTCACCTGGGCGTTGATTTCCGTCATATTGAGCGTCGCCAGCAGTTGCCCTTTCCGGACGGCCTGGCCTTCGTCGACGTACGTTTTTTGAATAATACCGCCAATTTTGAACGACAGTTTGGCTTCTTCCGACGACGACACCAGCCCCGATGCCACCACCGGTTCGGAGCGAACCACCGATTCAACTTTGGTTAATTTGACCGGTATGGCCATATCGTCGGTTTGTTCCGTCGGTTTTTTTTCCTGGCTTTCTTCGGCTTTGGTGCCGCAGGCCCACAGCCCGCCCGCCAGGAGTACGATTAGAAAATACTGGATGACTTTCATTGGAATACGTAAGTTTATAATCGGTGCAGTTAATCGTGTAGGGAGATGAATCAGAATGGAAAGCGGGAACTATTGAATGGCTGTTACCCGATCCAGGGCGGCCCGCTTCGTCAGAACGTCATAGCGCGTCAGAACCTGCTGAATCTGAGCCGTTAGCCGGTCGTTCTGGAACCGCAGGTATTCCACCAGCAGCGCCTGGCCGTTGCGGTATTTGCTGTCGACAAGCCGGAAGGTTTGCTCGGCATTGGCAAGTCCGGTTTGGGTGGCATTCAGGCTTTCGCTGGCCGCATCCAGTTCATAATACGCCTGCAAGACCTGCAACTGAATCTGTTTTTCAACTTCGGTCAGCTTCGTTTGCACGAGTTCGGTCTGGATTTTGGCCTGTTGCACCTTCGAGCGTTTTTCGTAGCCTTTGAACAAATCCCAGGACAGGCCCACCTGTCCAACCACATACGCCTGGTTGCTGAAGGTGTAGCCAAATCCCTGAAAACCAGCATTCCCGCCAACGTAAACATTGGGTAATTTGAGGGAAGCTTCGTTCATTTTAATGGCATTTTGCGACGCCCGGAGCGAGCCACCGAGTTGCTTCAATTCCTGGCGGCTTTGCAGGGCGGTTTGCTGCAACTCACCCAGCGCAGGAGGAGCCGGAGGCAGCGTTTGGGTCAGCAGCGAATCGACCTGGATGTCGGCGGTCAGATCGCGGTTGAGCAGAAAATTGAAATAGGCTTTGGCACTCTGGCGATTTTTGTCGGCAATGGCCAGTTGCTGATCGATCTTGCTGATTTCGTAGCGGGTTGAGGTCACGACGTCCTTGGTGGCCACATTGTTGGCGACCAGCTTTTCGTTCAGCCGTCCCAGTTCGCGCAACACCGCGCGGTTGTTGTCGTAGATCCGGAATGCGTCGAGCGTCTGTAAATACTGGTAGTACGCCGTGGCGATGGTATAGCGCAATTCGTTCTCGACCACGCGCTTGCGGGCTTCCTGAGCGGAAAGTAAATCTTTTTGAATCAGGTAATTATATTGAATGTCGGTATTGAAAACCGCGTACTGAACGCTGAGTTTGGTGTCGTGGAAATTGTTGGGAGCCAGCAATTCGTTGACGTTCGGAATGTTGGTGGGAAAGCGGTCGGAACCGGCGAGTTGATTGAGCGTGGCATACACCGGATTGAGCAAATCGCCGACTGGAAACTGCAACCGCCGACCGCCAGCCGCCAGCGAATACGTCGGGTTAAACGTCAGTCGGGGATAAAACAGGGCTTTTGCCTGGTTGATCGATTCTGTCACCCGGCTGATTTCCAGAGATTCCTGTTTCAGCGCGAGGTTGCTTTGTAAACCTTCCTGAATATAAGCGTTCAGAATAACCGAAGGGGCGTCGGCGGATTGAGCAGGACTTGCCAGTGGGCTAAGTGTTAAACTGAGAATCAGCAAGTAGCTGATTTGTAGCTTTGTAACCATGCAGTATAAAATTAACACTGTTCACTATGTTGATAAAATTTTTTACAGCCCTTTGTGAATGGTTTCGATGAAGAGTGTGAAAGCATCTTCCATCAATTGTTTCCGGCGGCTTTCCTCAAACATTTCCAGTCGTTTTCGCAGAAAAAGTGCGGTATTGCCATGCACTGCACTCCAGATCATCAGGGCGGCCACTTCGGCATCCTGGTACTTAAATACACCAGCGTCGATACAATCCTGCACGCAGGTTATCAGTAGTTGGAAGGCCGTTCGTCCTTCGTCCCATTTATCATCATCCCGACAAGCCAGCGAATCCATTGGTGCCGTCATGATAAACATCAGGTCGAACAACTCCGGATTCTCGAAGGCAAATCGAAAATACCGACGCCCCATTTCCACCAAGCGATCAAAAGGATCAGCCAGGTTGAGTGCTGGCTGGAACTCTTCGACCATTTTTTGAAAACCGATGTTGTGGATGGCGTACAGCAACTCGTTTTTATCTTTAAAATACAGGTAAATCGTCGCCGGACTGTATTCAATGGCATCGGCAATGTTCCGGATGCTTACTTTTTCGAAACCAGTCTCCAAAAACAGCTTTTGGGCTGCTTCCAGAATCAGTTTCCGCATTTCCTCTTTCTCGCGCTCTTTTCGCTCAACAATTCCCATATCTGTTAATTAACGTTACAAATGTACTGAACACTGTTTAGTAAACAAGGGGTGTTTAATTGAAGGGGTAAAAAAAGGGGATGAATGGTTAGAATTCGGGCGCCAACCGGATAAAAATCGACGTGAATACAGCGCGTATTTATTCGATCACCGCATAAACCGCCACCGGATTTGCTTTATTTTTCAGCAAAACTTCACCCAGCGGTTCACAACGGAAGGAGTTTTTGACCAACTGGTAGGCGGCATCACTGATGATGATCTGCCCTTCCTGGGCATACGACTGCAGGCGCTGGGCCGTATTGACCACATCGCCGATGACCGTGTAATCGAGCCGACGGAGGGTTGCCGAGCCGATGTTGCCGGAAATCACTTCACCGGTATTGATGCCGATGGCCACTTTGGGCGTGTAAATGGGTTCGTCGGGCAGCGTGGCTTCCATCGACTCAATGTGGTTCCGAACGGCCAGAGCGGCTTCGATGGCCCGGTCGAGGTGGTAGTCGCCCCGGAAAACGGCCATGATCGCATCGCCCATGAATTTATCGACAAAACCGCCCTGGGCGATGATTTCTTTCACCATCACGTCGAAATACAGGTTGATCAGCTTCACGACGGTATCGGCACTTTCGCGCTCCGTGATGGCCGTAAACCCGCAGATGTCGATAAAAACCGCCGTCGCCTGAACCGTTTCATTCACCATCAGTGACGATTCGAACTCCCGGCGATCCATGAAATTGAGCACCGACTCATCGACGTACATCCGCAGAATATTGTTTTCCTTGATGGCCTTCAGCGTATCCCGGAGTTGTGCCACGTGCCGGATGGTTTTCTGCATCGTAACGTCCAGGTCTTCAAAATTGACCGGTTTGCAGATAAAATCGAAGGCTCCCCGGTTCATGGCTGTCCGGATGTTGGCCATGTCGCTATACGCCGAAACGATCACGGTTTTGGTCAGCGGGCTGACCTCGCCGAGTTTTTCCAGCAGCGTCAGACCATCCATTTCGGGCATGTTGATATCACTCAGCACAACATCGATGTCGGGATGTTGCTGGAGTTTAACCAGCGCATCGACGCCATTGAAAGCAAAAACAAACTCATATTGCAGTTCGCGGATTTGTCGGCGAAACTTTTGCCGGATCAGCAGTTCCAGATCGGTTTCGTCATCCACGACCAGAATTTTAGACTTCATAGGGCGCTTTTGAGTTTTTCTTTCAGGTTGGTAAAGTCAAGCGGTTTGGTCAGAAACGCGTCGGCTCCGAGTTGCATCGCCTGGTCGTAGCTTTCGCTATCACCATACGCCGTGATCATCATCACAACGGGCGGAGGGGCCGGGTAAGAGGTTTTAATCAGGCGCAACAGTTCCAGACCGCTCATGCCGGGCATGTTGATGTCCGACAGAATCAGTACATATTCAGAAGGGTGTTCGTTCAGATAAGCGAGGGCTTTCTCGCCCGAATGGGCAAAAGCGAACAGGAGTTCGCCCGCGCGGATCTCGCGCCGAAAGCGTTGTTCAAAAAGTATTTGTACGTCCGTTTCGTCATCTACTACCAGTACTTTCATCTCAGGCGTATTTAGTAAAAAATAAAAAGGGTTCGTTCTCAAAGGTACGCAAACTCGGCCTTTATGTCGGTAACTGAATGATGAACTCCGTAAACTCACCTTCTTCGGTTTCGACGGTCAGCGCTCCACCGTGGCCTTTTGTAACGATGTCATAACTCAGCGACAGACCCAGACCGGTTCCCTGGCCCGTGGGTTTGGTTGTGAAAAATGGCTGGTAAATTTTGTTCAGGACGGTTTTCGGAATTCCGCAGCCATTGTCGCGCACCCGGATTTCAATTTGCTCGTCGGACAGGCGTTTCGTGCTGACCTGCACCGTGGGCTGATAGCCCGCCAGACCGGTTTTTCGTTTTTGTTCCGTGGCATAAAAAGCATTCGTAAATAGATTGAGCAGCACCCGGCCCATGTCCTGCGGCACCACAGAGACCTTGCTCAGGTGCTCGTCGAAATCCATGATCAAGGTGGCATTGAAGGACTTATCGCTGGCCCGCAAACCGTGGTACGCCAGCCGTAGGTATTCATCGGCCAGGTTGTTGAGGTCGGTGGGTTCCCGCTGGGGTGTGCTGGTGCGCGAATGTTGCAGCATGCCCTTCACAATCGAGTCGGCGCGTTTGCCGTGGTGCGTAATTTTTTGCAGGTTTTGCGTAAGATCGGTCAGCAGCTCTTCTTCCAGTTCAATGTCCCGGTCTTCCCGTCTGCGTTCTTCCTTCAACTCTTCGATCAACTCCACCGACACTTCCGAAAAGTTGTTGACGAAGTTGAGCGGATTCTGAATTTCGTGGGCGATACCGGCGGTTAGTTCCCCCAGCGAGGCCATTTTTTCGCGTTGAATCAGTTGATCCTGCGTGGCTTTCAGTTCGGTCAGCGTTTGTTCGAGTTCTTCTTTTTGGCGGGTCAATTCGGCCGTCCGTTCCGCCACAAGCTGTTCGAGCATGACGTTCTGACCGGCAATAATCCGACTTTGTTCTTCTTCCTGGAGTCGTTTCAGGCGTTCTTTTTCGAGGGCTTTCTGCTGCCGTTGCGTACTGACCCAGGTCGCAATCAGCCACACCAGCGTAAAGACTTCGGCGATCTCAACGACCGTACTGATGGATTCGTAAAAATCCGAATCGATCAACCTTGCGATGTCTTTGAAGAGCGAAACCAGGATGTAGGGGCCAACCGCCAGCCAGACGTTGCGAACCGGCCGGAACTCTTTCAGGAGATAAGCCGCCCCAACCATGCCGAGCAGCATAAGGTGCCAGAGCCATTTGGTAATGCTGGAATCAAGAAAGACATCGGCTGCCAATAAACCGGATGCCGCATACTGAACGATCACCAGGATTCTTTCCCACTCCGGAAACCGCACGGCTGTCTGGAGTGAGGTCCGGATGTATCGCACCATAAAAAAGACAATCAGAAAAGAAGCTATTTCCATAGAGATCGGGCAGCAGTGGGGCAAAGGGTGGTTTGGCTCCTCAAATTAAGCGTTCCGGTGTAGACTTACAATTTCTATTTGTAAGACAGCCGTTGTGGGCAGGAAACCGGGTGATGCAAATCGTGATATATTTGTCCCGGTTATTAAATTGACGGAATGGGAATCGTTATTTCGCGGAGTTAAGCGGAGAAAAATAAGAGGTACGCAGAGATTATTTATACACTCCGCTTAACTCCTTTTTCTCTGCTGATCTCCGCGAAATAACCTTTATTTTTAAATTCTTCATTGCTATGGAATACAGACAGTTAGGTGCGTCGGGGCTAAAGGTTCCGGTGTTGAGTTTTGGAACGGGCACGTTTGGGGGCGGCACGGATTTTTTTAAAGCCTGGGGCAGCACACAGGTCGATGAAGCGACCCGGATGGTCAATCGTTGTCTGGATGCCGGTCTGACATTGTTCGATACCGCCGACGTGTATTCAAAGGGCACGTCCGAAGAAATTCTCGGCAAGGCCCTGACCGGTTTACGCGATAAGGCCCTGATTTCGACCAAGGCAACCTTTAAAATGGGCGATGGGCCGAATGATTTTGGTTCGTCACGGTTTCACCTGGTCAAATCCTGTGAAGACAGCCTGCGCCGGTTAAAAACCGATCACATCGACATCTATTACATGCACGGTTTCGACGGCAACACGCCCGTAGAGGAAACGCTGAGTGCATTGAACCATCTGGTACAGAGCGGAAAAGTGCGCTACATCGGCTGTTCCAACTTCTCCGGCTGGCATTTGATGAAATCGCTGTCGGTTTCCGAACGCTACGGCTGGTCGAAATACGTGACACACCAGGCGTATTACTCGCTGCTGAGCCGCGAATTTGAGTGGGAATTGATGCCGCTTGCGCTGGATCAGAACGTTGGAACGGTGGTCTGGAGTCCGCTGGCGGCCGGACGATTGGGTGGCAAATACCGTCGGAGCAATCCGGCACCTGCCGACAGCCGGATTGCGCAGGGTGGGGGCGAAGGCCCGGTGATTCCGGAAGACTACTGGTTTACGATTGTCGATACGCTGGACGAACTGGCGGCCGAAACCGGCAAAACCGTCGCCCAGGTGGCCCTGAACTGGTTGCTGCAACGCCCAACCGTTTCGAGCATCGTAATCGGCGCCCGAACCGAAGAACAACTGACCCAGAATCTGGGTGCCATTGGCTGGAATCTGTCGAACGAGCAGGTGGCCCGGCTCGATGCTGCCAGCAACAAAGAGCCGATTTATCCGTATTGGCACCAGCGCAAAAACCCGGATCTGAATCCGCTGCCGGTTTAATAAAAGAACAGGCCGTATTCCCGGCGAGTGCCAGCATCCGGCCTGTTCGAAGGTTGCAGGGTTATTTTGTCAGCTTGTAAAAGTGTGTGATTAATCCACCGGCGGTCAGCGCAGCAATTTGAGTTGCCTTGCTGGTCGTTGGGTCGTAGCTATAAATACCGTTCAGCTTTTGCTCGGCATTGTAGACCGGCATGTAAATTTTGCCATCGTACTTGTACGTAATCGGATACCCGTAGCCAGCCGTCAGCGGAATATCCTGAATGATCGTGGCGGTTTTGGCGTTCAGATCCAGCCTGGCCCAGCGCTGGTTGGCTCCGTAGAAGGCCAGGTTGGAAAGTTCCTGATACTCCGTGGCCGTAATCGTGTTCGTCGCCAGTTTGGCGATCAACTCCAGGAGTCTTGGCGGATCCTGTTGCCCGGAAATGCAGGCATAGGCAATCCCGTTGGCGTCATAGACCCCACCCAACACCAGTTGAAACATCAGGTTGGGCAAACCCACCGCACTGACCGGATTGAAACTGTAGGTTTTGTCGAAATCCGTACTTCCCGCCGGTATTTTCAAAATCTGGGGGCGCGACCGTTTGGCGGCATTGGGACCGAGCTGCCCGTCGAGACCATACTGCCCCTGCGTAATGACGTAGATAGTACCGTTCTCGTCGACCAGGCTGTTTTCGGCTCCGCGCGAAACCGCGTAGGTCGCCTGCTCGAATACGGCCGTTTTTTCCCACTTTTTGGTGGTCATGTTAATTACCTCCACATACACATTCTGCGCATCATAAAACTGGCCGGTTTTCGAGCTATTGGTGTATAAAGACGCAAAGAGCCGGTTGTCGCTGGCCCGGTACGTCAGATGCGGATAGATGTTGGTCTCATGATCGGGAAAATTCTGGGCCGATGCCATATCGATCGGACCCAGGTTTTCCATGGTAGTCGGATTGAACATAAACAGGGCCCGATTGCCCCCCGTCGAATAAACCCCCAATTGATCGTTGATAATCAGCACCCGGGATATGTAGTCGACCAGCGGAATACTAGCCACTTCCTCAATGGCCCCGGTTGCCTTTACAACGGCCATTTTTGACAACTTTTTGTCGGAAACAAGCGGTTGGCCAAACAGGTAATTTTTCCAGGTTGCGCTCGGGTAAAAGCTGGAATAGCTCGATTTGGCGGTCAGGTCCACATTGCCGGAGGGCAGCGTTGGAAAATACCCGGCGTAAAATGTATTGCTGGCCGAGGTCTGCGAAATGGACGCCAGTACGTAGCCTTCCTCCTGGTATTTGGATTCGGCAGCGGGCGTGTCGGGGTCACTGGTTTGACACGAAAAGAGGGTACCTGCGATGAAAATAGAAAGGAGTAAACCGGTTTTCTTCATGGTTATTTAAAAATTAGCGATTTCATAAATGATCTTGACATTGAAGCTTCTACCGGCCCGGGGTACCAGAAAATTGTCGAACAACTCGGCATTGAAACTATTCAGGACGTTGACCGAGGTCGTCAGGCCCTGCTTGTTGAGCTTGTAGGAGACGCCGGCATCGACCCGGTTTTGCACCGGTACATACGCCGTTGGTGTTTTGCGGGGGCTGTTGTCTTTGCCGACCTGGATGTAGTTGAACGTGGCGATATAATTGTAAAAAACGTAGGCCCTGAAGTGGTCATTTTCGCTGAACAGCTTGCCTTTCTGCCACGAAAACTCGGTATTGGCGAAAAAATTGGGGTTGTTGGGAAAAGCCGCTCCGACCAGAAACTGATTTTCCGGTGCTTCGATTTTGGCGAAGGTTTTCCGCATAAACGTCACGTTCGTTTTGAGCGAAAAGGCGGTTTTGTAGGTCAGCAACACGTCGCCTTCAACGCCCAGCGTGCGGACTTCATCGGCATTTTCGTAACGGGTGAAAATCGTGTTTCCCAGAAAAATGACATCATGCTGTTTGCGATAAAACCCGTTCACCGCGCTCGCAATCCGCAACGTCGGAGCAACCGGACGGTCCACCGTAACGCCCAGATTCAGGTTGTCGCTGCTTTCGGGCCGCAAATCGGTGTTGCGCAGCACGTCGGCACCGTTGCCCACAAACTGGTAAAACTGCGGGATCAGATACCCTTTTTCGAACGACGCCCGGGCAAAAAGCCCCGGACTCAGGTCGTATTTCAAACCGGTATTCCAGCCCCAGAATCCATTCTTTTTCCGGATCAACTGGAGTGTGAGATTTTCCGCGCCGTTCAGGTTGAAATCAAATCGTTTGGCGGCTGCGGTGAACGTGAGCCTGTTGAAGAAAAAAGCCTCATATTGTAAACCCGCAATGTTTTTGGTCAAGTCCTGCGGAATTCGCAGGTAATCCCGCGCCGGGTCCAGGAGGTAATTTTTACCCAGAATCGTTTGTCTGGCGTAGAGGTTGGACAACAGCAACTTGTGTTTGGCTGCCAGTGCCACCGTCAGCGTACTGCGGTTTACCCAACTGTCCGTATCGGTGTCGGAATGGGTGTTGGTGTATTCTCCCGGCGAACTCCTCCGACCCACAATTGCCCCACTCCAGCTATAGACGTTGCGGGTCGTATCGACGTAGTTGATATGCTCACGGCTGTAATTACCGATGGAATTGAAGTGGACTTTTTCGTTCAGAAAGGATTTGGTATAGGTTAGCGTCGCCGACAGGTTGTTGGCGTGATAAACCGCTTCGCCAAAAGCCGTGTTGGTAACGCGGGCGCCGTTCATGAGTTGTTTGTAACCACCCGACAAATTCAGTGATACTTTCAACTCATCCGCCCACGGTTTGCTGTGTGTTCCAACGGTAATTCCGCCAAAAGCCATCCGGTATTGGTCGTGAAACCGCCGGACCTGCTCCACCTTGTTTTTCTCAAAAACCAGCGCATTCATCCTGTAATCGTTATCGGAATAATTATAGGCGCCCGAAACGTTGACGAAGAAATTCTTCGAATTGGCCAGGCTCAGGGAGAAATCGGCGAGGTGGGTGTTGAACGAGCCGACGTTGTACGACGCCCGCAGCGAATTGTGCATTTTCTGCTCCGTAATCAGGTTGATTCCCCCGCCCATCGCATCCGTCCCCACATCGACGGGCAGCACCCCTTTGTACACATCGACCCGTTTGACATTGCCGATGGGCAGCGTCGAAATGTCGAAGCGGGGATAGATGAATTCCATCGGCAAACCGTCGATGTACACCCGGATGGCGGTTCCGCGAATGCCGTTGATGGAAATATCCGAACCGTCGCCCAGCGAACTTGACCGCCGGATGCGCACGCCCGACAGACGATCCACCACGTCGGTGAGCAAAACATTCTGCGCGACAACGTCTTTGATCTGGATGCTGCTGATGGTAATGGGTTTGGTTTCCTGAATTTTGGTCTGCTTTTCGGCCTTCACCGACACCTCCGCCAGTTCCTTCGCCGTGTTGATCAGAACAAGGGTTGCCAGGGTCGTGTCTTTCTGTACCTCCACCTCTTTTTCGATCGTGCCAAAGCCCAGATAGCTGATGACCAGCGTGTGTTTTCCACCGGTAACTTTGGTAATCTGAAACGTTCCTGCTCCATTACTCAGCGTTGTGTATTTAGTATTTTTCAGGTAAACCGTTACGGAGGGTAAAGGACTGCCAGCCTCGTCGTGTACGGTTCCTCGCAAGGTATAGTGCTGCGCCAGCGTGCAATTTGCTACAGCGGCAAGGAAGGGTATGAGTATAAATGTTCTCAAATTCATTGGTCATGAGTAATCTTTATTTCGGCAGCAAATCTATTTGTATTTAATCTAAATAAATATAATATTGCCAAAAAAAGTTAAATGGCTATTTTCTACCTCTTCGTCTCTGGGGCATATTTGTACTATTGCAAGTCGAAATATTTTCCCGCCGGGATTTACAAGCTCCCGGCCTCGTGGTCATCCTGGTTGGGACTCGCTTTGTTTGCCACCGGCACCGCGCTCTACGTGAGCAGCGAAGGCTGGGCAAGCGGTCTGATTCTGGCCTTGTGTGCTGTGACGGTCGCACTGATGCTGATCCAGTTTGCCGCCATTTTGGGGAAGTGGTATTTCTACGGCCTGGTGATTCTGACCCACGGTTTGGCGCTTATTGACCTTCTATCCTGATGCCGGCTAAAAAAGAACACCTCACCACGTCCGGCCAGCGGGCGCTGAAAATCTCCGCCGGGATTCTGGGCGGTTTTGTCCTGACCACCTGCCTGCACCTGTTGCTGGCCGTGATCACTCCCTTTCGCGAACACGTCCTTTTAACCGCCACATTTTCATTTTTTCTGTGCTGGGTGGCGCTGATGATTCTGGCGTTTCTGGCCCGCAACGGCTGGAAAATCTGGGGGATTTATCTAGTGAGCAGCATCGTATTTTCAGGAATCATCTATTTCGCCCGATAACAATGAAACTCAAAGGCTTAGGAAACCGGGCTTATCACATCATGTTCCATACCCACACGGTATCGGGCATCGTTATCAGCGTGGCGTTGTACATTATCTTCTTTGCGGGGGCTTTCACCCTTTTTCGGGAAGAATTTTACCAGTGGGAAAACCCGTCTGCCCGTATCGGTGTTGTTGATCACATTGATTATCAAGATATAATCCGTAAAATAAAAATCCTCGACCCGACTTTTCTGGTCGATAAGGAAATGCGGATTGTTCCGCCCACCGAAGAAAATCCGCTGATCAGTGTGTATGGGATGGTGGCTAAATCCAACGGAAAACCAGAATACGAAGGCTTTCGGTATAATCCCCTCACCAAAACCGTTGCAGATCACGAATGGCATGAGTCCACGGTAGGGGAAACGCTTTTCCGGTTGCATTTCCTGGATCAATTGCCGTATGCAGGCCGGTGGATTGCGGGGTTCGTCTCCCTGTTTTTTCTGTTTGCCGTTGTAACCGGTGTGCTGGTTCACTGGCGGAATATCCTGACCAAGTTCTACGGGTTTTCGCTGAAAGGCACCCGGAAACAACTCTGGACCAACGCCCACACCGTTTTTGGTTTGATCGGCTTGCCGTTTCAGATGATGTACGCCGTTACGGGCGCATTTTATCTGCTCACGCTGCTGATTCTGCTGCCCGCCGTGATGGTGTTGTATGGCGGTGATCAGCAGAAAATTTTTGCGCTGATCCGACCCAACGAAGCCGTTAAACTGAATGAGAACGCAGCCGTTACCACCGGAAACACATCCATAAGCACTCTTTTAAACCGCATCGAAACAGAGTATTCGGGGTATAAAGTGCATTATTTTACGGTGGAGAATCTGACGCGCGAAGATGCGTTGCTGTCCGCCCGGATTGTCGATAACAAATCCTTTACGGGTGACGGCATTGTATCGATTTTCATGAAAGATGGTCGAAAAGCCGTCGAGGTAATTCCCGGTCGGAAGAAGTATGTTGAGTCGGTGATCGACGGCATTGCCCGCGTGCATTTTGCCCAATTTGGCGGCCTTTTCCTGAAAGGAATTTACTTTGTGCTGACGCTTTTCACCTGTTTCGTAATCGTCAGTGGCGTTTTGTTGTGGAAGGAGGCCCGGAATAAAAAAGGCTATACCGACCAGCAGAAACGGTTTCATCACCGGGTAACGATGATTTATCTGGCCATTTGCTTCGGTTTGTTTCCGGCAGTGCCGGTTTTGTTCATTGCCGAATTGGCGATTCCGGCGCAGGTTGCATCGCATGCCGTTCTGGTCAATACGGTTTTCTTTCTGTCGTGGCTGGGGTTTACTGTCATTGGATTATTCCTGAAAACCGAAGCCCGGCAAACCCGTCTCTTTCTGGTGCTGGGCGGTTTACTGTCGGTTCTGGTTCCGGTCGCCAACGGTATTCAAACGGATGACTGGTTGTGGAATCCGGCCACCAGCCGGTATGTCCTGGCGACGGATTTGTTCTGGCTATTAACCGGAATCGGTACGCTGGCAATTTATGGCTCCATGCTGAAAAACCGCCAAACCGTACTGGAAGGAAAAGCAGTAAAAGAAACCGCGATTGTTTAGGCGGTTTTTAAACTTCGTTATTCGGTGTTCGTTATCCAATATTCGGTGTTCAAGAATCTTAATATCGAACGCTGAATACCGAATAGCGAAGTTTAATGCTTCACGGAGGTCTGAATCAAATTCGAAGACGCTTTGGCGATGATTTTGCCATCGGCTGCCGTGATCTGGCATTCGGCATGCACGATGTTTTTACCCGCCCGCACCACCTGAGTCCGCGCCGTGACGGTTTCGCCCAGCCGGGCGCTGTGCAGAAAATCGACGTTCAGATTCACCGATGTATACAGATGTTCCCGGCCCAGGGCATAAACCGTCGTGCCAATCAGCTCGTCGATGATGGCCGAAGCGGCTCCACCGTGCAGAATCCGCGTCGGATTGGTCATGTCCTCCCGGACTTCGTATTCGACCGTTAGTGATCCTTCTTCGGCCGCCAGCAGCCTGCCATTCAGCCAGCGACCCAGGGGCGACGGGCTTTGGGCCATGGCCTGGCCGATCATGGAGCGGAAGAATTGCAGCCGGGGGTTGGTTTCGGGAGTCGACATAAGCGGGACTATTTTTACAAAAATAGCATTTAACCAAGTAGAAAACGGTTTAATGAACTATATTCCGTGGATTTTCTTGGGAGGTAGCTGGACTTGTGTTACTTTTGGGCGTTTTTTGCGCTAACACGCTTTTCCCCTCAAAATGAATTATACGCTTTCCCACATTCCGGAACGGACCGTAAAACCCCGGCAGGACGGCCTGACGATGGTTATGGACAAGGGGCTTAGTATCAGACAGGTCGAAGATTTTTTATCCACATCGGCCGCCCACATTGACATTGTGAAGTTAGGCTGGGCCACGTCATTCGTAACGCCCAATCTGAAAGACAAACTGCAGATTTATAAAGATGCCGGTATCCCGGTCTATTTTGGCGGAACGCTGTTTGAAGCTTTCGTGATCCGGAACCAGTTCGATGATTACCGGAGGCTGCTCGACACCTTTGATTTACAGTACGCCGAAGTCTCGGATGGCTCCATCGAGATGAACCAGGACGACAAATGTGAGTACATTCGTCAGCTAGCCACCCAGGTGACGGTTTTGTCGGAAGTAGGGTCGAAAGATGAGGCCAAAATCATCCCGCCCTACAAGTGGATTCAGTTGATGCGGGCTGAACTGGACGCGGGTGCCTGGAAAGTGATCGGTGAAGCCCGCGAAGGCGGAACCGTCGGCCTGTTTCGGGCCAGCGGGGAAGTCCGGCAGGGGCTGGTGGAAGAAATTCTGACGCAGATTCCCTCCGATCGAATCATCTGGGAAGCCCCCCAGAAAGAACAGCAGGTGTGGTTTGTGAAGTTGCTGGGTGCCAATGTCAATCTCGGCAATATCTCTCCCAACGAAGCGATCCCCTTGGAAACCATTCGGTTAGGTCTTCGCGGGGATACTTTTTCTCATTTTCTGAACGGACTCGGGCTGAAGACCGGCCAGGAATCTTCTCACTAATCAACCCAGAAACCACTCCTATGGAATTCCTTCAGTCGGTTCTCGACTTCTTTTTGCATTTGGACAAACACCTCGCCGATATCATCAATGAATACGGCACGCTGACCTATGCCATTCTGTTTCTGATCATCTTTGTGGAAACCGGTCTGATCGTCATGCCGTTGTTACCGGGCGACTCGCTGCTGTTTGCCGCCGGAGCCCTCGCGGCTTCAACTGGTTCGCTGGACATGAAAATCATGATTCCGTTGCTGATTGTGGCGGCTTTGTTGGGCGACAATGTCAATTACTTCGTCGGTAAATTCCTTGGTAACCAGATTAAAATGCGGGAGCGAATCCTCTTTTTCAAGCGGGAATACATTACTGAAACGGAGAATTTTTACCACAAACACGGTGGTAAAACCGTCATCATGGCCCGGTTCATTCCGATCGTCCGCACGATCGCGCCATTTGTAGCCGGTGCGGGAAGCATGGACTATGGCAAATACATTGGCTATTGTGTGGCCGGCGCTATTCTGTGGGTTGTGGGCGTGAGTATGCTCGGGTATCTTTTCGGGAATCTGCCTTTCATAAAAAATAACTTCGAGTTGGTCATTTTTGGCATCATCGGCCTGTCGATTGCTCCGATTATTTTCCAATTTATCAAGTCGAAAATGAGCCGGACGACGGCGTAATGCGCCGAATCGAAACGTTACCATCGGGGGTAATCATCCATTCCATTCGGGTGATTGCCCCCGATGGCGTTTGTGGTGATGCCTTATGAATCGTATTGTACCCCTGCATCCAGAGCTCGACCGCCAATCACTCGATCCGAAAGGAAAAAGAATGGCCATGCCGATTCGACCAACGTAGAAACTACGTTGCCAGATTTTCAAAACCGCTATAAGATTTCGGTGGGAGTGGACACAAGAAGGGGTCAAAGCAAGGAATGCTTGTGTGCCACTGGCAAGAAGGAAGAAGAGAAAGCCGGTTAGCCTTTAAAAATAATAATCCCTGAAAGCTAACCGGCCGTTGGTTACCGGGCCCGCTTAACGTTCGTTGCATTCAACCCTTTCGGGCCGCGCTCTACTTCGTAAGTGACTTTGTCTTGCTCCCGCAGTTGGTCCTGGCAGGCAGACACGTGAACGAAAATGTCTCCACTTGAGTCATCAGGTACAATAAACCCGAATCCTTTGTTCTCATTAAAAAACTTAACTGTACCCGTTGGCATGATTTTCAAGAATAAAATTGAGTTGTAAAGTAACGGTTTCTTCCCGGTAGTTTTCACTCTGAAGGTAAAAAAATATGCAAAGTGTGAAAAAAAAGTGTCCAAGTCGGTTCTAAGGGGTTTGTAGCGACAGCTATTGGATTATTTTTTGGCAAAATATTTTCCTTTTTAGTCCTCAATGATCGTTCAACGGGAGGCCGCGCCGTTGAAATTCTTTCCAGTTGACGTATTCCTCCCCCTTCCGTTGCTCCACCATCGTGATGCAATCGTCAACGGGGCAAACCAGTTTGCAGAGATTGCAGCCGACACATTCTTCCTCGATGACGGAATACGTATTGTACGGTTTGCCATACAGCAGGTTGATCGACTGGTGGGACGTATCCTCGCAGGCGATGTAACACAGCCCGCAGTGGATACACTTATCGGGGTTGATTTTAGCGACGATGTGGTAGTTGATGTCGAGATCTTCCCAATGCGTAATGGTGGGTACGGATTTGCCAATAAAGTCATTCAACGTTTTGAAGCCTTTTTCGTCCATCCAGTTGTTGAGCCCTTCGCACAGGTCTTCAATAATCCGAAAACCGTGTTTCATCACCGCCGTGCAGACCTGCACCGTGGTGGCACCCAGCAACAGAAACTCGGCAGCATCTTTCCAGGTGCTGATGCCGCCAATGCCCGAAACCGGCACCCGCGACGTAATGGGATCCTGGCTGATGGTCGTAAGCATCTTCAACGCAATCGGTTTGATGGCCGGGCCGCAATAGCCGCCAAAGACGGATTGCCCCGCGACGTAGGGATTGGGCACCAGCGTGTCGAGATCGACGCCGGTGATCGATTGAATCGTGTTGATCAGCGAAAGCCCGTTCGTGCCGCCCTCCACCGACGCCCGGCCCGACGGCACCACCGAATGGACATTCGGCGTCAGCTTGGTAATGACCGGAATTGTGGCTTTTTCCATCACCCATTCCACCACCATCCGGGCAATTTCGGGGTCCTGCCCAACGGCCGCGCCCATGCCGCGTTCGTTCATGCCGTGCGGACAACCAAAATTAAGCTCCAGGCCGTGGGCACCGGTGTCTTCCACCTGGGCAATCAGCTCGTGCCATTTTTCCCGGCTGTTGTCGGCCATGAGCGAAACCACCATCGCCCGGTCAGGAAACAGGCGCACGCACTCCGCAATTTCGCGGAGGTTGATGGCCAGTGGTCGGTCCGAAATCAGTTCGATGTTGTTGAAACCCATCATCCGGCTGCCGTTGTAATCGACGGAAGAATAGCGCGACGACACGTTTTTAATCTGGCTTCCCAATGTTTTCCAGACCACGCCACCCCAGCCGGCTTCAAACGCCCGCAGCACGTTGTATTTTTTGTCCGTCGGCGGGGCGCTCGCCAGCCAGTACGGATTGGGCGATTTGATGCCGAGGAAATTTGCCGATAAATCCGCCATGAAAGGAGTTGGTTGAGTTTATGGGTTTACGGTTTTCCGTATTCGGTTTACGGTGGCTGACGCATTCGAGCGAACGCAATGATAATTTGTTGGCAAGCGCGCGTCAGCCACCGTAAACCGAATACGGAAAACCGTAAACTATTTTAAGAATTCCAAAATCGCTTTGGCCCCGTCTTTCCCGGCCTGAACCGCGTCGACGACTTCTTTTCCGCCATTGACGCAGTCACCGCCCGCAAAAACACCCCGGAGGTTGGTGGTACACGCGTCGTTGATGGTAATTTTGCCTTTCCGGTTCTCCAGGTGATTCTCGCTGACTAATTCTTCAAACGGCATTTGTCCGGCGGCTTTGATCACCATATCGACTTCCAGCGTCATGGTTTCACCGGTTTCGACGGGCGACCGGCGGCCGCTGGCGTCGGGTTCGCCCAGTTGCATGAGGCTACAAATCAGTTGCGTAACCTGCCCGTTTTCGCCGATGATTTCCTGCGGAGCGGCCAGCCACATGATCCGACAGCCATCCAGTTTCGCCAGATTCAGTTCGGTTTCCGTGCAGGGCATTTCGGCCTGCGTTCGGCGGTAGACGATGGTTACCTCGCTGGCTCCCAGTCGTTTGGCTTGTGTTGCGGCATCGATGGCCGTCATGCCCAACCCAATCACGGCAACTTTATCCCCCACCGGTACGGAAGAATACCCATTGGTCCGGATGTCGTAAATAAACCGGATCGCATCTTCGACGCCGTTGAGATTTTCGCCAGGAATGTCCAGTTGCCGGGCCAGCCCGACGCCGACGCCCAGATAAACCGCATCGTAGTTTTGCTGTAAGTCGGCCAGCGAGACGGTTTTGCCCAGTTCGGCATTGTAATTAATGACAATACCGCCCAGTGAGGTGATGAAATCGACCTCATCCTCGCAGAACTGGGGCGTCACTTTATAAGCCGCAATGCCGTACGTCATCAGCCCTCCGCCTTTGCTTTCCTTTTCGTAAACCGTCACGTCAATGCCTTCGCGACTCAGTACGTGGGCGCAACTCAAACCAGCCGGACCCGCGCCAACCACGGCGACTCGCTTGGTTGTAGACGGTTTTCGCTGAAACAGCGGCCACTTTTCCGCAATGGCTTTTTCGGTAGAAAACCGCTGGAGTTTGGCAATCGGAATGGGCGGTTCGTCCATCAAGTTATAAACACACGATCCCTCGCATAATTTCTCCACCGGGCAAACTTTTGAGCAGCCACCACCCAGAATGTTGGCACTGAGGATGGTATGGGCCGATCCTTTGGGATTATCGGTCGTAATCTGCCGGATAAATTTCGGAATATCGATACTTGTCGGACAGCTTTTAATACACGGGGCATCGTAACAAAACAGGCAGCGGTTGGCTTCCACCAAAGCCGCATCGCGTGTTTCGAACGGCGGATGAATATCACTGAAATTCTCCCCGTACTGTTCTGCCGTTAAGCGATTATTGACAAGAGCCATAATTAAGAGTTATGAGTTAAGAATTAAGAGTTAAAAATTAAAAAGGCAACGCAACCGCCGGTGGCCGATGCCGTATCGTCTTAATTCTTAACTCATAACTCTTTACTAATTAGGGTTCAACCAATTTGTTGTACGTCTCCGGCCGCCGGTCGCGGAAGAACTGCCAGACGCTGCGGACTTCTTCGATCAGATCGAGGTCAAAATCGGCAATCAGCAGTTCATCTTTATCTTCCGAGGCCGTCGCGAAGATTTGCCCGCGCGGATCCACAAAATACGAGGAGCCGTAGAACCGGCCGAGGTTCCAGGGTTTTTCTTCACCCACCCGGTTGATGCAACCCATGAAATAGCCGTTGGCAGCCGCGTGGGCAGGTTGTTCGAGCTTCCAGAGATATTGAGAAAGACCGGCCACCGTTGCCGAAGGATTGTATACAATTTCTGCGCCATTTAATCCCAGACACCGGGCGCCATCGGGAAAATGACGGTCGTAGCAGATGTAAACGCCAACTTTTGCATACCGGGTCTGGAAAACCGGGTAGCCCAGATTACCCGGTTTAAAAAAGAATTTCTCCCAAAAACCGGAGGTATGCGGAATGTGGTTCTTGCGGTATTTGCCCAGATACGTTCCATCGGCGTCGATCACAGCCGCCGTGTTGTACAAGACACCGGCCTGCTCTTTTTCGAAAATAGGAACGATCATTACCATGCTGTATTTTTTGGCGTACTCCGCCATTTGATCGATGGTTGGCCCCGGAATGGTTTCCGCCGATTTATACCATTCCCGATCCTGTCCCGGACAGAAATAGGGCGTATTGAAGATTTCCTGAAGGCAAAGAATCTGAACGCCTTTTTGCCCGGCTTCGTCGATCAGCGGCAGGTGTTTTTGCACCATCGCTTCTTTAATTTCTGCAATCGTACCTTCGCCTTCCGTCAGCGGCAGACTCATCTGGATCAATCCCGATCGGATCATTCGTGGCATAGTGGTATGGATTAAATCGTTCCGCTGACTTTATTTCGTTTGATGAATTTTCCGTATCCTTTTTCAACGAGACAGTTTCCGTTGTCGATAACGACTTTCCCGCGCAGCAGGACGGTTTTCACTTTTCCGGTTATTTCCCAGCCTTCATACGCTGAATAATCGACATTCATATGGTGGGTTTTTGCCGAAATGGTATGCTTTTCAGTAGGGTCGAAAAGGACCAGATCGGCGTCACTTCCAACGGCAATTGTGCCTTTTTTCGGAAAGAGTCCAAAGATTTTGGCTGGATTGGTGCAAGCGACTTCAACGTATTTATTCAGCGTAATTTTTCCGGTATGAACTCCCTCGCTGTAGAGCAATTCCAGGCGGTTTTCGATGGCGGGATGGCCGTTAGGGATTTTTGAAAAGTCGTCTTTGCCCATCAACTTCTGTTCCCACATAAACGGGCAATGATCCGTCGCCACGACCTGCACCAGCCCCTGATTGATACCGGCCCAGAGCGTCGTCTGGTCTTTTTTCTCCCGCAGGGGCGGACTCATCACCCACTTGGCCCCCTCAAAATCATCCTCATAGAGCGATGCGTCCAGAATCAGGTACTGAATACAGGTTTCCACAAACAGTTTCTGATTCCGGCGAGTAGCATTCCGAACGGCATTCAGCGCGCCCTCGCAGGTCAGGTGAACGATGTAAGCGGGACAACCGGTGTAGTCGGCCATATCGGCGAAGCGGCCGCTGGCTTCGGCTTCGGTCATTTCCGGCTGCGAAAGGTAGTGGTAGAGCGGGGCGAGTTTGCCTTCCGCCCGGTGTTTGGCCACGAGGTAGTCGATGACGTCGCCGTTGGTCGCGTGAACGGTTACCATCCCCCCTTGCTTTTTCACTTCCTGCATCAGCGCTACCATTTGCCGGTCGTCGATCATCAACGCACCTTTGTACGCCATGAAGGTTTTGAATGATGTAATGCCTTCATTTTCAATCATGTGCTTGATTTCAGCGCGGGTGTTTTCGTTGAAATCAGTGACGGCCATGTGGAAACTGTAGTCGCCCACGGCGGTTCCGCGTGCTCTCGAATTCCAGTCGGCCAGGGCGTCTTTCAGGGAATGCCCCTGTTTTTGCAGAACAAAATCGATGACGGTCGTGGTGCCGCCGTGGAGTGCCGCCCGGGTTCCGGTTTCGTGGGTGTCGCTCGAAAACGTGCCCATGAACGGCATGTCCAAGTGAACGTGCGGGTCGATGCCGCCGGGAAAAACCAGCAGACCGGTGGCGTCGATGGTTTCATCGGCATGAAGCGACAAGTCTTTTCCGATGGCGCGAATGGTTTCACCTTCCACCAGAATATCAGCGACATACGCGTCGGTCGCCGTGATAATCCGTCCGTTCTTAATCAAAAGCGACATGCGGGAGTTCGTTAGAAGGGAGAGGTTGATACGAACGCATCATGACCAGATAAACCAGACCGCTGACCAGAAAACCGACAAACCAGGCGTAATTGTACAGGTGAGAAATCCAGGCCGGAACGCTGTCGGCCGGAATCAGTTGGATCGTGGTCAGAAAACCAGGTACGTTGGGCAGAATGCCCAGCAGTAAAGCGACCAGAGCCGCCGGATTAAAACCGTTTTTAAAGCTATACATACCGGTCGCGCTGTACAATTCGGAAGTGATTAATTGCTGTTTTCGAACAAAGAAATAATCCGCAATCATGATGCCGCCAACCGGCCCGAGCAGACTCGAATAACCGACCAGCCAGGTAAAAATATAGCCGCTCGGATCGGCGATGAGTTTCCACGGGAAAATCAGAATCCCGATGACGCCGGTGATGTAACCACCGGTTCGGAAGTTGATTTTGGCAGGAGCGAGGTTCGCAAAATCGTTGGCAGGACTGACCATGTTGGCGGCAATGTTGGTGGCCAGGGTCGAAATCGCTACCGCAATCATGGCGAGGCTGACGATGAGTTTGTTCTCGAATTTTCCGGCCAGCACGAGCGGGTCCCAGATCGTGGTGCCGTAAATAATCGTGGTGGCCGAGGTGACCACCACGCCGATGAACGAGAACAGAGTCATGGACGGCGGCAGTCCGATAATCTGGCCTTTGATCTGCGCCTGCTGGCTTTTGGCGTAGCGGGTAAAGTCGGGAATATTCAGCGATAGGGTAGCCCAGAAACCGACCATACCGGTTAAAGCCGGGAAGAAAAAGGCGAAAAAATCGGCGGTATTGGCAAATTTGGAAGGCTGTTCCAGAATAGGCCCTAACCCGTTTCCGGCCGAAATCGCCCAGAACAGCAACGCCAAAGCAGCCACGGGAAGAAAGAACGCTTTGAAGACGAGCAGCTTTTTGATGCTTTCTACGCCGAGGTAAATAACGTACATATTGAGCAGCCAGAACAGAAAGAAGCAGATCGCGGGGCCGGTTTGCAGTCCGAAAGAGGCCGGAAAAACCGGGGGCAGCGTTTCCAGGGCCGGTATCCAGAGCCGGAACATCTGGTAGAGCGCGAAACCGCCGATCCAGGTTTGAATGCCGAACCAGCCACAGGCCACGATGGCGCGGAGCAGGGCCGGGATGTTGGCTCCGCTGGTGCCGAAACTGGCGCGCGCCAGCACCGGGAACGGAATCCCGTATTTGGCGCCCGCGTGTCCGTTTAATACCATTGGAACGAGCACAATGGTATTGCCCAGGAAAATGGTCAGAATGGCCTGCCACCAGTTCATGCCGCCTTCGATAAGCGAGCTGGCGAGCATGTAGGTTGGAATGCATAAGCTCATGCTGATCCACAGTGCCGCGTAATTCCAGGTCGTCCAAGTGCGTTTGTCCACCGGAATGGGGGCCAGGTCTTCGCTGTAGAGCGTGGAAGCAGGACGTGGATGTTGACTTTCGCCGGTACGACTTTGCATAAACAAGCAGCAGGTTTGAAATAGACAGTTTCCCGTTGAATCGGAATGGGTAAGGTAGAAATAAAGCCCCGGATTATCAACTACCGTGTACTCACCTGATTCAGGGACGATGCTTTTCTTTTTCGTCTGATTATACCGGGTTTTCTTCGTAAAGAGATAGGCTTATTACTGAAAAAAATTATATTTTGGCATCAAATTTACTAGCACGCCAAGCGGTAAGAAAGACTCAACGATGCAACGGGACGATCAGAATGAAGAGGATATCGGGCTATTTCAGCGTATGAAACAGGACGATGCGCGGGCGTTCGAAGCGATTTACAACCGCTACTTTCTGAAACTATCCAATACGGCTTTCAAACGCCTTCAGGATCGGGAAACGACGGAAGAGATTGTGCAGGAACTGTTCGTGAATCTCTGGCTGAAGCGCCACCGGCTTCCGGATCTGAAAATTCCCGAAAGCTATCTGCAAACGTTGCTCCGCCATGCCGTGATCGACTGGTTTCGGGCGCAGGCCCGGCAGAATGGTTTTGCGGCCGAGATGCTGGCCCAGCCGGATCGGCAAACTGTCAATGCTACCGAGCAGCACATTCTTTACGCCGATTTGCAGCAGGCGTACGAATCGACCGTCGGGCGGCTTCCGGAAAAATGCCGACAGGTATATGCCCTTCATCAGCAGGGGCGGTCGGTGGCCGATATTGCCCACGAACTTCAGATTGCGCCCAAAACCGTGGAAAGCCACCTGCTCAAAGCCCAGCACACGCTGCGGGAGTTGCTGAAAGACTACTCCGCTGTTGCCGTGGCCTTGATGATCTCGTTTTGAAAATTTCGAAAAAATAACAGAAACCGACTAAGGTTTTCCCCCCACTTGTTCGTCTTAGAGTAAATGGATTGGATTTTACCGTCTTAATCTAGTATCCTGGACAGAATGGACAACCGCTACCCCTCTCCCGAATTACTGGAAAAATACCTCGCCGGCCGTTGTTCGACCGACGAAGCCCGGCAGGTCGAGCAATGGTATGACTCATTTGAAAACCAGCCGGATCTGGCGCAGCAACACCCGCAAACGCAGCAGCCTGACTACGCCCGCAAGATTCTGCACCAAATCCGTCGGCGAATTGAAGAAGCCGACCCGAAACCGGTGCGTAGGCTGCTTTGGAGTCGAAACGGTTTCTGGGCGCTTAGTGGTGTTGCCGCTGCGCTGCTGCTGTTAACCGTTGGCATCTGGCAGTTTCAACGCTCTGAAACCGGCGAAAAACCGGCATCTGACGAATCGCAAAGGCTGGAAATGGCGTTGCTGGAAAATACCAGCCAAACCATCCAGCGTCACCAGTTAGCCGACGGGAGCGTGGTTTGGCTGAGCCCGGCCACCCGATTGCGGTATCCGAAGACGTTTGCCCCGTCGTTGCGGGCCGTTCAGTTGGAAGGCGAAGCTTTTTTTGAGGTTCGCCGGGACAC
This sequence comes from Larkinella humicola, assembly GCF_008727875.1. Classification (GTDB taxonomy): domain Bacteria; phylum Bacteroidota; class Bacteroidia; order Cytophagales; family Spirosomataceae; genus Larkinella; species Larkinella humicola. The sequence goes on along the minus strand of NZ_VTWS01000003.1, from coordinate 278,375 downwards.
CACCCGTCCGTTTGTCATTCAGTCGGGGAAACTGAAAACGGAGGTGCTGGGCACGACTTTCAATGTCCGGGCGTATCGCAACAGCCCCCGGTTTGAGGTGTCGGTCGTGACGGGAAAAGTGGCCGTGAGTGTCGCCAATCAGAAGGCGGTTTTGCTGACAGCGCGTCAGCAGGCGGTTTTTAATCCCAAAGCCGAATCGCTCGCCAAAACCGGCTTGCCCCGCTCGGCCAAGCCGAAACTGTGGGAACCCACCACGATTGCTTTTGAATGGGCGTCGCTCCGGCAGGTGGCCGATGCGCTCGAAGACTCATTTGGCGTCCGGATTCACTTCCGCAATCCGGCGCTTCAGCACTGCAAACTCCGGGCTGACTTTTCGAACATGCGTCTGCCCGTTATCCTGAATGTACTCTGCAAAACAACCGATGCAACTTATACGCTCGATGGCCAGACGATTGAGCTCGATGGCGCGGGTTGTCCTTAATGTGCTTTTCTGATAACCTAATTCCAAACCTGTTTCACTAGTAAAACTATGAAGAATCCTTTTTACGTCCCGCCAGGCGGCAGGGCATGGCCGTTTCGGTCAATGTTCTTCCACCTGCTTTTGGTGGTTTTCGTGTCATCGGCCACCTTCGCCGGTCATCGGTCCGGCCAGGACGAACTCAGCCGGAAAGTAGCCCTGAAAGTCGAAAATGCCCCTTTGCGCGAGGTCCTTATGCAAATTGAGCGGAAAGCCAACATCAAATTTGTGTACAGCAGCCGCATCATCCAGGAGCAGCGGGTGAGCTTTCAAACCCACAACGACCGGCTGGCCGAGGTGCTGGATAAATTGCTCATGCCCCTCGGAATTGCCTACGAACTGGTTGATAACCAGATTGTATTGTCTAAAAAAGAAACGCCTGCAGCCGAACCCGCAGCAACCTCGAATGAAGAAATGACGGAGGTCAGTCAACCGCAAGCGGTGGTTTTTTCGGTACGCGGGGTGGTGAAAGAAGCCAGCGGAACTCCCTTGCCGGGGGTCAATGTCGTTGAAAAAGGCACGACCCGCGGAACCAACACCGACGCCAACGGGGCTTTTCAGCTCGATGTGACAGACGGAAATGCCACGCTGGTTTTCAGTTCCATCGGGTACAGCAAAAAAGAAGTGCCGGTTGGCAACCAGAGCACGATGGAAGTGAGTCTGGTGTCGGACGACCGGAGTCTGGAAGAAGTGGTGGTCATCGGGTACGGAACGGTCAAGAAAAGTGACCTGACCGGTTCTGTAGGGGCTATCAAGGGCGAAAAACTGCTTGACCGCCAGGCCACAAACATCGGCCAGGCCTTGCAGGGCCGGATTCCGGGCGTCGATGTGGCCGTGATGTCGTCGGCCCCCGGGTATCAACCACGGGTCCGGATTCGGGGGGTCGGTTCGATCAATTCGAGTCTGGAACCGCTGTATGTGGTCGACGGGATTATCGGCGTAACCAATGCCAACCTGATCAATCCCAACGACATTGAGTCGCTGGAGGTCTTGAAAGATGCGTCGGCAACGGCCATTTACGGCGCGCGGGGTGCCAATGGGGTCATTATCATTACGACCAAACGGGGCAAATCCGGGGCGACGCAGGTTTCGTATGATACCTGGGGATCGTACATCACACCCGCCAAATACATCGGCGTCCTGTCGTCGGACGAATTCATGTCCGTCTATAACAAAGCGTATGATAACGCCCAGAAGTATGATCCCGAAGGGTTTGCCAGCGGGAAATACGTGCGAAATGATCCAAAAAACTTTCCGAATCTGTTCGATAGCAACGGCAAACCTCTGTATAACACGGATTGGGAGCGGGAAATCTACAAACCGACCTGGGCGCAAAACCACGAATTGGGTGTTCGGGGCGGAAGTGAAAAAACGTCGTATAGCCTGGCGCTGGGCTACACCGATCAGGGCGGTTTGATGCTGAACTCCTGGTTCAAACGGTATTCGGCCAAGTTTACGCTGGATACCGACGTGAAGAAATGGTTGAAACTGGGTGGAAGCATGTTTCTGAACCGGACCAACCAGCGCGAGGTCGACGATGCGTCGGGTGGGTTGAATGTGCCGCGGATGGTGATGGAAGCCGTACCCATTCTGCCGATCCAGTATCCTGACGGAAGCTGGGGGCGTAACAAAGACTGGCCGGGGATGGAAGGGGGCGAAAACCCGGTCCGGATTGCGAATCAGCGCATGCGGATCAATCCCAAAAACCAGATGCTGGGACAAATTTATTCGTTGCTGACCTTTACGCCGGACCTGACGCTGCGCACCAACTTCGGGTATGAACTGAAGTTTGAGAAAAACAACTTCTATTCGGGCCGTGACCTGAACGCGCTGTCGGCCGATCAGAAAGGAACCGCCGACATCTGGAGCAATCAGGAATACTACTGGCAGTTTGAAAACTACCTGAACTACAACAAGACCATCGGAAATGACCACACCATTTCGGCTCTGGCCGGGTTGTCGTGGCAGAAACGCTCCTGGGAACGGTATTTTGCCGCAGCCCAGAATTTCATCGACGATTTCTGGGGATACCACAACCTCGGCGTCGGAACCAGCCTGCAAAAACCGTCTTCCGAAGATCAGGAATGGTCGTTGAACTCCTATTTTGCGCGGTTGAACTACAACTTCAAAGACCGTTATCTGTTTACGGTTACCGGGCGTTACGACGGGGCATCGAAGTTTGGGGCCAACAACAAATATGCGTTTTTCCCCTCGGCGGCCATTGCCTGGAACGTGAGTCAGGAGGAGTTTCTGAAGCCGGTTTCGTGGCTGTCGAACCTGAAATTACGCGCCAGCTACGGAAAAACCGGTAACCAGGAAATCGGGCAATACCGCTCACAGCAGTTTCTCGGCACGGGGGATGTGTTGCTGGGTGGTGTGCGGCAAACCGGCATCTGGCGCAGTTCGTTCGGCAACCCGGATCTTCGCTGGGAATATACCAACCAACTGGACATCGGGGCCGACATCGGGTTGTTCAACAACCGCGTCGATCTGACGGTGGATTACTACCACAAAATTACGAAAGACCTGTTGCTGGATGCCCCGATTCCGTGGTCGACGGGCTTGAGTGTGATTACGCAAAACATCGGTTCGGTGGAAAACAAAGGGCTGGAAATCGGGATCAACACCCGCAATGTGGCCACGAGCAATTTCTCCTGGACGACGAACCTCGCGTTTTCGACCAACAAAAACAAAATCCTGAAACTGGGGGCCAACAACGACGACATTTTTCCGGGACCGTGGTTCCTCGGCCAAACCAACATCCTGCGGGTCGGGCAACCGATCGGGTCGTTCTGGGGGCGCAAACGGCTGGGAACCTTCAGCACTTCGGAGGCTGATCTGGCGGCCAAATACAACCGCCTGCCGGGCGATATCAAGTGGGCGGATCTGAACAACGACGGGAAAATCGACGGTTCGGACGAAACCATCATCGGTCGGGCTTATCCCAAATGGAACCTGAACGTGGGCAATACGTTCCAGTTCGGCAAGTTTGACCTGTCGTTCGACATCCGGTTTGTGATGGGCGTCAACACCGTGAATGCCACGAAGCACTCGGTGGAAGACCGGCAGGCCATCGCCAGCAGTTCGCGGACGGTTCTGGGGGCCTGGACGCCGGAAAACCAGAACAGCATGATTGCCGAAATCCGCCACTACAACGCCGGGTATGACACTGCCATGGACGACTGGTGGATGGAAGACGGCTCGTTCATTCGGGGGCAGAATCTGGTACTGGGGTATTCGCTGCCCACCAAAATCGGCAAGGTCAATTTCCAGCGTTTGCGGGTGTATGCCAGCGCACAGAACTTCTTCCTGGTCTCCGACTATTCGGGCTACGATCCGGAAGCCCTGACGGCATTTGGCGGGCCATTGATTCAGAATATTGAGTTTTTCCAGTATCCCCGACCCCGTACGTTCAGCGTCGGTTTGAATGTCCAGTTTTAATCCCCGAACCTGAAATCATGAAAAAACAGATCATCTATACCCTGGCGGCACTCGGTTTGACCCTGACGTCCTGCGAAGACTTTCTGAAAGAAAACCCGACGGGTTCGCTCACCACTTCGTCGTCGGTTTCCAGCCCCGAAATTGCCCGGGCTTTTGTCAACGGTGCGTATTCCACAATCGGTACCTGGAACAACGGGGGCGGAGGCTGGGGCGGCAACAACGCTTCCCTGCTGGAGTTTATGACGGGCAAAGCCGACGGCAATTCCCAAACCGAAGCGTTCAAATTCTACAACCTGGAATACGACGCCCGGGCGTTTTACATCGACAACTGGTGGTCGGGTTTGTATGCCGGTATTGCCCGCGCCAACCTGGCCATTCAGAAGATCGGCGAATTTACGACCCTGCCTGCGGCCACCAAAACCAACATGATTGCGGAAGCCAAAACCATGCGGGCGTTGTATTATTTTCAGCTGGTGCGCATGTTTGGCGATATTCCTAAAATAACCTCACAAATTACGGAATTGAGTCAGGTGCAGACGAACCGTTCGCCGGTCAAGGAGATTTACGACGAAATCATCATTCCGGACCTGCTGGAAGCCGAAAAATCGACCTTGCCCTGGCGCGACACGGAAGGCAAAATATCGATGGGAGCCGTCAAAGCCATTCTGGCCGACGTCTATCTGACGTATGCCGGTTTCCCGGTCAGAGCGGGTACGCAGGCGTATGCCGAGTCGGCCAAACGGTCCAAAGAAATCCTCGACAATGGCACCTATACCTTGTTTACGGAGTATACGGACATGATTATCCCGGCCAACCGCAACCAGAAGGAGTTCATTCTGCAGGTGCAGCACGAGAAAGACATCCGCCACAACGGCATGACGCCTGTAACCCTGCCGGCGTTTCGGGGCATTGCGGCCTATGCCGATGAATACGGCGGGCTGATTCCGCGGAAGGAGTTTGTCGAAAGCTACGAAAAGGGCGATAAACGGACGGAAGAAAAGCAGTTCTATTACACGTTCTACAAAGGTCATCCGTCGGATTATCCGCTGGGCGACCCGCGTCGCGACAAACTCGAACTGGGCGGTTATTATGTATACAAGTACTTTGACAAACAGGCCGTCGATAGCGATGCCAAGGCCAACATCAACTACACCATTTACCGGCTGGCCGATGTCATGCTGATGTATGCCGAGGCTGCCAACCGGGCCGAAGGCAGCCCCAACGCCCAGGCGCGGAAGGCACTCAACGATGTTCGGGCGCGGGCGAAACTGGCTCCGGTAACGGCAACGGGCGTGGATGCGTTCGAGCAGGCGGTTTGGGCGGAGCGGTATTACGAACTGGCGTTCGAGAGCAAAATCTGGTTCGATATGATCCGGACGCGGAAAGTGCGCAACGATGTAACCAAAGCCTGGGACAATTTTGTGGGCCATACGACGGTATACGGCAAAACCTTCACCGCCAACCAACTGCTGCTGCCGATTCCGAAGCGCGAGATCGACAACAATCGCAATCTGGTGCAAAACGCCGGTTTTTGATTTTTCCTGACTACTTCCTCACCCTGGCCCCGTTGGATTCTCCGGCGGGGCTTTTTACTGGCGGTCACCCAACCCCTTATTTAACAAACCTTAACTTGGAGACGGCCAGTCGGTTCGTTTACCTTTACCGGCATATAGATAACTACTTTGACCGTGAAATTTCTCCTCGCTCTTCTGTTCGTTAGCACCCTGGCTAATCCCGTATTTTCCCAGCCTTCGCAACGCGCTCTGGGCGACTACACGGTTTTCACCATTCCTTTTCAGGGCGATTCCATCACGTTTGCCGTAGTCGCTAAGAAGGGAGAACTGACCCAGCGCAAGCCCATTTTTCTGTTTCGGCAGGGGTCGTTACCCATTCCCCTGTTTACGATCAATCCGAAAACGAACCGACCGGCTTTGACGGAACTGCCCGCCACCTGCTACGACCACGAAGCGGAGTATTACAGCATCATGATTGCCAAACCCGGTATTCCACTGATTGTTACTGATTCGTACCTGGATACCTTGTTCAGCAGCCCGTCGGCTCCCAAAACCGGGATGTATCCGAAGGCCTATCAGTCACGCAATTACCTTGATTATTACGTCGATCAGACGAACGCTGTGCTGCGGTTTGTCTTGAGCCAGCCCTGGGCCGATCCGAAACGGGTTGTTATTGCCGGTGGTTCGGAAGGCTATCATGTGGCCATCAAAACCGCTTATACCAACCCACAGGTAACACATCTGATTGGCTTTTCGGGCAATCTGGACGGTCGTTTTCAATCCATTTTGCGCACCGAGCGAATGAAAGGCTATACGGGGGAATACACGCAGGAAGAAGCGCAGCGCCGGGTCGAAGCCTTGCAAAACGACTGGGTGGCCCTGTGCCGGGATTCCCTGAACACCAGCGCAACGGAAGGCGATCCGAACCGGACGATGTACTCGTTTTCGCACGGACACAATCCGGATTTTTTATTGGCGCTGACCATCCCGGTCTGCATTCTGTATGGCACCGCCGACGTGGGGGCAACTTCCAATGATGTGTTGCCGCTGGCGTTTGCCCGGCGGGGTAAGACCAACCTGACGCTCCGGGCCTATCCGAACCACGACCATACGTTTCACAAATTGACTTACGATGCCAGCGGGAAGGTTATCGGCAAATTCCACAACGGGGCTGCTGTCGAAAAAGACTATTTTAACTGGTTAAGCCAGCACTGAGCCGTTGGGCAGAGCTCAGACTTCCCTTCATTCGCTCTTTCAGGCCTTTCTTTGATCTTTTTTGCGGCACTCAAATTATTAATTAACTTTACAGTAAATGGGTTTTTGTTTACTTTAGAGTACCAATCTCGTTTACATTACTAATCGGATGAAAGAGGATTCACTGGCCAATAAAGCGTATACCGAACTAAGAAGAAAAATCCTGTCCAATCAGCTGGTCTCCGGAATGCGGTTGAAGGAAGATGTTTGGGCCAGCAAACTGGAAGTAAACCGCATGGCCATTCGGGAGGCACTCACCCGGCTTCTGGGTGAGCAGTTGGTGGTTCTGGGCGAAAAAGGCGGTTTTTTTGTGAAGTCCCTCATTGCTGCCGACATCCAGCAGATTCGGGAGTTGCGGGAAATTCTGGAGCTGGGCGCCATCCGGTTGGCCATTCAGAAAATAGACCAGCAACACATCGACGAGCTGGAGCGAATATGTGAGGATTTTACGTCCATGATTCAGCGCGGTTATTTCGGCGGGGCCTGCGAAGCCGACGTAAAATTCCACGAAACCTTGATCGATAGTGCCGACAACGAAAAACTCCGAAATCTGTACCAGTCCGGCAATATTCCCCTTTTCCATCAGAAGTTAGGCCAGGCCCAGACGCACATGGACGACTATGAACTCACGGACATGGAACACCGGCAGATTCTGAAAGCCCTGAAAGAAAAAGACCTCAAACTCGCCGAAGAAACCCTTACCCGGCACCTCATCCGCGGTGAAGTAGCCACCCTGGACCTCGATTGAGGGCCATTTTTTTATCCCCTGTTTTCTTCTGATTGCCCTCTTCTCCGCAGTCTGCTGCACCGGTTTACCAATAGCCGCTCCCTTTTAAGATATCGGGTTGATTTTCCCTTTCCCATGCCCCTCTTCCACTTCTGTCCCTGAATACGCCGGTTCGGGAAACCAGCGTATAGGTCTGGCAGTTCTACACAATTTGTATAAAGTGAAAAAAAAGAATAGAATATTTTTTTGTTAACAAATAGAATCTATATTTGTAAGCATAAATCGGCTATTTAGTATGTCGGATCTTACTCCGGGTACGTATAGTATTAGTAAATACCCAATTTTTTGTGTTCTGCCCTGATTGAATGAAGGTGTGCTACCAGAACACAAAAGCCCGTTAAAGCCATCGACTTTACACCAAGCCTGAATTGTCTGATTCGGGATTTGTTTACGATTCTCTTTTCGAAGTAAGCCTGTATCCGTTATTCAGTTCCTGAAGAAGGGCCTGAGCTAGTGAGTTCCCCGCGTACGAGTGCCAAGTAGTGAGTCAAGACCCCTTAATCAACCTCAAAACGTATTGGTGTATGAAAAGAAGAAAGTTTTACCAGATAGGGCCGTGCTTTGTCCTGCTGTTTGCCCTTTTCCTCGGTACAAACGGGCGGTTGTCCGCTCAGGACACCCGGGAAATCCAGGGAACAGTCGTGGACAACAATGGTCAGGCGACCTTGCCCGGCGTTAACGTCGTGATCAAAGGGACCAGCCGCGGGACGGCCACGGGTGCCAACGGGCAGTTTACCATCAGTGCCAAGCCGAGCGATATCCTGATTTTTTCGTTTATTGGCTACGTTACCAAAGAGATTACGGTAAATTCCCAGACGACGATCAATGTTAGTTTAACATCTGATTTGCAGTTGCTTAATGAAGTAGTCGTGACCGGATATTCAAGCCAGCGGAAGAAAGACATTACAGGTTCGGTGGCGGTGGTCGATATGAAAGCCGTGAAATCGTTTCCGGCGGGTTCGGCGGTTCAGGCCCTGCAGGGGCAGGCTGCCGGGGTCAATGTCATCACGTCGGGGGTTCCGGGTGCGAGCAGCAACATCTTCGTTCGGGGCGTTACGTCCTTCGGCAATACGCAGCCGCTGGTGCTGGTCGACGGGATTCAGGCCGATCTGAACAACATCAGTGCCGACGATGTGGAGTCGATTCAGGTGTTGAAAGATGCCGGTGCAGCCGCTATTTATGGCGTTCGGGGTTCCAACGGGGTTCTGATCGTGACCACGAAAAAAGGGAAATCCGGCAAGCCCACCATCACGTATGATGCGTATTATGGGATGCAGATGCCTTTGCCCGGCAATCCGTTCGACCTGCTGAATTCCGAGGATTTTATGAAAGTGGTCAAAATTGCCACGCCTAATAACGTACTTTTTGCTAACGGGATGCCAGACTATTTGTATGCAGGGCCGGGTGTTGCCGGTGTGGCCAAAGCCGGGGACCCGGCCGTTGATCCGTCTAAATACAGTTACGATCCGATCAATACCGCCAACAATTACCTGATTCAGCAGGTCAATAAAACCGGTACTGACTGGTTTCACGAACTCTTTAAACCAGCACCCATGACGAGTCATAACCTGACCGCCAGCGGGGGAACCGATAAGTCCAATTATTTGCTGTCACTGGGCTATATCAACCAGCAGGGCACTCTGATCGAAACCTACATGAAACGCTATTCAGCGCGGGTCAATACGGCTTTTAAAGTGGGAAAAAATATCCGAATTGGGCAGAACGCGAACGTTTTTTACCGGGATAGCCCGGGCTTCGGTAACCAGTCTGAATTTGGTACCCTATCAGCGGTTTATAAAATGATGCCGATTATCCCGGTGTATGACATTAAAGGCAATTACGGAGGCACATTTGCCGGGCCTGGTTTAGGCAGTAACCAGAATCCGGTAGCCATGCAGAAGCGGAATATTAATAACCGTTCCAATTCCTGGAATATCGTCGGGAATGCGTATGCTGAAGTAGATTTTCTGAAAAACTTTACGGCGCGTACGAGCTTCGGTGCAACGATCGATAACAACTACGGGCAGAGCTTTAATTTTACGCAGTATGAGAACAAACAGGGGAACAGCAGTCCGAACAGTTATTCGGAAAATGCCAGTTTTAACAGCACCTTGACGTGGACCAACACGCTCAAATACGAAACCCAGCTTGGCAAACATTCGATTCAGGCGTTGGTCGGTTCGGAAGCCATTAAAAGCTCCGGCCGAGGTGTTGGCGGGAGTTCGCAGCGGTTTTTCTCCACGAATTATGATTACCTTATTCTGGGGAATGGAACCACGGGGGTTACCAATTTCAGCAATGCATACATCAACAGCCTGTTTTCTGTTTTCGGCCGGGTCGATTACGCCTACAACGATAAGTATCTGATCGGTGCCACCATTCGCCGGGACGGTTCTTCCCGCTTCGGTAGCGAAAAACGGTATGGCGTGTTCCCGTCCGTTTCGCTGGGCTGGCGGGTTTCGAACGAAGGTTTCATGAAAGACATAAGCTGGCTGAGTGACCTGAAAATCAGGGGAAGTTACGGTATTCTGGGGTCCCAGAACAACGTAGCACCCGAAAACGCCTTCAGCTTATACGGGGGCGGTTATGGCACGGCCTACTACGACATTGCCGGAACCAGCAACACCGTTCAACAAGGATTTATTCAAACCCGGATTGGCAACCCGAATGCGGGCTGGGAAGAAAACATCGTTTCCAACCTGGGCTTCGATGCCAGTCTGTTCAACAACAAACTGGACATTTCGGTCGAATATTACAAGAAATCCATCAATGGATTGCTGTTCACGCAGCCGCTGCCGGCCACGGTTGGCGGTGCAACCGCGCCCGTGGTCAATATTGGCGATATCCAAAACAAAGGGGTCGACGCGTCCTTGACCTACCGCGGTACGATTGCCAATGAATTGCAGTTTTCGGTTGGGGCCAACATCACCTCGTATAAAAACCTCGTGGTCGACATTCCGAACCCCGGTTATTTTGAAACATCGAGCTTACAGGGAATGGGTAATCTGGTCCGGAATCAGGAGGGGCAGGCCGTCAGTTCGTTCTTCGGGTATGATATTCTGGGTCTTTTCAATTCGGCGAGCGAAGTGTCCGAATCGCCCGCGCAAAGTGGTGCCGCTCCGGGCCGTTTTAAATACCGCGATGTCAACGGTGATGGCGTCATAACACCCGCTGACCGTACTTTTTTGGGTAGTCCGAATCCGGATTTTACGTACGGAATTAACCTCGGGTTAAATTACAAAGGCTTTGACCTGTCCACTATTTTTTATGGATCGCAGGGGAACGAAATCGTCAATACCATTCGGTCTTACACGCATTTTTATGCCGGTTATGTCGGGAATAAAAGCAACGTCCTGCTCAATGCCTGGACGCCGCAGAATACCAACACAACCGTCCCTGTTATCGAAACCGGTGCTTCCTTAAGCACGTCCGGTGCGTTGAACTCCTATTTTGTCGAAAACGGTTCTTACCTGCGGATGCGGTCGTTAATCCTGGGGTATACGTTGAAACCAACGCTTTTGCAAAAAGCGGGCATCGGTAAATTAAGAGTCTATGCGCAGGCGGCTAATTTGTTTACGATTACCAACTACACCGGCCTGGATACGGAGTTAGGTGGTAGCAGCTCGGCTTTTGGGGTCGATTTTGGGAATTACCCGAACAACCAGCGGAATTTTCTTTTCGGCGTTAATCTATCCTTTTAAAACACCTCCTGTTAAAAAATAGAAATCATGAAAAGAAGTTATCTAAAACCGATTTTAACAGGCTGTCTGGTATCGCTTTTGTCGTTGTCGGCCTGTACGGAAGAGTATCTGGAAAAACAACCCATTGGTTCGATTAGCGAAAGTACCCTGGCGAACAAGTCCGGTATTAAAGGGGTTCTGATCGGGGCCTACTCATTGCTCGACGGCGTAGGCGCCACGGGTGGAAGTTTCTGGAGCAGCCCGACGGTTTTGTCGAGTATGGCGTCCAGCGATGCGCACGTGGGAACGGAGCCGAACGGTTTGCTGGCTTCCTACGAGGCCTATACCCACGATCCGACCAGTTCGTCGACCAATGAACGCTGGCAGTTTTTGTATGCCGCCGTTCAGCGGACCAATGACGTCCTGCGTTTACTACCCAAGGTTACCGAACTGACGGCCGATGAAGCGGCCCAGATGAAAGCCGAAGCCATCTTCCTGCGGGCGGTCTATCACTTTGAAGCCGCCAAGCTGTGGCGGAACGTGCCGTTTGTGGATGAGTCGATTGGCTATGATGCCGGGAATTACAACGTTTCGAATACCGATCCCATCTGGCCTAAAATTGAAGCGGATTTTAAATACGCGGCTGACAACCTGACGCCGACCAAATCCGATGTCGGGCGGGCCAATAAATGGGCCGCTAAGGCTTTTCTGGCGAAAGTGTATCTGTTTCAGCAAAAATTCACCGAAGCCAAACCGTTGCTGGCCGAGATCATCGCCAGTGGCGTAACGTCCAACGGCAAGAAGTATGCGCTGGCGGAACAGTATGCCGACAATTTCAGAACCGACAAAAAGCATGGACCGGAAGCGGTTTTCACTGTTCAGATGTCGGTTTATGACGGGGCCAATGGGGCCAACGGGAATGCTGCCGACATGTACAACGGCCCGTTTGGTGGTCCGCCGTCGTGCTGCTACGGCTGGTTGCAGCCTTCGTTCGACCTGGTAAATTCGTACCAGACCGACGCCAATGGGTTGCCGATGATCGATACGTACAACAACAACCTCGTTACGAATGACCAGGGGCTGCAATCGTCGGCACCGTTTACGCCCTACGCCGGTACACTGGATTCCCGGCTGGACTGGGTGGTGGGTCGCCGGGGCATACCGTACCTGGACTGGGGCATTCATCCGGGCATGGCCTGGATTCGGCAGCAGAATACCGGTGGGCCGTATAGCGTCATCAAAAACATTGCCTGGCAGGCCCGCATCGCCACCGATCGCGAAAATGCGAACACCAACAACCCCTACAGCCTGATTCGTTTTGCGGATGTGCTGCTGTGGGCGGCTGAGGTCGAGGTGGAGGTGGGGAGTCTGGCGCAGGCCGAAATCTACGTCAACCAAATCCGGGCGCGGGCGGCCAATCCGGCTGGTTTTGTGAAGAAATACATTGACAATGCGGCCCCGTTGAAAGGCTTCACCAACGAACCGGCGGCTAATTACAAGGTAGGATTGTATAGCGGGCAGTTTGTTCAGAAAGGGAAGGAGTTTGCCCGCGAAGCCGTCCGGTTTGAACGCAAACTTGAACTGGCGCTCGAACACCACCGGTTTTTCGATCTGCAACGCTACGACAACGGCACGGGTTACATGGCCACGTATCTGAACAAATACCTGAAGTACGAAGCGGCTGTTCCCAAGTACTTTAATCAGGATTACATGAAAGGCGCTTTCTTTACCAAAGGAAAGAACGAGCTTTATCCCATTCCGCAGGCTCAGATTGATTTGAGCACGAAAGATGGCAAGCCGACACTCAAGCAAAATCCGGGGTATTAATTTTTGATCTATTCTGACTATTTCCGCTATGATTAACCCTAACAGCAACCCTCAGGCTTCGTCCGGAGCATCGGACGGGACGCCACTGAATTCAAAGGAAACCAGTCCTTTCAACCGCCGTTCGTTTCTGCAATCGCTTGGGCTGGGTGTTACCGCCCTGGGCGTTTTGCCGGGCTGTTCGACCGGAAAGCAACCCGCGCAGGCTGCTGCCGGAAAACCGGCCATTCAGGGATTTGAACGGACGCAGGAAACCGCCAGCGCGGCCAAAAAGTGGGTGCCGGTTTCGGACCGCAAAATCCGGGTCGGCATTGTCGGCTACGGTCTTTGTAAATTCGGGGCGGAGTTTGGTTTCCAGAACCATCCCAACGTCGAGATTGTGGCCGTGAGCGATCTGTTCCCCGATCGCTGCGCCCAGTTGGCCAAAGCCTGCAAGTGTTCGAAAACGTATCCGTCGCTCGAAGAAATGGTAAAAGACGATACGATCGAAGCGGTTTTTATCGCCACCGATGCGCCGAGCCACGCCAAACACGCGATCCTGGCCCTTCAGCACGGCAAACACGTGGCCACGGCGGTTCCGGCGGTTTTTGGTTCGCTGGAAGATGCCGACCGGCTGTATGAAGCGGTGAAAGCCAGCGGCAAAAAATACATGATGTTCGAAACGTCCTGTTTTCACGAAGATCTGTATGCCATGCGCCAGATTTACAACGCTGGCGGTTTGGGCAAACTCGTTTATTCGGAAGGCGAATATTATCACTACATGGACGACCCGCTGCCATCCTACAAGGAATGGCGCGTCGGTTTGCCTCCGCAATACTATCCGACCCACTCCAACGCGTATTATGTGGGCGTCACCAACGGCAGTTTCACCGAAGTTTCCTGCCTGGGTATGCCGAGTATTTCCAAGCAAATGCAACCCGGCAGCAACCGGTACAACAACCCGTTTGGCTCCGAAATTGCGATGTTCCGCACCAGTGAAGGCGGTTCGTCACGGATGGCGGTGAGCTGGGATACGCCCGGTGACCACGGCGAACGGGGCCGCGTTCGCGGACAGAAAGGATCGTTCTACGGCAAATACGAAGGGCTGGAGAAAAACCTGCCCGATCTGATTCGCCCCGCCTTGCCCCCCGGCGTCGAATCGGGCGGTCACGGTGGCTCGCACGGACGGCTGACGGACGAATTTCTGACGGCTATTTTGCAGGATCGCCATCCGCTTGTCAACATCGTCATGGCGCTGAACCTGACGGTTTCGGGGATTGTCGCCCACCAGTCGGCGCTGAAAAACGGCGAGACGCTGAAAATTCCGCAGTATAAACTGTGGAATGTATAAAGTTTGACTAATCCTAACCCTTAACGCCCCCGTTCCCCTGAAGGAGACTTGGACGCCGAAACATCCGGATTTTAAAGTCCCCTTTAGGGGATTAGGGGCAAATTTATTCTTTACAGTATGAATAATTCACTCAATCGTCGCGCCTTTCTGAGTATGGCCGGTGTTTCGGCAGCCGCACTATCGGTGTCTTCCCGGTTTGCGTTCGCGGGCCAGTTGTCAGCGGATCGGAAAGTGCGGATTGGCATTGTCGGCGGTCGGTTTGGCCTCGGTTTTTATTTCCATGAACATCCGAATTGTACCGTCGAAGCAGTCAGCGACCTGCGCCCCGAGCGTCGGGAGGCCCTGATGAAGACGTACAAGTGTACGAAAAGCTACGAATCGCTCGACAAACTGCTGCAGGACCCTAAAATCGAAGCGGTTTTTCTGGCCACGCCCGCACCCGATCACGCCAGTCACGTGCTGGCATCGCTGAAAGCCGGGAAGCACGTTCTCTGCGCCGTTCCGGCGGCTCTGAACCTGGAAGATTGCGCCAAACTGCGGGATGCCGTCAAGAAATCCGGGCTGACCTACATGATGGCCGAAACCAGCGCCTTCATGCAGAGCACGATTTCGGTTCGGAAAATGTACAAAGCCGGGGAGTTTGGAACCTTGTTTAGCGCGGCTGCCGAATACAATCACCCCGGCCTGGAGGTGCTTTATTTTGAAAACGGAAAACCAACCTGGCGCCACGGTTTGCCGCCGATGTTGTATCCGACGCACTGCACCTCGTTTCTGATTTCGGTCACGGGCGAACGCCTGACGCACGTCAGCGGCATGGGCTGGGGCGACAACAGCCCGGTTCTGAAAGGCAATCCCTACAAAAACCCGTTCTGGAACGAAACCGCCTTTTTCAAGACCAATAAGAATACGCCGTTTCGGGTGGAAGTCAACTGGCGCGGAGCGTTGCGGAATGTGGAGCGGGGCGAATGGCGGGGCGAGAAAATGAGCTTTTTCATGCCCCAGGCCGAACCCGGCGAATCGATTATCGTGCGGTCGGATGCCAAGGAAGGGCTGGATCACGGCGGGTTTCAGGTGGCTAAAAACACCACCGAGACGTTTAAACAGCCAAAGTGGTGGGAAACCGACATGCTGCCGGCCCCCATGCGGCACGACAGCGGCCACGGCGGTTCGCACACGTTCATCACCCACGAGTTCATCGACGCCATCGTCAACAACCGCCAACCGTTGGTCAACATTCACGAAGCGCTGGCCTACACCGCGCCCGGAATCGTTGCCCACCAATCGGCATTGAAAGACGGCGAATATTTGAAAATCCCGAGTTTCGATTAATAGTTTACGGTATTCGGTTTACAGTTTACGCCGGGCCGTCGCTACGGTGCGGTTCCCCGCCGGGGCTGACGCAAGTTTTCCTGAACGCGTCAGCCCACCGTAAACTGTAAACCAAATACCGTAAACCGAAAACAAACATCAACTGTATCAACCTGAATTAACAATGAACAAGTGGCCGAAATCGCAGGAAATTCTCAAAACCAACGAACAATGGATCCCCGGTGGGGTTGTATCGCTCAACCGGAAATCGGACCCCAATATCTGCTTTACAAAAGGGTCGGGTAGCCGGGTGTGGGATATTGAAGGAAATGAATACATTGATTATCAGGCTGGTTTTGCGGCTACGTTCCTCGGCCACAACGATCCGGATATTAATGAAGCCGTTCGGCAGGCGCTGGGCGAACAGACGGTTTTGATGGGCGCGGGACCCACCGATCTGGAAGGGCAGTTTGCGGAGTTGTTCTGCAACAGCGTGCCTTCCGTCGAAAGTCTCCAGATTACGTCAACCGGCTCCGAAGCTACCTACCACGCCATGCGCATCGCCCGCGCCGTCACGGGCCGCGATCACGTCATCGTGATCCAGGGCGGCTACAACGGCTGGCACAACGACGTGGCCTGCAACGTCATCAGCAGCCTCGCCGATGTGGGGCCGCGCGTCAGCCCCGGCGAGTATCCGTTCGATGCGCTTTCGGCGGGGATTCCGGAGGTTCATAAATCACTGGTCCACATCATTAACTACAACGACCTCGACTCCGTCCGCTACGTGTTGAAGCGGCATCCGGTCGCGTGTCTGATTATTGAACCCATTTTGCAGAATGTGGGCATCGTGAAACCGCAACCGGGTTACCTGGAAGGCTTGCGGCAACTGGCCAGCGAAGCCGGTTTTCTGCTCATTTTTGACGAAGTAAAAACCGGTTTTCGCCACGCCATTGGCGGTTACCAGAGCATATGTGGCATCCAACCGGATTTAAGTACGTTCGGAAAAGCCGTCGCCAACGGCTATCCGCTGGGCGTTATCGGTGGAAAAAAAGAATATCTGGACTATTTTATTCATCCCGACAAAGCCAAACGGGTGCTGATTGCGGGCACGTACAACGCTTTTCCGCTGACCACCGTAGCCGCCATCGCTACCCTTAAAAAACTGCTTTCGCCGGTACACAATGTCTACGACCACGTCAATAGGCTCGGTCAGATGCTGGAAGACGGTTTGAACACGATCTTCGCATCAACGGGTCGGCCTTTTCACCTGGCGCGGCAGGGCTCGGCGTATTGCCTGTATTTTATGGATCACGCGCCCGTCGATTTTCACGATATTGCCGAACACCACGATTTCGTGCTGGATAAAACGTACCGCGTGAAACTGATCGAGAAAGGTGTTTTCAACTTTCCCCTGCCAATCAAACAGGGCAGCATTTCGTTTGCCCACACGGTTCAGGATATTGAGGAAACCCTGGAACGAACCGAGGATGTGGTCAACCACCTGTTCAAAAAAACGCTGTCCACCCAAATCGCCTGATTAACAGTACCGAATAAAATGAAGATTACGGCCATTGAAACACAGGTTTGCCATGCCCGGATGCGGAATTGGATTTTTGTGAAAGTGATTACCGATCAACCCGGTTTGTGGGGCTGGGGCGAAGCGACGCTCGAGTGGCACACGCGCTCGGTGGTGGGGGCAATTGAAGACCTGTCGCAACTGCTGATCGGCGAAGATCCCCGGCGCATCGAACACCTCTGGCAGATGATGTACCGCCAGCATTTCTGGCACGGCAACGGCATTGTGCGCGGCACCGCCATCAGCGGCATCGACATTGCGCTCTGGGATATTGTCGGCAAAATCCACGGGGTTCCGTGTCATGAACTCTGGGGTGGCCGCGTTCGGGACTACATCCGGCTGTATTGCCACCTGGGGGGCGGGAAAATGGAAGATTTCTACCAGACCAAACCCGACGACGCCAACCGGTTTGGCGAGCTGGCGCAACAGGCCGTGGCCGACGGTTTTACGGCGTTCAAGTCGATGGCCGTTCCGGAAACGATGTCGCTGGAAGGCTTGCAACCCGTTCATTACGCCGAAGCCTGCGTCAAAGCCATGCGCGAAGCCGTCGGCAGCGAAATCGACATCATGGTCGATTGCCACGCTCGTCCTTCTCCGCGCATGGGCATGCAGTTTGCCAAAGCCCTCGAACCGTACGGGTTATACTTTTTCGAAGAACCATGCTGGCCGGAAACGATGGACGATATTGCGCTCATTCAACGCGCCGTCAAAACGCCGATTGCCAGTGGTGAACGGCTGATTGGCGTTCATGCGTTCCGCGAAATGCTCGAAAAACGGGCGGTGAGCGTCATTCAGCCCGACATTACGCACTGCGGAGGACTGAGCGAAGTGCGCCGGATTGCGGCCCTGGCCGAAGCCTACCGGGTTTCCGTAGCCCCGCACAATCCACAAGGGCCGGTCAGCACCGCAGCCTCCATCGAATTCGGCTTTTCCACACCATCTTACATCATTTGCGAAAGTGTCCACAACGACGTTCCCTGGCGGGTCGATGTGGTCAGCGAAGGGTTCACCGTTCAGGAAAAAGGCCGGATTGTCTTTCCGAATCAGCGTCCGGGGCTGGGTATCGAAATCGACGAAGACGAAGTGAAAAAACATCCGTTCCAGCAGGAAGTGCTGCAGCGGACTTTTTACAAAGACGGCAGTGTGGGTGATTGGTAAAAATTGACCGCCCTGAAATTTCCAAAGGCAGTCCTGTAGGATAGGCTAACCTTGTCTGCGTTTGTTTACCCCGGAGGGGTAGCCTGTTAATAGAAAAATCGTTTACAAGGCCCTATCTAAGCCCCGGCAGGGGCGTCCTAAATACATACAAGAATCCCTTTAGGGCGCCCCTGCCGGGGCTTAAATTTGGTGGCTTAACTCCATTCAGCTATTAACAGGTTACCCCTCCGGGGTAAACAAAAACAGACAGGGTTAGCCGAATGAAAGCATGACGTTACGTGAAAGATTAAAACCGTAGGCAGCGTGGACAACTTATTTACAAACCGAACCGTCCTGATCAGTGGCGGACTGGGCGACATTGGCCGGGCGACCGTGCTGGAGTTTGCCCGAAACGGGGCCGCCATTGCCATCGGCGACATCGCTCCACCGACGAAGGCGGAAGCATTTCTGGCCGAACTGAAGCAATTTGAGGTAGCCAGCCACTACACGCAGGTCGATGTGACGGACGCCGGTGCCGTGCAGGACTGGGTGCTGGCGGTCGAACATACGCTCGGGGTGGCGGATCTCGTCATTGCCAATGCCGCCACGGTTACACCAGCCGGTATTCACGAGATCACGCCGGAGCAGTGGGCCAACGAACTGAATGTCAATCTGAACGGAGCTTTTTACCTAACCCAAAGTGCCACCGCCCGGTTGCTGGCCCGCCAGCGTCCGGGGCGGGTGGTGTTCGTCGGGAGTTGGGCCGCCCACGCGGTGCATCCCCACATTCCGGCCTACTGCGTTTCCAAAGCCGGTCTCCGGATGCTCTGCCAGTGTCTGGCGCTGGAACTGGCCCCGCACCAGATTCTGGTGAACGAAATCGCGCCCGGCTATGTCAATGCCGGTTTGAGCGCGCGGTTTTGGGAAGAAGACCCGGCATCGAGCGAGGTGGCCCGAAATCAGGTTCCGATCAAAAAACTGATCAGTGCCGAAGCGGTTGCCAGACAGATTGTTCAGCTTTGCCACCCGGATAATGAGCACATGACGGGCAGCACATTGCTGATGGATGGCGGACTTTCCTTATTGACTTAAACCCTACCACTATGGCCTTTAGTCTAACCAATAAACAGGTTGAATCGTATCATGAAAATGGCTATTTGATCATTCCCGGTTTTTTAAACGCCGACGAAGTGGCGAAACTCTACCGGGTTGCCATCGAAGATGAAGCGATCCGAAAAAACAGTTTTGACCTGGACGATAAAGCCGGTAAAAAAACGAAACTGGCACTGTGGTTTACGCCGGGAAACGATGTGTATGGCTTGCTGACCCGCAGCGAACGCATGGTCGATTCGGTGCATAAACTGCTCGACGGAAAGGCCCCGGTTTGTCATTTTCATTCCAAACTGATGCAGAAAGAACCGAAGGTGGGTGGTGCCTGGGAATGGCACCAGGATTACGGCTACTGGTACAAAAACGGTTATTTATTTCCGGATCAGATGATTTCGGTAATGGTGGCCGTGACGGAAGCGACGAAAGAAAACGGCTGTTTGCAGGTCATTAAAAAGTCGCATAAAATGGGCCGGGTCGAACACGGTTTTTCCGGCGAACAGGTCGGGGCTTCCATGCAATACGTCGACTTCGCCTTGCAAACCATGGAACTGGTGTATGTCGAATTAAAACCGGGCGATTTGCTCTTTTTTCACAGCAATATTCTCCACCGGTCAGAAGCCAATCTCTCCGATACCGCCCGCTGGTCGCTCATTTCGGCCTACAACCGGCAGACCAATCCGCCTTACATTACTGAAACACCTTCCAGCATTACGCCTTTGCAAACGGTGCCGGACGATGCTTTACTTCTCCACGATGACGCGTCCGGTATTCTCGAAAATACGACGCAATTTCTGAGCGTAGAAAGTGCCAAGGCAAAGAAGTAAACTCAACAAACGGTTAGGTCTAGTTTGGAGAAAAACGGCGAAAACCATAGACGATAAACCATAAACCAGACACGACAGATGGCTTTGGTACTCACGGCAACCGACGCGTTTGCTTCCGGCGATTTTGCGTATAACAAAGCCTATATCTACCGGATTAATGCGATAGCGGCTTTGGGGGGAATTCTGTTCGGATTTGATACCGCCATCATTTCGGGGACGATTCATTTTTTCAGTCAGCATTTTCAACTGAACGACCTGCAAACCGGCTGGGCGGTGGGTTGCATCAGCGTTGGGGCCGCCATCGGAGCGTTGGTTTCCGGGCGATTGAGCGATCTGGTAGGGCGGAAAAGGATGCTGTTAGTCAGTGCGTTCCTGTTTGCCATCACCGGCGTCGGCACCGGCTGGGCCACGACTTTTCCGGTTTTTGTCGCTTTCCGCATCGCAAGCGGGATCGCCATCGGCTGTGCGGCTCTGGTCTGCCCGATCTACATTGCCGAAATGGCCCCGGCTCCCTGGCGCGGGCGGCTGGTTTCGTTCTATCAACTGGCCGTTACGCTCGGCGTTTTGCTGGCTTATCTTTCCAATTACCTGCTGCTTTATACGGGTGATGATAACTGGCGCTGGATGTTTTCGTCGCAGTCCGTCCCCGCGTTGTTGTTCTTTCTCGGTTTGTTTTTCGTGTCCGAAAGTCCGCGCTGGTTGATGAGTAAAAACCGGGAAAAGGAAGCCCGGATGGTGCTGACCCAGATTGGCGGCAGTGCGTATGCCGAAGCCGAAAGCAAAACCATCCGTGCCAGTTTTTCTGCGATCAGGAAGGAAGATCTCCGTTTTTTATTCCGGAAAGACGTTTTTGTTATTGTTCTGATCGGAATCGTTGTTGCGTTCTTTTCCCAGATTGGCGGGCCGCTCGTCGCCTACGCACCCGAAGTTTTTAAGCAAGTCGGCATCGCCGAAGATTCGGCTTTTCTGCAATCGGTTTTGTTGGGCATTATTCTGTGTGTATTCACCTTTGTCGCGATTGCGACCATCGACAAAGTGGGTCGTAAAAAACTGCTGCTGGTCGGTTCGGCATTGCTGTCGGCTGATATTCTGGCGCTGGCTTTCGCCTTTTATTTCCAGCTTCCCGGCTTTTGGGCGTTACTTTTTATTCTGCTGTTCATTGCCGGTTATGCTGCCACCATCGGTCCGGTTACGTGGGTGATTCTTTCCGAAATCTTTCCCAACCGCATCCGGGGCAGCGCGATGTCGCTGGCAACTCTGTCGTTGTGGATGGCCAACTTTGTCGTAATCGGTTCGTTTCCGGTCATGAAATCGCAGTTTGGAATGCCGCTTACCTTTGGAATCTATGCGGTTTTACTGCTGATTTATTTTGTTTTCATCGTCATCACCGTTCCCGAAACGAAAGGCAAATCGCTGGAAGAAATCGAACGGTTATTAATCCGTAAAACCTGATTATAGTACGAATAATCAAAGGATTACCCACGGTTTTAACCCTGGGATTACGCGAAAAGAAAACCAAATGTGGCAACCGTTTTAACGGTTTCAGGATTTTAAAACCGTTAAAACGGTTGTCGGTAATTCGCAAATCACATTTCTGGCCCCACGGTTGAAACCGTGGGCTGGTAATTATAAAACCATTAACTACCTGGAGAATGGAATCTCAAAAATACCCTGCCTTTAAACAACCGTCGTTCACCGGTTTTATTGGTGTTTCCCAGACGGATATAACCCCGCCGGTGGGCATTTACGCCCGCAACTGGGGAGCCGCCACGCACGAAGCTGCCGAGGGCATTCACCGGCCGCTGATGCTGACCTGCGTGACGTTTCAAACCGCCAGCGAAGCCGAACCGCTCGTGTTGATCGGCGCGGATCTGGGGTGGTGGCGCAGTTCCGACGACGAGCGGTTTTTGCGGAACGGGATTCTGGAAGCCGTGTCGCTCGATCCGTCGCGGCTGATGTTCTGCCTGTCACACACGCACGCCGGGCCGAGTCTCAGCCGCGATGACGCGTCGAAAGAGGGCGGTCACCTCGTGGAACCGTACCTCCGGTTTATTCAGACAAAGGCGATTCAGGCGATTCAAATGGCCTTGTCCAATGCAGAACCGGCCACGCTGACCTGGGGTTATGGGAAATGCAATCTGGCCAGCAACCGCGATTTGCCGGACGCCGATCAAGACCGATTTATCTGCGGTTGGAACCCCGAAAAAAGTGCCGACGATACACTGCTTGTCGGACAAATCGCCAATGAGCAGGGCCAAACGCTGGGAACCCTCGTCAATTACGCCTGCCATCCGACGACGCTGGCCTGGGAAAATCGCCTGATTTCGCCCGACTACATCGGTGCCCTGCGGGAAGTAGTGGAGAAGACCACCGACGCGCCGATGTTGTTCCTGCTGGGCGCTTGCGGAGAGTTGGCACCGCGCGAGCAATACGTCGGTGATGTCGGTATTGCCGATGCCTACGGACGGCAGTTGGGGTATGCGGTTTTGTCTACATTGGAAGCGATTTTACCACCCAAAACACAACTTTCGTTTGCCGGCATCGTTGAATCGGGCGCGCCCCTGGCAGTCTGGAAAAAAGAAGCCTATCAGCCTTCTACGGTTCTTTCGGTTGAGATGATTGAGGTGGAACTGCCCTTAAAACCGCTGCCGTCGCTGGCGGAAATTGAAACGCAATGGGCCGAATGCGAGGATAATGTTCTGAAGGAACGCATCTGGCGAAGACGCGGCATCCGGAAAACCGTCGGCGATGGCGACACCACCCACATGCCGCTTTGGGTCTGGCGGCTGGGCGATTCTGTGCTGGTGGGGCAGCCCAACGAAGCCTATTCTGAATTCCAGCAGCAACTGCGGGCAGAACTGGCCCCGAATGCCGTTGCCGTGATGAACATTGTAAACGGCTCGACCGGTTATTTGCCCCCCGAAAATCTGTATGCCGAAGATATTTATCCCGTCTGGCAATCGCCTTTCGAAAAAGGTTCGCTGGAACTGCTGACCGAAAAAGCCACTCGTATTACCCGTTCATTACTCCAACATGAATCTATCGACGCTTGACCTGATTATTTTTGGCGTTTACATTCTGGGCGTTATTTCATTGGGCATTTATGCCTCCCGCAAGGGCAAACAAACCAAGCGAGATTATTTTCTGGCGGGCGACAAATTGCCCTGGTGGATGATCGGCGGCAGCATCATTGCGTCCAACATCAGCAGTCACCATTTGGTCGGCGCGATGGGCGTGGCCTACAGCCGGGGCTTTGTCGCCATTGCCATGGAGTGGGGGGCCATCCTGATCGGTTTCAACGCCTTGCTCTGGATTTTTCTCCCGTTTTACATCCGCAACGGTTTTTATACGATCCCCGAATTTTTACAAAAGCGGTTCGGCGCGGCCGCCCGAACCACGTACGCAACCCTGATTCTGTTGACGTATGTTTTCGTGGAAATTGCGGCCGTTCTCTATCTGGGGGCCCTTTCCCTGCACTCGCTTTTGGGGATTCCGGTCATTGCCAGCATCCTGGTCTTAGCGGTTTTTACCGGTATCTACACCATCGCGGGCGGTTTACGGGCGGTAATCTGGACCGAAATGCTGCAATTGATCGTCCTCGTACTGGGCGGGGTGGCGCTGACGGTTGCCACGGTCAACGCGGCTGGCGGAATGGATGCCGTCATGGAAACGTCCAAAGACTGGGATCTCATTCTACCCGCCAACGACCCGGATTTTCCGTGGACAATGTACCTGGGTGGCACGTTGTGCATCAGTATTTTCTATTGTGCGACCAACCAGTTTATCGTGCAACGGGTGCTAGCGGCCAAAAACGAGTGGCACGCACGGATGGGCGTCGTCTTCGGTGATTACCTCAAATTTCTCATTCCGATCATCATTACGGTTCCGGCGCTGGTGGCGCCCAAACTGTTCCCGAACCTCGAAAAACCGGATTTGCTCTTTCCCACACTGGTCGAGAATCTGCTCCCGGCGGGCCTGGTCGGGCTGGTGATGGCGGGTCTGATTTCGGCGGTAATGTCGCACCTTTCCGGGGCTATCAACTCCTGCACCACGATTCTGACGGTGGATGTGTACCTGACCTATTTCCGAAAAGACGCGTCGGACGCCCAGGCGGTGCGGTTTGGCCGAATTGCCGGAGCAACGATCATCGTGCTGGGCATTCTCTGCACGGGGTTGTTCATGACCCAGTCCGACAAACCGGTTTTTCTGTATCTGATGAATGCCTACGGGTTGTTCACCCCCGGCATTGCGGTGATGTTCCTGCTCGGTATTCTCTGGAAACGCACCACCCACGCGGGCGCACTAACCGCTGGTATTCTGACCATTCCGCTTTCCATTGCCCTCGAAATGATCTTTCCGACCATGCCGTTTTTCAACCGCACCGGCATCGTTTTCTGGACCTGCATGTTGCTCTGCGTGCTGGTTAGTCTGGTGACTAAACCCAAGCCAGAAGCCGAACTGGTGGGATTGATCTGGAACAAGGAGAGCCTTTCACTGCTCCCCGCCGAACGCGACCAGCAGCGCGGTTTGCGAAATCCTTTTATCTGGTGGGCGATAGTTACCGCGATGGTTCTGTACTTTTACATCCGGTATGCTTAGCCCCCCAACCCCCTAAAGGGGCTTAGTGAAGCCATTTTTAAGCCTCCTTTAGGGGGTTGGGGGCTGCTAAATACAAGTAAAATGAATCAAAACAACTGGGAAACCGTCCTCGATCATTCCTGCCAGTTGGGCGAAGGCCCGGTTTGGGATGCGGAAAAGCAACGCATTTTATGGGTGGATATTCTGCCAGGCGAAATCCATTCCTTCGACCCCGTCAGCGGTGAACACCGTGTTTTTAAAACCGGGCAGATGGTGGGAGCCATTGCCCTTCAACCCACCGGCGATTTGATTGCCGCGCTTCAGCACGGTTTTCATACCATTTCGCTGGAAAATGAAACCGTCATTCCGATTGCCGATCCGGAAGTTCATCTGCCCGGCAACCGGTTTAACGACGGAAAATGCGACCCCGCCGGGCGGTTTTGGGCGGGAACCATGTCGATTACGGACGAACCCGGTGCGGGAGCGTTGTACATGCTGGATCAAAATCATTCGGTTTCGGTCAAGGTCGACAACGTCACCTGTTCCAACGGGCTGGCGTGGAGTCTCGACCACCGCCTGTTGTATTACATCGACTCGCCAACCCGGCAAGTGGTAGCCTACGACTATGACGTACACACCGGTACGATTACCAACAAGCGGGTGGTCATCCAATTTGAGGAAGTAGACGGTTTTCCGGATGGCATGACCATCGACGAAAAAGGCATGCTCTGGATTGCCCTGTGGGACGGCTGGAAGGTGGTTCGCTGCAATCCCAACACCGGCGAACGGCTTCAGCAGATCGGCCTGCCAGCCGCCCGGATTACATCCTGTACGTTCGGGGGCGAGTCGCTGGATGATTTGTACATCACCTCCGCCAAAACCGGTTTAAGCCAGCAGGAACTGGCCGAACAGCCGCTGGCGGGTTATCTGTTCGTGGTTAAAACCACTGGCATCAAAGGCGCAGGTAGCCCGGAACTCTGATTCGTGGGGTACGAGTTCTTACACCTCCGAAATCGTAACCGCTTCTTTGGGATAATCACCGGTTTTGTAAATCTCGACCATAAACCGGGCGACGTTAGAGCGGCTGATGGTCAGATTGGGTTTCGGCTCATTGTTAATCGTAATCCGGACTTGTCTCGGCTTCTTTGAATTCGTCAGCCCGACGGGGCGAACCGCCGTCCAGTCGCTCGGCGAAGCGGCCAATAGCTGTTCCTGACGCTCGTGATCGCGGTAGGCGACGCCCACGTTACTGTAGTTGATGACGAAGCGAAACCAGGCGGGGATGTCCTTTTTGGTTTCATTGACGCCCCAGGCGGTGGTGATAATAATCCGTTTGATGTGCAGTTCGTTGGCGACCTCCAGCACGTTTCGCATCGTGTTGGAGAGAAAATCCTTCGGCGTTCGCAGACTGCTCCACGGAAAATCGGAGGCTCGGGAGATATTGAGGGTACTTAAAACCGCATCGCAGCCGAGCATGGCGAGCCGGAGCGCCGTTCGGTCGAGCTTCTTGCTTTCGAACAGCTTGAGGTTGCGGGAGGTCATTTTCACTTTATCGATATCCCGAACCAGCGCGTGAACGGAAATACCGGCTTTCAACGCCTGATCGAGCAATTCTTTTCCCGTGCGACCCGTGGCACCGAGTATCAATATTTTCATCGTACCGCTAAGTTACGTGTAAAGAAAACAAAAAAGCCGCCATCAGAAGGGTCTGATGACGGCTTTTTCAGGTGTCGATAGGATTACTTCTTACCGTACCGTTTCAGGAATTTATCAACGCGACCCGCAGTGTCGAGCAGAACGTTCTTGCCGGTATAAAACGGGTGTGATTCCGAACTTACTTCGACTTTCACAACCGGGTAGGTGTTGCCTTCGTATTCGATGGTTTCCTTCGTTTGAATGGTCGAGCGACTCAGGAATTTGTGATCGCTGGTCAGATCCCAGAATACGACGTCTCTATATTCCGGATGGATGCCTTTTTTCATGACAATGGTAATATTATAAAATAAATCAGTTCTGGAACGGTCTCACCACCAGCCCAGTTGGAACGGGTCGGTGGATTTAAGGAGTGCAAAGGTAAAGAGTTTCCGACTGGATTCCAACCTCTTCGCTCGCTTTTGTTTGAATCAAAAAAAGTATGTTACTCTTGATTGAATTTTTATTGCTTTTTTGGTAATTTGGGTAACAATTCGGTAACAGTCAGAGTTTTAGCAGCAGGTACATACCGTTCGCTAAATTTAGCCTATCAACTTTTTTAGACCGTATTTCCGGTAGGCTTTCGATAAGTTATTCTGCGTAAGGTCTTAACAGTTTCGTAACACAGCCGCCTGTTTTAATAATTCCAAGTTCGCAGAGCATGAGTGAACATTCCGCTTTGCTTTGTTGTAGTACTGCTTAGTACCTTTAAGCAATCAATCGAGAGGCATCATATCCTATATATCTACTTTACAACATTCCATATCATATTATGTACGTACTCAAGCGTGACGGCCGCAGGGAATCGGTCAAGCTCGACAAAATCACCGCCCGGATCGAAAAACTGTGCTACGGTTTAGACCCGGCCTACGTTCAGCCGATCGAGGTGTCGATGAAGGTGGTGAACGGGATCTACGACGGCGTCAAAACGACGGAACTGGACAATCTGGCGGCTGAGACAGCGGCTTCGATGACCACCCGCCACCCGGATTATGCGATTCTGGCCGCTCGTATGGCGATCTCCAACCTGCACAAAGAAACCAACAAGTCCTTCTCGGGAACCATCAAGCGGCTGTACAACTACGTTGACCCCAAAACCGGTGAAAACGCAGCCCTGATTTCCAAGGAAGTGTACGACGTGGTTCGGAAAAATGCCGCCCTGCTTGACTCTACGATCATTTATGACCGGGATTACGGCTACGATTATTTTGGGTACAAAACGCTCGAAAAATCGTATCTGCTAAAGATGGAAGGCAAAATTGCCGAACGTCCGCAGCACATGCTGATGCGCGTGGCCGTCGGGATTCACATGGCCGACGTCGAAGCGGCTGTTGAAACCTACAACCTGCTGTCGGAAAAGTGGTTTACGCACGCAACCCCGACGCTGTTTAACGCCGGAACGCCCAAACCGCAGATGTCGAGCTGCTTCCT
Organism: Larkinella humicola; assembly: GCF_008727875.1. GTDB lineage: Bacteria > Bacteroidota > Bacteroidia > Cytophagales > Spirosomataceae > Larkinella > Larkinella humicola. The sequence goes on along the minus strand of NZ_VTWS01000003.1, from coordinate 250,372 downwards.
GCTGACGATGAAAGACGACAGCATCGAGGGCATTTACGACACGCTGAAACAAACCGCCAAGATTTCGCAATCGGCGGGCGGTATTGGTCTGAGCATTCACAACATCCGCGCCACGGGTACGTATATTAAAGGAACCAACGGAACGTCGAACGGGATCATTCCGATGCTCCGCGTTTTCAACGATACAGCCCGTTACGTCGATCAGGGCGGTGGAAAGCGCAAAGGTTCTTTTGCGGTTTATCTGGAACCGTGGCATGCCGATGTGTTCGATTTTCTGCAATTGAAGAAAAACCACGGCAAGGATGAAAACCGCGCCCGTGACCTGTTCTACGCTTTGTGGGTACCGGATTTGTTCATGAAACGGGTGGAAGACAACGACGTCTGGTCGCTGATGTGTCCGCACGAATGCCCCGGCCTGGCGGATACCCACGGGGAGGCTTTTGTGGAACTTTACGAACAGTACGAACGCGAAGGCCGGTACCGCAAGCAGGTGAAGGCGCAGGATTTGTGGTACGAAATTCTGGAATCGCAAACCGAAACCGGAACGCCTTACATGCTTTTCAAAGATGCGGCCAATGCCAAATCGAATCAGAAGAACCTGGGCACGATCAAGTCGTCGAATCTCTGCACCGAAATTATCGAGTACACGTCGCCCGATGAAATAGCGGTTTGTAACCTGGCGTCGATCGCGTTGCCGAAGTACATTGTGAAAGGCGCTGACGGCATTTTGCGTTTCGATCACCAGAAACTGTACGACATCACGCGGGTTGCGACCAAGAACCTCAACAAAATCATCGATATCAACTATTATCCGGTTGAGGAAGCCCGTCGGTCGAACATGCGCCACCGCCCCATCGGGTTGGGCGTTCAGGGGCTGGCCGATGCGTTCATCATGCTGCGGATGCCGTTCGAATCGGAGGAAGCGAAGCAGTTGAACAAGGATATTTTCGAGACGATTTACTTTGCCGCCATGACGGCGTCGATGGACCTGGCGAAAGTGAACGGTCCGTACGAAACCTGGAAAGGCTCGCCGATTTCGCAGGGCATCTTCCAGTTCGATATGTGGGGCGTTACGCCGGATTCGGGTCGCTGGGATTGGGAGTCGCTGCGCAAGGAAGTGGTTCAGCACGGGGTTCGGAACTCGCTGCTGCTGGCGCCGATGCCAACGGCTTCGACCAGCCAGATTCTGGGCAACAACGAGTGTTTCGAACCGTTTACGTCCAACATTTACGTCCGTCGCGTGCTGTCGGGTGAGTTCGTGGTGGTCAACAAGTATTTGCTGCGCGACCTCGTGAAACTCGGCATGTGGAACGACCGGATGAAAAACATGCTGATTGCCGCCAACGGTTCGGTGCAGAACATTCCGGGTATTCCGCAGAACATCAAGGATCTGTACAAAACCGTTTGGGAGATCAAGCAGAAAACCGTCATCGACATGGCCGCTGACCGGGGTGCGTTCATCTGCCAGTCGCAGTCGTTGAACATTCACATGGTGGATGCCAACTTCGGCAAGCTGACGTCGATGCACTTCCACGCCTGGAAGCGCGGATTGAAAACCGGGATGTATTACCTCCGCACGAAAGCCGCTGCCGACGCCATCCAGTTTACGGTGGAGAAGCAGGCCGAGTCGCAACTGGAGCCGGTGTTGGCCGAAACGATGGAAAAACCGTTGAACTACGAAAAATACGCCCAGGAAGGAGCAGCCGCTCATCCGCAACTGGTCAGCGACGCCGAAACCGCCTATGCCGCGATGGTGTGTTCGATTGACAACAAGGATGATTGTGAGGCTTGTGGGAGTTGAGAATCCGATTTTCCTAAAGTAATGAAAGCCGGTCCTAACAACGTTTGGGACCGGCTTTCATTTTTTCACTTATTAACTAAACAACCGGAGATTGCAGTTTTGCGTTAGCTTAGCAAATTGAAGGCAGAGACGATCATGAAAACTGCGGCCAAATCCAGTAGAGCCCTGCCAGGAAAACCGAAACCAAAATCCAACCTGAAATTGGCGATAGGAAAGTACAAAGGTGTCATTGTCGAGAAAGCTGACTGCTGGGATGGGATTTGAAGAAGACAGTTTTTAATTGATATGTCTAATTTACGCTAAATCAGGCTTAATCGTAGCCGTTTAAGCGTAACTGTCGATAGCCCACGGTTTTAACCGTGGGGCAAGGAGAAAATCCATGATTCATGAAACCGTTTCAACGGTTTGGCCGTCCAAAACCGTTAAAACGGTTTCCATTTTTCAGCCTTCCTTCCCGAAACCCACGATTGAAATCGTGGGCTGATCTGTTGGACTTGGCGAACCTATTACCGTATTCCATAAAATCGGCCCCCTTATTTCTTATGACTCGCCAGCCACTGGTCCACGGTACCGGTGATCGAAAACCGGACGTCTTTAAACCGCTCGGGCTTGGGCGTATTCAGGGCTTGCTGGAGCTTGACGATGCTGGGGTAAAAATCAGCGCTCCGGTTCAGGAATTGCCCGTCGAGGGCGCGCAGAAGCTGGTCGATGCCGTACATATCGAAGCTCCAGTGCTGGAGGTTGTTGCTGTCTTTGATGTCCGCCCGAATGTCGGCCGATAGCCGACTGATGCTCGCGTTCAGGGGACCGACAAACTGCTCGGGATGCTCCACTGCGTTGCCATCCAGAAAATAATAGACCTCCTTATACCGCCACTCACTCTGAAGCAACGCAATCATCTCGGCTTCCCAGTTTGGGTGCGCTTTGATCTTGGCCAAAGCGGCCTGCTTGACGTCGTCGGACTGATACCGGCCGGAATACCCCAGCAGGTTGACAATCGGATCGTCGACTTTCTGAGCCGCAATCGTCTCCAGATTTTCCCGGTGAATTCGGTCTTCCTGCTCAGCTCGCTGGGCCATTTCGACCTCCGCCGACCGGGCAGATTCGCGAAAGTATCCCACCAGCAAACCGCCGGAAAATACAGTACTAAGGCCCATGGCTACCCAAAAGGAACCTTTGAGAGCGGTGAGCGGAACCAGCGGGGGGCCAGCAGAATGGAGTGAGAGCAAACACGGGATCAGCCAGAGCAACGGGATCCAGAACTGTCCCTGCCGGACGGCCAACCCGTGCAAAAAAGCGGGGTAAAGCGTATCGCTGTGCCACTCCCATTTAAACAGGGCACAAAAAAACGTGGTCAACGCCACCACCAGCCAGGCAGAAAAAACAAGGAGGTTACGTGTGCTGCCATTTTGGGCAACCCAATCAAAACCGCCCCGGACGTTTAGCGCAATCGTTAGAATCAAACTGGTGACGACAAAACCGGCTCCCAAAAAGAACAGGCCCAGCCCGTAACCCATGGCGTTTTCGCCAACCAGCGACGGTTTGGAGGCCGTAAACAAGGTCAGGCCGATAAAGAATACGGTCGTAAGGACCGCAAAGAGGTAGGCAAGCATGGTGGTTTCAAGGTTACGGGGATGGGGCGAAATATAGCGGTTTAGGTGGAAATCTTAAAAAAAATGTTGCCTGATGCCATGGCCACTTGTTAGGTGACTGTATTGTTGGTAATAGTTACTTTTGTCAAAATATAATATTCTAAAATAGATTTTAATGCTATTGATATTCTGTTGAAATTAGTAATTTTGGAATTATCTATTTTTTGGCTAGCATGTTCAACGGCCGTCAGCGGTATTCCCTTCTCTTCCCCTTTCTGATCATCGTTGCCATTTCGTTCATGGGGATTGGCGGGTATATGTACATCGAAGAGTACAACTTCATCGACGCCCTGTACATGACCGTCATTTCGATTACCACGGTGGGCTACACGGAGGTGAAACCGTTGTCGCCCAATGGCCGGCTTTTTACGGTTTTGCTGCTGATTTCCAGCTTTACCACATTCGCCTATGCCCTGGCACTTATTACGCAATACGTCGCCAGTGGCGAATTGATCAACTATTTTAGACAACGGAAAATGGTCAAACAGATTGATGAACTCACCAACCATGTGATTCTCTGCGGGCTGGGGCGAAACGGGCAGGAAGCGGCTATCACGCTGCGTCAGAACAAAGTGCCGTTTGTCGTGATCGAGCAAAACGAAGAGCGCGTCCGGTCGTATATGGCCAAAAACGCATCGCTGCTGTATCTGATCGGCAATGCCACGGAAGATGAAACGCTCCAGAAAGCTGGCATCGACCGGGCAAAGGCCTTGCTGACTGCCCTGCCCACCGACGCTGATAACGTTTTTATCGTGCTGAGCGCCCGGAGCCTGAATGAGAAACTGACCATCATCAGCCGGGCATCGCAGCACTCGGCGCTGAATAAACTGCGGAAAGCCGGGGCCAACAAGGTCGTGATGCCGGATAAAATCGGGGGCGCCCACATGGCCAGTATCGTGAGCCGCCCCGACGTGATGGATTTCTTGGAATACCTGACAGGCTACGCCGAAAGCGGATCCATTGTCGACGTGATGGAAATTGGCACGTTATCAAAGGATTATGAGGGCGTTCCGCTCCGGCAACTCATCGATGACCACCTGGCCGAAGGCATCGTTATCGCCATCAAAACCACCACCGATTACCTCATTACACCCAGCCCCAGTCTGCTCCTCGAACGGACGATGAAGTTGTTTTTCCTCCATAAAATCAACGTTCGGAATGCTTCGATGGAAGTGGTGCAGAAAGCCTGACTAATGACGGTTTTTAGAGAATAGGCAGCCAGGACAGCCAGTTCGATTGCCGGAGCGGAATCCGCTGACTACCTTTGCCAGTCCTCTGAAATTATCACAATCGGTAATGTCTTCCCGCCTGAGTCTGATTATCGGCATTCTGTGCATCAGTATTTTCCCGGTTCTCATCCGGGCTACGCCGATTTCCGGCATCAGCGATGCGTTCTATCGCATGAGCATTGCCACGGTGCTGATCTGGCCTTACGTACTTTTAAATGGAAACTGGCAGGCTAAAACGCTGCGCTACTGGAAACCCATTCTGGTGTGCGGACTGTTTTTTGCGTCCGATATCGTCGTCTGGAACCTCTCCATTCAGGAATCGACCGCCACACAGGCGAGTTTGCTCACCAACCTGTCGCCCATCTGGGTGGGAATCGGCACGTTCCTGTTTTTTCCCGATAAACCAACGAAATATTTCTGGATCGGTACGGCCACGGCGCTGGTCGGACTCGTTCTTTTGATGGGCGTTGAAGTGTTTCTGACCATGCAGTTCGACCGCGCGTTTTTTCTGGCCGTTCTGTCGGGGCTGTTTTATGCCGGGTACATTGTCGTCAGCAAGACGGTTTTGGATAAAGTTCCGATTCTGAACTTTATGGCTTCGAGCATGACGGTGTCGAGCCTGTATCTGGTGCTGTTGTGCGTCGGGTTGGGCGAACCGCTGTGGGGTTTCGAACCCCGGATTTGGGGCTCTCTAGTGGTTCAGGCGGTGGTTTGCCAGCTTTTGGGCTGGATTGCGGTCAGCCATGCGCTCCAGAAAATCGATGCGCAACGGGTGTCGCTGAGTCTGCTCAGCCAGGCTATCGTGACCGGTTTTCTAGCCTGGCTGTTTATCGACGAAAAAATAACGGTTCAGATGGTTCTGGGCGGAATCATCATTTTGCTGGGCATTGCCATCACCTTCCGGCGGCCGGTTAACCCGTAACCTGCCGCACCATCGCTTCCAGCTTCTGAAGTGGCAGCACCCCCGATTGCCGCCAGATGATTTTTCCCTTGTGAAATAAGATCATCGTCGGAACGCTCTGAATCTGGTAGGTGCCGGAAGCCCAGCGGCTTTTGTCGACATCCACTTTGATGATGCGCAGTTTGTCGCCGGTTCGTTCGGCGAGTTGCTTCAGCGTGGGGGCCAATACTTTACAAGGCCCGCACCAGTCGGCGTAAAAATCGACCAGCACGGGCTTGTCGCCCCGGATAATATCATGAAAGGATTCGTTTTGTGTCGTGTTTGCTGCGTTGCTCATACCCATTGCCGGGCAAAAGAGACACCGGCAAAGGCATAACAACGCGATTCGTCAGGAAGTTTTCGGATCAGGATAAAGCTTCGGGCATCGTCGGAAACGAGACAATCGCGTATAGTATAGCGTTAATGTTTCCTATTTGTAGATTTGGGTTGCAAATTTATTCCGGTTTATCCCGCATTGTCCCCCTTACTTGCATCCCCATCGGGTTCGTCAGGCCCGTCAGGCTCTATAATTGACCATTCGGGGAATCGTGGATGGAAATTTCGATAGATTCGTTTTCTATCCTTTGTTGTGCATCCATTTTCCCTGTTTTGTTAACTATATGTTTATTTCTGCCACGATCTCCGGAGTCGTTCGTAAGAGGATTCCTAATTTGCTTGTCGGCCGCCTGTGTCTACTTTTCATAGCTCTGCTTACCGGTTGGTGCCTACCCAATTTCGGGCACGCGCAACCCCTGGTCTGTAGCCAATGCAATTCCGGCGATGTTACGTTTGACTGGATATACGTCGGTAGCCCATCCGGAGGTCCGTTGTCAAATACCTGCACGGTAGGAGCTACTGTGTCGGCTAATCTATGTGTAGAATTTGAAGTCGTCTCGAATACGCGGTACGGATTTTACCTTGCCCTGCAATACACGGTTAATTCCGTTCCCTACAGCTTCACACAATGCTATTCGGAAACTTTGAATCAGGGCGTGTTTACCAAGTGTATACCCATTACTTACCACTGTGGTGACCCGGTAATGGTGAACACCGTTTTGATTGCGTGGGGAAACCAGCAAAGAGATTTAACTTCGTTTTGTTTGCCTAATAACCTGACTTGCTCGGATTTTAATCCAAAGTGTTTCAGCGAGGTTGTTCCGGCCGTGGAAGCTCCCCTGATCGGCAATTTCGCCAACGCCCCTTCCTGCCAGGGAACGAATCCGTTTCAGACCGTAGCCTACAGCGGAACCGCAACCGGAGGTGCTGGTCCTTATACCTATGACTGGGATCTGGACGGAAATGGGACATTTGAGATTCTAAACCAGCGAACCCCAACCCGTCTTTATACTGGCAGTACCTCTGTCAGCGTAACCATGCGGGTGACCGACAGCGGAAATCCCGTTAAAACAGATTTGCAGACGTTTTCGATCGTTCCCGGAGCCTGTGTGGTACTTCCGGTGAACCTGACCCGATTTGAGGTGAGCGAAAAAGACCGAAAAGCTGTGTTAACGTGGGAAACCACGCAGGAAAAAGACAATGCCTACTTTCTGGTTGAATACAGCCTTGATGGGAAATCATTTGAAGCACTGGGCCGGGTGGAGGGTCATACTACAACTGAAAGCACGCATCGGTACGCGTATGTTCACGAAACGCCCCCGGTTGGCACTACCTATTACCGGTTGCGGCAAACGGATCTGGACGGCCAGTTTACATACTCTAAAATCAAGAGCGTTAGCATTCGCGCCAACGGAAAAATGGCTATTCAGCCGAATCCGGTTCGTGATTTTCTGATCCTTTCGGGTTTGGAGAAAGGCGCAGCGGTTTATGTGACCAACCTCAACGGACTCACTCTCTATCAGACGGTTGCTGAAACGGGATCGTTAAAATGGTCCGTTCCGAAAACGTGGGAGAATGGTCTCTATTTACTCCAGGTAGCTGATCGGTACGGACGGCAAACGTTCCGGTTTCTGCTGGAGCGATAATCGGGCAAATGTCGCCAGTCGGGGCGGACTCGTTGAGACCGAAATAAACTTTGTACGATCCGCTACACCTGGCACAAAGTTTATTTCGGCATCTACGAACGAAATCGCGGGTTAGTTGGATTAGCCGCTGTCCGGGCTGTCGTACCGGTTTGGCTTTCCAAAAAAGATCGATTCTGATTATTTACCGGATTGGGCCGTTTGGTTGTTCAGATTTGTGAGCGCACAGACGTGAATGATCTTCCATTTTCCACCGATTTTTTCAACCACCCGGGATTCTTTCGAGGTGGTTTTGCCGTGGCTGTCGATCAGCATCTGGTCATACCACACAAAGGCCATTTTTCCGTTCTGATGAATCTCGTAGTTTGTGTTGTAGATGGACACGCTGTCGGCCGGTCTGGAGCTGTTAAACTGGCTCTTGAACTGCTTTTCCATGTTGTCCCACCCTTTGATCAGGGTAAAATCTCCGCCGTATAAATTAGCCGCAAAATAGATGTAAGGGGTGTGTGCCCAGCAATCCGCCCATTTTTCTTTGTCTCTCTTAAAGAAACCCTCCGTCTCATCGTAAAGAACCTTTTTGATGGCCACCTGATCGTTCTGCCCCCATCCGGGAAGAACCGTGCCAGCCATGACGACGCATAAAATCAGAAGCTTTTTCATGATCGTATCGGGGAATGGTGTAGGATGAAGGTATGGACTTTTATTGCAATAATCAAGTATTATTTTGTATTTTATCTGTTCATGTGGGTACAATAAAAACCAATCCGTACTTTCGAGCCTATGTCAAACCAAACTGCTACCAGCCGGGCTGAAATGCCAAAGGCTGCCAACCCGATTCTGGATCGAAGAACCGTTGAAAACGCCAACCGGAATTTGTTGAAACACCTGAAACCGGGTCTGTCGGTGCTGGATATGGGCTGCGGTTCCGGAGCCATCACGCGCGGGATAGCCGAGCGGGTGGGGCCGCAGGGACGCGTGGTGGGCATTGACCCCAGCGAAACCCTGCTTTTACAGGCTCGCCAACAGGCTGGCGAATTGCCCCAACTCACGTTTCAAACGGCGGATGTGTACGATTTTGAAACCGACGAACAGTTCGATTTGGTCACCTGCGCCCGTGTGCTGCAATGGCTGGCTCGCCCGGAAGAGGCCCTGGCCCGACTGGCAAAACGGGTGAAACCGGGCGGTGTGTTGGCCGTACTGGACTATAATCACGAGAAGGTGGAATGGAGGCCCGAACCGCCCGAAACCATGAAGAAATTCTACGGGGCGTTTCTGAAATGGCGGCAGGAAGCCGGTTTCGACAATGCCATTGCCGATCATCTGAAAGACCAGTTTCTGCGGATCGGTTTCGAAAAAATAACGATTGAACCCCAGTTTGAAACCAGCCAAAAAAGCGATCCGACTTTCGGAGAAACCAGCCGCATCTGGTCGGAAGTGGCCCACCTTCGGGGACCACAACTGGTGAGAGACGGGTATATTTCGGAAGAAGACCGGACGGCCGCCATCGAAGACTACGATCGGTGGATTGCCACAACCGGCGAATCCATGCAGTTGTATTTACTGGCGGTTGAAGGGCAGAAGAACGGGTAAAACCGGTATTCGGTTTACGGTGGCTGACGCATTAAATGGCATAAGCGTGCGTCAGCGACCGTAAACCGTAAACTGAACACCATAAACCGTCAATTTACTTGGCCGATTTAACGGTTATTTCAAAAGCCAGTGGCGCATAGGGAGGGACGACGTAATAGCCTTTGGAATCAGAGCTACCCTGCGCACCATAACCGATTCCGGACGGGAAAACCAGCAAGGCTTTGTCGCCTACGGTGAGTTGAGAAATCCCTTTGTCGAAACCAACGATGTATTGTCCGGAACCCAGTTTGATGCTTAAGGAGTCACTTTTATCAAAAGGCGTAGTTCCTCGCAGTGAATTAGCGGTATAAGCAACGGTAACGGTTTGCCCGGCGGTGATGGGCGCCCCCGTTCCTTTGGAAAGGCGGTATATCCGAACGCTATCCGTGCCTTGAGCTAATACGGTAGCATCTGGACGAGGCAATTTTTTGAGCGTAGCATAATCATTCATTTGCTCCAGCTCGGTCCGCGACCGATTCAAGGTGACGTCAAAAATAACCGCACTGTATTCCGGCATTTTATTTTCGCGGGTATTACTGCCAAAGGCCAGATTGTTCGGCATATAAAACCGGCCTCGCTGCCCTTCTTTCATCAACAAAAACCCTTCTTCCAGACCTGGAACAACCACACCCGCCAGAAAAGGAATATAAGCCGGTTTGGTTCGGTTAGCGCTATCTACCAAAACCGCCTTTTTCGTGGTCGGATCGATGTAGGACAGCGTATAGGTAAACTCCAGTTCTTCGTTTGGCTTCGTCGCTTTGGCGTTCGAAGTGGTTGGTGTAATGATGTAATACAGCCCCGAAAGCGTAGGTGTTACCTGATCCTGTAACTGGTTTGTCGTCAAATAATCCTTGATCTGCTGGATGTTCTGTTCCACCGTTCCGGCACTCGGATCGTCGAGTTTATTCATACAGGAAACCAGTCCGACCGCCAGAGACAAGGCAATAAGCGCACTCAGATGTTTAGAATTCATGCTCGCAATTAAAATTGAATTGATAAGGTGTAACTGTACCAATGACCCCACCTTTTGAAAAACCGTTGCAACGGTTGGCAAAATTACGGTACCAACCGCCCTTCACCCTCCCGTAACGTCCAAAAATGCGTGGTTAGCTCAGGTCTGGTTTTCAGGGTTTTATGCAATTCTTCGACGGGCTCGTTCTCCCCGTCATCGGCCAGCGGAAATGTGCCGTAATGAATGGCTACGCTCTGTTGCGAACGGATGTCGTCGTGGATCCGGACGGCCTCGGCGGGCGAACAGTGGATGGGCGACATAAACCACGTTGGCCGGAAGGCACCAATTGGAATCAACGCAAGCCGGATGGGACCTAACTGCTCCCCGATTTTCCTGAAAAATGGACCGTAGCCCGTATCGCCGACAAAATACAACTTCCCGGCGGCCCGGCTATCGATCAGAAAACCGCACCAGAGCGTGGCGTCACGATCGAACATGCCCCGCCCGGAGAAATGCTGTGCCGGAACGCAGTGGATCGTGGTGCTGCCGTTGTAGGCCAGCGAGTCGTTCCAGTCCATTTCGGTTACGTTTTGGCAACCCTTTTCTTCCAGAAAAGCTTTCACACCCAGCGGACAATAGACTTTGGGCTGATCGCGCCGGCAAAGTTTCTGAACCGTCTCAATGTCCAGATGATCCCAGTGATTGTGACTCAGCAGCAGAATGTCAATTTTGGGAATGTCTTCGAAACGAAGGCCGGGCGGACGGTTTCGCGCCGGACCCACCCACTGAAAGGGGCTGGTGCGTTCGTACCAAACCGGGTCCGTCAGCACGTTCAGGCTGTCGAACTGGAGCAAAACCGTCGAGTGATTGACAAATGTGATGCGCACCGGAGAGCCGCCAACGCGGCCGGGTGGGGGAGGACCCGGCGGTTCATTACGGAAAGCCCCCCACGGTTTTTTGTCGCTGCCCGACAACATCCACTCGAGGGCTTCCATTAAGCCTTTGGCTTTCGCACCGTTGTAATTATGGAATTGTTTCCCATCGAAATGGTCGGTGACCGGCCCCTTGTAACCGGGTGCGGAAATCAAATAACCAATCGTGAGAAGAATGGCGACGGCAACGACGATAAAGACCAGTAAACCCAGCAGAATTTTCGGAACCATACGGCGGGCAGATTACAGCAACACCTTGTCGATCTTGTGAACAACGCCGTTAGTCGCGGTCATGTTGGCGCGGGTCACCGTGGCCGGCGACGTCAGGCCTTTGCTCTTCACGGTCACCGTCGTGCCAGTCGCGGTCACCGTCAGTTTGCCGGTGCTGTACGCCGTCACCTCACCCGTGGTCAGATCATTGGAATAGAGACGACCCGCTACGACGTGGTTGGCCAGAAGGGCGGTCAGGGCTGTTACCGGCACTTTATTGATCGTATCGGCCGTGCTGAGTTTCAACGCCCGAAACGCGTTGTTGGTGGGTGCAAAGGTGGTGTAAGGCTGCGTCCCGGTCAAAACGGCCGCCAGCGTTGGGTTGACGGTGGCAATCCGCAGAGCGGCAACCCCCAGCAACGACAGACTGGTGTCGGCCTGAACCACACCCACCAGACTGCCTCCGCTGCCGGTTGGTGGTGGCAACAGAATGCGGTCGATGACGTGCATGATGCCGTTTGCGGCCTTTACGTCGGGCGTGATCACTTTGGCGCCGTTGATGAATAAACCGCTGGTGCCGTTGGTAACGTAGGCGACAACCGCCTGGTTGTTAATGCTCAATGAGGTTTGAACCGCCTTATTCTTTTCCATCGGAAAACCGGAGGAGGCCACGGCGGCTTTCAGAACGTGGTATTGCAGAATGCCGGTCAACTGTTCTTTGGTTAGGGCCGTCAGTGAAGTCGCATCCGCAACCCCCGAAGCCCGGAAAGCCGCGTCGTTGGGGGCAAAAACCGTCAGGTTTGGGTTCTTGAACGCGTCGAGCTGACCCGCCTGGAGAATAGCCGCTTCCAGAATGGTGAAGTCGCTGCTTTCAACGATCAGATCAGCAACGGTTTTGGGCTGGGCGGATGCGGTGTCTTCTTCTTTGTCACAACTGGTCGTAAACGTAAAAAGAGCGGCTAAAACCGCCAGTAGCAAGGCCCGGGACCGGGGTGTGGACGAACGTGTTTTTTTCATGGAAAAGCGATGGATAAATAAGATTAAGTGGATAATCAGGTCGGACAGACGCATCGGCTTGCTATCTTTATGCCGGTACAGTTCAAAACGAAACCGATAGTATGTTTATTAGACAAAACCAACCGGTTACAACTACGTTACAAAACTACCAAATCCTTTGTTAAACTTACTTTTTTGATAACCCATGAAAGAAAAAATGCTCGTATTGGTTCTCCTGGTTGTGGTGTCGGTTGGTTTTATGGCACCAACCAAAAAAGTCCGGCTATTCAACGGAAAAGATTTGACGGGCTGGAAAATCTACGGTACCGAAAAATGGTATGTGGCGGATGGTGAACTGGTCTGCGAAAGCGGCCCCGACAAAGGCTACGGGTATCTGGCGACCGATCAATTTTATAAAAACTTTGACCTGTCGCTGGAATTCAAACAGGAAGCCAACGGCAACAGTGGCGTTTTCATCCGGTCGACGGTGGAAGGAACGAAAGTGAGCGGCTGGCAGGTCGAGGTGGCGCCCCCGAACCACGATACGGGCGGTATTTACGAATCCTATGGCCGGGGCTGGCTGATCCAGATTCCCGACGAGAAAGAGAACATCCTGAAGCCGGAGCAGTGGAACAAACTGCGGATTCGGGCCGAGGGCGACCGCGTGCAGACCTGGCTCAACGGGAAGGAAATGGTCGATATTAAAGACGAAAAAATCGGGAAAGGCGAAGGCGGAGTGGCCTTGCAGATCCACGATGGGGGTGGTATTAAAGTGCGCTGGAAAAACCTGGAACTGAAACCGCTGTAAACGAAGGAACGACCACGTTGTCACTTGCTTACAGCAAGTGACAACGTGAAAAAGGTTTTGAATCAGCTATTTTGTAGGGTTGCAATCGCTTGTCTGATGCGTATACATCTCTTTAATTTTTAATGATAAAAGCGGCCTGATCACCTTTATTTTCTTTGTTTAATTGCCGGGCGAGCCTTTTGTATTTTTCTTTTTTTAATTTTCTGTCTAAATAACTTGAATATAGGCTTTTTGAGTCCTCGTAAAGCCCGATGTTATTTTTATATTTTTCGCTGTTTGTAAATTGCGCATGGGTAGAATCATATATAATATCTTCTAGTTTCAGCCCCGTCTTTGAAATTAGAAATTTCATGCTCTCTAGCGAATGGAGAAATAAATGTCTGGGCGCATCCAGTTGAAACCAGTCTGTTCCGTAATGTTCCCAGGCGTATGAAGTAACCGTTGGAATCCGGATGACACAAATTCCACCGGGTTTTAACAAGTTGGAAACTGCCAGTAAATGTTCTAAAGGATCCGGAACATGCTCAAAAGAATGGTTATAAAGGATAATATCCCATTTTCCGGTAACCGTATAGATTTGATTTTTAATAACTTTATACCCGTTTGGATAGACAATAGTTTCCTTTATAAAGGGATCTACGCCTTGCACCCGCTTCATTCCTAATTCGTATAAGGGGTATAGAAAAGCCCCCTCACCACTGCCCACATCCAGTATTTTAGACTGCATGGTCAGCGACAAAGAACCCAGTATGTCGTATTGCTTTGCCTGAAAGAACCCGTTTAGAAAGCCTGAAGAAGCGGTTTTTGGGAATAAAGATGCTTTATATTTGTACTTCCTGATGGTGCCTTTTATTCCTCCGAATATATCCTTTTCAGGAGACTCGAATCCGTTGTAACCTTCGGGATAATATTTCGATAAATTGCCGGGAATGTCTTCTATTTGTAAACAATGGCATTGGCCGCACTGGAAGTAGGTAAATTCTTCTCGTGTGCCAAGCATCATTTCTTTTGCTTTGAAATATTTTTTTTCCTTTTCACTTCCGCAGATACGACACTTCATACGATACTTTCAATAAAACTGCGTTTATAACTTTATTACAGTTTTAAAATTAGTTTAAAACCCGGTTTCAGAATCTAAACAGTCTCTTTGCTTTTGACGAAGATAGTGAACAATCTGGGGAGTATGTACAATTAAGGGTAAATAACAGCCATACGGGTTATTTTAGGCGAAGTATACCTGGCGGTTATTGCTCCGCTCACGGACAACCTGTGGCCGCGAAACAACGCTTTGGGTCGTATTGTACTTCTTGTAGCTTTACAAAAAAATAAACCCGTCATGAAACCGCGTCACTACATTGCCATCACCGTCCTTGCCGTTCTGGGCATCATCTGGGTGGGGCCTTACTATACGGTTTATCAACTCAAAACGGGTGTGAAGGCCAACGATGCGGAAGCGATTGCTGATCAGGTGGACTTTACCCGGTTGCGCCAGAATCTCAAAGATCAGCTCAACGCACAGGCTGCCAATGCCGTCAACGACCCTAACAACAGCCCGGCTACAGCCATGGTGAAAGGATTGACCGGCCTCTTTGCCGGAGCGGTAGTTGACCGGATGGTAACACCGGTTGGCCTGGCGACGATGATGCGGGGGCAAAAAGTGAATCCCCTGAAGAAATCCACCGGGGGAACGACCGAACCGTTCGGTAAAGTGCGCTTTCGGTTCAATTCCTTCAATACGTTTTCGGCCTATGTTCCCCACAAAGACGGGAATGAAATTCGTTTTGTGCTCACACGCGACTGGTTCGACTGGAAGCTGACCAATGTGATTCTGCCGCTGGAGTAAGGCGGTTTTACCAACTCGCGGCTGACCCATTCCGGTCTCCGGCCTGCGCTATTCCGTACCGTGAAATTTCTGAAAAATCTAAAAACAGCGTCTATGATGACTTCCCGGAATCGACTTTTACTCGGTTTGATCCTACTTAGCAGCGGTTGGCTGGGGCTCGCCGTAACGCCCTCCCCGGTGGCTACCAAACCCAACGTAATCATCATCATGGCCGATGACCTGGACAGTCGGCAGTTGAGTTGTTACGGCGGGAAAAACCTGAAGACGACCCACATCGATGCGCTGGCGAATGAAGGCTTGAAATTCAATCACATCTACGCGTCCGAAGCCATGTGTGTGCCGACGCGGGCCTCGCTCTTTACGGGTTTGTATCCGGTGCGGCACGGATCATTCCAAAACCACAAGCCGGTTTATGATACCCTGAAAAGCGTTGGCCATTACCTGGCGGATCTGGGGTATCGCGTTGGGCTAACGGGCAAAGATCACAGCACCAAACCCAAAACCGTTTTTCCGTTCGAGATCATCACCGGTTTTGAACCCAACTGCGTGGCCCCGACGGACGACTACCAGTTGAATGATGTCCGGAAATTCATCACCCGCACGAACCAGCCGTATTGCCTGTTTGTCATGAGCATCAATCCGCATACCCCCTGGACGGTGGGCGATACCACCGAGTTCGATGCGGATAAATTGATTCTGCCCGCCAATTGGATCGATACGCCGGTCACGCGCCGACAATTTGTCAAATACCTGGCTGAAGTCCGGCGGCTGGACGAGCAGGTGGGCGAAATTACCCGCTTGTTGAAAGAAACCGGTCAGGACAAGAACACCATCGTCGTGTTTCTGGGCGAACAGGGTGCACAGTTCCCGGGTGCGAAATGGAACCTGTGGGATGTGGGACAGAAAAGTTCGATGGTGGTCAAATGGCCCGGAACCGTCAAACCCCGAACTGAAACCGACGCGCTGGTTCAATACGAAGACATTACCCCAACCCTTGTGGATATTGCGGGGGGCAAACCCATCGCCGGGCTGGACGGCAAAAGCTTTCTGCCGGTTTTGCTGGGAAAAAGTTCGACCGCGCGACCGTATGCCTACGGAATCCACAACAACATTCCCGAAGGAAATCCCTATCCGATCCGCAGCATCCGCGACACCCGCTACAAGCTGATTCTGAACCTGACACCCGATGAAGAATATTACAACCGGTTTATGATGAACGCGAAGCAAAAAGACCGCAATTCGGTCTGGTTCTCCTGGATCGACCAGGCACCGAACGATCCGAATGCCAAGCGGATCACGGACCGGGTTGTGAAACGGCCCGCCATCGAATTTTACGATACCCAGAAAGACCCCTGGGAGCTTACCAATCTGGCAACGGACCCGACTCACCAAAACCGGATCAGACAATACCGGCAGAAGCTGGAAACCTGGATGAAACAACAGGGGGATGCCGGAGCCGCACTCGACATCGTTTATGCTAAAAAGAAGGAATAACCGGCCATCCATAACACCAACCCAAAAAAATAGCACCAGGAAGATCCCGGTGCTATTTTGTTTGTCAATTTAATCGGTACTCGAAAACGATCTATCGTTGCCTATTTATCCCACCAGACAACGCTGGAGAGCGTGTTGGTGCCGCCCTGCCGTGTTCGTGCTTCGATGAAATTGGTTTTGTTGTACGTTTCTTCCGAATCGGGAACCACAAAGCGGGTTGGGATTTTTCCGCCCGTCAGGTTGCCCGGATAATTGGTCGGCGTCAGCACCGGATAGCCGGTCCGGCGCCAGTTGGCAAAAATCTCGTATTCGTCTTCCAGGAAAAGCGACACCCACTTTTGGGTCTGGATCTGTTCCATTTGCTGCGCCACGGTCCCACCGGTTTTGTACGGATTGAGGGCCAGGTACGCGTTGACCTTGGCCTCGGAGATTGCCCCACCGGTTCCAAACAGCGACCATTGCCGCATCCCGGCTCTAACGGCATTGGCATACGCCGTTGCCGCCGTTGTTCCGCTGGCCCAACCCCGTACGGAAGCTTCCGCCAGCAACAGGTTCGTTTCGGCATTGCCAAACACGATCAAGGGCGCACTGTATTTCAGCAGCGTGTTCGGATTGGGTTCAGAAAACGTGTTGAAGTTGGCTGGCAGGTTGTTGTAAGCCGCGTTGGGCATTCCGCTTTGCAAAGCCGTTGTGGTATCAGCCGTAAACGTTTTGCCGTCGGCAGACGTCCAGACGATGGAAATCACGTTCAGACGCGGATCTTTGGTGTTTTTCAAATAATCGATCAGCGTTTTGGCAAATTTGCCGCCTTCCACATTGTCGCCACCGGGTGTGATGTAATCGGTGCTGAGCAAACCGTTGGCAATGAAATTGCGGCTGGCGGTTTGCGAACCGTCCACGTAGGCAATGACGGCCCGGTCGGCATCCTCCAGAATCACGCCCCCGGCGATGGCTTTTTCAACCCAGGTTTTGGCCGTAGCCGCATCCACTTCGGTCAGGCGCATGCCCAGCCGCAGCATCAGCGAGTAGGCGAATTTTTTCCACTTCACCACGTCGCCCCCAAACATCAGGTCGGCTGAACCAAAAGTGGCCTTGGTGGCATCGAAAGCCGCAATCGACTGTTCCAGTTCTTTCAGCAAATCGGCGTAAATCGCCTGCTGGGTGTCGTATTTAGGGCCGTAATTCTTGTCAGAAAGGGCCTTTCCAGCCTCGAAATACGGAATGTCACCGTACAAATCCGTCAGCCGGTGAAATACATACGCCTTCCAGATGCGGGCCGCCGACAGTTTGTTCACGCTGGCCGGATTGGTCGAAACCGCATCGATCACCTGGCGGATGGAAACGATCGCGCCCTGCCCGGCACCGGTTCCGGCGTAGGCATTCCAGTTGCCGGTCGAATAGCTGAAATTGAAGTATTTGTCACCAGCCGCCGGGACCTCCTTGTAGGTAGCAAAGTGCTGCATCGACTGCCCGATGGTCAGGTAAGCCGCCCCGGTAAAGTTGGTGCTTACGCCGTCCAGCAAGGCGCGGGTGAACATGTATTCGGGAATGACTTCGGAATATTTATTGGGGTCCACGTTCATTTCCTCAAAACCCTTGTCGCAGGAAGACAACAGGAAGAACAATGGGGCCGCACACAGTATTTTTTGGATCAGACGCTTCATCGTGAGATAGTTTTAATTAGAATTTCACCATTAAATTCACACCAAGACTGCGGGTTCTGGGCACCCCAAAGGCTTCCAGACCCTGGGCGTTGGTGCTCGTATAGCCCGATTCAGGATCGAAATACTGGTTCTTTTTGTCCTTGTACAGAATCGCGAGGTTACGCGCCACGAAGGAAATCGAAGCCGATTGCAGTTTCAGGAACGACAGCTTGCTGACGGGTAGGTTGTAGCTCAAAACTACCTGACGAAGCTTTACGAAGTCGTTGTTGAACATGAACATGGCGGTGTAATTCTTGTCGTTGTCGTAGTAAGTGTCTACCTCTTCTTTTTTCCAGGTTTTGGTAAACGGATTGCCTTCGGGGGTGACACCGGTTACGGTGACACCGGTTTCACGACCCGGCAGCGTTTCCTGCGGCAGACCAAACCGGTAGGCATACTGGTAGAGGTTCGAATACACAATGCTGCCGAACTTGCCGTCGATCAGGAAATTGAGCGAGAAGTTTTTATACCGGAAATTGTTGGTAATCCCCATCGTGAGCGGAGGAGTGCCCTGCCCGATTTCCTGCAGATCGCCCCGAACGGCATAACCGCTGGCGGTATTGAAAACGACGTTGCCATTGGCATCGGTTTTCTTCTGGTATCCCCAAACCGTTCCATACGGGCGGTTCAGGACGTTCCGCACCAGACCACCACCCACACCGCTGCCGACGTCGATGCCGGTCAGCCCTTCGGCCAGCCGCTCGATCTTGCTTTTGTTGTAGGCCATGTTGAAGCTGACATCCCAGCCGAAAGCGCCTTTGGCAACGGGCGTGCCGGTCAGCAGCAGTTCCACGCCTTTGTTGCTCAACTCACCCACGTTCAGCAGGGCCGAGGTGTAGCCCGACGACAGGGCGATGTTGGACGTTACGATGTCGTCCGTGGTTTTCCGGTTGTAAAACGTCAGGTCGATGCCCAGGCGGTTGTTCAGGAATTTGGCTTCAAGACCGCCTTCGTAGGTGGTGGATGTCAGCGGTTTCAGATCCGGGTTGGGCACCTGCGACGACGACAACACCTGCACCGGACGACCATTGTGACCACCCTGCTGCATCGAGTAATACTGGTAAATCTGGTAGGCATTCACCGTAGCACCACCCACCTGCGCCCACGAGGCCCGCAGTTTGGCAAAGCTGATGGCTTTCGGCAAGCGGAACGCATCCGACAGAATCAGCGAGCCACCGATCGACGGGTAGAAAATGCTGTTGCTTTTCGGATTCAGAACCGAGAACCAGTCCTGCCGACCGGAAACCGTCAGGTACGCCAGACCCTTGTAGCCAAAATCGACCGAACCAAACACGGAATTGATCGCGCTTTTCAGATACGTCGGCGTGGTCGTCGATGCGGCCAGGTTGGTGTAGCTGTAGAAATAAGGCACCGTAAACTCGCTGCCCGCGATCACTGTCTGGTCGTAAATGGCGCGTTGCGAATTGGCTCCCAACATCGCCGTAAAGCTCAGTTCCTTGAAAAACGTGGTGTTATAGTTCAGCGTCAACATGCCGTTGGTTTCCGACGACGTCGTTTTCCGGGCTTCATACGTTCCCAGCGGCTGGTAGGCATTGTTGGTCGGCTGTACGTATTCCGACGAGAAGCTGTAATAATCCTGGCTCACGCTGCCTTTCAGATACAGGTTGTCCAGAATGTCGTAACGAATGCTTCCCTGACTCAGAAACCGGTTTTTGGTGTCGTCGTTTTTGAACTTGTTGACCACAAAATAGGGGTTCGGGGCGGCTGGAACCGGGTTCCACTCTACTTCTTTGCCCGTCAAAGGGTCATACCCCGGCGAAAGGCTGCGGATGTCAACCACGTTGGCCACCAGATACGTCGCCCAGTGCGGGTTCATGTCGGCGTACCCCACTTTGGGGCGGTTTTTGCCTTCTTCCAGGTTATACTGGAACACGGTTTCGATGCTCAGCTTCTTGCCCAAAAAAGCGTTCAGGTTCAAATTGGCGATTCGGCGGGTGAACGACGAGTTCGGCACGATGCTGTTGGAACTGGTGTTGTTCAGACCCAGGCGGAAATTGACCGATTCGTTGCCGCCCGTGAAAGCTACCGAGTTGATGTAGTTGCTTCCGGTGCGGTAGAAGTTTTTCAGGTTGTCTTTCTGGGGCGAATACGGGTGCAACTGGCCGTCGACCTGAATGGTGGGCTGGCCGTCCATCCGCGCTCCATACGACAGGCGTCCCGTACTTTTGGCTTCCGTCAGCGTGGTCGGTTTTTTGCCGTCCAGACCCTGACCGAACTCATACTGCCAGTTCGGAATCACGGCGATGTCTTCAAACGTTGTGTTGCTGTTGATTTCCACCCCGATTCCCTTCTGACCGCGTCCTTTTTTGGTCGTGATCAAAATCACCCCGTTGGAGGCCCGGGCGCCGTAAAGAGCTGCTGCGGGGCCACCTTTCAAAACGCTGATGGATTCGATGTCGTCGGGGTTGATCCCGCCGATCCCGTCGCCCCGGTCGACGTTCATCCCGTTGCCGTCCGAAGCCGTGCCACCGCCCGGAATGCTGTTGTCCATCGGCATCCCGTTGATCACATACAAAGGCTGGTTGTTGCCGTTCAGCGAACCGTTTCCGCGGATGATGATCCGGCTCGAACCACCGGGGCCGGTGGCCATACCGGTGGCGTTCACCCCGGCAATTTTACCGGTCAGGGCGTTGGCGACGTTGTTTTCGCGGGCCTGCGTAAATTCACTGCCTTTCACCTCCGAAACGGAATAAGCCAGTGCTTTTTTCTCCCGCGCAATCCCGAGGGCCGTTACGACCACTTCGTTCAGCGACTTGGCTTCCGGAGCCAGTTGCACCGAAAGCGTCGTCTGGTTACCCACCGTTACTTCTTTGGAGGTATACCCTACGAAGCTGAAAATCAGGACGGCAGTCTGAACTTCCGCATCCGGAATCTCCAGTTTGTACTGCCCTTCGGCGTCGGAAGAAGTTCCCCGCTGGGTGCCTTTCACCAGAACGCTGACGCCGGGGAGTCCGACACCGTTTTCGTCTGATACTTTCCCCGTTACATTGCGTTTGGGTGCTTCTTTGACACTGGCTGGTGCGACTTCGACCGGACCCGGAGCGCGTTTCAGGATAATTTTGTCCTGCACGACTTCGTAAACCACCTTATGCGGGGTCAGTATTTTTTCCAATACGCCCGAAAGCGCTTCGTCCTGAAACCGGAAAGTGTATTTCTGGTTGCTGAAAACCTGGGGATTGTACATGAATTTGACTTTCGTCATCTTCTCAATTTTCTCCAGCGCCTTCTCGACATCGACATTGGTTAGCAGCAGCGTTACTTTTTGCTCCAGCACTTTCTGACCCCGTACGTCATGGGCGTGGGCCAGCGGAGTTAAAATAATGAATAGAGACAGCAGGGATTGATACAGAGCAACGCGCATAATCGTCTGTAAAACAGGATGAATAGGTAGGTGTCTTAACATAATGTTGGTCTTGTCGGTTAAAATTCGGCGTAATGATTCCCAATCCATCCACTGGGGATGTAGCAAAACGAGCATAGAAACGAAGGGGATCAACTGACCGGTAATGGATGTCCCACCACCGGCTTTATTAAATAGTCAGCAATGAAGTTTCTTCATAGGCTTCCGTATTTTTTGTCTACAGGATCGTTAGGTTGGTAATTTTTTAGGGTTGTTGGTCCATTTATGGTGGCTAACGCGCCAGCCACCATAAACCAAATACCGTAAACTGAAAACCGTATAATATGGCAGATTTGAGCTAAAGATGCAGTAACCGGTAGTCAATACTCTTTTTGCTGAAATTATTTTTGGGGTAATTTTAGAAATCTGAAATAATATATGGCAGAAAGGCCAGAAATGCGGCTTACTTCTTAAATTTTTTTACAAAAGCGGTTCGCGAACCTCAATCATCGGCCATTTCTCCCGGTTTATTCCGCCTAAATTGTTCTTCGTCGGAAACCGCTTCAATTCCGGGTTCCGGTCGGGTAGCTTTGAAACCGTATTCGAAGTGATCCGCCATGAAACAACCATTACTCTGCTGTTGCGCCCTGTTTTTTCCGTCCTTCGCCTGGGCGCAAACGACGATCACCGGTAAAATCACGGATCGCAAAGGCAATGGCTTGCCCGGTGCCAACGTCTTCATCGCCGGTTCCTACGATGGCGCTAATACCGATGCCACCGGCGCGTTCAGCTTCCAGACCAGCCAGCCAGACACGGCCACCATCGCGGTGAGTTTTGTCGGCTACGAACCGTTCCAACAAAAGCTCCGGCTGAGTCAACCCACCATTCTCTTCACCGCAAAATTGCAGGAAACCGCCACGATGCTCAATACCGTCGTCATTACAGCGGGGGCCTTCGAAGCCAGCGACGAAAAACGCCAGACGGTTTTGAAACCGCTCGACATTGTGACGACCGCCAGCGGGGGTGCCGACATTCCGGCGGTGATGCAGTTGCTGCCCGGTGCGCAGCGCGTCGGCGACCAAACCGGTTTGTTCGTGCGGGGTGGGTCGGCTTCCGAAACCCGCACGATTATCGACGGTCTGGTGGTTCAGAATCCGTTTACGAGTGGCGGGCCGGATGTGTCGCAGCGGAGCCGGTTTTCGCCTTTTCTGTTCAAAGGAACGGCGTTCAGTACGGGCGGTTATTCGGCGCAATACGGTCAGGCGCTTTCGTCGGTGTTGTCGCTGAACACCAAAGACCGGGCGGAAGACAACGACGGCATCAGCGTCGGACTCAATGCCGCCGGGGTCACTTTGTCGGCTTTCAAAAAAGAACGGATAACGTTTTCGGTGAATTATACCAACCTGAATCCGCTATTCAACGTCCTGAAACAGAACATCAACTGGATTCACGCACCCGAAGCGGGCGGCACGTCGGTCATTCTGACGCAGCCCATCGGCAAACGCGGGTTGCTGAAACACTACACCGACGTGTCGGCCAGCCACCAGTCCCTCTCATTCCGGAATTTTACCGGCGACTTCCGGGCGTCGCCCTTCACGGTTCGGAACCACAACGCGCTTTCGATGACGACCTTTCAAACGACCTGGGACGAAGGGCGCTGGGGCCTGCAAACCGGTTTGAGCTACAACTACAACCGCGACCGGCTGGGCATCGATACCGTTCAGGCCCGGACGCAGGAACAGCGGATGCAGGGGCGGGTGGTGGTGACGCGCTCGCTGAGCGACAAGGTTTCGTTGCTGGCCGGGGCCGAACTCCATCGGTATACCTACCAAAACCGCTACGGAATCTGGGGCGGCTCATTGACGGACTGGTATTCAGCGGTTTTTGTCGAAACCGAAGTGTTTTTTACCCGAAAACTGGCCGTTCGGGCGGGGTTGCGCGGGGAGCGGACGTCGGTCATTGGTCGGGCGAATCTATCGCCCCGGCTTTCGATGGCCTACAAAACCGATTCCTACGGACAGGTCTCGCTGGCCGCCGGTCAGTTTTACCAAACACCCGACCAGACCTACCTGCTGACCAATCCGACGCTGCGGTTCGAGCAGGCCAATCACCTGATTTTGAACTACCAGCGCATTCGGGATAACCGGACGTTCCGGGTCGAAACCTTCTACAAAGATTATCGACATCTGGTACGGGAAAACACCAACGGTTTTTATGACCCCAACCCATACCGGTTTCCAACCAGCCGAACCAACAACAGCGGTTTCGGCTATGCGCAGGGATTTGACGTGTTCTGGCGCGACAAACGGTCGATGAAAAACGTCGATTACTGGGTTTCGTATTCGTTTCTGGATACCAAACGCCTGTTCCGGAATTATCCGGTTGAAGCCATGCCGACCTTCGCGGCCACGCACACGTTGAACCTCGTTTTCAAAAAATACATCCCGGCGCTGGGCATCAATACCGGGGCCACGTATTCGCTCGCCAGCGGTCGGCCTTATTACAATCCAGGCAGCGATCAGTTTCTGAGTGACAAAACCCGTCCCTACAGCAGTCTGAGCCTGAACATGAGTTACATCAAAATTCTGCCGCGAAAATTTCTGGT
The DNA here is from genome assembly GCF_008727875.1 of Larkinella humicola. Taxonomy (GTDB): domain Bacteria; phylum Bacteroidota; class Bacteroidia; order Cytophagales; family Spirosomataceae; genus Larkinella; species Larkinella humicola. The sequence continues at coordinate 226,238 of NZ_VTWS01000003.1, read as the reverse complement.
CCTTTACGCATCGGTGGAAAACGTGCTCGGAACGAAAAATACCTACGGCTACCGGTACACGCCCGACGGCAGCCAGAAGTTTGCGGTCGTGCCGCCGTTTTACCGGTTTTTCTTCCTCGGGGCGGTGTTGAGCCTGACCCGAAAACCGATCGATCCTGAACTGATTAGTAATCCATAAGGTGCCCGCAGACTTCAACCATTCAACCATCTCTTTCAACCATTTCTAACCATCTAAAACCATGAAAAAAACCGTTCTTTTTCTGACCCTCGCCCTGGGAATTGGGGCCAATGCCCACGCGCAAAATGAGAAGTACACGAAAGCGATGGAAGGCGCGATTGCTACCGTGAAATTTATGACGCCCACCCCGGAATTGCAGCAAACCGCCGGGCAGTTCGAGCGCATCGCCAATGCCGAAACCGCAGAATGGCTACCGGCTTATTGGGCGGCTTATACCTACGCGCTGCTCTCGTTCAAGGAAACGGATGCCGCTAAAAAAGATGCGCTGCTCGACAAGGCTGCTGCATTTTACCGGAACGTCGCACAAAAACAGCCGGATAACGACGAAACGATGGTGTTGGCGGCTCAACTGGCCAGTGCCCGGCTGGCCATCGACCCGGAAAACCGCTGGCAGCAATACGTGCCGGAATTTGAAGCGGCTCTCGGCAAAGCTAAAGCGAAAAATGCTGAAAACCCGCGTATTTACGCGCTTCAGGGCCAATCGCTGTTTTACACCCCCGAGCAATATGGCGGGGGAAAAGTCGTGGCCTGCCCGGTGTTGAAACAAGCCGCCGAAAAATTCGCTACTTTCAAACCGGCATCGACCATTCACCCCAGTTGGGGCGTGGAAACGAATCAGTATTTACTGAGCCAGTGTGGTCAGTAATGAATCCTAAACCGCCTATGAGTTCCTTTCAACGTCTGAAATCCGGAAGCTGGTTTGTGCAGAATAACCTGCGCGACTGGTTGATTTCGATTGTCGTTTGCGCGATGTTGGTATACGGCCTGAGTGGAATCATTTATTTCACGCTGGAACTGATTAACCCGACCGGTGAGTACATAGAAATCACCATCATGATTTGTTTAAATAACCTGATCAGTGCGGTTTTTGTATTGCTGATTTGTTCATTTTTCGGGTTGATCGCGCATCGTTTTTCGTCGGTTCTGGGGCAGCACCTGGTTCTGTCGCTCATCTTACTGGTGGTGGTAGGAGGGATCAATTTTCTAATGTGGAAAGGATGGATTCTTACGTATTTTAACCAGCCGCAGACCTTTCTCTACCGAAGTCGTGGGAATAATACCTCGATTCTTTACCTGTTGGGGCCGATTGGGGTCGGCAACCTGTTTTTTTATTTCCAGCAACGGGCCCGCCATGTGACGCGCAAAATTACCGAACAGGAATACCAGTTGCTGCACCTGGAACAACTGAAAACCCGGGCCGAACTGGAAGCCCTGCAAGCCAAAATTAATCCACATTTTCTGTATAACGCCCTGAATTCCATCGCCAGTCTCGTTCACGACGAACCCGACCGGGCCGAACGCATGGTGGTGCTGCTGTCGAAACTGTTTCGGTATACGACCGGCATGAAAAACCGGTATTTCAACACCATTGCCGACGAACTGGAGATGGTTCGGACGTATCTGGACGTGGAGCAGGTGCGCTTCGGCGACCGGCTGACCTACCGCATCGATTTGCTCAATCCGGCTTTGAACGAGGTTCAGATTCCGCAGTTTTTGCTGCAACCACTGGTCGAGAATGCCATCAAACACGGAATTTCGAAAGTGGCCGGGCCGGGCGCCATTATTCTGCGGATTACGGAAGAAGAAGGCTGGCTCAGTTGCCGGATTCACGACAACGGGCCGGTATTTCCGGAAGAACTCGTGGCCGGCTACGGACTGCAAAGCATTCAGGACAAGCTGAAACTGCTGTATGGCAACGATGCCCGTCTGATCGTTGAAAATAAACCGCGTAAAGAAGTGGTAGTGCAGATAAAAAAAGAACGGCTGAATAACCCTCCGGATGCGATTCGAAAAACACTATTTGTTGAAAACCAACCGATTCAATCATGAAAGTGGCTACCGAATTTCCGCTCCGAACCTTGTTGGTGGACGACGAACCCCTGGCCATCAACCGGCTCCGGCGTTTGTTGGGTGCGTATGGCGACACGTTTGAGATTGTGGGCGAAGCGGGGAATGGGCTGGAAGGCCTGAAAGCCGTGGAAGCCCTCGAACCGGATCTTATTTTTCTGGATATTGAAATGCCGGGACTGAACGGTTTTGAGATGCTGGCGAAACTGCCGTATCTGCCGATTGTGGTTTTTGCCACGGCCTACGACGATTATGCCGTGCGGGCTTTCGAAGAAAACTCCATCGACTACCTCCTGAAACCCATTGAGCCGGAGCGTCTGGAAAAAACGGTCGAGCGCATTCGCAAATCGCATTCGGCACCGACGGGTTCCAGTCCGGATTTACGGCACGTTCTGGAACTGCTGAAACCCAAAAAAGAACTGCATTCCATTTCGGTCAAAACCGGCGACCGCATTTTGCTGATTCCGCTCGCCAGCATTGCCTATTTTGAAGCCGAAGACAAATACGTGTTTCTCCATACCGTTGACGGCCAGCAGTTTCTGACCAACCATACCATTTCGACGTTGGAAGAAAAATTGCCGGATTCGTTCACCCGGATTAGCCGCTCGACTCTTCTGAATTCCCGCCATATTCAGGAAATTCAGCGGCATTTTAACGGAAAGTATGCGGTTATCATGCGGGACAAAAAAGCTACACAGCTACTAACCGGAAGCAGTTTTCATGACAATCTGAAAAGCCTGATGGAATTATAAAAGTGCCCAAGCTACGATACGTCTGCCGTCCGGAGAAAGGTTGCCGGATACCGGCCAAAGCGATTCAGAAACAGCCGCGAAAAATAGACAACATCCTGAAAACCAACGGCATAACATACTTCTTTAACTGTACTGTACTGCTGGTTTTCGAGCCATTCGCGGGCGGTTTGAAGCCGGATTTCCTGCATGAACTGATTGGGCGAGAAACCGGTCAGCTTCTTCAGTCGCCGGTATAACTGCCGCTCGCTGCTGTGAACGGCGTCGGCAATCGAATGGACCTGAAACTGGGTATTGGTCAGATTTTTCAGAATCAGTTGCTCAATCTGCAAAAGCCATTCTTCGTCCATCGGAACCGGCGAGCCAGCGGTTTCGGACGGAAGCTGCTGCTGCCAGGCGGTACGTTCCTGCGAGCGTTCGAGCAGATTACCGATGCGGGTGATCAGCTCATCCTGGTCGAACGGTTTGGTAACGTAATCGGCAACGCCCAGGCGGAGGGCTTCGAGTTTGACGTCCTGGCTGGTTCGGGCGGTCAGCATCAGCACCGGGATCGCGCGAACTGTCGGTTGCTGGCGAATCTGGTTGACCAGGGCCAATCCGTCCATATCCGGCATCATCAGATCGGTAACAATCAGGTTGGGCTGGTCGGCCACCGGCAGGGCACTCAGCCACTGCCAGGCTTCCCGTCCGTTTCGCGTCACGTGGAGGAGGTAATACGGACTCAGGATCGTTTCCAGATACTCCGCCATGTCGGGATTGTCTTCGACCAGTAAAATTCGGGTAGACAAATGGTGGTTTTTAGCTTCGGCCAAAACCGGCTCGGGGTTTTTGGTTTCCGGTGCCGGAATTGTTTCCTGCGGAGCAGTTGGCTGGTAGGGACAGGTCAGGGCAAATGTGCTGCCTTTCCCCAGGGTGCTGTCGACCGTTAAACCTCCACCCCAGAGTTTACAATATTCCATCGACAAAGCCAGCCCGATTCCGGTGCCTCCCCGCAGCGGAGCATCGGGTTGTTGTGACTGGTAATACCGTTCAAAAATGTGGGGTAGGTCGTTCGGGTGAATGCCGCTGCCGGTGTCGCTCACTTCGATGTGCACCCAGTCTGCCGGTTCGAATAAGCGGACGGTAACCGATCCACCGGCGGGGGTAAAATGCAGCGCATTGGCCAGCAGGTTTTTCAAAACCGTCTCCATTTTGGCTACATCCAGCAAAAGCCAGACCGGTTTTGAGGTTCCTGTCACGGTTAGATGAATACCGGTGTACTCTGCCTGGGGGGTAAAGGAAGAAACCGTCTGATTGATGAGTGCACACAGGTCGGCGGGCTGTTTTGTCAACTGCATCGGGTTGACGTCGAGTTTGGAGAGGTCGAGCAAATCGCTGACCATGGCCAGCAACTGTCGGGCATTGCGGTCCATGCCGGCCAACAACCGGGCGGTAGCCGGCTCGGTAGTCCGTTTGGATAAATACGCCAGCGGACCCAGCAGCAGGGTCAGTGGGGTCCGAAATTCGTGCGAAACGTTCGCGAAGAACCGGGCTTTCAGCGTGGCACTGGCCTGCAAATCGGTGGCCTGTTGCTGGATCAGGGCCTTGTCGTTTTCAATTTGTGCGGTTCGGCGGGTTACTTCCGCTTCCAGCCGTTTGGTTTCCCGAATCAACCGTTCGTTTCGCCACCGGAAAATACCAACGATTACCCACAAGAGGCTCAGGAGACACAGAATTACGAACCACGGCTGTTGATAAAACGGGGTCAAAACCGTAATGGGAATTGTGAGGGTGTCGGATACCCACTGTCCATTAGGATTTTGCGCCCGCACCTGAAGTTGGTATTGGCCGGGGGGCAGACCATTGATCGCCACATCCCGCCGGAGTTGGGACGTCCAATAATTCTGCCAGCCGACAATGCGGTAGGATAACCGAAATTGACGGCCGTAGCGGTAATCGAGCAGTGCAAAAGTCAGAGAGAACGACCGGTTTTGGGTAGGAATGGAAATCTGTTGATCCCGGTTGAAATCCGCAAGATGATCCGTGCGCTGGCCGGTGCTGGCGTTGAGCTGTTCATAATCCGTCACCATGAGAGGAACAACGACCGGTTTTTCGAGCATCTGTCTATCGGGCCGGAAGGCCGTCACGCCGTTCAATCCGCCCAAAAAGAGTTGACCGTCCGGAGCCAGAAAATAGGAAGCCAGGTTAAATTCTTCGTGCGTAATGCCATCCTGCGGCAGAAAGACCTGGGTTTGGTGAGTTTTCTTCTGAAACCGCATGAGGCCGTAGCTACTGGGCAGCCAGAGACGTCCCTGGCGGTCTTCATGAATCGAATAGATTTCGTTGTTGGAAAGCCCGGTTTCCCGCGTGAATTGTTGCCAGCGACCGGTTTGGCGTTCCCACCGGATTAACCCTCCTCCGCGTGTGGCCAGCCAGTAGATACCGGGTTGGCTGCGGTCGGGATGAACAAAGGTAAGGTGGTCGAAGGGAAGGTGATAGGGGGCAGGGTCCTGCGAACTGTAGCGGGCCGTTATGCCCCGGAGTGTGTCGAGCAGATACAGACCCGACGAAGCGGCCACCCAGAGGCCCCCGGCGGAGGAATCCGGAAAAAAACCGTTGACCCGATTTTTCGCCAGTTCCCGGTATTGGTTATACTTTCTGAACGGTTGGTCTCGTTTCCGGTGGTTGTCAAAATACGAAAGGCCTTCATCGAAACCCAGCCAGAAATTGTGTCGACCGTCCTGCCAGAGCGCCCAGCAAAGGCTTGCCGGATTTGTTAGGGGATATTTTTGGATCTCCAGCGTTATTGGATTGACCCGGGCCAGAAAGTGGCCGGTTGCCGGGGCCCAAATCGCCTGATCATGACCCCGGACGACGGGGCCATAGGTTCCCAAAACCACCTGTGGACTTTGTCCGGTTTTCAGGTTCAGTAACTGACTGGTACCAAAATAAGGCCAGTTTGCATTGATCCAGAGCCAGTCGCCAACCTGAGCAATGCCCCGGGTGCTCAGGTTAGGTGTGGCGGTTTCTTGGTCGGAGTTATAGAAATGCCGTTGAAAAGGGTTTGGTTCGACGGTCATCAAAAAAAAGCCATTGTTGGTACCGATCCAAACAGCGCCAGTTCGGTCAACGAATAGTTGATTGAATTCGTCTACGCTGGTGACCGGAAAGCCCGATGCGGCCAGGTTGAAAACGATACCGTGTTTGGGGCTCCAGGCGAACAGGACGCTTTTGCTAATAATCCAAAACAACTGGTGTCTGGCGTCGTAGGTCATTTTACAGCCCTTTCCCGTAAATTTATACTGATTGGGGGCCGGGAACGGATTGGCCGGAAAAGAAATCGGCACATTGATCAGCCTTCCGTCTTCAGTAAGTCGATAGAGCAAGCGATCTACCTGGTGTTCAGTCAGATGGGGAGAGTCCTGTGCCTTGTTGCCGGGGGAAAAGAATTTTTCATTGTTCAGGTAAATCGTTCCCAGGCGGTCTACCCACACCGGAAACAGCCGATTCGGTATGGCTTGCCGCCGGCGAACGGTTCCGTTGGACCAAAGTTCGACTAATTCGTTCAGGAAGGGAATTTGGCTGGTAGGGTAGCGTGTTGGTTCCCGGGAGAAAACCAGCAGTAGGGTCCCGGTAGGCGTCACATGCAGATTAATGAGTTTGTCGGACGATGAAACGAGTTGATTGGATGATACGGTATGGTGATACAACCGCTTGAAATGACCTTTTCCCTCATACCGCCAAATGTCGCCATTCCGCAAGGGCACCAGGATAGGGTCTGTTGACTGCCGGGGACCATTCTCCTGCGAACCAATTTCGATCATCTCATCGGCATCAAAAGGGAGCTTTCGGTGAAAAAAAGCTTCAAATGAAGTGGGCTTCTGCTGCCCCGGAGCCAGGATTTCAATCTGTTCATGGTCGCTGGACGACCAGGCTTTAAAAAACCATAGATTCCGTTCTGAATCAGTACGAATGGCATGAACTACGGAAGCCAATGAACTTTCCCTGGCAGATTGTTCGGGCGGAAGTGCCTTGAACGAATGGCTGTCGAATCGATACGCATTATTCATGGTACCAATCCAGGCAAAGCCTTGATGATCCTGCCCGATGGTCATCACGATCCGATTGGGTAACCCTTCTGCCACGGAATAATGCTGTACTTTGATGGTATACGGCGTGTCCGCACACGCGGGGCTTACCCCAAGAAACCCGCCCGTCAGCAGGAGGCCGATGCACAGATAGCACCAACGCGTTGAAGTCCAATTTCGCCCACTTGTCCCCAGTTTTGTCCTTACCATCCTGCTTTATCGAAAAAACACCTCTCCAAACACGTTATTTTACCCTTTTTGGCAGGATTGCCCTAGTATTTTGGCAGGATTGCCATGTTTTTCTGTCCGTCCTTTGTGCTATCGTTCAAAGCGAGAGTACCACCCGGTCCGCCCTGAATACCCTTCTCCGATAAGAAGGATTTAAAGATAGGCCTTTTTGAAGGTTGGGCGTTGTTTCCAGTTGATCGGGATCGCGGTTTTGTGTGGTTTTTTTTCACGTTTGTGTACTAAATCGTTCAGTTCAATACAGTATTGGTTGAATTGATACCTTTTTGGGAACCCCGGAAATTTTCCGCAGATAACGTTTCTCAAACCTGAATTTCAGTCTACTACGAATGATTATGAATCTACAAAAATGCCTCATTGTGGATGACTCGGCCAAAGCCGGGACGGAGTTGAGAGATTACATTACCCAATTGCCGTTTTTTTTACCACCCGACGTGTGCCATTCCGTGACCGAAGCCCTGGGATTGCTTCGTCAAAAGTCATACAATCTGGTGTGTCTGGACATGCACCGGCCGGGTCTGAACGGATTCGACTTAATTGGCTCCTTTTCAAAACACGTTCCGGTTATTGTGACCTCGACCAATGCGGAGTATGCGGTCGACAGTTTCGATCTGGGTATTGTCGATTATGTGCTCAAGCCCTTCACCTTTCTGCGTTTTACGCGGGCCATCAACCGGGCGCTGAGTGTTCGGCTTACGCCCGGAAGCCAGACTGGTTATCCCTTCATTTTCCTGAAAACCGGGCACACGTTTCAGCGGTTTGATTACACGGATATCGACTACGTACAGGCCTACGGTATTTATTGTAAGATTGCCGGACAACAAAAAGTCGTTGCTGTCAACGACACCATTTCCAACCTCGAAAATGTCCTTCCCCGGCAACAATTCCTGCGGGTTCATAAATCCTACATTGTCAACCTGTCTAAAATTACCAGTTATTCCTACCGGAGCATCTCCGTTGGAAGCCACCAGATTCCACTGGGAGCGGCTTACCGGGAGCGGTTTCAGGGTTTTCTGGGATTGCTTGGCAAAAAAAGCGACGCCTGACACCCGTTGCAGTACCACCTACCCCTACTTTATCCCCAACAGGGTCTAAAAGCGTGAGGGAGTGAAAGATCGATGGCGTGAAAATATAAATCACTCCCTCGTCCCTTCGCTCCCTCATGCCTTTTAAAACCGTGTGCTTTTTAGTAACTTGCAGCCTGATTTTGATCGGCCCACCTCGTCGGGCCGTCTTTATGTTAAAGTTTGTTAAAACGAATCCGGCTGAATGAAAGAACTCATTGACCTGAGCAATCTGCCCCGACACATCGCCGTTATTATGGACGGAAATGGACGCTGGGCCAAAAAGCAGGGAGCTGCACGGGTGTTCGGCCATCGGAATGCAATCAAAGCCGTCAGGGAAGTAACCGAAGGATGTGCAGAACTGGGCGTGAAGTACCTGACACTCTATACCTTTTCCACCGAAAACTGGAGCCGTCCCAAGATGGAAATCGATGCGCTGATGCACCTGCTGGTGCACACCATCCGGGGCGAAGTGCCAACCTTGATGGAAAATAACGTTCGGTTAACGGCCATTGGGAGCATCAGTACGCTGCCCAAAGAGTGCCGGTCGGAACTGGCCGAAGCCATCCGGTTGACCGAAAACAACGACGGCCTGAATTTGAATCTCGCGTTGAGTTATAGCGGTAAATGGGATATTCTGGAGGCCACCAAAAAGCTGGCCCGACAGGTACAGGACGGTACCCTGACGCCCGACCAGATCAATGAAGACGTGTTTGCCGGTGCGTTGGCAACCGAAGGCATCGACGAGGTGGATCTGATGATCCGGACGGGCGGTGATCACCGCATCAGCAATTTTATGCTCTGGCAATTGGCTTACGCAGAACTCTATATTATTAATGACGTGTTGTGGCCCGATTTCCGTAGACCACATTTGTGGGAAGCGATTCTGACCTATCAGAACCGTGAACGGCGTTTTGGAAAAACCAGTGAACAACTCGTAAAGTGACGTATGAAAGGAACTCCTACCACCTTGGTATTTTTGAACAGGAAACGATTTTGGGCGGGAGTGGTCTCGCTGACGCTGTTCATCGCGCTGTCGGCTCAGGCGCAGGTTCGGCCAGGATTCGGGGGCGGGCGCATTACAACGGGCCAGACACCAGTCTCCTCAACACCTTCCCTCATCGATCTGAACTACGCCGATCCAAAAGAGTACGAAATTGAAGGGCTTACCGTAACCGGAAACAAATACCTCGATCCTAACTCCCTGCTCTCGCTGACGGGTTTGAAAGTCGGTGATAAAATCCGGATTCCGGGCGAAGCCATCAACGGGGCCATCAAACGCCTGATGGGACAGGGACTGCTCGAAGACGTCGAGATCCTGGCCACCAAAGTCGACGGTTCGCAGGTAACCCTCAATGTGTCGATCAAAGAGCAACCCCGTCTGTACAAGGTAACGTTCGTCGGGATTAAAAAATCAGAACAGGACGCGCTGAAAGACAAGATAAAATTGAACCTGGGCCGTCTGATTTCCAATACGTTAATCAAAAATACGCAACTGAGTGTGAAGAAGTATTTCGTTGAGAAAGGCTACCTGAACACGAAAGTCAAAATCCTGTCGGTGCCGACCGACAGCACCCGCAACCAGGCCACCATGCGGGTGTCGATCGACAAAGGAAGCAAGGTTAAGATTCATAATATCGAGATCCGCGGCCGGGAACTGGTGGACGAGTCGAAAATCCGAATGAAAATGAAGGGCACCAAACAGATGCGGTTTGGCCGCCTGTTCACACCTTCCAAGTTCGTTCCGAAGAAATTTGAGGAAGACAAACAGAAGATTGTCGAATATTATAACAAGGAAGGCTACCGCGATGCGGCTGTCACCTTCGACTCGGTTTACGCCCACGACGACCGGACCGTCAATATCATCATGAACATTGACGAGGGGCAGAAATACTACGTTCGCACCATCAGCTGGGAAGGCAATTACCTGTATACCGATGAACAGTTAACGCAGGTTCTGGGGCTGAAAAAAGGCGATGTCTATAGCAAAGAGGACATCGAGAAAAAGAAAAACGGGATTCCCGGCAGCGATTTAAGCTCGGCTTACATGGACCGCGGGTACCTGTATTTCAACGCCGAAGACGTAATCAAAAGCGTGGAAGGGGACTCGCTCGATATTGAATTCCGCATTTTTGAAGGCAAGCAGGCCACCATCAACCGGATCATCCTGAACGGAAACACCAAAACCAGCGACCACGTCGTGTTGCGGGAAATCCGGACGCTGCCCGGTCAGAAGTTCAGTAAAACCGACATCATCCGGACGCAGCGCGAATTGTCAACACTGGGGTATTTCGATCCGGAAAAAATCGGCATCAACCCGGTTCCGCAGCCTGACGGCACGGTAGACATCGAATATACGGTCGAAGAAAAACCGAGTGACCAGATTGAATTATCCGGTGGCTGGGGTGGTTACGTCGGGTTTGTCGGTACGCTGGGTCTGGTGTTCAACAACTTCTCGGCGCGCAACATCACGAACATGAAAGCCTGGCGGCCGTTGCCAGCGGGTGACGGGCAGAAACTGGCCCTGCGTTTTCAGGCCAACGGGCGGCAGTTCCAGACCTACTCCCTGACGTTTACCGAACCGTGGCTGGGTGGAAAACGGCCTAACTCGTTCTCCGTCAGTTTGTCGCGGACGGTCTACCGCATTTCGGATTATAACCAGTTGTATACCAACCCGAGTGCCTACGGTAAAAACTTCCTGGGTTCCTACGGAAACACCATGATTTCTCTGGGGCTGGGACGCCGGTTGCGTTTCCCGGATGACTTTTTCCAGTTGAGCAATTCGCTGACCTACCAGCGGTATGAATTGAACAACTACGATATTTTTGGCATCGGTCTGCGCGACGGTACTTCCAATAGCATCACGTTCAACAGCACCCTGGCCCGGAACAGCATCGATAATCCGCAGTTCCCCCGGTCGGGTTCATCAATCTCCCTGCTGGCCACGTTCACCCCACCTTACTCGGCATTCTCGAACAAAACGACGAATGCGAACGTGGACGTGAAAGACCGGTACAAGTGGGTCGAATACCACAAATGGATGTTCGATGCCAGTTGGTTTGCTACCGTGACCGGGAAGCTGGTCTTAAATGCCCGCGCGCACATGGGCTTTCTGGGTCGGTATAACAACCGCACCGTTTTCAGTCCTTTTGAACGGTTTGTGTTGGGTGGTTCAGGTTTGGCCGGTACGGGTCAGTTTGCCCTCGCACAAGACATCATCGGGTTGCGTGGCTACAACGATCGTGACGTTTATACAGGTCTGAATGGTGTTTCACCAACGACTCTGGAACGGTCACAGGGCGGGTTGGCTTTCAGCAAGTATGTGATGGAACTCCGGTATCCGGTCTCCCTGAACCCGTCGGCGACGATTTTCGTTTTGACCTTTCTGGAGGCAGGGAATAACTGGGGAAGTTTCAAAAGTTACAACCCGTTTGACCTGAAACGCTCGGTTGGTGCGGGCGCACGGATCTTTATGCCTGCCTTCGGGTTGATCGGAATTGACTACGGTTACGGTTTCGACCGGATGCCGGGATCTCCGACACGGGTCGGACCGGGTGGTCAGTTCCACTTTACAATCGGACAGCAGATCAGATAAGAAATCGGTCTTCAAGACGTTATTAGAAGATGCAAAACAGGTGACCCATTGACTGTAATGGGTTCATGCAGAATAAAATAATGTCGAAGCACACTGGTTTTGTTTCAAAAAATGTCATGAAAAAAGGACTTATTTTTGTAACTTTGCTCTCCTTTTCGGCTCTTGGGTCGTTACAGGCGCAAAAAATTGGGTATGTAGACTCGGAGTTTATTACGAGCAAGATGCCTGCTTACCAGAAAGCGCTGACGGAGATCGACAAATTTGCCGAGAAATGGTCGAAGGATATTCAGGATAAATATTCGGAGATCGATAAGTTGCAAAAGACCTACCAGGCCGAAGAAATCCTGCTCACGGAAGACATGAAGCGGGATCGGTTGCGGATCATTAGCGATAAAGAGCGCGAAGCGCGGGAGTACAACAATAAAGTGTTTGGGTACGAGGGGTTATTGTTTGAAAAAAAGAAAGACTTGATGAAACCCGTGACCGAAACCGTGATCCGGGCCATCGACAAAGTGGCGGCTCAGAAACGGCTGGACATGGTGCTCGATAAAGCCAGCGAAGGGGTTGTCCTGCTTTTCACCAATCCGAAGCACGATTATACCGATTACGTCATGGAAGAGTTGGGGTTGACGGCCGATCAGAAAGCCAAAACTACCGCAACCTCCGAATCCGTGAGTACCAATCCGCCGGAGAAAGAATTAAACCCGGCCGGTAATTCTAAATCTAATACCAGTAAACCTACAAAACAACCAAAATAACGAGGTAGAAATGAAAAACAAACTCATTGCACTGGCAGTAACTCTGCTATTAGGAGGTAGCCAGGTGTGGGCACAGGCGCAACAACCGGCCACGACAGCGGCCCCGACGGCTTCTGTGAAGATTGGTTATACGAATATGGAATACATCCTGCAAAATATGCCGGAAAGCAAAGATATTCAAAACCAGATTACCATTCAGCGTACGCAGTTGGAGAAAAATTACCAGGAAATGTCCAAGGAGTTTCAGGACAAACTGGCTTCCTACGAAAAAGGTCAGGCCCAGATGTCTGATTTGATCAAAGCGGACAAAGAGAAAGAATTGCAGGGACTGCAGCAGCGGATTCAGGAGTTCCAGGCGAACTCGTCGACGCAGTTGCAAACGAAATACAACCAGTTGGTGAATCCGGTGATGCAGAAAATCCAGAAGAACATCGACGCGGTTGCCAAAGAGAGCGGTTTTACGTTCATCTTTAACCTCGATGCGGGTTCCGGTACGATTCCGGTTCTGCTGTATGCGCCCGAGGAAAACGATGTGACCGAACTGGTATTTAAAAAGATGGGGGTTGCGCTTCCGTCGAAACAGGCAGCCGCTCAACCAGCGGCCAATCCAACGACGGCGAAACCGACGACTCCCGCTCCGAAGAAAAACTAACAGACTCTGTAAAGAGAACGGAAGCCGTCCAGCAATGGGCGGCTTTTTGTTTATCAGCTATCCGTAAACCTGAGATTAAGCGGCTTTTTGCGTCAACTTTTTCTTAAATTAATACAAAATAAAGGGCGCTTTCAGAATCGTTCCATCAATTATACGTTGTGTTTACGGTTTCCATGAAATCTATCTATTATTTTTACGTTACACTTACAAACCATCGGTGACGATTCCTCATGTTTCAAAAAATAGGGAGTATAGTTACTTTATTCGTAATCTTAACCAGACTGACCGCTTTAGCGCAGGAAGCTAAATCTCTTCAAATAATCCTACCTCATCAGTTGGACCGGCAAAACGCGAACTGGAATGTCGTCGCGGAAGGCCAGAGCATTGATGTGCAGATCCGAGTCGCTGGGAGCAAGACCGACTCGGTGACCTATGCCATTAAGCAGGGACAGATGGAAGGCATGACGCTGGACTCCACGGGCCACTTCCGGTGGACGCCGGGTTTTGACATTGCCGACCGGATCAATACGACCAAAAGCGTTCCGCTGATTTTCGAAATTCGCAACAAACAAGGCGAAACCGCCACGCAATCGGTCGATATCAAAGTGCAGCACGTCAACCGACCTCCGATTATTGGTGATTTGCGACCTTTTTACGTTCGGAACAAAACCCAGAATGTTTATAAAATTGACGCGGCCGCCGTTCGCGACGAAGACAATGATCCCGTGGTTTTTATTCCCATTGCCGATCAGATGCCGGAAAATTCGAAACTGACGGCGCAGGGCGAATTTACGTGGCAGTTGTCACTCAACCAGTTCAACCATTTGAGGGCCAACAAGGGGCAATACATTGAATTTTGGGTTGAAGATCAACCCGCCAAATCCCGGACAAAAGGGCGGCTAAAAGTGGAAGTGACGCAGATGGATGTGCCGCCGGAAATCACCCTGATCCCGGAAGAACCACGGGTAAAGATCAAAGAAAACGCGACGGTCAACCTAAAGTTTTACCTGGGCGACCCCAACGGCGACGACGACATTACCACCTTCGATTTTCTGTCGGAAAGCCAGGATGTGCCGAAAAGTGCGCTGCGGAAAAATACCGAAACCAACTATGAGTTCATCTGGAAACCCGGTTATGATTTCGTCAAGGATCCGTATGATTCACTGACGTTTCAGATCGTGTTCTTTGCATTGGATAAGGGCCAGAACCGGGCGGAGCGCAAAATCAATTTTACGATTTATAACGCGGTGAACGAAGATGAAAAAGACCGTTATTATTACGCCCAATACCGTCAGGCACTCGTAACGGCCTGGAATTTACTGGAGCAATTGGGCGAAAAGGAAGAAGAACTGAAAAGAAGCTATCGCCGGGCCAAAAAAGGGAAGCGGAACCGCTCGGTCGCCAATGCCTCGCTGGGGGCCGTAACGGGGGTAACGCCCGCCGTTATTGCCAACAACAAAAGCACGACGGTGCAAACCAATTTACGGTATGTTTCGGCAGTGGGAGGAACAGCGGTTTTGACGATGGGGACGTTGGAGGCTACGGAAGTGATTGGAAAATCGATGAAAGACCTGCTCGACCGGTTCAATTACGTGATGAGCAAAAAAAGTGAACTGCAGAATAAAGGCGATGTTTTTGCCCGTGAATTTGCGTTGAAGGCCACGCGACGGAACCAGGATTTTGTGCGGAAACTGGATGATTTCCGCGCGGCCCTAAGCCTGTCCGGGTTGGTGGCGCTGGAGTTGGATGCCGCCTGGAAAAGCAAGTCGGAAGCGAGCGACAAGGCCCTGAAGCAGATGTTCAAGGATTTTACACCGTTGGAAGAGAAACAGACCAGCAGCCGGCAATAACGTACTCACTAAATAACCGCCGAAGTAAATGTTTATCAGCTCACTGCTTCTGCTGTGGGTAAATTAAAGTGAAACCGAGTCATTGCGAAACCGTTTTAACGGTTTTGAAGGATCATAAAACCGTTAAAACGGTTCTGTGAATAGGGGTTACTTTTTGTTTTTCCCACAGCTAAAGCAGTGGGCTAATAAGCCAAAATGTGAATCCGGCGGTTATTTTGTTTAAATCAGTTAGTACGTGTGATCTTTATTGTTCCCAAATCATATGGATTAAAGTCCGTGAGTACTTTCGTCCGGCGAGTTCCGGGGGCGCTGAGGGCTGGATTGCGGATCGTCCGTTGAAACCGGATCAGGATCTTTTTCGGTTGAATCCGAGTCGGTGGGGGTGGTTTCGCCAAACTCGCTGGCGGGAAGCACCGAGGCCGTATCAGGCGACAGATCGTCGGGCAGCAGGCCGTCCTCTTCGTGTTGCTCCCGGAAAAACCGGCGTTGGAAAAACAGGATGATACAGACGCCGACAAAGATGCAGGAATCCGCAATGTTAAAGATGGGCGTCGAATAGTACTGACCGCCCCAGAGCGGTACCCAATCAGGCAAAAAGCCCTCCCAGACATCCACAAAGACCATATCGATGACCTGCCCGTGAAACCAGGGCGTGGTGGAGCCATAGGGCGCATTGTCGAGAAAAACGCCGTAGAACGTGCTGTCGATGACATTGCCCACGGCACCGGCCAGAATCATTGCCATCGCCCACAACAGCCCGTTGGGGGCACCCCGGTGCGCCAGATGCACCAGATACCAGCCGATACCGGCCATGGCCACCAACCGAAAAAGACTCAGCAGCAATTTGCCGTATTCGTGACCCAACTGCATGCCAAAGGCCATGCCCGGATTCAGTACATAGTGCAATTTAAGCCAGTCACCAATCAACCGGATTTGCCCCGCAAACCCCGGTTCCATATTGAAATGCACCAGGAGTTTGGAGGACTGATCGATCGCAATTAGTAGCAGACTCAACAAAAAAAACTTCAGCGGACTTTTCTTTACCATGACTTATAACATAAAATCACCCGGATGGTCAGACTTGGTCAGCGGCCAGCCGGGTGACGGTTTTGGAGTGTAAAGCTCCTAAAATCGGTCTATCTACTTATTTTTGACAGCTTTTCCGACGTTTCAGCTCATTCTTCACGAGGAGGTACTCACGGCTGCTTTGTCCGGCAATCGACTTGTTTTCGGCGGCCCGGCGGAATAAGTAGGGCATTACGGCTTCAACAGGGCCGTAGGGAACGTATTTGGCCACATTGTAGCCGGCATACGCCAGATTGTACGAAATGTTGTCGCTCATTCCCAGCAACTGCGCAAACCAGATGTGCGTATCGTTGGGTGCAATCCGGAGTTCCTGCATCCGGTTGATGCAATAATGGCAACTGTATTCGTTGTGAGTCCCGAGGCAAATTGACACGGTATCGCGGTTATCGAGGCAAAATTCAACGGACTGGTTGAAATCACGGTCGGTTTCTGCTTTCGTGTGATGAATGGGATCGAGGTATTCTCCTTCGTGGGCCTGAATGCGTTCCTTCTCGATGTAGGCACCCCGTACCAGTTTGGCTCCCAGGAAGTAGCCTTTGGAACGGGCAGTCTGTGTGCTTTTTTTCAGGTTGTCGAAACTGTCGGAGCGGTACAACTGGTAGGTATTGTAGACAATACACTGCTGGTGGTTATACCGGTCCATCATTTCGTAGGCCAGTTTGTCGATGGTATCCTGAATCCAGCTTTCTTCGGCGTCGATAAAAATCCGGACGCTGCGCTCACTGGCTCTTTTGCAGAGGACATCGACCCGTTGGCGAATCCGTTCGTAGGCGTTCTTTTCTTCGTCACTCAATTCCGTTCCGGACTGGGCTTTTTCCAGCAGATCGGTCGAACCGATTCCGGTAACCTTGAAAACACAGAATGGAATGTCGTTCGATTCACTGGCACGCTCGATGGTTCGCAGAATTTCCAGAACCGTTTCGTCGAAAGAGGCTTCATTGTCTTCCCCTTCAACGGAATAATCCAAAATAGTGCCAACGTGGCCGCTGTGCAGTTTTTGGATGGTTTTTTCACAATCGCGGATGGTTTCGCCCCCACAGAACTGCTCGAAAATCGTACTCTTAATGAGTTTTTTTACGGGAAGTTGAAGTTTGAATGCCAGTTTGATAAAAAAAGTGCCTAAATTTACCAGCCAACCTTGATTCATCAACGCAAATAACCAGTACGTTTTACGAAGTTTCCCATTGGACTGGGAGGAGAAGGCAATCGATGTGTCTTCAAACGAGACGGACTTAGTGGTAGTAGCCCGCTGAACGATCGTTGGCATAGAAGATGAACTTCGGTTTGACATAATCACTGTCTGATGCACCAACTTGTGATCCGAAAGTTAAAATTTGTTTTCGGTATTCCTAACACTGAACTATAAACTTGTTTTAACATGGTTTTGTTGTCAGCGCAAAAGGGATGTAAAGTTAACTGAAAACGCCTGTATCTACAGCTAATATAGTAAAATTTTTTAATAAAAAGTTCCCGGTAGAGTAATAGGAGTATTAAACGATTGAGTACGAGTATGAAGCCAAGTTTAGAAGTCCTGCCGCTGAATAGCTGGATAGAGACGAACGGAAAACCGCTCATTATATCGGGGCCGTGCAGCGCCGAAACCGAAGAGCAATTAGTTGAAACCGCCCGCCAGTTGGCTCAATTGGGTGCGGTTCATGTCATTCGTG
This sequence comes from Larkinella humicola, assembly GCF_008727875.1. Taxonomy (GTDB): domain Bacteria; phylum Bacteroidota; class Bacteroidia; order Cytophagales; family Spirosomataceae; genus Larkinella; species Larkinella humicola. Next base: position 208,418 of record NZ_VTWS01000003.1, on the reverse strand, counting down.
CCGGTGTATGGAAGCCCCGCACGCGCCCTGGCAGCTTTGAAGGCATGGGAGAAGCGGCTTTGCCGTGGATTCAGCGCGCCAAAGCCGAAACCGGGTTGCCGTTTGCGGTGGAAGTAGCCACCCCCGAGCACATCGAACTGGCGTTGAAATACGGTGTTGACATCCTGTGGGTTGGGGCCCGCACGACGGTAAACCCTTTTAATGTACAGGAGATTGCGGATGCATTGCGTGGCGTCGATGTGCCGGTTTTGGTGAAAAATCCAATTAACCCGGATCTGGCACTCTGGATTGGAGCTTTCGAACGGATTGCCGGAGCGGGAATTACCAAACTGGGTGCTATTCACCGCGGTTTCTCTACCGGAGAGGCTTCCAAATACCGCAACATTCCGCTGTGGCAAATCGCGATCGAACTGAAATCGACATTCCCAAACCTGCCCATCATCGGCGATCCGAGCCACATGGCCGGTAAGCGGGCATATTTGCAGGAACTGGCGCAAATGCAGATGGATTTGAACTACGACGGTTTGATCGTAGAGTCGCACATCGATCCGGACAATGCCTGGAGCGATGCGGCTCAGCAATTGACGCCGGCGGCTTTCGGCCAAATGCTGGAGCACCTGCACATCCGCAAAGTGGATTCGCAAAACATCGAGTTCCAGGGTGCCATGGAGCAGATCCGGAGCAAAATTGATAACGTGGACCGGCAACTGGTCGAGATGCTGGCGGCCCGCATGGCCCTCGTGGAGAAACTGGCCGAGTACAAACGCGAGAACAACGTAACCGTCTTCCAGCCCGACCGTTGGAAGGAAGTTCACGAAACGCGTGCAAAACAGGGCCAGAAAATGGGCCTGTATCCGGAACTGGTGGAAGAAATCTTCAAGATCATCCACATGGAGTCGATCCGGAAGCAGACGGAAGTGATGAACAGCAACGAGCAGAGCGCGTAACGCTGCGATAGCCAAAACGCCAAAACATCGCAATACCTGTCAGGTTTCCAAAACCTGACAGGTATTGCGATGTTTTGGCGTTTAATCCAGTCTAACCGTCAGAGTCGAACGGCTGTACGCGCCGAAGCAACCCAAACCGCCCCGGATGTTGGTCGGAATCGGTACAGGTTCTGCAAACGGATTGCTTTCAACTTCCTGCTGTTGCCCTAACGCCAGATGATACCGGTAATAATCCTCATTGATATGCCGTAAATCGGCTGTCAGCACCAACGGTTTACTGAACAGCGTCGGGAAAAAAGGCTGATTGGACGGAATGGAAACGCCCAGGTAGCCAGGATCAGAAACCATCCGCCCGCCCTTGCTTTCCTGATTGGTATACAACCCCTGATTTCCAGTAAACTGAACCGGTTCGCGAATGGTCTTGTCGGGCGCACAACCGGCACAGCGATAGGTGATGGTTCCTTCCGTTTGATAATAATCGGGTTGTCCGGAACGGTCGTACCAGATATACCGCGCAAAAAACCGTTTTCGCACCTGTTTGTTTTCCAGAACCACTTCCGAATCCAGCCGAACCTGCTGCAACGCAACCGCTTCCGGTACGGTGGTGCGGGCTTCCACCGATTGTCCATCCGGCGTTTGCACGCTCAACTGGTACGTCTCTCCGGCCCGAATCGGAAACTGGTTCGGAGAAGCCCGGTAATAGCGGAGCCGGGAATGATAGGTCAAGACGATGCTACGGGAACCGGCTTTTAGGGTCACGGTTGCGTTGGTAATCTCCAGACTGGTCACGGTTCCATCGTCCAGAATCGGGCGGGAGCGCGCCACTTTGGCCGCCAGCACGGTGTCCTGGGGCGAAATAAAACAGGCTACCAGCAGTTTGACCGGCTGGGCCGCCAGTTGCTGCGGTTGCACTTCCTGCCGCAGATTCTGGCAGGAAACCAACCCCAAAATACCAATAAGCCATCCACACTTTTTCATACCCTTGTCTTCAAAATGAAACCGTATAACTGACCGACGGAACTGCCGGGAAAAGTGAATATTTGTACAGCACGCTTTTGGAATGCTTGCCCGCCCCCTGGTCTTTGCCTTCCAGCGAATAGTAAAAGGGATTCCGGCGGTTATACAGGTTGTAAACCCCGATTTCCCAGGTTCGGGTGTGGTGTTTTCGCTGTTTGTGAAACCGGCAACCGACATCCAGCCGGTGATAAGCCTCCGCCCGAAATCCGTTTCGCGGGCCGTATTCCTTGACATTGGGTGCCGTTCCGAACAACTGCTGTTGCGGATTGCCGGAGTTCACCGCGGAAGTTGGTCGGTTTTCGTAACCGGAAAACCGGGAAATGGGCAACATCAGTGCCTGTCCGGTTCCGTAGACCCAGGTTCCTGAAAGCGTGATGCCGGGTTTGAGTTCATAGAGACCCACCAGCGAGGCATCGTGGCGACGGTCGTAGCGCGGATGAAATTTCACGCCCCCATTCAGGGCCGGAAACTGCCACCACGTCCAGGAAAGCGTGTAGCCCGCCCAGCCGGAAAACCGCCCGGTTTTTTTCTGCAAAAGAATTTCGCTCCCATAGGCCCAGCCCCGGCCGGCCGTAATGTTGCTTTCCCAGGGTTTGGCCTCGGCGGTCTGCGTAGCTTCGGTGGTCAGGAAACTCGCCCCTTCGGTGTAACTGATGCTGTTTTTCAGGCGTTTGTAATACCCTTCGAGTGTCAGCGTCAGGTTTCGGGCGGTTTTTTCGGGCCGAATAAAGTCTTTCGCTAAACCGATGGCAATCTGTTGGGCCTGTTGCGGACGAATCCGGTCGGTGGTCGGGATCCAGAGGTCGGCGGGCAAACCGATGCCGTTGTTCGACAACAGGTGCGTATACTGCGTCATCAGTGCACACGACACTTTCAGCGCGGTGGTGCTATCGATCTGGTAGGCCATCGATAGCCGGGGTTCGGGCCGGAAATACTGAATCGGTCGGCCCGTGCGCTGTCCGGGAACCTCGGGTCGCTCGACCGACTTTCCGCCAACCGAACCCGTTCGGAGCAGCAAGAAATGGCTGAGCCGAAAACCGGCATTCAGGTTCCAGCGGGAAGCCGGTTTCCAGGTATCTTCAGCGTACAGCCCCGATTCCAGCACGTCAATGTACAGGCGTGGTGTGGCTGGGTCGACATCGCCCGTTGTCACCACGGCTCCGGGGGTAAACCGGTGTTGCGTGCTTTGGAATCCGAACCGAAAGTGGTGGTTTTCCGGAAAATAGTCGACGGCGTATTTCAGCGACAGATCCCGAATTCCGGAGCGGTACCGGAGTGAATACCGCAAAGCCGATGTATCGCGACTGCCGCTTTCGTTGGCAACCGCCAGGCGGTATTGATTGTAAACGAGCGAGAGATTGGCCAACCAATGGTCGGAGACCGCGTGATTCCAGCGGAGCGTTCCCGTTGTGTTGCGCCAGGTAAGGCTTCCCTGCAACGGGCTATTGCCAGACTGCTGGCGGTTGGAAAATGCATCCCGGCCCCAATAACCGCTTAGGAACACCTGATCTTTGCGGTTCAATCGGTAGTTCAACCGGGCATTCAAATCGTAAAAATAGGTGGTGTTCCGGGGAGATTGCGATTGGGAGGAAGCGGCAAACGGGCGGGTGACGAGATCGATGTAAGTTCGCCGACCTGCAATCAGGAAGGTGGCCGGGTGTTTCGCCGACTGTTTTTTGCCGAGCGGCCCTTCCAGCAGCAGGCGCGAAGCCACCAGCCCCAGACTGGCCTCTCCAGCCCGTTTTTCCGTATTGCCCTCCTTCGTCGTCACTTCGATGACCGACGACAGCCGTCCGCCATACCGCGCCGGAAAACCGCCTTTGGTCAGTTCGATGTTCCGGACGACGCTGCCGTTGAACGCCGAAAAAAAGCCCAGCAAATGGCCGGAATTGTAGAGTACCGCATCGTCGAGGAGAATCAGGTTTTGGTCGGGACCACCCCCGCGCACATAAATTCCGGTAGTGCCTTCGGAACCTTTCTGTACCCCCGGCAGGAGTTGTAAAACCCGCAAAATGTCCTTTTCGCCCAGCAAAGCCGGTATTCTTTCGATTTGGTGACCCGAAATACTGAGCTGGCTCATTTGCGGAATGCGGCTGATGACCGGCTGATTCATTCCAGAACGAACCGTTAATTCCCGCAACGTTTGCCCAATTGGCAGAAAAACCACTAGTTGCTGCGCGCTTCGGAGAGAGACGGTTCTTGTTACCGTCTGATAGCCTACGGAAGAGAAAACCAGCGTCAGACTGTCGTTACCCGGGAGGGTCAGGGTGAAAAAACCGTTCAGATCAGTTGTGGTACCTGCTGTTCGGTTGGGCGTGTAAACGTTGACGCCTGCCAGCGGATTGCCACGGCCTTCTTCATAAGCCGTACCGCTGACAGTATGCCGATCCTGCCCCGGACTGCTGAAGCCGGAAACAAGCAGGCACAGCACGCTAAGCAGGCGTTTCATCCGGCAGCACGTTGGTGATAAATCAGTTACCCAAGATACGATTTATCGGACAATGTCGATGCAATGGTTTCGTATTGCTGTGTACGAAAACCGCCCGGTTTTGGATGCGTAGCCGTGCTTATTTTAGGGTAGCCGTAATCGTCGAGCGGTTGTAGGCACCGAAGCAGCCCAGACCGCCCTGGATGTTGGTGGGAACCAAAACTGGCTCGGCAAAGGGATTGTCACCGGTTTGGCTCTGGCGTAGAACGGCTTCCTGATACTGATAATAATTGGCATCGACATGGAGCAGATCGATGGTACAATAGGCGCGTTGGGCATACTGGAACAGGATTTGTTGACGGCCTCCGAAAATTCCCAGAAAACCGCGTGCTGAGCTCAGCATTTCGCCATCGCGTTGCCGGTCGTCCGTCAGGTCGCGGGTTTCTGTGTTCCGACGATAATCGACCAAGGTAGACTGCCACTGGGGTTCGGGCGCATTGGGATAATTAGGCCGGATCGGTAAATAATGGAGTGTACCGGCAACCCGGTAAAAATTTTCTTCCCCCGCCGGATCCTGCCAGGTTAAGCGCACAAAATAGTCTTTACCGGAAAATCCATTCTCGAACGTTGGGATCGAATCCAGTACCACTTCTCGGGGAACAACCGCCTTCGGAACGGTGCAAACCGCTTCAACTTTCCGCCCATCGGGGATTTGGACGGTCAGCGTATAGCGTTGACCAGCGACAACCGGAAACTTCTTCGGATCGGCTCCGTAGTAGTATTGTCCCTGGTATTGTCCGTTACGGCGATTGAAAACAATCGAGCGAACGCCATCTGAAAGGGTAATGGTTGCGTTGCTCACCCGCTTGTCGTAACCGATATTTTCGCCCAGAACCGGTCTAGACAGAGAGACTTCCGCCGTCAATACCGTATCCTGAGGAGCAATGAAGCAGGCTACGACAATCTTCTCGGTTTCGGTTTTGATCAGGGCGGGGTCCACTTCCTGCTTCAGACTTTCGCAGGCTATCAGGCCGCTCAGGCAACACAAAACAGCGATACAGTTTTTCATACGATTTTCAGAACTTGAAGTTGTAACTGATCGATGGCACAACGGGGAAAACGGAATACCGGTATAAGACCGTTTTGGTCGGTTGCCCTTCTCCCTGCGACTTTGATCCAAGCCCGTAAAAAAAAGGGTTTCGGCGGTTATAGAGGTTATAGACGCTGAATTCCCAGGTACGTTCGTGGTGCTTTTTCTTTTTGTGAACCTGAACACTTAAATCCATGCGGTGATACGGTTCGGCCCGGAAACTGTTCTTCTGGGTGCCATATTCGTCGACCTGACGGCCTAAATTCAGATACGGCGTCCCATTGCCGAAGTAGGGGTCGTACAGGGGCTGGTGCGTAACGGCCTGGTAGTGGCTGGTGGGGACAGTCAGGGCCTGGCCGGTGCCGTACACCCAGGTTCCCGAAAGCGTGATGCGCGGACTAAGTTCATAAATCCCGACGATGGACGCATCGTGCCGCCGGTCATAACGGGGGAAGAATTTCTGGCCAAAGTTTAATTCGGCAAACTGCCACTGCGTCCACGACAGCGTATAACCCACCCAGCCGGAAAACCGGCCGACCTTCTTCTGTAACAACACTTCCGCTCCGTACGACCAGCCTTTCCCACGGGTTACGTTATCTTCCCACCGCACTTTTTCGGCCGAGGTGGGATCATTGAGCAATAAAAAGCTGGCGCCTTCGCGGTAGTTAATGATGTTATTCATCGTTTTGTAATAGCCTTCCACGGTCAGGGTCAGCCCCCGGGTGGCGCCTTTATCCGCAAAATCTTTGGCAATTCCAACCGCGATTTGTTCCGACTGCTGCGGTTTAACGCGATCCGTGGTCGGCACCCACAAATCAGTCGGCAACCCGATTCCGGTGTTGGAAAGCAAATGCACATACTGGTTCATGAGCGCATACGATGCCTTGACCGACAAACTGGGCTTAAGGATGTATGCCGCCGAAAGGCGCGGTTCGGGCCGGAAATAATTCACCTGCTTCTGCACAAAATGGCTCAGTCGCAGGCCCCCATTAATGCGCCAGCGGCTGTTTGGTCGCCAGTTATCTTCCGCGTACAGTCCCGACTCCAGGACATCGATGGCGTCCACTTCCTGTTTAAACTGGTTGATGTCCGTATTTTTCAACACCACGGCGCTGGGCGTAAACCGGTGAAACGTACTCTGGACACCAAACCGGATTGAATGCTGGGGAGACGGATAAAAATCAACGTCGTGCTTGATCGAAAAATCCCGGATACCCGAACGGTAGCGTAGCGAAAAGGCCTCCTGGTCCTGAAAATTCAACTCATCGGATGAAATCTGAAATTTGTAATTGCTGAAAATGAGCGAGGTATTGGAGAAGGCTTTTTCGGAAATAAGATGATTCCACCGCAAGGTAGCCGTGGCATTCCCCCAGTTCAGCCCAATGTTCGTTCCTTCTTTTTTGTCATTGGCGTAAAACCGGTCCTGGCCGAAATAACCGCTCAGATAGAGTTTATTTTTCGGACCGAAATCGTAATTGGCTTTGGCATTCAGATCATAGAAGTAATAACCCGCCATCGTCTCCCCGTTGGATTGCTGCTTGATGAGGGGCCGGGCCACAATATCCAGGTACGTCCGGCGGGCCGACACCAGAAACGACGACGACCCCGCCCCCGATTTCTTTTTGGTCAATGGCCCTTCGAGCGTCAGCCGGGAGGCAATCAGGCCAATGCCGCCTTCGCCGTGGAGCTTTTCCTTGTTGCCTTCCTTCATGTTCATCTCGATCACCGACGACAGCCGCCCGCCATACCGCGCTGGAAAACCGCCTTTGATCAGTTCGACGCTCTTGAGGGCATCGCCGTTGAAAACCGAGAAGAAGCCGAACAGGTGGTTGGCGTTGTAGACCACGGCATCGTCCATGATCACCAGATTCTGGTCGGGGCCGCCCCCACGGACGTAAATCCCGGTGCTGCCTTCGGAGCCTTTCTGCACGCCCGGCATCAGTTGCAGCACTTTCAGCACGTCTTTCTCGCCCAGAAAAGCCGGTATTTTCTTGATCTGGTTAATCGGCACATCGATGGTGCTCATCCGGGCGCTTTCACTGACTTTCTCCTCGCCCGTACGATTGCCGGTAACGGTCACTTCCGAGAGCACCCGACCGGGTGTTAGCTGAATGTTCAATTCAACGTTTCGCCGGAAAGCAACGGTTTGCTGCACGGATTCGTAGCCGACGAACGAAAAAGCCAGCGTGACGCTGTCCTCCGCCGGAAGGGTTAGGGAGTAAAAGCCATAGGTGTTGGTGACGGTTCCCGTCGAGGTGCCGGGCAGATAAATGTTGACGCCGATCAGGGCTTCCTGACTCCCTTTTTCACGGACATACCCGCTTACGGTGAAACGGCTGGCCGGTTTTTGCGCCCAGGCCGGCAAATCAGAAAAGAAGAAAATGAATAGAGACAGTAGCGAGTGTTTCATCGTTTTTGTGTACAAATGAAAATGCTTCAATCCGTATACGATGAAGGAGATAAAAAAGTGTGGAAAGGTTGGAAATTAACTCTTTTTAAGAACAGGCTTTAACCAGGGGATCGGAACGCGGATTCGGCGGATGGAACGGATCAAAACGGATTTTATCTGTACAAATCTGTTCAATCCGCGTTCCTATCATTTCACAATCTTCACTAACGTCGAACGGTTGTATGCCCCGAAGCAACCCAGACCACCCTGAATGTTGGTGGGCATCAACACCGGCTCGGCAAACGGATTGTTCTGCGATTGGCGTTGCTGCTGGCGCGCCCGGTGGTAGGTAAAATAATTTTCATCAACCTGCAAAACCGACACCCGAATGGTCAGCGGTTTTGAAAATGCATAACTTCCGGCGTACGTCCTCTGTCGGGTGCTGTCATAGTACGAATAATCGAAGTTCAGAGGCACGTCGCCCCGCACCGACAATAGCAATTGCCCATCCTGATTCTGGTCGGAAATGTATTGATCCTGTCGGCCAAAACCGATGAGTCCCCGCATCAGCACTTTGGACCCGGTGGTGTCAATGTGGGCTTCCGGGAAGCGGGGCGGCCAATTGAGGCACTCGCCGTAACCAGCCACCCGGTAATAATTGGTCTGACCCGCCGGGTCCTGCCAGATCGCCCGGACGTTGTACTGCCAGATGGGGGCAAGACCCGGCCCAACGTAGGATTGGGAGGAATCGAGTCTTAGTTCGGAAACCGGTATGTTGGCCGGAATCGTACAGGAACTGGAGACGGTTTCAAAACCCGGTGCGCCGACTTGAAGCGTGTACGTTTTTCCCACCAAAACCGGCAACTGCCGCACGTCGGCGGTATATACCCGCAACGCCGGGTCGAAAACCAGGGTCACGGTTTTTCCTTCACTGGCTATGCGAACGGTGGCTTCCCGAACCGTATTGACCGAGTCGGTGACGATGTCGCCCAAAACCGTCTGCGAACTCGAAACCGATACCGCCAGCACCGTATCCTGGGGCGACAAATAACCGTTCACCACCAGCTTGCGGTCGATGGGCGGCAGTTTGCTGGGGTCAATTTCAGCCACCAGATTCTGACAGGCCATCATAACCAGCAGCAGCAGTACAGAAAAAGATGACAAACGAAGCATCATAACCGGTTAAAATTTAAAGCCGTAGGTAACCGATGGAACAATCGGGAATACGGAATAGCGTTGAAAAACCGTTTTGGTCGGCTGGTTGGTCTGTTCGTTCGTCACCGTGTTCAGTTGGTAGAAAAACGGATTTCGGCGGTTGTAGAGGTTATAGACGCTGACCTCCCAGGTACGCTCGTGGTGTCGTTTTTTCTTGTGAAACTGGATACCAATATCCATGCGGTGGTAAGCCTCGGCCCGAAAACTGTTCTTCTCGCTGTAGTCGTTCACGGCCCGGCCGTAGCTGAAAAACTGGTTGATGAACGAGTTGTCGTTGTTGACAATCGGATTGACCTGGTGTGTTGCGGCCTGGTATTTCGCCAGCGGAACCGTCAGCGCATTGCCGGTTCCGTAGACCCAGGTTCCCGAGAGCGTAATGCGCGGATTGATTTCGTAAATCCCGACCACCGAAATGTCGTGCCGCCGGTCGTAGCGGGGGTAAAACTTCTTTCCGAAATTCAGTTCCGGAAACTGCCACTGCGTCCACGACAGCGTGTAGCCGGTCCAGCCCGTAAACCGCCCCAGTTTCTTTTGCAACAAAACCTCCGCGCCATACGACCAGCCTTTGCCAGCCGTCACGTTGTCTTCCCAGCGCACCTGATTAGCCGATTCCGGGCTGTTGATCAGCAGAAAGCTGGCTCCTTCGCGGTAATTGATGATGTTGTTCATCGTCTTGTAATACCCTTCCACGGTCAGCGTCAGTCCGCGGGTTGTGCCTTTGTCGGCAAAATCTTTGGCGATGCCGACGGCCACCTGCTGCGATTGCTGCGGTTTTACCTGATCGGTGGTCGGCACCCACAAATCGGTCGGCAAACCAATTCCCGTATTGGACAGCAGATGCACATACTGGTTCATCAGCGCGTACGACGCCTTGACCGACAGCGACGGTTTTATGACGTATGCCGCCGAAATGCGCGGTTCGGGCCGGACATAATTCACCTGTTTCTGGATGAAATGGCTCAGCCGAATCCCGGCGTTGATGCGCCAGTGCTCGTTGGGCCGCCAGTTGTCTTCGGCATATAAACCGGATTCCACGACGTCGATGGCGTCGATTCGGGTGGTAAACTGATTGATTAGCGTATTTTGCAAAACCACCGCGCTGGGCGTAAACCGGTGGGCAATGGTCTGAACACCAAACCGGATCGAATGCCGGGGAGACGGATAATAATCGACATCGTATTTCAGCGAAAAATCCCGAATGCCGGAACTGTAGCGCAGCGAAAACTGGTCGGCCGTTTGCAAATCCTGCTCGTCCGACGAAATCTGGAATTTGTAATTGCTGAAAATCAGCGAGAGGTTGGAAAAAAGCCGTTGCGAAAACAGGTGATTCCAGCGGAGCGTCGCCGTGGTGTTACCCCAGTCGAGGTTGATTTTGGTGGCGGTTTCCTGATCGTCGACATAAAACCGGTCCTGGCCGAAATAACCGCTCAGGTACAACTTGTTTTTGGGTCCGAAGTCGTAATTGGCTTTGGCGTTCAGATCGTAGAAGTAGTATCCGGCCACAATCTGCCCATCGGTTTGCTGTTTGATGAGGGGCCGGGCCACAAAATCCAGGTACGTCCGGCGGGCCGACACCAGAAACGACGACGACCCCGCCCCCGATTTCTTTTTGGTCAGCGGCCCTTCCAGCGTCAGCCGGGAGGCAATCAGGCCAATGCCGCCTTCGCCGTGGAGTTTTTCCTTGTTGCCTTCCTTCATGTTCATTTCGATCACCGACGACAGCCGCCCGCCATACCGCGCCGGAAAACCGCCTTTGATCAGCTCCACGCTCTTGAGGGCATCGCCGTTGAAAACCGAGAAAAAGCCGAAGAGGTGGTTGGCATTGTACACAATCGCATCATCGACAATGATCAGGTTCTGATCGGGGCCGCCCCCGCGCACGTAAATCCCGGTGCTGCCTTCGGAGCCTTTCTGCACGCCCGGCATGAGTTGTAGCACTTTCAGAACGTCTTTTTCGCCCAGAAAAGCCGGTATTTTCTTGATTTGGGCCACCGGAACGTCAATTTTACTCATCTGCGGGCTTTCGCTCACTTTTTCTTCGCTGCGATTGCCGGTCACGATCACTTCAGAGAGCAAACGACCGGGCGTCAACTGAACGTCGAGCACGGTATTTTTCCGGAACGCCAGCGTTTCCTGACTGCTTTCGTACCCCACAAACGAGAACGACAGGGTCAGGCTATCCCGAATGGGAATGGTTAGCGAATAAAAACCGTAGGTGTTGGTAACGGTGCCGGTTGGGGTGCCGGGCAGGTAGACATTAACGCCAATGAGGGCTTCGCTGCTCCCTTTTTCGCGCACATAGCCGCTCACCGTCGCGACGGACCGGGAAGAAGAAGGCTGGGCGAGGGCGATAAAACCGCCCATCAAAAACACAAAATAAAACAGGAAGAAATACTTCATTCAGGCATTCAATGAGCTTATTCTTTGTTAGTACGATAGAAGGTATTCAAAAAGTATAACAGAGACTGAAGTTAACAGTTTCGCTGGTGAAGAGTTACCAACCTAACAACTCGATAGAACCCTACGATCATGCTGAATTTTGATAAGCTTTCACTCAATATTCCCGAAACAACCAAACCGCGGGTGGTCGTCATCGGTGGCGGTTTTGGCGGGCTCAATCTGGTGAAAAAGCTGAACGGCAAAGACTTTCAGATTGTGATGTTTGATAAACAGAACTACCACGGTTTCTGGCCGCTGCTCTATCAGGTGGCCACCGCCGGGCTGGAGCCTGACGCCATTGCCGAGCCAATCCGCAAGATGTTCGACGAAGAATACGAGGATTTTCACTTCCGGCTGGTGCGGGTTCTTGGCGTCGATCCGGTGGCAAAAACCGTGAAGACGTTGATCGGCGATCTTCATTACGATTATCTGGTCATTGCGACGGGAACGAAGGCTAATTTTTTCGGGAATGAACAGGTTCAGAAATATTCTTTTTCGCTCAAAACCATTCCCGAAGCACTGAACCTCCGCAGCCAGTTGCTCCAGTCGTTTGAGCAGGCCAGCATTACGGTCGATCCCGAAAACCGGGAAGGTTTGCTGAATTTCGTGATTGTCGGGGCCGGACCAACGGGCGTCGAAATGGCGGGTTCGCTGGCCGAAATGCGAAAACACGTTCTGCCGGGCGACTATCCGGGTCTGGATTTCAGCAAGATGAACATCTATCTGGTGGAAGGGCTGGAGCGGGTTTTGCCGCCGATGTCGCCGGAAGCCAGTGCCAAAACGCAGAAATACCTGGAAGACATGGGCGTGATCATCAAGCTGAAAAGCCTGGTCGATTCCTACGACGGCGACGTGGTGACGCTCAAAACCGGGGAGCAAATCCGGTCGCAGACGGTCGTGTGGGCGGCTGGGGTCACGGGCGCGCTCATCGATGGGTTGCCGAAAGAAAGCATTGTGCGCGGGGGCCGCGTAACGGTCAATGAATTCAACCAGGTAGTCGGCTACAGCGATATTTTTGCCATTGGCGACATTGCCTTTATGAAATCCGAAAAATGGCCGAACGGGCATCCGGGCGTGGCGCAACCGGCGATTCAGCAGGGACAGCACCTGGCGAAAAACCTGCGCCGACTGATTCGCAAGGAGGAAATGACCCCATTTGATTATTTTGACAAAGGCTCGCTGGCCATCATTGGCCGCGTTCGGGCCGTCGCCGATTTGCCGGGCAATCTGCACCTCAGCGGTTTTGTGGCGTGGGTGGCGTGGCTGTTTGTGCATATTTATTACCTCATCGGTTTTCGGAGTAAACTGGTCGTTCTGAGCAACTGGATTTACCGCCTGTTTACTTACGAGCGTGGTACCCGGCTGATCATCAGACCTTTTGTCAGAAAAGATGACAAAGACGCTGAAGAGTTTGTAATGAAGAATGAAATCGGTTAACATTGCCTTACTATGATTCCCGTGATTTCAATGATTGACTATGATAAATTCTTCTGTTAGAATTCTGCTGGCTACTTTTTTGGTCGTTAGCTCACTTACGGCTTCTGCCCAACCTACACTCAACCCCGATACGGTGAAAGCCGGGCTGTTCGATATGGGCAAGATGTGGACGTTCGACAATCCACCTCAGGAGTATTTCCAGAAAACATACGGTTTTACACCCGATCAGAAATGGTTTGACGAGGTGCGGCTGGCATCGCTACGGTTTGCCGATTACTGCTCGGCGTCGTTCGTTTCTGCGAATGGTCTGGTAATGACCAATCACCACTGCGCGCGGGAGTCGGGAACGGGCGTACAGCGGAAAGGCGAAGACCTGAACAGCACCGGTTTTTTTGCCAAAACCTTTGCCGAAGAACGGAAAGTGGAGAATCTGTACGTCGATCAGTTGCTGAAAATCGAAGACATCACCACCCGCATACAGGCCGCGATGGCGTTGGGAAAATCCGAAGCCGAACAACTGCAGATGCGCGAGCGGGAGTTTGCAACCATCAAGCAGGAATTTGGTAGCCAGCCGGAATGGAAAGGCCTTGAACTGCAAACGATTACGTTCTACAACGGCGGGCGGTATTCGCTCTACGGTTTCAAACGCTACAACGACGTCCGGCTGGTGTTGATGCCCGAATTGCAACTCGGTTTTTTTGGTGGTGATCCCGACAACTTCACCTATCCGCGCTACGCCCTGGATTTTTCGTTTTTTCGGGTCTATGACAACGGAAAACCGCTGAAAACGACGCATTTTTTCAAGTTCAATCCCAACGGGATCAAGGAAAACGAACCGGTTTTTGTAACCGGGAATCCGGGCAGCACCGAGCGACTGAAAACCGTGGCCGAACTGGAATTCGACCGCGACCTGAAAATACCGTACATCCTGCAACTGCTCCGCAACCGCGCCGATGCGTTGCAGATTTACAATGCCACCGCGAAAAGCGACAGCATCCAGAACGAAATTTTCAGTTTTGAAAACAGCCTGAAAGCCTACGGCGGTCAGTTGGAAGGCCTGCGCGATCCGTATTTGCTGGCCCGGAAAGGCGCTTTCGAGCAGCAGTTCAAAGCCGACGCCCAGAGGCTGGAAGGCGGGCGCGGCCAGGCGAAAGTGAGTACGGGTTCCGGCCAGAAGAGCGACGCGGCCAATGGCGCTGCCGGATCGAAGGTCGATATCAACCTGAAACTCTGGGACAACATTGCCACCAACGTGGGCGATCTACGGAAATACTATAAGGACAATACCTACCTGTCGCCCAGCGAACTGGCGCGGGGGGATTTGCTGGTATTTGCCCATTTGCTGATTACGTATGCCGACGCGGCCCGCCAGAATCCCGGTCGGGCCGAGCAGATCAAGGAGTTGCTACAAACCCCTAAATTGACCGACCGGGCGCTGGAAGAAGCCTATCTGGCGGCTCACCTGACCGAAGCCCAGGCGGCTTTGGGCAACGACGACCCCTACATCAAAGCGGCCCTGAATGGCAAATCGCCCAAAGAAGCGGCTGCCTATTTGATGAACAATACGAAACTGAACGACCAGGGCTACGTGAACGATCTGGTGACAAAAGGCCCGGCGGCCATCAGCGCCGACAACGATCCGTTGCTGGCCCTGTCGCGGATTTCGGTGCCGCGCTACCAGCAGGCATCAGCCGCCGTGAAGGCCATTACCGGTCGGCAGACGGTGTTGCGGAGTAACCTGGGGCGGCTGTTGTATGAAGTCTACGGAACCGGAATTCCGCCCGACGCGACGTTCTCGCTGCGGATCAACGACGGCATCGTAAAAGGATTTCCGTACAACGGAACTGTTGCGCCGTATCAAACCACTTTCGCCGGACTATACGACCGGTATTATTCCTTCAACGGCAAATTTCCGTGGGCCTTGCCCAAACGCTGGCTGGCTCCCCCGGCCGAATTGCTGCGTCAGTCGATGTGTTTTGTATCTACGAACGACATCATTGGCGGCAATTCGGGCAGCCCGCTGATCAACAAAAACCGCGAAGCCGTCGGGCTGGCTTTCGACGGCAACATGGAAAGCCTGCCGGGAAGTTTCATTTTTGTTCCCGATAAAAACCGGACGGTTTCGGTCAATACCGGAGCTATTGTGGCAGCGATGCGCTACATCTACAAAGCGGATCGGCTGGTGAAAGAACTCGTCGGGAAATGAAGCGAATCGTCCACAAACACCCGCTGGCGATCCGCTGGTTTCACTGGATCAACTTCCCGATTCTGGTCATCATGATCTGGAGCGGTTTACTGATCTACTGGGCCTACCAGCCCTACAAAATCCAGATCGGCGATACCGTTCTGTTCAAATTTTTTCCGAACTGGTTTATTCAGGCCCTAAACCTGCGTCGGCGGCTGGCCGAGGGCATGTCGTGGCATTTTGTTTTCATGTGGCTGTTCACGATCAACGGGGCTTTGTACGTTCTCTATACTTTTGTTTCGGGTGAATGGCGGTTTTTGCTGCCCAACCGACGGTCGTTTCGGGAAGCCTGGCAGGTAATATTGCATGATCTGGGCATTCGAAAAACCGCCCCTCCGCAGGTGAAATACAACGGCGCGCAGCGGATTGCGTACACGGTCATTTTGCTAATGGGCATTGGTTCGCTGCTAACCGGTTTGGCGATTTACAAACCCACACAGTTTTCGGGACTGACGACTTTGACGGGCGGCTACGAGAACGCCCGGATGTGGCATTTCATTCTGACCATCGGCTACGTTCTGTTTTTTGTTATCCATATTTTTCAGGTCGTCCGGGCGGGCTGGAACAATTTTCAGGCGATGGTAACCGGTTTTGAAGTCGAAAAGAAACTGCCTGAAAAAACGCCCCCAGCCCCGACCACCCCGGCCTGACTAATCCTGAACCACTATGGCTACTGTTGACGATACCGAAGAAAAGCTTCCCGAAAAAAAGCCGCATCGCGAAGAGCTAACCTCCGACCAGCAGATCCGGCGTCGGACCCTGAAAGCGTTTGCGTTGTTCGGTCTGGCTGGTGTTATTCCCTTTAGCCTCTGGAAATGGATCAAGATCCAACCCAAAGAAGCCGGGTTGCCGAAGGTGTTCCGCGAAGTGCTGAAGGTGAACGAAGAGGTGGCCAACGGCTATTTCAGCAACGCAAATCTGGCACCGACGTTTCCGAAAGACTGGGCGGTTAAAAACGTGCGGGTGAATGGCCGGGACGGTTTGCGGAGCGCGATCGATAAAGACGCCTGGCGACTGAAAGTGGAGCAACCGGGCCGGAAAGCCCGGTTGATTTCGCTCGACGAGCTGAAAGCGTTGCCCAGGCAGGAGATCATTTATGAGTTCAAGTGCATCGAAGGCTGGAGTCAGATTCAACATTGGGGCGGGGTGAACTTTGCCGAATTTGCCAAAAAATACCAGTTGGGGCAGAAAGACGGCTCGGAAGCGTGGTATCCGTACGTCGGCATGAAAACGCCCGATGGTGGCTATTACGTCGGCATCGACACGCCCAGCGCCCTGCATCCGCAAACGATTCTGGCCTACGAGATGAACGACCAGCCGCTGACCGATCTGCACGGCGCGCCCCTGCGTCTGATTATTCCGGTGAAATACGGCGTCAAAAACCTGAAACGCATCGGCAGCCTCTGGTTCAGCGACGAACGCCCCCGCGACTTCTGGGCCGAACGTGGGTATGACTACCACGTCGGGTTGTAGTCTCTCCGAATTGCAATTTTGGCCAGCAACGTGAAGCCTGAAAGGCTTATATCATTAACCCCGGATGTAAGCCGGGGCCATCCGCCACGTTCCGAGTGCGTCCCAACCCTGAAAGGGTTGAATCATGTCCCGATGGTATAACTCCGTCGGGGTAACGCCCTCCCCGGATAACATCCGGGGCTAGTGATGTAAGCCTTTCAGGCTTTGGGTGGTTGGTAGAGATCGGCTTTTTGTTATCTTCGGGAGTCATTCAGAAACAAACTCATGAAGAAACTTCTCCTCCTCACAGCCGCTTTCGGGCTGTTGTTTCCGTACGCTCACGCCCAAACCGGCAAACAGAAGATTACCGTGACCGACCTGACCCGCATCCGGCAGGTTGGGGGTGTCAAAACCTCGCCCGATGGTAAACACGCGGTTTATACACTGACGACGATTGAACCGGATGCCGAGAAAAAAGACGAATACGAGTATAAGACCCATATCTTCCTAACCGGCTTAAAGCCCGGTGATCCAAAACCGCTGACCAACGGCAGCGAAAGCGCCCGGCAGCCCGACTGGTCGCCCGATGGCCAGTCGATTGCGTTTGTGCGGACGGTGAAAGGCAAATCGCAGATTTTTGTGATGCCGCTCGATGGGGGCGAAGCTTGGCAGTTGACCAAACTGAGCTACGGAGCTTCCAGTCCGCAATGGTCACCGGACGGCAAACAGATTCTGTTTACCACCAGTGCTTCCTTGTCCGATATTCTGAAAGATTCGCTGCTGAACCAGGGGAAAACCCTGCCGGCCTGGTCGTTGGAAAAACCGGGTTTTGCCACCAATGAGTTTATCAAACCGGACAAAACCGTGAAGGCGAATCCCGACGGATCGCTGGCCGAAATCCGGGCCTATCTGAACAAGGATGTGGAGGATAAAAAAGCAAAAGTCATCAACCGGCTCAATTTTCAGGGCGAATCGACCACCGAACCCGAGCTGAGTTTTACGCACCTGTATGCCGTTGAGGTCAAAGAGAACGCAACGCCGAAACCGTTGACGCGCGGTTTTTATTCGTTTCAGGCCCCGGTCTGGATGCCCGACGGGCAGGGGATTCTGGCCGTAACCGACCGCGACACCCTCCGGCATCCCGACCGGGAGCAGGATGCCGCGCTGATCTGGCTGGCCGCCGATGGGTCGGGCAAACGGATCAGCCTGTTATCGGAAGCCGGGAAAACGTATTTCTCGCCCTCGGTTTCGCCCGATGGTCGCCAGTTGGTTTTGCTGACCAATTCGGCGCAGGGCGTTAATGCCGGGCAGCTTGCCATGGCTGCCCTAAACGGTACGTCGGTTTCTGATTTACAGGTGGTTGCCTTCGACCGGGCAGCCGGCAATCTGAAATGGGGAGCGGTGGCGGGTTCGAAAAAGAAAAAAGGCACCTCAACAACAGCGTATGCGGTATTTTTTACAGCCTCATCGAACGGCGGAGCGCCACTCTACCGGCTTGATCCGGCCACAAAGCAAGTAACGCAATTGTCGGATTTCGACAGTGGAATTAGTGCGTTCGATCTGGCGGGCGATCAGGTGGTGTTTGCCAAAACCGCCGTCGCCAATCCATCGGAACTGTACTTGGCAGCTTATACGGGTGCTACGACGCAAAAACCGCTTACCGCCAATGCGGTTAAACTGAGCAATCACAACGACTGGGTGGCCGGAAAAGCGTTGAGTTTTCCGGAAAAACGGACCTATAAAAATTCGAAAGGGCAGACGGTCGAGTACTGGATTATGAAGCCCACGGCAATGGCCGCAAACGAAGCGTCCGCTTCCACGAAAAAATACCCCTTACTGCTCAACATGCACGGTGGCCCGACGGCGATGTGGGGACCCGGCGAAGCGTCGATGTGGCACGAATTTCAGTATTTCTGCTCGCAGGGCTACGGCGTGGTGTATGCCAATCCGCGAGGATCGGGCGGCTACGGAATTGATTTTCAACGCGCCAACGTCAAAGACTGGGGAACCGGCCCGACTGAAGACGTGCTGGCAGCCGCGACCGATGCCGCCAGAGAAGCCTGGGTCGATACGAGCCGGCAGGTGATTACGGGCGGTTCGTATGCGGGCTATCTGACGGCCTGGATTGTGGCCCACGACAACCGTTTCAAGGCGGCTTTTTCGCAGCGCGGGGTGTATGACCTCACGACCTTCATGGGCGAAGGCAATGCGTGGCGGCTGGTTCCAAACTATTTCGGGGGTTATCCGTGGCAAAAGCAGGTTGCAGAAACGCTGGAAGCCAATTCGCCGTACACGTTTGTCGAAAACATCAAAACGCCCCTGTTGATCAAACACGGCGAAAACGATCTGCGGACGGGCGTCATCCAGAGTGAAATGCTTTACAAGAGTCTGAAAATACTGGGTCGCCCGGTCGAATACGTGCGGATGCCCGGTGGTACACACGAGATGAGCCGAACCGGAAACGTTCGGCAGCGGATCGACCGGATGCTGCGGATTTACGAGTTCTTCGAGCGGTATGTCGGCGAAAAGAACAACCGGCAATAGATAGAAACGCGGATTGGACGGATATAACGGATTGAAGCCGATTTTATCCGTGGGAATCCGTTGCATCCGTTCAATCCGCGTTTCTATCTATTGGATTTTAAAGAGAAATAATTTTACGTTACCAATGGTTACATTTGGCAAATGATATTTTTTTGAAAATTTTGTACGTATATACTTAAAAAAGTGACAATTTAATTTGGCAAATATATTGTTTTGCTTACTTTTGATTTATCAACAAACCACAGTGACTTCTTTCTTTCTACAGGGCAATCCGCTGGCCGCACTACCGGAAAGCCCTGACCGGATCACGCATTTCCTGCATGGAGCAGGGAGGGTCCGAGTTCGCTGCCTGAGCAATTCAGCGCAGTTCAACCATTCCGTTTAGCCTTAATCAAACCAATTACCGACAATCTGGCCGGCACGGTTTTGCTTTGTCCATTCGGACCAAAACAGCACCAGAAAGTTCGGGCAAAGCACTGAATCCGGAGCCAATCCGAATTGTCAGTCATTGTCATGCGCCCGGTTGCGGAGGGCGGTTCGGCGAAGCGGCCAGTGTCCGGCCGTCCAACGCTCCGGGTTTGCATGACAGTGGACGTGTTCAACTATCCATCTTTAACGTACTTTGTTAACCTAGCTAATTATGAGGAAAACGCTACTATTACTAGTAGGGATGATCTGGTTGTCGGTAGTGGTTGCTACGGCCCAGACGCGTACGCTTAGCGGTACCATTCTGGCGGCAGAAGAAGGGCCTCTCCCCGGGGCCAATGTCGTCGTGAAAGGCAGTACGACCGGAACGACCACCGACAATGAGGGCAAGTTCACCCTGAAAGTTCCCTCCGAAAACGCAACCATTATCATTAGCTCCATTGGTTTTCTGACCGAAGAAATCGTCATCGGCAATCGCTCTACCCTTGATTTAACCCTGAAAACGGACGTCAAGTCGCTGTCTGAGGTCGTGGTAACGGCTTTTGGGGTGGAGAAAGAAGTGAAATCGCTCGGCTACGGGGTGCAGGAAATCAAAGGCACGGCACTCACCGAAGCGCGTTCTTCCAACGTCGTCAACGCCTTGTCCGGCAAAGTGGCTGGTTTGCGGGTTAGCTCCAACGGCGGGCCGGGTAGCGGTTCCACCATCCAGATTCGGGGCGCATCGTCAGTTTCGGGTAATAACCAGCCGCTGATTGTGGTCGATGGTGTACCAATTCAACAATCCTTCGATAAAACGTACGGTTCCGGAATTTCGGAAGTGAACCCGGATAACATCAAGGAAATGAGTATTTTGAAAGGCCCGAATGCGGCTGCTCTCTATGGCTCACGGGCGGCTAACGGGGTCATTCTGATTACGACCAAAAACGGATCGGGAACAAAAGGCATCGGTGTTGAAATCAACTCCAACGTCACGTTCGAACGCCCGTGGATCAAACCCCAATTCCAGAACACGTATGGTGGCGGAAATGGCTATCGCACCTGGTATAACGACGGCTGGTCGGGCGCCATTACCGATCCGCTCGAAATTCAGCAATACCGGGCGGCTTATCCAACGGCTCCGCTGACCGGCACCGAAGGCACCGACGAAAGCTGGGGAGGACCCATGGACGGTCGGCTGGTTCGGCACTGGTGGTCGGGCAAGGAAGTGGCTCCGCTGACGCCCAATCCCAACAACTGGGAAGATTTCTGGCAAACCGGCCAGACCATTACGAACAGCGTAGCGGTTTCGGGCGGGAACGACAAGGGCAGTTTCCGCTTGTCGGCCGGTCGGATGGATCAAAAAGGATTGGTGTATTACAACGACTTCTACCGGAATAACTTCAAATTCAACTCCGCCTATAACTTCACGCCGAAATTTAGCGCAACCGTTTCGGCGGAATACATCAAATCAGGCGGTAACCGGAGCTACAGCAGCGGTCAGGAATTCATTTGGTCCCACCGGCAAACGGACTGGACCAAACTCCGAAACTGGCGGGATTACACCAGCGTTCACATTCAGCGGGCATTGCCCGGCAAACCCGCCGACAGTGATCCTCCAAACTGGCAGCACACGTTCTTTACCAATCCGTATTTCTCTTCGGAAATGCTGCCGTCTAACAACGAAAAAGACCGGCTGGTGGGCAACATCGCGCTGAACTACAAAATCCTTCCATCGCTGAGTCTGATGGTGCGGAGTGGAACCGACGTCTGGACCGATACGCGGATCAGTGTCAACAATTTCGAGCGGGTTCGGAACGGAAACCGGACGCCCGGTGCTTTCACGGAAGAAATTCTGCGTCGTCAGGAAACCAACCACGATGCCATCCTGACGTTCAACAAAGCCCTTAATTCGGATTTTTCGACCAACATTCAGGTTGGTGCGATTTCCCGGACAAACTATTACAAACGCAATTCGCTCGCCGTGGGTGAATTGGTTGTCGACGGGCTCTACAATGCTTCCAACGCCAACCCCAGCCGGAACACGGCCCAGAGCGCGATTGAAAAGTCGCAGGTTAACAGCGTATTTGGATCGTTGGAAGTAAGCTACAAAAACGCACTCTTTCTGAACGCCACGGCCCGCAACGACTGGTCGAGCACGCTGCCCTCAGACAACCGCTCGTATTTCTACCCATCCATATCGGGGAGTGCCGTGATCACCGACCTTCTGAATGTGCAGAGCAATGTGATTTCGTTCGGTAAAATTCGGGCGAGCTGGGCGCAGGTTGGAAACGATGCGCTGCCCTACCAGTTGCTGCAAACGTTCCGGGCCGGAACTTCCTGGGCGGGATCGACGCCGGAGTTTTACGAAAACACCCAGATTGCCAACTCCACGCTGCGGCCGGAAATTACGACCGGAACCGAACTGGGGCTTGACGTCCGCTTCCTGAAAGGTCGGATTGGCCTGGATGTTACGTATTACGATCAGCTCTCCCGCGATCAGATTCTGGCCGTTGAAATCTCGAAATCAAGCGGGTATAACTCCCGCGTTCTCAACGCCGGTAAGATCTCCAACAAAGGGCTGGAAGTGGTGCTGACCGGTACGCCTGTCAAAACCGCCACCGGTTTTAGCTGGGAAACGACCCTGAATTTTTCCCGCAACCGCAACAAAGTGCTCGAACTGGCCGAAGGGCTGACGACCTATACCCTGGCCACCCGGCAGGGATTGATCACGGAAGCGCGGGTTGGACAGCCGTACGGCAGTTTCTTCGGAACCGGTTTTGAAAAAGCCCCCGATGGACAGCGGATTTACAATGCCAATGGCTTGCCGGTGGTTTCGACCACGCCCCGCACGCTGGGCAATGTGCAGCCAAAATGGACGGGTGGCTGGTTGAATAGCCTGACCTTCAAAGGCTTCTCGGTTTCGGCCCTGGTGGATGTGAAATGGGGTGGTGACTTCTTCGACGAAGGCACCGGAACCGCCCGCTGGACGGGTCAGTACGAAGAAACCGCCGTGGGCCGCGAAGAAGGCGTGATTGGCAAAGGTGTCTACAACGCCGGAACCGCCGAAGCACCGAACTACGTCCCCAACACGGTGATTGTTCCGGCTAAAACTCTCATTGCCTATAACAACCCACGCAGCTACCACGAAGCGTCGATTTATGACGGCAGTTACGTTAAACTCCGCGAGGCTACGATTGGCTACCAGCTACCGGCGGGTTTCCTGAACCGGGTCAAAATTCGCTCGGCCAAGATCTCTCTGGTGGGCCGCAACCTGGCGATGCTGTTCAAAAACACCACCCACGTCGATCCTGAAGTGGACCGGTTCGGGGCTAACCAGCAGGGATTTGCCTACGGCGAATTGCCCAGCTCGCGCAGCATCGGTGCCAACCTGAGTCTGTCCTTTTAATTCCGACCAAACGATTTGACTATGAAGATCATAAAAGCACTTTTTGTGAGTATCGGTTTGATGACGCTGGCGGGTTCCTGCACATCGGAGTTTGACGAAATGAACGTCAGCCCGAACGATCCGACCGCCATCAGCCCCCAGTATCTGTTGCCCTATGCCCTCGAAGCGTCCGTTGACCGGTATTGGGGCGTCCGGACCCGTTTCGAACGGTTGAATCTGGATGGGGCCATGTGCTGGATGCAGTATCTGACCCGCAACATCTACTCGAACGAGGGAGATAACTACGAAGTTTCGGTTGGTTTTTACACCAACAACTGGAAAGGGTTTTTCAACGACGCTCAGGTAAACTACCAGCGGATTATTGCATTGGCCGGACCGGGTGGCAAATTCGAAAATGCCAATTACGAAGGCGTGGCACTGGTGATGCGGTCGTGGGTCTTTTCATTGCTGGCAGATGTCTATGGCCCCATTCCGTACACCGAGGCTCTGAAAGGCACGGCTGAGACACCCAACTACACGCCGGTTTACGATCCGGTCGAAACGGTGTATGCCGGTTTGCTCAAAGACCTGAAAACCGCCAACGAAAAGTTGAGCGTGACGGGCCCGGGCATTGCCGGTGATATTCTGTACGGTGGTGATATTCTGAAATGGAAGAAGTTTGCCAACTCACTGCGGTTGCGGCTGGCAAACCGTCAGGCCGTGAAAAAATCGGCG
The DNA here is from genome assembly GCF_008727875.1 of Larkinella humicola. Taxonomy (GTDB): domain Bacteria; phylum Bacteroidota; class Bacteroidia; order Cytophagales; family Spirosomataceae; genus Larkinella; species Larkinella humicola. Next base: position 184,690 of record NZ_VTWS01000003.1, on the reverse strand, counting down.
GAGTCGAAAGCCGTCATGGCCGAGATTCTGGGCAATGCAACGATGTATCCGGTTTTTACGAGCAACGCTGATAACGCCAAACTGACCAACTCCGCCGTATTGCCCAGCAACAACGAGTGGCACCAGGTGATGATTCAGGACGGCCGGACCGACTGGAACATCAGTAAAACCCTGGCCGACCGGCTCAACGAACTGGGAGACAGCCGGATTACGGTGTATGCCCAGCCCAACAAAGCCGGTAAATATGAAGGCCACGCCAACGGATTGCCCGATGCCGTTGCTACGGCCTACCTCGGAACGAGTTCCTTACTGGGAACGTACTTTACGGCCCCGACGGCTCCGGCCGTGATCATGACGTTTTCGGAACTGAACCTGATTCTGGCCGAAGCCGCTGCGGATGGCGACATCACGGGCAGTGCGCAGACGTATCTGGAGAAAGGCATCACCGCTTCCTTCGACCAATACGGTTTGACGGTACCCGCCGGGTATCTGGCCAAAGTAGGAACCGCTACCAAGACGACCATTATGGAGCAGAAATGGATTTCGTTGTTCGGACAAGCCATTGAAGCCTGGACGGAATACCGCCGGACGGGTTTGCCGGTGCTGCCCGCGAAAGATGCCCGGTCGGTTTTCTCGAACGATGGCGTTTTGCCAACCCGCCTGAAATACCCCACTTCGGAGTATTCCCTGAACAAAGCGAGTCTGGATAAAGGCATTTCCCTGCTCGGTGGAGCGGATGACATGAAGTCCAAATTGTGGTGGGTTGAGAAATAATTATAATTAACCATGAAGATGCGTATGAAGAGCTATAAATACCTTATTTTAAGTGGCTTAACGGTCGTAAGCAGCCTGCTCGCCGGGTGTGAAAAAACCGAGGATCCCTTTGTCGATCGCGTCGTTGCGCCGGTTCTGGTGCTGGTCGATGGAGCCTCCGATGGGGGTGGGCAAACCGCTGAACCGGTGGTGACGCAGAAAATCACCGCACCGGTCGTGATGACCGTGAAAATTCTGGAACTGGACAAAAGCGGTATTCTGGACTATAAGGTGGGCATCGACTCCATTCCGGTAGCGTCATTAACCGTCAAGCTGATGAAACGCGAAGTGAAAGGCACGGCGACCGTCATGACGGCGATTGCGGATCTGAAAACCGATGCCACCGGAAAGGCTACTTTGACCAAAACCTGGGCCGAACTCGGTATTGCAGCGCCCGCCGTCGGGAGCAGTGTGTCACTGACCTGGATGGGCGAACACAAAGGCCAGGCGTTTTCCCGGTTGTCGCGGGTTCAGGGGGTAAATTAAACGAAAACAAATATCTAACCACTTCTTTATTATGTCTCTTAATCGTCGTGAATGGCTCCGCTCCGGATTGCTCGCGGGTGTCGGTTTAGCCGCAGCTCCGGCCGCGTATTGTGAACCCTGGCTGGACAAGGCTGCGCCAGCCGGTGTCTTACCGCCAACGGCTCCCAAAGGTGCGCTGAAAGCACGTCTGTCGGCCAACGAAAATCCGTATGGTCCATCGCCAAAGGCGTTGAAAGCGATTAACGAAGCCGCTTCGGATGGCTTTTTGTATCCGTTTTCCTACGGCGCGCAATTGCAGAAAATGATTGCGGATGAGGAGGGGGTGGCACCGGAGCAAATTCTGCTTTCGGCGGGTTCGGGCGCACTGCTGCACGCAACGGCTTTGCAGTATGCCTATGCCAGTCCGGGCAGCAGCGTTCTGTCGGCCGACCCCACCTACGAGTCACTTGTTCGGGCGGCTGTGATGCACGGCATGACGTGGGACAAAGTACCCCTGACCAGCGGTTCATACGACCACAATCTGGAAGAAATGGAGAAGAAGGTCAACGACAAAACCGGTCTGGTTTACATCTGTAACCCCAACAACCCGACGGGCGTTACGATCAATCCGGAAAGCCTGCGGGCGTTTGTGGACCGCGTTTCGGCGAAAAAACCGGTATTTGTGGATGAAGCCTACATTCATTACACCGGCGATCCGAAGAAGTACACGGTGATCGAAAACATCAAAAAAGGCCAGAATGTAATGGTGGCCAAGACGTTCTCGAAAATCTACGGCATGGCCGGTTTGCGGATGGGCTACATGGTGGGTCAGCCGGATACGCTGAAAGCTATCTCGAAGTGGGGCGGTGGAGCCGGTAACCTGAGCATGACCACGTTGCGGGCTGCCCTGGCGTGTTACAAAGACGAAGAATTTATCAAATATTCACTGGGCAAAGGACTGGAAGCCCGTGAGTTTCTGTATGCCACGCTGAAACAAAACGGCTACACGTATCTGCCATCCGGCACGAACTTCGTGTTGTTTCCGATCCGAATGAAGGGCGACGATTTCACCAAGAAAATGATGGAAAACGGCGTGAGCGTTCGGCAGTGGAAGTTCGACGGTCAGTTCTGGTGCCGTGTGAGCCTCGGGACGATGGATCAAATGAAATACTTCGCCGATGCGCTGAAAGTTATTTCCTAAGTCCCGACGGACTTTCGTACCTTGAAATCGCTCCTGAAGACTTACCTTTGGGAGCGATTTCTATATAACCACCTATGTCCGTTCACATTTCACCCCTGGCCGAAAGCTTGCCGGCTTTTCTAAAGCAGCACAATTATTCGGCCATTGCGGTTCTGGCCGATGCAAATACGAAGCGTCTTTGCTATCCGGCGATAAAAAATTTTTTACCGAAACATAAGATTATTACGGTTCGGGCAGGGGAAGAATTCAAGAATTTAGCGACTTGCGAAACCGTCTGGCAAGCCCTGACCGACGCCCAATTTGACCGTCACGCCCTGCTGATCGATCTTGGAGGGGGCGTAATTGGCGATTTAGGCGGTTTTTGTGCCGCAACCTACAAACGGGGCATCGATTTTATTCAGATTCCAACCACCTTATTGTCGCAGGTGGATGCGAGTGTAGGCGGAAAGTTAGGTATTGACTTTCACGGATTTAAAAACCATATTGGGGTCTTCAAACTACCGGAAACCGTTCTGATCGACACCCTTTTCTTTCAAACCTTACCGGAGTTGGAATTGCGGTCGGGCTTTGCCGAAATCATCAAACATTGTCTGATTGCCGATGCGGCCAAATGGAATGTCATCCGTCGCCGGGATCTGCACCAGCAGGACTGGAACGATCTGGTGGCGCATTCGGTGGGCGTGAAAAAAAATATTGTCGAGCAAGATCCAAACGAGAAGGGAATACGTAAAGTATTAAACTTCGGTCACACGCTGGGACATGCGCTCGAAACCCATTTTCTGGCCGATCCCAAGCACCGGTTGCTGCATGGTGAAGCCATTGCCGCCGGTATGATTGCCGAGGCTTTTATCGCCAAGCGCAAAGGGTTGATCGAAACAGGATTGCTGGAACAGATTGAAGAGTATCTGTTTTCCATCTATGGCCGTGTTAAACTCACGGATGCCGACCTGGAGCCGGTGTTGAAGCTGACGTTGCAGGACAAGAAAAACCGCAATGGCGAGGTTCGGATGGCCTTGCTGGACGGACCGGGAAGTTGCACCTACGATGTGCTGGTGACGAAAGCAGAAATGCGCCGGGCATTGGATTATTATCGAACCTAAACTAGTCTGTAAGCGGGCCGTTCAAACGGTTTTTGAATCTTATAGCTAGACCATTACTATACCAATAGTACCATTCATTTTTAACCAGTTTGTCTATACGATTCTAACTTTACAACCCTGTTAAACAGTCCGTTTATGAAACATTTTATCGGCGTTCTTGTGTTACTGGCTGTGGTTTCGCTGGCCGGATGCATGCCTGGGAAATTATTCGTTGAGCACGATTACAGCTACGAAGGGCATTTTAAAAACTATGAATCTTTTAACTTTCTGGAATGTGAGTACATCGACTCCACCCTGCTTTGCTCGGACATTCAGGAAGCCATTCGTCACCAAATGGAAGCACGGGGCTACAAAGTGGCCAACCGGGGTCCCAATCTGCTGATTTCCTACAATATTTTCCGCAACGATCTGCGTTTCAGAGGGTATCAACAACCGGTTATCAAGGACTGGGTGGTGAGTGAAGATGGCGATGCCACCTACAAACGCATCGACTACAACCTTGACGAGGGAACGCTGATGATTTCATTGATTGATGCCGAGACCTATCAGGTGATCTGGAAAGGCTACGCATCGAGGGTCACCCGAAATCCGAACTTCAAGAACAATTACTTCAAAGGCATTGTCCGATCCATCTTCGACCAGTATCCATTGCTGGCGACGGCCCGAAAGTGAAGTAAAAATTAAATACTGAATACCGAACGCTGAATAGCGAATAACGAAATAAGGAGGCAACGCCACTTCGTTATTCGCTATTCAGCGTTCAGTATTCGTTATTGATTGGTCGGTGTTGTCAATTGTTTAAATACCCCCTCCAGATTGCTTTCCAGCTGTTTCAGGCCGACGAGGGTGAGGTTTTTGTCGGCGGCTAACCGGAAAACAGCAGCTCGCAGGTCGCTGTCTTTGTGAGCCGTCAGCCGGTAGCGGTTTTCGCCAAGGGGCTCGATCCGCAGAATGCCGGGAAGCGTGTTCAACACCGCAACATCCTCGAGACCCTGTTCAAACTCGGCCACAATAGCGACCGACCCGTCGGACGTTTCCCGCAATTGACTCAATGGCCCATCCGCCACAATCCGGCCCCGGTTGATGATGATGACCCGCTCGCAGAGGGCTTCGACTTCCTGCATGATGTGGGTTGAAAACAACACGGTTTTTTCGCGGCCCACTTCCCGAATCACCTGGCGGATTTCCGTCAGCTGATTGGGGTCGAGTCCCGTGGTGGGTTCGTCCAGAATCAGAACGGGCGGGTTGTGAATCAGCGCCTGCGCCAGCCCGACGCGCTGCCGGTAGCCTTTCGACAACTGCCCGATTTTTTTGCGTTGCTCCAGTTCCAGCCCCACCAGCCCGATCATCTCCGTGACCCGCCGACTCAGCCCGGAACCCCGCAAACCGTGGAGCGATCCCGCGAAGTGCAGAAACTCCTTCACGTACATGTCGAGGTAGAGCGGATTATGCTCCGGCAGATAGCCCAAACTTCGCCGTACATCGATTGAATTCGTGCGAACGTCAAAACCATTCACGACAACCGTGCCTTCGGTAGGGGGCAGATACGCCGTCGCAATTTTCATCGTCGTGGACTTCCCGGCCCCGTTGGGACCCAGAAATCCCACGATCTCACCCGGCTGAACGGAAAAGGAAATGTCGTCGACCGCGCGCTGGGCCGTTTCGCCGGTTTGGGCGTATCGTTTGGTCAGGTTTTGTACCAGAATGGACATCGGTCAATACGAAAATGCAAAGAGACAGTGTACAAGGTAAAAAAACAATGGAATGTCCCTGTATTAACGGCGTTTTTGGGAAACCGCTTTTAATACCAAAAACAATTTTTATTTTTAGCCTTCCGTTCAACCTGAAACGGGTTGAAACAACTGCAATGAGAACGAAGCACATCGGCATGGTAGTGGGCTGCCTGATGGCCATCAGTACCTGGGCGCAGCGACCGGCGGCCCAAAGTCCCGCACTGGAACACATCGATATTCTCAGTCATCCGCCGGATGTCCTCACCAACTGTGACAGCGCCCAAACGCAGACGGAGATGAATTTATGCGCCCAGATGCGGTTTCAGAAAGCCGACCACGAATTGAATGCGGTTTACAAACAGTTGATCGGGCTGGTTTCGAAAGACGAGAAAACCATCGTGATGGAAGCCCAGCGGCAGTGGATCGTTTACCGCGATGCCCACTGCAAAATTTACGAGAAAATGTACGAAGGTGGTTCCGCGTTGCTGATGGTGATTGCCAATTGCAAGGAAGCCACCACCCTGAGCCGGATTGCCGAATTGAAAGAATTAGTAGCCGAACGCAAACTTAGACAATAGACACCAGCCTTATGAGTGACTCTGTATTCCGGAAAAAATCGGTTGTAAAAGCCATCGCCGATGTGGACGAAGGACATGCGTCACACATGAACAAGGTGCTGGGCGTCCGCGACCTGACTTCGTTTGGAATCGCGGCCATCATTGGAGCCGGTATTTTCAGCACCATCGGACGGGCCAGTGTCAACGGCGGTCCGGCGGTCTCGCTGCTGTTTGTCTTCACGGCCATTGCCTGCGTTTTTACCGCCCTCAGTTACGCCCAGTTTGCCTCCACCGTGCCGGTCAGCGGCAGTGCCTACACCTACGCGTACGTGTCGTTCGGGGAGATTTTCGCCTGGATTATCGGTTGGGCGCTCATTCTGGAATATGCCGTCAGCAACATGGTTGTAGCCATTTCATGGTCCGAATATTTTACGTCGATGCTCGAAGGGTTCGGAGTTCATTTTCCGTCGTACTGGGCCACGGACTATGGATCGGCGGCTAAAGCGTATGCGCTCGTGCAGGCCAGTGCCACACCCGCTGAGTTACCGGCGCACACCCGGGAACTGGCGCAGGCTTTTCAAGATGCTCCGGCACTCGGAAGTTTGAAATTCATTGCCGACTTGCCCGCCGGTTTTGTCACGGTTTTGATCACGGCTTTGGTCTACGTCGGCATCAAGGAATCCCGGGCTGCCAGCAACCTGCTGGTGGTTCTGAAACTGGCCGTCATCGGTTTGGTCATTGCCGCCGGAGCCTTTTACGTCAAACCGGAAAACTGGTCACCGTTTGCACCCAATGGTGTTGCGGGGGTGTTGAGCGGAGTAGCTTCGGTGTTCTTTGCCTTCATCGGTTTCGATTCCATCTCGACTACGGCGGAAGAGTGCAAAAATCCGCAGCGTGATCTACCCCGGGCGATGATTTACTGTCTGATTATCTGTACGGTTCTGTACGTGCTGATTACGCTGGTGTTGACCGGGATGGTAAATTACAAGGAACTGGGCGTTGATGATCCACTGGCGTATGTTTTCCAGAAAGTGGGGCTCGACGCGATTGCGGGGGTGATTTCGGTTAGTGCCGTTGTTGCCATCACCAGCGCGTTGCTGGTATACCAACTGGGTCAGCCCCGCATTTGGATGACCATGAGCCGCGATGGCTTGTTGTGGCCGCGTTTCTCCAAAATTCATCCGCGCTACCGGACGCCTTCGTTTGCCACCATTGTAACCGGTTTTCTGGTCGCCATCCCGTCGTTGTTTCTCGATATGCAGTTTTTTATCGACCTCACGAGCGTCGGAACCTTCTTCGCCTTTATTCTCGTTTGCGCCGGTATTCTGTTTCTGGACGCCAAGGGCCTTTCCAAACATTCGAAGTTTAAAGTACCTTACATCAACGGCAAATACATCATCGGCCTGGCGCTGGTCGTCGCGATGTTTCTGGTTTTGCGGGCGGGCGGTCTGCTGAGTGGGATGCAGGAAAAACCGTTGCTGGCGGTTTTCTGGCTTACCTGGGCGCTGTTCTCTGTTCTCTCGTTTCGGTACAATTTCTCCCTTCTCCCGGTTTTAGGCATTCTGACCAACCTCTATCTGATGACTGAACTGGGCATCAGCAACTGGGCCATTTTCCTGGTTTGGCTGGTCATCGGTCTGGTAATTTACTTTTCGTACGGCTACCGGAAAAGCAAACTGGCTGCCGAAACCGCTCCGTAACCAGCAGTTTTAAACCCTGAATAGAAAAATAATGCAATAATTTATTAATTGATTGTACAGGCAATAATAATTAATACTATCTTGTGACCCGGAAATCGTGGCGGTCTATTAACGGTTTAAGCGGTTTTCCAATTGGAATTAATCTTTACATCTCGCAATAATGCAGAAAGCCTATAGGGTCTCCCTATGGGCTTTTTTATCGCAGGGAACGGGGTCTGGATGCCCCTAAATCCCCTTAACTGGACTTGGACATAGCTTAAACTGAATGCAAAAGTCCCCTTTAGGGGATATCATGCAAAAGAGGGTACCACGCTATTTTACGTAGTACCCTCTTGACAAAAATAAATAAATTCTAAACTTAGTCGCTCCGGCGACCACCCATCAGCAGACTGGCGTAATACAGCAGCGTGGCCAGCGAACCGAGTGCGGCTACCACGTAGGTCATGGCCGCCCACCAGAGGGCATCTTTGGCAAAACCGTATTCCCGCTGGTTGACGATGTTCCGGCTTTGCACCCAGGCTAGGGCCCGGCGGCTGGCGTCGAATTCGACGGGCAGCGTTACAAAACTGAACAGCGTCGTCACGGCAAACAACGCCACCCCAACCGCCAGCGGAATGATGGTGGTGTTGATCAGCAAAATACCGATCAGGATGATCCATTGCAGGTAACTCGACGAAACCGTCAGGAACGGCACCATCGCCGAACGCAGTTTAAGCGGACCGTAGGCCGTCGCGTGTTGCACGGCGTGACCGCATTCGTGGGCTGCCACAGCCGCAGCCGATACGCTTCGCCCGTAGTAGACATCGGCGCTCAGGTTAACGGTTTTATCCTGCGGGTTATAGTGGTCGGTCAGCATTCCTTCCACCGAGAGGACGCGAACGTCGAAAATGTTGTTTTCATGGAGCATTCGCTCGGCAATCTCCTTGCCACTCAAACCGTTGCTTAGTCCGATTTGTGAATACTCGTTAAACTTGCTTCGCAGACGCCAGCTAATACCGGCACTCAGGAGAGCGAAAATGATGAAAATAATCCAGATTCCAGGCATAATTCAAGAAAGACCGGGGTCGCCGGTGCGATTAAGAGTACATGGTTAAACAGTAGTGTGGATCACTATACTAACTTAACAAATATCACCAAAAAAACAGTTCATTGTTTATCCATACAGGCAACCGTTGATCCCGGTTTTGGGAAAATCATCCTTCCGGGTAAGCGTGGCGGATTTTTCCAATTAGCGCCGTGGTGGAATAACCCGCCACGAGCGGAATGGTTTGCACCCGTCCGCCGTTTTCCAGCACAAAATCAGCACCCACGATGGCACTGACGGCGTAGTCGTCGCCTTTGACCAGCACATCCGGTTTCAACGCCTGAATCAAGTCAAGCGGTGTGGACTCACCGAAGAGAACGACCGCATCGACAAACGCCAGCGAAGCCATCAGTCGGGCGCGGGCGTATTCGTTGACAACGGGGCGCAGTGGCCCTTTGATGCAACTGACAGACGCATCGGTATTCAACCCCAGAATCAATTTGTCGCCGAATTGACGGGCTTTTTCCAGGTAATCGACATGACCCAGGTGCAGAATATCGAAACAGCCATTCGTGAAAACCAGTTGCTGCCCCTCAGCGTGCCACTGTTCGGCTAACGCAACGGCCTGATCCCGGCTGAGGATTTTGGATTCGGTCATTTTGTTTTAAAGGGTTGAAGGATGGTTAAACATGGTTAAACATGGTTAAATGGTTGGATGGCTTGTTTTTAAACAACCATTTTTAACCATTCAACCATGTTTAACCATCCATCTTATCATCACTCCGCGCCAACTACCTGTTGCGGATTTCGGCCTTTCAGCATCACAATCAGGAAACTCAGCGCGCCCAGCACCACGACGTAGAACCACTGCGTAAACAGCATCAGCGTCGCCAGCGTGGCCCCATCCTGGTTACTGATCCCGTAAAGCGCCAATGCTGCCCCAACCAGAATGTTGAACGTTCCGGCACCGCCCTGAACGGGAGCGGCCATTCCCAACGCACCCATGATCAGAATGGTCAGACCCGCGCGCCAACCGAGGTCGGCGGTTTGGGGCATGGCCGAAAACAGCACAAACGACATGAAATAGTACATTGTCCAGATCAGCACCGTGTGAAGAATGAATGCCCAGGGGTTTTTCAACTTGCGGACACTCAGCAAGCCTTCAAGCAGGCCGACCACAAACTTTTCAACGCGCTGGTAGAACGGTTTCTGACGAAGAACCTCTTTGTAACGGGTGTAAAAAACCCAGATCATTACCGCAAACCCAAGCAGACAGCCAACCAGAATGACCAGCAACCAGGTGTTATCGCGCAGACCGGCCATGTTGAATTTGGATGCGAAAAAGTCCATCAGGAACGTGCTGAGCCGGTTGAATTCGATCAGAAAGGTGGCACCGAGGAGGAGAAACAGCACCACGACATCGATAATCCGCTCGGCCACAACGGTACCGAAACTGACATTGACGGGAACGCCCTCCAGCCGGTTGAGCGTCCCGCAGCGGGTGACTTCGCCCATGCGCGGCACCACCAGATTGGCAAAATAACCGGTCAGAACGCCCAGGGTCGTGTTGACAATCGCGGGCCGATAGCCCACCACCGGTTCGAGCAGCAGACTCCAGCGATAGGCCCGGCTCCAGTGGGCCACTACCGTCAGCAAGCCCGACACGGCAATCCAGGTATAGTCGGCTTTGCTGAACGCGTCGAACATGGCCGCCCGGTCGATGTCCTTGAACACGTACCAGAGCAATCCGGCGGCAATGCTGAGCGAAATGCCGTATTTTAGAATGTTTTTCAAGGGCTAAATGGTTTTTATGGCTCTGATGGTTAAATGGTTAAGAATGGTTGAATGGTTAAAATTAGAGAGCCATTCAATCATTTTTAACCATCCAGCCAGCACAACCATTTAAATTTAAACTAATCGGTTATTGTTGTCGGGAAAAACCACCAGCGGTTTGTAGGATTTGGCTTCATCGGTGGTCATCATGCCGTAGGCAATGATGATGATGATGTCGCCGACCTGCGCGCGCCGGGCGGCTGCCCCGTTGAGGCAAATAATGCCGGAACCACGTTCTCCCTTGATCACGTAGGTGACCAAACGTTCGCCATTGTTGTTGTTGACGATATGCACCTGCTCATTTTCAAGCAATCCGGCCGCATCCATCAGATCCTCGTCAATGGTAATGCTGCCGACATAATTCAGTTCAGCCTGCGTTACCCGGACCCGGTGGATCTTGGATTTCATTACGGTAATAAACATAGTTGTAGTGACTGCCCGGTTTAAACGGACGGTCAAAAGTAGTGAAAAACCGTCCACCCGAAGCAGTTACCGCAAAAACAGCCCGCGAAAAGAGTTAGTTCAGCCGCCGGTTTGTCACAGGATGAGGTTGTCGATCAGCCGGGTTTTTCCCAGATGCGCGGCAATGCACAAGGCCGTTGCGCCCGGTGCCTGGAGTTGTTCAACGGGCTGGAGCGTGTCGGCATTGGCGATTTCGAAATACTCCAGCCGAAAAGCGGGATGGTTCTGTAAATAGCCTTCTACGGCGGTTTTGGCGGTATCGAGCGTGCCGTCGTTGCGCAAAATGTCCTGTGCCTGGCTCAATGCCTGGAAGAGAACGGGGGCTTCCTGCCGTTCGGCGGGCAACAGGTTGCGGTTGCGCGACGACATCGCCAGGCCGTCGTCTTCCCGCACGATGGGCATCCGAATCAGTTCCAATTGAAAACCCAGGTCGCGGATCAGCCGTTTCACCACCGCCACCTGTTGCAGGTCTTTCTGGCCGAAATACGCCCGGTCGGGCTGGATGATGTTGAAGAGCTTGGAAACCACAATGCCGACGCCGTTGAAATGCCCCGGCCGGAAGGCCCCTTCCAGCACGGTTTCGAGTTCGCCAAAATTCAGTTTCATCAGGGGATTGGTCGGGTATATTTCGTCTACTGACGGCGCAAAAACCAGGTCACAACCGGCTTCTTCCAGCAGTTGACAGTCGGCTTCGAGCGTGTGCGGATACCGGGCGAGGTCGTCGGGGTTGTTGAACTGCGTCGGATTGACAAAGATGCTGCAAACCGTGAGGTCATTCTGGGCTTTACAGGCGTCGACCAGGGTCAGATGGCCTGCGTGCAGCGCGCCCATCGTGGGGACTAGTCCGATGGAGTAGCCGGTCCTGCGTTGAGAATCAAGTGCTTGCCGTATACCGGTGATGGTTTCGTAGAGTTGCATATTAATTTTTTAAGGAATTGAGTTGGTCTGTCGCCGGATTCGGCCGAAGCGGGAATCTGGCGACGCGCGGTTTATGTTGACAAAACAGGAGTTTTTCTGGCGGAATTCTATTGAAATACCAGAAAAAATTGTATAATTTTGCAGATTTTTAATTTGTTCCGCTACGGCGGTGTATTTCACTAAAGCCCCCCAATCGTGTTATGAGCAAACTTCGGATTCTCTACGTTGCCAGTGAAATCAACCCTTTCCTCCAGACTTCTGCGGTGGCCGATTTTGTTCGGAAACTACCGCAGGCGATGCAGGAACGCGGCATGGAAATTCGCATCCTGGTGCCACGTTTCGGGCTGATCAACGAGCGAAAGAACCGGCTACACGAGGTGGTCCGTTTATCGGGTATCAATATTACGGTGGGCGATGAAGAAAAGCCGCTGATTATCAAGGTGGCCTCCATTCCCAATGCCAAGCTTCAGGTGTATTTTATTGACAATGAAGACTATTTCCAGCGTAAACACGTTTTTCTTGACAAGGATGACCGATTCTACGAAGACAACGACGAGCGGACTATTTTCTTTTGCAAAGGCGTTCTGGAAACCGTGAAGAAACTAGGTTGGTCACCTGATATCGTCCATTGCAATGACTGGATGACGGCCCTGATTCCGCTGTATCTGAAAACAACCTACAAAAACGACCCCATGTTTAAGGATACCAAGTCGGTATTCTCGGTCTACAACAACTCGTTCTCGTACCGTTTCGACGATGGCCTGGTCGAAAAGGCCAAGGCCATGGATGTGGATGAAGAGATGTTGAAATATCTAAAATCGGCTGATTATGACGGTTTTATCCGGATGGGATGTACCTATGCCGATGTGGTTGTAAAAGCCGACGAAGATTATAGCGAGAGTTTAAATACTATTTTGAATGATTTGTCCGACAAGAAATTTGAACTCGCCGAAGAAGGCCAGGAAGTTGCTGACCAATACTACAACCTTTATACGGAACTGGCGGGCTAACCGGGGCCGCCGGGCCGTTAGCACGATTCAACTCAGCTTGATGGCCGGCATGCTCGCGCTGGTGTCGGTGTTGGTGGCCTGCGAAGAGCCGAAAGACATTGGCCTGGCACCACCCACGGCCATTGGTGTGCTGTATACCGATACGCTGACCGTCAAAACGTCCACGATTCTGCTCGACTCGGTCGTCACCGACCGCAACAGCCGCTTGCTGGTGGGGCAATATACCGACCCGATTTTTGGCAAAGTTGTTGCCAAAACGTTCGGGCAGTTGTATGTCGAAGGCGGCAGCTTCAAAACAGAAGGTGAAATAATCTACGATTCCCTGCGCGTACTAGTCGGTTATTCGTATGTATACGGCGATACGACCCGGGCGCAGGAGATTCTGGTTCACCGGCTGACGGAAGATCTGGATTCTACCAAACGGTACACCAATGCGTCGTCAGTCGCGTATGCCGCCGAACCGCTAGCCAAAATCAAGCTGACACCAACCGCCGTCGGAGGGGCCGGTTATGCCCGTCTGCCCGACGCGCTGGGTCGTGAGTTGCTGGAGCTTTCCAAAGGATCCGGCATTGTTCAGGCGGACTTCCGGAAGGTGTTCAAAGGCATTGCCGTGGTTCCGGGTGCTACCAACACGACGGTTTTCGGGTTTTCCAACAACATGTTTGTCGAGTTGTATTACCACAAATCGGCGGATACGACCAAAGTGCTGAGCATCGACTTTTTCACGACAGCGGGTTTGCCTTCCTTCAGCCAGGTCAAGGTTGATCGTTCGGGAACGAAACTGGCGGCTTTGAGCCTCACGAAACCGCTGACGGGAGCCGACACGGGTGGTGAAATGTTTGTTCAAAGTGCCGCCGGTGTGACAACGAAAGTGAACTTTCCGACCATTGAAAACCTGAAGAAAGAAAGTGGCCGGATTGCCATCAACCGGGCTGAACTGAGCTTTTTCGTGAAAGGGAGCAGCCCCGGTGGGCCCGTTCCTTCGGTCATGACACTGGCCCAGACCGATGCCAACAACCGGCTTTTGTACACGCCGGAAGTCAGTACCGGAACCCGGCTGTTGCACTTGCTCCAGACCCAGTCGGGCACGTTTCAGACGGCCAATAAATGGTATTATCCGCAGATTGTTGGCTACAGCAGCCGTCAAAAGACTTACACGTTCGATGTTACGACGTATTTGCAGGCCATTCTGGTGGGTTTTCAGGCCAACAACGGTTTAGCACTGCTGCCGGCCACCAACACCTCCTTGATTACGACCAGCCAAACGACGGGAGCACCAAGTTTTCTGGCTCAACCTTACCTCAACAACCAGTTGAACGGAGCCATTTTAAACGCACCGATGAATGCGAAACTGGTGGTGTTTTATACGTACACGCCGTAACCTTAGACGAAAAAAACGGAGCCAGCTTCTTTCAGGAGCTGGCTTTTTTGTTTCTGTACTTTCCGGTTATAAATCGCGTGAATCAGCGGTTTTATTGGTATCTTTCCCAGAAAGAAGGGTGGTTTTGTCAACAATTTAGGAATGGAAGATCACTTTCTTAAATATTTTAAAAAGTAGTTTGTACAACACCATTTAAATTTAAAAGCCTATGTGTGGAATTGTCGCCTACGTCGGTCATCGCGATGCGGCTCCGTTGGTTCTAAAAGGGTTGAAACGACTGGAATACCGGGGGTATGACAGCGCGGGAATCGCCTTGCTCGACGTTGAAGAACCCGGATCGTCGGGATTAAAGGTATACAAGAAAAAAGGAAAAGTGGTTGATCTGGAGCACGAACTGGCGGGCAAGGCGTTGCAGGCCAAAATCGGGATCGGACACACCCGCTGGGCCACCCACGGGGCACCGAACGACGTGAATGCCCACCCACACGAGTCGCACGACCGGAAGCTGGCGATTATCCACAACGGGATTATCGAAAACTACGCGACGATCAAGCAAAATCTGATTCGCAAAGGCCATGTCTTTCGCTCTGAAACCGACTCGGAAGTGCTGATTCAATTCATTGAGGACATTCGGAAAGAAACCGGGTCGTCGCTGGAGGAAGCGGTCCGGCAGGCCTTGCTGGAAGTGGTCGGGGCCTACGCCATCGTGATCATTTCGGAGGAAGACCCGACGCAACTGATTGCCGCCCGGAAAGGCAGTCCGCTGGTGATTGGGGTCGGGGAGAACGAGTACTTTTTTGCGTCGGATGCCACGCCGATCATTGAATACACCAAAGACGTTATTTACCTGAACGATCTCGAAATTGCCGTCGTTCGCGCCGGGGAGCTGAAGGTGATCAACCTCGATAACACGCAGACCACGCCGTACATTCAAAAAGTGGAGATGGAACTGGAAGCCATCGAAAAAGGCGGTTTTGAGCATTTCATGCTGAAAGAGATTTTCGAACAACCCCGTTCCATTGCCGACAGCATGCGCGGCCGCGTTCGGGCGGACGACGGTCACCTGCAACTCGGCGGTTTGCGCGATTACCTGGATCAACTGGCGGCTTCGAAGCGGATTGTGATTGTCGGCTGCGGAACATCCTGGCATGCCGGTCTGGTGGCTGAGTATATTTTTGAAGAACTGGCCCGCATTCCGGTCGAGGTGGAATACGCGTCGGAGTTTCGCTACCGCAATCCGATTATTGCTGAACGGGACATCGTGATTGCGATTTCGCAGTCGGGCGAGACGGCGGATACGCTGGCGGCTATTGAACTGGCGAAGTCGAAAGGAGCAACCATTTTTGGTGTTTGCAACGTGGTGGGTTCGTCGATTGCGCGGGCCACGCACGCAGGCGCTTACACCCACGCCGGGCCGGAAATCGGGGTGGCCAGCACCAAAGCGTTCACGGCTCAGGTAACGGTTTTGACGCTCATGGCCATCGCTGCGGCCCAAAAGAAAGGCACGATTTCGGAAACGCTTTTCCGCCAGTTGCTGGCCGAACTGGAGCGAATTCCGGCGCTGGTCGACAAGGTGCTGCAAAACGCCGAGAAGGTGAAGGAAATCGCGTATATTTTCACGTATGCCAAGAACTTCATCTACCTGGGCCGGGGGCTGAATTTCCCCGTAGCACTGGAAGGGGCGCTAAAACTGAAAGAAATCTCGTACATCCACGCCGAAGGCTACCCGGCTGCCGAAATGAAACACGGTCCGATTGCGCTCATCGACGAGGATATGCCGGTGGTGGTGATTGCGACGAAGGACAGCTCCTACGAAAAAGTCGTCTCGAACATTCAGGAAGTGAAAGCCCGCAAAGGCCGTGTAATTGCCGTCGTGACCGAGGGCGACACCCAGATTCGGGAAATGGTCGATTTTGTGATTGAAATTCCGAACGTTCACGACATCCTGATGCCGCTGGTTTCGGTGATCCCGTTGCAACTGCTGTCGTATTACATCGCCGTGATGCGGGGCCGCAACGTCGACCAGCCGCGTAATCTGGCGAAGTCGGTGACGGTGGAGTAACAATAACACGAAAAAAAGCAGGGTCCGGTACGGTTTTCAAAACCGCATCGGACTTTTTTATTTACCATTCGATGAATTTGATTGCTAACTTGCAGCCCGATTTGCCTAAAATCCCACAATTCGTATGTCAACGAAAAAAATCATATTCTCCCCCGACGCACCCGCGCCCATTGGGCCTTATAACCAAGCGGTTATGGTAAACGGAACACTCTATGTTTCTGGCCAGATTGCCCTCGATGTCGCTTCGTCCGGTGATATCCAGGCCGAAACCCGCAAGGTGATGGAAAACATCGGCGCCATTTTGAAAGTAGCCGAACTCACGTTCGAGAACGTCGTGAAAGCCACCATCTTTGTCAAAGACCTCAACAACTTCGGGGCCATCAACGAAGTATACGGCAGCTTTTTTACGGCCGATCCGCCCGCTCGTGAGACGGTGGAAGTGGCGCGTTTGCCGAAAGATGTCAATGTAGAAATATCCGTGATTGCCGTACTTTAAATAATAGAAAGGGCCAGATGGAAGAAGTGAGTAACTACCGCTTTTTCCGTCTGGCCTTTTCCTCCCTTTTTTTCTTTTATGTCAACCGAAATACGCGTTCGTTTTGCGCCCAGCCCAACCGGGCCGCTTCACATTGGGGGTGTGCGAACTGCCCTGTATAATTACCTGTTTGCCCGCAAACACGGCGGCAAAATGCTGCTCCGCATCGAAGATACGGACCAAAACCGCTTTGTCCCCGGTGCCGAAGACTACATTGTCGAAGCCCTGAAATGGGTCGGTATTGAAATTGATGAAGGGTTGACCGCTGGTGGTCCTCATGCGCCCTATCGCCAGTCGGAGCGCAAAGCCATTTACCGTGAATACGCCGAACGACTCGTGTCGGAAGGCAAAGCCTATTATGCCTTCGATACGTCCGAAGAATTGGATGCGATGCGCAAACGGATGGAGGAAGCCAACGCCCCGGCGGCTCAGTACAACTCCATTACGCGGCTTCAGATGAAAAACTCCCTGACGCTCAAACCGGAGGAAGTCTCCGCCTTGATGGAGTCGGGCAGTCCGTATGTGATTCGGCTGAAAGTGCCGCGCAAGGAAGACGTCCGGCTGAACGACCTGATTCGCGGCTGGGTGGTGGTGCATTCGTCGCAGATCGATGACAAGGTATTGCTGAAATCGGACGGTATGCCGACGTATCACCTGGCCAACATCGTGGACGATCATTTGATGGGCATTACGCACGTCATTCGGGGCGAAGAGTGGTTGCCGTCGGCTCCGCTGCACGTGTTGCTGTACCGGTTTTTAGGCTGGGAAAGTACGATGCCGCAGTTTGCTCACCTGCCGCTTTTGCTGAAGCCCGATGGCAACGGCAAACTCAGCAAGCGGGACGCCGATCTGGGCGGTTTTCCGGTTTTTCCGCTCGAATGGAAAGATCCGTTTTCCGATACCGTCGCCCGTGGTTTCCGCGAAGACGGGTATTTGCCCGAAGCGCTGGTCAATTTTCTGGCGTTCCTGGGCTGGAATCCCGGCACGGAGCAGGAAATGTTCACGATGGACGAACTGATTCAGGCGTTTAGTCTGGAACAGATCAACAAAGCCGGGGCGCGGTTCGATATTCAGAAAGCAAAGTGGTTCAACCACGAATATTTGCGGCAGCAACCGAACGAAGAACTGGCCGAAGCGATTGTGAGCCAGGCAGCGGCCGACGGGATTGACTGTACACCGGAGAAAGCGGCCAAAATAGCGGGTTTATTGAAAGAACGCGTCAACTTTGTCCGGGAGATTTATGCCGAATCGGCGATCTTTTTCCGGGGACCGCACCAATACGATCCGGCCATTGTCGCGGCCAAATGGAACGATGAAGCCGTGCGGGCTTTGACCGCATTGAAAGATGCATTAACTTCGGTTGAGGAACCGCTGACGGTTGATCTGGCGAAGGCTACGCTGGCCACTGCAACGGCCGCTGCCGGGGTTAAACAGGGCAAAATCATGCAGGCACTCCGGCTGGCCATCACGGGCGTCGGGGCCGGTCCGGATCTGATGATGACGCTGGAAATTATCGGTAAACAGGACGCGATTGACCGGTTGCAGAAAGCCTTAAATGAACTATGAATGATGGATGATGAACGATGAATGGCTGACGCATTCAATCGTGTGGCAATCATTCATCGTTCATCATTCATAACTCTTCATTCCTAAAAACATGGCAAAGAAAGTCACGAAACCCGAAGACCAGCCGAACGAAAAACCGAGGGTTCACAAAGAACTGGAAGGTTTTGACATTAAAATCAATACGTTCGGCGAGATTACGAACAGCTACGATATCGACAAGATCAACGCGTTTCTGAACAAAACCGTCGATGATAAAAAGCTCCGGAACCGGAAAGACCTGAAAGACGGTGAGAAGGGCGACGGGGAGGAGTATGAAGATGGAGAGGAGGAATAGGTACGTACGCCAGTCCAGGTACAATCCGTAATTTTTAATCTGTAATTCATAGATTTTCATGCGTTCTCACGAAATCGACTACAAGATCATCGGCGAAGACATTCAGGTCGTTGAAATTGAACTGGACCCGAACGAAACCGTCATTGCCGAAGCCGGTGCCATGTTATTCATGGAGGATGGTATTCAGTTTGAAACCAAAATGGGCGACGGCTCGCAGGCTACCCAAAGCATCATGGGCAAGCTGTTTCAGGCTGGTTCGCGGTTGCTGACGGGCGAGTCCCTGTTTATGACGCACTTCACCAACCGCGGCTACGGCAAGCGGAAAGTGGCGTTTGCGGCTCCGTATCCGGGAACGGTGATGCCGATTGATCTGGCCAAAATCTACGGCAGTCAACTGATTGTTCAGAAAGACGCTTTTTTGTGTGCTGCCATGGGAACCCAGATTGCGATTCACTTCAACCAGCGGATCGGAACGGGTTTGTTCGGCGGAGAAGGTTTCATTCTGCAGCGGATTCAGGGCGACGGCATGGCCTTCATTCACGCCGGGGGCGTGGTAATGGAGCGGCAACTGAACAACGAAACGTTGCGGGTCGATACGGGCTGCGTGGTCGGTTTCGAGCCTTCCATCAGCTTCGATATTCAACGCTCCGGCGGGTTGAAATCCATGATTTTTGGCGGAGAAGGTATTTTTCTGGCCACTTTGCGCGGAACTGGAAAAGTCTGGATTCAGTCGATGCCGATTTCCAAGCTGGTGGATCGGCTGTCGGCCGGGGGCGGACAGGCTAACAAAGAAGGGGGGTCGGTGTTGGGCGGTTTAGGAAAATTGTTTGAGGATTAGCGGATGGGGTTGTGCTGATGTTTGCTGGTAACGTGTATCAGATTCAGGAGTTTTTGGGAACAAATACGCATCCGCAATCCTTATACACACAGAGTTAACCGATTGAGGCTCAAGAATAGAAGATATAGTGATAAAATAGAGATGGAAATCATTTGCGTAAACGAGAATTTCCCGGCTCCGGTGCTGGCTTTTTATGCGGAGTTTGGGGTCAAAACGCCCAAGGAAGATCAGATGTATACGGTTCGGATGGTGAAACGCCATACCAACGGCGAAACCGGCGTGCTGCTGGGCGAGATTCAGAATCCGGATGTGCCGGTGCGCCACCCGGTTTTGGGCGAAGTCTGGTTTGAACCGACCTTCAACATCAACCGGTTCCGGACGCTGCTCGGCCAGCCGGTGCGGCAGGAAGAACTGGAAATGATTAATTCGTAATACACCAACACACCTGTCAGCCGGGCCGCCGGGCGGTTTTCAAAACCTGACAGGTGTGAGTTCGCCCGGCACGAAAACGCCGGGCTTTTTCGTTTCCTTTCTGGTGTAACATCTCCTTGCCTGTGATAAAATCAGTTTTCGTTTTTCTGGCGGTTCTGCTGGCGGCTTGCGGCAGTCGCGATGCCGACAATTATGTTCCGAAACCCAAAGGCTATAACCGCATCGACCTGCCATCGCATCAGTATCAGACGCTGAAAGAAGCCCATCCGTACACATTCGAATATTCCAGACAGGCCCGGATTTTGCCCGATACGTTTCGGGGGGCCCAGCCCCACTGGATTTTTATCCATTACCCCGCGTTCAAAGCGAGCGTTCAGTTGACCTATCATCCGGTGTTGCAGAACGAAAAGCGGCTGGCGGGCATGATTGGCGATTCCTATAAACTGGCCGCCATGCACAACGAAAAAGCCTACGCTTTCAAAGAAGAATTGATTCAGCTTCCGGGCGGCTTGAAAGCCGATGTGCTTTCCATCACGGGTGAAGTGCCCAGCCAACTGCAGTTTTTTACGACCGATACGACCACCCATTTCCTGCGGGGCGCGGTTTATTTCAACGTTGCTACCCGCAATGACTCGCTGGCACCGGTGATCGACTACCTGCGGAAAGATGTGTTGCATTTGCTCAAAACCCTGCGGTGGAAGTCCGGAAGTTAGAACCAGATGGGTTGATCCGGCGTTAGAGAACGTATTGCAAATACGTCCGGTATTTTGTATCTTTATACGCCTTTTTGGGGAGTAAGCCCTTGACATTCACGAATTCCGGCGAACAGGTCGCCAGAGGACAATACGCTATGAGACGCACAAAATTTAATCCGAATCAATTTCAGATCGACTTTCTGGCTGCGTTTCGGCGTATGCTCGTCAGTTTGGGGGATTCGCAAAACTCGCCCGTCAACGAGACGGTTTTTGTCAAACTGAGCGATCAATGGGAAAATAACCGCCAACTTCCGGCTGACCTCCTGTTTCAGAAAAGCCCGGTGGAAGCGGTGGTCTACCGCTTGTCGAAGTCCGACGATCGGTTGCACTTTCCTGAAGAACTCATCGCGGGCGATCTGCGGGGTGTTCCCGGCCTGACCGGTTTTGCCGCTAAATTCCGCGAGCAGGGCTGGGTGATTCTGCCAAACGAACTGTCGGGAGCCTACAAGCAGCTTTATCTGCACATTCTGACGGCGGCCATTGGTCTGGAACATTTATACACGAACCGCAACGAACTGCTGGCCGAAGCCGAACGGGTGGCGCTGGCGGCTTTGTTGCCCGAAACCGAAATCCGGAGTTTCTTCGGCGTACGGCTTTCACGCTTCCCGGATAGCTTCCGCATGGACGTTTCCAACTACTTCAACCTGCCTTTCGAGTTTGTGTTGAAGCGGGCGCACCAACTGGAAATTATTTCTGATACAATATTGGAAAGTGCGCAGAATGACGCCCTGCGATCAGCACGCCGGACACAGGTAAAAAAAGTAGCGTGACTTTTTGACTTTAATTCAGGAATAAATATAAATTTTAGAAGAAAATACGGCTTTTGCCAAAACTTTCAGTGCCATTAGTTGCAAATCGCAGCGTGGCACTCTTTTTTTGTGTAAAAAACTACTAAGTCAATAGATTATAAGTAATAATACTCCCTTTAGTCTATCTGAAAGTGTAGTTAGTAGCTGTCAATTAATCAGGAACACATGAAAAAACCAGTACGCTCCTCCCGCTTGTTACAGCGATGTTGCTGCTGCCGCTAGCACAGGCTTCTAACTAGTCTTTGCCCCTCTCTTCATTCCCTTCATAAACTGAAGCCAGGTATTCGAAAAATTCCTATTTGATCTATAGGAATACTAAATTAACACAACCAGCCACCACAATGCAACGAGTTTTAAGCGTATTTTTTTTGATTGGGATCATTCTTTCCCCTTTGTTTCTATCCGCCCAAAATGCCCCCATTGTTAATTCGACCATTTCCGGAAAAGTAATCGACTCCCGCACCAACGAACCGCTCATTGGCGCAACGGTATCCATCAAAGGAACCACCAATGGCAGTGCGACGGACGCGAACGGTGAGTTCAGCCTGATCACCGGCCAGCGGTTGCCCTTCACGTTGATCATTTCCTACGTAGGATACCTTAAAAAAGAGGTTGTCATCAATGAGAGCAAGGTTGAAATCAAGCTTGATGCGAATACGACCCAACTGGACGATGTCGTGATTTCTTCCCGCCGTCGTCAGGAATCTGCGCAGGAGGTGCCGATTCCCATTTCCGTAATCGGGGGCGTTCGGGCCGAAGATGCCGGTGCTTTTAACGTGAACCGTCTTAAAGAGCTGGTGCCTACCGTACAATTGTATGCTTCCAATGCCCGCAATACAACGCTCAACATTCGCGGGCTGGGATCCACCTACGGATTGACCAACGACGGCGTTGACCCGGGTGTGGGCTTTTATGTAGACGGGGTTTATTACGCGCGTCCGGCGGCCACAGCCCTCGACTTCATCGACATCGAACGCGTCGAGGTATTGCGCGGGCCCCAGGGAACGCTTTTCGGAAAAAACACAACCGCCGGGGCTTTCAACATCACCACGCGGGCGGCCAGCTTTACGCCGGGAGCCAACCTTGAACTGAGCTATGGCAATCTGGGTTTCGTTCAGGCCAAGGCGTCGATCACGGGCGCTTTGAGCAAAAAACTGGCTACGCGGGTTTCCTTTACAGGAACGCAGCGAAACGGCACGTTTTTTAATGTTCATACGCAATTGCCGATCAACGATATCAACAACATCGGCGTGCGTGGGCAGATCCTCTATACACCCAGCGAAAATGTGAACATTACCGTGATCGGGGACATTTCGGACCAAAAACCGACGGGTTACGGATGGCCGGTCGCCGGGGTCGTACCGACAAAAAGAGCGGCTTACCGGCAGTTCAATGCCATCATCGCTGATTTAGGTTATAGCCTTCCTTACCAAAGTGCCTTTGAACGCAAACTGGATCTGGACACGCCTTCCAAAGCGGATAACCAATTGGGTGGGGTTTCGGTCAATGCCGATATCAAAATCGGGAATGGAACGCTGACCAGTACGTCGGCCTGGCGCTACTGGAAATGGGTGCCACTGAATGACCGGGATTACATTGGGCTGCCCGTCTTTACAATTTCTTCCGGCAACTCGAAACACAACCAGTGGTCGCAGGAAATCCGGTATTCCGGGAAAATTTCACCCAGACTGAGTGGCGTAATTGGCGTATTTGGCCTTTGGCAGGACCTGAAATCCGATCCGGTGCAAACGGAAGAAGCCGGTTCGGCCCAATGGCGGTTTGCACAAAGCTCAACCAGCGCGCTCTGGAAAACGCCCGGTTTGTTCGACAACTTCGGCATTCGCACCACCAACGAAATCAAGAGCACAAGTTTGGCGGTGTTCGGGCAGGTTGACTGGGCCGTGACCGACAAGATCCACGTTTTGCCAGGTGTGCGCTACAACTACGACAAAAAGGTGGTGGATTACAGCCGGGTGACCTACGGCGGTTTGCAAACTACGGACGCTGCCCTGATTGCTTTGAAAAATGGGGTCTATACCAACCAGGCTTTTAATACGGATTATTCGCAGGGAAACTTCTCCGGGCAACTGTCTCTGCAATACAAAGCCACCAGCAAGTTGAATGCTTACGCTACCTATGCCATTGGTTACAAGCCCATTGGAGTGAACGTGGGCGGTTTGCCAACGGCAAACGGACAGATTTTGATCAATCTGGCCAATGTGAAACCCGAATACGTGGATCACAAGGAGTTTGGCGTCAAAACCAAACCGTCGGGCAATTCGGTGCTGAACCTGACCCTCTATCGTTCCGACATCAGAGATTACCAGACTCAGGTGCAAACGCCGGAACCGGGTGTAAACCGGGGGTATTTAGCGAATGCAGAAAAAGTACGGGTGCAGGGAGCCGAACTGGACGGGAATGTCCGCTTTACCAACCTGACCCTGAATGCTGCAGTGGCCTATACGGATGGTAAATACGTGAGCTTCGTCAATGCTCCCGTGCCCTTGGAAGAAGTAGGAGGGGCGCAGGCTTTCAAGGATGTTTCGGGGGGACGGCTACCCGGCATCTCCAAATGGTCGGGCTCTGTGGGCGGTGAAGTAACCACCAAAGGGACCTTCACCGGACTCAAGGGTAACTATTTTCTGGGTGTCGATGTCTTTTACCGCTCCGAGTTCTCGTCAAGTCCGTCTCCTTCGCAGTATCTGAACATTGACGGGTATGCGCTGACCAACGGGCGGCTTGGTTTCCGGGCATCCAACGGACTTTCGTTTTTCCTTTGGGGAAGAAACCTTTTCAATACGAATTATTACGAGCAACTTCTGGCTGCACCCGGAAGCGCCGGACAATATGCCGGTATCGTGGGCGACCAGCGCACCTACGGCGTAACGCTGCGGTACTCATATTAAGAGAGTTAAAAATTAAGAGTTAAGAGTTGGCAGACGCATTCAACTCTTAACTCTTAATTTTTAACTCCTACTTCCCTACTGGCTCCACTCCGTTGGCGTGCGGTCCCAGCGGTGGCCTTTCAGTTCTTTGATGAGTTCTGGATTCAGCGTTTTGCCGTCGCTGGTGGCCATGTTGGCTTCTACGTTGCGGAGTTTGCGCATACCGGGGATGGTCGTGGCCACATCCGGGTTTTCCAGAATAAAACGCAGGGCTATTTCGGGTAAGGTCATTCCGGCCGGAACCAGCGGTTTTAGCGCGTCGGCATGGTCGACGCTGGAATTCAGGTTTTCCGGTACGAAATACGTCGAACGCCAGTCGTCGGCCGGGAAGGTGGATTCCTTCGTCAATGTGCCGGTCAGGGTTCCTTCATCAAACGGCACGCGGGCAATGACGCCGATGTTCAGTTCGCGGCAAAGCGGAAACAGGTTGTCTTCCGGAGCCTGATCGAAAATGTTGTAGATCACCTGCACGGCGTCGATGAGGTTAGTCCGCAGGGTGTCGAGGCAATTGTCCGGTTCCCAGCGGTTTACCGAAATACCCCAGGCCTGCACTTTCCCCTGCTGCGTCAGTTTCGTGATGGCTTCTTTCCACTCGTCCTGCTCGGCCCAGCCATCTTCCCAGACGTGAAACTGCTGCAAATCAATGGTTTCGACGCCCAGATTTTTCAGGCTTTTTTCGGTGTATTCGACGATGTAATCGGCCGGAAAAACATCCTTAAGGGCAAACTCCGGTTTGGAAGGCCACTGGCGGTTTTTGGGTGGAATTTTGGTGGCCACATACAACCGTTTGTCACTGAATCGTTTGAGCAAATCGCCCAGAATCCGCTCGCTCAGGCCTTCGCCATACCCCCAGGCGGTATCGAAGAAATTACAACCCAGGTCAACGGAACGGTCGAGTGCCTGGTCCACTTCCTGCCGTTCGGAACCCGTCCAGCCGGCCAGTCCCCACATGCCGTAGCCAATTTCACTCACCTGCCAGCCGGTTCGGCCAAAAGTACGGTACTTCATAGTATAGTTAAGAGTGATGAGTTAAGAATTAAGAGTTAAAAGTAATTATTCGCGACTACTTTTAACTCTTAATTCTTAACTCATCACTCTTAACTCAAATTCTTAACTCATCCCTCTTCCCTAAAATTTATGTTGATTCGTATCGTTCGCATGACGTTTCAGGAAGCGAAAACCGCGGATTTCCTGGCGATTTTCGAGGCATCAAAACAGAAAATCCGCGCGTTTCCCGGCTGCCTTCACCTCGAATTGCTCCGTGACCTCGATCAGCCTACGGTTTACGTGACCTACAGCCAGTGGGAAACCCCCGAAGCACTGACGCATTACCGCCATTCGGAATTGTTTAAAACCACCTGGGCGGCCACCAAACGGCTGTTTGCTGACCGGGCAACGGCATTTTCGGTGGAGAAAATAGATGAAGTAAGGGATTGATGGAATGAGGGGGCAGAAATGTGCCTTTTCAGGTTTGATATGGTATTTTGCTAAGATTTTCGTAGTTTTAAGAAAGCTATTGTTCAAACTCCATGAATGCTTTTCGCGCCGATCGTTTTCGTAACCTGCTGGTCGGCTGGCTCGGGCTGTTCATGGCGTATACCGGCGTTCTGGCTCAGGAAACCAACACAACGATCACGGGGAAAGTGACCGAATCGCAAACCGGTCAGCCCCTGCCGTTTGCCAACGTTTACCTCAACAACACCACGCAAGGCACCACAACCGACGAGAAAGGCCGGTTCCGGCTCCCCAACGTGCCACTCGGCACCATCGAACTCGTGGCTTCCTATCTGGGCTATCAGCCCGCCCGGCAGTCGGTTCGGCTGGAGAACAGCCAGCCCCGCGTCATCAATCTGGTGTTAAAAAGTACGGGCTTCACCCTTGCCGATGTTACGGTTAAAGGAAAGAGAGATAAAACCTGGGAGCGGCATTACCGGGAATTTGAACGGGAACTGCTCGGGAAAACGCCCTTTCGGAGCCAGTGTGAGATCCTGAATCCGGATGTGCTCCAGTTTACCTACCAGAAAAGCATTCTGAAAGCAACGGCCCGCGAACCGCTGGTGATCGAAAACCGGGCGTTTGGCTACCGCATCCAGTATGACATGCAGTATTTTGAGGTGGAGACGAACGGGGCCATGTATTTTGCCGGAGCCACCCGATTTGAAGAACTGAAACCGAAGGACACCCGCCAGGCTGACCGCTGGCGAAGCAACCGGCAACGGGCCTACCTCGGCTCCACCCGTCACCTCATGGCTAGTCTGGTGGCCGGAACCTACGAAAAAGAAGGCTTCCTGGTGTATCAGGTGAACCCCCGATACCCTGTGCAGACGGGCGGTGTGAGTCTGTTTCAGGACATTGAACGCCATTTGTTGCCGGTCGTTACCGATTCGCTGATTAAACCGGGGCGGTTGTCGTTTGAGCGAAAACTGGTGACGGCGACTCCGCTCAAAGTCTTCTATAACCGGATTTTCTCGGCGTATTCGCCCTACCGGGATGCGCCGTATGCCTATACCGAATTCCGGTTCCCACAGGGCATGAGCGAGATCACCGTCGATGGCCGGGTGACGCTCCCGCTGGGCATGCTGGCGATGGGCTATCTGGGCAACGACCGGTTTTCGTTGCTGTTGCCCGCCAACTGGGAACCAAGTGCGGCCTCCAGCCAACCGGATTCCGTGCTGGCGTCGCCGATCGAAGGCCAGATTCTGGCGGCCGATTACCGGCTCGATTCGATGCTGCGCCACTGGAAACTGGCTCATCCGTATCAGGCCCCATCGGCTTTTGTTCACATCGATAAACCGTTTTATCTGACCGGCGACCGGATCTGGCTCAGTGCGTACGTCATGGAGCCGGTCACCGCGCAACTGATGTTTGGCGAGGGGGCCCTGCACGCCGATCTACTGACACCGGGTGGGAAGGTAGTGCAACACCAGTGGCTTCGCATCAACGACGGCCGGGCAACGGGCGACTTCCGGCTTTCGGATACGCTGGCGACCGGCATCTACCGGCTGCGGGCCTATACGGATGAGGATTATGCCGCCACCCGCCCGGCTTTTGAGCGAAACATAACGGTCTACAACGTGCTGAACGGCCCCGGCCAACGATCTGTCGGGGTTGAGGAGGAATTGGACGTTCAGTTTTTGCCGGAAGGGGGGCGCTGGGTGACAAACCTGCCGACGCGAATGGGGTTCAAAGCCGTTGGGCAGGATGGTCGCGGAAAAACCGTGTCGGGCCGGATTCTGGACGATCAGGGGCGGGAAGTGACCCGGTTTGTCAGTAACCGCTTTGGGATGGGAAGCGTGCTGCTCCATCCGAAAGCCGACCAGACTTATCAGGCTGAAATCCAGCACAATGGCAAAAGTCAGCGGTTTGCCTTGCCAAAGCTGGAACCGGAAGGGTTCGTATTGCTGGCCGATGTGGTCAGCGATACCGCCAGCCTGAGCATTCGCATTCTGGCCAATGTGCCGCAACCTGATCCGGTTATTTACCTGACCTTCCAAAGCTACGGGCAGTTGGTGCAACGAACCAAAATGAAGTTGCAGGACGGAAAAGCCCGGTTGACCGTGCCGATGGCCGTTTTTCCGCCCGGACTCTGTCAGGTAACGCTGTATGATGCCTATGGTCAGCCCCGGGCGGAGCGAATGCTCTTTATTTCGGAACAGATTCCGTCGGTTGAGATCACGGTGACGGCGGACAAACCCCGCTACACGCCCCGGGAACGCGTCGTTCTGAATCTCAAAGTGAACGCGCAGCCGGAAATGTCGCTGGTGGCCACGCTGTCGGCGGCTGTAACCGATGCCGATCAGGTTCCGGACGACTCCACGGCTGCGGACATTCGAACCCATCTGTTGCTGACGGGCGATTTACGCGGGCGCATCGAGCAACCCGGTTTTTTCTTCAAAGACACGACGGCGGCCACCCGCCGGGCGCTCGATGATCTGCTGCTGACGCAGGGCTGGCGACGGATCGGGTTGCGCAAACCAGAGTCGCCGTCGGATACGCTGGGCGGGATTGTGTTCAGTGGCCGGGTAGTGGACGAAAGACGCAACCCGATTCCGTTTGCGGAGTTGCTGGTGGCGGCTCCCGGTTCATCGCAAGCCATTCCGCACTCCATCGGCACCAACCGCTACGGGCGGTTTCGGATGGCGGGTCTGGGCATCACCGACACGTTACAACTGCTGGTTCAGGTAATGAATACGCAGTTTAAATCCATCAAGGCAATCGTTGAAACGGATACGGCCGGGAGCGTCTGGTCGTCGGCAAAAGTGGTGGCCGAGCCGTCTCCGGACTGGCGACGGTTTCAACAGCAACTCGACGTGGCGCGGCTGCGTCAGGAATCCGATCCGGGATTGTACCGGGATAAACAGGCTAAAATTCTGAAAGAAGTAACCATCAAAGGTTATCGACCCGCCGAGCGACCCGAATCGGTGGAGCGAATGAGTCTGCATGGCACGCCCGACGCGGTCATTCTGTTCGATGAACGATCTCCGCAGTTTTCAAATGTCTATGAAATGATCCGGGGCCGGGTGGCGGGGGTGCAGGTGAAGCAAACCATGAACGGTTATACGGTTAACATCCGGAACGCTATTTCGTTTGGCGTCGGGAACTCCATGCAGATTCAGGCACCCTTGTACCTTCTGGACGGTTCTTACCTGACCGAAACCCCCGAAGGAAATGCGTTGATGGGCCTGAATCCGAATGACATCGAGCGCATCGAAGTCTTGAAAAATGCGGCTACGTCGGCCATTTACGGCGCGCGCGGGGGCAACGGCGTGATCGCTTTCTATACCAAACGCGGGAATTCCAAAGCGAAGAAAGTGGAGCCTGGTGTCGGACTTAATCAATTGGCCCTCCTCGGTTTTTCGGCCCACCGGGATTTCTACGTTCCGCGGTATGAAGACACGCCGGGGGCGGTTCTGGCCGAACAGAGTGCCCCCATCGACCGCCGGGATGTGTTGTACTGGAAACCGGTGGTTCAAACCGATTCCAAAGGAGCATCGAATCTGGCGTTCCCGCTGTCGGACGTCGTTCGCACGATCCGCGTTATGGTGCAGGGCATCACGACCGATGGCCGGCCTGTGGTCGGTTTAGCGAAACTGAAAGTGCAGTAATGGGGTTTTCAGTTTACGGTGGCTGACGCGTTCTCCTGCTTGCGTCAGCCACCATAAACCGTAAACTAGTTTTCAACACCAAACAGCGCCCGTAATTCCTTCGCGTCATTCGGTTTCATGCGTCCGGCCAATACCAGGCGCAATTGCCGACGGCGCAGCGCACTCGCGTACAGGTCGTGTTCAGCCTCGGTTTCGGGCACGACGGGTGGCACTTCGATGGGACGGCCATTCTGGTCGACGGCTACGAAGGTGTAAAACGCCCGGTTGGTACTGACCCGGGTTCCGGCCGGAATATCTTCTGCCCACACTTCAATGTTGACTTCCATCGACGAATTGAATCCCCGCGTGACCTTGGCCTGCATCGTTACGATGTTACCGAGCTTGATGGGTTCCGAAAACGAGACATTATCGACCGAAGCCGTGACGACGATGCGGTTGGAGTGTTTCTGGGCCGAAATGGCGGCACAGATGTCCATCCAGTGCAGCAATCGGCCACCCATCAGGTTGTTCAGGGTGTTGGTATCGTTGGGTAAGACCATCTCGGTCATGGTGACCAGAGACTCGCGGGCGTATTTGGGTTGGGGCATGGCGAAAGGTACAGATTGATTGGTCACAACGGCTTCGTGTTGTCACGAAACTACGGTTTTTGATGCCTTCCTCAACCATCCTTCTCTTTTTTTCGGGCTTCTTTTCGTTCCTCGCGTTTCTGTTTCCGTTCTTCTTTTCGCTCCTGACGCGCTTCTTTCCGTTCGGCTTTTTTCTCCCGGCGTTTTTCTTTGTAATCCTCTTTCAGGTTCTCGACGGCATCCTTGAAGGTGACGGTATTGTCAAATTCAGTAGTGAAGGCTTCAACGTAGGCATTCCGCAGTACACCGATGATGATGGGCCAGACTTCCGTCTGCGTTTTCTCAACCGTTCCCCGCAGCGGAATCCGTGTAGCCACCTGATCGCGCTTCTGATTTTTGAGAATGGCCGTACCACCTTCAGCCAGCAATTCCGTGAAAAACCGGCCAATTTTCCGATCCTCGCCCGGTTCCTTGAGCTTGAAAATCTTCATCTCTTTGGTCAGCGGTTTGAAATAGCCCACCAATCGACCGTCGTACATGGCCATTTCACTGACCACGCTGATGGTTCCGCTTTCAAAGTCGACGTTGCCGTACTTGCGTGCCAGGTCGTTAAGTTTAACCAGTTGGAGGTTGTCGAAGCTGAGGTTGTAATTGAAATCCGGGATCGGTTTCAGCAGATACATCCCCGCCCCAAACTTCATCGTGCCGCCCCAGCCCGGTACATCACCCGTTGCCGTAACGGGCGAGGGCAAGCGGGTTTCCTTGTCTTCCACGTTGCGGATATTGCGGATGTCGAGGGCAACTTTTTCCAGCGAAAGATCCGTTTTGGTGGCCTCGAACAGATTAACTAAGTCGATTTTGCCGTCATAAGCCGCAAACCGGTTGATCTGGATTGGCAATATATCCTTCACCAGTTTGGTCCAGTCGAGTTCCCGGCCAGTCTGGCTGGCCTGTTCATTGTTGCTAAAAGCAAAGTTCAGTTCGGGCCGGTAACACTCGACCTCGCCGACCAGGGCGCCCTTAAACAGCGATGGCCATTCGACGGAAAGATCGATTTTAGGAACGTAGAGAAAGGGCTCTTTGATTTTACCGTTGATTTTCCGGATGCGCAGGTCTTTGATCTGGTAGGAACCGGTGACGAGGGCAATATCGACGTCTTCCACGTGGCCGGTATACGAACCCATGTCGGCCATCAATTTGTTGAGGTAGCGCAGTACAAAATACGGTAGCAGGAGTCTGGCGACGATGAGGACAACGACAACCGCCAGGATAATTTTTGTGGATCGTTTCAAAGCAACAAGCGTTGATGTTGCTTATAGAACTGGAAATCAGCCGAAGAGTTATCCGGGCCGGCGAACAAACGTCCGTCGGCCCGTTGGATTAGCGACGACTGGGCGAAAATTTCCGGCCGTTCAGGGTGGCGTATTTAAAATCGGTAGGGCCGTCAAATACCGTCTCGTCGAAGCTGGAATTGCGGGGTAAATGCGTGTATTTAAAATCAGCGGTTCCGTCGAAACGCGTGTTGTTAAAATTGACTCCTTCGTCAAATTTGGTGTATTTAAAATCGGCGTACTGATCGAAACGGGCTTTCCGGAAGGCGATTGCTTCCTTAAAACTCGTGTATTTAAAATTGCCGGTTTTCGCGAACCGGGCGTCCGTGAAATCGGCCAATGCCTTGAACTTGGCGTATTTGAAATTAGCTTCTTCCCGAAAACCGGTACCAATAAAGGACGCCCGCTGGCCAAAGTCTGAATACTTAAACTCAGATGCTTTTTCGAAGGTGCAATTCTCAAATGTTACGGGTTCGGTAAAATGGGTGGCATACATGATCCCGTTGCCGTTCAGAAACCGCCCTTCGGTTTTGACATTTTTGTACGCCAGAAAATTGCCTCTGAAGGTGCAATTCCGGAATGTGACCGGTTTTTCAACGGTGCTTTCGTAGGCTTCGCTTTCGGCCCAGAGGTTTTTGGTGACGCGTTTTTTGTTGGCCAGTTCTGTCAGGTCGAGATCGCCGGTGATGGTGGCGTTTTCGTAGGAAACCACCTCTTTCCGGTTGATTTTAGCCAGAATTTCTTTGGCATCGACCGTGCGTTGGGCCCAGATGGCCGGTAAGGTGGTGAAAATAAGGAGAAGGGTAGTCAATAACGTTTTCATACGGGAAAGATGAGAGTTTCCGTAAGGATGAAAATACGTCGGAAAAGGTTGCACGGAACCAGGAAGGAATCAAAAATGTAAAATGCTCAATATCGAATGTAAAAGTGAGAGGAAACACGCTCGTTTAACACTTTTACATTTGATATTGAGCATTTTACATTTTTGATTTTTTACCTCTTCAGGGAAGCCACAGGGCTTTGTCGTAGGCGGTATCGTAGTCGAACTCTTCCAGCGGAATAAAGTCGGCAAACCGGCCTGCTTCGTCCATGCGGATGGCATACCACAAACCGGTCGCATCGCGCAGCAGCAGCCGGTAGCCATACAGTGGATGATACGTATGGCCGTCGGTGCGGTGATCCCAGCCGGTTTGAAGCTCAATGGCAAAGGCAATCTGCGCCAGGGCTTCGTTGATGTAGGCCATCAGACTGCCAAAACCGTCCAGTTCTTCCATCCAGATCACCAGACCGTCGATGCCCCAATCGAAGAGCGGAGCGGAAGACGCCCGGCTGGCGGGTTCAGGTAGTATTAGGTCGTTCGTCATGCTGATAAAGAATTAGCCCCTAAATCCCCTAAAGGGGACTTGGACGCGAACCTTCCGGGTTCTAAAAGTCCCCTTTAGGGGATTTAGGGGCAATTTGTAGGAGTGAAGGTTAACCGTACAAAAAAACAGGTTGTCTGCCAACCGCTCTCCAGATTCAGGAAGCCTGCCGCAGCCAGAAACTGGTGTCTTCCTGTTGTTGCTCCTTCCATTTGCGGAGCCAGAAGCGGTATTTTTTTCGCCCGTAGTCCACAAAATCCGGGATCGACGTGGCATCGACGGCAAAAAGCCGGTTTGGTTTCTGTTTCTGAACGCCAATCAGCACAAAGCGAATCTGGCGCGTTTGTTCCCATTCCTGGCTGTCGGCGGAGCGGAGGCTGTCAATGTAGAAAGCCGCCTGCCGGTCGTAGTCATAATCATAACAACTTTGCAGAAACTGGCTCTGCGTGCGGGCCGAAGTAGTTTTAAAATCCAGAATAAGCGCACTCCGCCGTTTGGGGCTGGTGTAGACCATATCCAGCCGAGCTTTGCAACCCAGTTCGGTGATCGGATCGGTGAAGAGAACCACCCGTTCGCGTTCTGATTTTCGGAGATACCGGTTACAGAACGAATCGCGCCGAACCTGTTCCGTGAGGTGTTCCAGCCGCCCCGACTCAACCGGTTTCATGTCGGGCAGCAACTGCTCGATAATGCCACCGATGCGTTCCGGTTCCAGCAAATGCGAGTGAAAAGCCCGCCCGAACTGCATGGCCCGCTGCGGAACCAGCCGTCCCGGCGAGGTATAGCCTAAACATTCTTCCTTCAACCGGGTCAAATCGGAATTCGAAACCCGCGGGATGGAACGGTAGTCGATCAATTCGGTAATCATGACTGGATTGGGTTTTTGATGAAGTAAGATAGGAACCTCTAAATCCCGAAGCGTCGGCCCGGCTGAAGGGGACTTGGACGGAACCGTATCCAGAAATCCGCTTCAGGCCGGGCCGACGCTTCGGGATTTAGGGGTTAATTCAGCAAATGAATGCCATTCTCAACCAGCAGTTCTTCCGTCGGATTGAGAAACGGATTGTAGTAATTGTAAGCGGTTTTGATGTTGGCAATGTCGGTCAGGGTTTCCTGGCGGAAAATTCGATTGGCCTGACCAAAGGATTTCAGCACCTTCGTTTCTTCCGGATCAGCCAGTTTGTAGCTGAAGGTGGCAATGTAATAGACGCCTTTCGGCTGGATCTTGGTATTTTCCTTTTTCTCGGCCACAGCGGTAATTACAACATCGGCCAGGGTCAGGTCGTCGTAGAACAGCGGTTCGATGAGCCGGAAGATGTTATCGACCGAGTAGCCATGGAACAAGACCGCCGAAACACAGTTCTTTTCATCGATAAAAAAGATTTCGGCCCAGTTCTTGGTTCCCATGTTCAAAATATTATCGGTAAAGATGCGCCAGGCAATTGGCTGGAATGTCAGCGTGCGGCCGTTCGTCGGCCCGCCCAGTTTTTCGGTGCCATTGATGTTAAAGATGCCCTCCTTGGCGTCGAAACGGTATTGGCGGGGATGTCCCTCCAAATATTTGAAGTGGCTCGTATCGGGATTATTGATGACTTCACCCGTCGATTCGTTAACCTTCTGATAAAGTTTCACTTCCAAACCATTTTGATTTGTTGTGCCGGTGTTGTTTTTTTGTGTGTTCATTAGTATTTGTTGTTTACTGTTCGGACAGGGGGACCGCTATGCGATCCCTTTTGCCTTTTCAGGGGGTTTGTATTTGAGTTTAAATATACACACTATTATGTATAATACAAAACGACACATAAAAAGTTTACTAAAAAAATAGAGTAGCTGCGAATACACCCTGAAAACCGCCTTTTTGTCCTTATTTTAGGTTTTGTGAGCCTGGGCTATTTCGAAGAATCTGAAATTGTTCTACATTAGACGACCGAACACAAGACTGGAAATTACATGGTTTTGTGTAAAAAAAGCCCTCTTCCCATGCCCATTGGAGACCGTTTGCAGCAACTGATCGATGCACTAGACATCAGCGTTCTGGAGTTTGCCCGACAATTGGGTGAAAAACGGGGTGAAAAAGTATATCATATTTTGCACGGTCGTCTGAAGCCGCGCTACGAAACGTTACAAAAAATTTTAGGGGCTTATCCTGCGGTCAATGCCGACTGGCTGCTGCGGGGAGAGGGCCTCATGTTCCGCACCTTACCACAAACTCCCCTGTCTGCCATGACGTTAGACGATCGGCTGCGAAATATGGAGTTTCTTTTGTTTCAGTTAAACGAACGCGTAGCTTTGTTACAGGAAACCAATGACCTGCTTCGGGAGGAACTTGAACAGGTTGCGGGTAAAAAAAGAGTCATCAGTCTCTCACACGTTAGTCGTCGGTCCGATTTGTCTTCGGAAAGCTGATAATTGCCGGGCTTACGACTTTATACTACACTATGTTCTCATTTTTTAAGCGTCGCCAGGAACAATCCGCCTTTTCGGATTTCGGATTTTTGGGAGTCGATATTCATTCACACCTGATTCCGGGGATTGACGATGGTGTACCCGACCTCGAAACGGCTTTGACCTGCCTGCGGGCTTTCGAGGAACTGGGCTATAAGAAAGTAGTCACTACTCCCCACGTGCTGCGCGATTATTACCCCAACAGCAGCGACACCATCCGGCGCGGCCTCGACGAACTCCGCGAAGCCATGGCCGAAACAGACCTGACGATTCAGGTTGAAGCGGCTGCGGAATACCTCATCGACGACCATTTCGTAACGCTGCTCAAAGCCAATGACCTCCTGACGTTCGGAGCCAATTATCTGCTGGTCGAACTGTCGTTTGCCAATCCGCCCCTGAACCTGGACGAAATCATTTTTCAGATTCAGACGAAAGGCTATCAGCCCATTCTAGCCCATCCCGAGCGGTATTCATATCTGAAGGACCAGACCGAGCGGTTTCACAAACTGCGGGTGCAAGGGTGTCTGTTCCAACTGAATTTGCTCTCGCTGACCGGGCAGTATGGCGGGCGCGTCCAGCAACAGGCCAAACAGCTACTCGATGATTCGATGGTCGATTTTGTGGGTTCCGATCTGCACCGGCCCCGGGATGCGGAGAAGCTGGGACAATTGCTTCAATCCAAAGAACTGGCGCTCCTCAATTCGCATACGTTCCTGAATTCATCCCTGTTGTAAAAGGTCCTGCGTGTGGCATTTCATGGAACTTCAGGTGCTACATCCTGAGAGTTGGGACTTCCATTGCCTCGACTTATTCTTGTGCTTTATACTGCGGCATAATTTTTGTTGATTGTCTGATAAATAGGAAAAAAACTTTGCGGATTTTTTCAGAAAGATTAAAAATAGTATTCCGTAAAAAACTTTTTATTGAATTTTTTGAAGATTATATACCGTATTCTCTTAAAAACATTGAAGATTGCATAGGTAATCTCATTTCTGCTTTCTATATTTAGAATGTAATACTTAAAAAAAAAGAATAGTAGTTTGTCTGATTTTATCGGTAGGTAGCTTTACCGATCGCCCTGAAACGGAGCTCCCTGCGGACTTTCGTTTCGGCTAATCAGTCGTCTTTCTGTCGGAAACCCACATTTTTTTACTTATTATTCTATTTACTCAACGTTATGAAAATTGCTGTTGTTGGAACCGGTTACGTTGGACTCGTAACCGGAACCTGCTTTGCCGAAACCGGCAACCAGGTCACCTGTGTCGACATTGACGAGCGCAAAGTACAAAAGCTCATCAACGGCATCATCCCCATCTACGAACCGGGTCTGGACGTGTTGTTTAACCGCAACACCGCCGAAGGTCGTCTGAAATTCACGACCAGCCTGGCCGAAGGCATCGAAGGTGCCGAGGTTATTTTTCTGGCCCTGCCCACCCCGCCGGGCGAAGACGGTTCCGCCGATCTGAAATACATCCTGAAAGTGGCCGGTGATCTGGGGCAATTGCTGAAAGAGTATGCCGTGATTGTCGACAAAAGTACGGTGCCGGTGGGAACCGCCGAAAAAGTGCACGACTACATTTCGCTGGGTGCGCAGGTGGAGTTCGACGTGGTGTCGAATCCTGAATTTCTCCGCGAAGGCGTTGCCATCGAAGACTTCATGAAACCCGACCGGGTGGTGATCGGCACCAAGTCAGAACGCGCGAAAGCCGTGATGAGCAAACTGTATGCGCCCTTGGTCCGTCAGGGTAATCCGGTGATTTTCATGGACGAACGGTCGGCCGAAATGACCAAATATGCCGCCAACGCGTTCCTGGCCGTTAAGATTTCGTTTATGAACGAAATTGCCAACCTCTGCGAAAAAGCAGGGGCCAACGTCGACGACATCCGGAAAGGGATTGGCACCGACAGCCGCATCGGCAAACGGTTTTTGTTCGCCGGGATTGGCTACGGCGGAAGCTGTTTTCCGAAAGACGTGCAGGCGCTGGCGAAAACCGCCCAGGAATACGACTACGATTTCCAGATTCTGAAATCGGTGATGGACGTCAACGCGAAGCAAAAAACCAAACTCCTTCCAATTATCAACCAGCACTTCAACGGCGACCTGAAAGGAAAAACCATTGCCGTATGGGGGCTGGCGTTCAAACCGTATACCGACGACATCCGGGAAGCACCGGCGCTGGAAAACATCCAGGCGCTGCTGGATGCCGGCGCGAAAGTGACGGCCTACGACCCGGAAGCGATGGACAATGTGAAAAACGTATTTGGTAGCAAAATTACGTACGCCCATACGTCGTATGCTGCCCTGGATGATGCCGATGCCCTGGTGATTATGACGGAATGGCCCATGTTCCGGACGCCGGAATTCAGCAAAATGAACCTGCTGCTGAAAAACAAAGTCATCTTCGACGGACGGAATCTCTACGAACTGGACCAGATGAAAGAATTAGGCTACACCTACTACAGCGTTGGTCGGGAAACCATCTCGCAAGGGGTGGAACAGACGGCCTGATCGGTCGCTCATTCGTACTGGCGGGCTGATGATCGTTCAGCCCGCCAGCTTTACTCAACGTTATGAAACTTTTCTAGTCGTCTTACATGAAGCGCATTCTGATAACGGGTGGGGCTGGCTTTCTGGGCTCACACCTCTGTGATCGATTTATCAAGGAAGGATACCATGTCATTGCCATGGATAACCTGATTACCGGCGATATCCGCAATCTTGAGCACCTGTTCCCCCTTTCGAACTTCGAATTTCACCACCACGATGTATCGCAGTTTATCCACGTTGCGGGCGAACTCGATTACATTCTGCATTTTGCCTCGCCGGCCAGCCCCATTGACTATTTGAAAATCCCGATTCAGACGCTGAAAGTCGGCTCCCTCGGGATTCACAATTGCCTGGGTTTGGCGCGGGTCAAGAACGCGCGGGTGCTGATTGCTTCCACGTCGGAAGTCTATGGTGATCCAACGGTTCATCCCCAGCCCGAAGAATATTGGGGCAATGTCAATCCGGTCGGTCCTCGTGGGGTATACGATGAAGCCAAGCGGTTTCAGGAGGCCATGACGATGGCCTATCATACCTACCACGGTCTGGAGACCCGGATTGTCCGCATTTTCAACACCTACGGTCCGCGGATGCGACTGAATGACGGCCGGGTTTTACCCGCTTTCATCGGCCAGGCTTTGCGGGGCGAAGACCTGACTATTTTTGGAGATGGCAGCCAGACCCGCTCGTTCTGCTACGTCGATGATCTGGTCGAGGGAATTTACCGCCTGCTGCTGAGCGATTATCCGTCTCCGGTCAACATTGGCAATCCCGTTGAAATAACCATCAAAGAATTTGCCGAAGAGATCATCAAGCTGACCGGCACCAGCCAGCAGGTGGTTTATAAACCGCTGCCGACCGACGACCCCAAACAACGCCAGCCGAATATTTCCAAAGCGAAAGCCATTTTAGACTGGGAGCCGAAAGTATCGCGGGCAGAAGGCTTGCGGATTACCTACGATTACTTCAAAAATCTGCCGGAAGAAGAACTGTACAAGGCCGCTTATCACCGGGAATTTTCGGTGCGTTGATTAAGGGCAGGAAAAAGGATTTTGCTGAACGAATAGCTATCATTAATGAGGAAACAAGACAAAATATACGTTGCCGGACACCGGGGCATGGTGGGGTCGGCTCTGGTTCGTTCGCTACAAGCCAAAGGGTACCAGCAAGTTATTACCCGGACCTCGTCGGAACTGGATCTGCGCAACCAGGCGGCCGTCGCTGATTTTTTTGCCGACGAAAAACCGGATTACGTCTTTCTAGCGGCTGCCAAAGTCGGCGGTATCTGGGCCAACAATACGTACCGGGCCGATTTTCTGTACGATAACCTGCTGATCGAAGCTAACATTATCCACAGTGCCTACCAAAACCGGGTTGAGAAACTGCTGTTTCTGGGGTCCTCCTGCATCTATCCCAAGCTGGCTCCGCAGCCGTTGAAAGAAGAATACCTGCTCAGCGGGTATCTGGAAGCGACCAACGAACCGTATGCCATTGCTAAAATTACCGGCATCAAGCTCTGCGAAGCGTATCGGAGCCAGTACGGCTGCAATTTTATTTCGGCAATGCCGACCAACCTTTACGGCCCGAATGATAACTACGATCTTCAGGGGTCGCATGTGTTGCCGGCCTTGATTCGAAAATTCCACGAAGCGAAAATCAGCAACCAGCCCTTCGTTGAGGTTTGGGGAACGGGTTCGCCCCGCCGGGAGTTTTTGCACGCCGATGACCTGGCCGATGCCTGCGTGTTTCTGATGGAAACCTACAACGATGAATTGTTTGTCAACATCGGGACCGGGGAGGACGTCACGATTCGCGAACTGGCCGAGCTGGTGAAAGAAACCGTTGGCTTTGAAGGCGAACTTCGCTGGAATACCGACAAACCGGACGGGACGCCCCGCAAACTTATGGATGTTTCGCGACTGCATACCCTGGGCTGGCAACACCAAACCGATTTGAAAACCGGTATTACCACGACCTATCAGGATTTTCTGAACCACCAGGAAGTCTACGTTTAATCACACGATAATCTTTCGAATACAGCTAATTCCGTACGTATGAAAAAAGCACTTATTACCGGTATTACAGGGCAGGATGGCGCCTATCTGGCCGAATTATTATTAGAAAAAGGATATGAAGTACACGGTATCAAACGCCGGAGTTCCTTGTTCAATACGCAGCGGATCGACAATTTATACGAAGATCCGCACGAAAAGAATGTACGGTTCAAGCTCCATTTTGGCGATCTCTCCGATTCGACCAACATCATCCGGATTATTCAGGAAGTGCAGCCCGACGAAATTTATAACCTCGGTGCCATGTCGCACGTGCGGGTGAGTTTTGATGAGCCGGAATACACCGCCCAGGTCGACGGCATTGGTACACTCCGCATTCTGGAAGCCGTCCGGCTGTTGGGTCTGACCGAAAAAACCCGCATTTACCAGGCATCTACTTCCGAATTATACGGCGGGGTGCAGGGTCATGCCCAATCGGAATTGACGCCGTTTTACCCGCGTTCGCCCTATGCCGTTGCCAAACTATACGGCTACTGGATTACGGTCAACTACCGCGAAGCGTATGGCATGTATGCCTGCAACGGTATTTTGTTTAACCACGAATCACCGCTGCGGGGCGAAACGTTCGTAACGCGCAAAATCACCCGCGCTGTGGCCCGGATCGGTCTGGGTTTGCAGGACAAGGTGTTTCTGGGCAACATTGACTCGCTGCGCGACTGGGGCCACGCCAAAGACTATGTAGAAGCCATGTGGCTGATTCTGCAACAGGAAAAACCGGAAGATTTCGTGATTGCCACCGGTGTCACCACCTCAATCCGTGATTTTGTCCGGATGGCGTTTGCCGAGATTGGCGTCGAATTGGAATTCCGGGGCGAAGGTGTGGCCGAGCGGGCGTTTGTGGTGAGTGCGTCGAACCCGGATTACCCGGTCGAAGTCGGCAAAGAAGTATTGAGCATCGACGAGCGGTATTTCCGCCCGACGGAAGTGGATCTGCTGCTGGGTGATCCGACGAAGGCCATGACCAAACTGAACTGGCAGCCGAAATATGACCTGGCTGCGCTGGTAAAAGACATGATGACGGCTGACATCGACTTGTTCCGTCGCGACCAGTTGCTGGCTGAAGGCGGTCATTTGGTGCTGAATTATTTTGAGTAACCCCTTGGAGATCACGAACTGCAGACTAAATCGGGTTCGTGATCTCTTTCCTTTTTTGCTTATCTGCCTGATTGGAATAGCAGCTACTCAACGTTTTTAATCGGTATGGATATGGGCCTTATCAATGATTCCTATCAGTTTCACAGAGCAACTCCCGTAAATACTTTCTCCGGCAGTACTAAAATTATCATCGCTATTGACGGGCACTCCGGCTGTGGCAAGAGCACGACGGCCAGGCAGGTTGCTGTCCAGTTGGGATACACCTACATCGATACCGGGGCCATGTACCGGGCGGTCACGTTGTATTTCATTCAGCACAAAATCGATCTTGCGAGTGAAAAAGCGGTACGGGAAGCGCTTGCAAAAATTCACATCACGTTTGAAGGTGACCCGGAAACCGGAACGATTCAAACGCATTTGAATGGACAGAATGTAGAAGAAGAAATCCGCAAACTTCCGGTAGCGAATGCTGTACCGGAAGTTAGTGCTATTCCTGACGTACGGAAGGCCATGGTGGGGCTACAGCAAAAACTTGGTCACAACCGGGGTATCGTAATGGACGGGCGCGACATCGGTACGCATGTTTTTCCGCATGCTGAGCTGAAGGTATTCATGACTGCTGATTCACTGGTTCGGGCGGAACGCCGACGCATTGAACTGCAGGCTAAAGGAGAGCAGGTTGAATTGGCCGAAATCGCTCAAAATCTTGAAAAGCGGGACCATCTCGATACGACCCGCACCGAAAGTCCCTTACGAAAGGCGTCGGATGCCCAGCTTCTGGACACCTCGCACCTATCCATCGCCGGACAGGTGGAATGGGTTGTTCAACAAGCTTATCTGACCATTACGAGCGAATTGCACCGGGAATATTCTAAGTCAATGGAAGCTTAACTTCTCACCATGGGAAGATAGTTAACCCATATTGCCCTATCCGTTATGAAAGCACCATTCTGCACCCTTATTCTCCTTTTTTTAGTGAGTTGCCCCCTTTACGCACAGAAACCCGTCTCATCCGTTCAGGTTTCAGCCGAAGTAAGTGGCATGGCTTCATCGGCTCGCCGAACGCCGTTTTGGCTGCGAGCCAATCAATTTGGGACTGTGCCGTTGATAGCTCCTGCCGGAACAGTCCGGTTGGGAAGTTCAGGCGTGTTTAGGGTAGACAGCACAGGCAAAGGGTGGCATTTCGGGTATGGCGCTGAGGTAGTAGGATATGCTGGTCCCAATAACCGGCTTTTGGTGCCGGAAGCGTACGCAAAAATTGGCTACCGCTCCATTGAACTAGTGGTGGGCCGTCGGAAAGAAGTGTTAGGTTTGGTGGATACCACTCTTTCATCCGGATCTTATTCGTGGTCGGGCAATGCATTACCCATCACCAAGATCCAGCTTGGAACAAATGGGTATGCTCCTTTAAAGTTTACCAAAGGCTTGATTTCGATTAACGCCTTTTTTGCGCATGGCTGGTTCCCGAATACAGATTCAATCCAGAATTCTTATTTGCACCAAAAGGCCCTGTATGGCCGCATTGGAAAACCGAATTGGAAGGTGAAATTGTATGGGGGGTTTCTTCATAATGCGCAATGGGGAGGGAAGTCGAAGTATTTATCATCCAATCAGGCCGTTGGCGGAGTAATTCCGTCTTCATTCAAAACCTATTTAGCCGTTATAACGGCCAGTCAGCCATCAAATGCAGGTGATTATGCCTTCCCGGATGCTGTCAATCGATTTGGCAACCATTTGGGGAACATAGATATAGGAACGGAAATTTCGATCAAGCAATATCGGATTCTGGGCTATTATCAACACCCCTTCGAGGATAAGTCGGGGCTGGCACTTGTTAATTTGCCGGATGGACTATACGGTATTCGAATTCAAAACGTATCGGGTCAGCCCAACCCGTTTTTTAAGTTAAAAACGATTACGGTTGAATACTTAACGACCAGAGATCAAAGTGGCGCAACGGTGAAAATAGACAGCCGCAAATATGACGGAATGGATGACTACTTTAATAATATTCAATATATTGACGGGTGGGCCGTAAAAGAACGGATCATTGGAACCCCATTTATTACAAGATATAAGGACACCAAGCCGGAATGGGATACGCATTTAACTCCATCTAAAAAAAACCAGGGGAGTATGATTAATAATAGCCTTGTT
This sequence comes from Larkinella humicola, assembly GCF_008727875.1. Lineage (GTDB taxonomy): Bacteria > Bacteroidota > Bacteroidia > Cytophagales > Spirosomataceae > Larkinella > Larkinella humicola. Next base: position 141,540 of record NZ_VTWS01000003.1, on the reverse strand, counting down.
TCACTGTACCATATCGCCGTTCTCGGCGAGCTACGATCTGGTGTAACAGTTGAAGGGCGATTTTCGTTAAGCAGTAATTATGGAACACACTGGAAACGCTTTCCAGGAAGTGTAACGCAATCCTCCAGCTTAATACGATTAAATATTCCGGTGAGTTGGCTCGGTGGCGGGTTCCTGGGAATCAATCTGGCAATGGACCAGGGAGATCTCTATAATGATGCGATAGGAGGATTGATCAGCTTTAAAAAAGTGTGGCATTGAGGGTAAACAGCCCTGTCATGCTGATTTTATGACGATTAACTTGCACGTACATCAGCAATAATCTTCTTTTGCTCGAATCTATCCCTGGTTATTTTGATAATTGGCTTCTCAATAAATTTATGCACTAGGATTCCACCAAGACAGCATAGAATACAATTAATCACCAATACGGCGAATGGATTTGCTGAGGGCTGGAACTTAGACCATACTCCTAAAACTGCCGAAATAATTCCAGGATGGACTAAATAGATAGAATACGAGGCATCCCCCAACTCTAATCCAAATTTATCGACTATATTTAATGGACGACCAGAAAATAGGAAAATTGAGATTATTACAATTAATGTTGAAAATAAGCCAGTAACTATAATAAAGTTATCCCCCAGAATTCTTTGATAAGAAAAGAAAAATAAAGGTATGGTTAAAATTGCGCAAAGGATAAAACCATTCCAGTTCTTTATTGTATAATTCAAAAAGCCATAATTATACAGTACTCCAATTAAAAACCCCATACCAAACAAAAGGTTTGCTTTGTGAAATAAGAAGTCACAAAGCTGGTGAAAAGTTGATGCGGGAACTAAATCAGAAATGCCGCACCAAAACCAAAATACAGGCGATAAGAACCACAGGGTTAATATCTCCCACCTTGGTTTTACATAAAGAATAAATACACAGAATAGCAAATAAAAAAGAACCTCGTGGCGCAAAGTCCAGATTTGACTTGGCATTATATCACCAATTGGAGACAAAACCGCTGCCCTTAGATATGGAAGGGGAGTAAAGGTACCTCTTCCTAAAAATCTAAGGGAGGCATATCCAATAATACAAACCCACATGAATGGAATAATACGTATAAAACGACGGGTTAAAAAATCCATCGGGCTGATTTTGGGTTTAATCTGATTGTTCAGTGAAACATAAGAGATGATGAAACCACTTATTACAAAAAACAAATGAACTCCCGAAGATCCAGAAAGTAACCAGGTTGGCAGGAAATTAGCATTGAAATACTTTGGGAAATTAGCCATTTCAGCGACATGGCAAAGAACGACCATTAAAGCCGCAAGGCCTCTCAAATACTGAATTCCAATAATTCCTTTCGAGTGGCTTTCTTTTTGAGGAAGTGTATGAATTTGATTCATAATTCGTGATAATTAAAGTAGTGTATACGACTATTATGGGTTCACCATTGGCAACTGACCGTAGTACATCGGCTTTAAACTCGGCGATATACTTTCGTTTTGGTTGTTGGGATTTGTTTATGGTACACGAAGTTAAATAAGTTTTATATCCGAGTATTCAGGACTATATCAGTATGTGGTCTAGCCAAGAGTAATGACCTCATGGTCTTTCGCAATAGCGAAAGAATTAAACTCTAAATTTTTAACTTGTAACTGATCACTCCATTCAGAATTAGACACTTTTTTGTATATTTCTGATAAAATTTTAGAGTTTTTAGACGAATTGTGGAAAGTGTAAGAATAGGATGCACCATTCTCTCCAATACGCTTAGCTAAACCTGGGTTTTCTAAAAGATCCAGAATAGCCTTGACATACTGTTCTTTTGTCAAGCATGCATACCCATTCTCTCCGTTTCTAACTACATCAAGGCATCCGTCGCAAGCACTGACGACGCAGGGTACTCCTGCACGCATCGACTCAAGTAGAGAATAAGGAAGGCCCTCAAATACAGATGTTAGGACGAAAACATCAAGTGAATTTATAAATTCAGAAGAAGCTTTAGGATCACACCAGTCAAGTATATGAAATTGGTCTGCAATACCATATCTGTTTATAAGATCAATTACTTCAGTTTTTAAGTGATCATGGAAACCTGCTCCGAGTAAATAAAAATGAGATTTAGGATGGGCTTGTATTACATGATATGCTACTGTTACATATAGAAGAGGATTCTTTTGGGGGGTTAATCGAGCAATGGTTCCAATTTTAGGATGTTCATTTTTAGAATGATTTGTTCTTTGTAAACTCGAGTAATTTAAAGGAAAAGTCACTGAATTTAGCAGGACGTCAATTGAATTTTGTTTGTGACCAACTTCATAGATGAGTCGATTGGCTTCTGAATAAGAAACAGTTAAGATACGATCGGTAAAAAATTTAGCGAATGATTCTAAGGTAAAATAGATTAACCTCTTCATGCCCGTAAAGGACAAGTAAGATACACCGTTTGGAGTAAACAGGGAAGGATATCCTGCCAGCTTAGAGGAAATCCGTCCAAGAAAACCTGCTTTAGAGCTATGAATATGAACACAAGATGGACGCTCGCGCTTGATTAATCTGTAAAGGCGAATAAGTGATATCGAATCGCTGAACGGATTAAAGCTTCGGGACATATTAAATTCAATGTGCTGAATGTTATATTGAAGACAAACTTCCGTTAACGTTTTACTGGGAGGTGCAACAATCTTAAGTTCAAATTGATCTTTATCAACATGGTTGATTATTTCCCTGATGTAAGTTTCAACTCCTCCAAGAGATTGTGTAATGTGAAGTATCTTTAATTTATTCATGTAAATAAGAGTTATTATTGACTAACCGCAGAAAACGAAGAGGATGTCAGTTCCGAGGACTCATTTTTTATGGCTGATGAAGTAGAGTATGGAGTATAATCAAATAATTGTAAAAATTTGTTGGAAAAAGATTCTAATGTGAATTTTTGCTTATTTGGAAATCCTAAAAATTTAGGCTTTTCTATTGATATATACTTTAAAGCCTCGTACAAAGAATCGGATTTATTTGGGTCATAAGTAATACCATTTACTTTTTCAATAATTGTCTCTGTCACGCCTGTCACTCTGGAAGCAATACTAAATAAACCGCATACTGAACTTTCGATCAATACAACGGGCGAACCTTCCGTAGATTCAATTACGCCATCATAACCTGAAAAAGTAGACATTTCTTTATCTATGGTAGGAAAAATGAAATAATCGACATTTTTCATCCATTCTAAAACATTACTTTGCCAGCCCATCCAATGGATATATTGGTTTAAATTATGTTTAACTGAAAATTCTGCTAACTCTTTTTTAAAATTAACTTCGGCATCATTTGAAGGGTTTCCTAATATGATAATGATTGGAAGATCAGCTTCGGGAATACTACTCTTAAGACAATTCAGTGCATAAATTAAATGATGTAACCCTTTCTGTGGCTTAATCAGTCCCGCATACAAAAGCTTTGTCCTATTCTGATAGCTTTCACGTAAGAGATTTTGTAACTCCATCTTAACATTACCACTATTAACTGATTCATATTGTGAAAAATCAATACCATAATTAATTACTGATTTTTTTCTTGAATCTGGTAAACTGTTCTGAACGTCAATACTTGGAGAAATGACATGATCGATAAATGAAAAGAATAGTAATTTAGATAGAAAAGGGCTGACTCTGTTTTTACTTTGTAGATACATTATCTTTTTGCCTCTAAAAAAAAGTAAAGGTATCTTAAGCATGACAGCCCCTCGAGGATCGCAGAAATAAAAAAAATCAAACTTGCCCTTTGTGAAAATTTTTATACAAGACCAATAAAAAGGAAATAAACCGGTAAAAAGGGTTTCAAAAATGACTGATAATCTAAACCATTGGCCAAAATTTCCATATGAAAGCAGCCTTTCGCTAGTTTTTAATTTTATGATTTCATCAACGTAAGGCGAAAAGTTTTTAGATATTTCATTTTTAGAATCATCGGCTAATAATAACGTAATGTGGTAATTATTCCGTTTTAAAATTTTACATAAGTTTAAAGAGACTCTTTGAGCACCTGAAAAAAATGGGTAAGCTTCAAAAAACAAAACCTTCTTTTGTTTCATTGTTTTGGATATTTATAGTGACTAAAACTCTTTTCTCAAATATAAAGTCAAGCCAAATTTTTTGCCTAAATTTCTGCCATAATACTTTATTAATTGTACGTAAAAGTCAAAAAAAGCTTGAACCTTACTTGTTGAATTGGAGTTTAAAACCGCCTTTCGAAGTTCAAAGAAAGTTTCAATTTTTGAGCTCGCTCCTCCCTCAGTAACATAAGCTGTTATCTTGTTTAAAAATAGAGCATTTAACTTTTCTCTTGGCCTTAATAATAATTCATAATCTCCTACAATTCTATATGAAATATCGTAATTACCGTAGCTTTTGAATAATTTCATAGACTGAAGTGAGCCAGGATGAGCAATTAAATTAATCCTCTTAAATGACTTCCATTGCCAAGGCCATCCATAAGTTCTAGTTATTTTCCCATCTAGAGACAACAAGTGAACTTTTGATGAAATATACAATGTAGAATCAGTACTTTCTTGGTTAATGAATTCTACATATGACTCTAATGTATCTGGAAATAAAAAGTCATCAGCGCCAATAAACATGACCCAATCGCCAGTAGCTTTTGCTATCCCTTTGTTCCAGGCATCGTAAATCCCTTTGTCTTTTTCAGAAATGCTATACGTAATGTAATGCTTATATTTTGCAATTAATTCTTTGGTTCCATCTTTTGAATCGCCATCTATGATAATATATTCGTAATTTTTATATGTTTGAGAAATTACACTCAAGATTGACTTTTCTAAAGTTGCTGACGAGTTAAATGTCGCTGTGATTATTGAAATGGTCGGATGCTTCATGGATTTTACTATTTTAATTAGTTGCTATACAGATAGACTCTTCTTCAGCTTATATCTAACTAGTAAGATAATAGCAAGAATAAAACCAAGACCATATGCTTTTGTAAGGTAAAACATACTGTGAAATGGAGAGAATAAGAAAAATGCGAATGACATAAAATATACTAATTGAGCCGATCTAGACCTATGTAGATATCTCTTAGATATAAACATTAACTTAGACATAAAAAATATAAATAAGAATGATCCTATAAGCCCAAAGTCGATGGAAAGATCTCGTATTGATGTCGCCCATACATTATATCTTATATCATAATCGTAGTATAGGTGGTCAATATCATCATGTACTTTCATCCAGTTTATCACCCCGAATCTATCTAAAAAGTTAAAATTATAAAATCCGTAAGTTAAATATGATATTTTGTCAGACGTGTCAGTAAAAATACTTAAATAGTAAACACATCCTCCAGTATAATCATAAAATGTGTTTATAAAGAATATCAATATTATTCCGAATTGCGATCCCCCTAAATAATTTAAAGCCTCATTATTTATATGTGGCAACTTTGACATAAAGTTTACTTGCGTATCTCCTTCTACACCCGTCCTCATTATTGTGAACATTGCACCTAGTATAGAAATTACTAACAATGCAAGTGTAAATTTCCCAAAATATTTTAAATAAGATTTTTTTATTAATTCGAAATTTTTGTGAAAGTATATTGCTAAATATAAGCATGAAAATATGATAAAGTTTATTCTTCCACCATTAATTGGTATAAACGCTAAACATGATAAAATAGTTAAAATGTTTACGAATATTTTATATTTTAAATTATTGAAGTTGCAAATAATAAAAGAAAATATTAGTAGTGGAAATAAAAGATTATAAATTGAATCTTTAAAATCTCCACTTGCTTGTTCCATATGTTCTTCTCTAATTTCTGCTAATTCTTTTCCTAAGTTGTCAATACTTGAAAAAAAGTATATACAAACTGGTATAAAGCCAATAATGGCAAATATGAGTAGCTTGAAGTCTTTTTTTATTTGTACCGGATTGTCGTAGCTTTTTTTAGTAGTTATGTGCCCTAAATATAAAAAGAACAAAAATATGACCGGTAAAAACAAAGTTAAAACGTTTATTGGCTCATTAAACAGCCAAGTGAAGCTGAAATATATTACAAAGATAAAAGCCCATGCAGCCATAGGGAAAAATAACTCTCGTATTTTTATAAAATTTTTCATTTTTTATATTTATTATTTATTGACAAATTTAGTCAATTCAATCCGTTCAAATATTTCTAATGCCCCTCCATCAGTGGCATTGTAAATAGCTCGGTTATCCGCATTATAGGCTAGCTTCGCTAGATTGTAGCTATACTCGCTGGTATAAATTTCCGGAAGTTGCCATTTCATCCCATTTGAAAAATAGCGTTTATCAAAATGAGAATCGTCATCGCCATTACTCACGGCTAGCCGCCCTGGTGCTCCCTTCGCATTGAAATAATGATCACAGCCTACTAAGGCCACTTCACTGAACCCCATGTGGTAGGCAAGCTGCATGGCCACAAATGTGACGGTGCCGCCTTCCCATAAACTGATGCTAATGTCTTTTGAAAATTTCTGCTGATTACTGGTATGCAGAAAAGATACGTTCTCTCTGTTCTTTACAAATTCTTTTCCTTCAGACCGCAAAAACAAAGGAATATCAGTAGAGTTGTAAAAATCCTTGTTTTGCTCTATAACTAATAAATTGACAGCGGCAATAAACGATGGTCGAAAGTCTGATCGATCAAATAACAGGTTAATTTTATTTAACCCAAATGTGAATGTGTTTTTTAATAAGGAGAAATCAACTTTGTTAAGGGAGGGGCCATTGCAGAGTATTACTGCCTTTTCTCCTTTGTATTTATCTTTCCACTTCAATAGTTTATTTCTTGATGACCACGAACGAGGATCGATATCCCAAACCAGCCGGTCATAGCATAACTTTAGTGCTTGCCTGTACGGATTAAGTGTAGGATTTATTTTAAGCGTTGGGTCGTTATCAATAAATTCGTTTTTCATCTTTGTTCTCGATTAGGTGGACTTTAGTTTTCATACTTAATCACAAGTAATTTCCCATACACATTAATACGGGTTTGTGATTGGCTGTCAACTGTGATTTTTGACTTATTTTTTGGGTAGATTATTCTGAAATTTTCTTTCTCAACTAGTACCGTGTTAATGTTTGTACTATCCTGGAATTCATATTTTACTATTTTTGAAGATGCTATTTTATTTTCTTTTGAACCAATTCTGGCACTTGAAGTTTCACTTTTTGTTTGAGAAAAATCATAGTTGTTTTTTTTGTTTACGGTTTCGATTACTGTATTTTCTCTTATTGCGTTATATATAGGTGAATAAATTTCTGGTTCACCGTAATATCTGGTAGGTTTTTTTCTTGATTTTAGATCCACATAAACATCCCATGGAATAACTAAAGTGGTTCCTAATAAATACATATCAAGAACTGCTTCTACGTTGTCCGCATCGCTATCTGAGGAAAATGTGTAAAATTGTTTCTTATTTAATTGTCTTGCTTGCTCGATCCCATCGACAATGAATTTTTGCTTTAATCCGTTTGCGGGCACTTCGGCAATTCCAACATCAAATTGCTTGTAAACATTACTCCATTTACCTTTGTAATTATTGGTTAAAAAAACGATATTGTTGCCGGAGTATATTTTAGCATCTTTTTTCCATCTTTTTAAGAATTGAATTACCGACTTTTCCTGATAATCTTTGTACTCAGACCAAAAAGGAATATTTGTTTTTTTTATAAAGTTCTCTTTCTTAATTCCATTTTCAATCAAGAATTTTCTATAATCGAAATTGGCTTCTACTTTGCCTGGATAGTTTTCATGCATATATTTTGTGAATCCCGGTATACAAAATTCACACATGCACCCCCCCCAGTCTATAGCTTGTTCATTTAACCTCGAATCATCTACAAATACACCGTAAGCACCAAGATCTATTATCTGATGTGTTTTTTTAATAAATAATTTCTGAAAGATTGGATTGTTTACACATCCCCAGTAAGGGTTTTTTTGCTCCCAATTCTGCATCCAGGGGGCCTTTAATTTATTTCCTTCTATATCTTTAATACGTCCGTGGACTGTATAGTCTCCAGAATCAGGGATTTGAGGGTTGATAGCCAGACTAAACTTAATATTTCTTTTTCTTAATTCCGTTAATTGGCTTTCATTTGTACAATACATCCAGTCTAACCGGTCTGGTTTGTAGATGTCCAACATTTTTAATGTACTCAAGGTATCGTTTTTGTTAATGGGGTGGAACCATCTCGATGACAAGATGATTTCTGCTTTTTGAAATTGTCTTAAGTGAGTTATGGAAGTACTACCCAAGGCTAGGAGAATTAGCCCTGCTATTGTTATGATGTAGCGATATTTATTATTAAAATAGTTCACTAGATCTTAACAGTGTGAAAGATGGAATTCAACGCAATAACTAATAAAATAAGTGATGGAATTACTAATTGTTTCGATTCAAATGTTATGAAATTCAATTTGAAGGCAGCGTACGACTTAAGGGTAGAATACCAGGAGTAAAACCCCAGATAGGCAGCTAACATGCTTAAAGGAAAAGCAAGCACGCCTATTAAGGGGTAGGCTACTAGTGCCAGCATGATATAAATGATTCCGGTAAAGCCATTCGCAATATGCCAAACGATATGATTTGTGATGCTATATAACTGTAAGTGCATAGCCCCATAGCGCTCCACAAAAAAGGCAATTCCCATGATCGCCCAGAGTCGCTGGTCAATAAAATGAATATTGCTGCCAATTAACTGCATTACCGGTTCTGCGAGTAATGCCACTCCAACAAAGCCCGCTACAAACGTCCAATGAGCTCTTTGCATTCCTTTTTGAGCCACCTCGATGATCTGTTGGCGGTTATCCTGTGCGTATAGACGAGCCATCAGAGGAAGTTTGCTGTAGAAAGGTGCCTGTGCGAAGGTGATGATGATCTGCATGATGCGCATGGCAAATAGGTAGGCGGAAACCTGCTCAACCTGGTTGCTTTGTGCGTAGATGAGGCTACTGCTTTGAATGAGACCATAGGACATCAGCACGCCAATCCCACTTCGCCAGGCGGCTGGCCAGATTTCCTTCAAAATGGCCCGATCAAATTTGAATGACTGGCCCGACACGAACACGCCTTCGTTGTACTGGTAACACATCCAGCGATTCCGTAAAACCGATAAAATGTTCCACAATTGGTTAACGGCTACCAGTCCAACTAACCCGGCATTGAAGTACAGCATCACCACGCTAGTGAGAATAGCTGCTAGTGAAAATAGTGTTTCGTACCGGCGGAACTCCGCAATCCGATTGATTCCCTGCAAATAAGTCGTGTAGGCGTTACCGCGAAACGTAACCGTTGTGGCAACGATTACGATGCTCCAGGCGATCCACCCCTGATTCGGGTTAGAAAGAAAATGGATTGGACGGTATACCGAAAGGGTTCCCCCGATTACTAACAGCAGAAACACTAACCCGGTCAACCACGCGAATAGAATCTGCTGTGTTCCAACCACTTTCAATAAATAGGATTGATTAGGACCTGACTCATGATCCCTGTCTACTGGCTTTTCTGTAGTATCTGTTCCATTTGCTCCGCCCATGGCATAGGCAATGAATCTGGAAAATGTGACACCCAATCCCAGATCAATCATCAGGTTTAAACTGATGACTGTGCTGAAAAGATACCATAATGAAATCTCGGCCGGGCTGAATTGCCGGAGAATGAACGGAATCAGCAGCACCAAATTCATGGAACGTGTCGCCAGACTCGCCCAAGTCGTAAAGGTCGGGGAGTGCCAAAGACGCGTGATCGCTGAATTCCGTTGTATTTCCAGTGGCAACATACTATTGATTTATGGGTACTCTACAAATCCTTCAAGACCGAACTAATACCGCCATCCAGCGACAGATTGGCTCCGTGAATAAAACCGGAGTTCTCCGACGCCAGGAACAACGCCATCGTGGCGACGTCCTGCGGGCGCCCGATTCGTTGTACGGGGTGAATCTTGCGGAGTTCATCCAGGGCACCCTGATTCCCGTCGAATCCGGCCAGCAGCATATCGGTTTCGATGGCTGCAGGGCTAATGGCGTTGACCCGCACCCGGCCTTCCAAATCGACGGCTAAGGCTCTGGTCAGGCCAATAAGGGCGCTTTTCGAGGTGGCGTAACTAATAAACCGGCGTTTGGTCAGTTGCTGGTGAATGCTGCCAATGTTGATAATGCTGCCGTTTACGTCTTCCAGTTGCTCCAGAAAGTGCTGGCTAAGCAGCAGCGGACCGGTCAGGTTGACGGTCATGGTATGATTCCAGTCGTCCAGCTTTAATTCATCCAGGCTACCGAGCATTTGCACGGCGGCATTGTTGATCAGAACGTGAAGCTCCGGGATCAGCACATTGAACGTGTGTTTCCACTCGTTTCGGTAGGCTTCATTCGTGCTGAACTGATGAAGATCGAACTGGATCAGACGGTCGGCCTGGTGATGTTCCGATGCCTGAATGTCCAGCCCGTACACGTAATAGCCGGCTTCGCGAAAGGCAAGTGCCAGTGCACTGCCAATACCGCCTAGAACCCCTGTAATCAGTATTTTTTTCATCGTTTACGCAGTTACACCAATTTCCAGAAACTCGAACATCGAACGAATCGCCTGGTGACTGGCACGCCGTACCCCCTGAATGGTATTGGAACCGTTGTGGGTTCCGAAAATGCACCGGTCAAAATTCCGAAGCTCCGAGTCCATTGGCAGAGGCTCTGTTTCAAACACATCCAGACCAGCCGAGTGAACTTTGCCACTCTTGAGACCTTCCAGCAAAGCGGCTTCATCGACAATCGGCCCTCTGGATACGTTCACAATCCGAACGCCGTCTTTCATCCGTTGAATCGATTCGGCATTGATCAGGTGTTTCGTCGCGGGCGTCAGGGCGCAGGTCGAAACCACAAAATCGGCGGTTTCCAGTTCTTCGGGGAAGTTCAGAAAGCGGTAGGCTTCTTCGTCTTCCTCCGTCCGTTTTGCAAAGGGGTCATACACATTGATGTGCATATCGAATGCTTTCAGAAACCGGGCGGTGGCTTTCCCGATGTCGCCAAAACCAACGAGCGCGACGGTGTGGCCAGCCAGCGACATTCCCGCCGGTTTTACCCAATTGCCCGCCCGCACTTCGCGGTCGATGTAATACGTTTGCCGCGCCAATCCCAAAACGTAAGACACCGCGATGGTGGCCACTTCGGCACCAAACATCATCGGGGTGTTGATAATGGGAATCCCTAATTCCTTACACGCCTTGAAGTCAACATTATCGACGCCAATTCCCCACTTGACGGCAGCTTTCAACTTTCCGGCTTTTCCGGCGCGAAAGATGCGTTCGGTGGCCTGGTCATCGCCGATGATCCAGCCGTCGACGGTTGGAACGAGTTCCAGCAGTTCTTCTTCCGATAAAATCTGAACGACTTTCGGAGCAATCACTTCAATGCCCGCTTCTTCAAAAATGGGCAGGAATTCGGCAAGTTGCCCGAGCATGGGAGGGCAGGTAATCAACACTTTCATAGGGCCAGTTCAGGATAAAGTTCGGTAAACAGAAATTCGGCTACTTTAAAATTCAGTTCAACATCGATGTCCTGCGCTTCAATGTCTGCAATCTCGTACATGAAGGGGCGGTCACCGATGCGGTTATGTTTTTGAATCAGCGTTTCTTTTTTGAAGAGGTACATGCAGGAGTTCTCCATGTAAATCGGCGGCAGATCCTGCGTCCGGAGCAAAATGGCCGGGTTGTGATTGACGGCTCTCGCCAACTGATCCCACAAACGCGTCTGGAGTCGGGTAACGCCAAACAGCGTATCGTAAATCGGGTAGTTTTTCAGAAATTGCTGAATGCCTTTCTCAACGGTTTCGGCCGACAGGAGCGGATTGGTGCTGTGGGTTTGCAGGTAAAAATCGGCCGGAATCTGGTTGCAGGTATTTAGCAGAACGTTGTTCATCGGAATGGCTCCGTCGCGCAGGTGTTCGGGCCGCTCCAGGACGGTAACGGTCGGATAAAATTCTTCGACCTGTTCGATAACCGTCGGACTGTCGGTGTCGATGACGACCTGCGTAATCGAAGGGCACTCCAGCAGGGTGTCTACAATGCGGTGAAACAACGGTTTACCGGCAAAATCCCGGTAGTTTTTGCCCGGCACGCGCTCGCTGGAGTGGCGCATGGGGACGATAGCAGCAACAGAGTATTTCATATAGTTAACGTTAAGTGTTTTGCAAGACGGCCTGGTTATTCGTAAGCGATTTGTTTCATGACTACCGGTTCCTGGCTCACCGGTTTCTCTCGCCTGAAAACTTCATTCGGATAATAAAACCGCTCCCGCAGGGTCCGGTCGAGTGTCCCGACGAAACGGTATCCCTGATACGTTCCCCAGAATTGCAGGATGCGGAAAACCGGGATTTCTGCAATGTGTTGCCACAGAACGCGCTCCTGGGCTGCGGTTACGTAATCGCTGATCAGATTGGATACGGACAGGTAGGCAAAATCCCAGAGACCAAACTGCGCCATCGGCTTCAGTCGTTTGAACGCAATGGCCTCCCGATAATACCGGTTGAAGATCTTCCGGGGCGTTTCTTCGTGGACGTGGACAATGGTGGCGTCGGCATCATAGGCAATCCGGTAACCCCGTTGTAAAATTTCGCTGGCCCAATGCAAATCTTCCAGTCCGGTCAGGGTTTCGTCGTAGGGCAACTCTTCCCAGAGCGAACGCCGAATGGCCGTATTGGCATTGTTGCAGAATGGAATTTGCTGGTTGTAGTTGGAAACCGCCGGAAACCATTTGGCAAACAATTGTTGCTCCGAGTATTTGCTGAGTTGATTCCCGATCTGCCGCCCGTAGGTCAGGGCCACTTTCTGATCTCCAAATGGCTTGAGCATTTGATCGATCCAATTCGTATAAACCGGGTAGACGTGCGCACTGGCAAACAACAGAATATCTCCCGAAGCCTGCTGGCAGCCAATGTTAAGCGCCCGGCCAAAGGAGAACTCCTCCGGACGAATCCGTACAATTTTGGCTCCGTAGCTTTCGGCAATGCGGACGGTATTGTCCTTGGAACCCGAATCAACCAGAATCACTTCCAGATCGGTGCCGGTTTCCTGTTGTTTGATGCCGTTGAGCAACTTGCCTATATGAGCTTCTTCATTAAAGGCTCGTATGATGATACTACAAGTCATAGGGATCTTTTCTTGTCAGAGCGTCTGAAACCGCTTATTACCGGGCGTTTTTGTCACCTTTTACCATTTTTTCTACCGTCCACCAGCAGATCTTCACATCCAGAGGAAGTGAGGTATATTTGGTATACCAGATGTCGTAGCGGACCCGGTGGCGCATTTGGTTGAGTTCTGATGTTTCGCCCCGCAGTCCTTTCGACTGGGCCAGACCAGTTATCCCCGGTTTTACCGCAAACCGGTGCTTGTATTCCGGTATGAGGGGCATATACTGGACATCGAGGGGAATCGGGTGGGGGCGGGGACCAACGATGCTCATGTGACCCGCAATGACATTCAGAACCTGGGGCAATTCGTCCAGATTGGTTTTTCGCAGAATTCGCCCAATCCGGGTAATTCGCATATCGTTGTGGGTCGCTTGTTTGAAGGAAGCGTTTCGCTGGTATTTCATCGTCCGAAATTTCAGACAGGGGAAAGGCCGTCCATTCCGTCCCGATCGCAACTGAACGAACAAGACAGGCCCCCGCGATTCCAGTCTGATCAACAGCCCAAGTAGGGGGATAAACCAGGATAGAATGAATACGGCAACCAAGAGGGATACGGTGATGTCGAAGGCCCGCTTAGCTACCGGCTGTGGCTTTCCCGCAGCCGTCTCACTGACGACATAGTACGAGGAGTCGGGTTGTAACAGGTTAATCATAACGTTCCAGGTTGAGTAAATACGAGTTACTAGGCAATGTTCTCCCAACCGGGAGTAAAACCGGTTGGGAATCCATCAAGTAGTTGGTATTGTATTAGGCTGGTTTGTTGCCTGGCAGCAACCGCTTCAGAAAGGATTTTTTGGCGATGGGGTCCTGTTCATAATAGCCACCGGAACCGTATCCGTAGCCATACCCGTATCCGTAGCCGTATCCGTAGCCGGTTCCTTCATTGATTGAATTCAGAATCAGGCTCAACTTCCGGAAGCGTTGTTCTTTGTACATGACGTCCACCATTTTCATGTGCTGCTTGGGCGTTACATCATGACGGACGACGTACATGGTCGCATCGGTTTTGTCGGCGAGGATCTGGGCATCGGTAACCAGACCAATCGGCGGTGAATCCACGATGATGTACTGGAAGCGTTCCCGAAGCTGGTGAAACAAATCATCGACTTTGTCACTCACCAGCAGCTCCGCCGGGTTAGGTGGAATGGGGCCGCTGGTCAGGATGAAGTAGTTTTGCATGCCTGGTACGGGTTGCAGAATTTCGTCCAGGGTTACCTGACCGACCAGGAAGTTGCTGATCCCGACGGTATTGGGCATGTCCAGCATGGAGTGCAATTTCGGACGGCGTAAGTCCATTTCCAAAATAACCGTCGGACGGTCGATGAGGGCCAGGCTGGCTCCGAGGTTTAGTGAGATGAACGATTTACCTTCCCCACTAATGCTGGACGTAAACAGGATGGCGAGGCTCTCGTTGTTGGATCGCAGGAATTGCAGATTGGTTCGCAAGGCACGTACCTGCTCCGCAACAATCGACCGGCTGTTGGATGTAACCACCAGCGGGAATTTATGCTTGGCGTAGGAGATTTCGCCGACAATCGGCGTACTCGTCAGCTCTTCAATATCCGTGCGCTTACCAATCCGGTTGTTCAGCATGTCGCGGGTAGCGAAAGCACCAACCGGGATCAACAAGCCCAACGCTCCGAATAGCAAAAAGATCATGCTCTTTTTGGGCTTAATGGGCTTGCTGCCACTGCGAGCCATATCGATCGTCCGGCTATCGGCAATGGCCGAAGCGTAGGAAAGAGCGGTTTCTTCGCGTTTGGCCAGCAGGTAGGTATACAGGTTGTTTTTGATGGCCTGTTGGCGCGTGATGTCGAGTAACGCCCGTTCTTTGCGCGGCACCGACCGGATCATCGATTCAAACTTGCGATTGTGAGCCATCAACTTCTGGCGGGTGCCCGTCATGATGTTCTTCATCGTCTGGATGTTATCGGTGATGTTCGATTTGGTAGTCCGGATTTGTTCGTCCAGTGAACGCAGAATGGGGTTGTTTTCTGAGGTGGTCTTCACCAGCGTTTCGCGTTGTAGTTCCAGTTCCGACACCTTGGCAATCAGCCCTAAAAGAGTAGGATCAGTCAGGCCCAGGGTGGAAGGAGCAGAGCCTCGTTCCCCCTCTTTACTGCGAACGTACTTTTCGACGTCTTCCAGGGCACCCAACTGAATATTGACCTGGCTCAATTGGGCATCGTTCTGCTGAACGTTTTGCAGAAAAATCTGTGATTCGGTACTGATATCCGTAATCCCTTCCGCTGATTTGTAGCTTTCCACATCTTTTTCCACCGTTGCGAGTTCACCAGAGATGAGTTTCAGGCGTTCTTCGATGAAATCCAGCGTATTGGCTGCCACCAGGTTTTTATCTTTCAGAGCGGCATCATTGTATTCCTCCACAATTTTGTCAAGGATGTTACGCCCTTTTTCGGGTACCGCAGTTTCCAGGCTGAGGATCAGAACCGTTGACTGTTTGCTGGTCGCTTCAACTTTCAAATCTTCAACAAAATTCTGAATAAGCTCCTGTTTGGGAGCCACGTGAACAATAACGGGTTCTTTGTCGAGCTTGGCACCCGCTTTCGGGAAAATCCGGATCCGGCCAAATTCGGTGTTCAGACTTTGGTTAACGGCATATTTCTTTTCCCCAATTTTAACCGTGGCAGGGTCCACAAACTCCACTTTGAAGCCATCTTCGTACAGCAGCGGTTTGGGTTGTTCGACAACCAGGCGGAACGGAGAATCTTTATAAATCTCGCGCTCGCCAACCGGCGTATCGTGGAAATAGGAAACATCCAGCGCCAGCGCGTCGTTTACCTTCTCCATGATCGTATAGGACTTCAGAATTTCGATTTCGTTCTCGACAACCTTTGAATCCGTGAAGAGATCCATTTCTTTCATGATGTTGTCCGCCGAAATCCCCTTTTTCTCGTCCTTGATCAAAATACTGCTTTGTACTTTGTAGATCGGAACCTGGTATTGCAGGTACGCATACCCGATGGCCAGCGCGACGACGAGCGAGAGCAGAAACCATTTCCAGTTTTTCAGATACCGGAAGAGGATCAGCCGAAGGTCAGGTTCTTTTTCCTCCTGCTGGTGGTAAACATACGGAGTTGTGATCATAACGTTGTTGAGTAATTAGGTATTATCGTTTGGCAAGTGGCCCGATCCGGGCCCACTGCCGCTGGTATGCTGTATTAACGGCGTATAATGACTGCGATCAGAGACAGCGCGCCGATGATCGATGGCAGAATGGTGTAAAAGCGGTCGGCATAGGCCAGACGGGCTTTCCCCGGTTCTACGTAAATGACATCGTTCGGATGCAAATAGTAAAAAGGCGACTTGAACAGATCCCGCTGATTCATGTTGACCCGGCCAAATTCCCGTTTCCCGTTCGTCTCCCGAATCACCATGACATTGTCCCGGCGGCCGTAGATGGTAATATCGCCGGCCAAACTCAGGGCTTCCGTCAGGGTCATCTGCTCATTCGGAACGCTGAACATCGACGGTCGGGCTACTTCACCCAGCACCGATACTTTAAAATTCAGAAACCGGACGGCCACCGTAGGTTCTTTCAGGTAATTCTTCAGCTTTTCCTGAATCAATTCCTGCGCGCCAGCGGAGGTAAGTCCCAATACTTTTATTTTTCCCACCAGCGGCAGTTGGACCTGTCCCTGCGTGTCGACGAGGTAACCTACGACCGCCGTAACCGGAACCTGTCCGTTCACGGTTTGAAAAGTGGGTACTCGTTCGGCGGCAGCGTACGGATTGAAAAAGCTGCTGGCTTCCGGGTTCAGGCTATTGACATTGATCCCCAATAAATCATTGGGTTGAATGGTGGGGATGTACTTGTTCGTGATATCTTCGGCCTGTGCCGTGGTGTCGGCTACCGGGCTTTGAAAATAGGTGATCTGTTTTTGTGAAATGCAGGACGAGAAAGCAATGATCATGAAACAGAGTGCCAGGGAATTCCAATTCTTCATACGTTGTGATTTTCGATCAATAAATTAAGTACTTACTGTATTTGTCGATTTGTCCGACAGAAAAGACTTCAAACCGATACCCGATTTCCTCCAAATACCCCATTACCGCTTGCTTCGCGCAGAAAACCAGGGGGAACTGCAGAAATAATTTCGCATATTTTTTACCTCATTATCCATAAAATACCTACCGTATCCTAAATTTTTGGCGTATGAATTTAGGAAATGCAAAAATATTTTCTCATTTTTCGACATCGAATTAGTTATCAGACTTCTCGACGGGTTTTTACCAGATCATTGGTCGTACGATTACACTCCGATATTTTTTGAAACATGAATTTATTTTTGCAGTTACTTAGTTAAATCAACCTGTTTTTATCTCTATCTCTTGTTCCTATTGCCATGCGTAAGTATGAATTGACCGACTCACAGTGGGAGAAATTAAAGGACATGATGCCCTCCAACAATCGTCCCGGTCGTCCGTGGCGGTCTCATCGCCAATCCATTAATGGGATCCTTTGGATTTTGAATTCCGGTGCGCCCTGGCGCGATTTGCCCGAACGGTACGGCTCCTGGAAAACCATCTATGATCGCTTTCGTCGCTGGCAGCGTGACGGGACGCTCGCAAAGATTCTGACTCTTTTGCAGTTGAGCTTTCCCGCAGTGACTGCCGCAGAGAGTTATACGCCGATTACCTCGGAACAGAACCTTTCAACCGTTAGTTAGTAGGCACATCGTGCCTGCTTGCTAATCCTGTTGAAGGTTACCGTACTTCTCTGAAAGACGGAAACAAACAGTGATTTTTGAGTATTTCAACAGCCGTTGAAATAGAGGTATGATTGACAGAGAGTAGTAACTTCAGGGTATGAAGTCAGCAATTGTTTACTAGATAATCATGAGGCAGACTAAAACCTCTTTGTGAATGACTCGGTATTTCTACCCTTCGTAAAGAGAATTATCAGTCACCATTCTGAGTCATTCTCGACGCTTGTCTTTAACAAACACTTATTCAAATATAATGAGAATTGTTATAAAGCAAGAGTTTTACACGTAAAATAAATGTTAAATAGGATTTTTATTATTTAACCACTGTATAATTAAAGAATTGCAAGTCTGGAATGCCACTAATTAGCAGACAAACAAATCGATAATTTTGTAGTTAAATGGTTACAAAATTTGTGCCAGCATTATTTTCGTCTAGTGAATTGTTAGGATAGTTCAATAAAAAAGTCGGATCTGAACAGATGTCCGCAGATCCGACTTTTACAATTGAAAACAAGAAAAGATTAAACTAGTATTTACGGTTACCTAGGCAATAATTTGCTTGGAAAGTAAGTCGAGATACATGTCCGTGCCAAGCACTTCCTCAGGGGTCTCGACGGTGCCAACCTGAAGCAAAAAGTCACGCAAGTCGGTTGAAATTTCGTAAGTGACGTATAACCGGCGGTCAAACAGGATGGGTGAATCTTCTAAGTCGCAGATAGAATACCGTTCCTGATTGAAGGCGACCCGCTTTTTGGGTCGCGGCCGGGGTGGTTGATACGAATCGGCCTGTTGTTCCAATTCGTGCTGATCGAGGAATTTATGAATGTAATTCCATCCTTCCCACTGTTCCGGATACCTGGTCAAATACTGCCAGAATGAATCATAGAGGTGTTGAAGGCTCAATCGGCAGTACGTTTCGCGGTCACAATCAGCTTCCGGAACAATAGGATCGAGAAAAGATAAAACGTTGTTCAGATTTTTTTCCCGGTAACTGATCACCGGAACAATGGGCGTCTTGGTTACATAAGACAGGAATCCGACCCCTTTGCGGGCCCACACATTTTTGGCTCCAAAGCGCACCTGGACTTCTTTATCTTCCTGACGATTCAATCCAGTTGTACTGGTAACGCCGTCGATAAAGATTACCAGGGAGGTTCCAGCCCGCAATTCACGGATGACCTGCAGCGTCGATGACGTCTGCTCAGCGTCCAGAATTTGGAACGAGTTGGTTAAATTGTGCTTTTTCTGAAGACCTTTGATGGTGGCCCAAATGTCTTTACCCTGTTCTTGATAAGTGCCCCTGCTGACCAGGAGGGCCACATCAATGCCGTTTCGATACAAATACGTGGTCAGCAGGCGGTAAGAACCCAAGTGGAAAGTGCAGTAAATATTCGGGTGTTGGCTGTTTACCAGTTTCCGAATCGGCCCTTTCGTTTGAATCAGGTCATTGGCGGTCAAAAATTGCTGATCAAAGGTGGTGTAAACCTGTTGAAGTAACAATTTCTGAAAAAGGTCCTCGTGCTTCTCAATCGGAATCTCAGGCAGAATGTTCTGGACACTGGCCGAGAACGTAGTAAATTTGAAGAGGTACCCTTTTTCTTTCCGGAGATCCAGGGATTCGAATTGCTGGCGACAACGATCCAATTCCCGCTGATATTGATGCACGAAGTTGCTCATGGTAATTTAGAATTAAGAAAGAGCCAGTTGATCCGTTGCGTTTGGTTGCAGACCGTGGAATGAAGGCCACCAGTTGCAGCAAACTTCACCATCTTTGTCGGCTTTACCGGCCAAAAGGATGCGATCGCTGGTTTCATTTTTAGCTATTACGTTCAGGTTGGTAGTAGCAGAATTCAATAATTGCTTAGCTGAGTTGATAACAAAGTTCTTTTTCATGGCGAAAGATGCGATAGATGCTGTTAGAGTGATTAAATTGTCAGTCATCAATCGATCCGTTTTGCCCGGGATTATTTGGCCGATTGACTGATACAAAAGTACCGGGTCGGCCTAGGCAAAAGAATGGCAAGTTTTGGCTAAAATATTATGCAGCTTTAGTAACTAATTACTATTTATTGTTAGTAATTTAGCACAGTTCAAGAAGTGAGAACATGATTGGGGTAGCAATGACCGAAGTACCGCTAAATCTGAAGTACATAAGAAGACCCTTTAAGAGTCTCAGTATTCTGCTATTGGCTGTATTTACGTTCGAGGCATTCAACTGGCTCTTTGCATTTGAAAAGAAATTAGTGAAAGTAGAAGAGTATGGCGGTTTACTAGGATACCTGTGGATCTTCCTGCGGGGGGGAATCCTGCCGGAAATTTCAACCCTGGTCATCCTGCTGATGCTGCTGAATATTTACCATGAAGCCTGCCGAATCAAACGAATCGAACTGACCCCCCGAAACATACTCAACTACGAGGTAAAAATCTTACCCGTCATGCTGGTCGCTTTTTTTCTCTTTAACCCGGTAACGCAAACCGTACGTTACCTGCTGGTTAACTTCCCTAATTACGATCTCGAACTGTACCTGGGTAATTACATCCAGGGTACCTACAGCCTTAAATATTATTCCTTTTACCTGATTCCGGTTCTGATCATGGGTTACGGCGCCGTCAACGGGTCGTTGCTGGTCGATATTCTCGAACAACGCCGGCAACGGAAACGCAGCAGCGAAGCCCCTGACCCTTTTCAGTCGCTCGTTCCTCAACCCGGTGCTTTCCTGACGCACCTGAAAGGCAAAAACAATTTTGGCGAAACCATCTTAGCCGTTCAGGATTGCTTCTGGTTTGAAACCGAAGACCGGTATTATTACGCCGTTCACCCCACCGGTCGGTTCTCGATTACCAAAACCATGAATGAGTTGGAAGCGGAACTGAATCCGGAACTGTTTTTCCGAACCAAACGCAATTGCATTATCAACCTCAGCTTCGTAGCCAGTTACGCGTATTGGGAAAATGGGAAATACAGCATTCGCATGCAAACCCCCAACAACGACGAAACCGACATGCCGCGTGCCCGGCTGCAGGATTTTAAAAACCGTCTGGTGCGCTTCTCCGCCCAGGAGGTCGAATACCTTCCTCCAAAGAGCGAAATTATCTAGTAAACTTTACAGAACACAGTAAAGCCCGAATTTTATCATTCTTACTCTCTCCTACGAATTTTCAAAGGTACTCTTTTACGGAAATTCCGTAGCGAGCCAGATTCCGGCAACTCCCCAACTCCAGCTTTTGCGCAATATTGGTTTTGTGATTCGCCAGCGTTCGGTAACTGATGTGGAGCTGATCTGCAATTTCATAACCGGTAACTCCCTGCGCCACTAACCGAAGGATTTCAAGTTCCCGACCCGTCAAGCGGCCCAGTTGCTCCTTCGTTTCATCGGTCATGACGTTCATCCCGTAGTTTTTCAACAAAAGTAAAAAACCGGGACTGTAATAATACCCACCCGTACTGATGGTCTGAAAACACTTGTAGAGTTCGTCCAATCCGTCATTCGCATATAAAAAACCGTAGAATCCCTGCTGCATGGCATTGGCTACCAGTTTTAAGTCCGGTTTGCTGGTATACAGAATGAATTTGGTTTTGTGGTTGTTCGTCCGGGCCTGCTGAACGATGTCTACGCTACGCCGTCCGGAAATCTCAGATTCTAAAATGACGCATTGCGGTTGCTTAACCCGAATTTGCTGAAGCGTATCCTCCATTTCGATGGCTTTCCCAACCACATTGTACCCCTGCTGCTTGAGTACCTGACAAAGTACCTCACAATTAAATAGTTCAGCCTGGGCTACTAGGATAGAAAAGTCTTTTCGCTTCAATGAAAACGAAGAAGAAGACGATTCCGGTTTTGAATTAGTGTTGTTCATGGTAAAGCGATAGTAGCCTGCGTTTGAAGCTACAATTTAATTAGCCGAATTGATTCATTGGGTCAATCGAAATCAATACTTTTTTGTGTGAAATGACCAAAATAGCGAACGGGCCGTTTCACCTCTTCGTAGTCGTTGATGCAATTCGTAAACGCGCGGAAATCGACAGAGAGAATCAAACGCTAGATACGGCAAATTTGGTTATTTCACGCGAAAAAGTAGTTATTCCGTACGAAATGACTTTTTTGATCGAAATTGATGACGTAGTTTTCACTTGTAATTCACACGAAAACAAGGATTGAACTACTAATATTGATAACAATGCGGAACGTTAAGAATTTAACTGGACAACAAGTGGAGCAGCTCCGTCAGACGATTCGTGAGAGCCAAAACAACGTTCTAAAGAAACGTTGCCAGTGTGTACTGTATAGCTACTACGGCTTAACCGTCAGCGAACTGATGGATATGTTCGCAGTAGACCGTCGCAGTATCTACAATTGGATGAATCGCTGGTCTGAAGACGGTGTTCAGGGCTTGATGGATAAACCAGGCCGCGGTTTGAAACCAAAACTGAACCCCGACGATCAGCAACACGTTGAAAAAGTGATTCAGGCCATGATGACGTTTCCGAAAGAACCCCGCCAGGCTCTGCAACAAATCAATCACCAACTGCCAAAGCCTGTTAGTCAGGACACTCTGCGTCGCTTTGTAAAGAAAATATCGAGAATAGACAGCATGGCTGCCTGATTATCATCCTATAGAGTGAATAATTAGTAATGGCCCCTCCAAGTCTGTTACTAATTATTCACTTAGTTTACGATATAACGGTTCCCAATAGTCGACCGATCTCGATGTCTACTTTCTTGTAGTGCATATATTCTACCATGAGTCGGTCACTTTCTGCCGGGTCGCTCGCCTGAACGATCTGTTGTTTGATATCCCGCATCCGTTGCTCCGCAACAAGCTTCTTCAAGCGTAAAATATTGGAGAAAGCCGCATCGGCTAATTTGTCCACTTCGGTCGGAACGTAGATTTCGTGTTTGAGCCAGTTTTCACTGAGCTGATGCCGAAACGTAACCAGACCAATTACCTGGTGCTGGTACTCCTGATTCTGATGCTTCAGAAAATAATCGGCTGTTCGAATTTCGTTGGCCACAAATCCCTCCCTAATTTCCCGCAGCATTTCGTTAAAAACCGGCGTTACAAATTCCATGTTCCCCAGCTCACTCAGCATGTAATGGCAAACCGAGATATCGGGTTCCAGTTCATGAGCGCCGTAATTAACCAGTAGCCGAACGCATTCTTCTTCCTGGTAGGAGAGGGAAGAGCGGGTTTTGGGGTTCAGTGGGTCAACAGCCCGGCGCTCGACCGGAGGAGCTTCCACCGAAAAATCATTCAGAATTTCCGTCAGTTCTTCGGGCATGGATGCCGGGCCGGATGCTCTTCCGGGCGACGTCGCTTTGTCCTGCTGTTGCTTCAGTTGCTGTTTCTGCTGGCTGAGCACCATCCGGTTGCTTTCCGAAATCAACGTCTGCTCATCGACCTGGAGCTGGCGGGCGGTTTTCTGAAAAAACACCTGCCGCTTGATCGGATCCGGTATTTTGGAAATGCTCTGGATTACTTCCGAAATGATCTCCGCCCGCTTGAACGGATTATCCCCCGCGTCTTTCAGGAGAATGTCGGTCTTGAACGTAATGAAATCGTTGGAGTGCTGGCTAAGGTATTTTTTAAAGGTTTCAGCCCCTACTTTCCGAACGTAGCTGTCCGGGTCGTCGCCGTCGGGAAACGTCGCCACACTCACGTTCAGGCCCTCTTCCAGTACCATATCCAGCCCGCGCAGGGCGGCTTTGATCCCCGCGGCATCGCCGTCGTACAAAATAGTTACGTTTTGGGTAAACCGGCTGATCAGTCGAATCTGTTCGATGGTTAGCGACGTACCCGACGAAGCCACCACATTTTTGATCCCCGCCTGGTGCAATGACAGCACGTCCGTATAACCCTCCGTTAGGTAACAAATGTCTTCCTGCCGAATGGCATTCTTAGCCTGAAAAATACCGTACAGAACCTGGCTTTTGTGGTAAACTTCCGTCTCGGGCGAGTTGATGTACTTCGGCTGGTTTTTATCCGTCTTCAGAATCCGTGCGCCAAATGCAATGACCCGGCCGGCGACGTTGTGGATCGGAAAAATCACCCGCCCCCGAAACCGGTCATACGTTTTGCCGCCTTCTTTCGATAACACCAGGCCCGCTTTTTCGAGCAGTTCCGCGCGATAGCCCCGGCGGGTGGCTTCCTGGAGCAGCGCGTCCCACTGGTCGGAACTATAGCCCAGTTCAAACGATTGAACGGTATTGTCCAGAAATCCCCGCTCGCGGAAATAGCTCAGACCAATGCTCTGGCCTTCATCCGACTTCAATAAGTGCGAATGGTAAAAGTCTTTGGCAAAATTGAGGACAATGAACAGGCTCTCCCGCTCATTTTGCCGGATCAGTTCATCAGGCGTCAGTTGTTCTTCGGCGACCTCGATGCCGTATTTTTTGGCCAGATGCCGCAGGGCTTCCGGATACCCGATGTTTTCAATGTCCATCACAAACCGCACCGGATCACCCGCTTTGCCGCAGCCGAAGCATTTGTAGATCTGACGCACGGGCGAAACGTTGAACGACGGCGTCTTTTCGTTGTGAAACGGGCAGCAGGCAATCCAGTTCTGGCCCCGCTTTTTGAGCGAGACATAGTCACTAACCACGTCGATAATATCCGCGGTCTGACGGATTCGGTCGATGGTTTCCTCAGGAATACGCATAACTCAAAGGTACGTAACTCCACCCGGTTTTGGCAACGTTTTTGCTAATATGAGTTGTCGGGCCGCTCCCCGATTCCCTCCCTTTTTTACCTTCAACCGGATACGGCTATGCCTCTGAAATGGATAAATCTAACGATGTTAAATTTGATTCGACAAGCAAATAAAGTTCTTATTGGTGTTTTTCTGCTGATTGCTGTGACCAATTGTACGAAAAGCACGCAGGATGATCCGGTAAGTCCGCAGTCCATAACCGCTGACCACTACAGCGCGGAAGTGGCCTTGCGGTGGTCGGGGATGAACCTGTACCTGCTCCGAAATTCCGCAGGGTTTACCCCACCGGTAGCTTCCCGGGCGTTGGGCTATGGGGGATTAGCCCTTTACGAAGCTCTTATGCCCGGTTTGCCAACGCATCGATCGCTGGCAGGACAACTCACCGGTCTGACCCGTTTGCCACAGGCAGACCCCAAAGCTGCGTATGACTGGGCGGTTTCGGCCAACGCTGCGGAGGCTCAGATCCTGCGGAATCTCTTCGCCAATACCAGTGATGCGAATAAAGCGAAAATCGATTCGCTGGAAATTCTGACACTAACGGAATTGAAAACCGAAACCGGCAGCAGTGAGGTCGTGGACCGCTCGGTGGCCTTTGGGAGGCAGATCGCCGACGCGATTTTTGAATGGTCGAAAACCGACGGTGGACACGAAGGCTACAACCGCAATTTCCCCGCCGATTTCAAGGTGCCGCTCTTCAACGGTTCGTGGCAAACCACGGAAAACGGACGGAAGATTCCGATGCAACCCTACTGGGGCAACAACCGGACGTTTGTGACCGCAAATGCGAGCCTGCCCATGCCGAAACCGCTCCCGATTTCGGCGGACGTCAAATCACAGTATTTTGCGCAGTACCTGGAAGTGTATACCAAAAACAAATCCCTGACGCAGACGGAGAAAGAAATTTCGATCTGGTGGGCCGACGATCCAAGCGAAACCTTTACGCCCCCCGGTCATTCCTATAACCTGGCCCGCATTGCCATTCAGACTGCCAAATCCGATCTGGGGAAGGCCGCCGAAACACTTGCCCGAACCGGCCTTGCCGTAGCTGATGCTTTTACGGTTTGCTGGAAGTGCAAATATTTGTTCAACAATGAGCGGCCCTACACGTTTGTTCGCCGGGCCATCGATCCGGCCTGGATTCCGTTCTGGCCCGCTCCACCTTTTCCGGGCTATACCTCCGGGCATGCCACGCAATCGGCGGCTGCGGCCACGGTTCTGGGCGGTTTATACGGAGAATCGTTTTCATTCACGGATGACTCACACATCAGCCGGATTCGGGACCTGAAGCGCAACACGGATTTTAAAGCGCGGAGTTTTACCTCATTTTGGCAAGCCGCTGAGGAGTCGGCCTACTCGCGTTATCTGGGTGGTATTCACACCCGGCAGGACAACGAAACCGGTTTGACGACCGGAAAGGAAATTGGAAAAAATGTAAACAGCCTACGTTGGAAAAAATAAAGGAGTTAAGAGTTGAGAGTTAAGAGTTGGCTGACGCATTTGTTTCAAGCTTGCGTCAGCCAACTCTTAATTCTTAATTCTTAACTCAATAAGCCCGTACGCCTTTGCCTTCCATAAAATTGACGAAGGCTTTGTTAACAACTTTGTTGCCACCCGGCGTCGGGTAATTTCCGGTGAAGTACCAGTCACCGGAGTGGTTGGCACACGCCTTGCGGAGGTTTTCGACGGTTTGGAAAATAACCGCTACATCGGCCTTCAGATCTTTCGGGGTCACAATTTCGGCGACTTTATCAGAAATCTGATCGTGCGTAAACGGATCGTACAAGGCTTTGACGTAGTTGACGTTGGATGCGTTTCCGGATTCGATGGCGGCTACACACTGCGCGTATACCTCATCGACCCGGTTTTCCAGACCGCTTTCTTTCAGCAGTTGCAAGGTGGCCCGGAAAGCTACAAACTCCTTCATTTTCGACATGTCGATGCCGTAGCAGTCGGGGAATCGAATCTGGGGAGCCGACGAAACAATGATGATTTTCTTGGGGCCGAGCCGGTCTAGCATTTTCAGAATGCTCTTTTCAAGCGTCGTTCCCCGAACGATGGAGTCGTCGATAACCACCACATTGTCAACGCCTTTGCGAATCACTTCGAAGGTTGTATCATACACATGCGCCACCATCTCGTCCCGTTGAGAATCGTCGGTGATGAACGTCCGGAGTTTGACATCCTTCGACACGAGCTTCTCGATCCGGGGGCGGAACGAGAGCAGCCGGTCGAGATCCTGTTCAAACAGAATACCGTCCATGATGGCTTTCTTGCGCTGTTTGGCCAGGTATTCTTCCAGACCCTCGACCATACCGAAGAAGGACGTTTCGGCGGTGTTGGGAATGTACGAGAAAACCGTATTCTCCAGATCGTAATCGATTTCCTGCAAAATCTGGGGAATCAACAGTTTCCCGAGCATTTTACGCTCGTTGTAAATATCGGGATCAGAAGCGCGGGAGAAATAAATCCGCTCGAAACTGCACGACCTTTTTTCGATGGGCTTGATAAATTCGTACTCGTCGTATTCGCCATACTTGTCGATGATCAGCGCGTGTCCGGGCTTCACCTCCTGAATCTGGTTGTACTCGACGTTAAAAGCGGTTTTGATGGCCGGTTTTTCGGAAGCCACCACCACCACTTCGTCATCGGCATAATAATACGCCGGACGAATACCGGCCGGATCCCGGGCCACAAAGGCAGCGCCGAAACCGGTCATACCAACCATCGAATACCCGCCGTCAAAATCCCGGCAGGAGCGGTGCAACACGCGTTGCAGGTCCATGTTATCCTCGATGATGTCCGACAGATCGGGATTTTCATAAATGCCTTTAAACCGATCGAACACGCGCTGGTTTTCTTCGTCCAGAAAGTGCCCGATTTTTTCCATCACCGTCACCGTATCGACCTCATCTTTCGGGTGTTGCCCCAACGAAACCAGTTTATCGAAGAGTTCTTCGACGTTGGTCATGTTGAAATTGCCGGCCATCACGAGGTTGCGGCTGCGCCAGTTGTTCTGGCGGAGCATCGGGTGACAGTTCTCAATTTCGTTCGCTCCGTGTGTCCCGTATCGCAGGTGACCCATCCACACTTCACCCGTAAACGCAAGGTTTTCCTGAAGCCAGCGGGCATCGCGGGCTTTCTCCTTGTTGTTCTTCAGTGCTTTGCGGAATTTCTTGTTGATCTTCTGGAAGATGTCGGCGACCGGCTGGCTGGCTACCGAGCGGTAGCGGCTGATGTAGCGGTGGCCGGGCGGCACGTCAATTTTGATGTTGGCAACCCCGGCGCCGTCCTGGCCCCGGTTTACCTGTTTTTCCATCAGCAGGTACAGTTTATTGATGCCGTATAAATGAGTGCCGTACTTATCGATATAATATTGGTACGGCTTGCGGAGCCTTATCAGGGCAATACCGCACTCGTGCTTTATGGCGTCGCTCATGCCTGGTGTTTTAGGTTGTTATGAAGGTAACTTCCGAAGGTTGCTTTTCGTTCAGATGAAGTTAAGGCAAAGTTACGAAAAGGACAAAACGGATTCCCTACCGTTAACAAGACTTTTTTCTTCCGGGCTTTCTGACCCACTCAGAAAGAATAGTTGTATTAAAAAATGAGAAATATTTTGTCTGTTAATATGTGGTCTAGTGTCTGTAAATCAGTACTATATAACTAATCTACTGATTTTTAATGAGTTAGGTATAAATTATTTGATAAATACTATTTTGAAAGTACAAATTACACGTGTAATATTGGTCATACTTGGTAACATGCGAGTATAAAATTGACTATTCTCACACATAACTCTGTCCCCCATGAAACTACACTACACCAACACAACCAGTTCTCCTCCTTCTCTCTGCTGCTCCTGATTCAGGAAGTACGTTCCGTTTAATTGTCTAGAATTCAACGGTATCCCTTGGGATTCGCTTTTTATATTGGCCCGTGACTCGTTCACTGGACACCGTGAGGCATTGTCTCAACCGCTCTCCATTCAGGATTTCGCCCGAAATCCTGCGAATGCTGTCGCATCATTTTTCTCTAACATCTATCCATAATCAGGTGCCTATCCATGAAAACATTTACCTTGTTGAAATCTTTGAATCGTACACTTGGCTTATCCCGTTGGCTGAAGGCCCTTGGGGGGGCACTGGTGTTGCTTCTGGGCCTTACGCCCGGGCTTTTTGCCCAAATTACCATCGATGGTTCCGGTAGTTATGCCACCATACAGGCCGCGATTGATGCTGCTCCGGCGGCTTCTGTCATCGCTGTACCTGCCGGTACTTACAATGAAAACATTACGATTACGAAAAGCCTCACCATTACAGGAGCAGGCCGAACCAGCACCACCATTGTGGGGCAAACGGGTGGGGCAGAAGCAACGGTGATGATCAACGGTGCCATTACCGGAGTCGCCCTGAGCGGGTTTACAATTCAGGGGTTTGACAACGGAAGTGCCGGAATCGAAAACGCGGCCCTATTTTTAAGAGGAACGCTGAATACGGTTACCATTACGGACAATGAATTTGTTGCCATGGGCGATCTGGCTTTTGCCACGACCTATGGCGATGCCAATCAGACCACGAATATTACGGTGAGCGGCAATATTTTTTCGGGCAAAACCTTCACGGGCGATAACCCCAGTTTGGGCAACCAGTTCGAGGTAGCCAATGTGGCCCGGGCGTTGGTTTTCTTTAACGGCAAACCCAGCGGAGCTAACATTTCTAACCTGACTTTTACGAACAACCAGCTTACGGGTATTGCCGGTACGTCACAAGGCGGTAACCTGCTGGTAAACGTGGAAGCGTCTACGGCCACCATCAAAGGCAATACCTTTTCAGGATCAACCGGTGGGCCTACTTCGCGTTCTGCCTTGCGTTTGCGGGGAACCGGCATGAGCGTCACCTGCAATACATTCCTGGCAACGGCCTGCACCAATTGTACCTACATTGAACGCGACCGCGCCCTGGATCCCCTGACGGGCGGAACCCCCTCTACCTATGCCGGACTAGCCTCTCAAAATACGTTCCCGGCGGGCGCTTCATACCTGAGCCCGGTTTCCGGACCAACCGCCATTTTTACGTCGGCGGCTCAGGCTCAGTCGGTTGCTTCCGGCGGACAAACTGTCATCGCGGCCCTCTTCACGGCAACACCGTCGAGCCAGACCATCAATGCCGGTACGACCGCATCGTTGACGGCCATCGGTTGTGACGGCGGAACCGTCGCCTGGAATCCCGGTGCCGGCTCCGGCTCACCCTTCACCACGCCGATTCTGACCGCTACCACCACCTACACGGCCACCTGCACACCCGCTGGCGGGGGCTGTAGTTTCACCGCCACAGCTACCGTGGTGGTTCCGACGGTAACCGGTAACTTCGAGGGCTTCATGCAAACTGTCAATTGTGATATTCTGACGGGCTGGGTGTGGGACAAAAATAAACCCAACACGCCCTTGCAGGTCGGTATTTATGAAGGCGATGAACTGGTCGTGATCGTAGATGCCAATAAATTTCGTCAGGATTTGCTGAGTGCCAACAAAGGCAACGGGATTCACGCCTACAGTATCCCAACGCCCGAATCACTCAAAGATGGCGCCACGCACGTGCTGAAAGCCGTCGTGTTGAACAGCAGCTTTCAACTGAAAAATTCGCCCAAGCCACTGACGTGTGGCGTCGTGAATCCGGCTCCGGTAGCACCCTCCGTGGCTCCTCTCTCGGCAACGGTGAACGAAGCGTATACATCCGGTGCCTTGCCGGCTTTTACGGATTCCGAACCGTTGACGTACGGATTGACCGGATTACCGGCAAACCTGAATTTCGACGGAACCACCCGGGTGGTGAGCGGCACACCAACCGTTGCCGGAACGTTCCTGTTGAACTATACGGCCGATGATGGAACCACGACCAGTTCTACCAGTGTGACGCTGGTGGTGACGGGTGGACCAACCCCAACCCCGGTAACCGGTAATTTCGAAGGTTTCCTGCAAACCGTCAATTGCGATATTCTGACGGGTTGGGTCTATGATAAAAACCAGCCCAATGCCCCGATCACCGTCGAATTATTTGAAGGTAGTAATAGTGTCGGCATCGTAGAAGCCAGCAATTTCCGTCAGGATCTGAAATCCGCAGGCAAAGGAAACGGTTTCCATGCGTTCAGCATTCCGACACCGGCGGGATTGAAAACCGGTACGACGCGCGTCATTGGCGGGCGGGTACTGAATTCCAGTTACCAATTGAAAAATTCGCCCAAAACCTTGAATTGCCCATCTCCATCCGGACGGGTTGCTTCACCTTCAGCGGAAGGAAATGGCTTGAAAGTGACGGTGTTGGGAAATCCGGTCTCGAACCAGATTGAGGTCGAAATTCAGGGTGCCGAACACCAGGCATTGCGTTTGCAAATCAATGACGCACAGGGGCGTCTGGTAACTGAACAGGCCATTCCGGTTGCGGGAGCCATTGAGCGCCAGACGCTGCGCGTTGGCCAGCAGCCGGCGGGTTTGCTGTTCCTGCGGGTTAGCACGGCGGGGCAGGTTCGCACGATTAAGTTGCTCAAACCGTAAGGCGTCCAGCTTGATTTTACCTTCTAAAAGGTCCCCCGCTGCGTGTCAGCGGGGGACCTTTTTTTGTGGCAGTAATTAGTTGGGAGCGATTTTCCCGATTTCTTCGTACAGGGCCCGGAAGCAGTTGGAGGCCGTATTGCCGGACTCATCCGTCTTTTTCCGGCCGTAATATTCATCCAGAAACGAACCAGCGTCCGACCAGACGGTTTGGATCATGCCGTGAAACCGGTCTTTCATTGCTTTGGTCGCCGTCGCCCGGAACTTGACCATATCCTGTGCCTGCAAAACCGCATTTTTCGGCATTCGCCACGGACAGGTCATCACCTTCAGGCCCTTCATGGCAAAGTAAACCGGCGTCTGATCCGGACGCTCGTAGTGCCAGTCGCAGATCAGCACATCTTTCGGAATCAGATCAATGGCACGGTGGGTGTTGTTCATGCTGGCTTCCCACATACCCAGACCGGTGGTTTTTCCGTCCAGCAGCCGGTCACCCCAAATCCACAACGTCCGTCCGTTTTGTGCCAGGTGGTCCCGGATGGTTTTCACCTCCCCGGCAAACAGCTCGGCTTTATCGCGGCCCGAGCAGCGCGGACATTTGTCGTCGCCGATGTAAAACACCTCATCCATGCCCGCATGAAAAGCATCCGCTTCAAAAACGTCACAAATCTCATCCACCAGCTCAAAAACCACTTTATGAACCTCCGGGTGCAGCGGGCAGTAGCTCTTGCAATACAGACCGTCGGCGTTTGGCCACTGGTATTTCGCCGGCATTTTGACGTGGGGCGTTTCGTCGAATTGGGGATAAATCCGTAGCAGATTGGTAGTTTTGGCCGCCCATGACTGATGGCCCAGCAGGTTAATTTGCGGAATGAGCCGGATGTGGTGTTTCTGACAGGCGTTCACCATCCGTTTCACTTCCCGTCGCGACAACGCCACGCTATCGCGCAATTCGGGATGGCTTTTGAATTCGTAGTTAAAATCGACCCGCAGAATGAGCGTATTCACCTGCCGCGGAGCCAGTTCTTTTTCGATAAACTGCACAAATTCATCCACACGGCTGGATTGGGGAGCACCGATGCAGAAACCACGAACGGGCAGCAGGCTGTCGACCGGAATCTGGGCCATAGACCACTGATAGAACAGCAGGAAACCGACCAGTAGACCGTGTCTGAGGGAAGAGATTTTCATATCGAACCTGTTAAGAATTCTATTTTATCTTGTACTCGCAGAACGAGATGAACTACGAAACTTGGGGAGGATTATTTCTTTTTAAATTCTCAATGTCAGCAAAATCCTTTTGTCTTCCCATAGCTTGCTTATCCTGGATCAGGTCGTCAAGGCTGATAAACGCAATTTCGATGCCATTCTGCTCAATAACTTTTCTCCTCGTATAAGCTTCCCAGAACTTAGGCCAATCACTCGAACTGATCCAGCAAAGTTTAGGTATCGACCATACGACGATTTATCGCTACGTACAGGCGTTCCGTCAGGGTGGTAGTGAGTCCAGCCGCTACCGGGGCTACTGGGTGGGTTGAACAGCCAGCAGATTGCTCAGCTACGGACTCACCTCCAGACCCAATTCTATACCAATGCAGGTGCGCTGTACCACTGGATCCAAGCCAGTTTCGGCGTACACTACCATTCGCAAGGCCTCGTCAAGTTGCTCCATCGAATCGGCTTTGCCTACAGAAAGACGGATTAGCTTGGCTTATTAACCCACCAAGTCACCCTACTAAATTCGCGCCTATTCAAGCCGGTCGCCGACATCACCACCAAGCTAACACATCCTTTCGAAAGTCTGTATAACAATTTGATTGATTGAGGCAACGTAAAAACTCGATAGCTTCAAGCTATGCTCTAGCCACTGCCAACTTCTCCGCTGAAGGTTGCTTTTACTTTTATCCTGTGATGTTGCCCCCAATCAGCCATTTCCCACAGGATAGGCCTCAGGGTCTCACCATAAGTGGTAAGCGCATATTCCACCGTGACCGGTTTGGTAGGCTGCACCGTGCGACTGATTAACCCGTTGATCTCCAGCTCCTGTAACTCCTTGGACAGCATTTTGGAGCCAATCCCTTTTACTTCCCGCATTAAGTCCATGAACCGTTTGTCGCCAAAGCTCAGGCACCCAATGATCGTGATTTTCCATTTGCCGCTTAAAATATCCATTGTATCATGGATAGCCCTGAGCTGACTGGGACACTGCAGGGGCTTTTGATCAATAAATACTTTCTTTTTCATCCGTCCTGGCGCAACTTAGTTTCTCAAAGGAAACTACTTTCTAAAGGGAAACCCATACCCATAGTAAAGTTCGTTCATTTAGCTTTGTCAAAAAAGAGATCTCATGAAAATAGATTTGACGCAGAAGATTGCCGTCGTTACCGGCAGCTCAAAGGGTATTGGCGCTGCCATAGCCAAGGAACTTGCCGCCTGTGGTGCAATTGTCATTGTTACCTATCATTCGGCGGAAAGCGATGCAGAAGGCGTGGTTAAAGACATCCGGGAGACAGGCGGACAAGCCATTGCCCTTCAGGCCGATATGGCCCGGCATACCGATATTATTGATTTGTTCAGTCAGGTGAAGGAGCGGTTTGGCAAACTAGATGTGCTGGTGAATAACGCTGGCATCGCCCGATTCGGCCCCATTGAAGCCGTTACGGAGGATGATTTCCTGGAACAGTACCGGGTTAATGTGTTAGGTCCCATGCTGACGATCCAGGAGTCTTTGAAGTATTTTCCCCAAACAGGAGGTAGCATTGTCAATATCAGTTCAGTAGGCGGACAGAATCCAGGGCCATACACCAGTGTTTATACGTCATCGAAGGCGGCCCTGAACGCCTTAACCGTTTCTTTATCAAGAGAACTGGTGAACCGTCACATCCGGGTCAATACGGTAGCACCGGGTCCAACTGATACCGAAGGGTCAAAGGCGCTGGGCCTGGCCGGTAGTGCCATCGAAAAGGGCATGATTGCCGCTATACCAATGGGTAGATTCGGCAAACCAACTGAAATAGCCCCAGCCGTTGCTTTCCTGGCATCGGATAACGCGGGCTGGATCACTGGTGAAAAATTAGCTGTTTCGGGAGGAATGCGCTAGAACGCATGCTAATCTAGCGGCCGCCAGGTGTGTTAAAAGCAAGCCCCTGGCGGTCGGGTAAGGATGTTTCCTTAAGCTGATCTATTGATCCAGATCGGTACCTTGTTAATCGTTAGCTATACTTTTTGATCTCTAATCGACGCTGTTTTTCCCTACTTCTATGGAAGAAACAGATACATAGACCTCTTTGGCTCAAGCGCTCGACACCAAAATTCGTGAAG
This sequence comes from Larkinella humicola, assembly GCF_008727875.1. GTDB lineage: Bacteria > Bacteroidota > Bacteroidia > Cytophagales > Spirosomataceae > Larkinella > Larkinella humicola. The sequence continues at coordinate 107,011 of NZ_VTWS01000003.1, read as the reverse complement.
GAGCATTCAACGCCCTATTGCCCCCTATAAATTCCCCTCATCATGGGCCACGCTGTGGCTGGCGTAGTCACCAAGGTAGGCCCCCGGGTAAAGCATTTCACTGTTGGCGATCAGGTTTATGCCCGTCCAACCGACTACCGAACGGGTATGTTTGCCCCCTTGATTGCCATCAACGAAGCGGACGTTGCACGCATGCCCACGTCGCTGTCAATGACTGAAGCGGCATCGATTCCCTTGGTGGGCCTGACGGCCTGCAAGCCCTGGTTGAAAAAGGCAACCTTCAAAAAGGACAGAAGGTGTTTATCCAGGCCGGTTCGGGCGGGGTGGGTACGTTTGCCATTCAACTGGCCAAACACCTGGGCGCTACTGTGGCTACCACCACCAGCGCGGCCAATCGCGAGCTGGTTTAAAGCCTGGGGCCGATGTCATTATAGACTACAAGACGCAGAATTTCGAGCAAGTGTTAAGCAATTATGATCTGGTGAGCAACCAGTCGAACTCAGTGCAGGCTGGTCATAGCCAGAAACTGGGTAGGCTTGGCTTGAAAATGAGCCTAGTGAAGCATCCTGCAAAGTTGGCTCGCGCACATGAAAAACTAACAAAACCTGATTAATAACCTCTAGTAATTAGACAACCATTTCGGAGATATTGTTCAGACGACTGACCAATAGGAACCTTGAAGAAAAAGGACGGTTTAGACGCAACTATTGTCCAGGCAGAAGGAGAGCAGGACAACCGTCAAAGCCACAGTGATCAGTATGCCACAGGTTGACGGAGAAGATCAAGCTACTGAGCATTTTAAGGAAAAAGAGATACCAGCCAACGATGTATGAGCAGAAGCTGTTTAGGGTTGCATAGTAGAAAAAAGGGTACAAACGGGAATTCGATTTTCCCGTCATAAACCGCCGATCCAGCGCAAAATCCAGTCGGGTTTGAAAAACAGGACCAGGACAGGAACCGTGAGAACGGTGGCTAAAATCAGTTGCGGACGACGGATATGGATGTCTGACAAATTGGCCGTGGAAGCGGGACGGAAGTACATTAAAAACGGAATGCGGAGGTAGTAAAAAAGGGAAATGACGGCGTTCAGCAAACCGATGGCAAACAGGGCCAGTACCCACGGATTCGCGCTCGTCTGATAAGCTTCCAGCAGCGCCGAAAAGGCCAGGAATTTGGCGGTGAATCCCACCGTTGGCGGCAAACCGGTCAGCGCAATCATAACGGCCGTGAGGGCCGCGCTCAGGAGCGGTTGGCTGGTGCCTAATCCGCTGAAATCCTGAATGGTTAGGTTGCCATTATGAGACTGTTCCAACAGGTCGATGAGCAGAAAAGCCGCCAGGTTGATGAACACATAGGTAGCCACGTAAAAGGTGGCGGCTTCGAAACCCGTTTCGTTGAACGCCACGACGCCCACCAGCAGAAACCCGGCGTGGGCAATGGACGAATACGCCAGCAATCGTTTGGCATTGGTTTGCCAGAGGGCCGAGAGGTTGCCGAGGGTAATGCTGGCCAGTGCAATAACCGCCATCGGTGTCTGAAAATTAGCCGGTAAGGCCGTCAGGACGCGCATCAACACCAGCAACGCGGCCGCCTTGGGAGCCACCGAAAAGAAAGCCACAACGGGCGTTGGAGCAGCTTCGTAGACATCGGGCGTCCAGACGTGAAAAGGCACAAGCGACAGTTTGAACAGAATACCGCCCAGCGTCAGAAAACCGGCTACATAAATGACGAATGAATCGTTTTGGGCCAGTTGTTCGACCGATTCAGACAAGGCCAGCGTTCCGGTCAAGCCGTAGAGCAGCGACATGCCATACAGCATGATGGCCGAACTCACCGCTCCGAAAAGCAGGTATTTCAAACTGCCTTCCGACGCTTTGCGGCTGGCCGAAAGCCCCGTCAGCAAATACGAACTAATGGAAACCAGTTCGATGCTGAGGTAAATCGTTAGCAGGTTGACCGACATCGTCATCAGATACAGGCCGAGAAGCAGGGCCAGCAGAATGGGAAGCCAGTCGAAGGGGAGGGAATTGGGCGTTTTTACAACCGTCCAGGCGTGTAGAATGGCGAAAAAAGCCGCCAGCGTCACCACCAGTTTATAAAAAACCGCCTGGTTGTCGAGCAGGAGAACGGAATTAAAAAGAAAGCCTTTTTGCTGCGACCCCTGTTCGACCACCAGCGCCCCGGCCACCGTCACTGCCGTCAGCGAAAGACCGTAAAGAACAGAACGGTTTTTAGAACGGGTATACGCCTGAGCCGAAAGTTGACCCGATGCCGGGCCGGATGATGGGCGCTTTGAACGGGTGAGCAACACCAAATCGGTTACGACAAGGATTGCAATGGCAAAGACCAGCGCCAGTTCCGGCCAGAAACCGGATAAGCTCCGTATACTATCATTCAGTTGATCAATGAGTTGCAAAGCGCAGAAAAATAGGCAGATTTTGATGGCGGTAAAGGTACAAAAAAAGCGTACTGGTTTTGGGGTTGGTTCGTTATCTTGTCGTAAGGAATGCCATGCCGGCTTTCAACCAACCATTTAAACGGAAGTCTTCCCATGAAAAGAATGCTGATTTTGGGCCTGTTTGTCGTCGGCCTGACCCCGGTAGCCAGCGCACAGGGTGTTTTTTTGACCGACGTCAACGGGCAGGTGCTCAGAGCCAGTAAATACGTGGATGTGCAGGGTTCGCCGTATCTGAACGAAGCCTGGAAAGAAGGGGCGGTCATAACCGCCGGCAACAAGACGTATCCAAATTTGAAAGTACGGTATGATGTGTTTGCGGGCGAGCTGGAATATCTGCAAAATAACCAGACCTATCGGTTAAGTCCGGCGGCTATCAAGGAATTCCGGATCATGGACAACGACGAATTGCTCTTTCGAAACGGATTTGCCGCTGTAAATGCCAACACCCCGGCTACGTTTTATCAGGTGCTGGTCGATGGTCCGACGAAGCTGTTGAAGCATACGAAAGTGAATATCGTCGAAAATAAACCGTTCAACTCGGCGACAGTGACGAAGGAGTTTCAGAAGCAGGAGCTGTATTTTATTGCCAAACCGGACGGAACGATGCAGCGCATTCAGAAAAATAAGAAGTCGGTGCTGGCTGCGTTGACCGACCAAAAAGACCGCGTCGAAAAACTGATTAAAGAGCAGGATCTGAACCTGAGCGAAGAAAATAACCTGATTACGCTGCTGGAAAGTTATAATGCGAAATAGACCATTGACGATTGACCATTGACGACCGACCATCTTCCAAAACCGGTTTTCAATGGTCAATCGTCGGCGGTCAATCGTCAATGGTCAATCGACCACTCACATTATCCCTTCTCGCTTGGCCTGTTCTTCGAAGCCATGTAGCTGAACCGGTTGCTGCTTTTTGCGAAGGCGCATGTTGAGGAATTCGACCAGCAGCGAAAACGCAATGGCAAAATAGAGATACCCTTTCGGAACCGCACCGATTTCGGCATTGAAGAAGACAAACTCGGCCAGGTGGGCTCCCTCGGCGATGAGCATGAAACCGATCATGATCAGAAAGGCCAGGCCAAGCATCTGAATACTCGGGTGTTCATTGACAAATTTGCCGACAGGGCCTGCAAAAAACATCATGATCAGCACGGAAAGGACGACGGCAATAATCATGACCGTCACATTCTGAGTTAGTCCTACCGCCGTCAGGATGGAGTCGATTGAGAAAACGACGTTGATGATGGCAATTTGCGCTACTACGCCGGAAATGCTGGCCTTAACCGGGGCACCCGCGGTTTCTTCTTCCTCATTCGAATTGCCTTCCAGTTTATGATGAATCTCTGTGGTGGCCTTGTACAATAGAAACAAACCCCCAATGATCAGGATGACGCTTTGTCCGGTAAAAGCAGCACTTAACCAACGGCTTTCATAATGCATAAACGGTTTGCTGAGCGAAATCAGCACCGAAATGCCGAATAACAGAGCAACCCGGAAAATCATGGCCAGCAACAGACCAATGTTGCGGGCTTTGGGTTGATCAGCGGGAGCTAATTTGTTTGCGGCAATGGAGATAAAGATGATGTTGTCGATACCCAGTACAATTTCCAGAAATGTCAGCGTTAGCAGACTGACAATGTTTTCGGCGGAGAACAATTGATCCATTCGTAAGTAGTTTGATCGTTGGCGAATTGTCCCCAAATTACCCGCTTTGCGGCAGTTCAACAACAATTTCATCAAAATCAGCGCTGAAAATGGCAAAAGGATTCTAACGAATTGGCATGCTCAATGGCAGCGTTTTTGGTCAGGAGAAGAGAAATCATTTCCTGGAGAATTCTGCTCATCCATTCCGGAGTGGAAATGACCCGGAATGGATGAGCGCTACGTCTTTATTTGTCGGACAAGAGACAGCAACAAAGCGCCGGATGCGCAACGCGCTTTTCAATCCGTTATTTTTACAAAGAAATAAGGTATAATTATCTGTCTATCTGAGTATTGACCGATACTTTAGATAAGTTTGTTCCGGAAATGGGATAAAAGGTAGACGGGGGTGGTTACAAGACATTTGTTTTTCATATGTATCTACAAGCAATTTAAATTGGTAAATTATTTCTGCCACCATATAATAAATTTACAATTTGTAATTTGTTAGATAAAATTTGAATAACGTAGATTTGTTGTGAATAAAATGGGCATTTTGGTTACTATAACACTAAAACACCTTGTTTTTGGCCAAAAACTTTCCTTTTCTGTTAGTAGATAAGTCTGTTTAATGACAGAAGAATCGCTTCTCAAGGCGACACGGGGGGTAAGAGTAAATACTTAAGTATTTATAATAAGCCAGAAAACTTTTTTTAAGTTAATATTGTAAAAAAAAAGCGGAACCCTTTTTCCGGGTGAATTTTGAAGGAGGAGGCTGTTATAAAATTTCGAAGACTTCCTCCGTGTCCATGGTGTCTTAATGCATACAACCTCCTCGATACGAACTTCATATTAAACACGTTATAAACCGTCCTTTTGGACGATGAATACACTCTTTACTTTATTCTTTTCTAAGCCGGTTGCTCATGAAGTCATCGAATATGTATAGTTATCCAATGTATCCTCAGGGCGAGATTAACTCCTCGGACGCAAAGGGAACATTGAAAGACTATCTGAAACACTGGAAGTGGTTTTTGATTTCGCTGATCGCGCTGATTGTGGCCGGTTTCGTCTACATCTGGTTTACCGAGCCAATTTACCGGGTTCAGGCGAGTTTACTGGTGAAAGACGAGCCGCCGAAAAGCGGGGTTTCGGGCGATGGCATCCTGAAAGACCTGACGGCTTACAGTCCCGGAAAAGTCATCGAAAACGAAATTGAAATTCTGAAGTCAAACTCGTTGATGAAGAAAGTGGTCGACTCGCTGGGGTTGAACATTCGCTATTTTCGCAGCACGCCCTTCGGCAAACGGGAGATTTATGAAGAAGCTCCAATCCGGATCGTTCTGACCGATCCAACCCCCAATCTATACCGGGCCGATCTGGAAATCGGCATCATCAGCCCCACTACGGTACGCCTGAACGATTGGGTCTATCCGGCCAATCAAATCATCAATACGCCTTTCGGGCGGTTGCAAATTTTTATTAAGCAGCCGGTGGTCTACACCAACGAACCGCTGGTGGTGCAGGTCATGCCGCAGGCCCAGACCATTCGCTATTACCAGAGCAAACTCACCGTTGCGCCCAGCGGAAAAGAGTCGACGGTGTTGGTGCTGACCATCGAGGACGCCGTGCCGACCAAAGGAGAAGCCATTCTCAATCAGATGATTGCCAACTACAGCTCGGCTTCTACCAACGAAAAAAACCGGGCGGTGGCCAATGCGCTCAGCTTTATTCAGACGCGTCTGAAACTCGTTTCGGCTGAATTGGCCACGCTGGAGAAGTCGATCGAAACCTACAAAGCGGTGAATGGCATTTCCGGTATCGGCTCCGGTCCCCAGTCGCTGCTGAGTAGTTTGCAAAGCAATGACGCGCAACTCAATCGGGTTGCCATTCAGCTCAGCACGCTGGGCGATGTGGAAAAATACGTTCGCAGCAAAGGTGAAAACCGGGGTGTGCTGCCAACAACGCTGAAATTCAGTGATCCGACGTTAACGGCCCTGATTGGTAAATTGACGGAGCTTGAAACGCAGCGGACGGTGCTGCTTCGGAATTCGCCGGAACCGAGCCCGGTATTGCGTTCGCTCGACGATCAGATTTTTGCCACCCGGGCCAGCATCAGCGAAACGCTGGCAACGCTCCGTGGCATTCTGACCAATACGCGCAGCCAGTTGCTGGCCGCCAACAAACGATTTGAAGCCCGGGTTCGCCTTATACCGGGGAAAGAACAGGCACTGATGAACATTACGCGGCAGCAGGCCATCAAGAACAATTTGTATAACTACCTGCTCCAGAAGCAGGAAGAAACCGCCCTTTCGTTTGCTTCCGTCTCATCCAACAGCCAGGTGATCGATGCCGCCAGCGGGAGTCTGGAACCGGTGAAACCCATCAAGTGGCTGATTCTGTTGCTGTTCGGAACTGTCGGTCTGCTCATTCCCATCGTTGTGATCCGGATCAAACGGTTTTTCAACGAACGGGTTTCCGGGCGGGCCGAAATCAATCAGGCTACCAACGCCCCCGTCATTGGGGAGATTGCCTACGTCAGACACGAGTTTCCGGTGGTGGTAAACGGCCGGAAACGTTCGGTGGCGGCCGAACAGATTCGGGCTTTGCGGACGAATCTCCAGTTTTTGCGCGAAAACCCGAACGATAGCCAGGTGTTGCTGTTTACGTCCAGTCTGAGCGGAGAAGGCAAGTCGTTTCTGTCGCTCAACGTGGCCGTGAGCATGGCACTGGTGGGTCGTCCAACGCTGATCATGGACATGGATTTGCGCCGGCCCAAACTGCACAAGGCGCTGAACATGCTCAATTTTCGCGGCAGCAGCAGCTACCTGACGGGCGAGGCTACGCTGGACGAAGTGCTGCAGCAGGTGCCCGGTTTCGATAATTTGTTCATTATTTCCTGCGGTCCCATTCCGCTCAACCCGTCGGAGTTGCTCAGCGGTCCGCGTCTGCGTGAACTGATCGAAGAAGCCCGTACGCGGTTTGACAATATCATCATCGATTCTCCGCCGATTGGTCTGGTGACCGACGCCCAGTTGATCGGGCCGTTTGTGGACGTTACGCTGTACGCCATTCGCCATAATATCACCAACCGCAGCTACCTCAAACTGGTGGATTTGCTGTACCAGGAAAAGCGGTTTCCTAAACTGAATGTTGTGCTGAATTCCGTCAAAAATAGATACTCGTACGATTACCGGTATTATTACTACCGGAAATCGGGCAATGACAAGCCCAATCTGTTGCGAAAATATTTGCTGCACTGAAACAGACGCTCGTCCGCTTTGATACAATGGACGGGTGGATGAACGATCTGAAAAGCCGGGCATGATTACCGTACCAAAAGATTTTCTTGCAAAATGGAAAAACGGACCGTCGGAAAAAAAACTGGCGTTTTCCCGGCCGGAGCGCAGGCACAGGCACTCCCGGGATCGGACTGCAGCGGCCGATTCGTTGAAATTCACGAAAGTTGATAATTTCCGGCGCTGTAGTCGGTGCGTACTGGATACGACTGTTTCCGATATCTGGTTCGATGCTGCGGGCGTCTGCAAATACTGCCACATCCACGACGAAATGGAGCGTCTCCATCCGTTGAAAAACATGGAGGAGGATTTGCAGCGGATTGTAAAGCGGATTAAAAAGGCCGGCCGGAACAAAACCTACGACTGCATTGTGGGGGTGAGTGGCGGTCGCGACAGCATCTACACCCTCTTTCTGGCGCGTAAACTGGGCCTCCGCCCCCTGGCGGTCTATTTCGACAACGGCTGGAATACCGAAATTGCGGTTTCGAACATCCGGAAAGCAACTGATCTGTTGCGGGTGGATCTGCATACGGTTTTAGCCGATCTGGAAGAATTCAAAGATTTGCAGCGGGCGTTCCTCAAAGCATCCGTACCCGACGCCGACATCCCAACGGTTTACGCCATCCATTCCGTATTGTACGAAACAGCCGCTAAACAGGGCATTGGCTACATTCTGAACGGGCACTCGTTCCGGACCGAAGGCACCTCACCCATTAGCTGGACTTACATGGACGGCCGGTATATCAAGAATGTGCACCGGCGGTTTGGCAGCGGGGTGATCCGCAGTTTCAAGATCATGATGTTACCCTATCTGTTGTATTACAGTTTCGTAAAACGCATTCGGGAAGTGCGGCTGCTGGAATACATCGATTACAACAAGAAAAAAGCGGATGAAATTCTGGCCCACGACCTGGGCTGGGTGTATTACGGCGGGTACCACCACAAAAACCTGTATACCAAGTTTTTTCAGTCGTTTCTGTTGCCGAACAAATTCAATATCGATAAACGCAAAACGGAGTTGTCGGCGCTGGTTCGTTCCGGGCAGAAAACGCGGGAAGAAGCCATTGCGGAGCTGGAAGCCAGTGCTTACCGGTACGACCGGTCGGTGGTGATCTACGCCGTGGCCAAATTGGGGTGGACGCTGGAAGAGTGGGAGAGGGTTTATTTCCGCGCTCCGCGCTCACACAAGGATTTCAAAACGTATCTGCCGCTGATCCGGTTGCTGCGTCTGCCGATCTGGGTGGCCTGCAAACTGCGGATCTTACCCCACATTCTGTATTTGAAGTATGCCAGTTAGAAACAAGTAGAGACCCGCCGGTTTTCAAACGGGCGCGGAACAACAAACCGGTTCGGGAAAGGGTCTTAGTTATTGGCCGATTTGACGGCTTTGAATACTTCGGCGATGCGCCGGCGGGCTACCAGCAGAACCGTGCCGTTGGTCAGGGTAAGCTCGACCTGGTAGGTGGAAATCCGGTGCAGCCGGGCGATGTGCGTGGGGTTGACGAGGGCGCCCCGGCTGATGCGGATGAACTCGGGAAGCATTTTCTGCCAGCGAACCAGCGTTCGGGCAGTCATCAGGTTGGGGGCATTACTGCGGTGCAACAGGCTGTAATTGCTATTGCCCTCCAACCAGATGAGATCGGAGAGCGACAGGGGTACTTTATATCCTCTCAAAAGTAGAGAGCCCGCTTGCTGCTGCATCATGAAGAAGTCGTCAATTGGTGGGTGACGTTTTGCAGAAATAAACGAACCCGAACCGCTTCTGTGGTTAATTCACACCGTTCTGCCTGTAAGAAATGATCGAGCATCGTTTTGTCAGTTGCAGTCGCAATCCGTTGAACCCGACCACTCTGACGCGCCCACAAACTGTATCCATAAATGGCATTCGGGCATTCGGCCAGAACGGCAAAACCATACGGTGTTGAATCCCCGGATGGCTGGTGCCACAGGACAAACCAGCGTGCTTTTGCCATAATTTGCGGTAGCGAAAGCCGCTGCTTTTCCCAAACCTGAAAATGATTCAGAAGGTCCTCTAAGGGGATTTCCGTCTCATCCGGCTCGGTTGATGGAATAACCCGGTTTGGAGATTCTGCAATTTCAGTTTGAAAGCGGTGGCGTTGAGTAAACCAGAAAGACATTTCAGGTAGTTGATAACTCACTTGCATAGCCAACCTAGTGAATTCCGGAGAATCGCTCAGATGAGTTAAAACTTGTGAGAGTATAAGTTCATGCGTATTCATCCAATTTCAGTGCCATTTTGTGCGGTTTATAGTTCTATTCATAAAAATTTGTTGAAAAGGTAAATTATTTATGATCCTGTCATCCGAATCTGATACCGTAAAATCACTACGCTGGAATCAAGGCGATTTGAGCGTATTTGGCACAGTAATTGTCACACTGGGGGCGAATAAATGAGGGAGACTCCTGGTGGTATACGCAGGGGTCTTTTTTGATTTTTATCCGCTCCGAAAGTCGGCGGCAGGGGGTAAAAAGCGTTGAAGCCTCGGTTTTAGCCGGGATTTTTTGCTGGTTTGTTAGCGAATTCGAAGTACTTTTATAACCGCATTGGGCCAGTAAGCGGGCATGGCAGCTATAAAATTTTACGTAACGATGTACCGATTTCTTTTTTGGCTTTCTGTTCTGCTGGGTGGCCTTTTGAGTTCACAAACCGCCGAAGCCCAACCGGTTATATTCAATGCCAGCCCTTCGGCCCAACCCGGCGAAACCGTCGGCCTGCAAGGGTCGTTCGGAGCCTCGGCCCGGGCTTATTTCAACAAAGGGACGGCCACAACGCCCACGGCCTTGCCCATTCAGGTGCAGAGCGCCAACCAGCTCACCGTTCAGATACCCGCCCAGACCGGTCTGGATCTGTACGAAATCTGGGTGGAAGATCAGGGGCAGCGTAGTCCCAGTGTGTTCGTCAACCAGGCGCTGGGGCATCATTTCGACTCACCGGAGGTCTACGCCGACGGCACAGTTCGCATCTTTGGCCGGAATCTGAAACTGGCCGGGGCAAATCCCCGCGTTCGTCTGTTGGCGGATGGTTCCAATACCGTCCACGAAGCGGTGGTGAATACCGAGCAGAGCGACGCCTACCAACTGAGTCTGAAACTGCCCGGCAGCCTGCAAGCCGGAGTCGCCTACACGGTTTCGGTGACCAACGGTTTGGGTGGCACCGCCGGCGAAACCCGCATGGAATCCAAGTTGACCGCCGTTACGCCCGGTCAGGATTATTTCCAACTGGGGGTTGGCTGGGCGGCCAAACTGGACTTTTACCGCAACGTCTACAACGTCAAAACCGATACGCGCCTGCCTGTGAAAGCGGTGGGAAACGGGGTCGCCAACGACCAGCCCGCCCTGCAACAAGCCATCAATCGCGTGGCCGCCGACGGGGGCGGTATTGTCTACCTGCCCGCCGGAACCTATAAGCTCTTGACACCCAACTTCGAATACCTGCGGATGCGCAACCGGGTGGTGATTCAGGGAGCGGGGAAGGGGCAGACCATCATTCAGTTTGGCTACGAACCGGGCGTTTCGCATCTGGGCGTCAGTTGGCCGGAAATCACCCGGCAGGCCGGTCTGGCGGATTTGTCGTTGCTGAACATCGACGAAACGGGCAGTGGGCAACTGAGCAGCAGCCGGGGGCAGGGCACGGAGATTTTTCTGCAACGGGTTCGGTTCGATCTCAACCGCAGTGACTGGCTGTGGCTGGCCAACAGCGACAAGCTGGTGATTGCCAACACCGATCTGAGCCAGGGTGTCGACAGCCAGTATGACTACCGGGGCCCTTTGCAATTGAATGGGTGCCGGAATTTTGTGCTACGGGATAACACGTTCAACTATGCCGTGGACGGCCTGAACCTGAACGAGACGCAAGACGGGGTTTTTGAGAACAATGTGGTCATCCGTGACGGTTCGGCCCGGTATCCAGCCAACACCATTCACCACGTTCTGATCCTGAGTTTTGCCCGGAATGTCGCGATGCTCAAGAACGAATTCAAGGTCGTCAACGGCCCGGCCCAGAATGGCAACGATGGCGAAACAATCCTGAGCGAAGGCGGGGGGGCTGACCGCATCGATGAAGACGCGGGAACGGTGAGCGGAGCCACGGCCACGACTTTGCAAGACCAGAGCAAGACTTGGGGGAGTTTTCGACGGCAGCCGGTGGTGGCCATTGTGAGCGGCAGAGGGATGGGACAATGGCGCCGGATCATCAGCCGGAGCGGCTCCACATTGCAGTTGGACCGCGCCTGGGACGTCATTCCGGAGGCCGGAAGTCATTATGCCATTTTTAACTGGGGCGCTGAAAACTGGCTGGTGTTGAACAACCGCATGGAAGGCAACCGCCGGGGCATCACGCTGTACCACACATCGACAAACCTGGTAGCGATTGTCAACAATACCCTGCTCAACAGTGGCTCGATTGACCTGACGCCGGTTCAACAACTGTATAACGGTCGTCAACAATTCATTCCGGTTTATAACACCCAGATTGTGGGCAACACGGTTTCGAACACAGACCGGTCGAATGGCGTATTCATTGGCGTCCATGCCGTGCAGCACCGGCAGGAGCGAACCTTTGGTACATCGGTGGTGGGGCTGGAGGTGCGGGGCAACACGCTGCGGGCGGGCGTTCCGAACACCCCGGCGGTGGTGGATGCGGAGTTTCCGGAAGGCTACCTCAATTATTTGGAATACAATCCGGTGACGTTTTATCAGGACGAACGGATTCCGGCCGTTCTGGGCAGTATTTTCGAAAACAACACGGCCATCAATTGCAACAATGCGCTGTATGTCAACAGCGGTTCCTACAACACGCTGGTTTGCAACCTGAAACTGGAAAATTCACCCAATGCGATTCGGGACGACCGGCTGGACCGAGTCAGCCACGCTTCGGTGTCGACCTCGTTGTGCCTGATTACCGGCGATGAAGAGTCGCAGCTTGTTGTGAAGATTTACCCCAATCCGGCAACCACCGAACTCCACGTCCAATTGTCGGCGGCCGGGGCGCAATTGAAAGTATATTCACTAGCCGGGGCCTTGTTTATGGATACCCGAACGGCAACTTCCGAAGCCAATCTGGACGTACGACGTCTTCCCGTTGGGCCTTATGTGTTGCAGGTTCAACCCGACCAGGGGAGCGTCGTAAGTGAGTGCTTCATAAAATATTAACAATTTGATGGAAATTAAATTGTTAATTATCAGGTGTTTATATTTATTTCGGCAAAAGAATGTCAAATTAAAAATGACGAATGCTAACTATAAAAGTGCCGTATTGGAAAATACTTTTACAGTGAGCGTTCATCATTTTAAATTTAACATTTTCCTTCTTTTTCCTTCAAATTTGAACACGAATCAAATCCTGGGCAGGATCAATGTATAAATGGAAGGAAGAACCACAGGTCTCGATTGCATCGGCTCCGCTGGGTGATCGCTGGCCGGACGCCCTTTATCAGCACTACCTGCAAGCCATACCAACCGCCTTTCACGCCAAGCTGAATGCCTACCGGAACTGGCAGGACCGGCAGCGCTCCCTAATTGGCCGGTTGTTGCTGGCGAACCTTCTGCATCAGTATGGTTATCCCACTGACACGCTGAAGCGGCTTACCATCGGCCGGTACGGAAAACCGTTTATCGATTCCGGTTTTCACTTCAATATTGCCCATTCCGCCGACCGGATTGTTTGCGTAGCCAGCCGGGATATTGCCGTCGGAATAGACATTGAATTGATCCGACCCATTGACTTCTCTGATTTTGAATCCGTGATGTCGTCCGCGCAATGGCAGCGGATCACGGAATCGGAAGAGCCGATTCTGGAATTCTGGCGTCACTGGACTGTCAAAGAAGCGATTGCCAAAGCCGACGGCCGTGGAATCGGACTGCCGCTTGCCACCATTTCGATTGAATCAGCCGTTGCCATGCTGGGCGAAAGCCGTTGGTATGTGGCAGAACTGGAGCAGTGGAACGGGTATTGCAGTTTTGTTGCGGGCAACCAGCCGATCGAGCCCGGTCTGGTTGCTTTTGAAACGTACCAGTTTGGGTAAAAACCAGTCGGCCTTTTCCACCATCAGGTGTTCGGTTCTTCCAATTTTTGTCAAAATCTCCCCAAGTCTCTTCTTTTCCCCCCTCTCAGCCGGTGGCTCCGCTGTGGTCGACCGTCCGTTCTCTCCCTTTTTTGCAAACTCCTTCAAAACGGGTTGAATTGGCACAGATTTAGCGGAAGAATAACGAGCCAACAAAGGCGATGTTAGTTCTGTGACTACACATTGGTGAACAGGGACCGTGCGGTTGGATACGATGCGTAATCTGTAAAAAAATAAAGATATGACCCATCGTTACCTGACATTCTTCTTTTTCATTAGCCTTTTTACCTTACAAATCGCCGGAGCCCAACCGGTTGTATTCAATGCCAGCCCTTCGGCCCAACCCGGCGAAACCGTCGGTCTGCAAGGGTCGTTCGGAGCGTCGGCTAAAGCATTTTTCCGCAGAGGTACAGCCACAACGCCCACGGCCTTGCCCATTCAGGTGCAGAGCGCCAACCAGCTCACCGTTCAGATACCCGCCCAGACCGGTCTGGATCTGTACGAAATCTGGGTGGAAGACCAGGGGCAGCGTAGTCCCAGTGTGTTCGTCAACCAGGCATCGGGGCATCATTTCGACTCACCGGAGGTGTATGCCAACGGCACGGTTCGCATCTTTGGTCGGAATCTGAAACTGGCCGGGGCAAATCCCCGCGTTCGTCTGCTGGCAGATGGTTCCAATACCGTCCACGAAGCGGTGGTAAATACCGAGCAGAGCGACGCCTACCAACTGAGTCTGAAACTGCCCGGCAGCCTGCAAGCCGGAGTCGCCTACACGGTTTCGGTGACCAACGGTTTGGGTGGCACCGCCGGCGAAACCCGCATGGAATCCAAGTTGACCGCCGTTACGCCCGGTCAGGATTATTTCCAACTGGGGGTTGGCTGGGCGGCCAAACTGGACTTTTACCGCAACGTCTACAACGTCAAAACCGATACGCGCCTGCCTGTGAAAGCGGTGGGAAACGGGGTCGCCAACGACCAGCCCGCCCTGCAACAAGCCATCAATCGCGTGGCCGCCGACGGGGGCGGTATTGTCTACCTGCCCGCCGGAACCTATAAGCTCTTGACACCCAACTTCGAATACCTGCGGATGCGCAACCGGGTGGTGATTCAGGGAGCGGGGAAAGGGCAGACCATCATTCAGTTTGGCTACGAAACCGGCGTTTCTCATCTGGGGGTTCTCTGGCCGGAAATCACCCGGCAGGCCGGTCTGGCGGATTTGTCATTGCTGAACATCGACGAAACAGGCAGCGAACGGCTGAACAGCAGCCGGGGGCAGGGCACGGAGATTTTTCTGCAGCGGGTTCGGTTCGATCTCAACCGCAGTGACTGGCTGTGGCTGGCCAACAGCGATAAGCTGGTGATTGCCAACACCGACCTGAGCCAGGGCGTCGACAGCCGTTTTAGCTACCGGGGGCCGCTGCAACTGGACGGATGCAGTCATTTTGTACTCCGGGGAAATACCTTCACCTACGCCGTCGATGGTCTTAATCTGGACAAAACCCGCGACGGGGTTTTTGAAAACAACGTGGTCATCCGCGACGGCTCGGCCCGCTACCCCACCAGCACGATCCACCACGTTCTGATCCTGAATTTTGCCCAGAATGTAGCGGTGCTCAACAACGAATTCAAGGTCGTCAACGGCCCGGCCCAGAACGGCAGAGACGGCGAAACGATTATTAGCGAAGGGGGAGGGGGTGACCGCATCGATGAAGACGCGGGAACGGTGAGCGGAGCCACGGCCACGACCTTGCAGGACCAGAGCAGGAACTGGGGGAGCTTTCGGCGGCAGCCGGTGGTGGCCATTGTGAGCGGAAAAGGGATGGGGCAATGGCGCCGGATCATCAGCCGGAGCGGCTCCACATTGCAGTTGGACCGCGCCTGGGACGTCATTCCGGGTGCGGGGAGCCGGTATGCGGTTTTCAACTGGGGGGCACGCAACTGGTTGATTCAGGGCAATCGGTTGTCGGGCAATCACCGGGGCATCACGCTGTATCACACATCGACAAACCAGGTAGCGATTGTCAACAATACCCTGCTCAACAGTGGCTCGATTGACCTGACGCCGATTCAGCAGCAATCGGACGGCCGTCAGCAGTTTATGCCGATGTATAACACCCAGATTGTGGGCAACACGGTTTCGAATACGAATGGCGCCAATGGTGTATTTATTGGTGTTCATCCCGTGCAGCATGCCCAGGAAAAAACCTTCGGCACGTCGGTGGTAGGGCTGGAGGTACGGGGCAACACGCTGCGGGCGGGCGTTCCGAACACCCCGGCGGTGGTGGATGCGGAGTTTCCGGAAGGCTACCTCAATTACCTGGAGTATCATCCCATCGCGTTTTATCAGGATGAGCAGGTTCCGGCAATTCTGGGCAGTATTTTCGAGAACAATACGGCCATTAATTGCAGCAATGCGCTGTATCTGAACAGTGGTTCCTACAACACGCTGGTTTGTAACCTGAAGCTGGAAAATTCACCCAATGCGATTCGGGACGACCGGCTGGATCGGGTCAGTCATGCTGCGGAAGGAACGGTTTTGTGTAATAAAGTCAACCCGGCTCCCACGGCCAACAAACCTCCGCTGCCGCCTTCGCCGACCGTATTGATTGCTCCGCTGACGGCCCAGGTGGGGGTGCCTTTCTCCGGAACGCTGGTGGCTTTTACTGATCCCGAAGGCGGGACCCTGACGTACGGGTTAAGCGAATTACCCGGTGGATTGAGTACGAATACCGGCAACCGGAGCCTGAGTGCCGCTGCATTCAGTTCCATTATCAGTGGCACGCCGGTCAAAGAAGGAACCTATAAGCTGACGTATTCGGCCACCGACGAGCAAGGCGCAACGAGCCAGGTCAGTTTCGATTTGGTTATTAAACCCGCTCCCGTTGCTTCCGTCGTTACCGGGAATTTTGAAGGTTTTCTGGATAAACTGGAATGCGGAAGCATCCGGGGTTGGGTCTGGGATCGCAACAAACCGAACACCTCATTAACGGTCGAGTTCTACCTGGAAACCGGTTCCCCGGTTGTTACTACGATTTTAGGGCGCACGGAAGCTAACATTTACCGGACTGATTTAAAAGACGCGGGGAAGGGAAATGGGGTACATGCCTACAATTTTTCGCCCCCATCGGGCTTGAAAAACGGAGCGATGGTTCGGGCCAGGGTATTGGGCAGTGCGTACTTGCTGAAAGGGTCGCCCAAGGCTTATCAATGTGCGAATGCCCGTTTATCCGCCGAAACGGCTGCCGATCTCAGCGTAACTGTGCTGGGGAATCCAGTCACCGGTGATGCCTTGGAAATCGAGATTCGGGGCGCAGAAGGCCAGCCGGTTTCCTGGCAATTATCGGATGTTCAAGGTCGGTTGATCACCCGGCAGCGGGTAGAACGGGCCGGGCTAGTGGAGCGCCAGCACGTGTCGGTTCCCGGCCTTCCAACGGGGCTTCTGTGGCTTCGGGTCAGCACGGCCGATCAAGTCAAAACCGTTCGGGTGCTGAAGGCCGACTGAAGCAATCCGGTAGCTGGCTTGGACGCAACCGCCCGGTTTTCTGATCAGGCCGTTGCCGCTTTTCCGTTTCCTTTCTTCATCAAAAATATTTTCAGTTTACCAGCAAAACGTAAACCGGGCAGGCTGACCGACCCGAAAACCTTTCCTTCTGTTCCTCTAAAAAGGCCCCATTTGGTCCGGTCACTTCGTGCATCGGGAGCGATGCGTTTGCGCCGGAAGACTTGCTAATCCGGCCCGGTTAGAATTATCGCACAAAAAAACCACTGCCATATAATAAAGTAAGAGAATCCAAATGAATAAAATTCATTGGATTTCTTTGTCTGTTAAATAGGACGGTTACTTTATACGATACAAGGTAAGGTATTATCATTGTACAAGCAAATAAAATGGTTATAAATACTACATACCTCCACAGGGTTAGCACAATTTGTAGAAATTATATTCCCGTAAAAACTTGAGTAATGTTTAGTTTTTTACCATTTACGGAACGGTAGTCGATTCTGCGATCAAAGTAGTTGGGAATTCTTAAATCATGTGTCTGATAAAGGAGATCACGCAAATACCTAAAGTATTTGCGAAATTAAATTCTATTTTTATTCAATTTATAAGTATTATTTTTGTAATGCAGTTGCTTTCATCAGAAGCGGTAATGGCATCTAGAGACTTTACCGCAAGGATCATGCAACCCGAAGAGTACCCCGAAACGTCAGGCCGTGTAAATTGTTTTCGTTTTTTGAATTGAGTAATTTTACTTAACTTGCAAAACTTTTTGACAAGGACAATGTCTTGTTAGCGAAGTGGATGAGTTAGTCTGGCAGTAGCAGTCCGGTTATTTGCAGAATCAGTATCATTATTTTTATTAAAGTGACGGTATGAATCAATGTAAACTGGGTGTTCGGGGTGGGATTTGGGTGTTGGGTTTGTGTGTTTTCCTGACGAGTTGCATATCGAGTAAGAAGTTAGTGCTGTATCAGAAAAGCGGCAATGATAAAGACACCATTGCTCTTTCGCCACGGTATGTAGCGACCATCAAAGTAGGCGATGTGTTGTCTGTTCAAGTGAGCAGCTTTAGCCCGGAGGCCACGGCTCTGTTCAATCCCTATACCTCCATCACGGCGATGGCCGGGCAGAGTTCCGCCACAACCCCCATGCCCTACGTGACCGGTTATCTGGTTAGCGAAGAAGGGCAGATTGAATTGCCTCTGATCGGCAAAGTGACCGTCCAGGGGCTCACCAGCAGCCAGGCCGCCAAACAGATCCGGCAGAAATTGCTCGATTACCTGAAAGAACCAACGGTGAATGTCAGAAACCTGAGCTTTCAGATTTCCGTCACGGGAGAAGTGGCCCGACCCTCTCTCTTCACCATTCCCAATGAGCGCGTTACGTTGCCCGAGGCCCTGGGGCTGGCGGGTGATATTACCATTTTCGGACAGCGTACGAACATTTTAGTCATTCGCGAAGAAAATGGGCAACGGACGTTTAACCGCGTTGACTTGACCCGGCGGGATTTGTTTCGCTCGCCATTCTATTACCTGCATCCTAACGATATCGTGTATGTTGAACCCGGTAAGGCCCGTATTGCCAATGCAGACCGGAACTATCAGTTAGTACCCATTATCCTCAGTGCGCTTTCGATCATAGCCATTGTTGTAACGCGTTAATACTATGGTAAATAACTCATACACGCCTTATCAGGCCTATGAAATAGCACCACAGCCAAATCTACGGGCCACCCTCATGCGGTATTTGCGTTTCTGGCCGTGGTTCATGCTTTCCTGTGTTGTCATGCTCGGTGCGGCTTACGTGTATCTGCTGTATCAACCGCAGGTTTTCAGGGTACATGCGAGTTTGCTGATCAAAGACGAAAAGAAAGGGGGCGTTGCCGCCGAGAACCTGATGAAGGAACTCTCGCTTTTTACTAAGAACGTCAGCATCGACGACCAGATCGAGATTCTTAAGTCCTACACCCTGATGGACCGGGTGGTGAAAAGTCTGGGACTCGACGTTCAGTACTATCACCCTACCAAAACATACAACAAGGAAATCTACGGAGAATCGCCCATCCGGTTACTGGTTGAAAAAGAACATCCGAGCCTGTTTTCCACCGAGTTGACGTTTACATTCGTAGACGAAAAAACGTTTCTGTTAAACGGTTACTCCTATCCGTTTAACCAAAATATCAAAACGCCTTACGGGCTGCTTCGCGTATTTGCCCTCAAGCCCGTCTCGGCCAGCACACCACCCGTGCTGGTGTCGGTGGCGACGCACTCGAGAGCCGTCAACAGCTATCTGAATAAACTGAGCGTTGAACCGGCAGCCAAGGAGTCCAATGTGCTGGAGCTTAGCATGGAAGAAACCGTGCCGGACAAAGCGGAAGCGATCCTGAACCAACTGGTCAATGCCTACAGCAAGGAAGCGGTTTTTGATAAAAACAAAGACGCCAATAACATGCTCCACTTCATTGAAGAACGGCTGAGCCTGATTGCCGGTGAGCTATCGAAAGTGGAACAGGAAGTCGAAACCTACAAATCGACCGAAGGCATTACGGATCTGAGCATCCAGGCCCAGACCTTCCTGATGACTGTCAAGGAAAATGATGCTCAGTTGAACGAGGTAAACATGCGGTTGAGCGGTTTGGCGGATATTGAACGCTACGTGGCCAAACAGATTGGTGACAAAAGCGTGGCCCCCGCCACCATCGGATTAAACGACCCGACCCTGAACGGCTTGCTCACGAAAGTATCGGAACTCGAACTGAAACGCGATGAAATGTCGCGCATGATGGCCAGCAACAGCCCCATGCTCCAGTCGATCGACAGCCAGATCAGAACCATCAAAGGCAGCATCAACGAAAATATCCGGACGATGCGGCAGCAGTTGACCAGCGGCCGTACCCATCTGCTGGCGAATAACCGGCGGTTGGAAGGCATGATCCGGACCGTTCCGGGGAAGGAGCGGACACTGCTCAACATTACCCGGCAGCAGGTCATTAAAAACGGGCTGTATACCTATCTGCTTCAAAAACGGGAAGAAACCGCTTTGTCGGCGGCTTCAACGGTTTCCGACAGCCGGATTGTGGATGCCGCGCGCACGGACGAAGGGCCGATTGCACCGGTGAAAACGTCCATCTTTTTGATCTTCGGTTGCATCGGCCTGGTGTTGCCCATCGGCTTTATTGAACTGAAATCCGCTCTCAATGACCGGGTTATGCGACGCTCTGACGTGGAGGAATTCACGCAGGTTCCCATTTTGGGCGAGATTGTGAAGGGCAGTAAAATGTCCAGCGACAACCTGGTTTTCAAACCGAGGATGCGCTCCGTGATTGGGGAGCAGATTCGGGCCTTGCGGACGAATCTGCATTTTCTGAAAGGGGAAGAACAGCGCAGCCAGGTATTGCTGTTCACTTCCTGCATCAGTGGGGAAGGCAAATCGTTCATTTCCCTCAACCTGGGGGCCAGTCTGGCGATGGTGGAACGGACGACGGTTATCCTGGAGATGGACCTGCGGAAACCGCAACTGCACAAGAGCCTGCACATGGAAAACCTCGCCGGCATCAGTAATTACCTGCTGGGAGAAGCGACGATCGATGAGCTGCTTCAGCCCATCATGGGATACAACAACTACTTCATCATTACGGCGGGGCCGCTTCTGTCGAACCCGGCAGAGTTGTTGAGCTCGCCCCGTTTGGGCCAGCTCTTTCGCGAATTGCGGCAACGGTTCGACTACATTCTGGTCGATTCACCACCCGTTGGGCTGGTAACCGACTCGCAGGTAATTGCGCCGTTTGCCGATGTTACCCTGTTTATGATCCGGCACGACCATACGCCCAAAAATCACCTGAAAATGGTGGACGCCCTGTACAAAGAACAGCGATTCCAGAATTTAAGCATTGTCCTGAACGCCATTGGAGAAGGCGATTCGCATTACTATAATTATGGCTACGGCGAATATTATGGAGGTTCGGATCCAAACCAGCAGGGTGGCAAGGGAAAACACCGAAAAACCTAATCCGACGACCTTTTAAGAACGCAAAGCCACCAACCGCGGGCTTTGTTGATGGCATGACAACCACCTTCGACGGATTTCAAAACCGTCATTCTCCTATAACGAACCCGAATTAGACAGTTAAAAGCAATATGCTAAGCCTTAACTCACAATACCAAACTCTTTATGTCTATGCGGAGGAACGAAACCGACGCAGTGATTTTACATACCGGTATTTTGGAAAGAGGGCATTCGATGTTTGCCTGAGTTTTCTGGTTACTGTATGTATTCTGATCTGGATGATCCCATTGATTGGATTGCTGATCAAATTGGGTTCTCCCGGCCCCATTCTCTTCATCCAAAAGCGCACCGGATACCGCGGGGCTTCTTTCAATTGTCTGAAATTCAGGACGATGACGCACAATCCGGCAGACTCCTTCAAACAGGCAAAGCGAAACGATGAGCGGATCACCCCGATCGGGCGGTTCCTGCGAAAAACCAATCTGGACGAGATGCCGCAATTCATCAATGTGCTCATCGGCGACATGAGCATTGTCGGCCCGCGGCCCCATGCCATTCAACACAGTGCGCAATTCTGGAATACGATGCCGGAATACCGGAAACGCTACCGCGTGAAACCGGGGATCACCGGACTGGCCCAGATCAATGGGTACCGGGGTGAAATTGACCATGTGATGAAAATGCGCCACCGGGTCAGATACGACCGCTTCTACAACCGGAAAAAGTCTATTCTGTTCGATCTCTGGATTTGCTGGCTGACGGTGAAGGCCATGGTTGGTGAAAATAAGAACGCCTGGTAACGGGATAATCCTTTGCAAGCCTATGTCCTGGTACGTATTGTATACAAAGTCCCGAACCGAAAAGGTGGTGGCGGACAAGTTGAAAGAGCGCGGTATCGAAGTGTATTGTCCACTGGTTAAAACCAAACGAAAGTGGTCGGACCGGACCAAAACCGTGGAAGAACCGCTTTTCCGGTCCTATTGCTTTGTAAATCTGGAAGAACAGCAACGCGCCCAGGTATTTGGGGTTCCCGGAATTGTTCGTTACCTGTTCTGGATGAATAAACCCGCCGTGGTTCGGGACTCCGAAATCGAGATCATCCGACGAATGCTCAATGAGACCGATAACAACCACATTCAGGTCGAGACTTTCTCATCCTCCGACCGCATCAAAATAAAATCCGGCTGTTTTCAGAATACCGAAGGCAACGTAATGAACCAGCAGGGGAAAACACTGCAAGTGTTTATCGATTCGCTGCAAATGGTTATAAAGGTTGATTTATCGAGAACGCTGGTTACGGCTTGAAGGCCACGTTTGAGCCCCTGCAATTTCTGACTACCCTGAAGTGCTGCGAGTTAGGTTCAACCTGGGACTGAAAGGGCGAAGCCGTATCAAAACCGCCGGTATGTCAGTACATACGTACACCGTTTAAGCGGAAAAAATCAGAATAAAGGGCTGGAAGCATAGCTCAAAATAGTCTGTCAATTCATGAAAAAAATAGCTCTGGCGGCCCTTGTTTTTTGTCTCTTTCTGCTGCTGGTGGAGCTGGCCGGTCGCTATTATGGATTAACCAATTATCCCCTCTACGACGCCAGTAGCGAGTATGAATACCTGCTAAAACCCAATCAGGATGTCAGGATTTACCGGAATCGATTTACCACCAATGAATTCTCCATGCGCAGCGCACCGATTGCCAAAACCGATACACTCGTGGTTTTATTGGTGGGCGACTCGATCATCAACGGCGGTAATTCCATCGATCAGGATAGCTTGGCCAGCACCCTGGTTGAAAAGGAATTGCTGCGGAAATACGGTAAAAAAGTACGCGTATTGAACATCAGTGACAAGACCTGGTCGCCCGATAATGTGGTGGCTTATTTAAAGAAATTCGGGGTGTTCGGTGCCGATATGATTCTGATGGTGGCCAATAGTGGCGACGCATTCGACCCGATGACTTTTCAGCCCATTGTAGGCGTAACGTCAACGCATCCGGATAAAAATGACGCATTTGCCTGGCCCAAATTGGTCGTAAAAGCGTGGGCCACCGTAGAAGATCGCTACTTCAGATCCGAAGAGCCCGCTACGAAAGAGGAAAAAACCGCTGAAAAACCCGAAAATCTGGTCAAAGGGTTTGCCGATTTAGACAGTATTGCCAGGCAGTTAAATATACCGTTCTTTCTGTATTTACACCGCTCTCAGTCGGAACTGACGAAAAATACCGTTGACCGGGGCGGCTTGGTGATTGAAGAATTCTGCCAAAAAAATCACATTCCGATGCGCATCAACCGTATGGACTTCGACATGTTCAACGATGAGATTCATTTGAACAGCAAGGGACAAAAAGCGTTAGCGAAGGATTTATTGCCCATCATTCAGTCGGAATTAAAGCTGTAAAGAAGGCGTGCTAAGAGAAGTTTTTGAATCTAATCCATGATGAGCAATCCCATTTATGTCAACCACTAAACGACTGATTTCAGGTACAGCGGCTTCCTGGGCCAGAATTGGGGTTACTATGCTCACTCAGGTGGCTCTTGTTCCCATCTTTCTGAGCTATTGGGACATTCAAACCTATGGGGTATACATCGCCATTCAGGCACTGATCAATGTTTTAAACACCCTGGGGAGAGGCTACAGCGATTTTTTACAGTTCGAATTTCTGAAATTAGGCACGACCAACCGCCCCCGGATTGCCTCCCTGCTTTGGTCCGGGGTCAGTGTCATTCTGATCCTGAGTGTTCTGGAACTCTCCATTTTATACTACATCGCCTTCTACAGCCATATCGAGTTTTTATTCAACGAAAAAAGCATCAATAATCCGGGCTTTAGAGATCAGGTTGGCTGGTCGCTCTTATTGCAATGGGTTACGTGGATAGGTTCTAATATTATTGGGCTGTTTTTCAGAGCCTTAAATCCCTTTGGCTACTATCCCCGGATGGAATGGTGGAACGTGATTTCGTCCATTCTTACCGCACTTATTACGGTTATTTTTATCGTAAATGGGGCCGACTTACTGGGGGTTACCATCGCGGCTTCCGTGGGGTCACTGGCGATCATGTTCATTCAATTTCTGGATACCAATACGCTGTTAAAACGGGAAAGCATTCAAATGACGACGGCTTCTGTGCGGGTGGGCTTCGAAAAATACGTTACCTCCATTACGTTGTCGGGCCGGTATTTTCTGGAAAACTTCAAACAGCAGGGCGTTCGGCTGTTGCTGTCGCCCCTGGTGGGCGCAGCCAGTCTGGCGGCTTTCGTAACGATGCGAACCGGTGCCAATGTGGCCTTGCAGGGGCTGTCTACCATTACCAACCCGCTAATGCCGGAGCTGATGCGGTTTCTTCATACCAAGGACCAGGAACGCATGCAGGTCGCTTTCGACAGCATCTGGCTGGTGGTGGTAGCCGTTCTGGCTCCTTCCGTGCTGGTGATCCATGCCCTGGCTCCTTTCCTGTTTACGATGTGGACGAAAGGCCAGATCGTTTACGATCCTTATCTGTTCGCTACGCTGTCGTTGAGTGTGCTGGTGTACGGCATCGCCCAACCGGCCACCGCGATTGTCACCGGGAATAATTTGCTCAAATTGCAAATGGGCATTTCGCTGGTCTCGTCACTGATCGTTATCGCCGGTATCTTTTTTCTCGTTCCCCAAATCAGCATCGTCGGTGCCGGTATCTCGCTATTAACCGCCGAAATCGCAGCCGCTATTGGGTTCCAGTATTACGCCAGAAAATGGCTCCAGTCTCATCACATGCGTTGGCCGAACCAATCATACGGCATCGCAATCCGATCCGTCTTGATAGCGGCTTTTGGCATGATCATGATGAGTGCATTCCCGGACTATTACCTGTTGTATCTGGCCGTTTCCTTTGTGGCGTTATGCTGGAATATCAAGAAATACTGGGAGCTGTTTTCGAAGATCGGGGTGGAGAAAACCTTGTTATTATTAAGTCGTTTGCCCGTTATTGGCAAGTACTGTTACAGCAAAACAGCCTAATTCAATCATGAAGGTTACCCAGTTAGCGATCGGAAGATTTCATCACTTCCACCTCGCAAGACAATTAGAACGGTTAGGACTGCTGGAAAGGATATACACGGGCTTTCCTAAATTTAAATTAAAAGATGAGCAGGGCATTCCGAAGGATAAAGTAAAGACATTTCCGTGGATTCATACGCCCTACATGAAAAGAGGGTTGATTGGAATTAATTACTGGGAGTGGTTATCGGAAGAGTGGGAATGGATCGATAAACAGGTGATTGATAAATATGTGGCCGGCAAAATTGACCATCCGACCATCCTGATTGCTTTGTCGGGCAATGGGCTGCACGCCGGCAAAAAAGCGAAAGACAACAACGGTTATTTCATCTGCGACCGGGGCTCATCCCACATCCGGTTTCAGGATCAAATCCTGCGCGAAGAATACGCCCGCTGGGGATTTACGTTTCGGGGAGTTGATCCGCGGGTGATCGAAAAGGAAGAAATTGAATATGAACAGGCCGACCGGATTACGATTCCTTCTGAGTTCGTAAAGAAAACATTTATCGATCAGGGCGTTCGCGAAAGCAAGCTTTCTAAAATACCGTATGGTGCCCGGCTGGAGCGGTTTTATAAAGTGGCCGAACCCGACACGGACAAATTTAAAGTACTCTGGGTGGGCAATGTGTGCCTTCGGAAAGGGTTCATGTATGCCTTACATGCCTTCCAGAATCTCCGGCATCCCAACAAGGAATTTGTCGTCATCGGAACGGTTGAATCGGAAATAAAACAATTGCTGATCGGGCAAAACCTGGACAAGGTATTTTTTCTGGGCCTGATCCCGAACGTTCAACTCCCCCGCATGTATAGCACCGCCAGCGTCTTTATCATCCCGAGTTTGGAAGAAGGATTGGCCATGGTGCAGGGCGAAGCGTTGGCCTGCGGCTGTCCGGTGATTGCCAGTGTAAATTCGGGAGCCGAAGATTTATTTAAAGACGGTCAGGAAGGCTTTATTGTCCCCATTCGGAATCCGGCGATTATGACTGAAAAGTTAATGCAGTTGGCTGATGACCCGGCCTTGCGGGATAGCATGTCGGTGGCGGCTATCGAGTGCGTGAAAAGCATGGGCGGGTGGGATCGGTACGGAGACGGATTTAGGGAAACACTACTAGCCCTGGTCGAAGGAAAATGAGCATGGTAGCCAGTCAGAAACAGTTCCTCACATCCGCCCCGCAGACGACTGTCCTGCCGGTTCAGCCACGCTTTATTTTTTTAGGGCTGTTCAAACGGTGGATCTGGATGGCGGTTTTTGTGGCCGCCCTGCTGCAAAGTCTGTTTTTCTTCAGCCCTGCCAATCTGTTTGCGGTAGTGTTTGTCATTATCGCGTGGGGACTGGCCGATAAATTTATTCTGACGGCTTTTAACTTATCAAAATACACCTTTTCAACCGTCATCATTCTGGGTTTTTCACTCACCCAGTATGTTTTGCCGCTGATCTTTACGCTGCTCGAAGGAAAACCGATCACCTATAACCTTAAATTTCCGTACAGCGTTTTTATTCATTCTTTACTGGCGTTGCTGGTCTTTATAACGTCCCATCACCTCTATAAAAAATGGCGCGAAGGGCTTGCTGGCAGACTGTATTATAAACTGAGTCTGGTTTTAAAGCGGAATTATTTTTTTGCAACACCCTCCAACCTGCAAATCTGGATCATTGGCTTCGTGGGATTAGCCGGTATGGCCGTTACGTACCTCAGTGGCAGCCATTTTGATGGAACCGCCGAAGAAAGAGGAACGGTGGCGAAGTTTTTCCAGGGACTGGTACCGTATGCGTATACGCCCTTATTCCTGTTATTAAGACCCTTATTTTCGTTAAAAAGACCGCCTTTCGTTAAACCGCCGACGCTTAAAGTCCTGATTTTTGCTTCCATGCTGTTGTTTGTCGGTATGGGCGGAAACAGCCGCGGACTTTTCATGACCGGCATCAGTGCGGTGGGAATTGCCTATCTGATTGGGCTCTTGTTAGGCAAATTCGACCACAACATCTTCAATTTTAAAAATGCCCTTTTGGCCGGTTTAGGACTCTGGATTATAACCGGTCCGCTCGCGGATTTGGGCACGTCCATGGTGATTGTCAGGGCGCAGAGAAGCAATCTGACCAGTACGGAACTGGTGCTGAAAACGCTCGAGGTTTTGCAGAATAAAAAAGCCATCAAGCAGTTCAGAGCCATGAATACAGTGATTGAAGTTCGGGATTGGGATGAGACGTATTTTGATAACATCTTCCTGTCGAGGTTCTGCAACCTGAAATACAATGATGCCAGCCTTGAACTGGCGTATAAAATGGGCAAGCCGAACGATGATATGCTCAGTTATTCCATCGATAAATTCTGGGCTATTCTGCCGCTACCAGTTTTAAACTTTTTCCACATCAAAGTGGATAAACTCACGGTCAATGCGTCCTCCTATGGCGATTATTTGTACGATCGATCGGGCGGAAAAGGAGGATTGGGCGGTTTTCGAACGGGCCATTTTGCCGGAACCGGCATGGCAACTTTTGGGTGGTGGTATCTTTTATTGATGGCCGTTGGCATCATTCCCCTGTTTTTACTGGTTGACTTATTTGTCATGTATTACCAGCAGGGGGCCGTGATGACGACCTGTTTAAGTCTGGCCGGGCTCATTCAAATGAACTTCTTCTTTACCTTATTTTCGGTTTCTAATTTTTCGGAAAGCGTCGTTAACATTTATTCTTTTTTAATGCGGGGCTGGATTCAGGATGCCCTTCTCTACTGGTTTATCCTGTTGGTTCTTCGCAAGCTCCGTCTTTTTTAAGGTCGTATGACGATTGTATACATTGGTGACGACAACCCGTCCTCTACCTCCTTTCACCGGTTTCGGGCGCTGAAACGATTGGGGCATCTGGTGACGATTTATAACCCGCAGGATGCGTGCAAAAAGCAATTGCAGGGGTTTTTAGGCTCTAAAGTTCATTTTCGTACCGGCTATCAATTTCTGCAAAACCGGATCCGGAAATGGCTTTCGACGGTACTCGAAAAACAGAAAACCGTTGATTTAATCTGGGTAGATAGTGGAGAATTAATCGGTAAATCGGCGCTGGAAACCTTAAAAGCTGCTGGCGCTCCGGTGGTTCTTTACAACGTCGATGACCCCACGGGAAAACGGGACGGCGGCCGGTTTAAATCCCTCCTGAAAGCGCTGCCCTTTTATGATTTAGTCGTCGTGGTGCGCACCGAATCCGAAAAAGAATGCCGTGAACTCGGCGCGTCCAACGTCCTGCTGGTCTACCGGAGTTACGACGAAGAAGCCCATAAACCGTATGAGACGCTGGAAGAAATTCCGACGCAATTCCGCTCGGAAATCGCTTTCATCGGCACCTGGATGCGGTATGAAAAAAGAGACGATTTCTTACTGAAATTAATCCAGAACGGTTTGCCAGTAGCGATCTGGGGCGACCGCTGGCAGAAATCACCGCACTGGAATGCGTTGAAAGCCCACTACCGGGGTGGGGCTCTGGGAGGTCGGGATTACGTGGCCGCCATTCAGGGGGCAAAACTTTGCATCGGCATGCTCTCGAAGGGAAACCGGGATTTACACACCCAGCGCTCGCTCGAAATCCCGTACATCGGCGGTTTGTTCTGCGCTGAACGCACCGCCGAACACACGGAAATGTACCGGGAAAATGAAGAAGCGGTTTTCTGGAACGATGTAGACGAATGCATCCTGACCTGCCGGGAGATGCTGGGGAATGACCCCAAAAGAGAATCGATACGCCGGGCCGGTATGCGGAGAGTCCGGGAGAATAAAGTGGGCAACGAAGACATCTGCACCCGAATTATCGAGGAGTTAAAACACCATCTGGTCATCTAACATGCGGATCGTTATTTTTTGTCACCCGTCCTTTCCCGGTTCGCAGAGTATGCCGCGCTATGCCCGTTGGCTGGCCAGTGGCATGCAGGCACGCGGGCATGAGGTGGAATCGTGGCAACCAAAACCGTTCTTTTATACGCTTTCCGTTCCGGGGGCTTTCAAAAAATGGCTGGGCTACATCGATCAGTATATTGTATTCCCGATTCAGGTTCGGCAACGCATCAATGGACTGCCGAAGCAGACGTTGTTTGTCTTTGCGGATCACGCCCTCGGCCCCTGGGTGCCGTTGGTCGCAGATCGGCCGCACGTCGTTCACTGCCACGACTTTCTGGCGCAGCGGTCGGCCCTGGGCGAAATTCCGGAAAACCAGACGGGCTGGACCGGGAAATTGTATCAGGCGTATATCCGGCGGGGATACCGGAAGGGCAGGAATTTTATTTCGGTTTCCAACAAAACGCAGGGCGACCTTCATGGGTTTTTAAAAGCATCTCCGTCTTTTTCAGAGGTTATTTATAATGGGGTCAATCCCAATTATACGCCGGGTCAGGCAGCGGAATCCCGTTCGGTGTTGAGTGCGCGGTTTGGCATCGATTTATCGTCCGGTTACCTCGTACACGTTGGCGGCAATCAGTGGTATAAAAACCGCAAAGGCGTGCTGGAAATGTATGATGCGTGGCGAAAAGCCTATTCCCGGCCCATGCCGCTGCTAATGATCGGTGAAGAGCCGACCCCGGAGTTGGCTGCATTCGCGAACGCTTCCGCTTTTCAAAACGATATTCATTTTCTGACGGGTGTTGACGATCAGCACGTGGTTCATGCGTACCGGGGCGCTCAGGTGTTCTTGTTTCCGTCTCTGGCCGAAGGCTTCGGCTGGCCGATCGCCGAAGCCCTGGCGTGCGGATGCCGGGTGCTGACCACCAGCGAGGCCCCCATGACGGAAGTGGCCGGGACAGCGGCCGCCTTGCTCCGGCGTCGGCCCCTGGATGAGCTCGATAGCCAGCTTTGGGCCGACGAGGGCGCCGTTCGTATTCAGCAGATCCTGAATGAATCGGCTGAAAAACGCCGGGAATGGATTAACGAAGGATTGATGAATGTTAAAAGATTTACGATCGAAACCGCGACCGATCAGATTGAGGATGCCTACAAAACCATCCTTGGTGCGTATCATTTTGCCGGGCAAACTCATTCACTCGTTTAATTCCAGTCGTACTCATGCAGGTTCTTCATGTCGTTTCGGGAATTGATCCAAAAGCAGGCGGAGTAAGCCAGGCCTTGCAGACGATGATCAAAGGGTTATCGCAGCTTTCGGTTCAAAATGCCGTTGTAACACTGGACGATCCTCAGGCGGTTTATTTGCGGAATTTGACGTTCCCGGTTTATGCAACAGGCCCCGCGAAAAGCTCCTGGCAGTATAGTGCTGATTTTTTACCCTGGATGAATGAACACGTAACGCAGTATGATTGGGTGATTGTCCACGGTCTTTGGCAATACCATACCTACGCGACGTATAAAGCCTTAGCACAACTACAAACGAAAAAGCCGAAACTCTACGTCATGCCCCACGGGATGCTGGACCCCTGGTTTCAACGGGCGGCCGGGCGTAAGCTGAAGGCCATTCGGAACTGGATTTTCTGGCAGCTCATCGAAAATAAACTGGTCAATCAAGCCGACGGGTTGCTGTTTACCTGTGAAATGGAGAAGACGCTGGCAGAAATCCCGTTTCGGCCCTACTCACCCAAGACGGAAAACGTCGTGAGTCTGGGCGTCGAAGCTCCTCCCGCTTTTACACCGGCCATGGCACTGGCTTTTCAGGAAAAATGCGTGGGACTCAGCCGGGAATTTATTCTGTTCATCAGCCGGATTCACGTTAAAAAAGGGGTCGATTTGCTGATCGATGCGTACCGGAGACTGAAGGCTGAGGGCATTCAATTGCCGCAACTGGTGATTGCCGGTCCGGGTCTGGAAACCACTTATGGACAGGAAATGCAGCAACGAGCCGGTGGAGATACCGACATTCTGTTTTGCGGTATGCTCGAAGGCAACGCGAAATGGGGCGGTTTTTACACCTGCGAAGCGTTTATTCTGCCCAGTCACCAGGAGAATTTTGGTATTGCGGTTGTCGAAGCACTCGCCTGTTCCAAACCGGTTCTTATTTCAGATCAAATTAACATATGGAAGGAAATCGAACTCGAAAAAGCCGGGATGATCGAAAATGATACGGAAAACGGCACCTATACGCTGCTCCAACGCTGGACGGCCCTGCCGGGTGAGCAAAAGCAGCAGATGGCGTTGCGGGCCAAAACCGCTTTCGAGACGCATTTCACCGTGTCACAGGCTTCCCATCGGATGCTGCGTGCATTAAACCGTAACTAATTTTACTATGCGTATTGCCATTATACAAGGGGCATTTTTGCCGGTACCGCCGGTTCGGGGCGGAGCGGTCGAAAAGATATGGTATCGAATGGGGCAGGAATTTGCTGTGATGGGGCACGAAGTGGTCCACATCAGCCGGTCTCATGCCGATTTTCCCGCCAAAGAAGACGTGAACGGCGTAAGCTACGTACGGATTCCGGGCTACGAAACCCCATCGTCTCTTCTTAAACTCAAATTTCTGGATTTAATCTACTCGATTCGGGCCATTAGAGCCCTGCCTGCACAGGTCGATATCATCGTTACCAATACCTTCTGGTCGCCCTTTTTATTGCGCGGTGAACGCGGAAAAAAAGTCTACGTCGATGTGCAGCGGGTGCCAAAAGGCCAGATGAAATTTTACCTCCATGTGGGCGTTCTAAGGGGCTGTTCACCGGCCATCTGTGAGGCCATCATCAAGGAGGTTGCGCCGGAATTCCATCACCTGATTTCCTACGTTCCCAATCCGGTTCCGTTTGAAATCAAAACGCTCCCGATCCGGCGCGAAAAAACGCTGCTCTTTGTGGGAAGACTGCACCCCGAAAAAGGCGTTCACGTCTTGTTAAATGCCTTTCGGTTACTCGCCAAAGAGCAGGTGTCGGGTTGGAAACTGAAAATTATCGGGCCTTCGTCTTTTGAAGAGGGGGGTGGTGGGGCAGCCTATTACCAGGAACTTCATCAGCTTTCAACCGGGATGAATGTGGAGTGGATCGGACCGGTTTTCAATGATGATGTACTTATTAAATACTACGCCGAAGCCGGAATTTTCTGTTATCCCGCCCAGGACGGCAGTGGCGATGCGGCTCCGGTGGCTCCGCGCGAGGCCATGGCGTATGGCGCCGTGCCGGTGGTGTCGGGTCTCGGTTGTTTTCAGGATTTCATTCAAAACGGGGAGAACGGTATCTGCTATGACCACAGCGCCGACGATCAGGTCGGGGCGCTTGCGCAGGCACTTTCCGCGCTGATGAATGACGAAAACCGTTTAAACTGGCTCTCGAAACAAGCCATCAAGGTCAATACCGAATATGCCATTCCCGTGATAGCCAGGCGGTTTATCGACGATTTCAGGAAGATTTATCCAGTCCCAAAAAATGATAAAAACCCATCAGCAAGCGTCAGCGTATGACAGTCCCTGGACGGTGGCGCAGCGCATAAAAATGATAAGCTGGCAACTGGTCTGGACGGTATTCTGTTCCTGGACACCCAAACCCGCCAACCCGTGGCGCCTGTTCTGGCTGCGTATTTTCGGAGCGCAGCTAACCGGAAAACCGTTTGTTCACCAAAACGCCCGCATTCAGATTCCGTGGAATCTGGTGCTTCATGACCGTGCCTGTTTGGGCGATGGTGCCAACGCCTATTCACTGGACCGGATCGAAATTCACGAACACGCCACGGTGGCGCAGGAAGCCTATCTCTGCACCGGAACGCATGCGTTCGATGAACCGGCCCGGAATTTAATAACCGCCCCCATTGTCATCGGTGCCCACGCTTTTATCGGCGCCCGGGCGTTTGTCATGCCGGGCGTTACGGTGGGTGCCCAGGCCATTGTCGGGGCTTGCAGTGTGGTGACGAAAGACGTTCGTCCGTTCGACATTGTGGCTGGAAATCCCGCCCGAATCGTTCGGAAAAGAGAGATTAAAGGCGTTAGCAAGGTCGTAAGTTGATGGCCTAGGGCCGTATTCTGCAAACAAAATGATTTCAGTACTCATACTTACCAAAAATGAAGAACAGGATTTGCCGTCCTGTTTAAAATCCGTGTCCTGGTGCGACGACATCCACGTTTTTGACTCCTTCAGTGAGGACAAGACGGTGGAAATTGCGCAGGCTGCCGGTGCTACCATCACCCAGCGGAAATTCGATAACTGGTCGGCCCACCAGAACTGGGGATTGGCCAACATTCCTTTCAAACACCAGTGGGTGTTGTACATCGATGCGGATGAGCGGGTTTCCGAACAACTGAAAGAAGTGCTGGCAACGTTCGTACCCGGAGCCGATGAGGTGGTGGCCTACGAAATTCAACGGCGCGACTTTGCCTGGAATGGCCGGTGGTTGAAACACGCGCAAATGTCGCCCTTCTACCTGCGGCTGTTTCGCCCCGACAAGATGCAGTACAAGCGGCTGGTCAATCCGGTTTCGATTCCGGACGGAAAAGTC
This sequence comes from Larkinella humicola, assembly GCF_008727875.1. Taxonomy (GTDB): domain Bacteria; phylum Bacteroidota; class Bacteroidia; order Cytophagales; family Spirosomataceae; genus Larkinella; species Larkinella humicola. The sequence continues at coordinate 73,596 of NZ_VTWS01000003.1, read as the reverse complement.
GCCCGGATCGGGGGTTTTCTGGATCATTTTCCGTTCAGCAAAGGCTTCCGGTTCTGGTGGCAGCGGCATTTGGGGTATGCGGATATGGAAGCCGCCATGCGGATGGTAGATATGAACGCCGGTACGTCGTTTTCGCTTCAGAAGGCGGCTTTTAGCAAAGATTTTAGTGAGCGCCGGTATCATCAGAAAGGCATCTTCTATAAACTGCCCGGTCGCCCGCTCATCAAATGGTTTTACCTGGCGATCTGGCGTCGCGGATTTCTGGATGGTCACGCGGGGGTCACCTACGCCGTGTTGCAGGCGATCTACGAATACTTTATCATTTTAAAGACCAAGGAACTGCAAACGGCGCAGTCGTAACGATCCGGTTTTTATTGATTTACACGTTTCTTTCATGAGAATTCTCATTTACGGCATCAATTATTCGCCCGAACTCATCGGCATCGGGAAATATACGGGCGAAATGGGCGCCTGGCTGGCACAGCAGAATCAGGAGGTCGACGTCATTACCGCCATGCCTTATTATCCCGAATGGGCCGTCCATACGTCGCATAAGCGCAAGGGATGGCACACCGAGCGGATTGCGGGCGTGCGAGTACACCGTTGCCCCTTGTATGTTCCGCGTGACGTAACGGCTTTGAAACGCATTCTGCACGAGTTTTCATTCGTACTCAGCAGCCTGGTTTTCTGGTTGCGAATTTTCTTTGCGAAGCGCTACGATGTGGTAATCTGCGTGGCTCCCCCGTTTCATCTGGGCCTGGTGCCGACGATTTACAGCAAAATCCGGCGCGTACCGCTCTGGTGCCATATTCAGGACTTGCAGATCGATATGGCCAAAGAACTGGGCATGATCAAAAACCGCCATTTTCTACAAACCATGTTTCGGGTCGAATCCCATATTCTGAAGCAGAGCCGCGTCGTATCGACCATCAGCGAGGGAATGGTGCGGAAAGTCGCCCTGAAAAAAGGGATTCAGTCCGGGTGCGTTTTGTTTCCGAACTGGGTCGATGGAGCATACATCAAACCCTTGCCACCAACGCAATCGCTGCGGGCCGAACTGGGCTTGCAGCCTTCGGACAAAGTCGTGCTCTACGCCGGAAATCTCGGCGAAAAGCAGGGGCTGGAAATCATCATCCAGGCTGCCCGCGCCTTCGTGAGCCAACCTGATGTGAAATTTTTGTTCTTCGGAACCGGTGGCGGACAGGGCAAACTGGAAACGCTCGCGCGGGAGTATGCCTTGGCGAACGTAAAATTTTACCCGCTGCAGCCCTATGAAAAGCTATCAGCCCTTTTGGCGACGGCCGATATTCACCTGGTATTGCAGAAAAAATCGGCTTCAGACTTGGTTCTGCCGTCAAAATTAACCGGGATTCTGGCCGCTGGCGGTTTCGCCCTGGTGTCCGCCGTTCCCGGAACAACCCTGCATGATGTCGTACATCACCATCAAATGGGCGTTCTGATTGAACCGGAATCGGCTGAGGCCCTAAAGACCGCCATTGACCAAGCACTGCTTTCGGATTTAACGGGTTTTCGGCTCAATGCGAGAAAGTATGCGGAAAATTACTTAAATAAAGAAAAAACATTGAGTAATTTTATGCAGGAATTACTTAGTGTTGTCGGTCTGCCATCACCGGCTTTCCGGACGGCCAGCTCCCCCAGCAAGGTCTTGAAGGAGGATTTTGCAGACCGGGAGATGGATTCCGAAAAAGAGAAAATTTCGCTGGAATAAAAAACGGATGGTTTCGGATAACGGAAAAACCGATCCGATCAAAATCTGGTAAAGCATTGACACCGAACGACCTGAGTATACACTTTCAACCAGTTTGCTAAACATGGACGCGTTCTCAACACATAGTTTCGATTTGGACAAAACCGTCGTCGCCCTGTTTGCTGAACAGGTTAGAAAGTCACCTGATCGGATTGCCGTGCAGTTTGAGGATCGTCAGCTCAGTTATCGGGAACTGGATGAAACGTCGAATCAGTTAGCCGGTTTTTTACGGAAAAAAGGGGTCCAAGAAGAAAGCCTGGTTCCGATCTGCGTCGGCCGTTCGCTGGAAATGGTACTCGGTATCATGGGGATTCTGAAAGCGGGTGGTGCTTACGTTCCCATCGACCCTGAATACCCGGCAGAGCGCATTCAGTACCTGTTGTCCGATGTCGCTGCCCAACTGGTTGTGACAGATTCTGACGCCGGTAAGGTACTGTCCGAATATTCGGGACAACTGGAAAAGGTTTGTTTAACGACCGACCGGGAAACGATCGCGAATGAACCGACGGAACCCATCAAAACCGCCTTATTGCCCGATCATCTGGCTTATTTGATCTATACCTCCGGTTCGAAGGGCCGCCCGAAGGGGGTTTTGATCGAACACCGGAACCTGAGCAATTTTATTCAACATCAATCGCAGGAGTTTGGTATTCGGGACGATGACGTCATTCTGCAAACCAGCAACTACGCCTTCGACCCGTCGGTCGAGCAGATTTTTCTGGCACTCTGCAACGGCGCGAAGCTGGTGCTGATCCGGAAAGAATCGCTGTTCAATCCCGACGAAGTGGTGCAATTGATTCAGGAACAACGCATCACGCACCTGCATTCAACGCCGAGTTTATTGCGCTACATTCCCGCTGCACCCTACGCCAGTTTAAAAAGAGTGATAGCCGCTGGTGAAATTTGTCCGCCCGATCTGGCCCAATCCTGGGGTTCGCTGGTCCGGTTCTACAACAAATACGGCCCGACTGAAGCCACGATTAGTTCGCTTCAATACCCGTATTCGGCGGAGGCCGAACTGGAAGTCGTGCCCATCGGAAAACCGATCGCCAACACGGAGATCTACATCGTTGGAGCCGATGGAAACCGGGTTCCAGCCGGTATTCCGGGCGAAATCTACATCGGTGGTGCGGGCGTGGCACGGGGGTATCTCAATAACCGTACGCTGACTGCGGAGAAATTTGTTGCCAATCCGTTTAGCACAAAACCGGGGGAACGGGTTTATAAAACCGGCGATACGGGCAAATACCGGGCCGATGGAACGATTGAATTTGTGGGTCGCATCGACGATCAGGTGAAAATCAGGGGGCACCGCATCGAGTTGAGTGAAATCGAAATCGTCCTCGGAGCGCATGAGGCAATTGACCAGTGCGTTGTCATGGCACAGGACGACCGGACGACCGACCGGCGACTGGTCGCTTACGTGGTGGTTAACCGCCAGATTGCAAACGGAGCCATCCGGCAGTATCTGGCCGGCAAACTTCCCGAGTATATGCTGCCGTCCCTGTTCGTTCAAATGGCTGCCCTGCCGTTGACGGCCAATGGCAAGGTGGATAAAAAAGCGTTGGGGACACCACGACTCGAACGGGCGTTGCTATCCGACGTCTATACGGCACCGGTTTCACCCATAGAGCGCCAGATTGAAACCGTGTGGGCCGAACTCCTGCAACTGGACAAGGTGGGCAGGGATGATAACTTCTTCGAACTGGGCGGGAATTCGTTGCTGGCGATTTCGGCCGTCGCGGGTCTAAAAAGACGATTTGGCTACAGCGTTCCCATCACAAAACTCTATCAGCAACCGACCATCAAGGGCCTTGCGGCTTTTTTGGGAACCGGGAACGAGAGCCAAAGCATGACCCCGAAGCGCAAAGAAAAGGCGGTAACGCAGGACATCGCCGTGATCGGCATGGCGGGGCGGTTCCCCGGTGCCGATTCCATCGAAGCCCTCTGGACGCTCCTGAAAGAAGGAAAAGAAACGACCCACTTCTTCACCGAAGCGGAACTGGATTCGTCCATTCCCCCCGGATTACGGAACGACGCGGACTATGTCAAAGCCCGGGGTGTTATCAGCAAACCCGACGAATTCGATCCGGCCTTCTTCGGCATCAATCCCCGACTGGCGGAATTGATGGACCCGCAACACCGCATCTTCCTGGAAATCGCCTGGGAAGCGCTGGAAAGCGCGGGCTACGTTCCCCAACAGTACGACGGCTCGATCGGCGTTTTTGGCGGCTGTCGCAACAACACCTATTACTACACCAACGTGTTGCCGCATACCGAGCTGGTGGAACGGGTTGGTAGTTTTCAGGTGATGACGGCCAACGATAAAGACTACATCGCCACCCGCACGGCGTATGCGCTGAACCTGCGCGGCCCGGCGGTAACGGTGCAGTCGGCCTGTTCGACCTCGCTGCTGGCCATTGCCCAGGCCGTCGACAGCATTCGGAACGGGCAGTGCGACCTGGCGCTGGCGGGGGGCGCGGCCATTGCCCAACCGATCAACAGCGGGTATCTGTACCAGGAAGGCGCCATGTTGAGCAACGACGGCCACTGCCGCCCGTTCAGTGCCGACGCGCGGGGGACGGTTTTCAGCGATGGCGCGGGCATTGTGTTGCTGAAAGGGCTGGAAGACGCCCGGCGGGATGGCGACCCCATTCTGGCGGTGATCAAAGGCGTTGGCATTAACAACGACGGGGGCGGCAAAGGCAGCTTCACCGCTCCGAATGCCGAAGGACAGGCGGGAGCCATTGCCATGGCACTCCAGGATGCCCGCGTCGATCCGTCCACCATCGGATATATCGAGGCCCACGGAACCGCCACGCCGATTGGAGATCCCATCGAAATCGAGGGGTTAAAAATGGCTTTTGGCGCGCAAACCGCCACCCAGTTCTGCGCCATCGGGTCCATCAAAAGCAACATGGGCCATTTAACCACGGCGGCCGGGGTGGCCGGTTTCATCAAAACCGTGTTGGCCCTGCGCCATAAACAGATTCCGTCGTCCATTCACTATGCCGCCCCCAACCCGGCGATCGATTTCGGCAGCAGCCCGTTTTTCGTGAATACGGCCTTGACGGCATGGGCGCAAACGTCCGATCCCCGCCGGGCCGGTGTCAGCTCATTCGGTGTCGGCGGCACGAATGTTCACGTCGTTCTGGAAGAATATCCCGTGGCAATCCCGCTTGAAACCGCAGCCGAACCAGCTACGGCAAAACCGGTGCAGTTGATTACCTGGTCGGCCAAATCAACTACCAGCCGGGATTTGTACGGCCCGATTCTGGCAAATCATCTGCAGCAAAACCGTCACCTGAAGCTGGCGGATGTGGCCTTCACGCTGCAAACCAGCCGGGCGGCTTTCCAGCACCGGCGCTTTGCGGTGGCGTCTACCACCGACGAACTGGCCGAAAAACTGCTAGCCAGTTCGGGGGCTTCACACGACGTAAAATCGCTCAAAGAAATACCCGGTGAGGTAGTTTTTATGTTTCCGGGTCAGGGTTCGCAATACCTGAACATGGGGCGTGACCTCTACGAAACCGAAGCCGTCTACCGGCAGGCCGTCGACGCATGTGCCGAAGGGTTGAGTGCGTACCTGGAAACCGACATCCGGACGGTTTTGTACCCGAACGAGGGAAATGCCAAAGCCGAAGAGAAGCTGAAAAATACGCGGTTTACCCAGCCCGCTCTGTTTGTAACCGAATATGCGTTGGCCAAACTGTGGATGAGCTGGGGCATTGAACCGTCGCTGCTGTGTGGACACAGCATTGGCGAGTTTGTCGCGGCCCACCTGGCGGGCGTTTTTTCACTGGCCGATGCGCTGAAACTCGTTGCGGTTCGGGGTCGGCTGGTGAGCGAACTGCCCCGGGGAAGCATGCTGTCGGTTCGGATGGAAGCCGATCAGATCGGAACCCTCATGCCCGAGCCGTTGTCGATTGCCGCCATCAACAGCCAAAAACTGTGCGTGGTGGCCGGTCACGACGAAGACATTGCGGCTTTTGCCAGCGTTCTGGACGGAAAAGGAATTCCGAACCGGGTGTTGCAGACGAGCCACGCTTTTCATTCGGTGATGATGGAACCCGTGCTGGGTGCATTCCGGAAAATCGTTGACGAGGTGGTATTGAACCCACCCCAAAAGCGCATCGTATCCACAGTGAGCGGCACGTTGCTGACGGATGCACAGGCGACCGACCCGGATTACTGGGCGAAACATTTGCGTTTGACCGTTCGCTTTTCGGAGGCCCTGGAGTTTAGCATTGTTCTAAATCAGCCTTTGTTGATTGAGGTGGGGCCCGGCAATGCCACAACGACCTTTGCCCGCCAGCAGGCCGGTTCCCGACCAGCCACCATCATTACCAGTCTGGATAAAAAGGGGACGCAGTCGGAGCATGAATCCCTGCTGAAAGCCTTGGGGCAACTGTGGACCAGTGGCCTGGAACCCGATTGGAAAGCCTTCTATGTGAACCAAAACCGCGTGAAAGTCAGTCTGCCGACTTACGCATTTGATAAAAAACGCTATTGGGTTGACCCCATCGCGCGCCCGCAGCCGGTTATCAGTCCCCCGGACGGGTCAGTTTTTGCGGTTTCGCCGACGGACGGCCCGGTTACGAATACTACTATATCCCCCCCTGTTGTGATGAGAAAAGACGCATTGATCAATAAGGTCAAAGAAATGCTGGAAGAGGCTTCCGGCCTTGAAATGGAAGGCGTGCTGCCCGACATGAGTTTTCTGGAAATGGGACTCGATTCGTTGCTGCTCACCCAGGTTTCCATCACCTTAAAGAGAGAATTTGGTCTGCCCATCACGTTCCGGCAACTGAATGAAGAATACGCCACGATCGACAGTCTGGTTGCGTATCTGGACCAGACCTTACCGGCAGAACACTACGCGCCGAAACCGGTTTCGCAGCCCATTCCGCAGCCGTCGGTTCCATCACCGGCCCATCACATTCCGGCAGCCGTTGCCGTCGGCACGAATGATACGGTTCTGGGTTTAATGGCCCAGCAGGTGCAGATTCTGGCCAAGCAGATTGCCATGATGCAGGGAAATCAACCCGCGTCGCAACCGTCTCCGACCGTCCTGCCCAACCTGAACGGGAAAGCGTTGACTGAATCGGTGGTTCCGGCCAAAACGCCGGATTTGACACCGGAAGAAGAAATCGAAATTAAAAAACCGTTTGGCGCCAGCGCCCGGATCGAGCGTCAGAGTACGGAATTAAGCCCGAAACAAAAGCATTTCCTGCAACAACTGATTCGTCGGTACAACCAGAAAACCGGCGGGAGTAAAAACTACAACCAGGCGCACCGGGCCTACATGGCCGACCCGCGCGTGGTTTCGGGATTCAAACCGCTGACCAAAGAACTGGTCTATTCCATCGTGATCAACCGGTCCAAAGGCAGCCGGTTGTGGGATGTTGACGGCAACGAATACATCGATATGCTCAACGGGTTTGGCTCCAACATGTTCGGCTACCAGCCCGAATTTGTGAAGAAGGCGTTGCACGAGCAAATCGAAAAAGGCTTTGAAATCGGCCCGCAGCACGAACTGGCGGGTGAGGTTTGCCGACTGATTTGTGACTTCACCGGTTTCGACCGGGCGGCTCTGTGCAGTACGGGTTCGGAAGCCGTGCTGGGTGCGATGCGGATTGCGCGGACCGTTACGGGACGCTCGCTGGTGGTGGCCTTCACCGGTTCCTACCACGGCATTGTCGATGAAGTGATTGTTCGGGGGACTAAAAAACTGAAATCGTTTCCGGCCGCGCCGGGCATCATGCCCGAGTCGGTTCAGAACATGCTGATTCTGGATTATGGCACGGACGAAAGTCTGAGAATTATCCGGGAACGGGCGCACGAACTGGCGGCCGTGCTGGTGGAGCCGGTGCAAAGCCGCCGACCTGAATTTGTGCCGATCGACTTCCTGAAAGAAGTTCGGAGCATTACCGCATCGTCGGGAACGGCGCTCATTTTTGATGAAGTTATCACTGGTTTTCGGATGCATCCCGGTGGGACACAGGCCATGTTTGGCATCAAAGCCGATCTGGCTTCCTACGGAAAAGTGGTGGGCGGTGGTATTCCAATCGGGATCATTGCGGGCCACAAGGATTACATGGACGTGCTCGATGGCGGTTTCTGGCAATACGGTGACGCGTCGTTTCCCGAAAAAGGCGTGACCTACTTTGCTGGTACGTTTGTCCGACATCCCCTCGCCCTGGCTACGGCGCGGGCTTCGTTGCTGCACCTGCGGGAAGTGGGGCCGGGCTTGCAAAAGGGATTGACCCACAAGGCCGAGCGGATTGCGCGGGAGTTGAACGCCGAATTCGATCGCCATCAGATTCCGCTGTTTGTGGCCCAGTTTGGCTCACTCTGGAAAATCAAGCCCAAAGAAGAAATACCGTATAGCGAACTGCTGTTTGTGTTGATGCGCGAAAAAGGCATTCACATCTGGGACGGTTTTCCGTGTTTCATTACCGAAGCGCATACCGATGCCGAAATTGATCGGGTGCTGGCCGCGTTCCGGGAATGCATTCAGGAAATGATCGACGCGGATATTTTCAAATCCATGGCACCGGTCAGTCAACCGAAGGGAAACAAAGTGCCGGCGTCCGGCCACTACCACGAACCACCCGTTCCGGAGGCCCGTTTGGGTCGCGATACGGATGGAAATCCCGCCTGGTTTATGGCCAATCCCGACAAACCCGGTACGTTTTTACAGATTAAGTTATAAGGTACGATAAACCAGCCTGTGCGATGACTGAGAGTATACCTAACCTGACCATGACAACTCCTGTTGACTTTAATCCGTTTGCCGGACCGGAAATTGCGCGTGTAGCCCCCAGCACGGAGCCTCAGAAAGAAATCTGGACGGCCTGTCTGCTGGGTGGTGACAACGCCACCCGCGCCTACAACATGCTGACTTCGGTCGTGTTGAAAGGCGTTTTCGACCGGGCTGCCATGGAGCGGGCGATCCAGACGCTGGTTGATCGGCACGAAGCGCTGCGGATGGTTTTTAGCGGGGATGGGGAATATTTGTGCATTTATAAAGAACTGGCGATCCCGGTAGCCTACCTGGATATTTCGACGAAGACGGCCGGGGAAAAACAGATCCTGGTGGATAATTACATTCAGAAAGAGACTTTATACGTCTTCGATCTGCTTCATGGTCCGCTGTTTAAAACGGCTTTATTCAAACTAGCCGACGACGAACACCGCCTGATTTTGACCGCTCACCACAGTGCGCGGGATGGCTGGTCGATGGGAGCAATGCTGCTGGATCTGAGCGCCCTTTACTCGGCTTACGCACTGGGAATGCCCGTTACGCTACCGGATGCTCCTTCGTTTGCGCAATACGCCATCGAACAAGCCGCCTTTTCGCAGAGTGCAGAATACCAGCGCATTGAGAATTTCTGGATCAATACCTACAAAGAGAACGTACCGGTTTTCGACCTTCCCACCGATTTTTCGCGCCCCGCAACCCGTACGTTTGAAAGCGGGCGGCTGGACTACCCGATGGACAGTGAACTGGTGCTGGCCATCAAAAAAATGGGATTGAAAGCCGGGTGCAGCTTCGTAACGACCCTGCTGGCAGCTTTTGAAGTGCTGCTGCACCGGCTATCCGGTCAGGAAGACATTGTCGTCGGGTTACCGTCTGCCGGGCAATCGGTGACGGGAAACAACCGGCTGGTGGGCAACTGTGTCAACCTGCTGCCGCTGCGCAGCCATCTGGAACCGCAAAGCACCTTTGCCGAATTTTTGAAGACGTGCCGCCGGTCGGTTTTTGATGCCTACGAACACCAGCGGCTCACCTTCAGCGATCTGGTCAGAAAACTGAACATTCCGCGCGATGCGTCGCGGATCCCGCTGGTTCCCATCGTTTTTAACATCGATATGGGAATGAATGACGGCGTTCATTTTCAGGGCCTGACGCACGAATTGATCAACCATCCCAAAGCCTACGAAAACTTCGAAGTGTTTTTTAATGCTACCGGTTCCGAGAAGGCCCTGACGCTGGAATGTGCGTATAACACGCAGCTTTTTAGCGCGGAAACGATGGGCCGAATGATGGATGATTTCACCAATCTGTTAAAAACGGTTGTCGCAAACCCTTCTGTGGTGATCGGGGAGATTCCATTTGCTTCGGAAAACAGACTAAGCGAACAACTGGATCAGTGGAATGATACGGAGGCCCATTATCCGAAACACACACCCCTGCACGAGCTCATTGCCCAAACCGCAGCCCGGTACCCGACTAAAACCGCCATCCGGTTTAACCAGCAGGAAATCAGCTACCGGACCTTGAACGAAACCGCCAGCCAGTTGGCGCACTACCTGATTCAGGCCGGGATTCAGACCGGGGATATTGTCGGCGTAGCCGTCGACCGTTCGCCGGAAATGGTGATCGCATTGCTGGCCGTTCTGAAAGCCGGAGCCGCTTATTTGCCGCTCGATACGGCTTATCCGCCCGAACGAATTTCGTTCATGCTGACCGACTCGTCGGCCAAGCTCCTACTGACGTCGGCCAGCCAGCAGGGTCGGCTGAAAAGCGAGTCGCCCGAACGGCTGATTGAAAAAGCCCTGGCGGATTCCAAAACACTCTCGAAGGAAGAACCGGTAGGCCGGGCTGCGGGGACTGATCTGGCGTATGTGCTTTACACCTCCGGTTCGACGGGAAAACCGAAGGGCGTTCTGATCGAACACCGGAATCTGGTCAACTTCATGTGGGGCATGATGACGGCCCCCGGCATCGGCGAAGACGACGTGCTGCTGGCCGTTACGACCATCTCGTTCGACATTGCCGGACTGGAGCTTTTCCTGCCCCTGCTGGTGGGAGCCACCGTGCTACTGGCGGATCTGGCCGTTGCCCGCGATGGCCGGTTGTTGCTGGATCTGGTTCGATCTGAGCGGGTTAGTATCGTGCAGGCCACGCCCTCGACCTACCGGATGTTGCTCGATGCCGGTTGGAACAGCCCGTTGCCCGTGAAGGCACTTTGCGGAGGAGAAGCCCTCTCGAACGATCTGGCCGATAAACTGACGACCCTCTGTTCGGAATTGTGGAACGTGTACGGTCCAACGGAAACCACGGTTTGGGCCACTGTCAAGAAGATTGAGAAAGGCGAAGCCATCACGATTGGCCGACCCATCGGCAATATGCAGGCCTACATTCTGGACGAATTTTTGAAACCGGTAGCCATTGGCACGGTGGGCGAAATTGTCATCGGCGGTGATAGCGTTGGCCGGGGGTATATGAACCGGCCGGAGTTGACTACTGAACGGTTTTTGAAAAATCCGTTTGACAAATCGGCCGGCGGCACGATGTACCGCACCGGCGATCTGGGAAAATTTCTGGAAAACGGCGAAATCCAGTGCCTGGGCCGGATCGACCATCAGGTGAAAATCCGGGGACACCGGATTGAACTCGGCGAAATCGAGAACGTCATCGGCACCATCGCCGAGGTGAAGCAAACGGCGGTGATCGCCCACGAGACCCGCTCGGGCGATCAGGTGTTGGTGGCCTACGTCGTGCCGGAGTCGGTTCCGACAAACGACAAAGCCCCCAGTTGGCAGGAACGCTGGGACATGATTTACAACGTCGGGGTCGAACACGAAAAGGAGCAGAACTCGTCGGAGCAGGTGCTTGAACTGGCCATTGCCGAGCAGTTGAGCGGTAAAAAAGACGTTAAGGAAGAAATTGACGACTGGGTGCAGCAATCGATCCGACGCATCAGAGCGTTGGGTCCGAAACGGATTATGGAAGTGGGTTGCGGGGCCGGACAGTTGCTTTTTGAACTGGCGCCCGCATCGACGCTCTACATCGGAACGGACTATTCGGCGACGGCCATCGAAAATTTGCGGGAGAAGCTGGCACTGGATGCGGCCAAGTGGCGGAATGTGAAAACCGCCGTTGGCAATGCCGACGATTTCAGTGCAGTTCCGGATGCTTCGCTCGATCTGGTGCTGATTCACAGTGTGGCCCAGTACTTTCCGGATACCCAGTATTTACAACGGGTGATTGAGGAAGCTGTTAAAAAAGTGGCACCGGGCGGTTGTATTTTTATTGGAGACATGCAGGGCAAAGGAACCCTGCGGATGCACCACACCTTCGATCAATTTCCCCGTTCGTCGGCCGAAAATACCGTCGCGGACTTCAAAAAGATCATCGACCGGCGGCTGTTCATCGAGGATGAGCTCATGGCTGACCCGGCTTATTTTTACGTTCTGCCGCAAGTCATTCCCGCCATTTCGGCGGTCGATATTCAGCTTCGCGAAGGGAAATTCCTGAACGAAACCACGAAGCACCACTACGACATCTGGCTGTACGTCGGCAATCCGCCCGAAGTGGCCGAAGCCGATGCCGTCATCGACTGGAACCCCAACTACGCCTTGGAGACCCTTGAACAGAGCCTTTCGACCCATCCCGGATCGGTTGTGCAACTCCGTCATGTTTTCAACAGCCGCACGGCTGAAGATTATACGCTGATTCAGGACATCGACGGTTTAAGCGATGATACCCTGCTGGTGGAGGCCAAACAAAAATTGTCCACCATCCCGGTCAGCGTCGACCCCGCTGCGTTGTGGTCGATTGGTCAAAAACACCGGTTTACCACACACGTCCGCTGGGCGGGTGATGGCTCCGATAACCGGCTGGACGTTGTTTTTATCCCGAACGATCAGCCGAACCGGATTCCGGCCCGGCCTGCGTCCATTCCGGTCGAAAACGTGTCGCTGACGGACGTCTCCCGCAACCCTTTCAAACACAATCTGGTGGTTCCGCAGGAGCAGCTTCAGGGGTGGAAAGAGCAAATCCGGCAGCACCTGCCCGACTACATGGTTCCGAACACCTTTGTGGTGCTGGCCCGGATGCCCCTGACGCCCAACGGCAAAATAGACCGGAAGGCGTTGCCCGATCCGATGCTGGACGATGTCGAAAACCGCAGCAACTTTATGGCCCCGCGGACCGACGTCGAAAAGCTGGTGGCCGACATCTGGATGGAGTGTTTACGGCTGGAGAAAATAAGCGTACTCGACAACTTTTTCGAACTGGGAGGACACTCGCTGATTGCCGTGCAGGTGATGACCCGGCTGGAGAAAAAAACCGGCAAACGACTGCCGCTGTCGCTGTTGTTCGAATACCCGACCGTCGAAAAACTGGCTTCGACCCTGCACATGAACGGCCGGTCGGTGAGCTGGGATTCGCTGGTGCCCATCAAACCGCAGGGAACCAAAACGCCATTGTACATCGTCCACGGAGCCGGTTTGCACGTGTTGTTGTTCAACACCCTGGCCATCAACATGCACCCGGATCAGCCGGTTTACGGACTTCAGGCGAAAGGGATCAACAGCGAAGACGAACCGCTGGACAGCATCGAAGCCATTGCGGCTTACTACATCGACGCGATCATGGCCAAAAATCCGGACGGTCCGTATGCGCTGGCGGGTTACTCCTTCGGCGGTATCATTGCCTACGAAATGAGCAGGCAATTGAAGGAGCGGGGCAGAGAGGTAAAATTGCTGGCGATGTTCGATTCGTATGCCGATCAATCGAACTTCTACGATCCGTGGTTAAAACGGGTGTGGACCGATTCGACCACCTTGCTGAAGGAGCGGCTGTATATTTTTACGCTGCTGCGAAAATACCCCCGCGAAACGATCAAAGAAAAAGCCGAATCGCTGAAACGCAGAGTCAATCAGTGGTACCGCCGGATTCGGTACAAGGAAGATTACCTGAAAGTGTTTCATGGCAATTATTACAAAGTCAATGAAACAAACCGGATTGCCGCCCGCAACTACCGCCTGGCTCCTCAGGACGTGACGATCACGCTTTTCCGGGCCACCAAGCAAATTGCTTACAAGAAAGACTTCGAATTTCTGGGCTGGAAACCGTTTGCGCTCAAAGGCATCAAAATCCATGAGGTTCCCGGCGATCACATGAATCTGTTCACACCTCCCAACGACAAGGAGTTTGCCCGGATTCTGCAGAATGTGCTGGATCAATGCTAAACCGGCACCCGGTTGTGTTTTGAATCAAACGCTGTCAACAGAAACTCCGGCCAGCAGGTAGTGTCTTTGAATTGCATCTTATCCATCTAACCATATAGCTATGTTTCTAACTCTAATGAAGTCCAAAATTCATCGAGCCCGGGTGACGCAGGCCGAACTGAACTACGTTGGTAGCATTACCATCGACGAAGATCTGATGGATGCGGCAGGCATGCTTGAGCATGAGCAGGTTCACATTGTGAACAACAACAACGGGGAACGTCTGATCACCTATGTGATCAAAGGAGAACGCGGCACGGGCATCATCTGCCTCAACGGTGCAGCCGCCCGCAAGGCGCAGATCGGCGACATCATCATTATTCTGTCTTACACCATGCTGGCCGCCGATGACGCTAAATCGTACAAGCCAGTGGTCGTTTTTCCCGATGGGAATAACCGTCTGGTGACGGCCTGATTGAATTAACCCAACTCGAAAAACGTATCGTAACACAGAGCGCTGACGGTTTTAGACGTGTCAGCCTTTCTTGAAAACGCCCGGTAAGGTTCGCCTTCCGGGCGTTTTTTATGGGAAAAATGGAAGGAATTGCTCAGGACTTTCGCTTTTTGCCCCGTTCCCTTAAAGGGGACTTTTTGATCCGGGTAGTGCCGTGTCCAAGTCCCCTTTAGGGGAACGGGGCAAAAAGCAAGTGCATCAGAATTATCAGACATAAGTCCTATGCTCAGGAAGCGGCATTTTTTCCGAAGGAGGCAATCCAGAAAATCAGGCTGAAAAAAGCCGTTAAACAGCCAAGGACAATCAATCCCCATTTCAGCACCGGCAGAAAATTCCACTTCGTAAGAAAGAACAAAATGGCTACAGCGGCACTGGCGAACAACGCCAGATAGCCCAGGCTGATGAAGACGATGTAGCCGGTGCCAACGCCCGAATTGCGACTGTCGTGGTAATCGACCGCTTCGCAAAGAATCGTAACCAAAATCACAATGCCGACGCAACCGCCCAGGACAATCCGGAGCAGCCACCACCACGGGCTGCCGGGAGCCCAGAACAGGGGAACAAACGACAAACACACGCCAAGGAGCGGCAAAAACCAGCCAAAACTCAGCAATTGCTCATTGCCGGCGTCCGTACCCGGGTTGCGAGCCGCCAGCAAGGCGGTAAAGGCCAGCATCAGAACCCAGACCAGTTCGGGACCGGCAAAATAGGAGACGGTGCGGTTCATGAATCAAAACGCTTTGTAATTTTTCACCTCGTCCTGAAGCGACGCCAGCACACTTTTGAGGTGTTTGTCGAGTTCTGTATACATCGCCCGTACATCCTTGTCATTCTTCTGGCAATAGACTTCAACCGGAACAGACTTTGAATCCATACCGCCTTCGAGGAGTTCAACCTGCGTGATCGTTGCCCGGTATTTGCGGTTGGCGCATTCGATTACGAAGGTGTAACGGAAGGAATAAACACCGCCGGTGGAAGTTTCGGAACGTGGCAGGGTGACCACCTGAACGGCTTTCCCAACCAGATCACCGGTTTCCTTGTCACTCACATTGAAGGTTTCACCGGCCGACCGGAACGATTTTGCCGCCCACAACCGGGCGCGTCGGAACAGGTCGATCTGCGACACACTGCCGCAATCGACCACCTCGGTATAGGCCACTTTTTGATTGAAAACGGGTAAAATGCCGTGGATTTTGCCGTCGGCCACCACGGGTGGACAATCGGCCTTGGCGGGTTCTGCGGTCATCATACCGGCAAGCAACAAGGTAAAGAGGATCAATTTCATCGTAGTGTATTTGTTATTTCCGGTCAAAAATACGGTTGCGAATACCGCCAAGTCCAGCCGGAAGCGATACCGGGCGGTGTTGGGTGAATAAGCAGGGTCGAAAAGCGGATAATTGACGGATCGATGCGGGCAGGGAGAAGAACCGCAGGTGAAAAAATGTACTACTTGATCTCCTAATACTTCAAAAAAACCTTTCTGTATTTTTTACAATATGAAACCTTTCCCTATTTTTGGTGAAAGCCGCCACTGGCACACCAACCTTTAGCCAAAATTTCTATGAATCGTATGCTTACCTCCTGTGGGTTGCTGATCACGGCCCTCCTTTTGGGTTTTCAGACCCTGGCGCAAACACCCCCGCGGCAACCTACACCCAATGATACGCTCAAATCGCCCAAAGTGCTGACCGACAACCGGGTTGCGATTCAGCTTTACGCACCCAAAGCCAGCGAGGTGACGGTGGTGGGCGACTTTATGACGGTCATGAAACCGCTGAATCTCACGAAAGATGCGAATGGCGTCTGGTCGGTGACGGTTGGCCCCCTGAAACCCGATTACTACACGTATACGCTGACGGTCGATGGCGTTCGGACGATGGATCCCAAAAATCCGGTGATCAAGCAGGGGATGAGCAGTCTGGAGAATGTGATGGCGTTGCCGGGAGCGGAGACGGTTTTTCAGGATAACCGCCCGGTGCCCCACGGCGAATTGCGGCAGGTTTGGTATCAGTCCAGCACACTGGGTATGGCGCGCCGGATGCATGTGTATACGCCACCGGGCTACGAAAAAGGAACGACGAAATACCCGGTTTTTTATTTGCTCCACGGCGGGGGAGATGACGATTCCGGCTGGCCGACAGTCGGTCGTGCGGGGTTCATTCTCGACAACCTGCTGGCGGCCGGGCAGGCCAAACCCATGATTGTGGTGATGCCCAACGGCAGCATGCCGCTGCCGCCGTCATCGGGAATGCCCAATCCGGCTGCGATGCAGCAGATGCGGGCGTTGTTTGCCGATGAACTGCTGAAAGAAATCATGCCCTACGTGGAGAAAACTTATAGGACGCAGCCGAATCGCGAAAACCGGGCCATTGCCGGGCTGTCAATGGGCGGTTTTCAAACGTTGGATGTGACGCTGACCCGCCCCGAACTGTTCAATTATGTGGGCGTATTCAGCTCCGGGTTTTTCGGTGCCACCATCGACGAAGCCGAAACCAAATATGCCCGTGCGCTGAATGATCCCGGTTTTAACAAAAACAAGAAGCTGTTCTGGATTGAAATTGGCAAAGACGATTTTGTGATGGATGCCAATAAAAAAACGATGGCGCTGCTCGATAAACATCAGATCAAGTACCAGTACAAGGAAACGGCGGGGGGGCACACCTGGACCAACTGGCGGCAGTATCTCAACGAATATGTGCCGCTACTTTTCCGCTAATGGCTTTCTGATTTGCTCAACTTTTGACTAAAACCGTCCATGAATCCATTTCGTTACCTTCTCTTTTTCGCTCTGTTGCTGACTGGTGCCGTTTCGGTTGGTGCCAAAGTCGATTCGCTGGACATACCCAGTGCGGTGATGCAGAAAACCCTGCGCGCGGCTGTGGTTCTGCCGAATTCCTATGCCAAAAGCAAAGCCGCTTACCCGGTTTTGTACCTGCTCCACGGCGGGGGCGGGCGGTTCAGCGACTGGCTGTCGAGTACGCCCGACAAAATGCTGCTGCACAACCTGGCTGACCAGTACAACCTGATCATCGTAACCCCGGAGGGCAAAACCTGAGCGGGTACCTGGACAGTCCGTTTCAGAAAGACAGCCAGTTTGAAACCTACCTCACGAAAGAAGTGCTGGCAAAAATCGACCAAACGTACCGCACGATTCGGGATCGAAAAGGGCGTGTCATTACGGGCCTGAGCATGGGTGGCCACGGGGCGTTGTACCTGGCGACGCGCCACCCCGATCTGTACTGTGCCGCCGGGAGCATGAGCGGGGCGCTGGATCTGAACCCGACGCACTGGCGGATTACACCCGAATTTGCCAAACAGATTGCGCCCCGGTTTGAGCGGATTCTCGGTCCGTTGGGCAAGACGCCCGATCCGTATGCCGATCATTCGGTGGTCTTTATGGCCGATAAAATGAAAGCCAACGGGCTGAAGCTGATCATTGACTGCGGGGTAGATGATTTTCTGATCGAGCCCAACCGGGAGTTACACCGGCGGCTGGTCTACAACCAGACTCCCCACGACTACACCGAACATCCCGGCGGGCATACCTGGGACTATTGGGAAAACTCGTTGCCCTATCACCTTTTGTTTTTTCACAAGGTACTGAAAACGAATGGCGCGACGGTTGCGCAATAGAGGAGATGCTATTGAAGGGCTGGATGAAAACAACCGATCCTTCAAAAACCGCCCGGAGTACCACCCTTCATACTGTGTCGAACAAATCAGCCGGAAACGAGTTTAGAAAAAAACGAGTTTTCTCGGTCCTGGGAAAAGTACGACAACGCCCCTGTTGTACAGGCGTCTGCCCGTTAACAGATCTTTATGAAGCCACTTGTATTGGTAGTTGACGACGATGAAGATGACTTGTGGCTGATGCAAAAAGCCATGTTGCAGATTGGCGGTACCTGCCAGCTCAATCCGTTTAGCGATGCAGCCAGCCTGTTGACCTACCTGGACAGTGCCGTGACGGTTCCCAGTCTGATTTTGATCGACTACCACCTGCCCCGGATGGACGGACTGGAACTGACGGAATTACTCCGGTCAAGACCCGCACTAAAGACCGTTCCGTTTGCGTGGATGAGTTCCGAAATCGACCCCACCTGGGAGGTTCGCTGCCGCGAACTGGATGTTTCCTGGTGCTGGGTCAAACCGACGGACTACACCGCCTGGCAGGAATTTGTCCAGCAGATTTGTGGCCCTCTGTTTGATTCGCGATCAGGATAGGTCTGTGCGCCAGCGGTAGAGCAGGTTGGCCGACTAGCCAATGTCTTTAAAATAGCCCTTTTGGTTTTATCGGTTACCAGAAAGAACTTCAAAAGACATAAATAAAGCTTAGGGCAACCGTCGAATTCAATTCGAGTCGAAGACTGAATCAAAGAGGGCAAGTTGTGATTTGCGTAACGCATGAGCAAATAGGATCAGTTTGACCAGGAACTCGCCATTTCATGATACAAAGCCTGCACTTGCCGCTTTTCATAGGGGGTTGTCAACGTCTGCTCCGCATATTGCAACAGAAGGCGGGCCTGTTCGCGAATGAGGGTCTTCCGATCATCGTCCAGGCACTGGCTACCGACTAAAGACAGCGCACGCATCAAACGCCGGATTACCGCGTGATTTCCTTTGGCATTGATCCGGATCAGATCGAAGGTTTGCCGGAGGTAATGATCAAAGCCAACGGGCCGGATCAGGATACGAAGTTGCCCGTTATCGGTGCGAAACGGCGCAGGAAAATTTCGGGATGCCAGTCGCTCCATAATGGCACCTGCGTAGTCTATCGCCATAATTGCGGTCGTCGTATCGTTAATCCCGGGAGAAAGTGCTTTTAGGGCAATATCCACCAATTGTTGAATTCCGAAAGTGACATCCTGTTCGATGTTTCGATGACGACCGATCGCTATTTGATCCAATAGTTTATGAAGATGATTGGAATCGAAGATGCCGGGCTTTTCGCCGTTGAAACGTACACTGAAAAGCAGTGCTTTTTCGCCCACAAAAGAGCCAATGGTCTGCTCTACACGCAGTAAGGCCCGGTGGTCGATCGCCCAGCGAAGAACTTCATCCAGGTCGATGTGCTGAATGTAGCCCGCCTTTGTGGATAAAACCGGTTGCCAGCCGGACTGGGTCTCGACACGGCGCCAGCGAGCATCATCCCCAGAGGCTGTTTCAACCGGTTTTTCAGATTCACCGGGAAATAACTCATCGATTACCTTGAGCGTTTCGTGGCTGATGTGTTCCACAATCGTACCTGTCTGCAGGGATTCGGCGATGTGATGAATAAAAAAAATGAGGGCGGCCACGCCCCCCAACGCCAGGAGCAATCCCATCAAAACCGCTGTTGACGGTACAAACTTTTGTTCTTCGGTGCCGCGAATGGTTCCGAGTACGATGAGACAGTAAGCGAATACGCCAACAAAATAACCCATAACAACCTGATTGCTGCGGTCGCGCATGAAATTGCGCAGCACTCTGGGCGAATATTGGCTACTTACCTGGGTAATGGTCGAGAGGGTCAAGGAAAAAACCAGGGCAGCGACCGTTAACATGGATCCGGCAATGGCCGTTAACATGCTCCGGGAGCCTTCGGCCCCTGCACCGAATAAGAGCGGAAATCGCTTGGCGCCATCAAAGGACGTTTCAGCGTCGAAGGTGATCAATCCGTAGGCCATTCCAAAGGAGGCCAACACCATGAGCGTTGGAACGAACCAGAGCGACTCCTGTAGGGATTGCCAATACTGATAAAGTCGGATTTGCATTGTACGGGAGTGCTCTAAAAAAATAAGTACTGAAGCTTCAACTCCCTCACTGGCGAAAATGTTGGTTTTAAAAATTGAACGTTTTCACAATGATTCTGGCGTTGGTCCATCTTCAAAGTTGAAAAAACCAGAAACTATCCCGGAACTTAAATCTGTAGACCCCAGATAGGTATTCCCAATATTATCGATCCAGCCTGGGAGGTTCGCTGCCGGGAACTGGATGTTTCCCGGTGCTGGCAAATCTAAATGGATCATAGCGGCTCCTTTCTGCTAACTATTCACGCATGGCTACCTGCTGTTGATTGGGCGTAGTCAGGCGATGTGAGCAGCTATACCTTTGTTGTGTTCAATCAATCAAACACAACAAAAACAACTACAATGAACCAGTTAGTGAAATCGTGTGCTATTGTTTTAGTTAGTCTAAGTGTAGCAACAGGCTTAACCTCCTGTGACAAAAACCAGGTAATAGATCCCCTGACACCAGCGGCCAAACCAACCGACCGTGAATCGGTAATGACCGACAGCCAGGGCCAGATGCGCAAGCAGTATCAGGTAAAAAAAATAGACGGGTCGGACTCGCAGGGAAATGCCCACCAAATCATCTTTCAATATCCGCGGGAAGGAGGCAAGGTAGCGACCGTGCTGCGGGGTTCCTCCCAACGCTTCGATTATACGTACGACAACAAAACCATTACGGCAACAATTTCTAAAAAAAACAACAGCGGTATTTTTCAGAAACAATCCGTATGGACTTATAAGTTGGATGGCAGTGGTCGGTGTTACGAGGCCAAATACCTCAATTTCAGCATGGACGGACAGCCTGGCAGCTATGAGCCGGTGCTGACTTATCACTACAACGGGGCAGGCAAATTGATAGCCATCAAAGAAAATGGCAATGATAAGGTTGTTTTGACCTATAATGCGGAAGGTGACCTGATTAAGACCGTTAGTGAGCAGGACTTTGAGACAACTTTTTCTTACGACAAAGTCGGCCCCTACGCGGGCAATTTGCAATCGACGGGTCCTGGTGGCCAACTTTGGACAGGTTTAGTGGCGGATAACCTACCGCTCAACCCCTGGAATCTGCCTTACATCGATGAGTTTCAACCCATTTTTGGGAAGCTACGGACGCATCTTCCCCGACGCTATCAGACCCGCTTTATCCCGACGAATACGATCGGTTTTGATTGGTCATATGGGTATATCCTGAACGAGGACAATCAGATTGTAGAAAGCAATCGGACTACCAACCAAGGCCTCACCATGAAGGACATTTATACCTACAATGTAACCCAACTCAACCAGGGTCAGCAGTAATTTCCCAAGCCGAACAAGCTTTTCCCATCCCTAAACATCGGTCTTTCGAGATTTAGGGATGGGAAAAGCGTTTTTATGGAGTAGGGGTATTTCTGATCTGGCATCAGTTTGTAGGATGAGACTATTTTGACCCGATACTGACTACCTGCTTCAAGGTAACCAAATCGGCATCTGCCAAAACGAATGGGATTGCGATACGACTCATACCGCACTGCTAATCATTTATTTTAGCACGAATCACTCACACCGGCAGATAAACCCGGAACGTGCTGCCCTGCCCGGGCTGGCTGTGGGCAGTGATGGCTCCACCGTGGTTTTCGACTACTTTTTGGCAGATCGCCAGACCCACGCCCGTACCGCTGTAGGCCGATTTTCCGTGTAACCGTTGAAAGACTTCAAAAATCCGGTCGGCGTGTTTTTCGTCGAAGCCAATCCCGTTGTCGGTGACGCTGATTTGGTGGTAATGGCTGACTTGCCGGGTGGTTCGTACTGCGGGGGGCAAATCGGAAGCGGACCGTTTCGCGTAGCTGATCTGAACGGCGGGCGCGGAATCCGGTCGCCTGAACTTGATGGCGTTGGACAACAGGTTCTGAAAGAGCTGCCCCAATTGAGATTCATCACCGTTGATTGTCGGTAAAGCATCGCTCCGAATGGCGGCCCCGGCCTGCTGAATCTGCCATTCCAGCGTTTCCAATACCTTCGTCAGAATGTGGGTCAAGGAAACCGGGTCAAAAGTCTGTTGGCGGGTTGAAATCCGGGAATACGCCAGCAAGTCCTTGATTAACTCCGACATACGCCCCGCCGAGGATTGCATGCGGTTGATCAGATCCAGGCCATTGTCGCCCAGGCCTCCGGCATACTGTGTTTGCAGGAGACTGCCAAACGACTGAATTTTGCGCAGTGGTTCCTGCAAATCGTGGGACGCCACGTAGGCAAACCGCGTCAGGTTTTCGTTCGAACGGCGTAAATCCTGGTTCGATTCTTTCAGTTCCCGCGTCCGCGCCTGAACCTGACTTTCCAGTTCGGCTTCGATTCGTTTCTGTTCGTGAATGTCGGTGGCCGTTCCTACCCAGAGCGTAATGGCTCCGGTTTCGTCCCGAATGGGCAGCGCCCGGTTCAGATGCCAGCGGTACATGCCATCGGAACCCCGCCGGTAGCGGTTTTCGACCACAAACACCTCCCCGCTTTTCAGCGCTTTCAAATAAGTTTCCAGGGTGTAGGGCAGGTCGTCGGGATGCACCACCGCCCGCCAGCCCCAGGCTTTGGTCTGCTCATAATCCAGCCCGGTATAGGTGTACCATTGCTGGTTGTAAAAATTAACTTCACCGGCGGGCGTGTTCGTCCAGGTCATGGGGGAAATGGCCTCCATGAGGGTGCGAAACCGCAATTCACTCGCTTCCACGTTCCGGCGGGCTAGCACCTGCTCGGTTACGTCAATGGCAACGTCCAGGATGGCATACACCTCGCCGTCGGCATTGCGCAGCGGTTTATACGTAAAATTGAAATAGTAGATGCCGGGTTTGCCGTCCACCACCAACCGGGCTTCGGACTCCTGCGACGAAAATTCAACGCCGGTTCGGTAAACCTCATCCAGAATATCCAGGAACGGTTGCCCTACCAGCTCAGGAAGGGCTTCCCGGAGTGGTTTTCCGATAACCGTATCTCCTTTTCCCCAAAACTTCAGCATCGCTTCGTTGGGCAGTTCGACGATCATATCCGGGCCGACAAACAGGCTCATGGCCGCTGGTGCTTCTTCGATCAGGTTGCGAAACCGCTGTTCGCTTTCTTTCAGCGCGAGTTTTGCCTTCACCTGGGGCGTTACCTCGGTCGCCAGCACCATGACGGCGTTGATACGCTTCCCATCTTCCCGCATCGGGGCATACGCAAAATTGAAATAAGCTTCTTCCAGTTGCCCGTTGCGGTGCAAATGCGCCAGCCTCTCAAAACCATAGTGAGGAACGCCTGTGGCGTAGACGTTTTTTAACAATTCGATAAATCCCTGATCCTGAATTTCGGGCAGGGCGTCGGACAGGGGACGATTAAGGATGGAAGCCTCTTTTCCCCACAACTCCAGCATGGCATCGTTGACCGTTTCAATCACCAGATTTTTCCCATTCAGAATGCTGATGGCTACCGGAGCCTGAGCGATGAGGTTCCGAAAACGCTCTTCCGCCCGCGCCATTCCTTCGGTCGTGCTGTCCTGGGCGTCCCCGCCCGTTCCTAGATCTGTATTCACAGGCAATTTTCGTCGCTTATAAACGTAATATACGCTGAAAATAACCAAAGGTAGCTGAATTATTAGCGCCTGGGACCCTTCCAATCGTACGTTCAGGCTTTTTTTATCGCTGAATTCGGGAAGAACTGGACGATGAGCCAAGGTTCCGGCCCGGGTAGTTTCAAAACGGGAACTAAAAGGTAGCTTTCGAATCTTTTCAGTGCAGTATTGCTTTCTTTAGACGATGTACGCTGAATCAACTTATCAGGCGGCCCGGCTGGTATCCGGAACCATAGAAACCTATTTTGCCCATCACTTTGCAACGGCAACCCGCAATGGCGGGGAGGACACCGGGCATCAGCCTTATGCGCCGGAAATTGAAGCCATGATCGATACGGCTTTCTGGGCCAGCCTGCGGCACGAAGAAGGCGTATCGCCCAAAGTGACGCTGGCCTTTTTGCCCCCCGAGCAAGCAGGAGAACCCCTGATTTTTGGGTACCGCCTGCGGTTTACCCCCGCCGTTCTGACCAAACTGGCCCCCGCCGTCGAGCGCCCCGGCATTCATCTGGGCGTCTGGCACGAAAACGAAGAATTGTACATCTGGGGCACTACCCGCGAAATTCCGGGCAACTGCCTCGTGCTGGAAGTGATCGAACCCGGTCTGCTCGTCATCAAACACCGGCGAATGGACGGTTTTGGCAAGTTTGTCAACGTCGCCATTCTGAAAGGCGATCAGATTAAAATCGTGGACGAAGGCACCGCCCGAACGCCCGACTGCCCGTTTGTCGTCACCTCCATGCTGGGATTTACGCTGCCGTCGTTCTGGAACGATTCGATGAACATTCTGGTGCAGCTGGCGGTTTCCATGCGGGCGCACGGCCGGGGTGGTTCGCTGCTGGTGGTTCCGTCGGCCAGTCAGGCCTGGCGAAGTTCCATTCTTCAGCCCATTTTGTATCCGGTGGTGCCGGTATTTTCGCGGCTGGCCGATCTGTTGCAGCAGGAATCAGACGCGGCCAGTCAGAACGTATGGCGGGGAGCGGTGAATCTGGCCGTCGAGGCCATTGCCGGTCTGACCTCGGTCGATGGCGCGACCATCATCAACGATCGCTACGAAGTGCTGGGATTTGGTGCCAAAATAGGCCGTTCTGAAACCACCGACCGGGTGGAGCAGATCATCATGACCGAACCGGTTATTGGCAACAAACCCGCGAAGGTACAACCCACGCAGACGGGCGGAACCCGGCACCTGTCGGCAGCTCAGTTTGTGTTCGACCAACGGGATGCGGTGGCGCTGGTGGCTTCGCAGGACGGTCGTTTTACGATTTTTACCTGGTCGGAAACCTACGGGATGGTACACGCCCACCGGGTCGATTCGTTGCTGTTATAAGCTACAAAACCGCTTATTTTAAGCGGTTTTGTACCGGTTGCTAAACTTATGTAACGATTTATTAATACAAGTTACTTGTATTCTGCTTTTCTACGTATTTTAGTAAAACCTCACGTTATCTCTGAAGGATGCTCCACCGTCCCAAACCGAATCGCTATTACCTCATTCACAATGAGCCCGTCCTGTTGACCGAAACGCTTCTGAAAGAACTTCAGCCGCCCAATCGTCCCCAGCCCATCAAGCTCACCAAACCCTGGCTCATCGCTTTTGGCTACTGGCCGGACCCTTCTGCCAACTCCTGGATTTTTGAAGATTCCCGACTCATTCCGGGCATGAATTGCTGGCTGTGTGTGCAAACCCGCCGGTATCTCCAGTACGTCCACGAGCTTCAGGATTTGTTTGAAGAAGCGTATGAATACACCGAACTACGGCTCCGGACTGATCCGAACAAGCTGCACCTCCCGACCATTCGCCAGCAGTTGGCGTAACGTATACCTTTGCAACGTTTCTAGTTCACCGAAGACGTCAGCTTCGTGTATTCCAGGGTCGGAATGACGATTCCCGATGCCGATTTGATAACGAGTTTGGTGAGGTCTGTATCCGGGAAAAAGATGTCCGTCATCACGGTCAGTCCGCCGTCGGCAAACAGCTCGACCGAAGCCACATCGACCAGCAGCGTGAGCGAAAGTTGCGGATCGACCGACAAACGTGGGGCCGTATGCCGCTTGCCAAAGCCTTTCTCAAAACCGGTTTTTCCCGCTTTGCTCCGGTCGATGTAGTACGCATTCGCGGTTTTATCATACCCGATCACCACCTCATTCCCCTGTTCATTGGCCAGCACAATGGCAAAATCGCCGGCAGTTTCGGTGGTGAGTTCCAGCCGGAACAGGCCCGACTCATTCCGGGTTTTGGCCGTCAGCTCATACCGGTCTTTCACCGTCAGGTTGTTGACCAACACGGTTTCCTGATTCAGGGCGCCGAGTTCGTTTACCGGTACCGACGTCAGAAAGAATTGCTTGTTCACTTCTTTCAGACCCAGTTCACGGGGCACGGTGGTGGCACTGCGCCAGGCAGTGGTCGGCACGACGTTGGCATACTGCCAGTTGCTCATCCAACCCATGAGAACCACCCGATTGCCGGTGTTGGCAAACGTCACCCCGGCGTAATTATCGGTTCCGTAATCCAGCCACTTCGTTTCGGTCGAATACGGTTTGAAGGTTTTTCCGTCGAAATCACCCACGAAATACTGGGTTGCCGAGCCGCCATTGGGGCCGCCGGGGTTGATGCTCACCAGCAACGTCCAGACGGTTTTGCCGTTGTGGGTCAGCGGGAACAGGTCCGGACATTCCCAGACCCCGCCGTGCGCCCCGACGGTGCTGCCAAACTCGCTTTCCCGGGTCCAGTTTTTCAGGTCAGGGGAGGAATAAAACGTGATTCGGTCTTTGGTCGCCAGCGTCATGATCCACTTCTTCTGCGGTTCATACCAGCGCACTTTCGGGTCACGAAAATCGGTAATGCCGGGGTTGGGCAACACCGGGTTTCCGGCGTATTTGGTCCAGGTTTTGCCTTCGTCGAGGCTGTAGGCCAGGCTCTGGTATTCGTGTTTTCCCGTCTTCTGTTTTTCCAGAACCGGGTTGTGGTGCGTAAAAATGGCGACCAGGGGCGTCTGCCCGTTTTTGCCAAAACCGGTCGTATTGTTCACATCGACCACCGCACTGCCCGAAAAGATATACCCCAGACTATCCGGGAAAAGTGCAATCGGCTGTTCCTGCCACCGGACCAGATCCTTGCTGGTCGCGTGCCCCCAGTGCATCGGCCCCCAGGTGGTGCCGTCGGGGTAATACTGAAAAAACAGGTGATACGTCCCGTTGAAATAGACCATTCCGTTGGGATCGTTCATCCAGTGCGCTTTGGGCGAAAAATGAAACTGCGGGCGATGGGGTTCCGGACTTGCCGCAACGACGGGTTGATTCATCTGGCTAAAGGAAAAGGAGTTGCTCAGGAGCAACATACCAACGAAAGCGAGCAAGTTATGCATACGGATAGGATTTGTCAATGTACAAAATAGGATGCATCGGGCGGCAGATGGGGCCGGAAGGGGTTGCCGAAGCAAAACCGCATCCCGGCCGTCATCCACCTTTCACATAGGTATAGCACTCGGTTAAAATCCGGGGTTCTGCTGATACAGACCCTTCGTAAAATTGATTTCGCGCTGCGGAATCGGCAGGTATTCGTCGCGCCCCGCCGTAAATTTGGCTCCGCTCAGAAACGACCGCCGGGTTTTCTCCTTGGCAATGTAGGCATTCAGCGTCGGTTCGGCAATGCCCCAGCGAACGAGGTCGAAGAAGCGCGGACTTTCGGTGGCAAACTCCAGCCGCCGTTCAAACTGCAGGGCTTTCCGGGCGTAGGCCTGTGTCCAGTTCGTGGCCTCATACGGTTTGATCAGGTAGTTGGACGGGTTGGTGCCATCCGCCTTTTTGGTGCGCCCGGTGCTGGCGGCTGCCCGCGCCCGGATCTTGTTGATCAGCGGTAAGGCCAGTGCCGGTTGCCCCAGTTCGATGTAGGCTTCGGCCTGCCAGAGCAACACGTCGGCATACCGGATGATGTCGATGTTTTTTGAGGTACCGATAAACGGCCCCTGTTTTTTATAGGTCGAACTGGTCGCGGCCTGTTGTTCTTTCATGCTCTGAAAAAAACCGTAGACGCCCGGATCGCGCACCCAACTGTTGCTGAAGAGAATGGCCGGATTGTATTTGTAAGGGTGTCCGTCGATGCCGATGGTGTGGTCCACGCGCGGGTCGACGGTGGCGGTTTTGAAATCGATGACCGCATCGTTGAACGTGTCCAGTTTGGGCAATCCGTTGGCATCGGTCCCGAAGGCGTTGGCGAGGTTCTGGCTGGGCTGGTGAAAACCGCAGCAGCCGTATTGCGGAGCGCCGTGGGGATAGTTTAGGCCGGTTTCGAAGTTGAGCCGACCCACCGTCGTTCCGTCGTTGATCGAATACTGAACCGCAAAAACCGACTCGACGCCGTTGTCGAATTCCGGGAGGAAGTTCTCCGCAAAATCGGGTTGCAGGTTGTATTTGCCCGAGTTGATCACCAGATCGGTCAGCTTCACCACTTCCTGCAACTTGGTTTTATTGATGCTCGTCACCTTGTTGTTATCGTCCTGTTCGTAAGCCTGATACAACCGCAGTTTGGCCAGATACGCAGCCGCCGACAGTTTGTTGGCCCGGCCCACCTGCGTCTGTTTTTCGGGCAGATTGTCCACCGCAGCCTGAAAATCCGCCGCAATTTTGTCCCACAACTGATCATTGGTCATCGCCCGGTTCGAAACGGTCAGAATCTGCTCGTTCGACAGCGTTTCATCGATGTACGGAATGTTCTTGAACAGCATTTTCAGCATGAAATGGGCGTGTCCCCGCAAAAACCGCAACTCCGCCAGCCGGGTTTTCCGCTCCGGAAAACTCGCATCGGTTAGGGCCGTGATCGAACGCAGGGCCACGTTGGCACGGGAAATGGCCTTGTAGTAATTTTCCCAGGTGTACGGGTGATACAAACCGCCCCCCTGCTGGGGCTGCGTCAGATTGTGCTGCTCGTAGAAGTTGAGGTCTTCCAGATCGGCCACCCCACCACCGCCTTTGTAGGCATCGTCGGACCGGATGCTGCCGTAGACCCACATGCTGGCGATGGGGCCGATCATTTCGCCGTTGCCAATGGATGCATAGGCCGCCGTGACAAGTGCATCGGCATTCGAGGCACTCTTGATATTGTCAGACGAAAGTGTGCCCTGGGGCTGGTACTCCAGAAAGTCCTTGCAAGCGGAAGTTAGTAACGTCCCGGCGGCAATCAGAAGGAGGGAAAGTGCTTTATTTTTCATGATTTGAAGGCTTTAGAGCGGTTTTCGGTATTCGGTTTACCGTTTTCGGCGGGCTGACGCGTTCTTGTTCGTGCGTCAGCTACCGAAAACCGAAAACTGTAAACTGAATACCGTATACGTTAGAATGACACAGTTAAACCAAAGGTGAACGTACGCGGCACGGCGACGGCGTTGACATCGACCCGCTCCGGATCGGGACCCAGGAAGGTTTTGTTTTTCAGCCAGAACACGTTCTCGACCATTCCGTACAGGCGCAGGCTCGTCAAGCCCACTTTCCCGATGGCCTCTTTGGGGAAGGTGTAGCCGACCTGCACATTCCGGATCTTGAAATACGAGGTGTTGACGTTGAAATAATCCGAGGTGCGCGTTTCGTTGTTGCCATCCGACAGCGTCAGCGACGGAATGGTCGACGAGGTGTTCTGCGGACTCCAGGCGTTGAAAACCCCCGGCCCGACGTTGTCGCGTCCGCGGATGAAGTTATTGTAGAACGTGTAGGAGTCGAAACCGGTCCGGCCGGCAATACCCGATCCGAAGACCGAGAAATCGAAGTTTTTGTAACCCAGGTCTATGCGGGTTCCGTATTCCAGACCGGGCAGTGTGGTGCCGAAAAACTCCTGATCCAGCGCGTCGATCTTCTTGTCGCCGTTGAGGTCGCGGTACCGGATTCGGCCCGGAGCGGCTCCCACCTGCGTTGCGTGGCTGGTCACTTCTTCCTGATTCTGGAAAATACCGTCGGCGCGGTAGCCGAACAAATCCAGTTGCGAATGCCCGATGATCGTCGTAACCGCATTGCCCGCAAAAGCCGAGCGAACTTCTTCCGGTAAAACCGTTATTTTGTCGCGGAACCGGGCAAAATTCGTCGAGATGCTGTACGTGAAATCGCCGATGGGTTTGCCGAAATACGCCAGCGATAGTTCGAATCCTTTGTTGGTTTTCGTAGCTCCGTTCACAAATTTTAACTGCCCTTCGCCCACCGCCGACGCGACGGGCGGCTTGATCAGAATGTCTTTGGTTCCCCGGGTAAAGTAATCAAACGACCCTGCCAGACTCCCGTTCAGGAAGGCAAAATCCAGCCCGACGTTCAGTTCATTGGTGGTTTCCCATTTGAGGGCCGTATTTTCACCCTGCGTTTGCACGAAGCCTGAGGGTAGGGTTCCCGCACCGGCACCGTTCAGATCGTAGGCCGTTCCTACGTTCCAGTACTGATCAAAAAAACCGTTGTGACCATTCGGCACCTGCGACGCCAGGGTTCCGTAGCGGGGTTCGAACAACCCAAACCGGGCCAAATCCCCGATGTCTTGGTTGCCAATCCGGCCGACACCCGCCCGCAGTTTCAGGTTGCTGATCGCCCGGACGTTACTCATGAACGCTTCCTTGTCGATCCGCCAGCCCACCGAAGCCGACGGGAAAAAACCGTAGCGGTTGTCGGCACCAAATCGCGAGGAACCGTCCCGGCGCAGGGTCACAGCCGCCAGGTAGCGATCCGAAAAACCGTAGTCGATCCGGGCAAATTGCGAGAGCAGGCGGCTGCCGGTCGAGGTGCCGTTGCTGCTGGCGTTGCCCGACGCGGCACTCAGAACAAAGAACTCTTCCGACTGAACGGCGAAGTTTTCCCGGTACGACGTCACATCGTTCAGGTTGTCGCGGATGGCTTCGACCCCGGCCAGTAGTTTAAAATTGTGGTCGCCGAGCGCGAAATTATACCGCAGCGTATTGGTCCAGGTCAGACTTAAAAACTTGTTCGTGTTGAGCGTCAGGCTGTTGAGCGAGCGGGCGATAAAACCGTTCTGGAACGATTGCTCGATGTTTTTGTTGGAGTACCCGGCATTATCCATCCCCAGCGACGACCGGAAAACCAGCCCGGCGAGGGGTTCGATTTCGGTGAACACATTGCCAAACACAAACGTCCGGTTGATCTTGTCCCAGCGGTTGATGTACTGCATGAACAACGGGTTGTTGCGGTCCGAATAGCCGGAGCCGATGGGGCCGGCATAGTCACCGGTTTTGGTATACACCGGGATGGTCGGAGCCAGCGTCACGGCCAGACCGGGCGTTGGCGCTCCGCCGAGATCGGTCGCGATGGGTGTTTCTCGGGAACTGGTCATTTGCAGATTCACCCCAAATTTGAACCGGCCGTCGAATTTGCTGGTCAGTCCGTTGATGCGGCCCGTCAGCCGGTCATACCCCGTGTAACGCAGCATCCCCGAATTATTCAGGTAACTCACGTTGACCAGAATCGAGGAGGTCTTGGTTCCGCCCGTAATCGTCAGGTCGTTGTTGGTAACGTAACCCGTTTTGTACATCTCTTTTTGCCAGTCGGTATCAGCCGCCGGAACATTCTGATCACCCCCCACGAACGGTTTGACGGTAACGCTGTTCAGGACCGGATTCTGGAAGTTTTTGTTCCAGTCGAAGCTGTAAATATCGCCGTAGCCGGAAGCCGGATCGACGCCGTCGTTGACCGACGCCTGCCAGAGCGCCCGCCCGCGATCCACGGCGTTCAGCATCTTAAACCGTTGCGGTTTTTCGGTTTGCGCCGAGATGCTGGAATTGAACTGAACGTTCAGCTTGCCGTCGGAATTTGCTCCGTTTTTGGTCGTCACAATGATGACGCCGTTCGACGCCCGCGACCCGTAAATGGACGCCGATGACGCATCTTTCAACACCTGAATCGACTGGATGGCCGTGGGGTTCAGGCTCTGAAACACCTGCGACCGCTTGGTGGGCATCCCGTCGATGATGTACAGCGGATCGTTGTTTCCCAGCGTGTTGGCACCCCGAATCAGAATCCGGCTGGCGTCGCCCGAAGGCGTTCCTGATTTTTCAATGTACAGACCCGGCACGCGGCCCTGCAAAGCCTGCATGGGATTTCCGGAACTGGTGTTTTTGGTGGCAGCCACTTCGATAACGGCGATGGCCCCGGTCAGATCTTCCTTTCGGGCGGTGGTGTAGCCCAGCACGACCACTTCATCGAGTTGTCCGCCAGAGACCAGCGAAACCGTCACGGTAGCAAGCCCTTTGACCGGCACTTCCTGGGTCAGATAGCCGATAAAAGACACTTGAATGGAGGTCGAACTTTCCGGGATTGTGAGCGAAAACTTGCCTTCTGCATCCGCCGAAGTACCGGTGGTCGTTCCGGGAACGACGATGCTGGCGCCCACCAGCGGCTCGTTATTTTTGGCATCCAGGACGGAGCCCGAGAGCTTGCGCTGGGACCAGGCCAACGGTCCGATCAGCAACAGGGCCGTCAGGATAAAAAGCGTTTTTCTTAAGTTCATGGGAGTACGTTTTAAAATCATAGGAATCAGGATGGTAGGGAATACAGCGTTAAATCAGTTCTTTCCAGAAGGCATTTTTGACCAGTATTTCTTCCGAAACCGGGGGCGTGGCACCCCGTTGGGTGGCGACGTACGCGCCCGTCGCACAGGCAAATTCGAGGGTGGTTTGGGCGGTTTCGCCCTGCAGCGTTTTGTAGAGAAAAGCCGCCAGAAAAGCGTCGCCACTGCCGATGGTATCTTCCACCTCGACCGGAAAACCGGGTTGGTGGACAAAGCCGGTTTCGTCCAGCAGAAAGGCTCCTTTTTCGCCGAGCGTTACGCACAGTTTTTCGAGGTTAAACCGCTCCCGAAGACCATACATCGCCGATTTGGCGTCGGCGGGGCCGCCGAACCAGCCGGTGATTTCGCTCAGTTCGTGTTCGTTGAGTTTGGCGATGTCGGCCTGTTGCAGCAGTTCCAGAACGGTTTCCGGTTCGTAATGAGGAGCCCGAAGGTTGACGTCGAAGACTTTCCGGGGGGCCACCGCCAGCAGAGCCAGCAGCGTTTCGTGGGTTTGCGGACTACGGGCGGCCAGACTGCCGTAAATGAAAAACGCGCTTTGCTGAACGGTTTTGAGCAGCCCCGGTTCCAGTTGAATGTAGTCCCAGGCCACGGGCTGGACGATTTTGTACGTCACTTCGTTGCAGTCGGAGATGTTCGCTTTGGCAACGCCCGTCAGGTGTGACTGCCCGGTCTGGATGCGGTCGAGCGGCAGGCCTTTTTGGGCAACGAATTCCAGCAGTTCATGTCCCAATTCGTCGTTGCCCACCCGGCTGATGAGCTGGGCGTTCAGTCCGAAGTTGCGAAGGTGGACGGCGACGTTCATCGGCGCTCCACCGGCCTGTTTGCTGGTGGGCAATACGTCCCAGAGAATTTCGCCAAAACAGGTAATTAAAGGTGTCATTGGAATAGAGCGTAATAGGGTGAGGGAGTGATTCGGGTGACGTTAATGGACGACGAACGTTTTTTCGATTTGCTCCAGGCTGGTGCCTTTGGTTTCGGGCATGAGCCGCACGACAAAAAGCAGTTGCAAAACCATCATGGCGGTAAAAAAGAGGAAGGTGTTTCCTCCGCCGAAATGCTCGGCCAGATACGGGAATGTGAAGGTGATGATGGCGGCCATCAGCCAGTGCGTGAAGCTGCCCAGCGCCTGCCCGCTGGCGCGGACTTCGTTCGGGAAGATTTCGGAAATGAACACCCAGATCACCGCGCCCTGCGAGAAACCGAAGAAGGCGATGTAACCAAAGAGCAGAAACGGTACCGTCATGCCGCTGAAATCCTGTACGTAAAAGGCGCGCGCAACCAGCCCGAGCGTCAGGATGAGTCCCACCGAGCCGATTTTCATCAGCGTCCGGCGGCCAAACCGGTCGATCAGGTTCAGGGAAATCAGCGTGAAAATGAGGTTGATCAAACCAATACCGGCGGACGACAGCAGGGCTGAACTCTTGCCTAAACCGGTCATTTCGAAAATTCGGGGGGCGTAATAAATGATGGCGTTGATGCCCGAAACCTGATTGAAAACCGCGAACAAAACCGCCAGCGTGATGGGTGTTTTGTAGGTTGACGAAAATAACCGGGCTTTCGTTTGAGTCTGGGCGGCACTGAGTTCCAGCGCCAGCAGCGTTTGACCCGCCGTTGCCGGATCGATCATGATGAGCACTTCGCGGGCTTCTTCCACCCGGCCTTTCTTGAGCAAAAGCCAGCGCGGACTTTCCGGAATATTGAGAACCGCAATCAGAAAAATCAGCGAGGGAAACGCCTGAACGCCGAGCATCCAGCGCCACGATTCGGCTCCCATCCCCGCCAGCAGGTAGTTGGAGAGGTAGGCAATCAGAATGCCCAGCACGACATTGAACTGAAACAGCGCGACCAGCCGTCCGCGGGATTTGGCCGGGGAAATTTCGGTGATGTACATGGGAGCAGCCACCGACGAGGCTCCCACCCCCAAACCACCCAGAAACCGGAATACCAGAAAGAGATTCCACTCGGGCGCCAGGGCCGTTCCGATGGACGAAACGAGGTATAGAATGGCGATCCAGAACAGGGTCGTTTTACGGCCCAACCGGTCGGCGGGAATCCCGCCCGACATCGCGCCGATGACGGTTCCGATCAGTGCCATCGAAACCGTCAGTCCGTGTTCCCACACGCTCAGGCCCCACAACGATTGCAACGATTGTTCGACGCCCGAGATGACGGCGGTGTCGAATCCGAAGAGAAAACCGCCCAGCGCGGCTGTGATGGACCAAAAGAAGATGCGTTGTTTTTGACTCATGTCTGACAGGGTAAATCCCGGTTAAATGCCGATCATGAACCAAAGCTACCAAAAGCCACCGGAGCGGACTTGCGGGAATTGTTCTAATTATTTCAAATTAAGTCATAATTTTAAAACGTTGATTTACAGGTATTTGTGATTATTTTTAGAAATACCTTTTCGATTTTGTTACAAGTTTTTTTGATTTTGATTCAGGGAATGCCGGGGCGGTTGGTGTAGGAAATCGAAAATGGAAAATTGTCAAAGTGAACTTGTGTAGTTATCTTAGTGAAAAAGTTCACTCGTATGGCTACCGTCGCTTCTACTCCGGGTTCTTTTCGGAATCAACTCGCTCCCTCTCGCTCGTTTACCGAGCAGGAGATTATTGCGCGCAGTCGACAGGGCGTTTTGCGGTCGGAAGCCGATCGGGTGGCTCAACTTGTTGGCTTGACCGACAAAGAGGTCGCTGCGGCTTTGGGTTTATCCGCCAGTTACCTGCACCGTCAGAAAACCGACCAGCGGATCAGTCAGGATGCTTCCGAGCGGTTGCTGCTGCTCGAAAATCTGCTGTATCATGCGCTGGATACCTTCGATCAGCGGACGGCAACGGTTTTGGGGTGGCTTCGTACACCATTACGAGAACTTGACAACCAGACTCCACTGCAAACCCTGGATACGGTTACGGGCTATACGCTGGTTGATCGGGTGTTGGGTCGAATCGATCACGGTATTTTCGGATAGGCATGGCGTTGGTGTATCGCGTTGTCCGCCAGAAATACGCCGACCGGCCTTTGGATGTAGCAGGAACCCGGCTGAACGGCGGCCGCTGGAATCCACCCGGTGTCGGTATTCTTTATACCGCCGAGCATCCCGCGCTGGCTTTGGTAGAAATCCTGGTTCACATGCCGCAGGTACCTTACGAACACTTGCCGTCCTATCGTCTTTTCACGCTGGAAATTCCTGAAAACAGCCAGCGCATGGTGAAGCCGGAGGAGTTGCTGCCGTATTGGAACGAAAACACCTATGCCAGAAGCCAATACCTCCTTCAGGATTGGCTGACAAAACCGGATACGCTGGCTTTGGGAGTTCCTTCGTCGGTATTACCAGCCGGAATCAACTACCTCCTGCACGCCAGTCACCCTCAGTTTGCCGATATTCGAATCGTTGCAGAATCGGATCTGGTGATCGATCCCCGGTTGCGGAATGGATGATGTCCTGCCAGCTTTCCATTTTGTCCGCGGTCTTCAAGGCCGGAAAGCGTAAACCGAATGTTGAAAATCAGTAGCAAAGACAGTATTTTTCTTGACCAGTTGGCTTCTTTATACTGTTAGGATTTTCGCTTTTTGCCCCTAAATCCCCTAAAGGGGACTTTTTACATCCGGATTTAGCGTGTCCAAGTCCCCTTTAGGGGATTTAGGGGCAATTTATAGTACAACAGAATTATCAGGCAAAAGTCCTAAATGTACTGGATGGCCGACGTATCAGCATCC
This sequence comes from Larkinella humicola, assembly GCF_008727875.1. Taxonomy (GTDB): domain Bacteria; phylum Bacteroidota; class Bacteroidia; order Cytophagales; family Spirosomataceae; genus Larkinella; species Larkinella humicola. Next base: position 37,743 of record NZ_VTWS01000003.1, on the reverse strand, counting down.
ATCAATCTTAAGCAACTTGTTTTCAATGGAGAACTCCAGAAGAGATTTTATTAAAAAAGCCGCCCTAAGCACCGCCGGAATCACTTTTGGCGGGATGGCGACGGGCCTGTCGGCCAAAAGTTACGCCAAAGTGATCGGGGCCAACGAGCGGCTGAACGTCGCCATTGCCGGATTGGGTCGGCGGCTGGGCGCGTATTACGAACCCATTTCGAAAAAAGACAGCAATGTCGAACTGGTGTATTTGTGTGACGTCATGCAAAAACAGCGGGAAGCGGGGCTTCAGAAGTTTTCAAAGTTTATCGACTACAAACCGAAGCTGGAAAACGACATTCGGAAGGTGATTGCCGACAAAAATGTGGACGTGCTGATCAACGCGACGCCCGACCATTGGCACGCACCGGGTACCTGGCTGGCCGTTCTGGCGGGCAAGCACGTGTACGTCGAAAAACCGTGTAGCCAAAACCCCCGGGAAGGTGAAATTCTGGTCGAGATCCAGAAAAAATACGGCAAGATCATTCAGATGGGCAACCAGCAACGCTCAGCGCTGGAGTCGATCGACGTGATCAGCCAGATTCACAACGGTGCCATCGGTACTCCCTACAAAGCGGTTGCGTTTTATACCGCCAACCGGGGCGAAGTACCCCTGCCGAAAGCGGCACCCGTTCCGACCGGGCTGGACTGGGAACTGTTTCAGGGTCCGGCCCCGCGTCGACCGTATACGCACGACACCTGGGATTACAACTGGCACTGGTACGGCTGGCACTACGGAACCGCCGAGAGTGGCAACAACGCGACGCATGAGCTGGACGTAGCCCGCTGGGCGTTGCAGGTAGAATTTCCGGAGCACGTAGCAGTTGAAGCTGCCAAACGGCATTTTCTGGAGGATGGCTGGACCATGTATGATACGATGGACGCTACCTTCCGGTTTCCGGGCAACAAAATCATCAAGTGGGACGGCAAAAGCCGGAATGGCTATAAAACCTACGGCAGCGACCGGGGCACCGTCATTTACGGCAGCAACGGCAGTGTGTACGTCGACCGCGACGGCTACCGGCTATACAACCGCGAGGGCAAGATGGTGAAAGACAGCCAATCGAAAGGGTCGGAAGCCGGCACGGCACTGGGCGGTGGCGGTGACATGTCGACCCGGCACGTCGTGAACTTCTTCAACGCCATTCGCGGAAAAGAAAAGCAGAATTCGACCATCGACGATGGGGCCAAAAGCACGCTGCTTTGCCATTTGGCCAACATCTCCTTCCGAACCAACAAGGCACTGGAGATCGACTCGAAAAACGGGCACATCCGCGACAAGGAAGCTATGAAACTGTGGAGCCGGGAGTATGAAAAAGGCTGGGAGCCGCCCATTTAACCAATTGGCTATTTTGGTTTCGGAAAATTGGCTTTGAGATTGTCAGCGGCCAGTCGAACGGTTTCTTCGATTCTTTTTTGCCGGGTTTCCATTTTTTTTGCGTTTAAAATCCATTCTAAAATCCCGCGTTTGGCAGAACGGGCAAACTTGCTCCAGTTCTCGAACGCGGGATTGTTTTTTTCAAAGGCGGCTTGAAGGTCTTCGGGAATGGTGAGGTTCTCAACGTCGTCCAGGGCGGTCCACGTACCGTTTTGTTTGGCAAGTTCGATGGCCTTCAAACCCGCTTCAGCGATCAGGCCTTGCGCGTTCAGCCGTTCGACTTTTTCTTTGTTTACCCGGCTCCAGTTGCTTTTCGGGCTGCGTCGGGCAAAAAACTGGTAGTAGCTCTCGGCGTCCCGCGTATTGGCTTTGCTGTCGATCCAGCCAAAACACAGAGCTTCGTCCACGGCTTCCGAATAATACACGCTCGGTTTACCGGTTTCTTTTTTGAAGATGATGAGCCAGACCGATTTTTCGGTGGCGTGGTTTTGTTCCAGCCAGGTTCGCCAGTCGCGTTGGCTGGGGGCATAGAATGTTGGGATACCGTCTTTTAGCTCCATGATCTATCTCAAATGTAATTTCATCCCTTCGTGGGAGTCGACAAAACCGAGTGATTCGTAAAACCGGATCGCATCCGGGCGTTTTTTGTCGGTGGTTAATTGAACCACGTGCGCCCCTTTGGAGCGGGCGCGTTCAATGGCGTAGTCAAAAACCGCTTTCCCAATCCCCTGACCGCGGTAATCCGATTTAACCCGCACGGCTTCGATCTGGGCACGAATACCGCCCTGATAGGTCAGGTACTGGATGAAACTCAGTTGAAACGTGGCCACGATTTCCGCATTCAACTCCGCTACCATGAGTTCCTGGTACGGATCGCCGACAATGCGGGCGAAGGCTTCGGTGTAAGTCTTTGGCAGGGGCAGTTCAAAACGCTCGCGGGAGGTTCCCAGCTTGTCGTCGGAGAGCATTTTTACAATTTCAATCAGGTCAGATTCGGTGGCTAATCGGCAGGTAATTTCCATAAATTTGTAGAGACGTCGTTTGATACAAAAATCGACGATTGCATGGGTTTTTACTCATAAAATAGTGTTGTTTCAACATAACTTTGCTAACAGAAAGTCTCTTTGGCACGGTTTTGCGTATTTATAATGACAAAATCAGTTTCGAATGCGTTTCCTGATCGTTTTCATTTTTTTGCCGATTGCCCTTTTTGCCCAGCCGAAAGGCTGGCAGGAGATTACGATTTCCGACGGCCTGTCGCAGAGCATGATTTTCGACATCGAGCAGGACCAGAAAGGATTCATCTGGGTGGCTACCAAAGACGGGCTCAACCGCTACGACGGCCACAATTTCAAGGTTTTTACGCACGATCCTTACAACGATTTTAGTCTTTCGGGGGATAATTGCTCAGCCTTGCTGATCGACAGCCGCCAGCGGCTTTGGGTGGGCACGGTCACCGAGGGGCTGAATTTGTTCGACGACCGAACGCAGCGGTTTTACCACATCAACATCAGCGACCAGACGAGTTCGAATGCGGGGAACTATGAGGTCCGCACTCTGGCCGAAGACCCCGAAGGCAACATTTGGGTGGGAACGTACACCAACAAGATCTTCAAAATCAGTTTACCGGCATCGCTCCGGAATCAGTTGCCGGGTCAGGCGGACCTGACGCGACACGTCCGGATTCAACCCATTGCCATACAGGAGAAAAAGATCAATGCGTCATCCCTCTACTTCAATTTTCGACCGGACGGACAGGGGTTACTGGGCGCAGCTTATGGCGTTTTTTCATTTAACTGGCGAAATCCTTCGCAGGCTACCAAACTGAGTCTGTTTGGGAATGGCGTACTGGATTTACATTCGGTGTATGAAGATCCCCGCCAGGGCTTCCGGTTTGCATCGACCAGCGATCACATCAAAGGCTGGTTCAAAGGGCAATTGAGAACCATTGCATTGCCCAAAAAAAAGTATTTTGGGGTACAGCTATACGCGATGGATGTGCAGACCATCGCCATCGCCACCCCCGACCATATGTGGCTGATGTCGCCCGCCGAGCTTTTCCGGCAGGATAGTCTGACTGCTCAGAAGGCCTTCGTAGCTTTTCCGCCCAACGTCTACAGCATTACGAGTGTTTTAAAAGACCGAACCGGAATGTTCTGGTTCGGTACCAGCGGCTACGGGCTGCGAAAATTTAACCCCAAAATCAAACAATTTCATTCGTATTTACCCAACACCACCCTCTCCAATCTGTACGTCGACCGGCAGGGGCACACCTACGCCCGGTTTGAGTTTTCATATTGGAAACTCGACCGCACCCACAACCGGCTTCGGCCGTTTCTGGATCAGAACCTGCCCGAAGCCGACCGTCGACAGCGGTATCTGATGCAGGACCGGACCGGTACCTACTGGATTTCCAATGTCCATTTCGAAACGCATGAAAACCACTTGTTCAAGTTTTCACCGGACTGGAAACTCCTCAAAAAATACCCGCTGCCTGCCAATACTTCCTTCGGGTTTTTCGGTAATCAGACGATTGAAGACCAGGCCGGAAACCTCTGGATTGGCGCGACCAATGGGAAGTTGCTCCGGTTTTATCCGAAAACCGAGACGTTCGAGGTGTTCAACTACCAGGCCCTGATGCCCCAAAGCGGTTCCGAAATTGAAACCTACGCGTTGTATTTCGATAGGAACGGAACCCTATGGATTGGTACGCAGAAAGGGCTCATCAAAGTGATGAACGCCCGGAACAAACCGGTTTTTTCGATTTATAAAAACAGCAAAACCAACCGGCAGAGCCTGAGCAACGATTTCGTATCGAGTGTGATCGACGATCCCAACGAACCGAATCGGTACCTCTGGATTGGAACGAAGGGTGGGGGGCTGGAGCGGCTGGACAAACAAACGGGGTTGTTCGAGCATTTTACCGAAGCCCGGGGATTACCCAACAAAGTAGTATACGGTATTCTGACCGATGGCTCTAAGAACCTCTGGCTGAGCACCAATCGGGGGTTGGCCCAGTTCAATCCGAAAACCTGCCTGTTTCGCAACTACACCAAGGCAGACGGCTTGCAGGACGACGAATTTAACACCAGTTCCTACTTCAAGACCGTGTCGGGCGAACTGCTCTTCGGAGGCATCAATGGGCTGACGACCTTCCGGGCGGAGGAGGTCGGTATGACGAGCCCTGGCAAACCGCTGGTGAATATCATCGGACTGAAAATCAACAACGAAACCGTTGAGGTAGGAAGTCCCGGAGGCATGCTGTCGCAGGCCATCGAACAGACACCAACGCTCGAACTGGCGCATGATCAGAATCTGGTTACGCTCGAATTTGGGGTGATGGATTACATCAACCCCGGTAAAAACCGCTACCGCTACCGGCTGGCGGGCATCGATCGCGACTGGGTGGAGGCCGGTACCAACCGCTTTGCCAATTACGCCCACCTGCCCGACGGCAGCTACCGGTTTGAGATGATGGGGTCGGCCGACGGCGAGGTCTGGAGCAAACCCGTCGAACTCCAGATCCGGGTTCGTCCGCCGTTCTATCGGACCTGGTGGGCCTATTCCCTTTATCTGCTGGTGCTGGCCGTGATTGGCTGGCAGTGGTATCGCTTTCAGATGCAGCGGTTTGTACTCCAGCAACAGGTCGTTTTTGAGCAGAAAGAAGCCAGTCGGCTGGCCGAACTGGACGCGCTCAAAACCCGGCTTTTTACAAACATTTCGCACGAATTCCGGACGCCCCTGACGCTGATTCTGGGCCCCATCGAACAACTGGTTCAGGAATACGCCCACGACATCCGGTTTCCGCTCATTCAGCGGAGTGCCACCCGGTTGCTCAGTCTGATCAACCAGTTGCTCGACCTGAGCAAAATTGAAGCCGGCCAGCTTCAGCCCGAATTGCGCACCGGCGATCTGGTCGCTTTTTTCCGGATGCTGGCCAGTTCGTTCGGTTCACTGGCGGAGAGCCAGAACATTGCGTTTAGCGTTGTGCAAACCGAATCGACTTTCCAGGCGGATTTTGACCAGGACAAACTCGAAAAAATTGTCACCAACCTGCTTTCGAATGCCTTCAAGTTTACGCCGTCCGGGAAGGCGGTGCGCATGGAGGTGAACTACTCAGCTCAGTCCGGAAAAGAGGGCGTGGTGGTCACGGTCGAAGACACCGGAATCGGCATTGCTCCGGCACACCTGGGGCGCATCTTCGAGCGGTTTTATCAGGTCAATCGCCCGTCCATCCGAACCTACGAAGGCTCCGGAATCGGTCTGGCACTGGTCAGCGAACTGGTCCGGGTACTGAACGGAACCATCACCGCCACGAGTGCCGAAGGCGTCGGCACAACGTTCATCGTGACCTTGCCGCTGGTGACGAAAGCGGTGGAAATCGATTCCGTTGCGCCCCGGATTCAGGCTCCTGCCCGCCCGGCTTTGCAATCGGCCAGTTCGGAGAATATTCTGCTCATCGTCGACGATAATGCCGACATCCGGTTGTATGTCCGGAGCATTTTTGAAACCGATTACCAGATTGTCGAAGCCACCGACGGGCAGGAAGGACTGGAAAAAGCTACGGCCCTGCTACCGAATCTCGTCATTTGCGACCTGATGATGCCCCGGCTCGACGGCTTCGGGTTTTGCCGGGCGCTGAAAACCCAGGACGCTACCAGCCACATTCCGGTGGTAATGCTCACGGCCCGGGCCACCGTTGAAGACCGCATCGAAGGCTTTGAAATCGGGGCCGACGCCTATCTGACCAAGCCCTTCAATCAAGCCGAAATGGTCGCCAGAGTGCGGAACCTGTTGCAGAATCAAAGCCGGTTGCGGGCTTATTTCAGCGGAAGAGCCGGATTAACTCTGCCGGGCGATGGGCCGGGAAAGACCAAAGAAGAGGTTTTTTTGCAGAAAGCGAAAGCCGTTATTGAAAAGCATCTGACCGACAGCAGCTTTAGCGTTGAGCAGCTCGGAGAAGAACTGAACCTGAGCCAGCGGCAACTGGTGCGCAAATTGAAAGCCCTGACCGACCAAACCGCCGTGGAGTTTATCCGCAATCAGCGGCTGGACCACGCGGCTGAACTGCTCCGGATGGGTAACGCCACCGTGTCGGAAGTCGCCTATCAGGTGGGCTTCGAAAGCCTCTCGTATTTTACCAGGGTATTTCAGGACAAATACGGCGTGTTGCCTTCCGCCTATACACAGATCTGAATGGGTCTGCTACTTTTAAACCTTCTTCCGCCCCGCCAGGGGCTTTTTTATGCTTTTCCGGGTGATTTGGTAAAAAGGAGCTAAGGATTGTCGGATTTGAGCTAACGGGAATTGATCATATGATGTCAGTTTTGCATGTCGAACCGAACCCTATTCTTGTCCTCTTTTTACAATATGACTATGAGAGCTAAATCTTTACGTTTCCTCTGGCTGCTTCTGGCGACAATCGGACTGTTTGGCCAAACCGGTGTTCAGGCCGGAACTGTTATTTTTGGAGACGATAGCGGTGAACGGACTCATACCCTCGTCCCTCCGGACATTACCACCCAACCGGTTTCGCAAACGGTGTGCAGCAGCAATCCGGTCAGCTTTTCGGTCGTCGCCACCAACGCGACGAGCTACCGGTGGCAGCGTTCCTATGACAACACCTTCAACTTTCCTTCTAATCTTAGCAATACCGGTATTTACAGCGGTGCCGACACGCCGGTGCTGACGATCTCATCCGTTTCGGATGTAACTGGAGCCTACTTTCGCTGCGTGGTGGCCAACGGCGGTGAATCCACCAATTCGGAAGGGGTGCTGCTAACCGTGACGACCTTACCCACGGCGACGATTTCCTATGCCAATTCGTTGTTGTGTACCAACGGTAGTCAGCAGGGTGTGTCGCGTTCGGGCAATAACAGCAACGGAGGAGTCTACAGCAGCAGTCCCTCCAGTCTCTCGCTCACCAGTGATTTTGGCGCAGTAATGCCCGGGAGCAGTACGCCGGGTAGTTACACGGTTACCTACACTGTACCGGCGCGGGGAGGCTGTCCGGTGGTGACGGCCACGACTACGCTGACGATAACGGCCCCGCCGACCTTTACGGGCAACGCGGTCACCCAGCCCACCTGTGCTACGTCAACGGGTACGATTAGCGTAACGGCGACGGGCAGCGGCACCATCGAGTATTCGCGCAACGGCACCGACTGGCAATCCAGCGGAACCTTCAGTGGATTGAATCCGGGTGGCTACACGATTCGCGCGCGCTCGTCGGCCAACCTCACCTGTACCCGAAACATCACGTTCACGGTGAATGCGGCTGCTGTCGTTACGGTGAGCAATCCAACCGTAACGACAGCAACAACGGGGTCGGGTTTCACCCGGAACTTCACGGCTTCGGGCGGTACCGGACCCTATAGTTATTCGGTGGCCAGCGGCACTTTGCCCAACGGACTCAGTTTGGCTCCGACGGGCGTTTTATCGGGAACGCCCACGGAGGGGGGAAGCTTCACGATTACGGTTCGGGCCACGGGCAACGATGGCTGTTCGGGCGTCGGAGCACCGTATATTCTGGATGTAACGGACATTCCGGTTGCCGTGATCACTACCGGGCCGGTTTCGCAGACCGTTTGCAGCACCAGTCCGGCTAGTTTCTCGGTAGCTGCCACCAATGCAACCAGCTATCAGTGGCAGCGCTCTGCCGACAATACCTTCAACTTTCCTTCCAACCTCTCCAATTCGGGCGTCTACAGTGGTACCGACACACCGGTGTTGACCATCTCGTCGGTTTCTGCCCAGAATGGCTACTACTTCCGCTGTGTGGTGAGTAACGAAGGAGGTCCCGTGAACTCAAGTGGGGCTTCCATCACGGTAACGACGCTTCCGACCGTCACTATTTCCTATATCAATCCGCTCTTGTGTACCACCGGTGGCACGCAGGGGTTGGTAACGCGCTCGGGGCTCAACAACAACGGCGGAACTTACAGCAGCAGTCCCACGAGTTTATCGCTCAGCAGCAGTTCAGGCAGCGTAACGACCGGGAGCAGTACACCGGGAAGTTACACGGTGACCTACACCGTGGCGGCCAATGGGGGATGTCCGGTCGTGACGGCCACGACCACGTTGACAATAACGGCCCCGCCCACGTCGGCGGGTAGCAGCGTTACCCAGCCAACCTGTGCCACCCCAACAGGCACCATCAGTGTAACGGCGACCGGCAACGGCACCATTGAGTATTCGCGGAACGGCACCGATTGGCAAACCAGTGGCTTGTTCAGCGGGTTAGATCCGGGTTCGTACGTCATTCGGATTCGCTCGTCGGATAACCTCACCTGTACCCGGAACCTGGGCTTCACGATCAATGCGGTTCCTTCGGGACCCACGGTGGGTAATCCTGCCGTGACAACGGCGACAGCGGGTACGGCTTTCAGTCAGACCTTTACGGCGTCGGGCGGCACATCACCCTACAGCTATTCGGTCGCCAGTGGCACCTTGCCCAATGGACTCAGTTTGGCAACCACCGGGGTTTTATCGGGAACACCCACCGAAAGCGGCAGCTTCACGATCACGGTTCGGGCCACGGGCAGCAACGGCTGTTCCGGCCTGGGTTCGGCGTATGTACTGATCGTAGGAGACGCCCCCTCCGCCGATTTATCCATTACCAAAACCGACGGCGTCTCAAATCTGGCTCCCGGCACCCCGACCACCTACACCATAACCGTCAGCAATGCCGGGCCGCTGGCGGTAACCGGGGCAACGGTGACCGATAATTTTCCGGTCTCCATCCCCTCGGTAGCCTGGACTGCAACGTTTGCCGGCGGAGCATCGGGGACGGGATCCGGAACCGGAAACATCAGCCAGCAGGTGAATTTGCCCGTGGGTGGTTCCGTGACCTATGTGGCAGTTTGTGAAACAAGTTCGACTTCAACCGGCAGTTTGTCCAATACCACATCGGTCAGTACGCCCGGCGGTATAACCGACCCCAATCCCGAGAACAACAGTGCCACGGATGTGAATAGCCTGACTCCTTCGGCCGATCTGGCGGTTACTTTTTCCGACACCCCCGATCCGGTTGGTGCGGGCAATAACCTTACCTATGCCGGACAGGTCAGCAACCTGGGACCCAGCACCGCCAGCACAGTGCAGTTGTCGATTCCGCTTTCGGCCAGCACCACGTTCTTTTCGCTTATCGCACCGGGTGGCTGGAGTTGTACGACGCCGTCGGTGGGGACAACGGGGACGGTTTCCTGCAGTCGGGCCAGTTTTCCAACCGCTGGTACCGCCAGTTTTACGCTGGTTGTGGCAACCGTGCCGGGATCGGAAGGCAATATTCTAACGACCACCGCAACGGTATCGTCTGGTATAACGGACCCCAATTCGGATAACAACACGGCTTCGGTCAGTACGTCTGTGGTATCGGGTAGTGCCGACCTGTCGAACCTCACCCTGAGCGTCGGGAGCTTCTCGACGGCGTTTTTTCCAAGTGTTACCAGTTACTCGGCTACCGTCGGCAATGCCACCAGTAGCCTGACGGTGACGCCTACGTCAGCAAACAGCAACGCGGGCATTCAGGTCCGGGGCAACGGCGGGAGTTATGGTTCTGTAGCCAGTGGCGCGGCTTCTGATCCGCTGGCGCTCACGGTGGGGGCCAATTCCATCGAGGTGCAGGTGACGGCGGAGGATGGTGTAACGACCAAAACGTACCGGGTGACGGTCACCCGGGGCGTGGAGACGCCTACTATTGGCACCCAGCCGGTTTCGCAGACGGTGTGCAGCACGAGTCCGGTGAGTTTTTCCGTAGCGGCCAGCAATGCCACCACATACCGGTGGCAGCGGTCTGTCGATCATACGTTCAATTTTCCCAACAACCTGTCGAATTCAGACGGTTACAGCGGGACCGATACGCCAGTGCTGACGATCTCGTCGGTTTCAGGAATCAACGGTTATTACTTCCGCTGCGTGGTCAGCAACGGGGGGGGAGGAACCAATTCGGAGGGGGCATTGCTGACCGTGACGACCTTGCCGACTGCGTCCATTGGTTATAATAATACGGTATTTTGCAACAATACCAGTGATCTGGGGCTGGTCACGCGCTCGGGCCTGGGGAGCAACGGCGGAACCTACAGCAGCCATCCGTCGAGCCTTTCAATTAATAGCAGTTCGGGAAACGTGACGCCCAGCAGCAGCCCCGCTGGCAGTTATACCATTACGTACACCGTTCCCGCCAGTGGTGGCTGTCCGGTCGTGACTGCCACGACCACGCTAACGGTTGTGGCCCCGCCTACTTTTGTGGGCAATCGTGTTACGCAGCCTACGTGTGCCTTACCAACGGGCACGATCAGTGTGAGTGCGACCGGGAGCGGGGAGATTTCATATTCGCGAAACGGGACGGACTGGCAACCCGGCGGAGTGTTCAGTGACCTGACGCCAGGCCAGTACTTTATCCAGGCGCGGTCGTCAGACAATCCTGCTTGTGTACGAACGTTGCTTATGACGGTGAATGACGTCCCTTCGGCGCCCACAGTGAGCAATCCGGCCATAACGACAGCCACAGTAAGTACGGTTTTTAGCCAGACCTTTACGGCGTCGGGCGGCACATCACCCTACAGCTATTCGGTGGCCAGTGGCACCTTGCCCAGCGGACTCAGTTTGGCAACCACCGGGGTTTTATCGGGAACACCCACCGAGAGCGGCAGCTTTACGATCACCGTTCGGGCCACGGGCAACAACGGCTGTTCGGGCCTGGGTTCGGCGTATACCATAACGGTCGGGCAAGCCGCGCCTTTCATCAGCGGTTTTGCGCCCAGCCCCACTGCGGTTTGCGTGGGTAGCCCGGTGACGTTTACCGCCACCATTGCCAACCTAACCGGCAGCTATTCCTATACGCTTACCTCCCTCTCCAACGAAGACATTCTGTATACCGGCACCAGCAGCAACCCGAACTTTAGTCAGACCATATCAGCTCCCGCATCGGGGCAAACCTTCGAGCTGGAAGTGATCAACAACGGAATGCGGGCAACAGCCACCCAATTCCTGACAGTAAATGCGCTGCCAGTGGCGACCTTGGTCGATAACGGGCCTTTAACCTGCGGACAAACCTCGGTCACTCTCACCGCTTCGGGCGGCACTAGCTACACGTTTGCCAACGGCAGTGGCGTCGTGGGTACACCCGGTGAAACAAACACGGTGCTGGTCAGTAGTCCAGGTACCTATTCGGTCACGGTAGCGAACGCCAGCGGCTGTACGGCCTCGGCCAGTGTCCAGGTTAGCAGCAATATCGTATCGCCGTCGGCTCCCAACTTAACCAGCACCACCGTTACGCAGGGGGCGCCCCCGGTAACGCTGACCGCCGACAATTGTGCGGGTACACTCACCTGGACCGGACCCGGTGGTTCTTCGGGTATGGGACCCATCACCGTTGCCACTTCCTCGCCCGGTACCTTTATCTATGAGGCTACCTGTACCGTGAATGACTGTGTCGGTGATCCCGCCAGCGTGACGGTCGTCGTGGCGGCTCCTGCTGTTACCGGTTCGTTCGACGGGTTTATTTACGGAGCCGACTGCGCCACCTTCCGGGGCTGGGTCTGGGACCGTAACAAACCCAATGTTGTCATCACCATTGACATTCTCGATGGCGCGACGGTGATTGCCACCATTCCGGCGGGTGAATTCCGGCAGGATCTGCTCAATGCGGGCAAGGGCAACGGGCGTCATGCGTTCTTCTGGCCCATTCCCGATGCGTTGAAAGACGGTTTGCCCCACAGCCTCTCGGCCCGCGTAACGGGCAATAGTTTCGTGCTGAAAGATTCGCCAAAGGTGTTGATTTGTGAATCCAATACCAGCCCGGATGGCAATAAACCGCCCCAACCCCCAACGCCGACGGTGCTGATTGCTCCGCTGGTGGCTCAGGTGGGCGTACCTTTCTCGGGAACTCTGGTGGCTTTCACGGACCCCGAAGGTGGATCATTGAGCTATAATCTAAGCGGTTTGCCAGCGGGGTTGAGCCTGGAGATGCCCAACCGCATCATCAGTGGGACGCCCACGGAATCGGGGACGTTCGTGCTGACCTATCAAGCCACCGACGGACCGGGAGCTTCCAACAGCGTGAGTTTTCAGTTGACGGTCAACCCGGCCGAGACGACGACGGTAACGGGCAGTTTCGAAGGGTATCTGGACAAACTGGATTGTGGCGGCATCCGGGGCTGGGTCTGGGATCGCAACAAACCGAACGCGCCGTTGACGGTAGAATTCTATACCGAAAGCAGTCCGGGAACCATCACGGTTCTGGGCAGTACGCTGGCCAACATCTACCGGCAGGATCTGAAGGATGCGGGTAAGGGCAACGGGGCCCATGCCTACAACTTTACGCCCCCGGGCAGTGTGACCAACGGCACACCGGTGCTGGCCCGGGTGCTGGGCTCCAGCTTCGTGCTGAAAGGCTCGCCAAAAGCCTATCAGTGTGCCGGAGCGCGCTTGTCGGCGGAACAGAAACCGGTTTTGGAGGTGGCGGTTTTGGGCAACCCGATCCACGATCACCTGGATCTGGTGATTCGGGGGGCGGAGGGACAGCCACTGACGGTGCAGGTGATGGATGTGCAGGGGCGGTTTTTCGGTGAACACCACGTGGGCCGGGCGGGTATAGTGGAACAGGCGCGGTTATCGGTGGCGGGTCAATCGGCGGGGTTGCTGGTGGTGCGGGTGCAGGTGCCGGGTCAGGTCAAAACTATAACCGTTCTGAAGACCAATTAAAGCGGAAAGCGGGGCGGCAACGGTTGCCGCCCCGCTTTCCGGAAAATCTTTTTTTCCGGAAAGCGTCATCCGGCGAAAATGAGCAAAAGAATGTCGGATTTGGGTTAACACAAATTGGCCGTTGAAAGTCAGCTTTGTGGTAGAAAAACACGTTCATTTTTCACCACTTTTCGGTCATGCTATGCAAAACAACGCCGGTTTTTGCCGCTCTTTTCAAGCCTGTCGAGTGAGATTGACGTCGACGGTTTCAGGCTTGAGTCTGCTTGTTTGGGGTCTGCTTTGTGGTCAGACCATCCTGTTGGCAATCGTTCAAACGATGAATGACAAGGCGGTTTGCCCGGTGGATCACGGTCTCTTGTGTGATGTGTACATGGGGATTCCTTCCCACGAAAAAAGAGGAAAAATGGTGGACTCGTCTCCGCCCCGGGGCGCGTCGGCCACGGCTGAAAAGGTGGCACCGGGCACGATTGTAAAGATCCTTAAAATGGCCTGAAGTGCTTTTTCAAACCCCGACCGGCGATTTGCGGTATTCCGAAGGCGTCTGCTTCGTGTGTTGCTTAAAGAACGTCGTGAAGTAGGCGGGTGAACTAAAGCCGGTTTCACCGGCGATTTCCGACATGGCTTTGTTGGTCTCCACCAGCAACACCTTGGCTTTTTTCAGGCGGATTTCGGTGAAATACTCATTGACATTTTTATCGAGCATGGCCTGGACTTTCCGGTAGAGCTGAACGCGCGAAACGCCCATTTCGCGGCTCAGTTGCTCAACGCCAAACGACGGATCGGCCAGGTTTTGCTCGATGAGGGCGGTGAGTTCATTCAGGAATTTTTTCTCCTGGCGGTTTTCCGTTTTCGTCAGGTAATCACCCATATACCGTTTCTGCCATTTTTCCCGGTTGTTCAACGCCGTCCGGATCGTTTCGAGCAGGTACGTAATCAGAAACGGTTTGGCGATGTAGGCATCGGCTCCGGCGCGGGTCCCTTCGATGCGGTTTTCCATCTGACCCTTGGCCGTGAGCAGAATAACCGGGATGGTCGAGGTTCGGAAGTCGCTTTTAATGCGCTGGGTCAGTTGCAAACCATCCATCCCCGGCAGCATAACGTCGCTGATGATCAGGTCGGGTATGGTTTCCAGAATGGTCTCCCAGCCTTTTTCGGCGGTTGTTTCGGCCACGACCTCAAATTCTTCACGGAGCCGGGTGGTCAGGTATTGCCGCAACTCGTCATGGTCTTCGATGAGCACCAGCGTACCGGTTTTTCGGGAAACCGGGGCAGCAGGGCTGGCAGGGATCAGCGTGCCTTCGTCGTCGTCCAGCAACAGCGGGAGCGTTCGGGTATCGGGGATTTCTTCCTGTTGGGTCGGGTCCAGATGCGCATTGCCCAAGGGCAGCAGAATGGTGAAGGTGGTGCCCTGGTCTTTCTCCGAGCGGACGTCGATTTCGCCGTAATGCAGGTGAACAAATTCCCGCGAAAGGGCCAGGCCGACGCCGTTGCCGAGGTTAAAATGTTTGGGAGCCGTATAGAACAAATCAAAGGCGTGGGCCTGTTCTTCGGCGTTCATGCCCGCTCCGTTGTCCTGCACCTGAATCCGCGCCCGGTTGTCGCACAGATCGACCCGAACGTGAATGAGCCCGCCTTTCGGGGTGTATTTGAACGCATTCGACAGCAGATTGAACAGGACTTTATCCAGTTTTTCGCGATCGAACCACACCATGAGCATCGATTGTGCGGGAATGAATTGCAGGTCGATGTGGTTTTTCTCGGCTTTTCGGCGAAAATCACTCACAATATCCCGGATAAACGCCACCAGATCCTGTTCACCGGCCTGCAAAAGCAGTTTGCCGGCGTCGGTTTTTCGCAAATCCAGCATCTGATCAACCAGCCGCAACAGGCGGTACGCGTTTTTTCGAATGAGCGATAAATTCGTTTTGAGTTCGTAGGGGTTGACGGTTTTCTTCGCCAGCAGGTCTTCGGCCGGAGTCAGAATCAGGTTGAGGGGCGTGTTGAACTCGTGGGAGATGTACGAATAAAACCGCAGTTTTTCTTCCGTTGCCAGCCGGGCCTGGGCCGATACAGCTTCGATGCGGTCTTTCTGTTCGCTGATTTCAACGTTTTGTTTGGCCAGAATCTGGTAAGCCGCCTGTTTCTGCCGAACCAGATACAGGGCCCAGGCCCCGAGCAGAATGACCACAAACAAACTGGCCAGGGTGACATACAGCGTGTTGCGCTGGGTCAGATAGGTTTGTTTCAATTCGTCGATTCGCTGGCTTTGTTTTTCAATATCCTGCTGCTGGCTGAGGAGTTTGTCGCTCTGGGCTTTGATGGCCCGCACGTTGGACGCGTCGATCTGGATCGAATTGAGGGTCGTTTCGCGCCGGACGGCTTTACCCGCCAGCACCTGCACGGCGGTTTCGATGGCTTCCTCCCCGCCGGTCGGATACAGAAACGAGGCTTTCAGGAGTCCGTCGGTCACGAGTTGCATGCCGCCCTGTGGACCAGGGAGGGCGTCGATTCCGACAAACTCAAGCTGACGCGTCAGGCCGTGTTGTTTGCAGACTTCGTAGACGCCGAGGGCCATGACGTCGTTGTGGGCGAAAACCAGGTCGGCTTTTTGAAGGGCTGCGAGGTTGGCCTCAGCCCGATGGCGGGCCGTGTCGCGTTCCCATTCGCCGTCCAGTTCGGCCACCACGCGGATTCCGGGAAACCGGGCGAGTTGTTGCTGCAAACCGCGGTGGCGTTCCTGAGCGGGCGACGAACCGGCCAGCCCTTTCACCTCGATCACGGCACCTTTTCCCTTGAGGTGATTCCCGATGAACGCACCGGCCAGCCGCCCAATTTCGAAGTTGTCGCCCCCGATGTAGGCGTTGTAGGATTCGGAATCGATCCGCCGGTCGAGGACAATAACCGGGATGCCTTGCTTAAAAACCGCATCGACGGCTTTGGTGATGGGCGCGGTTTCGTTGGGCGAAATAATCAATAAGTCAATGTCGCGATTGGTAAGTGATTGAATTTGCGCGATCTGTTTCTCGGTACTGTTGCCCGCATCCTCATACAAGAGGGTATAATCGGGGTGAAACGACAGCGCCCGTTTCATGTCACTGAGCATGGTTTGCCGCCATTGGTCGGCGCCGGTACACTGTGAAAAGCCAATGGTAAATTTCTTGCCCTGCGGTTTCGAACAGGAACTCCCAAAAATGAAGATGAAAAACAAGAAGAAACTATATTTCATCTTTTTCTACTATTAATACTATTAATCCGGCCTAATCAAAAGTAGGAGTATTCTCCGTGAAATCAAACTGCGTCCCCGCCCGGTTTTCAGGGATTTTGGGGCACTGGCACATTCATTCCATTCGGGAGAAAACCCGTATAGGTGGCTAAAAAGGCAACTCATCTTTTCTTTTGAAGGCAATCCGGTTGATAATGAACTTATTTGCCGGGAAGGGGATTAAAAATATAGTACCTTGCCTGTCAGAATGCCGCTTCCCTGCCAGATCCCAGATCTTCTCCGATCGAAAAAGCCTCCGGATAGACGGGAAAGCCCTGTAATGCAGCTAGAAAGTATTTTCCACTAAAACAACCACCGAATTATGGGTAGAACTCAAGAGACGTTTAATAAAAAAGAGAAAGAAAAGAACCGGCAAAAGAAGAATAAAGAGAAGGCGGAAAAGAAAGAGGAGCGGAAAGCCAATTCGGACAAAGGAAAAGGTCTGGACGAAATGATGGCGTATGTCGATGAAAACGGTAATATCTCGTCGTCGCCCCCGGATCTTCGGAAGAAGAAAACGATCAATACGGAAGATATACAGATTGGGGTTTCCAGACAAGAACCGGGTGTCCCGCAGGAAGTTATCAGAAAAGGTACGGTTACGTTCTTTAACGAATCGAAAGGCTACGGTTTTATCAAGGATCAGGAAACGCAGGATAGTGTTTTTGTACACATCAGCGGTTTGGTCGACGCGGTGAAAGACGGCGACAAAGTAACGTTTGAAGTGGAAATGACCGCCAAAGGTCCCAACGCCCGTGATGTGAAGAAAGCCGTTTGAGACGGTTTTGGAGCAGCACGTTGAAAATCTTCGATTAGCAGAAACCCGGCCTGAGTGTCGGGTTTTGTTTTTTTGTGGTGGTGCCATCACGGTGTCAATGGCCATGTCGGTGTCGATGTTGACGTCGGTGTCGTGTCGATGTCATGCCGGTGCCATGCCATAGCCATAGGGCGATGCCCTATGCTAATGATAATGCCCCGTTGGGGCGCGATGCAGCGAACAATTCCACATCCCGCCCTGAAAGGGCATCATCACTAGCACGGGGCAACGCCCTTTGGCATCATCAGCACCATCGCCCCGAACATGGGATCGTTCCGAACATGGGATCACCCCGAACATGGGATCGTCCCGAAACATGGGATCATCCCGAAACATGGGATCATCCCGAAACATGGGATCATCCCGAACATGGCATCATCCCGAACACGACATCGACACCGGTACGGCATCATCCCGAACATGGCATCGATATGTATTATGCTAGGTTTGTGGCAGATGAGGTACAATCGCCCTAAACTCGATTTGGGTTCAGGGCATTACTTTTTGCAGGGCTTATCGTCTAATGATTGAATCGGGCAAACCATTCAATCAGGTACACCATGCCACAATCTTTAACCAAGGTCTATGTCCACCTGGTTTTTAGCACCAAATACCGCGAGCCGATCATCGGCGATGAGGTGAAAGACGAATTGTATGCCTATCTCGGCGGTGTTTGCAGGCAACTGGAATGCAATCCCGTAAAAATTGGTGGCTACTACGACCATGTGCATATTCTGTGCATTCTGTCGAAGAAGATCGCCCTCATGAAGTTGCTGGAAGAAGTAAAGAAAAGCTCGTCCAAATGGATGAAGACGAAAGGCCACACCTACCGAAATTTTTATTGGCAGGACGGGTATAGCGCGTTCTCGGTGAATCCGTCGCAGGTCGACGCCGTAGTGCGGTACATCAGCAATCAATACCAGCACCACGGCAACACCACGTTTCAGGACGAATGCCGGGGCATCTTTCAGAAATACGCTATGGCGTATGATGAGCGGTATGTGTGGGATTGATTACGACCCTTTTTCCGCCAGTTCTTTTACTTTGTCCAGGGCCGTTGGCCAGGTTTTCAGGAAATATTCCTTATCCTGTTCCGTAACGTCCAGATCAACCGTCAGTTCGGTTTGTCCATCGACGGTTTTGAGGTTATAATTTTCGAGAGCACCCGCCCATTGTTTGGTGGTTTCACTGTCGTAGTCTTCAACCCCGTTTTTGATTGCGCCCAGGTGTTTGAACGACATCAATTCGTTGGGCCGGTTGGCGGCAATCGAAGAAATCATGCCTTCGTGTTCTCCGCCCAGAAAGAGTACTTTACTGCCTTCTTTCCAATCCGTTTCTACCCGTGAATCTTTACTGAAAACGGCCGTCCATACCGGATAGGTCGCATCGTTCCAGAGGATATTCCACACGGTTTCCCGCGGGGCATCGATCAAAATAGTATATTCCAGCTTTTCCATGGTATTGAATAGGGGTTTGATATGGAACAAAAGTGACGGTTTTTTTTCGGAATCAGGAGGGGTGAAAACGACAAGTTGGGGGGGCGATTCCGACCCGTTGGCCGACTGAAAATTAAGAAGAGAGGCCATCGCAACGAATCGGTTCGAGCCATTCGGAGATTGTGGAAAGGCTGAAAAAATACCGATTGAAACCGTTTATCTTTTGGTATAAGTGCTTTGGGGTGGCTTTCATGCATTAATTACAAAGTGGTTTTCAGGTGTTTCATTTTTTTTTGCGTGCTTTGCTCTGTGATGCATCGTAGCCAGTACGCATTCCCTGCACACTAAAGCGTAACCATACCAGCCAAATCGCTATGCCATTGTTTAAAATAGGACATAAATTAGAACACATAAAAGAAGTTTCATTCAAACTGGAACGGGAAATTCAGCGTCTAACGGAGCAAAATCTGCAAATCTTATTGCGACTTAATTTTATACGATCTGAATTTTCGCTGAACAATTTTCGGATTGATACCCTGGCTTTCGATCCGGAGACGAAAGCGTTTGTTATTATTGAATACAAGCGAGATAAAACCTTTAGTGTAATTGATCAGGGCTATGCGTATTTGTCGTTAATGCTGAATAATAAGGCAGATTTTATTTTAGAGTATAATGAAAGTCAAAACCAGAGTTTGAAGCGGCTGGATGTTGACTGGACACAATCCAAGGTGATTTTTGTAGCTCCTTTCTTCACCACTTACCAGCGGGAAGCTATAAATTTCAAAGACTTGCCGATCGAGCTATGGGAGGTTAAAAAATTTGAAAATGATACACTATCTTTTGAACAAGTGCAGAAAGCTTCTGCAAAAGAAAGTATTAAAACGATTTCCCGTTCAGATGATACGGTAGAAGCCGTTAGTAAAGAAGTGAAAGTTTATACGGAGCAAGATCATCTGCAAAAAGTGGATTCTGAAACTCGTGAACTATTCGAGAACGTCAAGGATAGATTACTGAATATGGATGACAACATAACCGTTCAGCCCAAGAAACAAACCATTGGCTTTAAGGTAGATAATAATATATTTTGTGATGTTGTGTTGCAAGGTAAAGGGCTTAAAATCTACCTGAATTTAAAAAGTGGCGATTTGCAGGATCAAAAAAATGTCACTCGCGATGTCTCACATGTTGGGCATTGGGGGAACGGAGCGTATGAAATTAAATTGACTGACCTTGAAGATATTGATTACATTTTAAGTCTTTTGAAACAATCCATGCGAAAGAATAAAGCATGACTTGCCCGCCGATCTATGAACTACCCCCATCCCTCCATCGAAGCCTTGCTGCAAACCTTCAAACCCGTCATTGGTGCAGATTATGACCGATACCGCAACCACGTCTACCGGGTTTTTCTGAATTGCCTTTTGCTGGATCGGGATGCAACCAACGAAGAAAAATACGCTCTGGCCGTCGTTTTTCACGACATCGGCATCTGGACCAATCACACCATTGATTATTTAGACCCTTCCGTGGCGCAGGCCCGACACTACCTGACCGAAACCGGGAAACCAGAGTGGATCGAAGAAATTACGCTGATGATTTACTGGCACCACAAAATCAGTCCGTATCGCGGTAATTGCGAGAAAACCGTCGAAAACTTCCGGAAAGCGGATTGGATCGATGTGTCGCTGGGTCTGTTGACGTTCGGGGCCGACCAGCACCAGATCCGGAAAAACCGGGAGCGGTTGCCCAACCGGGGTTTTCACTGGTTTCTGACCAAAGAATTAGCGAAGAATTTCTTCGGACACCCGCTGAATCCGCTTCCCATGTTTACAAAATAAGCAGTTTCCATCGGCAGCAACGACCGGTTTTAAGCCGTAGCAATTCCGAATTCCCGCAAAGCACGGGGAAAGTTTTTTCCTTCGTGACCCGACCGGCAGAGCTTGATCAGCGCAAACCGCTGGAGCACATCCAGCCGAATCCATTGCCGGAGGGTCAGGGGCGCACAGTTGAATTCCAGGGCTTTTTCCTGGACTTCGCCCGGAACCTCGCCCAGAATATCCCAGGTTGCCTCCACCGGCGGCAGTTCGCTGACGGTTTTCTGGCAACGCTCGGCCACCCGCTGAATCAGATACTGGCGGTAGTGTTCGATTTCCGATTCGGTATAACACGGGCGGATTGCCAGTTCGCGTTTTTCATCGACCCGCAGTTTCACCCATTCCGGGAGTTTCAGCTTGATGCCGCACGTGTCGAGTTTGTAGCGGACAATCATTGGAATGCAGCGAAAGGTATCGACAAAGTCGTTCTCAAAAGCAAAATAAACGATTTCTACAGCCTGTGGTTTCATCGAAAAGTGGGAGTTGGGTTGGTTACTTCGAGCTGAATTTCCTGGAGTTCGATTTTGGGGGCATCGCAGGTGGAACAGGTGTAGTCGCTGGATAACTGGCTGAATGATACGCCTGCCGGAATGCCGCGCCGTTCGTCGCCGTACTGCGGATCATACACCGTAAAACAATGCGGACACTGGTACAACGGATGGGCCGCAGCGAAAGCCGGTTCCGGATTTTCCGTTTCCAGACGCACGGATTTGCCCGTTTCGAGCGAACGGCGGTTGCTGAATTTCCGGCACAACCGGTCGATCTGGTACGGCAAAAACGGTTTTAACAATCCTTTTTCGAACCGGATGTACGTCCGGCTGTTCGGGTTGAAATTCTCGGTGTGATACAGATCATACACACTGAAAAGCGCCAGTTGACCGATCCGGAGCAGGGGACGTTTGCGCACCAGCACGGAGCCGAATACTTCGGATTTCGGGCGGGTTTGTACACCAAAGCACAACCCGAACGTCCGCATGTCGTATTTTTCGAAATACCGGATGACGTAGTTTTTCAGTTGCAAACCGTCGTCGCTGTGGTCTTCCGTTTGCCACGCCAGTTCATTGGCGGCATGGCGCACGTTGATGTTGTGTTTGGCCAGCACATACGACCACGCACCCCGGTCTTTTTCTTCAATCCCTTTAATAATCAGTGATTTCCAGGGCGTCACGCAGATTTCACCGATGCGGGTTTTGAGGCATAACGCACAAAGATCCAGCAGGAAATCGATGGAAAACTGCTCATCCCGGCGGTACAATCCGAGCCACGACCGCTCGCCGTAGCGGTTGAACCCTTCGTAATACGGCAACGAAAACTCCGGCAGTTCGACCTCCTGCGTCGCCGGTTGGGTGATAAAGCTCGCCCGACCCGTGACGGTTTTGTGCAGCATCTCCGCATCCCGGTAGTCCGGTTCGCCCTCCAGCAGAGCCGTTTCAACGGCTTTGGCCAGGCGACCCAGATCGTTGGTGTAGACGAGTTCCGGCCAGCGAAAAACCGTGTTGCTTTGCTTCGGGCGGACGTACAAATACCAGAAATGCGGTTCGGGAGACGCGATAAAATTGAGATTACCCGTAAAAAAGGGTGTGAAACTCTGGTTGGAATCCGACAGGTTTATTTTCAATCGGGGCTGCTCGTCAAACTGATCCAGAACCGTGTGATATTCACCCTCCCGCAGCCACGCCCCCGTCCGAAACACGTCTTCCCCGCAATACGAACTGATGATGTTGGGATACTGATCGGTATTGATTTCGTAGGGAATCGGGTGCTTTTTCAGCTCTTTTTCCAGCGCACGCAGGTCTTCGTAATGCACCGTCATGAGCAACTGCTGCCGGGCACCAAAACGAACGTTCCGAACGTTGGCATTCCGGGCCAGCGATAGCACATTCTGCAACGTCCCCGGCGAACTGATCCCGGCGGGAAGGTTGACTTTCAAGGTGTAATAATCTCTCATTGTAATGATGAATGATGAACGATGGACGATGAATGGGCTAACGCATACAGGCATCGTTCATCGTTCATCATTCATCGTTTGTAAAAGCACACACTCGTTCATCTTTTCCAAAATGCTTCGCACTTCCGGGCGACACGAACCGCAGCCGGTTCCTGCCCCGGTTTTCTGGCACAACTGCTGGAAGTCGGTGCAACCCGTCTGAATGGCGCGCTCCAGATTGCCCTGACCGACGCTGTTGCAGGAACACACCAGTTTGCCCTCCATCGGATCAACGGCCTTGCTGGCCCGCAGCAGTTGCAGGCGTTTTTCCGACAATTCCGTTCCCTTGGCGATCAGGTCGCGGAACTCCGCAAATTCGTTCTTGTCGCCAATCAAAATGGCCCCCACGAGCTTGTCGCCCTGAACGATGCATTTTTTATAATACCGTTTCGATTTGTCGATGAAAACAATTTCTTCGTAGCTGGAATCATTCGGTGGCGTTTCGGCCATTCCGATGCTGCACAAATGCAGTCCTTCCATTTTCAGGATGCTGATCGAAACACTGCCCCGGTACGGTTTTGAAACATCCCCGGCGATAAAACCGGCGGCTATTTCGGCCTGCTGCTCGGCGGCCAGCGTGATGCCCCACATCTGACCACTCCACTGCGCCAGTTCGCCTGCGGCAAAAATATCCGGGTCCGACGTTTGCAGATAATCATTTACCACCACGCCCCGGTTGCAGTCGAGTCCGGCTTCCCGCGCCAGTTCGATGTTCGGCTCCGTACCGATGGCGATCACCACGACCTGACACGGTATTTTATGGCCTGATTTTAACTGAATGCCTTCCACTGTGGTGGTTCCGGTAAACGTTTGGACCTCTTCGTTGAAAAACACATCGATGCCGCGTTCTTTCAGTTCCAGGTACAACAACTCACTCGCCAGCGGATCGATCTGGCGTTCCATAAACCGCCCCGCCCGCTGAATCACCGTCACCCGTACGTTAATCTGACGCAGCGAAGCCGCCAGTTCCAGCCCCAACAAACCGCCCCCCACAATGACGGTGTGCGGTTCGGCCCCGTCTTCCGGTTGCTTCAGAAAAGGCAGCAGCGAATCGGCATCGAGCCGTGACCGCATGTTGAAAATTCCCGGTAATGGCGGAACGCCCCGGGGCATAAACGCCCGGCTTCCCGTACCGAGCAGCAGTTTGTCGTAGGTGTGTTCCACGCCGTTGCTGTCGATCAGAACTTTGGCTTTTCGGTCAATGTGGACGATGCCAACCCCCTTGTGAACCCTGATGTTGGCTTCTTCGAACTGGTCCTCGCGCAACTTGACGAGTTGCTCCCACGACTGTGCCCCGCTGATGTAATCGGGTAGCAGAACCCGGTTGTAGAACGGATAAATTTCTTTGGAAAAGACGTGAATCTCGTCGTCCGTATTTAGGGTTCGGTAAGCATTGATAAAACCCAAACCCGCCGACCCGGCCCCGATAATGACGATTTTCTCAACCGGTTTTCGGTAGGGGACAACCTCAACTGCCGAAAACTTGAAATCCGGTTCTTTCGAACGGGGATCGATGAGGGCATTCGTCAGGTTGTTGGCGCGGTTCAAATTGCTTTTCACCGAACCACCGGTCGGCATTTTGCCCCAGTGCATGGGCAGAAAACACAAACCGGGCCGCACATCCTCGGTGAGCTGGACCTTGACGCGCACCTCGCCCCGCCGACCCCGTACTTCGACCAACTGACCATCCTGAATGCCCCGCGCTTTTGCATCGTCGGGATGGATTTGCAGGAAGGGTTGCGGACTGTGCTGATTGAGTTTGGCCACCCGACCGGTTTTGGTCATCGTATGCCACTGATCGCGGATGCGCCCCGTGGTCAGCACCAGCGGAAAGTCCTCATCCGTGGGTTCTGACGCGTTTTCATCGGGAACCGCATGAATCTGTGCGCGACCATTGGCGGTATAAAACCGGTGATCGGTAAAGAGTCGTTTGGTGCCGGGGGTCGGTTTCCGGTTTTCAGTATACGGTTTTTGGTCAGCAGGCACGTCCGTCGATTTCTCGGATTCGCCCCTAAATCCCCTAAAGGGGACTTCTGCATCTGGTTTGGCTGCGTCCAAGTCCCCTTTAGGGGATTTAGGGGCATTCTCCGCCGAAAACGGCCACTGAATCGTCCGGTATTTTTTCAGCAGTTCATAACTCACGCCCGTTACATCGATGCTCGTTCCGGCCGTGAGTTGGGTGTATTCGTCATAGACTTCCGAGCAATTCGCGTAAGTAAACGATTCGCCAAAACCCATTTTCTGCGCAAACCGCCAGAGAATTTCCGAATCCGGTAAGGCTTCGCCGGGGGCGTCGATGACTTTGGGCAGGTACGCAATTCGCCGTTCGGCGTTGGTCATCGTTCCGTCTTTTTCGAGCCAGGCGGCTGCGGGCAGCACGATATCGGCAAAACCAACGGTATCCGCGCGGTTCGAAACATCCTGCACGACGACAAAACGAGCCTTTTTCAAGGCCAGTTCAGCCGCATTGACATCCGGCATGCTCACCAGCGGATTTGTATTGATGATCCAGATGGCTTTCAGTTTATCGTCGGCCAGCGCTTCGAACATTTCCGTAGCGGTCAGGCCGGGTTTGGGCGCAATCTTGACCGGACTCTTCCAGAAGGCTTCCACCTCGGCGCGGTGGGCTGCGTTCAACACGTCGCGGTGGGCGGGGAGGCTATTGGCCAGACCACCGGTTTCGCGGCCACCCATCGCATTGGGTTGTCCCGTCAGCGAAAAAGGCCCGTTACCCGGTTTGCCAATCCGCCCCGTAATCAGGTGTAAATTGATGAGTGACAGGTTTTTATTGACGCCAATCACCGACTGGTTCAGGCCCATCGTCCAGAGCGACAGAAAGCCTTTGGAGCGGCCAATCCAGTCGGCCGCCTGCCGAATGCCTTCGGGCGAAATACCGCACAGGTCGGCAGCTTCCTCAATCGTACGCTGCATCACCTGATCGCGATAGGCCGCAAAACCGTCGGCGTGGTGGGTGATAAAGTCGATGTCGATGTCGCCGTTCTCGATCAGTACCCGACCCATCGCGTTGTTGAGCACAATGTCGGTGCCGGGGCGAAGGGGCAAATGCAGATCCGATGAGCGGGCGGTATCGGTTTTTCGGGGATCGACGCAAATGATTTTGACGTGTGGATTGGCCGCTTTGTGGGCTTCGATCCGTCGCCAGAGAATAGGGTGACACCAGGCCGGATTAGCACCCTGCACCAGAAAAACGTCGGCTTCCTCGATGTCGTCGTAGCAAACCGGCACGGAATCTTCCCCGAGCGACATTTTGTAGCCCACCACCGCCGAACTCATGCACAGGCGGGAATTGGTATCGATGTTGTTGGAGCCAATAAAGCCTTTGATCAGCTTGTTGACCAGGTAATATTCTTCCGTCAGACACTGGCCCGACACATAAAACGCCACCGAATCCGGCCCGTATTTTTGAATGAAGGTCTTGAAAACCGCAGCCGTGCGTTCCAGCGCAGCATCCCAGCTCACCCGTTGCAGCGGCATCGACCGGTTGAGTCGCATCTGCGGATACAGCAACCGATCCGACTGATCCATTACCGTATAATGCAGATTCATCCCTTTCGAACACAGCATGCCGCGATTGGAGGGATGGTTTTTATCCCCTTCAACCGTCAGCCGTCCGTTCTGCTCCTGTTTGACCACGATTCCACAGCCAACACCACAGTAGCAACAGGTAGTTTGATGAGACATGGTTTGAATGATGAATGATGAACGATGGACGATGAATGATGGACAATGCATGATATAGTGCGCTAGCAATTCATCGTTCATCGTCCATTATTCATCATTCTTTTAAGCGGTTTGAAGTTCGGTTTCGGCGGTTTTTACGACGGCGGTTTTGCCGAAGTTGACGAGGAACAGCAACAGGCCGGTCGCTGCAACAATGCCACCGATGTAGAGGAATGCCTGTCCGTAGCTGATGGATTGCGATTTGAACAGGAAGCCCATCAGCATACCGCCAATGTTACCACCGGCACCGACCACCCCCGAAATGACCCCAACGGCTTTTGGATTGACAAACGGCACGATGGCGTAGGTGCTGCCATTGGCCATTTTCAGGAACAGCGCAAAGGTGATCATGGAAATAATGGCCATCGACAGGCTGCCCGACTGCGCGAAAAGCGCAATGCCAACGCCTTCCATCAGCAGCAAACCGGCCAGTAACAGCCCTTTGCCGCGCATACCGTATTGGTTTCCGACTTTGTCGGCGACGATTCCGCCGAGGGCGCGGGCAAAAATGTTCATGAAGCCAAACAGCATGGCCCAGAAACCGGCTTCGGTTTCTTTCATGTCGAAATTGTCGAAAAAGTAGAGCGACGCCACCCCGTCGAAGGTGATTTCCATGCCGAAGCAGCAGGCATACGCCAGCGACAAAGCCCAGACGCGGATGTCGGCGCAGGCTTTCCAGAAGCTTATTTTCTCGCCTTTTACTGTCGTACGTTGGATCTCATCGTAGTTGCCGTTCGGTGTGTCTTTCGTGTAGCGGAAATAAACAAACGCCATGATGAGCATCAGGACGCCCGGAAAAATCATCGCCAGCCGCCAGGCTTCAGGCTTGGTGTAGCCAAAACCGATAATCGTGGCCATAATCACAGGCATGGCGAGTTGCGTGATGCCTCCGCCCAGGTTTCCCCAGCCGCCAGCGACAGCATTGGCCGTTCCCTTGATTTTCGGGGCAAACATGACCGACGTATGAAACTGCGTGATGACAAACGAGGCACCGATGACGCCGATTGCCAGACGGAACAGCAAAAATGTGGTGTAGTCGTGAGCCAGGCCGACGAACATGACCGGAAAGGCACCCAGCACGAGCAAAGCCGTGTAGGTTTTACGCGGTCCCCAGGTGTCGCACAACTTTCCGACAACCAGGCGGGCAAAGATGGTGGCCGACACGGCGGCAATGATCGTGTTACCCACTTCGGGCTTCGTCAGTCCTAGGTCGGCGCGGATGGCGGGCATCAGCGGGGCCAGGCCGAACCAGCCGAAAAAGCAGACAAAAAACGTCATCCAGGTGATGTGAAAAGTCTTCATCTGAATGCCTGAGAAACTGAATACGGGCAGCGTTTCGAGCGGTTTATTTACGGGTGCGTTCATGGCTTTTACGGTTTATGATTAGAGGAAAGTGGGACGGATGTTGATCATCAAATACGTCCAGGTTCCCAGTTTATCTTTCTGATTCATGGTGCTTTGCTTCGTATATTCCAGCGAATTCGTGCCGCGCATCAGGGCGTATCCGGCTTCCAGGCTCGTGAATTTGTTCAGGCTGTAGGTGGCTGTAAAGTCGAATTCCATGCCCAGTTTCGAATCGAGTGTTGCGCCGGATGCCGCATCGGGCATTTTGTTAAACGTGGTTGCCGCCAGGGCGAAATAATGCACGTCGAGGCCCGTCGTCAGGCGTTTTCCGGCGTATTTGAACTTCAGAAACGCATCTTTCAAACCGCCGGCCGGTGCGCCCGTGCCCACGTAGAAATAATCCATGTAGCCCCAGTGTTTGTGCGGTGTGCCATAGAGCGGATCGAAACGACCGGTTTCTCCCGGTTTTGCCGTTGCGGCATTGGTGCCGGAAAGAACTTCATACCCGGGACTCACACTCAGCAAACCTTTCTGGAACGTGACGTTGGCACCGTAGTGATAGGCGTTCCGGATGCGCAAACCGTCGCGGTCTTTGCCACTTTGCAAATACCCGAAAGCCTGCCACAGAATCTGACCGGTTTTTGCGGCCGAAACCGTGGCCTGTCCTGTCAGCATCGCGCCGTACGTCAGGCGGGAATGAACGCCCGGAACGTCATAACGCCGACCATATACGTAGCCCGTTGAAGCACTGCCCAGCGAGTCGATCCGGTATTTCGAGAAATCGTCTTTAAAGACCAGCGCCGAGAATTTGGTCCCGTTAAATTTCCGCGTGAGATACGCCATCTGGAACGCCTTGAACTGCTGATTCTGGCCGTTGGTACTGACCGCATTGGTCACCACCGGCGCCCCGCCTTTCCCGACGGTGGGCAAAAAACCGCCCGGAATCGCCAGCGAAACGTTTTTGTTGGAAAGTGCCGACGCTGGTGCATTGGCGGGTGTGTAGTAGGTGCCGGTGTTGCCGAACGCATCGGAATTCTGGTTAAAGCCGACGCCCAGATCCAGCGCCCAGCCGTGGTGTTGGGCTTTCAGGATGGCGGCATCGAATCGGCGGGCCTGCTGGAGCCAGTCGAGATTGCCCAGCAAGCGGACGTCGTCATACACCAGTTCCTGGCGTCCGATTTTCAGGGATAACCTGTCGATGGGCTTGAATTTCAGCGTGCTATCGGCGGCATTGATGAGCGTCAGATCGGCCCAGGCTTCGTGAATCATCAGCCGGTTTCCGTCGGTGCTGTTGATGCTGGAAGCGTCCTGGCCCCACACCCGTACATCCTGCACGGAAACGTTAAAGAGAACGCGATCCCATTTGTAACCGAACGTCAGCCGGGTGCGTTGCGACGTGAAAGCGGCCGCCCGGCTATTTTTGGGTGCCAGATTGCCGAAACCGTCGCGCAGTTCCGTACGGGTACGAAGCTGGCCGGTTAGCGAAACCTGCGCCCGGAGTTGTGTGTGAAAAAGAGTCAGCAGAAGGCATAGAAGCCCTAACCGCATGAAGTAGAGTTTCATGGCATACGTGGGTTGAAAGAAAAGAAGCGGCCGGTGCAACAAGTAAGCAGGATACCCGAAGCGGGTAAGAGAAAGGCAACCCTCTGAAAGGACAGGCCTTATGGGTGACGACACGATTCGTCCGGTCGTCCGGACCCGATAAGGCGGAATGAAGCGATTTGCTTTACGTCGGTTTTTTCATTTTCTTTGAACCGTTTGTGTTTTACATAGACAAACCCAGTTTTGGCCGATCCAAAGGTGCCCCCACACCGGATCGGCTTTTTTACGGTATTCGGTTTACAGTATTCGGTTTACGGTGGCTGACGCATGCTTGTTCTGGCGTTGGCCACCGTGCGTCAGCCACCGTAAACCGAATACTGTAAACTGTCTACCGAAATGCTGCGCAGGCATTCGGCCAGGTAGGCCGGATGCAGGGCAACCACTTCGCCGATCACCAGCACAGCCGGCGCCCCCACGCCATGCTCTGCTACGAGATGAGGCATTTTCCAGACCTGACCCACCACACTCTGTTCGTTGATGCGGGTTCCGTTCTGAATAACCGCCATCGGGACATGGCCCCGACCGGCCTGGCAGTAGAGTGCGCAGATCTCCGCCAGTTTATTCACCCCCATCAACACCACCACCGTCGCTTTTGACTGAACCGCCAGCCGCAGATCGTCGGACAGTTCGCCGTGGCGCGTGGTGCCGGTGATGACCCAGAAGCTTTCACTGACCCCGCGGGACGTGACCGGAATGCCCTGCGAAGCCGGAACCGCAATGCAACTGGAAACACCGGGAACGACATCGCACGGAATACCGTACTGCCGGACGTGTTCGTATTCCTCATATCCGCGTCCGAATACGTACGAATCACCGCCTTTCAGCCGAACCACGTGGCCGTGTTCCTGCGCCATCCGCACAATCAACCCGTTGATTTCCTCCTGCGTAAACGATGCCTTCCCCGCCCGTTTCCCCACGTAGGTTTTCAGCGCGTGTTGGGGTGCAAAATCCAGTAAGGAGTCATTGGCCAGATCGTCGTACAGCACAACGTCGGCTTTCTGAAGCGCCCTGATCCCTTTCAAGGTGATCAATTCGCCGTCGCCGGGACCCGCCCCCACGAGTGTAAGCTTTGGCTTCATCGCTTTGGTGTTTAGTAATGATGAATAGTTAAAATGTACTATTGTTAGTATTTGATAACTATTGAATTATTGGTTCAAAATTAAAGACATAATTTGGAAAAACAAGTTAATTCAATAAAAACAGGATTAAAATTTAGGTGTGACCGAATAAAAATATAGGAAATTGGGAAAAATCAGTTTAATTTTGAATCGTAGTATTTCAGGAGTAATTGGGGAATTTTACTGAAATAGTACAAAAAATAAACGGGTTTGTTTTATAACTATAGTTACTAATAACTATGAACACAAACAAAATGAGGCATGTCGTCGTCGTAGGCAATGGCATGGTAGGCTACAAATTCTGTGAAAAATTAGTAGCCAAACAAAAAAACGGGGTGCAGTTTACCCTGACGGTTTTTGGGGAAGAACCGCGGGTAGCCTACGATCGCGTCCATTTGAGTGCCTATTTCGATGGAAAAACGGCCGAAGACCTCACGATGGCGCCCGAATCGTGGTATGCCGAAAACGGCATCCAACTGTATTTGACCGACCCGGTGGTGGACATTGACCGGAAGCGGAAGGAAGTTCGTTCGCACCACGGCATGGTAGTACCTTATGACTATCTGATCCTGGCCACCGGCTCCGGCGCGTTTGTACCACCCGTGGCCGGCGTCGAGAAAGACGGGGTGTTCGTGTACCGCACCATCGAAGACCTGGACCTCATTCAATCGTATGCGCGCAGAGCACGGAAAGGGGCCGTCATGGGGGGCGGTTTACTGGGTCTGGAAGCGGCCAAAGCCCTGCTCGACCTCGGTCTGGAAACCGCCCACGTGATCGAATTTGCGCCCCGCCTGATGCCCCGGCAAATTGACGATGCGGGCTCCGGTATTCTGCAACGCCAACTCGAAGCGCTGGGCCTGAACATCCACCTCTCCAAAAGTACGCAGGAAATTACGGGCGAGGACACCATCAAAGGCATCCAGTTTGCGGATGGCAGCACGCTGGATGTCGATATGCTGATCATCTCCGCCGGGATTCGTCCGCGCGACGAGCTGGCGAAAGCGACGGGCCTCGATACGCACCCGCGCGGGGGTATTGTGGTCGATAATTTCCTGCAAACGGCTGATCCAGCGGTTTTTGCGATTGGCGAATGCGCTGTCGTTCACCACATGATCTATGGGTTGGTGGCGCCGGGTTACGAAATGGCGGAGGTGGTGGCGTCCCGGTTGATGGGCGAGGAGAAGGAATTCAAACCGTTCGACATGTCGACCAAGCTGAAGCTGATCGGCACTGATGTCGCCAGTTTTGGTGATCCGTTCATTGCCGAACCGTCCTGCCGGACCATCGCCTACGAAAACAAAGCCAAAGGCGTTTACAAGCGCATTAATATTTCGGCCGATGGCAAAACGCTGCTGGGCGGTATTCTGGTGGGCGATGCCGATCAGTATAACATGCTGCTGCAAACCTGCAAGAATAAAACCATCCTGCCACCCGATCCGGAAGACTTAATCCTTGGTTCGCGCGGGGGCGAAGAAGCGGGAGCAGGCGTCATGGGTTTGCCCGACGATGCGCTGATCTGTTCCTGCGAAGCCATTACCAAGGCGATGCTGTGCCACGAAATCGGTGAAAACGGCCACACGACCATCGATTCCCTCAAGAAAGCGACCAAAGCCTGCACGGGTTGTGGCGGTTGTACGCCGTTGGTGAAAGATTTGATTCAGGGCGTGCAGAAACAGCAGGGCCACTACGTTCGGAATGTGCTTTGCGAGCACATTGATTACACCCGCCAGGAACTGCTGGATCTGGTGAAAATGAACAGCCTGAAAACGTTTGACGACGTGCTGGACACGTTCGGAAAAGGCGACGGCTGCGAGGTTTGCAAACCGGCGGTGGCGTCGATTCTGGCGAGTTTGTGGAACGAAAATATTCTCGAAAAAGGGCGGGCGACCATTCAGGATTCCAACGACCGGTTTCTGGCGAACATCCAGAAAGGCGGCACCTATTCGGTCGTGCCGCGCATTCCGGGGGGCGAAATTACGCCCGATAAACTGATCGTGATTGGTCAGGTGGCCAAAAAATACGGTTTGTATACCAAAATAACCGGCGGACAGCGCATCGACCTCTTCGGTGCCCACGTCGGCGATCTGCCCCTGATCTGGGAAGAACTGATCAACGCCGGGTTTGAAAGCGGCCACGCGTACGGCAAATCCCTGCGGACGGTGAAAAGCTGCGTCGGCAGCACCTGGTGCCGTTTCGGGGTGCAGGATTCAGTGTCGTTTGCCATCGAAGTGGAAGACCGCTACAAGGGCGTTCGTTCTCCGCACAAAATCAAGTCGGGCGTGTCGGGCTGTATCCGCGAATGTGCCGAAGCGCAAAGCAAGGATTTTGGCATTATTGCGACCGAAAAAGGCTGGAATCTATACGTCGGTGGCAACGGCGGCTCCAAACCGCAGCATGCGCAGTTGCTGGCTTCGGATGTCGACAAGGAGACCTGCATCCGCTACATTGACCGGTTCCTGATGTTTTACATCAAAACCGCCGACCCGCTGACGCGCACCGCCACCTGGATGAACAAAATGGAAGGCGGCATGACGTATTTGAAAGCCGTCGTCGTGGACGATGTGCTGGGCATTGCCGACGATCTGGAGCGCGAGATGCAGTTGCTGGTCGACACCTTCAAATGCGAATGGAAAGAAGTGGTTGACAACCCCGAACTCCGCAAGCGGTTTGCCCACTTCGTCAACGTTCCTGAACAAAAAGACCCAACGGTAGAATTCGAATCGCTGCGGGAGATGAAACGGGCAAAGGAGTGGAAGTAATCCCCGGTGAATTTATTGGATTTAACAGCCCACGGTTTTAACCGTGGGAACAGGCGAGGTTTCAGGCCGATTATAAACCGTTTTAACGGTTTGGCCAACGCCCAAAACCGTTAAAACGGTTGCCGGAGTATCGTATACGGGTTGGTTGCCCCACGGTTAAAACCGTGGGCTATGAACAAATCATTGTCATTTTCTTTTCTCCAGACGCAAAAATCATGGAAACTTTATTCGCTGAAAAAGAAGAAATTATATGGTATCTGGCCTGCCGGGCCGAGGATGTTCCAGTCGATGGCGGAGCCTGTGTCCTGATCAACGGTCACCAGATCGCCATTTACAATTTTGCGCGCCGGGGCGAATGGTACGCGACGGACAACGAATGCCCGCACCGCCAGCAGATGGCCCTTTCGCGGGGCATGATCGGTAGCCAGGGCGACGAGCCGAAAGTGGCCTGTCCGTTCCACAAAAAGACGTTTTCGCTCCAGACGGGCCAGTGCCTGAACGACGATGGCTACCAGATTATGACCTTTCCGGTGAAAGTGACCAACGGAATGGTGTATATTGGAGTAGAATAGAGACCGGATGAATCAACTCGATGAGCAGGTAGCCCGCCGGTTAACCCGGTTTTACGTTCTGGCGTTAACGTGCATAGCCGTGTTATCGCTGACCGGGCTGCTGTTTATCCGCCAGACGCTGAGCGATCACTACGACGACAGCCGGGTGGTGAACGTGGCAGGTCGGCAACGCATGTTGAGCCAGCGACTGACGAAACTGGCGCTGCTCCGGACCACGGGAACGCCGACGGCCGATACGGCGTCGTTTTCGGCGCTGCTGCAAACCTGGAGCCAGAGCCACATTCAGTTGCGGAACGGCGATTTGCGGATGGAAAAGGCGTATGTGGTGCGAAAAAGCCGCCAGATCAACCGAATGTTCGCGGAGATCGAGCCGGTTTTTCAGTCCATGTACCAAAGCCTGGTGCGGATCGGTGTCGCTTCGGCATCGCCGGAGCAGAGGAAAACCGCCCTGCAGGTCATTCTGCGCGACGAGCCTTCGTTTCTGAATCAGATGAATGCCATCGTGTTTCAGTTCGATAAAGAAAGCTTCGAACGGGTTCGGTCGCTTGAGCAGATCGAGTGGGTGCTGACGGTGGCGACCCTGCTGACGCTGCTGATCGAAGGGCTGCTGATTTTCCGGCCGGTGGTGACGCATACCAAAAATGTGATTCGGAAACTGACCGAATCGGACGATGCGTTGCGGGCGGTGAACGAAAGCCTGGCGGTGGCCAACACAGATCTGGAAGTGGCTAACCAACAGTTGGTTAAAACCCAGCGCGAACTTTTGCGGGCTACCGAAGAAAAATACCGTTTGCAGATTGCCGAGGAAACCGTGCGGTCGGCGGGCTTGCTGGAAGGGCAGGAGGAAGAACGGCGCCGGTTTGCGCGCGAACTCCACGACGGCATCGGGCAGATGCTGACCGGCCTGAAACTGCACGCTGAAAAACTAAAGGTCATTCCGTTTCCGGAACCCAAACACCGGCAACGGTTCGAGGAATTGTGCGAGCTGATTTATGACGTTATTCAGACCACCCGCCAGACGTCGCACAACCTGATGCCGTCGGTGCTGGGTGACTTCGGTTTGGGCGCAACCTTGCAATTATTAGCGGAACAAACGGCCCGATCATCCGGAATTGAGGTTATCTTTGAAGGAGATCGTGACGAAAGCAGGCTGCCGCCAGCGGTGGAAATTGGCCTGTACCGGATTGCGCAGGAAGCCCTGAACAACGCCATCAAGCATGCTCAGGCTCAGAAAATCCGGATCAGCTGGCAACGAGCGCCCCGAATTGTATTGACGGTGGAAGACAACGGAAAGGGTTTTTCCGTGAAATCGACTCCGAAGTACGAAAAAGGAATTCAGCCCATCAATGGCCTGGAAAACATGCGCACCCGGGCCCGTTTGATGAACGGCGACCTGACGATTACGTCGAAATTGAAAAAAGGAACGAAAGTTGCCGTCACTTTACCAGACACTACGAACGGATGATGCCGATACGAATTCTTGTTGCCGACGACCATTCTGTGGTACGAAAAGGGGTTCGGACCTTGCTGGAAGATGAAGTTGATATTGAGGTGGTTGGCGAAGCTCCCGACGGCGACGAAGCCATCGATCTGATTCCGGTGGTGAAGCCGGACGTGCTGTTTCTGGACATCACCATGCCCCGCATGTCGGGCATCGAAGCCCTGCAGATCATAACCCGCCAATACCCCAAAATCCGGATTCTGATGTTCAGTATGCACAACAACAAGGATTACATCCTGAAATCGGTGCAGTATGGAGCCGCCGGTTATTTGCAGAAAGACACCGACCGCGAAGAAATCCTGCGGGCGGTTCGGGCCGTGGTCGACGGCGAATTGTATTATCCGCCGAGTGCTTCGACGGTGATTATCAGACATTGGGTAGTGCCCGAAACGGCCACCCTAAAAGAAGACCACAGCCAGGTTTCCAAAAACCGTTCGTCCATCTGGAACAAGGTTAGCTCGCGGGAAGCCCAGATCCTGACCTGTCTGACGGAAGGGATGAACAGCCAGGAAATCGCCAAAAAATTTGACATCAGCACCAATACCGTAGCGAACCAGCGGGCTAGTATTCTGAAAAAAGTGGGCGTCAAAAATACCGTCGATCTGATCCGGCTGGCGCTGGAAGAAAAATCCGGTCGGCTCAAAAATTAAGGGCATCGGGTGTAATTCGTTGACTAGTTGGGTGGTAACAACTGAAATTCACTAACCCCGATGCTGCCCGATGATTCGAGAATGACCAACCGAAACCGCTGCGCCGTGACGGGCGGAATTTCCTGCCGCCATTCGTCGCCCATTTCCCGGCCCGTCGCCAGCGTTACCCATTCGTTGCCGTTCTGATACTGCACGCTGAATCGGCTGATTTTTGGAATCAGCTCCGGGTTGTTTTTTCGCTGAAATTCCTGCAGCACGATTTGCCCAACGGGTTGCGGTTTTCCTAAATCAACCTGCAGCCAGCCGGTGCTTTCGTAGTTAGCCTGGGCTTCTTTCGTCTGATAGTGAAGCGGTTTTCCGTAATTAGCCTCAAAATTAGCATCGCTTCGACGGCCGAGCTTCCAGTAGGTCGCCTTGTTGTCGTCGAAAGCGGCCCCCGCATCGTGCAGAAACGGCCCCACCGCGCTCGAAGCCGACGGTTTTTTGCCATAGGCCAGCGACCCGGTTTTCGAAAACGGCAGAATGGGAGCCAGTTGCGAAGCCGGGCGGTCGAGGGTCAGGGTGATTATCGTCGCAATGGAGTCGCGCGCTGAAACCGGCACGATCAGCCGAACCTGCTCTTTATTTTGCGAAAAAGTCAGCTTCGCGCCATTGAGCAGGGCAGCCTGTTTGATCGTCGCGGGCAGGGGTGGTAACACCACTTCGCTGGTGGTTCCTGCCAGCAGGTGCAGAAAAATCCGGTTGTCTTTTTGCGTACAGACATACTCCTGAGCGGGGGTGTAGGGGCCGCCTTTGGTGCCGTAGATAGCGACTTCCCGGGGCTTGATCCAGGCCCCGACTTCCTGCAAACGGCTGGCAAACAAGGGCGGAATCTGCCCCAGGCTGTCGGGGCCGACATTGAGCAGTAGGTTTCCATTGCCACCCACACACCGCAGTAACGTATGCACGACTTCTTTCGCAGCCCGAGGCTTGTCTTCAAACCGCCACGCCCACTGGTGGCCTAAATTGGTGCAGGTTTCCCAGGGAACACGGCCATAACCGGCCACGAAACCTTCAGGCGTAACATAATCGCCGTAGCGGCCCGGCTGGCCGTGCGACTCGTCGGGGTTGAAGGCTTCGAGCCGGTTGTCCAGGATAATACCGGGTTGCAGGCGATGCGCCAGCTCATACACGTTTTTCGGGTCGGTCGGGCAGGGCCAGCCGTCGTAATCGATCCACAGCAGACTGATTTTGCCGTAATTGGTCAACAGTTCGGTAAGTTGCTGCAACATCCGGGTTTCAAACACGGCGTTTCGTTCCCGGTCGGGATTGCGGCAGTCGGGGTCTTTCCAGTCGCCGGGCGAAAAATACCAGCCCAGTTCAAGCCCGGCATCGTGAACGGCATCGGCCAGTTCCTTGCAAACGTCCCGCCCAAACGGCGATGACATGATGTTGTAGGGAATGGTTTTGGTGTTCCACAAACAGAAACCGTCGTGGTGTTTGGCAGTGAGCACAACGTATTTCAGGCCGCTGGCTTTCGCCAGGCGCACCCATTCTTTCGGATCGAATTGGGTGGGATTAAACCGCAGATACAGCGAATCATACCGGCTTTTACCGTAACCCGCCCGCGACCAGCTAATTTCTTTGCCCGTCAGCGTCGCCGGTCCCCAATGGATAAACATACCGAAGCGGTCCTGCTGCCACCACTGGAGCCGCTGGGCCTGGGGCAAGGCTTTTTGTGAAACCGCCGGGAGTGTGGTCAGGAGAAAAAACAGCGGGAGCAGGAGCCGTTTTGCAGTCATTTTTCGAAAAAGTAGGCTGTAGGAATAATCTCAAATGTACCCTAAATCCTGTTAAAGCCTACGTTTGCAGCGGTTTTATCGTTTCGCTGTTCTGCCCGAAGCCGCCGGGTTGGTCCGTTCTGCCGCGCTTTTGCCCCCCAGCCCCCTAAAGGGGGAGTTTTCTCGCGCTCCAAGCTCCCCCTTTA